>NZ_CP179932.1:3470000-3583934 GCF_047495475.1 Alcanivorax sp. IL2 | reverse complement strand
GAAGCTAGAAGCTAAGACCAACCCTCCGCCACGCACCAAGGTTCCAACGGATCAGTCCACAGCGCGAGCCCTCCGCTCTAATCCAGTCAGCTCGTGTCCAGCGTCGCATCTAGACCCCCGCCCCGGTGCTGGGAATCTCGCCATCCCGATAATGTGAATCCATCCAGCATCTTGGCAATGGCTCGCCAGAGAGAAACACCAGGTCTCCCTTGCTGAATGGCTCAGCTTCCTGTGCCTCTTCGCCGTGGTGATAGCACCCCGTGATCTGGCTGCGTAAAGGGTTGACCAGTTCCGTCAGGTCGGCAACCTGGACCAAATGACCGCTTTCCCGTTCTTTGAGAAACATGCTCTATGCTCCCTGTATATTCAGTGACTTTCAGGGTGCGATCAGGGGTGCGGCTCTGGCAAGAGGAAAGGCTGTAAACATTATTAAACCAAGAGGGGCTTTATCCTCGGTGGCCGCCATTCTATGCTGGACGCGCCATCATTGAGCATGGTGGTAACCGTGCCATCTACTGCTGTAAAGGCTCCATCGCTAGCGATGAAAGTGGTATGGTTGGGGTTTACTGAATCAAGCTGTGCGTAGGGTAACAGAGCGCCAGCCCGGGGGTGGATGGATCGGCATCCGGCACCGGGGCAATGATTATTGCGATTTTGCAGGAGAGGCCTGCGCCAGACCCGCGAAAACGGGCTGTATCGATACGTTTGGACTTGGGAAAAGGTTAAGAATTATGACAATGGAAAATAAGGCAGCAGTATTGAGCCCGCTCAAGGCGCTGGAACAGCGTTGCGAGAAACAGGGCGAATCAGTGGCCATGGTTCAGCCCATGGGTGGTGGTGAGCTGCAGGACTATACCTGGGCCCGGATCAATGATGAAGCTCGCAAAATGGCGGCTTACCTGCAGTCGCAAGGGGTTCAGAAAGGTGACCATGTGGCACTGGTTTCCAAAAACTGTGCAGAATGGATTATTGCCGACCTTTCTATCTGGATGGCTGGCGCAGTCAGCGTGCCGTTGTACCCGACGCTGGTCGCAGAAACGGTCCGCCAGATCATGGAGCACAGTGAGTCCAAGTTCCTTTTCGTCGGCAAGCTGGATGACTGGGACATCATGAAAGAAGGTGTGCCGGAAGGTGTCAAGAGAGTGGCGTTCACTCTGGCTCCCCGCGATGCGCTGAACGATTTCCCCAACTGGGGCGACATCATTCGCGATACGGCGCCGGTCGAGCAAGTGGCCGAACCTGCCATGGAAGATATCGCCACCATTATTTACACCTCTGGCACCACGGGTATGCCAAAGGGTGTTATGCATGATTTCCTCGCCCTCTCTACAGTCGGGGCTAAAATGATCAAGGTGTATGATTTGACGCCTGAGGAACGCATGATTTCCTATCTGCCCCTCTCTCATGTGGCCGAGCGCGTGGCAGTAGAAATGGCTCAGCTTTACGTAGGGGGAAAGATATTCTTTGCCGAGTCGCTGGAAACCTTCGGTGAAGACATCAAGCGCGCCCAGCCGACAGTATTCTTCGCGGTGCCGCGTATCTGGTCCAAGTTCTACCAAAAGGCTTCTGAGGCGGTGCCGCCCAAGAAGTTGAACAAGCTGTTGAAAATTCCCTTCCTGAACAAGGTGATCAAGAAGAAAGTGCTGGGCGCAATGGGGCTGGATCAGTGCCGTATTGCGCTGTCCGGCGCTGCCGCGCTGTCCCCGGACATCATTACCTGGTTCAAGAAGCTGGATCTGGAAATTCTCGAAGTGTATGGCATGACCGAGAACCTGGCCTGGTCGCATACCACAGAAGAAGGTGACCAGAAAATTGGCTGGGTCGGCACCCCCAATGACGGCGTGGAATGCCGTATCGGTGATGGCGGTGAGATCCTGGTGCGTAGCCTGGGTAACATGAAGGGCTACTACAAACAGCCCGACAAGACCGCTGAAGACCTGACTGATGACGGTTGGCTGCATACCGGCGATGTGGGCGAGATCGATGAGAAGGGGCGGTTGCGTATTACCGGTCGAGTGAAGGAGATCTTCAAGACCGAAAAAGGTAAATATGTGGCGCCAGCACCGATTGAAAACCGCCTCTCTACCCAGCCGGGCCTGGAGCTGTCCTGTGTCATCGGGCAGGGCATGGGGCAGCCGATGGCACTGCTGAACATCACCCCTGAAGAGCAGGATAAGCTTTCCAAAGGCAGTGAAAAAGAGCACTTCACCAAGGAGCTCGAGGCGTTGCTGACCCGTGTGAATAATGAGCTCGATCCCCATGAGCGCATGACGACTCTGGTGGTTTGCAAGGACGCCTGGACCGTCGAGAATAACCTGATTACTCCTACCTTGAAGCTGAAGCGTAACGAAATTGAAAAACGTTATGCGGATGACATCCCCAAGTGGGCAAAAACCAAAGGGGTGGTTTGGGAAGCTTGAGCGCTATCAAAGAGGCGGATCAGCAATTGATCCGCCTTCTTGCTGATGGTCAATTCCATTCCGGCTCAGAATTAGGTCAGGCTCTGGGGATTTCCCGGGCTGCCATCTGGAAGCGCGTCCAGCGTCTTGAAGAGTTCGGCATGGCGCTGGAATCCGTCAAGGGAAAGGGCTATCGGCTGGCCCAGCCCGTCGACCTGATCGATCAGATTTCCCTGCAGGAAGCGCTAGGTGAGCGTGCGCAGCTGCACTACCAGTGGGTGACTGAATCCACCAATGGTGATGCTCTGGCGGTGAGCGGACCGGTGCGCAGACCGCAGGTATTTGTCACCGAATGTCAGACTGCTGGCCGTGGTCGGCGGGGAAGGCAGTGGCAGTCTCCCTTTGCAGCAAACCTGTATCTTTCCATTCGTTTTCCGGTCAGTGGCGGATTTGCCGCTCTCGGTGGGCTGAGTCTGGCGGTAGGTGTAGCTGTGGCCCAGGCGTTGCAAGAGCTGGATTCTGAGTTGCCGGTAACCTTGAAGTGGCCCAACGATCTTCTGGTCAATGGTGCCAAGGTGGGTGGTGTGCTGATTGAGCTTGCCGGCGAGATGGATGGCCAGGTGGATGTTGTCATCGGTGTGGGGGTGAATGGCCGCATGACGGGTCATCAGGCTCGGGATATTGATCAGGTCTGGACAGACCTGGCCAGCGAGCTTAGCCAGATGCCATCGCGGACAACGCTGGCTGCCTGTGTGTTATCTCATCTGCTGGATATGCTGCCGCGATTTTCTCAGCAGGGTTTTGCTGCTTTTCTGGATGCCTTTGACCGCTATGATGGGGTTCGAGGAAAGGCGGTGCAGGTTCAGTCCGGTGATCAGATGATTCTGGGCCAGGCTGCGGGTGTTCTGGCGGATGGAGCGCTGCGTGTGGAAACCCCGGACGGTGTGCGTGAAGTCTATGGCGGTGAAGTGAGTTTGAGAGTTCGATGAAACTGTTTGTTGATGTGGGTAATACCGCCCTGAAATGGCGGTTTCGCCAGGGTGAGAAGGTTGAGCAGGGAGGCTGTCGTCATGGCAGAGAGTGGTCTGTGGTCATCGACACCCTCCTCAAAGATGCCGGACACATCGAGTCAATCTGGATAGCGTCGGTGGCAGGGCCGTCGGCAGATGCCGAGATTGCTGGCCTGCTGGCTGACCGCACCGGGGTGTCTCCGTGTTTTTATTATTCATGCGAGGAAGATTTCGGGGTTCGTAGCTGTTACCCGGAGCCCCGCAAGCTGGGTGTAGACCGCTGGGTGGCGATGATAGAGGGATTTCAGCTTTGCGGGCCCTGTATCATTATCGACTGCGGCAGTGCGCTGACCATTGACGCGGTAGACGGCAAGGGCCAGTTCCTGGGGGGGTATATTGTGCCAGGGCTGGGGATGCTGCGGACGGCGTTGTTGCGTGATACCTCTGATGTTCATATTGAGCCGGCCGCTGCCCGGCCTGCCCTGGGCAGGTCAACCGGGGAGTGTGTACATAATGGTTTGTTGCGCATGTCTGTGGCCTTCGTCACGGAGGTGGTGGTTGAACTACGCCAAGTGCTTGAAGATACTTGTAAAGTGCTGGTGACTGGCGGTGATGCCCCGAAATTGACAGGTGCTTTCCAGTTCGAGTTTCTGCATATGCCCGACCTGGTCCTTGATGGCCTTGAGCGCGTGGCAGCCCGACAACAATAATGGTGGGGGAACACCGGTGCGGTGGATATTTTACAGCTTGCTGGTCGTGAATCTGGTCTACCTGGGGGTGCAGCTCACAAAGAGTCTCGCGCCCCGGGAGGCGGCGGTATCGCTGCGAGTGCCGGCTCAGTCAGTGGGAGGGGAGCAGCTGGTGCTGCTTTCAGAACGCTCTCAGCCAACCAGGGAAGGTGCTCGCAGGCCGGAAACGGGATCCCTGTGTGCAGTGGTAGGGCCGTGGGAGTCTCGTGATGCGGCCCATGCCGGTGCGGTGCAACTCAAGGCGGCCGGTCTGCCCGGCCGGGTGCGCGCGCTGACTATCCAGAAGGATCGCCTTAATTGGGTTTATCTGCCGCCCTATACCGACAGGGAGCGTGCGCTGAGGGTGTTGCACGAGCTGCAAGACCATGGCGTCGACAGCTTCGTCGTCAAGGACGGTGAAGATGCCAATGCCATCTCGTTGGGCTATTTCTCCAGCGCAGAATCGGCGGAAGGCTTGCGCGTAAAGATGCGCAACGCCGGTTATCCGGCCTTTGTTCGCGAAACATCGCGAGCTGTGACCGAATATTGGGTTTATCTGGCCGATCAGAAGCCGGAAGAGAAACCGGAGCTCAATATCTTTCTTCAGGCAAATCAGTCTCTTAAATTGGATTGGGTGGCCTGCTCCTGAATTGCTGGGTAATTATTAGGCGTTTGATCTCCAAGTGGATTGCGCCGCCATGGTCCTTTCTATAGAATTCGCAACCCTTGTGAGCTGGCGTAGCTCAGTTGGTAGAGCAGCTGATTTGTAATCAGCCGGTCGGGGGTTCGACTCCTCTCGCCAGCTCCAGCTTTTAAACGTGTCTAACTACTTGAAAACAGGTTGACAAGTGGTTGGGCCGTAAAGAGAATGTAGGCCCTTTTCTGGAGGGGTTCCCGAGTGGCCAAAGGGATCAGACTGTAAATCTGACGCGAAAGCTTCGGAGGTTCGAATCCTCCCCCCTCCACCAGATTAAAAGCAGGTCATTCATTGGATGGCCTGAGTGGCCGGAAGGCTGGCAGGCATCGGAAAGTGTGCGGGTATAGTTCAACGGTAGAACCTCAGCCTTCCAAGCTGATGATGCGGGTTCGATTCCCGCTACCCGCTCCAGCTCCGGTAGGGTTTGGTCACCGCAAGGTGGCATGAAGGTTATGCTCTTGTAGCTCAGTAGGTAGAGCACACCCTTGGTAAGGGTGAGGTCACCGGTTCAAATCCGGTCAAGAGCTCCAATTTCCGGGCCCAGGTATATCCTGGGTCCGGCTTCATGTGTCTTGATGGTGCCAAGGTGGTCTGTGTTTATCAATACAGTCCTTAAATGTGTCTTTATCGGGTGTATGCGCGCCATATGGCGAGGAAGCACAGCCAAGTTAAGAGGTGAAGAGTCGTGGCAAAGGAAAAGTTCGAACGTAATAAACCGCACGTAAACGTAGGCACCATTGGTCACGTTGACCATGGTAAAACCACTCTGACCGCCGCGCTGACCCGCGTGTGCGCAGAAGTTTGGGGCGGTAGCGCCATCGCTTTCGACGGCATTGATAATGCCCCGGAAGAGCGTGAGCGTGGTATCACCATTGCAACTTCTCACGTGGAATACGATTCCCCGACTCGTCACTACGCCCACGTAGACTGCCCCGGTCACGCTGATTATGTGAAAAACATGATCACCGGTGCCGCGCAGATGGACGGTGCGATCCTGGTATGTTCCGCAGCTGACGGCCCGATGCCGCAGACTCGCGAGCACATCCTGCTGTCCCGTCAGGTTGGCGTGCCCTACATCGTTGTGTTCCTGAACAAAGCGGACATGGTTGACGATGAAGAGCTGCTTGAGCTGGTGGAAATGGAAGTTCGCGAACTGCTGAGCGACTATGACTTCCCGGGCGACGACACACCGATCATCAAGGGTTCTGCCCTGAAAGCACTGGAAGGCGATACCAGCGACATCGGCATGCCTGCCGTGCAGAAACTGGTTGAGTGCCTGGACGAGTACATCCCGGAGCCGGAGCGTGCCGTTGATCAGCCGTTCCTGATGCCGATCGAAGACGTATTCTCCATCTCTGGTCGCGGTACCGTAGTAACCGGCCGTGTAGAGCGTGGCATCATCAAGGTGGGCGAGGAAATCGAGATCGTCGGTATCCACGACACCACCAAGACCACCTGTACCGGTGTGGAAATGTTCCGCAAGCTGCTCGACGAAGGTCGTGCAGGCGAGAACGTTGGTGTTCTGCTGCGTGGTACCAAGCGTGATGACGTTGAGCGTGGTCAGGTTCTGGCCAAGCCGGGCTCCATCAAGCCGCACACCAAGTTTATCGCTGAGGTGTACGTGCTGAGCAAGGACGAAGGTGGTCGTCATACTCCGTTCTTCAACGGCTACCGTCCGCAGTTCTACTTCCGTACCACCGACGTAACGGGTGCTTGTACCCTGCCGGAAGGTACCGAAATGGTAATGCCGGGCGACAACGTGCAAATGGACGTTGAGCTGATCGCTCCGATCGCCATGGAAGATGGCCTGCGCTTCGCGATTCGCGAAGGCGGCCGTACCGTTGGCGCCGGTGTGGTTGCCAAAATCACCGAGTAATTATCGCGGTGAGAAAGGGTGGCGGGCTAGCCTGCCACCCTGTTTTGTTTAAAGGTTTCAGAGTTACAGGCCAGTAGTTCAATTGGTAGAGCACCGGTCTCCAAAACCGGCTGTTGGGGGTTCGAGTCCCTCCTGGCCTGCCAATTTTCCCAAGGCTGCCGCTTGGGTGGTGGGGTGCATCGTAAGATGAGCGAGAAAACAGAAGCACGTTCCGGCTCTGCCGCCTTCGAGGCGGTAAAGTGGTTGCTGGTAGTTGGTCTGGTGGCCGCTGCTGTTGTCGGTAATGGCTACTTCTCCGAGCAGCCCACTCTTTACCGAGTGGTCGGTGTAGTTGCTGTTGCCCTGGTCGCAGTGTTTTTTGCTCTGCAGACCGAGCAGGGCAAGGCGTTCAATCAGCTGCGCAAGGATTCCATGGTTGAGCTGCGCAAAGTGGTGTGGCCGACGCGTCAGGAAACCCTGCAAACCACGCTGATTGTTCTTGTCTTTGTTGTGATTGTGGCCCTGTTGCTGTTTGTGCTCGACTGGATCCTCGGTGGGCTCATGTCCTGGGTTATTGGCTAAGGGGTAAACATGGCAAAGCGCTGGTATGTGGTACATGCCTATTCCGGTTTCGAGAAGCACGTAAAACGCGCCTTGGAAGAGCGCGTTAAACTGCGTTCTATGGAAGAGCTTTTCGGCGAGATTCTGGTTCCTACCGAAGAAGTGGTGGAAATCAAGGGCGGTCAAAAGCGCAAGTCCGAGCGTAAGTTCTTTCCAGGGTATGTGCTGGTGCAGATGGAGATGTGTGATGACTCCTGGCATCTGGTGAAAGAAACCCCGAAAGTGATGGGCTTTATTGGTGAAGACCCGAAGAATCCGGGTCGTGTTTCACCGATTACCCAGAAAGAGGCGGATGCCATTCTGCGTCGCATGGATGACGCAGTAGAGAAGCCGAAGCCGAAGACATTGTTTGAGGCTGGCGAAGTCGTGCGTGTCAACGACGGTCCCTTTGCTGACTTCAATGGCGTGATTGAAGAAGTGAATTACGAAAAGAGCCGCTTGCAGGTGGCTGTAATGATCTTCGGTCGCTCCACGCCGGTAGAGCTGGAGTTCGGTCAGGTCGAAAAAACCTGATCTTGTTCCGGCGGTATTAATTTAGGTGCCCTGGTCGCTGAAAAGTGGCCGGGGTGTTTTGACAACCTGAGGGGAGCCCGCATCTGGCGCGGCGTTTGCACCCAAGGAGTCTTACGATGGCGAAGAAAGTCCAAGCCTACATCAAGCTGCAGGTTGCAGCTGCTCAGGCTAACCCGTCCCCACCGGTTGGTCCCGCTCTGGGTCAGCACGGTGTGAACATCATGGAGTTCTGTAAGGCGTTTAACGCCCAGACCCAGCAGCTGGACGCCGGTGCACCGGTACCTGTTGTGATCACCGTTTATAGCGATCGCTCCTTTACCTTCACCATGAAGACGCCGCCGGCGTCTTACCTGCTGAAGAAAGCGGCCGGTATCAAGAGCGGCTCCGGTGAGCCGAACACCAAGAAAGTGGGCAAGGTAACCCGTGCGCAGCTGGAAGAGATCGCCAAGGCTAAAGAGCCTGATCTGACCGCTGCGGATCTGGATGCTGCCGTGCGCACTATCGCGGGCTCTGCCCGTTCCATGGGTCTGGATGTGGAGGGTTAACCAATGGCTAAGTTGTCCAAGCGTACCCGTGCCATCCGGGAAAAAGTAGAAGCTGGCAAGCTCTATCAAGTGGAAGAAGCGGTAGCCCTGTTGGCTGAGCTGTCCACGGTGAAATTCAAGGAATCGCTGGATGTGGCGGTCAACCTGGGTGTTGATCCGCGTAAATCTGACCAGAACGTTCGTGGCGCTTCTGTGCTGCCTCATGGTACTGGCAAAACCGTTCGTGTAGCGGTGTTTGCTCAGGGCGCCAAGGCAGAAGAAGCCAAAGAAGCCGGCGCTGATGTTGTCGGCTTTGACGACCTGGCCGAGCAGGTTCAGGGCGGCGAAATCAACTTCGACGTGGTGATCGCGTCCCCGGATGCCATGCGTGTTGTTGGCAAGCTGGGCACGATCCTGGGTCCCCGTGGTCTGATGCCTAACCCCAAGGTGGGTACTGTGACTCCTGATGTTGCCCAGGCAGTGAAAAACGCCAAGGGTGGCCAGGTTCGTTACCGCACCGACAAGGGTGGCATTGTGCACTGCACCGTGGGTCAGGTTGGTTTCGACTCCAATGCGATCAAGGAAAACGTGGAATCACTGCTGGCTGACCTCAAGAAAGCCAAGCCGTCTTCTGCCAAGGGCACTTACTTCAAGAAAGTAACCCTGTCCACCACCATGGGCCCCGGTCTGAATATCGATCCGGCGTCTCTGGCGATGTAAGTGATTTGAGCCTGGAGCAGTTGGCCAGGCTCGCAAGGGCTTTGATCCCGATGACTCGCTCTTTATGAGTGTCTTGTCGGGGCGTCAAAGACCGCAGGTTTCCGGTTCTGTTTGGAGTCTGCCTTTATGAGGCAAGTAACAAGCCGGGATTAAGGGGTAACCGCCTGCGCAGGCGCGGTAGTTGTTTCCTGATCTGTTCAGGTTGTGGCTCCGCGATAATGGTCGGGAAACCGACCCTGGCGACCGCCTCGAAATCAGATTGCAGTCGATTTTGACGGTTAATGTTTGTGAATCCAGGAGGTAAACATGCCTTTGAATCTGGAGGACAAACGGGCGATTGTTGCTTCGGTTAATGCTGTAGCTACTGAAGCGCTGTCTGCTGTGGTTGCTGACTATCGTGGTCTCACTGTTTCTCAGATGACTGAGTTGCGTAGTAAGGCCCGTGAAACCGGCGTGTACCTGAAAGTGGTACGTAATACGCTGGCGAAGTTCGCCGTGAAAGACACTGATTATGAGTGTCTAAACGACGTACTGGTTGGCCCCACTGTTTTAGCTTTTTCCCAGGATGATCCGGGCGCAGCTGCTCGTCTCATCAAGGATTTTGCTAAAGACAATGACGCGCTGGAAGTTAAGGCTCTGGCTGTGGGTGGTATAGCGTATGGTCCTCAGGACATTGATGTCCTGGCCAAGCTGCCGACTCGCGACGAAGCACTTTCTCAGCTCATGTCCGTTATGCAGGCCCCGGTGGCCAAATTTGTACGTACCCTCAACGAGGTGCCCGGCAAGTTTGTTCGTACGGTTGCTGCAGTCAAGGACCAGAAACAGAGTGCCGCCTGATTTGTCAGGCTGCGTAACTACCCGATCCAATCGGATCGCCCGTGTGGTGATTTAGGAGATTGAAAATGGCCGTTTCCAAAGAAGATATCCTCGGCGCTATCGCCGATATGAGCGTTATGGACCTCGTTGAACTGATCGAGGCCATGGAAGAGAAATTCGGCGTTACTGCCGCTGCTGCTGTTGCCGCTGCTCCTGCAGCTGCTGGTGGCGAAGCTGCTGCCGCTGAAGAACAAACCGAGTTTGACGTTGTTCTGACCGGTTTCGGTGACAAGAAAGTTGGCGTGATCAAGGCTGTCCGTGAAGTAACTGGCCTGGGTCTGAAAGAAGCCAAAGAGCTGGTAGAAGGTGCTCCTGCGCCGGTTAAAGAAGCCGCGTCCAAGGACGAAGCCGAAGAGATCAAGAAAAAGATCGAAGAGGCTGGCGGTACTGCCGAGCTCAAGTAAGCGCATTTGCGCAATGTCTTTCCACAATAATGCGGAAAGGCACCGGCTGGCAGCTTGAGGGCTGCCAGCCTTTTGTCGTTTCTGTGTGAGAGGTTTCATACAGGAATATCACCCAAGGGTGATAGATCAACAGCTGAGGAACGCAGATGGCATACTCATTCACTGAGAAAAAGCGGATCCGCAAAGATTTCGGCAAGCTTCCGAAGGTTATGGAGGTTCCGTACCTTCTGGCCATACAGCTCGATTCTTACCGTAAATTTCTGCAGCAAGATAAAAGTGCAGAAGAGCGTCTGGACCAGGGTCTGGAAGCCGCTTTCCGGTCAGTATTTCCGATTTCAAGTTATTCCGGGAATGCAGCGCTGGAGTATGCCGGCTATGAGTTCGGCAAGCCTGTTTTTGATGTAAAAGAATGTACTGTTCGTGGTACCACCTACGCTGCGCCGCTGCGCGTTCGGATTCGTCTGGTCATTTATGACAAGGAATCCAGTGGGGCCATCAAGGATATCCGTGAACAGCAGGTCTACATGGGCGAAATGCCCCTGATGACCGAAAACGGTACCTTTGTGATCAATGGTACTGAGCGTGTCATCGTGTCCCAGCTGCACCGTTCCCCTGGTGTGTTTTTCGACCACGATAAAGGCAAGACTCACTCTTCCGGCAAGCTGCTGTATTCCGCGCGGGTGATTCCTTACCGTGGTTCCTGGCTGGACTTTGAATTCGATCCCAAGGACCAGGTGTTCGTACGGATCGACCGTCGCCGCAAGTTGCCGGCGACGATCCTGCTGCGTGCGTTGGGCTATACCTCCGACGAAGTGTTGGAGATGTTCTTCGAGACCAACGAAATCGCAGTGGAAGACGGCATTTACCGTATGAAGCTGGTGCCGGAGCGTCTGCGTGGTGAAACCGCGACCTTCGATATCCTGGCTGACGGTGAAGTCGTGGTGGAGCGTGGCCGTCGTATTACTGCGCGTCATATCCGCCAGCTGGAAAAGGCCAATATCGAGTACCTGGAGATTCCTGCTGAATACCTGCAGGGCAAGTACCTGGCCAAATCCATCATCGACCAGGACACTGGTGAGATCCTGGTAGAGTGTAATACCGAGCTGACTGCGGAAACGCTGGACAAGCTCGAGCAGGGCGGAATCGACTATTTCGAAACCCTGTATACCAACGATCTGGACAACGGCCCGTTCATGGCCGACACCCTGCGTGCTGACCCGACCCGGACTCCGCTTGAGGCCCTGGTCGAGATCTATCGCATGATGCGTCCGGGTGAGCCGCCGACCAAGGAAGCGGCAGAGAACCTGTTCAAGAACCTGTTCTTTACCGATGAGCGTTACGACCTGTCTGGCGTTGGCCGGATGAAGTTCAACCGTCGTCTCGGTCGCGAAGATGAAACCGGTCCTGGCATCCTCTATGACGGTCGTTACTTCAGCGCCCGTAGCGACGAGGAAGGAAAGCAGTACTTTGCGCAGATGGGCGAAGAGACCTCTGACATCATCGAAGTGCTGCGCACCCTGGTGGATATCCGCAACGGTAACGGTGTGGTGGATGATATCGATCACCTGGGTAACCGTCGTGTGCGTTCCGTGGGTGAAATGGCTGAAAACCAGTTCCGTGTGGGTCTGGTGCGTGTTGAGCGCGCAGTCAAGGAGCGTCTGAGCCTGGCGGAATCCGAAGGCCTGATGCCGCAGGATCTGATCAACTCCAAGCCGGTGGCGGCTGCTGTTAAAGAGTTCTTTGGCTCTTCCCAGCTGTCCCAGTTCATGGATCAGAACAACCCGCTGTCCGAGATCACTCACAAGCGTCGTGTTTCCGCGTTGGGCCCAGGCGGTCTGACCCGTGAGCGTGCCGGCTTTGAGGTGCGCGACGTTCACCCGACTCACTATGGTCGTGTGTGTCCGATCGAGACCCCTGAAGGTCCCAACATCGGTCTGATCAACTCCCTGGCCACCTACGCTCGCGCTAACGAGTACGGTTTCCTGGAGTCGCCTTACCTGAAAGTGATTGATGGTAAGGTCAGCGAAGAAATTGAATACCTGTCAGCTATCGAAGAAGCCGAGTGTGTGATTGCACAGGTGGACGCGAAGATGACGGAAGAGGGCGGTTTCGAAGAAGACTTCGTGACTGTGCGTCACCGTTATGAATTTACCGTGATGGAGCGCGACACCATTACTCATATGGATGTCTCGCCTCGCCAGGTGGTGTCTGTGGCGGCGTCTCTGATTCCGTTCCTGGAACACGATGATGCTAACCGTGCCTTGATGGGTTCCAACATGCAGCGTCAGGCTGTGCCCACCCTGCGTGCCGACAAGCCGCTGGTAGGTACAGGCTTCGAGCGTCATGTGGCGCGCGATTCCGGTGTCTGCGTGGTTGCCGAGCGTGGCGGTGTCGTAGATAAGGTGGATGCCTCGCGGATCATCGTTCGTGTTAACGACGATGAAGTCACCGAAGGCGAAGCCGGCGTTGATATCTATAACCTGACCAAGTACACCCGCTCCAACCAGAACACCTGCATCAACCAGCGTCCGCTGGTGAAGGTGGGTGACAAGGTTGCAGCGCGTGACATCATGGCTGACGGCCCGTCCGTGGACATGGGTGAGCTGGCTCTGGGTCAGAACATGCGCGTCGCGTTCATGCCCTGGAATGGCTACAACTTCGAGGATTCCATCCTGATTTCCGAGCGGGTGGTGAAGGAAGATCGCTTCACCTCCATCCATATTCAGGAACTGACCGCGATTGCCCGTGATACCAAGTTGGGTCCGGAAGAGATTACTGCCGATATTCCCAATGTGGGCGAGGCTGCGCTGTCTAAACTGGACGAGTCCGGCATCGTTTACATCGGTGCGGAAGTGGGCGCCGGCGATATCCTGGTAGGCAAGGTAACACCGAAAGGTGAAACCCAGCTGACCCCGGAAGAGAAGCTGTTGCGTGCCATTTTCGGTGAGAAAGCCTCTGACGTGAAAGATACCTCCCTGCGAGTGTCTTCCGGCGTCAAGGGCACCGTGATTGACGTGCAGGTCTTCACCCGTGATGGCGTGGAAAAAGACGAGCGCGCCAAGCAGATCGAGCAGGACTCCCTGGACCAGTTCCGCAAGGACTTGAAAGACGAGTTCCGTATTGTTCAGCAAGATATCATGGAGCGTCTGCGCACCGTGCTGGTGGGCAAGAAGGTCAACGGTGGTGCCGGCTTCAAGCGCGGTACCGAACTGACCGCCGACGCCCTGAATAATCTGGACGCGGAAAAATGGTTCGAACTGCGCCCGGCCGACGATGACGTGGCCGAACAGCTTGAGCGTGCCCAGCAGTATCTGGAACTGCACAAGAAAGAGCAGGACGAGCGCTACCGCGACAAGCAGGCCAAGATCTCCGGTGGTGATGATCTGGCTCACGGCGTGCTGAAAGTGGTCAAGGTTTACCTGGCGATCAAGCGTCGCATCCAGCCTGGTGACAAGATGGCTGGCCGTCACGGTAACAAGGGTGTGATTTCCGTAATCATGCCGGAAGAAGATATGCCGTACGACGAGCACGGCGTGCCGGTAGATGTGGTGTTGAACCCGCTGGGTGTACCGTCCCGTATGAACGTGGGGCAGATCCTGGAAACCCATTTGGGTTGGGCTGCGAAGGGCCTGGGCGAGCGCATCGGTGAAATGCTGGCCGAAGAGAAGAAAGTGGCGGAAGTCCGCAGCTTCCTCGACAAGATCTACAACAAGGCAGGTGCCGGTGGTTCACCGGAAGATCTGGACAGCTTCAATGATGATGAAATCATCGAGCTGGCCCAGAACCTGGTTGGTGGCGTTCCCATGGCAACCGCGGTATTTGACGGTGCCAAGGAATTCGAGATCAAGGAACTGCTGGAGCTTGCCGGCTACGACCGTTCCGGTCAGATGCAACTCTGGGATGGCCGTACCGGTGAGAAGTTCGATCGCAAGGTCACCGTTGGCTACATGTACATGCTGAAGTTGAACCACCTGGTGGACGACAAGATGCATGCCCGTTCCACCGGTTCCTACAGCCTGGTAACCCAGCAACCGCTGGGTGGTAAGGCACAGTTCGGTGGTCAGCGTTTCGGTGAGATGGAAGTGTGGGCGCTGGAAGCCTATGGCGCCGCCTACACCTTGCAGGAAATGCTTACCGTGAAGTCCGATGATGTGAATGGCCGTACTCGTATGTACAAGAACATCGTGGATGGTGATCACCGTATGGACCCGGGTATGCCGGAATCCTTCAATGTGTTGCTGAAGGAAATCCGCTCTCTCGGTATCAATATCGAGCTGGAAAACGACTGAAGCAATGTGCGCCGCTCTCCCGTGAGGAGGGCGGCTCGTGTTGTTACCCGGGTTTAGGAAAGAATTGAGAGCGTAAAGCTCGCTACGGAGGACTGGCCTTGAAAGACCTGCTGAATCTGCTTAAAAGTCAGGGACAAGTCACGGAGTTTGATAAACTCAAGATCTCTCTGGCACCGCCGGATCTGATCCGCTCCTGGTCTTTCGGCGAAGTGAAAAAGCCGGAAACCATTAATTACCGTACCTTCAAGCCGGAACGGGATGGCCTGTTCTGTGCGCGTATCTTTGGTCCGATCAAGGACTATGAGTGTCTGTGCGGCAAGTACAAGCGTCTCAAGCATCGTGGTGTTATCTGTGAGAAGTGTGGCGTTGAAGTCACCCTCTCCAAGGTTCGCCGTGAGCGCATGGGTCACATTGAGCTGGCTAGCCCCACCGCGCACATCTGGTTTTTGAAGTCGCTGCCGTCCCGTATCGGCCTGATGCTGGACATGACCCTGCGCGATATCGAGCGGGTGTTGTACTTCGAATCCTTTGTGGTCACCGAGCCGGGCATGACGACGCTGGAGCGTGGCCAGCTGTTGACCGACGAAGAATACTTCGACTCCCTGGAAGAATTCGGCGACGAATTCGAAGCCAAAATGGGTGCCGAAGCGGTGCAACAGTTGCTCATGGAGCTGGACCTGGTCGAAGAGATCAAGATCCTCCGTGAGGAAGTGGAATCCACCAATTCCGATACCAAGCTGAAGAAGCTGTCCAAGCGTCTCAAGCTGATGGAAGCCTTCAAGGATTCCGGTAACAAGCCGGAGTGGATGATTCTTACCGTGCTGCCGGTTCTGCCGCCGGATCTGCGTCCGCTGGTACCGCTGGATGGTGGTCGTTTTGCCACCTCCGACCTGAACGATCTGTACCGTCGGGTGATCAACCGGAACAACCGTCTCAAGCGTCTGCTGGACCTGAGCGCCCCGGACATCATCGTGCGCAACGAAAAGCGTATGCTGCAGGAATCCGTGGATGCGCTGCTGGATAACGGTCGTCGTGGCCGCGCCATCACCGGCTCCAACAAGCGCCCGCTGAAATCCCTGGCTGACATGATCAAGGGTAAGCAGGGTCGTTTCCGTCAGAACCTGCTGGGTAAGCGGGTAGACTACTCCGGTCGTTCCGTGATCGTGGTAGGTCCGTCTCTCAAGCTGCACGAGACCGGTCTGCCCAAGAAAATGGCCCTGGAGCTGTTCAAGCCGTTTATCTTCGCCAAGCTGGAAGCGCGTGGCCTGGCCACGACGATCAAAGCTGCCAAGAAAATGGTCGAGCGCGAAACCGCCGAGGTGTGGGATATCCTCGCCGAAGTGATTCGCGAACACCCGGTGATGTTGAACCGGGCGCCGACCCTTCACCGTCTGGGTATCCAGGCGTTCGAGCCGGTGTTGATCGAAGGCAAGGCAATCCAGCTGCATCCGCTGGTGTGTGCCGCCTTTAACGCGGACTTCGATGGTGACCAGATGGCGGTGCATTTGCCGCTGACCCTGGAAGCCCAGCTGGAAGCCCGTGCGCTGATGATGTCTACCAACAACATCCTCTCCCCGGCCAACGGCGAGCCGATTATCGGCCCGACCCAGGACGTGGTGCTGGGTCTGTACTACATCAGCCGTGACAAGGTGAATGCCAAGGGTGAAGGGCAGATTTTTGCCGACACCAAAGAAGTAATGCGCGCCCTGGCCAACAAGCAGGTCGATCTGCATGCCCGGGTGAAAGTGCGTGTTCACGAAGTGGTAAGAGATCTGGAAGGCGGCGTGGAAGAGCGCACCTTTATTGCCGATACCACCCCCGGCCGCTGTAAGCTGTGGGATATCGTGCCGACAGGTCTTGGCTTTGCCATGGTCAACCAGAACATGACCAAGAAAGCCATTTCCAAGCTGCTGAACACTTGCTATCGGATTCTCGGCACCAAAGAGACCTGTATCTTTGCTGACCAGCTCATGTATTTGGGCTTCCGCGAAGCTACCCTGTCCGGTTCCTCCATTGGTGTGGAAGACATGGTGATTCCGGATGCCAAGTACACCATGATTGATGCTGCCGAAGACGAAGTGCGCGAGATCGAGGAGCAGTTTGCTTCCGGTCTGGTAACTCGCGGCGAGCGTTATAACAAGGTGGTGGATATCTGGGCGCGTACCAATGACCACATCGCCAAGGCAATGATGGAAAACCTGCGCGTTGAAGTGGTGAAAAACCGCGACGGCGAGGATGAAGAGCAGGGCTCCTTCAACTCCATCTTCATGATGGCCGATTCCGGTGCGCGGGGTTCCCCGGCACAGATTCGTCAGCTGGCCGGTATGCGTGGTCTGATGGCCAAGCCGGATGGCTCCATTATTGAAACGCCGATTACCAGCAACTTCCGTGAAGGTCTGAACGTACTCCAGTACTTCATCTCTACTCACGGTGCCCGTAAGGGTCTGGCCGATACCGCCTTGAAGACGGCGAACTCCGGTTACCTGACTCGTCGACTGGTTGACGTGGCACAGGATCTGGTGGTTACCGCTGAGGATTGCGGTACTGAAGAAGGCCTGCTGATGACGCCGCTGATCGAAGGCGGTGACGTGGTTGAGGCATTGGGTGAGCGCGTACTGGGTCGTGTTGTGGCCCGTGATGTGATGAACCCGCTCAGTCAGGATGAAGTGCTGGCCGAAGTTGGCACCCTGCTGGACGAAGTGTGGGTCAACAAGCTGGAGTCCATGGGTGTGGATGAAGTGCTGGTGCGCTCGCCGATCACTTGTGCCACTCGCTGGGGTGTCTGCTCCACCTGTTACGGCCGTGACCTGGCCCGTGGCCATCAGGTCAACGTCGGTGAAGCGGTTGGTGTTATCGCTGCCCAGTCTATTGGTGAGCCGGGTACCCAGCTGACCATGCGGACCTTCCACATCGGTGGTGCGGCGAGCCGGGCGTCTGCGGTATCCAGCATTCAGATCAAGCATGGCGGCAAGGTACGTTTCCATAACGCCAAGCATGTACAGCACAAGGACGGTCTGGTGATCGTTTCCCGTTCCGCCGATCTGGCGGTAGCGGATGAGCTGGGCCGTGAGCGTGAGCGTTACAAGCTGCCTTACGGTGCCACTGTGACTGTAGGTGAAGGTGATCAGGTTGATGGTGGTCAGGTTGTTGCTACCTGGGATCCGCATACCCACCCGATCATTGCGGAAGTGGAAGGCAAGGTGCAGTTTGGTGATATGGAAGAAGGTATCACCGTAAACCACCAGACCGACGAGCTGACCGGCCTGACCAACATCGAAGTGCTGGGCACGCAGAACCGTCCTGCCGCTGGTAAGGACATGCGCCCCGTAGTGCGTGTGGTTGATGGCAAGGGCAAGGCGGTATTGATGCCCAATACTGATATGCCGGCCCAGTACCTGTTGCCGGGTGGTGCACTGTGTGGTCTGAAAGATGGTGCAAACATCTCGGTGGGTGACGTGATTGCGCGGATTCCGCAGGAATCTTCCAAGACTCGTGACATCACCGGTGGTCTGCCCCGTGTTGCCGACCTGTTCGAAGCACGGAACCCCAAAGAAGCGGCAATCCTGGCTGAAAAGTCCGGTACCGTCTCCTTCGGCAAGGAAACCAAAGGCAAGGTTCGCCTGGTAATTACCCCGGATGACGGTGGTGATGTCTACGAAGAGCTGATTCACAAGTGGCGTCAGCTGAACGTCTTCGAGGGTGAGAAGGTCGAGAAGGGTGAGGTGGTCTCTGATGGTCCGCTCAACCCGCACGATATTCTGCGCTTGATGGGTGAATCCGAGCTGGCTCGTTACATCGTTAACGAGGTGCAGGAGGTTTACCGTCTGCAGGGTGTGAAGATCAATGACAAGCACATTGAAACGATCATCCGCCAGATGCTGCGTAAAGTAGAGATCCTGGAAGTGGGCGAGTCCCGTTTCATCAAGGGCGAGCAAGCGGAATATGCCCGTGTGATGGAAGAGATCGAGCACCTCAAGGCCGAGGACAAGATGCTGCCGCAGTACGAGCGTCAGTTGCTGGGTATCACCAAGGCATCCCTGGCGACCGAGTCCTTTATCTCTGCGGCGTCTTTCCAGGAGACCACCCGGGTTCTTACCGAGGCAGCGGTCACCGGGAAGGAAGACGATTTGCGCGGCCTGAAAGAGAACGTGGTGGTGGGGCGTCTGGTGCCGGCTGGTACTGGCTATGCTCATCACCTGGAGCGCCGCCGTCAGCGTGCCGAGGCACGCGGGCCGGAAGCGCCCACCATGGACGAGGTGGAAGCCGCCTTGTCCGAGGCTCTCAGCTCCTCAGACGAGTGATTGCTGGCGAGTAACGGAATCCCCGGCATCTTGACGTGATGCCGGGGGGTCCCTACAATCGCTGCCCCCCTGTTCAATGGGCAGTAAATGGGTGTCAGAGCTGTCAGATGACGGTTTCTGTCACAGAACTGTAAGCGTGAGGCAGTAGTTTCATGGCAACTGTAAACCAGCTGGTGCGCAAACCGCGCAGAAGCAAGGTAGAAAAGAGCGACTCCGTAGCCCTGCAGGGCTGCCCCCAGCGTCGCGGCGTTTGCACTCGGGTGTATACCACTACTCCGAAGAAGCCGAACTCCGCACTGCGTAAAGTGTGTCGTGTGCGTCTGACCAATGGTTATGAAGTCTCTTCCTACATTGGTGGTGAAGGTCATAACCTGCAGGAGCACTCCGTAGTACTGATCCGTGGCGGTCGAGTAAAAGACCTTCCCGGTGTGCGCTACCACACTGTTCGTGGAACTCTGGATACGGCAGGTGTGCAGGATCGCAAGCAGCGTCGCTCCAAGTATGGCGCCAAGCGTCCGAAGAAGTAATTGAAGTAATCGAGCCCCTTTTCTGAATGCCGCAGCTGCATGGCTGCGGAGGGATGAGTAAGGTCCGGACGGTATGCCGTTCCGGAATTACCTGAAGATTTCCCCGCCCTAAGCGGGAATGTTAGAGGAACACATCCGATGCCAAGACGTCGCGTTGTCGCCAAACGTGAGATCCTCCCGGATCCGAAGTTTGGAAGCCAGATTCTGGCCAAGTTCATGAACCACGTAATGGTTAGTGGTAAGAAATCCGTGTCTGAGCGTATTGTTTACGGCGCCCTGGACATCATTGCCGAACGCAAAGGGGCTGATTCCCTGGAGATGTTCGAGAAAGCGCTGGACAATATTCGTCCTGCCGTTGAGGTAAAGAGCCGTCGTGTTGGCGGTGCCACTTACCAGGTTCCTGTTGAAGTTCGTCCCAGCCGTCGTACTGCTCTGGCAATGCGTTGGTTGGTAGATGCTGCCCGTAAGCGTGGCGAGAAGAGCATGCCTGCCCGTCTGGCCGGCGAAGTGATGGATGCCGCCGAAGGCAAAGGCTCCGCGATGAAGAAGCGTGAAGACGTGCATCGTATGGCCGAGGCTAATAAGGCCTTCTCTCACTTCCGCTTCTAAGGCAGAAGGCAGTCGAGTGAAACCGGTCTGTGCTCAGGCCGGTTTCTATATTTGAATCAGTGAATCGAGGTTAGCCGCGTGGCA
The DNA here is from genome assembly GCF_047495475.1 of Alcanivorax sp. IL2. Taxonomy (NCBI): domain Bacteria; kingdom Pseudomonadati; phylum Pseudomonadota; class Gammaproteobacteria; order Oceanospirillales; family Alcanivoracaceae; genus Alcanivorax; species Alcanivorax sp. IL2. Next base: position 3,563,777 of record NZ_CP179932.1, on the reverse strand, counting down.
CGTAAGACTCCTCTCAATCGCTATCGTAACATCGGTATTTGTGCGCACGTTGATGCGGGCAAAACCACGACTACCGAGCGTATTCTTTTCTACACCGGTATTTCCCACAAGATTGGTGAAGTGCACGACGGTGCTGCCACCATGGACTGGATGGAGCAGGAGCAGGAGCGTGGTATTACCATTACCTCCGCTGCGACCACCACCTTCTGGCAGGGCATGGATAAGCAGTACGATCAACACCGTATCAACATTATCGATACTCCCGGGCACGTTGACTTCACCATTGAAGTAGAGCGTTCCCTGCGTGTGCTGGATGGTGCTGTAGTGGTGTTCTGTGGCTCCTCCGGTGTTGAGCCTCAGTCCGAGACTGTATGGCGCCAGGCCAACAAGTACGAAGTGCCGCGCATCGTGTTCGTTAACAAAATGGACCGCGCTGGCGCGAACTTTGACGCAGTGTGTGACCAGATTCGTAAGCGTCTGGGTGCCAAGGTTGTGCCGATCCAGTACAACATCGGTGCGGAAGACGAGTTCAAGGGTGTTGTCGATCTGATCCGGATGAAAGCGATCTTCTGGAATGAAGACGACATGGGGGCGACCTACGAAGAGAAGGACATCCCTGACGACATCAAAGGCCGTTGCGACGAGCTGCGCGAACAGATGGCTGAAGCGGCCGCCGAAGGCTCTGAAGAGCTGATGGAAAAGTATCTGGATAACGGCGAGCTCACCAATGACGAAATCAAGGCGGGTCTGCGTCAGCAGGTTCTGGCCAATGAGATCGTTCTGGGCCTTTGTGGCTCTGCGTTCAAGAACAAGGGCGTACAGGCCCTGCTGGATGCGGTTATCGAGTTCCTGCCGGCTCCCGATGAAGTAAAAGCGATTCAGGGCGTTTTGGCAGATGGCGAAACCGTCGAGTCCCGCAAGTCTGCTGACGACGAACCGTTCTCTGCGCTGGCATTCAAGATTGCCACGGATCCGTTTGTGGGTTCTCTGACCTTCATCCGTGTCTATTCTGGCATCTTGAACTCCGGTGATAGCGTGCTGAACTCTGTGCGCGAAAAGAAAGAGCGTGTAGGTCGTCTGCTGCAGATGCATGCCAACAGCCGTGAAGAGATCAAGCAAGTTCTGGCGGGCGATATCGCTGCCTGTGTTGGTCTGAAAGATATTACTACCGGTGACACCCTGTGCGATCTGAATAAGCCGATCGTGCTGGAGCGTATGGAGTTCCCGGATCCGGTGATTTCCGTGGCTGTTGAGCCGAAATCCAAAGCCGACCAGGAAAAAATGGGTCTGGCGTTGGGTCGTCTGGCCCAGGAAGATCCGTCTTTCCGTGTGAAAACCGACGAAGAGACTGGTCAGACGATCATCTCTGGCATGGGTGAGCTGCACCTGGATATCCTCGTGGATCGCATGAAGCGGGAATTCAAGGTAGAGGCCAATATCGGTGCGCCGCAGGTTGCCTATCGTGAAACCTTTACCCGTGCTGCTGACGTGGAAGGTAAGTTCGTCAAGCAGTCCGGCGGTCGTGGTCAGTATGGTCACGTGAAGGTGAAGTTCGAGCCTATCGATCGTGACGAAGAGTTCCAGTTTGAGGAGCAGATCCATGGCGGCTCTGTACCCAAGGAATACTTCGGTGCGGTCCAGAAAGGTATCGATGAGCAACTGCAGTCTGGTGTGTTGGCCGGTTACCCGATCCTTGGTGTGAAGGCGGTTCTCTACGATGGTTCCTACCATGAGGTGGATTCCAACGAAAACGCTTTCCGTATGGCGGGTGCTCTGGCTGTTAAGAACGCAGCGAAAGAGGCCGGCGCGGTACTGCTCGAGCCGATGATGAAGGTGGAAGCGGTAACCCCGGAAGACTACATGGGTGACGTGATGGGCGACCTTAACCGTCGTCGCGGTATCGTTCAGGGCATGGAAGACACCATGGCCGGCAAGATTATTCGTGCCGAGGTGCCGTTGTCTGAAATGTTCGGTTACGCTACTGATCTGCGTTCCATGTCTCAGGGTCGTGCCAGTTACTCCATGGAGTTCCTGAAGTACGCCGAGGCACCGAAGAATATCGCTGATGAAGTGATCAGCGGCAAGAAATCTTAAATTTACGGTTAATTTGTTAAAGGTATTGAGCCGTGGCAAAGGAAAAGTTCGAACGTAATAAACCGCACGTAAACGTAGGCACCATTGGTCACGTTGACCATGGTAAAACCACTCTGACCGCCGCGCTGACCCGCGTGTGTGCAGAGGTTTGGGGCGGTAGCGCCATCGCTTTCGACGGCATTGATAATGCCCCGGAAGAGCGTGAGCGTGGTATCACCATTGCAACTTCTCACGTGGAATACGATTCCCCGACTCGTCACTACGCCCACGTAGACTGCCCCGGTCACGCTGATTATGTGAAAAACATGATCACCGGTGCCGCGCAGATGGACGGTGCGATCCTGGTATGTTCCGCAGCTGACGGCCCGATGCCGCAGACTCGCGAGCACATCCTGCTGTCCCGTCAGGTTGGCGTACCCTACATCGTTGTGTTCCTGAACAAAGCGGACATGGTTGACGATGAAGAGCTGCTTGAGCTGGTGGAAATGGAAGTTCGCGAACTGCTGAGCGACTATGACTTCCCGGGCGACGACACACCGATCATCAAGGGTTCTGCCCTGAAAGCACTGGAAGGCGATACCAGCGACATCGGTATGCCTGCCGTGCAGAAACTGGTTGAGTGCCTGGACGAGTACATCCCGGAGCCGGAGCGTGCCGTTGATCAGCCGTTCCTGATGCCGATCGAAGACGTATTCTCCATCTCTGGTCGCGGTACAGTAGTAACCGGCCGTGTAGAACGTGGCATCATCAAGGTGGGCGAGGAAATCGAGATCGTCGGTATCCACGACACCACCAAGACCACCTGTACCGGTGTGGAAATGTTCCGCAAGCTGCTCGACGAAGGTCGTGCAGGCGAGAACGTTGGTGTTCTGCTGCGTGGTACCAAGCGTGATGACGTTGAGCGTGGTCAGGTTCTGGCCAAGCCGGGCTCCATCAAGCCGCACACCAAGTTTATCGCTGAGGTGTACGTGCTGAGCAAGGACGAAGGTGGTCGTCATACTCCGTTCTTCAACGGCTACCGTCCGCAGTTCTACTTCCGTACCACCGACGTAACGGGTGCTTGTACCCTGCCGGAAGGTACCGAAATGGTAATGCCGGGCGACAACGTGCAAATGGACGTTGAGCTGATCGCTCCGATCGCCATGGAAGACGGCCTGCGCTTCGCGATTCGCGAAGGCGGCCGTACCGTTGGCGCCGGTGTGGTTGCCAAAATCACCGAGTAAGTTCTTTCTTGGTGCAAAAAGGGGCCGCCTGGCGGCCCCTTTTTGATGCTGGTGTCAGGCCTTTGGGCGTGTGCCGGCGTGCTCTCGGAATGCCGGGAGCGGGTAGAGGAGTGGGTATAAGGCCGAAGGGTGCTTTATTTTCACTTTTTTGCTGGATTTCCCGGATTTGGGGCAAAAGGCCCTTGCAATGCCCGGGGGGAATGGCTACTATCTGCGCCCTGCTTACGAGCAGTACCAACCGGGGCATTGTTCCCGGGCTTGTTTTGACACCACTAACCTATCCATAGGCGATCAGGTAAGTGGGCTTTTTGCCATATAAATATGGTTCGAAACAGTCTGGAGTTTGTTAGCTATGGCTAACCAAAGAATCCGCATCCGGCTCAAGGCCTTTGATCATCGTCTGATTGATCAGTCCGCCCAAGAGATCGTGGATACGGCTAAACGGACAGGCGCGCAAGTGACGGGTCCTATCCCGCTGCCGACGCGTAAAGAACGCTTTACAGTGCTGATCTCTCCGCACGTAAATAAAGACGCGCGAGATCAGTATGAGATCCGCACCCACAAGCGGCTGGTGGACATCGTCGAGCCTACGGATAAAACCGTGGATGCGCTGATGAAGCTGGATCTGGCTGCTGGTGTGGATGTGCAGATCAGCCTGGGTTAACAACGGGCGGGTATTACCGCGACAGGTTGTGAAGAGGTAAACAATGGCGATTGGTGTGATCGGTCGGAAATGTGGGATGACTCGGGTCTTCACTGAGGAAGGTATCAGTGTTCCCGTGACTGTCATCGAAGTGACCCCGAATCGGGTCTCCCAGCTCAAGGCCGAAGAATCAGATGGCTACCAGGCCGTGCAAGTAACGGTAGGTGAGCGCCGTGCCAGCCGCGTGACCAAGGCGCAAGCCGGTCATTTTGCGAAAGCTGGCGTAGAGGCGGGTCGTGGCGTTTGGGAATTCCGTGCTGAAGCTGGTGAGCTGCAGCCGGGTTCTGAAGTGACCGTCGAAGGGTTTGAAGCAGGTCAGATGATTGATGTGACCGGCACTTCCAAAGGTAAGGGTTTTGCTGGTGGCGTGAAGCGCTGGAACTTCAGCACCCAGGACATGACCCACGGTAACTCCTTGTCTCATCGTGCTCCGGGTTCCATTGGTCAAAACCAGACTCCGGGCCGCGTATTCAAAGGCAAGAAGATGGCTGGCCATATGGGTGCTGAGCGCGTCACTGTCCAGAATCTGGAAGTGGTTCGCGTAGATGCTGATAAGAATCTGTTGCTGGTTAAAGGTGCGGTCCCCGGTGCTACCGGTGGTGATGTGATCGTGCGTCTGGCAGTGAAGGCGAAGGCCTGAAAGAGGAATAGAGGATGAATCTCAATACTGCCTCTGGAGGTACCGTTACCGTTTCCGAAGTCGCCTTCGGCAAGGACTTTAACGAGCCTCTGGTTCATCAGGTTGTGACTGCGTTTCTGGCTGGTGCTCGTCAGGGTACCAAGGCTCAGAAAAATCGCTCTGATGTGAGCGGTGGTGGCCGTAAGCCGTGGCGTCAAAAAGGGACTGGTCGTGCCCGTGCTGGTACGATCCGTAGCCCGATCTGGCGTGGCGGCGGCAAGACGTTTGCAGCGGTGCCGCGTGATCACTCTCAGAAAGTGAACCGCAAGATGTACCGTGGTGCGCTGCAGTGCATCATGTCTGAGCTGGTTCGCCAGGAGCGTCTGATTGTGGTGGATGAATTCACCGTAGACGAGCCGAAAACCAAGGCTGTAGCAGCCAAGCTGAAAGAGCTGGATCTGACTAACGTCCTGATCGTGACTGACAGCGTTGACGAGAACCTGTATCTGGGTTCGCGCAATCTGCCTAAAGTCGACGTGCGTGATGCTGACGGCGTTGATCCGGTGAGCCTGATTGCTTTCGAGAAGGTGCTTGTTACTGTGCCGGCTCTTAAGAAGCTTGAGGAGGCGCTGGCATGAACCAGGAACGTATTTTGAAAGTGCTGCGTGCTGCGCACGTTTCTGAGAAGGCAACAGTGCTTGCCGATCAGAATGGCACCTTCGTGTTTAAAGTGGCTAAAGATGCGAACAAGCTGGAAATCAAAAAGGCAGTTGAAGCCCTTTTTGAAGTGAAAGTGAAGGCTGTTCGTACCGCCAACATGAAAGGCAAGTCCAAATTCTTTGGTCGCGTAGCTGGTAAGCGCGCTGACTGGAAGAAGGCCTATGTTTCCCTTGAGGAAGGCCAGGACATTGACTTCCTGGGCGCAGAGTAAGGAAGGGAGTAAGGAATAATGGCGATTGTAAAGTGCAAGCCGACTTCTCCGGGCCGCCGCTTTGTAGTCAAGGTGGTCAACGAAGATCTGCATAAAGGTGCTCCCTACGCGCCGCTGTTGGAAGCCAAGAGCAAAAACGGTGGTCGTAACAACAACGGTCGTATCACCACTCGTCACAAAGGTGGTGGTCACAAGCAGAAGTATCGCTTGGTCGACTTCCGTCGCAACAAGGACGGTGTTGTAGGCATTGTTGAGCGCCTGGAATACGATCCGAACCGTTCCGCGCACATTGCGCTGGTCAAGTACCTGGACGGTGAGCGTCGCTACATTCTGGCCCCCAAGGGCCTGCAAGCGGAAGACCGCATCCAGTCCGGCGAAGATGCGCCGATCAAGCTGGGTAACGCCTTGCCGCTGCGTAATATTCCGCTGGGTTCCACTGTCCACAATGTGGAGATGAAGCCTGGTAAAGGTGGTCAAATCGCTCGCTCTGCAGGGACATCCGTGCAGGTTCTGGCGAAAGACGGCCAGTACGTAACTCTGCGTCTTCGCTCCGGCGAAATGCGCAAGGTGCATGCTGACTGCAAGGCTACCATCGGTGCAGTATCCAACAGTGAGCATAGTTTGCGCTCGCTGGGTAAAGCGGGTGCAACGCGCTGGCGGGGTGTTCGACCCACTGTTCGCGGTGCGGCGATGAACCCGGTCGACCACCCACATGGTGGTGGTGAAGGGCGCTCTTCTGGTGGCCGTCATCCGGTAACCCCTTGGGGTGTGCCGACTAAGGGCTACAAGACCCGTACAAACAAGCGCACGACCAAAATGATTGTGCGTGACCGTCGTAAGTAAGGGATAAAGAGAGGTTCAGGCTGTGCCACGTTCACTGAAAAAAGGTCCTTTTGTGGATCACCACCTGCTCAGCAAGGTGGAAGATGCGGTGGAAGCCGGCTCCCGTAAGCCGATTAAAACCTGGTCCCGTCGCTCCATGATCGTTCCGGAGATGGTGGGTCTGACAATTGCTGTGCATAACGGCAAACAGCATGTACCGGTAATGGTTACCGAGCACATGGTGGGCCACAAGTTGGGCGAATTCGCCCTGACCCGCACCTACCGCGGGCATATCGTGGACAAAAAGGCTAAGCGATAAGGTGACAGCCATGGCTACTGAAGTTGCAGCCCGTCTGCGCGGCGCAAGAATTTCGGCTCAGAAAGCCCGCCTCGTAGCGGACCAGGTCCGAGGCCTGGAAGTCGAGAAGGCGCTGAATCTTCTGGAATTCAGCCCGAAGAAGGCGGCAAAAATCGTTAAGAAAGTGCTGGAGTCCGCGATTGCAAATGCGGAAAACAACGACGGCGCTGACGTTGATGAGCTGAAGGTGTCCACGATTTGCGTGGATGAAGGCATGACCATGAAGCGTATTCGTCCGCGCGCCAAAGGCCGCGCTGACCGAATCCTCAAGCGTACTTGCCACATTACTGTGAAAGTCTCAGAAGGTCAGGAGTAACCAGATGGGTCAGAAAGTTCATCCGGTCGGTATTCGCCTTGGCATTGTCAAAGAGCACAACTCGCTTTGGTATGCCGGACCGAAGTCTTACGCAGACTGCCTGGTTACCGACCTGCAGGTACGAGAGTTCCTGTTTAAGCGTTTGAAGAATGCGTCGGTGAGCCGTATCAAGATTGAGCGTCCGTCAGAAAACGTGCGCATCACTATTGCTACCGCTCGACCGGGCATCGTGATTGGTAAGAAAGGCGAAGATGTCGAACGCCTGCGCCGCGATGTGGCCGCCCAGATGGGTGTGCCAGTTCACATCAACATCGAGGAAGTGCGCAAGCCCGACCTGGATGCGCGCCTGGTAGGTGACAATGTCGCTGGTCAGCTGGAGCGCCGAGTGATGTTTCGTCGCGCCATGAAGCGTGCGGTTCAGAACGCCATGAAGTCCGGTGCTGAAGGTATCAGAATTCAGCTGTCCGGTCGTCTGGGTGGTGCAGAAATTGCGCGTACCGAATGGTACCGCGAAGGCCGAGTGCCTCTGCATACTTTGCGTGCCGACATCGATTACGCAAGCGTACGTGCTGAAACTACGTACGGCACTATCGGTATCAAGGTGTGGATCTTCCGTGGCGAAGTGCTTGGTGGCATGGAGCAGGTTCAGAAGGAAGAGCAGCAGAAGCAGTCCAAGGGCGCGAAGAAGCGCGGCCGCGGTTAAAGGGTAACGAACGATGTTGCAGCCGAAGCGTACCAAATTCCGGAAAGTGATGAAGGGCCGTAACCGCGGCCTGGCACAGCGGGGCAGCAAAGTGTCTTTTGGCACTATTGGACTGCAAGCTACCGGTCGTGGCCGTATTACTGCGCGCCAGATCGAAGCGGCCCGTCGTGCAATGACCCGCCACATCAAACGTGGTGGTAAAATTTGGATCCGGGTTTTCCCGGACAAGCCGATTACCAAGAAGCCTCTTGAAGTGCGGATGGGTAAAGGTAAGGGTTCTGTAGAGTATTGGGTAGCCCAGATTCAACCGGGCAAGATGCTTTACGAAATGGAAGGTGTGTCAGAAGACGTTGCGCGTGAAGCGTTCCGTCTGGCCGCGGCCAAGCTGCCGGTAAGCACCCGTGTCGTTACTCGGACGGTGATGTAAGCCATGAAAGCGAGCGAGCTGAAAGAAAAGAGTGTCGAAGAGCTGCAGCAGACGCAAATCGAGCTGCTTGAAGAACAATTCAAGCTGCGTATGAAGAGCGCGTCCGGTCAGATTTCTAAAACCCATGAGCTTGGGACGGTTCGCCGCAATATTGCGCGCGTTAAGACCATTCTGAGAGAGAAGCAGGGTAACTAGTCATGGCAGAGGCGAATACAATGCGCCGGACCGCTACCGGCAAAGTCATCTCTAATAAAGGTGACAAAACTATCACTGTGTTGGTAGAGCGCCGGGTCCAGCACCCGATTTACGGCAAGATCATCAAGCGTTCCACGAAACTGATGGCGCACGATGAAGAGAATGCATGTCGTGAAGGTGACCTGGTCACCATTGAGGAGTGCCGGCCGCTGTCCAAACGCAAGACCTGGATGCTGGTAAACGTAGTTGAACAGGCGAACGAAGCCTGACGGACCGTTGCTGTGGCTGCCTGTAAAGGCAGAGTTGGAGAGATTTAGCGATGATTCAGACCGAAAGCATGCTCGAAGTCGCCGATAACAGCGGCGCCCGTCGGGTACAGTGCATCAAAGTGCTGGGTGGTTCTCACCGCCGCTATGCAGGCATTGGTGACATCATCAAGGTCACAGTGAAGGAAGCAATTCCGCGCGGCCGTGTAAAGAAAGGTGATGTAATGACCGCTGTGGTCGTGCGTACCCGTAAGGGTGTGCGTCGTCCAGACGGTTCACTGATTCGTTTCGACGAAAACGCCGCGGTGCTTTTGAACAACAATAAAGCACCGATCGGTACCCGGATCTTCGGCCCGGTAACGCGGGAGCTGCGTACCGAGCAGTTTATGAAGATCATCTCCCTGGCACCTGAAGTTCTGTAAAGGCGGGTGAAGGTAATGCTCAAGATTAAGCGTGATGACGAAGTCATTGTAATTGCGGGAAAGGACAAAGGTAAGCGTGGCTCTGTTCAGCAGGTTCTGGACAATGGTCGCCTCATCGTTGCTGGCGTCAACATGGTTAAGAAACATGTTAAGGCCAATCCTAACCGTGGTACTCAAGGCGGCATCGTAGAACAGGAAGCATCGCTAAACGCTTCCAACGTTGCCATCTGGAACCCCAAGACGCAGAAAGCGGATCGTGTGGGCTTCCGTTTTGAAGACGGCAACAAAGTGCGTTTCTTCAAGTCCAACGGCGAAACGCTGTAGGTTAGGTGACCCATGAGTGATCTGAAAAAGATTTATCAAAACGACATCGTGCCCAAGCTGAAAGAAGAGCTTGGCCTCGGTAATATCATGGAAGTGCCAAAGATCACCAAGATCACCCTGAACATGGGTGTTGGTGAAGCTTCCGCGGATCGTAAGGCGATGGATGGTGCCCTGGCGGACATGACTGCAATTTCCGGTCAGAAGCCCCTGGTAACCAACGCGCGCAAGTCTGTAGCAGGCTTCAAGATCCGTGAAGGTTGGCCGATTGGCTGTAAGGTAACCCTGCGTGGCGAGAGAATGTATGAATTCCTCGAGCGTCTGGTTTCCATCGCCATTCCGCGTATTCGCGACTTCCGTGGTCTGAATCCGAAATCCTTTGACGGCCGTGGTAATTATTCCATGGGGCTGCGCGAGCAGATCGTGTTCCCGGAAATTGATTTCGATAAAGTCGACAAGCTGCGTGGTATGGATATCACCATTACCACCACAGCGAAAAGCGACGACCAAGCACGGGCGCTGCTGCGCGCCTTCAACTTCCCGCTGAAGGGCTAAGAGGATTTATCATGGCTAAAGAATCCATGAAAAACCGGGAAGCAAAACGCGCTAAGCTGGTTAAGCGTTTTGCCGCCAAGCGTGCAGCGCTTAAGGCGATTATCCAGGATCCCAATGCAGAACCTGAAGCGAAGTGGGATGCTCAGCTTCAGCTGCAAAAATTGCCGCGCGATTCTTCCCCGGTTCGTCAGCGTAACCGCTGTCGTATCACCGGTCGTCCGCACGGCTACTACCGCAAGTTCGGCCTGAGCCGGATCAAGCTGCGTGAAGCAGCGATGCGCGGTGATGTTCCCGGTCTGGTTAAAGCCAGCTGGTAAGCAAAGTTAAGCGGAGCGATTGCGGCATGAGCATGCAAGATACCATGGCGGATATGTTAACTCGTATCCGTAACGCCCAGATGGCCGAGAAAGTACAGGTCGAGATTCCTGCCTCCAAGGCAAAGGAAGCTGTAGCCAAAGTACTGAAGGAAGAGGGCTTCATTGCTGATTACAAGATCAGCGATGACAAGAAACCGGTAATGACGGTTGAGCTTAAGTATTTCGAAGGCAGCCCGGTGATTGACACTATCAAACGGGTAAGTCGTCCTGGTCTGCGGGTCTACAAGGCCGCGGGTGAGATTCCCAAGGTCAAAGGTGGCCTGGGTATCATGATCGTATCCACCAATCAGGGCATTATTTCTGACCGCGCAGCGCGCAAAGCCAATGTTGGTGGCGAGCTGATCTGCGAAGTGTCCTAACAGAAGTGGCGTAGACGGGTTAGGTGCAGCAATGTCTAGAGTAGCTAAAAGTCCGGTAAATCTGCCGAAGGGCGTCGAAGTTAAAGTCGACGGCCAGAAAGTCACCGTTAAAGGTGGCAAAGGCAGCCTGGAGCACGAAGTACACGAGCTGGTAGCCGTGTCCCTGGATGACGGTGTGGTATCAGTTAAGCCGCACGATGATTCCCAGAAGGCATGGGCGTTGGCGGGAACTTCTCGTGCTCTGCTGAATAACATGGTGACTGGCGTTGCCGAAGGGTTCGAGCGTAAGCTTCAGCTCCTCGGTGTGGGTTATCGCGCGCAGGCTCAGGGCAAGGTACTGAACCTGACCCTCGGTTTCTCCCATCCGGTAGCTTTCGAGTTGCCCGAAGGGATTACCGTTGAAACCCCGAGCCAGACCGAAATTGTCATTAAAGGCATTGATAAGCAGCTGGTTGGTCAGGTTGCTGCCAATGTTCGGGCCTTCCGTCCGCCTGAGCCCTACAAGGGTAAAGGGGTGCGCTATGCTGATGAGCAAGTGCGCCGTAAGGAAGCCAAGAAGAAATAATTGTCGAGATTGATGCCATGAAAGACAAAAAAGTTTCACGTCTACGCAGGGCCAAGCGCACTCGCCTGAAGATTCGCGAGCTGGGCGAAGTTCGCCTTTGCGTACATCGTACCCCGCGTCATATTTATGCGCAGGTGATCTCTGTCGCTGGTGACCAGGTACTGGCATCTGCAAGCACGGTCGAAAAAGATCTGCGTGCAGACGCGACAGGCAATGCTGACGCAGCGGTTAAAGTTGGCCAGCTGATCGCTCAGCGTGCCAAGGAAGCGGGCATTGAGCGCGTAGCCTTTGACCGTTCTGGTTTCAAATATCACGGCCGTGTTAAAGCGCTGGCGGATGCCGCGCGTGAAAACGGTCTTGAATTCTAAGGGTGCTTGGTTATGGCGAAGGTTGATCCCAACGAAGGTCTGCAGGAAAAGCTGGTTCAGGTAAACCGGGTTGCTAAAGTTGTTAAAGGCGGCCGTATTTTCGGTTTTACCGCGTTGACCGTAGTGGGTGACGGCAAGGGTAAGGTCGGCTTTGGTCGTGGTAAGGCCCGTGAAGTGCCTGCTGCTATCCAGAAAGCCCTGGAAGCTGCCCGCCGCAACATGATTCAGGTGGAGCTGAATGGCACCACCATCCAGCACCCCATGAAGGCCCGTCACGGTGCCTCCAAGGTGTATATGCAGCCGGCCGATGACGGTACCGGTGTAATTGCCGGCGGTGCCATGCGCGCCGTGCTGGAAGTCGCAGGCGTTCAGAATGTACTGGCCAAGTGCTATGGCTCCACCAACCCGGTAAACGTGGTTCGGGCTACTTTTAATGGCCTGAAGTCCATGGCTTCTCCGGAGTCTGTGGCAGCCAAGCGTGGCAAGTCTGTCGAAGACATTCTGAACTAAGCGCAGATAACGGAATCGTTACGATGGCTGATAAGATCAAGGTAAAGCTGGTTAAGAGCATCAACGGCCGGCTGGAAAAGCATAGGGCCTCTGTGCGCGGTCTCGGTCTGCGCCGCATTGGCCACACTGTGGAAGTTGAAGATACCCCGGCAGTACGCGGCATGATCAACAAGGTCGCGTATCTGGTGCAGGTAGAGGGAGAATAAGTGATGCGTCTGAATGATCTGCATCCCGCTGAAGGTTCCCGTCCGGACGCCAAGCGCGTTGGTCGTGGTATCGGCTCCGGCCTGGGCAAGACCGGTGGTCGCGGCCACAAGGGTCAGAAGTCCCGTTCCGGCGGTACTGTGAAGCCCGGTTTCGAGGGTGGCCAAATGCCGCTGCAGCGTCGTGTGCCGAAGTTCGGTTTCACGTCCAAGCTGGCTATGGGCACTGCGGAAGTTCGCCTGGCTGAACTTGCCAAAGTAGACGGCGACGTGATTGACCTGGCCGCCCTCAAAGCAGCCAATGTTGTGCGTCGTGACATGAAGCGCGCCAAGATTGTTCTGCAGGGCGAAATCGACCGTGCAGTGACCATTCGCGGCGTAGCGATCAGCAAAGGCGCCCGCGAAGCGGTCGAAAAAGCTGGCGGTAAAGTCGAAGAATAAGGCAGCGCTTTATGGCGAAGAATCGCGCTCAGACACTGAATGGTGGTCCGCCGAAAGCTGACAGCAGCGCAATGCGTGAGCTGTGGCGGCGAATCGGTTTTCTGTTGGGCGCCCTGGTGGTGTTCCGGATCGGGGCACACATCCCGGTCCCGGGCATGAACCCGGAAGCGTTGCAACAGATGTTCAACAACAACCGGGACACCATTCTTGGCCTGTTCAACATGTTTTCCGGGGGTTCCCTGGAACGCATGAGTATTTTTGCGTTGGGCATCATGCCCTATATTACTGCCAGCATCGTGATTCAGCTGATGACGGCAGTAGTGCCCACCCTGGAGCAGCTCCGCAAGGAAGGCGAACAGGGTCGGCGCAAGATAACTCAGTACACCCGTTATTTGACGGTAGTACTGGGTGGCATCCAGTCCTTCGGCATGGTGGCCGGACTGAACAGCCAGGGCATTACGCTGCTGCCGGAAACGGCCAGCACCATGCAGGTTGCCAGCTTCTACTTTGTCGCTGTCACCACCTTGCTGACCGGTACCGTATTCCTGATGTGGTTGGGTGAGCAGATTACCGAGCGTGGAATTGGCAATGGTATTTCCATGCTGATCTTCGCTTCCATCGTGTCAGGCCTGCCTGGCGCCATTGCACAGACCTTCGAGTCTGCGCGTACTGGTGACCTGAGCCTGATCATGATGTTGTTTGTGTTCCTGGTAGCCCTCGCCGTTATTTTCGGGGTGGTCTTCATGGAGCGTGGACAGCGCCGTATTACGGTGAATTATGCCCGTCGTCAGCAGGGACGTCGTGTGTATGCAGCGCAGCAGAGTCATCTGCCGCTGAAGGTGAACATGGCAGGTGTTATTCCGGCTATCTTTGCCAGCTCCATACTGCTGTTTCCGGCATCTCTGACCCAGTGGTTCAGTGATTCCAATCCGGATTCCTGGTGGGGTCAGGCACTGAGAAACGTGAGTGATGCTCTGCTGCCGGGTACGCCGCTCTATATCTTGCTGTTTACCCTGGCAATCGTGTTCTTCTGCTACTTTTATACTGCGCTGGTGTTCAATCCGAAGGATGTCGCAGACAACCTGAAGAAATCCGGCGCTTATATTCCGGGCATTCGCCCGGGCGAGCAATCTGCTCGCTATATCGACACAGTGATGGGCCGTTTGACCCTGATCGGTTCGGTATACATGACGCTGGTGTGCTTGCTGCCGCTGGGTCTGCAGGCAGTTGCCAACGTGCCTTTCTATCTGGGCGGCACCTCCCTGCTGATTGTAGTGGTGGTAGTGATGGACTTCTGGTCGCAGGTTAATTCGCACCTGACGTCCACCCAGTATGAGAAGTTGATGAAGAAATCCAACCTGAAAGGGTATGGTGGCACCGGTCTGGTGCGTTAACGAACGAGGCGAGTGCGATGAAAGTTCAGGCTTCTGTGAAGAAGATCTGCCGAAACTGCAAAGTGATCCGTCGTAAGGGTCGCGTCATGGTTATCTGCAGTGCCGAACCCCGGCACAAGCAGCGCCAGGGTTAAGGTTACGTCTTCTTTTAAGTGTTTGGTTGAAATTCAGTCGGCGTAGCGCTAGACTCTGCCGCCTTTCGGCGCCCTTGAGTCTGGCGCCACCCGTTTTGTGAATCGGAGATATTCGGATGGCCCGTATTGCAGGCGTTAACATCCCGGAAAATAAGCACACGGTGATCTCTCTCACCTACATCTTCGGGATCGGTCGTACCCGTGCAGCTGAGATCTGTACAGCGGCCGGTATTGATCAGACCGCGAAAGTGCGTGATCTGAGCGGTGAACAACTTGACGTCATTCGTGGCGAAGTAGCCAAGTTGTCTACTGAAGGTGACCTGCGCCGGGAAATCACCATGAACATCAAGCGTCTGATGGACCTCGGTTGCTACCGTGGTATCCGTCATCGTCGCGGCTTGCCACTGCGTGGCCAGCGTACCAAGACCAATGCTCGGACTCGTAAAGGTCCGCGTAAACCGATTCGCAAATAAGCTGAAACGTCAGCGGCTGGATTTGGATAGGCATTATGGCTAAGTCAAAGAAAGATAGTGGCGCACGTCGTAAGAAGGTAACGCGTACCGTTGCAGACGGTATCGCCCACGTGCACGCATCCTTCAACAATACCATCATCACCATCACTGATCGTCAGGGCAATGCGTTGTCCTGGGCGACCTCCGGTGGCGCTGGTTTCCGTGGTTCCCGTAAGAGCACCCCGTTTGCTGCCCAGGTGGCTGCTGAAAACGCGGGTAATGCTGCCAAGGACTACGGTCTCAAAAATTTGGAAGTACGGGTAAAAGGCCCTGGCCCAGGTCGCGAATCTTCCATTCGTGCTCTGAATGGCTGTGGCTACAAGATTACCCATATTGAGGACGTTACGCCGATTCCGCATAACGGCTGTCGTCCGCCCAAAAAGCGTCGCGTGTAACGGGAGTTAAAGCAAGATGGCAAGATACATCGGTCCCAAGTGCAAGCTTTCCCGTCGTGAAGGCACCGATCTGTTCCTGAAGAGCGGTATCCGCCCTCTGGAATCCAAGTGTAAAGCCGAGCAGGCACCCGGTCAGGCAGCTGGCGCTAGCGGTCGTCGTCCGGCTCGTTTGTCAGATTACGGTGTGCAGCTCCGCGAGAAGCAGAAAGTTCGTCGTACCTATGGTGTGCTGGAAAAGCAGTTCCGTAGCTACTACAAGAAAGCGGCTTCCTCCAAGGGTGCAACTGGCGAAGTCCTGCTGCAGCTGCTTGAAGGTCGTCTGGATAACGTGGTTTACCGCATGGGCTTCGGCTCTACCCGCGCTGAAGCGCGTCAGCTGGTAAGTCATCGTGCGATTCTGGTCAACGGTCAGTCTGTCAACGTGGCTTCCTACCAGGTTAAGCCGGGTGACATCATCACCGTTCGCGAGAAGTCCAAAGCTCAGTTGCGCGTGAAAAACGCCATGGAGCTGGCTCAGCAGCGTGGCTTTATGCCTTGGCTCGAAGTTGACGAGAAAAAGCTGGAAGGTACCTACAAGGCTAAGCCTGAGCGTATCGACCTGCCTGCCGAGATCAACGAAAATCTGATCGTCGAGCTGTACTCCAAGTAAGGACTGCCTGAGGGATCTCTATGACCGCCGTGAACGACTTTCTCACGCCCCGCTCGATCGCGGTCAACGCGATCAATCAGAACCATGCAAAGGTGGTTCTGGAACCGCTGGAGCGTGGCTTTGGCCACACCCTGGGGACTGCGCTGCGTCGCATCCTGATCTCCAGTATGCCCGGCTGTGCGATCACCGAAGTGGAGATCGACGGGGTACAGCACGAATACTCTTCCATCGAAGGGGTTCAGGAAGATGTGATCAACATCATGCTGAACCTGAAGGGCGTTGCCCTGAAGATGGAAGATCGCGAAGAAGCAACGCTGGAACTGGTCAAGAAAGGCCCGGGTGTTGTCACCGCGAGCGATATCCAGCGTGATCACAGTGTTGAGATCGTCAACCCGGATCATCTGATTTGCACCATCACTGGCGACACCGAACTGCGTGTGAAGCTGAAGGTGCAGAAGGGTCGCGGTTATGTGGCCGCTGATGCCCGTCAGTCAGATGATGACGAAACCCGCGGTATTGGCCGACTGCAGCTGGATGCCAGCTACAGCCCGGTTCGTCGTGTGGCTTACGTGGTCGAAGCCGCTCGTGTAGAGCAGCGTACTGACCTGGATAAACTGGTTATCGATCTGGAAACAGACGGTACCATCGATCCGGAAGAAGCGATTCGTCGTGCAGCAACAATTCTGCAGCAGCAGATCGCGGTGTTTGTAGACCTGGAACAGGATGCCAAGCCTGAGCCGAAGCAGGAGCGTGAGGAAATTGATCCTATCCTGCTGCGTCCGGTGGATGATCTTGAGCTGACGGTTCGCTCCGCTAACTGTTTGAAAGCGGAAAACATCTACTACATCGGTGATCTGGTACAGCGTACCGAGGTGGAGCTGCTGAAAACCCCGAACCTGGGTAAGAAGTCGCTGACCGAGATCAAAGATGTGTTGGCCTCCAAGGGCTTGTCACTGGGCATGCGTCTCGAGAACTGGCCGCCGGTCAGTCTCCGTGATGATGACCGGTTGAACACCAAATTGCGCTAATTAGTTGTTGTGGACGCTGTGAAGCGCCCCTGAACATAGGAACAGAATCATGCGTCATCGCAAAAGCGGCAGAAAACTGAATCGGAACAGCTCTCATCGTCAGGCTATGTTCCGTAACATGGCTGTGTCTCTGCTGGAGCACGAAGTGATCAAGACCACTCTGCCGAAAGCTAAAGAGCTGCGTCGTGTGGCTGAGCCGCTGATCACTCTTGCGAAGGAAGACTCGGTAGCGAACCGTCGTCTGGCTTTCGACCGCACCCGCTCCAAGGAAGTGGTCGGCAAGCTGTTCAATGACCTGGGTCCGCGTTACCAGAGCCGTCCTGGCGGTTACATCCGTATCCTCAAGATGGGTTTCCGTGCTGGTGACAATGCACCGATGGCCTATGTTGAGCTGGTTGATCGTCCTGAGCTGGCGGACGCTGACGAAGAATAAGCGTCGAAGCTTCAAAAAAACCGGGCATATTGCCCGGTTTTTTTATGTCTGTCGTAAGCCGGCGGACTTGTACTATGCTGTCAGGAGAGGCCGACTAGATCTCAGAGGCAGGGCATATGGCAATCAACGGCTTTCATGCACACGTCTATTTCGATGAATCCACGTTTTCCCAAGCGGCAGCGCTGTGCCAGGCCGCCCACCAGCATTTCGACATACCCATGGGGCACATGCATCGCAAGCCGGTGGGCCCGCACCCCTGCTGGAGCTGCCAGCTATCCATTCCGCGCCGCCTGGCCGGGGATGTGATCCCCTGGTTGATGGCCAGCCGTAACGGGCTGACGGTTTTTGTTCACGGTCTTAGTGGTGATGATCTGCGCGATCACACCGAGTTGGTGATGTGGCTGGGTGAAAGCCTGCCGCTGGACCTGAGTATCTTCCAGTTCTCCGCCTGATTGCCTGACTCAACCCGCTAACTACCCCTGCGCTACTTTGTGTCCCCGATACATCAAGCCCTTGCGCTGTCGCTGTACCGAGCCGGTCTCATCCTTTGTGTTTTGAGTGTTGCGGGTTTCTACCGGTTGCCCTCGATAGAGGCGAACTGCGCCGTTGGCGGATGGAGTCAATGGCGGGTCTTTGCCTTCCAGCTCCAGTAGCGCCAGGCGAATTTCCCCGTAAAGTCGTTGCATGCCCTGAGAGCGGGTCAGGCCGGCATAATGGGCCAGTTTATGGCGCAGTGCCGGATCGGTCAGTGACAGGCTTTCGTCGAATTCAGCCCGAATCAACCGTCGACACTGATTAACCAGGTTGACGATGTTGTACTGCATCAACCAGCGGTGGTCGGTGGTGGCGTCCATTTCACAGACTCCTTTGAATGGTTGCCCTGGGAAGCTGACGTTGGCTGAAGCAAGGCCTCAGTTCAGATCTATCAAAGCAGAAAGCGTGCCATTGTCATGGCCCGCTTTGTGGGTGCCTGCGCCCCGCGGTGGAACGAGGCACGGCCCTTGTGGTGCACGTGCGCTAAGGTAGTGCGGGGCGCTTGGCATGCAGGAATTTCTGGCAGCTCGCGTAGAAGGAGGTGGTGGCTGGCCAGTCGGAAAAGACACCAATAACACCCACGTCCCGCGCCAGCACATCCAGCAGGGTAAAAGTGTCGCCGTCATTATTGATAGCTGGTTGAACACTCTGGTAATACCAGCCGCCGCCGTTGGCCAATGGGCCGGAACGCTCCAGGGACCAGGCGATGATATCCAGGCCGGCAGCGCGGGCGGCCCGGGCATAGGGGCTGGGGACAATGCGGTTGCGCTCATCGACGGTGACCAGCATCCACAGGGGCGGGGCGATGATGTTCACGCCATAACCGGCTAGGGTGTCCATATCGGGTTGCCAGGTGCCGGGGTTCTGTGGATCCAGCCCTTCGCTATCACGACCATCGAGATATACCGCCTGTTGGCCATAGCGGGGGTGGTGGCCGATCCAGTAGCGCACGTCTTCCAGATTGAAGGATTGGGGGAAGACATCCCTCGGTGGTACACCGGCTTGTCGATATTCCTCAATCAGTTGCTTGGCATAGTCTTGCTGACGGTACTCGCCCTGATAGGGGATGGATACCTGTGGCGCTTTCAGCTCGGGCGTCATCTTTACCCCGAGCTCCTGAAACAGGGCGATGCTCTCCCTGTGACTGAGCAGGGTGCCGCTTTGGCTGTAGAGGTCCGTTCGCCAACCAGCCGTGCCCTTCAGGTATTCCTCCACGGTAGTGGCGCGGGGGTTGGCGCCATCCATCTTGCCGGTGAGTGTCTTGAACTGGGCCAGGGTGATATCGCTGGTACAGCAGCGGGCGCTGGCCGGGTTGCTGCCATCAAAAGGGGAGAAAGGCTCGCTGCACTGGTCGGCCAGGTCGGTGTCGAGAATGTTGGTGGTGGTGTGCAGATCGCACTGGGAATGGCGACAGACCAACTCGCGATCCTTGGTGAAGGCCACATCGCATTCCACGATGCCGGCGCCCATGCGGGCGGCGGCCCGGTAGGACTCTTCGGTATGTTCGGGGAATTGCAGCGGCGCGCCACGATGGCCAATGGAAAAGTCACTGGCCTGTTGCGGACGCGGTCGGCTGGCACAGTCCTGGAGGGCTTGCTTCAGCGGCCCCTCGTCCATGTCTGCAACCAGGTAATAGGGGCGCGGCCCCAGCTCCACGCTGCTTTTGCCGTCGGAGCCGTGCCCGGCACAGGCTGCAGTGCCAATACTGATGGCCAGGGTGGCGATGCATGCTTTCCATGCCCATATCGATTTCATAATCAGCCTCCAGGGTTGCCGTGGAGGTTGAGTCTGTGAGCGGGTTGTGACGCTGATATTTGGTTCCGGTGGCGGCGGTATTACAAGGGTCGACGTTATGGAGTAGAGCACAGTCTGAAGGTCATTTATCGCTCGACTCCAGGCGAAGATTGGCGACAGCAGAATAATACGGGGTGATCCCTCTTTGCATGGCAAGGCCACTGACCGGGCCGGTCGTTTGAGAGCTCCAGATGAGCTTGCCGTCCTGGAGCCGAATGACTGCCATGTCCACAACTACTTCTCCTGCATAAGAGGCGGCGCCACTACTGCCAGCTAAAGAACTGAAGATGATGGCACTGGTCACGGAAGCGTTATAGCTTTCGCGACTTTCATGCCATCCTCTCACTCTGGTGAGAACGATGCAGCATGCCTCGTCCGCTTCCAACTGCTCCGTGGCGCGGTTTCCATCAAGTATAAT
Organism: Alcanivorax sp. IL2; assembly: GCF_047495475.1. Taxonomy (NCBI): domain Bacteria; kingdom Pseudomonadati; phylum Pseudomonadota; class Gammaproteobacteria; order Oceanospirillales; family Alcanivoracaceae; genus Alcanivorax; species Alcanivorax sp. IL2. Next base: position 3,543,708 of record NZ_CP179932.1, on the reverse strand, counting down.
GGAGTCTGTCTTCGCGGGGTTTACTCGTTCAGGTCCTGTGGCCATTTCCAGTAGAAAGCCTTTCACGCTAGGAGTGGGGCGGCCGATAGGGGCAAAATCAATAAAAGTATCAGCGTATAGGTTCTTAAACTCGTCTAAGTGATTGGAGAGATCGAAAGAAGGCGTGGAGAGAGAAATTTCGTAGGCGTCGGCATGCTTCTGATAATGCTGAATCGTATCAGGCGGAATTCGTTCGAGCATCGTAGGGTAAGGGTGGTAAGCGCCATCCTGGTCGCGTATTTCGAGCTCGAAATACGGTGGTGCGACAACAATTTTGTCAGGGTTTCTTGTTCCAGACAGAGATTCCTGAGGGTAGGCCTCTGTGCATATTGCTCCGGAGCCACAAGCCACACCATTATAAAGCGTTTTAGCGCTCTTGCATCCTGTGAACATGACACAGGTTAAGGTGCAAAGTAGCCAAGGTGGGATGATGGTCTTCATTCTTATTGTCCAAGCATGGGTTTAAGGAAGCGCCCAGTGTGGCTAACTTTCACCCTGGCCACTTCCTCCGGCGTGCCTTCAGCAATGATCTCGCCGCCGCCGTCGCCCCCTTCCGGTCCCAGATCCACGATCCAGTCGGCGGTCTTGATTACATCCAGATTGTGCTCGATCACCACTACTGAGTTGCCGTGGTCAGCCAGTCGGTTGAGCACGTCCAGCAGCAGCTGGATATCATGGAAATGCAGCCCGGTGGTGGGTTCGTCGAGGATGTAGAGGGTGTTGCCGGTATCCCGGCGGGATAGCTCCTTGGCGAGTTTGACCCGCTGGGCTTCGCCGCCGGACAGGGTGGTGGCGGCCTGGCCCAGTTTTACGTAACTCAGACCCACATCCATCAGGGTCTGCAGTTTACGGGCCAGGGAAGGCACCGCATCGAAGAATTCCCGGGCATCTTCGATGGTCAGATCCAGCACCTCGAAGATGTTCTTGCCCTTATAGGTAATCTCCAGGGTTTCCCGGTTATAGCGTTTGCCTTCGCAAACTTCGCAGGGCACATAAATATCCGGCAGGAAGTGCATTTCCACCTTGATGACGCCATCGCCCTGACAGGCTTCGCAGCGCCCGCCTTTCACGTTGAAGCTGAAACGGCCGGGTTTGTAGCCGCGGGCGCGGGCTTCCTGGGTGCCGGCGAACAGTTCGCGCACCGGGGTGAAGATGCCGGTGTAGGTGGCCGGGTTTGAGCGGGGGGTGCGGCCAATGGGGCTCTGGTCGATATCCACCACCTTGTCGAAGTGCTCCAGCCCTTCAATGGACTCATGGACGGCGGGGGTCAGCGTGGTGGCCTTGTTCAGTTTGGTGGCCGCCAGCGGGTATAAGGTGTTGTTGATCAGGGTGGACTTGCCGGACCCGGAGACACCGGTAATGCAGGTGAACAGGCCTACCGGGATATTCAATGGGTGGCCCTTGAGGTTGTTGCCGGTGGCGCCGTGCACGGTCAGCCATTTGTCGCCCTGGTTTTCTCGCCGTTGTGCGGGGATGGCGATCTGTTTGCGACCGGACAGGTAGTCGCCGGTGAGCGAGTCCGGGTTGTCGGCCACGTCCTGGGCGCTGCCCTGGGCGACGACCCTGCCGCCATGAACGCCGGCACCGGGGCCGATATCAATCACGTGGTCGGCCAGGCGGATGGCTTCCTCGTCGTGCTCCACCACCAGCACGGTATTACCCAGGTCACGCAGGCGGGTGAGGGTGCTGAGCAGGCGCTCGTTATCACGTTGGTGCAGGCCGATGGAGGGCTCGTCCAGCACGTACATGACGCCCACCAGGCCGGCACCAATCTGACTGGCCAGACGAATACGCTGGGCCTCGCCGCCGGACAGGGTTTCCGCGCTGCGCTCCAGGGTCAGGTATTCCAGCCCCACGTTGACCAGAAACTGCAGGCGGTCGCGGATTTCCTTGAGAATCTTGTCGGCGATTTCGCCCTTGCTGCCGGGCAGGTTCAGGTCGCTGAAGTAGCCGTGGGCCTTGCCCACCGCCAACCGTACCACTTCCGGCAGGGTGGTTTCTTCGATGAACACATGACGGGCCGCCTCGCGCAGTCGCGAGCCATTGCAGCTGGGGCAGCTGGAGGTGGACATGTAGCCGAGCAGGTCCTCGCGTACCGCATCAGATTCGGTTTCCCGGTAGCGTCGCTCCATATTGGGGATGATGCCCTCGAACGGGTGGTTGCGCTTGATGATGTCGCCGCGGTCGTTGAGGTAACGGAATTCGATGCTTTCCTTGCCGGTGCCGTGGAGCACTTTCTTGCGGATATCCTTGGGTAGCTCCTGAAATGCCACGTCCATGTCGAAACCCAGGCTCTGAGACAGGGAATTGAGCATCTGGAAATAGTAGACGTTGCGGCGGTCCCAGCCGCGGATGGCGCCTTCCGACAGGGATAGCTCGTCGGAATTGATCACCTTGTCCTCGTCGAAGAACTGCTTCATGCCCAGCCCGTCGCAGCTGGGGCAGGCGCCGGCCGGATTGTTGAAAGAGAACAGTCGCGGTTCCAGTTCGGGGATGGAGTAGCCGCAGTGCGGGCAGGCAAACTTGGCGGAGAAGGTCACTTCCTCGCCGTCGCCGTCCATGGGCGCAATGATGGCGATGTCGTCCGCCAGGTTAAGGGCGGTTTCGAAGGATTCCGCCAGCCGGTTCTGCAGGTCGTCACGGACCTTGAAGCGATCCACCACCACTTCAATGGTGTGCTTCTTGTTCTTGTCCAGATCCGGGGTGTCATCCATGTCATAGATGCGCCCGTCAATGCGTGCACGGATAAAGCCCTGGGCGCGCAGCTCCTCGAACAGGTGCAGATGCTCGCCTTTCTTTTCGCGAATTACTGGCGCCAGCAGCATCAGTTTGCTGCCGTCTTCCATGGCCAGCACCTGATCCACCATCTGACTGATGGTCTGGGCGGCCAGCGGCGCTTCATGCTCCGGGCAGCGGGGCTCGCCCACCCGGGCGAACAGCAGGCGCAGATAGTCGTAAATTTCGGTGATGGTGCCGACGGTGGATCGCGGGTTATGACTGGTGGATTTCTGCTCGATGGAGATCGCCGGGCTGAGCCCTTCGATGTGGTCCACATCGGGCTTTTCCATCATCGACAGGAACTGGCGGGCATAGGTGGAGAGGGACTCCACATAGCGGCGCTGGCCTTCTGCGTAAAGCGTGTCAAAGGCCAGTGAGGATTTCCCTGAACCGGACAGACCGGTGATTACCACCAGCTTGTCCCGGGGAATATCCAGGTCCACGTTCTTCAGGTTATGAGTCCGTGCACCGCGAACCAGTATGGTATCCATCAACTACCCCTGACTACTGTCAAAATGAACAGGGCAGTATAGGCGAATTCGTGTGAAGGGCAAAAGAATGTGGTCGCTGCCCGCAACACGCCTCATGTTGCACGCAAGGCGTGCAGCACGGTGCGTGTTGTATGAAGCGTTGCTAGAGGTTTTCCTGTGCCCAGTTCACCGCTTGCAGGCGGTTGGACGCATTGATTTTCTTGAAGATGTTGTAGATATGCGTCTTGATGGTGTGCGGGCTCAGATTCAGGCTGGTGGCGATTTCCGAGTTCTTGGCGCCGGTGGCCATCACTTTCAGCACTTCCACTTCCCGGTCGGTGAGGTTCACCTCGCTGCGGGAGAAGGTCTTGTTGAAGGTGCGGCTTTTCATCAGATAGGCCTGCAGCACGGCGCGTGGGAACCACAGCTCGCCGTCGAAAATGGCCTTGATGCCTTTGCTCAGCAGTGCCTGGGGGCAGTCATGCTGGAAACCGCCGTTGACCATGGGCAGGCCTGCCAGTCGGGATAGGGAGTCGTCGCTGTCCACATTGAACAGGGCGATCAGAACGTCGTTGTCCACTTCCTGATCGGCTTCCAGAAGGTGAGCGATTACCTCGTTCACATCGACACTGTGGTAATCCACCAGAAACAGGTTCTGGTCAAATTCCCGCAGGGTCTCCACTGAGATCGTCTCCACCGAGGGAATGCTCTTGGTAGCCACTTCTTCCTTGACGAGAAATTCGGTGAGCAGGGCGTTTTGCAGTTGCTGGCTGCCTACTACGTAAACTTGTTGAGTTTGTTGTGGGCTGTTCATCGATGCCGTCCATGATGTCTCAGGCGGAGCCTAAGAAAAAAAACTGATCAGCATGTGAATTTATCACCGCTTTGACCGGGGTTCAATTTACCATTGCCCGGTTTTACGGATTTCACGATTCCTGGACTCCAAAGTGGGGCACTGTGTCCTGGTCCGGCCCCGTGGGGAATCTGATACACTGCCCGCCTTTTTGTAGCGGCCGTGACTTGCGGCCACCCGTTTTGGAGCAACAAGCGTTCATGTCGGCATCTTCCTCCAGTGTCCTGCAGCGGACAGAGCTGAAAACCACCGGCTACCTGGCGACCATCTTTGCGCTGCGGATGTTCGGCCTGTTCATGATTCTGCCGATTTTCGCGGTCTACGGGCAATCCCTGGAAGGCGCGACACCGCTGCTGATCGGTACCGCTATCGGTGCCTACGGGCTGATGCAGGCCCTGCTGCAGATTCCGTTTGGCATGCTTTCCGACCGCTTCGGACGGCGACCGTTGTTGTTGATCGGTCTGCTTCTGTTTGTGGCGGGGGGCGTGGTGGCGGCCATGAGTGACCATATTCATGGTGTCATTGCCGGGCGCGCCTTGCAGGGCTCGGGGGCCATCGCCAGTGTGATCATGGCGTTGATCGGTGATGTGGTCAGCGAAAAGCATCGTACCCGGGCCATGGCCCTGATCGGCATGTCCGTGGGTGGCTCCTTTGTACTGGCCCTGATTCTCGGCCCGTTACTGGCCAGCTGGCTGGGCCTGTCCGGCCTGTTCTGGATGACCTCGGTGATGGGCGTCTTTGCCCTGCTGGTGGCCCTGGTGGTGCCGGCGCCACGGGCATTGCAGGGGGAGGCCTTGCCCGTGGGCGTGCGCTTCCGTCGGGTACTGGCCAGCAAGACATTGCTGCGATTTGATCTGGGCATTTTTACCCTGCACCTGATCATGACTGCCTCTTTCGTGGTGGTGCCGGCCCTGCTCAGCGAACGGCTCGGGCTGGGACTGCGCAGCCACAGCCTGATCTACCTGGGCGTGCTGGTGGCCGGGTTCGTGGCCATGGTGCCGCTGATTATCCGCGCCGAACGGCGTGGCGCGGTGCCGGTGAAGCGACTGGCGGTGGTGTTGCTGGCGGTGTCACAGATTCTGTTGGCCCTGGCCGGTGCCGAGCTGTGGCACTTTGTGCTGGCGCTGCTGGTGTTCTTTGCCGCGTTTAACCTGCTCGAGGCCCTGCTGCCTTCGCTGGTGGGCCGGGCGGCACCGGCGGGCACCCGGGGCACGGCCATGGGGGTATACTCCACCAGTCAGTTCCTGGGTGTCTTTGTCGGCGGGCAGCTGGGTGGGGCCTTGTACCAGTGGGTAGGAGCCGAGGCGGTGTTCTACGGTTGTGCGCTGTTGGCGGCGGTCTGGCTGGTGGTGCTGACCGGGCTGCAGGAGCTGCCGAAACTGGATAACCGGGTGCTGATCCTGGCCCCGGGCCAGGATTGGCAGAAACTGGCCCGTGAGCTGCAGACGGTGCCCGGTGTGGTGGAAACCGTCATCGTCGAGGAGCAGGCCCTGGCCTTGCTCAAGGTCGATGCCGGGGAACTGGATGAGGCCCGGCTTGCGGGGCTCGCCGGAGCCTCGCAAAGCTGACACAATGTTTGGCTTGATCTGACATGCATTTGAGAAACCGGTGATTTACCTGACAGGGCATTGCCGACTACAACAGTACTGACCTAGAGAGTCACGGAGAGAAACATGGCGCGCGGCGTTAACAAGGTAATTCTGATTGGTAACCTGGGGGCAGACCCGGAAACCCGTTTCATGCCCAGCGGTGGCGCGGTCACCAATGTTCGTCTGGCTACCAGTGAAACCTGGAAGGACAAGCAGAGCGGGCAGATGCAGGAACGCACTGAATGGCACCGGGTGGTATTTTTCAACAAGCTGGGCGAGATTGCCGGTGAGTACCTGAAGAAGGGCTCCAAGGTCTATATCGAAGGCTCCATTCGTACCCGCAAGTGGCAGGGGCAGGATGGTCAGGATCGCTACACCACCGAAATCGTGGCCAACGAAATGCAGATGCTGGATGGCCGTGGTGATGGGGGTGGTCAAGGTGGTGGCTATGCGCCTCAGGGTAACCAGGGTGGCTACCAGAACCAGAACGAAAATTACGGTGGCGGCAATGCCGCGCCACAGCAAAGCCAGAATCCCGGTCAGGGTCAAAATCAGGGCGGCTTCAGCGGCCCGGCTGATGATTTCGACGACGATATCCCGTTCTGAGAACCGCCATGCCTCGTACCTTGACGCTGGCACTGGTCTTTATTGCCAGTCTGCTGGTTTTTTTGATCGTCAGCATGCCCGCCGCCGTTGTGGTGGAGCGGGTGCCTGCCGTGCGGTTGGGTGGCGCCGTGCTGACTCTGTCCGAGCCCCGTGGCCGCTGGTGGCAGGGGCAGGCCCGTTGGCGCTGGAAGCAACTGCAGGGCTCGCTGAACTGGACAATGGACTGGCACGGCCTGGTGCCGGGCGCGCAACTGGCCCTGCGCAGTGATCAGGGCCAGCAGGCAAACCTGTCCGGTTGGGTCGGCGCAGACTGGGGTGACTGGCAGGTGGAACAGGCGCGCTTGTCCCTGCCGGTGGCACTGGTAGCGGAACATGTCCCCCAGGGCGGTGCCGACGGCCGGGTCGATGCGGTGCTGATGGCGTTACAGATTGCCGACGATACTATTCAGCAACTTCAGGGCACCCTGGATTACAGTGGTGGCAGGGTGACCTGGGGGAACAATGGCTCAGCCACGGTGCCGGAATTACAGGGCCGCTTGAGCATGGATGGGCCGGTGCCCACCTTGCGGGTGGCAGATCCTGACGGGGAGCGCCTGCTGCAGGCACGAATCAGTGACGGTCGTTTCCATCTGGAAGTCATGCGTGCCTGGCCCTTGTTGCTGGGTGTCAGCCAGGGTGGCAGCCCGGATGATGTGGTATTCCAGATGTCCCAGCCATTCTCGCTCAAGCAGGGGTAGCGGCTGTCAGCTACCGGTTTGCCTGGCTGACAGGGCCGAGAACAGGAAATAACGGTTCCGGTAACACTATATTGCAATAATTTGCCTTAAAATCCGGTATCTTCAGTCCGGTAATAACGATAAAGGAAGAGCGGACAGTTATGTCGCAGTGGGCAGCGTGGGGTCAGTATCAGCAGTGGGGCAAGCCGGTGCGCTGGTTGGTTGCCATTTTGCTGGTGATTGCATTGGCCTTTGTGCTGGCCCAGACCTTCTGGCTGCTGTGGTACGGACCCAACGAGCCGATCCCCTCCAACAGCAAGACCCGTCTGCAGGTGGCTTCCTCCGGGCAGGCTGTGATCCTGAGCCAGTCCCAGGTGGACAGCTGGCAATTGTTCGGAAGTTTCGAGCAGGAAGCTGCCCCCCAGTCTGACAAACCCACGGACGCTCCGGAAACCCGCCTGCGTCTGGAGCTGCTTGGTGTGTTCCAGACCGCTGATACCGACAAAGCGTCCGCCATCATTGCCGAAAAGGGCAAGGAAGGTGAGTTGTACCGTATCGGCGACAGTATCCCCGGTAATGCCAGCCTGGAAGAGGTGTACCCGGACCGGGTGATCCTGCGCCGGGCCGGGCGCCTGGAAACCCTGCGCTGGTCGGACAGTTCTCTGGGTGGGGTCAGTCAGGTGTCTCGCCAGCCAGCGGTTGAACGTGAGCCCCAGCAATCGCAGATTGCGGAAGGCAGCGAGGAAGACATGCAGCGTCAACGCAAGGCCATTATTGGCCAGTTGGGGCTGCAGCCGGTGGCCCAGGGGGATAATCAGGGCTATCAGTTGGGCAAGCGGGCCCCCAAGCAGTTGATCAGTCAGGTCGGCTTGCAAAGCAATGATGTCATCCTCTCGGTCAACGGCCATTCGCTGGGGACGGAGGAAGGTGATATGGCTGCGTTGCGCTCATTCCAGGAAACCCGGCAGGCCAGTATCGTGGTGCAGCGGGGTGATCAGCAATTCACCGTGAATTATCCGCCATAGTGAGTGGTTTTATGATGTCCTTTTTCAAAGCCTCGGCACTTCGAACACTGATTGTGGTGCTGTTGTCGGTAACGGCTTTTTCCTCCCATGCCCAGGTTGCGGCCAGTGAAGATGGCAAGAGCTGGACGGTGAATATCCGTAATGCGGATATCCAGGCGTTTATCAGCCAGATTGCCGACATGACCGGCAAGAACTTCGTGGTTGACCCCCGCGTTCGTGCCCGGGACGTTACTGTCGTGTCCACCAAGGCGCTGTCTGCCGCAGAGGTTTACGAGCTGTTTCTGTCCGTGCTGCAGGTGCATGGCTATGCGGCGGTGCCATCCGGCGACATTATCAAGATTGTTCCCAACACCACCGCCAAGCAAAGCAACCTGCCGCTGGTGGGCAAAAATGCGGCCGGTGGCGAAGCACTAGTGACCCGGGTGATTCCGGTGGAAAACTCTCCGGTGGAAGAGCTGGTACCGGTGCTGCGGCCGCTGGTGCCCCAGTACGGCCATCTGGCCGCCGTGGGCTCGGCCAATGCCCTGATCATCAGTGATCACATTGACAATATCCGCCGCATGGAAGCGATCATCGCCAGCCTGGACAATGCCGAGTCCGAGGATGTACAGGTGATCAAGCTGGAGCATGCTTTCGCCGGCGACATGGTGAAAATGCTGGAAAGCCTGACCCCGCAGACCGGTGGCCGTCGCGGCAAGACCAAGGACGGTGGTGTGACGGTGGTAGCGGATGAACGCACCAACCGGCTGATCATCAAGGGTGACCAGATTACCCGCCAACGCATGGCCCAAATGATTGGCAACCTGGATACACCTGCCAGTGCCACGGGCGGTGTGCAAGTGGTACGCCTCAGCCATGGTGATGCCGAGGCCCTGGCCGAGTTGCTGAAGAATTTTGCCGAGGGCGCCTCCGCGGCCAAGCCCGGTGCCGACGGCAAGGCCGCAGCGGCATCCATTACCGGTGACAAGGTCTCCATCCAGGCCGACAAATCTCTCAACGCCCTGGTGATCCGCGCAGAGCCGGCGATGATGAAGGAAATCATGTCGGTGATCAGCCAGCTGGATGTGCGCCGTGCGCAGATTCTTATCGAGGCAGCCATCGTGGAAGTCTCCGGTGATACCGGCAAGGCCCTGGGTTTTCAATATGTGGCTGGCAGTGATGAAACCGGCGTCGGTGCCATTAACTTTGGCAACGCCGGGCTGACGATCAATTCCATTGTTCAGGCTCTGGCTACCGATGACCCGTCAGGCCTGTCCCTGGGCGACGGTATTACCATGGGCTTCGGGGAGCAGGACTCCAACGGTGATTTGAAGTGGGGGGCGCTTATCCAGGCTCTGTCCACCTCCACCGACGTAAACCTGCTCTCTACCCCCAGCATTCTTACCCTGGATAATCAGGAAGCGTCCATCGTGGTGGGGGAGAATGTGCCCTTCATCACCGGCACCAGCACCAGTACCGGTTCCGGCGTGTCCAATCCGTTCCAGACGATCCAGCGTGAAGATGTGGGGTTGAGCCTGAGGGTGACGCCGCATGTGGCAGGGCTGTCTACCATCCGCCTGGAGCTGGAGCAGGAAAACTCCCAGGTGAAGGACTCCGTCGGCGAAGCGGCGGATATCGTGACCACCACCCGTAAGCTGGAAAGTACGGTGCTGGCGGACGATGGCGAGACCATTGCTCTGGGCGGGTTGATTCGCGATAACATTACCAAGACGGTACGCAAGGTGCCGATCCTGGGGGATATCCCTCTGCTAGGCATTCTGTTTCGCTCCACCAGTAATTCGCGAGAAAAAAGCAACCTGATGGTGTTTTTACGGCCCACCATCCTGCCGGATAATGAGCGGCTGCTGAGCATGACCCGGCAGAAGTACATGGGGATTACTGCCTTGCAGTTCGAGCTGAATCGCAAGGGTGAACTGGAGCAGGTCGTGCGCAATCCGCTGCCGGTGAGTCTTGAGCAGGTGTTCCAGGGCCGCAGTAACGTATCACCGGAATACCGTGATGCCTACGAAGCCGGGCAAAACGATTCGGCAAAGAACGTTGAGGTTGAGGATGCTGATAGCGAGGAGGAATAATCCCCTCATCGCTAAACAAGCCATAAAAAAACGCGCCCATCGTGGCGCGTTTTTTTATGGGGGTTTATCGCCAGCCAGTCGTTGGCGCGACTGCCGTCTTCTGGGGGAACTCCCGTCTAGTCGTCTTGCAGGTTGCGCAAGTTGGCCAGCACTCGCCGGCTACGTTCGAGTTTCTTGTTCAGCTCTTCATCGTCCGGGTACAGGGGGGCTACTTGCTTCCAGATCCGATAGGCCTCGCGGTACTGACCACGGGCGTACAGTGCCTCACCGGTATTCATCTCTTCGCTAAAGCGGCGTCGCGCCCATTGCTCCAGGCGTTCTCGATGGTCGGCCAGAACCGGATTGTCCTGATGCTGTTTGAGGAAGTGGCGGGCGGCCAGCAAGGATTCCAGCTGGCCATTTCTCTGGTAACGGGCCATCAGTTGTTCCGCTTCAGTCAGCAGGGCACGATTGTGGCGGGCCCGGGCACGCTGGCTGGCGTCATTGAGAATCTGTTGTGCTTTGGCCAGTTGCGCAGACGGAGGCTGATCCGGTGCCAGTCGGTGAGCGGCGCTCAGCAGGTCGCGGGCCAGTAGCCATTGCTGGCGCTGGGCGAAATACTCTCCCAGCCGGGTCAGATCCTCGACCACCACAAACCGCTCTTCCGCCAGTTGCTGGCGTTCCTGTTTGGCGCGGGGCAGGTGAAAGCCGCTCAATTTGTCTGTCAGGCCGGTACTTTCCTGCAGTGCCAGAGCCTGGGCCCGGCGCCGTTCAGCCAGTAGCTGGTTGAACTGATATTCTTCCAGGCTGGTCAGGGCGGTAAGCAGTTCGTCCAGGGCAGAGGGGTCCACTACCTTGTCGCGATGGGCCTCAATCAGGGTATGGGCCTGCTGCCAACGCTGTTTACGGCTCATCGCCTCGGCTTCAAGAATCAGGCGCTGGCGGTACTGGTCGCTGGCCAGAATGATGCCCGGGTACTGCTCCTGCAGCAGGGCATACTGGTCGTGATCCGGGTGCGTGTCTTCAATAATGGCCGCTGCGCCGGCGTAATCATCTTCCGCCAGTGCCTCGCTGACCCGCCGCTCCGGGTCGCCGAGGGTAGCGCAGCCGCCGAGCAGCGCTGCCATTACCAGGCCGGCCTTACGCACGTTGCGACTCCGTATTCAGTTTTGCCAGGAATTGGGCGATGCGCTGTTCCATCAGGGTTTCTGACAGGGCGTGCACGCCATCAATGCGGAAAGTGCTCACCGGCTCGGCCTTGCCGCGGATGCGCATGGCGCCGTACTCGGTAGCGCGTACCCGGGAGGCAATGTTGGGGTTGGCCAGTAGCGACGAGGCAGCAATGATTTCATTGCCGCCGGCCATGTTGGACAGGCGTGACGCCAGGTTGACGGTATCTCCGACCACGGTGTACTGCATTCGCTCCCGGGAGCCCAGGTTACCGGCCAGCATGGCACCGGAATTGATACCGATACGGAATTCCACCGTGGTATGGCCTTGGGCGCGACGTTGCTCGTTCAGTCTTTCTACCATTCTCTGGATCATGACCGCGCAGCACAGCCCGTGGAACAGGTGCTCGTCATCCTTCTCCGGCACCCCGAAGACAATCATGGCGCAGTCGCCCATGTACTTGTCGATGGTGCCGCGGTAGAAGGTGGTGGCGGTGGTGATGGCATCGAAATAGACATTGAGTATGTCGGCAATGGCATCCGGGGGCAGGGTCTCTGACAGCCGGGTGAAGCCGACAATATCGGCAAACACCACGGTGGCATGAACATCGCGGCCACCCAGCTGCACCTGGTCCAGGTCTGCCATCATGTTGTGTGCCACGGACGGGCTGACAACACGCTTCAGCACCTGCTCCACCTGATCTTTTTCCAGCATGCCGTGGGCCATGGTGTTGTAGGCCTCGATGAGGCCGCCGATTTCGTCATTGCGGCGATCCTGGATCCGGTAGTTCAGGTCCCCCCGGCGCATGGCGCTGGTGGCCGCCAGCAGATCATGAATAGGACGAGCCAGCCGCCGGCTGATCAGGAACGAGGCGATAATGGCGATCACACTCATGATCAGCGTGGCATTGATCATGGTGCCCTGTACGGACTCGCGGGCGGCCATGATTGGGCGGTCGGACAGGGAAATGGCGGTGTAACCGGCGACGGTATCGCTTACATCCACGGCAGCGTAGTAAGTGGTGATTGGTTCGTCCTGCAGCTCCCAGCGCTTGATCTGTTCCTGAAGCGGGTTGGCAGCCAGAGGTAAAATGCCGGCCTTGTCGACCAGGTTGCCACTGCGGTCGAACAGGGCGGCGCCGCGCACGCTGTCGCTGCGGGTCAGGTTGTTGAGCTGGACCTTGAGCAGGAAGGTGTCATCGGCCAGTAGGGGTTCGCGGATGGTATTGGCCAGTTGCAGCGCAATAGCTTCACCAAAGGTGTCTGCTTGGTCGCGCATTCGGTCCAGTTGATTGTTGAGCAGCAGGGAACCGAGAATGGTCATGCCGCACAGAATCAGCAGTGAGATAGACAGGCCCAGCTTCCAGGCCACCGGGAAGTATTCCGGCACATAGGGAGCCAGCCACTCGCCAATGCGGCTGGGCTTCGTGGGGCGGGCTTGTCCTTGCGGCTCGGTCACGATGCTTCCCTGTTTGAGTCGTAACGGTCACTTTGCACGCTTGTCAGCGGCGGGTCATGCTGTCAGATTCACAGGTCGATCCGGGCAATCTGCTGGGCCCGGAGTGACTCTGCGTCGGCTAGGACCGCCGAAACGGCGCAGAGTTCTTGTTGGTTTCGCACCTGCGCCGACATCACAACAATGAGCAGACGAATATGCTAACAATAGCACTTTCGTCGTGCCGGGTAAGTAGTTGTCTACGGAGACCGGCTGAATCGGAAATCGGGAAGAGTGAGTATGGCATTTATGCGTGAGCGGCAGCTTGCCGCCAATGGGCTGGATTTTTTCGTGGCCGAGGCTGGGGAACCGGAAAACCCTCTGGTGCTGTGTCTGCATGGCTTTCCGGAATGTTGGGCCTCCTGGCGCTACCAGTTGCCGGTACTGGCGCAATCCGGTTATCACGCGGTGGCACCGGATCTGCGCGGTTACGGCTATACCGGTGCCCCGGAAGAGGTGGATGCCTACCGGCAAAGCGTGCTGGCGGAGGACGTGGTGGCTCTGATCAAGGCGCTGGGCCATGAATCGGCAATTCTGATCGGGCACGACTGGGGGTGTGCGCTGACCTGGCAGGTGGCGCGTCGCTATCCAGAGATGATTCGTGCAGTGGTGGGAATGTCGGTCCCCTATGGCGGGCCAGCCCCGGAGGCGCCCACTGTGTCCATGCAGCGGCTGTTCGAGGACCGCTTCTTCTACATGCTCTACTTCCAGCAACCGCAATTGCCGGAGCAGGAGCTGGAAGCAGATGTGCCCACCAGTCTGCGCAAGATCTTCCACAGCCTGTCTGCGGATGGCATTGCTGATTTCCGGGCGCGCCCGGATGACACCGGTTTCCTGCAATCCATGTCTGCTCCTGACGAGCAGCCGCGCTGGATGCGTGAGGAGGATCTTGCCTATTACGTGGAACGTTTCCAGCACAGCGGCTTTACCGGGCCCATCAACTGGTATCGGGCCATGGATGCTTCCTGGGAAGAAAGCCGTGACGACGATAACTGGCAGCTTCCCATGCCCACGCTGTTTATCGGTGGCATGCAGGACCCGGTGATCGTGTTTGGTCAAAAAGCCCTGCAGCGGATGCCCGACTATATTCCGGATCTGCGCACGGTGATGCTGGACCAGTGTGGGCACTGGATCCAGATGGAGCAGGCCGCCGAGGTTAACCGTGAAATGATCGCATTCCTGGAGGAAGTGGATGGCAAAGGCTGAGCAACCCAGCAACTTTCACCGGGTGGCTGAATTTCACCGCGCCTTTTCCCTGCCGGTGGCATCCCGGCCGGTGGTGCCGGACGATGCCACCATCCGTTTGCGCCTGGCCCTGCTGCTGGAAGAGTTTCACGAACTGGCCGAGGCCACCTGCCAGCAGCCCGATGCGGATCAACAGGCCTTTCTGGATACCCTTGCGAAGGCCAGGGAGCAACTGGGTTCGCTCAAGGCCTTTCACGTGGACCTGGTAGAGGTGGCCGATGCGCTGACCGATATCAATTATGTGACCTATGGTGCCGGACATACCTTTGGCATAGACCTGAATGCCACCTGCGAAGAAGTGCATCGCAGCAATATGAGCAAGCTGGGGGTTGACGGCAAGCCGGTGAAGGATGCACGCGGCAAGGTTCTCAAGGGGCCAGCCTACTCGCCGCCGGCTCTGGCTCCGGTGTTGGCCCGTCAGAGCGGTAGTGCCCCGGAATAATGAGGGGTGCCCGTTTTGCCCTGCCAGTGAGTGGGGCGGCGAGTCGTTGTAGGCTTCACAAGGCGAACGGCTCAGCCTAGATCTGCAGAGCCATCCCACCCGGTAACCGGTCTGTGAGGATTTCAAACGCCCCGCCGTGGGCGCTGTGCAGTATCCGTTCTGGTTGTCCGCGTCGGGACAGGCTGACGGTGACGCTGGCCAGTTTGCTGTTCAGACAGATCTTGTTGCCGCCGGGCGGGTTGTAATAGGTCAGTGCGGCCACTCTGTCTACCACCGTGGTCATGTTGATGCTTAACCGAGCATCGCCGTTACCGGTCTGCAGGGCCCACTGGAAAGGACGGTAGTCCGCGTTGGCGCGCAGGGCACGGGACAGGCTGTTGAACAGCAGGGTTTCCCCGTCCAGTCGCAGGGCGGCAATGGACAATTGCGGGCTGTATAGCGGACCCACTTTCACCTGGGCCGTGGCGCATTCCAGAAAGGCCCCCGGTGCATTGTCGAAGCCCACCACCTGGCCCCAGGCATAGCGGTCGGTATGCTGGCTCCCCCAGTTATGGTTTTCGCTGCCGGGCCACTGGTCCAGCACGATGGTTTCCCCGTTCAGGGTCAGGGTGCCGCTGAGGCGAATATGAGGACGGCTGACCAGGGACTTGGCCTTGGGCAGGGGGCGTTTATAGAAGCTCTCCGGCAGAAACAGCAACGGCGCCTCGCCGTCATCGTAGTGCAGATTCCAGCTCAGTTGATCGTTGCCCCGGTGTAGCTGTCCCTGCAGGGCGCCGGGCTGCAAGTGGTTGTTGCCGGCGTCCACCTGCATCTGTGTGGTGCTGAAGTGGCACTGTGCCAGGGGGAACGCTTCTTTGAACGCATGAGTCTGCTGCCGGGCACCGTCACTCCACACTGCCCACACTTCACCCAGTGCCGGGCGCTGATCCCGGGCGCGGAACAAGGTGTAGCGAATCCAGATGGCCTGGGGTTTGTGCGGGTGATTGGCGCGCACAAACCAGGATTCGTAGTGGCCGCCTTTGGGCGGTGCCTGCAGGCCGTAGTAGGGAATCATGCGGGGCTCCTGGGTATTCCGATCAGCGGGACGAACCGACGCCCTGATCTTGCTGGTAAGCCTGCTGTTCGTCCACCAGGCGCAGGGCGGTGAAGGGAAAGGCCAGCATGCTTTCCCGGTAGGCCACTTCCGCCTGGCCAATGGTCTGCTGGTTCCGGCAGACCGTCATCGGGCAGGTGATCAGGGATGCCAGCAGGCCGTTAAGACCGTACTGCTTCTTGCCCTCCACGCGCAGCTGGCCCAGTTCCGGGTGGTTGAAGGTCAGCCAGTAATGGGGGCCGTTCAGGTGGATGGTCAGCTCCCCTTCGCAGGGGAAGTCCTGTCCGTCCAGGCTGACAGTGCCGCGAAAGTAACGCGGGGCGCTGACGCTGAAGATGCGGGTGGTAAAGGCGCGAATCTGGAAGGCGAAGGGTTGCTGGCGGTCCTGGCTGTTAAGTTGCAGCCAACCGCTCATACGCTCCTTGAGTAACAGGCCCAAAGTCATGCGCATTCTCCTTGTGGTGGTGTGTGGGTGGAATCCATATCGTCGAGCAGCTCCCGGGCGAGGATGTCGGCGGCCCGGCTGGCCATGGCCATGATGGTGACCTGGGGATTGGCGCCCAGGCTGGTAGGCACGCTGGCGCCATCCATCACATACAGGCCCGGGTTATCGAATACCCGGTGATCGCTGTCGCAGACGCCCTGTCGGGGAGAGGCGGCAATGCGGGCAGTGCCCAATGGGTGATAGGCGCTGATCAGGAAGTCAGTGGGTTTCAGTGGCGAGCCCAGAAAGCGTTCCAGCTCGGTGCGGTTGTGGATACGCACGATGCGGTTGAGACCGGGGATCAGTACCTGCTCGGCGCCGGCGTCCAGATACCAGCAGGCCAGGGCATGGATGCCGCGCTTGAACAGGGCAAAGTCCTGCCGGTTCATATGGTAGCGGATCAGCGGCAGGCCCCGATGGGGCCCCCGGCGCACCCGTCCTTCGCTGGTATCGCGGATCATGAAGCCGAAGTAGGCGGTGTGTGGGTAGTCTTCGGTAAAGCGCACCCAATCCTGTCCGAACAGGGGGTTGAGAAGGCTGTGCCCAGCCAGGGGGATGGTGCCGCCTTCGAACATCAGGCCCTGTTCGTCCCAGTCCGATACCCCGTAGCCCTGGGGAATGCTGCGACCGTTGGCCATATCCTGTTGTGGAAAGAGGGCATTGACCACCCCCGCCGGGTGCAGGGTCAGGTGGCGGCCCAGGTGCGGATTGCGCACGCCCTGCTGTTGCAGGAACAGGGGGGTGAACAGGCTGCCCATGGCAACAATAGTGCGCTGGCTGGTCAGCTTCAGGGTCACCGTATTGCCGGCGGCATTGGTGCCGCGGGCGGTGACGCCGGTAATGCGATTGCCCTGGCGCTGCAGCCGCTCGGCCCGGAAGCCGCTGAACAGGAAGGCGCCCCGTTCCAGAGCCCGGGGGATATAGCTGACGTTGGTGGATTGCTTGGCATCCGTGGGGCAGCCGAACTGGCACAGCCCCTGGCCGTCACAGCCCTGAGCATTGCGCATCAGCGGCTGGCGTTTCAGAAACCCGTTGGCGGCGGCGCCCTGATCGATGATGTCGCCAATGGGGCCGACTGTCTCTGCCGTCGCCTGCTGCACACAGAGCATGCGCTCCACGCCCTCGAACCAGGGGGCCAGACTTTGTTCGGTGAAATCATGCAGCCCCTGCTCCCGCCAGCGGGCCAGTACCGATGGCGGGGTGCGCATACAGGTGCCGGAATTGATGGTGGTGGTGCCGCCCACATTGCACCCTACCGGTACCGGAATGATGGCGTTGCCGGTGGCCACGGTGGCCCCCCAGCTACGGTAGAGCTTGGGAATCACCTCGGTGAGTTTGCCATTGAAGTGGCTGCGGTCGTAATACTGGCCTTCCTCGATGATCACCACTGCCAGGCCGCGGCAGGCCAGCTCGTAGGCCGCTGCAGCACCACCGGCGCCGCTGCCCAGGATGACTACATCCGCTTCCAGGGTCAGGTCTTCCTCGCAGTCCCGGGCGGCAGTGATCTGCTGTTGCCAGCGAAAGGTTTCGATCTGGGCGGGCAGTTGTACCGGTTCCCGGCAGCCAGCGGCCTGCGCCACCTGGTCATCCAGTACATAGGCGGCCTTGAAGGGCAGGGCCAGCAGGCGTAGCAGTTTTCCGGACACCGTAGTGGCGGCCAGCTTGTCGATAAAGCGGGCCTGGCGGGCCGCGCTGGCTCGATGAAAGGCCTGGCCCCGTACCAGTCGGTGGCGGTTGTCCAGCCATAGCAAGCCGGCTTTCAGGCTGCGTTGCAGGGCCGGATGGCCGGCCAGGTGCGCATCCATCCTGCCGAGCAGGGCATCGGTATCCGCTGCCGGTAGTGTTTCCCCGGAGGGAAAAAGTGCGCGGCACAGGGCGATGGCGGTGCGGTGTTGGCGAAGTGTGAGTTGTCCCATGGCTTCAGTGTAGTCAGCACGAGAATGCCTGCTTGTCTTCACTGACAGCGACTGATTGTGGCTGCGGGCAAAAACCTTGATGTCGATCAAGGCGGGGAAGGGGGTAAGGAGAGAGGATAGCAGCGGGATATGATCCCGCTGCGTATGCTTCCGGTTGTCTCCGGAAACGTTTTGGCCCCGGTCTCCGGGGCCTTTCTTTATGCCTCTTCAGATTGATGGCTGCCCCGTCGGCAAGCAACGGGGCAGCGACTTGCCGATTATTGCTCGGTCTCCTCTGCAGGTGGATCTTCTTCCGGTTCACAGTCGGTACCCACGACCACCGCATGGGCGGCCACATAAAGCGGGTCGGCTTCCACCGGGATGGTGAAGTTCAGCATGCTGGTGGGTTCCAGTGGCTCCTGGGTGTTGCCGAACAGCCCCGGTGCATTGGTGGGCAGTTCTTCTGCCCCTGCATAGACATGGGCCTCCAGCAGGCCGAAGCCTTCGAAGGTTTCATAGGTCAGATGCAGGAAGCTGCCGTCGTAGGTGTAACTGACGGTGCCCACATGGGTGCCCTTGCTGAGGTCATGCTGGCCTGCGCCGGCGTACAGATCCACGCTGCTGTCGTCACCGGGCAGCACGGTGATCTGCCAACCCCAGTTGCCGAAGCCCAGTTCCTCGAAGGTCTTGTCGCCAACGCCATAGGCGGTTTCAGCACCCGGGCATACCGGCGGGGGCGGATCGTCATCCTCGCAGTCGATCAGGTACTCACTCCAGGTGGCCCAGTTGCCGCGTTCGATAATGCGATCGCCATCTGCCCAGGCGGTTTCCTCCTGCGTGGTGTCGCCGTCGGTCTTGCTGACAGCGGCATGGGCCGCCAGTGCAACCAGATCACCGCATTCGGCTGTCAGGTCATCCAGGGGGATCTTGAACTGGAAACTGTCGGTGTCCAGGTCCTCGGCGGTGTAGGGGAACTGCCCGGGAATCGGGTTGCCGTTATTGGTCTGCGGCATGTCATCCAGGGATTCTCCGACAAACAGGTGGACCTCGTTGAGGAGCCAGCCGCCAGTGGTTTCATAGGTGATGTAGAGAAAGTGGGCGTCGGTTTCCAGGCAGACGGTGCCCACATCGATCGTTTGCCCGGCGAACAGGGTGCGACAGGGTTCGCTGGGGTCAATCTTGCTGGCTGCCGATCGTGCTTCGGCGGAGAGGCCGCTGCTGGAGCTGCCGCCACCGCCACAACTTGCCAGTAGTGCTGAGAAGAGAAATAGCCAAAGGGCTGTAAACAGGGATTTAGGGTAGGTAACCATGACCAGACTCCTTGCTGGGTCGCGGTTACTGGCTCAACTGCGTGACTGGGTCAGTAAACCGTTGGGATAGACATAGGGGATAAACAACCTTTTTGTGAGATGCATCACAAAATGTAGCACCGTGAAAGAAGCGTGAGAGTCCGGCGGGTGGGTGAATTTTTCCCTCAGTTTTTTCAGTGAGTGGGATGGCTATTTTGTATGGCTTTTTCATTAGGGAAAAAAGCGTACATTTTGGCAGTGAACAAGTGGGTATAGCGCGGCTGTGCAGTGCACAGAGAAAAGCGGTCACCGACAGATGCCGGTGACCGGAAGGGGGCTTACCAGTGGATGCCTTTGAAGAGACGCGAAAAGGCTGCCTGTTCGCGGCGGATCTTCTTCGGTGAGCTTTCCTTGTCGCCCAGGGCCGCGGAGGAATCCGAGAATAACTTGTAGCCGGTATTCATGATGGTCTCGGTGACCTTGGGAGTCAGGAAGTGCATCACCTGACCCATCACGCCAAGGTTGGTGGCGATGCGCTTGGGCTGGCGCACGATGGCATCGCAGATCATGTCTGCTGCCTGGGCCGGGCTGATGGTGGGCACATGATTATAGATCTTGGTGGGCGCGATCATCGGGGTGCGCACCAGCGGCATGTTGATGGTGGTAAAGCGAATGCCCTCATGGGCCAGTTCGCTGGAGGCGCAGCGGGTGAACGCATCCAGGGCGGCTTTCGACGCCACATAGGCGGAGAAGCGCGGCGCATTGGTGAGTACGCCGATGCTGGAAATGTTGATCACGTGGCCGCCACCACGCTCAATCATGCCTGGCATCAGCTGCATGATCAGTCTCAGTGCACCGAAGTAATTGAGTTGCATGGTGCGTTCGTAATCGTGGAAGCGTTCAAAGGAATGCACTACGGAGCGACGGATGGAGCGGCCGGCATTATTGACCAGCACATCCACATGACCGTGGTCGGCGATCACCTGCTGAATCAGATCATCCACGCTGCTCAGGTCTGACACGTCGCAGCTGTAGGCCTGGGCGGTGCCGCCCAGCTGGTCGATTTCGTGCAAGGTCTCTTCCAGTTTTTCTGCTGTGCGGGCAATCACCAGCACGGTAGCGCCGGCGCGGGCCAGTTTCAGTGCGGTGGCCTTGCCGATGCCGGAGGTGGCGCCGGTAACCATCACTACCTTGCCGTCCACGCGCTCGGGCAGAGTGGGCAGAGGCTGCAATTCATCCTTGCGATCGCCGCGATCCGGGTCCAGATGATTCTCCCAGAAATCCCACAGTTGCTGGATATAGCCTTCCAGGTCCGGTACCTGGATGTTGCTGTCGGCCAGAGCCTCCCGGGCTCGGCGATTGTCGTATTCGGTGGGGAAGGTAAGAAACTGCAGTGCCGACGGGGGAATATCCAGATTTTCCAGCACCGTGTTGACCACCAGCTTCGGGGTCATGGCACTGACGCCTTTCTTGACGAAGCCGGGGACCACATTGAACAGGCTGTTATCCAGTTTCACCGGCCAGCGCGGGGCTTGAGCGGCACCGGCAATAATGTCCATCAGCTCGCCCAGGTTGTAGCTACGATCGGCGGTGAGATGGAAACACTGGCCATCGTGGTCCGGCTGGTGGGCAATGTGGTCCAGGGAGTCAGCGACAAAGTCTACCGGCACCACGTTGAAGTGGCCGCCTTCCACACCGATCAACGGCATCCAGTTGGGAAGCACATCCTTGAGCTTCTGGATCAGTTTGAACATGTAGTAGGGGCCGTCGACCTTGTCCATTTCGCCGGTCTCGGAATGGCCGACCACCATGGAGGGCCGGTAGATGCGCCACGGCAATTTGCTCTCCTGACGCACCAGTGCCTCGGACTCGTGCTTGGTGAGCAGGTAAGGGTCGTTAAGGCCCGTTGCTTCTTCGAACATGTCCTCGGTAAAGGTGCCGTTATAAAGCCCTGCGGCGGCAATGGAGGAGACATGGTGGAAACAGCCGGCCTGCAGTTTTTCCGCCAACTTCAGGGTTTGCCGGGTTCCTTCGATGTTGGTGTAGCGCTGGGTGTTTTCGTCAGCGGTCAGGTCATAGATGGCGGCCAGATGAAAGAAGTGATCCACCTGACCGGTCAGGTCATCCTGATCCCGCTTGCTGACACCCAGCAGTTTTTCGTTGATATCGCCCTGGATGGCCACCAGACGATCGGCATCCACACCCAGGCGACGGCGCAGAGCGTCCAGCTTGTATTCCGAGCCGGAGCGAACCAGGGCAAATACCCGGCTGTCCTCGCGCTTGAGCAGGCGACCAACCAGAAAACGACCAATAAAGCCGGTGGCACCGGTGACGAAGTAGTTCATTGCTTTCCCCTTTTGCTTCCCTGCTGCCCGCTGTAAGCGGGCAGTCTGTGTTGTAGCGCTAGTTGATGATGCGCCGTGAGATCGGTAAGAGCCAAATTTCTTGCCTTACAACTGTAAGGCGAATTCTCTTTCAGCTAACACTTGTTTGTCAAAGATTATTATGTAATCAGTATGTAGTTGCGCGATGAGCGGTATTCATGGGAATATTTAACTAACACTCGTTAGTGACAATGTTATGGCTGAAACCACACGACAGCGCCAGAAACGACAAACCCGGGAGCGCATTCTGGAAGCGGCCCGTACCCTGATGGCCGGCGGCCGGGGTCTGGATAGTCTGGGCCTGCGGGAAGTGGCCCGGGAGTCCGGCCTGGCCGCTACCTCGCTCTACAATCATTTTCCGGACATGGATGCTCTGGGGTTGGCACTGATCGACTCCTGCTGTTTCCGGCTGCGCTCGGCCATGGAATACGAACGGCGCAGCATGATCGAAATCGGCCCGGCCCGGGCGGTGAAAGAGCTGGTAGGGCGCTTTGTGCGCTACCTGAACGACTATGAAAACGACTTCCGTCTGTTGGTGCAGCAGCGGCTGGGCAGCCATGACCGTTACCGGATGCGTATCCAGCGTGAACTGCAGCTACTGGTGGACGAGCTGGCCGAAGACGTGCGCCAGGCGGTGGCGTCCCAGGGGCGAGAACCGGTGCCGGCGGAGCAGGAAGCGGAAGCCGCCATTGCGATCATGTTCGGCGCTGGCATTTCCATGCTCGATAACACGGTAACCGCGCGCAGGGTGCTGGCGGACCATGCCTGCCTGCAGCTGGAAATGATGGCCCTGGGGGGGAGAATGATGGCTCAGGGCACGCGTCTTTAACTGCCTTCACCGGCCCTTTGAGGCGTGTAAAAAACAGGCAAATGTGACGTGATTCGTGGGTTTTTGACAAAAAATGCATAAAACTACTGACTCACATTCGCTTGATTGCCACAGGAGGTGGCGATGTCATTTGATCCCAGGGATCCCTACGACGCGGCAGCCCTGTATGACATGTGGCTCAATTGCAGCCGCTGTCCTGCCACCTTTGATTTCGAGCCCGGTGGTGACATCAATCTGGATTACTACCACCGCATCGGGCAGCAGGCGCGCCGGGACAAATGGGCGGTACTGCCTGCGCGTAGCAAAGGGGATGAGCTGGTGTTCAATGTGCTCTGCCCGGCCTGTGCGCGGCGTCTTGGCGTGGCTGGCTGCGATGGCCGCATGGAGCTTGCGGCCCCGGTGATTGACCAGATCTGTCAGGCCATGCGTGAGGCTTCCGGCGAAGCGGCCTGAGCGTTTCTGTCATCGTCGCCCTTTTCGTGTCTGGTTAGACTGGCGGGTAATTCAGAGGAGTTACCCATGAACGCCGATTCCCTATCCCTTTATCACGCTATGACTGAGCGCCGTTCCGTGCGCGGTTTTCTCGACAAGCCAGTCTCGCAATCAGAGCTTGAAGCGATTTTTTCGCTGGCCCAGCACGCCCCTTCCAACTGCAATATCCAGCCCTGGCAGGTATGGGTGGCCAGTGGCGAAACCCGTAACGCTTTGCGCGAGCGTTTGGTGGACAAGGTCAGCCGGGGCGTCCCCTTTGCGCCGGACTATGAAAGCCTGCCTCGCTTCCAGGGGATCTACCGGGATCGCCAAGTGGACTGTGCCATGGCGCTCTACGGCAACATGGGTATCGCCCGGGAAGACCGGGAGGGCCGCCGTCGCGCGGAGCTGCGCAACTTCGAACTGTTTGATGCCCCCCATGTGGCGTTTATCGGCATGGAGCGGGATTTCGGCGTTACCGTGGCACTGGACGTGGGCATGTACGTGCAATCCCTGCTGCTGGCCATGACCGCTCATGGGGTGGGTGCCTGTGCCCAGGGCAGCATGCGCTACTATCCGGATGATGTGCGTGAGCTGCTGGGCATTCCGGACAGCACCGCCATCGTGCTGGGCATCAGTTTCGGCTACGAAAACGCCGAGGTGGCGGCCAACCGCACCCGGGTGGGGCGAGTGCCGCTGGGCGACTCGGTACGCTTCTGCGGCGGGGCCTGAGCGGACAGCAGGAGCGGGGTTGTGGTACAATGATCGTTTTCCCAGCGCAATGGACCCCCATGATCATCGTCAAAGGCTCTTTCCCCGTGAAACAAGACCAGCAACCAGAGGCGCTGGAGCTGGTGCAGGCGTTGGCGAAATCCTCCCGGGGCGAACACGGCTGTCTGGCTTACGAGGTATACCTGCAGGCGGATGAGCCGCGGGTGATCGTGGTCTGGCAGCAGTGGAGCGATCTGGATGCGCTGGAAATCCATTTTGGTTCCGAGCATGTGGATGCCTTTCTGGATGCGATCCCGGACATGATCGATGGCGATGTAACGTCCGCGCGCTTTGATGTAAGCAGCCTGGACGGTGAGCCTATTGTTGAAGAGGTGGCCGAGATCGCTCCGTTGGTGCTGGCGGACAATATTACCCTGCACTGAGCGTCGCGCCCCAGGTAACCTGCCGCATGCTTCATGCGTGCAGATGTCATTCCCGCCCCGCGCTTCCTGCGCTACCCTCTGGGTTCTGTTGCAGGAGCCTCCATGAAAACCCGTATTGATTCCGTCGAAGAGATTACTCGCAGTTTTGCCGGGCAGGGCTATATCTGTAGTGAACAGATTGCCCTGGCGATCTATCTTGCTGCGCAGTTGCACAAGCCGGTGCTGGTGGAGGGCCCGCCCGGGGTAGGCAAAACTGAACTGGCCAAAGCGGCGGCGGCGTTTCTTGAGGCGCCACTGATCCGCTTGCAGTGCTACGAAGGGCTGGATGAAAGCCGGGCCTTGTACGAGTGGAAGTATGGCAAGCAGCTGCTCTATACCCAATTGTTGCGTGACAAACTGGGGGGCATGCTTGCTGATACGGACAGTCTGGAAGCCAGCATGGAGCGGCTGGGGGATCTGGGCGAAGCCTTCTACAGCGATACCTTTCTGGAGCCGCGCCCCCTGTTGCATGCCCTGCGTAGTGACGAGCCGGCGGTGCTGCTCATTGATGAAATCGACAAGGCTGACCAGGAGTTCGAAGCCTTCCTGCTGGAGCTACTGTCCGACTTCCAGATTTCCATCCCCGAACTGGGGACCGTGAAAGCCAAGCACCAGCCGCTGGTGCTGCTCACCAGTAACGACCAGCGGGAGCTGTCCGATGCGCTCAAGCGTCGTTGCCTGCATCTCTATATCCCCTACCCGGCGGCGGAGCTGGAAGCGCAGATCGTCGCCACCCGGGTGCCGGATCTGGATGCGCGCCTGCGGGAACAGCTGGTGGCGTTTATCCAGCATCTGCGCGAACAGGACATGAAAAAACTGCCGGCCATTTCTGAAACCCTGGACTGGGCCCGGGCGCTGGTGCTGTTGCACGCGGACAGTCTGGAGCATGCCCAGGTGGCCGATACCCTCAATCTGGTGCTGAAGACCGAGCAGGATGTGACGTTGGCCCGGGAATTGTTGCCCGCCTGGCTGCGCAAGCTCGGTAAGCGCTAGGATTCAGGAACCGCTGATGCCAACTCGTCGCTTATCCGAATTTGTCCAGGCCCTGCGTGGGGCCGGGTTGCGGATTTCTCCGGATGAAGCCAGCCAGGCCATGGATGCGGCGGCCCTGGTGGGCTATGCCCGGCGGCAACGCTTTCATGATGCGCTGGCCGTTACCCTGGTCAAACAGCAACAGGACAGGCCCGCCTTTGAAGAAACCTTTGCCCGTTTCTTCGCGGCCGAGGATTCCGGTGTCGATCCGTCCGGGGACATGGAGCCGGCGATGCCGGCTCCCGCCGCCGATCCGGCTTCTGCGCAGACCCCTGAGGAACAGCAGGCAGAAGCCCTGCTCGCCAGTACGCCGGAGCAGCTGCAGCAACGTATGGCGCAAGCCGCTGCCGAGATGGACTTCACGCAGATGGAAGTGATTACCCAGCAAGGGCTCTATTCTCGCCGTTTGCTGATGAACATGGGAATGGGGGCAGTGGATGACCGGGTGTTGCAGCTGGATCAGGGCAACCCGAGTCAGCAGGCACGGGCGGAGCAGTTGCGGCAGTGGCGAGCCCGGGTCCGTGAGCAGGCGGCTGGTCAGGTGCGGCGCCAGTTTCTGTTGCACGGTGTCGGCAAGGGCCGAGCCCTGCGTGAGCAGACCCTGCGGGCGGTGCCATTTCGTGATCTGCGCGAGTTTCGTGACGTGCAGGCGCTGGTGCGCAAGATGGCTCGGCGACTGGCTAGCCTGCATCAGCGACGCATGAAAACCAGCCGGCGGGGAATGCTGGATGCCCGTCGTACCATGGTGGCGAGTATCCGCCATGACGGCGTGCCAGCCAAACTGTTCTGGCGCCGTCGACCGCCCCGCAAGACGCGGGTGATGGTGATCTGTGATGTGTCCAGTTCGGTCAGCGATGCCGCCCGCTTTCTGCTGCAGTTTCTCTACGCCATGAACGACGTGTTGCCACGGGTGCGCAGCTTTGCCTTTGCGTCAAGCTTTGACGAAATTACCGATGATTTTTCCCGTTATTCCCCCGAGGTGGCGGTGGGGCAGGTGCTGGATCGTCTGTCGGGTAGTGGCACTGATTATGCGGAGATGTTCCGGGCCTTTCAGGCGCGTTGCGAAAGGGAGCTGGATGCTCACACCACGGTGATCATTCTCGGTGATGCGCGTAACAATTACCTGCCCGATGGTGCCGAAACGCTGCAGGCCATCCGCCGCCGGGTCAAACAGGTCTGGTGGCTGAACCCGGAATCCCGGGGGCGCTGGAACAGCGGTGATGCGGTGATGGATCGCTACTTGCCTCACTGCCGCCTGGCCCGCCAGTGTGCCACCCTCAATGACCTGGAGCGGGTGGTGGATAGTTTGCTGGGGGCGTTGGATTAAGACGCCGCGGACCAGTCCGCGCAAATCGCTTGTCCCGCACTTAACGCAGAGGACGCCAGGCGTTATCGCGAACCCTTGCCCGGGTCGCGCAGTACCTGCTTCAGCGTCGCTAACAGGCGTGCCTTGTTGATGGGCTTGGCCAGGTGAGCCACCATGCCGGCATCGTGGCAGGCGTGGATCTTGTCCGGCACGGCGTGGGCGGTCAGGGCCACAATCGGAATCCAGGGCAGACGGCCTTCCTGTTGCAGCTTGATAATCGAGCGTGAGGTTTCGAAACCATCCATGTCCGGCATTTCGCAGTCCATCAGAATCAGGTCAAACGACTGCTGGGTGGACATCAGCACGGCAATGGCCTCCATGCCACTTTCCGCTACTTCCGTTTCATAGCCCAGTTTCTGGCATAGCCCTTCGGCGACCATCAGGTTGATATGGTTGTCATCCACGATCAGCAGTCGGCCGCCGGAGAGGCTGGGCAAGTCGCTGTCCTCGCTTTGTGGCAGGTAGCCAGTATCGTTATGGGTGCCGGGTAGCGGCAGGCGGAACCAGAACCGTGAGCCTTCATTCTGCCGGCTGAAGACCCCGATTTCGCCGCCCATGATTTCCACCAGTTGTCGGCAAATGGCCAGCCCCAGCCCGGTGCCACCGTAGCGTCGGCTGGTGGAGCTGTCGCCTTGATGGAAATGATCAAACAGATGCTTGAGTTGCTCCGGGGCAATGCCGATACCGGAATCGGAGACTTCAAAGTAGACATAGTCCGGGTTGTTTTCATCCCGTTCAGCCATGACCGTGATAACACCGTTACTGGTGAATTTCACCGCATTGCCGATCAGGTTGACCAGAATCTGTCGCAGCCGCACCGGATCGCCCAGGCAGCGCTCACCCAGGTTGCGGTCAAGCTCGGTTTGCAGGGTATTGGAATGCACATGGGCCTTATGCTGAAACAGGGCCAGTGATTCGCTGACAAGATCTTCCAGGCTGAAGCTGGTCTGCTCAATGGGCATCTTGCCCGCTTCGATGCGCGAGTAATCGAGGATGTCGTTGATCAGGTTGAGCAGGCTGTTACCGGATTGCTCGATCACATTCAGATTGTGCTGCTGGTCGTCGTCCAGCGGCGTGCCCTTGAGCATATCCACGGTGCCGATGATGCCGTTCAGCGGGGTGCGAATCTCATGGCTCATTACCGCCAGGAATTCGCTGCGCGCACTCAATGCGCTGTTCAGTTCCCGGGTGCGTTCATCCACGCGTTGTTCCAGCACCTCATTGGCTTCGCGCTGAATGCGGGCATTCTCGCTCTTCAATACCGTCATCCTGTGAGCCAGCGCGAAGGACAGCAGCACCGCTTCGGTGAAGGTGCCCAGCTGCATGGCATTTTCCAGTAGCCAGCCCCCTTCCATCAGCTGAAAGGTTTTCAGTACGTAAAGCACCGTGGCGGTGGCGACGGCGGTAAAGGCGAGCAGGAAATAACGTGCCGGGCTATAGCCCTTGAAGATCAGCCACAGGGACAGGGCGATGGCCACAAAAGGCCAGGGCATGACCACGGCGGTGGTGGCTTGAATGGAAAAATGAAAGTTCAGGAACGTCAGCGGCGTGGCGACCAGTAGAGCCATGGCGCTGAACAGCAACAGGCGGTGAATGCGCGGCGCCCGTTTCTTCAGCTCCAGAAACTGGCTGGCGAACAGCATGGAAAACGCCAGTGTCATCAGATTCAGCACCGGCAGGGAGTAATGGTTCCACAGGGTGGCGTCGGGCCATAGCCATTGGTAGCTCAGCCCTTCCCGGGTAAACAGGTTAAGGCCGAAGGTGCCGAGGTAAAGCACATAAAGCAGATAACTGGGATCGCGGATGGACAGGAAGATCAGCAGATTGAACAGGCACATGGCGACGATGGCGCCAAAATAGAGGCCGTAGAAAAGCGAAAACCGGTTGTCATGGGCGTTGAAGGCTGCCGGTGTCATCAGCGTGGCGGGCAGCTCGATCACGTTATTGCCCTGGGCGCGAAACAGCAGGTAATGCTCACTGTTCGTGGCCAGTGTCAGCGGTGTCACCAGGTGGTAGTGGGACAGTTCTCGGCTATGGAAGGGCACCCGGTCACCCATGCGGGTGTGCTTGATTTGGTTGCCGTCCTTGTCAAAGACGTAGATGTCCAGGTAATCCAGATGGGGGCGCCCCACACGCAAAAACCAGTAGGGCAACGCGCTGTTGTTTTCCACGGAGATGAGGAACCACTGAAACCCGTCGCGAAACCCCAGGGAAGGATATGGCGTGTCCAGTTGCTGCCCCTGGCCTGCGAGCAGGGCCTGTAATGCCAGGGTCGGGCTGAGGGCGTGATTTTGATCTGTCAGCCACTGCATGCCGGCCGCAGCGTCGTAGCTATCGCGGTCATCCGACAGAGTAAGAGCGTGGCTGTGCAAAGATAGAAAAAATGCGCAAATAAACGCGGCCAGTCGCCCTGCGAAGACGGTTCCCTTTGTCATTCCCGATCCTGTTATCGCTGTTATCTGGATGCGGCATGCTTTCGACACATTTTACAGAGTTTACCGGATTACCCGGAACTGTGCGTCGGACAGCGTCTCGAAACTTGTGATTAAACGGAAAAGGAGAGTTGTATGAAAGTGATGATGCGTAATGTTCTGGTGGCGTCCTGCTCCCTGATCGCTGCCTCGGGTGCTTTTGCGGCTGGCCCATACGTTGGTGGTAACTACAGCCAGATTCAGTATGACAACGAGGAAATAGACAGCGATACCCTGAAAATTGATGCGGCCACGATTCGTGCCGGTTTCGAGTTTACCGATTTCCTGGCACTCGAGGCGCGGGGTGGCATGGGTTTCGACAAGGATTCGCGAGGCATTGTCGATTTCGAGATGGATCACCTTTACGGCGGCTACGTGAAACTGGGTGCGCCGGTGGGTGAAACCCTGCGCCCCTATGTGATCGGTGGCTACAGCAAGGTCAAGGGTGAAGTCTCCGCCAGCGGTTCGGTGGCGGGGGTCAATTATGCCTTCAGTGACACAGAGACTTTCGAGGATGAATCCTGGGGTGCCGGGCTTGATTTCAACCTGACCGATACCCTGGGTGCCAATCTGGAATACATGCGTTATGTGGATACCGATGAGGAAGAAATTTCCGGGGTCAGCGTCGGGTTGCGTTCCGCATTCTGATCCAGATTGAAACGCCGTACTAAACAGACGTCAAATGACGACTAATGTACTTGTGGGAAGCGATGCTTGCATCGCGAAACAGGCTTCTCAGTCTCTTCGCCAGGCATCGCTTACCTAACAATGAAGAAGGCTCTCGACACGAAAAGCTGTGGTTGCGCTGATAGACGTCCGACATCAGACGTCAGGCGTTATCTCCAGTGCCCTTTCCAGGTTAGGTCGGAACGCGGTATTGACGCCCAGTTTCATCATCGTCCAGTAGTGGCCGCTGACCACTCGCTCAATCAGCAGGCTGCGTGAGGACGGCTGGAATTTCAGCATCTGATCCAGGGGCGTGCGTTTTACCTGGCGGAGGATGTCGGTGTGCAGTTCCGAGCGGCCAAAATCGTAGGGCTTGTCATCGAAGGCTCGTAGCAGCAAGGCAATCCAGGTGGCATAGAACTGGCCGTTGACCTGGGTATCTTTTTTGCGAGCGCCCAGTTGCAGCAGCAGGGTATCCAGATGTTCCCATTGCTGGTTCAGCGCGCTACGGACGATGTTCCGCAGCAAGTCTGCATCCTGGGGAGGCAACCGTTTTACCGCACCGAAATCGTAAATCACGATGGTGCCATCCGGGCGAAAGGCAAAGTTGCCCGGGTGCGGATCACAGTGGACTGCCCGTAACTGGAAAATCTGCTGGCCCAGGGCGTCGAAAAGGCGCTCGCCAAGCAGGTTGCGGGTAGCCTGATCAAAGCCGTGATCGTCATCTACCTGGTCCAGCGCAATGCCGGTTTCCTGGCTTAGGGTCAGTACCTTTTCGCTGGATAACTCATCGAACACCTGCGGGATGACCAGCCAGGGCTGGTCATGATGGAAATCCCGGAAGTGTTTCAGATTGCCCGCTTCCTGTCGGTAGTCCAGCTCTTCATGGAGCTGGTTGCGGATTTCCCGGAACACCGCATCGAGGGCGGCCTCGTCAACCTTGAGCAGGCTGCCCAGGCGCAGGATGCGACGCAGGTGTTTCATGTCGGAATCAATGGATTCCTTCACTGCCGGGTACTGAACCTTGACGACCACGTTGTCGCCATCATGGGTCGTGGCGCGGTGTACCTGGCCGATGGAGGCGGCGGCAAACGGCGTTTCCTCAAAATCGGCAAACAGCTGATCCAGGGTGCCGCCAAGCTCCCGCTCCAGTTGGCGGCGAATCACATGGAAGGGCATGGGCGCCGAGGCGTTCTGCAATACCTTGAGCTGATCGCTGATTTCCTTGGGCAGAATGTCCTGCATCTGCGAGGCGATCTGCCCCACCTTCATCACCGCGCCTTTCATCTCCCCGAGGGTGGCAGCCACCTCCCGACCGATATGCTGAAGCAGTTTTTCCCGGTCTGCGGCCTTGGCAATGTCGGACTGGAACAGCCCTTTGACCTGATGGCCGGCGACGCGGGTGGCAATGGAGGTGGTCATGCCGGTCAGCCGGAACAGGCGGCCGGTGGCAGTGGTGGGGCGCTTGCGACGACGGTCGTCAGCCATGGAGTCCTCGGGTAACGCTGTGGGATAGTCATTCTCGGCACGTTGTGACCGAGTCAGCAGGTGCTATCAGACTCTAGCGCTTGTCCGGCAGGGTGTACATGGTGGGATGAAGCCATAAAGAGGAGGGTGAGGGGTGGTTTTTCGCTAAATAGCAGGCAAAAGAAAGGGGCCCAAA
This sequence comes from Alcanivorax sp. IL2, assembly GCF_047495475.1. Classification (NCBI taxonomy): domain Bacteria; kingdom Pseudomonadati; phylum Pseudomonadota; class Gammaproteobacteria; order Oceanospirillales; family Alcanivoracaceae; genus Alcanivorax; species Alcanivorax sp. IL2. Next base: position 3,512,394 of record NZ_CP179932.1, on the reverse strand, counting down.
TCAGGCCCCAAAGGAGAGTACAACAGAATCAGGGAAACAGAATCAGCTACGTTTTTCCCCGGCAGAAACCAGTTCGTTGAACAGTTTCTCGCCTTCTTCACGTGCGGAGGCTACGGCGCCCAGGCCGGCCAGCACGAATTCGTTGGTTTCTTCAGCTTTCTCGCCGCGCTCTTTTTTGCCGGCTTCTACCAGTTTCTCGTACAGGGCCTGACGCTTTTCCGGAGCGGTGTCCAGCAGCTGACGGGCAGCCAGCAGGGCGCCACGGCTGGCCAGCAGGGCCTTGGGCTTGCCTTCGGCGTCTTCACCAAAAGCTTCGGTGCCGGCTTCAACATACTTGTTCAGCAGCTCTTCAGAGCCTTCTTCAGCCTTCTCGTAAGCACCCAGGCCGGCCAGATACAGTTTGTTGCCCAGTTCTTTGGCACGGTTTACCAGAGTTTCGCTTTGTTCGCGCAGATCTTTCAGCTCGCCCATGATCAATGATTCCTTTACGTTGTCCGGTGTAAAAAAGAATTTGTTGCAGCGGCTACGTGCGCTGCGTGGGATAAAGAGTAAGGATTCAGGGAGAAGAGAGGGCGGCTAACTGTCCAACAATTGGACATCTACTCAGAGGGAAGGAACCTTCAGGATGTGATATCCATCAAAGTCAGTACGCCAAACTCCGCATGGTCGTGCTTTATTCTCATGCGTACACTGGCTAAAAAGACTGTACCGGCAAGAGAGAACATAATGATAGAAAAATTCATCGCCAAAGTGCCCTCGCGGATCTGGGCCGATGGTCGACCGGCTCGTGCCCGCCAGTGGGAAGCGGAATTCAACGTGGCCTCCTGGGTCCGTATTGCCGGGGCCGCAGGCAAGGTGCAGTTGGTAGTGCGTTACATGGACAGCAAGGCCGACCGGGCGGTGCTGGTGGATACTGCTGACGTTGGGGGCGAGGGTAGTGCCCTGTTGTCCGGGAGTATTCGCCTGAAGCTGACCGCGGATGTGGAGCAGGTGCAGATCTCCCTGCGGCTCAGCGAGCCGGCCATGACCCATGTGGTGGAAGAGCTGTTCATGCAGCGTCGTGGCGCCGCACTGAAATCGTCCGATAAGCTGATTTCCAACTACTGATCAGACAGGAAGATGGATAAGTTGGCTGCTCCGGGCCGATGGCCGTGGCGGCCTTGTGCTGTGTTGGCTGTAGCCAAAAAATAAACGCGTCAGCCCTGCCGGCTGACGCGCTGCGGAAAATCCAGCCTGCCCTCCAGGTCGTCCTGTTCCGTGGACGCCGTGCCGTCACGGTTCACCAGGGACTCCGGCAAGCTCTGAAAATCCAGACCGGTGAGCCGGTTCAGGTTTTCCAGTGCCGTTGTCGGGCGCAGTTTTCGTAATCTCAGAATCTTGCTCATGGCATGTTCTCTCTCGCTTGGAGTTAGCAAAGCGAGAACCGTGCCAGCATTGTGAAAATATTTTTATTGTTTTTGCTCAAAGGGTTACGGAGGAAATGTGAAAAAAGTCACGGTGAAATGGGCGGAACCCGGCAGCAAGTGACAATTTTGGTAACCCTCCTTTCCTGTCAATCCAGAAAGAAATCCGGCAATAGCTTGTCATCGTCCAGATCCGGGTCCACCCGATAGCCGCTGAGATCGCTGATGCCGGCATCGCGTAGTACCTCCTCATCAATAAAGAAGTGCCCGCTAGCGTCGGCTACCGGTCTGGTGAGGATGGCCCAGGCCGCATCGGCCATGATCGATGGCTGGCGAGCAGCCTTGACGGTGGGCGCGCCGCCCAGCTGGTTCTGTACTGCAGCGGTATTGATGACGGTTTTCGGCCACAGGGCATTTACCGCTACCTTGCCGGCGTATTCGTCGGCCATCCCCAGTACACACAGGCTCATGCCGTACTTGGCCATGGTGTAGGCCACGTGGCGGCCAAACCAGTGGGGTGCCATGTTCAGTGGCGGGGCCAGGTTGAGGATGTGCGGGTTGGCGGCTTTCTTCAGATGGGGCAGGCACAGCTTGCTGGCCATGAAGGTGCCGCGACTGTTGATCTGATGCATCAGGTCGTAGGACTTCATGGTGGTGGCTTCGGTGCCGGTCAGGGAGATGGCACTGGCATTGTTGACCAGAATGTCGATGCCGCCAAAGGTGTCTACGGCCTGGTCCACGGCGGCCTGCAGCTGTTCCTCGTAGCGAATATCCCCCACGCAGGGCAAGGCTGTGCCACCCGCCTCGCGGATTTCCTCGGCCGCGGTATAGATGGTGCCCGGTAGTTTGGGGTGGGGCTCTGTGGTTTTCGCAAACAGGACGACGTTGGCGCCGTCACGGGCCGCGCGCAAGGCAATCGCCTTGCCGATGCCACGGCTGGCGCCGGTGATAAACAGGGTTTTGCCTTTGAGGTTGGCGGTGGACATGGTGCTCTCCCGGGGTTGGCGCCATCAAGTGAACGAGAGTTACTTGTCAGCGGCAGGGCGTAACGTTATGGTTGCTTCTTTCGGTCATTTGGGGCCATAGACGGCATCAGCAGGAAACAGCCATGACAATACTAAAAATGGACCCTGCGGAGTACTCGGTCTCCGCCGAATACCTGGCCCTTTTTCTGGATGTGATGTCCAGACGGGGCATTGCCAATGAGGTATTGCTGTCCGACACCGCCATTGAGCCCGGTTGCTGGCGCGATCCAAAGGCGCGGGTAACCGCCCAGGATTTTGAAAGGGTCGTGATGCGCGGTATCCAGCTTAGCGGTGAACCCTGGCTGGGCTGGGAGTTAGGCGCCGCCATGACGATCTCCTCCCACGGGTTTCTTGGTTATGCCGCCATGAGCAGTGCCACCCTCGGCGAGGCCATGGAGCTGGCGGTGAAATACTTCCGTACCCGCAGCACCCTGGTACAGCTGGATATTTTCACCGATGGCGACATGGCGGTGATGCAGATCGATGAGTTGCTGGCGCTGGGTGGGTTGGCGCCGGTAATGATGGAAAGCCTGTTCGCCAGTTTTCACTTCATGGGCCAGAAGTTGTTGCCGGACATGGAGATTATTGGCGAGCTGCGTTTTACTTACCCGGAACCGGAGTACTTTGCGCGCATGCGCCCGGTGATGCCGGTGCCGGTATATTTCGATTGTGCCTACAATCAAATGCGCTTTCCGGTGGAACGTCTGGACTATGAGCTGCAGTTTGCCGACCCGCGCCTGGCGCGCATGGCTGCGGACCAGTGTGAGCAGGAGATGGCCTCCATCAAGGCGCCGCCAGCCCTGCTTGGCCAGGTACGGCGGATCATTCTGGGCGGTGGTGGGCGTTTTCCCGGGGTGGAAGAGGTGGCCAGTGAGCTACATATGTCTTCACGGACCCTAAAGCGCAAGCTGCAGCAATTGGGTACCAGTTATCAGGAGGTGCTGGATGGTTTGCGCAAGGGCTTGGCGGTGGAGTACCTGACCCAGACAGATAAGACCGTGGACGAGATCGCCATGAGTCTGGGCTATTCTGATGCCTCCAATTTTGCCCGGGCGTTTCGGCGCTGGACCCTGCGCAGCCCTTCAGATTATCGATAAGAGACGCTGCATGTTTCACGCAGGGAGTTGCGTGAAGCGTGTTGCGCGTTGTTGTCCATCAAGGAGACATCATGGCCACACTGCATCCCCGTCTTGCTGCTGATACCCGTGACCTGGGGGAAACCGACTTGTGCTGGCTGCGCTGGATGAATGACCGGCGCTTTGCCTGGCTGATCGTGGTGCCCAAGCGTGATGGTCTGCGCGAATGGCATCATTTGCCCAGTACGGAGCAGCAGTTGCTACTGCAACAGGTCAATGGCCTGGCGGCGGAGCTGGAGCGGGTGACCGGGGCGGACAAGATCAATATCGGCGCCCTGGGCAATATGGTGCCGCAACTGCATATTCATATCATCGCCCGCTTTGAGGGAGATCCCTGCTGGCCCGGTCCGGTCTGGGGACAGGGCCAGCCTGAACCCTGGGCAGAAGGGGAGGCGCCGCAGTGGCTGCAGGGGCTGATCATCGCGGAGGTGGGCTAGCTTATGGCGGGACTGGTACCGGTGACCGTGCAATGCCCCCATTGCTGGGAGCCCATCGAGGTGCTGATTGATACGTCGGTGGCGGAGCAGGAATACGTGGAAGACTGTCAGGTGTGCTGCCAGCCGTTGCTGTTTACGGTGGCGGTACCGTTCGACAGTGAAGAGCCGCAAGTAGATGTGCGGCCGGAGAATGAATAGCCCGCCCCTGTGAGGTTGACCCGGCGTTGCCGTAGGAGCGTCGCTGGCGGCGCGATAGCCAGGAGCATGTTGCCCTGAGCTGTTTCGAAGCCGCTGTAGGAGCTCCTCTCGAGGGGCGAGCCACGCGTCAGCGTGGAAATTCCCCGCGGGCGATCAGGAGTATCAGGGCTTTACAGGTTCCATTGCTGGCCTGCCTCGCTATGCTCAGTTCGCCCCTCGAGAGGAGCTCCTACAGCAGCGTTGTAGAAAGTGTTTTGCGGCGCTGGTTATCGCGTTGTCCGCGACGCTCAGTGGAGTAGTGGGTATCAGGCGTCCTTGCGATCAATATGCCCCAGCTCCCGCTCCGGGCAGACCACATCCCGCACCCGTCGCTTCAACTCGGTAATGTCCGGAAAACCGCCATCTGCCTCGCGTTCCCAGATCGGCTGGCCATTAGCTTCGATGCGGAATGCTCCGCCTGTGCCCGGTTGCAGGGCCACTTCATCCAGTTCGTCGCTGAAGGTGGTCAGCAATTCCTGCGCGTACCAGGCGCTGCGCAGCAGCCAGTTGCACTGGCTGCAGTAGTGAATGGCGACGCGGTTGCCTGGCATCAGGGCGTGTCGTTACCCGCCAGGAAGGCCAGCATTTCCGGATCCTTGAGCAGGCGGTTGATGGCGCCGCTGAGGATGTCGTTGACCATCTGTTGGTTGCGGTTGGCCGAGGGGGGCAGAGGCAGGTCATGAACTACGCTGCTTTTGTAGGTGCCGGTGTGAAGCACGTCGCCGCGGCTGGCTTCGGCCAGCAGGGTGAGAGTCAGGGTCACTTCATTGACCACTGAGCCTTCTTCGGGCACATAGTCCAGCTGTTCCAGGCGAACCTCCAGGCGAGTGGCATCTTCGCCGGGGTTGAAGGCATTGAAGCCCTGGGTTTGCAGCCCTTTGCGAATGGCATCTTCGATAGCGCTTTTTACATCATTGGCGGGGCGCACCAGGGCGGTGTTTTTATACACGCCTCCGCGGGTGCCGAAAGCTTCCTGGTCACGGGAATCCACCGCCAGAACCTGCACGGGCTGATTCTGGCCAACATTGGTGGCCTCCACATCGGCAACCGGTTTGACGTCAATCATCTGCGGGCTGAGGGCGCAGCCGGCAAAGGTGGCACTCAGGGCAAGAACTAGCACAGCGCGTAACATAGGGGCTCCTTGGTGACAGGTTGAGCCAACACGCGGCGCATCAATATTTCGTGCAGCGTGTTGCCTGTTGCGGTTTTCAATAGGTCCGCTTGAGAGATTCTTCCGCCAGGGTGAACAGGGTCTCCTTGTAAGGGGAGGCCGGCACCGCGGCGATGGCGTCCAGGGCCAGGCGCGTATGCTCGGCGGCCTTGTCCACCGTATATTGCAGACCACCGCTGGCCTGAACGGTTTCAATAATATGCTGCAGATGGTCCAGGCCGCCGTTGCGAATGGCATCCTTGATCAGTTTGGCCTGCTCCGCACTGCCGTTGGCGATGGTGTAGATCAGCGGCAGGGTGGGTTTGCCTTCGGCCAAGTCGTCGCCCACATTCTTGCCCAGCTCGCTGGCTTCGCCCTGGTAGTCCAGCACATCGTCGATCAGCTGAAAGGCAATGCCCAGATGGCGGCCGTAGGCGGCGAAGGCATCCACGAAGTCAGTGTTTTCGTCGGCCCCCAGAACGGCGCCGGTTTCCGCCGCCGATTCAAACATCTTGGCGGTCTTGTGGTGGATCACCCGCATGTAGTTGTCTTCGCTGGTGTTGGGGTCGCGCACATTGATCAGCTGTAGCACCTCACCCTCGGAGATGGTGTTGGTGCTCTGGGAGAAAATATCCAACAACCGCGAGTGCCTGAGGCCCACCATTAGCTGCAGGGCGCGGGAAATCAGGAAATCGCCCACCAGGACGCTGGCGGCATTGCCCCATACCGCATTGACCGTGGGCCGTCCGCGGCGCAGGTTGGACTCATCCACCACATCATCGTGGAGCAGAGTCGCGGTATGCAGGAACTCGATAATGGCGGCCACATCCACATGGCGCTCGCCATGATAGCCCGAGGCGCGGGCACACAGGATGGACACCAGCGGACGCAGGCGTTTGCCACCGGACTGGACGATATAATCCCCCACCTCGCGGATCAGCGGGACATTGGAATCCAGGTGGTGGTTGATAAACTGGTTCACCGCCGCGAAGTCATCTTCGACGACAGCATAAATGGCCTTGAAATCCATGCACTTGTGTCCAGACAGAAGGTGGGCGCAACAGCGGGCAATGCTAGCAGTGGCTGGCGGCTAGTCAAGGAAAGCCCATTCCCTGTGAAGGCCGCGGCAGCGGGCAGAATCAGGGCTTGTTCAGGGGCGGTGTTTCACGTACACTTCGCGACCCAATTTCATCCTCTGCCTGGCCTGCAAGTGACGATGCTTCTGAACTGGAGTCGTCCGCCTGAGTGGAGTCGTGCTGGAGCACATGCATGTACGCAGTAATCAAAACCGGTGGCAAGCAGTATCGCGTTGAAGAAGGCGATGTTGTGCGCATCGAGAAAATTGAAGTGGCCACCGGCGAATCCGTGGATTTCGACCAGGTGCTGCTGGTTGCCAACGGCGATGACGTGAAAGTCGGCCAGCCGATGCTGGATGGCGCCAAGGTAACCGCTGAAGTGCTGGAGCAGGGCCGTCACAAGAAGATCAAGATTGTGAAGTTCCGTCGCCGCAAGCACTCCCGCAAGACTCAAGGTCATCGCCAGTGGTACACGGCGGTGAAAATCACCGGGATCCAGGGCTGATCCTTAGACATTTGAAGAGAGGATTGAGACATGGCACATAAGAAAGCCGGTGGTAGTACTAAGAACGGACGCGATTCGGAAAGTAAACGCCTTGGCGTGAAACGCTATGGCGGTCAAGTGGTTAGCGCTGGTGAAATCATCGTTCGCCAGCGTGGCACCAAATTCCACGCTGGTGGTAACACCGGCATGGGCAAAGACCACACCATCTTTGCCAAGGAAGCTGGTCGCGTTAAGTTCGAAACCAAGGGTCCGCTGAGCCGCAAGTTTGTGGTGATCGAGCCCGTGGCCTGATCCGAAAGGGTCAGAAAAAGCCCCGCGAGGCTCCTGCCCGCGGGGCTTTTTTGTGTCAGGCTGCCTGCAGGCGGCGTGGGCAAAAGCGCGCGAACAGATCCAGGACATTGTGGTGAGTGGCCCGTGTGCTGCCCTACAATGGCATCCATCCAGTAATAGAGTGTCCCCCAATGCAATTTGTCGATGAAGCCACCATTGAAGTTCACGCCGGTAAGGGCGGTGATGGCTGTCTGAGTTTCCGGCGCGAAAAATACGTGGAATTCGGCGGCCCGGATGGTGGCGACGGCGGTGCCGGCGGCAGTGTGCTGGTGAAGGCGGACACCAATCTGAATACCTTGGTGGATTACCGTTACGACCGCAATTTCAAAGCCCGTAACGGCGAGGGCGGCAAGGGCCGGCAGATGACCGGCAAATCCGCCGACGACGTCGTGTTGCTGGTGCCGGTGGGTACCACCATCGTCGATGTGGATACCGATGAGGTGCTGGCGGATCTGACCGATCCGGAAAAACCGGTGATGATTGCTCTGGGTGGTCGCGGCGGTCTGGGTAACATCCATTTCAAGAGCAGTACCAATCAGGCGCCGCGCAAGATCACCAAGGGCAAGCCGGGTGAATCCCGTCGCCTGCGCCTGGAATTGAAAGTGCTGGCGGATGTGGGGCTGCTCGGCATGCCCAATGCCGGCAAGAGCACCCTGATCCGGGCCATTTCTGCCGCCAAACCCAAGGTGGCGGATTATCCGTTTACCACCCTGGTGCCCAATCTTGGCGTGGTGAAGGCGGATCGCCATCGCAGTTTTGTGGTCGCTGATATTCCCGGCCTGATCGAAGGGGCCGCAGAAGGGGCGGGTTTGGGGATTCGTTTCCTCAAGCATCTGGCGCGCACCCGCTTGCTGCTGCACGTGGTGGATCTGGCGCCCATGGATGGCAGTAGCCCGGCAGATCACATTGATGCCATTGCCGACGAGCTGGACCGTTTTTCTCCTGCTCTGGCCGAACAGGAGCGCTGGCTGGTATTCAATAAAATTGATCTGCTGGCGGATGATGAAGCGCAGGCGCAGGCAGATGCCATCGTTGAGGAGCTGGGCTGGCAGGGGCCGGTGTTCCGCATTTCTGCAGCTGCGGGGGTAGGCTGCGAAGACCTGGTCTACGCCCTGATGAACGCCATTGAGGATCGTCGCCGGCTGGAGCAGGAAGACCCGGATTATGCCGCTGCTCAGCAGGATCTGCGCGCCCGCCTGGAAGAAGAGGCCCGGGAGAAGGTGCAGGAGCTCAAGGCGGATGCGCGTCGAGCTCGCCAGAATGATAGCGACGATGACGATGACGATGATGATGACCACGATGTGGAAGTGGTTTACGAACCCTGATCAGGTGTGATTAAGGAGCGGGTGTGGCGGATCGCCAGCGTTGGGTAATCAAGATAGGCAGTGCCCTGCTGACCAATGACGGCAAGGGGCTGGATTGTGCGTTGATGCAGTCCTGGGTGGACCGCATGGTGGCGCTGCGTGAGCAGGGCATCGAAGTGGTGATTGTATCCTCCGGTGCCGTTGCAGAAGGGATGACCCGGCTGGGCTGGGCCTCCCGTCCGGATTCCGTGCACGAGCTGCAGGCCGCGGCTGCGGTGGGCCAGATGGGGTTGGTGCAAGCCTGGGAGTCGCGCTTCCAGAAACACAATCTGCACACCGCCCAGGTGCTGCTTACCCATGATGACTTGTCTGACCGCAAGCGCTATCTCAATGCCCGCTCCACGTTGCTGACCCTGTTGGGCTTTTCGGTGGTGCCGGTGGTGAACGAGAACGACACCGTGGTCACCGATGAAATTCGCTTTGGCGACAACGATACTCTGGCGGCGCTGGTGGCGAATCTGATCGAGGCGGACCGGCTGGTGATCCTTACCGATCAGGATGGTCTCTTCGATGCCGACCCTCGCAGCAACCCCGGTGCCAAATTGATCCGCGAAGCGCGGGCGTCGGACCCGGATATTGCCCGCGTCGCTGGCGGTGGCGGATTATTGGGGCGTGGCGGCATGGCCACTAAGGTGCGTGCCGCCAAGCTGGCTGCCCGCTCCGGGGCGTCGACAACCATTGCCTCCGGCCGCAGCCCGCAGGTATTGGCAGAGCTGGCCCAGGGGCAAGGGCCCGGCACCACCTTGCTGCCGGATACCTCGCCCATGAATGCCCGCAAGCAGTGGCTGGCCGGGCATCTGCAGATGCGCGGTCGTGTGGTGCTGGATGCCGGGGCGGTGCGCCGTATCCGGGATGGCGGCTCCAGCCTGCTGCCGGTGGGTGTGGTGGATGTGTTCGGCCAGTTCTCCCGAGGAGAAATGGTGGCCTGTGAAAGCGAGCAGGGCGAGCGTATCGGCTGTGGTCTGGCCAATTATGATGCTGCCGACGCCCGTCGAATTTGTGGCAAGAAAAGCGCAGAGATTGCCGATGTGCTGGGCTTCATGAATGAAGAGGAGCTGATCCACCGGGATAATATGGTGGTGTTTGACGTTGGCTGATGTGGGAAGCGAGTCTCGAGTTTCGAGAAGCGAAAGGCAAAACCGGTTTGGCCCTTCGAAACTCGCTTCTCGCAACTCGTCACTGATTTTCAGGCATAAAAAAACCGGCCAATGGCCGGTTTTTTTAACGCGAACGCGTCAGACTTAGGCAGCCATCGCCTTGATCTTGGCGTTCAGGCGGCTCTTGTGGCGAGCGGCCTTGTTCGGGTGAAACTTACCCTTGCGGGTGGCTTTATCCAGCACAGACACCGCCTGGGTATAAGCTTCCTGAGCGCTGCCTTGGTCGCCGGACGCAATAGCCGCGTTCACCTTTTTCAGGTATGTGCGCACCATGGAGCGCATCGCTGCGTTGTGCTGACGGCGGTTTTCCGCCTGACGCGCACGCTTGCGTGCTTGCGGTGAGTTAGCCAAGGTCCTGCTCCTATACTTTAAATTCGAAGGTCAAATTCGGGTTGTGACACTGGCCGCTGGGGCCGACCCTACCTGTTGTGATCAAAAAACACGCGGGTCATGGTCTAAAGACGCGCAACTATGCCGATCCGGCGGCCCGATGTCAATGGTATGTGGGGGCGGAAATCATCATTCTGGCGGTTTGGGCGGCCTTTGTTTACTCTTGCCCGGTTTGCTGGAGACATCATGACCGAACCCACAGAAAAGACCCCGAAAAAAGCCGGTTTAATGGCCTCCACCGCCCTGGTGGCGACCATGACCATGCTGTCGCGGGTGCTCGGGCTGGTTCGGGATGTGGTGATCGCCCGTATGCTGGGGGCTTCCGCCGGGGCCGATGCCTTCTTCGTTGCCCTGAAAATCCCTAATTTCTTCCGTCGTCTTTTTGCCGAAGGGGCCTTTAACCAGGCGTTTGTGCCGGTGCTCAGCGAGTATCGCAGCAGAGGCAGCATGGCGGCCACCAAGCTGTTGGTGGACCGGGTAGCCGGGACCCTGGGAACCGTGGTGGCGTTGATCACGCTGGTGGGGATGCTGGCGGCGGCAGGGGTGGTCTGGCTGTTCGCTCCGGGTTTTGGCGATGACCCGGTGAAACGGGCGCTGACCGTGGAAATGCTGCGGCTGACCTTTCCTTATCTATTCTTTATTTCCCTGACCGCCTTTGCCGGCGGCATTCTCAATTCCTGGAACCGCTTTGCAGTGCCGGCCTTTACGCCGGTGTTGTTGAACTTGAGCCTGATCGGTTGCGCCCTGTTCCTGGCGCCGCAGTTTGCCGAGGATCGTATGGCGGTGGCGCTGGCCTGGGGGGTGTTGATCGCCGGGGTGGCGCAGCTGTTGTTCCAGCTACCGTTCCTGGCGCGGTTGAACCTGATGCCAGTGCCGCGTATGGGCTGGTCGGACCCGGGGGTGCGCAAGATCATGACATTGATGATCCCGGCCCTGTTCGGGGCGTCGGTCTATCAGCTCAACTCCCTGGTCAATACAGTGCTGGCATCGCTGCTGGAAACCGGGTCGGTGACCTGGCTCTATTATACCGACCGGCTGATCGAGCTGCCGCTGGGCATTTTCGCGGTGGCCATCGGCACGGTGATCCTGCCCAGCCTGTCCAGCAAACATGTGGATGCTTCCGGTGAGGCGTTTTCCCGCACCCTGGACTGGGCGATCCGCATGGTGCTGTTGATTGGTCTGCCGGCGGCATTGGCGTTGGCGGTACTGGCTGAGCCGTTGTTGTCCACGCTGTTCCAGTACGGCGAATTCACCGCCTTTGATGTGGCGAAAACCGCGGAGTCTCTGCGTGCGTATAGTACCGGCCTGTTGGCGGCCATGCTCATCAAGGTGCTGGCCCCGGGGTTCTATGCCCGCCAGGATACCCGCACCCCGGTGAAGATCGGTGTGATTGCCATGCTGGCGAATATGGCGTTTGGCGCCATGTTGGTGTGGGAGTGGCGCCATGTGGGGCTGGCCACGGCCATGGCATTGTCGGCCTGGCTCAACGCCGGGTTGTTATACCTGGGGCTGCGCCGGGCCGGCGTTTATCAGCCGCTCAAGGGCTGGCTGTTGCTCTGGTCTCGGATAATTTTTGCCGGTACGGCCATGGCGGCGGTCACGTACTGGCTGTCGTTGCAGACCCAGGCCTGGACCGAGGCCGGGGTGTGGAACCGGGTCGGCTGGCTCAGCTTGATCGTGGCTTCAGGGCTGGCGATTTACGGGATTAGCCTGCTGCTCCTGGGGCTGCGCCCACGTCATTTGCGCCGCTGATTTGCGTCAGCAAGCGTAGAGGGGGTTGTCTTTGCTCGCTGTGAGCACCATCCCCTTGGTGGTTAACCGTTTTTCCCGCCGGTCGCCGTCACGGGCGCATACAAAACCATGGGCGAGCCTGTATAATCGGGCGTCTTTTGAGACGAGGATGAGATGCGACTGATTCGCGGCATTCACAATCTGCGCGACAGGCATCGCGGCTGCGTGGCCACCATTGGCAATTTCGATGGGGTGCATCAGGGGCATCAGCGGATTCTGGATCAGGTGATCTCAGAAGCCCGCCGCCGTGGCCTGAAGGCCACGGTGATGCTGTTCGAGCCGCAACCTCAGGAATTTTTTGCGCCGCAGCAGGCGCCGGCCCGGCTCATGTCCCTGCGCGACAAGCTGATTGCCCTGCGTGACGCGGGGGTGGATCAGGTGCTGTGTGTGCGGTTCAACGAGCGGTTTCGCTCCCTGACCGCCGAGGCCTTTGTGAAATCCCTGCTGGTGGACGGACTGGGAGTGGAATATCTGGTGGTGGGGGATGATTTTCGTTTCGGCTGTGGTCGCGACGGGGATTTCGCCTACCTGCAGCAGGCCGGCGAGCAGTTCGGTTTCGCTGTGACCGACACCGCCACCTGCGAAATCCACGGCGAGCGGGTGTCCAGCACCCGGGTTCGCGCGGCGCTCAGCGCCGGTGATTTTGCCCTGGCGGAAACCTTACTGGGTCGCCCCTTTGCCATCAGTGGTCGGGTGCGTCATGGCGACAAGATCGGTCGCACCCTGGATCTGCCCACGGTGAATCTGGCGCTCAAGCGTCTGCACTCGCCGCTGGCGGGGGTATTTGCGGTGACGGTCAGTGGCGCCGGGCTAACGAGTCAGGCCGGCGCCGCCAACATGGGCGATCGCCCCACGGTGAACGGCACGGAAAATCGCCTGGAAGTGCATCTGCTCGACTACAGCGATGCGAGTGTTGGCAAGGACAGCCTGTACGGCAAGCATTTGACGGTTGCCTTTCGCCATTTCGTGCGGGCGGAAGAGAAATTCGCGGATCTGGATCAGCTCAAGACTGCCATCTGGCAGGACGTGCAAGCGGTCCGGGACTACTTTGAAAAGACGGGATTATCTAAGACGGGACTATGACGGACTACAAGGCAACGCTTAATCTTCCCCAAACCGACTTCCCCATGAAGGCCGGCTTGTCCCAGCGCGAACCGGCGCGGCTGAAAGAGTGGCAGCAAAAGCAGCTCTACCAGAAGATCCGTGAGGCCTTTGCCGGCCGTCCCAAGTTCATTCTTCACGATGGCCCTCCGTACGCCAACGGCGATATTCATATCGGCCACGCGGTGAACAAGATCCTCAAGGACATGATCGTCAAGTCCCGCACCCTGGCCGGCTTTGATGCCCCCTATGTGCCAGGCTGGGATTGTCATGGTCTGCCCATCGAGCTGATGGTGGAAAAGAAGGTGGGCAAGGCCGGCCACAAGGTGGATGCCGGTACCTTCCGCAAGAAGTGTCGCGAATACGCGAGCAAGCAGGTGAATGGCCAGAAGGCGGACTTCATGCGCCTGGGGGTGTTCGGCGACTGGGACAATCCCTACCTGACCATGGATTACGCCTTCGAGGCGAACATCATCCGTTCCCTGGGCAAGATCGTCGACAACGGCCACCTGCAGCAGGGCTTCAAGCCGGTGCACTGGTGTCTGGATTGCGCTTCTGCCCTGGCGGAAGCGGAAGTGGAGTACTACGACAAGGTATCCCCGGCCATTGATGTGGCCTTCAGCGTGGTGGACGTGGCGGACTTTGCCGCCCGCTCTGGCATCGAGGCCACCGCGCCGGCGCTGGTGATCTGGACCACCACGCCCTGGACCATACCCGCGAACCGGGCGGTGGCGGTGCATCCGCAGCTGGACTATGTGCTGCTCAGCGGCGAGCTGGATGGCCAGCATCGTGAGCTGCTGGTGGCCGAGGCGCTGGCGGACGATCTGGTGGAGCGCTGGGGCATGGAAAGCGTGTCCCGCTCTGCCGCCGTGCAAGGCGACAAGCTGGAAATGCTGGCTTTGCAGCATCCGTTCCTGGGCGCCCAGGTGCCGGTGATTCTCGGTGAGCACGTGACCACCGATGCCGGTACCGGCCTGGTGCACACGGCGCCCGGTCACGGTGCTGACGACTTTGTGGTGGGCCAGCAATACGATCTGGACCCGATCAGCCCGGTGCTGGACAGCGGCCTGTTCCGTGACGACCTGCCGGTGGTCGGTGGCGTGCATGTGAGCAAGGCCAACGAGCCGGTGATCGAGGCATTGCAGGCAAGCGGTGCCCTGGTGAAGCTGGCAAAAATCGAGCACAGCTACCCGCATTGCTGGCGCCACAAGACGCCACTGATCTTCCGCGCCACCGCCCAGTGGTTCGTTTCCATGGACAAGGCCGGGCTATTGCCTCGCGCCCGTCAGGAAATCGACAAGGTGCAGTGGCTGCCGGAGTGGGGCAAGGCGCGCATCGAAGGCATGCTCACCGATCGCCCGGATTGGTGTATCTCCCGCCAGCGCACCTGGGGCGTGCCCATTGCGCTGTTCGTGAACAAGGAAACCGGTGAACTGCACCCGGATACCCCGGCACTGATCGAACAGGTGGCTCAGCGGGTGGAACAGGAAGGCATTGATGCCTGGTTCGATCTGGCGCCCGCCGAGCTGCTCGGCGAGCAGGCGGACCAGTACAGCAAGGTCACCGATACCCTGGATGTGTGGTTTGATTCCGGCGTCACCCATTACTGCGTGCTGGATCAGCGCCCACAGCTGGAAACACCGGCGGACCTGTATCTGGAAGGCTCCGACCAGCACCGTGGCTGGTTCCAGTCGTCCTTGCTGACCAGCCTGGCGGTTCGCGATGCGGCACCTTACAAAACCGTGCTGACCCATGGCTTCACCGTGGACGAGCAGGGCCGCAAGATGTCCAAATCCGTCGGCAATGTGATCGCGCCCCAGGAAGTGTGGAATGACCTGGGCGCCGATATCCTGCGCCTGTGGGTGGCGGCCACCGATTATCGTGGTGAGATGTCCGTGTCCAAGGACATCCTCAAGCAGATGGGCGACAGCTATCGCCGTATCCGTAACACCAGCCGTTTCCTGCTCTCCAACCTGAGCGGTTTCGACCCGGCTGCCGATGCGCTTGAGCCGGAGCAGATGCTGGCGCTGGATCGCTATATCGTCGATCGCGCCCTGCAACTGCAGGAAGAGATTCAGGGGTTGTACGACGGCTACCATTTCCATCAGGTCTACCAGAAGCTGCACAACTTCTGCGCCCTGGATCTGGGTGGCTTCTACCTGGATATCATCAAGGATCGCCAGTACACCACCCAGGCGGATTCCGTGGCGCGTCGCTCCTGCCAGACGGCCCTTTATCATATCGCCCAGGCGCTGGTGCGCTGGATGGCGCCGGTGCTCAGCTTCACCGCCGAGGAAATCTACGAAAACCTGCCCGGCGCGCGTCTCGATTCCGTGTTCCTGGCGGAGTGGTATACGGGGCTTTTCGCCCTTACCGATACGGACATGGACCGTGCCTTCTGGCAGCAGGTGCAGGATGTGAAACAGGCGGTGAACAAGGCCATCGAGAATGCCCGCCGCGACAAGCTGATCAAGGGCGGGCTCGGTGCCGAGGTAGTGCTCTATGTGGATGATGGGCAGCGGACCCTGCTGAATCGTCTCGGTGATGAACTGCGCTTCGTCACCATCACCTCTGCGGCCACCCTCAAGTCTCTGGGCGAGGCGCCTGCCGAGCTGGAAGACACGGCGGTGAGCGGCTTGAAGGTGCAGGTGCTGGCCAGTGAGTATGGCAAGTGCGCGCGTTGCTGGCACCACCAGCCGGATGTGGGCTCCCATGCGGAGCATCCGGAGTTGTGTGGCCGTTGCGTGACGAACGTGGATGGCGAGGGTGAGGTGCGACGTTATGCCTAAGGCGGCAGATACCTCATCTTCTGAAAGCAGCAAGCGGCTGCTGCCGGGACAGCTGATCTGGTTGTGGCTCACCGGTGTGGTGATTGCCCTGGACCAGATCACCAAGCATATGGTGGTCGCCCGGTTTGATCTCTACGAGCGGCTGGAAGTGATGCCGTTCTTTAATCTGACTCTGGCCTATAACCCCGGTGCGGCATTCAGCTTTCTGGCGGATGCGGGGGGCTGGCAGCGCTGGTTCTTTACGGCCATTGCGTTGGGTGCCTCGGTACTGATCCTGGTCTGGCTGACCCGCCTCACTGCTGCCGAGAAACTGCAGGGCGTAGCGCTGGCGCTTATTCTGGGCGGGGCCCTGGGTAATTTCTACGACCGGCTGGTGCTGGGGCATGTGGTGGATTTTCTGGATTTCTACTGGGGTAACAGTCACTTCCCGGCCTTCAATATCGCCGATACCGCCATTACCATCGGCGCCGGCCTGATACTGCTGGATATGCTCCTGGGAGCGAAAAAGCATGACTGAGATTCTCCGCGCGGGCCCGGAAACCCGTATCACTCTGCACTTTGCGGTGCGTCTGATGGATGGCACCGAGCTGGATTCCACCTTCGGCGGTGAGCCGGCGGCCTTTGTCTGGGGTGACGAATCCCTGCTGCCAGGCTTTGAGAATGCCTTGCGCGGCCTCAAGGTCGGTGATCGCCGAAGCGTTTTCCTGGAGGCGAACAAGGCTTTCGGCGATTACAACGACGACAATGTGCAGCATTTCACCCGGGATACCTTTGCCCAGTACGACACCCTCGAGCCGGGCATGGTGCTCAGCTTTGCCGATGCCGCCGGTGGAGAGTTGCCGGGGGTGATCAGCAAGGAGGAGGATGGCTGGGTCTATGTGGACTTCAACCACCCTCTGGCCGGGCGGGATCTAACCTTTGAGGTGGAGATCATCGCTGTGGAACGCTATGCGCCGGAGCAACCCGTTACTCTGAATTGATGCCGGACGGGGAGGGGCTGGTCTGCTGGATGGCATTGGCCATGGTCGCAGATCGAGGTCTTTCCCGGTTACAATGGTCGCATCAGTTACGCAGGACTCCCTATGCAAATCCGACTCGCCAACCCCCGTGGCTTCTGTGCCGGGGTGGATCGCGCCATCGATATCGTCAACCGGGCGCTGGAAGTGTTCGGACCGCCGATCTATGTGCGCCACGAGGTGGTCCACAACCGTTATGTGGTGGACGATCTGCGTCAGCGCGGGGCGGTGTTTGTGGAAGAGCTCCACGAAGTGCCGGATGACGCCATCGTCATCTTCAGCGCCCATGGCGTATCCCAGGCCGTGCAGCAGGAAGCAGAGCGCCGCCAGTTGAAGGTGTTCGACGCTACATGCCCGTTGGTCACCAAGGTCCATATGGAAGTGATCCGCTACGCCCGCGAAGGCCGCGAGAGCATTCTCATTGGCCATGCCGGCCACCCGGAAGTGGAAGGCACCATGGGTCAGTACGACAAGGCCAATGGCGGCGATATCTATCTGGTGGAAGACGAGGCGGATGTGGCGACGCTTCAGGTCCGTGACCCGGACACCCTGGCCTTCGTGACCCAGACCACCCTCAGCGTGGATGATACCGCCCGGGTCATCGATGCCCTGCGCCAGCGGTTTCCCAATATCCTTGGTCCCAAGCGTGAGGATATCTGCTACGCCACCACCAACCGTCAGGACGCCGTGCGCCAGCTGGCCCTGGAATGCGGCCTGGTGCTGGTAGTGGGCTCGGTGAACAGCTCCAACTCCAACCGTCTGCGGGAGCTGGCCGAGCGCTGCGGCGCCGAAGCCCACCTGCTCGACGACCCCTCCCAGATCGACCCTGCCTGGCTCAAGGGCAAAACCGCCGTCGGCGTCACCGCTGGCGCCAGCGCTCCTGAAGAGCTGGTCCAGCAGGTCATCACCACCCTCAAATCCCTGGGCGGCTCCGACGCCGAGGAAATCCCCGGCCGCGAAGAGAACATTCGTTTCTCCATGCCCAAGGCGCTGCGCTCTTAGGTACGACCGCTCGCGCTATTCGCTCTGCCTGAAGCCTTGAGCATCAGTGTCTCCGACTCTGCACCGTGAGTGACCTCAGGAGTCGGTGCTTCCTTGCTGTCCTTCCGCGCTTCCTTTGGTTTTGCAGGTGTGTCCTCGCAATGTCCGTTGGCCGTTTGTGTGGTGTGCCGGTACGCCGGTCCCGGTTTTCCTGCCGTTCGATGCCGTTTATGCGCATGACCTTTTTTTCTTGGTCTTAATCCCTTTCTGGCTAGTATTAAAGTGTGAGAGATATCACACCAGAAAGTACCAAAAACTATTATTTTTCAGCGGCTTATACCGTTCATTACCGACGAAGCTCCGTTAGTCCCCAGTGCACTTGTTTGCGTGAGTGGGGGGGCTAAAGTGAACCGGTAAATGGAATGGGAGCAAACTGCTGTGCCGGCTTTCAGAGATAGGCAACGAGGATTCACATTGATTGAACTCATGATCACGATTGCCGTGGTTGCCGTTGTGGTGGGGTTTGCGATGCCGCAACTCGGGAGCATGATCCGCAATGGCCAGATGGTGAGTCAGGGCAACAGTCTGCTGGGGGGGGTGCAATACGCCCGCGGTGAGGCCTTAGCCAGGGGGCAGATCGTGAGAATGTGCGGTAGCAGTGACGGTGTCAGCTGTGATGGTGAATGGGGTCGAGGCTGGATCGTTTTCGCGGATGAAGATGCAGATGGTTCTCTGGATGCCGGTGAGGTTTTGCGTACAGACACTTCTGATACGGCAATAGATTCGTCTACGGCAGGACATTTCGTGTTCACGCATCAGGGGCGGCGAGGTGGCGGATTGGAAACGCTCACCATAAAGCGCAGCGATTGTGGTAGCGAGGGCTCGCGAACCTTGAGCGTTACCGCAGGTGGCCGAACCTCAATGAATTCAGGGGGCTGCTGATGATGACGCGCAATAGCGGTTTCAGTTTGATTGAAGTGTTGGTGGCGTTGCTCATCCTGTCTGTTGGGCTATTAGGCATTGCGGGTATGCAGACGTTGAGCGTGCAGATGAATGTCAGTGCCAGACAGTCCTCTCAGGCCACCTACCTGGCCTATGAAATTATTGATCGCATGAGGGCAAATCGGCAGGCGGCGCTGGCGGGCGACTACAACCATGACAGTGATGGCTGCCAGGACATTCCCGGAGGTAATAGCGTGGCTGATACCGATCTGGCGGCCTGGCTGAATGTTCTTTGCGGCATGACGGATGATGGCAATACAGCTCCTGCAATGCTGCCACAGGATGCGGCAGCTGGAACAGGGGCGTCGGTTGATGTTGATGATGGCATCGCTACGGTCACTGTCAGCTGGTACGACGAGCGCTGGGAAGATGATGAAAATAGTGACCCGGTGCGGACTGTGACCGTGCAGGTTGAATTATAGGAGCAGCTCCAGATGTTGATG
Source organism: Alcanivorax sp. IL2 (assembly GCF_047495475.1). Lineage (NCBI taxonomy): Bacteria > Pseudomonadati > Pseudomonadota > Gammaproteobacteria > Oceanospirillales > Alcanivoracaceae > Alcanivorax > Alcanivorax sp. IL2. The sequence goes on along the minus strand of NZ_CP179932.1, from coordinate 3,493,061 downwards.
CAGCCAAACAGACAGAAAGGGATTGGCCTGGTCGAAATTATGGTGGCCCTGGTGGTCAGCTCCCTGCTGGTGGCCGGTGTAGTGCAGATCTTTATCAGTAACCGTCAGGCCTATCAGCTGCAAAGTGAGCTGGCCGAATTGCAGGAAAATGGTCGCTTTTCTTTTCAGTTCCTCACCCAAGACCTTCGTATGGCAGGTTATATGGGGTGTAGCCGTAACCTGGAAGTAAGAAACAATCTCAATAACCCGGACCAATATGCCTATAACCTGGGAGGGGAGGCGATTACCGGTTTATACGTTGATGGAGCTGGAACTTTGTCCGGCGTTATTCCTCTAGGACTTGATCTGGGTGATCTGACGCCTAATACGGATGTAGTCATGCTTCGCAGGGCCGGTGACGGCTCTGTAGATTTGCGTCCGCCATTTCGAGACCAGGCAAACCCTGCGAACACCCTGGTTTTGAAAGACCATGATCTGAAGAAAGAAGACATTGTGGTGGTGTCCGATTGCACAAACGCCACTATTGTCCAGCTCTCCAGCTCGCCCGGAGGAAATAACACTTCCATTACTCACAATACGGGCGGAAGTGTTTCGCCGGGCAACAGCACTAAAGATCTGGGTAGCAATTATGGCCAGGGCGCAACAGTTTCGCGAATGATGAACATTATCTACTACGTTGCAGAAGGTGTGGATGGTGCGCCTGCTTTATTCCGCAAACTGGGCACGGACCCGGGTGAGGAATTGCTGGGTGGGGTGGAGCAATTCCGCCTTACCTATGGCGCAGATATTGATGGCGATGGTGATCTGGATGGCGCCTACCAAACTGCCCAGCAGATTGATGCCAACGCAGCGATTGGTTGGGAAAATGTGATTGCTGTGCGAGTGGATATGCTGATGCGTGGCGATAGTGATGCCTTGGTGGATTCAGATGCTGGACAAAACCTGGTTTTCAATGGAACGGTTGAAAACTTCACCGATGGTTTTCTGCGCCAGGGAATGAGTAGCACTGTGACCGTTCGCAATCGGGTGCCGTAAGGAAAAGTTATGACTTATTTTTCGTTTTCTCATTTTTCCAGACAGCGCCAGCAAGGTGCAGCTTTGCTGATGGGGCTGGTGTTATTGCTGATCATGACGTTGTTGGGTATCAGTTCTATGCGAAGCACTACCCTGCAGGAACGAATGGCGGGGGCCATGCATGACCAGAATCTGGCATTGCAGACTGCCGAGAGTGCTTTGCGGGCAGGTGAGCAGGATCTGGTTGGTACCGTGACCCTGGATTTCACCCAGACCGGTTGGTACGACAGCAACGAAAGCGAGGATCGGCCTGACTGGAAGAACAATGCAACTGATACTAGTCATGTTGGAAAGAAAGGCGTGGTAACCCATGAACCGAATGATGTGAACTGGACAAATCCTCCACAGTTTTTCGTAGAACGAATTCCTGTTGTGGCGGCTGATAGCAGCCAGGGTGGCTCCATGGCCTTGGGAGACGGCACCGTAAATACAGAGTACGACATGTATCGAATTGTGGCGCGAGGTTTTGGCAACAATACTCGCTCAGTTGTTGTTGTGGAAAGCACCTATCGACGCTAAAGCCTGGCCAGAAAGAAGTGGTTGGACCGTGTCTATAGTTTGGTTTTGGATGTTAACAGTAGCGGAATTTTAGGCGTTTCATGCCTTCGTGATTCATTGAAGGTAATGAGACCAAAAGACTCAAAACTCCTTGTAGGGGGTGGAGGTTGTGATGATGGGAAAAAGGGTGATCAAGCGCATGCAATACCCTGTAAAGTTAGTGTTTCTTGCGCTTTGCTGTTTGCTGTCAAGCGGTAGAGTGATGGCTGTCAGTCTGGCGGACTCTCCGCTCTTTATCGGTGCGGGCGCAGAGCCAAATATCATGTTTGTCTTTGATGATTCCGGGTCCATGCGCTGGGGGTTTATGCCGGACTCTCTGGATAATCATTTCAACGTGGGCAATTGTAGTAATAGCAATCAAGGCTGGTATGCCGGAGAATATCTGTGCTTTTACTTCAGTAATAATAATCGCCAATTTTTGGCTTCAAATTATCTGAACAAGCAGTATTATGATCCTTCCCAGCAGTATCTGCCGCCTCCTAAAGGTGATGGAAGTGACTATCCTTCGGTGAGTTTTATTGATGCGCCGGTAAATGGTTACGACAACAATTCCCCCAAGTTAAATCTCTCCAATAATTATCGGGCAATCATCGACGATTATTTCTATACAAGTCAGGGTGGCTTTACGCTCAGTCATAACGCCCAGGCGGAGCCTGCATTCTATTTTGAATTTATTGATACGGTTTCAGGCTGTGTGGCTGACCCTTACTCTGGCGGCTGTTATTCAAAAGTGAATGTTGCCAATCAAAGTGCAGAGCAAAAGCAGAATTTTGCAAACTGGTTTTCCTATTACCGAACGCGGACCATGTCTGCCAAGGCTGGCATTGGTAAAGCATTTGACTCCGTCAAATCAGATGTGCGTGTCGGTTACGGAAGATTGAACAAAGACGGGACGCTGGTAAAAGGGGTGTCCCCCTTCCAGGTGGATAGCAACCGCAATAGTTTCTTTTCCTGGCTCTACGGTGTCGATCCCAGTGGTAGTACGCCATTGAGAAAGTCGCTGGATGATGTCGGTAAATATTATTCTCTCACTGATGACAAAGGCCCCTATAGCTCTACGCCTGGAGAGGATGGAGGGAGCAATTACGAGTGCCGTTCCAGCTACTCGGTTCTTATGACAGATGGATACTGGGGAGGGGATAGCCCCGGCGTGGGTAACCAGGATGGGGAGTCTGGAAAAGAATACACCGATGAAGATGGTCAGGTGTTCGGTTATACGAAAGAAAATCCATTTAGTGATGATCATTCCAATACGCTGGCCGATGTGGCGATGAAGTATTGGAAAAATGATCTTCAGCCGGATTTGGCAAATAAAGTTGCCGCTTCGGAACGAAATCCGGCTTTCTGGCAACATATGGTGACTTATGGTGTTGGTCTCGGGGTGACTGGTTCGATCGATCCGGATACCGCATTTAAAGCCATTGTGGATCCCTCTATTCCCATAGCTTGGGGTGACCCGGCAAATAATAGCGAAGCCAAAATTGACGACCTGCTTCATGCAGGGGTTAACAGTCGTGGTGGTTTTTTCAGTGCCGCTGAGCCGGCGGCATTCGCCAAAGAGCTCTCCAATACTTTGAAGGATATCGTAGATCGCGGGGCATCCTCGTCTGCGTCTATCGTTGCAAACTCCACTCGCCTTGATACAGACAGCCTTGTCTATCAGGCGCGTTTCAATCCGGAAAGATGGAGTGGTGATTTGCTGGCATTCGCCCTTGAAAAAAACGGCGATGTCAAAACCAGACCGAAATGGAGTGCCGCCGACAAGCTGGATGCCATGGCGCTTGTAGACCGGAATTTGCTGGTAGGAACGGCAGCCGGCCTGGAAAAGTTTGATGCGAGCTTCGTGGGAGGCAATTCCGAACTGGCTGCCTGGTTGAGAGGTGATAGACGTCAGGAGCAGGCCAATGGCGGAAAGTTCCGGGACAGAGATACGCGTCTTGGCGACATCGTCAATTCTAACCCGGCTTATAGTGGTCGTCAGGGGTATGGGTATCAACACCTGGGCGATACCGTCCAGGCTCCTAAATACAACGTTTTCAAATCTACTCAGAACAGCCGTAGAGAAGTGGTTCTCGTGGCTGCGAACGACGGCATGCTGCATGGCTTTGACGCAGACACGGGCGACGAGCTATTCGCTTATATTCCCGGTTTTGTTCTGGATGAGCTGCCTCAGCTGGCCGATGTGAACTATAACCACAAGTACTTTCTCGATGGCTCTGTGATTGTTACCGATGCATGGGTCGGTGATGCAGATACTGGCGGATGGCGGACTCTGGCGGTAGGAACCTCTGGTGCCGGCGGTCGGGATATTTATGTGCTGGACATTACTGATCCGGTAAATCCCGAGTTGTTATGGGAGCGAAGTGATAATGCCGGTGGGCAGTTGGGTGAGGGTATTAATGAGGTTTCGGTGATACCGACTCTGATTCCTGCCAGCGGTAATAATCCTGCAGAAATTAACTGGGTTCTGGCCATGGGTAATGGCTACAACTCCAGTGATGAGACAGCCCGGCTCCTGTTGTTCGATTTGGACGATGGCTCCCTCGAGGCGACGGTGCCGGTTGGCGTGCCAGGGGGTAATGGATTGTCCGGTATTACTGCGATCAATGCTTCCGGTAAAAAACCGGTTGCCGACACGATTTATGGCGGCGACCTGAATGGGGACTTGTGGAAGTTTGACCAGGATAAAAATGGTGACTGGAAAGTGGCTATTCAGTCGGGGAAAAATGCTGTGCCCCTGTTTGATGGTGAGCCCAGCCAACCGATTACCAGTCGGCCGGACCTTGCCAAGGTGGAGTTTGAGGAAGATGAAGACCGGGTCACCATGGTGTATTTCGGTACAGGTAAGTATCTGGAGCTTAATGATGTTACCGACGCCAGTATTCAGGTGCTTTACGGCATAAAAGATACTTCCACCACCGTTGCTAAGGATGACTTGCTGGAGCAAACCATTGAGTTCCAGACAGAACTCAATGTTGATGGGCGCTCGGTGCCGATACGGGTTGTGTCAGACAATATTCCCTCAGATAAGGACAACAGCGATGACGCTGGTTGGTCCATGGAACTGATTTACAACAATAATGCTGAAGGTGAACGCTCGGTGGTTCGTCCTGTTATTCACGAAACTGCGGTGCTTTTCACGACACTCATCCCCAGTAGCGATCCTTGCTCCGGTGGTGGCAATAGTTGGGTCATGGCCCTGGATAAGGGTACTGGTGGACGTATTGCAGAGGGGGTCTTTGACCTGAATGATGACGGCGTTGTTGATGAGGATGACTTTGTCGGCGTTAATCAGGACAAGATTCCACCCAGCGGCTTTGGTTCCGACAAGCTTCTCACCCGCCCCAATATTCTTGGTGGCCCTGGCGGAGTCGATGTGGTGCACTCCAGTGATTCCAGTGGCGATGTGACCCGTTTCAATATCAAGGGTTCCGGCGAGCTGATCGGTAGACACTCCTGGCGCCAGCTGCGCTGATTGAATGAATAGCTCAGCGCGGTGAAAGCCGCGCTGTTGGAGGCAATAGTGGGTAACGGATTTTTCAGACAGCAAGGTGTAACGCTTGTTGAATTAATGATTGTGGTTCTGATTATCGGGATATTGTCAGTTGTTGCGTACCCCAACTATCAGAATCATGTAGAGCGTGGCCGGGTTTCTGAGGCAAGGGTTGCGCTGACCAGCGCGGCCAACCTGATGGAGCGTTGTTATTCGACTCGTGGCACCTATGCAGATTGTCCGGCATTGGACTCGCCGATCATGTCAGACACAGGTTTCTATTCTGTTGATGACTCTTCGGCTGATGCTAATAGCTTCACGCTGCAAGCGACACGAGCTAAAGCAACGAGTGGCAACCAATGCGGAAATTTGACGCTGACACAGAGCGGTGCGACCGATGTCACGGGAACGGCTCCCTGGGGGGCAGATCGTTGCTGGGGTAAATAATTCGTCGCCCTTTTGAATAAAAGCTACGTGACGCTAAAGCACAGTTTGCGATGAGCGAGCTGTGCTTTTTTTATGTGGGTTATTTCGCCATTGTTGTCAGCTTTTCGCCTATAGAAAAAAGGTAATTTATAGCGTCGTTTTGACGTTATCGCCTCTGCCTTCTGATTTCCTCTGCCTTCATTCTGGTTTTCCATTCAGGCGTGGGGAGCTCAGATGCATGGGAAATATCAGCATGGAGTGACATTGCTGGAGGCGTTGATTGCACTGGTACTGATGGCGCTTCTTGTGTCAGGGGCTGTAAGCAGTGTTTCTTCCTTGCTGGCAAGGCATCGTTTAATTACCTTTCAGCATGATATCTATCATGCTTTGATATTGGCTCGTCATCATGCTGTTAGTCATGGCAGGTGGGTGGTCATATGTCCGGTATCTGATCAAGGAGGATGCGCTCTTCCCAAGGGTGACTGGAATCGTGGCTGGCGTGTGTTTGAAACTACCGGCAGTTATGACTGCAAGATTGAAAGCACTGGTCTGTGCAGTCATGGAGGGCGCGTATTGCTGGAGCATGGCCCGGTGCATGGTGAGTTTCGTGTTGAAGTGAATAGCCACCTGGCCCGGCGCGCCAGATTCAACGCCATGGGTTTTAGTCATGGCTACAACGGCCGTATAACCGTTTGCTCCCGGCAATCGGGGTCGTCATTGGGGTTGGTTGTTGCGCAAAGCGGTCGGGTGCGCAAGGCTCGAGCTGATGAAGTGCTGCCTTGTAATTCTGGCCATTAATAAGACTGCCAAAATATCGTGTTTATAGCCTCTATGGTATGGTTGTCCGCCCTGATTAAACAGACATGGCGGAAGCATGCGAGGGCGCAATAAAGCGGATATAACCATCGTTGGTGCCGGTATTCTTGGCTTGCTTGGTGCGTTGGAGCTGGTCCAGCGGGGGGGGTCTGTCACCATTGTCGATGATGCTGCGCGACGGCCTGCTTCCTGGGCGGGCGGCGGTATCCTTTCGCCTCTGTATGCCTGGCGTTACTCCGAGGCCATGAATCAGCTTGCCCGAGAGGCGGTTCCCCGTTATCAAACTATTGTGGCGCTTTTATCCGCGGCAGGTTTGCCGGTGGATGGCTTGTTGTACCAAAGCGGTATGTGGGTGGCTACCCGCCCTGTAGAGCAAGAGATGGCGTTGCAGTGGGCCGCATCACAGAGCTGGGAAGCCCGGCCATGCCTGGCGGAGCGGGTCATGTCGGGTAGCCCCGCTGGGGACGGAGTCTTTTTCCCACATCTGGGTAGTATCCGCAATCCCCGATTGTTGCGCCAGCTGAGGGCTTATCTGCGCCGCTCCGGGGTGACCTTCGTGAATGCCAGGGTGACGGCACTGCATCCTGAAGATAGAGGGGGGCGTTTGATCCTTCAGGATGGTCAGGTGTTGGTGGCGGAGACGGTTTTGCTCTGTGCCGGAGCCTGGAATGATCGGCTGCTGGCTGAATTGGGGCCGTCACCTGCACTTTTTCCGGCTAAGGGAGAGATGCTGTTGTACCAGCTGCCAGCGGGGAGGGTGCCTTCGATCATGCTGACCGAGGAGGGTTACCTCATCCCGCGCAGTGATGGCGCTGTGCTGGTTGGTTCAACATTACGTCGGGGTGATGCCAGTGATTACCCGTCGGTAAATGGTCGCTATCGGCTGGAATCGCTTGCCAGCCATTTGCTGCCTGAACTTGCTTTGCACAAACCGGCGTTTCACTGGTCCGGTGTGCGCCCGGGTTGTGATCGCGACCACCCCTGGCTGGGTGCTATTCCCGGCCGGAAAGGCTGGTTCGCAGCAGCAGGTTGTTATCGAAATGGCTTGGTGGCAGCTCCCGCCTGTGCCGCCCTGTTGGCACAGCTGATTTGCGAAGAGCCGACTGAGCTGGATTCTCAGTTATACGCCTTTTGAATGTGCGATATAGCTTTTACGTAAAGAAGCAAAGGGGGAAGGTTTACTCTTCTTCCCGGTCCAGCTCCAGCTTCTTGAGCCGGTAACGCAGAGACCGGAATGTCATGCCCAGCTTTTTCGCGGCAGCAGTCCGGTTCCAGTGCGTTGCATCCAGAGCCTTGAGAATTTCCTGTTTTTCTATGTCTTGAAGAAAGTCTTCCAGCGGTTGATGCAGGGGGCGATCGGGGGTGGTGTGGGTTTCCGGTGCGTGGGCGGTGGTGGACGCAGGTAGCGTATCTGCTTGCAGGCGAAGATGCTCTTCATGGATTTCCGCGCCGTCACACAGAGTCAGGGCTCGCTCCAGAGTGTTTTCCAGCTCCCGCACATTGCCCGGGTAAGCGTACTGCTCCAGGGTTTTCATTGCCGTTGTGCTGACTATCGGGGGCGAGATTTCCCAGGCTTCGCTGAGGCGCTTGAGAATATGGCCGACCAGAGCAGGGATATCTTCCTGACGTTCACGCAACGGGGGAACATGGGCTTCAATGACATTCAGCCGATAGAAAAGATCCTGCCGGAAGCGCCCTTCCGCCATTTCATGAGCCAGGTCCTTGTGGGTAGCGCAAAGGATACGAAGGTTGACCTGAAATTCCCGGGTCTCACCCACCGGGCGAACGGATTTTTCCTGAATGGCTCGTAGCAGTTTGACCTGCATGTGCAAGGGCAGGTCAGCCACTTCATCCAGAAACAGGGTGCCGCCATCGGCTTCGCGGAACAGGCCCTTGCGGTCTTCCACGGCCCCGGTGAACGCCCCTTTGCGATGGCCAAAAAACTCGCTTTCCATCAACTCCGACGGAATGGCGCCGCAGTTGACGGCGACAAAGGGTTTTTCCCGCCGAGAGCCCAGATTGTGTATCAGGCGGGCAATACGCTCCTTGCCGCTGCCGGATTCGCCGCTGATGTAGATTGGCGCCTGGCTGCGTGCCAGTTTGCGGACCTGAGCTTTCAGGGCGCGCATGCTCGGCGCTTCGCCGATCAGGTTGTCCTCTTCCTCGTGGTGGTCTTCCACTTCGTTGATGTCCAGCCCGTCTTCAATCAGCTGGCGCAGTCGATCCAATGCCACAGGCTTGGCAATAAAGTCATAGGCCCCGTACTTCATGGCATCGGTGGCGGTTTCCATGCTGCCATAAGCCGTAATGACGGCGGTGGGCATTTCCGGGCAATGCCGGGCAATAAACTGCAGCAGCTCGAGCCCGGTGCCATCGCCCAGATTCATATCCGTCAGACAAAGGTCGAATCTGCTATCGGCAAGGGCTGCTTTGGCTGCGCCGAGCGATTCGGCGGCTGTGGCCTTGAGCTTCATGCGCCCAAGGGTGATGACAAGCAGTTCGCGCAGATCGGCTTCGTCGTCTACAACCAGTACGTGTGGGGTGTCAGCACTCATAATAAGATCGTGTTATTGAAATTGTCGGTGCGGGTGAGCAAAGGTTATCACAAAGCTGGCCCCGTTCGCGGTGTCTTCCAGATCCAGGGCTGCCTGGTTGGCCTGGCAAAGCTCCCGGCAAAGATAGAGCCCCAGTCCATTGCCGTCATTGGCTGTTGTGTAGAAGGGCTCAAAAAGGTGCCGGGCGGTCTCGGCGGGGATGCCATTGCCGTTATCCCGGATTCTGAGCCAGGGGAGCCCTGTTTGTTCATGACAGCCACATTCCAGCTCAACCTTGCACTCTTCGCCGCCATGCTGAAAGGCATTGCGGATCAGGTTGTCGACGACCTGGGTCAACTGGTTGCGATCAAAGCGCACTTCTACATCGGACTGGCAGGCTTGGTTCAGCCTGTGGCCCGCGTAGCCCCGCAGCGCCCATTGCTCACATAATTCGTTGAGATAGGGTGCCAGGCTAAAGCGCTCAGCCTGCCCCTTGCCCCGTCGAGAGAGATCGAGCACATCGTGAATGATGCCATTCACCCGGCCTACATGGTTGCGGATGATGCCGAGCAAATGCTGGTCTTCTTCGCTGGCAGTGCCGTCCAGAAGCAGCTCGGTGGCATGGTTGATCGCGCTTAACGGATTGCGTATCTCATGGGCAAGGGTGGCGGACAGTCGCCCCAGTGATGCCAGGTTCATCTGTTGCGCTTCCTGAGCGACGCGGGCGCTGTCTTCCAGAAATAATAGAGTGAGCAGCTCATGGTCCGTCTCCAGGGGAGCAAACCGGGGGCTGAGTAGCGGTGATTGTTCTGAGGTTCTCAGCGTAGCCAGGGGCAATAGTGGGTTGTCCTGCCATCGCTGGTAGCGGCTGACCAATTGCTTTGGCAACTGGTTGCCTAGCATGGGGGTGCCAAAGAGACTATTGGCTGCCTGGTTGGCCATCAGAATCCGGAAGGATTGGTCAAATACCACCACGCCGGTGCGCATGCGCTGCACAATTTGCTGGTTAAGCGCTTCCAGGCGTTCGATGGCCACGCGTTGGCGTTGAGCAATCCGCTCGCTTTGCTGCAGCCGCTGGGTTATCTGCTGGATAATCAGCGACACCATGAAGAAGGCGATACCCAGCAGGCCGGATTCGGTCAGCAGGAAAGGGGAATCGGACATGGCCTGCATGGAAAAGTAGAACTGCTCGAACATCATGGCCAGCGTGGCCAGGGCTGCGATCAAAAAACCAAGACGTCCGCGCAACAGAATGTTGCCGGCGGCCACCGTTACCAGAAGCAGTACCGCCAGGCCGCCCTCAAGACCACCATTGGCGTGGACAACCAGGGAGAGCATGGTCAAATCGGTAATGAGTGAGGCAGGTTGCGCCCAGGCCGGGTAAGCGCGTTTCTCGGCTCGAAAATCCAGAGTGGCGGATGCCAGTGTCAGTCCCAGGTAGACGAAAAGCGTGGTTTCAAACAGCAGCGGTAAGTGATTGCCAATCAGGGCTTTGTCGGGCCCAAAATGCAGCAGCATCAGGCTGCAAGCAATGGCAATCCGATAGACATTGTAGATGCGGGCAGGCGTCCACCCCTGACTAGTGGTCATGGTGCTCCAGATACAGGCGTTGGTGCTCCTGGGAGCAAAAGTGCCGGCCGTTGTGAGTGAAGGCTTCCGGGGCAGGAACATGCACGCCACACTGGGCACATTTGAGCATGGCCTGGGCATCCTGACCGCTACCGGGGGCGGAATTGTCGCGACGGTTCGCCTGCGAGAGCAGGTTTTTCACCACCCGCCAGGCCAGGTAGATCAGGGCGGCAATAACGAGCAGGCGAATCAGGCCCATCTTGTTCTCCTTGTTTGTCATGATGCGTTCATCGATTGCCGGCTAAAGAGTACAATCAGCGCTCACTTGAGGAAAGGCCGGTTAATCATGCGGATTATTATGGCCCAGCAGAATGCGCTGGTGGGCGACATTGAGGGCAATGCCCAGCGGGTGATCGATGCGGCAGACGAGGCTCTACGTCTGCTGGGTGCGGATCTGGTGCTGTTTCCGGAATTGATGCTGACGGGCTATCCGCCGGAGGATCTGCTGTTGCGCCCCAGTCTCAACAGTCGTGTGGATGCTGCGCTGGAGGCCATTGGTGAGCAGATCACGGTGCCGGTTGTGATTGGTTACCCTGCCGTGCGCAATGGCCAGCGTCGCAACACGGCCGGGGTAGTATTTCCTGGCGAGAGTCGACCCCGCCATGAATATTTCAAGCAGCACCTGCCCAATTACCGTGTGTTTGACGAAAAACGCTATTTTCAACCGGGTTCCGAGGCCTGCACCTTTGAGCTGGATGGCTGGACCCTGGGCCTGACGATCTGCGAGGACATCTGGCATAGCGGGCCCGCAGCCCAGCTACAACAGCAAGATGTGGATCTGGTTCTGAACCTGAATGCATCTCCATTCCGGGCCAACAAGTTTCAGGAGCGTCTGGAGCAGGTAGAGGCCCGCAGCCGCGAAACCGGCCTGCCAATCCTTTATTGCAACCTGGTGGGCGGCCAGGACGAGCTGATTTTTGATGGTGCGTCTTTTGTATGTGACAGCCAGGGGCGCCGTTGCGTGCAGGCTGCCAGCTTTACCGAAGCGCTGGTTCCGGTGGACCTGCAGTGCAGTGATGGACACTGCGAGCCAGTGGGCGAGCAGCTTCCGCTTCCCGGGCTGGAAGAAAGCCTTTATCAGGCGCTGGTGCTGGCAACCCGGGATTACGTGAACAAGAACGGTTTCAAGGGGGCTCTGCTGGGCCTGTCCGGGGGGATCGATTCGGCATTGACCCTGGCGGTGGCAGTGGATGCCCTCGGCCCGGATAGGGTAGAGGCGGTGATGATGCCATTCCGCTACACCTCCGCCATGAGCCTGGAGGACGCAGAGAAGCAGGCTCGGACCCTGCGTGTGCATTATCGGGTGCTGCCCATCGAGTCTGCGTTTAATGGGTTCATGGATATTCTCAGTGAAGCATTTGCCGGGCAGGAGAAAGATACCACCGAGGAGAACCTGCAGGCGCGCTGCCGTGGGGTCCTGCTTATGGCGCTATCCAACAAGAACGGGTCCGTGGTGCTGACAACCGGCAACAAGAGCGAGATGGCAGTGGGCTATGCCACGCTCTACGGGGATATGGCGGGTGGTTTCTCGGTGCTCAAAGATGTGTTCAAGACCATGGTTTACCGCCTCGCTACCTGGCGCAACCAGCAGGCTGGCGTGGAAATTATCCCGGAGCGGGTGATCACGCGCCCGCCATCAGCAGAGCTGGCACCCGACCAGGTAGACAGTGATTCCTTGCCGGGTTACGACGAACTGGATGCGATTCTCGAGCGCTATGTGGAGCAGGACATGAGCGCTGAAGCGGTGATACGTGACGGCTTTGATCGAGAGAATGTCTACCGGGTCGTCAAGCTCACCGACCGCAACGAATACAAACGCCGGCAGGCTGCGGTGGGTCCCCGCGTCAGCCGCCGGGCTTTCGGCAAGGATCGCCGTTACCCGATCACCAATGGCTGGCGACCGGGGGACTGAGAGCAGTTACAAGCTACAAGCAGCAAGCTACAAGGAAGAGCAAAGTGAAAAAAAGGGTGGCTCCGAATATTAGTCGGGGCCACCCTTTTTTAGCTAGAAGCTAGAAGCTAGAAGCTAGAAGCTAGAAGCTAGAAGCTAGAAGCTTACAGAAGGTCAAACGTCAACAGACTCAGCAGCCCGTCATCCTCGTCTGGCCACCATGCCAGATCGACCTGCTTGTCATTGTCGAGAAATTTACTGTCCGGCCAGTTCAGAGCCAGTACATCACGACTTTTCTCTGCCAGTTCTGGTTGCTTCAGGCGCTGGTAGCCTTTCGCCATGATGGCCAGGGCTTCGGGTACAGCGGGGGTCTGTTGGTAGTGCTTGACCACATACTGGGCCCGGTTGATGGATGCGATGATGGCGCCGCGACGAGCATAGTAGCGGGCCACATGCAGTTCCTGGCGGGCCAGCTGGTTACGAATGTGGACCATGCGTGAGCGGGCATCCGGCGCGTATTCACTGTCCGGGAATCGATTCACCAGGCGCTCGAAATCCCGGAATGCGTCCTTGGCGGCGCCCATGTCCTTGCTGGACTTGTCGGAGCTCACCATATTGTCGAACAGGCCTTTCTCCATATTGAAATTGGCCAGCCCGCGCATGTACAGCGCGTAGTCCATGCGCGGATGGGCCGGGTAATTGCGCATGAAACGCTGGGCCGCGACTACAGTGGCCGGGTAATCCACCGCCCGATACTGGGCGTAGATCAGATCCAGGGCTGCCTGCTCGGCAAAATCACCGTAGGGAAAGCGGGCTTCCAGCTCCTTGAGCTGATCGATAGCGGTCAGATAATTCCTGGATTCCAGCGACTCGCTGGCTTCCCGGTACTGGTCCACCTCGGTAAGCTCCGGGCGCTCCTTGTTGCTGGCACAGCCGGCGAGTAGCAGCAGGCCAAGCAATGGCCATAAAAGACGTGGCATTCTTCCCTCGTTAAACGGTTACAATGACGGGCTAGGTATTTTAGATACGGCATTTAAACACAGGTTGCACTATGGGACATCTTGGCGGCGAGAAAATTCAGCGTAGCGAGCAGGTGCGCGCAGATCAGGTGGGGCAGCGGGTCGATCAGGCCGCCGCCGAGCTGTTCGAGGGGTTTTCCCGTTCACGGCTGCAGGGCTGGATCAAGGACGGAGTGCTGACGGTCAATGGTGCCAAAGCCAGGCCCAAGGACAAGCTGATCGGTAATGAGTGCCTGGCCCTGGAGGTAGAGATCGCGCCGGAACTGGACGACCAGCCCCAGTCCATTGAGCTGGATGTGGTCTACCAGGATGACGACCTGATCGTGATCAACAAACCCACCGGCCTGGTGGTACACCCGGCAGCGGGGCATGCGGATGGCACCTTGCTGAATGGTCTGCTGCATCTCGATGAGCGCCTTAACAGTCTGCCTCGAGCGGGTATCGTCCACCGGCTGGATCGGGATACCACCGGCCTGATGGTGGTGGCTCGCTCACTGGAAGCCCACCAGAGCCTGGTGGCCCAGCTGCAGGATAAGAGTCTGTTCCGTCAGTACGAAGCCATTGCCGTAGGTGTGATGACCGGCGGTGGCAAGGTGGATGCGCCAATGGGACGCCACGCGGTGGATCGCAAGAAGCAGGCGGTGGTGAAAACCGGGGGCAAGAACGCGGTTACCCATTACCGCGTACTGGACCGTTACCGGGCCCACACCCGCATCAAGGTGCAGTTGGAAACCGGCCGGACCCATCAGATTCGGGTGCATATGGCCCATCGTAATTACCCCCTGGTGGGCGATCCGCTCTATGGCGGTCGCCTCAAACAGCCGGCTGGCGCCAGCGAAGCTCTGCGTGAGGCCCTGCGGCGTTTCCCCCGTCAGGCTCTGCATGCCCGCAAGCTTGGCTTGATTCACCCGGCCACGGGCGAATACTGTGAATTCGAAGCGCCGCTGCCGGAAGATATGCAGGAGCTGATTCGGGTGCTGGAACAGGATGCTCGACCCGACGAGCAGTAATACTTCAAGGACGAAGTCGAATGATGAAAACCGTTAATTCAGGGGCGGCTTTGCTGTCCCTTTTATTGTCGGGCTGTATCAGTACCTACCATGCCTGGGATGGCACAAAAGGGTATCAGGAGGAGCAGCTTGATGAGCGTCAGTTCAAGGTAAGCTATGCTGCGGATCAGTCCACCCGTTGGAGCTGGCTGGATGGTTACCTTGAACGGCGTTGCCAGGAGCTGGCAGGTCCGCAAGTGTCGCAAGTGACAGACATTAAACACGATACTCAAACGGTTACTGCAATGTCTTCGGTCCAAGTAGGGGCGCCAATGCTCCCTGTGGACCGAGATCATGGCGCTGTGGTGATGCCTGCAACGTTGGCACCACATGAAGTCGTCTTTAATCTGAAAAAAGCCGAAGGACATTGCTCTTTCTGAGTGACGAGGAGTGCCGGATGACCCTACCCGCCCGATCCCAATGGCTGTGGCCCAGCTGGCAGCCGCACCCTGACGTGCGTGTGGCTGTGACCACCCGGGCCGGCAGTCATTCCCCGGCCCCGTGGGGTGGCTTCAATCTGGGTATGAACTGCGGCGATCAGCCTGCGCGTGTGGAGCAGGCCAGGCATCACGTGGAAAAACTGCTTCAGGCAGATCATCCGGTGGCCTGGCTGAGGCAGGTCCATGGCAAGCGGGTTATCCGGGCAGATGACGCTGATGACGAAGCCGATGGTGTTTGGACCGACCAGCAGCGCTGGCCCTGTGTGGTGCTCACTGCAGACTGTCTGCCGGTACTGCTGGCGCGAACCGACGGCAGCGCTGTGGCAGCAGTCCATGCGGGCTGGCGAGGCCTGCAGGCTGGTATTGTCGCTGAAGGAGTGAAGAGTATAGCTCCGGATGGTGAGCCAGTCAGTGCCTGGTTGGGGCCGGCCATCTGCGGGAAATGCTACCAGGTGGGTGATGAGGTCTACCGGGCTTTTGTTGATGCCCACGCCGATTTCAAAGCCGCCTTTCATGCGGATGCCACGCCTCATCACTGGCGCTTTTCCGTCGCTCAGGCGGCCATGATAGAACTGGCCCGTCTGGGCGTAGAGGATGTTCAGGGGGGCGAGCTCTGTACCGCCTGTGATCTCAAGCGCTTTTACTCCTTCCGCAAGGAAGGCGACACGGGCCGGTTTGCGTCTCTGATCTGGCTCGACGAATAAAAGAGCAGTGAATAGTTAATAGTGAACAGTGAATAGTTCGCGTCCGGGGTGAATCGATTCTGAAACGCAAGAGGCCGCGCTCATGGTTTGGGCGCGGCCTCTTGCGTTTCAGAAACAGACAAGCGGCCTCGCGTCGCTGTTAACTGTTCACTATTAACTCTTCACTGCTCTTGAATCTGGCCCAATCGGACCCATTTATAGGCCAGATGATTAATAACCGGTGATCGTGGCTGGCTTGCCGACAGGGGGCCGGAATGCGGATCACAACCGGATAGGAGAGCCCAAATGCGAATGGATAAACTCACTGCCCGCCTGCAGCAAGCGCTGTCTGACGCGCAATCCCTGGCCGTGGGGCAGGGCAATAGCACGATTGAACCGGTCCACCTGATGCTGGCGCTGATGCAGCAGCAGGGTGGGGCGGCCCGCCCTTTACTGGAAAAAACCGGTGCCAACAGTGGTGATGTGATCACCGCCTTGAATATGGCCGTGGACAAGCTGCCCACGGTGGGTGATTTCAATGGTGATGTGCAGATGGGGCAGGCCACTGGCCGCCTTCTTAACATGGCAGACCGCGAGGCTCAGCAGCGTGGTGACCAGTATCTGTCCACAGAAGTGGTATTGCTGGCGGCCTGTGACGATAACGGCGAACTGGGCAAGCTGATGAAGAACGCCGGTGTCACCAAAAAGGTGCTGGCGGCGAAGATCGCCGAGGTGCGAGGCGGAGAGGCTGTGGACGACCCCAATGCGGAGGACAAGCGCGAGGCGCTGGACAAGTACACGGTGAATCTGACCGAACGGGCCGAGTCCGGCAAGCTGGACCCGGTGATCGGCCGTGACGACGAAATTCGCCGCACTATCCAGGTATTGCAGCGCCGCACCAAGAACAACCCGGTACTGATTGGCGAACCCGGGGTGGGCAAGACCGCCATTGTCGAAGGTTTGGCCCAGCGGATCGTCAATGGTGAAGTACCGGAAGGTCTGAAGGACAAGCAGGTGCTGTCCCTGGATATGGCGGCACTGATTGCCGGCGCCAAATACCGGGGCGAATTCGAGGAGCGACTCAAGGCCGTTCTCAATGAACTTTCCAAGCAGGAAGGGCGCATCATCCTGTTTATTGATGAGCTGCATACCATGGTCGGCGCTGGCAAGGGCGAGGGCTCCATGGATGCCGGCAATATGTTGAAGCCTGCCCTGGCTCGCGGTGAGCTGCACTGCGTGGGTGCGACGACGCTGGATGAATACCGTAAGTACATCGAGAAGGATGCGGCCCTGGAGCGCCGCTTCCAGAAGGTGCAAGTGGATGAGCCCACCGTGGAAGACACCATTGCCATCCTGCGTGGTCTGAAAGAGCGCTACGAGGTTCACCATGGTGTAGACATCAGCGACGGCGCCATTATCGCGGCAGCGAAGCTCAGCCATCGCTATATCACCGACCGGCAATTGCCGGATAAGGCCATCGATCTGATTGATGAGGCGGGTAGCCGTATCCGCATGGAAATCGATTCCATGCCGGAGGAAATGGATCGACTGGACCGCCGCCTTATCCAGCTCAAGATGGAGCGCGAGGCGCTGCGCAAGGAGGAGGATGAGGCCAGCAAGAAACGGCTGGAAAAGCTGGAAGACGATATTGACGAACTGGAAAAGCAGTACGCGGATCTGGAGGAAATCTGGCAGGCCGAAAAAGCCGCCTTGCAGGGTGCTCAAGAGTACAAGGCCGAGCTGGAGCAGGCCCGCGTCGAACTGGAACAGGCCCGTCGTGCCGGGGATCTGAGTCGCATGTCCGAGCTGCAGTATGGGGTGATTCCTGAACTGGAGAAGAAGGTCCTGGCCGCCCAGGATCAGGAAGAGCAGCACTCTCAGACCGAAAATCAGTTGCTGCGCAACAAGGTGACCGACGAGGAAATCGCCGAGGTGGTATCCAAGTGGACCGGAATTCCGGTCGCCAAGATGCTGGAAGGCGAGAAGGACAAGCTACTGCGCATGGAAGATGCCCTGCACCAGCGGGTAGTGGGCCAGGCAGAAGCGGTGGAAGCGGTGGCCAATGCGGTTCGCCGTTCCCGGGCTGGGCTGTCCGATCCGAACCGCCCCAATGGCAGCTTCCTGTTCCTCGGCCCTACCGGGGTGGGCAAGACCGAGTTGTGCAAGGCGCTGGCGAACTTCCTGTTCGATACCGAAGAGGCCATGGTGCGTATCGACATGTCCGAGTTCATGGAGAAACACTCCGTGGCGCGGCTGGTGGGTGCGCCTCCGGGCTATGTGGGTTACGAAGAGGGGGGCTACCTGACCGAAGCTGTGCGCCGCAAGCCGTACTCGGTGGTGTTGCTGGATGAGGTGGAAAAGGCGCACCCGGATGTGTTCAACATCTTGTTGCAGGTGCTGGACGATGGTCGCTTGACCGATGGTCAGGGTCGTACCGTGGATTTTCGCAACACCGTGGTGGTGATGACCTCGAATCTGGGCTCCGACCTGATCCAGAAACTGGCCGGAGACAACGATTATGAGGCCATGAAAGGGGCGGTCATGGAGGTAGTGGGCAATCACTTTCGTCCGGAATTCATCAACCGGGTGGACGAGACCGTGGTGTTCCATCCGTTGGCCAAGGACCAGCTCAAGGGGATTGCTGCCATTCAGCTGGATTATCTGCGCAAGCGGTTGGCTGAACGGGAAATTCGCCTCGAGCTAAGCGATGCGGCCCTGGATAAACTGGTGGAAGCCGGCTTCGACCCGGTTTACGGTGCCCGGCCGCTGAAGCGGGCCATTCAGCAGCAGCTGGAAAACCCGTTGGCTCAGTCCCTGCTCAGAGGGGAGTTCGGTCAGGGAGATACCATCTCGATAGATGTGGACGAGGGCCGGTTCAAATTTGATCATTGATCCGGGTTTCGCCAACACAAAAAAGCCGCAGGGTAATCTGCGGCTTTTTTTGTGCGTCCCTGGCAGGCAGTGCTATGACGCTTCGCACTGCTCAAGCGCTTTGCGGGTTTTTTCCAGGATGGCTTCCCGCTTGTCCTGGTCAATCACTTCCATTTCACCGGTTTCCGGGTTTTCCTGGCGAACCGTCGGTTTGTTGATGAGGATGTCGAGATTCTTGCGATACTGCTCGCAACGCTCCTGCTGGACCGCATCGGGTTCGGTTTTTTCCCGTCGTGCCTCTTCCGCTGCTTTTTCGGCTTTTTCTCGCTCTTTTTCGGCCTTGTCACGTTTTTCCTGCAGCGATTCCAGGGCCCGATCCTGATCCGAGCTGGCATTGGCGCGGGTGTTCACTTCTGAGGATGTCGTGCCCTGCGGCGGGTTGGCCCCGTAGTGAGTCACCCCCTGATCGTCGACCCACTTATAAAATTTGGCCGCCGAGCTGGCGCTGGCGAGGATGAGCAGGGCGCTACCAAGCAACAGGCTGAATTTGGTCATAATGTCGGTCTTCTTATTGGGTTGTCTTCAACTCTCGTACTTTAGCATGACGGGTGAAGGGGATTTTCTGCAACCCAAACCCGACCAAGGGCTTTGATTCATCGCACATTTCTGACAAAATTAGACCTTTCCGGAGATCGGGACCCGCATTCGCTTACCGGCGTGTGTGAGGCCGGGACCCGGGGCACCGTTACCGCGATGTCCTGCCAGCAGTATCACTGCACTCTCGTCCCGCTGTGGGAGCCTCCGGAGGTTTCTCATTCCTTTAAAGCGGGAGTAATCCCTCTTCAGGTCTGCATTGCCTCCGCGTTGCCCTCCCGGCCTGTGTTCGTGTCGGCCACCTCCGACAGGACTCCAGAGCACCCACGTACGGTGCTTTATCCACAGGCAGCAAGTTGTAAACCCCGTCCCGCTGCGAGGCAGTGGGTTGTATGCATTCTGATTTGAGGTAGCAACCGTGGAAATGTTATCCGGCGCGGAGATGGTGGTCCGTGCGCTGCAAGACGAGGGAGTGGAGTACATCTTCGGGTATCCCGGAGGGTCTGTACTGCACATTTATGATGCATTGTTCCAGCAGGACTCTGTCAGCCACATTCTGGTTCGCCACGAGCAGGCTGCCACCCATGCGGCGGACGGTTATGCCCGTGCCACCGGCAAGCCCGGTGTGGTCATGGTGACCTCCGGCCCTGGCGCCACCAATGCCATTACCGGTCTTGCCACCGCCTTCATGGATTCCATTCCCATGATCGTGCTGTCTGGTCAGGTGCGCTCCGACTGGATTGGCGATGACGCCTTCCAGGAAACCGACATGATCGGCGTGTCCCGTCCGGTGGTGAAGCACAGCTTCATGGTCCGCGATGCCAAAGACATTCCCGAGATCATGAAAAAGGCGTTCTACATTGCCACCACCGGCCGTCCCGGCCCGGTACTGATCGATATTCCCAAGGATCAGACCGCGCCGAATGTGAAGAACCCCTACGAATACCCGAAAAAGGTCAAGATGCGCTCCTACGCGCCGGTCAGCCGTGGTCATTCCGGCCAGATCCGCAAGGCCGTGGAAGAGCTGATGAAAGCCAAGCGCCCGGTGATCTATGCCGGCGGCGGCGTGATTCAGGGAGAGGGTAGTGAGCTGCTCACCAAGCTGGCCCATCGCCTGAATTTCCCGGTGACCAATACCCTGATGGGGTTGGGTTGTTTCCCGGGGACTGACCCGCAGAATGTGGGCATGCTGGGCATGCATGGCACCTATGAAGCCAATATGACCATGCATAGTTCCGACGTGATTCTTGCCGTGGGGGCTCGCCTGGACGACCGGGTGACCAACAACGTGAAGAAATTCTGCCCGGGTGCCAAGATCATCCACATCGATATCGACCCGGCGACTATCTCCAAGAACATCATGGCGCATATTCCCATTGTGGGCCCGGTGCATCAGGTGCTGGAGGAGATGCTGTCAGCTCTTGACGAGCACGGTGGCGAGCCGGACCAGAAGGCGCTGGAGCGCTGGTGGGAAGAGATTGAAGGTTGGCGCAAGGTTCACGGCATGCGCTATGAGACCAATGAGAACGGTCCCATGAAGCCTCAGCAGGTTGTGCAGGCGTTGTACAAGGCCACCAAGGGCGATGCTTATGTAACCTCGGACGTAGGCCAGCACCAGATGTTTGCCGCCCAGTACTACCAGTACGACAAGCCCCGTCGCTGGATCAACTCCGGGGGGCTGGGGACCATGGGTTTCGGTTTGCCTGCTGCCATGGGCGTGCAGTTTGCATTCCCTGAGGCCACTGTGGCCTGTGTGACTGGTGAAGGCTCCATCCAGATGAATATCCAGGAGCTGTCCACCTGCCTGCAGTATGGTCTGCCGGTGAAGATCATCAATATCAACAACCAGGCCCTGGGCATGGTGCGTCAGTGGCAGGACATGCAATACGGTGGCCGCCACAGCCAGTCCTACATGGAATCCCTGCCGGATTTCGTGGCCCTGGCCGAGGCCTATGGTCATGTGGGCATGAAGATTACCAAGATCGAGGATCTGGAAGGGGCCATGAACGAAGCCTTCGCCCTGAAAGATCGCCTGGTATTCATGGATATCTATGTGGACCCCACCGAGCACGTGTACCCGATGCAGATTGCAGACGGCTCCATGCGTGATATGTGGCTGAGCAAGACGGAGCGGACCTGATGCGTCGAATTATCTCTATTCTGATGGAAAACGAGCCGGGCGCACTGAGCCGGGTAATCGGTCTGTTCTCCCAGCGGGGCTACAATATCGAAAGCCTGTCGGTGGCTCCCACCGAGGACAGCACCCTGTCCCGCCTCACCCTGACCACCTTCGGTAATGATCTGAAGATCGAGCAGATCACCAAGCATCTCAACAAGCTGATCGAAGTGGTCAAGCTGGTGGATCTCACCGAGGGTGCCCACATTGAGCGCGAGCTGATGCTGATCAAGGTGAAAGCCACCGGTGCCCAGCGTGCCGAGGTAAAGCGTAGTGTGGACATCTTCCGCGGCCAGATCGTGGATGTGACCAGCACCGTCTATACCGTTCAGCTCACCGGCGCTTCCGACAAGCTGGACGCCTTTATCGGTGCCATCGGGGAAACCCAGGTACTGGAAGTGGTGCGTTCCGGCGTGTCCGGTATCTCCCGGGGCGAGAAGGTGCTCAGCCTGTAAGAACGCTCGACGCCTGACGCCAGATAAAAAAGCCGCTCTTCGGAGCGGTTTTTTTATGTCCTGTATTCTGGTGCAGGAGTGCCGTTGGCGGCGCGCTCTACCGCGCCGCTAGAGAAAGAACTATTCCGGTAGCTGCGACCAGAAGGCTTGAATCAACGGCTCTTCCCGCCGCCTCTCCTGCGTAAACAGGCCCACCTCGTAGGGCGCAAGCGCAGGCTGCACATCCAGGGGCCGGGTGCGACCGGCCAGGGGGCTGTTGTCCAGCACGATCTTCGGCACGATACCCACCCCGAACCCCAGGCTAACCATGCTGACGATGGCTTCGTTGCCGCCGACCTGAGCGTAGATGTGCGGCTTCACACCCAATTGTCGAAACCAGCGATCCACCCGCTCCCGGGCCAGGCCCTCTTCGGAAAGGATCATCGGTACATCCTCCCAGGCCGCTTTGCTGGCGGTGCCATTGAGTCGCTCCGCCAGTTGGGTCTGCCCTGCCTGGGCAATGAACAGTAGCGGGGAGCGGGCGATGGGTCGGAAGGCGATACCGGCGGGCAGGTGATCCGGGCGGGCGCCGATGGCGATATCTTCCTCGCCATGCTGGATCCGTTGTACTGCCTGTGCCGGGTCACCGGTGTGCAGCTTCAGCTCAATGCGTGGGTACTGGTGGCGAAAGCTGCTGAGGATGTCGTAGAGAAAACTGTAGCTGGCGGTCACTGAGCAGTACAGGCTCAGCTCCCCCTGTAGTACACGCCGGTCTTCCTGCAGGGCGTGGCGCAGATTGTCCCAGCGCATCAGGGTGTCGCGGGCGTATTCCTGGAAACGTTGGCCTTCCCGGGTCAGGGTGACGCTGCGATTGTCCCGGTAGAACAGCGGCACGCCCAGCTCGTCCTCCAGTTGCTGGATGGTTCGGCTGAGTGTGGACGGACTCACATGGCACATGGTGCTGGTGCGGCCGAAGTGCAGGGTGTCCGCCAGGGTCAGGAACAGGCGCAGGGGTTTGGTATCCATGACTCTCTCGTTGTTGCAGTAATCGCAATGCAATGTTTCAAATATATCATTTTACGCAATGAGGCGGATAGCCTAGAGTGGCGGGCCTGTCCGGGTGGGCTCCTTGAGAGCCTGCCTGTCACCGATTTCCGTTATCTGAAAGAGCCAGAGCTATGAGCATGCAAGTGTATTACGACAAGGATTGCGATCTTTCCATCATCCAGGGCAAGAAAGTGGCCATCATTGGCTATGGTTCCCAGGGGCACGCCCACGCCTGCAACCTGAATGATTCCGGTGTAGACGTGACTGTCGGTCTGCGCTCCGGTTCTTCTTCCATCGCCAAGGCCGAAGCCCATGGTCTGAAGGTTA
>NZ_CP179932.1:7500-3465000 GCF_047495475.1 Alcanivorax sp. IL2 | reverse complement strand
CCCGACTTACCAACCCGATGCAAACTCCGAATACCAGTGAGTACTATCCGGGAGACACACGGCGGGTGCTAACGTCCGTCGTGAAGAGGGAAACAACCCAGACCGCCAGCTAAGGTCCCCAAATTCCAGTTAAGTGGGAAACGATGTGGGAAGGCTCAGACAGCTAGGAGGTTGGCTTAGAAGCAGCCACCCTTTAAAGAAAGCGTAATAGCTCACTAGTCGAGTCGGCCTGCGCGGAAGATGTAACGGGGCTCAAACTGGATACCGAAGCTGCGGATGTGCACTTAGTGCACGTGGTAGGGGAGCGTTGTGTAAGTCTGTGAAGGTGTGTTGAGAAGCATGCTGGAGATATCACAAGTGCGAATGCTGACGTGAGTAACGATAATGGGAGTGAAAAACTCCCACGCCGAAAGACCAAGGTTTCCTGCGCAACGCTAATCGGCGCAGGGTGAGTCGGCCCCTAAGGCGAGGCAGAAATGCGTAGCTGATGGGAAACGGGTTAATATTCCCGTACTTCTTATAACTGCGATGGAGAGACGGAGAAGGCTATACCTACCGGGCGTTGGTTGTCCCGGGGAAAGGTCGTAGGCTGAGGTGTTAGGCAAATCCGGCACCTTAAGGCTGAGAACCGAGACCACTGGTCCTTTGTGACCGGGAAGTGGTTGATGCCATGCTTCCAGGAAAATCTTCTAAGCTTCAGGTTATAAGGAACCGTACCCCAAACCGACACAGGTGGTTGGGATGAGTATTCTAAGGCGCTTGAGAGAACTCGGGTGAAGGAACTAGGCAAAATTGTACCGTAACTTCGGGAGAAGGTACGCCGCTGACGGTGATGAGACTTGCTCTCTGAGCTATTGGCGGTCGCAGTGAAAAGGCCCCTGCAACTGTTTATTAAAAACACAGCACTCTGCAAACGCGTAAGCGGACGTATAGGGTGTGACGCCTGCCCGGTGCCGGAAGGTTAATTGATGGGGTTAGCTTCGGCGAAGCTCTTGATCGAAGCCCCGGTAAACGGCGGCCGTAACTATAACGGTCCTAAGGTAGCGAAATTCCTTGTCGGGTAAGTTCCGACCTGCACGAATGGCGTAATGATGGGGGCGCTGTCTCCACCCGAGACTCAGTGAAATCGAAATCGCAGTGAAGATGCTGTGTACCCGCGGCTAGACGGAAAGACCCCGTGAACCTTTACTATAGCTTCACAGTGGACTTTGAACCTGCTTGTGTAGGATAGCTGGGAGACTTTGAAGCGGTGACGCTAGTCATCGTGGAGTCGTCCTTGAAATACCAGCCTGGCATGTTTGAGGTTCTAACCTAGGTCCATTATCTGGATCGGGGACATTGTGTGGTGGGTAGTTTGACTGGGGCGGTCTCCTCCCAAAGAGTAACGGAGGAGCACAAAGGTACCCTCAGCACGGTCGGACATCGTGCAACGAGCGTAAAGGTAGAAGGGTGCTTGACTGCGAGACCTACAAGTCGAGCAGGTGCGAAAGCAGGTCTTAGTGATCCGGTGGTTCTGTATGGAAGGGCCATCGCTCAACGGATAAAAGGTACTCCGGGGATAACAGGCTGATACCGCCCAAGAGTTCATATCGACGGCGGTGTTTGGCACCTCGATGTCGGCTCATCTCATCCTGGGGCTGAAGCCGGTCCCAAGGGTATGGCTGTTCGCCATTTAAAGAGGTACGCGAGCTGGGTTTAGAACGTCGTGAGACAGTTCGGTCCCTATCTGCCGTGGGCGTTGGAGATTTGAGAGGAGCTGCTCCTAGTACGAGAGGACCGGAGTGGACGAACCTCTGGTGTTCCGGTTGTCACGCCAGTGGCATTGCCGGGTAGCTACGTTCGGACGGGATAACCGCTGAAAGCATCTAAGCGGGAAGCCTCCCTCAAGATGAGATCTCCCTGGGGGCTTGACCCCCCTGAAGGGCCGTTGAAGACCACAACGTTGATAGGCTGGGTGTGGAAGCGTTGTAAGGCGTGAAGCTAACCAGTACTAATTGCCCGTGAGGCTTGACTATATAACACCAAAGCAGTCTCGGCTCCGAGAGCCAAGACCGCAAAGATACGGTGTCAGAGATTGGACGCTTGCGTCATTGAATAGCACACTTCTCATTCCCAATTGGCTTTGCCGGTGAGCAATGTTGTACACCGGCGAGGCAACCTAATTTAGCGAAAGCTAAACCAGTTTGCCTGACGACCATAGAGTGTTGGAACCACCTGATCCCATGCCGAACTCAGAAGTGAAACGACATATCGCCGATGGTAGTGTGGGGTTTCCCCATGTGAGAGTAGGTCATCGTCAGGCTCTTAAATAAAACAAAAGACCCCCGCCACGAAAGTGTCGGGGGTTTTTTGTTTTATTTAGGATCACGGTGAGCTCCTCTCCCTACTCTTGGGCCCATGTGACACCCGATGCACCGCAGGTGCCAGGGTGAGGCGCCGCAGGCGTCCCGCAGGGACAGCGAGCATGCTCGCTGCCTAAGTAGGTCTCTTATAGCTACGAGCCCCAAGCCCCAAGCTAGAAGCTAGAAGCTAGAAGCTAGAAGCTAAGCCCACCCCTTCACCATGCAAGCCTAGCTCCAACGACTCAATATCAAGCCTCGAACCCTGCCTCTGTAACCAAACCGCCACCCCGCCGTCATCCCGGCTACCCACCAAGCCTTCAAGCTCAGGGCTTCACAAACAATGAGCCCAGACCATGTTGCTGAACATCATCCTGATCGCCATGGCCATCACCCTATTGGTCTACCGTTACCGCAAACTGATGTACCACTTCCGTGCGGTAGAAGCGGGCAAACTTTACCGCAGTGGCACCCTGGGCCCGATTGCATTGCGAGTGATGCATCGTGTGCTGGGTGTCAACACGATCCTCAACCTGCGGCTGGAATCCGAGTACGGGAAAGGGGGCTGGTACAAGCGGCAAAGTGACTACTGCAGCCGCCACGGAATCAAACTGGTGAATATTCCCATGGCGCAGGACACTCCGCCGACGGAAAACCAGATTCGAGCCTTCATGGCAGAGCTGGACCGTGGTGACAGTTGCTGCCTGGTGCATTGTGAGATGGGGGTCATTCGCACCGGCATGATGGTGGTAGCGGTGGCGACTCGTCGTTACGGGGTGCAAGCCAATGCCGTGTGGAAGTACTTCCCGCTGTTTGGCCACAAACTGGATGGGCGTCGCCAGCCGGTAAAGGCCTTCATCATGCGGTGTGCAGGTCTGTCAGAGCCCTCACCCCAGTAACGGGCTCTCCGCGGGCAGATGAAGCTTGAGGCGATTGCTGACGACGGCAATATCAAACTCCGTACTTTGTACCGGCTCGCCATCAAGGTTCAGATTCATGGGGCTGGGGGTTTTGACTTTCAGTGATGCCACCCGGGCTCGTATGAAAAGCCCTTCTTGCTCTGGATCCTGCCTGGCTTCGCTGTCAAACAACTCTTTGACGCCAGCAAGCAGGTCCATCTGGGCCGGCAGGATGGCCACATCGAGCAGACCATCGTTGATCAGGGCGTCCGGACAAAGGCGTTGTCCTCCCCCTGCCTGACGACCATTGCCCAGGCCGAGCGCGAGAAATTCTCCTTGCCACTCGAATTCTCCATTGCTGAAGACGCCTTCGGCTGCCTGTATTTCAGAGAATCGGGTCAGCCCGGTTAACAGATAGGCGGCGCCGCCCAGCATGCTTTTCAGTTCTTCCGATGTCTGGGTGGTTACCTCGGTGCCGAAGCCGCCGGTGGCCATATTCAGGAAGTAGTGATCATTGACTCGAATGACGTCGCTGGGTGTAGCCGGAGATTGCAGTAATGCCAATGCTTCGGCCATCGCATCAGGTATCCCTGCCGCCGTTGCAAAATCGTTGGCGGTGCCCAGAGGCAGAATTGCCAGGGACAGATCATCACGATCACTGGCCATCATGGCATGAACAATATCCCTGACAGAGCCATCGCCTCCGCCAGCAATGACGGTGGTATAGCCCAGATCCAGTGCCTCTCTGACATAGCGCTCCGCATCACCGGCTTCCCAGGTAACGCGGACCGCCAGATCGTGACCGTTGTCTCGCCAGTCCATGACAGCATGGCGAACCTCTTCATTGGCAGCCTGTTTGCCATGTAGAACGAGCAGACTCTTTGTCGTCACGGTATGCCTTCCCCTATGGAGTGATAATGACGCCTTCTTTCGGCAAGTCGGCGATCTCTGTCTGTTCGGCGGTAACGCTGACATTGCGTTGTGCAGAAAACGTCAGGTTGTCATCGGTATCAGGCATGTCGTCCAGCGACTGGCAGGTAAAAGCCAGGGTGTAATCTCCCTCAGGAACAAACCCAATCTGGTATTCGTACGCATCATTGCCTGAATTGTAGTTTACCGTAGCCGTCGTGACAGGATTGTCACTGTCGATTGCGGCTCCCTGATCATCAACAAATACGTCTCCGGTTTGTGCATCCCGGCCTGTGTACAGGTACACCGCATTCCCTTGCACAGTATCGCCTTCCATGACTGAGGTGCATGTTTCGTCATCGATCAGGCTGTCACTGATGGTGCCCTCAATGATACCGACCTTGCTGTTATCAACGATGCGAATTGCCGGGCGTAGCAAATAATAATCCTTGTTTGTGGGTTTGGTGATTGCCCGACGGAGATCCACGTCAAGAGTAAAGTTCACTTCGCCATCGACGGGAACGGCAAAACCGCTGACAAGTTGGACATGCCGCTCACGGTTCTGGTTGTTCTGCTGGCCTGGTACATACAGGGGAAACTCCCCGCCATTGTCGTCAATCACATAGGTGTTGCCGTCCCCGCTTTGCACATACAGACGAATCCAGTTGTAGCGCCCGGCAGGCACCTCGGTGGTCGGTAGAATTACGGTTGACTTGGCGCCTTGCAGTGCCAGCAGGTCTTCTATGACCAAGGGTTCATCCAGATCACGGCGGATCATGCTTCCCTGTGCAGGCTTGAGCGCCACTGCGTTGAGTGTGAGCTGTACCCGGGTGAGGTCGTCTGCGGGCGCATCCGTCATGGACAGCTGCACGTCACCGGTCTGCGGCGCAGGGTTGTCGCTGCTGGAGCCTCCGCAGGCAGCAACAAGGGTTCCGGCGGCCAGAATAAAGAGTGTGCGTTGCATGATTGTATTCCTCCGTACTCGCGGTTAATTGCAATCTACGTGACGGAGCGAGGGAGGGATGTGACGGGGCGCGGGGCTTTACAACTATTAACGGTTCCGGGTGTTGTTGATAATCATTTCTATTTTCTATCGGAGAGATAAAGGAATAGTATTTTTCTATTACCTCCGGGGCTGTGATGATCAGTGTCAAGGAGGTGTCCCATGATCAAGACATTCAGTTTCGGTGCGATGCACATTGCGGTGGCGTTTCTGGTCGTCTGGGCGATGACCGGCGATTGGCGCATTGGCGGGGCGACAGCGCTGGTGGAGCCCTGCGTGAATACGGTGGCCTACCATTTTCATGAGAAAATCTGGAAACGGCGGAGCCATGGTGGGGCCGTGAGCGGAACGGTTATGGCGTAGGATAAACTCAGTGTTTACTCTGCCATGGCCGTTGGTTAAGCTAGCGCACGAGTATACATTCTTAGGGGTATTTGTCAGGTGCAGAATTCAAGCAGTGACATCGATGCGATCCGCCAGGTGGTGAATCAGGTACTGGAAGTGCACGCCCGGGAAGAGGGTGGCCAGCGCTCCCAGGCCCGTTCGGAAATTCTGATCCACTCCATGCAGGTGTTTGCCCAGCGGGGCCTGCAGCGGACCACGGTGCAGCACCTGCTGGACGCCTCCGATGTGTCTCGACGCACCTTCTACAAATATTTCCGCAACAAGATGGACGTGCTGGAAAGCATCTATCGTATCTTTGTGGACAACATGCTGCTGCACTTCCACAAGGAAGTGAAGCAGGCCTCCTCGGCCCGGGACATTATCCGTAACACCACCAAGGTGTATTTTGATTACCACGTGAGCATGGGGCCGATCATCAGACTGATGATGGAAGAGGCGCGCTCTTCGACCTCTGCGCTGGCGCCGCACCGGGTGCGGGCCCAGGACATTGCCTCCGAGGTGCTCACGTCCCAGATCAGCCGTTACACCGGCAAGAGCTATGAACCCCTGGTGTTCCGCACCATGCTGTGGATGCTGGAAAACTACTCCCTGTACATCTTCGAGGACGGCGGTTTTTCCCAGGAACGACTGGATCTTTGCGAGAAAGTTGCCATCGGCATTGCCGAATCCCTGGTACTGGGGGAGGTGACGCCGGGCATGCTGGAACGCCCGGTATCCTGAACGCTGAGGGTGTTGCCGGTTTTATTCCGGCTTAACGAATTTCAGTGTCATACGATCACTTTCTCCGATCGCCAGATATGTCTCCCTGTCCTGATCGCCCAGCCGCAATGAAGGTGGCAGCGTCCACACCCCGGCGGGATGGTCGGCGCTGTCCTGCGGGTTGGCGTTGATTTCCGACTGTTCAGCCAGTCGAAACCCGGCTTGCTCTGCCTGGGCTATCACATAGCTTTCCGTCATGTAGCCGCTTTCAATCTGCTCTTCCAGTGAGCGCCCCTCCGGCGCCCGGTGTTCTACTACGCCAAGGATGCCGCCGGGTTTAAGGGCCTTGAAGAAGCTGGCAAACACGGCTTCTGCTTTCCCGGCCTTGGCCCAGTTATGCACATTGCGAAACGTCAGCACCCGATCCACGGTGCCTGCAGGGGCAATATCGCTGTAGACCGGAGGATAGAGATGGGTGATGCGAACCTGGTCGTAGAGAGCCGGGTATTTCGCCAGGTGTGCCTTGAACAGGGTCAGTGAGCGGGTGTAGAAACTGATGTCACTATCCGGAGGAAACTGGGCAGCGTAAAAGGTGCCCTCCTCGCGAAGGTAGGGCGCCAGCACCGCGGTGTACCAGCCTTTGGCACCGGGCCAGATCTCCGCCACGGTCATATCGTTCTCTACCCCGAAAAACTCCAGAGTCTGTGCCGGATGGCGATAGGGGTCGCGCGCTTTCTCCTCTGCGCTGCGGTGGGGCGCGGTAAGAATATCATCGAGGGAGGTGGCGTGTGTCAGGGAAAACGACAGCAAAGCTGCCAGGGCAATCAGAATACGCATGATCTCGTCCTATCGTAGGCCGCGGATCAACACCTTCATGTAATCAGCGGCTTGTTGTTCGAGGCTGCCTTCGCCGGTGAGCGCCCAGGTATAAGTGGTGCCCACCACCAGATTTACCATCATCAGGATGGTGTCGCGGGTTGGCAAGGCCACGAAGTAACCATCCTTGCGCAGTTCATTGAAGAAGGCATCCGCCACTGGCAGGTTCTGTTCCATCAGGGCGAGGTACTGGCGCTGGATATCGCCCATGAAATCCCCGGCTTCCTGAATCAGAACCCGGGAAAAATCCTGGTTCTGTTCCAGGTAGCGGGCCACGTTGCGGCACAGGTTTTCCAGCCGTTGCAGGGGCGGAATCGTGCTCATCAGGTCGGCGAAAATGATATCGCGGATGGTATTGAGATTTTCCTCCACGATGGTCAGCAGCAGGGCGTCCTTGGAGGGAAAAAACTTGTAGATGGTGGCCTTGCCCACGCCGGCCTGCACCGCAATGGTTTTCACCTCGGCGCTGCGGAAGCCTTCGTTGGCGAAGACTTCCTGAGCGCAGGCGAGTATGCGGGCGCGGCGTGGATCATCCATGATGGCCTTCCGTTATCCCTTACAGGTATTTGATTTTTTCCAGCTGTTCTTCGAGCTTGGCCTGCTGAGAGCGGTAGTCATCCAGTTTGGCCTTTTCCTTGTCCACGACTGCCTGGGGCGCCTTGTCCACAAACTTGGGGTTCTTCAGTTTGACTTCGGCGCGACCCACTTCCTTGCGCAGTTTATCGATTTCCTTGGACAGTCGTTCGATTTCTGCGTCCTTGTCGATCAGGCCGGCCATGGGCACCAGAATTTCCATATCTCCCACCAGTGCGGTAGCGGAGGCCGGGGCGGAATCCTCCGCATTCAGCCAGGTAATGGATTCCAGCTTGGCCAACTTGCTCAGGAAGGTGCGGTTGGCGTCCAGCAGGGCCTTGTCACTGTCCTTGCCGTTATGCAGGAACAGAGGCAGGGCCTTGCCCATGGGGATACCCATTTCGCCACGGATATTGCGCACCGCAGTGATGACAGCCTTGACCCATTCCGCGCCGGTTTCCGCTTCTTCATCAATCTTGCTGGCGTCGCTGGCCGGGAAGGCTTGCAGCATGATGGTGTCACCGCTCTTGCCGGCCATGGGGCCGATCTTCTGCCAGATTTCTTCGCTGATGAAGGGCATGAAGGGGTGGGCCAGACGCAGTATGGCTTCCAGCACGGTCACCAGGGTACGGCGTGTGCCACGCTTCTGGGCCTCGGAGTAATCGTCGCCCCACAGCACCGGCTTGGACAGTTCCAGGTACCAGTCGCAGTACTCGTTCCAGATGAACTCGTAGGCAGCGTGGCTGGCCACGTCGAAACGGAAGCTGTCCAGCGCCTCGCTGACTTCCTGCTCGGCGCGCTGCAGGGTGGAGATGATCCAGCGGTCCGCCAGGGACAATTCCACCTCTCCGCTCAGACCGCAGTCTTCGCCTTCGGTGTTCATCATCACGTAGCGGGCGGCGTTCCAGATCTTGTTGCAGAAGTTCCGGTAGCCTTCGATGCGGCCCATGTCCCACTTGATGTCACGGCCCGTGGAGGCCAGCGACAGGAAAGTGAAGCGCAGGGCATCGGTGCCGTAGGGATTGATGCCGTCCGGGAAGTCCTTGTGGGTGCGCTTGGTAATCTGCTTTTCTTTCTGCGGCTGCATCAGGCCCTTGGTGCGCTTGTCGATCAGCGCATCCAGAGTGATGCCGTCGATCATGTCCAGCGGATCGAGCACATTACCCTTGGACTTGGACATCTTCTGGCCGTCGTTATCGCGTACCAGGCCATGCACATAGACCTTCTTGAAGGGCACCTGGTCGGTGAACTTCAGGGTCATCATGATCATCCGTGCCACCCAGAAGAAGATGATGTCGAAGCCGGTGACCAGCACATCGGTGGGGTGGAAGGTGCGCAGGGCATCGGTATCTTCCGGCCAGCCCAGGGTGGAGAAGGTCCACAGGGCGGAACTGAACCAGGTGTCCAGAACATCGTCGTCCTGGCTGAGGGGGATGTCGCCAAGATCATGTGCCGCACGCACTTCTTCTTCGTTGCGGCCCACATAGACGTTGCCGTCGTTGTCATACCAGGCCGGGATGCGGTGGCCCCACCACAGCTGCCGCGAGATGCACCAGTCCTGCAGGTCACGCATCCAGGAGAAGTACATGTTCTCGTAGTTCTTCGGCACGAACTGGATGTCACCGTTTTCCACGGCGGCAATGGCCGGCTTGGCCAGCTCTTCTACGGCCACGAACCACTGGTCGGTCAGGTAGGGTTCGATCACCACGCCGGAGCGGTCGCCACGGGGCACCTGCAGGGTATGGTCAGCGACTTTCTCCAGGAAGCCGAGGGCGTCCAGATCGTCCACCACCTTCTTGCGGGCATCGACACGGTCCAGGCCCCGGTAGGGTTCCGGGACTTCATCGTTCAGCGCCGCGTCGATGGTCAGGATGTTGATCATCGGCAGGTCGTGGCGCTTGCCCACTTCGTAATCGTTGAAGTCGTGGGCCGGGGTGATCTTCACGCAGCCGGAACCGAAGTCCGGGTCCACGTAATCGTCGGCAATGATGGGAATATCACGATCTGCCAGCGGCAGGCGGATGGTCTTGCCGATCATGTCCTTGTAGCGCGGGTCTTCCGGGTGCACCGCCACGGCGGTATCCCCGAGCATGGTTTCCGGTCGGGTGGTGGCGACCACCAGGTGCCCGGAACCGTCCGAGAGCGGGTAGCGGAAGTGCCACATGTGGCCCTGTTCTTCCACGTTTTCCACTTCCAGGTCAGAAATGGCGGTGTGCAGGGTCGGGTCCCAGTTGACCAGACGTTTGCCACGGTAGATCAGGCCTTCCTTGTGCAGGCGCACAAAGACTTCGCGTACCGCATTGGACAGGCCATCGTCCATGGTGAAGCGTTCGCGGGTCCAGTCGACGCTGGCGCCCATGCGGCGCAGCTGGCGGGTAATGGTGCCGCCGGATTCGCCTTTCCATTCCCAGACTTTCTCCAGGAATTTGTCACGGCCCAGTTCGTGGCGGGTGGTGCCTTCTCCGGCCAGTTTGCGTTCCACCACCATCTGGGTGGCGATGCCGGCATGGTCGGTGCCCACTTGCCACAGGGTGTTGTGGCCCTGCATACGGCGGTAGCGCACCAGGGTGTCCATGATGGTGTCCTGGAAGGCGTGGCCCATGTGCAGGCTGCCGGTCACATTGGGGGGCGGAATCATGATGCAAAAGGAATCACCCTGGCCGGAAGGCTTGAAATAACCGGCTTTTTCCCAGTTTTCATACCAGGCCTGTTCGATGCGATCGGGTTGATAAGTCTTGTCCATGAGTCCGCTTCTAAACCAGTAAAAAATGAGGCCGAATTATAGCGGAGCGGGGCCGCTGCGTCGCGGGTTGCGGGAAAAACGCAAGGACGGAGGCTGGTGGCCGCCTGGCCCGCAGAGTTTGACCGTGATGGTGCTGTGGTAGGTTACCGGGCAGGTATGCCGACCAGCGAAGAGAGCCACCTTTCGCAGCGTCTGGCTGGGGACGCGAGAGGGGGGCGTTATGATTTCTTGCGCAGGGCGGCGCGCAGCCTCAGGCGCAGGGATTTTTCCAGTTTCGGCAAGGCTTCGGCCACCAGGTCATCGATAATGGCATCAATGTCGGCGTTGCTCAGCGAGGGGCGAGCAGCCGAGGGACTTGATGTTGTGACAGCAGGAGCCGGACTTTCCCGGGGAGAGGGCGGCGGTGTACCCAGAAAAGGGTTGTTTCTTTCACTGGCCAGCTTGCGGATCTGCATCCGGTCCAGGTTGTGGCTCTCGGAAGCGGAGGGTTGTGGTGGTGTGTCGGCGTCGTCCAGCAGGGACTGCACATCGCCAAGCTCCTTGAGAAGCTCTTTTTTTCGTGACTCCCGGTCGCTCATGGTGGTGTCCGTGGGTTCTTCAGCCCAGTTCGTGGGTGGTGACCGGGAAGCCTCGCTCACGGTAGAAGCGAAATCGCTCGCGCCCAGCCTGTCTTTCATTCTCGGCCCCACTGATCATCTCCGCAACCCGCTGGAAACGGGAGGCGAAATCCGGCACCTGATCGGTCAGGTTGATCAGCACATCGTGGTGATCGCCGGGATCGCCACCGTGGCCCAGGATAACCGGCGCCTGACCCTCCAGCTGAATGGCATGGGGAAGGAACCCGGTGGCAGGAGCTTGCCAGAACTGGTCGTCCAGTTGCCGTGCATGGTCCGCATCCCGGCAATGAATATAGACCAGCCGGCCCTGTTTCTGGGCCTTGTCGGCAATGCGCCAGGCCAGCGCCTGACGGACACCGTCGCCGGACTTGTTGCTCAGATAGAAGGTAACTTCAGTCATTAAAATGCTCGCAGGCATCACGCAGCATGCAGCACGCCCGAAGGCGTGCAGACATGCGTGGGCGTATCAGCACTGATCCATCAGGAAACGGGTGAGCATGGGTACCGGGCGGCCGGTGGCGCCTTTGCTCATGCCGCCGCTGATCCAGGCGGTGCCGGCGATATCCAGATGGGCCCATTTCACGTCCTTGGCAAAGCGGGACAGGAAGCAGGCGGCGGTGATGGAGCCGGCTTTGGGGCCGCCGATGTTCTGCATATCGGCGAAGGGGCTGTCCAGCTGGCCCTGATACTCATCCCACAGGGGCATGGGCCAGCCACGGTCGCCGGTTTCCTGGCCGGCAGTCAGCAGTGCCTGGCTGAGATGATCGTCGTTGCTGTATACCGCCTGGGCGTGGGCGCCCAGGGCAACCACACAGGCACCGGTGAGGGTGGCAACGTCGATGACGGTGTGCGGTTTGTGTTTCTGTTGCACATAGGTGAGGGCGTCGCACAGCACCAGCCGGCCTTCCGCATCGGTGTTGAGGATTTCCACGGTCTGTCCGGACAGGGTTTTGACGATATCCCCGGGACGGGAGGCGCGGCCGTCAGGCATGTTTTCCGCTGCCGCTACCACGGCCACCAGGTGGATGGGCAGATCCAGCTCGCACACGGTCTTGACGCTGCCGAACACGCTGGACGCGCCGCCCATGTCGTATTTCATCTCGTCCATGTTGGCGCCGGGTTTCAGGGAAATGCCGCCGGTATCAAAGGTGATGCCCTTGCCGACCAGGGCGACTGGGCCCTGCTTGCTGGGTTTGGCGCCCTTGTATTCCATGACGATGATCTGGCCCTGACGTTCGGAGCCCTTGGCCACGGCGACAAAGGCGCCCATGCCCATCTTTTCTGCCTGGGCCTGGCTGATCACCTTAACGGTGAGTTTTTCATATTGCTTGCCCAGATCCCGGGCCACGCCGCTCAGATATTCAGGGTAGCAGTCGTTGGGGGGCAGGTTACCCAGGTCGCGTGCCAGGTTGACGCCGTCGGCCACACCCTTGCCGATCTTACTGGCCTTGCTCAGGGCGGCATCCTTTTGTGCATGCCAGAAGGTCCATTTGTTCAGTTTGCTGGCCGGAGCCGGTTTGCTGCGATACTGGTCGAAACGGTAGGTGCTTTCTTCCGCCACGCGAGTGCCTTCACGGACCTGCCATTCCAGGCTCTGTGGCAAATCGCCGTCGAGCAGCCAGAGTGCGTGTTTGACCGGTGCCTTGCTGACCATTTTCACTGTGCTGCGAAGCAGCCCTTGCCACTGCTGCTCGGAAGGCTGCTTGTCGCCCCGGCCGACCAGCAGCAGGCGTGCGGCGGCCAGGCCTTCCGGCTGGTGCAACCAGCTCATCTGGCCCTTGCTGCCGTCAAAATCGCCGGCCTTGATGAAACGGGTAAGCTGGTCGCGGGTGCTCTCCGGCAGCGTCTCGGGGAGATCGCCGTTCTTGCCCAGCACCAGAATCAGTGCGTCGGCTTTGAATTTGTCCAGGGGCCTGTTGCTCACTGCGAAGTCCATGCTGTCTCCATGTCAATCAAGGTATAGCACGCGGCAAAAGGGCTTGCCGGTGCGGAAAACAGGGAAATATTGGGCTGTTCGGCGATCAAACGCAATCGGTGTGGCGCGGCCGGGCCGGCCCTTTGATTGGTGAAGTCGCCCCGGTTACGGGTATTTCACTGCGTATCATTATCACCTTGGCCGGCCAGTCGGTTACACTAGGGCCCATTCACTGCTGCCGCAGGCGCCTGTAAGTCCGGTTGCCCGCGCGGTATGTATCGTCACCGCAGGCTTTCATGCGCTGCCTTTATCAGGTGTCGGTGCCTTTTTGCAGACAAGGATGAGTGGGCCAGCCCTTGATTCTTCATCGTTATATTAACCGGCAAGTTTTCCTGACCACTGTCATGGTCACCTTTATTCTGGTGATGGTGCTGGTCAGTGGCCGCTTTATCAAATATCTCGCCGAGGCCGCCGCCGGCGAAATCGCCGCCGATGCCCTGTTTCTGGTGATGGCGTTCCGGATGCCGGAATTCCTGCAGATGATCGTTCCCCTGAGTCTCTATATCGGCCTGTTGCTAGTGCTTGGGCGCATGCACATGGATAACGAAATGGTGGTGCTGCAGGCGGGCGGGCAGGGCAATGGACGGATTGTCCGTTCGCTGATCGTGCCGATTCTCATGGCCACCACCCTGGTGGCCATGTTTTCCCTCTATGTGACCCCGCGTGGCGATGCGGAAGTGAACCGCATCTTTGAAGAGCAGAAAGACCGTTCGGTGCTGGAGCTCCTCACTCCCGGACGCTTTCATGTAAAAGGCTCCAGCAATACCCAGCGCGCCACCTATGCCGAACAGATGAACCGGGAAAAAGGGGTGCTGGAAAATGTGTTCGTGGCTGATGCCCGTTTTCAGGCCCGGGGTGAAGCAGATCGGTTGCTGACGGTGTGGGCCAAGAGCGGCAAGCTGGTACAGGAAGATGGCATCAGCTATTTGCTGCTGACAGAGGGTTTCCAGTACCAGGGCAAGCCGGGGCGCAGTGACTACAAGGAAATCGGCTTCAAGGAAGCGCGGGTACGGATCGGCAAGGAACGGACCGACAGTCGCCCCCCCAAGGTGCGCGGCCGTCCCACCCCGGAGCTGATCGACGAGCGCGACAGCAATCGCGATGCCATGGCCGAATTGCAGTGGCGTATTGCTCTGATTCTTACCGTACCGATCATGGCACTGGCGGCGATTCCGCTGGCCCGGGTAAACCCGCGTCAGGGGCGCTTTTACCGCCTGATCCCGGCGGTGCTTGGCTACATGCTCTATGTAGGCATGCTGCTGGTTACCCGTAGCGCCATCGAGGATCACGATGGCGTTCTGCCCTGGTATCTACATACCGGCTGGGTGCATCTGGTGGCGGTGGTAGTGGTGTTTCTGTTGTATTTCGGTGGGCGGATTTTCCGCCGCAGGAGGCGGGCGTGAGATTATTGAGACGCTACTTCTGGCGGGCGGTGCTGATACCTACACTGGCCATCCTGGGCATTATTGTTGGCCTGGATTGTCTGTTTGGCTTTATCTATGAATTGGAAGGCCTGCGCGGTGATTATCAGGCCATGCAGGCCCTGCAGTTTATCCTTACGACAACGCCGCGCCGGGTGCACGAATACCTGCCGATGGCGATCTTGCTGGGTACCCTGATTGGCCTGGGCCTGCTCGCCAACAGTGGTGAATTGTCGGTGATTCGGGCTTCCGGTGTGTCCACGCTGAAGGTGAGCTGGCTGGTGTTGCGTCCGGTTTTCCTGCTGATTCTGCTGTCCATCCCTCTCGGCGAGTATCTGACCCCTTACTCGGAACAAGTGGCGCAGAGTAACCGTTCCATGGCCGAAGGTGGCGGTGAGGCGTTGCGCTCAAAATACGGTTACTGGCACCGGGAAGGGCCGGAATTTATCCATATCAATGCGGTCCAGCCCAATGGCGTGCTCTACGGTCTGACCCGCTATCGTTTTGATGATAACCACAAGCTGACGGAAACCCAGTTTGTGGAACGAGCCATCTACCAGGGAGATTTCTGGTCGCTGGAGGGCATCAAGGGAACCCGGCTTTCCGATCAAGGCACCGAAATCTTCAGTCGCGACAACGCTCAGTGGCAAACCAAGCTGACCCCGCAATTGCTCAGCATCGTGGTTCTGGAGCCGGATCATCTGGCCATGGCCAAGTTGCTGGAGTACACCGATTACCTGAAGCGACAAGGCTTGGAGACCGCCGATTACATGCTTAGCTTCTGGCAGAAGCTGTTCATGCCGCTGGCAACCATCGGCATGGTGTTGATCGCCATTTCCTTTGTCTTTGGTCCCTTGCGCGAAGTGACCATGGGCCTGCGCCTGACGGCGGGGATCGTGGCAGGTCTGATTTTCCATTATGGCCAGCAGTTTTTTGGTCAACTGTCGCTGGTGTTTCACACCGATCCACTGATGGCCGCAGTGGTGCCGCCGGCGCTGTGTCTGATCCTGGGGATCTGGTTGCTGCAGCGGGTACGATAATAATGGCAATCTGGAGGGGGCAGGGACGCACCCATAAAGGGCGGCGGCCTGCCAATGAGGACACTTTGGTGTGCCGGGATGGTGACGGCCTGTGGGCAGCGATCGATGGCATGGGCGGCCATGATGCCGGTGACCTGGCGGCGACCATTATTCGAGAGTCCCTCGACGCTGTGGTGCTGGGGGGCAGTATCGCCCATCGGC
The DNA here is from genome assembly GCF_047495475.1 of Alcanivorax sp. IL2. NCBI lineage: Bacteria > Pseudomonadati > Pseudomonadota > Gammaproteobacteria > Oceanospirillales > Alcanivoracaceae > Alcanivorax > Alcanivorax sp. IL2. The sequence goes on along the minus strand of NZ_CP179932.1, from coordinate 3,449,300 downwards.
TGTTGGCCGTGGAATCCGCCCTGCTTACCGCTAACCACGCTATTCGCCATCACGCCGCCTTGCACCTGCGCAGCAAGCCCATGGGGGCCACCGTGGTGGTGCTGTTGATCTACCGGGATGAGGCCGCGGTGCTGTGGGCCGGCGATGCCAGGCTCTACCGCCATACCGCTCAGGGCGCCGTCCTGCTCACCCGCGACCACACCCCGGTGCAGGCACTGGTAGACGCGGGTGAGATTGATGAACGCCAGGCCATGACACACCCCCGCGCCCATGTGATTTACCAGGCCATCGGCAATGGCGACAAGCTGGAACTGGAGCAGGCGCGTTTCGATATTTCAGCCCAGCAGCAGTTTCTGCTGACCTCTGATGGTGTGCATTCGGTACTGACAGTGGACCAGCTGGGGTATTTGCTGGCGGAGGGGGCCAGCGAGTCGGCCATCCTCAAGGCAGCCCTCGAAGCCGGCAGCCGGGATAATGTGACAGCGATAAAAGTGTCCGCCGATGGGCACCGCGAATAGACAAATATCTTTCTGAGGCTGGCAAAGCCGTCATCTGCTGGTATACTCGCGCCCCACTGCCAGAGTGGTGGAATTGGTAGACACGACGGATTCAAAATCCGTTGCCTTCACGGGCGTGCCGGTTCAAGTCCGGCCTCTGGTACCAAATGGCAGTGCGGTAGCATCCGAGGAGTTCCTCGATAAGCTATAAAAACAGCGGGTTATCTGAGGTTCTCTTCCGCTACCGTCCGATAGAGTTTGTTGACATCTGGCCCCTCCTGGGGCCAACTTTGGGGCCAACATCCAAGCCCAAAGACGGCGAAAGCCATGGAAACGAACAAACTCAGCGACGTCAAAATCCGCGCAGCAAAGCCCCAGGACAAGCTCTATAGCATCTCTGATGGTGAGGGGATGTTCTTGGAGGTTTCTCCCACGGGTGGCAAATGGTGGCGCTTAAAGTATCGCTTCAATGGTAAGCAGAAGCGGCTCTCTCTAGGCACCTATCCCAGCACAAGTCTCAAGGTTGCCCGCGACAAGCGGCAGCAAGCCCGAGAGCTGCTCGCCTCCGGAGTTGACCCCGCCCAGCAGCGTAAATCCGAAAAGTTGGCAACAGAAACTGCCCTGCGCAATACCTTCGCCGGGGTGGCGGAAGAGTGGGCGCAGAACAAGGTCCAAAGCGAGAAATGGACGCCGACAACGGAGAAGAAGCGGCGCATCTGGCTGGATAACGGCCTAATCCCCTATCTTGGCAGTCGGCCAATATCGGAAATCACAACTGCGGAGCTGTGGGGCGTTCTCCAGCACACCCAAAAGACCAGTGGCTATACCGCCAACCGGCTCAGGGGCATGGCCTCCGAGATCTTCAATTTCGCCATGGCCACTGGCCGTGCGGACAACAATCCCGCCTTGCCTCTACAGGGGCAAATCGCCGTCAAAAAAGAAAAGCATCGTCTGGCGATCCTGGAACCGGAAGAGGTCGGCAAGATGCTGCGTGCTATTGATGGCTGTCAGGCTGCGGCAGCTACCAAGGCGGCAGCTAGGTTGGCCCCGCTGGTGTTTGTCCGGCCAGGAGAGTTGCGTCATGCCGAGTGGTCAGAAATTGATCTAAAAAAGGCGCTTTGGAGCATCCCAGCAGAGAAGATGAAGATGCGGGAGCCACATGTGGTTCCCCTGTCTCGACAGGCCGTTGCCATCCTCAAGGAAATCCAGCCTCTCACAGGCAATTCAGGCTATGTCTTTGAAGGCACCAAGCCGGGGGAGCCGATCAGCGATAACACCCTTAACAAGCTGCTCAAAACTCTCGGCTATAAGGGCAAGATGACCCAGCACGGGTGGCGGGCTATTGCTCGTACCTTGCTTGATGAAGTATTGGATGTCCGGGTGGACTGGATCGAGCACCAGCTCGCTCACTCCGTCAGGGATGCAAATGGACGTGCGTACAATCGTACTTCTCACCTAGAGGGGCGGACAGGGATGATGCAGCAGTGGGCGGATTACCTGGATGGGCTAAAGACAAAATAATAGCTATAAAAAATAGTGGGTATTGATATTAGAAATAGGTTGCCACTTATATATCGGGGGGGGTAGATGGAAAAGCTGTGGATGCACTTTGACGAGGTCGTAAAGGATGATGCTGAGGAGAGGGAAAGAGCATTCAGTAATATTCTGAACGGCAATGTAAGCGCCTTGATTCCGGTTAGTGCCCCGTACTCCGTAATAAAGGAGTTTGTGGGAGAAAGGATCAATGATAAGAGACGGTACCGGTTATATGCGCCGGTAAAACAGAGCGAGATAAAGGCTTTCTTTGTGAGCAAAGAGGCGATCCTCGATATTATTAGATTTGGTGAAGCGACTTGTCAATATTTCAATGGAGGGGTTGGTTTTGAGGATAATGGTAGCGTAATCCGCTATGTGGCTATAACTAGGAATTATATTCCTGGACGGAAGAAGGCTGCAGAAAATAAAGAATATTTTGATTTTGAGGACTGCGAGGTAAATAAAGGGGGGGTGTACGAGGAAGGGGTGTTCCCGTCAGCAATGGATCTGAAGGTGACGTATAGGAAGATTGGCCATGAAAGGGGAGGTCTGTTCGAAGCGCTTACCCGGTCATCTAAGGACAGTTGTCAGGAAAATGATTCGGCGTCGAATGTATTTCATTCAAATTTTACTCGCTGGTGGTCTTTCAATCGTACCTTCAGTTGTGACAGCCCGGTTATAGGCCAAGAAAGAGAGGTAGGGCTATGGCGGCAGAGAGGTCTGCCTGATCTATTGCTTGGCAACCAAGTTAAGAAAGGCTTCCTGTCTGGGTTCAATGCGTTTTCACGTGCTTTCATGAAGTGTTTGGTCGACTGCACCAATGTCTGTGGGTTTGATGCAATGGTGTTGGAGCGTATCGAATGGAGCTTTCAATCTCTTGCTTTGTTTTTGAAGTATGAGATTGATTTTAATGTTCCCTTCATGATGGCAGCTAAAAACTATGGTTGGCCTCCTGTGGCCTCAAGAAAATATTGGCATGGTTTTAGAGTTTTAAAAGATGATTTGGATGAAGGGGAGTTTTTAATATCAGAGTCTAGGTATGGGTATCAATTGTGTTGTTTTTCGGCTTCAGCTCATGAGCTAGAAGATAGCGAGAATGTTATTTATGTTCCTAAACCCGATTTTTTAACAATTAGAGCGAAAGACCTGCATTTTTTGTCGAATGAATATCATCGATTGTTAGATCCCATTAATAGCAATGAGGAGAATGAAATAGATTTGGATTGTTTGGGTGAAAATTGCATTAAAAGTTTTGACGATGTGAAGGGTTTTGAGGAGTGCAGGGAAAAAGCGATTAATTGGATATGTCTAAACGCGGATGTATCTATAGATGATCTCTCTAATGCGAAAAAAATTATTGATTATGTCGCAATTGCAATTTGCACATGGGAGAAACCTCTTATAAATGGGAAAGCGAATAAAGAGTATTGCCGCCAGCTGATTCATGCCTTGCCGAAAAAACACCCAAGTTATTCAGATAATCTTTTAAGATTGATCGTCCTTCAGCTTCAAAGCCAGTCAAAAAAAGCGATCGGAAAAGGAAGGGAGTTGAAAGTAAGAGGTAATGGTGTGGATATGTTGAAGAAGACCTCGTTGCCGATCCTGATTGAGGCGTGGGAAAAGTTTGTGGCTGGCCGCGCCAAAACGGCCAAGAAAGAAAAGAGGCAAGAGTGGAAAAGGGCTTTGAATGTCTTCCTTGAGCGCCATCAGATTAAAACTGACTATCACTCCGCTGTGACAGATGTGTTGCTGAGCGATCAAGACGAGGAAGATTTGTTTATTTAACTAAATGAAAACATGCAGTTACATGCTTTTGTTCGCGAATACCGGGTTTGCTATTTCTTATTTCCGATAACCGATCTGATCTTTTCTACATTTCGTTCTCCGATTGATTACTAAGGAGTCCGAAATGGACCGATCAGTTCAAAAAAGCAACACCCATGTGGCTGACAATGGTGCGCTAAGCTGTCTCTCCACGCTTCAGTATCAGGTTGTCCGCTTGCCAGAGGTGCAGCGGATAACGGGCCTCTCGAAGTCCACCATCTATGCCAAAATGGATCCCTGTTCGCCTTATCACGACCCTGATTGGCCGAAGAAAGTGAATCTCGGCCCCAGATCCGTGGGCTGGTACCGTCATGAGGTCATCGAATGGGTTGAGTCCCGGTCAACTTCTGCGGCATGGGGGGCTTGATCATGGCATATCCGATGACGGGCAAGATCAATCCCGCAGCATTCTGCCACTCCAAACCTCTCCTGGGGGAGGCTGTGCGCCAGGCACATCAAAATTATCAGGCACCGTACCGACTGTGCTTAATGGGGGCTCTGGCGGCACTGTCGTCAGCTGTCCAGAGTCTGGCGGATGTGGTCATGCCATTTGGTGCAAAAGTACCCCTGAGCCTTAACAATGTGGGGATAGCGCCTTCTGGCGAGCGCAAATCCACCGTCGAGCGCAGATTTATGAAAGTAATCAAGGCTCTCGATGACAACCTAGAGGAAGAGCACAACAGAAACTTGGCGGATTACAAGGTCAAGATGCTGGAGTGGAAGAACAAGAAAAGGCTGCTCGAAAAGAAGCTGGGTAAATTTGGCAGCGACGAACAGGAATTGACTATTACCCGAGAGGAGCTCCGAGAGCTATTGGCATGTGAGCCAACCAAGCCGCAGCGAGGACATCTGGTCTATGAAGATATTTCGCCTATGGCAATGTTGACTGCGCTGAATGAAACAGGGGTGGGTACCTTGGTTTCAAGCGAAGGGGCCATCATCGTAGATGGGAAATCTTTCGATGCTGTACCGCATTTGAACTCTCTTTGGAGTGGTGACCCAATATATCTCGCACGACTTGGTAAGCCCTCGCTGAATATCTGTAACGCAAGGCTTACCGTGTCGATTATGCTCCAGCCAGAAATCTTTAAGCCCCAAACTGGCAAAAAGGGAGAGAAGGTCCGTGGTTCTGGCCATTGGGCCAGGTACTTGGTGTTCAATCCAGAATCGACTCAAGGGACTCGCCTATCCACCCGGCAAGCTAACTCATGGGAGCACCTGGAGGCATTTGATCGACGGTTAGGAGAAATTCTGAGTAAAGCTAGAATGGCCCGAGTCGTTGGTGACTTTGAACGTGAAGAGATCCGGTTTTCGGAAGAAGCCGTAACTGAATGGTTCAAAGTGGCAGATTGGATTGAGGAAGAAATTCTACCAGGGGGCCGCTTTGAGCATGCTTCTGATCATGCATCCAAGCTGGGTGAGAACATTGCGCGGGTGGCCGCGTTGCTTCACTACTTTGAGGGGGGTGGGGGTACCATCTCCGTAGAGACATTCAATGCCGCAGCGGACATTTGTGCGGAGTGTTCGGATGATTTCCTGAAGCTGTTTGTTCCTCCCCCGGAAGAGATCGCAGATGCAATTGAGCTGAATAAGCTCATTGACCGTATCCGTGATCGCCCCGAGAGATTCATCCGTAAGACCTATCTTCATAAGCGTTGCCCGAACGCTCAACGAACCGGAGGGCGCTTCTTCCGGGCTTTGGATGTTCTGCTGAATGAAGGCGTCATCAGCGAGTATGTTGACGGACATAATGCTCAGTGCCTGGATCTCTGTCCTAATCTTCCACGGCCAAGGTGGCTCGTAAACGGACGTCGTTGATGGACATTCTTTGCGATTCCTGCGACGAGAAGCGGGAATCGCAATTTTTTGATGCGGAAAGTTGTATTTTTCCCCTCTTTACCCTCAGCGACGCCTATTCATTTGGCATGTAGGGCTTGCTTAATAACGTACATGTTTTTCTCATTATATGAGCGGCGATAATCAGTGATCTCGAGGTCCGGGAGTGATTGGCTGGTAAATTATAAAGGGGAACATGTTTATTCTCTGATGTTATTAATGTTCAGGTTTTCATTCTGGTTGGTTCGTTGCTCATTAAAACCTATCAATGAATAAAGTTAGTAACTGGAGCAATGACGATGAACCAGGGACACAGCATGCTGCCGACAGCAGAGGCTCAAGTGGGACGGTTGGAGCAGTTCCATGAAGTTCTGGACTATGGGCTCGATGTTTACAATCCGATAGATAAACCCAGTAACCTCTACATTACTGATCAGTCAGAGACTGCACGTGCGCTTGCCGACGTAACAACACTTTTAGATGAAATCGTGCCGCAGCGGCGACTGGTCATAAGCCGACGGCAGGAGACTAGCCAGGGGGTTATCCGCAGAATCCCTAATAAGAAGACACCAGTAATCGAATCCTGCATCAACCTCACCGAGGATGATTTCCGGGGATACAAGGTGGACCCGGATATGCGTGTTGTCCTGGATCTCAATAGAGAAATGGCGGTTCGAGTCTTGACGGGGCGTCGGCTGCATGAGCACGTTGGCGGTATAACGGTACATGATCACTACCTCAAGTATCTTCGCGAACTGAAACGGCGGTTGTCTGCATCTGAGATTCTTCAGTTTCGTAGACAGCAGGTGGTCAGAGAGCAACGCAGGGCAGACAGTATCACTGGGGCAGTGAGTGAAGCCCTGAGTCTTTGTCGAAAAGCTCGCTTAGTGCGTGTTGATGGCAGCTACAAACAGTCTGTGCGTAGGAATAAAACCCCAGAGTGCATATCAAACGACCTAGACCGCTTCATCAGAAACATGCGGCATAACAAGCGCCAGTTTTCTGCTCTGGTGTTGGCGGTGTTCAAAATTGAATACGGGGCAAAAAAGGGCTATCACTGGCATGGATACTTTATATTTGACGGTAGCAAGGTCCGCATGGATGTTTTGCTCGGCACCTATTTGAAGGGCTATTGGTGTGACGTGGTTACTAAAGGTGAAGGGGCTGGGTTTAATGTGAATTTCAGTGAGGTTAAAAGGATGTTGTCGAAACGATTGCAGGTCCCTGAGCGGCATTTGGCGATTGGAGAATTTCGTAAGGGAGATTCAATTCAGGAAGAAAATATGAAGGCTCTCATCAGTTACTTCGCAAAAAAAGAACAGACCATTAGGCTAACCGGAAAAAAGAGCGTCAATCAATTACGCATTGTGAGAGGGCCTCGCTACAAGGCCCTCAAGCAACGGAAAGATCAACGCAGTCAGCAGTGATTCCCTGTAGCCTGGATTGGCGCTTCACGGTTAAGGTTACTGCGTTTTCCAGGTCCACTCACCTTTATCGGTGACAGCCGTAACTTCAATAGCGCCGCAGTTACTACTTACGGTTCGATGGATACGCTTACCAAACTTAACAGCGACCGGGAAAGGTTTACGGTACCAGTAGTAAAGATAAGCCCCTGGGACATTGCCGTGGGGAATTGTTTGTGTGATCTCTCCTTTCTTTTTAAGCGCGAGTTTTTCCCCAAGAGATACCGGTTTAGAGCGCCAGGCGCGTGGGTGATACACAACACAGTTACCACGGTCGACAATAATGTCTTCAATGATGACCTCATCTTCTCTGGCGGTGAAGTACAGGCTGTTCCCTTGCTTCTCGATAGACAGCGGCGCGGTTGTTTGTTGTTGCTGCTGTGAGGTGTTCTTGTTGCTATTGCCGGCCAAGCCATCGATATAACCAGGAGGAGCGATAAACATACCACTAACATCGATCCAGTCGACGTATTCCCTCAACTCTTTGTGCATCTCTTCAGCGTTCATGCCGTCGAAACGGGAGTAGTCTGGACCCGTGGCTTCTGCCTGGTCATTGACGTAGCCCCGCTGGTAAATATCCCACAGCTCGTCGAATTCAGCTACCGCTGCTTGATTTTCAAGCTCAGTTTTAAGGACATTAACGCTCTCGGTGGGATTGTCTGCGTCATATGTCTCACCGCAACCTGCCAGTGAGAAAATAGCCATGTACATGATGATGGTTTTGATGAGTGATTTTTCCATGTGAATACCTTTGGGTGTTAATTGGATAAGGAGGACTCTGCCTGGCAGTAGGTCTTGGGCTAGGAGGAGGGGATCATCGGCATTCCACGCCAGCTTTAGCGACACTGGTGTAGAAACGTCTGACATTCCCCTGGCCCTGGCTGAAACCTTCCAGCTCCTCGGTGGAGTACTGTTGAGCCAGCTTATTGAAGGCGCAGCGGCACATCTCGGTAGGGGCGTTTTGCGTGCACCCCGCGAGGAACTCTCCTTTGACCTTGCCCATAGGATCGTCTGAGCACCCGGCAGAAATCAGAGTCAAGACAAGCAAGGCGGTGCTGATCGGTCTTCTCATGGTGCTCCCTTACATCAATACCAGGCTGATGCCCAGGGCTACGCCAATGACCAGTCCTACGGTTTGCGGTCCCATCATCCAGAACAGCTTGATCCAGATCAGTGACCCCATGCCGCCACTGGTGAACATCATGTCGGGCTTGGCGAAACGGCGAATAGCGTCACCAATCAAGGCGCCAATAGTGCCGATTACGGTTCCCACGATGGCTGCGAATATCTTGGCCATCATACCGGCCCCCAGCACCATGGTTGAGTTGTTGTAGCTCACCATGATGATGGCCAGCACCAGGGCTGCGATGCCCCAGCCAATCGCGGATTTTTGGATGCTGCTGATCTCCTGTTGCTCTACATCGCTATTGCTGGCGTCAAAGTCTTCCATTGTCTTTCTCCTTGTTTGAGTTGGTTCTTCCTGAGATCCCCGGGCAGGCATGAGCAGCGTGCCCTGCCTAAAGAAGGTGCTTGTTGGTGGGTTATGTGATCCAAGACGCAGAAAGTATTGCAATGCAATACTATCAAGGTCAAGCGTAGTGATACGACAGAGGTATGGCTCTGCCGTAGCGTTGCTTCATCTGATTTGGTGGAGTGGGCGTGATGAGTTTTCCCGAGCGCCTGAAAGCGGCCCGGTTGGCATTGGGGCTGACTCAGGAACAGTTGGGCTTTGAGTTGGATGTCACCAAATCCACGGTTTCCGCTTGGGAGAATGGTCGTGACGCTCCAGGCTTTCGTCTTCTTCCTGCCCTGAAACAGGTGCTAGGTGTTTCGCTTGATTACCTGATTTGTGGTGATGAAGCGGGTGGCGTCGCCGATCCTGCGGGTGCCTACGGCGCGGAAGTCCGCAGTGAAGCTGAAGCGCATCTGCTCAAGCGTTACCGCAAACTTTCTCGTAGCCGCCAGGAAGGCCTGAAGGCCCTTCTGGATTAACCGGCAGACTGCTTACCTGCCAGCTTATTGCTGAGTCCAGAAGTCGATTGGGGACGGGAGTCCTTGTTTTGGATTGATCCCTCGCCAGAAAACTCCTCCACCACCTGTAATCCCTCATCCTCACCATACTCGAACCAGGCGTTCATCAGCCCTGCCTGAGCAACCTTGTCCAGCTCCGTCTGGTGAATCCCCAAATTCTCTCGCCCCTTGGCTTCCTCCCTGGCGTGGGTGACGGCTTCTTTCAGGGTCTGATCGGCCCGCAGGGTCAGGTCCACGTAGTAGATCGGCGCCCGATGGCTTTGCGTGGTGCTCTTGCAGCGCAGCTTGAGCTCCAGCGGTAGGGTGGCCAGGTTGCCGCCACTGATGGCGTGGAAGTAGCGCAGTCGTGCTGCCAGAGTGCGGATGCTGTTGTAGCCGGTGGTCCGGAACACAAAACAGCCTAATTCATCGTCATTCCCGATACGGACATACAGACGACCATAGGGCTTACACAGCCCATGGCTGCCGTAGTCGCACAGATCCGGGGAGGGGCAGTCTAGTGATGACAGGCCATTCTCGGTATGCCGCCGGCATGTCTCCCCATTGCCTGCACACAGCGGCCTGCCGCTCTTGCGGTCAAAGAAGGTGTACTCCGCTCGCAGGTTCAGGTCCGGGTCATTGAAGGGCAGGGTAATAGGGATGCTGCGGAGTTTGTTGCCCTTGGTGTCCTGGCGCAGGGCCTCATCCAGCGGGTGGGGCAGCCAGCCTTCCTTGGTCTGGATCTGGGTGGTGAGGGTGAACTGGTCGTCTTTCTCGGGCAGACGCTTGCCGTTCTTCTCCACCATGCGACCGATGCTGATGCGACCGATCACGGGTGGGGTAATCGCGAGTCCTTTAATCATGGGATTCTCCTGATGGCAACTGACATAGACGCAGCCGGGCATGGCCCGGCTGTTTTGCCGTGAGTCGTAGAGGGTTAGGCATTGGGGCGAACCAGGAAGCGACGACTCCCGGCCTTGTGCTTGGGGTACTGCTTGAGCAGATCAGGTTGATCCTGCAGCAGAGCTTTCGTATCCAGGCTGGTGGAGTCCTTGCTGCGCTTCCAGGTCACAGAGCCCTCTGTGAAGGTGGCCTTGCTGGCCAGCCCCATGGTCTGCTGGATGCGTTGCTTGAGGGTGGATTCCCGCTCGTTTAACCGGCCCAGGGTGTCACGCAGATCCAGCAGCTCATTGAAGTCGCCTTCCATGGCTGGGTTGTCCGTGAGATCCACGGTTTCCCCTTTGTCCTGGGGGTAGAGCGCTTGCAGGGCGTTCCCGGCAGAGTCGGAGCCATCGGGGTCCGGTGGCGTATCCGCTTCCACCAGCTGCCAGAACTCCCGCTCCAGCTCGTACAGGTGAGTGATCAACGCCTCATCACGTTCGATCCGGTGAATCTGCAACTCCTGCCCGCAGATCAACACGGCCACATCGGCAGCCTGCTTTCCGGTGACCGCTAGCTGATGCTGCACTTGGCATTGGATGTACTCGGGAACCCCATCGGCCCAGAGCTTGGCGCCGTACTGGCCGGTGGTCTTGCACTCGAGGATCTGTACGTCATCGTTACCCGCCACGGCGTAATCCAGATTGGCGAGCATCCAGGGCTTGTCCTCATCCGGGTGCTGCAGCACGGCATTCACACGCCGGACCTTGTTGCCGGTGATCTTGGCGTAAGCCTCGGCCACCTTGGGCTCCAGCAGGGTGCCCCAGTACAAGGGTGACTGGATGTCATCCGGATCGGGAGCCGGGAGCAGACCATCGCGCCCGGTCTTGATCATCCACAGCTCCAGCGGTGACTGGTACGGGCTGATGCCCACAGCGGCAGCCGCATCACTGGCGCCAATGCCTTGCTTGCGGACCTTCAGCCAGTCTTCGCGGCTCATGCGTTTGGTGGACACCAGGCGCAGGGCAGGGCGCTGGGTGGGAATCGTGCTTTTCGGTTGTGCCATGAGTGTTCTCCTGACAAAGAAAAGCCCCGGCACAATGGCCGGGGCTAGACGTAAGGGAAGGGATGGAGAGTGAGTGATGCCTAAATGGCATCATGCGGCGCGACCTGACGACGAGGATGGCTCATCGCCTATCTCGAAGAAGTCATTCACCAACGCTTCGATATAGTGCTCAGCCTGCTTGTCGCTGGGGAGATGGCCGGTAGTGAGCAGTTGCTCACCCAGCCATTCGCCCAGCTCGCTGACCACTTCATACTCGAAGATGCCGGGGCGTCCACGGGGTTCGAACCAGACGTGGGAGACGGTCTGCCACAGTGGGTCCAGGTATTCACAGGAGGCGATGATCAGCTCGATGCAGCCACTGTCCCAGGTCTCCAGGATGCGGCGACTGCGTCCCGGATCGCCGGGATGACACATCAGGCCTTCATGCAGGAACGCGCCCCACACCGCTGCCAATTCAGCAGGCATAGGGCGGCAGTCCCATACCGCCAACAGGCGGTAGAGCCATTTCAGATTCATGGTGTTCTCCAGGTTTTCTTTGAAGCGGGAATAGAGATAGGGGAGAAAGATCAGACCGGTATCAGGCGACCAGTAGGGAGGTTTGTTCCAGAGCGCGTTGCTTGATCTGGGCACCCTTGCCGAACCAGGCTGAGTCCAGCCGGTTGTCGGTGCTGCGGGCTCGCCGCTCATGGTCCACGAACTCGGTGACCGCATTGAGCAGGCCGTAGGCTGTGTTCTTTGCGGATGTCAGATCCGATCCGCGTCCTGCGCCGTCATAGAGTGACATGGCTTTCTTCATGGCCTGTTCGTTGGCCTTCACCGGCATGCCCGGTGGCTGATAGGCGGTATCGGTGAAGATGGTCTGTATGACCTTCTCGGCCGTCTTGCGGGTGATGCGGCGCTCGCTGAGGGCCTTCAGGCGATACATGAAGTCATCCCAGGCAGAGACAGAAATACCCAGCTGTTTCTTCACCGATTGCGGGTCGAAGGTGGTGTTGTGGCGCACTTTCACCGCGTGGGTGTTGCCATTCAGTGCGACGGCGAGAGTGTTGTTACACACCACCCGGATACTGGTGAACTGCGCTGTGGTGGCCAGGGTACCGTCACAGGCGGTAGCTAGCAGCACATAGCCGTTGGTTTGGTCATTGCCTGCCAACGTGCCGGACTGCCCGGTACGCGCCAGAGCCCACAGCTTGCGGCCCCCTTTCAGGACGCCCGCGGTCTCCAGCTCGAAGCCGGATTGCTCGGTAAGATCCCGGTAGAACTCCAGCACCTCACGGGGCTGAACCACCTTGAAGCGGTTACTCACTACCGACAGGGGCTCTTGATTGTCAGAGCGGAACAGCACCTTCTGATCCGGGAACGATGAGATCTGCCCGAGGGAGCCTGCTTCGCTGCTGATAAAGCGAACCGGGGTCTCACGGATCTCCCAGTTCATGCCGGCCTCACGCATCCAGACTTCCAGGGGTTGTTGGGTGGCTAGCTGGTTGCCCAGCCCGTGCCAGGGGGTACGGCCGACGTAGGCCATGTTTTCGACAAGATGTGCCATGGTGAATCTCCTAATAACTAAGAAATGCCAAAGGGCAGGGTTAGAGCCAGCCGCGTTCAGCCAGGCTGATGTAGCCAGAACGGGACACCACAAAGTGATCCAGCACCCGAACATCGATCAGCGCGAGGGCGTCCTTGAGGCGTTTGGTGATTTGCCGGTCGGCAGTGGAGGGCTCACTGCAACCGGAAGGGTGGTTATGGGCGAAGATGATGGCTGCGGCATTGCAGTCCAGAGCGCGTTGCACTACCACGCGGGGGTAAACAGCGGAGCTATCAATGGTGCCGTTGAACAAGGTCTCGAAACTGAGCACCTTGTGCTTGTTGTTGAGGAAGATGGCCGAGAAGACTTCGTTTTTCTCCTGTGCCAGAGCCAGTTGCAGGAACTGGGCGACATCGGTAGGCGCGGTCAGGGCCTCCCGGTCGGTAAGCTCATCCAGCAGGATGGTGGCCGCCGTACTGACGATCTCCTCGGGTTTAACGCAGCCCTGTACGTGGTACAGGCCCTGCTCGTTCTTTACGAAAGTGGGAATATCCATTCAGGCCTCCAAAGGGGCATAAAGAAGCCCGCACAAGGCGGGCTTCGGAGTGGTGGGCAAAGGGAAGAGGGGGTTACTCAGAATCGAGGCGGAAGCTGTGTCCGCAGTCCAGGCATTCCAGGTTGTCGAGATAGGTCTCGTCGAGCTTGGCTCCCAGCGCGGCACCGGCTTCACCTCCGGCAACGCCACCAGCTAGACCGCCGAGCACGGCACCTGCGATACCGCCGATGGCGGACCCGGCAGGGCCAAACGCCAAGCCGACAGTAGCGCCAACCCGAGCACCACTGGTCGCCATGGCAAACCCACTGGCAGCGCCGGCAGCCGTGCCAACAGTCCCGCCAACCTTGCGGCCATTTTGCAGGGCGACGATTCGGATGGAGCGGCAGGACGGACATTGAATGATCATGAAACCTCCATGAGATGGGGTCAGGAAGGACATTCCTTCCCGGCTTCATGGAGGTGATATGTGTTTGAAAATAATTAGATTAGAGCTGTTTATGTGAAAGCCAAGGAGATAGAGGCGCTTTGATAGGTTGTCAGAGTTTTATGTCTCTTTGTGCTGCCTGTAGTCCGTAGACTTTTGTAAATCACATGTGTTGAATTGCGATCGTGAAAGACGAGAATATGAATAGCAAAATTCGCTATTCAGTTGGGGGTAATGTTCGCCCAAATGGAAGTGCGCTCTATGTCGCAAGAGAAGTTGTGATAAATGTTGTTTGGATAGATGCATGCACTATCGGCTGGATCATATAATCCAAGAAGAGTGCGAGGGCTCATGCTAAGCTATGTTAGTCTGCGGAGTTTTCAAGAGCCCGCCTAGAACCGCACGCGGAAGAAAAGTGAATAAAGCACAGGTATTGCCACCATGGTAAGCAGAGTGGCGAAGGCAAGCCCCCCCATGATAGTAATCGCCATGCTCGAAAAGAAGGCGTCCCACATCAGAGGTATCATGCCGAGAATGGTGGTGAAGGCCGCGAGGATCACGGGGCGCAGGCGGCTGACGCTGCCATCGACTAGTGCATCTCTCATTAGCTTACCGTCCTTGACCTGTGCGTCGACTTCGTCAATTAACACGATGGCATTTTTCATCAGCATTCCGGAAAGGCTGAGGAAGCCGAGCATTGCCATGAAAGTGAATGGCTGACCAGTTAGTAACAGGCCGATGCTCACGCCACAGATCGACATTGGTACGATCAGCCAGATTATCAGCGGCTGACGGACCTTTCCGAACAATAATACTGAAATTACCAGCATCACAAGGATCCCCAGCGGTACCTGTTTCGCCAGGGACGCTTGCGCTTCGCTGGCTTTCTCATATTCGCCGCCCCATTCCAGAGCATAACCTTTTGGCAGCGGTAGCGTTTCCACCGCGTTATGTAATTGTCGCAATGCTTGGTCGGCAGTCAGGTCGCCAATCGGTTCGGCCTGAACTTTGAGCGCGCGTATACGGTTGCGCCGATGAATAAGGGATTCTTCGGTGGCAATTTCTAGTCCGCTTAGCACCTGGCTAACAGGAACGTAGGTCTGTTCGGCGCTGCTCCACATAACACGGTTGCCGAGTTTGCTGACGCTGCCACGTTCCTCGCTGGGAGGACGTACCACAATTGGTATTTGCGAGTCATATTCGCGGTAGGTGCCGGCTTGGATACCGGTAGTGGCAAATAGTGATGACGTTTTCACTTCTGCACGGCCAACGCCGGCGATACGTGCTCGTTCTTCATCGAAATGCGGTACCACGACAACCTCCCGCGTACGCCAATCGATTCTGATATCTTGCACAACATTACTCTCTTGGAAAATTTGTTGTGCTTGCTCACCAAGTTGACGAAGCACAGCAGGATCGTTGCCCTTAAAGCGTGCCTCAATCTTGGCCCCGCCACCAGGGCCGAACATCATCGTTTGTGGGTACACCTCGAGGGACGGATATTGGTTTGCTAGAACTACTCTTAATTCATCAATCAGGCCGTTAATCAACTGACGATTAGTTACGCGCACGATCAGCTGACCATAGGATGGATTTGGTAGCTCCGGTTCATAAGTCAGCATGAAGCGGCTGGCGCCCTGGCCAACAAAGGTGGTGACTGCTTCTACTTCATCGTGAGCGAGAATCAGACTTTCTATTTCGCTTATCTGCCGCGCGGTTTCTTGTATATCGGCACCCTGACGTAGCCACACATTAAGGTAGAACATTGGCATGTTCGATGGCGGGAAGAAAGCATGTCGAACAAAACCGAAGCCGACTATCGAAATTACGGTAATCATAACTAGTGCGGTAACGGTGATGCCTCGGTTTTTTAGTGCAAGCAGAAGGATCATGCGGTACTTGCCGTAGCTTGCATGCGCGTAGGGATCTTCGCCTTCTTCATACTGGTGGCCATCAAACAAATAGTGGCCCATAAGTGGCGTAACAGTGATCGCCAGCAGCCAACTTAACAACAGTGAAATGGAAATAACTGCGAACAGCGAGAACAGGAATTCGCCGGTCACGTCTTGCGACAGGCCGATCCCGGAAAATGCCATGATGCCGATAACAGTGGCGCCAAGCAGCGGGATTTGGGTGCGACGACAGGCTTCGCTTGCGGCATTCTCGGCACTTTTGCCGCGCTGGATACCGATTAGCATACCTTCGGCAATGACGATGGCATTATCAACTAGCATCCCCATGGCGATAATCAAGGCGCCGAGAGAAATGCGCTCCATTTCGATGGCAAAAATTGCCATAAAAAACACTGTGCCAAGCACGGTAAGTAAAAGGGTGCTGCCGACGGCAACTCCGACGCGCCAGCCCATGGCCAGACAAAGGACACAGATTACAATAGCCACTGACAATGCAAGACTGGCAAGGAAGTCATCAATCGCTTTGTCAACCACAAGGTGCTGCTGGTAAATCGGCTTAATATGCACACCTAACGGAATATGGTGGCGAATTTTATCAAGGTGCTCGTTGACCGCGTGCCCTACCTCGACAATGTTGGCATTTTGCAGGCCGGCGATAGCGAGGGTGAACGCCCTTTCGCCATCATAATTGATAAGTTCCCTGGGGATATCGTCGGTAGCGCGGTATACGGACGCCACATCGCTCAGGCTGAATTGCTCCGTGGAACCGGGTCGACCGATGCGTAACGCCTCAATGGCTGCGACTGAATCAAAACCGGGTTCGCCGCTAATGCGAATGCGGCGTCCATCGATTTTAAAAGAACCGCCGGATTGCATGCGGTTTTCCGATTGTAGAGCGTTGAGCACTACTTCCAGCGGAATGCCGAGGCTGACCAGGCTTTCTTGGGAGATATCCACATAAATGACTTCTGACGGCTCGCCTGCGGTGGTGACTTTCGACACATTTGGCACATTCAATAACTCGCGGCGTAGGAAGCGCGAGAGCTCGCGTACCTCGGAATCAGTTAGGTCTGGTGCGACGACCGCAAAGAAAATTCCGAACACATCGCCATAGTCATCATGGACAGTGGAATTTAAAGCCCCAATTGGCAGGAAGCTTTGTGCGTCACCGACCTTGCGTCGCAGTTCATCCCAAACTTGCGGCATTGTGTCGCCGTCATACTGGTTCTTTATCTCGACCTTGATAATAGACTCACCGGGGCGAGATCGCGAGGTCAGTCGTTTCAGCTGTGGTAATTGCTGGATGGCGGATTCCAGCGGCTCGGTGATTTCCTTTTCTACTTCTACTGCGGTGGCGCCAGGGTAGGGCGTGACCACCAGTGCCATCTTGATGGTGAAGGCAGGGTCTTCGAGGCGGCCAATATTGTTCATTCCCCACAAGCCGCCGAGCAGGCATGCAAGTATAATCAGCCAGGTGTTGACAGGACGCTTGATGGAGGTGCGTGCGATATCCATGAGGCGCCCTATCAGAATCCGTTGAATGGGGTTACGGGCATGTTATCGTGCAATAGCCGCACGCCAGCACTAACAACCTGTTCGTTACCTGAGAGACCGGCGACCAGAGCGTGGCCCTGCTTGGTGACGCCATGTACCTTGACCGGCTGTGCAGTCACCACAGATTTTTTCGGTTGGTAAACCCACACACGGAATTTGCCTTCGGCATCGCTGTCAAGTGCGGACTGGGGAATGTCAATCATGGCATCCGGGCGGTTGCTGGCTTCACTTACACGCACCGTAACGGTCATACCCGGTAAAATTGTCTTTTCGTGCTGGCGCGCCAAGCTGAAGGTGACGCGATAGGATTGTGCTACGGAATTCGGCTCAGTTTCATGTTCGTGATATTTGAGCGGCAACGGATGCTCCGAGTCGTTACCGAAAATTGCGTCGGCCATCAGTCGTTCCGGTGATTCAAGAGTCGCCATCAAGTTCTCCGGGACGTTGATGTGAACACGGAATTCCTCCACGTTTTGCACTCGCACGATTTGTGCGCCAGCGGGTACGTTGGTGAACGGATCGACCAGTCGTCGTGTTACCAGTGCATCGAACGGTGCGAGGATGCGTGTGTAGGCAAGGTTTCGTTGTGCAGTAACAAGAGCAACTTTACGCAGTTTGTATGCGGTTTCGGCCTGATCGAATTTTGCTTGCGGCAGTGTGCCCCGTTCGAACAAGGTACGGGTTCTCTCAAGATCGCGCGAGGCCTGTTCGAGTTGTAGTTCAGCTTCGCGCACCGCGAGTTGATAATCAGATGAATCAAGCGCGGCGATTAGTGTTCCCTTAGCAACAAACTTGCCCTGATGGACCGGCATATCGATGATGCGGCCACTCACCTGAAAAGACAGGTCTACTGTGTTGACTGCGTCGACGCGACCGACGAAGTGGCGAGCTGCTTGAAAGTTATTATTACTGCTGACTTGGTAGAGGCGGACCGTACGGGGCTCCATTGCTGCTTTATCATTGCCGCCGCAGGATGACAGCAACAGGGTAGCGTAGACCAAGATAGCAAGAGTAATGCAGCCATTGCGTAGCGGTATTGGTGACACGCTTTTGGCGTGTGAATGCATGCCGGAAAAGGATGCTGGATCTTGTTTCATTTGAGCAGATCCTTGGCCAGTCGTTGCAGTTGTTGGTAAACCAGTCTGCGTTGGTCGCTGGGTACCGGTGAGATATCAAGTAATTCCTGGAACAACAGGCCGTCGGCGGCTGCCCACAGCAACCATGCCGTGGGAGATTCCCGTTCTTCTTCGAGGATACGTTTGCGGGTTTGCTGAATGTATTGACGCAGCGGGTCGAGAAGGGCCGGCTGCTCAGCGGCTGAGGTCAGTATGGCCATGGTGACCCTGGGGTCGAGCACCTCAGGATCCATCCTTGCTGCAAGCATGGCGCGCAGGACGCTCCAGGGCTGGCCCGACAGCGTTTGCTCATGCGTCTCACGAACTGTTCTGGTGCGGGCGATTAGGCGTTCGAGCATTGCCTGGAATAGGGCTTCCTTAGTGGCAAAGTGGTAGAGAAGCCCGCCTTTGCTGAAGCCGCTTTCACGGGCAACTTTGTCAAGGGTAATGCGCCCGGATCCGTGCTCTACGGCTATGCGCTGAGCAGCATCCAAGATCATGTCACGAGTGGAGGTGGTGTTCATGGCGGTTCCTAGTACGAACTACATGGTCTGCTTAATGTACCAACTAGACGGTAAAGTAGCCAGTTCCTTGGTCTTGGTGTGGATAGCTGTGTTTTAAGGGGTTGGATGATCGCCCGGGTTCGTTCATATGCTGTTGGTGGTTTGAATTATTCCTCTGGCATTGACATTTGGTTGTATGGCCAAATAACATGTTTCGAAAGTGCCGCCTTTTTTGCGGCTTGACCATCCTGAAGAGCCCTGTCTATTTGGAGGAGCCATGAAATCTATCCCGATTAAGCCGCGCAAAGTCGCCTTTGATGTCTCATCAGTGCCAAGGCACTGGAATGGCGGTGATCCCGTGCTGACCCGCTTTTTTGATGCTCTCTCAGTGCATTTCCCGGAGGGAGAGCGCTTCTTTATCCAATCAGTGCGTAACTTCAAGGATCAGGTGACAGATGATCAGCTGAGTGAGGATATTCGCCACTTTATTCGGCAAGAAGGTCAGCATGGGATTGTCCATGATCGTTTCAACGATGTGATGGCCAGCCAGGGCGTGGATGTGGATAAGGTCACTGCGAATCTAAGGACCTTTATTCGCACCACACAAAAGTACCTGCCGAAGAAGTATCAGCTCGCCATGACGGCGGCGTTTGAGCACTTTACGGCAACCCTGGGCGAAACCATGGTCAGCGAGAAGAGCGAGATGTTTAGCGAGGCTGACCCCGTCATGAGAGCGCTATTTCTGTGGCACGGGGTCGAAGAAGTAGAGCACAAGGCCGTGGCCTATGATCTTTATCAGGGCGCAGCAGGTGGAGGCTACTTGACGCGCGCGTCTGCGTTGGTGGTTGCGACCCTGATGGTTCACCTTGTCGTGGCTCCAGTATTTTGGAATATGCTCAAGCTTGATGGCGTAACGCGCCAGCCTGGTGTGATTCTGCGAGGCCTGAACAAGCTTTATGGGCGAAAAGGTATTCTCACAGGCATGCTGCCTGATTTCCTCGCTTGGTTCCGCCCTGGATTTCACCCTTGGGATACCGGTATGCCTGAGAAGGTTGCCGCGTGGTTGGCGGAGTATGAGACTCATGGAGATCCGATGCGGGCATCGGAAACCATTTACGGTCCGGCTCCAGTGAGTGAGGCAGCCTGATGCATGGAGACAAGCAGGATGTCCCCAGTACCGTCGATGTTCCTCATACACATCGGCCTGGGCGTCACTGTGGCAGTTCAGCTATCAGAGACCTGCTGGAGTTTCATGGGCTTAATTTGACGGAAGCTTTCTGCTTCGGGCTGGGTGCCGGGCTTGGTATTACTTATGTGGAAATACCAGGCACGGACACCCCGTTTATTGTCCATGTCCGTTCAATGGGATTTGAGGAAACGGTGTTCTCTACACTGGGCGTGCCGTTTCGCTGGGAAACTTGGCAAGATAAATGTGCTGCCGCCGATGCGCTGGATGCCCATCTTGATGCGGGGCGGCCTGCGCTTCTCTTAACTGATATTTTTTACCTTCCTTATTTCAAGAGCAGTACACATTTCCCCGGTCACGCCATCGTCGCCTGGCAGCGAGCCGAGAAGGGCGAGACGATGCTCGTTAGCGATACCGAGCGCCCAGGGCTTTTAGAGGTGCCTCGTGACAAGTTGGTTGAAGCCAGATTCTCCTTGTCGCCACCCTTTATCCATCATGGTTCATTGTTCGCACCCGAAAGTGTTTCGGTTCAGGTGTCTGCCGAGAACGTGCGCAGTGCGATTGTGAAGAATGCAGATAATCTCCTGCAAGGAAGCAGGAGTCACGGTATTCAAGCGCTAACAACTTGGATCCAAGAACTTCCTCGCTGGAAGGCAGTGGATAAATGGCAATGGTTGCTCCGTTTCGCCTATCAAGTGATCGAGAAGCGTGGAACGGGGGGCAGCGGCTTTAGAGCGATGTATTCAGAATTTCTCGATGAAGCGAGTGAAATTGTTCCTGAAATACATGAGGCAGGCTTGGTCGAGTTGATGCGCACGAGTGCTGCGGCATGGTCCGCTCTGGCTGATTGTCTGCGAAAGGGGTCCGAAAGTGAAACATTCCCTGAAGAGGCAATAACGGACGCCATTGAATCTGTGCGTGTTGCAGAGACCCGGTATGCGGATGCCGCTTCAACATTCTGATAAAAAGTTGCTAACTATGACAGCTGAGACATCACTCCCGAGAGAACTGCTTGCCGCAAAGGCTTTTTTTGGTTCAGGGCATCCGTTGTTCAGGGTTTTTGGTATCGCAATGGATGACATTACCAAAGATGGCGCGGTAATGAGCATGCCTTGTGTGGAAGAGGTTTGTGATCAACAGGGAAAGCTTCATCGGGGAGCCATCGCTACCTTGCTTGATACTGCATGTGGTTTGGCGATTTTTGTGCGCCTCGGCGACATGCGCCCAATTGCGACAATTGACTTGCGCGTTGATTTCATCGCTAAAACCGAGGCTGGCGAAGGGGTGGCATGTAATGTCACCTGTTTTGCAGTTGAAGAGAATATTGCCTATGTCCGCGGAGAGGCATTTGGGCGTGATGGCGACAATTTGCTGGCGTCGGTATCAGGCAGTTTTGCGATAGGAACGGCAGGCCCGTCCTTTGATCAATCTGTGAATGATAGCAATAAGAGAGCCCCCTCCAAGAAAAACACAATCGATGATGAAGGAATCATCAGCTTCGAAACAGAAAGGGTAACCGCTCTCTCTATTGTGGCCGGCGATGTATCACCATACGAAAAATTTCTTGGTATGACGGCCTCGGACGATAACGGCGAAGCAACCTATAAAATGCCGTTTCGCGAGCAGCACATTGGCAACCCTCTGATCAAGACTTTTCATGGCGGTATTATCGCAAGCTTCGCGGAGCTTGTTGCTGGCGCGCACTTAACAGCGAATCAGACTGAACAAAATAAGCCAGTATGTTCAAGTATGACTCTGGATTATTTGCGCCCGGCCTTTGCGGGTACGTTGGTGGCGAAGCCGAACATTATTCGTGAAGGAAAGCGCTTCATTGTGGTTGTTGTGGATGTGTTTCTTGATGGCGCCCAGGTTTCCCGAGGTCGCTTCATTTATAAGAGAGTCCTCACTTCCAGCTAATCCAATCTATAAACAACCCTCCCCCCTTCCTTTTCTGCCTCAATAGAGGAGTTCTGTTATGTATATTTCACAGACTTTGCGCCGTGCGGTTCAATTAAACGGCCAAGGTACGGCTACCGTTTTTGCTGGCCGGCGGCAAACCTGGCGAGAGTTTGAAGACCGTATCGCATGCCTTGCTAACGGGTTGCTAAGTCTGGACGTCAATGCGGGTGACAGGGTTGCCATACTGGCATTAAACAGCGATCGCTACCTGGAGTATTTCTATGCAGTGCCGTGGGCCGGTGCGGCAGTGAATCCCGTCAATATTCGGCTCGCACCACCTGAAATCGCCTATACCTTGAATGACTCAGGTTCTAAAGTGCTTTTCGTTGATGACACCTTTGCAGCATTGCTGCCATCGCTACAGCCACAGCTTGAGTCTATCAAGCATGTTGTCTTCATAGGTGAGGGCGAGTGTCCACAAGGGTGTATTGATTATGAATCCCTTGTCGCCAACGCCGATCGAATCCGTGACGCCAATGCTGGCGGTGACGATCTGGCGGGGCTGTTTTATACCGGTGGTACCACTGGGCGGTCAAAAGGCGTGATGCTGAGTCATGACAACCTGGTATTCAATGCCCTGAACGTGGTTGCCGAGATGGGCTATGACAGTGACACCATATATATGCATGCCGGGCCCATGTTCCACTTGGCTGATATGGCCAGCACGTTTGCCGTGACACTGGCTGCGGGGACACATGGCATTGTTCCTCGCTTTGATGTTGATGAAGTGCTGGCTTTCATTGAGCAGGAGAAAGTCACGAACACCCTGTTGGTGCCGACCATGGTCAATCTTCTAGCCTCATCTGGTCGCATCGCCAATTACGATGTCAGCAGCATAAAACGCATGCTGTATGGCGCCTCGCCAATGCCAGAGGCGGTATTGATTAGTGCTATGGAACAAATGCCGACAGTGTCATTTGCTCAGGGCTATGGCCAGACCGAAGCCTCCCCAATCATTACCTCACTCGGGCCAGAACATCACATTCCCGGCGGAGAAAAATTACGTAGCGCCGGTCGCGCAGCACTGGGTGTGGAGGTGGTGGTGCTTGATGAAAATGATCAGGTGGTATCTCAAGGTACGGTTGGCGAAATATGTGCGCGGGGACCAAACGTCATGTTGGGTTACTGGGGAATGGAATCAACAACCGCTGATACCTTGCGCAATGGTTGGCTACATACCGGCGACCTTGGCTACATGGACGAGGATGGATTTGTCTTCATCGTTGATCGAGCCAAGGACATGGTAATCAGCGGTGGAGAAAATATTTTCTCTGTTGAAGTTGAAGGTGCCATTTATGGCCATCCTGCGGTACAGGAGTGCGCGGTAATTGGTATTCCCGATGAACGCTGGGGTGAAGCTGTGCATGCAATCGTGGTGCTGCGTGAAGGAGAGCACGCCAGTGAGGCAGAGATTATCGAACATTGCCGTGAAAGAATTGCAGGTTACAAAGTGCCTCGTAGCGTTGAGTTTAAGGCCGAGTCGTTGCCGGTGAGTGGGGCAGGTAAGGTGCTGAAAAACGAACTGCGAGCCCCCTTTTGGGAGAGCAACGGTAAACAGGTTAATTGAGTAATCGATGACCTTGTATTGCGAAATTTATTGGCTTGGAGGCTTCCATGAATCTGGATTTCAGTAATGACGAAAAAGAATTTCGTAAGAGTATCCGGCAGTGGATGAAGGAAAATGTGCCTGATGATATTCGGCGCTGTACTGCCCGAGGAGCGATGCCAGACAAGAATATGCAGCAACGATGGGAGCGTTTGCTGGGCAGTCAAGGTTGGCTCACGTCTACTTGGCCAGAACAATTTGGTGGCCCAGGGTGGAGCGCTACCCAGCGGTATATTTTCGATCAGGAACGCGCCTCGGCAGGGGCTCCGCCAACAAGTCCTTTTGGTGTGGCCATGGTTGGGCCGGTGTTATATACCTTTGGTTCTGAAGCACAGAAGGAACGGTGGTTGCCCGGCATTCAGCGTGGCGAAACGCTATGGTGCCAGGGTTATTCTGAGCCCAATGCGGGCTCAGATCTGGCCTCGTTAAAAACGCGAGCCACGCGTAATGGCGACCATTATTTGGTTAATGGTCAAAAAATCTGGACGACACAGGCCCATTGGGCAGACATGATGTTTTGCTTGGTGCGAACGGATAGCACCGTGAAACAGCAGCAGGGTATTTCATTCCTGCTGATCGATATGAAAACCCCCGGGCTTGAAGTACGGCCGATTTATTCAATTGATGGGCATCATCACCTTAACGAAGTCTATTTTACCGACGTGAAAGTGCCTGTGGAAAATTTGGTGGGTCAAGAAGGAATGGGGTGGACCATTGCCAAGTTTCTTCTTACCCACGAACGCACCACCATTGCCGGTGTGGCGGATATTCACTACGAAATCAATCGCCTTAAAAGTGCTATCGATGCGCTACCAACGGAAACAGATAAGCAGTTGGCGGTGCGTCGGTTGGCTGGCTTGGAAGTCGATCTTATGGCACTGGAATACACCAACTTTCGCACCGTTGCTGCCACAGATGAAGGCAAGCCGTTCGGCCCAGAATCGTCAGGACTGAAAATCAAAGGCACGGAACTACAGCAAAGGGTTTCCCAAGCGATGGTGGAAATCGGAGGTTTGATGTCTTTGCCATGGGATAACGAGGAGCCCATTGGGGAGCAAATTTTTAATCAGGCCAGTCGCCGCTATAACTTCCTGCGTGCGAGCACCATCTATGGTGGATCTAACGAGATCCAGAAAAACGTGTTGGCGAAGATGTTGCTCGGATTGTGAGGTGAAAAATGGATTTCAAGTTACCCGAAAATACCACCATGATTGCGGATACCGCGCGCCGTTATCTTAAAGACAACTATTCATTTGACACCTACATTGCACAGTTGAATGAGAGTAATCACCTTGAAGCGAATCGCTGGCAGGCCATGAATGATTTGGGTTGGTTTGGCCTTCCGTTTGCTGAATCTGTTGGAGGGTATGGCGGCTCATTGCTTGACGTGTGCGCCATTGTTCAGGAGTTAGGAGCCGCGCTTTGTCTTGACCCTTTTGTCGATTTAATTGTTTCCCCCGGCAAGTTATTGGAGTGCGCCAATACGCCAACATCCTTGGCGTTGCTTGATCGCATTATTGCTGGTGAGGCACGTGTGGCTTGCGGTCTTTATGACCGGCATGCCGGTTATCACGTGCTGAACCCTTCCTTGAGGCTAAACGGAGAACGACTTTCCGGGCAGAAGCACGTTGTGTCTGATGGTGGCGTTGCAGACACCGTGCTCGTCTCCGCTATGTCTGGTGATGAGTTGGTCATTGTCGCGCTACCTTTCGACGCCTGTGGCGTTGAAAGATATCGACTGCTCGATGGAAGCCGTGCTGCCAGTTTGACGCTTGATGATGTGCTCATCACAGACGAAATGGTTTTGTGTCGTGGTGATGCGGCAAAGCAGGCGGTTTCTGCCTGGTTCGATTATCTGTGCGCATTGGATTGCGCACGTATGTACGGTGCCTGCCGAGAGGTGTATCAGGCCACTCTGGAGTACGCTCGAACGCGTAAACAGTTTGGTACAACGATTGGCAGTTTTCAGGTAATCCAGCACTACCTTGTTGATGCGTTTATTGATCTCCAGCAGCTGGAATCCATGCTCTTGATGGTGTCAGTAAAAGGAGAGGACGCAAACGCTTGTGAGCGCGGGCGCGCGACAGCGGCGGCAAAGGCTTACTACGCAAACCAGGCCGTCGGTATCACGCAGCAAGGTATCCAGATCCATGGTGGCGTTGGTGTTACGGAAGAGCTGAACATTGGCCATTACTTCCGTCTGGTGACACATGCGTCATTGAGTCATGGCGACCGAGAGCACCACATGTCACGGTTTATTCAGGCGGGGGAGAACCAAAATGAAGTCGTTTGATTTTATCGTCGTGGGGGCGGGCTCTTCGGGCTGTGTTCTTGCCAACCGGTTAAGCGAGTGCGGCAAGTATTCCGTTTGTCTTATTGAGGCCGGCCCCCACGATAATAGCGGTTTTATTAATATTCCGTTTGGACTCATCGGTCTAATTAAACAAGGAAAGCGAAACTGGGGCTACGACACCGCGCCACAGAGTCACCTTAATAAAAGGCGCCTCTACTGGCCGCGAGGAAAAACACTGGGGGGCAGCAGCTCAATCAATGCCATGGTCTACATTCGAGGCCAACAACAAGACTATGATGACTGGGCAGCGCAAGGCGCAACAGGGTGGGCGTGGAAAGATGTGCAGCCGGTATTCAATGCACATGAAAACAATGAACAATACTCCGCTGACAATTGGCATGGTGTGGGTGGGCCGCTGAATGTTACCCAAGTCAGGGATGTTAACCCGTTAACCCCGCTGTTTATTAAGTCCGGTGAAGAGCTGGGTTATACCCGAAACGATGATTTTAATGGGCCGGAACAGAAAGGCTTTGGCCGGTTTCAGGTAACACAAAAAGAAGGGCGCCGATGGAGTGCCGCGCGTGCTTTCCTGGATCCTGCACGTGGCCGCGATAACTTGCACATCATGACGGATGTGCAGGTAACCAAGGTGTTACTGGATTGCGGCAGGGCGATTGGCGTCGAAATTTGTGATAGTGATGGTGCTCAATCGGTCATTGGTACGAACAAAGAAGTCATCCTGTCCGGTGGGGCGATCAATACCCCTCAGTTGCTGATGTTGTCGGGTATTGGAGAGCGAGAGCACCTATCGAAAATCGGCATCACCTGTTTGCAAGACTCGCCGGAAGTTGGGGAGAACCTTCAAGATCACCTTGATATGACCGTCATGATCAAGGATAAAAGCCGTCAATCAATCGGCATGTCACCGTTTTTTATACCTCGGCTGATTAGTGCCTTCTACCAGTATTTTCGTCATCGGCGCGGCTTTCTTGCCAGTAACGCGGCGGAAGCAGGGGCTTTTGTCAGCCTGCTCAGCGAGCCGGATCGTCCGGATGCTCAGCTACACTTTTTACCGGCTTATCTACGAGATCATGGACGTCAGTTGACGCCAGGGTTTGGTTGTACGATTCATGTGTGCCAACTCAGGCCTAAGAGTCGAGGACAGATTCGATTGGCCAATAGCGATCCATTTGCTGCGCCTTTGATAGACCCAAACTATCTTTCTCATCCTGACGATATTCTTGTGCTCCGTGAAGGCGTGAAACTAGCCAGAAAAGTGTTTCACAGTCATTCTTTCAGCTCTGCTTTTGGCGGTGATGACGAACCGGCTTCCAGCGTGGAGAGTGATGAACAGATTGACGCGGATATTCGCCAGCGCGCTGAAACAATCTACCATCCCGTCGGCACTTGCCGAATGGGTAGTGATAAAAAAGCGGTGGTGGATGTCCGTCTGCGGGTAAACGGTGTGAAGGGGTTGCGTGTCGCGGATGCCTCGATCATGCCACTGTTGATCAGTGGTAATACGAACGCGCCATGTATGATGATTGGCGAGCGAGCGGCACAATTCATTCTAGAGGATGCGCAATAAAGATCGGCTAGAGAAAAGCTATTATAAAAGGTGTAATGCCGGAGTTGCATGGAAGCAATTCCGGCATTTTTTTGTGTGTCTTTTAGCAAACGGTGGTGACAGAGTCGTCAACTATTCAGAGGTTCCCTAAACCCCTTGAGCATTATTATGCCGCCGGATTGCTATACAGCTCATGCAGTTGGCCACCTTCAGCGAACAACTTATCACGCCACAGTTTTTCCAGCCCTTTGGTGTCATGTTGATCAGGGTGGAAATCCGGCTGAATGAACTCAGGAAGGCGCGAAAGGATTTGCGATACAAACCCGTTACGACCTAGCAAAATATTCAGACCTTTAACATTATCGCTGATGTTGCCGAGCTGGCCGTCTTTGACAAGCATCCAGCTCCAGGTGATGCCCAGCATCGGCAGCAAGACGACCATCGAGGCGAGGGCTGCAGCCACGCGCTCTGTACGGCTGTTACCAATAAGCTCATATACGTCGTAGGCAACAGATTTGTGTTCCAGCTCTTCGAGCGCATGCCACTGCCATATTTTGAGCATTTCAGGGTCTGCCTGGCGTACAAAATTCTCGTCTTCAAGCAGCTGCTCGGCGAGAAGCGCAGTAAAGTGCTCCATAAACGTGGTGGCGGCTAGCCGAGTGCTCGGCGGCAACTTCTCTAGTATGGCCAAGCCAATTTTGACAAACCGATCTGGCGACTGCATGTCATAGCCGTACTCGGCGAGAATCTGGTTCAGCCTGTCATGCTCTCGTCCGTGAATGGCCTCCTGCCCCATGAAGCCCGATATGGCCGCCCGTAGAGATTCGTCCTTAACCTGACCACGAAAGTGTCTAACAGACTCCATGAAATAGCGTTCACCAGGTGGGAAAAACCCGGAGAGCATGGCAAAGAAAGTCGTTGCTGTGGCATTTCCAGCATAAAAATACTTTGGAATGGAATCCGGAAATTGAAAATTGATATGACGCGGTGGAATGCCCACCAGCGCGCCGCTGAGTTTCTTAATGCTTTTTACCGTATTAGACGAGCGCATATCGCCTCCAATCAATAATGTGATAGTTAAATAGAAAAATGTCAGGCCATGCCCTGATGCGTTTTTTTATTTTTGCTGCTTTGCTGTTTTTTAAACATAATTTCAAGCAAGCGTTGGTAGCCTGTGGGTATCAGTCTTTGTGTGGTGTCCAGCATGACCGCGTCACCGCCTACCAAAACTCTTCGCCGGTTTTTCCGCACGCCTTTCAGGATGGTTCTAGCGGCAGCTTCGGGTGTGGTCATGGCAATTTTTTCGAACATGCTGGCAATCTCTTCTTTGTCGCCCATGTTCATGCTGCCCATGTCTCCCATGCGACTATTACGCGCTATGTTGGTCTTTACTCCACCTGGATGAACGCAAGTCGCGCTGACAAGGCCGCCCGCGATATCCAGCTCTTCACGTAATGATTCTGTAAATCCGCGAACAGCAAATTTTGCGGCGTTGTAGGCTGACTGGGTTGGAACACCGATAATGCCGAAAACGCTGGAGATGTTGACGATATGGCCTTCACCTATTTTCTGGAGATGGGGAAGAAATGCCTTTGTACCGTATACGACACCCCAGAAATTGATATTCATCAGCCATTCAAAGTTTTCATAGCTCATGTTCTCGACGGTCTCACCCAGTCCCACACCGGCATTGTTCATGATGAGATTTACTTTTCCGTGTGTTGATACGGTATCTTCCGCGTATTGATAAACCGCATTTTTGTTGCTGACATCAACAACATGAGTGCTGATGTTGACGGCGTAGCCTGCCAGTAATTCGACCGTCTTCTCTAGGCTTTCTTCGCTGATATCAGAGATCGCTAAGTGGCAGCCTTCTTTTGCTAGAGCAATCGCCGTGGCTTGCCCGATGCCCGACCCGGCGCCAGTGATCGCCGCGACTTTTCCTGAAAATGATTTCATCGTTGCGCCTCTATATTGAGTGTGTTGCTCAGAAGTTTTTGGACGAGATTGCGTTTCGTTTTATGTAGGTTTGTCGTTTCGAATTTAAGGTGGCCATCATTCATTTTTCCATAACGAAGCGCCGGCAGGTCGTGAAGATAATCGTTGAGGTTTTGCCAAGGATCTTTGTTGCCTTGGCGTGGCAGGCGGTCATCAGCACGTTGAATGTAGCCAGAGCGAAGGTTGAGAAAGTTGACATCAGAGCCACACCCTTCCTCGTCGATAGGGGTCACCTTTTCTGCGCCTGTCTTGCGCATATGCTTGAGAAGCCGACAAACAAATTCGGAGGCAATATCTGCCTTGAGGGTCCAGGACGCGTTGGTATAGCCAAAGACCAGTGCCATATTAGGCACTTTTTCCAGCATTAAGCCTTTGTACATCATGGTGTTTGAGAGATTGACGTGCGTACCATCAACACGTAGCTCTGCGCCGCCCAACATTTGCAAATCCAGACCGGTAGCTGTGACGATAATATCGGCAGGTATCCAATCCCCAGATTCCAGTTTTATACCGGTTTTGGTGACATTTTTTATATGATCCGTCACCACGGAAGCCTTGCCTTCACGAAGCACCTTGAACAGATCCCCCTTGGGAACTGCGCACATTCGTTCCTCCCATGGGTTGTAGTGAGGTTGAAAATGCTTCATGTCGATATCCGGCCCCAGTTGTTTGCGAGCAGCGGCCAGCAGTAATCTGCGGATCGCTTTGGGCTTACGAATCGATAGGTTAAATACGGTTCTCTGCAGCAGGATATTGCGTGTGCGCGCCATGCGGTAAACAAGCATTTCTGGCAGTACTCGGCGCAGGTTTTTCGAGATGAGATCTTGCTCAGGGACGGAGGCAACATAAGTAGGGGAGCGCTGTAACATGGTGACATGCGCAGCGCGGTCGGTCATCGCGGGCACCAGTGTTACGGCGGTGGCGCCGCTGCCGATCACGACAACTCGCTTACCCGTATAGTCGTAGTTATCTGGCCAGTGCTGCGGGTGAATTACCTCGCCGCCAAAGCGATTGATTCCAGGAATTTTCGGTGTGTAGCCGGCGTCATAGTTATAATAACCGGTACAGTTGAGGACAAACCCAGCGGTGAAAACTTCTTCTTCACCGGTTTCCTCGTTCAACGCGGTAACCGTCCAGCGATTGAATTCGCTGCTCCAGTCCTCGGCAGTGACTTTCAGGCCAAAATGAATTTTCTTGTGGACCTGATGATGCTCAGCGGTTTCTTCGATGTAATTGCGAATAGAGGGGCCATCGGCAAGCATCTTGGTGTCTGTCCAAGGCCGAAAGTTATAGCCGAGTGTGAACATATCGGAGTCCGAACGGATGCCGGGATAGCGAAATAAATCCCAGGTGCCACCAACGCGCTTGCGTCGCTCAAGGATGCCATAGCGTAGATCTGGGCACTTGCGGCTTAGGTGACAAGCCGCACCAACGCCGGAAAGGCCCGCGCCAATGATCAGCACGTCGAGGTGTTTATGTTTCATGGTGTAAGTCTCCGATCGGTGGAGCGTATGTGATTTCCTTGCGGGTCAAGGTGCTGAAGAAAGTCCAGCACTGCTCCGGTAAAAATACTGTTGCGGTCACCCGCTACCATATGACCTGCTTGATGGATTACTCGGTACTTGGCATGTGGCACGAGGGCTAATAATTCCTGGGCTCCTGCTTCGCTGAGTACATCACTGTGATGGCCGCGGATGAGTAATATCGGTAATTTGAGTTTGCTTGCTGCAAGATTGAGTCGCGCTCGGCCGAACATGCCTTCATTTGCTTCAGGGATTACCGCATGATCAAGAAACGCAGGATCCCAGTGCCAATGGAGACGGCCATTAGCGTCCTGGCGGAGGTTTTTTCGCAAGCCCTGTGAGCTTGATTGTGCTTTTCGTGTTGGGTTATAGGCAGCCACGGCATCCTGAACCTGATCCAGAGAGTCGAAACCGTCAGGGTGGCGGCGCATGAACTCAATCACCCGGCGAACGCCTTTGGTCTCAAGCCGTGGGGCCACATCCACCAGTACCAGACCTCGACAGGGCAAGGGGGGCTCCTCCCCAAGGGTAAGCATGGCCGTCAGTCCGCCCATTGACGCTCCCACGATATAAGGTGATGTGGGAAGTGATTGGATGATGGCGCGGAGGTCTGATACCAGCGCGGTGCCGCTGTAATCCCCTTCAGGGCACCACTGGCTTTGACCATGACCGCGGGCATCAATGCAGGTAGCGCAGTACCCGGATCTGGCCAGAGCTGTTGCCGTGTGCGCCCAGGCATGACGGGTCTGTCCGCCGCCATGCAGCAAAAGCACCTGCGGTGACTTCGGGTCCCCGAACTGGGTTGCACTAAGAACCAACCCGCCGTTTCCCGGGAACTGTATATCCCTGCCAGATTCCGGTGAGTGCTTTGAATCGCTATAGGCAAGGCTTGCGAGGCTGTCGTGAGGATGCATCATTATAGGCATTTATTTATTTGGCCAAACAACCAAATATTAGCGTTTCTTCTACACAAAGAAAAGTCCTATTTGACGATATTGATGATCATTCAGCGGTGTGGCATACGGTGAGGACAGAAAAAAGCCCCCATAAAGGGGGCATGAAAGTGCGTTAGCACAAGGGGAATATATTAAAAATCTTTTACCGGCAAGAAGGTAAAAGTAAGGTCTACGCCGAGGGGCGGTACCTCCAATTCGACACCGGCCAAACCTATGCCAAGCAGATCAATGTTGGCTGGTATGACGAGAGAGTCAGGGTTGCGAACTTTTAGAATCAGGCGACCATCGTCAACAAAACGTAACGGCCCTTCCAAGGTGACTCCGGTTATTTTTTTACTGCGGATGTCATGCCCAAGTTCAATGATTAGTCGTGGTTCCAGTTCTGGTGCATCCACCATGAGATCAAACGTGGTGCTAAACCAGGGGCCATCAGGGGTTCGGGTGATATAGCCAGTAATGGGCTGATTGTTTTCATATGCCAAGCGAAGCACCAGGGGGCCGGTGTCTAACGGTATTGTGATTAATCCCAGTGCACGGGCTTCCAGAAACACACTCGTCGTTGGGAGAACAGTGGGGAAGACTTTGGCAATGACGGCGCCGGTGACTTCATTTGATGTCATTGGGTCGCTGTCGATGAGGCGTCGGTTGATGGTGACATCCGGCTCATACTGGCTTACCCCGGCTTGCAAGGCGCCTGACCCGACAAAGGCAAATTTCTTTTCCGGGCAATCGTCGCCTATACCACAGCCAATGTTGGCATGGGTTATTACTCCCGATTTGTTTTTTAGCCTAAGCTGTAGGTAGTTGGCATCGGCAATGGCACCGCCGTTACCATCGGGTACCGCACCTTGCTCGTTGTCATCGATACTAAGATTAGCGTTAACATCCGCAACCGGCAGAGAGCGTAACGACACACGGGTGATCCGGTCCTCTTCCCCTGTTACAACGAAGTGATTGGTTAGGTCTGGACCTCCTTCTCTAAGCTCTGGGGCTGAGGAACTGGACTGAGAGATTTGACGTGTTTGTAGCGGTGCACCATCGGTTGAACATATGGCATTGGTGCCACAAACAGGCGAGTTTTGCTCGGAGTGCAGGGTGTAGCGATAAAGCTCGCCAATCTGCCACGGGTTGTTCGGGAGAAACTCTATTCGCTGGGCAAGCACCTTGAGACGACCATTGATGGGGTCCCATGCGTTATTGTTGGTATCGAAGTGTTCAACAACAAAAGTCTGATCATTAACCGTGTCGCCGTCGATACTGCGGCTAAAGATGACTCGAATACTAAAATCCTTGAACATATTCGGTACAGGATAGAGCGGGTCGCTATTTTTACCTCCTACACATCGGCCATTGCGCCAAGTCTCTCTTTCGCCGGTAAGATCGACATCGGTTAACGCACAGGGGTAACCGGGAAAAACAGCAGCGACAAGTGGTGCACGTAGCTCATTGGTGCTGCCATTGGGAAGCACGAAGTCCGGTAGGCGGATGTTGAGTGTCTGGTCCTGGTTGAGCGGGTTTCCCTGCGTATCTCGGAGCAGGCTGGTGAGGGTGACCTCGACGTCTTTTCCGTGTTGAAGGATATCTCCTCCGATGATGATCGTGGCTCCATCGTGACGTATTGGGTACGTCTTTACTACATCATCAACAGAAACCTGTACGGCACCGTCAAGGAACACCGAAGCTGGGTCTAATGGTTTGTTGAAGTTCAGGATAACGGGGTCACCAGGCCTTGCATTGGGTTGGAACGTTTCTCCCGGTGCCCAAGACTGAAGCTGCAAGGGTCGAGTGTCTTGGCTTGGGGCAGGCGCTTGGCGCTGGTTTTGATAGGCCTCCATGCGGAATGAGAGCAGACCGGATGCCTTCTCCAGGCCCAGTACATCAGGTTCAACCACACTGACCGCATCCAGTACTAGTACACCATCCTTTACAACGGCTAAACCCGCTACCTGCACATTAAGCAGGTTCTGGCTGAGAGCCGCATTGGGCTCTTGACCTGCTGCAGTCATTGCTGCGTCCATATTAAGCAGGGCATAGCGGGGAACCGATGGGGAATCACTGAATGGATTCGGGATCAGATACCCATTAGCGTCGCTGAGTATCGTGATGGTGACTTCACCGGTTTCCAGCCCGGACGGTATTTCGCCCAGTATATTGACGTCCACGGGGGTGCCTCGGAGTACGGAACCAGCGGGTACTCGCAGTGGAACGGCATTAGGAAAGTTGGGAGCAAAAGCCAGATCTGCAGCTAGATCCCCGCTCAACCCGGTAAATGATTCATCTCCCAGCACAAAGGATTGTACTGGCACCTGATTGATCGGGTTGCCGGTTAAAGTTGACACTAGTCCAGGTTGCTCAGCTCCAAGACTGCCAACTTTTAGAACGGATGTAGCACGGGGAAGAGTGGCTTCCGGAACAAAAGTCCGATTGTACTCCGGCAACTGTTCACCGGTAGTCTGGGCCCGCAGCCCAGCAATCGTTAGTGTGTGTTCCACAGGTTTCAGATCCTGGTCAGGATCCAGTGTCAGGTAACGACCCTGCAAAAATAGCGATGCGGGAACCAACTTGCCGAGGTTGTCACGAAGTTGAACCGATCCGGTTTCGCCATATGCTGTGCTGGTCGGATCAACCGTTTGGTTAAACGACATCCTGAAGGTGCTCATGTCGTTGGGATGGCTGGCATCATCAATCGGCTCTAGCAATGACGGTTGGTCTAGAGGAGTGGCTGAAAGCAGGGTGAAAGAGCCGCTTCCCATGGTTTGCGATGCGCCGGCTTGACTGCCTGCAGTCCGAAACCGAACGCGGGCCACGGAGTTATCATCAATGGCTCCAAGGCCATCATCGTTGACAACCAGATGGTACGCTTCCGCCGGAGCCAGCCGCGATTGAGGATACAGGGCCAGGCCTCTGCCATTGTCTACCACCTGATAGTCAACCATGACGGTATTCCCATCAGTATCACTGACCAGCTGTAGGCGTGAGTCAATGTCATCAATAACCTCTTGCTCAAGTGCAGAGGAAAATCGCAGGATTACTGGCGCGGTAGCTGGAACCTCGGTCTGGCCAGGATAAGGGTAAGAAAAAATTAATGTCTCTGGTGTGCTCCAGGGATTGCTTACATCGCCCTGATCGCCACCGCACCCGGTCAGAAGGGCTGCTATGGCGACCGCCAGACTAATCAGAAACTGGTGGATTGTGATGGGGTTATTATTCATTGCTCTTCTCCTGGTATTAATCGCATGCCTGTTGTTAAAACTTTAGCGACAGGGAGGAAGAAAATACGTTTATTTCACCATCAGCCCTTACCGTTTCATAAGGGGCTGGATCGGTGGAAGAGTTGATGGAGGTCAATTCGAAATCAGCTTCATCCAGCATTTGATACTGGTAAGCGAAGGAGAGTTCTAATGGCATATCTATTATTGGCGCGCTGGACAGACGGTAGCTGGCACCCAGACCGAAAACCTTTTTATCGGTGTCAAGATAGTTAACGTCCTGGGATCGGCTGGATTTTAAAGGTGAGTCCTCCAGGGCTGCGCCGGCAAAGAGTTTCATGGACTCCGACCACTGATAGCTAACGCCAATTCGGGGAATGGTGATGTCGTCAAACGCTAGATTAGCCTGATCGCGAATAGTATCGTCGGCAAACTCGCTTTCAAGCGCAGACCAATTGTGCTGCTCAATGCCTGCCGTCAATTCGAATTTGCCAACGGGAAGCAAAATGGCTGCGCCGAGAACTTCAGGTTGATAGGTATCAATTGTACTAAGCGCTAGGCTCAGGCCTGGTTCAGGGATAACTCCCGGCACAACCACATTGGCATCCACGGATACCTCATAGCTACTTTCCCCCCGCCAGAAAAGAGCCAGCTCCATCTTATCCATTCCAAAAGGCATGCACTCGCTTGTACCGCAAAACATTTCTCCAGAGCGGATATTGATACCTAGTGCCGGTGATAGGGATGGAGAGGCTTCCAGGGAAAGTTTTTCAGAGTCTGTGTTGCCGCCAAGGTCTGAAACTGCTTCCAGGTTGGCTTTGGCCTGGAGGGTAAGACGTGCTGATGCGCCGACGTCAACGCCCCTCAGGACGTTGCTGATAGCGCCACCAAAGGCGAGATAAAGTGGCTGAGATTCATAGCGTAGAAACTGCCCTTTCTGGCTGGTATTGGCCTGATAGGGCAATAGGTTGGATGTGTATTGGTCTACACCCACGTTCAGGCCAAAGTAAATGGGCTTGTCGATGCTGGAAATGCCGGCGACGCGGCTTTTGAAGCCGATTAATAATAGTTCGGAACTGGTGTCAGAGAGGATATCATTCTCTCGCTCCAAAGGGTCTGTTCCTCCCAGTGATTTGGCACGTAATTCCTGGTCGCCATACTGCACAATGACTCCCAGTTCGCCCTCCGGGGAGCGGGCCATGGCGGCCGGGTTGTAGTACACCGACCAGCTGTTGGATGCAAAAGGACTGAATGCCAAGGCAGTGCCGGCATTCATCGGGCCTAGCCCATAAGTGCTCGCTCCGTCGCCAGCACCGCCAATAGCCAAGCCGGGTGAGAGCAATGCTGTAGTGCACGTGAAGAAAAGGAGAGGTAACCGTTTTGTTTTTTTTGCAGACATTTCAGGCTCCTAAAGGGGGCTGTTCTGGTTATAGATGGTGAGTTGTTCTGATTTTCTGTTTGTTTGGTTAAACAACCAATATTGGTCTCAGGCTTAGCTGTCTGTGTCCATGACTGTAATGACGTTGTGCTCTGGCGCTCCGGTAATGTCACACATTAATGCGTGACGCCCAGTCGTCGTCTATGACGAGATGCAGTGTTCTGTTGCTGACCAGGCATGGGTTATCGAGTGGTGTAACGCCTCCTGGGCAGCGCTAAAGCGCACGGTCAACTGGATCTGGAGAGCTCTGCTGGCGTGACATGTACAAGCAGGCTCCACACTTTCTCTGGCACAGTCACTGAGAATTGTTATCTGTTTGTTTTGCCGGAATGCCCTTCTCTGGCAGCTGGGGATGTGGCTCACAGGCTTGTCTCCCGCCGTCGTGTCTGCTGGGAGTGTGCCCGGCCAGTACACTGAACCGGTAGTGATCCATCGGTAAATGCTTGGCTCGCCACAGCATTTCCAGAGAGGTAGAGGGCCGCAGCATTGGCGCGTCACCATGATGGTCGAAGTAATAACTGTTCGACAGCGCGCAGTTGTGGTTAAGGAACACGGTGTTTTGCTGGCGTTTCTGGATATTGCGGAAATACGCGTCATGGACGGACTGACGTATTTCCACTTGGCTGGCTCCACGTCGGTTGGCTTCGCGAATACAGCGAGAGAGGTGGATGGCATTCCCTTCGACCATCTTGAAGTAAGAGGTGCCGATAAGGGCATAGGGACCGAGCATGATGTAAAAGTTCGGGTAGCCCGGAATGGTCAACCCTTCATAGGCCTGGTAACGGTAGTCATGCCAGAAATCGCCCAAATTGATGTTGTTGCTGCCGATGACGTCGAACGAGGGAATATTTCCTTTCTCGAAGGTTTTGTAACCGGTGGCGAGGATCAAGGTATCGATACGCCGTGAGCGGCCGTCCTGGGTGGTGATGCCGCGGGACGTAATACGCTTGATCGGGGTCGTGACAAGCTCAACGTTGTTTCGGGCAAAGGTTCGGAAATAGTCGTTGGAAAACGTTGGCCTTTTGCACCCGAAGCCGTATTTCGGTGTCAGTGCTTGCCACAGGTCCTGGCGGTTGGGCAGCTGTTCGCGCAGGTTGTTTATGCCCGCCTTTTCACACATGCGAACCAGCCAAGGGGCCTGCCGGTAATATATTGCGGAAAGCACCATCAGGGTTTCGCTGACGGTGTCGGTAGCGCCGCGAAGGCTGCGTTGCAAGCCCGGTACGGTTCGGAACAATACCTTGAGCCAGCCAGGCAGAGTCTGATCAGGCTTCTTCAGCACCCAGATGGGGGTGCGCTGGTAGACGTCAAGTTGACGAGCCTGGCGGGCAATTTTCGGAATCAGTTGCACTGCAGTGGCGCCAGTGCCTATTACCGCTACTCGCTTGTCACTAAGATCAAGGTCATCTGGCCAGCGTGCAGTGTGAATGACATTGCCCTGGAACGTATCAAGCCCTTCAATATCTGGCATCTTGGGTGATATCAAACCGCCACAGGCCGAGACAATATGGCGTGCACTAAGTCGCCTGCCATCCGTAAGATCGATCAACCAGACATGGCTGTCGAGATCAAAACGGGCGCTAGCGACTTCGACACCAAAGCGAATCAGTGGGTAGATGCCATACTTGCTTGTTACCAGTCTTGTATACTGGTAAAGCTCGTTTCCCGGCGCAAAAACGCGAGACCAATTTGCGTTTTGTTCGAAGGAAAATGAATAGGTAAACGAGGTAATGTCGACAGCGATTCCCGGATAACGGTTGTCGCGCCAGGTTCCTCCCACATCCTTGCTTCGCTCAAGGATCAAGATATCTTTGATGCCATCGGCACGCAGCTGGATTGCCGCACCAATTCCAGAAATTCCCGCGCCGATGATAATGACTTCATGATCAGGAGTAACGCTGGGACGAGGGTTATGGATTGCAACAGCAGCCATATTCATGATGCAACCTCAACTATGGCGCTATCGCTAGCATTGACCGTTTGGGATGGGGCTTTGCCGACGTTATTGCTGGTCAGATACTTTCCCAGAATTCGGACGATGGTAGGGAAGTCCTGCTTTGCCTCTGGTAGCAAAAAGGTGAATACGGGCCACACGTGCGGCATATCATCGCGCTCCAGAACCTGCACGGGCACCCCCGCATCTCGCGCGCATTGTGCTGCTGCATGGGTATCGTCGCGCAGACACTCTTCGCTACTGACAGTGAAAAGTAGAGGGGGCAAGCCGGTGAAATCCGCGGTGATTGGTGAGGCATACGGGTGAGCGGGGTCCGCGCCGGCCAGATAGATATCCGTTGCCACCTCAATCATGCCATGGGAAAGCATGGTATCGCTGTCGCTATTCGCCTGTCTGGACATCAGGGTGCCTCGCGCATCCGATGCCGGCGAAATGGCGAGGGCGCAAGCCGGCATTTTCAGCAGCTGATCACGGGCACGCAGCAATGTGACTAACGTCAGGTTGCCTCCCGCAGAGTCTCCTGCAATGACCACAGGGCGAGGGTCTGCGATCAGTTCACGATACACATTAAAGGCGTCATCCGTTGCTGCCGGGAAGGGGTGCTCAGGGGCTAGTCGGTAATCCGGAAGAAAGACCCGCGCATTCAGGGCGTGAGCCAAACGGCCACAAAAGTGGTGATAGGTATCAAGCCGCCCGCCGATGAAGGCGCCACCATGCAGGTAGAGTATGGTGATGTGTGGGTCTGCGGTGCCTAGCCAGTGGCCAGCTATTCCTGCAACCTTGCCTCGCTTGAGTCGCACTCCGCGTGGCAGCAGAGAGGGGGCCAAAGGCGCGTTCATCACCCTGCGAAGATGTCTTACCAGTTTGTCCGGGTCGCGTATATCACGCTTCATGCCGGCGCGAAAAAGTAGCTTCAAAATTGTTGTAGGAATGGAGGCCATATTGAATTCCTTGCGTGTTCCGTTTCCTCAAATGCGGTTTAATCAGCCAGCATTCTGTAAGCTTCGCCAATTGCGCGGGCGTATAGTCGTGGCGTCAGGCGTTTCAACCGCCAGGCAAGCCGGCCGTCAATTTGTGGCAGCATGTAAAGCTCACCTCGATCAAGGGCACTGAGGGTCTGTCGGGCCACCTGGTCGGCGTTGGTGAGGGCATAGCGGGTCATCGCTGAACGGGCAAAGTCACGGCGACGTTCAGGCAGGCGCCCATTCTCGACGATATTGGTCGGGACCACGGTTGGGCACAGGGCCGTGATTTTTACGCCGGTTCCGGTCAGTTCAGAAGACAGCGTTTCGGACAGGGCCAGTACCCCTGCCTTGGTGACGTTGTAGGCGGCCATTTCCGGGGCGGACCCGAATGCGGCAGCAGAGGCCACATTGATGATGCCTCCATAGCCCAGATCGCGAAGCTGAGGGGCAAAATAATGGCAGCCGTGAATAACTCCCCATAGATTGACGTTCATGCACCAGTGCCAATCTTCAAGTGACACCTCGCCGATTGGGCCACCGAGGCCGACGCCGGCGTTGTTGATTACCAGGGTTACCGGCCTGCCGAGCAAAGGCTCGGCATTTTCCGCCAGGTATGCCATCTGTTTTTCATCGCCGACATCACACCCCAGGGCTACCGCGTGAGTACCGAGTGCTCGCAGGCTGATCGCCACCTGTTCGGCGCGCTCTTCATTGATATCGACACACAGTACCGAACCGCCTCGACGGGCAACTTCGTAAGCAAAGCTACGACCGATGCCGCTACCCGCCCCGGTGATGACAGCTGCCGCCTGAGTTGACGGGTGCAAGGGTTTCTTTTTCATGCCTGCCCCCATGCGGGTTCAGGTTGTGGCGTTTCGAATGTACCGTGTACATTGTTGGCTCGGTGGTCTCTGAGCGCTTGATAGGCCTTATGAGGGTCGCCAGTTCTTTCGTAGGCGCGTTTCCAGATCCGGATTACATCACGGTTATCGTCATCCCACGGGTGGAAAGTGGGGGAGAAATAGGGGGGCACGCCAGCGAGTACCTTGGAAAGAATGCCGGGACGCCAGAACAGGACTTTGGTCATTTTGGCGGCGGACCACAAATTCAGAATTTGACGATCCTTGTAGAGCAGATAGGTCTGGTTGCCGATCATAATGGGGAAGCCCAGGGCAATGGCCAGTAGCATGCCACTGATACGCAGTCGGTAACTGCGGTAGCCACCACCACTGGCATCGACGAAGACGTCATAACTGACGCTCTTGTGCTCGGTTTCTTCGACAAAGTGCCAGTAGAGCATGGCACGCAAATCCGGGTGGGTTTCGTCAAACAGCTCCGGGTGCTCAAGCAGTACCGAGGAAATAATGGCCGTGAAATGTTCAAACGCCGCTGCGATGGAGCTCTGCATATCGTCACTGAGGCGGTGTTGGAGTTGCTTACGGATCAGCTTGAACACGCCTTCAACCTTGTCGATGGGAACCCCGTGTTGCACGCCGATGGCGTTCATTTCATCGTGCTCACGAGCATGAATGCGCTCCTGACGAATGAATTCTTTAGCTGCGTTCAGCACTTCTGGATCGTCAAGCTTGCCAAGCTGCCGTCTTGCAGAATTCATCACCCAGCGTTCACCGTCGGGGACGGCGGCGAGAATGGCATTCATCCAGTGAGTGGACCACGGGTCGTTGCGAAACCAGTGGCGAGCCACGTTTTCGATGTTCATGGGAAAGTGAATGTCACGGGTTACAACCTCGTCGTAACCAATCTTGCGGTTTGCCAGAGCCATTGGATCGCTCCCAAGTAAAGTGCATTCATTGGACTTTATTTGTATGACCAACCAAATTCAAGATTATAAGGTAGACAGCGTGTTTTTATCTGTATAGATCGAATAGTGCCATCGGCCAGGAAGGCTGGGCCGACTTTAAAAGGAATGCTAGAATCAAAGGCTTATAGTATGGGAGTGGCTTGTGGGAAGAAAGAAAAATCAGGTAACACCGGTAGCGCAAGCGGATCGAGAGTTTGTGCTCGGTGCTGCGGCACGTCTATTTCGTCAAAAGGGGTTCGATAAAACCACCGTTAAAGAAATTGCCGAAGCTTGTGACATGTTGCCTGGCAGCCTGCATTACCGTTATCCCTCCAAGGAAAGCATCCTGGTAGACCTGATGCGTCTTGCGCTTGAGCAAGCCTCCACAGCTTTGTCTGAGGCTATTCGGGGGGAGAGTGAACCACTTGAGCAGTTGCGTCAGGGCATTAATGCTCACCTTGAGTTACTGGTCGGCGGTTCGGATATGGTCTATGTGCTCCTTTTTGAATGGCGCTCCTTGCAGGGCCAGTCACGCAAGGAAATGATTGATCTACGAGACAGATACGAACTTCTTTGGTCTGCTATGATCCAATCCTTGTCCTCTCAAAACCTGATTCGTGCGGATGTAGATCGTGACCTTTTGCGCCTTATCGGCTTGGGAGCGTT
Source organism: Alcanivorax sp. IL2 (assembly GCF_047495475.1). Classification (NCBI taxonomy): domain Bacteria; kingdom Pseudomonadati; phylum Pseudomonadota; class Gammaproteobacteria; order Oceanospirillales; family Alcanivoracaceae; genus Alcanivorax; species Alcanivorax sp. IL2. The sequence goes on along the minus strand of NZ_CP179932.1, from coordinate 3,407,478 downwards.
AAATTGGGTCGCAACATGGTTTAACGAGGGCGGGCGGTATACCGTAAAAGATATCGGTGACTTTGTGTGGGTGGTAATTAAAGACGGTGTGCTCAAGCGCTAGACGATCTATTGAATGAGAAGTCATGACCAGCGCTGATTGCTGACTGTCAGCACGGCTTATGTGCCCGTCCTTTGTCTGTACTGATCAGGAGTCTGACCAAACCAGCGTTTAAACGCCCGTCTGAAGCTGGCAGTGTCATGATAATTCAACAGTGTAGCGGTTGCTTCGACCGAGAGCTGACTCTCGCATAAATAGCTTGCTGCTTGCCTGGATAGCACTTCATCGCGAATCTTTCTGAAGCTGCTGTTTTCTTTCTTGAGCTTCCGTGCAAGGGTGCGTTTGCTCATGAAGAGGGAGGCGGCGGCTTCATCTTCACTCAGTGTCCCGGGTGGTCGGGAAAGCATCATTTTCTGTAGCCGAGTCCGATAGTCCGGTTCAGGGTTCTGAAGGCGCGCAAGCATGGATTCGCACTGCTGAAAGGCCAGATGATAGCTTTCATGATTGGCTGATGCGTTCGGCTTTCGACATAACTCCATTGCTAATTTTAGTTTGAAGTGATTGCAGTCGAAGTAAACTTTGCCTGGTAAATACTCCCGGTACATGTCCTGGTAGACGGGGGCTGGATGGGGGAAATGAACCTCTGATTCATACAATGGGCGACCTACGATGAACTCGCCAATTTCAAAAAAAGCCTTGATCACAGTATCTGCCAAGCAGCGCTCCACGTCGTTGTCCATCGCTACCTGAAAGCTCACAACACATTCCAGATAATCCTCAGTGTTTTGCAAGTTCACCTGAATAAAGCTTGCTCGCGTAGGCAGGAAAGTGTGAACGGCTTGCAGCGCGGTATAAAGGTCGGGGCTGCTGTTAGCAACAAAGCCCATCACCCCATGGGTTGCCGGGGTGAGGCGCCTGCCCAACCGCAAGCCGAACTCTGGTTTACCGGATAGATCCAAAGCATTACGCAAGATCTGCATCTGTTGGGTTGCGGTGAGTCGACTCTCATCTTTGAGTAATTGCGTAACATCCACATCTGTTTTGCGCAGGAGTCGGGGCAGCTCTCGTGCACTCAGACCAAGTTCACGGGCGATAAGGCGTGAGTAGTTCGATGGGATATCAGCATCCACGCTTTGCAAGCTATCACTCTGCGTAGTTATTGCCATTAGCCTCTCCTCGGAAAGTCATTACTGTCTTTAAATGTCCCCGTCCTGTCAAGAAATGTCCTCGCTGGCATGCCGCTATATAGCCAATCTTCAGGTTAGACATAAATACTAGGAGACGCGCTGTGGGAAAAATTATCTTTATTGAACATGACGATACCGAGCATGTGACGGAATTCAGGGCGGGTTCTACGCTTATGCAAGTTGCGGTTGATAACGCCGTGCCAGGTATCGATGGTGATTGTGGCGGCGAGTGCGCCTGTGGTACCTGCCACATGATTGTTGCCGATGAGTGGTTCGGCAATACCGGAACGGTTGGTGACGCGGAAGAACAGATGCTGTCCATGACCCCGGAGCGGGCGAGAACCTCGCGTCTGGGCTGCCAGGTGGAAATTACTGAGGCGATGGACGGTATGACCGTGCATTTGCCTGAATTCCAGATGTAAGCAGGGAGAAAGCTATGTCAACAAAAACAAGCTCAAGCAATAGTTTGCAGACCAAGGTTTTCAACGTTTCGTCGAAAGTGGTGCCAATGCATTTTCAGATTAAAACCATGAAAATGTTGATGAAGGCAAAGAGAAAGGCCGTGGGTTCTCGCTCCACACAAATGGAGTTTGTCGAAACTCCCCTGCCTGATGTTAGCACCTTGGCACTGGAAGATATCGACACCAGCAACCCTTTTCTGTATCGACAAGATCAGTGGCGCGCCTATTTTAAGCGGTTACGAGATGAAGCTCCGGTACATTACCAGAAGAACAGTCCATTCGGGCCTTTCTGGTCAATAACGCGCTATGAAGATATTTTGTTCGTCGACAAGAGCCATGAACTGTTTTCCTCTGAGCCGCAAATTATTCTGGGTGATCCACCGGACGGACTATCGGTGGAAATGTTTATCGCCATGGATCCGCCCAAACATGATGTACAGCGCCGAGCGGTGCAGGGCGTCGTTGCTCCGAAAAACCTTAAAGAAATGGAAGGGCTGATTCGTTCTCGTGCGGCGGAAGTGCTAGACAGCTTGCCTCTGGATAAACCTTTCGATTGGGTGCCGGCGGTGTCCAAAGAACTGACTGGCCGTATGCTCGCTACGTTGCTGGATTTCCCTTATGAGGATCGTCACAAACTCGTTGAATGGTCTGATCGTTTGTCTGGCGCGGCATCCGCCACGGGTGGAGAATTTACCGACGAAGATGTCATGTTTGATGACGCGGCAGATATGGCGAGGGCGTTCTCCAGGCTGTGGCGAGACAAGGAGGCGCGACGTGCTTCCGGCGAAGAACCCGGTTTCGATTTGATCAGTATGCTGCAGAGCAACGACGATACAAAAGACCTTATCAATCGACCGATGGAGTTTATCGGGAATCTGGCTCTGCTTATCGTTGGCGGCAATGACACCACAAGGAATTCCATGAGTGGTGGTGTTTTGGCCTTGAATCAATTCCCCGAGGAATTCACCAAGCTGAAGGCGAATCCGGACCTGATTCCGAACATGGTTTCGGAAATCATTCGTTGGCAAACTCCACTGGCCAACATGCGTAGGGTCGCGACACAGGATGTAGAACTTCGTGGCCAGACCATCAAGAAAGGGGACCGGGTGTTAATGTGGTATGCCTCGGGTAATCGGGACGAACGCAAGTTTGATAATCCCGACCAACTCATTATTGATCGCAAGGACGCACGGAACCATATTTCTTTTGGCTACGGTATTCATCGTTGTATGGGTAACCGCTTGGCCGAACTGCAGTTGCGCATTTTGTGGGAAGAGCTGCTCAAGCGCTTCGAGAATATCGAAGTGGTTGGTGAGCCGGAGCGTGTACAGTCCAACTTCGTGCGCGGCTATTCCAAGTTGATGGTCAAACTGACGGAAAAAAATTAATGAAAGGTTTGACCGGACTGGCGACTGAAAAATTCGATTATATCGTTGTGGGGGCTGGGTCGGCAGGGTGTGCGGTAGCCAATCGTTTGTCTGAGAGTGGCCACTATACGGTGTTGCTACTCGAAGCCGGGCCAGAGAGTCGCCGCAACCCTTTCGTCAGCACGCCTCTTGGATTTTTGCAGTTGATGTTCAGTCGCCGTTTCAACTGGCAGTTCTATACTGAGCCACAGCGGCACATGTACGGTCGTTCATTGTTCCAGCCGCGGGGCAAGATGCTTGGCGGTTCGAGTGGGATTAACGCCCAAGTCTATATCCGTGGTCACGCCAGAGACTACGACGAGTGGGCACGGCAGGGGTGTAACGGTTGGTCATACGCCGAGGTGCTGCCGTATTTTCGTAAGTCAGAACATTACGAGCCTGAGATGGTGCCGGGTACAGAAGGCTTCCATGGTCAGGATGGCCCTCTCAATGTGGCGGAGCGGCGTTATACCAACCCGTTGAGTGCGGCGTTTGTCGAGGCAGCAGTACAGGCGGGGTATCGACGTAATCGGGATTTCAACGGTCCTGATCAGGAAGGTGTCGGTTATTACTACGCCTACCAGAAAGACGGCTCCCGTTGCAGTAATGCGCGTGCTTATCTTGAGCCTGCGGCGGGGCGATCTAACTTGACCATTTGCAGCGATGCACATGTTACCCGCGTGCTATTTGAGGGTGCTCGCGCTATTGGTGTCGAGTATCGTCACGCAAAGCGTTTGGTTAGAGCGCATGCCAGACGGGAGGTTGTCCTCTGCGGTGGTGCATTCAATTCGCCGCAACTGCTTATGTTGTCAGGCATCGGTCCCCGCGAGGAACTTGCTCGACATGGCATTGAGCTACGTCATGCACTGGAGGGGGTGGGGCGCAATCTCCAGGACCATATTGATGTTTTCGTCCGGGTCAAGGCACGCAGCCGCCATAGTATCTCGATGCACCCCAGCTACTGGTTGAACGGTGCGTGGGCCTTGCTGCAATACCTATGGGGCCGTCGCGGTGCACTGTCGAGCAACGGCGCTGAGGCCGGTGCGTTTATCTGTTCCCGGCCAGAGTCGCCGATGCCCGATCTGCAATTGCACTTCGGGCCAATGCTATACGCCGATCACGGACGTGACATAAGAACCGCAATGAGCGGTTATGGCTACATAGTGATGCTCTATGGGCTCAGGCCTTTGTCCCGTGGCCGTATTGGTTTACACAGTGCCGATCCTCTGGTAGCCCCGTTGATTGATCCCAACTATATGGCTGAACCTGCCGATGTCGAGCAGCTCGTTCGTGGGGTAAGGATTGTTCGTAAGATCCTGATGCAGCGTGCATTTTATGAGCACCAGGACGTAGAGCTTTCACCAAGCCAGTCCATACAGGAGGACGTCGATCTCGCCGACTGGGTGCGTCGCAACGGCGAATCGGCATATCACCCGGTCGGCACCTGCAAGATGGGGAGGGGGCCGATGGCTGTGGTGGATTCCCGACTTCGTGTGCACGGTTTGCAATCGTTGCGGGTGGTTGATGCTTCCATCATGCCAACACTGGTTGGTGGGAATACTAATCAGCCGGCGACCATGATCGGTGAGAAAGGCGCTGCGATGATTCTTGAGGACGCCGCGATGACAGGCGGTCAGGCATGATGTGCTTAGTTCGCTGGATATTACAGGTTCTTTTTCTTCACTAAGTTTTTGGTAAGTGGATAACTCGGTTACAGGACACATAGAAAGAGACAAGATATGACCAACAAAAAGAAAGAGACCACTGTCATCATTGGTGGTGGACACGCAGCAGGAACACTTCTGACCGCCTTGCTGCAAAAAAAATACCCAAACGAAGTGGTCTTGGTGAGCGAAGAGCCGCACCCTCCCTACCAGCGGCCGCCCTTGTCCAAGACTTATCTGGCGGGGGAGGTTGATCAGACGTCGTTATACCTTAAATCGCCCTCTGTCTACGAGAATGCGGGGCAGCAATTACGACTCGGCGTGCGCGTAGAACAGATTAACAGAGACGACAAAAACCTCATTTTGTCAGATCAGAGCACCTTGCAGTACGACCGACTGGTCTTGGCCACTGGCTCACATGTTCGCCGCCTTAACGCGCCGGGCTCAGAATTGAAAGGCATTCATTATCTGCATGATATCGCGGACACGGATGCCCTGCGTAGTGAGTTAGCACCCGGTAAACGCCTGGTCATCGTGGGGGGCGGCTATATCGGACTTGAAGTAGCAGCCAGTGCGACCAAGCAGGGTGTTAGTGTTACCGTCCTGGAAGCTGCCGAGCGCTTAATGCAGCGTGTTACTGGGCCAGAGATATCTGAATTTCTCTACGCCAAACACACGAGTGCAGGAGTCGATGTTCGTCTGGGGGCGGCCGTAATTGGTTTTGAATCAGATGATCAAGGGTGCGTGAATGGTGTGACCTTGGCCGATGGGGGTAAGGTGTCAGCGGACATCGTTCTCGTTTCGATTGGTGTCATACCAGAAACGGCCTTGGCTGAAAATGCTGGCCTGCTTTGCGATGATGGCGTTGTCGTCGATGAATTTACCCGCACCGATGACCCAGACATTCTGGCGATAGGAGATTGTACCCGCCATCATAATCTGTTCTTCGACAAAAGGCAGCGTCTTGAATCAGTCGCTAACGCTGTTGAGCAAGCTCGTACGGCGGCAGCTACACTTATGAGTGAAGAAAAGCCCTACGATAGCCCTCCCTGGTTCTGGTCGAACCAGTATGATGTTCGTTTGCAGATGGTAGGATTGTCCCAAAATCATGACCAGCGTGTACTGCGTGGCAGTATCCTTGACAAGGAATTCGCAGTTTTCTATCTATGTCTTGGTCATGTTATTGCTGTTGATGCAGTCAATTTTCCAGTTGCATTCATGGTGGGTAAACAGTTGGTTAAACTGCGCAAGAGTGTCAGCGCTGAAGTATTGTCTAATCCGAATATCGAACTGAAGTCTTTAATCTGAAGCACTGCAAGAATTGCTATCTCCAATAGTCTCGATGACGACTTGTGTCAACGGAAACCGTATCCGGTACCGAAGGTCGATCTGAGCAATCAAGTGGCGTGGACATGGTCGATATACAGCTTTATTCGTTGGGTGTTAACGACAACGTAGCTATGTGTAGAGATGCCGCAAGCCCAAGTGGGGCGGTCAAGCATCGCTCAGCGGTAGTTCCCACTTGGGCGGGTAAGGCGGTGGGTCGTTTACATCTGCACGGGCTCGCAGATGAACGGCGAGCATGTTGCACCAGACTTTGAGATAGCGGTCAAAGAGCGTTTTGTCGGCAACGATGTGCAAATCCTGCGCCATGCCGCGCAACAGCCATTGCGTCAACATCATCATCGAGCGCACATCGGTGTCTTCACTAATGGCCTCCAGATAATGGTCAGCCGCGTTACCGACGATGAAGTAATTGGAAGTCCAGACACGTTGCAAAATGGATGCAAGCTCAGGGTCATGTTGGCTGGCTGTCAATAGTTGCATCAACGGGATAAATTCCGGCTGATCGAAAACATTCTTCCATGCACCAAAGATAAGGGCTTCTAGTCGATCTTCAGATCCATGGAGTTTGGCGATGGCTTTACCCAGCTGAATATAGTGCTGGCGAATTAAATGCTCAGCTGCCGCAGCGATCATGTCTGCTTTACTAGAGAAATGGTGTAGTGGGGCGCCCCTAGATACGCCAGCGATGTTGATAATGCGACTGACGGTGGTGCCAGCGAATCCATCCTTCTCTAGACAGGTGAGCACTGCCTGAATGATGCGTTCCCGCATGGCGTCGCTACGTTGTTCCTGGGTGCGTCGTTGAGCATTCATCGCGTTCTCTGTCTATTACTGAGCATGGTCACTGGGATGCAGAGGCCTGATTCTAAATGATAAATGGATTGTAGCGTAGCTCGCCAATAAACAAGTTGAACGTACGTATTGTAAGTTATAAAGTCTTGCCATTGTTCCTGAATCAACGTTGGAAGCCTGTAATGAGTGATGTGCATGTACCGGCGGCTGTATCGCCGATGATCCCCCGTACTCTCTTCAATGAAGACCATGAGGCGTTCCGCGCCACAGCAAGGCGTTTCTTCGAGACTGAAATCTCCCCTTACCACGAGAAGTGGGAGGAGCAGCAACATATTGATCGTGAACTGTGGAATAAGGCGGGGGAGCTGGGGCTGCTGTGTCCAACGATGCCTGAAGAGTACGGCGGCTGCGGCGTTGACCGTCTCTATTCGATGATACTGATGGAGGAGCAGGCGAGGGTGGGGGATTCGGCCAGCGGCTTTGCCCTGCACTCGGACATTGTTGCCAACTACATCAACAACTTTGGTTCCCATGAACAGAAAAGCCAGTGGCTGCCCAAAATGGCCACCGGTGAAGCGGTCACTGCCGTGGCCATGACCGAGCCGGGTACCGGTTCCGATCTTCAACGTATCAAGACCACGGCCACCCTTGAGGGCGATCACTACGTGGTAAATGGCTCGAAAATCTTTATCACCAACGGTTACCTCTGTGACATGGCGGTGGTGGCGGTGCGTACCGGGCCGGCTGAGCTGGGTGCACAAAGTGTGTCCCTGATGATTATTGAGGCGGATCGCGAGGGCTTCTCCAAGGGCAAGCCGCTGAAGAAAGTCGGCATGCGCGGGCAGGACACCTGCGAGTTGTTCTTCGACAACGTCAAGGTGCCCAAGGAAAACCTGCTGGGTGCCGAGGGCATGGGTTTCATTGCCTTGATGAAGGAGCTGGCCTGGGAGCGGATGATGATCGCCATCATCTGTTCGTCGGCTGCCGAGCATGCGCTGGCAACCACCGTGGAATATGTGAAACAGCGCCAGGCGTTTGGCAAGCCCGTGGCGGCATTCCAGAACACCCGCTTTGAATTGGCCGAGATGCGTTCTGAAATCCAGATTGCACGGGTTTATGTTGATCGCTGTATGGAGCTGGTGGTGAAGAATTCCCTGTCGCCCGAGGCTGCCTGTGCGGCCAAGTACTGGGTATCCGATTTGCTCAGCAAGGTGGTTGACCGCTGTGTGCAACTGCATGGTGGCTATGGCTACATGCTCGAGTATCCGATCGCCCGAGCCTACATCGACACCCGTGCCAACCGCATCTACGGCGGCACCAACGAAATCATGAAAGAACTTATTTCACGCTCTATCTGAGGATTCTCGACCCTGCACGGCATGTGTGCCCTGTATTGAAAAGAGGAAAGTATCATGGCAGAACTTCGTTTTGATGATCGTGTAGCCATTGTCACCGGTGCCGGGGGCGGGCTGGGCCGGCAGCATGCCCTGACCCTGGCCGCGCGTGGCTGCAAGGTGGTGGTTAACGACCTGGGTGGCAGCGCCCACGGTGATGGCAAGTCGTCGTCTGCCGCAGACAAGGTGGTGGATGAGATCCGGGCCATGGGAGGGGAGGCGGTTGCCAACTATGACTCGGTGGAAAACGGCGAGTCGATAGTACAAACCGCGTTGGATAGCTTCGGCACTGTGGACATCGTGGTCAACAATGCCGGCATCCTGCGTGACGTCAGTTTTGCCAAGATGTCGAAGCAGGACTGGGACTTGGTGTTGAAAGTCCATCTGGAAGGTTCCATGAGCGTCACCCATGCGGCTTGGCCGATCATGCGTGAGAAGGGCTATGGCCGCATCATCATGACGACCTCGGCAGCCGGCCTCTACGGTAACTTTGGTCAGGCCAACTACTGTGCTGCCAAGTTGGGTCTGGCCGGGCTGGCCAACTGTCTGGCGGAGGAAGGTCGCAGCAAAAAAATTCATGTGAATACCATTGCGCCGATTGCGGCCTCGCGGCTGACTGAAACCATCATGCCGCCGAATTTGCTGGAAAACCTCAAGCCAGAAGCGGTCAGTCCGCTGGTGGCCTGGTTGTGCCATGAAAAGTGCGAAGAAACCAAGGGTATCTTCGAAGTGGGTGCCGGCTTCATCAGCAAGTTGCGCTGGGAACGTAGCCAGGGCAATAGCTTCCCCCTTGGCAAGGCCTTCAGTGTTGATGATGTAGCGCGTCGTTGGGGCAAGATCACCGACTTCACCGATGCGGAGCATCCATCCAATGTCAACGAATCCTTCTCGCCGATTCTCGACAACATCAACAACCCGTCACTGGGCGGCAACGAATTCATCGATCTGGATGTGGCCAGCAAGGAAAGCCTCGAGCTGGAATCGTCCTATGATGAAAATGACCTGTCGTTGTATGCCCTAAGTGTGGGCGCCGCACGTGATCCGCTCGACAAGGATGAACTGAAGTTCGTCTACGAGCTGGGTGGCAATTTCCAGGCGTTGCCCACCTATGGCGTCATGCCACAGATCGGCGCGATGCTAAAGGCAGCAAAAGAAGGCGCGCTGGCTCTGCCAGGGATGAACTTTGGCTTCGACCGGTTGCTGCATGGCGAGCAATACACCGAAATCAAACGGCCGCTGCCGCCGCACGCCAAGCTGAAGCACACCTTCAAATTCAAGAAGGCATTGGACAAGGATCCGAATGCGGTAGTTACCTTTGCTATTACCTCCACCGACGAAAACGGTAACGAGGTGGCCTATAACGAGATGACCTCGTTCGTGAAAGACGCCGGCGGCTGGGGCGGTGAGCGGGGCGATTCCGGCGAGATCAATGTGCCGCCCGCACGTGAACCGGATGCGGTGATCGAAGAGAAAACCGACGCCAACCAGACGCTGCTGTATCGCCTGTGCGGTGACTGGAATCCGCTGCACGCCGACCCGGCGTTTGCCAGGGCGTTCGGTTATGACAAGCCGATCCTGCATGGGCTGTGTACCTTCGGTTATGCCGGACGCCATGTCATCAAGGCGTTCAGCAATAACGATGGCCGTTATTTCAAGAGCATCAAGGTGCGCTTTGCCAAGACGGTCTTTCCGGGTGAAACCCTGGAAACCCGCATGTGGAAGGAATCCGATAACCGCATCGTCTTCGAAACCTGGGTGAAAGAGCGTAACGAGGTGGTGCTGAAGAATGCCGCCATCGAGTTGTTCTCGGAGATTCCGGCAGAAGCGCCGGTGCCGGAACAGGTGTCCGCCGAGGAAGTGTCTGCGCCGCAGGTGGAGCAGGCGGTGACGCCTGACGATGTGTTCGCGGCGGTGGCGACCTACATCAAGCAGAAACCGGAACTGGTTGATCAGACCGGTACCAGCTTCCAGTTCGAGTTCAGCAATCCGGATCAGCAGTTCTTTATTGATCTGAAAAATGCACCAGGCGCGGCAGGGCCTGGCACGATCGACAAACCGGACGTGACTCTGGCGCTGGACAGCGAGCATCTGGCGACCGTGTTTGGTGGCGATCTTGCGGCGGTGCAGAAACTGTTCTTCGGTGGCGAGCTGAAAATTTCCGGCAACGTGATGGCGTCCAACAAGTTGACCGTGTTGCAGGACATGGACCCGAAACTGGCCGAGCAGGCGCGTGACAAGCGCGTGGCTGACGGTGGTGGTTCACAAGCTGTCGCAGTACCGGTCGAATCGCAGGAGCCGACCATGGCGGATGTGTTCAGTGCCATCGGCCACTTCATCGCTGACAACCCGGATCTGATCGAGAAGGCCGCTACCAGCTTCCAGTTTGCGTTCAGCAACCCGGATCAGGATTTCTATATTGATCTGAAAAACGCACCGGGTACCGCCGGGGCGGGCCAGCTGGACAAGGCGGATGTGACGCTGGAGTTGGACAGCAAACATGCCCCGACCCTGTTTGGCGGTGATCTGGCTGCGGTACAGAAACTGTTTTTTGGTGGCGATCTGAAGATCGGAGGTAACGTGATGGCCTCCAACAAGCTCACCGTGTTGCAGGACATGGACCCTAAGCTGGTGGAGCAGGCACGCGACAAGCGATTGGCCTCCGGCCAGCCGGATACCGCTACCGCACAACCGAAAAAGCAGAAAGCACCGCAGGCGGAGAAAGTGCTGCCGGAGCTGGCGGAAAAACTGTCGGCCATTGGTGGACAGGGTGGTGTGTTGCAGATCAAGGTGCGGAGCCCAGACAGTGCCTGGTTTATCGATCTATCCGCCTCGTCGCCCGGCATCGTCAGCGGCGAGAAGGACGCGGCGGCGGTGATCACGCTGGACGACAGCAAGCTTGCCGACCTGATTGCCGGCAAGGTGGCCTTGAGCACCTTGTACCAGAAGGGCGACATGCGCGTCGACGGTGACCTGGCGCTGGTGCGCAAACTTGAACAAATCCTGTAACGCCATAATTCGGAGAACAGAGAATGAAACGTAGAGTGAATGTGATCGGTGTCGGGATGACCAAGTTTGCCAAGCCCGGTGCCTGCGATGATTACCATGTGATGGCAAAAGCGGCTGGCCTCGCCGCAATGAAGGATGCCGGCATCCAGTACAGCGATGTTGAGCAGGCGTTCTGTGGTTATGTCTACGGCGATTCCACCTGTGGTCAGCGTGCCGTGTATGAACTGGGCTTGACCGGCATTCCCGTGGTCAATGTGAACAACAATTGTTCCACCGGTTCGTCGGCCCTGTTCCTGGCGCGCCAGGCCATCGAAGGCGGTTTGGCTGAATGTGTCATCGCCCTGGGTTTTGAAAAAATGGAGCGCGGCGCGCTTGGTGCTAAGTTCAATGATCGCGAGAACCCCATGAGCCAGCATGCGCAGGTGATGATGGATACGCAGGGCTTCAATCAGGCGCCGCCGGCGGCACAGATGTTCGGTGGCGCAGGGCGTGAATACCGCTGGAAGTACGGCACCAAACGGGAAACCTTCGGCAAGATTGCCGAGAAGGCGCGTCAGCATGCCGCCAACAATCCTTACGCACTGTTCAGTCAGGTGCTGTCGCTGGAAGAGATCATGGCGTCAGACGAGGTGTTTGATCCGCTCACCCGTTTCCAATGCTGCCCGCCCACCTGTGGTGCCGGCGCCGCGATTCTGTGTTCGGACGAGTTCGCCAAGAAGCATGGCATTGCTAACCCGGTGTATATCGCCGCCCAGGCGATGACCACGGATTTCGCCAGCAGCTTTGATGAAAAATCCATGATCAAGATGGTCGGTTACGACATGACCCGTTCCGCCGCCGACAGCGTGTACGAGCAGGCCGGTATCGGCCCGCAAGACATCAATGTGGTCGAGTTGCACGACTGCTTTACCGCCAATGAGCTGCTCACCTATGAAGGTCTGGGTCTGTGCCGGGAAGGCGGCGCGGAGAAATTTATCTGGGATGGCGACAACACTTATGGAGGCAAGTTCGTGACCAATCCGTCCGGTGGCTTGCTGTCCAAGGGGCACCCGCTGGGGGCTACAGGTCTGGCGCAATGTGCCGAACTGGTGTGGCAGTTGCGTGGCCAAGCAGAAAAGCGACAGGTCGAGGGAGCTCGGGTAGCCTTGCAGCACAACCTTGGTCTGGGGGGGGCCTGTGTAGTGACCCTGTACCGCAACGATTGAGCCGTTACATGCAAGGGATGGGCTGGCTGCGCTTCTGATCGGGATGTTGACCAAATAGGGCAGTATCCTTGGATGTGCGCTGACGTCTTTGGTGGCCCTAGGACTATGTTCAATGACTTGCTTTGTGAGCCTGCGCTATACTGCCGCCCACGAAGGGTTCGGGTCCCATTTTTAGGCTATTTTTAGTGGGGCCAACAGTGTGGCCAACACCCTTTTTGGTTTTTTTATTATGTTGTAAATCAGATGGTTGGGGGTCTATTTGAGTCCGGCCTCTGTACCAAACGAATAAAAAAGCCCGCTTAGTGCGGGCTTTTTTATGGGCGTTGCATGCACAGGCTAGTCGCCAAATGCACCATCGCTCGACGCTGAATGGGAGTGACCTGATGGAACAGCTGCAACCTGCCGGTTTGCTGAAACGTCTTATGGCGCTGGTTTATGACGGTTTTCTGGTGCTGGCGCTGTGGTTCGTGACTGCTGGCATCTTTGTGCTGGTGTATCCCCACACCGGTTTGCCGGAGGAGTCCATCAATGGCGTGACCCGAGCGGCACCGGGTTACCTGAAAGGCATTCTGTTGCCCTTGTTGCTGCTGGAGACTTGGCTGTTTTATGCCTGGTTCTGGATGCGCGGCGGGCAGACCCTGGGCATGCGTGCCTGGCGGTTGCAGGTGCAGGATTACCGGGGTGGGCCAGTCAAGCTGTGGCAGACCGTGGTCCGTTTTCTGGGCGCCTGTGTTTCCTGGGCGCTATTCGGCGCCGGCTATCTGGTGGTGCTGATCGCGCCCCATCAGACGTTACACGACCGTCTTTCCGCCACCGCCACGGTGGAATTGCCGAAAAAGCCGAAGAAGAGCTGATTTTCCCCTCGCACTTTATTCGCGAAGCCGCCGTAGGGGTTCCTCTTGAGGGACGAATCCGAGCCTTCGCGAGGAAAAAGCAGTGATGTCTGGCTCCGGGGCGTTCAGGAGAAACCTGATAGCCATTTCACGCTGACGCGTGATTCGTCCCTCAAGAGGAACTCCTACAGCAACGCCGTAGAGGTCTTGATGAAGGGTGTTTTTTCCTCGTGGCAGAGCAGGTATCCTTGCAACCCCCAATAGCTTCCGTGCCGGTACAGTACGTGAACGTCGACGATTTTGATTTTGATCTCCCTGACGGGCTGATTGCTCGTCATCCTCCCGCCGAGCGTCGTGACGCCCGCCTGTTGGCGCTGACCCGGGATGCCCTGCAGCATCACCAATTCCCGGATCTGCTCTCCCATGTGCGCCCTGGCGATCTGCTGGTCTTCAATGACACCCGGGTGATTCCGGCCCGCCTGTTTGGCCAGAAGGAAAGCGGCGGCAAGGTGGAAGTGCTGATTGAGCGGGTGGTGGACGACCACGAGGCCCTGGCCCATGTGCGCGCCTCCAAGTCGCCAAAGCCGGGCTCCTGGCTGCAGTTCGACGATGGCGTGCGCGCCCAGGTAACCGGTCGCCGCGATGCCCTGTTCATGCTCCAGTTTCATGGTTGCGACACCTTGTTGGGCGCGCTGGAGCGTATTGGTCATGTGCCCTTGCCGCCGTATATAGACCGGCCCGATGAAGCCGGGGACATGGAGCGTTACCAGACGGTCTATGCCCGCGAGCCGGGTGCGGTAGCGGCCCCCACAGCGGGCCTGCATTTTGACGATGAGATGCTGGCGGCCCTGCAGCAGCACGGGGTAGATGTCGGGTTTGTCACCCTTCATGTCGGTGCCGGCACGTTTCAGCCGGTGCGGGTGGACAAGGTGGAAGACCATCACATGCACAGTGAGCGCTACCAGATCCCCGACTCACTGGTGGAGCAGGTGGCGCAGGCCCACGCCCGGGGAGGCCGGGTTGTGGCGGTGGGTACCACCGCGCTGCGCGCCCTGGAAGCGGCCAGTCAGTCCGGTGGCTTGGTGGCGGGGCAGGGGGAGACCGAGATTTTTATCTATCCGGGCTACCGGTTCCGGCTGGTGGATTGCCTGGTGACCAATTTCCATCTTCCCAAGTCCACCTTGTTGATGCTGATCAGCGCCTTCGCCGGTCGCGACCGGGTAATGGCGGCTTACCAGGCGGCCATTGACGCGCAATACCGTTTCTTCAGTTACGGCGATGCCATGTTTATTGAGCGGGTGGATATATCTCCCGCAGAGGGGCTTTGAATGTCTCGAATGCAGTTTTCTCTCAATACTACCGATGGCGCCGCGCGGCGTGGTCAGATCACCTTTCCGCGCGGCACCATCCAGACGCCGGCGTTCATGCCGGTGGGCACCTATGGCACCGTCAAGGGGATGCTGCCCAGGGATCTGGCGGATACCGGCGCCGAAATCTGCCTGGGCAATACCTTCCACCTGATGCTGCGTCCCGGTACGGAAGTGATTGAGGCTCACGGCTCCCTGCATGGTTTCATGCAGTGGGACAAGCCGATCCTCACCGATTCCGGCGGCTTTCAGGTGTTCAGCCTGGGCGACATGCGCAAGATTTCCGAGCAGGGGGTGGTGTTCAAGAACCCCATCAACGGCGACCGGGTGGAGCTGACTCCGGAAAAGGCCATGCAGGTGCAGCGTTCCCTGGGCAGCGATATCTGCATGATCTTTGATGAATGCACACCGTTCCCGGCTACCGAACAGCAGGCCCGCGATTCCATGCAGCTGTCCCTGCGCTGGGCCCAGCGTTCAAAAGAGGCCCATGAGGGTAATGATGCGGCCTGTTTCGGCATCGTTCAGGGTGGCATGTACGACAACCTTCGCCAGGAGTCCCTGGCCGGGCTGGTGGATATCGGTTTTGACGGTTATGCCATAGGTGGTCTCAGTGTGGGCGAGCCCCAGGAAGAGATGCTGCGCACCTTGGGTGCCATCGCCCCGCATATGCCTGAAGACCGCCCCCGTTACCTGATGGGCGTGGGCAAGCCGGACGACATCGTTGAGGCGGTCCGGCGTGGTGTGGACATGTTCGATTGTGTGATGCCCACCCGTAATGCCCGTAACGGGCACCTGTTTACTGCCGAAGGCGTGGTGAAAATCCGCAACGCCCGGCATCGTCATGATCTGGCTCCCCTGGAGTCAGATTGTGACTGCTATACCTGCCAGCATTTCTCGCGCAGCTATCTGCATCACCTGGATCGCTGCAACGAAATGCTGGGCTCCCAACTCAATACCATCCACAACCTGCGTTATTATCAGCGGCTGATGGCTGGATTGCGGGGGGCCATTGAAGGGGGTACATTGTCCGCCTTTGTGGACGACTTCTACGCAACGCGAGGCCAACAAACCCCCGCGTTGTAGCTATTTGAAACTGGAGTAATCAATGAAAATCGCAATGCGTTCCATCCTGGCCCTGTTGGCCACGGCCCTGATCTCCCCGGCCTACGCTGCTGCACCTGCCGGCCCCGGTGGCGTGGAGCTGATCATGCTGGTGGTGATGATGGTGGTGTTCTACTTCTTCCTGATCCGCCCTCAGCAAAAGCGTGCCAAGGAACACAAGAACCTGGTGGAAAGCCTGAGCAAGGGTGATGAAGTGGTCACCAGCGGCGGCATTCTGGGCCGGATCACCAAGGTCACCGATGACTTCGTGGTAGTGGAAATCAGCAATAACCTGGAAATCAAGCTGCAGAAAGGCAGCGTCCAGGCGACCTTGCCCAAAGGCACCATGAAGTCCATCTAAAAACAACGGTCAGCCCCGTCGAGTACGGGGCTTTTTGCAGGCCCATTGATGCCTGTATTGCCAAGGGATTGAGGGCGCAGCGCTTTCGATACCCAGCCCAAAGGACCGGCAACACCGGAAAGAACTATGACCCGCTACCCCCGCTGGAAATTTTTCCTGCTAATGGCTGCGCTGATTGTCTGCGGCCTTTATGCGCTCCCTAATCTTTATCCCGATGCGCCTGCCATTCAGATCAGCCATGCCGAAGCCGGTGGCGAAGTCACCGATGTGGCACGTCAGCGAGTGCTTGGCGCCCTGGAGAATGCTGGTCTCAGCCCTGGCCCCGGCGAGAGTGTCGGTACCTCTCTGCTGGTCCGCTTGAGCGATACGGAAGCGCAATTGCGTGCCCGGGAAATCGCCTCCAACCTGCTGGGGGATAACTATGTGGTAGCCCTGAACCTGGCAGCCACCACCCCGCAATGGCTGCGAGCGGTGGGCGCTAGCCCGATGAATCTGGGGCTGGATCTGCGTGGCGGGGTGCACTTCCTGCTGCAGGTGGATATGGAAGAAGTGGTGACCAGCCGCATGGAAGCCTGGGCGGGGAATGCCAAGCTGACCCTGCGCGATGCCGGGGTTCGCTATCGCGGTGTAGAGGTTGATGGAACGACCATCACCGCTACCTTTGCGGATCAGGTGGCAGCCGATGCGGCCCGGGCGCCGTTGCGTCGGGCGCTGGAGAACTTTGCCATGAAGCCCGCCGGGGATAGCCCGGAAGTGGTGCTGACACTTAACGATACCGCGCTCAAGGAAATGCAGGACTACGCGGTGGACCAGAACCGCACCGCCCTGAACAAGCGGGTCAACGAACTGGGTGTAGCGGAAGCGGTGGTACAGCGTCAGGGGTCTGATCGCATCGTCGTGCAGCTGCCGGGGATTCAGGATGCCTCTCAGGCTCGCCGGATTCTTGGCCGTACCGCTACCCTGGAATTCCGCCTGGTCGACAACAGTGTGTCGTCCGCCCGTTTGCGCACCGGGGTGGCGCCGCCGGGGCTGGAATTCTTCCCCTTCAAGGGGCAGCAAGGCCGTATTGTGGCACTGAGCAAATCCAAGATTGCCACCGGCGATCAGGTGATCGATGCGCGCATGGGCTTCGACCAGCAGAACGGTTCACCGGAGGTGAACGTGACGCTGGATGGCGATGGCGCCAAACGCATGCAGCGCATCACCGGCAAGAATGTGGGTAACCCCATGGGTGTGCTGTTCATCGAAACCAAAACCGATGTGCAGAAGGCCACCGATGCCGATGGCAATACCGTGGACAAGATGGTCAGCACCACGGAAAAGTACGTGATCAACGTGGCCACTATTCAGGATACCCTGGGTAGTCGCTTCCGCATCACCGGCCTGGATAATCCGGCGGAAGCCTCTGAACTGGCCCTGCTGCTGCGCGCCGGCTCCCTGGCGGCGCCGGTCAGCATTGTCGAAGAGCGGACTGTAGGGCCAAGCCTGGGGGCGGAAAACATTGAAGCCGGCCTCAAATCCATGGCGCTGGGGCTGACCCTGGTGCTGATATTCATGGCGGCCTGGTACAAGGTGTTCGGGCTGGTGGCCAATGTGGCCCTGCTGGGCAACCTGGTGATTATCGTCGGCATCATGTCACTGATTCCCGGCGCTACCCTGACCCTGCCCGGCATTGCCGGTATCGTGCTGACAGTGGGGATGGCGGTGGATGCCAACGTGCTGATTTTCGAGCGGGTGAAAGAAGATCTGCGCCGGGGCCTTAAACCGTTGCAGGCTATCGAAGAAGGCTACGGTAAGGCCTTTACCACCATTCTGGATGCCAATATCACCACCCTGATCGTGGCGGTGATCCTGTTTGCTGCCGGTACCGGCTCGGTACAAGGGTTCGCGGTAACCCTGTTCATCGGCATTCTCACTTCCATGTTCACGTCTATCATTGGCACCCGTGCCATGGTGGAAATGATCTACGGTCGCGGTGCCCGTGCACCGGCCAAACTGAGTATCTAAGGCGGTGATGGCGATGAGTAAGGAAGAAATGAACATCAATTTCATGGCTGCCCGGAAACCCCTGGGCATGCTGTCCATTGCGCTGGTGGTCATCTCAGTCATCCTGTTGGTGACCCGAGGCCTGAACCTGGGCCTGGATTTCACTGGCGGCACCACCATCGTGGTGAAAAGCCCGGTGGATGTGGAGCTGTCCCAGACCCGGGCTGACCTGACCGAAGCCGGTTTTGGTGATGCGGTGGTTCAGCATTATGGTTCGCCCAAGGAAGTGAATATCCGTGTGGCGCCCAAGGACAGTGTCGATGCGGACAAGATCGGCTATGTCGTGTTTGACGCGCTCAAGGCAGGCAACAGTGACCTGGAATTACTGAAGGTGGAGTTTGTCGGCCCGCAAGTGGGCGACGAACTACGCGATGAATCCGGCACAGCCATGTTGCTGGCGCTGGGGCTTATGATGCTCTACGTCTGGTTCCGCTTTTCCAACAAGTTCGGGGTGGCCACCGTGGTCGCCCTGTTCCACGACGTGATCGTCGTGCTGGGTCTGTTTTCATTGCTGCAGTGGTCTTTTGATCTGACGGTGCTGGCGGCGGTGCTGGCACTCATCGGTTACTCACTGAACGACTCCATCGTAGTGGCGGACCGGATTCGCGACGAATTCCGTAATACCCGTGAAACGGACCCGGTGGCCATTATCAATGGTGCGGTGAATCAGACCATGACCCGGACTATCAACACCTCGTTGACGACGTTGCTGGTGCTGGTGGCATTGTTCTTCTTCGGTGGCGAAGTCATGAAGTCGTTTTCCGAAGCACTGATCGTGGGTGTGCTGGTGGGGACGTATTCCTCCATCTACGTGGTGACCAACATCCTGTTCATGATGAAGGTCGACAAGGAAGACTTCCTGATTCCGGAACCGGAAGAACTGGATGAAACACCATAAAAGACAGTGAATAGTTAATAGCTAAACCAAAAAAGCCGCGATTTTCGCGGCTTTTTTGTGTCTGGCGTTTTGGTGTTTTATTACCCGAAATTTTGTTTTTTCATCCATGGGATGATGCGTTCGAAAGCTTCTTCGATCTGGTCCAGGGAGGTGGAATAGCTGATGCGCAGGGCGTTTTTGCCGGCTTCGCCGAAGGTGTCGCCGGGGATGGTACAGACGCCGGTTTCACGTAGCAGCTTCAGGGCCACGTTGGCGCCATCCACGCCGTCCGGCAGGGAGGGGAACAGGTAGAACGCACCGTCCGGTCGGTAGCCGGTCAGGTGTGGGGTCTGGCCCACCAGTTCCACCAGCCGGTCCCGGCGGTGCTGGTATTCCGACACCATGCTGTCAATGAAATCATTGCTGCCGCGCAGGGCGGCGACCCCGGCCCACTGACAGGGAGTGTTGGCCACGGTGGTGGTGAACATGTGGTAGCGCCGCAGCTTCTTGATGGCGCCCTGGCTGCCGATCAGCCAGCCAATGCGCATGCCGGCCATGGAAAACGTTTTCGAGAAACTGCTGATGACCATGACATGGTCCAGGTCCGAGCAGCATGACAGTACGCTGGGGTAATCCCGACCATCATAGATCAGGTGGTCATAGACCTCGTCACTGATCACATGAATGCCCCGGTAGGCCGCTTCTTCCACGATGGCTTCGATGGTCTCCCGTGGATAGATGGTCCCGGTGGGGTTGCTGGGGGAGTTGAGTACCACAGCAAAGGTATTTGGACCCATGGCATCAATCACTTCCTGGGGGTCCAGTTGGTGATTGTTCTCTGCGCGGGTGGCAATGCTCTTTACAGTGCCGCCATTCATGCGGATCAGGGGGCCGTAAAGCATGAACGACGGGTCGGGGACGATGAACTCCCGCCCGGGTGCGGAAGTGGCCGTGAGCGCCAGGTAGATTGCCTCCGTGGCGCCAGTGGTGATCATCAGGTTTTCCGGCACCAAGGGGCGTTGGTATCGGTGGCTGTAGTATTCGGCCAGGGCTTCGAGCAGTTCCGGTAGACCCGCGTCCATGGTGTAGCCGGTCTGCCCCGCGTTCAGGGCGTCCACGGCGGCCTGGATCACATGGTCAGGTGGCTTGAAGTCCGGTTGGCCAATGGAAAGGTGAATCACGTTATCCAGGTCCGATGCCAGATTCACCATGCGGCGAATGCCAGGCACCGGAATGGTGAGCAGCGCCGGATTCCAGATCGGGTCTTCGCTTTCGTAGAAATCCGTATCCAGATTGATATTGCCCATCATGTGCTCCTTCTCTTTGATTCGCTGCTCTGTAGAGGCGTCGACTATGCCCCTCGCAAAGACCTTTTTTAGTTTTGCAGCAACGGTGGCAACACGGTAAACGGCTTGGCTTGCTCGAAGGCGTGGCCGGCGGCCAGGACCCGGGCATCATCGAAACGCGCACCCACAATCTGCAGCCCCATGGGCAAACCGTTGCTGTCCAGCCCCATGGGTACTGACAGTGCAGGCTGGCCGGTAAGGTTGAACGGATAGGTAAAGGGGGTCCAGGTGGGCCAGCGGGTGCTGGGCCAGTCCACCGGCACTTCGCGGTTGGTGTCGAACGCCCCCAGGGGCAGCGTCGGGGTGATCAGCAGATCGTATTTGGTGTGGAAGACCGCCATGCGTTCACTGACCGCCATTCGCTCGTTCATGGCGCCCAGATAATCCAGCATGGAGAGTTTCTCGGCCTTGGTAGCGACTTCAATCAGCGCCGGGTCCATCAGGCTACGTTGGCGCTCACCGAGATCACGCATGGCATTGGCCGCACCGCTATAGAAGAGGTGACTGAACGCGGCCAGCGGGTTGCTGAATCCGGGATCAGCCTCGGTGATGATTGCGCCCAGATCTTCGAATACCTTGGCGGCATCCTGGAACGCTTTCTCGATATCCGGATCCACATCCACATAACCCAGATTGGTGCTCATGGCGATTTTCAGCCCCTTCATGGGTTGGTCCAGAGCCGCCAGATAATCGATATGACGGCGGGGCGCGGCCAGGCTATCTCGGGCATCGGCTTCGCACATCACGTTCATCATCAATGCCGCATCCGCTACCGAGCGCGTCATGGGGCCAGCGTGGGCGAGCGTGCCGAAAGGGCTTGCGGGCCAGTGAGGAACTTCACTGAAGGTCGGTTTGTGGCCGACGATGCCACAGAAGCTGGCGGGGATGCGGATGGAGCCGCCGGCATCGGTGCCGAGAGCCAGTGGGGCCATGCCTGCGGAAACCGCGGCGGAACTGCCGCCACTACTCCCCCCGGCGGTTTTAGATGGATCCCAGGGGTTGTTGGTGGGCCCGCACATGGGGCTATCGGTAATCCCTTTCCAGCCGAATTCAGGCGTCGTGGTCTTGCCCAGAGGGACATAACCATGGCGTTCCAGCGCGGCTACCGCCGGGGAGCGCTTGTTCAGCGTAGAGGCCGGATCAATGGTTTTTGAGCCTTTCAGTGTCGGCCACATGGGGGTGAGGAAGACATCCTTGACGGCCACAGGCACGCCATCCAGCAACCCTTCTGATGTACCTTGCTGATAGCGTTGTTCTGATTCCCGCGCCCATTGCAGGGTGGTGTCGCGGTCAATCAGGCACCAGGCATTCAGCGCCTGATCATGCTTTTCGATATGGTCCAACAGGTTGGAGCAAACCTCCACTGGGGATAAGGCGCCGGTGTGGTAGGCGGTTTTCAGCGCCTGGGCGCTCATGGTCAGTAGTTCCTTGCTCATCGACATCACTCCTGGTTGACGCGAATATCCTCTCTTGCTCTGCGCAGTATGCTGCTGGTGGCCGTCGTCAGGCTCGTGCCTCAGGCATTACTGACATAGCCGTGTTCCTTGCTGACCGGGTTTTTCAGGGGCTCTCCCTTTTGCCAGCGTTGAAAGTTATCAACAAATTGCTGCCCCAGCGCAGCGCGCCAGCCAATAAAGTCACCGGCCATATGGGCGGATAACATGGCGTTGGGTTCATCCCAGAGAGGGTGGTTGGCGTGCAGGGGTTCTTCTTCGAATACGTCCAGAGCGACCCCGCCCAGGCGTCCGCTTTGCAAGGCGGCAAGCAGCGCCGATGTTTCCACGATCGGGCCGCGCCCCACATTGACCAATACCGCGCCAGGCTTCATGCGCAGGAACTGGTCGGCGTCGAACAGCCCTTCGGTCTGCGGTGTCAGGGGTGCCGTGATGATGACGTAGTCTGCTTCCGGGAGAAGATCAGGTAGCTCCTGTTGGGCATGAACCCGCTCGAAAGCCGCATCCTCACGGGCGTTGCGGGCGGTGCCCACCACACTGACGCCCATGGCACCCAGTACGGTTGCCACCTCCCGGCCAATGGAGCCGGCTCCCACAACCAAAGCCCGGCTGCCTCGCAGCAGGTGGGTTTCCCGATGTTGCCAGCGATGCTCCTTCATCAAAGACAGGTTGGTGAGCGTGTCTTTGGCAAACAGTAGCAGGGCGCCGAGTACATATTCGGCAATACCGCGGTCAAAGATACCCCTGGCATTGGTGACAGGAATATCGCTGTCACGCACCGGTGGAATCATCAGAGCATCCACCCCCGCACTAGTGGCATGTATCCAGCGTATTTTGCAGGGATCGGGCCAGACTTCCTGCAGCATGTCGGTGCGAAAATCCGTCACCAACAGGATTTCCGTTTCCGGAAGTGCCGCTTCCAGCTCCCCCCGATGCCGGGCCTCGCGAACCACCGCTTGCCCCTCAAGGGCTTCAAGCCCGGGCATGGTGGGCTCATCCTCGGCCATCAGTACCGTAATTACCGGTTTGCTCATAATGTGACTCTTTCACTTTCCGGTGGTTTTCGATTTCAGCTTTTGCAGCCTGGGCAGCGTTTATCCTGATTATTGCACGTGCTGGCCAGCGCCTTGGCGAAGGCGCCCACGGCAATATCGATTTCCTCGCGGGTCACATTCAGTGCAGGAAGCCAGCGCACCACCTGGCCCTTGTGACCACAGCGAAGCAGCAGGACACCATCGTCCTCGCAGGCCTTGAGTATGGCAGCCGCGTGGTCGCCATCCGCAACGCCCGGTGAGCTGGTGATCTCGGCGCCGAGCATGAGACCCTGGCCGCGTATCTCTTCGATGCAGGGGAAATCCTGTTGAACGGCAACGAGTTTTTCCAGTAGGTAGTCACCCATTACACGGGCGTGCTCTACCAGCCCTTCTTCTTCGATCACGTCCAGGGTGGCGATGGCTGCGGCACAGGCAACCGCATTGGCGCCGTAAGTGCCGCCCTGGGAGCCGGGGTAGCCCTTGTCCATGAGTGACTTGCTGGCAGCGATGGCAGACAGCGGATAACCGCTGGCCAGCCCCTTGGCGGTAATCAGGATGTCGCCGGATACCCCGCTGTGTTCGTGGCTCCAGAACTTGCCGGTACGCCCGTAGCCGGCCTGGATTTCGTCCACAATCAGCAGGATGCCGTGTTCCTTGCAGCGTGCCTGCAGGCCTTCCATGAAGCGTTTCGGCGCCGGGTAGTAGCCATATTCACCCTGAACCGGCTCGATGATGATGGCCGCAGTGTCCTTGGGATTGCACTCGGTAATCATCACGTGGTCGAGTTCTTCCAGGCAGAAGTCCACTGTGGTGTCTTCGTCCCAGCCATAGCGGTAGGAATGCGGGAAGGGAGCCACCGACACGCCCGCCATCAGTGGTGCCCAGCCGGTACGCACCTTGTTGTTGGAGGTGGTCAGCGAGGCCGCCCCCATGGTTCTGCCATGGAAGCCGCCCCGAAACACCACAATGTTGGGGCGACCGGTAGCCTGGCGTGCCAGGCGAAATGCCGCTTCCACGGATTCACTGCCGGAATTGGAAAACGCGATAGCATCCATATGTGCGGGTAGATGCTTGTAGAGCCGGTCGGTCAGTTCAAGCAGGTTGGGATGTTTGACGGTGGCATATTGCGCGTGCACCAGTTTGGCGACCTGCTCCTGAGCGGCGGCCACCACTTTGGGGTGGCAGTGTCCGGTGGAGGTCACGCCGATACCGGAGGTGAAATCCAGCCAGCGGTTGCCTTCCTGGTCGTAGAGCCAGTTTCCTTCGCCGCGCTCTGCACAAATACCGCTGGATTGCACCAGCAGGGGGGACAGGTGACTCATAGTGCCTCCTTTCTGTTGTTGGCTTGCCAGCGCCGCTTCAGGCTGCCAGCCATTGGCATAGCCGTTGTCCGGTTTCCCGGGTACCCGAAAAGGCTTCACCGTCCGCCTCTCGAGCCAAGTCTGCCTGGATAAGGTCATGCAGATGTTGTGCCGCGCTGCCGATGGCCGGGTGATGGTGGGCCAGATTGTCCAGCAGCATGGCCAAGCTCATCAGTGTAGCGCGGGGGTCGGCCAAGTTCTGGCCGGCAATATCCGGAGCGCTGCCGTGAACGGGTTCGAACAGGGCCGGCAGGGCCGGTTCATTCGGGTTCAGGTTGGCGGATGGCGCCAGTCCCGGCCCGCCACACAGCACCGCCGCCAGGTCAGTAAGAATGTCGCCGTGCAGATTGCTGGCGACGACGACGTCGAAGCGCCAGGGGCACTGCACGAACTTCATGCAGGCGGCATCCACCAGCTCGTGATGGATGTCCACATCGGGAAACTCGGCGGCGATGCGGTGAAAGGTGTCCGTATAAAGGTCGCCCCAGAAGGGCTGGGCATTGCGCTTGGTGATCAGGCACACCTGGGCGTGCTTGTCGTCTTTGAACTGGCGCGGCATTTCCCGCTGGGTGGCCCGTTGACGGGCCCGCTGGAAAGCGTGGCGAATCAGCCGTTCGGTGGCGCGGGCGGTGAACACTTCTACCTGGGTGGCCACCTCCTGTGCCGTGCCCGGGGCGAGCCGCCCCCCCTGGCCGCTGTATTCCCCTTCACTGTTTTCGCGGATCACCAGCATGTCCACTTCCCGGGCGCGCGGGTCGGCAAGATACTGGGGCGAGCCGGGTAGCCAGCGGGCCGGGCGTTCGCAAGCCCACAGGTCCAGCTGTTTGCGCAGGGCCAGCAATGGTGCCAGCGAGACACTGTCGGAAAGGACAAAACGGGAAGGGTCTTCAAGCGGCCCCGGGTCGCCCAGAGCGCCCAGCAGCATGGCATCAAATTCGCGTAGCTGTGCGACCCCGTCGCTGGGCATCATCTCTCCATGGCTCTGATGCCAGGCGTGGGACGGCCAGTCAAAGCGGGTATGCTCCAACGGCAGCCGGTAGCGCTGGATCAGCAGGTCCAGCACTGCCTCCGCCACGTCCATGACTTCCGGGCCGATGCCGTCACCGGGGAGCAGGGCGATGTTCAACGCTTGTCCCATTCCGCCTCCTAATCAGCTGCAGGTCACTTTCTCCACGCTGCAACGCAGGCTGTGTCTTGGCAGTGGCGGCAATGTGTGCCCGCGATGCAAGCCTGTGTGCGTAAATGAAGCGCTGCGGTTACTGCAAGCAATGCGTCAGCATTCAGCGTGCAGCCTGTCTCGTGAAGCTGTCGTTAGCTACCCATACACAGGTACTTGTCTTCCAGGTACTCGTCCATGCCCTGGTGGGAGCCCTCACGACCCAGGCCGGATTCCTTGACCCCGCCGAAGGGCGCGGCAGCGTTGGAGATCAGCCCTTCGTTAACGCCCACCATGCCGCTTTCCAGGGCTTCTGCCACGCGCCAGCAGCGGTGGATGTTGTCGCTGTAGAAATAGGCAGCCAAGCCGTAGGGGGTGTCGTTGGCAATGCGAATGGCCTCCTCTTCCGTGCGGAATGGAATCACAGCAGCCAGCGGGCCAAAGGTTTCTTCCTGGCAGAGCTTCGCATCGGTGGTCACGCCGGTGATCAGGGTGGGCTGCACGAAGTTGCCACCGCGCTGATGACGTTGACCGCCGGTAACTACTTTGGCGCCCTTGCCCAGGGCATCTTCCAGATGCTCCATGACCTTGTCGGCGGCATCGCGGTTGATCAGGGCCGCCTGGCTGACGCCGTCTTCCAGACCATCACCGACTTTTATGGCCTCAATGGCGGTTTTCAGCTTTTCCACGAAAGCGTCGTGAATGCTGTCCTGAACCAGGAAGCGGTTAACGCACACGCAGGTCTGACCGGTATTGCGGAACTTGCTGGCCATGGCGCCTTCCACGGCCTTGTCCAGGTTGGCATCGTCAAACACGATAAAGGGCGCGTTGCCGCCCAGCTCCAGGGATACTTTCTGGATGTGCTTGGCGCACTGAGCCATCAGCTTGGAGCCCACTTCCGTGGACCCGGTAAAGCTCAGCTTGCGAAGAATGGGCGAGTCGGTGAGGGCGGTGGAAATGGCCCCCGCGCTGCCGGTAATTACATTGAACACGCCAGCGGGAATGCCCGCGCGCTCGGCCAGCTCGGCCAGGGCCAGGGCGGAGTAGGGGGTAGCACTGGCGGGTTTGACCACCATGGTGCAGCCGGCTGCCAGAGCTGCCCCGGCCTTGCGGGTGATCATGGAGGAGGGAAAGTTCCATGGCGTGATGGCGGCGGTGACGCCGATGGGCTGCTTGATCACCACAATCCGCTGGCCCGGCTTGGGGGCAGGAATGGTATCGCCGTAGGCGCGCCGTGCTTCCTCGGCAAACCACTTCAGGAAAGAGGCGGCATAGGCGATTTCGCCTTTTGCCTCGGCCAGGGGCTTGCCCTGCTCCAGGGTCATCAGTCGACCCAGGTCGTCCTGGTGTTCCATCATCAGGTCGTACCAGGCCTCCAGCAAAACGGCCCGTTGCGCGGCGGCCATATCCCGCCAGGCAGGAAAAGCCCTGTGGGCGGCATCGATGGCCTGGCGGGTTTCTGCTTCGCCCATGCGCGGCGAGGTGCCCAGGCTTTCATCAGTGGCCGGGTTGGTCACGGTGAAGGTGGCGCCGTCATCCGCATCGCACCAGTGGCCATTGATATAGCACTGCTGGCGAAACAGGGCGTTGTCAGTGAGGGTAACCGTCATCGTACATCTCCCGAGCTTTTTGCACCGTGTTGCGTATTACGCTAGCAAAGCAAGGGCAGATGTCCATGCCGGAAGAGAAAAATCGGTTCGGGGTCTAAGGAAAAGATGGGAGGGGTTGGCGTGGAAGGGTAACAATCTCGCCGTAGGGGCGCCGCTTGAGACGCGAATGATACGAAGCGAGAAGCGAGTAACGAAAATCAAAACCGAAGTACGTATCGCCTTTCGCGACTCGCTTCTCGGTACTCGCCTCGGATTTTTGCCTATTCGCGCCTCAAGCGGCGCTCCTACAGAGGCGTGAGAGTAGAGGATCTACCGACGCAAACTCTCGTTCAGGTGCGGTTTGATCTTCTGCAGCAGGCCCTTGAAGACTTTCGGGCTGCCGGCGACGATGCCGCCGCTTTCCAGGAATTTGTGGCCACCGCTCAGGTCGCCTACCAGGCCACCGGCTTCGGTGATCAGCAGGGCGCCGGCGGCCAGGTCCCACTCGGACAGGCCGAATTCGAAGAACCCGTCCAGGCGGCCGGCGGCCAGCCAGGCCAGATCCAGCGCAGCAGAGCCCGGGCGGCGCAGGCCAGCGGTGGCAGCAGCGATGTCGGCAAACATGCCCAGGTAGGCGTCCATGTGCGGCGCCTGGTCCTTGCGGAACGGGAAGCCGGTGCCGATCAGGCAGCCTTCCAGGCCGGGGCGGTTGGTGCAGCGGATACGGCGACCGTTGAGGGCGGCGCCACGGCCGCGGCTGGCGGTAAATTCTTCATCCCGATTGGGGTCATAAATCACCGCGTGCTCCAGCTTGCCCCGGTATTTCAGGGCGATGGAGACGCAGTACTGCGGGAAGCCGTGGATAAAGTTGGTGGTGCCATCCAGCGGGTCGATCACCCACTGATATTCGGCCCCGTCACCCTTGCCGCGGGTTTCGCCGGATTCTTCGGCCAGGATGCTGTGATCCGGGTAGGCCTTGAGGATCACCTCGATGATGCGTTGTTCGGCGGCCCGATCCACTTCGGTGACGAAGTCGTTCATCCCTTTCTTGCTGACAGATAACGGGTCATTGCTTTCGGCAGCACGACGAATCAGGTTACCCGCCTGACGGGCGGCTCGCAGGGCAATATTCACTTGCGGCGCATGCATGCATCTGTCCTCAAAAAAGTATTAGGGCTGTCAAAGAACGCCCGGCCAAATAAACCGGGGCGCGGATTGTAGCAGAGCCTGCGCGATCAGGGCAGCGTTAGGCGCCACTTAAGGGATTATTCAGTGATTCCCATGATAACATTGCCGCCTTTTCCGGCCAGACCCGTGTACAGGTACCTCTCATGCTAGAAAATGTGCGTATCGTGATGGTGGAAACCACCCATCCCGGCAATATTGGTGCCGCAGCCCGGGCCATGAAAACCATGGGCATGTCGGACCTGAGGCTCATCCAGCCCCGTGATTATCCGTCCGTGGAAGCGACTGCCCGGGCTTCCGGGGCAGGAGACGTGCTGGAAGCCGCCCAGGTCTGCGAGACGCTGGATGAGGCTCTGGAGGGCGCCACCCTGGTGATCGGCACCAGCGCCCGCCAGCGGCGCATTCCCTGGCCCTGTCTGACGCCCCGGCAGCTGGCGGCGCAATTGTCCCACGAGCCCGATGACACCCGTATTGCGGTGCTGTTCGGTCGTGAGGACCGGGGGCTCACCAATGACGAGTTGCGCCGCTGTAATCTGCATGTGAGCGTGCCCACCAATCCCGAGTACGGGGTCTTGAATGTGGCGTCGGCGGTCCAATTAATCAGTTACGAGCTGCGCATGGCTCTGCTGGGCGATGATTTCGATCTGAAGGAATCCCGTTCCCGTCGCGAGGCCATGCCGCTGCCGGAGATGTTCTGGGATGAGCCGTTGGCCAGCAACGAAGCGGTGGCCGGTTTCCTGGATCACCTGGAAAAGGTCATGGCGCAGAGCGGTTTCCTCAATCCTCAGCAGCCTGGCCAGGTCATGACGCGCATGCGCCGTTTGTTTATGCGCGCGCGACCGGACAAAATGGAAATGAGTATTCTGCGTGGTGTGCTGGTGGCGCTGGAAAGAAAAATGCCGCGCAATGACGGGAAGTAGCAAACGCTCCCCGTGTTATCCAACCGGCTATACCTGAGACGAGGTATCTATGTTTGATCGAGTACGCGAGGACATCGCGTCGGTATTCCACCGGGACCCCGCGGCGCGCAACACGCTTGAGGTGTTGCTGAATTACCCGGGCCTGCATGCGGTGCTGTTTCATCGTCTTGCCCATGGCCTGTGGAGGCGCAATTTCAAGCAACTGGCGCGCTTTGTTTCCACCTTCGCCCGCTGGATGACCGGCATCGAAATTCATCCCGGCGCCAAAATCGGTCGACGTTTCTTTATCGACCATGGCATGGGAGTGGTGATTGGTGAAACCGCAGAAATTGGCGATGACGTGACGCTCTATCATGGCGTCACGCTGGGTGGTACCAGCTGGAGCAAAGGCAAGCGTCACCCGACCCTGGAAGATGGCGTGGTGGTCGGTGCCGGTGCCAAGGTGCTGGGCCCATTCACCGTACACAAGAACGCCAAGATCGGTTCCAACTCCGTGGTCACCAAGGAAGTGCCGGAAGGGGCAACGGTGATAGGTATTCCCGGCCGGGTGGTCAGTAAGCCGATTACCGAGACGGAAAAGAACCGTCAGGAAATGGCAGAGAAGATCGGTTTTCAAGCCTATGGTGTCAGCAACGACATGCCCGATCCGGTGGCTGAAGCCATCCACCTTCTGCTGGATCACATGCACGCAGTGGACAACAAGCTGGACCGGGTCTGCAATAATCTCAAGAAGCAGGGGATTCAGGGTTGCGACGAGAAGCTGCCGGAGTTGAAGGATGAAGACTTCGAGCCGGTGAATGCCGGCGGCACGGACTGAAAAGCAGTTAACAGTTAATAGTGAATAGTTAACAGCGGAAACAAAAAAGCCGCGCCTGGGAGGGTGCGGCTTTTTTTATTCCGGGGGCGCTTAAACGTTAAACCGGAAGTGCACTACGTCTCCGTCCTTGACGATGTATTCCTTCCCTTCCAGGCGCCATTTGCCGGCATCCTTGGCGCCGGCCTCGCCGTTATTTTCGACATAGTCATCGTAGGCCGTGACTTCGGCGCGGATGAACCCCTTCTCGAAGTCGGTGTGGATGACGCCGGCGGCCTGGGGGGCGGTGGCGCCAACGCGAACGGTCCAGGCGCGAACCTCCTTCTTGCCTGCGGTGAAGTAGGTCTGCAGGCCCAGCAGGCTGAAGCCGGCGCGGATGACTCGGTTCAGGCCCGGCTCTTCCATGCCCAGGTCGGCCAGGAAGTCGGCTTTCTCTTCGTCGTCCAGCTCGGCAATTTCCGATTCGATCTTGGCGCAGATCGGCACCACGGAGGAATTTTCCTTCTCGGCCAGTTCGCGCACGGCGTCCAGCAGGGCGTTGTCTTCAAAGCCGCCTTCGTCCACGTTGGCGATGTACATGGTCGGCTTCAGAGTCAGCAGGTTGAGACTCTTGATGGCCTTGCGCTCATCATC
Source organism: Alcanivorax sp. IL2 (assembly GCF_047495475.1). NCBI lineage: Bacteria > Pseudomonadati > Pseudomonadota > Gammaproteobacteria > Oceanospirillales > Alcanivoracaceae > Alcanivorax > Alcanivorax sp. IL2. The sequence goes on along the minus strand of NZ_CP179932.1, from coordinate 3,376,899 downwards.
GGTCAGCTCCACGGAACGTGCCGGTTGGCCTTCGTTGAGGGCGGGCAGCACCTTGTCCAGCACGGGCAGCAGGCCCTTGGCGTCCTTGTCCTGCCCCTTGGCAGCTTTGGTGGCACGCAGGTGAGCCTTCTCCACGGTGTCCAGATCGGCCAGCGCCAGCTCGGTGTTGATGATGTCGATATCATCCAGCGGCGAGACCTTGCCGGACACATGGATCACGTTTTCGTCATCGAAGCAGCGCACGACGTGGGCGATGGCATCGGTTTCGCGAATGTTGGCGAGAAACTTGTTACCCAGGCCTTCGCCCTTGGAGGCCCCGGCTACCAGGCCGGCGATATCCACGAACTCCATGGTGGCGGGCATGACCCGCTCCGGGCTGACAATGGCGGACAGCTTGTCCATCCGCGGGTCAGGAATCGGTACAACCCCGGTGTTGGGCTCAATGGTGCAGAACGGGAAGTTCTCGGCATCAATTCCCGCTTTGGTCAGCGCGTTGAACAGGGTGGATTTCCCCACGTTGGGCAGACCGACGATACCGCATTTGAAACCCATGACAGACCTCCGTTTTTCGAGGCCGCAATGCTACGCAAGCCGGGGCAAAAAAGCGACCGTGGCAGGTGCAGGATCAAGGTTAAGCCGGGTTGCTGGCGGGACGGACGTGTCAGGCGCTGTTGCCGCTAACGACGGGACAGGGGGCGGCTAGACTGCAAGTCCGCAAAACTGAACAAGAGTCACCATGGCCGAGCGTATTCTTTACCAGTTCCCCATCTCCCATTATTGCGAGAAATCCCGCTGGCAGCTGGACCACAAGGGTCTGGCATACCGTACGGTCAATTTGCTGCCGGTGGCGCATCGGGTGCGTACCCAGTGGCTGGCCCGTGGCAATACCGTGCCGTTGCTGCGCGACGGCAGGCGTCGGGTGAGCGATTCCACCAAAATCGCCTATTACCTGGAAAAGTACTACCCCGATCCGTCGCTGTTGCCCAAGGCCGGTGATGCGCGAGCCCGGGTCATTGAACTGGAGCAGCAGTTTGATCGTTACGGCGTGCATGTACGGCGCTGGGTGTACGGTCAGATTCTTGATCGACCGGAGGTAATGACGGCCCTGGTGGGCGATTGCGGCCTGCCTTCTCCCCTGGAACGGCTGGCGAAACCGCTGGTTCGCGAAGCAATACGTCGAGGTTACGCTATCAACCCGCAACGGGTGATGCGCTCGGAGCAGCGGGTGGAAGAGGCCTTGGCGCTCCTGGAGAGCGAGCTGAAGAAAGGCAAGGGGCAGTATCTGGTGGGTGACCGCTTCAGCCTCGCAGACATCACAGCCGCCAGTATGCTGGCGCCACTGCTCAGCCCGGAGGGCTCGCCCTGGGATCTGTTCGATGAAACCACGTTGTCACCGGCATTGCGCAAGCAGATCGAAAAATGGCGAGCCCGGCCGGCGGGGGAGTGGCTGTTGGCGAGGTACGCGCAGGATAGATAATAATCAGCTACGAGCTACGAGCTACGAGCTACGAGCTACGAGCTACGAGAAAAAGAAAAGCTGATATTGCGGCTGGGCTTCGTTTTAGCTGGGGCACAATCCTGCAAGCTAGAAGCTAGAAGCTAGAAGCTAGAAGCTAGAAGCTACCGTCAGGCTTTAAACCCGTTCAGCCGATTCATCGCCCCGTTCAAATCCCCGCGCAGCATATCGGCGGTGTGGTAAGCCGCTTCATCAATGGCGCGGTCGATCAGGTCACGGTCGGCCTGGGAGGGTTTGTTGAGGACATGGGGGGTGACGCGGTCGGCGGAGCCGGGGTGGCCGATGCCGATGCGTAGCCGGTAGAAGTCGCGGCTGTTGCCATGCTTGCTGATGATGTCGCGCAGACCGTTATGGCCGCCATGGCCGCCGCCTTGTTTGAAGCGGGCACAACCGGGGGGCAGGTCGAGTTCGTCATGGGCGACGAGCATCTGCGTGACAGGAATCTTGAAGAAATTCGCCAGAGCGGCGGTGGCCTGACCACTGCGGTTCATGAAGGTAGTGGGAACCAGCAGACGAATCGTTTCGCCTTCGAAGGTAAAGGTGCCGGTAAGGCCGAAATATTTCTTGTCTTCAGAAAGGAAAACGCCCTGGCGACGAGCCAGGGCGTCCACATACCAGACGCCGGCATTGTGGCGGGTGTCCTCGTATTCGCGGCCCGGATTACCCAAGCCTACGATCAGTCGAACCGGTTCCGCTACAGCCACAGTGCGTCTTATTCCTCGCCAGCGGCTTCTTCGCCTTCGCCTTCGCCGTCTTCGTCGTCAGCAGAAGCACGGACTTTCGGCGCGTGAACGGCGGCTACCGGCTGGTCGTGGTCGTCGCCCAGCGCGAGCTGAGTCAGTTCCACGCCTTTCGGCAGTTTCAGATCGGACAGGTGGATAATGGTGTCCAGCTCGGCCGCTGCCATGTCCACTTCGATGAACTCTGGCAGGTTCTGGGGCAGACAGCTGATCTCCACCTCGGCGATGTTGTGCTGAATCTCGCCGCCCTGTTTCTTCACACCAATGGAGCTTTCTTCATTGATGAAGTGCAGGGGCACGTTCATGGTGATCTTGTGGGTCTTGTCGACGCGCAGGAAATCCACGTGCATCGGGTGACCTTTGGCCGGGTGACGCTGCATATCGCGCAGGACTGCCTGCACCTCGGTGCCATCCAGTTTCAGGGTCAGTACGTGGCTGTAGAAGGCTTCGGTTTCCAGAGCCTTTTTCAGTTCGCGCAGTTCCACGCTGATCATCTGCGGCTCGTCTTTGCCACCGTAAATGATGCCGGGAACACGTTCTTGCAGACGACGCAGGCGGCGGCTCGCACCTTTCCCCATGTCGCTGCGGCTTTCAGCGAATAGCTGGAATTCATTGGACATGATATGTCTCCATTAAGCTCTCGGGCGTCCCGCGACCAGGTCGGCCAGAGAGGTTGATAAGCCACGGAGGATTCCGCGGGGGCGCGATTATGCAGGAAAAAGGCGCTGCGTGCCAGCGGAAAGGGCTTCAAGCCACAAGCTACAAGCTGCAACACGGTTTGGGATTGGGGTGGCCTAGAATGAAAGAGGCCGCGCACAGGAGCTGTGCGCGGCCTCAGGGGCTTCAATCTGGCAACAATTCATGTCGTGTTGAAGCTTGTAGCTTGATGCTTGCCGCTGATTTACACCAGCTCCAGCCGGTCGAACATGGCGCTCAGGGATTCTTCGTTGTTCACCCGGCGTACTGTTTCGGCCAGCATGGGCGCCAGGCTGAGCACGCGGATGTTGGCGCAGGCGCGGCCGGCTTCAGACAGCGGGATGGTGTCGGTGACGACCAGCTGGTCCAGAGCGCTGTTGGCGATGTTGTCGATGGCCGGGCCGGACAGTACCGGGTGGGTAATGTAGGCGTAGACCTTGGCAGCGCCGTGGTCTTTCAGGGCCTGGGCGGCCTTGCACAGGGTGCCGGCGGTATCGACCATGTCGTCCACCAGGATACAGGTGCGGCCTTCCACTTCACCGATGATGTGCATCACCTGGGAAATATTGGCCTTGGGGCGGCGCTTGTCGATGATGGCCAGGTCGGCATCGTTGAGCTGCTTGGCCAGGGCGCGGGCACGAACCACACCGCCCACGTCCGGGGATACCACCATCAGGTCATCGTGGTTCTGGCGTTCGATGTCCGCCACGATCAGCGGGGTGGCGTAGACGTTGTCCACCGGAATATCGAAGAAACCCTGAATCTGGTCGGCGTGCAGGTCGACGGTGACAACCCGGTCGATGCCCACGGCGGTAATCATGTCGGCGACCACCTTGGCGGTAATCGGTACCCGTGCGGAACGCACCCGGCGATCCTGGCGGGCGTAACCGAAATAGGGCATCACGGCGGTGATCCGGCCTGCAGAGGAACGACGCAGGGCGTCGGCCATGACCAGCAACTCCATGATGTTGTTGTTGGTGGGGTTGCAGGTGGATTGCACGATAAAGACGTCTTTGCCGCGCACGTTTTCCTGGATTTCCACGGCCACTTCACCATCACTGAAGGTGCCCACATCGGCGTTGCCAATGGGCAGGTTCAGGTGTTTGACCATGGCCTGGGCCAGTTCGGGATTAGCGTTACCGGTGAAAACGACGAGTTTGGACACTGGCGTCCCTCTTGAGTCGTGAATTTCGGGAGCCTCCGAGGAAAGGGGGGAGGGCTCCGGGCAAGAAAATGGCTGGGGTACCAGGACTCGAACCTGGGAATCACGGGATCAAAACCCGTTGCCTTACCAACTTGGCTATACCCCAACACTCGGTCTCAGGTCTGCGTTAAGCAGGTTTTCCTGAATTCTGTGTCTCTCGAAACTTCGCCAGTGTCTCTCCCAGTATCTGGTGGAGAGGAGAAGTATTACAGCTTCGAGCGACGAAACCTGTCCAGTGTTGTGGCAACTGTTGCAGCAGATGCTGCCCCTGTTGCACTCCGGCAAGGCGTGCAAAACAACAAGCGCCAGTGCCGGTCATACGGGCATTTCCCGTATGTTGCTTGAGCCAGTGAAGCAACTCCCCGATTTCTGGAAATTGCCGTATTGCTGCCGCTTCACAGTCATTGCGAAAGTCGCGGGTCAGCACCACCTCAAGCGAGGCCGGTAATTTACTGACGGGGGTATCCCTTGTCAATTGCCGGTCGCCGAAAATTCGAGCAGTTGACACATGAATTGCGGGATGAATGACTAAAAAAACGTCGTTTGGTAGAGAAACCGGGGTGATTTGCTCGCCGACCCCTTCCGCCCAGGCACTGTTGCCGCGCACAAAGACCGGTACGTCCGCCCCCAGCGACAGCCCCAGTTCTGCCAGCGTGTCCTCGGACAGGTCCAGACCCCACAGCGCATTGAGCCCCAGCAGGGCGGTGGCCGCATCGGAGGAGCCGCCGCCCACGCCACCGCCCATGGGCAGGTGTTTTTCCAGGACGATGCGGGCACCTTTCTGACAGCCGGTGTGGCTCTGCAGTAGATGGGCGGCCCGCAGGATCAGATTGTTGTGGTCGGTGGGCACCCCGGCCTGATCGCATTCCAGGGTCAGGGTGTCCGCCGGAGCGAAGTGCAGGGTGTCGCCCTGATCGAGCAGGGCAAACAGGGTCTGCAGCTCATGGTAGCCGTCCGGACGACGGCCGGTGATATGCAGGAACAGGTTCAGCTTGCCGGGGGCCGGAAGGGTCAGCATGGTCATTTTTCGGCGCCGGGCTGCCAGTCCTTGATCAGCAGGGTGAAGCGATTACCGTTCTGCCGCGCCTTGATGCGATAAGGCAGGGTAACGCCGGCTACCGGCTGGTATCGGTCGAACTCCAGGCTCCAGCCCAGTTGCTGCAGAGTTTGCAGGTGACCGCCTTCGTCATAGTCGGCCTCGCCATGGGCGCCGGGCCAGGGCAGGCCGCGGGCCCAGTATTGCAGGGCGGAGACCGGCAGCCAGAAGCCGGTCAGGTGCCAGGCCAGCTCGCCGGGGCTGCGTGCCTGATATTGCTCCTTGGCGGTAATCAGTTCGGCGCGGCCACTGTCCCAGCGCAGGTCGGCGCTACCGAACCCCAGCGGCCCGGAAAAGCGGATCTGCCCCCGATTGGGTTTCTGGGTCCAGTCGAAGGAGGCACTGCCGCCGTCATTGGCGGTGCGGTAGCCGAGTTTGCCGCTCATTGCCCAGCGGTCGATCTGGTTGGGGTGCTCGAAGGTGTCAGTGGTGGTGTGTCGCGACTGACAGGCACTCAGGGCCAGGGCCATCAGCGCCAGGGTGATAATGCGGGTGGGGCTCAGGGTCACAGGCGGGCTCCGAGTTTTTCCATGACTTCACGGATATGGGGGGCGTCCGGGTTACTGTTCAGGGTGTCGCGCCAGACCTGGCGGGCCTGGTGCTGGGCACCCAGTACCCAGAGGACTTCGCCGTAATGGGCGGCCACTTCCGGGTCGGGGAATTTGTCGTAGGCCCGGCGCAGGTAGTCCCGGGCGGCTTCCAGCTCGCCACGCTTGTAGAGTACCCAGCCCATGGAATCCAGGATGGCCGGATCGTCCGGGCGTAATTCCAGAGCCCGGGAAATATAGTCGTAGGCTTCGTCCAGACGCTGGGTGCGGTTGGCCAGGGTATAACCCAGGGCGTTGAGGGCGCTGGCATCGTCTGGGTCGATGGCCAGCACCCGCCGCAGATCGCTTTCCAGTTTTGCCATATCGCCGGTCTTTTCCGCGATCATGGCCCGGCTGTAAAGCAATTCGGTATTGTCCGGTTCTGTCTCCACTGCCCGGTCAAGCAGGACAAGGGCGCCTTGTGGGTCGCCGATAGTGTTACGCATTTCCGCTTCGGTGACGGTGAGGCTGGTGGCCAACTCCGGATGCTGCTGGGCCAGGCTGGCCATCAGCGCGCTGGCCTGATCATTGTTGCCTTGCTGGTAGAGCAAGCGGGCCGCCTGGACGTTGGCGCGAACGGCCTGGGGCCCCTGGACTTTCAGGTAATGGTCCACTGCCTGGGCCGGCTCTTCGGCCTGTTCGGCGGCCTGGCCCAGGTAGAGATGCATGTCATCGGGGCGATAATTCTCCGCCAGCAGGGCCTGCAGTTGCTGGCGGGCCGGTTCGGTGGCGCCGGCTTCCAGGGCCAGCAGAGCCAGCGAGAAGCGCAGATCCAGATCCTCCGGATGCTGCTCGGCCATGGTGGACAGTTGCTTCTCTGCTGCGCCGGTTTCACCGGCGGCCAGCAGCATGCGGATGTAGGTAATCCGGGGGCGCCGTGCCTGAGGATATTTGCGAACCAGTTTTTTCAGGTGGCGCAGGGCCTGCTTTTCTTCGCCGAGTTTGTGCAGTAACTGGGCCTTGAGTAGCAAGGCGTCTTCGTGGCGGGGCATCAGATCCAGCGCCCGTTCATCTGCCTCCAGGGCGCCGGCGTAATCGTTTTCATGCTCCAGCCAGAGCGCGCGGGCGTACCACAGTGGTGCCTGTTTCGGGTAGCGGTCGGAAAGTTGCGCCAGTGCCTGCACCAGTTGCCGGTTGCCCTGGGCATCCAGGCCACGGGCCTGACTGACCAGCCGGCCCAGGGCGTCGCCGCCGTGTTCGCCGAGCAGGGTATCCAGATAGCGGCTGGCGGCGTCGATGTTGCCCAGGCGAATTTCCGAAAGAATGGCCAGTTGCAGGGCCTCTTCGTTGGCGGGGACCGTCTCCAGCCACAGCTGGCTCAGTGCCAGGGTCTGCTGGTGATCTTCCAGATAATGGGCCAGTTGTGCTGCCTGGCTGATCACTTGTGGATCGCCGGTAGTCCGGGCCGCCTGGCTGTAATAGGCGAGCGTCACCCCCAGAGACTGGCGCTGGGCGGCCACTTCCGCTACCAGCAGGTCCGACAGGGTCTCACTGTCATAGCTCGGCGCGCTCTGGGTTGCCGCAGGTGGCTCGGGGTCGGCGGGTGTCGGGGCCGGTGTCTTGCTGGCGCAGCCGTTGAGCAGCAGGGCGCCGCACAGCGGCAAAAAAGCGAATCGCGTCATTAACCAGTATGCCTGTTTGATGGTCCGGCTATCATGGCACAGCGATCTGGGATTGCCCAAACCCTGTTGCTATCGGTGCTCGCTGTGTCGCTGATCAGCGGGCTCGTCATTGTTTTGGAGGGCGCTTTCACGCAAAATGCGTGACCCTTGCGTGGCCTGTTTTCACCGGGCTATTGCCTTCTGACGAGATTGGCGGACAGAGAGTTCCATGCGCCGCCAACACGTGTGTAAACCGGTGAGGAAAGTGGCCCGGGTCTGCTGCGGGCACGAGAGTCTATGAATCTAGTCGCTGTTGGCGTAAATCACACCACCGCGGATGTGGAGTTGCGTGAACGTCTGGCGTTCTCCACGCAGCAGGCGGAAGCGGCGCTGGCCAGCTTGCGAGACATGCCCGGGGTGCGCGAAGCGGCTCTGCTATCCACCTGTAACCGCACCGAACTGTATTGTCTGGTTGACGAGACAGTGCCGGATTTTGCTGCCTGGCTGGCGCAAAGCCGCCACCTGCCGGTGGACAAACTGGTGTCCGTACTCTACCAGCATCAGGGCGAGCAGGCCCTGGAGCACATGATGCGAGTGGCCGGCGGCCTGGATTCGCTGGTCCTGGGCGAGCCGCAGATTCTGGGCCAGATGCGTGAAGCCTATGCCCGTGCCCATGAGGCGGGGTTGTTGAATGGCGAGTTGTCGCGGCTGTTCCAGGAAGTGTTCTCGGTGGCCAAACGCATCCGTACCGAAACCGGTATCGGCGCCAACCCGGTATCCGTGGCCTATGCCGCGGTGTCTTTTGCTCGCCATATCTTTGCCGATCTGAAAAAGAGCCGCGCCTTGTTGATTGGCGCCGGGGAGATGATCGAGCTGGTGGCGCGCCACCTCAATGAGCAACAGGTCAGCGAAATCACCATCGCCAATCGTACCCAGCAGCGGGCTGCGGAGCTGGCCGCCAGTGTCGGCGGTCGCGGCATCAGCCTGGAAGAGTTGCCGGTGGCCCTGGAGCGGGCGGATATCCTGATTTCCTGTACCGCGGCGCCCCTGCCTATTTTGGGCAAGGGGATGGTCGAGCGCGCCCTGAAAAAACGTCGTCACAAACCCATGTTCATGGTCGATATCGCCGTGCCTCGCGATATCGAGCCCGAGGTGGGTGACCTGGATGATGTCTATCTGTACACGGTGGATCATCTGCAGGAAGCGATTCAGGAAAATGTTCGCGCCCGACAGCAGGCCGCCCAGGAGGCTGCCGAGCTGATTGGTGATGCCATCGTTCGCCACCGTCGCCAGCGTCGAGAGCAGGATGCGGTGAGTGTGCTGCGAGAGTATCGCCAGCAGCGCACCAGCCTGGCCGAGAGCGAGCTGGAGAAAGCGCTTCAGCAGTTGAACAATGGCGCAGACCCGGAACAGGTGCTGCGCAAGTTTCAGCATTCCCTGGTCAACAAGTGGCTGCATACGCCCAGCGTGACCCTGCGCAAGCTGGCGGCGGAGGGCCGGGCAGAATCATTGCTGCTGGCCCGCGAGTTGCTGCTTGACGACCCGGACACCTCGTCCGAACCGAAATAAATCCCTCTGAGGGTCTTATGAAAGCGTCTTTGCAAGGCAAGCTGGAAAAGCTCGCCGACCGTTTTGAAGAATTGTCCGGCCTGTTGTCGGACCCGGAGATTATTGGCAACCAGAAAAAGTTTCGGGACCTGTCCCGGGAATATTCGGAAATCGATCCGGTGGTGAAGTGTTATCAGAATTACCTGAAAGTCGCTGCCAACCTGGACGCTGCCAGGGCAATGCAGGATGACAGTGATCCTGAGATGCGTGAAATGGGGCAGGAAGAGGCCCGTGACGCGACGACGAAGATGGATGCACTGGCCGACGAGTTGCAGAAACTGATGTTGCCCAAGGATCCCCGCGATGGCGCCAATGTGTTTCTGGAAGTGCGCGCCGGCACCGGCGGTGATGAGGCGGCGATTTTTGCCGGTGATCTGTTCCGCATGTACAGCAAATATGCCGAGCAGAATGGCTGGAAAGTCGAGCTGGTCAGTGCCAGCGAAGGCGAACATGGCGGCTACAAGGAAGTGATCGCACGGGTCATCGGTGATGGTGTCTATTCGCGCTTCAAATTTGAATCCGGTGCCCATCGGGTGCAGCGGGTGCCGGCGACGGAATCCCAGGGGCGTATTCATACCTCTGCCTGTACGGTTGCGATCATGGCGGAAGCCGAAGATCTCGGTGATATCCAGATTCGTACCGAAGATCTGCGTATTGATACCTACCGTTCCTCCGGTGCCGGGGGGCAGCACGTGAACACCACCGACTCCGCGGTGCGAATTACTCACCTGCCCACCGGTGTGGTGGTGGAATGCCAGGATGAGCGTAGCCAGCACAAGAACAAGGCCAAGGCCATGAGCCTGCTCAGCGCCAAACTGTATGATGCCCAGCAGAATGCCGCCCATGCGGAGCAGGCGGCAGAGCGTAAATCCCTGGTCGGCTCCGGTGACCGTTCCGAGCGCATTCGCACCTACAATTATCCCCAGGGCCGGGTGAGCGATCATCGCATCAACCTGACGCTTTACCGGCTTGGTGAAATCATGGAAGGGGACCTGGATGAACTGCTGGGTGCGCTGATGTCCGAACACCAGGCGGATCTGTTGGCGACCCTGGGCGACAGCTGAGATGCGCATTGATGCGGCCCTGCGCCAGGCCCGTGAACGGCTTGCCGCGTCCCCCAGTGCGAGCCTGGATGCCCAGGTGCTGTTGTGCCATGTGCTGGTGCGGCCGCGCAGTTATCTGTTCACCTGGCCGGAAAGGGAGTTGGATGCGCAGCAGCAACAGCGATTTCTGGCCCTGCTGGCGCGCCGCGAACAGGGTGAGCCCGTGGCGCACCTGACCGGCGAGCGTGAATTCTTTGGCCGTCTTTTCACCGTTACCGCCGATACCCTGATTCCCCGCCCGGACACGGAAACCCTGGTGGAGCTGGCATTGCAGCTGGGCCCCGCCGGCCCCGCCCGGGTCGTGGACCTAGGCACCGGTACCGGTGCCATTGGCCTGTCTCTGGCGCTGGAGCGCCCCCAGTGGCAGGTGACCCTGGTCGATCTGAGTGCCGAGGCCCTGTCGGTGGCCCAGCGCAATGCCCGTGACTTGTCTGCCCGGGTGACCTTGCAACAGGGCAACTGGCTGCAGGGTTGCGAGGGTCTGTTCGACCTGATCGTCAGCAACCCGCCCTATATCGACCCGACGGATCATCACCTTGAACAAGGCGATGTGCGCTTCGAGCCACGTTCTGCGTTAGTGGCAGATCAGCGGGGCCTGGCGGACCTGGCCACCATCATCACTCAGTCGTCCTCCCGGCTGGTTGTCGGCGGCTGGTTGCTGCTGGAACATGGTTACCAGCAGGGGGCTGAGGTGCGTACCTTGATGGTGGCGGGTGGTTTTGACGCGGTGCGTACAGAGCGGGATTTGGGGGGGAATGAGCGGGTGACGGTGGGGCAGTTAACAGTTAATAGTTAACAGCGAAAAACCCCGAACACCGAATCAGTAGGGTGCACTGAGCGCAGCGAACTGCACCATGGAATGCTAGGGCCTTTGCGTGCCAGCGAGATGACGATGCTTAACGACGACCAGCTACTTCGCTACAGCCGCCAGTTGATGGTGGAGGACTTTGACCTGGCCGGGCAGGAAGCCCTGGCGGGAGCGAGGGTGTTGGTGGTGGGCTGTGGCGGGCTGGCCAGCCCGGCGACCTTGTACCTGGCCGGTGCGGGAGTCGGCGAGCTGGTGCTGGCAGACGATGACGCGGTGGAGTTGAGTAACCTGCATCGGCAGGTGGCCTTTCGGGGCGCCGATGTGGGCCAGCACAAGGCCGAGGCCCTGAAGGCGCAATTGCTGGCGCTGAACCCGGAGGTGTCGGTACAGGCACATACCCTGCGGGTCGACGCAGACTGGCTGGATCGGGAGGTGGCAGCGGCCAGTGTGGTGCTGGACTGCACGGATAATTTCGCCACGCGTCAGCGTATCAATCAGGCCTGTGTGATTCACCGGGCGCCGCTGGTCAGCGGCGCCGCCATCCGCATGGACGGACAACTGGCGGTGTTCGATCTGCGCCAGCCGGACAGCGCTTGCTACGCCTGCGTCTATGGCGATGGCACTGACGGCGATCTGGCCTGCAGCCAGGCGGGTATCGTCGGCCCGGTGGTGGGTACCATCGGCACCCTGCAGGCACTGGCTGCCATACAGGTGCTGCAGGGCAAGCCTCTGCCCGCCAGCCTGCGGTTGTTTGACGGCCGAACCCTGTCCTGGCGGGAAATGCGCTTTCATAAAGATCCGGCCTGTCCGGTCTGTTCCCGGCCATAACCGCAGGGCCTGGCTTGTATTGGTAGATGCAAGTCTTGAAGGGCAAGGCTCTCGGCTATAGCCGTTTTCTGCTCTTCACTTCTCGTCCCTCGTTCCGTTTGCGGATCCTCCCTATGCAGTCTGTGTCTGCCAGAGAGCCGGGATCATTACTCGGCGGGTGGTGACGTTTCACCGGGATCATCCTGGCGGCTGGAAGGGGATTGCGGTGTGGTAACGGTTTGCTGCTCTGGCTCCAGCGTAAAGCCGGGCTGGGTGATCTCGGGCTGGGAGTCAGACAGGAAATAGACTGCCACCAGAATCAGCAGGCAGATAATGATGGCGATGGAGAGAATATGGCGCATGATCGGGACCTCCCTGGCTGAGGACGAGAAGGTCGGCCTTGCGAGAAGTTGTGCGGGCCAACCTCTGTCCTTCCAATATAGGCCCCTTTTCCGGGAGGGACAATATAGGGCCTCACAGGCTCAGGCGGACAGCTGGACCACCTGATTATTCAGATCGGTGACCTGCCGTGCCATGTCGGTAAGCAGGCTGTGGATCATGCCCGGGTTGGTGCGGATCAGGTCCTTGAATTGATGCTTGGGCACCTTGACCACGGAGCAGCGGCGTTTTGCCCTCACCGTGGCGCTGCGCGGGGAGTGGGTAAGCAGGGCGATGGCGCCGAGCACTTCGCCTTCACTGACATGGCCCACGACCACATCGTCCACCAGCACATCCGCCTGACCTTCGAACAGGCTGAAGACATAATCCGCCGGTTCTCCCTGACGGATGATCACGTCGCCGGGTTCGAAATAGGCAAAGCCCGGGGTGGTATGGCTTTCTTCCGGCACGTAGGCCGCCAGCAGGCGTAGCAGCATGGCTTGCTGGATGGTGAGGATGCGTGTCCACAGCCGCGCCAGTTGTTCATCGGCCAGGGCAGCTTCCACCAGTTTTACGGTGGGGTAGGCGGCCAGTAACACCGCGCTCTCTGCGTAGTAGGTGACCTCGTCGCTGCCCGCGTCCGGGAGAATCATGTCCCCCTCGTCCCAGGTAAACAGCTTGCGTGTCTGGCAGCGCATGCCCAGCATGCCGCCTTTCACCACATAGGTGGTGTCGGCACACATGCCTTGCTGGAAGGCATCCTCGGTGGGGGCCAGAGGGAATGACTGGGGTTGCAGCGGGAGCTGCCCGATAAATTCATCGACCAGACGTTTGTACATGCGGGTTAGGGCGGAAAAGCCGCCGCTGGCTTCGGCCACGGAAATCATGCTGTGCCTCAACAAACTCAGATTTTTGCCTGAGTATGCCGTAAGAAGCGGCTACGAAACAGGGGTGAGTTGGCAGTTGCAGGGGGTGATGGTTTTGTTGCGTGGCCAGGGTGCAAGTCGCTGTGTGATGTGCACCCTGTCGTCATTACCTCAGTAGTCCCGTTCGCGGGGGCCGAATTGCGGCTTTTCCTTTTTCTGGCCCGCCTGCAGGGCACGACGATAATTCTTGCCGCGCAGCAGCTTGAACTGCAGTTTGCTTTCGGTATCGAAGGCCTGGGCTTCCGGTACATTCCAGGTCTGCTGGAACAGACTCTTGGCGGCGCTGATGCCATCCGGGGAGCGGGTCTTGATGGCCTCGGCCAGTTGCTCGGCTTCTGCCAGTGGGTCGTCGGCAACCCGGGTCACCAGGTTAAGGGCCTTGGCTTCGTCGCCCTTGAACAGTCGGCCGGTCATGGTCAATTCCTTGGCCACATCCATGGGAACCAGTTCGCGCAGGGTGACACTGCCGGTCATGTCCGGGATCAGCCCCCACTTGATTTCCATGATCGACATTTCGCAGTCCGGGGTGCTGATACGGAAATCCGCCGCCAGGGCGATCTGCATGCCGCCGCCGTAGCAGTAACCATGCAGTACCGTGATCACCGGAATGGGGAGTTCGCGCCAGCACCAGCAGACTTCCTGAAACAGGTTGGTTTTCTTGATGCCGTATTTGGTAAAACCTTTCAGTAATTTCAGCGGTTGTTTCATCACCGTGCCGAAATCCAGCCCGGCACAAAATGCCTTGCCTTCGCCCTGCATAATGACCACGCGCAGGCTTTTGTCTTTGCGTACGGCTTTGGCAGCTTCCAGCAGCCCTTCCATCATGGCGAAATCCAGGCCGTTGTATTTGTCGGCGCGGCTCAAAGTGACATAAGCAATGTCATTTTTCTTTTCCAGGGTAACGCGGTTCTGGAAGGTGGTGGTCATATAGCCTCCGGCTGGCTGGTACGCCGCATGCTCCACGCCAGCACGCCAAAAGCGTGATGCGTGGAGCGTGTGGGAGTGATGCGTTATTGCAGTTTTTTCTGCAATAACTGGTTCAATTGCTGCGGGTTTGCTTTGCCCTGTGTTGCCTTCATTGCCTGGCCAACAAAGAAACCGATTTTTTTCTTTTTCTTGGCGTCGTCAGAGTTGCGGTAATCCTCAACCTGGGGGGCGTTGTTGGCGATGATGTCATCGACGATTTTTTCCAGCTCGCCGCTGTCGCTCATCTGCTTGAGGCCCTTGGCTTCAATGATGGCATCCGGGTCACCTTCGCCGGCCCAGCAGGCTTCGAATACCTGCTTGGCAATTTTGGAACTGATGGTGCCGTCCTTGAGACGGGCGATCAGCTGGCCCAGTTGTTCAGCGGAGACCGGGCTGTCGCTGATCGCTTTTTCTTCCGCGTTCAACCTGGCGGCCATTTCACCCATCACCCAGTTGGCTGCCAGCTTGGCGTCGCCGCCCGCTTTGCTAACCGCTTCAAAGAAGGTGGCGGTAGCGACCGAGCCGGACAGCAAATCGGCGTCGTACTCGGACAACTGATAGTCGTCCATGAAACGTGCCTTGCGTGCATTGGGCAGTTCCGGCATGGCGGCTTTCAGTTCCTCGAGATCGGCGTCGGTAATGGCTACCGGCAGCAGATCCGGGCAGGGGAAGTAGCGGTAGTCGTTGGCGTCTTCCTTGCTGCGCATGGAGCGGGCGGTGTGCGTGTCGCCATTATAGAGACGCGTCTCCTGCACGATTTTGCCGCCGTCTTCGAGCACATCGATCTGTCGTTCCACTTCCAGGGCAATGGCTTTTTCCATGAAGCGGAAAGAGTTGAGGTTTTTGGTTTCGGTGCGAGTGCCCAGTTCATCGCCGGGCTTGCGGATAGACACGTTTACATCAAAACGCATGTTGCCCTGGGACATGTCGCCATCACAGATACCGATGGAAGTCACAATCGCATGCAGTTTGCGGGCAAAGGCCACGGCTTCTTCCGCGTTGGACATATCCGGTTCGGTGACCACTTCAATCAGTGGCGTGCCGGCCCGGTTCAGGTCGATGCCGGTCATGCCATGGAAGTCTTCATGTAAAGACTTGCCGGCGTCTTCTTCCAGATGCGCATGATGAATGCGCACGGTTTTTTTCTCGCCGCTTTCCAGCTGAATTTCTACCTCACCGGCACCAACGATAGGTTCGGCGAGCTGGGTGGTTTGATACCCTTTCGGAAGATCCGGATAAAAATAATTTTTTCGTTCAAACACACTGTGACGGCAGATATCTGCATTGATGGCCAGGCCGAACAGCGCGGCTTTGCGCACCGCTTCCTTGTTCACCACCGGCAGGGTGCCGGGCATGCCCAGGTCTACCAAGGATGCCTGGGTATTCGGCTCGGCGCCGGTGGACAGTTTGCTGCCGGAAAACAATTTGCTGACGGTATTGAGCTGGACATGAATTTCCAGACCAATCACGACTTCCCAACTCATTGGTCACCTCCAAACACGGGTGCCTGTTTATGCCAGTCGGTGGCCTGTTGATATTTGTGCGCCACGTTGAGGATTTGCCCTTCCCGAAAATAGTTACCGATCACCTGGGTGCCGGTAGGCAGGCCGTTGATAAAGCCGGTGGGCATGGACAACGCCGGCAGGCCCGCCAGGTTAACGCCGATGGTAAAGACGTCGGCCATGTACATGCTCACCGGATCGTCTTTTTTGGCGCCCAGTTTGAAGGCGGTTTCGGGGGCGGTTGGGCCCATCAACACGTCCACTTTTTCGAAGGCGCGTGCGAAGTCATCACGGATCAAGCGACGGACCTGCTGGGCGCGACGGTAGTAAGCGTCGTAGTAACCGGCGGACAGGGCGTAAGCACCGACCAGAATACGGCGCTTCACTTCATCACCGAACCCTTCGGAGCGGGAGCGTTTGTACAGGTCTTCCAGATCTTTCGGGTCGTCACAGCGGTGGCCGAAACGCACGCCGTCGAAGCGGCTCAAATTGGAGCTGGCTTCTGCCGGGGCGATCACGTAATAGGCCGGTACTGACAGCTTGATGCTGGGCAGTGATACAGAGACGACCTTGGCGCCCAGTTTTTCCAGTTCGCGAATCGCGGCGTGGCTGTTGTCGGCGATGGCGCCATCCAGGGTGTCCGGGAAAAACTCTTCCGGGATGCCGATGGTCAGGCCACTGATGTCGTTGTTCAGGGTGCCCAGATAGTCATCCACTTTTTCATTGAGGCTGGTGGAGTCACGATGGTCGTGACCGGCCATGGCCTGCAGCATCAGGGCACAGTCCTCGGCGCTCTGGGCCATGGGCCCGGCCTGATCCAGGCTGGAGGCGAAGGCGATCATGCCCCAGCGGGACACGCGGCCGTAGGTGGGCTTGAGGCCGGTGATGTTGTTCAGGGCCGCTGGCTGGCGGATGGAGCCGCCGGTGTCAGTGCCAGTAGCGCCAGGGGCCAGACGGGCGCCCAGACAGGCCGCCGCACCGCCGGAGGAGCCGCCGGGCACCCGTTCCAGATTCCAGGGGTTCTTCACCGGGCCGTAGTAGCTGGTTTCGTTGGAGGAGCCCATGGCGAACTCGTCCATGTTGGTCTTGCCCAGCATTACCGCGCCTTCGGCGGCCATCTTTTCCACCACGGTGGCGGTGTAGGGGGCAATAAAGGAATCCAGCATCTTCGAGCCGCAGCTGGTGCGCACGCCCTCGGTGCAGAAGATGTCCTTGTGGGCGATCGGCAGGCCGGTGAGCAGGCCGCCATTGCCAGCCGCGAGGGCAGTATCGGCTGCATCCGCCTGGGCCAGGGCCTGTTCGGCGGTCACGGTAATAAAGCTGTTCAGCTCGCCGTCGTGCTGCTGAATGCGGGCCAGGAAATGCTCGGTGAGCTCCCGGGAGGAGAAGTCCCCGGCAGTCAGACCGGCTTTGAGTTCTGTCAGTGTCTTGTTGTGCATGGCGTTGCTCATCACCTGTTTACTCAATCACCCGGGGAACCAGGAAACAGCCGTCTTCGGCAGCGGGGGCGATGTCCAGTGCCTTGTCGCGCACGTTGGGCTCGCTGACTTCGTCTTCACGCAGGGGCTGGGTCACGTCCAGAGGGTGGGCCATGGGCGCCACATCGGCCACATCGGCCTGCTGTAGTTGGTCCACCATGGCAAGAATGTCATTGAGACGGTCGGACAGGGCGGCGCTGTCTGCCTCATCCACTTTCAGGCGCGCCAGATGGGCCACCTGGGCTACCACCTTGGAATCAATGGCCATGATTCTCTCCGTTGGGATTCTCTGCGGCGGGCAGAGATAAGCTAATGCGGGTCTGGAAAGGCGGAAAAAGTACCATAGACCGCCTGTCCGGGGCCACTGCCCACCAGCGTAAAAGCCGTAGTGTCAGCTTGCCCAATGCCCCTGCCGTTGCTAGAGTTGCGCCATCTTGTGAGATGCCCGGTTTTTTCCCGCCCGGTGTCGTTTTTTCGCGAAAATTTCAGGAAACACGCCAGAGATGTCCATGATCAAGCGTATTCGGGGGATGTTCTCCACCGATTTGTCCATCGATTTGGGGACCGCCAACACCCTTATTTATGTACGTGGCCGCGGCATCGTACTGGACGAGCCGTCCGTGGTGGCCATTCGGCACCATGGTGCCCAGAAGAGTGTCGCTGCCGTGGGGGCCGACGCCAAGCGTATGCTGGGCCGTACCCCCGGCAACATTACTGCCATTCGACCCATGAAGGACGGGGTGATCGCTGACTTTGATGTCACCGAGAAGATGCTCCAGTACTTTATCAAGAAGGTCCACGATACCGGCTTCTTCCCGCCGGCACCGCGGGTGCTGGTCTGTGTGCCCTGCAAATCCACCCAGGTGGAGCGCCGTGCCATTCAGGATTCCGCCTACGGCGCCGGGGCCCGTGATGTCTATCTGATTGAAGAGCCCATGGCTGCTGCCATTGGTGCCGGCCTGCCGGTAGAGGAAGCACGCGGTTCCATGGTGGTGGATATCGGTGGGGGTACCACCGAGATTGCCCTGATTTCCCTGAACGGCGTGGTCTATTCCGAGTCCGTGCGTATCGGTGGCGACCGTTTCGACGAAGCGATTGTGGCTTTCGTGCGCAAGGAATACGGCTCGCTGATCGGTGAATCCACCGCCGAGCGTATCAAGCATGAAATCGGTACCGCTTACCCCGGTTCCGAGATCCGCGAGATCGACGTGCGCGGCCGTAACCTGGCTGAAGGGGTGCCGCGCAGCTTCACCCTGAACTCCGAGGAAATCCTGGAAGCGTTGAAAGAGCCGCTGGCGGCCATCGTCAATGCGGTGAAAAACGCACTGGAAGCCTCCCCGCCGGAACTGGCCTCCGACATCGCCGAGCGTGGTCTTGTGATTACCGGTGGCGGTGCACTGCTGCGTGATATCGACCGGCTGATCAGCGAAGAAACCGGCCTGCCGGTGATCGTTGCCGATGATCCGCTGACCTGTGTGGCCCGTGGTGGCGGCAAGGCGCTGGAGCTGATGGACAGCCAGGGTTTCGATATGCTGGCCATGGGGTAATCGCCCATGGCTGCCCCGGCCAATCCTACCTACCGACTGCTGATTGCGCTGGTTCTGGCCATTATCATGATGGTGCTGGACCAGCGCACCCCTTGGGCTACGCCCGTGCGGCATGTGCTCGGCTATCTTACTGCTCCCATCCATTATCTGGCCCACCTGCCGGTGGACTCCAGTGAGTGGCTGTCCGAGCAGACACAGAGCCGCGGTTCCCTGATGGATGAAAACCGGCGCCTGCAGCGCCAGGCCCTGATTCTGGAACAGAAGGTTCAGCGCCTGGCGGTGCTGGAAGCGGAAAACGTGCGTCTGCGTGAGTTGCTCAACTCCTCGGCGGACCTGGATGCCAATGTGCTGGTGGCCGAGATCATCGGCGTGGATCCGGATCCTAACCGCCAGGAGCTGGTCATCAACAAGGGCAGGGGCGATCAGGTTTCCCGGGGGCAGGCGGTGCTGGATGCCCAGGGCCTGATCGGTCAGGTGGTGGATGCGGGGCCGCTCAGCGCCCGGGTGCTGCTGGTCACCGATGCCAGCCACGCCATGAGCGTACAGGTGAATCGCAACGGCGTGCGTGCGGTTCTCGCCGGCACCGGTCAGTCCGATGGGCTCAAGCTGCTCTACGTGCCGGATACGGCGGACATCCGCGAGGGCGATCTGTTAGTGAGCACGGGCTTGGGCCAGCGTTATCCGCGCGGCTATCCCGTGGCGACGGTTACCAGCGTGCGTCACCAGTCCGGTGCGCCTTTCGCGGAAATAACCGCCCGGCCCACTGCCCGGGTAGACCGTGCCAGTCATGTGCTGCTGGTGCAGCCCACTGAGAAACCCCTGATTCCGGTACCCGACCCGGAGGCCGCCAATGATGCATGATCGTCCCGCCGGCACCGGTGTCATTATCGTCACCTTGCTGATCGCCGCGTTGCTGGAAGTGGTGCCGTTACCGGACAGCGTCAACTGGGTGCGCCCGGAGTGGATGCTGCTGGTGCTGGTTTACTGGGTGCTGGAATTGCCCAGCCGCATCGGTGTGCTGTGGGGCTTCTTCGTTGGCCTGTATCACGATGTGCTGGTGGGTACCACGCTGGGACAATGGGGTCTGGCCTATGCGTTGGGCGCCTTTGTGATGCTGGCGGCCTATAAACGCATGCGGGTATTCACCTCGCTGCAGCAGTGTGCCGTGGTATTCCTGCTGGTGGGAACCGTCAGCCTGCTGGCATTTCTGGTGCAGGAATCTGTGGGTCGTACCCTGTATCCGCCTTACACCATTCTTTATGCTTCCCTGACCAGCGCAGTGCTCTGGCGTCCGGTCTGTGCGCTATTGCGCTGGGTGCAGCTGCGTTTTCTAGTACGATAAACACCAATTAATAATTAATAGTGAATAATTAATAACGACGCGAATCAGGCACGGAAGCAAACAGACAGCTTTGGAGTCGCGTTCTGGTGACGTCAATTATTCATTATTAACTATTAACTATTAATTATTAATTGATCCTATGATTCTTTACCTCGCCTCAAGTTCGCCACGTCGGGCAGAGCTGCTACGGCAGATTGCTGTCCCCTTTTCCGTGCTGCCCGCTCCGGATATCGATGAAACCCCGTTGCCGCAGGAGCCGCCCCTGGAGTATGTCTGTCGCATGGCCCGGGAGAAGGCCCAGGCCGGTGCGGTGGCAGCCCATGGCCAGCCGGTTGGTGCTGTGCTTGGGGCTGATACTGCGGTGGTGCTGGGTGACGAGATACTGGGCAAGCCGGTGGATAGGCAACAGGCGCTGGCCATGCTGAAGAGCCTCAACGGGGGGGAGCATCAGGTCATCTCTGCGCTGGCCTTGTTGCACCGCGGGCAGCTGGAGGTGCGGCACGCCATTACCCGAGTGCAATTCCGTCATCTTGATGAGTCGCAGCTGCAGGCTTATGTGGACACCGGTGAAGGCGCTGACAAGGCCGGTGGCTATGGGATTCAGGGACTGGGCGCGGCGCTGGTGGCCTCGTTGACGGGCAGTTACAGTGGGGTAGTCGGCCTGCCGCTGGAACAGATGGTGGAATTGCTGGATCAGGTCGGCATCCGTTACTGGCAAACCAACTGACTATGGCCTCGACCCGACCCAATCGCTGGCATCGACTTTATCCGTCCCTCTGGTGGCTGACGGTGGCCTTGCTGCTGCTGATGGCGGCCTACGTGGTGGTTGGCCGTCAGATGATGCTGCTGGTGCCGGATTATCGCGAACGGCTGGAAGTCCTCTTTGAAGAGCGTATCCAGACACCGCTGACCATCGCCGAGCTGGACGGCAAGATGTCCGGCTTGGTGCCCCAGTTTGTGGCCCGCCAGATTCGCTTGCCGGCCCCGGAAGGCGATACCGCTCTGGAGCTGGACGAAGTGGTGCTGGGCATCGACGTGTTCCGTTCTTTGTTGCACCGGGATCTGGTGCTTAAGGAGCTGCGTATTCATGGGGTGGAGCTGCATCTGGTGCGCGGCGAGGATGGCAGTATCCGACTGCGTGGCCTGGAGGCGCTGGGAAGCAATGACCCGGAGCAGCGGCCGCCGCTGGAGCGTATCCTCACCCTGTTTTACCGCCAGCAGTTGCTGGTGATCAGCGATGCCCGTTTGTCCATGGAGTGGCCGGGTATGCCGCCACTGGCAGCCTCCGAGCTGGAAGCCACCCTGATCAATCGGGGAGACGAGCACCGCCTGGCGTTGAACCTGGAGGCCCGGGATCGCCCGCTGTCTCTGCAGGCGCGCATTCATCTGCACGGCGATGCGTTTTCCCTGGAAGAGGTGGAAGCGGATTTGTACGCCAGCCTCAAGGGCGAGCGGCTGCACGAGTGGCTGCCCGAGGAGCTGGGGTGGCCGGTGCAGGTGGCAGCCCTGGATGGTCGCCTGAAGGTGTGGTCAACCCTGAAACAGGGGCAGCCTCATGATGCCCGTATCAATCTGAATCTGCCTGCCCTGACCCTGCAGCAAAACGGTCAAGACTGGCCGATGACCGAGTTGTCGGCGCGGCTGGCCCTGGTTCGGGACGGCGAGCGCGCGACCCTGTCCCTGACCAACCTGTCCGGTGACTCGCCAGCCGGTACTCTCAACCTGGGTGATCTGGCGCTGCGCTGGCAGACCCGGGGGGAGCAGCGGCAATGGCAGTTTCGGGGCAATGAATTGCCTCTCCACGCGCTCAGCCAGCAGTTTCAGCAGTGGCCTTTTGCTTTGCCCGATAACCTGCAACAGGTCCGTGAACGTTTGAAGGTGCAGGCGCCACGGGGCCTGCTGGATGGTGTTTATCTGCGTGGACGCGCCCGGCAAGTGGAGAAATTCCAGTTGCGCTTCACCGGTCTGTCGAGCCAGGCGCAGGACCGGATACCGGGTGTGCAGGGGCTTTCCGGCTGGGTGTCGGGCAGCGCTTCTGAAGGGCTGACGCACCTGCACAGCGACAATCTGAGCCTGCAATTTCCGCGGCTTTATGACCATGCCCTGGGTGGCCAGATCAGCGGGCTGCTGGACTGGCAGCGTGATGGCGAACAGCTGCTGGTGCGCTCCGGGCGGTTGCGCGTGGTCAATCCGGATGCCCATGGCGAGGCGCTCATGCAGCTCAGTCTGCGCCCCGATCAGATTCCGCAATTGCGCCTGGCGGCAGAAATCTACGAAGGCAATGGTGCCCGCGCCAGCCATTACATGCCGCTCAAGCGGTTACCCGAGGGGTTGTCTGGCTGGCTTGGGCAAGCTATCCAGGGCGGCCATCTGCAGCGTGGGCAGATTCTTTACCAGGGCCCGGTAAAAATCGACAAGAGCCGCCAGCAGGATCGCACCTTGCAGATGCGCTATCAGGGTCGCGATGTGCGCCTGTCTTTTCTGCCGGATTGGCCAGTAGCCAGCGACGTGTCGGCGGATGTGCTGATCAATGGTCGCCAGGTACGCGGGCTGGCTCGCAGCGGGACATTACTGGGCAGCAAGCTGCAGGATGTACACGTTGATGTGCCGGATTTTGCCACCGGCGAGACGCCGAAGCTGATTATTTCCGGTCGGGCTCAAGGGCCGGTCAAGGATCTGGATACGCTCTTTCAGGATACGCCCCTGCGGAAACAGCTTCCCGAAGAGCTGCTGGACTGGCGTTTCCGGGACGGCAGTATGGCGGGCTATCTGTTGCTGGATATTCCGCTGCAAAAAGACAGCGGCACACCGGTGGTGATTGTGGATGCCCAGGTGAACGATGCCACCCTTCACAATACGCCACGCAAACTGCAGGTAACCGAGGCCTCGGCGCCAGTCTATTTTCATCTGCGTGATGGCATGCAGATCGACCGGCTGCAGGCCCGAGCCCTGGGAGGTCAATTCGGTGGCCAGTGGCTGACCCGTGATGGCCGTAGCCGCTTGCAGCTCGATGGCAGCCTGCCCATGAAGCAGGCGGCAAACTGGCTGGGTTTCCCCTGGCTGAAGCCTCTCTCCGGGCAGCTGCCACTGGGGCTGACCGTGCAGATTCCCTGGCAGGGCACCCCGTTTTCACTGCGAGCGGCCTCGTCGATGAAAGGGATTACCGTGGATGCGCCGGCGCCACTGGGCAAGTCTGCCCAGGCAACCCGGCCGCTGGATATCCGCCTCAGTAATCCGGGTGGACGTCTGGCGCTGGACATGGAATACGGCGGGTTGCTGCGAGGGGCATTGCGCATCGACAAGCGCGTGCGGGGTGATCTGCTGGTGGGCAGCGGCACCTTGCAGGTGCCCGCCGAGGGGATCCAGGTGCGCGGCCGGCTGGCTAATGCCAGTGTGGAACCCTGGATCGACTTTATCGGCAACCGGCTGGTGCCTTCGCTGAATGCCGGCACGGCTGGCGGGGTGGCTACCGCCGATGCCTCGCTGAGCAAGGTCAGCCTGCAGGTGGATCGCCTGGACCTGTTTGGCATGGAGGTAGCCGATACCCGGCTCTCGGTGCTGCCGGCGGCCGCTGGCTGGGATATGGCGCTGAGTAGCCGTGCGGTGGCCGGGTCCGTGCGTATCCCGGACGGGTTCACCGCCCGGGGAGAGGTGCCGCTGGCCATGTCGGTGTCCCGTCTCAATCTGAACCTGCCCGAGGGGGCACTCGGTGATGATGGGGAATCCGCACCGGTGTCGCCGCTGACGCTGCCGCCGCTGGATGCGGATTTCAACAGTATCGTTATCAATGGTGAGGACTACGGCCAGTGGCAAGGCAAGGTGCGGCCGGTGAAACAGGGCGTGCGTATTTCCGATCTGGACGGGCGCTGGCGATCCAGTCGTTTCCAAGGCACGCTGGACTGGACCGAGGAAGCCGGCAAGCCGTACAGCCGCTTCAACGGCAGCCTGTCCTCGGACAATCTTGGCCGCTCCCTGAACGCCTGGGGTTTGCCGGCATTGATAGAGTCCGATGATGCCCGCGCCCAGGTGGTGCTGGGTTGGGCTGACTGGCCATTGAATATGGATTATCTGGCCCTGGAGGGGCAGACCCAAGTGGATATCGGGGAATGCCGGATTCCGGATACCGATACCAGGACGTCTTTCCTGCGTCTGCTGGGTATTCTCAATATCGGCACGATCCAGCGTCGTTTGCGGCTGGATTTCTCGGACCTGTACAAGAAAGGCATGAGTTGCGACAGCATTACTGGCGACTTCTCCATCGATGGCCCCCGGGTGGCTACATCCAATCTGGCCATTGATTCGCCGTCAGCCGCGATTCGCGTCAAGGGGGCCATTGATCTGGAAAAGGAAACCCTGGATCACAACATGGAGGTCACCCTGCCATTGTCCAGTAACCTGTATGCGGGCTGTCTGGCTGGGCCAGCTGCCTGTGCGGGTATTTTTGTGGTGGAGCGGATCTGGGGCGATCGGCTCGACAAGACCACCACCATGGAATACCGGGTAACCGGTAACTGGAGCAGCCCACAGGTGAAAGAGACCGAGGGGATATTCGAATGACGGTGCAACGCTATCAGATTGCCGCCATCCAGATGACCAGCGGCAAGCAGCCCGATGACAACCTGCGCCAGGCGGAAACGCTACTGGCCGAGGCCCGGCAAAAGGGTGCCGAGCTGGCCGTGTTGCCGGAAAATTTCGCCGGCTACGGCGGTGATTACCGGGTGCTGGGTGAGCGTCATGACGAGCTGGTCGGCTGGTTGTGTGAGCAGGCCCGCAGCCTGGGTATGGCGATCATCGGTGGCAGTCTGCCCGCCCTGCAGCGCCCGGATGGGCAGCCGGTACCATCGCCGCTTGTGCGCACCTGCTCCATCGCGGTAAACGCTGCCGGGGAGCGCTTGGCCCGTTACGACAAGCTGCATCTGTTCGATGCGGATGTGCAGGATGCCCAGGGCCGTTATCGTGAGTCGGATTTCTTTGAACCCGGCCAGGAAGTGGTGACCGCCTCTCTGGGGGAGCTGCAGGTGGGCATGGCGATCTGTTATGACCTGCGCTTTCCGGCCCTGGCCCAGCGGCTGGTTGCCGCCGGGGCCCAGCTGTTGGTCTATCCCTCTGCGTTTACTGCGGTCACCGGTGCGGCCCACTGGCAATTGCTGCTGCGTGCCACGGCGGTGCAGACCGGCTGTTATGTGCTGGGCGCCAACCAGTGCGGCCAGCACGGCCCGCGTCGGGCCACCTATGGGCATTCCATGCTGGTGGACCCCTGGGGCCGGGTGGTGGATAGTCTGAGCGATTCTCCCGGTGCTCTTGTGGCCGAGCTGGACCTTGCTACCATGAATGAGCTTCGGCAAAGCATGCCGGTTCAACAGCATCAACGATTCCGAATTGAAGGACCCTATGACACATAATGACGCCCTCTCCATTGCCGAGTCCGTACTGCTGGCGCCGGCAAACCTGCACACCCCGCAATTGGCGTCGCTGCTGAACGGCAAACTGACCGGCCAGGCAGATTATGCCGACATGTATTTCCAGCACAGCCGCCATGAGGCCTGGGTACTCGAAGACGGTATCGTCCGCGATGCCAGCTTCAATACCGAGCGCGGCGCCGGCGTGCGCATTGTCCAGGGCGACAAGACCGGGTTTGCCTATAGTGATGACATCACCCTGGACGCGTTGCAGCAGGCCAGCGGTGCGGCCCGTGCCATTACCCGACATGGTCAGGACCGGCAGATCCAGCTTGCCAGCCGGGCGGTGCCGGCCCGTTATGCCGCCATTGATCCGCTACTGGGCTGGCCCGCCGAAGACAAGGTGGCCCTGCTGCAACGTATCGATGCCCTGGCCCGCTCACTGGACCCGGCCATCGTGGAAGTCACGGCCAGCCTCAGTGCTGAACAGGATGTGATCATGGTTGTCGCCAGTGACGGCACCCTGGCGGCGGATGTGCGGCCTTTGATCCGCTGCAATGTGAGCGTGATCGCCGAACGCAATGGCCGCCGCGAGCGCGGCAGTGCCGGCGGTGGTGGTCGGGTGGCCTACGACTGGCTGTTGCAGGAAGAGCGAATCGAAACCTGGGCCCGGGAAGCCGTACGTGGCGCCTTGCTGAACCTGGACGCCGAAGCGGCACCGGCAGGCACCATGCCGGTGGTACTGGGGCCGGGCTGGCCCGGTGTGCTGTTGCACGAAGCGGTGGGTCATGGTCTGGAAGGCGATTTCAATCGCAAGGGCACTTCCATGTTCGCCAAAAAATTTGGTCAGCAGGTGGCATCGCCCCTGTGTACCGTAGTGGATGATGGCACCCTGCCGGATCGCCGAGGCTCTCTGACCATCGACGACGAAGGCACCCCTACCGCCTGCAATACCCTGATCGAAAACGGCAAACTGGTGGGCTTCATGCAGGACAAGACCAACGCCCGGCTGATGGGTGTGGCTCCCACCGGTAACGGCCGCCGGGAATCCTATGCCCACCTGCCCATGCCACGCATGACCAACACCTACATGCTGCCCGGTGAGAGTGATCCGCAGGATATTGTTGCCAGTCTCGACCGCGGCATTTACGCGGTAAATTTCGGTGGTGGCCAGGTGGATATCACCTCCGGGCGTTTTGTATTTTCCACCAGCGAAGCCTACCTGGTGGAGAAGGGCAAAATCGTCTGCCCGGTGAAAGGCGCCACCCTGATCGGTAGCGGCGCGGAAGTGATGAGCCGCATCTCCATGGTGGGTAATGATCTGGCCCTGGACAGTGGCATCGGCGTTTGCGGCAAGGACGGTCAGTCCGTGCCGGTAGGGGTGGGGCAGCCCACCCTGCGGGTGGACGCCCTCACCGTGGGGGGCACTGCCTGATGTCCCAGGTACTGGATGTTCTGTCACGCATGCGTCTGTTCGCCGGGCTTAGTGATGAAGAACTGGCGGTACTGGAAAAACTGGTGTTTGTTAACCGGGTCCCTGCCGGGGAGCCGGTATGCCGGGAAGGGGACCGCAGTGATTTTGTCTGTTTTGTGGTGCGCGGTTGCCTGGATATCGTCAAGAACAGCGAAGCCGGCGGCGAGGTGGTGATTGCCCATCTGCGACCGGGTGACTCCATGGGCGAGATGGCGCTGGTGGATCACGAGCCTCGTTCGGCCACGGTCCGTGCCGCCGAGGATGCCACCCTGATCGTGCTCACCCGCAAGGGTATCGAGCAATTGCGCAAGCGCAGCCCCCATGCGGTCAGTCTGATCATGGAAAACATTGCCCGACTGCTATGCGTGCACCTGCGCCGCACCTCGTCACAGCTGGCCCAGTTCAAACTGCCGGTAGGATAACAAACGCTAATAAATACGTTACGGGTTTACCGATGAAAGTATTCTGCCTTGGAATGGTTCTGGTTGCGCTGGTTGGCTGTGATCCGGTGCAGTGGCCGGCGGATCTGCGTTTGCCGGACGGGGCGGTGTATGACGGTGACACCCGTGATGATCTCTTTCATGGCGAAGGTACGCTGACCTGGCCGGATGGTCGCTACTACGAAGGGGAATTCCGCGAAGGGCGGCTTAATGGCCACGGCAAACTGGTGGACCGTCGCGGCTGCGCTCAGGAAGGTCAGTTTGTCGACGGCGTTCTGCACGGGGAAGGGCAGTTCACCTGTGACGATGCCACCTGGCAGGGTCGGTTCGAACAGGGTGAGCTGATTGAGGGCACCGTCAGCTATGAGAGCGGCGGCTCTTACCAGGGGGAATTCCGTGATTTTGCTCCCCATGGCCAGGGACTCTGGGTCACCGAAGATGGTGCGCACTACGAAGGCCGGTTCGAGGATGGCGAGCTGCTCGAGGGCAGCTACCGGGACGAAGAAGGTTACCGGTATGAAGGGGCGTTTCGCTATTTTTCCTACCACGGTCAGGGGGCACTGACCCGCCCGGATGGGGTGGTGATTCGTGGCCAGTTTGAAAACGGCTATGCCCACGGCAGCGGCACACGCATTCAACCGGCTGAGGGCGACGGTGAGCCGCAGGAAGAAAAAGGGTATTTCGTGCGTGGCCGCTATTACGCCAGTGAGCAGGCCTACCGGCAAAATCGCCATGCCCGGGCAGCAAAAATGGAGGCGAGGCTGTACACCGAATCCAGCCGTTTGCAGTCGGTGCTGTCATCCCTGGCACCACAGCGGCCCGGAGTGCGCGACGTTTACCTGCTGGTGGTGGGTGGTGATGGAACAGAGGCTGTGTTTGCCCGGGAAGTGGATTGGGTGGCGGAGCGGCTGGGCTCGGTATTCGACCTCAAGCGTCGGCAGGTGCGTCTGATCAACGGCGGCAGCGATGATCTGCCCCTGGCGACTCGAACCAGTGTACGTGAAGCGCTGGAAGCGCTGGATGCCTTGCTGGATCCGCAAGAAGATCTGCTCATGGTGCATCTGGTCAGCCACGGCTCGAAAGAGGGCGACCTGTTACTGGATGACCGAAACCTCAAGCTCAATGATCTGAGTGTGGCGGATGGCAAGCAATGGCTGAATGGGCTGCAGGCAAAGCATCAGTGGCTGGTGGTGTCGGCCTGCTATTCCGGAAAATGGGTAGACGCCCTGGCTTCCCCCCAGCGGGTAGTGTTTTCCTCTGCAGCGTCAGACCGTACCTCTTTCGGTTGCGGTGACGATTCCGACCGTACCTGGTTCAGCAAGGCGTTGTATGGCGAAGATATGGCTGCCGGCATTGACGATCCGGAAGCCTGGTTTGCCGCTGCCAACGAGAAGGTTTCGCGGATGGAAGAAGAGCAGGGCATTGAGGGCGATGCGCACTCCATGCCGCAAAAGGCGGTAGGGGCGGCATTTTTGCGCTGGTGGCAGGGCAAGGCAGTTAACAGTGAATAGTTAACAGTTAATAGCGAAAACCCGCGAGTGATAGGAACGTAGGGTGAATTAGCCGCAGGCGTAATCCACCATGCTTTCCTCGCATTGCCCTCACCATGGTGAAATTGAAGGTGGATTACGCTTAGGCTAATCCACCCTACGCCAGCCGCATGAAGCGTTTCTCATCTCAATAGAGAGGCGCGGTTTTGTCCAGCTGGTTCAGGTAGCTCATCAGCTTGCGCCGCTCGCGTTTGAACTTGTCTTTTTCTGCGGCAGACGCCGTGGTCGGGTCGTCAACGCGGGCCTTGAGTGCATTACGGCTCAGGTTGCGCAGTTGCTGGCGGTCACCGTGGGGGAAGAAGTCCAGGACTTGCTGCAGGGTGCTTTCTGCGTCCCTGGGCTGGTCGCAGGCCATGATCTGTTCTACCCAGTTGGTCAGCCGTTGCTGGCGGAACGGATCATGAAACGCTTCCAGCGCCTGGATGATCTGCTCGCTGTTGGATTCGCGCATCAGGCGGCCGATGTACTGGGCATGGCGACGGCGAGCCTCGTGGTGGTTGATGCGGCCGGCTTCGTCCAGGGCCTTTTTCAGCTCATCGCCCAGGGGCAGTCGCTCGCGCTCTGCCGGCTTCATGTCCATTAACGAGAGTCCCAGCTCCTGCAAAGCACTGTCATCGCGTTTTTGTTGTGTCTTGCTGGTCAGCAGGTCGTCGTTATACTCGGTCATTACATTTTCTGATTCTGGTTACGGAACCGCTATTTTATGTCTGATTCCCCCGCAACGACAGCAGTACTGGATATTGCCCAATTACGCCAGGCGGAAGATACGGCCGCCTGGGTGCTGGAAGAGGCGAAACGGCAGGGTGCCGATGGCGCGGAAGTGAATGTGAGCCTGTCCCAGGGGTATTCGGTCAATGTGCGCCAGGGGGAGGTGGAAACCGTGGAATTCCACCGTGATCGCGGTGTGTCGGTGACCCTGTTCCGTGGCCAGCGCAAGGGGCACGCCAGCAGTTCCGACGACAATCGTGACAGCCTGCGCGACACCATCCAGGCGGCGGCCTCCATTGCCCGCTACACCGAGGAAGATCGTTATGCGGGTCTGGCGCCGGCCTCGATGCTGGCTCGGGAGGTACCGGACCTGGACTTGTATCACCCCTGGGCAATGGATACCCAGGCGGCCATCGACGAGGCATTGCGCTGTGAAACCATTGCCCGCAATGATGACCGTATCGTCAATTCGGAAGGCGCGTCCATCAACAGCGGTGCCAGCCTGCGTGTCTTTGCCACCTCGGAAGGTTTTCTGCACGGCTATCGTGGCACCCATCATAGCCGGGTCTGCAGCGTGGTGGCGGAAGACGATGATGGCATGCAGCGCGATTACTGGTACGACGGAGGTCGCATCGGCGAGCGGTTAGCCAGCGCCGAAGAGATTGGTGAAAAAGCCCGTGAGCGGACCCTGGCGCGGCTGGGGGCGAGTATTCCCGAGACCGGTGAGTTGCCAGTGATTTTTGCGCCGGAGGTGGCCTCCGGTCTGCTGGGTCACCTGGTCTCGGCCATCAGCGGTGGCGCCCTTTACCGTCGCAGCTCCTTCCTGCAGGACAGTATCGGTACCGCAGTGCTGCCCAAGGGGTTTGCGCTGACAGAGAGTCCCCATCTGTCTGCCGGCAATGCCTCTGCCCCTTTCGATGGTGATGGCCTGCCCACTCGTGCCCAGTCTTTCGTGGAGGATGGCGTACTGCGCCAGTATGTACTGGGGCTTTATGCTGGTCGCCGTTTGCAGATGGAGCCCACCGGCAATGGTGGCGGGGTGCGTAACCTGTCTATTACCGATACCGGCGAGTCACTGGCAGCGTTAATGGCCCGGGTGCCGAAAGGCATTCTGATCACGGAAGTCATGGGGCAGGGGGTGAACCTGGTGACCGGAGACTATTCCCGTGGCGCTAGCGGTTTCTGGTTTGAGAACGGTGTCATACAAGGAGCGTTGCAAGAGTTTACCATTGCGGGGCATTTGGGGGAGATGCTCAAGGGTATTCAGGGTAGCGGTACCGATGTGGATTATCGGGGTAACATCGCCAGCGGCTCGCTGTTGTTGTCGCCCATCAAAATCGCAGGGCGATAGCGATACGTTGTATCCGGGCATTTTCAATGGATGAAAATTTTTTTCGGGAAAGGAGCAAACCGTGAGTGAAATCAATCCGTATCAACAGCCGCAGGCCGAGCTGGTTGACGACAATAATCCGCCGGCGCAGCCGCTGACCATTCTGGCCGAGCCGCGCAAGATCAGTGCGGGGGACGCACTGGGCTGGATCAGCAGTGGTCACAAGATGCTGCCGGGGCACTGGGGTGTGGTGCTGGGGGCCCTGGTGGTCACCGTGCTGATTACCTCTGCGTTCCAGATCATTCCGTTGCTTGGCATGATCGCTCAGATTCTGGCGACGCCTCTGCTATACGCGGGGATCGTGAAAATCTTCCATCGCATGGAAACCGAGGGCACCTCGGACTTCGCCGACCTGTTCGCCGCGTTTTCTGATCGAACCGGCCCACTGATTCTGATGGCACTGGCTCAGCTCGGCGTGATGCTGCTGCTCGGGATTGTCTTTGGCGGGCTGGGTTATGCACTGGGTGCCGGCGGTGGCGCTAACACCGGGGCCATGGTGGTGCTTGGCCTGTTGGGGCTGGTGGCCATGTTTGGCTTCGTCTATCTGTTCTATTTCACCGTGCCGTTGATCTTCCTGGGCAACAAGGGTGTGGGCGAAGCCATGAAGCTGAGCCTGCGCGGCTTCACCCGCAACGTGATTCCCTTGATCGTTTACCTGCTGGTAACCATGGTGATCGTGCTGGTGGCTGCCTTGCCATTGCTGCTGGGTTGGCTGTTCGTCATGCCGATTCTGGCCGGCGCCTACTACGTGTCTTTCCGGCAGATTTTTGTGGAATAAATTCTGCGGAAAGCATGACAAGAAAGGCGCCACTCGATGGCGCCTTTTTTTTCAGACCAGCAGATGGGCGTAGAGCACGGTGGCCAGGCCCAGGAAGGCAAAGAAGCCCACGATATCGGTGATGGTGGTGAGCACCACGGAGCCCGCCAGGGCCGGGTCGATGCCCATCTTTTTCATGATCATGGGTAGCAAGGCACCCGCGCAGGCGGCCATGATCAGATTGATGATCATGGCGGCGGCGATGACCATGCCGATACTGGGGTCGTCGAACCAAAGCGCAGCGGTAATGCCGATCACCGTGGCCCACAGCACGCCGTTCAATGCCCCCACGGACAGCTCCTTGACCAGCAGATAGCGAGTATTGCTCGACTGGATCTGCCCCAATGCCATGGCGCGGATCACCAGGGTCAGGGTCTGGCTGCCGGCGATACCGCCCATGCTGGCAACGATAGGCATGAGAATGGCCAGCGCCACCACTTTTTCCAGGGTGGCTTCGAACAGTCCGATGACGGCGGAAGCCGCCAGCGCAGTCAGCAAGTTGATGCCCAGCCAGACGGCCCGGCGGCGAGCGGTCTGCCAGACGGAACCGAAGGTGTCCTCGTCTTCATCCAGACCGGCCATGCTCATCAGTGAGTGGTCGGCTTCCTCGATAATCACGTCTACCACGTCATCAATGGTAATCCGGCCCACCAGCATGCCGTCTTCGTCCACCACCGGGGCGGTTACCAGATCCTGGCGTTCGAAGATCTTGGCCACTTCGTGAGCGGGCAAGGTGGCGGGGATGGATTCGGTATCGGTGATCATGGCCTCGCGCACGGTGGTGCCGGGGTCGCTGATCAGGACCTTGGTCAGCGGCAGCAGCCCGATAAACTGGTTGCGGCGATTGACCACCGCCAGGTTATCGGTGGTGCGAGGGATTTCGCCTCGTCGGCGCAGATAGCGCTGCACGACCTCGAAGGTGATTTCCGGGCGGATGGTAATGACATCCGTGTTCATCAGGCCCCCGGCGGTATCCTCCGGGTAACTCATTACCTGTTCCAGCCGATCCCGGTTCTGCGCGTCCAGGCTGGCCATGACCTGGCTGGTGACGTGGTCCGGCAATTCCTGTAACAGGTCGGCCAGGTCATCGGTGTCCAGCTCTTCCACCAGCGAGACCAGCTCGTCGGTGCTCAGGTTGCGCAGCAGTTCAACCCGCACTTCCTCGCCCAGATACTGGAGGACTTCGCTTTCCTGGTCCTTGCTCAGCAGTTGCCAGAGAATTTCCCGTTCCCGGGGAGGGAAGGATTCCAGCAAATGCGCCGCTTCAGCACCGGGCAGATTATTGAACAGCTGACGGACCTGGGTGTAGGTGCCGCTGGACAAGGCGCGGTTGATGATTTTGTGGTGCTGTTGGCTACGGCTGGTATCGGCGGGCATCGAAGAATCAGTTAACAGTTAACAGTGAATAGTTAACAGCGGGAACAATGTGTGCTGCTGCTCGGACTTGGATAAACCAACAGTAACAGCCCTTCGGGGCATGTGGTACTTGATTTTTTAGCTGTTCACTATTCGCTGTTAACTTTTAACTGTTTTCATTCTTCTTCATCAAAGCGGCGGGCGAACAGATCGGTGAGTTCTTCCATGGCGGCGGTTTCATCGTTGCCGTCAACCTGAAAGGTGACGCTGGTGCCCTTGGCGGCGCCAAGCATGAGCAGCCCCATGATGCTTTTGGCGTCGATGGGGCTGCCGTTGTGAATCACATGAATGCGGCTTTCATAGCGGGAGGCCACGCTGACCACCTTGGCGGCAGCACGGGCATGCAGGCCAAGCTTGTTGATGATATCCAGTTGTTTTTCGATCATTGAGTGGCTTAATCCAGTTCGCGGTGGCGGACCTGAAGGGTGGTGCCCTCATCGCGTAGCCGTTTTGCCAGTTGTTCGGTAATGAATACCGAACGATGGCGGCCGCCAGTGCAGCCAATGGCGACAGTCACATAGCTGCGATCGCTGTCAGCAAACGCCGGCAGCCAGCGTTTTACGAAATGATGAATATCTTCAAGCATGTCGTGGCTGGCCTGGTGCTGCTGGAGGAAATCGATAATGGCGTCATCGCGGCCGGTAAAGGGCCGCAGGTCGGCCCGCCAGTGCGGGTTGGGCAGCACCCGCACGTCAAACACCAGGTCGGCATCGTTGGGCAGGCCGTTCTTGAAACCGAAGGATTCCAGCTGCAGGGACAGGGCGGCGCTGCGATTGGCTACCCGTTCGCGCATCAGGTTACGCAGGCTGTGAACGTCATAGTTGCTGGTGTCGATCACCAGGTCGGCGCGCAGGCGGATATTGGACAGCAATTCCCGCTCATGCTGGATGGCTGCTTCCACGGAGCCTTGCTGGGCGCCCAGCGGGTGTCGCCGGCGGGTGGCGCTGAAGCGCTTGAGCAGAGTGTTGTCGTCCGCATCCAGATAAATAATTTCGGTCTTTACCTGCTGCTGGTGCAGTGCATCCAGGATGGCGTCAAAAGCCAGTAACTGGGTGGGCAGGTTGCGCGCATCAATGCCTACTGCCGCTCGCTCTATGGGGAGCTCGCCCTGGTCAAGCTGTTCCGCAAGTGTCGGGAGCATGCCCACCGGCAGGTTGTCGACGCAGTAGTAGTTCTGGTCTTCCATGGCTTGCAGGGCGGTGGTTTTCCCCGAGCCGGATCGGCCGCTGATGATGGTGAGTTTCATGGTTGCACCGCTTGCACGCTATTTGCAGCACGTTGGCACGCAAAATGGATAGACGAGGGGATGTCCCGGGTGATGCCTGAAAGCGTGTTGCGTTCCTTCATGATGCCAGTCGCAGCTCCGCTTCGGATTCCACGGCGGTGTGATAAAGGTGGTGGTCGTTCTTGCTCAATCGCAGCTCGGCACGGTAATCGTCGTCGTTGAACAGGGACGCCAGGTGGCTGAGGGTTTTCAGGTGCTGTTCCGGGTTTTCCTGGGGAACCAGCAGTACAAAAACCAGATCTACCGGGCGACCGTCAACGGCGTCAAAATCGATGGGGGTAGAGAGTTTCAGCAGCAGCCCGATGGGTTGCTGGCAGTGACCAAGACGACAGTGAGGAATGGCGATGCCTTCACCGATGCCCGTGGAGCCCAGCTTTTCCCGGGCTACCAGGGCGTCGAAGACCTCCTGTTCGTTGAGGCTGTCGCAGCCGGCCGCGGCCAGCTGCGCAACCTGGTCCAGCAGCTGTTTCTTGCTGCTGGCCTGCACCTCGCTATGGGTGCGTGCTTCGGTGAGTAGTTCGCGAACTCGCATAATTGTCGCTTTGGGTTCAGTGGCCGCCGTGCTTGTGGCTGACGGCCTTTTCCTTGTGTTTGAGGATCTGGCGGTCGAGCTTGTCCGTCAGCTTGTCGATGGCAGCGTACATGTCGACTGCTTCAGCGGTGGCGAAGACGTCGGCCCCGGAAATATGGATAGTGGATTCCGCCTTGTGGGTCTTGGGTTCCGGGGAAAGGATCACCTGGACACTGGTAATCTGGTCGAAATGCCGTTCAAGACGGGAGAATTTGTCTCCTACGTAGGCTCGCAAAGCATCGGTAATTTCCAGGTGATGACCGCTGATATTAATTTGCATGGCTGGCTCCTTTACCTGCTCGTTGGGCCGTCCCGGCGCCTACACCAAACGCTTGCGGGCGCTGGATGACGGTATTCTCATCGCCTCACGGTACTTGGCGACTGTCCGGCGCGCTACATTGATTCCCTGCTCATTCAGCAAGCTTGCAAGCTTGTTGTCGCTGAGCGGTTTGCGGGGATTCTCGGCAGCGACCAGCTTCTTAATAATGGCACGAATAGCGGTGGAGGAACACTCACCGCCGCCGTCTGTTCCCACGTGGCTGGAGAAGAAATACTTCAACTCAAAGACGCCGCGGGGTGTCATCATGTATTTCTGGTTGGTGACCCGACTGATGGTCGATTCGTGCATCTCGACGGCGTCGGCAATGTCGGCCAGAACCAGGGGTTTCATGGCCTCTTCCCCATAGTCGAAGAAGTCCTGCTGAACGTCAACGATGCGGGTTGCCACCTTCAGCAGGGTGTCGTGGCGGCTTTGCAGGCTCTTGATGAACCACTTGGCTTCTTGCACGCAGTTGCGCAGGTACTGGCCATCCTCGCCACCGGCCTTGCGGGCCATGGAGGCGTACTGCTGCTGCAAATTGACCTTGGGCAGCACCTCCTCGTTCAGGCTGACCTGCCAGCGCCCCTGGTGCTGGCGTACGATCACGTCCGGCACCGCGTAATCCACCTGGCTTTCCCCAATCTGTTCGCCGGGAGCCGGGTCCAGGGTGCGTAGCAGCGAGAGGGCGTCCAGCAGGTTTTCTTCGCTGATCTGCAGTACCCGGCGCAGGGCGGCGTAGTCGTGCTTTTCCAGTAGCTCGAGATGCCCGAGCAGGGCCAGGGCATAGTCCAGAAAGGGCGTGTCCGTGGGCAGTTGGCGCAGCTGCACCCGCAGGCAGTCGGCCAGATCCAGACTGGCAACTCCCACCGGGTCGAATTGTTGCAGGCGGTGCTGCACAGCCAGGACTTCATCGGCTTCCAGCTCGTCACCTTCGGTGAGCAGGTCATCCTGGGCGTTCATCATCGCCACGATGTCGTCCACGGTGACGGTCAGGTAGCCGCGATCGTCCAGGGATTCGATGATGGTCATGGCGATAATGCGGTCCACATCGCTCATGGGGGTCAGATTCAGTTGCCAGAGCAGGTGGTCCTGTAGATTGCCGGCCACACTATGGCGCTGCTGCCAGTCGTCGGCATCGTCGGGGAGGGCGCTGGAGGCGCTGCTGGTCTGGCCGGAATAAACATCGTCCCATTCCGTTTCGATGCCGGGTTCGTCATCCACGAACTCTTCCAGGGCATCGTCACGCTCGGTATCCAGCTCCTGGTCGTCCTGACGTTCCTCGTCAGCGTCAGGCAGGGATTCGTCACCGAAATCATCGGCCAGCTCCAGCAACGGATTACTTTCCACGGCCTGCTGAATCTCTTGACGCAGGTCCAGCGTGGAGAGCTGCAGGAGGCGTATAGCCTGCTGCAGCTGCGGAGTCATGGTCAGCTGCTGGCCGATTTGTAGTTGTAGGCTTGGCTTCATACTGCTCAGACTGGTGTCATCCCCAAAACCTGAGAATAACAGCCTATGCATAAGGCAAGCAATATTTGTGCCAATGGTGGTTGTGTGCTAGGAGGAAGGTAGTTAACAGTGAACAGTTAATAGTTAACAGCGCGCGGGGCAGGTTTTCTGTGTTTCAAGCCTTTCCGTCGCGAACAAGCTATGGGCGCGGCGGCTTGCTCAAAAATAGTGCATGCCCCGGCCGCGAGCTGTTAACTGTTCACTATTAACTATTTACTGCCTTTTACAGCCTGAAATCGGCCCCCAGATACACATCCCGCACCTGCTGGTTGCCAAGAATGGTGTCCGCATCGCCGGAGGCGATGATATGGCCGGCGCTGACGATGTAGGCGGTGTCGCAGATATCCAGGGTTTCGCGCACGTTGTGGTCGGTGATCAGTACGCCGATGCCGCGCTCTTTCAGATGGCGGATGATGCCCTTGATGTCGTTCACGGAAATCGGGTCCACGCCGGCGAAGGGTTCATCCAGCAGGATGAAATCCGGGTCGGTGGCCAGGCCGCGGGCGATTTCTGCCCGGCGCCGCTCACCGCCGGACAGGCTCATACCCAGGGAATCACGGATGTGGGTGATATGGAATTCCTTGAGCAGGCTTTCCATGCGTTCGTGACGCTCCGCCTTGCTCAGCTCCTTGCGGGTTTCCAGGATCGCCATGATGTTCTCTTCCACGGTCAGGCGGCGGAAGATGCTGGCTTCCTGGGGCAAGTAGCCGATGCCACGCTGGGCGCGGCCATGCATGGGCAGATGGGTGATATCCGCCTCGTTGATGTCGATCCGACCGGCGTCCGCTTCCACCAGTCCGACAATCATGTAGAAGCAGGTGGTCTTGCCGGCGCCATTGGGACCGAGCAGGCCGACGATCTGGCCGGCTTCCACGTCCAGGGAGACATCTTCGATGACCCGGCGACCCTTGTAGCTTTTTGCCAGGTGGTGGGCACGTAAATGGCTCATGGGGTGTTTGGCTCCGCCTCTGAGGAGGGCGCTACGGGCGCCTCGTCGTTTGCATTGTTGTCCGCAGGGGTGTCTTCCTTGGGCGTCTGGTTCTCGGCAGGGATCACCAGTCGTACCCGTTTGTCGCCTTCGCTGCTGGCGTCTACCCGCTTGGAATCCAGGCTGTATTCCACCTTGGCGCCTTCAAAGGTGTTGCCCAGGTGTTCAATGTAAGCATCGCCGGTGAGTACCAGGGTGCGTTGGCGAATGTCGTAGACCAGGTTATTGGCGTGGGCCTGCAGGTCCTCACCTTCTTCCATGCGCACCGGGGTGCCGGACGCTTCCACGCGGATCAGTTCGCCATTACGGGTAAACAGGCGCATCTCATCGGCAAACAGTTTCCGCTTGCCCTGTATCAGTTCCACATTGCCGCGATACAGCCCGCTGCCGGCGTCCTGTTCGAAACGTCCGGAGTCGGCGGTGACGGACACCGGCATTTGTGCTGGGGCGGCCACTGCGCTCACCGGCAGGGTCACAGCCAGGGCGATGGTGCAGGTTCTAAGAAGCCGGCGCGTCAAACTCACTCTTTACTCCTTTTTCAAGGGTCAGTATGCCCTTGTCGAGATCGGCCTCCAGCGCACCCGCGCGGGTCCTGCCGGATTCAAATTCTATGTCAACATCCCCGGGAGAGCTGGCGATGTTGGTCTCGCTGAGAAAGCGCAGTTCCTGGGTGTCCAGGGTGATTTTCTGTTGCTGGTTGCGGGCTGTCACGTCGCCGGAGAAGACAATCAGGTCGCCATTTTCTTGCACCACGCCCTGTTCGCTGACAATGGTCCAGCTGCCTTTGTCGTTGGCCATTTCCAGCTCGGGTTGCTGCATTTCCGTGAGTGGGTTGTGGTCGTATTGGGTCAGCGTCTCGGCGGTGAGATAGTACTGGAGACGGCCGTCCTCTTCACTAAAGGCGCGTGCAGTAATGTCCTTGGCGACAATGGCAGGCGCAGTGAGGATGGCATCCTCCTGGCCGGGCAGGGTGTCATCCCACTCGTGCAGGGTCATCAGCATGACCAGCCCCAGCATCAGAATGCCGGTGGCACTGAGCAGGCCCTGGCGCTTCATGCCGGGCTCCGTTGCGCCAGGATAGCGTCGCAGATTTCGCGAACCGCGCCTTCGCCGCCGCGCCGTTCGGTAATGTGATCGGCGGCTGTCTTGGCACAGTCATGGGCATTGGCCGGGGCAAAACTGATCTGGGCCCAGTCCAGGGCGCTTACGTCCGGTTCGTCATCGCCGGCATAGCCGGTCTCGCTGGCGGCGATACCCAGCTGTTCTGCCAGATCCGCCAGGGCGACGCCCTTGTCTTCACGACCCTGTATCACATGGGCGATGCCCAGGTCGGCGGCACGCTTGGCTACCATGGGTGTATTGCGACCGGTGATGATGGCCAGGGTGACGCCGCTGGCGGCCAGTTTTTTCAGACCGTGGCCGTCCAGGGTGTTAAATACCTTGATGGCTTCGCCTTCCGGGCTGAAGTAGATGCGCCCGTCGGTCATCACTCCGTCCACGTCGAAGGCCATCAGGCGCAGGTTCTGGGCATCAATGGATGAGAGCTGCAGAGGCATTTACACCACCCCCGCGCGCAGCAGATCCTGCATGTTGAAGGCACCAAGAGGCTTGTGGTCCTTGTCACAGACCATCAGGCCGTTGATTTTGCGGGTTTCCATGATCTGCAGGGCCTCGGCGGCCAGGTGGCCGGGTTCGATGGTGATCGGCTGAGCCACCATGACTTCATCAATGGTGGCCTGGCGAATGTCGATATCCCGATCCAGCATGCGGCGCAGATCGCCATCCGTAAAGATGCCGGCCAGGGTGCCATCGTCCCGGGTGATGGCGGTCATGCCCAGGCCTTTGCGGGTCATTTCCAGCAGGGCTTCGCTGAGCGGAGTGCCCGAGGCAACCACCGGCAGGCGCTCGCCAGCATGCATGATGTCGTCCACCTTGAGCAGCAGGCGTCGGCCCAGGCTGCCACCAGGGTGGCTCATGGCGAAGTCTTCAGGGGTGAAGCCGCGTGCTTCCAGCAGGGCGATGGCCAGGGCGTCGCCCATGGCGAGGGCCGCTGTGGTGGACGAGGTGGGTGCCAGATTGTGCGGGCAGGCTTCTTCACTGACTGCCACGGTCAGGTGCACATCAGAGAGTTGTGCCAGTGCGGATTGCGGGCGACCGGTCATGCCGATCAGGGCGGTGCCCTTGCGCTTTATCACCGGCAGAATGGCCAGCACTTCGGCGGTTTCTCCGGAATTGGACAGGGCGAGCACCACATCATCGGTGGTGATCATGCCCAGGTCGCCGTGGGAGGCCTCACCCGGGTGAACAAAGAAAGCCGGGGTGCCGGTGCTGGCCAGGGTGGCGGCCAGTTTGCTGCCCACATGGCCACTTTTGCCCATGCCAGTAACAATTACCCGGCCACGGGCGCCAAGCATCAGGTCGCAGGCGGCGGAGAAGCTGTCATCCAGGCTGTCTTTCAGGGCATCCACGGCTCTGGCTTCAATGTCCAGAACCCGCCGGCCCACGCCGATGTGGTTGTGACTCATTCATCTCTCCTCTGGTCGGGGCCGATTATACATTGCTGGGCAGGCCACGTTGACCCGAATTCTGTTTCATTTGGAACCGTTGTGACATCTTGGGACTCCAATAAAGCAGATGCGGTTCAGTGTGTTACTGGACAACAGCGGTATAAAACCGTAAAACCGCCGGACATTAACAGGGAGTTTTCTATGCATTTGCAGCGTGTTATCCGGATCTGGCTGGCGATGGTGCTTACCGCCATGGCCTCTTTGGCGGCGGCGGAAAATGATCCGCGGCAAGTGGTGATGGAGGCGGTGGAACGCATGACATCCCGCATTGAAGCGGAGCGGGAGCAACTGGAAACGAATCCGGACCGGGCCAAGGAACTGGTGCGCGAGGAGCTTGGCGATCTGGTGGATTTCAAGCGCATCACCCGTATGGTGATGGGCGATTACTTCGGGCCGTCCAGCAAGGAGCAAAAGTACCGTTTTCTGGATGTGTTCAAGAACAGCCTGATCAACACCTATGCCTCCGGCATCACCCTTTATGAAGGTCAGAAAATTACTACCCTGCCCATGCAGGAAGGGGATCGTAAGGGGGACTATGCACGGGTACGCATGGAGGTGAAAACCAACTCCGGCAAGACGGTACCGATCTATTACACCCTGTTCCTGCGTGATGATCAGTGGCGGGTGATCAATGTCTACGTCAACGGCCTGGATTTGCGCGATACCTTCCAGAGCCAGTTCGCCCAGGGTATGCAGCAGTACAACGACATCGACAAGGTGATCGACAACTGGTCCGCGGATGCCAAGATCGACGCTGGCATCGAGGGTGAAGACCAGAAGGGTTGATTGTTCCGCCGCCGCCGCCGTGGCAAGGGGGCGCCGGCTCGCGTATTATTGCCGTTTTTACCGAGGAGCGGGTCTGTCCCGCTCCTTGCTGTTCGGGCCGCTGTCGGCCCCGATGAGGAGCGAACATGAATCCGGAAGAGGTAAAAGCGCTGGTCGAAGCCGGTTTTGATGATGCTGACGTGGCGGTAGAAGGCGGCGGTGACCGGTTCCAGATTCGCGTGATATCCACCGCCTTTGATGGTCTGATGCCGGTGAAGAAGCAGCAGCTGGTGTACGCGACCATCAACGAGCAGATCCAGAGCAACACCATCCACGCGGTGCAGATCATTACCTATACCCCGGCCGAGTGGGAAAAAGCCCAGAAAATGGGTATCGGCTGAGGCATTGCGCCCGGCCTTCTGATAAGCCTAGAGACACTTCATGGATAAATTGATCATCACCGGCGGTCGGCGTCTGGACGGCGAAATCCGTATTTCCGGCGCCAAAAACGCAGCACTGCCGATCCTGGCCGCCACTCTGCTGGCCGACGAGCCGGTCACCGTGGGCAACCTGCCGCATCTGCAGGATGTCACCACCCTGATCGAGCTGCTGGGTCGCATGGGCGTCCACGTGGTGATCGACGACCGCATGAACGTGGAAGTGAACGCTACCACCATCAAGGAACTCACCGCTCCCTACGAGCTGGTGAAGACCATGCGTGCCTCCATCCTGGTGCTGGGACCCATGGTGGCCCATTTCGGTAGAGCTTCCGTTTCCCTGCCGGGTGGCTGTGCCATTGGCTCGCGGCCGGTGGATATTCACCTGCGTGGCCTGGAGGCCATGGGCGCCACCATAGAGGTGTCCAACGGTTACGTGCATGCCTCCGTGGAGGGTCGCCTCAAAGGCGCCCGGATTGTCATGGATACGGTGACCGTGACCGGTACCGAAAACCTGTTGATGGCCGCGGCTCTGGCGGAAGGTACCACCTACCTGGAAAACGCCGCCCGGGAACCGGAAGTGGTGGATCTGGCTGACTTCATCAACACCATGGGTGGCAAGGTCAGTGGCGCCGGTACCGACACCATCACCATTGAAGGGGTGGAGCGTCTTCACGGCGGTCATCATGAAGTGATCGCTGACCGTATCGAAACCGGCACCTACCTGATCGCCGCTGCCATCACAGGTGGCCGTATCAAGACCAAGGACACCGTGCCCGGCATTCTCGATGCGGTGCTGCAGAAACTGGAAGAAGCCGGTGCCAAAATCACCACCGGTGAAGACTGGATCGAGTTGGACATGGAAGGCCGCCGGCCCAAGGCGATCTCCCTGCGGACCGCGCCGTACCCGGCCATGCCTACGGACATGCAGGCCCAGTTCATGGCCCTGAACCTGATTGCCGAAGGCACCGGCACCATTGTGGAAACGGTATTTGAAAACCGCTTCATGCATGTCCAGGAAATGAACCGCATGGGCGCCGATATCGAAGTGCAGGGCAATACCGCTATTTGTCGCGGTGTGGAGCAGCTTACCGGTGCGCCGGTGATGGCCACCGACCTGCGCGCCTCCGCCTCCCTGGTGATCGCGGCGCTGGCGGCGCAAGGGGAAACCACGGTAGACCGTATCTATCACATCGATCGCGGCTATGAGTGTATTGAAGAG
The DNA here is from genome assembly GCF_047495475.1 of Alcanivorax sp. IL2. Classification (NCBI taxonomy): domain Bacteria; kingdom Pseudomonadati; phylum Pseudomonadota; class Gammaproteobacteria; order Oceanospirillales; family Alcanivoracaceae; genus Alcanivorax; species Alcanivorax sp. IL2. Next base: position 3,334,140 of record NZ_CP179932.1, on the reverse strand, counting down.
AAACTGCAATCGCTGGGTGCGGTGATTCGCCGCGTCCCGCGCTGAACGAGAGCGTAATGACCAAGCCGTTGACCATCGCCCTGTCCAAGGGGCGCATCCTCAAGGAAACCCTGCCGCTGCTCAAAGCGGCGGGCATTGAACTGCTGGAAGATCCGGAAGCGTCACGCAAGCTGATCTTCGATACCACCCGCGATGATGTGAAAATCATCATTATTCGCGCCACCGACGTGCCTCCCTATGTGCAGCACGGTGCGGCGGATATCGGTGTGGCCGGCAAGGATGTGCTAATGGAGCATGGCGGCGACGGCGTGTTCGAGCCCCTGGATCTGGATATCGCTCGTTGCAAATTGATGGTAGCGGCGGTGAAGGATGCCCCGGATGTGGGCGGTCGCCTGCGTGTGGCCACCAAATTCGTCAATGTGGCCAAGGCCTACTACGCCCAGCAGGGCAAACAGGCAGAAGTGATCAAACTTTACGGTGCCATGGAGCTGGCTCCGCTGGTGGGGCTGGCCGACCGCATCGTGGATATCGTGGACACCGGCAACACCCTGCGCGCCAACGGTCTGGAGCCCACCGAACTGATCGCCCATATTTCCACCCGGGTGATCGTCAACCGTGCCAGCATGAAAACCCGACATGGGGATATTCAGGGAATCCTGGATCAGCTGGCCGAAGCGGTGGATGCCCGCAAGGTGGGCTAAACGCCTTTCACCACAGAGGTCGCAGTGCGCGCAGAATAAAAAGCCCACATTTTGGTGTGGCCTTGAGCAACAGGCGTTGTTGATCTCTGTGATAGAAAAAGACCCGCCTTCTCCTCACTGAACTCTGTGCCCTCTGTGGTAAAAACAGATTGTGACTTTGACAACGGTGCCAACCATGGAAACCACCTGGCTTAACGCCCAAGACGCGGATTTCGATGCCAAGCTGGCTGCGCTCACCGCCTGGTCCGAAGAACGGGACGAGGAAGTGGCGGACCGGGTGCGCGGCATTCTTCGTGATGTGGCCAAACGCGGCGATGCGGCGCTGGTGGAATACACCAACCGTTTTGATCGCCGTGACGTGGCCGCCATGAACGAACTGGTGGTGGCGCATGATCAGTTGCAGGCGGCTCTGGACCGTATTCCCGCCGAACAGCGCCAGGCCCTGGAGGCGGCCGCCGAACGGGTGCGTCGCTACCACGAAAAGCAGAAGCAGGATTCCTGGCAGTACCGGGAAGCCGACGGCACCCTGCTGGGCCAGCAAGTCACCCCGCTGGATCGGGCCGGTATCTACGTGCCCGGCGGCAAGGCCGCCTATCCCAGCTCGGTGCTGATGAATGCCCTGCCGGCCAAAGTGGCGGGCGTTGGCGAAATCATCATGGTGTCGCCGGCCCCGGACGGCGAGATCAACGACATGGTGCTGGCGGCGGCGGCCATAGCCGGCGTGGACAAACTGTTCACCCTGGGGGGCGCCCAGGCCGTAGCGGCACTGGCCTACGGCACCGAGACGGTGCCTGCGGTGGACAAGATCGTCGGTCCCGGCAATATCTATGTGGCGGAAGCCAAGCGTCAGGTGTTCGGCAAGGTAGGCATCGACATGATCGCCGGGCCGTCGGAAATTCTGGTGGTGTGCGATGGCAAGACCGACCCGGACTGGATCGCCATGGACCTGTTTTCCCAGGCAGAGCATGACGAGGAAGCCCAGGCCATCCTGGTCAGCCCTGATGGCGACTTCCTGCAACAGGTGGCCGAGTCCATGGAAAAACTGGCGGTGACCCTGGAGCGGGAAACCATCATCCGCACTTCCATGAAAAATCGCGGCGCCATGATTCAGGTGCAGGATCTGCAGCAGGCCATCGACCTGGCCAATACCATCGCCTCCGAGCACCTGGAGTTGTCCATCGACGACGCGGAACAGTGGGCAAAGCAGATTCGTCATGCCGGCGCCATCTTCCTGGGCCGTTACACGCCGGAAGCCCTGGGTGATTACTGCGCGGGCCCCAACCATGTGTTGCCCACCAGTGCCACGGCACGGTTTTCTTCACCCCTGGGTGTCTATGATTTCCAGAAGCGCAGCTCGTTGATCGGCTGTTCCCCGGAGGGCGCCAGCGAACTGGCAAAAATCGCCTCACCCCTGGCCCGCGGCGAAAGCCTTACCGCCCACGCGCGCAGTGCCGAGTATCGAATTAAGAAGGCGTCAGACGCCTGACGTCGGACGACAAGACTATGAGCAAATACTGGAGCGAATTCGTTCACCACCTGGAGCCCTACGTCCCCGGCGAGCAGCCGAAGATGGACAAGTTGGTGAAGCTGAATACCAATGAGCATCCGCTGGGCCCCTCGCCGAAGGTGATCGAGGCGATTCGTGCCGAGGCGGACGACCGTCTGCGTCTCTACCCGGACCCGGACAGCGGTCTGCTCAAGCAGGCCATTGCCGATTACTATTCCGGCAAAGGTCATGGCATCAAGCGCTCCCAGGTATTTGTTGGCAATGGTTCCGATGAAGTGCTGGCCCATCTGTTCATGGGTTTTTTCCGCCAGGACGAGCCGCTGCTGTTTCCGGACATTACCTACAGCTTCTATAAAGTCTATTGCGGCCTCTATCAGATTGATTATGACGCGGTGCCGCTGGACGAGACGTTGTCCATCGACGTGGAGGATTATCTGAGACCCAATGGCGGGATTATCTTCCCCAACCCCAATGCCCCCACCGGCAAGTTAATGCCGTTGAGCGATATTGAGCGTCTGTTGCAGGCCAACACGGAATCCCTGGTGGTAATTGATGAAGCCTACATCGACTTCGGTGGTGACACGGCGATCAGTCTGGTCAACCGTTACCCGAACCTTCTGGTCACCCAGACCCTGTCCAAGTCCCGTTCCCTGGCCGGTTTGCGTATTGGCCTGGCGGTCGGCGATGAGGCGTTGATCGATGGCCTCAATCGTATCAAGGACAGCTTCAATTCCTACCCGCTGGATCGCCTGGCCATTGCTGCCGGTGTGGCCGCTTTTGAAGATCAGCAGTGGTTCGAGAAAGGCTGTGATCAGGTAATCAGTCAGCGTGACTGGCTCAACGAGCAGCTTTCCCAGCGGGGCTTTGAAAGCCTGCCGTCAGCGGCCAACTTTCTCTTCACTTACCACCCGCAACACCGTGGTGCTTCCCTGGCCCAGGGCCTGCGCGAGCAGGGCATCATCGTGCGCCACTTCGGCAAACCCGAACGCATCGCCGACTACCTGCGTATTACCGTTGGCACCGCAGAGCAGAACCAGGCGTTGATTGACGTGCTGGACACGCTGCTCTGATTCTCGCCGCGGAAACTCTTTTCTCACCACAGAGGGCACCGAGCACACCGAGAAAAAGGCTGGCTCGGCTCCTGTGGTGAAAGCCTTTCGTGTAGGAGCGTCGCTGGCGGCGCGATCCCGCCGTTGATAAAACATCCATTACAGAATGCGTAGGGTGCACTGAGCCTAAGGCGAACTGCACCATTGCCCAACCATCCGGTGCAGTTCGCCCTAGGCTCAGTGCACCCTACGCGGGCCGCCGGGGTTTATCTTTTCCTCATTGAGCTCTGTGCCCTCTGTGGTAAAAAATCTTTTGCCACACAACGAGAGAGATCGCGCCAACCAGCGACGCAAGACTCCCCGCTTGAACCTTTCCCCATACCTGCGGTACTAACAGGTATCGTCCAACGGAAAGGCCCCGATAATGAAAAAAACGTTACTGCTCGCCTGCGCGCTGTTGCCGACGCCCCTCTTGGCGGCTGACTTCAATGTTACCGCCCCGGTGACCGAGGCGGTGCTGTTTCCCTCCCAGGCTCATCTTACTCGTACTCTCAGCCAGTCCTTGCCGGCCGGCGAGCATCAGCTTGTCATCAGTGGCTTGCCGGAGCTGGACCTGGATAGCCTGCAGGTGGCGGTGGAAGATGCGGTGTTGACCGGGGTGCGGCAGGGTTTTGCCATTACCGAGGCGGATGTGTCGACACGCCGGGCTGAACTGGATGCGGCCATCCGCGAACTGGAGCAGACCATGGCCGCCGCCAAGGCGGCGGATGCGTTGGACCAGCAACAGATCCACCATCTGCAATCGCTTATGGGACAAGCTCCCCAGGGGCAGGCCGTGTTTGCGCAGGTGCCGGTAGAAAAGTGGTCCAGCGCCTGGGAGTCCATTGGCAAGGCGGTGGAAACGCGTCAGGCGGCCATCAATCAGCGGGCGGTGGTTCGCCATGACCAGCAGCAAAAACTGGATGCCTTGCGTCAGCAGCGCCAGCAACTGGGCCAGGGGCAGACCCGTAGCCGTGAACTGGTGCTGGCCGTCAGCGCGGGCAAGGCCTCCGCAGCGATAGTGAAACTGCAGTATTTTACCCGCCAGGCCGGTTGGCAGAATCAGCTACGGGTGGATCTGAACAGCAGCAATGAAACCGTCGCGGTGACCGGGATTGCCCAGATCCAGAATCGTACCGGTGAGGATTGGCAGAATGTCAGCACGACCCTGGGCCTGGTGCCCGCCGGCTACCGTCACTTGCCAGACCCGCAGCCCTGGATCGTGCGGCTGGCAACCCCGCAACCGGAGCTGCGCAAACAGTCATTGCGTGCGGTGATGGCGGAGCCGGCGTATGAGGCCGACATGGTGAGTGCCAAGGCCATGCCAATGGCGCCGGCACCGGTGGCCCACGGCTTTGATATGCGCGTGCCGTTGTCGGCGCCGCTGTCCCTGGCCAGTGGCGACGCCAGTGCCCGGGTTCCCTATCAGCAGGCCGAGCTGCCGATGACGCTCAGCCGGGAAAGCTACCTCTGGCAGCAGCCTGCGGTGTTACTGGTTGGGGAGTGGAAGAACACCAGCCCGCTTCCCTGGCTGGCAGGCAGTGTCACGCTGCTGCGCGATGGCCAGCGCCTGACCCGTTATCACCGCCATGAGAGCATCAAGCAGGGTGAGCAGGTGAAGATGAGCTTCGGCGATGACCCGCGCCTGCAGATTGCCGTGGTCCGCGAGCCTTCCCGGGAAGGCGAGACCGGCCTGATCAGCAAGGAAAGCACCCTCTCGGCCCTGAAGAACATTACCCTCACCTCCCACTACGACAAGCCGATCACGGTGAACCTGCTGGACCGCCTGCCGGTGGCCGGCAACGACGACATTACCGTCACCGCCAAGGGCAAGGCTGCCGATGATCGCGATGTGGACGATGTGAAGGGCCTGCAACGCTGGCAATTCACCCTGTCCGCCGGCGGAGAGGAAAGCTTCAAGCAAGGCTTTGAGATACGTTATCCGGCGGGGGAAAGCTTGAGCGGGGTGGAAGGGCTTTGAAGGCAGTTAACAGTTAATAGTGAATAGTTAACAGCGACGCGTGCAGCGTTTGTCTGTCTTTGAAACGCAAGAGGCCGCGCCCATCGCTTGGGCGCGGCCTCTTGCGTTTCAGATCAAACCAGCGGGCTGTCGCGCCGCTGTTCACTGTTAACTATTCACTGTTCACTTTAGTCATTCTGTTTCCGCCGGCGGCCGTGTGCCAATCACCACATCTACGGTCAGCGGCTGGCGATTGCGGACGATGTTGAGGCTGACTTTCTCGTCCGGTTTCATGCCGGCGATACGGTTCATGGCTTCATAGCCGTCGGCCATGGCGGTGTCGTTGATGCCTACCAGGACGTCGCCGGGCTGCAGGCCGCCCTTGTGGGCGGGGCTGTCGATGACCACTTCGGTGATCACGCCGCCGCGCACCTGGTCCATGCCGAAGGTCTCGGCCAGGGACGGGGTAATATCCTGCACGGTGACGCCCAGATAACCGCGAATCACCCGACCATGGTCGATCAGGTCGCGCATCACTTCCCGGGCAATGGAGGCCGGGGTGGCGAAGCCGATGCCCTGCCAGCTGCCATCCGCAGAGAGAATGGCGGTATTGATGCCGATCAGGTGGCCGCGGGTGTCGATCAGGGCGCCGCCGGAGTTGCCGCGGTTGATGGCCGCGTCGGTCTGGATGAAATTCTCGAAGGTGGCAATGCCCAGGTGGCTGCGCCCGGTGGCACTGACAATGCCCATTGAGACGGTCTGACCCACGCCCAGCGGGTTACCGATGGCCAGCACCACATCGCCTACCTGCACCGGACCGTTGCCATTGAGTTCCACTTCCGGCAGGTCCTCCAGCGCCACATGGAGCAGCGCCAGATCGGTTTCCGGGTCAGTGCCCACCACCCGTGCCGGGGCGTCGCGGCCATCGCGCAGGGCCACCAGGATTTCGTCCGCATCGCGGATCACGTGATAACTGGTGAGGATATAACCCTCGTCGTCCACAATCACCCCGGAGCCCAGGCTGTTCAGCGCCCGTTCGCGGCGGGGTTCTTCCATGAAGCGGTTGAACAGTGGGTCTTCAGGCACATCCTCACTGGCGAGAATCTGGGTGGTGTAGATATTGACCACCGCCGGGGCGGAGTGATTGACCGCGCCGGCATAGCTGGCGGTACCGCTGTCATAGCGGCCGGGGCGGGAATTGGGGCCCCACTCGTACCACCACAGCACGGCCAGGCCCACGGCCAGGCCCGCCAGGATCGGTCCGGCAAAAAAACGAAAGGCTCTGATCACCGACAATGCCCCCATGCGCTTGCTTTGGCCCGTGCTATTGCCTGGTGCAGCCGACGAGACGGGGTGCGAACGAGACAAGCGCGGGTCTGGATAGGTAAACTGCGAGCAATATTATCAGATCATTGCCCGGTAGGTGTCATGCTCAAGCGCGATTACATGCTGACCTTGCTCGACCAGGAGCTGGCTGCGGATCACTTTCAGGATTACTGTCCCAATGGATTGCAGGTGGAAGGCCGCGAGCAGATCCGGCGGGTGGTCAGCGGGGTTACCGCCTGCCAGGCCTTGATTGATGCCGCAATCGTGGAAGAGGCGGACGCCATTCTGGTCCACCATGGCTACTTCTGGAAGGGCGAGAATCAGCGGGTGCGAGGCATGAAAAAACAACGCCTGCAGACGCTGTTGCGTCACGATATCAACCTGTTTGCCTATCATCTTCCCCTGGATGCGCACCCGACCCTGGGCAATAACGCCCAGCTCGCCCGGCGTCTGGGTTTCAGTGTGGAAGGGGGGCTGGACGATTCTCCGCGCCCCATCGGCAATGTGGGGCGGCTGGACAGCCCCATGTCAGCGGCGGAATTTGCCGCCCACGCGGAAGCGGTGCTCGGTCGCACCCCGCTGCACGTGGGGGACCCGGGCGATGAAATAGAAACCATCGGCTGGTGTACCGGCGGTGCCCAGGGCTTTATCGACAAGGCCCAGACCCGTGGTGTGGACGCCTACCTGAGTGGCGAGATTTCCGAACCCACCACACACTTTGCCCGGGAAACCGGCATGCATTATTTCGCCTGTGGTCATCATGCCACCGAACGCTACGGGGTCCAGGCCCTGGGGCAATGGCTCAATGAGCAGTTCGGAGTGGAACATATCTTTATCGATATCGATAATCCGGCCTGAAACAGGTTCTGAGGAACACCCTGATCCCATGAAGATTACTGTTGTATATAACCCGGCCGCCGGTGGCGGTCGGGAGAAACTGCTTTGCCGTTTTGTGGCCGAACTGGAAAAACAGGGTGCCCGCGTGCGTCTTTACCACACCCGTGGGCCTGGCGATGCCATTGAGTACCTGCAGGGCCTGGACGAGCAGGGCGACTGTGTGGTGGCGGTGGGCGGCGACGGCACCACCAACGAGGTGCTCAATGGTCTGGCTCCCGGTGTGGCCCTGGGCGTCTTTGCCACTGGCACTGCCAATGTGCTGGCAAAAGAGCTGCAGCTGCCCAGAACGCCGGAGCTGGCGGCTCAGATCGTCGTCAATGGCAAGAATGTGCCGGTGACGCCGGCCCGGCTCAACGGTCGGCGCTTCATCATGATGTGCGGCATCGGCTATGACGCCTGGGTGGTGAACGGGGTGAATCTGGCAGTGAAAGAGCGCTTCGGCAAGCTGGCCTATGTGCAGTCCATGCTCGCGCAGATCCGCCGTTACGGTCAGCGTCATTACCGGGTCATGGTGGATGGTCGTCCGCTGGACTGTTTTTCTGCCATTGTCACCAATGGTCGCCATTACGGCGGCAGCTTTGTGCTCAGCCGGGAAGCCAACATCCTGCGCCCTCAGGTACAGGTGTTGTTGTTTCAGAAGCCGGGCGTCAGCTTTCTGCTGCGTTGCCTGGCCGCGCTGTTGCTGGGGCGTATGGAGCGGGTGGATGGCGTTGCCAGTTTGCGGGCCCAGCGGGTGGATATTCGCTGCGAGGGCGCCGACGAACCGATCCAGGCCGATGGTGACCCGGCCGGCCAACTGCCGGCGGAGATAGTGATGGAAGATGAGCCGGTACCCATGCGGGTGGCGGACACGTTTCAGTAGTTCATTGTGAGGAGCCGCTGGGTAACCTGCCCGGTGAAACCCCGGCCAAGGTAATCAAAAAAGCCCGCGCAAGCGGGCTTTTTGATTCAGCGACGAGCGAAAACCGTAACCGAGTGATGCGGTAAGGTGCGTTCGGCGTGCCGCAGGAAGTCTGTTGTCTGTCAGTTTCCTCTCATTTCTTTTCTTCTGGCGGGCAACCCTGTTCGTCGCAGCCTTCCGCATAGTCACGAGGCGGCTCCACGATGTTGTCAGGTGCAGGGCTGTCTGCCACATCGACCGGTGTGAAAGGCCCGGTGGCTTTCTGTTGCAGGCCGAAATCCTCGGCGAGGGTGCCGCCTTTGGCGCTGGGGGCATAGTCCAGCGGCGGAGCCACCGGTTCATCGCTGCCTTTTTGCGGTGCGGAATCCAGTGATTTCGCCACCGCCCGTTTGCGACCGACTTCGGAGCACAGTGCCTGAGCGCCTTTGGAAAGGTGTTCGTGGACGGAGCGATAGGCCTGCGTCATGTCGTTGACCAGCTCTGCGGTGTGCAGGAAATGGTCATCCACCTGATCACGATAATGATTGAGGGCCTGGCGGGCCTCGTCGCGATCACGGATCAACTGGCCGGCCTGACGCCGTGCCGGTAACAACCAGAACAGTAATCCTGCGCCCACTACCACGCCGGCGGCGAAGCACAGCACCCCAGTTGTCAGCATATCCATGGCATACTCCTTCTGAATTCCAGCTATTCCAGCACAGTGCCGGGCAGTCGCCAAGGGTATAAGGTGTAAGAGACTGTTGATACTCTTGAAGTCCTTGATGCGGCGTAAGGTTTTGCGTCCGGGTGCAGCAGCTGGTCGGCAGGGCAAGAAAAGCGAGAGAGGTGAAATATGGCAGCACAACAGCGACAAAGTCTCTCCGGGCCGGCGGGCAATCTTGAGGCCGTGGTGGAGCAGGGTAGTGACACGCCTTCTTTTGTCGCCATTGTCTGCCATCCGCACCCCCTGTTTGGTGGCACCATGGATAACAAGGTGGTGACCAGCCTGAGTCGTTTGGCCCGGGACCAGGGCGCAGTGGTGGTGCGTTTCAACTTCCGCGGCGTTGGTGAAAGCCAGGGTGCTTATAGTGACGGTATCGGTGAAACCGAGGACTTGCTGGCGATACACAGCTGGCTGACTCATGCCTGGCCGGATCTGCCTCTGTGGCTTGCCGGCTTTTCCTTTGGCAGTTTTGTGGCCGCCCGTGGGGCGGAAATACTCAAGGCCAATGGCATGCCTGCCCGGGAGCTCTTGCTGGTGGCGCCGCCAGTGCACCACTACCCCTTTGATGCTATCGAGCAGAGCGGCTGCCCGGTGACTGTGGTCCAGGGGGACGATGATGAAGTGGTTCCGGCGGAGCAGGTGTTTCGCTGGGCGGAAACGACGCCCTTGGCGCCGGATTTGATTCGGTTCCCGGATTGCGGGCACTTCTTTCATGGCAAGCTGGTGGAGCTGAAAGAGGCCGCCGCCAGCCATTTGCCTGGCTGACAACCTTGTCAGTCCCCTTTGGCGACGCTACATTGCCCCGTCCGAGCAGCAGGCCCCGAGACCCATGACGCCTCTTGAGCAGTATAAAGCCGACCTTCAGCGCGAAGATTTCTTCCAGGACCCCGCCCAGGAAAGGGCGGTGGCAGAGCTGGATGAACTCTATCACCGGTTGCTGGCAGAGCCCGTCGGTGGTGGTTTTCTTTCCCGTTTCCGCAAGCCACGTACTCTTACGGGGCTGTACATGTGGGGTGGCGTCGGCCGCGGCAAGACCTACCTGATGGATGTGTTCTTCCAGGCGTTGCCGTTCAAGGAAAAGCGCCGCATGCACTTTCACCGTTTCATGCAGAAGGTGCACCGGGAAATGCGTGAGCGCCAGGGGGAGAAGAACCCGTTGGTGAGCATTGCCCGTAAATTTGCCAGTCAGGCCCGGGTGCTGTGCTTTGATGAGTTCTTCGTCACTGACATTACTGATGCCATGATCCTGGCCGGGCTGATGGGCGAGTTGTTTGCCAATGGCGTCACTCTGGTGGCGACGTCCAACATCGAGCCCGATGGCCTCTACAAGGATGGCCTGCAACGGGCGCGCTTCCTGCCGGCCATTGATCTGCTCAAGGAATACACCAAGGTGCTCAACGTGGACGGCGGCAATGACTACCGTCTGCGGCTACTGGAGCAGGCTGAGTTGTATCATTGTCCGCTGGGCAAGGCCGCTGATGCCTTTCTCCGCGAACGGTTTCATACCCTGGAACCGGATCATTCCCGTCACCGTGATCATGGCAATGTGCTGATCGAGGGCCGTAAGATCCCCTCGGTAATGTGCGCTGATGATGTGGTGTGGTTTGAATTCAAGGCTCTGTGTGATGGGCCGCGCAGCCAGACTGATTACATTGAAGTCGCACGGGAGTTTCATACCGTGCTGGTGTCCAATGTGGAGCAGATGGGCGCTGGCAAGGATGACATGGCCCGGCGTTTCATCAATCTGGTGGATGAGTTCTACGATCGGGCTGTGAAGCTGGTGATTACCGCAGAAGTGCCCATCGAAGATATCTATGCCGGCGGCCGCCTGGACTTCGAGTTCGAGCGCACCCGTTCCCGCCTTCAGGAAATGCAGTCCTCCGAGTATCTCGGTCGCGAGCACCGGGCCTGAGACCGCTATCGTCATTGGCCGGAATTGTCATCGCTGCCCGGCGGTGAACATTTCGGTCATTGCCCGATAGCAGGTTAAGTGAACAGAATGGGGCATTCTTTGCCCCGGCCGAGCCCGGTATCGGGGCCACCCCTGATAACCTGATACCGGAGAGCTTGATGATTCCCCGTACGCTGTTCAGTTCCGACCATGAAACCTTCCGCGATACCGTTCGCAAATTTCTCGAAAACGAGGCGGTGCCTCACCATGAGGAATGGGAACACACCGGTGTTGTGCCGAAAGACGTCTGGCTGAAGGCGGGTGAGCAGGGTTTCCTGTGCCCCATGGTGAGTGAAGAGTACGGCGGCATCGGTGCCGACTTTCTCTACAGTGTGGTGATTGGTGAGGAAGTGTCCCGTCTTGGCCTGACTGGTATCGGTTGGGGTTTGCATACGGAAATCGTAGCCCCCTACATCGAGCACAACGGCTCTGAAGCCCTGAAGCAGAAATACTTGCCGAAAATGGTGACGGGTGAGGTGATTGGTGCCATCGCCATGACCGAACCGGGTGCCGGTTCTGATCTGCAGGGCGTGAAGACGTCCGCCGTGAAAGAGGGCGATCACTACATCCTCAACGGTTCCAAAACCTTTATTACCAACGGCCAGAACGCGGATATCGTCATCGTTGTGGCGAAGACCGATCCGTCCAAAGGTGCCAAGGGTATCAGCCTGTTCGTGGTGGAAACCGACTCTGAAGGCTTTGAGAAGGGCACCAACCTGAAGAAAGTGGGCATGAAGGCCCAGGACACCTCCGAGCTGTTCTTCCAGGACGTGAAAGTACCGGCGGAGAATCTTCTGGGTGAGGAAGGCATGGGCTTTGTCTACCTGATGCAGGAGCTGCCGCAGGAGCGTCTGGGGATTGCCATCGGTGGTCTGGCCATGGCGGAATCCGCGCTGGAACATACCATCAATTATGTAAAAGAACGTAAAGCATTTGGCAAGCCAGTCGCCGCGTTCCAGAACACCCAGTTCAAGATCGCCGAGATGCACACCAAACTGGAAGTGGCCCGCGCCTACGTGGATCGCTGTCTGGAGCTGCACCTGAAAAAGGAACTGGATATTCCCACCGCTGCGGCGGCCAAGTATTACATCACTGATTTGCAGTGCGAAGTAATCGACGAGTGCGTGCAGTTGCATGGTGGTTATGGCTACATGTGGGAATACCCGGTAGCGCGCATGTTTGCAGATTCACGCGTACAGCGGATCTATGGCGGCACCAATGAGATCATGAAAACGATTATTGCCAAGGCAGTTCTGGCTGACTGAAGCCGGTGGCATGATCGCAAATAAAAAAAGGCAGCATTCGCTGCCTTTTTTTTTATTTTCTCTTTCTAATACGAAAGGCTGAGTGAACGGGATTCCTTGCGTGTATCGCGGCCTATTGTGTATAAGTGGATTGCTGTTCTTTTAATCATTTCGACAGCACTACTTTGCGAGGAAGAGGGAGAGAAATCATGAAAAAAACAGGTGCCGTTCTTGTCGGTTCCGCATTGAGCCTGGTTGCCGGGCACGCGGCGGCAAGTGGCTTTTCCGTGTCCTATCAATCCGTGTCCGCTCTGGGTACCGCCTATGCCGGTGCCGGTGTGCTGAGCGAGAACGCCTCTAACCAATGGTACAACCCGGCTACCCTGGCAGGGCTGAAACAGGCAGAGCTTTCTGCTGCGGTTCATCAGGTGTGGGTCGATACGACGTTTGAAGCTGATAATGACGGCAGCTTTGCAGGTTTGATTCCCCAGTCAGGCGTTGGGCCTGGTGATTTCGAAGACGTGGAACCTTTTGTCGGTAGTCTTTTTCTGGCTGTCCCGCTCAGTGACATGATGACTTTCGGTTTGGGCGTGAATGCTCCATTTGGAACCAAGATTGAGTATGAGCAAAACTGGGGCAACAGTTACCTGACGCCTCTGGGTCCCATTACTGCAGGGGATCTTTACTCAACAGAATCAGATCTTAGAACGTATAATATTAATCCGTCACTTGGTGTTCAGCTGACAGATTCCCTGAGTGTTGGGCTGGGCCTGAGTTACCAGCGACTGGATGCGGATATTCGCAACGCCGCGACGCGTCTTGAAGGTGACGATGATAGCTACGGCTGGAATCTCGGACTGAAATACAGCCCTGATGACAATAACCACTTCGGTGTCGCCTATCGTTCCAAAATTGAATATGACGTAGAAGGTGATATCACTTTCAGTCAGCTCGGTGCCAACTTGACCAATTTCCAGGCAGGTGCGCCAGTTGTCGCGGCTGGAACCTATGAAGGCGAGGCTTCCATTGATTTGCCGGCATCGCTGCAACTGTCCTATGCGGGCGACCTCTCTGATCGTACTCAAATCCTGATGGGTGTTGAATGGATGGAGTGGAGTAGCCTGGATCAGTTGGTGGTAGAGAGCGATCAGCTTGCTTTCAACCCGACCGAAAATTTCGACTGGGAAAACACCGTGCGTTATTCCCTTGGCGTCCGTCACGCCATGAATGAGACCACAGTGCTGCGTGCCGGTGTGGCGCAGGAAGAATCTACTCAGGGGACTGATAACCGCTCGGCCATCTCTCCGGATTCCGATCGCGTCTGGCTGACTCTGGGCGCCGGGTTCACCCCGGTGGAGAATATGACCATCGACGTGGGTTATGCGCATATCTTTGTGGAAGATGCGGATATCAACCGGGCTGACAAAGGCGCTCAGCTGAAAGGGACCTACGAACTGGATGCGGATGTAATTGGCGCGCAGCTCAGCTACCGCTTCTGATCCCTTGCCACGTTCCAACAGAAAAGGCCCTGCTAGCAGGGCCTTTTTTTATGTTCGCTATACACTCGGATGAGGGCGGTAAAACCTTTCCGGCAATGTAGGGTGGATTAGCCGCAGGCGTAATCCGCCATGTTTGCATTTCATATCAAGGCTGCCGATAAAAGGTGGATTACGCCTTAGGCTGATTCACCCTGCGCCACCCTACGTTTCTTTCCATGTCAGCAGTTTTGCGGCAATGGCCGGTGCCAGCGCGGTAGCCATGGCCTGATACCCCTTGATGCCGGGGTGGTAGCCGTCTTCGGCCAGCAGGGCCGGGTCGTTCATTGGCGGATAGCTCAGATAGATAAAGTCATCAGGATGCTCCCGGGCCAGTTGCTGCTGGATGGCATCCAGTTGTTTGGCCCGCCAGCCCAGCAGCTGGCGCAGGGGGGAGGGCAGGGCGGTAAAGCGGTGCATGGGGGGCACGCTGAGCAGGTAGAGCGGCTTTGACAGTCCGCCAGCGAGTATCCGTAGTTGCTCGCGGTAACGTCGTCTGGATGTCAGGCCGGTGGTGTCATTGACGCCCATGCTGAGCAGAGTGGCATCCACCGCCGGCAGCTCGGCGGTTTTCAGGTGATCAAGCAGACCGCTCAAACGGGTGCCGTTAATGCCATGGCTGTGCCAGCCAATGGTGTGCCGGCTTTGCTGCTGTAACTGCCGGGCCAGTTGGCTGGCCAGGCCATCTTGATGATGCGCCACGCCTACCCCGGCCGCGGTGGATTCGCCAATCACCAGCAACCGTAGTGCCGGCTCGCCGTCACCGTACTGGCCGTGCGGCTCACCGCCGGCCTCTGGCAGGCGCGGGGTGGTGCGGCGGGTCTGTTTTCCCTGCCACACCAGTAGCGGTGCGAGCAGGGTGACACTGAGCCAGAAGGGCAGGTGCATGCATTACCCCACAAACATTTTCTTGGCCAGCGGCAGGCCTTTCAGGCCGCTCACGGCAACGGTGGTGAGCAGGCCGCCGATCATGGCGCCGACCACGCCGCAGGTCATGATGTCCTGGCCGGTCAGGTAGAGGCCGGGGAGGCGGGTCTTGGGTTTCAGCCAGTCCTGCTCAAACCGTTCGGGCGTGTGGTCCAACCCGTAGATCTCGCCGGTGCTGTAGCGGCAGAAATAGTCCGTGGACAGCGGCGTGGACAGTTCGTAGTAATCCACCTTGCCGCGCAGATGGGGCATTTTTTCATAGAGCTTTTCCAGCAGACGCTGGGCATAGGCTTCCTTCTTTGCCTCGTAATCCTCCCCGCGTTTGCCCCAGGGCTTGTCTGCCCAGTCCTGATACCACTCGAACGGCCCCGGTGCCACGATTTCGATGGTGGCCCGGCCCGGGTAGCGCTCTGCGAAGCTGGGGTCCTTGGCGGAGGGAAAGGAAATATAGGTGAGCGGAATATCGTGGCTGTCCGGGGCGGCGAGAA
This sequence comes from Alcanivorax sp. IL2, assembly GCF_047495475.1. Taxonomy (NCBI): domain Bacteria; kingdom Pseudomonadati; phylum Pseudomonadota; class Gammaproteobacteria; order Oceanospirillales; family Alcanivoracaceae; genus Alcanivorax; species Alcanivorax sp. IL2. The sequence goes on along the minus strand of NZ_CP179932.1, from coordinate 3,318,912 downwards.
AATTCTCAACCTGACCACGGTAATCCGCTCCCGGGTAAATCCAGAAGTTGGTTTTCGGTAGCGCCAGGTTATCCGCCGTGTCCTGCAGGCCGATATACAGACAGACGCTGGCCATGGAGCGTTGCACCTGGCCCAGTTTGTTCTGGTAGAACGCCTTGTGGGGCGCGTGATCCGGCAGTAGTGGGCCGAAGGTATTGAAGACCCCGGCGTTGCTGATTACGGCGGGGGCGTGGATGGCGTGGCCGTCGGCCATGCGCACGCCCACTGCCTTGCCGTTTTCGACCAGGATCTCTTTCACGTCCGCATAGGTGAAGACTTCGCCACCGCCTTGCTGGATCACCGGAATAATGGTCTTGGCCATTTCCGAGGCGCCGCCCACCGGGTAATAGCCGCCGTAGAGGTAATGCCGGGCGATCAGGGCGTGGATGATAAAGCTGGAATCATCGGGCACCAGGCCATTGTCGCCCCACTGGCCGGTGAGGGCGGCGATCAGTTCCTGGTTGCCAGTCAGGGTTTCCAGGACGTCCCGGGTGGTGCGGTTAAGAAAGGCGGGGGCCTTGCGGCGGGCCAGATACCGGAACGGGCCGGCCAGCAGGTTTGGCAGTACCTTGGCCAGGGTGACCCCGGGCATGGCCTTGGCCACCTGGGAGAGATAATCCAGATAGCGGTCGATGGCCTGCACTTCGCCGGGAAACTGGCTTTTCAGTTCCTTGGCAAAGGCCTCAGGCCCGGCGACCAGATCGATCTGGCGATCGCCGATGAACAGGCGGTCGTAGTGATCGTCCATGGCCGCCCATTGCAGTTTGCTGTCAGTGACGTAATCGAACAGGCGGCGAGCCAGGGTGTGTTTGGCGCCCATATCGCCGATGTAATGCACGCCCACATCCCATTCGTAGCCGTTGCGGTCATAGCTGTGGGTGAAGCCGCCGGCGGTATAGTGCTGCTCCAGCACAATAACCTTCTTGCCCAGTTTGCTCAGGCAGGCGGCGGCGGTCAGGCCGCCGATACCGGAGCCGATGACGATGGCGTCATAGGGGCCGTCCAGCCGGTTGGCCCGGTAACGTCGGCCAACGCGGATTGTGCTCGGTGTGGGGTTGCTCATGGGGTGGGCTCCTTGCTGGAACGTTCAATGCTGCCATCCAGCAGCAGGGCGGTGATGCCCGCTGCCAGTTGCGGTTCGGTGTCAGGGCCGGGCAGGTGGCCGTCGATGGTCAGTTGCGACAGCCCGTGCACCAGGGACCAGGCGGCGGCGGTAAGCAGGGCCAGGGGAGCGGCTTTCAGGTAACCGCGTTGCTGGCCGTTTGCCACGGTGTCTTCCAGTACCTGGAATGCCGCCAGCCCGGCCTGATCCAGTCGCGGGTGAGCGCCGCGCGGCAACACTCGCCCGCCGAACATGAGCCGGTAGAGGTTAGGTTCCTCCCGGGCGAAGGCCACGTAGGCCAGGCCGATGCCGATCAGGGCGCTGCGGCTGTCTTGCTGGTCCACGGCCAGCAAATGCTCACGCAGGGTCTGGAAACCGCTGATGGCCAGTTCGGCCAGCAGGCTTTCCCGGTCGGCATAGTGGCGATACAGCGCCGGCGTGCTGACGCCGATCTGCCTGGCCAGGGCGCGCAGGCTGATAGCGCTGTCGCCCTGCTCACGAACAATGGCCAGGGCCTGCTCGTGGGCCTGCTGATAAAGGTCGCCGTGGTGGTATGCCGTGCGTGCCATGGTTTCTCATTTGCTGAAGTTAACGCCGTTAACATTGCATGAGCAAGACTGTATCGTCAACGGTTCTATGCGGATCGCTTGGTAGCTCTGGAGCTGTTGTAGGAACGGAGCGTAGCGGAGTAACGCACGTATTTCCGTGCGGCCCGAAGGGTGAGCGAAGCGAATAACACTTCTCGAGGCGCGAACCACGCGCCAGCGTGGAAATCGCCCGCAGGACGATCAGGGATGTCAGCGCTCGACAGGTTTCTGGAAGAACAGGGTTTTTGAAAGGGCTGTCGCCTCGCTGCGCTCGGTTCGTCCCCAGGATGGGAACTCCTACAGTCGAGGGTAAGGCCTTCAGGTGTGACGCACCGCGCCCGGGCATTGGGCGCGGCGGCTTGCCTGATATCAGGGGGCCGGGTAGGGGAAGCGGGCGTGGATAGCCTCCAGGGCTTTTTCCAGGTCCCGGTCCCAGGGCAGGTCCACGCTCTTCAGGTTTTCCTCCAGCTGAGACAGGCTGGTGGCGCCGATGATATTGCTGGCAACGAAGGGGCGGGTTGTTACGAACTGCAATGCCAGCTGGGTCGGGCTCAGGCCGCGTTCCTCTGCCAGCTGACAATAGGCCTCGGTGGCAGCGCTGGCCTGGTCGTTGGTGTAGCGGCTGAATTGTTTGACCTCTGTCAGCCGGGCACCTTTGGGCCATTGGTTGTTGCGGTATTTGCCGGTCAGCATGCCGAAGGCCAGGGGCGAGTAGGCGAGCAGGCTGACGGCTTCTCGATGCGCGATTTCTGCCAGACCCACTTCGAAACTGCGGTTGAGCAGGGAGTAGGGGTTCTGGATGCTGGCCGGCGGGGCCAGGCCAATCTTTTCGGCTTCACGCAGAAAGGTCATGGTGCCCCAGGGGGTTTCGTTGGAAAGACCCCAGTGGCGGATCTTGCCCGCCTCTACCAGTTCCTTGAGGGCGGCCACCGTTTCGCCGATGGCGATGCCGTCCTCGCCGTCACGATGCTTGTAGCCCAGCCGACCAAAGTAGTTGGTAGTGCGTTCCGGCCAGTGCAGCTGATAAAGGTCGATCACATCGGTCTGCAGGCGCTTGAGGCTGCCTTCTACGGCACTTTGCAGGCTGGGGCGGTCGAAACGCGGGCCGCCGCGTATATGCTTTACATAGTCGCCGGGGCCGGCGGCCTTGGTGGCCAGGACCACCTTGTTGCGGTTGCCGGTGCGGGCGAACCACTCGCCAATGATGGTTTCTGTGCGGAATGAGGTGTTCGGGCTGGCCGGCACCGCGTACATCTCCGCGGTATCAAAAAAATTGATGCCGTGATCCAGCGCCATGTCCATCTGGGCATGGCCTTCATCTGCAGTGTTCTGGCTTCCCCAGGTCATGGTACCCAGGCACAGGCTGCTGATGTTGAGGTCAGTGCGTCCAAGACGGCGGTATTCCATGGTGTACTCCTTGCAAAGGGGCCGGTAGGCACGGGTAGAATAGGCGCCAATCTCATCATGCTGCCTGTTGCGGCACAATGGTGGGAACTGACCTGCAGCCAGGCAGTAAACGACATGACAACAAAAGCCCCCGAACCGCTTGTGTTCTTTGGGGGGCTTGGGTAGAATTCGCGCTCTCTTGCCCGGCGGAACTGACGCCGGCGGGTGTTTGCTACCCGTAACATATTGAATTTAGGGCAGAATTCCATGAAGACCTACAGCGCAAAACCGGAAAGCGTAAAGCGCGACTGGTATGTGGTAGACGCCTCCGGCAAAACGCTGGGTCGGTTGGCGACCGAAGTCGCCAGCCGTCTGCGCGGTAAACACAAGCCGGAGTTTACTCCACACGTCGATACCGGTGATTACATCGTCGTAGTCAATGCCGATAAAGTGGCCGTTACCGGTAACAAGGCAAATGACAAGATGTACTACCGTCACACCGGTTACCCGGGTGGCCTGAAACAAGCCAACTTCTCCACTCTGCAGGCTGAAAAGCCTGAAATGATCATTGAGAAGGCGGTGAAGGGCATGTTGCCGCGTAACCCTCTGGGTCGCGCCATGTTCCGCAAACTGAAAGTTTACGCCGGTACTGAGCATCCTCACACCGCTCAGCAGCCGCAGCAGCTGGAAATTTAAGGGGTTAATTGATGGCAACTGTAGAAACCAACTACGGAACCGGTCGCCGCAAGACCTCTTCCGCTCGCGTTTTTCTGCGTCCGGGCAGCGGCAAGATTTCTGTGAATGGCCGCCCTCTGGATGTTTACTTTGGTCGTAAAACCAACCAGATGGTGGTTCGTCAGCCGCTGGAACTGATCGAAGTGAGCGACAAGTTTGACGTGCTGGTTACCGTAAGCGGTGGCGGCAACAACGGTCAGGCTGGCGCCATCCGTCACGGTATCACCCGTGCGCTGATGGAATATGACGGTGAGCTGCGTGGTCAGCTGCGTCGTGCCGGTTACGTAACCCGTGATGCGCGTGAAGTTGAGCGTAAAAAAGTGGGTCTGCGCAAGGCGCGTCGTCGTCCGCAGTTCTCCAAGCGTTAAGCTTTACAACAGCTGTTCACAAAAAAGCCCAGCAATGCTGGGCTTTTTTGTGTTCAAATCAGGCGTTTAGCGACTCTGGCCGGGGAATAACCGGTTGTCAGGTGTGGGCTTTTTCTTTACCATTTGCGCCGCCTTACTCCGCCCGGAGCGCGAGGTAGTACCTCGAGTCTCGGACTATTCCCGAGCGTGGGATCTAAGGGGAGAATAACTGAATGAGCAACGACGGCGTTAATACCAGCCGCCGCACCTTCTTGATCGGCTTGACCTCGGCTATTGGTGCCGCAGGTGCAGTTGGCGCGGCTGTTCCTTTTGTGAAATCCTGGCAACCCAGTGCCAAAGCCAAGAATGCCGGTGCGCCGGTAACGGTGGATATTGGCAAACTGGAGCCCGGTCAGCGTGTGGTTGAGGAATGGCGAGGCCAGCCCGTGTGGGTGGTGCGTCGTACCGACGATATGCTGCAAACCTTGCCTCAGCTGGAAAACAAGCTTAGTGACCCTGCGTCTGAAGCTGACCAGCAGCCTGCCTATGCGCAGAACGAGTGGCGCTCTATCAAGAAAGAGCTGCTGGTGCTGATTGGCACCTGTACCCATCTGGGGTGTTCGCCGTTGTATGAGGACGAGCCTACGGTGGAACTTGAGCACGGTGGTTTTTTCTGCCCCTGTCACGGTTCCAAGTTTGATCTGGCCGGTCGCGTCTACAAGGGCGTGCCCGCACCCACCAACCTGGTGGTGCCGCCGCACTCCTATCTGAGTGAAGGCGTCATCATTGTGGGTTCTGAAGAAGGGGAGACCGAGGCATGATGGGAATGGTGAATCGTGTTGTCGACTGGGTAGATGCCCGTCTGCCCGTGGTGGACGCTTACAAGCGCCACATGTCCGAATACTACGCCCCGAAGAACTTCAACTTCTGGTACTACTTCGGTGTGCTGTCCCTGGTGGTGCTGATCAACCAGCTGCTCACCGGTATCTGGCTGACCATGTTCTACTCCCCCAGCGAAGGTTTTGCGTCGGTGGAATACATCATGCGTGATGTGGAGTGGGGCTGGTTGATCCGTTACATGCACGCGGTAGGGGCGTCCGCCTTCTTCGCCGTGGTCTATATCCACATGTTCCGTGGTTTGATGTACGGCTCCTACAAGCCGCCGCGGGAACTGGTGTGGATCTTCGGTATGCTGATCTACCTGGCGCTGATGGCGGAAGGTTTCCTCGGCTATGTGCTGCCCTGGGGCAACATGTCCTACTGGGGCGCTCAGGTGATTATTTCTCTGGCTGGCGCCATTCCCTTTGATCTGCTGCCGTTTATCGATGCCGCAGAAGCGAAGGAAATCGGCGAGGGCCTGACTACCTGGGTGCGCGGTGACTATCTGCTGTCCACGGCGACGGTGAACAAGTTCTTCGCTCTGCACGTGGTGGCTATCCCCATCGTGTTGCTGGCTCTGGTGGTACTGCACATCCTGGCGCTCCACGAAGTGGGCTCCAACAACCCGGATGGCGTGGACATCAAGCAGAACAAGGACGAAAACGGTATCCCGGTAGATGGCATCCCGTTCCACCCCTACTACACCGTGAAGGACCTGCCCGGCGTGATCGTGTTCCTGATGATCTTTGCCGTGGTGATCTTCTTCTTCCCGGATGGCGGTGGCTACCTGCTGGAGAAGCCGAATTTTGAGCCGGCTAACCCGCTGAAAACGCCGGATCATATTGCTCCGGTATGGTATTACGGTCCTTACTACGCGATGTTGCGTGCCGCGACCCTGGATATCATCATGCCTGCCAAGGCCTGGGGCCTGGTGGCCATGGGTGGCGCTATCGTGATCCTGTTCGTGATCCCCTGGCTGGATCGCCACCCGGTTCGCTCCATCCGCTATCGTGGCTGGTTGAGTAAGCTGTTCATGACGATCTTCGTGTTGGACTTCCTGATGCTGGGTTATTTTGGTACTCAGCCGGCGACTCCTGCTAAGACCATGATGGCTCAGTTCGGTACGATCTATTACTTCAGCTACTTCCTGTTGATCATGCCGTTTGTCCACAAATTCGAAAAATCCAAGCCGGTTCCGGAACGGGTAACGGGGGGTCACTGATGAAGAAATTAGCGGTCGTTCTTTTCAGCTGCCTGCCGTTGGTCGCCTTCGCGGCCGGTGGTGGCAAGAGTGAGTATGAAGTGCCGGCACCGGTCAACCTGCAGGACAAGGTGAGCCTGCAGAATGGTGCCAAGCTGTTTGTAAACTACTGCATGGGCTGTCATGGTCTGCAGTATCAGCGCTACAGCCGACTGGCTGAAGATCTGGAGATTCCGGAAGAGCTGGTGCAGGAAAAGCTGAATTTCACCACCGACAAGGTGGGTGATCAGATGCGTACTGCCATGGCTTCGGAAGATGCCAAGGCCTGGTTCGGCAATGCACCGCCGGATCTCACCATGGTGACCCGTTATCGTTCAGAGGATTGGGTGTATTCCTACCTGATCAACTTCTACGAAGACGAATCTCGTCCCTTCGGTTACAACAACCGGGTGTTCGAGAACGTGGGCATGCCTCATGTGATGGCAAGCCTGGAAGAAGAGCTGAGCGAAGACGAGTTCAAGCAGGAAATGGGTGATCTGACCAATTTCCTGGCTTACACCGCGGAGCCGGTTCGTCCCTTGCGTGAGCGTCTGGGCGTGTATGTTCTGGTGTTCCTGGGCATTCTTCTTGTCCCGGCATACCTGCTCAAGAAGGAATACTGGAAAGACGTGCACTAACGATTAGTGCCCCTTTTCAGCGTTGAACAGGGTATCCGTGTAAGCGGTTACCCTGTTTCTGTTATAGCTATTTGTGCGGAGATGATTCGACCATGGGTGTGGTGACCAAGCGTTCTTCAATGACTTTCTTTTCTTCCCCGGAAGATCATTACAGCCATCGCGTGCGTATCGTGCTGGCGGAAAAAGGGGTCACAGTCGATATCGTTGATGTGGACAATAACAGCAAGCCGGAAGATCTGGCATCGCTGAACCCTTACAACGAAGTGCCTACCCTGGTAGACCGTGAACTGACCCTGTATCAGTCTACGGTCATCATGGAATATCTGGATGAGCGTTTCCCGCATCCGCCGTTGCTGCCCGTTTATCCGGTAGCTCGTGCCCACAGCCGTTTGCTGATCCATCGGGTTGAGCGTGACTGGTGTGGCCATGTTGATGCGATTCTGGCCGGTGAAGAAAAAGAAGCCAGCTTGAACAAGCGTCGCAAGGAGCTGCGTGAAGCGATTATTGCCACCGCGCCGATCTTCAGCGAGCTGCCGTACTTCATGAGCGAAGAGTTCACCCTGGTGGACTGTGTGGTGGGCCCGATTTTGTGGCGGTTGCCTGCCCTGGGTATCGAGCTGCCGGCGAAGCAGGTCAAGCCGCTGCTGGATTATGCCGAGCGTCTGTTCGACCGTGATGCCTTCCAGGCCAGCCTGACCGATGCCGAGCGCGAACTGCGCAACCCGCTGTAATCATGTCTGATATGTCCCCCAATCGCCCGTATCTGATACGGGCGATCCACGAGTGGATCTGTGATAACGGCCTGACCACCCACCTGGCGGTGAATACCTCCTATCCCGGTGTGGAAGTGCCCCAGGACTTTGTTCAGGACGGTCAGATCGTCCTCAATATTGCGCCGCGGGCAGTGACGCAGTTTATTGCCGGGAATGACGAGATTACCTTCTCTGCTCGTTTCGGCGGCATGCCCATGACCATCCGGGTGCCGGTGAACGCGGTGGTAGCGGTTTTTGCCCGTGAAAACGGCCAGGGTATGGCCTTCGATCCGGCAGAGACGCCTCCCGAGCCGACGCCCCCGGAACCGGAAAAGGACGACAGCAAGGGAAAGGTCAGCCACTTGAAGGTGGTTAAATAAAAAAACCGGCGAAAGCCGGTTTTTTTTAGCTACGCGCTAGAAGCTAGAAGCTAGAAAAACCGCACCCTTTGGGCGCGGTTTTTTGTTTTGGGCGGGGTAGCGCGGGCTCGGCGTTCCGATTGGGGAGGGCCTTTCTTCGAGTTGCAGCTTGTCGCTTGCAGCTGCTCTTTAGTCGATATACTCAATAATCTTTACGATCTTCTGCACGCCGTAGACTTTCTGCACCTGTTCGACGACCGCATCGGCCTCTGCGCGAGTCAGCAGGCCCATCAGGTAGACCACACCGTTTTCTGTCACCACCTTGGTGCGCCAGCCGGGGGCTTCGCCGTTGATCAGCAGGCGGCTTTTCACCTTGCTGGTCAACCAGGTGTCATTGGTGCGTGCCAGAAAGGAATTGGACCCCACTACCTGCAGTTCGTTGTGCACATGGCGAACATGGCGGACCTTCTCGGCAATATTTCCGGCCTGGGTCTTCAGGTCTTCGTTGGCTACCTGGCCGGCAAGCAGGACGTTGCCGTTGTAGCTCACCGCCACAATGCGTGACTCGTCCAGCTCGGCACTGGCCCGGGCCAGATTCACGGCGACCTTGCGTTCAATATTGCCGTCCTCGACAAAGGCGCCGAAGGTGCGTTTGCCGTGATTCTGGTCGACGGGATCATCGGACATGCCCTTGGACAGGGAGACACAACCGGTGCTGGTAACCAGCATCAAAAACAGAGTCAGAATGCTGCTCAAGCGGGTGAAGCGTGCGGCCATTTACTGGCCTCCAAACAGTTGCTGATCGATGTAATCGCACAGGGAGTGAATCACCAGCAGGTGAACTTCCTGAATACGAGCAGTGGAGGTAGCTGGCACCCGGATCTCGATGTCGTTGGGGCCATACAGGTTGACCATCTCGCCGCCTTCCTTGCCGGTCATGGCGACAACACGCATTTCCCGGTCGTGAGCGGCCTGTATAGCCTGTATCACGTTGGCAGAGTTGCCGCTGGTGGAGATGGCCAGCAGGATATCGCCGCTGCCGCCCAGGGCGCGGACCTGCTTGGAAAAGATTTCGTTATAGCTGTAATCGTTGGCGATGGAGGTGAGTGTAGAGGAATCCGTGGTCAGCGCGATCGCGGGCAATGCCGGACGCTCCATCTCGAAGCGATTGAGCAACTCGGAAGAAAAGTGCTGGGCATCGCCGGCGGAGCCGCCGTTACCACAGGTGAGAATCTTGCCGCCGTTGAGCAGGCATTCCACCATGGCCTGACCGGCCGCTTCGATGACGGTGGGCAGGACTTCGCCGGCCTTGGCTTTGGTTTCGATGCTTTCGGCAAATAATTGCCGGATACGGTCCACGCTCATAATTACCTCATTGTTCTGCGCGTTCGATTATTTGGGCTATTCGCTGTAGAACGCGTTTTGTATCCACTGATAACGGACAGTGTCGTTGTTGTCCGGTTCCATTCCCAGTACATCAAAGCGGCAGGGGCGATCATGGTATTGCGGGTGGCGGGCCAGGTAATGCTGGGCCGCCAGGATCAGCCGGCGTTGCTTGTGGTGATCCACGGAAGCCAGTGCGCCACCATGACTGCGGTAGCTGCGCCAGCGCACTTCCGTAAACACCAGGGTGTCACCGTCCTGCATAATCAGGTCGATTTCACCTTGCCGGCAGCGGAAATTGCGGGCCACAACGTCTAGCCCCTGCTGCGTGAGCCAGTGTGCAGCCTGTTTTTCCGCTTCGCCACCGGAATTTTTGTTACTGCGCGGTAATTTCACTGGTTCGGTTGTTGTTTCCGGGTTCGGCTACCTTGGGCAGGGGGCGTGCCTCACCATTGATAAAGACGCCCCAGTTCAGTTCGCGAACGATGCGCTGCTGTTTCATGCTCAGGCGTCCGGTGACGCCAGGCAGTTCACTGGAGGGCAGGGTGCTTAGCAGGAAAACACGGCTTTGCAGACGATAGGCATCAATGCCCATGGCAAACAGCCGCTCATAGCGGCCATGGCCTTCGGGCCATTGCTCATTGCTCATTCGGCGCAGCTCGGAGTCTTCGTTGCTGAGCATCCATGGCATGTCCACAAAGCGCACCCCGTTCAGGTCCTGGTCGCGGCGCGGGTTGGATTCGCCGCTGTGAATCAGGGCGGTGGAGTAGACCGGCAGATCCTTGGCGTAGTGGAAATTCAGCGCCGGTTTGACCTGGCGTCCCTGGTCGGGATTGGCGAGCAGAAACAGGAAGCCCATGTCCTGGCGACGACGTGGCTGGATATCCATGTCCAGGCTGGTGAAGCGGCTCACTGCCTGGCCGCGGCTCTGGCTCTGCGCCACCAGCAGCAGTTCCTTGACGGTGTCACCTAGGGTGGGGCCTTCCTGGTAAGTCCGGGTGACGGTCACGGTGCCACCGAGGGATTGCCATTCTTGCGCAAATGCCTGGGCAACCCGTTCACCCCATTCCCCTTCCGGGTAGAGGATGCCGGCCTGGCTGGCGCCTTCGCGCGCACCTTGCAGGGCAATCTGGCGAGCTTCGTCTTCCGGGGCGAGGCCGAACTGGAAGAAGTTCTCAGGCAGCTCGCCCTGATCAATATAGTTCAATGCCAGGGTGGTAACAGGCAGGGTGCCCTGGCTGGCAATGGTGGCTGCCTTGTCCTTGGCCAGAGGCCCGAGGATGAAGTCGGCGCCGTCCTGAACGGCCTGCTGGTAGAGCGCGAGGATGTCGTCACCGCCGGAATCGTAGAAGCGCAATACCGGTGGGTTGCCATCCTGCTTATGCCGATAGTAGGCCGTCATGATGCCTTCCTGGAGTGCCTTGCCGGCATTTTTCAGTGGGCCAGTGGCAGGCAGCAGAATGGCAACCTTGCTGGGCCGCTCGCTGACAGCTTTTTCCAGGGCGTCGAGCATATCGGGGACGTCATCGATGGCCGGGTGGGTGCGCCACTGGGCGCTCCACTGATTCAGCCGGCTGACCTGGGCGTCGAGATCGGCGATCGGATCCCGGTAAAGCCGAGCCAGGGTGAGCCAGCCGCGCAAGTCACCACTGCTGTCTTCAATGGCATCAGCCAGTTCGGCATTGGACAGCTGCATCAGAAGCTGCCAGATCATGCCGTGGTTGTAGTCCTGATCTTTATCTTCCAGCAGGGGGTGGGTGGCAACCCGTTGTTGTAGGCTGCCGGTCAGATCACCCTTCATGGCCAGGGCATCGGCTTTAAGCAGATCCAGCCGTGCCTGTTGCTCGGCGGGATACTGAAGAATGTCATCCTCGTGGCGTTGCAGCAGGGCAAGCGCGTCGTCGGGTTGTTGATCACCAAGCTGGGCGCGACCGCTGAGCAGCATCCAGGCAAACCGCTGTTCGTTGTCCAAGGCCTGAGGATTCAGATCGGCCAGTAACTGGCCGGCATCACCGGGGCGTTGCTGATCCAGATAATGTTCCGCCCACTGCAGTGCGGCACCGATGCGTGCATCGGTTTTCATGGTGGCAAGTTGACTGCGGGCCGCAGACAGTGCCGTGGGGGCGGCGCCAACCTTGGTAGCCGACGGCTGTTCATAAACCGTGGTGCGCGTAGGAGTTGTGGTAGAACAGCCGGCGATGACTGCGGCAGCAAGCAGGGCTGCCAAACGGGCCTTTCTGAATTCCATGGCGAGAGGTTCGTATTACCAGAATGAAGCCGCTATTGTAGGCGCTTCATTGGAGCCTCACCAGTTGAGTCGTGCACAGATATGAGTGGAACTTTGTATATTGTTAGTACACCGATCGGAAATCTGGATGACATCAGTCGTCGGGCGATAGCGGTACTGGGTGAGGTGGACTGGGTGGCGGCGGAGGATACCCGACACAGTCAGCGCATGCTGGAACAGCTGGGAATCCGCAGTCGGTTAATCAGTTGTCATGACCACAACGAAAGTGCGCGCAGCGAAGAGTTGGTGGCCCGTTTGCAGTCAGGTGAGCAGGGTGCCCTGATCAGTGATGCGGGAACCCCGCTGGTCAGTGATCCCGGTTATCGTCTGGTGCGCGCCTGCCACCAGGCCGGTGTACGGGTGGTGCCGATTCCCGGTGCGTCGGCACTGCTGGCAGCGTTGGCAGCGGCGGGCCAGCCCTCTGATCGTTTTCTTTTTGAGGGCTTCGTGCCGGCCAAGGGAGCGCCTCGCCAACAGGCCATTGAGCGCCTGGCCAAGCTGTCAGTCACAAGTATTATCTACGAAGCCCCTCACCGGGTGCTTTCTTTCCTGGAAGCGCTGAAAGCGTCAGTTGAAAAAGATCGTGAAATCTCGTTGTGTCGTGAGCTGACCAAGCAATTTGAGACGATTCGCATGGGAACCGTGGCTGATATTTGTGACTGGGTGGCATCGGATCGCAATCAGCAACGCGGCGAGCTGGTGCTGGTATTGTCACCTGCGGCACAAACCGCAGACTGGAGCGAGCAGGACCAGGCCCTGGCAAAATCCCTGCTGGCGGAACTGCCGGTATCCCGGGTGGCGAAGATCATGGCGGCCCACACCGGCCTGAAGCGGCAGGCGGTGTATGCGCTCCTTGAGGGCAGTTAACAGTTAACAGTTAACAGCTCGCGAGAGGACAGGAGAGAAGCGTCTGCAATGAAGGCCGCGCCCGGGGTTTGGGCGCGGCCTTCTGCGTTTAGGAGCAGAAAAACACGGCCCGCGAACTATTAACTGTTCACTGTTCACTGTTAACTGACTAGAATCGCCCCCGGACCGGTCAGACAGTCGCTGGCGGCGTAGCCGCTAGAGGAAAGTCCGGGCTCCACAGGGCAGGGTGCCAGGTAACGCCTGGGGGCCACACTGGGAACGGTGTGGCTACGGCTAGTGCCACAGAGAAGATACCGCCTGTTCCTTCCTCGTGTCGGAACCGGTAAGGGTGAAAAGGTGCGGTAAGAGCGCACCGCGCCGCTGGCAACAGTGGTGGCAGGGTAAACCCCACCCGGAGCAAGACCAAATAGGGATCCGTTGGCGTGGCCCGCGCTGGATCCGGGTAGGTTGCTAGAGGTTTGTGGCGACGCAAACCCGAGATGAATGACTGTCCACGACAGAACCCGGCTTATCGACCGGTCCACCTTTTCAGTACGAGATGCGAGTTGCGAGAAGTGAATCCCTGAACCGGGGTTTGCCTTTCGTGACTCGTCACTCTCACCTCGAAACGCTTTCTCTTTTTCATCTGAGTCATTATCCAGTGATGCGATGTTGTCAGAATTGCCGAGCTTACAACCTGGCAGGAATCCGACATGGCGCAAATCGATACCCTCTTTCTCTACAATAATCACGAAGTGCTGCGCTTTTCCGATCTGGTTGTCGGGGAAGGCGTGCAGGCCAACCAATTCTGCATTCGCCACGGGGACCGCGCTGCGCTGATCGATCCGGGTGGGGATCTGACCTACACCCCGCTGACCATTGCTCTGAGTCGCCGAATCAGTCTGGATGGTCTGGACTACATTCTGGCATCCCATCAGGACCCGGATATTATCGCGTCCCTGCCGCGCTGGCTGATGCACACTCGCAGCCAGGTGGTGGTCAGCCGGTTTATGGCCAGCAACCGGGCCTGTCGGCTGTGGGTAGCCATGGTGCGCAAGCTGGGGCCACGCATGATCGTTCCCCAGCATGGTGGCTACTTTGCAGGGGAGCAGGTAGGGCACTTTCTTGACTGGTTGGCGGCGCTGGAGTGCGGCGTCGACCTGCTGGATAGTCAATCCTATCGCTTGCCCGTGTCCGAACAGGATTTGACCTTTAATAAGTGCATATAAAAAAAGTTAGTAATAACTAATCCGTCTAACACTTAAAGTGCTTTCTCACCTGCACGTTCCAGCGCTCTGATTCGTCTCGAAACTCCCTCCGTTCGTCTCTTCCTTCATTCCGTGTGACACAGCTAACAGGCTGATTTGTCTGGAAATTCTTTTACGTTTGCCTGGGTGCCGACGCTTGACTTGGTGTTCCCGGTGGCCATAGAGTGTCTCAATGTGGTGAAAAGTGGGAAAAAGTGGGAATTTCTTGGCGGCCGGTGTCGCGAAGTGGGGTAAACAGAACCCCCGGGAAGGAACCGAATAATCGAGCATGAGGACGGCCAGTGTTTACTGGAAGCACATCACTCAATCTGGATGCCAAGGGGCGGCTCACCATGCCGACCCGCTATCGCGCTTCGTTGAACGAAGCCTGCGGCGGCCAGCTTGTGCTTACCCGTCACCCTTATGACGAATGCCTCGCGCTGTACCCACGTGATGAATTCATGGAAACCGCCGGCAAGTTGTCCGCCCAGCGAGACTCCAGTCCGCAGGTGCGTCAGCTGAAGCGTCGCTTTCTCGGTCAGGCGGTGGAAATCGACATGGATAGCAATGGCAGGCTGCTGGTGCCGCCGGAATTACGGGCAGCCATCGGCCTGGAGAAGCAGGCGATGTTGATCGGTCAGATGCACCGTTTTGAAATCTGGAAAGCAGAAAGCTGGTTGGAAGAGGATGGCACCCTGGACCCGGATGCATTGCCGGAAAGTGTGCAGGAGCTGTCTTTCTGATGACCGACAAGGGCGCGCAGTACGAACACCAGCCGGTGATGCTGGAAGAGGTACTGGATATGTGGTTCAGCCGTAGTGATGGCTTTTATGTGGATGGCACCTTCGGGCGAGGGGGCCACAGCCGTGCACTGCTGGAAAAACTGGACGCACAGGGTCGCCTTGCCGGTATCGATCGTGACCCTCAGGCCGTTGCCGCGGGTGAGCAGCTGGCGTCGGAAGATGGCCGTTTCCAGATCGTGGCAAGCCGCTTTGACTGCCTGCCTGATGTGGTCGACCAGGTGGGTCGCCCCATTGATGGCTTGTTGCTGGATCTGGGTGTGTCGTCGCCGCAGCTGGACGACGCGGGTCGTGGCTTCAGCTTTCTGCGTGATGGGCCGTTGGATATGCGCATGGATCCGACTCAGGGTGAAAGTGTTGCGCAGTGGCTGGCTCGGGCCGACGAGCAGGATATTGCCAATGTGCTGTATCGCTATGGCGATGAGCGCAAGTCGCGGCGGATTGCCCGGCGTATCTGTGAGGAGCGCAAGGAGCAGCCGATTACCCGCACCTTGCAGCTTGCCGATCTGATCGAGTCGGCCATCGGCCGCGGCGAGCCGGGTAAGCACCCGGCCACACGCAGTTTTCAGGCATTGCGAATACATATAAACGGGGAGCTGGATGCGCTGACCCAAGTGCTCGAACAGTCCCTGGAGACGCTCGCCATCGGCGGGCGTCTCGCCATTATCAGCTTCCATTCTCTGGAAGACCGGATCGTGAAGCTGTTTATTCGCGATCATTCCGGCCGGGCTCCCAAGGGGCGCGGTGGTTTGCCGTTGGGCGATGAAATGCCCCAGCGGTTGGAGCCGGTTGGCAAGGCTATTCGTGCCAGCAAGGCCGAGCTGAAAGTGAATGTTCGCTCGCGCAGTGCGGTGTTGCGGGTAGCGGAGAAGGTGGCCTGATGAGCGCCCCCTGGCTGATCCGCACCCTGGTGATGCTGGTAGTGATCTCCGCGCTGGCGGTGAGTTACAGCGTTCATGAGGCCCGTCGACTCACCGACGAGAGCCAGAAATTGAAGCAGCAGCAAACTCGACTGGAGAGCCAGTGGAGTCAGCTGCTGTTGGAGCACAGTACCTGGGGCAGCTATGCCCGGGTAGAGCGCCTGGCTCGCGAGAAGCTGGGCATGAAATTACCGAAAACCGATGAGAGAGTGCTGATCCGGCCATGAAACGCCAGGCTCGCAAGACACGGCAACCCAATCACCAGATGCGCTGGCGCTTTGTGCTGGGCTTCTGGCTGGTGTGTGCCTGTGTCCTGGTGGTGCGGGCGGTAGACCTGCAAGTGATCCAGCACGACTTTCTTGCTCATCAGGGCGATATCCGCAATCTGCGTGTGGAGCCCCTGGCTGCTCACCGGGGCGTGATTCGGGATCGTGATGGCCGTCCCCTGGCGGTCAGTACGCCGGTGGTCACCCTCTGGGCCAATCCCCGCGAAGCCCTGGAAAACCAGGAGCAATGGTCGCGGCTGGCGGGTAATCCGGTGATCAGCCAGCAGGATTTCGCCAGCAAGGTACGTCGTCACGAGTCCCGTGAGTTTATCTATCTGGGGCGCGGTCTGGCGCCGGAAGCGGCCAAGGCGGTGCTGGATCTGAATGTTCCCGGCATCCATTCGCTGACCGAATACCGTCGTTACTACCCCGCCGGTGAAGTGACCAGCCATGTGGTGGGCTTTACCAATATTGACGATCAGGGCCAGGAAGGCGTTGAGCTGGACATGGAGTCACACCTGTCTGGCAAATCCGGTCGCAAGAAGGTGGTTCGTGATCTGCTGGGTCGGGTAATTCAGGATATTGAAGTGCTGGAGCCGGCCCAGCCCGGTGAAGACGTAACCCTGAGTATTGACCTGCGTCTGCAGTACCTGGCTTACCGGGAGCTGCTTGGCGCCGTGCAGCAATTCAAGGCCAAGGGCGGCAGTGCGGTGGTGCTGGATGTACGCACCGGCGAAGTGCTGGCCATGGTGAACCAGCCCGCCTACAACCCCAACAACCGTGGCAATCTGGATACCGGTGCCCTGCGCAACCGCGCGGTGACTGATCTGTTCGAGCCCGGTTCCACCATGAAGCCCTTTACCGTGGCGGCGGCCATGGAAATGGGCATGGTGACGCCGTCTACCACCATCAATACTCACCCCGGCACCTTGCGGGTGGGTAGCAAAACCATTCGTGACCATCGCGACTACGGAGTGATTGATATCACCACCGTGCTCACCAAGAGCTCCAACGTGGGCACCAGCAAGCTGGCGTTGGCCATGGAGCCGCTGGCGCTGCCGTCCTACCTGGAACGTTTCGGTTTTGGTCAGGCTACCGCCATTGATTTTCCCGGTGAAAGCAACGGTATGCTGCCATTGCGCAGCCACTGGCGGGAAGTGGAGCGAGCTGCGCTTTCCTATGGCTACGGTTTGAGTGTTTCCGCGGTGCAGCTGGCTCAGGCCTATGCGGTGATCGCCAATGACGGCGTCAAGGTGCCGCTGACCCTGAAAAAGGTGAAAGAAAAACCCGCCGGTGAACAGGTGCTCGGCAAGCCGGTTGCCCGGCAACTGGTGCAGATGCTGGAAACCGTGGTTAGCCAGGTGGGCACGGCCAGCCGCGCCCAGGTGCCCGGTTACCAGGTAGCTGGCAAGACCGGCACCGTGCACAAGGTAGTCTCCGGCGGTTATGCGGATGACAGCTATATCGGTCTGTTTGCCGGCCTGGCCCCGGCCACAGACCCGCGCATTGTCACCGTAGTGGTTATCGACGATCCACGCAGTGATGCCTACTACGGCGGTCTGGTAGCCGCGCCGGCCTTTTCCCGAATCATGGGCGGGGTGTTACGGACCTTGCATGTGCCACCGGACAGGCCCGAAGGGCTGCTGGCCGGCGGCCCGGATACGGAGGACCGCTCATGATGCGCCTCCAGCAACTGCTCCCCGAGCACAGCCTGCCTGCCCAAGTGGCAGGCCTTGCCATTTCTGGCTTGCAGCTGGACAGCCGCCGCCTGCAGCCGGGTGAAGTGTTTGTGGCGGTACCTGGCGTGGCCAGTGACGGCCGTCATTTCATCAGTCAGGCGATCAGTGCCGGTGCCGCCGTGGTGCTGGCGGATGCGGAGACCTTCTCCGTGGATCTGCAGCAGCCAGTGCCCTGCGTGAATCTGCCGGGGCTGGCGGGGCAGGTGGGTGATCTGGCCGCGCGCTGGTTCGGTGAGCCGGCCAATCGCCTGCGCATTACCGGTGTGACGGGCACCAACGGCAAGACCAGCATCACCTGGTTCCTGCGCGATGCACTGAATGCGCTGGGGCACCGCTGTGCCCTGGTGGGTACCCTGGGGTTGGGGCTGAAAGGCCAGGAGCAGACCACCGGTCATACCACCCCGGACCCGATTACCCTGCAGGCCGGATTGGCGACAGTGCGCGATGCCGGTGCCGATACCGTAGCCATGGAGATTTCCTCCCATGCCCTGGACCAGAATCGTCTGGGCGGCACCCTGGTTACCACCGCGGTATTCAGCAATCTGAGCCGGGATCATCTGGATTATCACGGCGACATGGAATCCTACCTGGCTGCCAAGGCCATGCTGTTTACTCGCGAAGGGGTTCAGCTGGCGGTGATCAACTGTGATGACCCGGCAGCCTCAACCCTGATTGCCTGTCTGCCCGACGGGGTTCGCTGTGTCACCTTCGGCAGCCAGCAGGGTGCCACCGTGCGCTGCCTGTCCCTGCAGTGCACCGCAGAGGGAATCCAGGCGGAGCTGTTCGTGGGCGGCACCGTGCTGCCGTTGAGCCTACCTCTGTTTGGTCGCTTCAATCTCAGCAATGTGATGGCCGTGGCGGCTATCCTGCATGGTCAGGGCGTGGCCGCTGAGGCGCTGGGCGGGGCACTGGCCGCCATTACTCCCGTACCGGGGCGTATGGAACCGGTGCAGGCTGATGGCTGTCCGACGGTGATCGTGGATTATGCCCACACCCCGGATGGCCTGGAAAAAGCGCTGCAGGCGTGCCGGGATCATTTCGCCGGCCGTCTGTTCTGCGTGGTCGGCTGCGGCGGCGACCGGGATGAGGGCAAGCGCCCGCAGATGGCGGCGGTGGCGGAAAAGCTCGCCGATACCGTGGTGCTGACCAGCGATAACCCGCGCAGCGAAGACCCGCAAACCATTATTGATCAGATGCGCGCCGGTCTTGTCGGGGCGCAGGCGGTCCGCGAAAACGTGGATCGTGCCGAGGCCATTCAGGAAACCGTAAACAGTGCCCTGGCCGGCGACGTGATTCTGCTGGCCGGCAAGGGCCATGAGGACTACCAGGAAATCGACGGCGTGCGTTACCCCAGTGATGACAGAGAACTTGCCCGCCAGGCGCTGGCCGCCCGGGGAGGTGCCTCATGATGTGGTTGTCGCAGATCGCCCAATGGACCGGTGGCACTCTGATCGGGGAAGACCACAAGGTCAGCGCCGTAGTGACCGATACCCGTGACATGGCGCCGGGCTGCCTGTTTGTGGCGCTCAAGGGCGAGCGTTTTGATGCCCATGATTTTCTTGCCCAGGCCGCTGAAGGTGGCGCCATCGCCGCCCTGGTGGATCGTGAGCAAAGTGACTTTGCCAGCGCGGTGCAGGTAGCTGATACCCGTCTGGGTCTGGGCCGTCTGGCCAGCGGTTATGCGGACCAGTTTACCGGCGAGCGCCTGGCGGTAACCGGCAATGCCGGCAAGACCACCGTCAAGGAAATGGCCGCCGCCATGCTGGGCGAGGGCACCCTGGCTACCCGTGGCAACTTCAACAATGACATCGGTGTGCCGCTGACGTTGCTGCGTCTGGCCGGCGAACACCGTTATGCGGTCATCGAACTGGGCGCCAATGCCCCCGGTGAAATCGCCTGGACCAGCTCCCTGGCCAAACCGAAGGTGGTGCTGGTGACCAATGTGACCGGTGCCCATCTGGAAGGGTTTGGTTCCATGCAGGGCATTGCCAACGCCAAGGCGGAAATCTTCGGCGGTTGTCAGCCCGGTGGGCAGGCGATCATCAACAACGATGACAGCTTTGCCGATTTCTTTGCCGCTGAGGCAGAAAAGGCCGGCCTTACCGTGATTCGTGTGGGCAGCCAGGCGCCGGCGGACTTGTATGCCGACAATATTCAGCTGCATCAGGAGCGGGTGGAATTTGTCCTTCAGCCGTTGGGCGAGACAGTGATCGTGCCACTGCCCGGCGCTCATCAGGTCAGCAATGCCTTGCTGGCCTGTGCCGCCGTGCGAGCTCTGGGTGTGAACCTGGGCCAGGTGCTGCCACGCCTGGCGCAGCTCAAGCCGGTGCCCGGCCGCATGAATCTGCATGCGGTGGGCGATGGCGTGTTGGTGGATGACACCTACAACGCCAACCCGGGTTCCGTGCGTGTTGCCATAGACTGGCTGGCCGTTCAGCCGGCACCGCAGATGCTGGTGCTGGGGGCCATGGGCGAGCTGGGTCCGCAGGCAGAACAACTGGTTGAAGAGCTGGGTGGCTATGCCCGCCAGGCAGGCATCAGTGACTTGGTGGTGATGACCGGCGCCAGTGCTGCAGCCATAGGTTTTGGTGAAGGCGCCAGGACGGCCCAGAACGATCAGCAGGCGGCAACCTGGAGTGCCCCGGTTCTTCAACAGGGTGGAACCGTGTTGGTGAAAGGTTCGCGTAGTGCCGGTATGGAAGCGGTGGTGCAGCGACTGACCATGGGCGCAGGCCCTCACAAATCGAAACAGGGGGCACTCTGATGTTGCTATGGCTGGCTGAACTTCTGGCAGAATTTCACAGCGGTTTCCTGGTGGTGCAGTACATCACCCTGCGCGGCATTCTCAGCGTGTTGACGGCCCTGTTTATCGCCTTCTGGGTGGGCCCGATCATGATCCGCAAGCTGCAGGAAAAGCAGGTGGGTCAGGCCATTCGTGACGATGGCCCCAAGAGCCACCTGAGCAAGGCCGGCACCCCCACCATGGGCGGGGCGTTGATCCTGATTGCCATCGTTATTTCCACCCTGCTGTGGGCAGACCTGAGTAACCGCTTTATCTGGATCACCCTGGGTGTGCTGTTTGTGTTCGGTGCCGTGGGTTGGGTAGATGACTGGCGCAAGGTAGTGGAAAAGAATCCTCGCGGCCTGCCGGCCCGCTGGAAATACCTGTGGTTGTCCATTGGCGCTCTCGGTGCGGCTTTTGCCCTGTTCTTTACCGCTCAGAGCCCGGTGGAAACCCAGCTGATCGTGCCCTTCTTCAAGAATGTGGTCATCAACATGGGTTGGTTCTATATCGTGCTGACCTATTTCGTGATCAACGGCACCAGCAATGCGGTGAACCTGACCGATGGCCTGGATGGCCTGGCGATCATGCCGGCGGTATTGGTGGGCGGTGCTCTGGGCATCTTTGCCTATGCCGGTGGCCATGCGGAGTTTGCCCCTTACTTGCAGATTCCCTATGTGGCCGGTGCCGGCGAGCTGGTGATTATTTCTGCCGCCCTGTGTGGTGCTGGCCTCGGGTTCCTGTGGTTCAACGCTTACCCGGCACAGGTGTTCATGGGCGATGTGGGCGCGTTGGGCCTGGGCGCGGTGCTGGGTGTGATGGCGGTGATCGTCCGCCAGGAAATCGTACTGTTCATCATGGGCGGCGTGTTCGTGATGGAAACCGTTTCGGTGATGCTGCAGGTGGGCTCGTTCAAGCTCACCGGCCGCCGGGTCTTCCGCATGGCGCCGATTCATCACCACTTTGAACTGAAAGGATGGCCGGAGCCGAAGATCATTGTGCGCTTCTGGATCATCACCGTAATTCTGGTCCTGGTGGGTCTGGCGACCCTGAAAATCCGATAGGGGATTGAGTTAACTTTATGGCGAAAGACGGGTTTGATCTGGTAATTGGCCTGGGAGTATCCGGGCGTTCCGTGATCCGTTATCTGACGGACCAGGGGATGCCTGTGCGCGCCCTGGACACCCGTGCCGAGCCCGCCGGCCTGGAGGCGCTGCGCGCCGAATTCCCCAACGTGAAAATTCATACCGGCGGTTTCAAGGCCGGCTGGATGAACAACGCCCGTCGCCTGATCGTCAGCCCCGGCGTGGCCGTGGCAACACCGGCCATTGCCGAGCAAGTGGTTGCCGGCAAGGAAGTGATCGGCGATGTGGAGTTGTTTGCCCGTGCCGCCAGCGAGCCACTGGTGGCGATTACCGGTTCCAACGCCAAGAGCACGGTGACGACCCTGCTGGGGCAGGTGGCTGACGCCTGCGGCATGAACCCGGGCATCGGCGGCAATCTGGGCGTGCCGGCCCTGGAGCTGCTCGACGACCAGGCCCGGCTGTACGCCCTGGAGTTGTCCAGTTTCCAGCTGGAAACCACCTACAGCCTGAGCGCGGAAGTGGCGACCATTCTCAATGTGTCCCAGGATCATCTTGATCGCTACGCCAGCTTTGCCGACTACGTGGCCGCCAAGCAGCGCATCTATGATGGCTGTCAGGTAGCGGTATGGAACCGGGATGACCTGGCTACCCGCCCCCCTGCCGGGGTGCCGCGCCAGATCAGTTTCGGTGCGCATCCGGAAGCGGATTACCGCCTGGACACGGAGAACGGCCGGCTACTATGCCGTGGCGAGCAACTGCTGGCCCTGTCCGAACTGGCGCTCACCGGCCATCACAACGCCATGAACATCCTTTCCGTGCTGGCCATCAGTGATGCCTTGTCCCTGAACCGGGACAAGGCGCTGGCCACGGTGAAAGCCTTTACCGGCCTGCCGCACCGCTGCCAACAGGTGGCTGAAGCGGGTGGCGTGCGCTGGTTCAACGATTCCAAGGCCACCAATGTGGGCGCCACCCTGGCGGCCCTCACCGGTATCGGTGAAAGCATCGACGGCAAGGTGATCCTGATTGCCGGCGGCCAGGGCAAGGGCCAGGACTTCTCGCCGCTGGCCGAGCCGGCGCGTCAGTATCTGCGTGCGGGCCTGCTGATGGGCGAAGACCGCAGCACCCTGGCTCAGGGTATGTCCGCTGCCCCGTGCGAGCTGGTGGCTGACATGGAAGCGGCTGTGGCCCGGGCCCATGCACTGGCACAGCCCGGTGATGCAGTCTTGCTGTCGCCGGCCTGTGCGTCTTTTGACATGTATTCCGGCTTTGTTGCCCGCGGCGATGATTTCTCTGCCCGGGCCAGGAAGGTGTGCCATGACTGAGCGCATGATCCTCAAGCTGGATAACCGGGGTCTGGACAAGACCCTGATGTGGACAGCCATCCTGTTGGCTCTGGCCGGCCTGGTGATGGTCTCGTCTGCGAGCCTGCAGATTGCCGAAACCCGGCTGGGCGACCCCTTCTACTATGCGTTGCGCCACGGTATCTATCTGTCGTTGGGGCTGGCTGCCGGCGCCTTTGTTTATTTTGCTGTGCCTTTGGCCTTGCTGGAGCGGTTGCGCTTCTTGATGTTGCCGGTGGCGCTGGTGGTGCTGGTGATGGTGTTCATCCCCGGTCTGGGGCGCACGGTTAACGGCTCCACTCGCTGGATTGCATTGCCGGGCCTGACCATTCAGGCCTCGGAAATCGTCAAACTCTGTTTCGTCCTTTACCTGGCAGGGTATATCGCCCAGCGCAAGGCGGCCCTGGAAACCGAGTGGAAGGCCTTTTTGCTGCCGCTGGCGCTGCTGGGCGTATTGACCATCCTGCTGCTGCTGGAGCCGGATTTCGGCGCCGTGGTGGTGCTGGGTATCACCGCCATGGGCATGTTGTTCCTGTCCGGGGTGCCGACCCTGCGCTTCTTGCTGATTGGTCTGGCGGCGGTGGCATTGGGCGCCCTGGTGGCCTTTGCTGAACCCTATCGGGTGGCGCGGCTGATGACCTTTACCGACCCCTGGGCCGATCAGTATGGCTCCGGCTACCAGTTGACCCAGAGCCTGATCGCCTTTGGCCGTGGCCACTGGGATGGCGTCGGCCTGGGCAACAGCGTGCAGAAACTGTTTTACCTGCCGGAAGCCCATACCGATTTTGTTTACGCGGTGATGGCCGAAGAGCTGGGGCTGCTGGGAAATCTGGCGTTGATCAGCGGCTTTGTGCTGCTGGGCTGGCGCATCTTCCGCCTGGGTCACAGCCTGGAAACCCGCGGTCTGTTGTACCACGCCTATCTGGTTTATGGCTGCGCCTTCGTCTTGTGCTCTCAGGTCTTTATCAACCTGGGTGTGAACATGGGGCTGCTGCCCACCAAGGGCCTGACCCTGCCATTCATCAGCTATGGCGGCTCTTCACTGCTGATCTTCTCCGCCATGGTGGGGTTGATCCTGCGCGCCGGTGCCGAAGCCGAGCAGCTGAAAGCGAGAGGGAGGGCGGCACGATGAGCGGCACCATCCTGATCATGGCAGGCGGTACCGGCGGGCATGTGTTCCCGGCACTGGCAGTGGCGGATCAATTGTGTGAGCGCGGTTTCCGGATCCTCTGGCTGGGCGCGGAAAACGGTATGGAAGGCAAGCTGGTGCGCCAGTACGGCTATGAGATCGCCGAACTGGCCGTATCCCGGCTGCGTGGTGGCGGACTCAAGCGCAAGCTCACCGCGCCCTTCAACCTGCTGCGTGCGGTATTGCAGGCGCGCAGCCTGATCAGCCAGCGCCAACCGCTGCTGGCGGTGGGCTTTGGCGGTTTTGCCAGCGGTCCCGGTGGCCTGGCCGCGCGCCTGTGCAAGGTGCCAGTGGTGGTCCACGAACAGAATGCGGTGCCGGGGCTGACCAACCGGTTGTTGTCGAAAATGGCCACCGTGACCCTGGAAGGTTTCCAGGGTGCGTTCGGCACCCAGAGTGCCTGCTGGGTGGGTAACCCGGTACGCGCCGAGATCGCCAGCCTGGAAGAGCCATCCCGTCGGTATGCTCAGCACCAGGGCGGCCTGCGGGTGCTGGTCCTGGGTGGCAGCCAGGGGGCCCTGGTACTGAATCAGGACTTGCCGGAATTGCTGCTGGCGGTACTGGGCCGGGATATCCAGGTGCGCCACCAGTGTGGTGCCGGCCGTACCGGTGAAGCGGCGCCGATTTACCAGGCGCTGGGGCTGGACGCCCAGGTCAGTGAATTTATCGACGACATGGCGCAAGCCTACGGCTGGGCGGATTTGGTGATCTGTCGGGCCGGAGCCCTGACTGTGGCGGAAGTGGCCGCCGCCGGTGTGGCAGCCCTGTTCGTGCCCCTGCCCACCGCCGTGGACGATCACCAGACATTGAATGCCCGTTGGCTGTCAGACCGGGGCGCGGCCCTGTTGCTGCCCCAGCGGGATATGAGCGCCGCCAGCCTGGCGGGCACATTGAAACCGGTTGCAGAACGCGGGCTGCTGGCGCAAATGGCGCAGCGTGCCCGTGAGCAGGCCGTGGCCGACAGCGCCGAGCGCGCGGCCACGCTGTGTGAGGAGGTGGCCAATGGCCGATAACGACAACATCCATATCGTCCCCGAGATGCGGCGTATCAGCGGTATCCACTTTGTGGGTATCGGCGGCGTGGGTATGTGTGGCATCGCCGAGGTGCTGGCCAATCAGGGCTATGCCATCAGTGGTAGCGACATCAAGGAATCGGCGGTGGTAGAGCGCCTGCGTGGCCTGGGTGTGCGGGTGGAAATCGGCCACCGGGCAGAAAATATTGATGGCGCCGACGTGGTGGTAACGTCCACGGCGGTGACCACGGAAAACGAGGAAGTGGCGGAAGCCCATGCCCGCCGGATTCCGGTGGTGCCGCGGGCCCAGATGCTGGCGGAGCTGATGCGCTTCCGTCACGGCATCGCTGTGGCCGGCACTCATGGCAAGACCACCACCACCTCCATGACCGCGGCCATCATGGCGGAAGCGGGCCTGGACCCCACCTTCGTGATTGGCGGGCGGCTGAACAGCGCCGGCACCAATGCGCGCCTGGGGCAGAGCCGTTATCTGGTGGCGGAAGCGGATGAGTCCGATGCCAGCTTCCTGCACCTGCAGCCCATGAGTGCCATCGTGACCAATATCGAAGCGGATCACATGCACACCTATGGCGGGGACTTTGCCCAGCTGGAGAACACCTTTATCGAGTTCCTGCACAACCTGCCGTTCTACGGCGTGGCGGTGATGTGCGTGGACGACCCGGTGGTGCGCAAGCTGCTGCCACGGGTGAACCGTCAGGTGATTCGCTACGGCTTCAGTGACGATGCGGACCTGCGTGCGGAGAACGTGCAGCAGCAGGGCATGACCACGTCTTTCCGGGTGATCCGCAAAGAAGGCGAGCCGCTGGATGTGGTTCTGCACATGCCCGGCAAGCACAACGTACTCAATGCCCTGGCGGCCATTGCCGTGGCCGCCGATGAAGGCGCCAGCGATGAGGCCATTATTCGTGGTCTGAACAACTTTACCGGTGTGGGCCGGCGCTTTGATGTACAGGGCGAGTATCACTTCGAAGGCGGTAGCGCGACCCTGGTGGACGATTACGGCCACCATCCCAGCGAAGTGGCTGTCACCATCGATGCCATCCGCGCCGGTTGGCCGGGTCGTCGCCTGGCCATGCTGTTCCAGCCGCACCGTTATACCCGTACCCAGGACCTTTACGAGGACTTTGTGGACGTGCTGTCCGGGGTGGATGTGCTGTTGATGCTGGAGGTCTACGGCGCCGGTGAAGACCCGATTCCCGGTGCGGATGCCCGCGCCCTGTGCCGCAGCATTCGCAAGCGTGGCCGGGTGGAGCCGGTGTTTGTGGATGATCCGGCCAAGCTGGCCGACATTCTGGCCACCCAGCTGCAGGACGGCGATCTGCTGGTGACCCAGGGTGCCGGCAATGTGGGCGCCATCGCCAAAGAACTGGCTGAACAGGGAGGCGCCAAGCGTGGATAAGGTGCTGCTGAAGAAGCAACTGGCCAGCGTGGGCCGGGTAGCGGTACTGGCCGGCGGCAAATCCGCCGAGCGACCCGTGTCACTGAAAAGTGGTGCGGCGGTCCATCAGGCCCTGCGTAATCTGGGGCTGATCGCCGAGCTGGTGGATCCGGCTTACAAGAGCGTGGATACCCTGAAGGGGTTTGATGTGGCCTTTATCGCCCTGCATGGTCGGGGCGGCGAAGACGGTGTCATCCAGGGCGTCCTGGAGCACCTGGGCATTCCCTATACCGGCTCCGGGGTGATGGCCTCTGCCATCGGCATGGACAAGGTGCGCACCAAACAACTGTGGAAAGGCGCCGGTTTACCGACGCCGCCGTTCTATGTGGCTGGCCGTAATGACACAGAAGACCTGGGCTTCCCGCTGATGATCAAGCCGGCCCATGAAGGCTCTTCCATCGGCATGGCCAAGGCGGATAACGCCGAGCAGCTGGCCCAGGCGCTGAAAGAAGCGGAAAAATTTGATTCCGATGTGCTGGTGGAAGCCTGGGTTAACGGCCCGGAATACACCGTAGCCATCCTTGGCGAGGAGCCGTTGCCGGCGATCCGCCTGAAGACGCCCAATGCGTTTTATGACTTTGAAGCCAAGTACCAGTCCAACAGCACCGAATATCTGTGCCCGGCCGGACTGGACGACTCTGATGAGCAGGCCCTGCGCCAACTGGCCCTGACCGCCTTCCGGGTAGCAGGCTGCCACGGCTGGGGCCGGGTGGACGTGATGCGCGACGAGCAGGGCAACTGGCAGTTACTGGAAGTGAACACGGTACCGGGAATGACGGACCACTCCCTGGTGCCCATGGCGGCCAAGGCCGCCGGGCGGGATTTCGACACCCTGGTGGGGGAAATCCTGCTCGATGCGCTGGAACGAGGTGATGGCTAAGCAGGCCGCGACCCCGCGCGGGGCCCGCCGCAAGCCGGTGAAGAAAGCCGGCGTACCGCTCAATGAGCGGTTGTCAGCAGCGGTGCCCTGGATGCTGGTGGGAACGGTGGCGGCGGTGTTGCTGGTCGGCGTGATCTATCTGCCGGCGGCACTGGATGGTTATCCGGTGCGCAAGGTGGGTGTGGACGGTGTTACCGATGTGCGCCGTCAACAGCAGATCCAGACCGCCCTGGCGGCGCTGGTTCGCGATGAAAACTATTTTTCCGTGCCGCTGGAGGAAATCTACCAGCAGGCACAGGGCCTGAGCTGGGTGGAACGGGTTTCCGTTCGCCGGCAGTGGCCCGACACCGTGGTGTTGACCGTGGAAGAGCGGCGCCCGGTGGCGGTGTGGAATGACACCGTGCTGATTTCAGACAGCGGCGAGCCCTTCAAGGCGCTCAAGCAGTATGACCTGAGCGGCCTGCCGCGGCTGAGCGGACCGCAACAGCGGCTGGAAGAGGTGATGGGGTTCTATCACAGCATGGGCAAGATGCTGGCAGATGTGGACCTGGGTATTCGCAGCATGGAGGTCAACGCACGACTGACCGCGCGACTGACCCTGAACAACGATATGCAGCTGGTGGTAGACCGTGAAGCATACACCAGCAAACTGCGCCGCTTTGTGCGGCTCTATCGCGGTGTGCTGAGCACGGACAGCCGCCGGGTAACCCGGGTCGACCTGCGTTATGCCGATGGCATGGCGGTGACCTGGGGCGAGCAAAGCTAGTTTTAGGAGAATGGATGACATGGCAAACGCATCAGAAAACATGATTGTCGGACTCGACATTGGCACCTCCAAGGTGGTGGCCATCGTCGGTCAGTCATCCGCCGATGGCACCATGGAAATTGTCGGCATTGGCTCCCAGCCGTCCCGGGGGATGAAGAAGGGCGTAGTGGTGGATATCGAAGCCACCGTGCGCTCTATCCAGCGGGCAGTGGAAGAGGCCGAGCTGATGGCCGGTTGCCACATTCATACCGTGTATGCGGGCATCGCCGGCTCTCATGTGCGTAGCCTCAATTCCCACGGCATCGTCGCCATTCGCGACCGGGAAGTGGCCCAGGCGGATATCGACCGGGTGATCGACGCGGCCCAGGCGGTGGCGATCCCGGCAGATCAGAAAACCCTGCACGTGCTGCCCCAGGAGTACGTGGTGGACAACCAGGAGGGGGTGCGCGAGCCCATCGGCATGAGCGGTGTGCGTCTGGAGGCCAAGGTGCACCTGGTGACCTGTGCCGTGAACGCTGCCCAGAACATCGAGAAATGCGTGCGCCGCTGCAACCTGGAGGTCGATGACATCATCCTTGAGCAGTTAGCGAGTGCTCACGCCGTGTTGACCGAAGACGAGCGTGAACTGGGTGTCTGCATCGTCGATATCGGTGGCGGCACCACGGATATTGCCATCTTCACCGAAGGCGCCATTCGTCACACCGCCAACATCCCCATTGCCGGGGATCAGGTGACCAACGATATCGCCATGGCCCTGCGGACCCCCAAGCAGCACGCGGACGAGATCAAGATCAAGTACGCCTGCGCACTGACCCAGCTGGCCGGCGCGGACGAAACCATCAAGGTGCCCAGCGTGGGCGACCGGCCGCCCCGTACCCTCAGCCGCCAGAATCTGGCCGAGGTGGTGGAGCCGCGCTATGACGAGCTGTTCACCCTGATCCAGGCCGAGCTTCGTCGCTCCGGCTTCGAGGACCTGATCCCCGGTGGCATCGTGCTCACCGGTGGCTCCTCAAAGATCGAGGGTGCGGTGGACCTGGCCGAAGAAATCTTTCACATGCCGGTGCGTCTGGGGTCCCCGCAGGGTATCTCCGGGCTCATCGACGTGGTCAAGAACCCGATCTATTCCACCGCGGTTGGCCTGCTGTTGTACGGCCAGCGCATGGAAAAGGACGGCACCAGTGCCCGCGCCCTTGCCGGTGGCGGGGAAGTGAACTGGGTAGAGCGTTTCAAAAACTGGTTCAAGGGCAACTTCTAGTTCCTGAGCCGGGTAACAGTTTTTGCGGAAGCGGCAGTTCCGGGCCGCAGCAACATCACCGGGACCATTCGACGTTAAATGACGTTCAAAGTAGTAACAGGGAAGCAATAACGGGAGATCAACCATGCAATTCAAACTGGAAGACAGCGTACCGCATGGCGCGGTCATTAAAGTGGTAGGTGTCGGTGGTGGCGGCGGTAACGCCGTGGATCACATGGTGCGTTCCGGTGTGGAAGGGGTGGATTTTATCTGCGCCAACACCGACGCCCAGGCACTGCGAAATGCCTCCTCCAAAACCGTGATTCAGCTGGGCAGCCAGGTGACCAAGGGCTTGGGTGCAGGCGCAAACCCGGAAATCGGTCGTCAGTCCGCCCAGGAAGACCGTGACCGCATCGCCGAGCTGCTGGACGGCGCTGACATGGTGTTCGTTACCGCCGGTATGGGTGGTGGAACCGGCACCGGTGCCGCCCCTGTGGTGGCTGAGATCGCCAAGGAGCTGGGTATCCTGACCGTGGCGGTGGTGACCAAGCCGTTCCCCTTCGAGGGCAAGAAGCGCATGCGCTCCGCCCAGGAAGGTATCGAGGAGCTGAAAGAGCACGTTCACTCCCTGATCACCATCCCCAACGAGAAGCTGCAAGCGGTTCTCGGCGGCTCCACCAGCCTGCTGGACGCCTTCAAGGCGGCCAACGAAGTGCTGCAGGGTGCGGTAAAAGGGATTGCGGATCTGATCGTTCGCCCGGGCATGATCAACGTGGATTTCGCTGACGTGCGCACGGTGATGAGTGAAATGGGTACGGCCATGATGGGTACCGGTACTGCCAGCGGCGAAGGCCGGGCGGCAGAAGCGGCCCAGGCAGCCATTTCCAGCCCGTTGCTGGAAGATGTAGACCTGCGTGGCGCCCGCGGTATCCTGATCAACATCACCGCCAACGAGTCCATCGCCCTGGACGAGTTCTCCGAGGTGGGTGACATCGTCAGCGAACTGGCCAGCGATGACGCCAACGTGATCATCGGCACCGCCATCGACCCGGATATGGGCGACAGCATCAGTGTCACCGTTGTGGCTACCGGCCTGGGTGCCGCCGCCCAGCAGGAACTAAAAGTGGTGCGTGGTCGTCAGACCCCCGTCACCGCGGATGGCCGAGTGGACTACAGCGACCTGGATCGCCCGGCAGTGGAGCGCAAACGCGCTGCCCAGCAGGCGGCCAGCGGCCGTGGTCAGCAGGCGGTGAGCACCGCGGAAGATCTGGATTTCATTGATATCCCGACCTTCCTCCGTCGCCAGGCCGACTAACGGTCTGGCGCCAAGGGTGCAAAATCAGGGCATTGCAGTATAATTACGCCCTCATTTTGTGTTGAGGAAAGCGGTATCCTGCAGGATACCCGCAGCTGTGTGACAGACTGATGATCAGACAACGAACGCTGAAAAACGTGATCCGCGCCACCGGCGTGGGACTTCACACCGGCGAAAAGGTCTACATGACCGTGCGCCCGGCACCGGTGGATACCGGTATCGTGTTCCGGCGTGTCGACCTGGACCCGGTGGTGGAGATCAAGGCGTCTGCCGATGCCGTCCGCGAAACCACTTTGTCGTCGACCCTGGTTCAGGATGGCGTGAAGGTGGGCACGGTAGAGCATTTCCTGTCTGCCATGGCAGGACTGGGCATCGATAACGCCTTAGTGGAGTTGTCCGCGCCGGAAATGCCGATCATGGACGGCAGTGCCGGTCCTTTCGTGTTCCTGCTGCAGTCTGCCGGCATCAAGGAGCAGGAAGCGGCCAAGAAGTTCATCCGCATCAAGAAAGAAGTGACGGTGCGTGAGGGCGACAAGTCAGCGACTTTCGTTCCCTTTGATGGCTTCAAGGTGACCTTCTCCATCGAATTCGATCACCCGGTGTTTGAAGAGCGAAACCAGGTGTCCAGCATCGACTTCTCCACGACCTCTTTCGTGAAAGAAGTGGCGCGGGCGCGGACGTTCGGCTTCATGCGCGATATCGAGTTCCTGCGCAGCCAGAATCTGGCGCTGGGCGGCAGTGTCGATAACGCCATCGTGGTGGATGAGTACCGCATCCTCAACGAGGACGGGCTGCGTTACGAGGACGAATTCGTCAAGCACAAGATGCTGGATGCCATCGGCGACCTGTATCTGCTGGGCCACAGCCTGATCGGCGAGTTCATCGGTCACAAATCCGGCCATGCCCTCAACAATGCCCTGCTGCGCGAGATTCTCCGTCAGGAGGATTCCTACGAGGTGGTGACCTTCGAAGATGCCACCGATGCGCCGGTGTCCTACATGCGACCGGTGCTGGCGGCGGCGGAGTAGCCGTACTCAGCAGCAAGTTGGAAACGTCGAAACCCTGTTGCCACCCGGCGGTTCTCCCGCCGCCGGGTGGTTTTTCGTTTCAGGGAAGGCGTGTTAGCCAGAGTTCCGGGCTTCAACACCGATCCGGTAATGCCCGGCGTTAGCCCCCTTTCACTTGCCTGTTACACACTCTCTGTTCAGGTATTCAGACATTGAAGGTGCTGTTCACCGTTGAACTTTTAAACGGTTGGCTCACTCTGATTCACCGCGGCTGGCCAGCCGCTGCAAGGATGCCTTGAGGCCTTTGTCCTCAATGGTGTCAGCCAGATCGGCGATTTGTCTGGCACTTTCCCTGGCCAATTTGGGCTTGTCCTGTTGGTTGGCACGGACGTTGCTACTCTGCATCTGGCGTTTTCCGCCCACCACGATTTTGATCTGCTGGCCGGGCAGGGCCTGCTGCAGTTTGGGCAGGTGAAAACGCAATAGCTGAGCTGTAGCGCTGGTTTCGGCAATGGCCAACCAGCGCATGCTGTCTTCCACCAGAGTGACTCGCTCGCGCAGTGCCGGTGGCAGGCAGTCAAGCGGATCGGTGGCTGCTGCGGTATCCGGCTCCTGGCGAGCGGTCTTTTTGGCCTCCCTGGTCAGGCCGGAGAGAGTAGGGTGACCACTCAGCAGGGCGAGCAGGGCTTTGGGCGAAGTTGTCTTGCTCATAGGTTTTACTTAGACTAGCCTGCAAATTGTAAAAAATAATCAAGAAAACCAGTGCAACTATTTGAAATTCTTAATTTTTAGTCGGTGCGTTACACGAATCTATGAATATTTTAGTCATTAACAGCAAGCGTGGCCATTCGCGCACACTTCCGGTTCCGCGACACTGGCCCTGGTTACTGGCTGCCGTGCTGGTGGTAGTGCCGGTGCTGATGGGCGTTGGCGGCTACCTACTGGTGTCGCAACTTAACGACCAGCCCGAGTATACGCCGGTAATGACCGAACGTTTTTCCACCCATCTGGAAGAGCAGAAAAAGGCCCTGGAATCGCTGGATCGCCTCAGCCAGGAGCAGTTTCGGGCACTGACCCTGAAGCTGGCCCAGGCCCAGGCTCGACTGGTTCGACTGGATGCGCTGGGTGAGCGGCTGGTGGAAGTGGCAGATATTGATGGCGAGGAGTTTGATTTCAGTACCGTGCCAGGACTCGGCGGGCCGGAAGGTTCGGAAGAGGGCGCCAGCTACGAGCTGCCTTCCTTTATGGAAGCGGTGAACCAGATGGCGGACACCCTTGAACGCCGCGAGCGTCAGCTGGAAATTCTGGAAAACCTGCTGGCCGGCAAGCAGATCGAAGACCAGACCTACCTGTCCGGCCGGCCTCTTGCCAAGGGCTGGATGTCCAGCCGCTTCGGGCGTCGT
The DNA here is from genome assembly GCF_047495475.1 of Alcanivorax sp. IL2. Classification (NCBI taxonomy): domain Bacteria; kingdom Pseudomonadati; phylum Pseudomonadota; class Gammaproteobacteria; order Oceanospirillales; family Alcanivoracaceae; genus Alcanivorax; species Alcanivorax sp. IL2. The sequence continues at coordinate 3,285,887 of NZ_CP179932.1, read as the reverse complement.
TCTGATCCCTTCACCGGCCGTGTGGCCTGGCACAAAGGGGTGGATTTTGCCGGCAAGGAAGGCACGCCGATCATTGCCACCGGCGCCGGTGTCGTGACTTATTCCGGTGATCGCTCCGGCTATGGCCTGATGGTGGAAATCAACCACGGTAATGGTATTGCCACTCGCTATGGTCATGCCCTGGAATTACTGGTGGAGCCGGGTGAGATTGTTCGCACCGGGGACGTTATCGGCAAAGTGGGCAATTCCGGCCGCTCTACCGGGCCGCACATTCATTATGAAGTGCTTAAAAATGGCGCTCAGGTGAACCCTCAGCCCTATATTTACCGCGCCCGACGTTAAAGAACAGACGAAAAACGGCCCCTTGTAGGGGCCGTTTTTCGTTGAGCACCCTTGATAACCGGGAATACCACCTTATCTCTTCATCTTATTGTGTTTAGAATGGCTCACCTTGCGGCCAGCACTTTGCCGCCAACGGGCTGTTTGTCCTGACTTTTTACCGAACCGGAAGTTGTATGCTGGGTACCATCGTAAAAAAAATCATCGGCACCAAGAATGATCGTGAGCTGAAACGCATGGGCAAGTTGGTCGAAACGATCAACAGCCACGGGGAAGCGCTGACACAGCTCAGCGAAGCAGACTTGCAGCTCAAGACCCGCGAATTCCGTCAGGCGTTCCAGGACGGCAAGACCCTGGATGAATTGTTGCCGGAAGCCTTTGCGGTGGTGCGGGAAGCCTCCACCCGGGTGATGGGCATGCGCCATTTCGACGTGCAGATGATGGGCGGTATCGCTCTGCATGAGGGGCGAATTTCCGAAATGCGCACCGGTGAGGGTAAGACTCTGACCGCGACTCTGGCGGCGTACCTCAATGCGCTGTCCGGCGAAGGCGTGCACGTGGTCACCGTGAATGACTACCTTGCCGAGCGTGACGCCAACTGGATGCGCCCCCTTTACGAATTTCTGGGCCTCAGTGTCGGTGTGATTCTTTCCCAGCAGCCCACCGATGAGAAGCGGGCGGCCTACGCGTCTGATATCACCTACGGTACCAATAACGAGTACGGTTTCGACTACCTGCGCGACAACATGGCCTTTCGCCTGGAAGATCGGGTTCAGCGTGGTCTCAACTACGCGATTGTGGATGAGGTGGATTCCATTCTCATCGACGAATCCCGCACCCCGCTGATCATTTCCGGGCCGGCAGCCGATTCCTCCGAGCTGTATACGGCCGTCAATAAGCTGATGCCAAATCTCACCGCCGAGACGGAAGAGCAGGAAGGCGATTACTTTGTTGATGAAAAGCAGCGTCAGGTCGAGTTGACAGAAACCGGGCACCAGAAAATTGAGGCGCTGCTGGTCAGTAATGCTCTGCTGGAGCAGGGCGAAAGCCTCTACGCAGCTCATAACCTGGCGCTGCTTCACCATGTCCATGCGGCATTGAAGGCCCACGCTCTATTCCATGTGGACCGGGACTACATTGTCCAGAATAACCAGATCGTTATCGTTGACGAGCACACCGGCCGCACCATGCCCGGACGTCGCTGGTCCGAGGGCATTCACCAGGCGATCGAAGCCAAGGAAGGGGTGAATATCCAGCAGGAAAACCAGACCCTGGCATCTACCACCTTCCAGAACTATTTCCGCCTCTACAACAAGCTGGCGGGTATGACCGGTACGGCTGATACCGAAGCCCTGGAATTCCGTCAGATTTATGGCATGGATGTGGTGGTGGTGCCGACCAATCGGCCCATGGTTCGTGTGGATGCCAATGATCTGGTGTATCTGACACTGGAAGAAAAATTCGATGCCATCGTCAAGGAAATCAGCGAAGCGGTGGCCAAGGGTGCCCCGGTGCTGGTGGGTACCGCGACCATTGAATCGTCCGAGTATCTGTCCAAGCGCCTGAAAAAAGACAAGATTGCCCACGAAGTACTGAACGCCAAGTTTCACCAGCGTGAAGCACAGATTATTGCCCAGGCGGGGCGGCCTGGTGCGGTAACGATCGCCACCAATATGGCGGGCCGGGGTACCGATATCGTGCTGGGTGGCAACCCGGAAGAGCAGATCAAGCACATGGATACCCCCTCGGACAAGGAAGCGGAAAAAATTCGCGCCGAGTGGCAGGGCAACCATGACACCGTGATGGAAGCTGGCGGCCTGCATATCATCGGCACAGAGCGTCACGAGTCTCGCCGTATCGATAACCAGCTCCGCGGTCGTGCCGGTCGTCAGGGTGATCCGGGCTACACCCGCTTCTTCCTGTCAATGGAAGATGACCTGATGCGGATTTTCGCCTCGGACCGCATTCGCAACATGATGCGCTCCCTGGGGCTGGAGAACGGCGAAGCGATTGAGCACCGTTGGGTGACCCGGGCCATCGAGAATGCCCAGCGCAAGGTGGAAGGCCGTAACTTCGATATCCGCAAGAACCTGCTGGAATACGATGACGTGGCCAATGACCAGCGTCGTGTGATCTACACCCAGCGTGACCAGATTCTGGAAACCGACGATCTGCGCACCTCCGTGCAGGGCATTCGTTATGATGTGGTGACCGAGCTGGTGCACAGTTATCTGCCGCCGGGTTCCGTGGAAGATCAGTGGGATGTGCCGGGTCTGGAGAAAACCCTGGAGGCGGAATTCCAGTGTAATGCGCCGGTGGGTCAGTGGCTCAACGAAGACAACCAGATGCATATCGACGGTGTCATCGAGAAGCTGGTGGAAACCCTGGAGCAGGACTATCTGCGCAAGGAAGGGGAAATCGGCGTCGAGGACCTGCGCAAGATCGAAAAACACCTGATGCTGCAGATCCTCGACCGTCACTGGAAAGAGCATCTGGCCAGCATGGACCACCTGCGTCAGGGCATTCATCTGCGCGGCTATGCGCAGAAAAACCCCAAGCAGGAATACAAGAAAGAGTCTTTCGAGTTGTTCCAGGGGTTGCTCAACCAGATCCAGCATGAGCTGATTCGCGTGCTGCACAGCTTCCAGGTGCGACGTGATGACGAAGTGGAGCGCCTCGAGCAGCAGCGCCAGGAAGAGGCCCGCCGCCAGGCAGAAAAAATGAAGATGCAGGCGGCCCCGGAACCGGGCACTGATGGCACGGCCGGCGAGAATAATCAGGCCGACGGTACCAAGACCGTGGTTCGCGAAGGTCGAAAGGTGGGTCGTAATGAACCTTGCCCCTGTGGCTCGGGCAAGAAATACAAGCAGTGCCACGGCAAGATTGAATAACAGCAGCCTCAAGCTACAAGCTGCAAGGAAATCCAGAGCACCGGCAACGCCGGTGCTTTCTTTGTTTGGGCTTGTGGCTTGAAGCTTGTCGCTGAACGCTAAAGGATTGGTTATGACACAGACAGAATGGTTGCCCGTCCCCGGTATCCGTCTTGCCGCTGTTGAAGCTGGCATCAAGAAGGCCAACCGCAAGGACCTGGTGGTGCTGGAGCTGAGTGAAGATTCCCGTGTCAGCGGAGTTTTCACCTTGAACCGTTTTTGCGCCGCGCCGGTGCAGGTGGCAAAAAACCGTCTTGCCGCAGGGGCACCCAAATACCTGATGATCAATACCGGCTATGCCAACGCGGGCACCGGCAAGAAGGGCATGGAAAACTGTCTGGCCAGCTGTCGCCTGTTGGCCGATGCGGCTGGTTGCGCTGAGGATCAGATCCTGCCGTATTCCACCGGGGTAATCGGTGAGCAGTTTCCGTTGCCGGCGTTTGCAACTGGCTTGCCCAAGGCATTGGCGGAACTGGATGAGCATCACTGGGGCCGTGCGTCAGAGGGCATCATGACCACCGATACCTACCCCAAGCTTACCAGCCGGCGGGTGGAGATCGACGGTGTGCCGATTACTGTCACCGGCATGGCCAAGGGCTCGGGCATGATCAAGCCGAACATGGCCACCATGCTGGGCTTTATCGCCACCGATGCGCCTATCGCCAAGCCACTGCTGGATCAGTGGGTGAAGGCGCTGGCGGACAAGTCGTTCAACCGGGTCACGGTGGACGGTGACACCTCCACCAACGATGCCTGTATGCTGATCAGCACTGCTGCGGCCCAGATGCCGGAGATTCAGGCGCTGGATGAGCATAGCCAGGTGCTGTATCAGGCTCTGGAAAGTGTCTTCGTGGAGCTGGCTCAGGCACTGGTGCGCGATGGCGAAGGGGCCACCAAGTTTGTGTCGATTACCGTGGCAGGAGCGGCCAGTGAATCCGACGCCCGCATCGTGGCGGAAACCATCGCCCATTCCCCGCTGGTGAAAACAGCGCTGTTTGCTTCCGACCCCAACTGGGGCCGCATCCTGGCTGCCATCGGCAGAGCCCCCATTGCGTCCCTGGACGTGGAGAAGGTCAATGTCTGGCTGGACGATCTGTTGCTGGTGGAGCAGGGTGGTGTGGCGGACAGCTATGAAGAGGCAAAAGGCGCAGCGGTGATGGCCCAGCCGGAAATCAGCATCCGTGCGGATCTGGCCAGCGGCGATGCCGAGTGCACCGTGTGGACCTGTGATTTCAGCTACGACTACGTGAAGATCAACGCGGAATATCGCACATAATCTGAACGCCCGACGTCTGATGCCTGACGTAAAAAGCCGCTGTAGGAGCTATGCTTGCATGGCGAACGTGCTCGCGACGTTCATCTGCTGTTGCGCCTGCGGGCATGGCTCTCCCGACGCTCCTTAAGAAACGTTGTTTATGACTACAACCACCCCCGCCATCACCGTCGTTGCCGCCATCATCCGCGGCAACGACGGCCGCATCTGCCTGAGTCGGCGTCCGGACCACAAGCATCAAGGGGGGCGCTGGGAGTTTCCCGGCGGCAAGGTGGAGCCGGGTGAGCCCCTGTCGACGGCCCTGGCCAGGGAGCTGGAGGAAGAGCTTGGCATGCAGGCGGCCATTTCCTCCCCGTTTATGACTATCGCCCACCAGTACCAGGATCTGCATGTCACCCTGCATTTTCGCGATGTTACCGCCTGGCAGGGCGACCCTTCGGGCTGTGAAGGGCAGCAAGTGAGCTGGTTTGAGATTCCGGAACTGCCAGCGCTGGAGTTTCCGGCGGCGAACCGGCCGGTGGTCACCGCGATCACGCTTCCCGATTATCTCGCCATCGCGCCGGATAATCTAGATCTGGAAGCCCTCAAAGCGGGTATCGGTCGTCTGGATGCTACCTGTATGGGGCTGTATCTGCGCCAGTGGAGCGAACATGCGGCACTGCCTGAGATTCTGGCACTGTGCCGAGAAACAGGCATAAAGGTATGGTTGCGGGCCTCATCGCCAGCCTGGGCGCAGCAGGTGTCCTTACAGGGCGTCTTTGGGCTGCATCTGCCGGGCTCGGCATTGATGGATTGTCAGGGGCGACCGGATTTTGCGGGGGTGGTTTCAGCGGCCTGTCACAGCCGTGACGCCCTGGAAAAGGCGGCAGACCTGGGGCTGGATATGGCGCTGGTCTCCCCGGTAGAGGCCACTGCCAGTCATCCGGATCGTCCTCCCCTGGGGTGGCAACAGGCGGGGGAATGGATCTCTGGGTTGCCTATTGCATGCTATGGGCTGGGAGGTGTCTCGCCAACAGATTTGGAGACCGCCCGTCAGCACGGCGCCATTGGCGTGGCAGGTATCCGGGCCTTCTGGCCGGATGCCTCAACCTCTCTGTAGAGTGCAGCTGGCTTAAGCTCAGCGCACCCTACAGTAAGTGCTCCATACAACCAGTCCTGCAATTCCCCTATTGGAATCCAACCAGCGTACCGCGTTAACGGCCCACGCTTGAGCGGATTGGTCAGACGATCAAAACTCCTCAAAATCCCCGGGGGCATTGTCATCACCGGGAATTGCATGGCGTTCCGCCGCCCAATCGCCCAGATCGATCAACTTACAGCGCTCAGAGCAGAAGGGCCGCCAGGGGTTGTTGGTCCAGCGGGTGAGGGATTTGCACTGGGGGCAGGGATAGGTTTGGGTGGTGTTATTGGTATCAGACATGTTCAGAGTGCGTTAGCCAGTTCCAGGTAGCGTTGATGCAGGCTAGTCAGTTGCTCGTGAAGTGCCTGCAGCGAACCGTGATTCTCAACCACATCGTCGGCCTGGTCCAGGCGTTTGGTTCTCTCCATCTGAGCCTTGATGATGGCGGCAATCTGCTCTTCGGGAACATGATCCCGTTCCATGGCCCGTTTGACCTGCAATTCTGCCGGCGCATCAATGACCAGAATGCGGTCTACCAGCGCTTTCTGGCTGGTTTCCAGCAACAAAGGCGATACCAGCACGGTATAGATGGACTGACTGACAGCAATTTGCCGTTTCAGCTCCTCGCCGATGGCGGGGTGAGTAATGCCTTCAAGTACCTTCAGGGCGTCCGCATCTGCAAACACGATCTCGCGCAAAGCGCGACGGTCCAGGGCGCCATCCGCAGTGAGTACATGCTCACCAAAATGATTGGCGATACTCTTGAGTGCAGGCTGGCCCGGTTCCACGACTACCCGGGACGCCAGATCCGCGTCCACAATGGTGATGCCCTGCTGGGCGAGGAAATCCGTGGCAGCGGTTTTGCCGCTACCAATACCGCCAGTCAGGCCGACTACGAACATGCATACTCCAGAACAAGACTTCACTGGCGCTGGAGCTTGACCCCTTCGCTTTGCAAAGCAAGGCTCCAACGAAAATTATCCAGGGGTTTTTCAGCTATTAACTATTCACTGTTAACTATTAACTGATTCTGAACATCCCCAGATACGAGCTGACGATGGTATCGCCCCACAGCAATGCAATCCAGCCAGCGGCCGCCAGATAGGGGCCAAAAGGGATCTGGGTGCGCTTTTCGCCACCGAAGAGAGTGGCGATGAGGGTGAACACCAGGCCCACCACGGAAGACAGCAAAATAATCAGCGGCAGATACTGCCAACCCGTCCAGGCGCCCAGGGCAGCAAGAAGCTTGAAGTCACCATAGCCCATGCCTTCCTTGCCAGTAAGCAGCTTGAACAGCCAGTACACGCTCCACAAGGACAGATAACCTGCCATGGCACCCACCACGGCATCCGGCAGGGAAACCGGTGAAACGCCAAGCAGTGCCGCCAACAGGCCGGCCCACAGCAGAGGGTAATTCATGCTGTCCGGTAGCAGGGTGGTATCCGCATCAATCATTGCGGCTGCCAGCAGCGTCCAGGTGGCAAACAGGGTAAAAGTCAGCCAGGGACCATAACCGAAGTGCCAGGCGCACAGGCCGGCCAGCACGCCACTGGCAACTTCAATGATCGGATAACGCTTGCTGATCGGTGTTGCGCAGCCTTTGCATTTGCCTTTCAGCGCTAACCAGCTCACCACCGGAATATTTTCATACCAGGTGATGGCGTGGTCACATTTTGGACAGCGCGAACGCGGCGTCACCAGGTTGAAGATCTCGCCATCATCCTCTGCGGGTAGCTCGAGAATTTCGCGGGCTTCCTGTTTCCAGCCACGCTCCATCATCACCGGTACGCGGTAGATGACGACATTGAGGAAGCTGCCAATTAACAGGCCCAGAAAAACACAGAGCCCAACCAGCAGGGTTGGGCTCGCGGAGAGGATATTCAGAAAACTGTCGATCATCGATTAGCCTACAACTGCGCCCATTTGGAAGATAGGAAGATACATGGCGATGATCAAGCCACCAATAACAACCCCCAAGACACTCATGATTAGTGGTTCCATCATGCTGGTTAAGCCGTCCACAGCATTATCAACTTCATCTTCGTAGTAAATGGCCACCTTCTCAAGCATCGCATCAAGCGCGCCAGATTCTTCGCCAATCGCTGTCATTTGCAAAGCCATGGCAGGAAAAACGCCGGTGCTGCGCATCGCAAATTGGAGCTGCTGACCCGTAGAGACATCCTCTTTCACCTGTATTACTGCATTGCGGTATACCACATTGCCTGTTGCGCCAGCACAAGCGTCGAGAGCATCAATCAAAGGTACGCCGGCTGCAAAGGTGGTGGAGAGGGTGCGGGCATACCTGGCAATGGTGGATTTGAATGCCAGGTCTCCAACGATGGGGAGTTTTAATACCAGCCTGTCCAGGCTATTTCTAAATGCTTCAGAGCGCTTTTTTAACTGAACAAAAATAGCGGAAAAGGCTATGAGGAAAATCACGATAAAAAAGAAGTTTTCCTGAAGCGATTCGGATAACGATATAACAAATTGAGTGAATGCGGGCAGCTCTGCGCCAAAACCATGGAAGAGATCTTCAAAAACCGGAACGACTTTAAGCAGCAAAATTGCAGTCACAATTACAGCGGCAACTACAACGGTTGCTGGATATTTCATTGCTTTCTTGATTTTTTGTTTTAGGGCTTCGCTCTTTTCCTTATAGAGAGCAACTCTGTCCAGCATGGTTTCCAGCGCGCCTGATTGTTCGCCTGCATCAATCAGGCTGCAATAGAGGTCGTCAAAGTAGTCTGGATGTTTTGATAGAGCGCCAGCAAAATTGTTGCCGCCTTCTACATCTACTTTTAATTTGAGGACCAGGTCCTTCATGCTGGGGTTGTCGAGCCCATCGGCAACGATCTCAAAGGCCTGGACCAAAGGGACACCGGCTTTCATCATGGTGGCCATTTGACGAGTAAAAAGTGCTATGTCGAGAGGCTTGATTTTCTTTTTGCCACCGAAACGAAGTTCTCGTTTTTTTACTACTTTCTTGGCGTTGATGCCTTGCTTGCGCAGCTCTGCACGAACCATGGCGGGAGTTTTCCCGGCGGCTTCCCCTTTGACTTTGGTCCCTTTACGATCCACCCCTTCATAAGTAAAAGTGACACTTTGTTGTGCTGCTGTTTTAGTTGCCATAATTAATGTCCGCTTGTTACACGGTTAACTTCTTCCAGGCTGGTTACGCCTTGCATGGCTTTCACCAGCCCGGAGCGGTGTAGATCATTGAATCCTTCCTTGCGGCATTGGTCACCAATCTGAATGGAGTTGCCCTCTTCCATAATAATTCGAGCAATACCATCAGTGATCTTGACCACTTCGTAGATCCCTACGCGCCCTTTGTAACCGTTGTTGCATTTGTCGCATCCCTCAGGGCCGTACACAGTAAACTCGGAAGCCGCATCTTCTTCCGTGAATCCCATCTCAAGCAGCGATTGTTTTGGGATTTCCACCTTGGTTTTGCAGTGTTCGCAAAGCCTGCGAGCCAAACGCTGGGCGATAATCAATACCACGGAGGTGGCGATATTAAAGGACGGGACACCCATGTTACGAAGACGGGTCAGCGTTTCCGGTGCGCTGTTGGTGTGGAGGGTCGACAGTACCAAGTGACCGGTTTGTGCTGCCTTGATTGCAATATTGGCGGTTTCCAGATCGCGGATCTCACCAACCAGAATGACGTCAGGGTCCTGACGGAGGAAAGCGCGCAAGGCGGCAGCGAAGTCCATGCCCTGTTTGGGGTTGACGTTCACCTGGTTGATGCCCTCCAGGTTGATCTCTACTGGGTCTTCGGCAGTGGAAATGTTCCGCTCGGGCGTGTTGAGAATGTTTACCCCGGTATAAAGGGAGACGGTTTTCCCGGAGCCGGTGGGGCCTGTAACCAGAATCATGCCCTGGGGTTTTTGCAAGGCATCCATATAGAGCTGTTTCTGATTTTCTTCGTAGCCGAGGGCGTCGATGCCCATCTTGGCCGATTCAGGGTCGAGGATCCGCAGGACGATCTTTTCCCCAAACAGAGTAGGGCAGGTGTTCACTCGAAAATCGATTGCTCGGGTCTTGGAGATTTTAAGTTTGATGCGTCCATCCTGGGGGACCCTCCGTTCCGAGATGTCCAGCCGCGACATGACTTTAAGGCGAGCTGAAAGCTTACTGGCAATATTGACCGGCGGTTTGGAGACTGTTTTGAGAATCCCGTCTTGGCGGAATCGTACTCGATAAGTTTTCTCATATGGCTCGAAATGAAGATCCGAAGCTCCGCCTTTGATGGCATCCAGCAGGAGCTTGTTGACGAAGCGAACAATGGGGGCATCATCTGAGCCGGATTTCGTCTCGTCGGTAGTTTTTTCCTCTGCCGCACCTATATCAAGGTCATCCAGCCCATCATCCAGGTCATCAAAAGCGCTGTCTTCTGAATCGGACTCAAGGTTATCGATCCAGTGGGTCAGCTTGTCTTGCTCAACAATAATGGTTTCAACGTTGAGGCCTGTATTGAAGCGGATTTCTTCCAGAGCGGGCAAGTTGGTAGGGTCGGCAACGGCCACAAATAAACGGCTGCCCCGGCGAAACAATGGCAGCACATGGTGCTTGGTAATCAGTTTGGGGTCGACAAGATCTTTGACCAGGCTGTCCCGCTGGAAGGTGCTGAGATCCAGGATCGGGTCTCCGAACTCTTCGGCAACGGCTCCGGCCACAACGTTGGCCGACAGCTTGCCCGAAGTGACGAGCTGGTAAACCAGGCTCATCCGTTCTTCACGGGCCTGTTTTTGCGCCTGCTGTATTTCCTCGGCGGTTAGTAGCTCCTGCCGAATCAGGCGCTGCGGTAAGCCGCTGAATGAAAGGGTCTGGCTAGTCATGGCAACCTGCTTGTTTATGCTTAGTATTGTCGGTATGCCCAACACTTTCTTCGTAACATACCGGTTGTGGTTGTCACAGGGAAGACCGGATGTCGCAAAATCAGTGCCTTGCCGCAGTTTTCTAAGGTATTTCCCCAGACTATTTCCGTCATGCCCAGAGAGGAATTTCCAGAGAGCCTCTTGTCAGGGTGTGGATGGTGTGACCCAGTGTGGCACCAGTGCGAGGAAGGGGTGACGTATATCGTCAGCTGCTGACATTAAAGGTAACCCAAATAGTGGGCCGACTATGATGCTTTCTGCAACAGCCGGGGCTCGACGCCAGAGAATGTGCCTTCTCCTAATGATTTCGTCGCACTACCGAAAAGTTGGCCCACTCTGTGCATTATGACAACGCAGAGGCTCGCCAGGGGTGGGCTCACAACAAGATTTGCCAATTTAGTTGGAGAGAACGACATGAAAAAGCAAATGCAACAGGGTTTCACCCTTATTGAACTGATGATCGTGGTAGCCATCATCGGTATTCTGGCTGCTGTGGCTATTCCTCAGTACCAAAACTACATCGCTCGCTCTCAGGTAACCCGCGTCATGCAGGAAGCTGGTGCGATGAAAACGGCTGTTGAGGCTTGTATCAATGATGGCCGTTTGGCTTTGGGTGCTGCCGCTGGCGAATGTGATCCGGGTGCTACCGGCTCTAACCTGCTGACTGGTGCCGCACAGGTTGGTCCAGCACTTCCGGCTGGCACTGGTGTTCCTCAGGCTACTAATCCGCTGACAGCTGCTTCCACGATTATTGCAACTTTTGGCAACAATGCTGCTGCAGTACTGCAAGATGCTGGCGCCACATTGACCTGGACTCGTGACGCTACTGGTTCTTGGGTGTGTACCACTACTGCCCCTGCAAACCTGAAGCCGACTGGTTGTACGAACTAAGCAGTTTGTATTGCATAAGGCTTGACCTCGATCAGCCTGGAAACCCGGTGCGAAAGCACCGGGTTTTTTTATGGCGGTGGTTTTTTCGGGGCGGGAGTTAGATGGTAGCTAGAAGTCAACGCGGATAACGGAGCCTAGCGTTTTCGACTATTACGTCTTGTCATATTCCTACCCCTTTCTGTGCAGCCTATTGGCATTCTGGATATGGCGCCTGGCTGCGTGATTAGCCTCTTATCTAAGTGAAACTGAACGTCGATTGATGTGGAGATCAAGATTGCAGTCGGAGAGATAAGTCAGTGGCTATTACATGCTTGGTTAAGGCTCCGGACGACAAAAACCAGCTACGGTTGTCGGGTAAGCAATTGGCATTTTCCAATGTAAGGTTGCCAGAAACCTCAAGAGCAGCTACGTCAGTAGTGTTCCCAGCGTTGTGCAGCATTTCGGCACTAAAGTTATCCAGCATAATCTGATCTGGTTTCAGCCGTGCGGCTTCCTCCAGTTCCTCCAGTGTTTCCACTTCTACAATGATCTTCTTTTCCGGCGCCAATGCCCGCGCCCGCTCGATGGCTGCGGTAATTCCACCACAAGCAGCCACATGGTTCTCCTTGATCAAAAACGCATCGTACAAGCCGATGCGGTGATTCTGGCAGCCCCCACAAAGCACGGCGTATTTCTGGCCAGCCCTAAGGCCGGGGAGCGTTTTACGCGTATCCAGAATGGTGACGTTCGTGCCTTCTACGGCATCCGCGTAGCGGCGCGCAGTAGTAGCGGTACCCATCAGGGTCTGCAGGAAGTTCAGCGCGGTGCGTTCGCCTGTGAGAATCTGGCGGGTGTTGCCTCGCAGGGTGCAGAGTGTGGTATCTGCGGTCAGCCGATTACCATCCTGCACATGCCACTCAATCTGCACATCGCCCAGTTGCCGGAAGACCTCATCAGCCCAGGGAATGCCGCACATGACCGCGTCTTCGCGGGTAATGATGGTGGCGGTCGTTTCGCTGTCGGCATCGATAAGCTGAGCGGTGATGTCGCCGCTGCGGATGTCTTCTTCAAGAGCAAAGCTTACGTTGCGCTGAATATCGTCACGCACATAGTCGGGCAGGGTGATGGTCATGCTGTTCTCGGTGCTGAACTCAATGAAAACCCGCAGGCAGGCCTGCGGGTCGTGTTATTGGGTGGTGTTTTCAATCGGGCCGGGTGGAAAAGAATTCCCGGCTGAGCCTGACCACCACGGGTGACAATAATAGCAGAGCAATCAGGTTAGGTATCGCCATCAAGATATTCATGATGTCGGCTAGTGCCCAGACCAGGTTCAGGCTGACGACGGCACCAAAAGGCACTGCCAGTACCCAGATCACCCGGAAGGGCAGGACGGCCCGGTCGCCAAACAGGAACTGGGTGCAGCGTTCGCTGTACAGGCTCCAGCCCAGCAGGGTGGTGAAGGCAAAGATCGCCAGGCCGCCGGCCACAATCACATTGCCGAAGTCCCCGAAGGTAGAGGAAAAGGCCAGGGCGGACAGCGGCGCGCCTTCTGCACCGCTGGTCCAGGCGCCGGAGGAAACGATGGCCAGGCCGGTGATGGAGCAGACGATGATGGTGTCGATAAACGTACCCAACATGGCGATGGAGCCCTGTCTGGCCGGGTGATCGGTATTGGCGGAGGCATGGGCGATGGGCGCGCTGCCCAGGCCGGCCTCGTTGGAGAAGATGCCACGGGCAATCCCGAAACGGATCGCTTCCTTGACCAGAGCGCCCGCGAAACCGCCGGCAGCCGCAGTGCCGGTGAAGGCACTTTCGAAGCATAGGGCCAGGGCGGCGGGCAGGGCGTCAGCATGGTCTACCAGCACCACCAAACCGGCCAGCAGGTAGGCCAGCGCCATAAAGGGGACGATATAAGTCGCCACGGTGGCAATCCGCTTCATGCCGCCTAGTACCACCAGGCCCACGAGGACGGCCAGGGTGACCCCTGTTACCCATGCTGGAAGCCCGAAGCTGTCCTGCAGGCCGTGAGCGACAGAGTTGGCCTGGACGCTATTGCCAATGCCGAAGCCGGCCAACATGCCGAAGATGGCAAAAGCGATGGCCAGCCAGCGCCAATTTGGGCCGAGACCGTTCTGGATGTAGTACATGGGGCCGCCCACATACTGGCCGGCGCTGTCCTTTTCCCGATATTGCACGGCCAGTACGGCTTCCGCGTACTTGGTGGCCATGCCCACCAGGGCAATCAGCCACATCCACACGAGTGCTCCCGGCCCGCCGGAGTGAATAGCCGTCGCTACCCCCACGATGTTACCGGTACCGATGGTCGCAGACAGCGACGTGGCCAGGGCGGCGCCGGCACCGATCGTGCCGACCCCGATCTTCGGGCCGAACATCTGTCTGAAGCCAAACCCCAGCTGTCTCAGGGGCAGGAAACGCAGGATCAGAGTCAGATAGAGGCCTGTGCCAGCAATCAGGATTAGTGCCGGCCATCCCCACAGGAAGCCGCTGATCTGTTTAAGAATGGTAACCGCTTGCTCCATGGCTCTCGTCCATTGCCCCAAAAGGCCTTAGGCTATGGGAATTTAGCGGGCAGGGAAAGCTGGCGACGTGTTTGTGGTTAACTAAATATAAAGCCTCACATGCCAACTAGTTCAAAATTATTAGTTTGATGGTGTGATAGCTTAGTTAGGTATTAAAACCACAGTCCCATTTTCTGAACGGGTGCAGCTTAATCCCGGGGGTGTCATGGCCAAGGTTACCCAACTCAAATCGGTCGCTGCCAAAGCAGCCGCTAACAGCCTGCCCAGACCGATCGAAAAAGTGCGTGACCGCTATCTGTCGCTGGCGTCTTCCTATCTGGAGGATATGCTCGATGGAGCCGATGACATCCTTTACGACCTGGCGGAAAAAGAAGCGGATAGCGAGCGCGAGCGCTACTTTGATGCCATGCGTGAGCTGCGCATCCAGCGAGCTGGGCTGATGGCTGGCTTGAAACAGGTCATCCAGCAGCAGTTTTCCAATCTTGGACGCCCCCAGGAGGAAACGTCTTCACTGGAAAGTACCAAGCTTGATCTGGACTCTCTGACTCTGGTCAATGAGGAAGAATTGGAAACCACGGTGGCCCTGGACAACATGGCTCGCCGTGCCCGCAATGGCTGTGTGGAACAGCTCAAGGTGTTGTGCCACCGCCTGGAATATCTTTTTGAAAGCAAGGCAGAAATCACCGAACGGAATAATCCGCTGGAGCCACGCCAGCTGGTGGACGCCTTCAGCCAGGGGCTTGAAAAGCTCTCTCTGGACATCAAGTCTCGCCTGATCATCCTCAAGCTGTTTGAGCGTGAAGTCATGGCGGAAACCGGATACATGGTGTCTGAAGCCAACAAGGTGCTAGTGGACGCGGGTGTCTTGCCGGACATGAAAACCGCGCCCATCGCACCTGCACGTAAGCCTGGGAATCGTTCACTGGCGGGCAGCCAGGCATCCTCCTCGAGCTCTGCTGCCGGTAGCAATGACCAGATGTTCGGGTTGTTACAGGAGCTGCTGGTAACCATGCGTGGCATGCAGGGTGGCTCAGCTGCCGCATCCGGAGCCTCTGCAGGCGCGGACATGAGCGCGGCCATGGCAGTCATGCAGAACGGTGTGCCTTATCTCAATGGCGCCCCGGTGGCCAACGCGGCTTCCGTCCACCAGGTCAGCTCTGATGACTTGATGGGTGTGCTCAATCGTTTGCAGCGTGTGGAACGCAGCCTCAGCGAAACAGATGGCGAAAAGGCCAACCTGAAGGACGACCTGTCAGAATTGCTCGACAGTGAGCATGGCGAAGCCATTCATGCGCTGGATCAGGCCGATGACGATGTGATCAACCTGGTGTCCCTGCTGTTTGATTTCATTCTGGATGACGAGGGCCTGCCCTCCGAGATCAAGGCGTTGATTGGGCGCCTGCAGATTCCCTTGCTGAAAGTGGCAATCACCGACAAGAACTTCTTCAGTAACGACAACCACGAAGCTCGACTACTGCTCAACATGCTGGCCCGGGCCGGCAATCAGTGGGACCCGCAACAGGGTATCCAGGACGACCTGTACCAGCGTATCAACCACGCGGTACATCGCATCATTGATGATTTTGAAGACGATGCCAGCTTGTTTGCCACCCTGCTGGATGAGTTTCAGCGCTTTTTCGACAGCCAGAGCTCACGCTCCGAGCGCGTTGAGCAGCGGGTGCGTGAGGCGGAGGAAGGCAAGGCTCGTGCCGAGCTGGCCCGTCAGGAAGTGGTGGCGGTGCTCGACAAGCGTATGGCAGGCCGTCAGTTACCCGATGTGGTGGTACGGTTGCTGCGCCAGGGTTGGCAACAGGTGCTTTACCTGACCTGGTTACGCGAAGGTGCCGACAATGGTGCCTGGCAGCAGCAGGTCAAGGTGGTTGATGGCGTGGTCTGGAGTGTTCTGCCACACCGTGATCAGGCGGCGCTGGAAAAGCTCAAGGCGCTCAGCCCCAAACTCCTCAAGACGCTGCATAGCGGGCTTGCCCAGATCAGTTATGATGAAGCAGAAGCCAAGCAGTTACTGATCAAGTTCCAGGATGTGCACCAGCAACTGCTCAAGGGCCTGGAAACCGAGCGAGTGGCTGTGGAGCCGGAAATGCCGGCACCGCAACCGCAAGCCCAGGAAGAAGCCGTTTTGCCGGAAAATCACTTCCTGGTGAAAAAAGCCGGGCAGCTTGCCCCGGGCCAGTGGATTGAGCTCGTGGACGGTGACGAGCCGCGCCGTGCCAAGCTGGCTGCCAATATCCGCGCCGGCGTCAAGATGGTGTTTACCAACCGTCGCGGCATCAAGGTGGAAGAGTTCTCTGCTTACACGCTGGCCGTTGCCCTGCATGAAGGGACTGTTAAACTCATCGAAGAGGGAGCCCTGTTCGACCGGGCTCTGGAAGCGGTTATTGGAGACCTGCGCCGCATGCAGGCCAGCGCACAGCACTAGTCGTTGGTTTGTCCGCGCGGGCATAGAACCTGTTCATGATCTATACGCAGCCGCGTTGCCGCTAAAAATGGTGCCAGGCAATACTCGCAGAGCACAGAGGGCGCGGACCGCAGGGCCTGACGGGTCAAGTTCAAGGTCCGCAACACAGCATGGCGCCATTTTTAGCGGTAACCCGAAGGGCCGGGCCCCTTTTTCCGCCAGCCCGCGATTGCTCTTATTTATGTAGAATGACTACACGACACAATCGCAATCACGACCTGGCGAAAAAATTGACTCCGGCGCGGTTGCGTATAGATCATGAACAGGTTCTAAGGAGCTTGCGCGGGTGCTCACCCTCAACGAACACCGGGTCGATCAGGCACAGTGGTGCCCATCCCCCAATTTCAATCTCCGCCCCGATCCCGATGATATATCCCTGCTGGTGATTCATAACATCAGCCTGCCGCCGGAGCAGTTCGGCGGCGATCACATCCAGGCCCTGTTCCAGAACTGCCTGAACCCGGACGACCACCCCTATTTCCGCGAAATCCACCAGCTGACCGTATCGTCGCATTTTCTCATCCGGCGTGACGGCAGCCTGTTGCAGTTTGTTCCCTGCGATCGGCGGGCCTGGCATGCCGGAGTTTCCAGCTTTGCCGGGCGGGAAAACTGTAATGATTTTTCCATCGGCATCGAGCTGGAAGGCGCAGATACTGTTCCCTATGAAGAGGTGCAGTACGCGACCCTGACGGAACTTACTGCACTACTGCAATCCCATTACCCGGCGATCAAGGATGTCCGCATCACCGGCCACGAACATATTGCCCCGGGCCGCAAGACTGACCCGGGGCCCGCTTTCGACTGGGCGGATTACCGGGCCCGCCTGGCCCGTTTCAAGGAGGAAATGGCATGAAGTTTCTGGTGCTGATACTGGTCCTCGGCCTGCGCCGTCTGGATACCAGCTGGCCGCTGTGGCTCGCCAACCCGCAACGCCATCAGGGCTGGTTGCAGCAATGGGGCAACCGCCTGGGGCAGGGGCAGCGAGTCTGGTGGCTGGCCGTGCTGTTGCCAGCACTATTGATTTACGCCCTGACCTGCTGGCTGGACGGTTTCTGGGGGCAGCTGGTGGTGTTGCTTCTGGGCGTGATATTGATGCTGTGGCTGGCAGGAGGACAAAGCGAGTTTCGTCATGTGGATGAATTACTGGTGCGTGGTCGAATGAACGACCCGGAAGGCTTTGCGGCCCTGGCCACGGATGAATTCGATGTGACCGGAACACCGGACGATCCTGCCTACCAGAGTGCCCTGACGGAAAAAATTCTGGCGCGGGAACAACAGCTCTTTATCGCTATCTTCTGGCTGGTGCTACTGGGTTTCGCCGCGGCGTTTCTGGTCGTACTCAATCGAGCCTGGGTAATCCGGGCTGGCGACGAGCAGGCCAATCACTGGCAGACACGCCTGGATAGCTGGCTAAGCTGGCCGGCCAACCGGTTGCTGGTGTTGAGTATGGCGCTGGCCGGTGATTTCACCGCCGTTATGGAAAAAATGCGTGGCCATTGGTCGCGCCAGGAACACAGCGGCCAAGCGCTACAACAGGTGGCCAATGTGGCCCTGGAAGACTCCCAGTCCAGCGGTGAAGGTTCCCTGTCAGCGGCCCTGGATCATCTGGAATCCCTGCAGGGGCTGCTACTGCGCTGTGTTGCCATCTGGCTGATCCTGGCGGCGCTGTGGGTTATCGCGATCTGAAGGCGCTGGGTCGCGCGTGGGGTGCACTGAGCGAACCCTCTAATTAATCATTGAGAATGGATAATTGATAACGGCGCGATCAACGCTGTGTCGGTTCTCAATTCTCAATTATTCATTATCAATTGCTTTTCGCCTGGTGTTGTTCGCTTGGGCTCATGCACCCTGCGGGAAGGGTGGAGGTGCTTTTCTCCCGACCAGACTTAGGTCTGATGTCGTCCTGCTGTGGCCGTCGTCATGCTGGCAGGGCTTTTGCCATACCAAAACATCCGCCTGTAACCCGCCTGTGGTGATTATCGTCATTTGACCGGCCAGTCATTGCGGCTAGTATGGAAAGAGCTTGTATCAGTTCGCCCAACACCCCCGGGCGCTTATTTCCGCGGTGCTGCAGTGATCCTGCAGGGCTGCCAGGCGACGCGAAAAAGGACGCATGCCCATGCACAAAAGAAGTTTCTTTGATGATATGGACCCGGCAGAAACCCGGGAGTGGCTTGAAGCCCTGGAATCCGTGGTCGAGCGCGAAGGCCCTGAGCGGGCCGCCTGGTTGCTTGACACCATCACCAACGAGGCCCAGGAACAGGGCATTCGCCGTACCGACCTCAATACCCCGTACCTCAATACCATTGCTGCCAAAGACGAAGTACCGATCCCCAGCGATATCTTCATGGAACGCCGGGTGCGGTCCCTGGTGCGCTGGAATGCGCTGGCTATGGTGATGCGGGCGAACATGGATAACGATGACGAGCTGGGTGGCCATATCGCTTCCTTTGCGTCATCTGCCACGCTTTACGATGTAGGTTTCAATCATTTCTTCCGGGCCCCCAGCGACAAGAACGAAGGGGACCTGGTGTTCTTCCAGGGCCATTCGGCCCCGGGCGTTTATGCCCGCGCTTACCTGGAAGGGCGCATCAGCGAAGAGCAACTCGACAACTTTCGCCGGGAAGTGGATGGCAAGGGCCTGTCCTCCTATCCGCATCCCTGGCTGATGCCGGATTTCTGGCAATTTCCCACCGTGTCCATGGGGCTGGGGCCGATTCAGGCCATCTACCAGGCCCACGTTATGAAGTACCTGCAAAACCGCGAGCTGATCCAGAAGGATGACCGCAAGGTGTGGGCCTTCCTGGGCGACGGCGAAATGGACGAGCCGGAATCCCAGGGTGCTCTGGCCCTGGCCGGTCGCGAGAAACTGGATAATCTGATCTTCGTGGTCAACTGCAACCTGCAGCGCCTGGATGGTCCGGTGCGCGGTAATGGCAAGATCATCCAGGAGCTGGAAGGCGTCTTCCGGGGTGCCGGCTGGAATGTGATCAAGGTGGTCTGGGGGAGTCTCTGGGACCCACTGCTGGAACGGGACAGCCAGGGGTTGCTGCGCCGGCGCATGGAAGAGTGCGTGGACGGTGAATACCAGGCCTACAAGAAAAACGGTGGCGCCTATACCCGCGAGCATTTCTTCGGTGAGTACCCGGAGCTGAAGAAGCTGGTGGAGCATATGTCCGACGATGAGGTGTACCGCCTAAATCGCGGTGGCCACGATCCTTTCAAGGTCTACGCGGCCTACCATGCGGCGGTCAACCATACCGGTCGGCCCACGGTGATCCTGGCCAAGACCGTAAAGGGTTACGCCACCGGTGCCGGCGAAGCGGTCAACAAGGCCCACCAGATGAAGAAGCTGGACCTGGAAAGCCTGAAGGATTTCCGTGATCGCTTCGATATGCCGTTCACCGATGAACAGCTCAAGGACGTGCCCTACTACCGGCCGGATGCGAATGCCCCGGAAATGCGCTTCATGAAAGAGCAGCGCGATCAGCTGGGCGGCTATATGCCGATGCGTCGCCAGCAGGCCAGCCAGGCGCTGACCCTGCCCGGGCTGGATATCTTTGCCAACTTCCTGGAAGGCAGCGGTGACCGGGAAATTTCCACCACCATGGCGTTTGTGCGCATGATGAGCGCGCTGATCAAGGACAAGCAGATCGGCGAAAGGGTGGTGCCGATTGTGCCCGATGAAGCTCGTACCTTCGGCATGGAAGGCCTGTTTCGACAGCTGGGCATTTACTCTTCCGGTGGCCAGAAATACGAGCCCGAGGACGCCGGCCAGGTCATGTATTACCGGGAAGACAAGAAGGGCCGCATTCTGGAAGAGGGCATCAACGAAGCGGGCGCCATGTCCGGCTGGCTGGCGGCTGCCACCAGCTACAGCGTGCACGATTTCACCCTGATTCCGTTCTACATCTATTACTCCATGTTCGGTTTCCAGCGCGTGGGAGACCTGTGCTGGGCCGCCGGCGATAGCCAGGCCCGGGGTTTCCTGCTGGGAGCCACCGCCGGGCGCACCACCCTCAATGGCGAAGGGCTGCAGCACCAGGATGGCCACAGCCATCTGCTGGCCAGCACCGTGCCCAACTGTGTCAGCTATGACCCCACCTACAGCTATGAGCTGGCGGTAATTCTCCATGACGGGCTCAAGCGCATGTATGAAGACAACGAAAAAGTCTTCTACTACCTGACGCTGATGAACGAAAACTACGTGCACGGCGCCATGCCGGAGGGGGCCGAAGAAGGCATTCGCCGGGGCATGTATCTGTTACGCGAAGGCAAGGGAAAAACCAAAAAATCCCCCCGTGTGCAGTTGCTGGGCAGTGGCACCATTCTTCGCGAAGTGGAAGCCGCCGCGGAACTGCTCCGTGATGACTTCGGAGTGGCCGCGGACGTGTGGAGTGTCACCAGCTTCAACGAACTACGTCGGCAAGGTCTGCGCCTGGACCGGGACGAAATCCTCAATCCGGATCAGGAGCGTGAGCGCAGCTGGGTAGAGAAATGTCTGGATGATCGCGACGGCCCGGTGATTGCGTCCACCGATTACATGCGTGCCTTTGCCGACCAGATCCGGCCCTGGGTACATGCTCCTTATACGGTGCTGGGCACCGACGGGTTCGGCCGCAGTGATTCCCGCCAGAAACTGCGCCACTTCTTTGAAGTAGACCGCTATTTTGTGGTGCTGGCGGCACTCAGTGCGCTGCGCAAGGATGGCAAGGTAGAGGCGTCTACTGTGAAAAAGGCCATCGAAAAATACGGCATCGATACGGATAAACCCTATCCGGTGATGCATTGATCGCACCCCAGCGTGATCTCACAAAAGGAGACAGGTGTGAGTAAGAGCATGATTTGTGTTCCCGATGTGGGCAGCAGTGATCCTGTTGACGTCATCGAGATCAGCGTGAAAGTCGGCGATACCATTGCCGCAGAAGACACCATTATTGTTATGGAGTCCGACAAGGCCACGGTGGAAGTGCCGGCGCCCCAGGCGGGGACGATTACTGCCATCAGCGTCAAGGTGGGGGATCGGGTCAAGGAAGGCGATGAACTGATGGAAGTGGAGGCCGACGGCGAGTCGGAAGACGACGCCGTCCAGGAATCCGAGGCTGTCAGTGAAGCGTCGCAAGCTGCAGAGGAAAAACCGGCGCCAGAGTCGACGCCGCAAGAAGAGGATGAGCCCGAAGCACCGCAAGCGCAGGAAAGCGGTGGCAGCGAAACGGTTTCCGTCCCCGATCTTGGCGATATCGATGCTGCAGAAATCATCGAAGTGAATGTGGCCGTGGGTGATGAGCTCGAACAGGAGCAGGTCATCGTGGTGGTGGAATCGGACAAGGCGTCCCTGGAAATTCCAGCCCCCTTCGCCGGCAAGGTGGAATCGGTGGCAGTGAAGATGGGCGACAAGGTTGGCACCGGCGATGCGCTGCTGACCATGGCCGTAGCCGGCGGTAAGCCGACAGCGGACAACAAAGCAGAGGCGGCAGAAAAGTCAGAGACGAAGTCGGCGCCAGCCCCGGAGCAGACCTCCTCCGAGCAAAAACCGGCTCCGGCAACGTCGCAGCCAACCACAGCGGATGCCGGTTCCCCCTCCAGGTCCGTGCACGCCGGCCCGGCGGTCCGCAAGCTGGCACGGGAAATGGGCGTGGATCTGGCGCAGGTCAACGGCACCGGGCCCAAGGATCGTATCCTCAAGGAAGATGTGCATGCCTGGGTGAAGCAACGCCTTGAAGGTGCGCCAAAGGCATCCGGCGGTGGTCTGGCGGTGGAATTGCCGGAGATCGATTTCAGCCAGTTTGGTGAGATCGAGCGGCTGGAACTCAACAAGCTGCGCAAGGTTTCCGCCCAGAACCTGACTCGCTCCTGGCTGACCATTCCCCATGTCACCCAACACGAGATGGCAGATATCACCGGCCTGGAAGCGTTCCGCAAACAGCAGAACAAGGTGCTGGAGAAAGAAGGCGTTAAGCTGACCATGCTGGCGTTTCTGGTCAGCGCCTGCGCCAGGGCGCTGCAGGAGTTCCCGCGTTTCAACAGCTCCCTGGAAAACAGCGGTGAGGCTTTGATTCAGAAGCACTACATCAACATCGGCATTGCCGTGGATACCCCCAATGGACTGGTGGTGCCGGTGATCAAGGATGCGGACAAGAAGGGTCTGAAAGCCATTGCCCAGGAAATGGGTGAGCTGGCGGAAAAGGCCCGTAACCGCAAACTGACACCGGCGGATATGAAAGGCGGGACTTTCAGTATTTCCTCGCTGGGGGGGATCGGAGGCACCGCCTTTACGCCCATTGTGAATTGGCCGGAAGTGGCCATCCTCGGGGTAAGCCGATCCGACATGCAGCCGGCCTGGGACGGTGAGCAGTTTCAGCCTCGGCTGATGCTGCCGCTGAGCCTGTCCTATGACCACCGGGTGATTGATGGCGCCGATGCGGCCCGTTTCACCACCTACCTGAGTCAGTTGTTGACGGATATGCGACGGGCGCTGCTTTAAGTGGTCCTCTCAATGCAACGAAGATAGCCGGCAATTTGCCGGCTATCTTCGTTGGGGGGTGCGGGTCTGACGTCGGAAGTCTGAGGTCAAACCCAAAACCAGCTTTCATGCTTTTCAGACTTTTATTTTTTAGCGTCGGATGTCCGACCTCAGACGTCCGAAAAAAACGGTAGCCTGAATTATTCCCCCTGCTTACCCTTTTTTCCCTTCCATTTTTCCTTGCGTTCTTCCCAGCGCTCCTTGCGCTTTTCTTTCATCTCGGCCAGCTTTTCCTGCTGCTCCGGGGTCAGTACGGTATTCATTTTAGTCTGCGTTTCTTCATGCAGGGCTTTCATCTTTTCGCCCTGCTCCTGAAAGATGGCCTTGAGCTGAGTGCTTTGTTCTTCGCTCAGTTCCAGTTTCTTTTCCAGACGCTCCACCATGTGCTCGCCGCCTTTATGACCAGGGCCATAGGCAAAAGCGGAGGTGGTAAAGATAGCCAGGGCAACAATAGCCAGTTTTTTCATGATGCTCTCCTTGTGACTCAGTGAGTCCCTGTGAATGTGTGGAAGCAGTATGGGCGGGAAGGGTGCAAGGAATATGCAGGAAATAAGGAAGACGCAGGTTCGATGGCGCCAGGCTGTAGGAGCCCCTCTTGAGGGGCGAACCGGAACTGACCGGCGAGTGGCTATCTGGAACATGTCGATGGGTGAAATCCCTGATCGCCCTTCGGTCGATTCCGTGCTTCGCACGGTTCGCGGCTCTAGAGCCGCTCCTACAGCGGCTTTGTAGAGGGGGTTGTTGCCGCTACGGCTGCTCCAACCGATACCCCACCCCATAAACACTACCGATCCAGTCATGGGAGGTATCATCCCCGTCGCTGAGCTTGCGGCGCAGTTTGCGGATGTGGCTGTCGATGGTGCGGTCAGAAACCACACGGTGGTCCTGGTAGATTTCATCCATCAACTGATCCCGGGACCAGATGCGACCAGGGTGGCGGGACAGGGTCTCGAGCAGGGCGAATTCGATGGCGGTGAGGGCGACCCGCTGCTTGCCCATGACCGCTTCATAGCGCTCGTCGTCCAGGGTCAAGGTGGGGCCGGTAGTGTCTGGTTGTGGGTTGGACCGGCGCAGTACTGCCTTGACTCTGGCCACCACTTCCCGGGGGCTGAAGGGTTTACAGATATAGTCGTCGGCACCCAGTTCCAGGCCCAGCAGGCGATCCACTTCATCCACCCGGGCGGTGACCATCAGGATCGGCACCTGGCTGTGACGGCGGATGGCCTTGCACACTTCCATACCGTCGCCGTCCGGCAGCATCAGGTCCAGCAAGATAGCCTGGAAGCGTTCCTCTTTTGCCAGTGCCATGGCGGTCCGCGCGCTGTCGGTCTGTTCGGTGTGGAAGTGGGCGTGCTGGAGATAGTCTGCCATCAGTTGTGACAGCCGTGGCTCGTCTTCCACGATCAAAATGCGGCTCATGTGCTCTCTCCCGGCAAGGTGATACGGATCCGCACGCCGCCCAGAGGGCTGTGCTGCGCACCGATGGTGCCGCCATGGGCTTCAACGATACGCTGGCAAATGGCCAGCCCCAGGCCGGCGCCGCCGGTGCGGCGGTTGCGGGAGCTTTCTACCCGGTACAGATGGTCGAACAAGCGGGGCAGGGCCTCGTCGGGCACACCCGGGGCACTGTCTTCCAGCAGTAGTTCCCAGTTGTCGCCAGTGTGTGTCAGCGAGAGGCTCAAGGTACCGCCGCTGGCGGTGTACTTGAGAGAGTTCTGCAGCAGGTTGTCCAGCAGCTGGCGAATGCGCACCGGATCCATATCAATAACGGCAAGGTCGGGAATACGGGTTTCCAGGCTGATGCTCTGCTGGCTAAAGCTGTTGCGATAGCTGTCGACCACCTCGCCGAGCAGGTACGCCAGATCCTCCCGGTGGAACTGATAACGCAGATTGCCGCCATCCGCCAGCGCCAGGTCGTGCAGGTCGTTGATCAGGTGAGTGAGCTGGGCCACTTCCCCTTCCAGAGACTTGATGAATTCGGCGCTCAAGGGGCGAATGCCATCGCTGATGGCTTCCAGCTCACCCTGCAGGATTGCCACCGGGGTGCGCAGCTCATGGGCAATATCCGAGAACCAGCGTTGGCGGGCCTGCTGGCCCTGATCCAGACGCTGCGCCAACTGATTGACCTGTTCGGTGAGGGTGCCCAGTTCGTCCCGGCGGCGGGTTTCCAGGCGGGCGCTGTAGTGGCCTTCCTGCAGGTCGCGGGTGTGGTTGGACAGGGCAAGAATCGGTGCCACCAGGTGGCGGGCCAGTAGCCAGGACACCAGCAGTGACAGCAACACGCCCACAAACAGCATCCAGCCCATGAAGCGCAGCTGGCGGCCCTTGAAGCGTTGGTCCAGTTTGTCGCGGATAGCGTCCTGATCCGGGTAGGTCAGGTAGCCGACGATACTGCGGCCGACCTGAACAGGAATGTCCGAACGGAATTTCGGCGGCGCGGGTGGGCCTAACAGCCGTTGTTTGTGGGCATCCAGCAGCTGCAGATGGCGGTGATCGCCGCGGCTGTCACGGTCGTCATCCCTATCTCCGGCCAGCCGGTAGAGTCGTTTGAGCAGACGGGGGTCATCCATCAGGAACTGCCAGCCGCCGCGCTGTTGGTAGAGGATGCCAAGGTGATCCGCCAGTCGTTCTACCTGGGCTTGCTGACGTTCATCCAGATAGGTTTCCAGACTGCGCAGGAACGACAGGTAATAGAATCCGCTGGCCGCCAGGGTGAGCACCAGGAAGGTGGACAGGAAAATGACAAAGAGTTTGTTGCGAATGCCCATGGCGAAACGTCGTCGGTCCGGGCCTCCAGTGTAGCCCTTGCTTGTGCCCTTGAGGCAGGGTTGCACAATGTTTTCACAATGGGGATGGAGAAGGCCGGAGGCACGACTTGTGGGAAGCGATGCTTGCATCGCGAAGCGGTTGGCAGTGCGGGCGTTTTCACGATGCAAGCATCGCTTCCCACAAAAACACCTGCCTGGCGACGAAAACCAGCACAGACTAACGGATAGCGTAGGGTGCACTGAGCCTAAGCGAACTGCACCGATTTAGCTGTGCCCTCTGTGGTTAAAACCGGCTTTTCAAGGAGCGAGCTTAGCCCCTTTCTGCCTTCGGCTGCCAAAGTACTTCCGGCGACTCCTGGCGCAGGTTGATCACCCGGGCCATCACGAACAAGAGGTCGGAAAGTCGGTTGACCAGGGCCAGGCTCACCGGGTTGACGGCGTCTTCGTCGGCCTCATGCAGGGCCACAAAGTGGCGCTCGGTACGTCGGGCCACGGTGCGGCAGTGGTGGCACCAGGCGGCGTCCGGGTGCCCGCCCGGGAGGACGAACTCTTTCAGTGGTGGCAGTTCGGCGTTGAAGGTATCCGCCCGGGATTCCAGCTCCACCAGATCGTGGTCGTCGATGACGCGATGACCGGGAATGGCCAGTTCGCCACCAATATCGAACAGTAACTGCTGGGCCAGGCCGAGCACGGTATCCAGATCTGCATCCAGCGACCGGGCGCGCAGTACGCCCAGGCCGCTATTCAGTTCGTCCAGTTCCCCCAGTACCTGGATGCGCGGATGCCACTTGCTGACCCGGCTGCCATCGGCCAGGCCGGTATCGCCGCGGTCGCCGGTGCGGGTGATCACCCGGTTGATGCGGGTCTTTTCCTTGTCGCTCATGGTGGCTCCTGGTGGGAGGGTTATGGCTCGGGTAAGACTCTTGCCGTTGGAGCCTTGTGAACAAGGCCCAACGGGTTTGCTGTCAGGTGTTTAAAACTCCACGCCAAACGCCGCGCGGTAGTGGCGCTCTGGAAGTGGGTACAGTGTTGCCGTGTTTGTGGTGTTGCTGAAGTTACCGTAGTCCACCACCTGGTGGTCTTCCAGATTGTAGACGCCCGCCTTGAGATAAAACGCCTGATAACGGGCGGTCAGTTGCAGGTCTGTGGTGCGGTAGTGGTCCAGTTTGCGGAAGCGGTTGTCCAGGTCACCGTCAAAGCGGCGATCCCCCACATAGCGGTGGCTGATCTGTGCGGACAGCCAGGACAGGGCCTGCCAGTCGGCGATCAATTGCAGGGTATGTTCAGGTACCAGTGGTACGTCTTTGCGGTCGAAGGGGCCGCCGTCGAAGCGGGCCTGCTGGGCGCTGGCGTTGATGGTCAGCATCAGGTCCTTGTCCAGTCGCCAGCGGGAATTGATGCTGACGCCCTTGTGGACGGTGCGGTCTTCCAGATTGCGATTGGTAAAGCTGACCGGATCAAAGAGGATCTCATTGTCGATCTCGGCCCGCCAGAAGGTCAGGGTGGAATGCTGGCGACCCTGGGACCAGCTGGCCCCGGCGGTGTAGCCCTTGCCAGTTTGCGGATCAATGGGGGGATTGAAAGGGCTCAGTTCATCCACGTTGGCAATGCGCACGCTGCGCTGGGCGCCAGCGAACAGGGCCAGGTTACCCGTGAAGGTATAACGGATCCCGCCCTCGTACATTTCTCCGTCCTGTTCCTTATCCGTCCCTTCGCCACTCAGGGTGCTTTCCAGTTTTCGGGCGCCGGCACTGAGAGACAGTTTCGGGGTCAGGCTGACCAAGTTGTGCAGATACCAGGCCTGCTGGCTTTGCTCCAGTTCCCGGTTACCGAAACTGGTGCGGCTGTGGTAATCGTATTCGTGCAGATCCAGACCCAGGGTCCAGTTGTGAACGGCACTGCCAGTAGTGTGCTGGCCTTCCAGTTTGGGCGTGACGCTGTAGCTCTCCACCACGGTTTCACCGAAGCTGCCGCTGGAGAAAAACGCAAAGGTCTGCTCTTGACGGCGTTTGCTGGCTTCCAGGGTGAGCGCGGTATTACCGCGCAGGGCGATGCGCAGGCCCGGCATCAGCCAGTAGTTTTCCTGTTCGGCATCATCAAAGGGGGTGTCGGTACCCTGTGGGTCATTGCGAAATTGCGCTTCGGAACGACCGCCGGGCAGGCCCAGCTCCTGTTCTTCGCCGTTGGCAGTGAAATAGGCCTCAATGCCGTCTTGTTGATAACGCACATCGGCGAATACGCTGTGGTTGCGCACCTCGTTATTGTCCCGATAGCCGTCGCTGTCCAGGGTGCTCATGGCCACGGCGCCGCTCAGGCTGCCCTGATGACCGGTGGCGTAGCCGTTGCCGCCCAGGGTGCCGTGGCTACCGCCATTGACTTCCAGCCCGGCGCTATTGTCATAGCGGCGGCGGGTAACGATATTGATTACCCCGCCCACGGCACCATTGCCATACAAGGCCGCACCCGCTCCGGGAAGAATCTCGATACGCTCAATGGCAGCCAGCGGAATACCGCTGAGAAAGGGGCTGGCCAGATCGATATTGGAGAGGCGGCGACCATTAAGCAGGATCAGGGTGTTCTGGTTGGCGCCGGCGCCGAAGCCCAACAGATCCAGGCTGGCCTCACTGCCGTTGATGCCATAGAGCTGGCTGGCCTGCAGCCCCCCCACGGTATCCAGCACTTCCGTCAGGTTGCTGGCAGGCATGCTGGCCAGGGTCTCCCGATCCAGGGTCAGGGTACCGGTGGGTAGTTCCCCGGCCAGGCTTGGGTGGCTGGCGCCACTGACTTTCACTGCCTTGATTTCGTTGTTGGCCAGGGTCAGGCCACTGGTGGCGATCAGGCCAACGGCCAGAAAAATGCGACTGTGCATGGAGGTTCCACGAATCCGGATTAGTGCCCGCTACGATGGCGAAAAACGGCATTTAATTCCAGTGCTACAGGGTAAAAGTCTCTGCGGGGGCTGTCGGCAAGTATTCAGGTGCGAGTGGCGAGATGCGGGTTTCGAAGAGCAAAGCCATGGTGCCGACAAGGACCGCTTTTTGCTGCTCGAACCCCGTTGCCCTAGCGCAACGTCAGTGCCGTAACCATTTTCCTGTTGGCAGGGACTGCCAGATCCAGCTGGTCTGCCTGCTTCACCAGCCAGCCATTGATAGCATCAATTTCCGTCTGCGCTCCCCGCTGCCGGTCAGCGCGCATGGAAGAAGTATTGCTGGCGGTAGCCCGGGCCACGGTGAGCACATTCTCCAGGGAGTGACCGGGCCATGCCGGGTCCAGTTGTTGCAGTACATGATCCGCTTCTTCGCAAAGCTGTGTGGCCTGTTTGCGTAAGGCCGGGTCGTCGTTAATACGGCCATTGGGCACATCGTAAAGAGCGGTCAGCGGATTGATCACTGCATTTGCCACCAGTTTATGCCACTGGCGCGGGCGGATGTCGTCTTCCCAATGCAGATCCGGCCAGTGTTCGGTCAGAGCGGCAAACCAGGCAGGCGGGGCGGTACTGCCTCCGAGCCAGGTGGCATTTTCTGCCACTACCGTGTGGTCCGGGTGCTGCCCTTTGACGGCGCTGGTGGTGATGGCTTCCAGGGGTATGCAGCCCGGCGGCAACAGGCTATCCAGGGCTCCCAGGCCATTCTGAAAACGCAGCACCTGAGTCTGGCTATCAAGGCGCTGCCTCAGCGGTGCCATCGCCGAGCGGGTATAGGGAGTTTTAATCGCCACCAGCAAGTGCCCGATGCGATCGGGGAGGGCAGAAGGAGTCAGCACCGGTAACGATACCGCTTGCTGGCGTCCGTCCGGCAACCAGAGCGTTTTTTTCAGGGGCGATGCAGACTCGCTCCGAATCACGGTAACGCGATGTCCGGCCAGGGTCAGATACCAGGCCGCCAGCGTGCCCATATTGCCGGCGCCCAGCAAAAACCAGTGGGGAGGAGTATGTGGCATGTTGTCCAAAGGCAAAGAACTGATTTTTACCACATGAGGGCACAGTGAGCACAGGGGAAGCTGGATGCCAGATGCCGGACGCAAAAACCAAAAAACGTGAGGCGAAAAAATGCTCGTCACTGATTGGCGTCAGGCGTCACCATTCACACATTGGCGGTGGCTGACACAATGCGTCGTTCGCTGAGGGACTGATCCAGCTCGGCTAGGGCCTGTTCGAACATCTGCTCCCCATGGCTTTGGCCTTCAGAGGCGGCGATTGCCATACTCACTTGCAGGCTCAGGAAGCCGGCGGCGGTCTGGTAGGCGCGATGGTTGAGGCCTTCATAAAGGCGGCGAAAACCGGTGGGGTCGCAGTGGTCCATGTGGGGTTGCCAGGTGATAAGGGCAAACTGATCGGTCTGCAACCGGCACAGATGATCCATGGGGCGTACCGACTGGCGCAGGCGCCGGCTGAACGCCAGCACACCTTGCTGCATGACCTTGTCGCCACGCTGGGCACGTAGTGCCTCGAAGTCTTCCAGGCGCAGCATTAGCAGGCAGGCGGCGCCGCCCCGTTTTTCCGCTTGCTTCAAGGTATTTTGCAATGCTCGCAGGGCATCCTGGCGATTGCCGAAACCGGTCAGCGGATCGATCAGTGCGTGGCGTTTGAGCTGACGGTTCACGGTCAGCATGCGCTGATAGTCGGTCTGTACCCGGTTGTGGCGCTGGATGATCCGGTCTGCGGCCATCACCCGGTGATGCAGTTGCTCGGTCATGGCGGATTTGGAGACAAAATCGTCCACACCCTGATCAAAGGCCTGTTGCAGGGCATCCACCCCTTCGCGGGCGGTGAGCAGCAGCACATAGGTATAGCGATTGCTGGCTTCGTCGTTTTGACGAATGCGGCGGGTCAGTTCCAGGCCATCCATGCCGGGCATCAACCAGTCTGCCACCACCAGATCGGCGGGTTGCTCGGTCAGTTGACCAAGGGCGTCCTGGGCACTGTGGGCGTGGCGAATGCGGGTGTATCCGGCAGAGGCGAGGGTACGGTTGACCACCGCCGCCGAGAAGCGGGCATCGTCCACAACCAGAATATCGAGTTCCGAGTGACTCATCCGTGTGTTCTTATTGTTGTTTTTTGTAAGTTCCCACTATAGCCGGTTTGTGAATTGATTGAAAAGTATACTGCAAGCCTGTTTCGGCGAATGAGCGGGGCTCAGTGCCGAAAGGCCTCGTGGCGCTGGATTAGATAGATTAGCCCCAACACCGGTACGCCCATCAAGCTGGCCAACAGGAAAAACCCGGGGTAGCCCAGGTTATCCACCATGCTGCCCGAGTAGCCACCAATGGTCTTGGGTAGCAGGGTCATCAATGAGCTGAAGATAGCGTACTGGACGGCAGTGAAAGAGACATTGGTGAGCTGCGAGAGGAAGGCCACAAAGGCGGCACTGGCGAGACCGGCGGTCAGGTTATCGGCGGAGATCACTGCATAGAGGATGCGGATGTCGTGGCCCGCATAGGCCAGCCACAGGAACAGCAGGTTGGTCGCAACGGTCAGAAAGGCGCCCAGATACAGCACCCGGATCACGCCGTGACGCATGGCCAGCAGCCCACCCAGGAACCCGCCGGCAATGGTCATGAACAGACCGAAGGTTTTGACCACCCCGGCAATCTCGTTCTTGGTGAAACCGATGTCCTCAAAGAAGACGTTGGAAATGACGCCGAGCACAATATCTGAGATGCGGTAAAAACCCACGAAAACCAGCAACAGCAAGGCGAGCCGGCTACCGTAGCGCTGGAAAAAATCCTTCACCGGGTCCAGATAACTTTCCCGAACCAGCTGTCTGTCATACAGCGGTGTCAATGAGAGTGCTTTGATCAAGGCGGCAACGATGGTAATCGCCAGCGCCAGCCGCAGACTCTCCACCACCAGGCCGGACAGGGCGCTGTTCTCAACGATCTCCGTGAGCGTTTGCCGGAGCGAGCCTGCCGAATCGGCGGTCAGGACATACACCGTCACGAAGGCCGTGATGCCTGCCACGAAAATCGCCAGAAACTTCAGATACTGCCCGCTGGTGTACTGATGGGCTGAGGGGCGAGGGTTGTCCGGTTCGCGAATGATCAGGGTGGTAATAGCGCCCACCAGCATGGTGAGTGCCATGAGTGCATAGGTGGTTTGCCAGGCGGGATAGCTGTACGCCTCGCTGGTGGAGCCCAGCCAGCTTGCCAATACCAGCGAGCCTGCCCCGGAAGAGAGCATCCCTATCCGGTAACCGGCAATGTAGGAGGAGGACATCAAAGCCTGTAATTCGACCCCCGCAGATTCAATTCGGTAGGCATCGATGACGATATCCTGGGTGGCGGCGGTAAAGCCGAGCATGACCACGGCAAAAGCCATCAGGTTGAGTGCCCCAGGCTGGCTCGGGTCGACCAGGGAAATACTGAAAATGGAGGCGGCCACAGTGAGCTGCGCCACCAGCAGCCAGGCCCGGCGCCTGCCCAACCAACGTGTCAGAGCAGGAATCGGCAAGCGATCAATCAGTGGCGCCCAGAGAAACTTGAACGAATAGGCCAGTGCCGCCCAGCTGAAGTACGTGACCGTGGAGCGCTCCACGCCGGCCTCTCGCAACCATAGTGACAGCGAGGAGAAAATCAGCAGTAGTGGGATGCCTGCAGAAAACCCGTAGAAGAACATGGTCACTACACGGGGATGCAGGAAGGCTTTCAGGGATTGCTGCCAGTTGGTCGATTGTGGGGGCATAGGTCTCTTAGCGGGTATTGCCGAATGGCGAAAGGCTCATCATAGACACTTTGTCCGCAGCGAGCGATGTGGGTTCACCGTGCGCGGGGAGGAATGAGTCTGGCCGAGTGCGCAAAAGCCTCTTGCGTGCTCAGCGAACCCTTCAGGACATGGCCGTGTGCTCTGCGAGGATAAATTGCGAGCGAATCCGACTGCCCAGGCGTGCCGGCTGTGATTCAACAAGGCGTGTTACCAATGAAGGAAGTACTGTCTGGGCACCCGGTCACCCAGCACGGTGACGTTTTCGTCGAGTAGCCGCTGGATCTGTTGCTCTCCGGCGGGCGTGCCCGCCAGGGCAACTCGGCCGTCCCCGCGCAATACCCGATGCCAGGGCAGACGGGTATCTGTCGGTAACTGGCTCATCAGCCGGCCCACAATGCGGGCATGGCGGGGAAAGCCGGCCTGCCGTGCCACGGCTCCATAGCTGCTCACCGTCCCGGGCGGGATGGCGGCAACGATCTGGTAGACGGCGTCTCGGAAAGAAGGGTCCATACAGGCAGCTTCGAGCGACTAGCGTTGAGCTGCAAGGGAAAACGAAAAAATGAGAAGGGGCAACCCTTTGGTTGCCCCTTCTCATCAGCGGAACATTCTCTTAGCTAGAAGCTAGAAGCTAGAAGCTAGAAGCTAGAAACTATTACCGCAGCCCGCCATCCATATCGATACAGCGACCGGTGAAGTAATCGGTCTCGAAGATGAAGGCCACGGAACGGGCGACGTGTTCCGCTTCGCCCAGGCGACGCAGGGGAACGGCCTGGATCAGACGCTCGCGGGCCTCCGGTTTCATGGCGGCGAGCATGTCGGTGTTGATGGTGCCGGGAGCCACCGCGCCAGTGCGGATGTTGTAGCGAGCCAGCTCTTTGGCCCACACCTCGGCCAGGGCAACCACCCCGGTCTTGGCAGCGGCGTAGTTGCTTTGCCCGAAGCTGCCCTGGCGAGCCAGGGAGGAAATGTTGACGATCACCCCTTCCTCGACCCCCAGTTCCAGCATTTTTGCAGCCGCTTCGCGGCCACACAAAAACACGCCGGTCAGGTTCACGTCGATCACAGCCTGCCATTGTTGCAGGCTCATCTTGCTGACGATCTCGCCGTCCTTGTACTTCACCAGCAGGCCATCGCGGGTGATGCCGGCGTTATTGACCACGCCGTGCAGGCTGCCGAAGTCCGCCACCACGTCACTGAACAGCTTTTCCACGTCCTCTTCTTTGGCCACGTTGGCCAAATAGGCGCGCGCTTCCCCGCCGGCAGCCTCACAGGCGGCCACGGTGGCGTTCAGGTCTTCCTGGCTCAGGTCGACGCAGGCCAGGCGGGCACCCTTGCCGGCAAAGTAGGTGGCAATACCCCGGCCCAGGCCACGGCCGGCGCCGGTAACAACAACCACTTTCTGGTTCAGATCCATGGTGATTCCTTGCAATGTCGGTTCACGATGGCCCGGATTATGGTGGGCTGACCCTGCCTGGCCAATGACCGGATTGCTCAGTGACTCGCAAAAACGGCAAACGACACTCCCGGGTTGCCTGACCCGGCAAAGGATTTTTCGTCGCCCCCCTTGAAACCCGGCGCTGTGGCCCCACTCCTGTGTCCTGCAGGCGGTCGCGGGACAGGCGCTTTCAAAGGTCACTTTCCCTATTGACTGCACTGGCATCATTACTATGATTAGCACTCGACTCGTTAGAGTGCTAATTCGGACTGCCGAGCTTCGCTTCCGCGAGCTTGGATGTCATCAGAACTAAAACTGGGAGTTTAAGGAAAAATGAGCATCCGTCCTTTGCATGATCGCGTGCTGGTTCGCCGTGAAGAGGAAGAAACCAAGACCGCCGGCGGTATTGTGCTGCCCGGTTCCGCTGCCGAGAAGCCGTCCCGCGGCGAAGTGATCGCGGTGGGTAACGGCAAAATCACCGATAGCGGAGATGTGCGTCCGCTGGACGTGAAAGCCGGTGACAAGGTGATCTTCGGTCAGTACGCCGGTAACACCGTGAAGGTGGACGGCGAAGAATTGCTGATCATGAGCGAAGCTGAAATTCTGGCCGTCGTCGAAGGCTAAGTGCCGCAGGCCAAGAGCAAGAACATGAACGCCCGCAAGGGCATTCACCCCATTCCGGGGTAAAGATTTGCAGAGGTAAAGAACCATGGCGAAAGAAATTCTGTTCCGTGACGAAGCCCGTCAACGTATGGCCAAAGGCGTTAACATCCTGGCCGACGCCGTCAAGGTAACACTGGGCCCGAAAGGCCGTAACGTGGTGCTGGAAAAATCCTTCGGCGCACCGTCCATCACCAAGGATGGCGTCTCCGTGGCCCGTGAAATCGAACTGGAAGACAAGTTCGAGAACATGGGTGCCCAGATGGTGAAAGAAGTTGCCTCCAAGGCCAACGACGAGGCCGGTGACGGCACCACCACCGCCACCGTGCTGGCTCAGGCATTCGTTAACGAAGGCCTCAAGTCTGTCACCGCCGGCATGAACCCCATGGACCTGAAGCGCGGCATCGACCAGGCCGTAGCGGCCGTCGTGGAAGAGCTGAAAAAGCTGTCCACGCCGTGTGACAACACCAAGAGCATCGAGCAGGTGGGCACCATCTCCGCCAACGCCGACAAATCCGTGGGCGAAATCATCGCCCAGGCCATGGAAAAAGTGGGCCAGGAAGGCGTTATCACCGTTGAAGAAGGCCAGTCCCTGCAGAACGAGCTGGACGTGGTTGAGGGCATGCAGTTTGATCGCGGTTACCTGAGCCCCTACTTCATCAACAACCAGGAGAAAATGCAGGTCGAGCTGGAAGACCCGTACATCCTGCTGGTGGACAAAAAGATCTCCAACATCCGCGAACTGCTGCCAGCCTTGGAAAATGTGGCTAAAGCAGGCAAGCCGTTGCTGATCATCGCCGAAGACATCGAAGGCGAAGCACTGGCCACTCTGGTTGTGAACAACATGCGCGGCATCATCAAGTGCGCCGCCGTGAAAGCGCCGGGCTTCGGTGACCGTCGCAAGGCCATGCTGCAGGACATCGCCATCCTCACCGGCGGTACCGTAATCAGCGAAGAAGTGGGCCTGAGCCTGGAAAATGCGTCCCTGGAAGATCTGGGTACCGCCAAGAAAGTGAACATCGACAAGGAAAACACCACCATTGTTGATGGCGCTGGCCAGCAGGCTGATATTGATGGCCGTGTGGAGCAGATCCGCAAGGAAATCGAGAACTCTTCCTCTGACTACGACAAGGAAAAACTGCAAGAGCGCGTGGCCAAGCTGGCCGGCGGTGTTGCGGTGATCAAGATCGGTGCTGCCACCGAGATTGAAATGAAAGAGAAGAAAGCCCGTGTGGACGATGCCCTGCATGCGACCCGCGCTGCCGTGGAAGAAGGTGTGGTCCCCGGTGGTGGTGTGGCACTGGTGCGCGCTCTGGCCAACGTTGGTGTCATCAAGGGTGACAACGACGAGCAGAACGCTGGTATCGCCCTGACCTTCCGCGCGCTGGAAATGCCCCTGCGTCAGATCGCCTACAACGCCGGTGCTGAAGCGTCC
Organism: Alcanivorax sp. IL2; assembly: GCF_047495475.1. Taxonomy (NCBI): domain Bacteria; kingdom Pseudomonadati; phylum Pseudomonadota; class Gammaproteobacteria; order Oceanospirillales; family Alcanivoracaceae; genus Alcanivorax; species Alcanivorax sp. IL2. The sequence goes on along the minus strand of NZ_CP179932.1, from coordinate 3,249,938 downwards.
GTGATCGTGCAGGAAGTGCGCAACGGTTCCGGTAACTACGGCTACAACGCCGCCACCGGTGAATACGGTGACATGCTGGAAATGGGCATCCTGGATCCTGCCAAGGTAACCCGTTCCGCGCTGCAGGCAGCGGCCTCCATTGCCGGCCTGATGATCACCACCGAAGCCATGGTGGCTGACAAGCCGGAAGAAAACGGCGGTGGCGCCCCGGATATGGGCGGCATGGGTGGAATGGGCGGTATGGGCGGCATGATGTAAATCAGCCCCTCGTAATACGCTCCACAGAAAACCCCGCCTTGTGCGGGGTTTTCTTTTTTAAAGGCAGCTACAAGTTTCAAGCTACAAGCTGCATCGCGATTCGATGTTGCAGCCAAACCGCTAACGCGTGCGCCGCGCCGCTGACTTGGGGTCGCAGGCACTGTCTGCCAGTATCGGTACAATCCATCCCGCGCCTTGTAGCTTGCAGCTTGCAGCTTGTGGCTTAATACCCCTTCAATTTCAGCCGGTACCTCCATGCAACCCAGAGACAACAAACTCCGCCCGCACTTCGCCCTGGTGGTGGCCACCATGGTGGTGCTGGGTCTGGCGCATTCCTGGGTGAACCCCTGGCTGGCGTTTGATCGTTCGGCCATCGAACAGGGGCAGGTCTGGCGGTTGCTGACCTGCCATCTGGTGCATCTCAATCACTGGCACATGCTGCTCAATCTGGCCGGTCTGGTCCTGTGCGGCTATTTCTTTACGGACCTGCTTGATCGGGCACGTTTCTGGAGCTGGTTGCTGTTTTGTGGGCTGGTCACCGGGCTGGCGTTGTATTTTCTGGATACCGGTTTGCAGCACTATGTGGGGCTGTCCGGTATCCTCCATGGTTTGCTGGTCTATTGCCTGCTGCAGGGCTGGCGGGGGAATCCCTGGTTGCATTCACTGGTGTTGCTGGTGATCGCCGGGCGCATTGTCAGTGAGCAGCAGGCAGGCTATGACGTGAACTATCTCCGTAGCTGGATCGACGGGCGGGTCTATGTGAATGCCCACCTGTACGGTGCCCTGGCCGGAGTGTTGTTGTTTGGGGGAATCACGGGTGTCGAATACGGCAGAAAACGCAGAACAGGAAACGCAGAAAGACAATAAAGCCTCGGGCTGCATGACAATACTCTTTCCCGGCGTTTTTCTGGTGGCGGGTTTGGCGGTGATGTTTTTTGTGGGGCTTAAACCGGCCTTTCAATACTGGCAATCCGGCAGTTGGGAGCGGGTGCCGGCCACGGTGCTGAGCAGTACCCTCAATCGCAATTATTCGGATGGCTCGACGACTTATAGTGTCAGCGCCAGCTATCGCTATGAGTATCAGGGGCGCAGCTATTCCAGTCATACCGTGAGTCAGTACGGTGGCAGCGATAATTTCGACGATTACTGGCAGCGTCTGGCCAGCCGACTGGAGTCCGCTCGCTCCCGGGGGCGAACCGTCATGGCCTGGGTCAACCCGGCGAATCCGTCCGAGGCTTTTCTGGATCGCACTCTGCGCTGGGGATCATTGGTGTTTGGCCTGGCCTTCGGCGGCGTGTTTGCCTTGGTGGGTGGCGGCCTGATGTTCCTGTTCAACCGGGGCAGCAAGGGCAAGGCCGATCTGGCAGAAGGGGGGCAGTACCACAGCAAGGAAAAATCCGGCCACTGGTTTCTGGTTGGCTTCGGCGCCATCTTTATCCTGCTACCATCGCCGGCCTATCTGGCGGTCTGGGACAAGGTCAGTCGCGGTGACTACGCGATTCTGATGGTGCTGCTGTTTCCCGCCGTGGGCGCCGGTATTGCCTGGTCGGGCTGGAAAATGCGCAGTAATTACCAGTTCTTCGGCCCCACACCTCTGCAGCTGGACCCGGAGCCGGGCCATGCCGGTGGTCAGGTGGGTGGCTCCATCCACCTGGGCAAGGCGTTGCCCCGTGAGACGGATATGGATGTGTGGCTGAGCTGCATCCGTGGCCGCGAAAGCGGTAGTGGCAAAGACCGCAAGACCGTGGAAGACATCCTCTGGCAAACCGACCAGCGCGCCCTGTGCCAGCCCACCCAGCAGGGCAGTGACATCCTGTTTTGTTTCGATGTGCCGGCGGAGCAGCCGCCGTCCTCCGGTAGCGGTCGCAATTACATCTGCTGGCGAGTCGAGCTGGAGGGCATGGTCGAAGGCCGCAAGCTGAAACGCAGCTGGGATATCCCGGTGGTGGCGGGGGAGGGCGAGAGTCGTTTTCGTCTGCCGGAGTCCCACGTCATGGCCGACCAGCGCGAGCGGGAAGTCGAGGCGCTGGAATCTGCCAACGAACAGATCCGGGTGGAGCAGACCGGCCAGGGCCTGCACCTGGAAAGCCGCCCAGGTCGGCACCTGGGCATGAAGCTGGCGCTGCTGGTGTTTGGTGGCATCTTCGCTGCCGTGGGCACCGGGCTCTTTATCGCCGCCGCCAGCGAAGGTTTCATGTTGTACCTCATGGGCAGTATTTTCGGGCTGATCGGCTATGCCATTGTCGGCAGTACCCTGTTCACCCTGGGGCGGGGGCTGGATGTGTGGGTGCGCGGTGGCGAAGTGCGCAGCCTGCGCCGCTGGCTGGGTGTCCCGCTGTTCACCCGCAAGGGCCAGTTGCTGCGGGCAGAGCAAGTGGTGCTGAAGACCGGCATGAGCAGCACCAGCAATGGCCGCCAGACCGAGTACATGACGCTGATCGCCGAGGTGGATGGCAAAAAGATCCGCCTGGCCGAGGGGATCGCCGGGCGAGAGGCGGGTGAGGCCCTGCGCGAAGCCGTGCTGCGCACCCTGCGACTGGTGTAGAATTGAGCGATACCACAACGACAAATCACCGTAGGAGCCATGCAAGCATAGCTCCTACAGCTCGGTGAGCTGGATGGCTCACCCGCCAGAGAGAGATAACGATGAGCAAAGAGCGCCTGATTATTTTCGATACCACCCTGCGTGATGGTGAGCAGAGCCCCGGTGCCACCATGGATCAGGACGAGAAGCTGCGTATCGCCAAGGCTCTGGAGCGCATGAAGGTGGATGTGATCGAGGCCGGTTTTGCTATCGCCAGCCAGGGGGATTTCCTGTCGGTGAAGGCCATTGCCGATACCGTGCGCGAATCCACCATTTGCTCGCTGGCCCGCGCCAAGGCGTCGGATATCGATCGCGCTGCGGAAGCGCTGGCCGGGGCCGAGTCCGGGCGAATTCACACCTTCCTCGCCACCAGCCCCATTCATATGCAGCACAAGCTGCGGTTAGAGCCGGATCAGGTAGTCGAGCATGCAGTGGCGGCGGTGAAGCATGCCCGCAATCACATGGGCGATGTGGAATTTTCCTGCGAGGATGCCGGTCGCTCCGAGCTGGATTTCCTCTGCCGCATTATCGAGGCGGTGATCGACGCCGGTGCCACCACCATCAACATCCCCGACACCGTGGGCTATGCCATTCCGGAACAATATGGCCATACCATTGGCCAGCTGCTGGCTCGTATCCCCAATGCCGACAAGGCGGTGTTCTCGGTGCACTGCCATAACGACCTGGGGCTGGCGGTGGCCAACTCCCTGGCCGCGGTCCAGGCCGGCGCCCGGCAGGTGGAATGCACCATCAACGGCCTTGGCGAACGGGCCGGCAATGCGTCTCTGGAAGAGATTGTCATGGCGGTACGCACCCGCCAGGATCTGTTCAATGTGGATACCGGCATCAATGCCAAAGAGATCGTACCCACCTCGAAAATGGTGTCGCAGATCACCGGCTTCCCGGTGCAGCCCAACAAGGCCATCGTCGGTGCCAATGCCTTTGCCCACGAGTCCGGTATCCACCAGGACGGGGTGCTCAAACACCGCGAGACCTACGAGATCATGTCTGCCGAGGATGTGGGCTGGCATACCAACCGCATGGTGCTGGGCAAGCACTCCGGCCGTGCCGCTTTCCGCGCCCGTCTGGACGAGCTGGGCATCACCTTTGCCTCGGAAGCGGCCATGAACGAAGCCTTCCAGCGCTTCAAGGATCTGGCTGACAAGAAACACGAAGTGTTCGATGAGGATCTGCAGGCCCTGGTCAGCGACACCAAGAAAGCCGCCGAAGAAGAGCGCTTCAAACTGGTTCTGCTGGAAGCCACCGCGCGTACCGGTGAAACGCCGGAAGCCCGTATCGTGCTGGCTATCGATGGGAAGGAACGGGAAGCTACGTCCACTGGGGCCGGGCCTGTGGATGCGGCCTTCAAGGCCATCGAGATGCTGGCGGAAAGCCATAGCATCCTGCAGCTGTACTCGGTGAATGCCATCACCGCCGGCACTGACAGCCAGGGTGAAGTGACGGTACGACTGGAAAAAGGCGGGCGGATCGTCAATGGCCACGGCGCCGACGTGGATATCATCACCGCTTCCGCCAAGGCCTACCTGAATGCGCTTAACCATTTTGCGGCGGGCCTGGAACGGGCTCACCCGCAGGCGGCGGATGTATGAAGAACGTAGCAAGCGTCACGCAACATGCCAGCACGCCGCTGTCAGGCATGACGTGTGTGCGTGAGGCCTGCAAGCCGTTGCGGAGCGCCCCATGAATGAAGCCCAGCGACAGCACTACCTGAAAGCCCTGGGGCTGACGCCCTGGGTGGCCAGGGCGCCGTTGCCCGGTGCCGCGTCCTCGCAGCTGCTGGATTGGGAGGACGAGGAAGAGCAGCAGGCAGCACCGACATCACCCGCGCCTGCCCAGGAAGCGCCCGTCCCGGCGCCGCCGCAGACAGCGGCCCCGGTTGTCACTGAAGCGCCGGCTCAGGAGGCTCCACAGAGTTCGCCGCCGGCCAAAGCCACCACCGATACTCCGGAACCCGCGCCAACCGCACCGGCAGTCGCCAGAGGCAAGGGGCTGACCTTTACCCTGGAAGCCCATCTAGGTGGCGATACCTGGTTGCTATGCGCCCAGGAAGACAGCCAGGCCCCGGGGCTGGGACGCTTTGAGGCGCCGCTGATGGCCAACTTGTTGGCCCTGTTCCAGGCACGGCCTCAGCGTCCGCGGCGTTTCTTCTGTCCACTTACTGAACAGCCCATGCCCGCAGAAGAAGCGGCGCAGGCGCTTTCGGCCTTTATTGCCGGCCTGTGTGAGCAGGCGGGTGGCGAGCGCGTATTGCTGTGCTTGCCGGAGGCGCTCAGTGAGGCGCTGTTTGATCAGCCCCGCTATCAACCCGTCGAGTTAGGTGGTCGCCCGGCACTGGTGGTCAGCAGCTTGGCAGAAATGTTGGCGGAGCCGGCGCAGCACAAGAAGGCCAGCTGGCACGCCATGCAGGCAAATGGCTTTCATGGCGAGTGAGCGGACCCGCGTGGCAGCCATCCGTGCCATGGAGCTGGAAGACGTAGACGCGGTGATGGCCATCGAAACCGCCGCCCAGCTGACCCCCTGGAATAGCGCCCACTTTCACGATTGCCTGGGCAACACCAATTATCTGTGCCAGGTGGCCACCGTGGACGACGTGCCGGCGGCCTTTCTGATCCTGTCGCGAATCCTCGACGAAACCCATGTCCTCAACATCGCCGTGGCCCCGGCCTGGCAACGCCACGGCATCGCCCGGCGATTACTGCAACAGGCTCTCGAGGCGGCCCGCGCCGATGCCATGACCGTGGTCTATCTGGAAGTGCGGGAAAGCAACCAAAGTGCCCAGGGACTCTACCGCCAGCTGGGCTTTGAGGTCTGTGGGGTGCGCAAGAATTATTACCGCAAGGGGGACGGGCACGAGAATGCGGTATTGATGCAGTGCCTGCTCACCAGCGGGCATAAATAATTCTCTACATCCTATCTACGAAGCCGCTGTAGGAACGGAGCGCAGCGGAGTAACGCACGTAGTTCCGTGCGGCCCGAAGGGTGAGCGTAGCGAATAATACCTCTTGAGGCGCGAACCGCGCTTGCGCGGAAATCGTCCGCAGGGCGATCAGGGCTCCCAAGGCTCGACAGGTTCCAGAAAGAATGGTGGTCAAACCTTGAACTTTGTCGCCTCGCTACGCTCGGTTCGCGGCTCGAGAGCCGCTCCTACAGCAGGCAAGGTGCGATTCGAACAGCTTCCCGTTACTCCTGAATGGGCATCCAGCCGTTCTCAGAATCCCGGAAGGTAATCACCCGCTGGCGCTGGAAGGTATCACCCTTCTTGAAGTTGCCGTGCTCCATGCGCAGGGCGCTGAGGGTCATGATCATGGCGAAGCGATCCATGCCGGACAGATCTTCATTGCCCTTGATCTTGTCGGTGTAACCACCCAGATCTTCTCTGGCTTTCAGCTGGTAATCCACTTCCAGCGTGTAGCGGCCGTCTCCGTCGTCGTAGCCATTACGCTTTTCCACATCGGTGACTGCCAACAGGCCGGACAGGTGCGCGTTTTCCAGTTCTGCTTCCAGCGCTTTACGGGCATCGCCGGCATCCGGGGTACGGCTGCAGGCCGCCAGCAGGGTGGCGAGGAAGAGGGCAGCGAAAGCGCGGAGATAAACAGGCATGGTCTGGCATCCTTGTTGTTCTGGAACCGATACTCTAGCACTGCTTTTGGTTCGCCCTGAAGTGTTAGGGAGCCTCTGAATCACTCCTTGCATGATCAGCCTGTCAGGATGACCCGCAGAGCGCGGCCTGAAGAGCACAACAGCTGCACCCTTCCGGCCACGATGAGTACGCAAGGAGTGATTCAGAGGCTGCCTTGGTGGACACGCCAGAGTAAATCCTCAAGGATACGGTGATTACGGATGACCTATTGCGAGGACTTGGCCTGTGTCAGAGAACCTGTTTCGTCGACTGTTATTGCTGGTAGCCCTGAGCTTTTGTGTGGTGTTTGCGGTGCTGATCATCCCGCCGCTGCTCGAGAACCCGGATATCCTGGCTGCCGCCGCCGGAGGCTTCGTGAATCCCTTTGCGGCCGGGTATTCCACGGATGTGATTTTGTGCTGGGTGGTACTTGCCATCTGGGTGATCTTCGAGCGTCAGCGTTACCAGGTCCGCGGCGGTTGGTTGGCGCTGCTGCTGGGGCTGGTCCCTGGTGTTGCGGTGGGATTTGCCCTCTATCTGCTAATGCGTCAGCGTCAGCTGAAAGGCTCCGGCATCGTCTGACAGGGTGGCGCTGAGAGCCTGATAAGGGCACGCAAGGCTGTTATACTCGCGCCCTCGAAAATCCTGTCAGAGTCGGAAGCCCCATGAGCCTGCAAGACCAGGTGGCCAAGCGCCGCACCTTCGCGATTATTTCGCACCCGGACGCCGGTAAAACCACCATTACCGAAAAACTGTTGTTGTACGGCAACCTGATCCAGAGCGCAGGTACCGTGAAAGGCAAGAAGTCCGGCAAGCACGCCACCTCTGACTGGATGGAGATGGAGAAGGAGCGGGGCATTTCGGTGACCACCTCGGTGATGCAGTTCCCCTACAAGGATGCCACCGTCAACCTGCTGGATACCCCCGGCCACGCCGACTTCTCTGAAGACACCTACCGCACCCTCACTGCGGTGGATTCGGCGCTGATGGTGATCGATGCCGCCAAGGGTGTGGAGCAGCGGACCGTCAAGCTGATGGAAGTGTGTCGCTTGCGCGACACGCCGATCCTTACCTTTATCAACAAGCTGGACCGGGACGTCCGTGACGGCATTGAAGTGCTTGATGAAATCGAGGATGTGCTCAAGATTGAGTGCGCTCCGATTACCTGGCCCATCGGTATGGGCAAGAGCTTCAAGGGTGTCTACAACCTCCTCACTGACACCACCGTGCTCTACAAGACCGGTCAGGGCCACACCGTGCAGGACGTGCGCGAAGTAAAAGGCCTCAATAATCCCGAGCTGGACCAGGCCGTGGGGGCCGACTACGCCGAAGAACTGCGTGAGACCCTGGAGCTGGTACAGGGCGCCAGCCACGAATTCGATCTGGAACGCTTCCTGGCCGGCAAGCTGACCCCGGTGTTCTTCGGTACCGCCCTGGGCAACTTCGGCGTCGATCACATGCTTGACGGCCTGGTGAAGTGGGCACCGCCGCCCCAGCCCCGCGATGCCACCGCGCGTACCGTAGTCGCCGACGAGCCCAAGATGACCGGCTTCGTGTTCAAGATTCAGGCGAACATGGACCCCCGCCACCGGGACCGCATCGCCTTCATGCGCATCTGTTCCGGCAAATACCACAAGGGTATCAAGCTCAAGCAGGTGCGTACCGGCAAGGACGTGCGTATTCCTGATGCGTTGACCTTCCTGGCCGGTGAGCGTGACAACGTGGAAGAGGCTTTTTCCGGCGATATCATTGGCCTGCACAACCACGGCACCATCCAGATCGGTGACACCTTCACTGAAGGGGAAGAGTTGGCCTTCACCGGCATTCCCCACTTCGCCCCGGAATTGTTCCAGCGTGTGGTGCTCAACGACCCGCTGAAGAGCAAGCAGCTGCACAAGGGGCTGACTCAGCTGGCGGAAGAGGGCGCCACCCAGGTGTTCTTCCCGTTGCGCAACAACGACGTGATTCTGGGCGCCGTGGGCACCCTGCAGTTCGATGTGGTGGCCGCTCGCCTGAAAGGGGAATACGGCGTGGATTGCCGCTATGAACCGGTCAGTGTGGCGACAGCGCGCTGGATCGAAGCCGGCAGCGAGAAAGAGCTGACCGCCTTCGAGCGCAAGGCCCATGACAACTTGTCCCGCGACGGCGCGGGTCACCTGACCTACCTGGCACCGACCCGTGTGAACCTGCAACTGGCACAGGAGCGTCATCCGGAGATCCGCTTCCGAGAGACCCGCGAAATTTCATAGCAATGCAGCAGACGCACGCAACAATGCGAGTAACACGAGCTTCGCATTGTTGCGTGGTATTTCCCGTCAGCGATGAGCATCGTGCATGATGGGTAAATGCACTGCCTCAGCGGTCGCGATCCTTTTCACAAGCGGGTAAACTTCCTGACTTGTTTCGGCCCCGCCTCACAAGGGTACTGTCGGGACACAAGACCCCGGCTATCCGCCGGGGTTTTTTATTGGGCGCGAATCTCCCGGCCCGCCCTTCCTCATCCGCTGAGTGCTGGGGCCCCTGTGCTGCGGCGATGAGCAGGGAGAGGTATGATGACAGCCTTACTGCGGCCGTCTCCCAACCGGCCAATGCCGGAATAGCGGGTCAATCAGGGATGTCTTGATCATGGATGCCAAAGCCGCACAAGCGTATCTGTTGAGCAAGCCGGAAGCGCGAGAGGATTTTCCCTTCGGCCCGGATGTGGCGGTGATGAAGGTGCGGGACAAGATGTTCGCGACACTGGGGGAAGAGCAGGGCGAAGGGCGCATGAATCTCAAATGTGATCCGGACCAGGCGCAGGCACTGCGGGATATCTTCGAAGCTGTGATTCCCGGTTACCAAATGAACAAGAAACACTGGAATACCATCAAGTTGGACGGCTCCATCCCGGCGGGGGAAATCCAGCGCATGATTGATCATTCCTACGCTCTGGTGGTGGCTGGACTGCCGAAAAAAGTCCGCGAAGGCATGGCGGTCCGGCACGGCCGTGAGGCACTCTACGGACAACAGGAACAGGAGCGTTAACGGTGGCAGTGATTATTGGTGGTCTGATCGTTATCTGGCTTGGCCTTGGCATGGGCGGCGCCGTTCTGCGCTGGCTGGGCATTGAGCTGCATTACCCGGCTCGATTGGCGGCCCCCTTGTTGCTGGCAGTACTGGAAACCGTGCTGTTCCTGGTGTTTGTACCCGGCACCGACCTGCTGCCGGACACCTGGGGTTGGCCCATGGCCGGGGGCCTGGTCGCCGCTGCCTGGCTGATCAACGGTGCAGTCAGTGGTGTGGATTGGTATCGCAACAGGCCGGTAAAAGACGCCCCGGCGATGGAATAATTGCGACCTTAGGAGCGTCGCCAGCGAGGCTTCTAGGCATGACACGGGCTCGCCGTAGGAGCCCCGCTTGAGGGGCGAACCGGCCTTGCAGGGCGGCGAGCTCCGAAAGAAGAAACCGTGAGTTGGGCTTTGTTGGTTTTCGAAACTCGTTTCTCGCAACTCGAACCTGGGAGTTCGCGCCTCAAGCGGCGCTCCTACGGCGTTTATCCCTAAAAACTACTCCACCCGGTAAATTCCATTAGCCGATACACCCAGTACTTCCAGCTCGCTTCATCCGCATACACATCGTAATCGGTACTGTGTTTCTCCCCGTCACGATTTTCCCAGCGTCTGGCGAAAGCGGATCGGGCATCGACCATAAGGGCCTGATCCGTTTTCGCCAGCACTCGCACGCTGCTTTCCAGGTTCAGGTTGTCCAGATTGCGGCGGGTGAAGTTGGCGGAGCCGATAATCACTTCTGAGCGTTCTGATCCTCTGCGTAACAACATCTTGGTATGGCACTGCTCGCCCTGAGTGTTGCACCAGCGCACCTCGATGCCCGCAGCCCGCAGTTCCGCGCCCACCTGACGGTTGGGAATGCCATTCTTCTGACGGCCGAAGGCATCCTTGTTGGGGTCCAGCAGCACACGGACTGTCACTCCTCGCTCATGGGCCGCCAGAAGCGCTTTCACCAGGGGGCGGTGAGACAGGTAGAACACCGACACATCCAGCGCTTCGCCGCGCTGGCTGCGCTCAATGGCGGCCAGCAGGGCATCGCGGATGGCGCCTTCGGTGAGCACCTGTAGCTGGGCGGCGGCGCTGTCTGACGTTTCGGCGTCGGGGGCGGCCGGCAGATCGGGCAGGCTGACGCCTACCATTCGTGCTACGGCCAGCTCACTCTCCAGCAGTGTCTTAACGGCGGGGCCCTGGAAGGTGATGCCGAGATTGCTGTGGGCGCTGCTGGCATCATGGGGATTGGCCGTGGTGACCAGAGCGGTCCAGCGGTCGCCTTCATCCACCACCAGGGTCTTGCGGTGGTTAGCCTTGAAGTTGAGCAGGGTCAGATAGCTGCGCAGGGTGACCTTGCCGGGCCCCATGGGGTTGGGCAGCCAGCCGCCCTCGTTGCTGTTGCCCAGCCACTGACAGCAGATCCGCCAGATGCCGGACCAGCTCGGGTTGGAGTCGCGCAGACGTGTCAGCGGGGTGGTGATCACCACCACCCCGGCGTCTTCCAGGCGTTCCAGGTGCTCGCTGTGCAGACCGCCGTAAAGTGTGTTGATCGGGTCAGTGATCAGGATGACCGGCAGATCCGGTTGCTGCTGTTTCTTGCCCACCAGTGCCCGGGTCAACTCTGCGGACAGGGGGCGGTAACTGGCATCGTCGGCGCCCTGAAAGGCATTGAACAGAAACATGTCCACCACCACCAGTTGTCGGGCCTGGCCGATCAGTCGCAGGGCCTCGTCGAAAATGGTCTGGCGCATGGCGCGCTCGCCGTTGGCGGTTTCCCAGGTGTCGTCCACTAGCAGGTTCAGGCCCTGGGCGGGCAGCAACGGCGATTCATGGGCCAGACCGTCAGGCAGCGGTTTGTAACGATGCCAGAGGGCGGTGCAGGCGATCAGCGCCAGCAGCATGAACAGGGCAAGTTTCAGTCGAATCATGGGCAGTCCATCGGTTGATTGCGGCTACCTTAGCAGGGAGCGGTGAGAGCCTGAACCGGGTTTTAACGGTGCAATGGTACACTCGTACAACATTCTGCAAAGAATGCCGCCTTCCTGTAACTATCCTGCTACCGCACATCAACAGTAAGTCGCCACCCTGTCCATGAGAATGGGTTAACACTGATGTTAATAACAATAAGCTGGCCCGCGCGCCGGCCTGGAGTGTTCCATGAAAGCCCTTTCTCGTTTGCTGGCCGCTGCCCTGGTGGCCCTGCTTGCCGCCTGTGGCGGTGGCGGTTCTTCCTCGTCACCCGCCGCCAGTAATCCGGTCCCGAATACGCCCGATCCGGATCTCCCCGAGGCCCCGCGGGCGGGAGAAGGGGAAATACGCGTGCTCTCCAACCGTGCGGACCTGATCAGTGGCGGTGATGCCCTGGTGGAAATTACTGCCGACGATAGCGCCCTGCTAAGCGGGGCAAAGGTCATGCTGGATGATCGGGAGGTGACCGGGCAATTGACGGCAACCAGCGAGGGCACCCTCAAGGGCTTGCTGGGCGGTATGGTGCTGGGAGCCAACACGGTCACCGTGGTGCTGGCGGATGAGTCGGTGCTGGAGCGGCAGATCATCAACCACCCCAATGGCGGTCCGGTGTTTTCCGGGCCCCAGCTGCAACCCTGGCAGTGCACCAACGAGCAGGCGGTGGATGCCCAGTGCAACCAGCCGCCGGAATACACCTTTCAGTATGTGCCGGCCAACAAGCTGGAAAGTCTGCTGACCAATTTCGATCCGGAAAACCCCGGCTTGCCGCAAGCCTTCCAGCCCTATGACCCGGCGAATCCACCGGCGGATGACAGTATTGCCCGGATAACCACCGATGAAGGCGTAGACGTGCCCTTTATTGTGCGTATGGAAGAGGGGGTCATGAATCGTGACCGTTATCTGATCATGACCCTCTATCAGCCGGATCAGCCCTGGACCGCTCTGACACCGCAACCGCAATGGAACGGCAAACTGCTGATCCATCATGGCGGTAACGTGGGTGTCAGTTATGGCATGGGTGAGGTGCCCCGCGGAGATATCGCCGGCACCGCGCCGGCGGGCGCCGAGCTGTTACTGGGTGACAGTATTACCACTGCACTGGCGCGGGGTTTCATGACCCTGTCCACCGCCCAGGCCAACCTGGGCCATAACGCCAATCTGGTGACGGCGGCGGAATCGCTGATGATGGGTAAAGAGCGCATCATCGAACAGTACGGGGAAATCCGTTACACCATCGGTACCGGCTGCTCCGGTGGCTCCATCACCCAGCAGCATGTGGCCAATGCCTACCCGGGCATTTATCAGGGGCTGATCGTGCAGTGCTCCTACCCGGATGTGTGGACCACCGCTACCCAGTTCGCAGACTACAACCTGCTCAGCAATTACTTCGGCAATCAGCTGCCCACCGACCCGCAGGGGTTTCAAGAGGTGGTTACTTCGCTGCTGACATCCGGGGTGATTCCGGCCGCGCAATGGTCGGCCTTTTATGGTCACTTGCCGCTGAACCCGGTGGTCTCCGATCTGGCATTTTTCCCGTCCGCCTATCCGAACCAGGAAGACTGCCCGGGTCTGCAGGAAGGGGTCGCGGTGTATGACGCCGAGACTCAGCCGGATGGGCTGCGCTGCGGGTTGCTGGATTACATGATCAATCAGTTTGGTCCCCGTGATCCATCGGTATGGTCCAGCAACGAACAGCTTGTCGGTCGCGGTTTTGGCGGTATTCCGCTGGATAATGTGGGCGTTCAGTATGGTTTGAAGGCGCTGCAAAGCGGGCTGATCAGTGGCGAGCAGTTCCTCAGGGTAAATCGCGAAATCGGTGGCTTGAGCGTGGATATCGACTACCAGGCCGAACGCACCGTGGCCGATCCGCAAGCCTTGCGAAATGCCTACCGCACCGGCGCCATCAACACCGCCGAGCATCTGGCCAAGGTGCCGATCATTGATCTGCGTGGCCCGGACCCGGGCATCGCCCACGATGCCTACCATTCCTGGCAGATGCGTGCGCGACTGGAGCAGACCCAGGGCCATGCCGACAACCATGTGATCTGGTATGGTCCGGCGCCGCTGTTTGGCGATACGGTGTTCACCACCGAAGCCCTGCTGGTCATGGACCTGTGGTTATCGGGCATCGAGCAGGACGACACGGCCACGCCAGTGGCAGAAAAGGTGGTGGCCAACAAGCCGGTCTATGCCCGTGACCGTTGTCTGTCGGTGTCGTCCCTGTTCGGCCCGGAGGGGCCCATCGTACCGTTGACCGGTAACCTGCTGTACCCGGACCCGATCCTGCCGGGGCTGGATCTGTCCTTGCTGCCGCCGGCACCGGCGGAAGCAGGCGTGGTAGTGGATGCGCTTAGCGGCCAGGTATGTGGCCTGGATGTCAGCGAGCTGCCGGTAGTGTCCGAGCTGCCGGTGCTGGGGGACGTGCTGGGTACGCTGGGCGAGTTGCTGTCGCCACTCACCGACCCGATTCTGAACCTGCAACAGACGGTGGTGCAGACCCGTTTTGGCACACCACGTACCGTGGCCGGTGACAGCATCGAAACCCTGACCAACAAGTGCCAGCTGAAACCGGTGGACCCGGCGGATTATCCTCTGGCCCTGGACCCGGAGGGCTTTGCGGATCAGGTGGCGGACATCTTCCCGCAGGGCGTTTGCGATTACAGCAAGCCGGGCGAGGGGGTAATGCCCACGCAGACCTGGCTGCAGTACGGCGATGGGCAGCAGGTGATTTACGGCGGTGCACCGCTGGCTGATGACGGCGCTAGCGCCCCCCAGGGCTGGGCATCGCCGGCCTTTGAGGTGGAGATTCGCTAATCTTCAGTCTCTGGGGATGCTGAGTTTCGAGTGTCGAGAAATGAGTTGCGAAGACCGGGAAAGGTTTTCGCAACTCGAAACTCGAAACTCGTACCTCGTTACTCACCCTTTCCCATCCGAGCAGTGCTAGCGATTGATTTGGTAAGCCGCCAGGCCGTTGTCGTCGTCAAAGGTCATGGTGGTGCCGCCATTGAGCTGCACGGACTCCCGGCTCAGGGCAACCGCCTCATCCCCCAGCACCCCATCATTAAACCGGTACACCGGTTTGGGCGCCTCGTTCAGGCAGTGGTCGCGGAAACCGGCCTTGGCCTGCAGCACACTGTCCCGAGCGCTTTGCCAGCTCGCAATGGCCTTGTCTCCATGGCGCTGGCGCAGCATGGTTTCGGTAACCGTGGCGGACAGGGCCACGGCGGTGGCGTTGTTGCCGCCAAAGCCTTTCGAGTTGATCAGGCTGGCCTGCAGGTCGTCGCGCGGTACATGATCCATGGCGAAGTCCAGGTGCTGGCGGTGTACATCGCCGGCGATGTGATCAATGGTGCGAATGCCGGGCAGCACGCCTTGGGCAAAGCTGCCCAGGGCCGCCGCCAGCTGATCGCCGCCGGCACTGCCCAGGGAGTGTCCCACAAACGCCTTGATGGCCGTCACCGGCCAGTGGCGCACCCCAAAGGCCTCGGCCACCCGGTCCAGAATCACCGATTCGGTGACCCGGTTCTGTGGCGTGCCGGTGCCGTGGGCATGGACAAAGCTGTGCTCGCGCAAGCCCTTGTCGCCGATCAGTTGGCGGGTCAGGGCGGCGGCCTTGCCCACGGTCAGGTAGTTGCCCACGCCGGGGGCAGAAATGGATTTCTTGGCGCCGTCCGCATGAATAAACACATCCGGCACCGCGCCGAGAATGTCGGCACCCAGCTCCAGGGCCAGGGCATCATCCATCAGCACGGTAAACTGGGCAGACTCGGCCATGGTAAAGCCGCAGTTGTCGGAAAACGGCCGGCAGGCGCGGCGCACATCGGCTTGCTTAGCACCATCCAGGGCGGCCAGATCCTGGTCTTCCGCCAGCGCGCCCATGGCCCGGTAACCTTCCATGATCTCCGCCACCAGCGGTGCTTCGCTGGTGCCGACAATGGCTACCCGCACCTTGCCACTGCGGATCGCCTGCACGCCTTTTTCCAGGTTGTAGAGGAAGGTGGCACAGGCGCCCAGCATGCCGCCGGTGGTGCCCACCGAGTGCAGCACATAGGCATTGAGAAAATCCGCAGTCATCTCACCCAGGCCCAGTGGCACCTGCTTGGAGGTGATGCGCTGGCCGTTGGGCGGGAAACGCATGACGCCGCCCAGGCCGTTGTCGTCCAGCTGAGACATGGCGTTGCTGGCGTAAACCGCCACCTGGTCCGGGCGTACCTTGCCAGCCACAGTGGCCCAGTCCATGCCCAGATCCCCCAGCGCATCGCTGATACCAAAGATGGCCATCTGCAGGGCCCGGGGATGGTTGCGCGAGGCATACAGGGCGCCGGGGTCGAAGCCGTCCGGCAGCTGCCCGGCGGCGCTGACCCGGCGCGGGGCATCATGGGGGACACGCAGGTCCAGCCCCGCAGGCAGGATGACCCGGCTGCGGCGCTTGTCGATAGGGGAGACCTGCCAGCCCGCGGGTAGCGGGTCAGGCAGGTCCATGTTGCGCATTTCCAGGGTAACGGGAATGTCGCTGGTGCCGCTGATGGCGGCGTGGAGACGGTGGGAATCGGGCAGGGCACGGATCAGGGTGGCGGCCAGCTGATCGTCCGGTGCGCGGCCGGTCAATTGGCCCAGCGAACGCAGGGTATCCTGACGGCCACCATCCGGCAGGGCATCAAAAATCAGTCGCTGAAAGCCAAAATGCAGGGCGCTACGGCCGGCCGCATTGATGCCGCCCATGGCGGTAATAACGGGTAATGCTGACATTGTGCCCAACCCAAAACGGTGACTAGCCGGTCAGGGTACAGGTGAAATCCGGTTTTGCGTATACGACGGAGGGCGAATCCGGTCAGGAAAGTGCAACAGAGTTTGAAAGTGAAAGCGGATGTTTCAGGATTGAATTGTTGGAGGTGTGGCTTTGTCATTTCTACGCAGCCGCTGTAGGAGCGGCGCTCGAGCCGCGAACCGCGCTTGCGCGGAAATCGCCCGCAGGGCGATCAGGCATTCCAGGACCTGCCAGATCTTTCTAAATGATCACGCTTCTCTGCTTTGCTCCGCTTGGTTCGCGGCTCAAGCGCCGCTCCTACGGAGGGGGATAGAGGTGGAATACAGAGGGCGCTGCCAACAAAAACGGGGCCCGAAGGCCCCGTTTGGTCTGGCATCAAGCGTCGAGCCTATTACAGCAGCTCGATAGCCACCGCAGTCGCTTCACCACCACCGATGCACAGGCTGGCCACACCGCGCTTGCCGCCGGTGCGCTTGAGTGCGTGGATCAGGGTGAGAATGATGCGTGAGCCGGTGGAGCCCACCGGGTGACCCAGGGCACAGGCGCCGCCGTGGATGTTCACCTTCTCGTGGGGAATGCCCAGATCGATCATCGGCATCATCGCCACCATGGCGAAGGCTTCGTTGATCTCGAACAGATCCACGTCGTCCACGGTCCAGCCCGCTTTCTTCATCACCGCTTCGGTGGCACCGATGGGGGCAATGGTGAATTCGCTGGGGTGTTTGCTGTTGGTGGCGTGGGCGAGGATACGGGCCAGCGGCTTCAGGCCACGCTCATTGGCCACGGATTCACGGGCCAGTACCAGTGCAGAGCCACCATCGGAGATGGAGCTGGCGTTGGCGGCGGTGACGGTGCCGTCTTTGGCGAAGGCCGGACGCAGGGTGGGGATCTTGTCGATGTTGGCGTTACCCGGCTGCTCGTCGGTGTCGACAACCACTTCACCCTTACGGGTCTTCACGGTCACCGGTACGATTTCGTCCTTGAACCAGCCGTTGTCGATGGCAGCATTGGCGCGGTTCAGGGATTCGATGGCGTAGTTGTCCATGTCTTCGCGGGTAATGGAGCGCTTGTCAGCCACTTCCTGGGCGAAGGAGCCCATCAGGCGACCGGTTTCCGCGTCTTCCAGACCGTCCAGGAACATGTGGTCAAACACCTGGCCGTGGCCCATGCGCATGCCGCTGCGGGCCTTGTCCAGCACATAGGGAGCGTTGGTCATGGATTCCATGCCACCGGAAACGACGATGTCGTTGGTGCCGGCCTTGATGGAATCGTAGGCGAACATGGTGGCCTTCATGCCGGAGCCACACAGCTTGTTGATGGTGGTGGCACCGGTGTTGTCCGGCAGACCGGCCAGACGCATGGCCTGACGGGCCGGGCCCTGTTTGAGGCCAGCGGGCAGTACACAGCCCATGATGACTTCCTGCACGTCTTCCGGCTTCAGGCCGGCGCGGGACACGGCTTCACGGATAGAGGCGGCGCCCAGTTCGGGAGCGGAAACCGCAGACAAGGAACCCTGGAAGCCACCCATGGCGGTACGGGCACCATTTACAATTACTACAGCATCATCAGACATGGTTTTCTCCTGCCAGCAAAATAGTACCTGAATCCGTGACCTCATCGCGGCGCCTGACGCAAGCCTTTGCCGCCACAGAAAATTTGTCTTCAGTCGATCGTATTCCCTGATACGACGCTTCTTCAGAAAATCCCCTGTGACAACAAATTCTTACGCCATGCATCCGCGCTGAGATCACGGATTCAGGTAGCAGTTATCAAAATTTGGGGCGCATTGTACTTGAAACAAGGGGGATACACCCCATCTCACAGGGACCTGCCGGTCACGGACCAGGCGATATTGATAGTTTTCGTCTATTGCAGTCAAAGGCAATCATGGTAAACCCCGGTCTGTGGTGGAGATTGCCGCCGGTAGCTTGTTATTATCTTTCAGCCGCTGGCGGCAGGCATGCCGTCAGCGGGGAATTTCTTTCTGTTGCCTAGCCGCGACAGAACAACATGATGTCAGGGGAAATGACTATGGCTTTTGAATTACCGCCGCTTCCGTTCGAGAAAAATGCACTGGAACCGCATATTTCTGCAGAAACTCTCGAGTATCACCATGGCAAGCACCACAATGCCTACGTGACCAAGCTGAACGATATGGTTGCTGGCACCGACAACGAAGGCAAATCCCTGGAAGAGATCATCAAGAGCGCCGAAGGCGGTCTGTTCAACCAGGCTGCCCAGGTCTGGAACCACACCTTCTACTGGAACAGCCTGAGCCCTAACGGCGGTGGCGCTCCCACCGGTGATCTGGCTGCGGCCATCGACACCGCTTTCGGCTCCTTCGACGAGTTCAAGTCCCAGTTCAATGCCAAAGCGACCGGCAACTTCGGTTCCGGCTGGACCTGGCTGGTGAAGAACACCGATGGCAGCCTGGAAATCGTCAACACCGACGATGCGGACACCCCGATCGCCCACGACAAGGGCCAGACTCCGCTGTTCACCGTGGACGTGTGGGAACACGCCTACTACGTGGATTACCGCAATGCCCGTCCCAAGTATCTGGAATCCATCTGGAACCTGATCAACTGGGACTTTGCCGCCAGCAACTTTGCCGGTTAAGACGGCATATCCCTTATAGGGATACCGTTCAGGTAGTGAAAAAGGCCGCTTTTGCGGCCTTTTTCGTGTCTGTCTGGCGGTGGTGGGGGAAGTTTGGTAGCGTCCCTCCCGGGATATTGTCGGGGTTTGTGTGGTCCAATCTGCAGGTTAATGAAAATAACAGGTGTCATATGCGTTTTTTGGGAATCTTTTTTCTGGTGATGGGTTTGTCGGCAACCGCTGCCATGGCAGAAGGGCCGGCGCCAGCTTCCGCCGAGCAAAAACAGAAAAGCCCCGAGCAGCAGGCCATGGATCAGTTGGCAGAAGCTGGCCTGCGCCAGGCGCTGAAGGCCATCCAGAGCTCTGGTGGACTCTATCCTTTCGGCATGATTCAGTCTGGAGATACGGTGAGGGCGGTGGGTTATTCCGGCGACAGGGCCGATGCTCCAAGTTCAGAAGAGTGGGCCCAAGGCCTTTTTCGGCAGCTGCGGAAGATCGGCAATGAGCAACCGGATATCGAGCTGATGGCTCTGTTTCGCCTACACGAAGTCACCGCCGAAAATGGTGAAAAAGTCACCGGTGTATGGGCCCAAGTAGATCACCGCGATGTACGCCCCTGGGTGATTTTCCTGCCGTTGCTCAAGAACGAAGAAGGCAAGCACGAGCTGGGCGATATGGTCTACTACGCCACCGAACAGCCGTTGTTCGAGAAAAGCGGCGAATAAGTTTTTCAAAGACAGGCAGGACTAAATGGGCGCTGTTCGGCAGCGCCGCAGTGCCCCCTGTGGCACTATCTGTCAATCGGGCCATGAACCGGACTATCCGGTATGCAGGACACAGGAATGACGCGAGATCGTGAAGTAAATCTGGGTAATCTGAATGATGTCACCGTGGATGATCATGGTGATGCCGGCCGCCGGCCTTCTCCTGCCGGCAGCAACAAGCCGGTCGAGAAGGGGGCGGGCAAGCCTCCCAAGGCACCCAAAAAGCCGGTGCCGCCCTCCAATGGCGGAGGGGGTGGCTGGATGATTGCCTGTCTGGTGCTGGTGGTGCTGATCGCCGTGATGGGGGTCTGGTTCCAGAAACAGATGAGCGTGCTCCAGTCACAAATGGACGAGCGCATCTCGGAATCCAGCCAGAAACTGGGCAACCTCCAGTCCCGGTTGTCTGCCACCGACGAGAGCCTGAACCAGTCGTCCGGTCAACTGCAGGATACGGTCCGCGCTCAAGGCAAGAAGCTGGAAGAAAACAACACCGAAATCCGTAAACTCTGGGATCTGAGCAACAAGCGCAATCGGGCGGATATTGCCGAGCAGAGCAAGAAACTGACTGCACTGTCAGCCACACTGAATGAGGTCAAAAAGGCCCAGGCCGGGGTGGATGGCAAACTGCAGGGGATCAGCAAGGACACCACTGCCCTGAAGAAGCAGGTGGACAGTGCGGTGTCTGCCGTCAACAAGAGCAGTGAACAGTGGCAGACCCGCATCAGTCAGATGCAGACTCAGGTGGATGTGCTGGCGGAAAACATCAATCAGCTGGAAAGCCAGCAGCAAAACCTGAAAAGCGGTCTGGCCAAGGTGGAAAAAAACCAGGCCGGGCTGGCAGCGTTAAAAGATCGGCTGGATGAGACAGAGGCAGCGATTGCGGCTTTTGATTCTTACCGGCTGCAGGTCAATAGTCGTCTGGATAAACTGGAAGGGCGCTGATCGGCCACGGGGGGTGGTGATCAGCTAAAAACAACAAGTAAAAGAGCGTCTTGCCATGGCCAAGTTGCCGGAAAGTAAAGAGCGGCGTTTACAGGGGTTGAATCAGGATGTACTGGCGGTAGCTACCCCGGTACCGGGGCCGGATCTGGAACCGGTCAATCTGCGCGCGCCCAAAAAAACCAACCCTATCTCGGTTAGCGAGGGTGGCCACTCCGGCTTGTTGTGGTTGTCCCTGGTGCTGGCGGTCATCGCCTTGCTGTTGGCCGCCAGCCAGTGGCTGGCCCACGCTGAATCCAGCCGTGAACTCAGTGAATTGCGAGAGCAATACTATCAGCTGGCATCGCTGCGTCAGGGAGAGGCGAGAGATGGTGCTCGAAGTACGGCAAAAGCGCCTGCCACTTCTGAAGCCGCTCCGGGCGATGCGGTGGTCAACAGCCTGCGTGACGATCTGCGCGAACTGAATGCCAAGGTGCGCGGGCTCACCGTGGCCATGGCCAAACAGCGCAACAGCAACAGCGAAAGCGCCGAGCTGGCGACGCGCCTTAACGAGATGGACAGCAAGCTGAAAGGCCTGTCCTCGCGGATCAGCAGCCTGGCCGACCGTCCACAACCCGCCGCCACCCCTGTGGTGCAACCGGCATCCGACAACAGCGTCGAGGTGTCTGCACTGGCGGGCAAGGTAGCGAAAATCGACAAAGACCTGCAGGCGCTTTACCGGATTCTTCAAGGAGGCTGAACCTGCTGGTAATTAGCGATTAGCCTGCTAGAATACCCGCCCATTGCGCCAGTGGTGGAATTGGTAGACACGCCAGATTTAGGTTCTGGTGCCGAGAGGTGTGGGGGTTCAACTCCCTCCTGGCGCACCATCTCAAAGAAAGGCCGTAACAGCATTGCTGTTACGGCCTTTTGTTTTTTGGGGTTGGGATGCTTCCTTGCATCGGGCATCCCGGGGGATGGTTGCTCACCCCTGAAAACGCTTTTCTATGGGTAAAAGCCTTTGGGGAAAACCTTCCTGATTTCCCCCCGGTTCTCCATAAACACTATCGGTTCGGTGGGGTATGAAATTGAGCAATAGGCTGTCTGGATACGTGCGCTACTTTTTCATAACTCAAGCTATTGACCACTAGCACTATCAAGTTAATTTCATTAACTGCCAGGTTTTACCTTCTTTTCATACCGTTCACGTCTCAGATCCATAACATGCGCCCTGTCGAATCCGCTAATCGGGGAAGGGTATGCGGTATTACCTCAGCAAGATCAAGGCCGACGATGACACCTGGGAAATCCACACGGTGAATTGCCAGCAATTGCCAAATGAAAACGACCAGCGCATTTATCTGGGCGATTTCTCTCACTGTATCCACGCCTTGCCGGTGGCCAAGCTGTATTTCCGCACCCTGCGGTTTTGCCCGGAATGCTCTCTGCACGCTTAGTGCGGTACTTGCGAGTTTGCCTCGTCCCGGGTAGAACAAAAGGAGAGGTGGCATTATGCGTGAGCACACACAAGACAGAGACCGTAAGGCCAATCACTTTCCGGCGGCACGAAAGCTTGAGGCTGATCGCGTGCGCCTGCTGGCGCTGGTGGCGTTGGCGGTGGGGGCGATGGTGTTGGGCGGGTTGATCCATGCCGAGGGCCAGGCGGCCCACGGTTCCCTGCATGAGATCAAGGCGTCGCTGATGGCGGCGGTGGACTCACTCTAGCGGGGAAGCCACCCGGCGAATCTCCCCCGCGTTACCCTTCAAAGCGCGTTTTGCACCGTTATGGCTGTAGTGACTAAAGCGGTGTCCAGCACCTGTCGGCGCCGTGACGGGTCCATCATATTAAACCCAAAGGCTTGCAAATCATCGGCATTGGGTTCCAGACGAATCACTGTCTTACCCGCTTTTTCCAGTTTGCTCACTTCCCGATCCACAATGCCGGTCATGTAGCGGCGTACTCGCCGTTCGATGGCAGTGAGGGGCGAGCGCGGTTTGTCCGGTTGCCGTGAGGCCATGGGCGCGAGAATGATCACCTCGTCCACGGCGCTGTCCATCAGCAGATCCGCCGAGGTGGGGGAGGCCACGCCACCGTCGATGTAGGTACGGCTGCCCAGGGTCACCGGTGGGCACCAGAAGGGCACCCCATAGGAGGCACAGACCGCGTCGCGGATGTGCGCCTGCGGCGCGCCGCCTTTACCGAAGGCCACCCGTTTGCCGCTGGTGGTGTCCACGGCCATGATCCAGGTGGCCGGGTGGGCAACCCAGTCTGCTCCTCCGGTGGCGTCGTCCACCAATTGCCGGAAAGGCGCCATGTCGAACTGGCCACGGGGCAGCAGGCCGCAGAAGGCGGTCAGCGGGGAGACGTCCCCGCGCAGGCCTTTCAGGGCCAGCTTGGCACCGGTGAAGCGGGCGCCGGGCAGGGGCGGCAGGGCGCCGCCGCTGTCGCTGTCGTGATCCCAGCGGCACTGCTCGCTGGTGCCCTGCTGGCAGGCCAGCAGCTGATCCACGCTGATGCCGCTCCCCAGCAAGGTGGCCAGCACCGCGCCTGCCGAGGTGCCGATAAGGATATCGGCATCGCGGGCGTCCCAGTCCAGTTGCTGCTCAAGATTGTGCAGGGCGGCAATGGACCAGGCGCCGCCGGCGACACCGCCGCAGCCCAGTACCAGGGCACGGCGGGGAGATGGAGTGTTGTTTGTCATTATTCTGGCCTGTTCATATTAAAAGACGGGTTGGGTGGCGGGTGTCAGGGTATAGCTGTCGGGATCAAAGTCCTTGAGCAGACGCTGCATTTCCAGGGTGCTCCAGGGGAAGCCCACGCTGTTGAAGCCGTTCTTGTCCAGGTAGTAGCTGGAGCAGCCACCGGTGTTCCAGACGGTGCCCTGCAGGTCTTTCTGGACCTTGCGGTTGTAGGTTCTCTGGCTGTCGGCTTTCACTTCCACCCGGCTCAGTTGCTGGTCGCGCATGGTTTGCAGGGTGCTGAGGATGTAGTTGATCTGCGCCTCGATGACGATAAAGGCGGAGTTGTGGCCGATGCCCAGGTTGGGACCCAGCACCATGAAGGCATTGGGCAGCCCGGCGATGGTGGTGCCGCGATAGGCCTGCATGCCGTCCTGCCACATGTTGCTGAGCGATTCGCCGGCATCGTTATAGATGTGATCGGCAATGGGTGGCTCGGTGACGAAGAACCCGGTGCCCAGAATGATCGTGTCCACGTCGCACTCGCTGCCGTCCTGGCCCACCAGGGTGTTGCCGCGCACTTCCTTCAGGCCGGTGGCGAACACATCCACATTGGCCTGATTGAGCGCCGGGTAATACTGGTTGCTCATCAGCACCCGCTTGCAGCCCAGGGTGTAATCCGGGGTCAGTTTGGCGCGCAGGGCCGGGTCCTTGATGGCCAGGCGGATATGCGCCTCACCCAGTTTCTGGATCTGTCGCAGCAGGGCCGGTTTGCGAAAGCCGATGCCGAAAGTTTCAAAGCCGCCGTAAAGCATCTTGCGCCAGGCGTTCAGGGTGAACGGCAGACGGAAGAAGTTTTCCTCGATTTTGGGGATGGGATGATCCGGCTTGGGCAGCACCCATTGTGGGGTGCGCTGGAACAAGGTCAGCTGTTGTACCTTCGGTTGGATCTCCGGCACAAACTGGATCGCCGAAGCGCCGGTGCCGATCACCGCCACCCGTTCTCCGCTCAGGTCGTGGTCATGGTCCCAGCGGGAGGAATGGAACAGCTTGCCCTGAAAATCCTTCAGGCCGGGGATGTTGGGAATGATGGGTTCGTGCAGGTAGCCGGAGCAGGCCACCACGGTACGGGCCAGGTAGAGCTGGTCGCCGGTCTGCACTTCCCAGAGATTTTTGCTTTCCCGCCATTGCGCCCGTTCCACTGCCTGATTGAAACGAATGAAGCCGGGAATGTTGTGGCGGTTAGCCGTGTCGCGCACATAGTCGAGAATCTCCGTCTGACCGGCGAAGGCCCGGCTCCAGTCCGGTTTCTGGGCGAAGGAATAGGAATATAACGCCGAGGGCACATCGCAGGCGCAGCCCGGGTAGGTGTTGTCCCGCCAGGTGCCGCCCAGGTCGGCGGCCTTTTCCAGGATTACGAAATTATCGAACCCGGCGTCCTGCAGACGAATGCCCAGGCCAATGCCGCTGATGCCGGCGCCGACAATCAGGACGTCGTAAATGGGAGAGTTGGCTTGTTGTGTCATGGGGGTGTCCGTGGTCACTGGTTCGGTTGTGGGCTGAAGAAATCCATGGCCCGGTTGGTCAGATTCAGGTTGGCCACCTGCTTGGCCAGGGCGTAGATATCCGGGTAGATCACCCGGGCGCCGCCCTTGCGGAAGGTGCGGTAGATGCGCTCGGCCAGCACCTCCGGTTTGCCGGTGGGGATATAGCGGGACACCGGGCCTTTTTTGACCTGGCTGCGGGCATGGCTTTCCAGGCCGGAATGGATCGGGCCCGGGTAGACGGTGATCACATTGACGCCCTGCTTCTTCAGATCCAGCCGGGCAATTTCCGAGGCCAGGCCGATGCCGGCCTTGGCGCCGCCGTAATAGCTGCAGCCACGAATCGGCACGCGCCCGGCCATGCTGGCCACATTGATCACGCAGCCTTGGCGGGCTTCCACCATGGCCGGAAAGGCCAGGTCCATCAGTCGCATGGGAGCGGTGAAATTGATATCCAGCAGACGCTTGCCTTGCTCCCAGCCGGTGCCGGTGATGCTGATGATGTCCATGATGCCGGCGCAGTTGATCAGTACGTCCACCGGCCCGCGACGGTCCACCAGCGACTGCCACCAGGCGGGCAGGGCATCGATATTTGTCAGGTCGCAGGTTTCCGTCTGGGCGCCATGTTTGTCGGCGGCCAGGGCGAGGGCGTCGGCATTCAGGTCCACCAGGGTGATGCGGGCCTCCGGGTGGTGCTGGCGAAACTGCCCAGCGAGCTGGCTGCCGATGGCGCCAGCCCCGCCGGTAATCAGGATGTGGGTCGGGTTCATGGTTGGGGGCCCTTGTTATTGTCATGGGGGGTGTTGTGATTGGCGATGGCGAGCCAGCAGGCATCCCGCGCCCGTTTCAGATCGTCGTCATCCAGGGTCAGATAGCCCAGCCGTTCCGCTTTGAAGACACCCACAAACGCTCCCCAGAACAGGGCAATGGCCAGGTCCGGTTTCATGATGTCGTTGAGCAGGCCGGTGCGCTGGCCAATGACCACCATCATGCCCAGGGGAATCAGCAGTGCCTGCTCCTGGTGGCGGCTTTCCGGATCCAGGTAGCTGTGGTGAT
This sequence comes from Alcanivorax sp. IL2, assembly GCF_047495475.1. Classification (NCBI taxonomy): domain Bacteria; kingdom Pseudomonadati; phylum Pseudomonadota; class Gammaproteobacteria; order Oceanospirillales; family Alcanivoracaceae; genus Alcanivorax; species Alcanivorax sp. IL2. The sequence goes on along the minus strand of NZ_CP179932.1, from coordinate 3,224,123 downwards.
CCTGCATTTCCAGAAAATGAAAGGCATCCGGCTCTTCGCGGGCGAAGGCGGTGAGCCGGGCCCACAGGTTGTCGAACAGGCTGCGCGAGGGGTGAAGCAGGTCGAGATCGCTGAGCAGGCGTTCCTTTAGGCGGCTCTTGCTGTCGCGAAACACGGCGTTTATCAGCGTTTCCTTGCTGTCGAAATAGCGATACAAGGTGCCGACACCTACACCGGCTTCAGCGGCGATCGGCGGTACCGGGGTGCCGTGCAGACCGTGCTCGGCGAATACTCGCAGGGCGGCACGGATGATCTGCTCGTGCTTGCGGGTTTCCTTGTTGTCGACCGGGGTAACCGGGGCAGGGCTGGCCATGGCGGATCTCACGCAATGAATGAATGTTCATTCCGTAACTGTGCCATTGGGTGATGTTTTTATGGAAGGGTCATATGGGGACAAAGTGCGGTGAGTTGAAAGTTCAAAGTTTAAAGTTGAAACGCGAATCTATGGTGTCGCCACACGAAGAACTACAGAGCCGCGCAGGGCGGTAAAGGGGGGAGCAAGAGAGGGGCATTGCTGTTTAGGTCTTAACCTCAGCGCGGAGCGAGGAAATTCCCAGCCAAGCCGGCCTTGCCCCGCGTTTGAACTTTCAACTTTGAACTTGTAACTCTTAGATCAACCCCTTCTCCCGGGCGGCAAGCTCGGTGAGTTCTGCGGCGAGGGTGACCGGGCGGGCGTAGGAGCGGTCATAGTGGGCCTGGGCCAGGGCGTGGCATTCGGCACTGATCTGGTCGTAGAGCTCCCGGGGCAGCAGGCCCTGGGTCGGGGGCAGGGCGCGCAGGCCGAAACGATCATAGGGGATCTGTTGTTTACCGGCGGCTTTGAGTAGCTCCGGCACCCAGCCCTGGGGGGAAAGCTGGGTCTGGTAACGCAGGTTCTGGAAGTCCATCTCCGCCGCCAGCCGGCCCGCATCGGTGACCACAAAATAGTTATCCACCACCTGGCAGAGCAGCAAATTCAGCCGTTTCCAGACAATTTGCTTCTCTTCGTTGGTATAACCATTCCAGTGCACCACCTCGTGACTGAAGCGGCAACAGCCACGGCAGACCGTATCACCGAAGACGGTGGAACAGACGCCGATACAGGGGGTGTGGATGCGATTAACTGCCATGGCGGAAGATTAGCAGAAAAGGCGGTGCAGGGGAGAGGAGAGACGAATCACTTGGCGGGAATTTGAGCACCTACCTTCATCTTGAGCAATAACCGCAAATCGGCCATAGTTACCACCTTCATAAGCATTATCTTGCGCTGAATAATAAACAGGGTCGCACCGGGCTAACGGGAAGCGGCATCACTGGAGAATAATAATGCGATTGGCTGTGTTGCTGGCAGCTTGCCTGTGGATGCTTTCGGGATGTTCCGGCCTCGGTATGGGGATTCCCTCCACCCCGGGTGCCTTTATCCATGCCCCCCAGGGCAAGACTTTCAAACCCATGGATACGCTGGATCCGCGTAATGCCATGGTCTATATCTACCGACCGATTACCCGGTGGGGCTATGAAGAGGTGCAGGCACCGGTGTTCTTCCTGGATGCCTCGCAGCTGTTCGGCCTCAAGGCTGGCGCCTACAGCTGGCTGGAATTGCCTGCCGGCACCCACGATTTCTATGCCCGCCGTCCGCTTAGCGTGCTTTACCTGAAGATGGTGTTCGAGATGCCGTTGGAAGTGGAGGGCGGCAAGGACTACTACTTCCGCTACTCGGAAACCCGCCCGCTGGATATGGAAGAACTGGTTGCCGACCCGGAAAACTTCCAGCAGGCCGGCCCGTTGCAGCAGGTCCCCCGTGCCGTGGCCCTGCGCGAAATTGCCGACCTGCGTCTGGATGAGCCAGGCGTCTACTACGCAGGTAAGGACAGCCAGGTGCCGCGCTGGGCGCCGTTCCATACCTACGCGACGGAATAATGATCGCTGCGAGTGGCTAACTACTCGCTTCCAGCCAAAACAAAAAAGCCCCGGCATGCCGGGGCTTTTGCTGTCTGGAGAGGAATAACCTTTCTACGAAGTGACTGTAGGAGTTCCTCTTGAGGGACGAATCCGAGCTTGGGCGAGGAGGCAGGATATGTGATGCTTCCAGATCAATCTGGTGGCACCTGGAATCCCTGATCGCCCGGTGGGCGACTTCCTCGCTACGCGAGGTTCGCGGCTCGAGAGCCGCTCCTACAGCGGTATTTCTGCTCGGTGTGGGACCTAGCTGCGGAGGTTGGGTTGAGTTTGCGACATGCCTTTAGGCTGGACGCCCGCAGGGCGCCCCGAAGGGGTTTATCAAACCCAACAATGCTAGTCACTCTCCGTCAGCCGCCGCTTGGTCTGCAACAACCGCTTCCACTGTTCCACATACTCCGGCAGGGCCGGGGAGGTCTGGTTGAAGCCGGTGATTTCCTGAAGGGTCTGGGGGCTGATGGATTTGCCACCATAGACGTTGGCCACCCGCAGCAGGGCGTGGGTGTGCAGTTTGCGCTGGGATTCGAAGCGCTGATCGTAGTACACGTACTTGTCATCCCAGCCGAGAATACGGGTGTGCACCTGGAACTGCTGGTATGGTCGCAGCTCGCGGATGTAGGAAATCTCGGTGTTGGCCACCACGCCATTACAGCGCGCTTCGATCATGCGGTTGAGCAACCCGGTAACCACCGCGTGTTCCAGTCGGCAGCGATCCATGAACTTCAAGTACTTGGCGTTGTTCAGATGCATGTTCAGGTCAATATCCAGCAACCCCACCCGGTACTCCTGGGTGACAACATCAAACAGCTGGTGTGTGGGCGGCCGTTTACGACGGCGAGCCGCGCTGATCAGTTCGAGCATCCGATCTCCCTATGCCACGGTAGCCCGTGACCCCTTTTATTCTGTCGAAGACTGAATCGGCAAAAAAACGCGGTTCAGTATAACGGTACCAGTGCCAGTTCACACTATGCACTGATGTCAAAGTGATCAGTTTTACAGTCTTTGCCGTCCTGGCCAGCGTCTGGCGTGCGTTGCGGGGTGACATGGCCTGTGATTCACAGACGTTGTCGATGGTCAGGAACAGGCCAGATGCAGACTGAACAGACTGTCGCTGTCGGTCCAGCAGGCGGAGGGGGTGAAACCGGCGGCGACCAGTTCTGCGGAAAACCCTTCGACGGTGAATTTGTAGGAATTTTCCGTGTGAATACGGGTGCCGGCGGCGAGTGTCAGGCTATTTTTACCCAGCTGGATATGTTGGTCCTGCAGGCATTCCAGGTGCATTTCGATACGGTTTTGCGCGCTGTTGTAGAACGCCAGATGGCGCATGGTGTCGGTATCGAACCCACAATCCAGCTCCCGGTTCAGATGATGCAGTGCATTCAGATTGAAGGCAGCAGTGAGCCCTCCTGCATCATTATAGGCGGCGTGGAGTCGTTCTGAGGGTTTCTGCAGATCCGCTCCGATCAGCAGGGAACCGCCGGGGCCTGCCAGTTCGCGCAGGCCGCGCAGGAAAGTGGCCCGCTGTTCAGGCTCAAAGTTGCCGATGGTAGAGCCAGGGAAAAAAACCAGACGTCCGGGTTGTCGTAAGCCCTCCGGCATGGCCATGGCCTGGCAATAATCTGCGCACACGGCGCTGATATGTATGTGGGGGAAGTCCTCGGCCAGGCGCCGTGAGGCGCCAAGCAGGCATTCCCGTGAGATTTCCAGTGGCATGTAATGCGCCGGTTGCCAGGCATTGAGTAATACCCGCACCTTTTCGCAGCTGCCGGCACCGGGTTCGGCGATGGTATGGATGCCGTCCAGTCGTGACTGAATGTCCTCGGCGTAGCGATGCAGCAAGCTCGCTTCGGTACGGGTGGGGTAGTACTCCGGGGTGCGGGTAATCCGGTCGAAAAGGCTGGAACCGGTTTCGTCGTAGAAGAACTTGGGATGTAGTGTCGGTGTCGGCGCCCGCAGGGACTCGCTGACTTCGGCAAGCATGTCGGTGGTCGGTGGCTGCAGGTCGAAAAAGGTCAGGTTGGGGCCGAGCTGTTGCTGGTTCACGACGGGTCTCCCGCAAGCCGGATACCGCTGAACTGCCAGCGGTGGTGGGGGTAGAAAAAATTACGATAGCTGGCCCGCAAATGGTCTTGGCTGCTGGCACAGGAGCCGCCACGCAGCACCATCTGGTTACACATGAACTTGCCGTTGTATTCCCCCACCGCCCCTGCGGCTGCCTGAAATCCCGGGTAGGGCAGGTAGGCGCTGGCGGTCCATTCCCAGACATCGCCGAACAAGTGGGCCATGGCCGTATCGCGGGCCTGACCGGGCTGGTAGCTACCGTTGTCCACAAAATGTCCTTGCAGTGGTTGCGCTGTCGCCGCGTGCTCCCATTCCTGCTCCGAGGGCAGCCGCTTGCCGGCCCAGCGGGCATAGGCATCCGCTTCGTAATAATTTACATGGGCAAGAATCTGCCCATGGTGTAGCGGTTGTAGCCCTGCCAGAGTGAAGTGCCGGTCAAGATCCTCGTGCCAGTAAAGCGGCCGCTGGCTATGTTGCGCCTGTACCCAGGCCCAGCCGTCAGACAGCCATAACTCCGGTCGTCGGTAGCCGCCATCCTTGATGAATTCACGAAATTCGCCGTTGCAGACCGGACGGTTAGCCAGCGAAAAAGGCTCCAGCCAGACCCGGTGGCGGGGTGTTTCGTTATCGAAAGAAAAATCCTGGCCGCTGGCACCGATTTCCACCAAACCGCCACTGAAAGACTGAAAGCTCAGCGGTGCAGGGCTGTCTGCTTCAGTGAGAGGTTGGCCGAGGGAGGGCGACAGCGGATTGAAGGAGAGGCTGTATTTCAGGTCTGTCAGCAGCAGCTCTTGGTGCTGCTGCTCATGATTGAGTCCCAGTGTGACCAGATCTGTCAGGCCCGGTTGTTGTTCGATAAGGCGAACCATGGCGTCATCCACCTGTTGTCGCCAGGCATAGACTTCTTCGCCGGTGGGGCGTGACAAAAGGTGGCGTTGCGGGCGGGCGAACTGTTCGCCAATGCCGTTGTAGTAGCTGTTGAACAGGTACTCGAATTGCGGGTTGAACACTCGGTAGTCGGCGAGGTGGGGCTTGAGAAGAAAGGTTTCGAAGAACCAGGTGGTGTGGGCCAGATGCCAGCGTGGCGGACTCACGTCAGCGCAGGCCTGTAGCCCCATGTCTTCGGTGAGCAGGGGGGCGCAGAGCTGTTCGCTGAAGGCCCGGATACGCTGGTAACGCGCTATCAGTGTGGCGCTGGCGTCATGTCTGGCGGTATCTGGCAAGGTTTTCCCTCCCAATCCGGTTGTCAAAGAGTGGCACCCACTTTGAGCGAAAGCAACAATGTGACGCGTGAACGGGGTGGGTATACTGCGTGGCAGCATTTGTAATGGGTTGCTGTTGTTGACGCAGCGACAGCCCATGCCCTTTCACCACAAGGAGAGCATATGAATATTACCGATAAAGTTGCCGTGATTACCGGCGCTGCGTCCGGTCTGGGTCAGGCCACTGCTGAAGCGATTATTGCCAAGGGCGGCAAAGTCATGATCCTGGACCGTGACGACAAGCGCGGCCCGGAAGTGGCGGCGGAGCTGGGTGCCAATGCAGCTTTTGTGCAGACTGACGTGACCGACGAGGAGTCTGTAAAGGCGGCTATCGACGCCACCGTGGAAAAATTCGGTGCCATCCATGTGTGTGTGAACTGTGCCGGTGTGGGCTCTGCCATGAAGACCGTGGGGCGCGAGAACAAGCCCCATGATCTGGGCGTGTTCAACATGGTGGTCAAGATCAACCTGATCGGTACCTTCAACGTGGCCCGTCTGGCCGCTGCTGCCATGGCAGAGAATGAGCCGGGTGAAGACAACGAGCGTGGCCTGATCGTGAACACGGCTTCCGTGGCGGCCTTTGACGGTCAGGTTGGCCAAGTGGCTTACGCGGCCACCAAAGGGGGGGTGGTCGGCATGACCCTGCCTATCGCTCGCGACCTGGCGCCGCTGGGCATTCGCTGCAACACCATCGCCCCGGGTATCTTCAACACCCCGCTGATGAACGCCGCCCCGGACAAGGTGAAAATGCCGCTGATCGAAATGACCCAGTTTCCCAAGCGCCTGGGTAACCCGGCGGAATACGCTCAGCTGGTCTGCCACATGATCGAGAACAGCTTCCTCAATGGCGAGACCATCCGTATTGATGGTGGCATCCGTATGCAGCCGCGGTAAGAGCAGCTGCGAGCGACTAGCTGCTAGCTACGAGTGAAACGAAAAAGCCCCGGATTTCCGGGGCTTTTTTCGTTCTACGAAGCTGCCGTAGGAGCGGCGCTTGAGCCGCGAACTGTTTTGGGGAATGCCTTAGCAAGTAAGTTCGCGGCTCAAGCGCCGCTCCTACAAAATGTCTTACCTCGGAGCTAGCAGCTAGAAGCTAGCTCCTTTCCTTCACCCCACCAACGCATAGCACGGCACGTAATGACTCCCGGGCAGCTTCATGCGGTGTTGCTCCACAAATGCCTGCAGCAACTCATCAAGGTGCTTCATCAACTCGCCCGGGGCGTGCAGGCGGTAGGGGCCGTGTTGTTCGATGGCGTGGATGCCCTGTTCTTTCACGTTGCCAGCGACGATGCCGGAGAAGGCGCGGCGCAGGTTGGCGGCCAACAGGTGGACCGGCTGATTGGCGCTGAGATCCAGGCTGGCCATGGCCTCGTGGGTAGGCTCGAACGGTTGTTGGAATTCCAGGGGGATTTTCAGTCGCCAGTTGAAGTAGAAGGCGTCGTCGTTATCCCGGCGGAACAGGGTGAGGCGATCAATGCCGGCGCACATGGCCAGGGCCACGGCCTCCGGATCATCAATGATGATCTGGTAGCGCTCGGCGGCTTTCTCTCCCAGGGTATAACGGATAAAGGCATCCACCTGGCGAAAATACTCCGCGCTGCTGGCTGGCCCGGTCAGCACCATGGGCAGCGGCATATCTGCGTTGTCGGGATGCAGTAACACGCCGAGCAGATAAAGAATTTCCTCGGTGGTGCCTACCCCGCCAGGGAAGACAATGATGCCGTGACCCACCCGCAGAAACGCTTCCAGTCGTTTCTCGATATCCGGCATGATCACCAATTCGTTGACGATAGGGTTGGGGGCCTCAGCGGCGATAATGCCCGGCTCGGAGATTCCCAGGTAACGACCGTCCTTGAAGCGTTGTTTGGCATGGGCCACATGGGCGCCCTTCATGGGCCCTTTCATGGCGCCGGGCCCGCAGCCGGTGCAGATATCCTTGTGGCGTAAGCCGAGCTGGTAGCCCACGCTCTTGCTGTAGTCATATTCGACCCGGGAAATACTGTGGCCCCCCCAGCACACCACCATATTGGGGGACGCCCCGGCTCGAAGCGCCCCGGCATTACGGAGGATATGGAACACCGCATTGGTGATGCCCTGGCTGCTGCTCAGGTTGAAGCTGTCGTTATTCTGGATTTCGTTGGCCACATAAACCAGATCGCGCAGCACTGCAGACAGGTGCTCGCGAATCCCGCGAATCATGCGCCCGTCCACAAAGGCCCCGGCAGGGGCATTGTCCACCTTGAGTCGTAGCCCCCGGTCCTCCTGGATCACCTCGATATCAAAATCCTTGTAGGTCTCCAGCACCTGACGGCTGTCATCGGTGGGGGTGCCGCAGTTGAGCACCGCCAGGGCGCAACGGCGTAGCAGCTCGTGCAGGCCGCTGCCGGAGGTGTCACGCAGGCGTTCGACTTCGTGCTGGCTGAGTACTTCCAGGCTGCCTTCCGGAGCAACAATGGTGGATACCGTTTCGGTCATAGGGTCGGGTCCGTCGCAAAATAATCGTTATTCGGGGGCTGCCGGGCAGCCCGTGCGGCTACGAAGCCGTCGCCGCCCATCCCAAAGACAGGGGCACTTTACAAGAGTACCCCAGATGACAATCCCTGTGAGTGAAGAGTTGCAGGCCCGGCGTCCCTGGGGTTACGACAGACTCTTTTACAATTTGCCGGGAACGCCACGCCGCCCCAGGCGTCCGAATCTTTATCAAGTCTGGCACACTGACTGCATGGTTGATCTGTGTCATATGGCTGTCGCTAAGCGTCGCCATACTTGGTCGATTGGGAACCGGCACAATGCCGGCCCGTTAATGAGGTTTTATCTGGAGCAAAGCATGTTGCTCAAATATCTGAATCAGCTGGAACAGGCGGTGAAGGCCGCGTCCGAACACCCGGATACGGATTCCATGAACCGCTGTGCCGATTGTGTGGCCACCCTGGATGCCTACCTGGATGCCCAGATGGAGCCGGTACAGCGCCGGGGCCGGGAACTGATGGATGGGCTGATCCCTTCGGATTTGCACAGTCGCGTCTGCCAGCGGGTGCATTGAAGCTCCCACGTTCCCGGTAGGAGCGTCGCTGGCGGCGCGATAGCCAAAGGCCGGAAAAGATAGATTTACCACAGAGGGCACAGAGCTCGCTGAGGAAAAGAACGGATTTTCTTGGTGAGCTCTGTGCCCTCCGTGGTGAAAATCCTTTTGATCCGGGTCTGTTATTGGCGCCGCCCCTAGAGCCGATTACGCTGATGCCGCAGCGCTTTTTCCCTTTCTTCCGGAAACAGGTCCGGCTGCTGCGGGGCTTTCAGGTCGCGCAGGCGAGCGCCGATACCGATCAGGCGGGCAGGGCCCTGGCGGCGTTCCCATAGCTGTCGCAGAAGTGCCTCGAAATGGGCCGGGTCCAGATCGTCTCCCACTTTGTCGCAGCTCAGGCTGACAAAATCCTGATACTTCACCTTGGCGGTCAGCCCGCTGATCAGATAGTGCTGGTCGAGCTTGTCGAAGCGGGCCTTGAGCTTTTCCAGCAGGCCATCCAGCTCTCTCAGCCAGGCATTCAGATCCACCTGATCCTTGTCGTAGGTTCGCTCTACAGACACGGATTTGCGACGCCGGCCGGTTTGCACGGGCCGATTATCTTCGCCACGACTCAGGTGGTAAAGCCGCTCACCGAAACTGCCGAAGTGCTGAGACAGTTCCAGCCGACTCATGTTCTGCAGGTCGCCGCAGGTATGCAGGTTTAGCCCGGCCATGCGCTCGCCGGTAACCCGGCCCACGCCGGAAATCTTTTTTACCGGCAGGGCCGCCACAAAGTCGTCTACCTGAGCGGGGGGAATCACAAAGAGCCCGTCCGGCTTGCGCCAGTCGCTGGCCACCTTGGCGAGAAACTTGTTGGGGGCCACGCCAGCGGACACGGTAATTCCCAGTTCCCGACGAATGTCCTGCCTTAACGCCTCGGCAATGCGGGTTGCGCTATTATCGAACTGGTCGCTGGCGCTCACGTCCAGAAACGCCTCGTCCAGCGACAAGGGCTCGATCAGGCTGGTGTAACGGCGAAAGATGTCATGGATCTGTGTGGAGACCTTGCGATACTTGTCGAAGTTGGGCGGTACAATGACCAGTTCCGGGCAGAGTCGCAGAGCCTGTGACGAGGCCATGGCTGAATGCACCCCGAAATGACGGGCCGGATAATTGCAGGTGGCGATAACGCCGCGTCGGTTAGGGTCGCCCCCGACGGCCACGGGACGATGACGCAAGGTCGGGTCATCACGCATTTCCACGGCGGCATAGAAGCAGTCGCAGTCCACGTGGATAATCTTGCGTGAGGCCTGTGCCATGAATGAACTCTGGGATGTGGCAGGATTGAAAATCGGGTTGCCTGTGTCACACGGGCAGCCCTAAGGAGAGTGTAACATCGGCATTACCGGTAACCGCACACCGCAGGTCCTGATTGTTGGCGCCGGCCCCACAGGCCTGGCGCTGGGGATCGGCCTGCGTCGACACGGCATTGATTGCTGCATTATCGACCGGCTCGCCGAGCCGTCCCCCTGGTCCAGGGCCCTGGGGCTACACGCCCGTAGCCTGGAAATTTTTGCTGCCCTGGAAGTGCTGGCACCGATCCGCAAGGCCTCGCGCACCATGCGCGCCGTGTCTGTCTATGGTGACAAGGGCTTCCTGTTCGAGCTGGATCTGACCAGCCTGGATGCCCCGTATCCCTGGGTGCTGAGCTGCCCCCAGTCCGATGTGGAAAAAGCCCTGACGGAACGCTATCGAAGTCTTGGTGGCGAGCTGATCCGTGGCACAGAGTTGCTCGATTTTACCCAGGATGGTGCAGGCGTCCGCGCCCGGATACGGCAAGGTGCCGACGTGGAAACGGTCAGCTGTGATCTGCTTGTCGGCGCAGATGGTGTCGGTTCCACCGTGCGTCAGCAGTTGGGCATCGGCTTCAATGGCGTCGATTACGACGAACATTTCCTGCTTGCGGATGTGGACTGGCAAGGGCCCTGGCGCAGTGATAGCTCCCATGGCTTTTTGCAGGAGGACGGTCTGCTGATCGCCTTGCCGTTACCAAAAGGCTGGCGGTTGATCATGGCCAGGGAGCAGGCCTGGGAAGGTGAACTGAGCCTGCAGCCCTTTACCGACCGGCTGACGTCTATTCTTGGCGAAACGCCGGATCTGGGTGAGCCTCGCTGGATCAGCCGCTTTTCCGTGCAGAGGCGGCTGGCGCATCATTACCGGCGCAACCGGGTGTTTCTGGCCGGCGATGCCGCCCATGTACAGAGTCCGCTGGGCGCCCAGGGAATGAACACTGGCCTGGCAGATGCCTTTAATCTGAGCTGGAAACTGGCGTTCTACCTCAAGGGCTATGGCAGCGGTGCCTTGCTCGACAGCTACGAGCAGGAACGCAAACCGGTGGCAGATAAGATGCTGCACGGGGTGGACATGTTATCGCGGGCCTCGTTGGTGAAGCTGCCCATGCTGCGGCGCACCCGCGACTCCCTGTTGAAAATGGCGGGAGGACGGACCGGTCTGTCCAGGCGCTTGCTACGCAGGGCCAGCCAGCTGGATGTGCATTATCGGTCCTCGCCGCTGGTGGGCTGTGGCCCGGAAGCAGAGCTGGGCTGGCGCAATCGGGGACCGTTGCCCGGTGACCGGCTTCCCGATGCGGCGCTTCGCTCTGTGCGCACTGGCCACCTTCACCAGCTCCATGATCTGTTGCGAAAACCGGTTCATCACCTGTTGCTGCAACTGGGCGATAACCCCGAGCACAATGAACGGCTGGTGCTGTATGCACTGAGCGATCGTCTTGGTCAGGAATATCGTGAGCGTGTTCACCTGACGGTTATCGTGGCCCCTGATACCCCGAGTGAAGAGATCCCCCGGGAGGGCACCACCCGTATTTGGCAGGATCATCAAGGAGAGTTTGGCAAGGCCTTCGGCGACGGGCCGAGAATGTGGCTGATGCGCCCTGATGGTCATCTGGCCTACCGGGCGCCGGTGAGCAATGCCAACCATCTGCTGGAGTATCTGGATACGGTGCTGGGGAGAGGTAACAGTTAACAGTGAATAGTTAACAGCGACGCGCGCAGTGTCGTTTCTGTTCGTAAACGCAAGAAGCCGCGCCCAGCCTCTGGGCGCGGCTTCTTTGCTATGAATACAGCAAGCGTTTTCCGCGCAACTGCTCACTATTCACGGTTAACTGTTCACTGCTTTTGTCCATCGCTGAATCACAAAGTGCGCATTCATGGCTTTGCCGGCCAGCTTGCCGATACCAGCTTTGGCCTCGGGCTTGGCGCGCCAGTGATGTGGCGTCATGGCCAGCAGGTTTTGTAATTCCTGTTCGTCATCGGGAGTCCACTCCAGGTGGATATCTTGGCTATCGATCTGCGTAAAACGCGCATCCAGAAATTTGCCCGCGTCGAACCCGGATTGACGAACCTCCTCATAGAGGGCCTCGCGCAAGGGCAGCAGATGCTGTTCTCCGGTACCCACCACAATCAGTTCGCCGCCGGGTTTCAGCACCCGGGCAATATCATCGGTGAATAGCCGTGTGAACAGCACAAAAACGCGCTGCTGGCTGGCGTCGAAGAGAGGCAACCGAGCGCCACTGGCCACCAGCCAGGTCAGTGCCTTGTCCCGCTTGGCGGCTGCATCCACGGCAAACTTGGAAATATCAACGCCCATGCCGTTGTCGCTTCCCAGCCGTCGGGCGAACTGGCAGGTATACCAGCCTTCTCCGCAACCGATATCCAGCCAGGGCTGGTCATCGTCGTCCAGCCCGGCCAGCAGCGCATCGGCGAGGGGCTGATAACGCCCCATTTCCAGAAATGCCGTACGGGCCTGCACCATGGCTTTGTCATCACCCGGTGCGCGTGAGCGGCGGTGCTGGGCCAGCAGCAGGTTGGTATAGCCGCGTTTGGCCCGGTCGAAGCGGTGGCTGTTGTCGCAGAGCCAGCTATTGCCGGTGAGTTGCAGGGGCTGGTCGCAGCTGGGGCATTTGAGGTTGGGCATGGTATGGATGCGACCCGGGAAGGGCGCATTTCACTGTGGAAGAGGGCTGCATTGTCGCAAATTATCCAGACAATAAAAAAGGGCCAGCAACGGCTGGCCCTTTTTGTGCTTCCGGTTGATGGTCAGGCTTTACGGCGATAAAGCCCTAACAGCATCAACATGGACAGTAATCCAGCCGGCAGGCTACCGCCGCCACCGCCAGAACCGCCCGGTGCCAGAGTAGCAGGAGGCGCCACACTGGGGCATTCCTCAAGGTCTTCGCGGCTGAAATCCAGTGCAACGTTAGCTTGCAGAACGGAGCCTACCTGCGCCCCGTTGTCGCTATCCACATTGATTGAAATAGTTTCGGTAGTTTCAGCTGCGGCCTTGATCGCAATGGTTGAGGTTTGTTCTGCACCGGCTTCCAGTAGGCCGAGCTGACATTCATAGTCGCCGGCTTCCACGGTACAGGATGTGCTTCTCTTGCTGACCAGAGTGATCGTTTCCGGTAGTGAGCCGAAGGCAAAAGTGCCTGTGGAATCAATCACATCGTCCAGGTTGGCCACGCTTGTTTCGATGCGCATTTCCACACCGTTATTTCGGTTGGACAGACAGACTGGCTCTGCGGTAATGGACAGTTCGGGCTGGCCCAGTTGCAAGGTGACAGTGCCGCTGTTGTTAAGACGGTGGTAATCCCGGCTGTTATCCAACTCGACAGAGACCTGGAAGGGAACAGCGATGCCGCTCTGGCTGTTGGCATCAACCGCTGTAAAGGCCAAGGGTTTGGTTGAGCCGCCGGAGATGGCCTCGCCGTCATAAACGCATTCGGTAACGTCATTGTCAGAAGGGGAGCAGGACAGCCCGGCTTCTGCCGCAGAGGGTGTCAGGGTGAATTCCTTGGGGTGTTCAATGACAAGAGAGAAATCAGTCGCTCCTCGGGTACCTGCGTTTTCTACCGGAACCTGGAAATCGATATTCACGAATCCCTGAAAATTGTTGCTTCCATCAGCAATAGTGAGGTCACGGAGCGCCAGGTTTTCACTGCTGGTTTTTCGTTCGATCCAGTCGAGATATTGTGAGACCCGGGTGTAGACAGACGGGATCTCCGGGTCGCCACATTTGTCATCCAGGGAATAGCCAAAACTGGTAATGCCGACCTGGGGGCTGTCATTCAGTGTCGCGCTGGTCAGGAACAGTGGGCCGCCACTATCGCCCTGGCAGGAGTCTTCGCCAAAAGGGTCGCCAGCATCGGGTGACGGTTCATTGGCGCAGAGCATGGTATCCAGAATCTGGTCGCCATTGGTATAGAGATCAATGATGGTCTGGCACGATGCATTGGTGACATAGTCCAGGGCTACTTCCTGAAGCTCCACAAACGCCACGGGTTCCAGGTCGGGGTCTTCGTCCCGGTTCTCATAGGTGGCGATCCCCCAGCCTAATACGCTGAGAATGTCATCGTAGCTGACAAGGTTTTCCAGGGCGTTATCGGTATCAAGCTTGGCCAGCACCCCGGTCTGGATAGTGGCAGTGCCTGTATCGGCTGGTTCTGCCAACCGGATCAATGCAATATCGTTTTCAAACGTATTTTCGTTGAAGCCGGCGTGGACGATGATATTCGCGGCGTCGAGCAAGAGCGGGCTATCTGGGGAGACCTCCAGAGTTTGGCTGCCGACCAGGAGTTCGAGTTCACTGGCCGGGGTTGTAACGATGCCGGAGCGGACACAGTGTGCTGCGGTCAGCACCCAGTCCCGGGACAGCAAGGTGCCGCCGCAGACCTGTCCTTGACCAACCGGGAAAGGTTGCTCTGCATCGATGGCGTCTTGTTTTCTCTGTTTATCAATCAGAGCAACCAGTGTGTTCCAGTTAGTGTCAGCGGTCTCCCCGCCGACAACTCTTGGTGAGGCGGTTGCAGCGAACAAGGTGCTGCAGGCCAGTGTGGAAGCCAGTGCGGCAATCAAGCGGTACTTCATGTGAAATTCCCCAGATGAATCAAAATGCCCAAAAAGCGGCATTCTAGGTGCGGTTAGCGCTGAAAGATGTAGGAAAAACGCCATACTTTTTGTAGTCAGCATGGCTGGTGTGACGTGCTTCACATTCCTTGTCAGCGTTTCCGAGAGGGGTTAAGGGCTTTTTGGTAGTGGATTCCCGAACCGTTCCAGATACACCTTGCCAATCTCCGTTGACCCCACATGGTTAAGATGACTTTCATCCCGGTACAAGGGGATGCCATTCAGTACGGTCTGGCAGCGGTTTTCGCCGCAGACGGCCTGTCTCGGATTGATCCAGATGATCTCCGGGAAGCGTTCCTGCACGGTTTGCTTGAAGCGATAGAAGTTGGCCAGGCGCTTTTCGGCTTCCACCGCATCAATGGAGCAATCGTCCATATTTTTCAGCAGGCATTCCGCGTAGGACGCGGAGGGCAGTTCCGGGACGTCTTCAATGAGGATAACGGTGTGACCCTGGGCGTGCAGCCAGGCCACGGTGTCCACAAAGTAGGTCTGGAACGAGTCGTTTTGCAGGTAGGCATTCCACCAGGCGTTGACGAAGACGGTCATGGGACGCTGTTGCAGATACTCGGCCAGGGCGGCGTTGCGTTCGGTTTTTTCCGGGTCGCCGAAGGCGTTGGCGGAGTGTTCGGGGATCACGAAGGGTGTCGAGGCGCGGGTAACCACCAGCATGGAATGGCGGTTACCGATCAGCTGCTCCACGAAACCCAGCAGGGCGATGGCGTGGGAATCACCGATCAGCATGGTATCCGGCTGGCCGTTTTTCGGCTCGGCGCCGAACATGCAGGCTTTGCCCTTGTTGAACTCCGTGGGATCTCCCTTGAAGCATCGCTTGTAGAGGTCTGCGGCATTGTTCTCGGCGATGATGCTGTAAAGCTCGCGGCGATCTTCCGGGATGCGGAAGCTCAGGTCATCGGCGATGCGGATAGTGGACTGGATCGCCCAGATGATCAGCAACGGCACGAAGATGAACACCATGAAGGATTTCTTGAAGCTCCAGGGGCGGTTGCGGTAGCGGTTTTCCACCAGGCGGTAGCTCAGCCACGACAGCGCCACGACGACGGCCATCAGCAGCAGACGATTGCTCCAGGTCAGTTCTATCAGCTGATAGTGCAGCAACGCCACCGGCGGCCAGTGCCACAGATACAGGGAGTAGGAAATGCCGCCCAGAAACACCATCACCGGCAGGCTGAGCAGGCGGGCGGTTAGAGTGCCGGTCTGGTGCAGGCCGGCATAGATCACCATGGCGGTCCCCAGGGTGGGCCACAGGGCGTTATAGCCGGGGAAATGGTCATGCTTGGTCAGCAGCAGGCCGGTGGCGATGATCATGGCCAGTCCCAGACCCGCGAGAATTTCTGCACCGGGCCGGTTCAGGGCCGGAAGCTGACGGCTGAACAGGGCCACGCCGGTGCCCAGCATGAATTCAAAAAGGCGGGCGGGCAGCAGGTAATAGGCGGCAGAGGGATAGGCGCCGGCCAGATAGACCGACAGTGCAAAGGTAGCGATTAGTGTGATGCGGAACGGCCAGTGGCCGTCACGCCCCTTGCCGAACCGGTAGGCAAGGTACAGGGCCAGAGGCCAGATCAGGTAGAACTGCTCTTCCACAGCCAGCGACCAGGTGTGCAGCAGCGACAGGGAGCGGGTTTCCGGGGCGAAGTACTGGGCCAATTCCTGGAAATAGTAGATATTGCTCAGGCCTACCAGTGAGGACAGCCAGCTCTTGGCAAAGATGTAGTAGGCATCGCCGATATAGAAGGGCGAGATCATCAGGAAGGTGACGGTGGACACCAGCAGGAACAGGGGCACCAGACGGCGGATACGACGGGCGTAGAAATCGCGGAACTGGAAGGTGCCTTTTTCAAAAGCCCGCTGCAGGAGCTGGGTGATCACGAACCCGGAAATGACGAAGAACACATCCACGCCGATGAAACCGCCGGTGATGCCAGGAACGTCGTAGTGGTAGAGAATCACCAGCACAACGGCCAGCGCACGCAGCCCTTCGATATCGGCACGGTAGCTTGGCGTGGTCTTCAAGGTGTTCTCCCCGGAATGATCAGCAAAGCGGGGAGAATATAGGGCGGTGGCAGGGCAAACAAGACTGGGCGGGCTTGCCCCCGCAGGGATAACGTCCTTCTCGCGTTTATCGTTTGAGCGTGACGGAGCATGGTCCGAACATGATTCAGGGTGGCGTTGTTGCATGGTAATGTGAGCGCCGAGCCAATTCCTCCGGCTGTTATCAAGGAGCATTCTGTGGCGACATCCCTGCCGTTTTCCCTGCTGGAACTGGCCTCGGTCCGTGAAGGCGACACCATCGGCCAGACCCTGGCCAACAGCGTGGCCTATGCGCGCCATGCGGAGTCCCTCGGCTTCAGCCGGTTCTGGTTGGCCGAGCATCACAACATGGAGGGCATCAGCAGTGCCGCCACGTCGGTGTTGATTGGTCACATCGCCAATGCCACGGAAACCATACGGGTGGGCTCAGGTGGGGTGATGTTGCCCAATCATCCGCCACTGGTGATCGCCGAGCAGTTCGGCACCCTGGAAATCCTGCATCCCGGCCGGATCGATCTGGGGCTTGGCCGGGCGCCGGGCACCGACCCGATGACCAGCCGCGCCCTGCGGCGCGAAGGCCTTGGTGCCGAGCAGTTCCCCCATGACGTGGCCGAATTGCAGCGGCTGCTGGGGCCGCTGGATCGTTCACGCCCGGTCAATGCCATACCCGGTGCCGGCACAGAAGTGCCGATCTGGTTGCTGGGCTCCAGCCTCTACAGTGCGCAACTGGCGGCCCAGCAGGGGCTGCCCTATGCCTTTGCCGGGCATTTTGCGCCGCGTCTCTATCGCGAAGCGCTGCGCCTCTACCGGGAGCAATTTCAGCCGTCGGCCCAGCTGGACAAGCCCTACGCCATGCTGGCGGTACCGGCGGTGGCGGCGGATTCCGATGAGGAAGCCCATTTTCTTACCACCACCAGCTATCGACGTATCCTGTCCCTGTTTCGCGGCCAGCCTCTATGGATGCGCCCGCCGGTGGAGAGTATGGACGGGTACTGGAATCCGGAAGAAGAGGCGGGCGTAAGAGGGTTTCTGGCGCTGCAATTGCTGGGCACTGCCAACACTATCCAGGGGCAGCTGGATCAATTGCTCGATAGCGTAGAAATTGATGAATTGATGGTGACTGTCGATCTCTACGATCCGGAAAAGCGTCGCCACGCTCTGGATATTCTGGCGTCGCTGCCGCAGTTTTGTCGCGAGCAGTAGCGACAGCGCCAGACTGTGTTGTTGCAAAGCGAATGGTCCTTCGCCTTGTGAAAAAGGCGCCAACAGGACAGGAAGGGGCTAGCGGTGTTGTGCTTTGGCGCGCGTGTTGCGCAACACCAGTAGCAGCCCGGCCAGCAGGGTGAGGATGGCCGGGGCTCCACCGCCACTGCTGCCACCTCCCGTCTGCGTCGGGGCCGGGGAGGGGTATCGCAAGGTCAGTGTGGCCCTGCTGTCGCTATCGTTTGGCACGTCCCCATTACCAGAGAAACCGGTAAAGGTAACGGCCTGGTTGTCTCCGGTGTCTGAGACAAACGTCAGATTCAAGGTTCGGCTGCCGCTGGCGGCTAAATTGCCCACCGGGCACCGTAGCGGGTTGGACAAGGTACAGCCCAGTTCGTCAGCGTTTGCCAGGGTTGTATTGAGCGGCAGGGAAAAGCGGATTTCCCCATCGGTAGCGCCATTGAGGGTGGACCGATTGCTGAGCGTTACCGCTACCCTGGCTTCACTGGTGTTGCCGCTCTGCTGGATGGCGGACAGAGCCAGATCCGGCTGGTTGGAGAACACCACCTTCTGCGTAATGCGGTTATTGCGGCGTCGGTAATCATCCTGATTGGCAGTGGCGGAGATGGCCACAGTGACCACCTGATCGGCGCCGCTATTGCCATCAATCACCAGATCCTGGGGAACACTGCCGCTGGCCGCGAGGCTGGCGACGGGCCGACAGCGGTTGCCGGAAAGCAGGCCGCCACACCCGGACCAGCGTCCACTGGCAAAGGTATTGCCAGTGAGACTAAACCCCAGGATCGGATTGGTAACAGTGTTTTCCTTACTGTCGTTTTTCAGGGTCAGGGTCAGCGTCTGGCTGCCGCCGGGGGGCTGGTAGTAATACTGCGGTGGTGGTGTGAGCCATTCAGGGAGTAAGTCCACCAGAGGGATACCGGCGGAAGCGGTCAACACTTCCAGCTCCCGGGTTTCCGCAGACAGATGCGTATAACCCGATGGCGCGCCGGTGGCACAGTTACGCAGGCCAAAACTTGTCAGGCCGACCAGCCAGGGTTGTCGGTCCCGGTCCAGAAAAAGGGGGCCGCCGCTATCACCAAAGCAGGAGTCTTGCTGGACGCCGTTGACCGGGTTCAACTCGGCGGCGCAGACCGCAAAGTTGGTGATGGTAAGACTGGATAGCTCTCGACAGCGCTGCTGGGGGATGTAGTCCAGTTGCACTTCTCGGAGCACATTGCTGAGGTTGCCGGCGCCGGTATCGCCCCATCCCAGAGCAGTGACAGACTCATCCAGCGCACCGGTACTTCGCCGCTCCAGATCGTCAAAGTTGTCCTTGCTGATGATGCTGGGCCACAGAGTATTACCACGGGGGTCGATACGCAGGAGGGCCAGATCGCGGTCCAGATTTTCGTACTGACGATGTACCAGGATCTGTCGGACGGGAATGCCGTTCTGTGGGACATTATTGCGATCGGTGTCACCGATAAAAACGAAGGTTCGATTCGCTTCCGCGCGCTCGCCGCTGAGATATTCCATGCAATGAGCCGCCGTCACCAGCCATTCCGGGCTGAGCTGGCTGGCGCCACAGAGCAGATAGCCGCTCACACTGGGATCGTCAACGGCCAACTGGGCCATCCAGGGCCAGCGATCAACCGGTGCCGGTTCGCCACCCACAATTCGAGCGGTGGCGGTGTCTGCGAGGGCGCTGGAGAAGGGGAGTGTGGCGAGCCCTGCCAGCAGAGCGATACGACGGAACATGACAGCTGCCTTGCACGTTTTTCACCATTTTATCGGCTTTTACGGCAAGGCAGTGTGAGCTTATGTATCTGACCCGAATTCACCAATTCGAGTCTTGTTTTGGGGATGGGGTTCAGTGCATGGGCGGGGCGTGGGCCAGCCAATGGTCGTTGTCGTCCCGGGTGCGGGCCATGGAACTTTGCAGGTGGGCCAGCGCCTGTTCCAGAGCGGCATCACCATCAGTCAGGGTCATGATGGCGGCGCGCAGGCCAGGGTGGCGGTCGCGCAGATCATTGAGTAGCTGCTCAGCGGCGGCGGTGGCGGTGCAGGGCAGCAGCAAGGCCAGATGCTGTTCGTCATAGCGCGCGGCCACATCGCTGCGGCGGATACGGTGGGCCACCCGGTTGGCCAGCTGGGGCAGCTCATCGTGATGCACCAGCGCCAGGGTCATGGGTGAGGAAATCCGGTCATGCAGCGGCACCAGCCAGCCGGCGGTGCTGATCAGCGCCTCGCGGCTGATGAAATCCGTATCCGGATCCCGCCAGGTGGCTTCCAGGGCCGCCCGGGCCAGGGCCTGGTTACGCCAGATCATCAGCCCGAAATAGAGCATACAGGCGCTCAGGGCGATGACCAGAAACAGGCTCGCCGAGGCAGACGGCGTGGTCACATAGCTCAGCCGGATCGGCAACACGAAGGCCAGCACGATTTCCGCACCGGCCAGCATGATCAGGAAGCGTTTGATACCGTGCAGCAGGCCGTTGCTGAGTACGGCGATAAACAATAGCGCCATGGTGGGCGGCGGGTTGCCCGGGTCCAGCAGTAGCACAATGCCCAGGGTCAGCAGATCCAGACCGGAAGCAAACGCATCGCCATTGGCAGGCCGCCAGAACAGCAGCAGTAGCTGCAGGCCCACATAGGCAGCAAACAGCAGCCAGGGCGTGGCCTTTGGCAGCGCAAAGAAGAAGCTGTCCGCGTGATGGAAATAAATCACGGCCAGGGCGGCAAACAGGGCCCGGGCCAGGTACTGCATGATCACCACACCCTGATCCGAGGTGATACGGCTGGAAGTCGTCATGATTCATCGATCCCCGGTGACTTATGGAGCCTCTGAATAGCTCCTTGTGTGCTCAGTCTTTCAGGCTGGCTCGCAATCTATACTCGCAGAGCACAGAGGGCGCGATTTTGAAGGTGTATGTCCATCCATCGACTCTTCACCTTCAACACGCAACAACGAGTGCGGGTCAGCCTGGAAGACCCGTAGGGCGAGGCCTGAAGGGCCCATCTGCTGCGCTTTGTCGCTAGGAAAGGGAACCACCCTGTCCGTCGCGACAAAACACAACAGCTGCACCCTTCAGGTCACGCTGAGCACGCAAGGAGTTATCCAGAGGCTCCCAAGCCGCCTATGTTGCGTCAGGGCCCCCCGGGAATAAAGATGTGATGCACGCTAATCTTGTTAAAAATGCGTTTTTTTGCGGTTGTCATGGCCAAGTCGAATGTGCTCAGGCATAAATGAAGGCCATACCGTTCGGCAGTTATGAAGGAGCCACAGTGGATAACAGTGTCAATACGCCCCTGAGAGATGATGTCCGTTTACTGGGGGACTTGCTGGGCGAGTGTCTGCGTCAGCAAGCCGGTGAAGATCTGTATCAGACCATCGAAACCATCCGCAAAGCCTCGGTGGCCACCCGCGGCGAGCAGGGAGCCGCATTGTCTTCCCTGCGTGATCTGCTTTCCCCCCTGGATGACGCCACCCTGCTGGAAGTGGCGCGGGCCTTCAGCCAGTTTCTCAATTTGAGCAACATTGCCGAACAGCATCACCGTGAACGCCTGCACCGTCAGCATCAGCGTTACCCCGGAGATCCCGGTGGTGATCAGGGGATCGCCAATGTGCTGCAACGCCTGCAACAGGAGCAGATCAGCGCTGATGTGATCGACGGCACCCTGCAAGACCTGTCCGTGGAGCTGGTGCTCACTGCTCACCCTACCGAAGTGACCCGTCGCACCCTGATCCGCAAATACGACCAGATGGCGGATCTGCTCGGCGAACTGGACCGGCCGGACCTGACCGATGACGAGCTGGCCTTTCGTCGTGAGAAGCTCTACCGGCTGATCCTGGCTGCCTGGAGCACCGATGAGATCCGCCGCGAACGGCCCACTCCGGT
The DNA here is from genome assembly GCF_047495475.1 of Alcanivorax sp. IL2. Lineage (NCBI taxonomy): Bacteria > Pseudomonadati > Pseudomonadota > Gammaproteobacteria > Oceanospirillales > Alcanivoracaceae > Alcanivorax > Alcanivorax sp. IL2. Next base: position 3,202,687 of record NZ_CP179932.1, on the reverse strand, counting down.
GGACGAAGCCAAGTGGGGCTTCGCCACCATTGAGCAATCCCTGTGGCAGGCGGTACCGGAAATGGTGCGGCAACTGGAGCGGGAGCTGGCCGAGCAGGGCCTGCCCCAGCCGCCGGCGGACTGGGCGCCGGTGAAGCTGGCCTCCTGGATGGGTGGCGACCGGGACGGTAACCCCAATGTGACCGCGCCGGTGACCCGGGAAGTGTTGCTGCTGGCCCGCTGGATGGCCGCGGATCTGTACCTGCGTGACGTGGAAAACCTGCTGGCGGATCTGTCCATGGAAGCGGCCAGTGAGGAACTGCTGGCAGAAACCGGCCCCAGCCATGAACCCTACCGGGTGATTCTGCGCCAGGTTCGCCAGAGGCTGAAGCTCACCCGGCGGCAGATGGAAGCCCAGGTAGAAAATCAGCCGGTGCCCGAGGGCGAGGGGTTCCTGCGCCGTGAGCAATTACTGGCCCCCCTGCAACTGATCGACCGTTCCCTGCGTGAGGTGGGGTTGGGCGATATCGCCGATGGCGATCTGAAAAACACCCTGCGCCGGCTTAATTGCTTCGGCATTACCCTGTTGCGGCTGGATATCCGCCAGGAATCCACTCGCCATCGCGATGCCGTGGATGCGGTCACCCGTTATCTGGAGCTGGGCAGCTACGCGGACTGGCCGGAGGAGCGCAAGCAGGCGTTCCTGGTGGAGGAACTCCAGGCTCGCCGTCCACTGATAGATGACAGTTTCCACGCCAGTGAGGCATGCACCGACGAGGTGGCAGAAGTGCTGGCCACCTGCCGGGTGATTGCCGAGCAGGGCAGTGAAGGGCTGGGCGCCTATGTCATCTCCATGGCCCGGGCTCCGTCGGATGTACTGGCAGTGATGCTGCTGCAGAAAATCGCCGGCGTCAGCAATCCCATGCGGGTGGTGCCGTTGTTTGAGACCCTGGATGACCTGGACAATGCCGAGGCCACCATGTCGGCCTTGCTAGCGGTGCCGTTCTACCGCCAGCGAGTGGCCGGGGGCCAGGAAGTGATGATCGGCTATTCTGATTCTGCCAAGGATGCCGGCTTTCTCGGTGCCGCTTGGGCCCAGTACCGCTCCCAGGAAAAGCTAACCGCGCTGTTTGCCGAGCACAAGATTCCACTGACCCTGTTCCATGGTCGCGGTGGTTCCATCTCGCGGGGTGGTTCGCCTACTCGCATGGCGTTGCTGTCCCAGCCGCCGGGCTCGGTGGCCGGGCGCATTCGTGTCACCGAGCAGGGGGAAGTGATCCGCTTCAAGTACGGTCGCCCGGCGGTGGCCGTGTTCAACCTGGCGCAATATGTGGCCGCTACCCTGGAAGCGACCCTGTTGCCGCCCCGGGCGGCCAAGCCGCAATGGCGGGAACAGATGCAGACGCTGACGGATGTCTCCGTGGCCGGGTATCGCAGCGTGGTCCAGGAGGAGCCGGAACTGGTGCGCTACCTGCGCACGGTGACCCCGGAAACCGAGCTGTCCCGGCTGGCCCTGGGCAGTCGCCCGGCGCGGCGAAAGCAGGATGCCGGCATCAGCTCCCTGCGGGCTATCCCCTGGGTGTTCGCCTGGACCCAGATCCGCCTGATGCTGCCCGCCTGGCTGGGCACCGGCGCGGCGCTGGAAGCGGCCCAGGCGGATCCGGCGCAGAGCCGTACCGTGCAGGAAATGGTGGCGCAGTGGCCCTTCTTTCAGGGTGTGGTGGACATGCTGGAAATGGTGCTGGCCAAGGCGGACCTGCGCGTGGCGGCCTGGTACGAGCAACGCCTGGCCGGGGATGACGCTGATCTGGCCCGGTTGGGTGAGGTGTTACGCGAGCGACTCACCGGCACGGTGGATGCCCTGTCTGCCCTCACCGGGCGTGAGGATCTGCTGGACAACAACCCGGTGATGCGCTGGTCCATCCGTGTCCGCGACCCTTACACGGACCCCCTGCACCTGCTCCAGGCAGAACTGATGGCGCGCCTGCGCCAGCAGGATGGCGATAAAGTCCTGGAAAGCGCCTTGATGGTGACCATCGCGGGTATTGCAGCGGGGCTGCGCAATACCGGTTAAACGCCTGGCCACGAAGCCGCCGTAGGAGCGGCGCTTGAGCCGCGAAACCGAGCCAAAGCGAGGAAAAGGGCTTGCGAATTACTCCGATCTCTCTAGAGGGGCTGTCGAGCATGGAAATGCCTGATCGCCCTCTGGGCGATTTCCTCGCTACGCGAGGTTCGCGGCTCAAGCGCCGCTCCTACAGGGGGTGTGTGGATTACGCCTTAGGCTAATCCACCCTACGGCAACTGTTCACTATTCACTATCTTCGAATGGCTGCCATCACAAACCGGCCCCTTGCCGCTGTGTTTGCAGCCGCAGAAGAACACGATCTTGTCCCGTGGGGCGGTGTAGGCCACCGGGGTGATGCCGGTGCCTTTGTGGCTGCCGTCACAGTAAGGCTGGTTTGCGCTGCGGCCGCAGGCACACCAGAACACCTTTTCCCCTTTCTTCACCGGCAATGGGTAGGGCTGCCGGGAAACAATGACTGGCTTGTCCATAAAATATCCTTTTCACAAACGGCCGGGGCGTTGTACTTGCTACGCGAATTGCTGCGCAATCGCCTCTCTATCTTCAACCCGGAATTTCACTCCCCACTTTTTGCGCGCGGTCTCATGCGTTTCAGCAACCACAGCGCCACTTCCGCGCAACTATTAACTATTCACTGTTAACTGTTCACTGCTTTAACCCTTGTCGCACAACTGTCACCCAAGCGTCACCACTGTGCCACGTCCACTGGCGAAACTGCCCGAAACTGCCAGTGGAGTACACTATGCTTGCGCAAGCCGCAGGAAAGATCAAAGCCCTTAGCCCCCACTTAAGAGGGGCCCTGGCCAAGCCGTTTACGGCCACTGCCGATATTCTCCGTTTCCCCAGGGACATGACGGCGGATGCGGAAAATGCTGGACGGTTCAGTGCCTACTTCACCCGCTCCCGACGGGAAATCATCAAGGTCCAGCGTCTGCGCTACCGTATTTTCTCCCAGGAATACGGCGCCAGTTTCAGTGCTCCCTTCGGGCTGGATCGGGACCGCTTTGATAAACACTGTCTGCACCTGGTGGTGCGCGATAACCAGAGCGGCGAGATCGTCGGGTACACCCGGGTGTTGCCGGGTGAGCGTCTGCATCGCACCGGCGGTTTCTATTCCAGCGGCGAATTCGATCTGTCCATGCTGCGCCATCTGGATGGCCGGGTGGCAGAGATCGGCCGCACCTGCATTCATCCCGCCCACCGCAGCGGTGCCGTGATCACCGTGCTGTGGGCGCGGTTGGCCCAATACATGCTCGAAAACGATGTGCGCTACCTGCTGGGCTGCGCCAGCATTGCCCTGAGTGAGGGCTACAACGTGGCCGCCATTCAGCAGCGCATCAACCAGCGTCACCTGAGCGAGCCGGCACTGCGGGTGCAGCCGCACCTGCGTCTGGAGCGCCTGCCGGGCAATGCCGACGACGAGAGCGTGAAAATGCCGCCGTTGCTCAAGGCCTACCTGCGCATGGGCGCCCGGGTCTGTGGCGAGCCCTGCTGGGACCCGGATTTCAATTGCCTGGATTTCTTCGTGCTGATGGCGGTGGATGACCTGCCGGCCCGTTATGTGCAGCACTTCCTGCAACCGGCCCAGGCGGTGTAGGAACGGGGCCTATACGATTCGGCTCAGGCTCTGAACTATGAGTGAAATGAACGATAGCGTCAGCGTCAGTCCTGATATGCAAAGCGGCCTCTGGCCGCAACTGCGCAGGGTGTTGCGGGTTGCCCGCATCGTGCTTTATCTGCTGTGGGGTTTTGTGCTGGCATTTTTGCTGGGGGCGTTCTGGTCGCCTTATCGGCCGGTGGTGCTGGTGGCCAAGCAGCGTTGGTGTCGTCGCTTTCTGTGCATCCTCGGCGTGGAGCTGACTGTCACCGGCACCCCGGTCGACGCCCCGGTGTTTCTGGTCAGCAATCATGTGTCCTGGCTGGATATTCCGTTGATCGCCAGCCAGCGCCATTTGTATTTCCTCTCCAAGGCGGAAGTGGGGGGCTGGCCGTTGATTGGCACCCTGGCCCGTGCCATGGGCACCCTGTTCATCAAGCGGGGCAGCGGCGAGTCCGGACGCAAGGCCCTGGAAATTGCCGACCGTCTGAAGCGAGGGCACACCGTACTGGTGTTCCCGGAAGGCACCACCACCGACGGCACCAGCCTGCGCCGCTTTTTTCCGCAACTATTCGATGCGCCGCTGATGGCCAATGTGCCGGTACAACCCCTGGCGGTGCGCTACCTGGACGACAACGGCGCCCCGGATGCCGCCATGGCCTTCATCGGCGACGACGAATTCCACCACCACCTGTGGGCCATGCTGCTGCGCAATCGCATCCGCGTGCGCCTGCACTTCTGCGAACCGCTATCGGCACAGGGCACGGATCGGAAGGGGATTTGTGAGGCGGCACATGGGAAGGTGGCGGAGCAGTTAACAGTTAACAGTGAATAGTTAACAGCGTCGCGGATTGGGCCGTCATGGCTTCCAAGCGCAAGAGGCCGCGCCTGCATGTTGGGCGCGGCCTCTTGCGTTTGAAAACCCGAAGAGCTGCTTTCGCGCTGCTGTTAACTGTTCACTATTCACTGTTAACTGGCTAGCATCGCCCTTTCCAACACATCAAGGATCTCCCCCAACCATGACCCGCGCCAGCGATCTGAAAAAATCCGACGTTATCGAAGCCAACGGTACCCTTTACGCCATTCGCCAGATTGAGGTGCAGTCGCCCTCGGCCCGGGGCGCGGCGACGCTGTATCGGGTGAAGGCCAGTGCGGTCGGTGGTGGGCCCAAGTTCGAGGAGCGGTACAAGGGGGATGACGACGTGACCACGGTGGAGTTGTTGCGCCGGCCGGTGCAGTTCTCTTATCTGGATGGTGACGATTACATCTTCATGGATAACGAGGATTTCTCCCAGTATCTGCTCAAGGCCGAGGACATTGCCGACGAGTTGGCCTTTATTACCGAGGACACCGAAGGCCTGCTGGCGCTGCGGGTGGAGGATGCGGTGATCGGCCTGGAGCTGCCTGCCTCCGTGGTGTTGGAAGTCACTGAAACGGCTCCGGCCATGAAGGCCGCCTCTGCCTCCGCACGGACCAAACCGGCCACCCTGAATACCGGGCTGGTGGTGCAGGTGCCGGAATATATCGTGGAAGGCGAAAAGGTGCGGGTGAATACCGCCGAGCGCAAATTCATGTCCCGGGCCTGATCCCGGATCATGAGGTTATTGCGGGTCGCCACGCTGGCATGCATGACCCTTCTGGGCGGCTGCCAGCTTGGCTATTACAGTCAGGCCGCCAAGGGCCACCTGTCGCTGATGGGCCAGCGTGAACCCCTGAAAGCGGTGCTGGCGGACCCGCAGACTCCCCCGCAGATCGCCGATTCCCTGCGGTTCAGCCAGCAGGTGGTCCGCTTTGCCGGGGACCAGCTGGCCCTGCCCGCCGAGGATGTCTATCACCAGTACGTGGCCCTGGAGCAGGACGCGGTGGTGTGGAATGTGCTGGCGGCCCCGGCCTGGTCACTGACCCCCAAGACCTGGTGTTACCCCCTGATCGGCTGCGTCAGCTACCGGGGTTACTTCCGGCGTCCGGCGGCGGAAAAGGCCGCCACAAGGCTGGCCGATCAGGGGCTGGATACCTACGTGGGCGGTGCCATTGCCTATTCCACCCTGGGCTGGTTTGCCGACCCGCTGACCACGCCCATGCTGCAACGCTCCCAGCCGGCGCTGGCGGAACTGCTGATCCACGAGCTGGCCCACCGGCGCCTGTATATCAAGAATGACACCCGTTTCAATGAATCCTTGGCTACCCTGGTGGGCCGTGAAGGCGCGGTGGATTTCTTCGCCGCCAGTGGCGAGCCGTTGCCGACGGATTTCTGGCAGCGCCGCGAGCAGGTCCGCCAGGCCTTTATGGCCATCGTCACCGATACCCGTGAAGCGCTGAAAAAGCTCTACACTGCTGAGCAGGGTATGATGGTGCTGGCCCGGGAAAAGGCCCGCATCCAGCAGCAGGCCCGAGAGCGCTTTGCCCGTGAGCAACAAAGCCTGCCGGCCCTGGCCGGTTACCAGGGCTTCTTTGACGGGCCGCTGAACAATGCCCAGTTAAACGGTGTCAGTGACTACAATGATCATGTGCCGGCCTTTGCCCGCCTGCTGGAACAATGTCGGCGGGACTGGGACTGTTTCTGGCAGCAGGTGGAAAACCTGGCTGCGCTGACGCCGGCACAACGTAACAACGCCCTGGAGGGCCTCGTATGGAACTGATCCGCACCCCGCAACCGGAACTGGCCGAGCTGTTTGAGCATACCCTCAAGCGCAATGGCTTTGCGGTGGCGCGCCGGGAGGAGGGCAGTGAGCAGATCATCGAGCTGCAGGACCCGGCGCAGTACAACCATGCCAAGGCCCTGCTGGAAGAGCTGATCACTGATCTCAAACATCAGCAGGGTCGCCAGCCGGTGGAGCCCCTCACCGGGCGTCCCCAGCCGTTGATGTCCGGGGGCTGGTTCGCCAGCCTGGGCTGGGTCACCCGCATCGTGCTGATTGTCAGCGTTCTGGTGTATCTGACGCCGTATCTGATGGGCGATGGCGTCTACCGGGCGCTGCTGTTCCCGGCGGCACTGGACGGGCTGGAGAACCAGCCTTGGCGGCTCGTGACCCCCATGTTGCTGCACTTTTCCCTGCTGCACCTGCTTTTCAACCTGCTCTGGTGGTCGGATCTGGGCCGCCTGATCGAACGCTTCCAATCCAGCGGGCAGCTGGTGCTGGTTACCCTAGTCACCGGTATTACCGCCAATGTGGCCCAGTTTTTCCATACCGGGCCCATGTTCGGTGGCCTGTCCGGGGTGGTTTATGGGCTGCTCGGTTACCTGTGGATTTACGGCAAGGTGAATCCCGAGTCTGGTTACCCCCTGCGCCGGGAAATCGTTATCTTCATGCTGGCCTGGATGGTGATCTGCTTTGTGGGGCTGTCCAGTGTGGTGGCCAATGCGGCGCATCTGGCGGGGCTGGTCAGTGGTTGTCTGCTGGGGGCCGGTTTCGGCCTCTGGCGGCGGGCCCAAGGGGCCGGGGGCGTTTGAGTTACCCCGGTCGTACTGCTATAAAGACTGCCAAAACAAATGATCACAATCATGAAAGGATACCGGCGACCTATGCAGTGGCGCTTCCTACCCGGGTTTGTCCCCTCACTCCTTGTTGCAGCGGTGGTTTCCTTGCAGGGCTGTTCCCTGGCCAGCATCGACGACAACCTGCCCTATGGCGTACTCAACAACAATGACCTTGAGCTGGTGGCTGAGGGCCTGCCCACCTATCTGTTGATGGTGGATGGGCTGATCGAAAACTGGCCTGACAGTGCCTCCATGCTGGCCAGTGGGGCAGACCTTTATGGCGCCTATGCCGGCCTGTTCGTGGAAGACCCGAAACGGGCCCGCAAGCTCAGCGACAAGGCGCTGGGTTATGCCTTCCGTTCCGCCTGTGCCCACGATAGCGATTACTGCGACCTGCGTGATTTGTCCGTGCCCGAGTTCGAGGAATTGCTGGAAGATGCGGACAAGGGCGATGTGCCCATGCTTTTCACCCTGGGCAGCGCCTGGGCCGGTTACATTCAGCAGAACACCAGCGACTGGAATGCGGTGGCTGAACTGGGCCGCGTGGAAGCCATCATGGAGCGCGTAGTGGTGTTGGATGAGGGTTACCAGTATGGCCAGGCGCACATGTACCTGGGCGTGCTGAGCAGCATTCTGCCCGCTTCCCTGGGTGGCAAGCCGGATCAGGCGAAGGCCCATTTTGAGCAGGCCATGACCCTGTCAGAAGGCAAGAACCTGCTGGCGCCGGTGCTTTATGCCGAAAAGTACGCCCGTTTGGTGTTTGACCGTGAGCTGCATGATAGCCTGCTTGAGGATGTCCTTGCCGCTGATCCGCAGGTGCACGGTCTGACCCTGCAGAACACCTATGCGCAGGAGCAGGCCGAAGCCCTGCTCGCCGACGCTGACGATTATTTCTAGGAGTACTTATGCTGCGTCTTGCCACGATTCTGGTCGCGTTGTTGCCGGTCTGGGCTTCGGCCGCCAACACCCTGAAAATTTCCACCCTGTACCCGGACGGCACCACCATCGTCACCGGCCTGAAGGATGCAGGCAAAGAGATCGCTGAAAAGACCGAAGGGCGAGTCAAGCTCAAGGTGTATCCCGGCGGGGTGATGGGCGATGACCGGGCGGTACAGCGCAAGATTCGCATCGGTCAGCTCCACGGTCAGGTGGCCCAGGGCGGCGCCTTTGCCTCCGCCTACAAGGACAGCCAGATTCTCAACGTGCCACTGGCCTTCAACAACTACGACGAAGTGGACGCGGTACGCGCCGAACTGGACCCGGTGATTCAGCAGGGCCTGGAAGAGGGCGGCTGGGTCAGCTTCGGCCTGATCGACGGCGGCTTTGCCTATGTGATGTCGGAGAAGCCGGTGAAAAGCATTACGGATCTGCGCGATCAGAAGCTGTGGCTGCCGGCCAACGATGAAGGCTCCGCCAAGGCCGCCAAGGCGTTTGAGTTGTCGCCCATTCTGCTCAATATCGGTTCGGTGCTGACCTCCCTGCAGACCGGTGCGGTCAATGCCTTCGCGGCCCCGCCGGTGGCGGCCCTGACGTTGCAATGGTACTCGCGGGTGAACTACCTCACCGATATGCCATTGCTGTATACCTTCGGCACCCTGGGCATCCACGAAAAATTCTTCAAGCGACTCAGCGCCGAGGACCAGCAGGTAGTGCGTCAGGTGCTGGACAGCACCTTTGCCAAGCTGGATGCGCAAAGCCGTGAGGAAAACCTGAGTGCCTTCCAGGCGGTGAAACAGCAGGGCCTGGAAGTGGTCGAGCCCTCCCCGGAACAGCTGGCCGAATGGCGGGACTACGCCAAGCGCGCCACCGCAGAACTGGTGGAAGAGGGTGAAATTTCCCAGGGCATGCTGGACCGGCTTAACGCCATTCTGGCCCGGCAGCGCGAAGGGCAGTGATGGCAGCCTTGTTACACAGGCTCCACCGTACCCTTCACCAAATCGAGGACGGCCTGATCGTGGCCGTCCTTTTGTTTATGGTGCTGCTGGCGGTGGCGCAGATCGTGCTGCGGAATTTCTTTGGTACCAGCCTGGTGTGGATCGAGCCGCTGCTGCAAAACGCGGTGCTGTGGATCGGCCTGCTTGGTGCCATGATCGCCTCGCGCAATGATGAACACATCCGTATCGATGTGGCCTCGTCGCTGCTGCCGGAAAAATACCATCCTTTCCTGACCACCGTTGTGGACCTGTTCACCGCCTTTATCTGTGTACTGGTGGCCTGGTACAGCGTGGGGTTCGTGATCGAGGAATACGACTACGCCGGTGCCGCCTTTTCCAATGTGCCGAGCTGGCTGCTGCAGAGCATTATCCCGGTGGGTTTCTCGGTGATGGCAGTGCGTTACGTGGTGCTGTTCGTGCTGGGGTTGCTGGGTAAGCGGCCGAAGATGCAGGAGCCGGTGCCATGATACCCATTGCGATTGTCCTGCTGGTATTGCTGGCGCTGATGGGCGCCCCCCTGTTCGCGATTATTCTCGGCGCGGCGGCCTTGGGGTTTTATACCCTGGGCATCGAAATGTCGGTGTTGCACATCGACATCTACCAGCTGAGCAATTCGGTGGTGCTGATGGCGCTGCCGCTGTTCACCTTTGCCGGTTTCCTGCTCAGCGAATCGAAAACGGCGGACCGCATGTTACGCCTCAGCCAGGCGGCCTTTGGCTGGATGCCCGGCGGTATGGCCTTTGTGTCGCTGATTGCCTGTGCTTTTTTTACTGCCCTGACCGGTGGCTCCGGGGTCACTATCGTGGCGCTGGGTGCGCTGCTGTTGCCGGCGCTGGTAAAAGGCAATTACCCGGAAAAATTCAGCCTGGGTCTGGTGACGTCATCAGGGAGCCTGGGCCTGCTGCTGGTGCCTTCCGTGCCGCTGCTGATCTACGGCATTATTGCCCAGCAGATGTCCCAGCAGCTGGACATGCCGTCGGTGGAAATCGTCGATTTGTATCTGGCCGGCCTGGTGCCGGCGCTGCTGATGGTCGTGCTGATGTACGGCTATTGTGTGTGGGCGACGCGCGGCACCGAGGTGCCACGTCAGAGTTTCGATTTCCGTGAACTGGTGGATGCCCTCTGGGAAGCCCGCTGGGAGCTGCCGCTGCCGCTGGTGGTGCTGGGCGGGATCTTCTCCGGCTTTCTGGTGATCAGTGAGGCGGCAGCGGTGACGGCACTCTATGTGCTGGTGGCGGAAGTGTTCCTGTATCGGGAAATTACCCTGCGCCGGCTGCCAGGCATCATGCGTGATTCCATGATCATGGTGGGGGGGATCCTGCTGATTTTGGCGGTGGCCCTGGCCTTTACCGATTACCTGGTTTACGCCGGGGTGCCGGAGAAGTTGTTCACCCTTATCCAGACCCACGTGGAGAGCAAGATCACCTTCCTGATCCTGCTCAACATCCTGCTGCTGTTGCTGGGGGCGGTGCTGGATATCTTTGCGGCCCTGGTGATCATGGTGCCGCTGATCCTGCCGGTGGCGCTGCGCTACGGGATCGACCCGGTGCATCTGGGGATCATCTTCGTCGCCAACATGCAGATCGGCTATATCACCCCGCCGGTGGGTATGAACCTGTTCATCGCCAGCTACCGGTTCAAGAAGAAAGTCACCGAGCTGTTCGCAGCCACGCTTCCCTTCATGATGGTGCTGATTATCGCCTTGTTGATGATTACCTATATCCCGCAGCTCAGTCTCTGGTTAGTGCGGTAAAAGGCAGTTAATAGTTAACAGTGAATAGTTGCGCGATCAACTGCGTTGAGAGTCGGATAGGCAAGAGGCCGCGTCCATTGTTTGGGTGCGGCCTCTTGCGTTTCAGCTGGTTGGTGAAGGAAAAACGTTATTTTCGTAGCGTTTTTACCTGAATGCTCTTGCCTTGTCCTTTCTGGATCTGGAACCACTTGGGGTAGGCGCGGATCATGTCGCTGAGTTTCTTGTGGCCAAACAGGCGGGTATCAAAGTCCGGTTTGCGCTTGCTCAGGTGCTGGCCCACGGTGCCCAGGTTGGCCCAGTCGTCTTCGTCGGAAATGTCGTCGATCACGTTGGCAATCAGCTGCAGCGGTGGCGGTTCCTTGCTCACCGGTTCGCTGGGGGCGGGCTCGTCGGTTTTACCGGCGGTGTCTTGCGGGGTGTGATCCGCACGCAATACCTCGGTGTAGATGAACTTGTCGCAGGCGGCTACAAAGGGGCCCGGGGTTTTGCGTTCCCCGAAGCCGTAAACGGTCTGCCCCTCTTCGCGCAATCTGGCCGCCAGGCGAGTGAAGTCGCTGTCGCTGGATACCAGACAGAACCCGGACAGTTGTTTCGTGTACAGCAGATCCATGGCATCGATGATCATGCTGCAGTCCGTGGCGTTCTTGCCTTGGGTGTAGGCGAATTGCTGAATGGGCTGTACGGAGTGCTTCAGCAGCACATTTTTCCAGCCACCCAGGTTGGGTTTGGTCCAGTCGCCATAGATGCGCTTGACGCTGGCAGTGCCGAATTTGGCAATTTCCTCGAACAGGCCATCGACGATTTTCGGGGGCGTATTGTCCGCGTCGATAAGCACCGCCAGCGAGGTGCTGCTGATAACGGAAGAGTCCGTGTCACTGTTGCTGCCTGCCATGATGCATTCCTTTTGCGTGGGATACCGCCAACATAACGGATTCGGTGGGGAGTGGACAGGCGCGGATGGGGCGGCTGTAGGAGCGGCGCTTGAGCCGCGAACCGAGCGTAGCGAGGCTGCAGAGATGTCTGCGTCTCGTGACCTTTCTGGATAGACGTGACTTGAACTGAATCGCCTGATCGCCCGCTGGGCGATTCCTCCCCTTGAAGGGGAGGTTCGCGGCTCAAGCGCCGCTCCTACAGCGGCTTCGTCGATCAGCTTTCCATTTCTTTCACCGATTTTTTGTACACAAAATTGGCCATGGCACGCAAAGGCATTATTCGGATCCAGATGCTTTGCAGGGTCACGGACAGGCCGGGGAGGGCGTAGCGCTTGCCCTTGTTGAGGGCCGCGTAGCCGGCTTTGGCTACCTGTTCCGGGGTGGCAATTTGTGCCGAGACAAACTCTCTGATGCCGCTGGAAGAGGTGTGTTGGCTCTGGGCGGTATCCAGAAAGGCGGTCTTGGTGGTGCTGGGACAGAAGCAGGTGACCTGCACGCCATGGGGTTTCAGCTCTTCGTGCAGGGAGGCGCTGAAGTTGATCACGAAAGCCTTGCTGGCGCTGTAGGCAGCGAAGAAGGGCATGGGGCAGAAGCCGGCCAGTGAACCGATGTTCATGATCTTGCCGTGGCCACGGGCTTTCATGCGCGCGCCCACCAGCATGCACAGCTTGCTGAGCAGGATGTTGTTGAGGGTGAGCATGCGTTCCAGCGTCTGGCTGTCCTGTTCCACGTGTTCGCCCATCATGCCGAAGCCCACATTATTGACCAGTACGTCCACGTCCAGCTGTTGCTGGTCCAGCCACTGCATGATCGCTTCGGCGGCACCGGGTTGGGACAGGTCCATCTGCACGGCATGGTATTCCACATCAGGGCGTTGCGCCTTCAGATCGTTGCCAAGCGCGTCCAGTTCCTCCTGCAGCAGGCTGAACACCACGATGCGATAGCCGTCCGCGTTGAACAGCTTGCAGAATTCCCGACCAATGCCGCCGGCGCCGCCGGTGATCAGAACGGTTCTTGTCATGGAGGTTCTCCTGTCAGGCGTTGCCGGGTTTGTCGTCGGGGCCAAGCTGGAACGGGCGGATAATCATGCTGCCGGAATGCGCGCGGTGATATTGCTCACGGGCCTTCCAGGCCTTGCCGTAGCGGTAGAAGGGAATGGTCGGGTAGAGGTGATGGATCAGGTGATAGTTCTGATACATCAATACCGGCGTTAGCAGCCATTCCTTGCCCATGCGCATCAGCGCGGTGGTGTGCGGGTCCACGTCCTGGCGACCGGTGTGCGGGTAGTGGGGCAATACCATGAACACCAGGCACATCAGGTAGAAGGAAAAATAGGACGGGATTAGCCACAGCATCATGGCTTCATAGGGGCGCCAGAGAAACAGGGCGGTGAGCGCCACGCCGGCTACGGCCAGTTCCCGCCAGATTTCTGCGGGTTTCACATTGGGCAGCACCTGCGGATTGCGCAGGAAGTTGATCAGATAGAGGAAGGGCCAGAAGCCCCACAAGGGCATGGTCCACAGGCTGCTGGCCATCCAGTGATCCGGATCTTTCTGCGGATCATTGGCAAAGCGGTGATGGCGCATGTGCATCAGCCGGAACATCTTGCCCTTGCCGAACGGCACCGCCACAAAGGTGGCAATGGCGAGGACCAGGTCGTTGTGCTCCGGTTTGCGGGCGGCACAGCGGTGGATGGCTTCATGGGCCGGGGTGAACATCACATAGCCGGCGATGCTGTTGATGATCAGTCCCACCCAGGCGGGCCAGAGGCCGTTGAGCACCATCACCCAACTGAGGATGTTGGCCCCGTGGGACAGCACCATGAGGGTCACGGTGGGCCAGGCGATCCGGGGGGATACCTTGAGCCGGCTCAGGGTCTTCAGTTCGTCGTGTTGCGGGGCGGTTGTCGTTGTCATGGGCGCTCTCCTGCAAGATGCTGAAACAGAGTGTTTACTTTTTGCAGGGCGAAGATAAGAGCGGAAAATGCCAAAAGGGGGGATAAATAATGACAACTATCAGGCGCAGAGGTGAGTAACTACGGAACCCTATTGCTCCCCACTGCGAAAGCGGCCGGGGCTGGTGCCAAACCAGCGCTGGAAGGCCCGGCGGAAGCTGGCCACGTCGGTATACCCCAGCTCCTCGGCCACCATGCTGACGGTGTAGTGGGGCAGGCTGAGTAACTGAGTGGCCCGGCGGCTGAGGGTCTGGTCCCGCAATTGCTGGAAGCGGGTGTCTTCCCGTTTCAGTTTACGGATCAGGGTGCGCGGGCTGAGATGCAGGCGCTCGGCCATGGCGTCCAGACTAGACTGGCCACGGCACTGATGCAGCAGGGCGAGCACCTGATCGCTGAGAGTGCCCTGTCGCCGCAGGCTTTCCTGGCGGGCTTCACATTGCTGCACGGCCATCCACATCAGGTCGCGGTCATGGCCGGGCAAGGGCTCGTCGCCATAACAGGATGGCAGGCAGAGCGCCACGGCCGGGGCATCAAAGACGATGCGGGTGCCCTTGAAGGTTTGCGGATAGAAGTCGGCGTGGGGTGGCGCCGGGTAATTGAAATGGGCCTCGCCTTCCTCGATGGGCTTGCCGCGCAGCACCAGATGGCAGGCATAGGCGGAGGCCATGGCGGACTCGGTGAGAAAGCGCACCACCTCATCCTGCGGGTAGGCGAATGACAGCACCAGCTTGAGGCGGTCATCGGTTTCCTGCATCTCGGAGCTGAATACCCGGGTGCGGGTGTTGTTGAAGCGGGCAAACAGCTGCATGGCGTCACGCAGGGTGGGGCTGGCCATGGCAGCAATGCCCATGGGGCCGTGCATGGCGGGCAGGGCGCGCAGGCCGGTTTGCAGGGCGATATCCGGGTGCTTGCTGAGCTGCAGGGCGTTACGGATCAACTGACAGGCACCGGGCCAGTCGATAAAGCCGTCGCTGTGCTGCAGGGTCTCCACATCCACCCCGGTCCCCGCGACCAGTGACTGCAGCCCGGCCTGATCCAGCCCCAGGGTCTGGGCGATCATACGGCAGTAGGTCATTGCCAGGTCCGGAGTCATGGTCGAGCGGGTCCTGTGCGGCGGTGATGATGCGGATCTGAGGAGAAATAGATAGTCGCACCTGGGTTTCGGGCAGGCAATGACAGAACCGCGTGGCTCATTGAGCGGCAGATCAAGGCAGACAAAAAAACGGCCGTCAGGGGTGACGGCCTAAGGGGGGGAAGCATGAACCCTCACGGGTTCCGGGTATCTCTATCTCAGAATCAACGCATGGATGTCTGTTCGGACGGCGATGGCGCCATCCGATAGATACACAATAGCGACAGGCGCGGGGAGAACCCAGAAGGCTGGATTGAGCGATGTGATCAGATTTTTCGATCAATTAGAGGGTTTGGGGCGGATTTCAGACCAGAGACTTGCGCATGGCATGGCGAGTGAGCGTGATGCCGTCCCGGTCTGCCTGCTCCTGGCCTTCGCTGGCGAAGCCCATATAGGCAAAGAAATCGTGGGCGGTGAGGCTGGCGTGGGTGGTCAGTTCGGTGATGCCCTCGATGCGGGCGCCGTCTTCCAGGTGCTGGTAGAGGAGGGTGGCGATGCCCACCCGGGAGGCCTCCGGGTGCACGAACACCATGTTGATGTAATCGCGAATGCGGTGGGCAAACCCCACCAGCTTGTCGTCCCATTCCGCCACCACGGTATCGCCTTCGCTGAGTACCGAGATCAGGCTGTCGTAGCTTTGAGCCCGGCTCCAGGCATCCCGTTGCTGCTGGTCATAATCATCCGCCGCACTGACCTGGATGGCCTCGCGGAACACGCCCAGGAGCTCAGACATATCGCTGCTGTGCAAGGGGCGGATCTGGAAGGGCATCAGTGCGGCAATGGGATCTGCCTCTGAAACGGGGGCGGCCGTGCTGACCACGTCAGGCTGCTGCCGGTTTTCCGGTTTATGGGGGGCCGGCTTTGAGGGTGTCCGGCGGTGAAAAAGCTGGCGTAGCCATTGCAACATCACTGATCTGCCTGGGCAGTGTTATCTGCCTCTTCTGAGAGTTTTTTGAGTGCCTGGATTTCTTGCTGTAGCGCGTCCAGGTACTGGTCCTGTTGGCGGAGAAGTTGTTGCGCTGTGTCCTGGCGATCTTGTAATTCTGCCGCCCGCTCTGACAATTCCTGCTGTTCACGCAGGCGAGCGTCGCGCTCCTCTTCCGTGAGCAGACGGGCGTTGCTGTCCTGCTCGGCAAACAAAGTGCCGGACAGGATCAGCGCGGTAGCAGCAAACAGGTAACGCACGGACTTCCCCCAAACTGGCCGTGAAGGGAATCAGCATAGCAAAAACGGGGCGCCAAGGGGGAGGGCTAGCTACGCTCGACAGGATAGGGAAAGGGTGGAGGGTTCCCCGGATCCCGTCATTTCTACGAAGCCGCTTGTAGGAGCTATGCTTGTCCCCCAGGGGATCTGCGACATGCGAACCGCGCTTGCGCGGAAATCGCCCGCAGGGCGATCAGGAATCTCAGAGCTCGACAGGTTCCAGAAAGAACGGCGGACAGACCTTTGCCTCTGTCGCCTCGCGACGCTCGGTTCGCACCTCAAGCGGTGCTCTTACGGGGGAGGGGGTAGAGCGGTGCAGTTCGCCTGAGGCTCAGTGCACCCTACGGTGGGGCCACAAATGCAGGAGGCCGCGTCCGGTGTTCGGGCGCGGCCTCCTGGGTCAGAGCAAGCGACACGGCTTGCCCGCGTTCCTGCTCGCAGCTAGCAGCTCGAAGCTAGCCGCTTCTCTACATCATCTGCCGCAGCACATAGTGCAGGATGCCTCCGTTCTTGTAGTACTCCACTTCGGCGGCGGTATCCAGCCGTGACAGGGCCTCGACTTTCTGTTCCTTGCCGTCCTTGCGGAATACCACGGTGACGGTGTCACTGGGCTTCAGGCCATTGGTCAGGTCGGGAATGTCCACTTCCTCGCTGCCGTCCAGGTTCAACGTCTTGCGGTCGGTGCCCTCCGGGAACTGCAGTGGCAGCACACCCATGCCGATCAGGTTGGAGCGGTGAATGCGCTCGTAGCTTTCCGCGATCACCGCTTTCACGCCCAGCAGATTGGTGCCCTTGGCGGCCCAGTCACGGCTGGAGCCGGTGCCGTATTCCTTGCCGGCTACGACGACCGTGGGCACGCCATCCTTCTGGTAGCGCATGGCGGCGCCGTAAATGGAAATCTCCTCGCCGCCGGGCAGGTGCCGGGTGAAGCCACCTTCGATATCCGGGGTCATCTCGTTGCGGATGCGGATATTGGCGAAGGTGCCACGCATCATTACTTCGTGGTTGCCCCGGCGTGAACCGTAGGAGTTGAAGTCGAGGGGCTCCACGTCGTGCCCCTGCAGGTAATGGCCGGCTGGGGAATCCGCCTTGATTGCCCCGGCGGGGGAGATGTGGTCGGTGGTGATGGAATCACCCAGCAGCGCCAGGATGCGGGCATCCTTCACGGGTGTTACATCGTCCACTTTTTTGGTCAGCCCATCGAAGAAGGGCGGGTTCTGGATGTAAGTGGAGCTGCTGTCCCAGTCGTAGGTTTCGGAATCCGGGATCGGCAGGCTTTGCCAGACCTCGTCGCCTTCAAACACGCTGGCGTACTGGTTGCGGAACATGGTGTTGTTGATCTTCACCAGTTCTTTCTGGATTTCCTCTGAGCTTGGCCAGATGTCTTTCAGGTAGACTGGCTTGCCATCCTGGTCCTTGCCGATGGGGTCCTTGTCCAGATCGATTTTCACGGTGCCCGCCAGAGCATAGGCCACCACCAGCGGCGGCGAGGCCAGCCAGTTGGTGCGTACGCTCTGGTGTACCCGGCCTTCGAAGTTACGGTTACCGGAGAGGACCGAGGCCACCACCAGGTCGCCGTCGCTAATGGCCTTGTCGATTTCTTCGGGCAGCGGGCCAGAGTTGCCGATACAGGTGGTACAGCCGTAGCCCACCAGATCAAAGCCGATATCGTTGAGCGGTTTTTGCAGTCCGGTCACGTCCAGGTAATCGGTGACTACCTTGGAACCCGGCGCCAGGGATGTCTTCACCCAGGGCTTGCGGTTCATGCCTTTCTCGGCGGCTTTCTTCGCCACCAGACCGGCGGCCAGCATCACGCTGGGGTTGGAGGTGTTGGTGCAAGAGGTGATGGCGGCGATTACCACGTCGCCGTGGCTCATGAAGTGTTTCTGGCCGTCGATCACCACCGGCACCTGGCTGCCGCTGGGTTCGTGGTTACCTACCGCGGTCTGGCCGCCTTCGCCTTCCAGCTTGCTGATTTCGTCGTCGTTGAGCTTGAGGGTCTCGGTGACCACATCAATGAAGGTGCGCTTCACGGCGGTGAGCGGCACCCGATCCTGGGGCCGTTTGGGGCCGGCCAGGCTGGGCACTACATCGCCCAGATCCAGTTCCAGCACGTCGGTGAATTCCGGGTCCGGGTCGCTACTGGAGCGCCACAGGCCCTGGGCCTTGCAGTAGGCTTCGACCAGGGCAATGGTGTCCGCGTCGCGGCCGGACAGCTCCATATACTCGGTGGTGCGCTCATCAATGGGGAAGAAGCCACAAGTGGCGCCATATTCCGGCGCCATGTTGGCGATGGTGGCGCGGTCGGCCAGGGTCAGGTCGGCCAGGCCGTCGCCGAAGAATTCCACGAACTTGCCCACCACGCCGCGGCGACGCAGCATCTCGGTGACGGTGAGTACCAGGTCGGTGGCAGTGATGCCCTCGCGCAGTTTGCCGTTGATCTTGAAGCCGATTACCTCGGGAATCAGCATGGCAATGGGCTGGCCGAGCATGGCTGCCTCTGCCTCGATACCGCCCACACCCCAGCCCAGCACGCCCAGGCCGTTGATCATGGTGGTGTGAGAGTCGGTACCTACCAGGGTGTCCGGGTAGGCGTAGGTATTGCCGTCCTCGGCCTCGGCGGACCACACGCCCTTGGCCAGGTATTCCAGGTTCACCTGGTGGCAGATGCCGGTGCCCGGTGGCACCACGCGGAAGTTGTTGAAGGCTTTCTGACCCCAGCGCAGGAACTGGTAGCGTTCCCGGTTACGCTGGTATTCGATGTCCACGTTTTCGGAGAACGCCTGGGGATTACCAAACTTGTCCACCATTACCGAGTGGTCGATGACCAGATCCACCGGCGTCAGCGGGTTAATGCGCGAGGGATCGCCACCGGCCTTTTTGATGGCATCGCGCATGGCAGCCAAGTCGACCACACCGGGGACACCGGTGAAATCCTGCATCAGTACACGGGCCGGGCGATAGTTGATCTCTTTGTCAGAGCGCTTGTTTTCCAGCCAGCGCACTACGGCTTCCACGTCAGCGCTGGTGACGCTGTCGCCGTCTTCAAAACGGAGCAGGTTTTCAAGAAGGACTTTCAGGGAGAAAGGGAGCTTGCTGAGATCACCCCAGCCTTTGTCGGCGACCGTATTGATATCGAAGTAATGATAGGTCTTGCCGTTGGCTTCCAGCGTTTTCTTGCTGTTCAGGGTGTCCTGGCCAATCCGTGTCACTACACACCTCCTGGGCTCTGATTGGAGTCCCGCGCAGGCGGATAGAGCGACCGCCAGCGGGAACACTGGCGCAGGATCAGTACAGCATTGCCACAAACCGAGGCACTGATGACCCTGCGTTATGACGTTAAGTCATTTCATACTACGCCCTTATGGCGGGGACATGAAACTGCCGGGCAAGGTCTTTGGCGATATCCTGGATTTGGAATGTAACGGCTTGTTGAATAAAGGGGTTTTGACGTTGCGGGGGGTGTTGCCTTGCCTGGGTAAGGGGCGGAAAGAGCCCTTGCCGGCGTTGAGAAAAGCAGGGTTGTCAGCCGCTTGCGATGTCCTGCCAGAGTAGCCAGAGGCGGGTGTCCAGCTCCAACTGGTGGTAGTCCGGCGCCATGTGCGAGCAGAGCTGGTAAAACGCCTTGTTATGCTCCGTTTCTTTGAGGTGGGCCAGTTCGTGGACCACGATCATGCGCAGAAAGGCTTCCGGCGCCGCCTTGAATTGGCTGGCGATGCGCAGGCTGTTATGGCTTCGCAGTTTGCTGCCGTGGATACGGGTTTGCCGGGTGTGCATGCCCAGCGCCTGACTCAGCGTCTTCAGCTTGGCGTCGTAATGGGCCTTGCCCAGCGGCGGTGCCTTGCGCAGGTACTGTTGCTTCAGGCTGTTGGCATACTGGAACAGGGCCTTGTCGCCCTGAATATCATGTTTGTCAGGGTAGCGCTGTTGCAGATAATCACCCAGCTGCCCGCGGTCAACCAGGGTTTGGGCCTGCTGCTGGATCTGGGTGGGGTAGCCGGTCAGGTAATGCAGGGGATTCATGGGCCGGTTATCGCTTCATGGATGCGTTGGGCGTTAGTGCCAATGTGATCATTGAGCCGCGTGGGTATGATCGCCGCTCTCTTTGCAATGGACAATCCCATGTCGTCACCCCAGGACTCTGATTATCCCCGTCGCGGCAATGCCTTTTCCCGGGCGCTGGCCCGTGGTTTTTTGCGCCTGGCAGGCTGGCGGGTGACCAATTCGATGCCGGCAGTGCCCAAGGCAGTCATCATCGGCGGGCCGCATACGTCCAACTGGGATGGTATCTATACCCTGGCGGCGATGATGCAGCTGGGGCTGGATGCTCACGTGATGATCAAGGATAGCGCCTTCAAGGGGCCGTTTGGGGCAATGCTGCGCTGGATGGGAGCGTTGCCCATTGCCCGCCACAAGGCGGGAGGGGTCGTCGAGCAGACCGTGGCGCAGTTCAACAGCCGCGACAAGCTGGTCATGGTGGTGGCGCCGGAAGGCACCCGGGGTGGGGCCACACAATGGAAAACCGGTTTCTACCGTATCGCCGAGCAGGCCGGTGTGCCCATCGTGTTGGCCACAGCGGACTACCAGAAAAAAGAGATTACCTTTGCCCGGGTGATTGAACCCTGTGGGGATGTGGAAAAGGATCTGGAGCATATTTTTCAGTGTTATGCCCAGGTCGAACCCCGTCACCCGGAAAAGCTGTCAGCGCCGTTGAAGGCGATTAGAGACAAGCGCTGAAAACCGCCGGGGGAGTCTGGGAAAATAAAAACCCTCCCCTTGCGGGGAGGGGCCAAACGCTCCTCCCGGAGACAAGGGGAGGAGGGAGGGGGAACTGATGTTGATGCGCCAGGCGGACTACTAAAAGCCCCTCTCCCTGTCCCTCTCCCGCAAGCGGGAGAGGGGACCTTTCTGGAAAGGTTCGGGCGTCATCGCTTTTCGGCGCTTTGCTAGTTGCAGGCGCTGCCGTTGGTGTAGCTACTATCCACGACCTGATTGATCCACTGATCCAGTAGCGTGGTGGCTTCGTCGTGGGCCACGCTGCGGGCGATGGGGGGCATCATCCGTTGCGGGTCGTTTTCCGCGGCCAGGCGGCAGGAAACGATGGAGCTGTTCGCGCTGCCCGGGACCACCACATGCTGGCGACCACAGGAGCCGCCGCCGGTGGCGGTGGGTTTCTTGCAGATGCCGTAGCTGGCGTCCACTTCACGGAAATGATCCAGGTAGTAGCCCGTGTTGGAGGCGGCGCCCTTGTCGTTGTGACAGTGCTGGCAGTTCACTTCCAGGTAGGCTTTTACCCGACTTTCAATATCCGCATCGGAGTTGGCGGTGTTGCCGCTGTCGCCGGGCACGTTCCAATGCGGCAGGCGCTCGATGTTGCTGGCCACGCCGTTGCTGATCTGCAGCTCCGGAGTGCCACTGAGGATGCCCACGTCAGTCCAGTACTGCAGCTGGTTGAGGCGCGGGAAGCCGGCCTGTCCAGTGTTGCCTATGAAGGCGGATTCCGGTTTGTAGGCACGGTTCAGGTTGCGCGGCTTGGGACCGATAGGGGCGCTGCCGCCGGCCTGGTCGTCGTTGCCATGACAGGTGATGCACTGGTTGGCGTTGGGTACGGAGTAGTTGTCAGTGCTGCCGGTGAGCAGGGCGCCTGAGTCGCTGTCGCGGTAATGCCAGCTGGCCGGAGTGCTGCCACCGCCCATGCTCAGAAGTGCTACCGGTTTGCCATCTTCTTCGCCCCAGATATAGGGGAGTCCTTCCCAGAAAGGTTTGCCGCTACTGCTGGTGCGTTTGATCAACAGGCGGGTCTCCACCAGCGTTTCATTGCTGTTGGCCTCATCGGTGAAGGCGAAGCTCTTGGCAAGCACGGTGCCGGTGGGGAAGTGAATGCCGCCATTGGGGTTGCTGCCGCCCTGGCCGTCCCGGTACACCGCCTTGGTGCCGGGAGGAACAAAGGCTACACGGTATTTGGTGGCGTAGTCGGAGAACAGTTTGGTGTTCAGCACATAGGGCACGCCGCCTTCATTGGGCAAGCTGCGTGGGTCGCTGGCATCGGCAAACAGGTTGTACTGTTCCAGGCGCGGGCAATTTACTGCCAGGGCGTCGCGATTGATTTCACCGCTGGCCACGTCGGTGTTGCAGAGTGCTTCCACCACTTCCGGTGACGGCGCAGGATCGAAATCACCGCTGGGTTCGAAGGGGGGGATTTCCACCCGTGGCAGTGACGGTAACAGTTTGCCGAAACGGGCCTGACAGTCGTGGTCGGACAGGTTGGTATCCGAAGGCATATTGAGTAGACCCTCCAGGGCATCAAGCAGACCACCGGGGGAGAGAATCGAGAAATCCTGCTCTGCCAGCGCCAAGACCAACTCCAGTCCATCGGTACCGTGGAAGTTCAGGTAGGGTTCGCTGTCCTCGGAAAAATCGTTGTCGTGGAAACAGGAGCCCCAGGTGGGCTGGATACGTGCATTGTTTTCATCGAATTTGTAGGCGTTGTAATGACAGGCCGGGTTGGGGTGCTCATTGGTGTGCAGCGGCTTGCCGTTGCTGTCCATGGGCACCGGGTCGCCGTTACTGTCCACCGGGTAGGGGCAGTCCGCATCCAGGCCATCACGAAGGCCGTCCCAGACTATGTGGGCGCCTTTGCCCAGGTTGAGGATGTTGTCCAGGCTGCCCAGCAATTGGGTGGGATCATTGATGATGGGCAGGTTCTTCAGGCCGATCAGGGTGGGTAGTACGCTTTCCACTTCACCGTTGGCCAGTTTTTCCAGGTCGGGTGGCGGAAGGTCGTAACCGGAGTTTTTCATCACATTGTTGTGGATGTGCAGCCCTTCGGTATAAGGGTCCAGTTTCTTGTCGGCGGTGTTGTCTTTGCCATCAATCAGCTCATAGCTGGTATAGATGACGGCGGCGGTGCTGTGGTCTTCAAAGGTGTTGTTGAAGACCTCAATGTTGTCGTAGCCCAGGGTGATAAAACCGGTGCCGCGCGGCACCGCTGAGACCAGCCCGCTCTGGGCAAAGTTGTAGGTATTGTTGTTGCGGGCCAGGTTGTTGAGCATCACCGA
This sequence comes from Alcanivorax sp. IL2, assembly GCF_047495475.1. Classification (NCBI taxonomy): domain Bacteria; kingdom Pseudomonadati; phylum Pseudomonadota; class Gammaproteobacteria; order Oceanospirillales; family Alcanivoracaceae; genus Alcanivorax; species Alcanivorax sp. IL2. The sequence continues at coordinate 3,179,584 of NZ_CP179932.1, read as the reverse complement.
GGTGTCGCCGTACTGGGTGATATTTTCCAGATCGTAGATCAGGAAGCCGCCGGTATTACATTCGGCCACGTTGTTGTCGTATTCCCCGCCTTGCACATTTTCGATTTCGAAACCCATGACGTTATAGATGGCACGGCTGTCGCGAATGATGGCGGTGTTGGTCTGGCCCACGTAGATGCCGGCATCGGAGGCGCCCACGGATTCACTGCCTTCCACCAGAATGTTTTCCGATTCCACCGGGTAGATACCGTAGCGGCCGCTGGTGGCACTGGGTACGTAGTCGGGGGTAGGGTCACCTTCGTTGAAGGGCGGGTTGGTACAGGCCACATGCAGCCGGTCGCCGTAGTTGTCGGCGGTGATCGGCTCGCCGCCACCAGACCACATGGCGCGCACATTGCGCAGGGTGCCCCATTTCACGCCCTTGAGTTTGAAGGCGTCGCCGGGGGAATCCAGGATGGTCAGGTCTTCCACGGTAATGCCGCGAATGTTGAGCGCTTCCAGGCCGGTGACGTTGGCGCTGTTCTTGAAGGACAGTACGGTTTCGTCTTTGCCGCAGCCTTCAATAAGTACATCTTCGGTGGCCTGGATCAGCAGCCCCTGATCCAGATCGAAGTAGCCGCAGTCGAATTGCAGTGTGTCGCCGGGGCGCAGCTGAATCATGGCGTTGACCATGTCTTCAGTGGCGCTGTCGCCGGGGGAAATTATAAAGGTGCGGCCTTCCCCGGTGGGCGGGGTAATCGGGTCGCCACCGTCATCGCCGCCATCACTTCCTCCCCCGCCATCATCGCCGCTGTTGGCGGTGGGGGTGTTGGCTGGGGCGCTGCTGCCGCCACCACCGCAGCCGACGACGACGGTGGTGGTCAGTAACAGCAGAAAGAGTGACCGGGCTGTTAGTGTTTTCATGGTATTCCCCAAAGTCTTGTTATTTGTCGGCGGCGCGATTACTGCGCCGCCTGTTCAAGCCGTTCCCACATGCGCAGGTAGGCTTCCGCCGAGGTGAATAACTGGTTGATGGCGTCGTCGATCTGTTCCGGCGGGCGGTCACTGTTCGCCACCATGTCGGCGATCTGGTCCGGGTAGAGGCCGTAGTGGGCCACACCCCGGCCTTCATACAGGCTGAAGGCGTGGTCACCGGTGACTTGCTTGTCGAACACCACACGACCATCCACGGAGGTGAACGGATAGAGGCTGTCTTCCTGATCCGGTGTCCCCGGGTTACCGGCCAGGGCGGCGATACCGTTCACATCGGAGGCAAAGGGAGCGCCGCCGAAGGGCCCCACCTTGAAGGCATCCGGGCGCGGGCGGTTGCCATCGCGGGTGAGCTGGTCCACCCAGTCATCGCGGACACTGCCGAAGGAGGCGCTGATACCGCCCTGGGCGGCGACACGGTCACGCAGGGTTTCGGTGCCGCCCCAGTTGCCGTGGCTGTTGATGATCGGGTAGCCACGCGGGGCGGTCAGGTCGAGAATCTGGGTGGCGGCCTTGCGGCTGATGTGGTCGGTTTCAATCATCATGCCGCGTTTAGCCAGCTCTTCGATCAGGAAGAAGCCCAGGTCAGTCAGCCCGCGGGTGTTGCACAGGTGGTCGGTGCCCCGGCGCGGGTCGAGTTCGGCCAGCTCTTGCGGGCTGGCCGGGAATCGCTCGCCCACATAATCCAGCTGGAACAGCAATTGCTCGAAAATGCCGTAGGGTTGTAGCGGGTCGGCCAGCGGGCTGTCATTCACCGCGTGGTCGTGATCCGGGCATTCTTCGAATTCCACGGTATGACCGGTTTCCAGCAGGTTGCCCCCGTACAGTACGGCGCCAATGCCGATGCCGTCGGACAGATCCGGCAGGTGGCCACCGAAGGCGTTATCGAATTTGTGCACCGGGAACAGGCTACGCACATCCATGGCATAGAGGCGATCCAGCCGCTCCACAATTTCCTCGCGGCTGCATTCGGCCACCCCCAGGAACTCGCCACAGTTGAGCGCCTTGGAGGCTTCCACGCCGAGGATCACTGCCATCTTGCCTTCACCGATAACCTGGCGGGCCTCGCTGGCGCTGGTGACGATGCGGAACCAGCCTTCGCCGGGGCCGCCCTGTTGGGCGTCGATGTAATCCTCCATGCGATGCATCAGTTCCGCCTGCTGCTCAATGGCGGCCACGGTGTCGCAGTCATTCTGTTTCTGCGGATTGATCTGGCAGAGGATTTCGTTGTGCACCAGGTGATTGACCAGAATCTTCAGGCCGGACAGGTGGGCCCGTTCGATCCATTTGTAGTAGCTCTGATGGTGTTGCAGGGAGTCGTTGCGCGGCCAGAAGGGAAAATCCGGCCAGCCTCGGGTTTCGTGGGGGCCCGGATTGCTGGTGACCTGTTCCACCAGGCCGGTGAGGCCCTGGGGGCCATGGTTTTCTGCGCAATCGTGGAGGGCGTGATCGACACCGAATTTGTGGAAGGGGTCGCCATAGTTAACCCGGCCGCCGATGAATTCGTAGGCGGAGATATGGCTGTGGGCATCCACGTAGCCGAACAGGTCGTCGTTATCGATGCCCGGGGTGCCGCGGAAGCGATCCACTTCTTGCAGGTAAATGGCCGGGCCGCTGTCGGCCACGGTGGCGTTCAGTTCGGCTTCCGGGTAGCCGCTGCAGCCGTCGGCGTCGTTGAGCACAAAACGGGTGTCGGCGTTTTCCAGACTCGGTGAGGTAAGGGTCAGCCCGTCGTCGCTGGCGGTGAGCAGCAGGCCGGTGACCTGGGAGGCCAGGGTAAAGCTGTCGCCCTCGCTGGGATTGAGGTTCCATACCGACAGATCATTGGCGCTGGATACCATAGCCAGGGAGGGACGCAGGGTGGTGTTGCCCAGGGAATCGCCGATACCTTCCAGGCTTTCCCCCAGTTCCCGCAGCAGGCCGCCCAGCGGCGCTACCGGGTCCAGCACCAGATTGAGCGTGTCGCCCAGGCCGGCCACTAGGTAGCTGAGTTCGCCGACGAAGTTGCCGCCCTGATCCAGCAGTTCCCCGGCGGGATCGCTGATGCCGAGCAGCTCCTTTTCCCCGGTGCTGCCGGTGGTGCGCTGGTAATCGGACACCAACAGATAGCGGCCCAGGTCGGTGGGTTTGAGGGTAAAGGCCGTAGCTTGTGCCGCCTCTGTGGTCAGGCTGTAGGCACTGCTGGCGGTGTCCGCCTGCAGGAAGCGTCCGTCGCTATTCAGGGTGTAGCAGCCATTGGCGAACTGGAAGCGATTGAGCGGTTGTGGTTCTGGTGCCGGTTCCGGGCCGGGTTCCGGCGTGGGGGCCGGGTTCTCGGTATCGGGTTGGCGCGGTTGCTCTGCGGTAGTGGTGGCGGAAGTACCACCACTACCACCACCACAGCCGGCCAGAAGGCTGGCGGCCAGTAGCAGCGAGCAGGGCAACGCAGAAGCAGTCAGGGCCGGAGCCCGGGTCAGTTGTAGCATGGCTAACCCCTTAAGGGAGTCCTCGCGATGCGGGGCGCCCGTTGTTGTTATGGGTACGTACGTTCTTATTGGTACGTTTGTACAGCTAAAGGCTTGGGGGAGGCTGTAGCGTTATTGTCAAAAAGGGGGAGGGGTTTGTTACTGGAGGGGCTCGGGGGGAGATCTAGCGATAACTGTGTAGGGTGCACTGAGCCTAGGGCGAACTGCACCGATCAGACGCCGGGATGGTGCAGTTCGCCCTAGGCTCAGTGCACCCTACGGAGAGGGGGAGAGTGGGTTGGGAGAGCGGTCGCCCCTACAGGGCGTGGCAGACGACCGCTTACACAAAAAACGAAAAAAGGGAGCTTACGCCGCCTGCTGGTTATCCAGCGGACGGGTCAGGTAGCCCAGCACCAGAGCGGCGATATCCACCTTGGGCTGGTAGTGCAGGAAAAAGCCGCCCAGGGTGCCGAACACCCGCGCCAGCATGATGAAGTCGCCGGGCATTTTTTCCACCGGGTCATGTTCCAGCCGGCCCAGCAGGTGACTGACCTGCTGCATCATTTCCTCGGCGCTGGGCCAGCCCTTGTCCGGGTCCGGGTAGATGATGGCGTTGCGCACCTGATCGAGAATGGCGGCGACGAACGCCAGCAGGGTATCCGGGTTGCCGCTGCGGGTGGTGAAGCCCATGGCGGTAAGGGTGTCGGCAATCACTTTCTGATCATCCACCACGCAGGCCTGCAAGACCCGGAAGTAGCCGTGCCGTGCCGCATCGCTGAGGCTCTGGGCACAACCGAAATCCAGCAGTACCAGGGTATCGTCGTCGGTGATCATGATGTTGCCCGGGTGCGGGTCAGCATGAAAGACGCCACCATGCAGCACCTGGGAGAACCAGGCATCCAGCAGCCGATGCAGCACTATACCCAGGCGCTCCGGGTCGGTGTGGTGCAGTTCATCCAGCACGGTGGTGAGCTTGCGCCCGTGTACGAATTCAGTGGTCAGCACATGGCGGCTGCTGTGTTCTGCCACCAGGGCTGGTGTGGTGATGCCGGTGACGCCGGCCAGCTGCTCGCCGATCTGTGTCATCACCCGGGCTTCGCGCTGATAGTCCAGTTCTTCGCGTACGGTGCGCTGGATTTCACTGACGATGGTGTCCATGTCCATGGGCGGCAGGGCGGATTTCACCGCGTCCATGAACACTTTTAGCAGGGTCATATCCAGCTCTACCACTTCGTCCAGGCCCGGACGCTGTACTTTGACGGCGACCTCGCGGCCATCGTGCAGCTGTGCCCGGTGTACCTGCCCGATGCTGGCTGCGGCCAGCGGCTCCGGGTCGAAATCGGCAAACAGTTCACCCAAGGGCTGACCGAACTCCTGTTCCAGCACCCTGGCAATGTCATCGAAGGGCACCGGGCTGGCTTGATCCTGCAAGATCGTCAGTTCATCCACCCAGGCCTGGGGCAACAGGTCCGGTCGGCTGGACAGCAGCTGGCCGATCTTCAGGAAGGCGCCGCCCTGCTCCAGGGAGGTATCGCGGAAGCGGCGGGCATTGCGCTGGTGCAGGCTCTCCAGGGCGGCCTCGCGCATGCTGGTTGGCAAAAAGGCAGAGCGGGTGCCCCACAGGCGGTAGCTGGCCACCACCTTGGTGAGCATCCAGCCGGTTTTGCTCAGCCGTTTGAGGCGGGTCGGCCAGCGGCGCGCCTCGTCAGCCAGGATCTGCATTTCCTCGTTCACGGCGTTGGCGCCCCGGCCCACCGCCTTGCAGGCCTTGAGGGCCTGGTCGGCGATGTCGCGACCCTGCCAGGCGGTTTTCTCGATGGCCCGGATACAGCCCTCCACCACGGACAGCCAGGCCTTCAGGCCACTGTCTTTCTGCTTGCGCTCGGCAAAGTCGTTGAGCGGCTGCCAGTTGGGCTCTGCCGGGGTGGTCGGGGTTTGTTGCAATGACGTGTTTTTCATAAGGCACGCCTCCGCTTTGTGAATAGGTGTTCACAAAATAGGGATGAAGGGCTCGATTGGCAAGCAAAACTGTTTACGACCGTTCACTTTGTAGGGCAATTCAGGTCGGGGCGTTGATGCAACGGGGTTCCAGTGCGTCAGGGAATGATGGCTTGGTGCTACCACGGGTAACCTTTCTTTGGTTCTTTCGTACTAAATTCAAAGGGTTACGTGTTTCGGTGTGATGGGCGGTACAGCCATATGGATAACCGGCACTGCAGGCAACGTCTCCCTCACCCACAGTGGACAGACTCCGATACCGTTTGGGAACGGCGGGTCGGTGCCCTTAACGATAATAACAACGTAATCAGAGGAACCTGATGACAACCACTACCAGGATGTTGGTACCAGCCGTGTTGTTGCTGGCACCGGTGGTCCAGGCGCAATCTCCTGCGTCGCTGGAAGACATGGAGCGGCGTCTTGAGCAACTGGAAATGCAGCAGTACGAAAAGCAGAACAACTGGAGCGACCGTATCTCCGTTAACGGCTTCATGACCTATGGCGTTACCCGTCACGATGTTCATGTTCGCGCTAATAACGGTGACCCGATCGATTACATTGATCGTACTAGCGACGAGATTTCCCACCGGGAGCTGTCACGGGCGGGGATTCAGTTCAATGCAACCATCAGCGATGAGACCAGTGCTACGGTCCAGGTGCTGGCCCGGGGGCGGGATGATTACGATGCACAAGTGCAGTGGGCTTACCTGAGCCATGATCTGTCGCCGTCGGTGACGGTTCGGGCCGGCCGTATGGTGTTGCCATTTTTCATGCACACCCAGTACAACAATGTGGGTTACACCTACCACTGGGCGACCTTGCCCGGTGAGGCCTATGACGTGGTGCCGTTTGACACCATGGAAGGGGTAGACCTGAGCTGGAATCTGAACACCGGTCCCGTCTCCCATCGTCTCAATGTATATGGCGGTGCCACCGATGTGCCCAGTTTTTCGCTGCCGGCCCCGGTGGTGTATGAAGTCAGCGAGTTGACCGGCATCAATCTGACCAGCCAATGGCGGGACTGGACCAGCTGGCTCAGTTACAGCCACGCGGAAGTGACCCTGGATCTTACCGACCTTGCCGGCCCTACCGGTTTGCCGGTGGCGGCATTGGAAGAGCCGGTCAGCCTGGATGAGGCTCAGACCTATATCAGTAGTGTGGGCTTGCAGTATGACAATGGTGCCATGGTGCTGATGGCAGAGCGCACCCAGCTGGGTATCGAGGGCTGGTTTCCCACCAAGTGGGGTGGTTATGTCAGCGCAGGGTATCGCTTTGGGCCGTGGATGCCGCACGTGACCTGGGGCGCTGCCAATGCCCACGGCGTCAGTGAAGCACAAAGCGAAGGACCGGTAGCTGCCAATTTCTCTGCGGCCAATCAGGTGCGCAGTAAAAGCTGGACGCTGGGTTTGCGTTACGAATTGGAAGTGGGCGTTGCCGTGAAACTGGAAGCGCAGCGCTTTTATGACATGAGCAACGACAAGATCATGACTAACGGTCTGTTCACTCCCCAGGGGTCGGCACCTTCCATTGAAGAGGAAGAACCGACGGTATTCCGGCTCACTGTCGATGCGGCCTTTTAAGGGAGAATGATCATGTTGAAAAAAGTGTGTGCTGTCTTCCTTGTTCTTTGCTGCCCCGCGTTATCATCCGCCGGCATGCTGGTGATAGTGGCGGAGTCTTCGCCATTGGCGCAGATGGATCGTCATGAAGTCCGTCAGCTTTACATGGATAATGCGTCCCGCTTCGAGGGTCATACCGTGACCGTGCTGGATATGCCGGAGGGCAGCCAGCAGCGCGAACGCTTCTATGAGGGGGCCACGGGCAAGTCCGCGTCTCAATTGAAAAGCTACTGGGCCAGAATGATTTTCACCGGCCAGGGTATGCCTCCACGGCAGGTGAAAAATGCCCGGGACATGGTTCAGCAGGTAAAACAGAACCCGGGTGCCGTAGGTTATGTGCATGAATCGGATCTGCAGGAGGGATTACGGGTGTTGTTGCGTTTGCCATGATGGTCAGTGGCAAGTTGCAACGCGCGACCAGTGTGCCAATCGATAACCACGACCGCCGCGTTCCAGCGGCGGTTTTTTAATGATGTGATAACTCGCGCTGAAGCGCGGCCACTGTCGGTGCTGCATCGACTATAGCTATCGCGCGTTGCAACTTTCTACTTGTAACTTGCTACTGCCTTACCCTCCCAGCAAGCGGTTTTCCGCAGCTTCCACTGCTTCCAGCGGACCATAAAGAATCACCGTATCTCCCGGCTCGAGGACCAGCTCTGGATCAGGGCTTTCCAGTGTCCGCTCATCCCGTTTTACCGCCCGGATTTCCACATCCCGTAATGCACAGCGTGCAATGCTCCGACCGATGCCCCGGGCCTTGTCGGATAACGTCACTGCATGCAACAGCCGGTACGGGTTACCGGCACTGTCGGTAGTGGGCAGGGTGTCGCCGTGATAATACCCCTGCAACATACGGTAGCGTTCCCGGCGGGTCTTGCGCAGCGTGGCCATGACCCGGTCGAAGGGCACATCCAGCATCATCAGGGCATGGGCAACCAGCATCAGCGAAGCTTCCAGTACTTCGGGGACCACTTCTTCCGCACCGGCATCGATCAGCGCATCAAGGTAAGTGTCGTCCCGGGTACGTACCAGGATGCGGATATTGGGATTGAGCTCCCGAGCGGTGTGCAGGATGCGCTCTGCCAGGCGCGGATCGTCAAAGGTCACCACCAGCAGGCGAGCGTGCTGAATACCGGCATTGACCAGGATTTCCTTGCGGCTGGAATCACCAAACAGGATGTGTTCACCGGCGGCGCTGGCTTCCTGTAGCCGTACCAGATCTCGATCCACCGCCACCGCCTTGAGGTGGAAACTGTTCAGGTAGCGCATCAGGTTCTGACCCACCCGGCCATAGCCGCAGAGGATCACGTGGTTGCGGGTTTCATCGGAGATGGGCGTGTCTTCGGGAATCTTTTGCCAGCGTTGCAGCAAGCGGCGGGTAAGGCGCCCGCTGTTGTCCAGCAAGGCGGGCGTGAACACCATGGTCAGCACCACGATGGAGACCAGCAAGCCAGCCTTGTCCGGCGTAATCAGCTGATGAGAGACCCCCAGTGCAACCAGCACAAAACCGAACTCCCCCGCCTGGGAGAGAATCAGCCCGCTTCGCATTGCGGTATCGCTGCGCTCTTTCAACAAGCGCAGCAGCGTAAATATCAGCAGCCCCTTGAACAGCATCAATGCCGCAGCGGCCAGTATGATCCAGTGCCACTGATCGGCGAACAGGTTCGGGTCCACCAGCATGCCGACACTGATAAAGAACAAGCCCAGCAGCAGATCCCGGAAGGGGCGCAGGTCGGCTTCGATCTGATGGCGGAAGTGACTTTCGCCCAGCATCATGCCGGCCAGAAACGCGCCCAGTGCCATGGACAGGCCCAGCCAGTGGGTCACCCAGGCCGCCAGCAATGCCAGCAGCAGGGCGGTCATGACAAAGACTTCATCGGAACGGGCGCGGCCGGTTTCTTCCAGCATGCGTGGCAGCACCCAACGGCCGATCACATAGATACCGGCAAACAACAGCAGGGATTTACCCAGCGTCAGTGACGCCACGGACCACATAGGGTCGCTGTTTTCCTGTGTGAGGATCGGCAACATCACCAGCATGATCACCGCGGCCAGATCCTGGAATAGCAGAATACCGGTGGAGGTTCGGCCGTAGCCGGTATTGACTGATCCCCGGGAGATCAGATCGCGGATAACAATGGCAGTGGAGGACAGCGACAGGGCGCAGGCGGTAATCAGTGATGGCGTGTAGTCAAACCCGAGCAACCGCATGATAGCGAACACGGCCAGGCCGGTTAGGGCGACTTGCAGCGGGCCGGCGCCGAACACAATGCGGCGCAGGGTCATCAGCCGGGGAATGGAAAATTCCAGCCCCAGGGTGAACAGCAAAAAGACGATGCCAAACTCGGCCAGATGCTGAATACCTTCAGTATTACTGACCCAGCCAAAGCCGAATGGGCCGGCGGCCAGGCCGCAGAGCAGGTAGGCCAGGATGGGCGGCATGCCAAGGCGCCGAAACAGCACCACGGCCGCCACGGCGGTGCCGAGCAGGACAACAATGAGTGTCAGGGCATCATGCATAAACGTGTCGGGTTCCCCAAAATCCAGACTACCAGTGTAGCAGCCCGGTCATGGCAGGCCAGAACCGTATCTTGATCGGTATCAACAGGATTGGGGAAGGATTCAGAAACAGCTGAAACGGAAGCTGTCGTCCAGTGCCAGGGGCAGGGTCATGGAGCGGTAGCCCAATACATCCATATGTTCGCAGTGGAATGCTCTCTCTCCGGCATCTTGGCTGAACCGGTAGTCGATGTGCAGCACCGGTTTGCCGGCATCAATGAAGGGTTGCAGCAGATGGCATTCGCGCCATTCATGGCAGGATTCGTTGATGGCAAAGTCGGCGTAGTCCACCAGCTCATCCACTTGCTGCAGGTCGTTTTTCAGGGACACGGCCAGGCCATGCTGGTGGGCGGTGCGGAACAGGAAACGGTTATAAGACAGTTGCTGTTTGCCATTCAGGGGGAAGCCGGTTTCATTGGTGTAGCCATCCACATTGTCCGGATCGACCCCGTCGCAGCCTTTTTCAGCAGCCAGTTCAATGCGGTCCGCCATGCGCTTGCGAACATTGAGGGAGCGGATATCCAGCCAGCGCTCCCCAGGCCAGTTGCCCAGCCGCCGACCCTTGTCGGTGGGCAGAAAACGGTAGCGATCCGGGCGCCAATTCTCGTAGGTGCCGGCAGAAAAATAACAGATCACCTTTTTGCCGGCGGCCTGCAGGTCATGAATGACACTCTCTTGGGTATCGAACAGGTCCACCAGGTACAGTTCCACGTCATAGCCGGTGTTGATCGCACCTTGCAGCTGGATCTGCCACTGCACATCCACGGGCGGCTGGTACCACTCGGGCGCCAGATTGCCGCCATCGGTGGGTAATGGCAGTAGCAGAGCGGAGACGAGACTGAGCGAAAGATGCATGGCGACATACCGGAATTGAACACCTGGATGCTAGCGGGTTTCCGGGTCGGCGAATGTTACGTTATGAGATTTCTTTGTAAGAATGGGGCAGGGTGCGCGGCCTCATCAGAGGCCCCGTTATTATCTCTGTTCCATGATTTCCCGGGATGCCTCGATGATGGCTTCCACACGCCGGTTGCGGGCACGGCCCTCTTCGCTGTCGTTGTCAGCCACCGGCTGGCTCTCGCCCAGGCCGAGCGTATCAATGCGGGTTGCATCAATCTGGAAGCGGTCAATCAGTACTCGCTTGACCGCCCCGGCTCGGGCCTGCGAGAGGGCCTGGTTGTAGACGGCGCGCCCTACGCTGTCCGTATGCCCCTCCAGCATGAGCTGGCTATTCGGGTATTTCACCATCACGGCGGCGATTTTTCCGATGTCAGTCAGGTAGCGCCCCGGGACCTCGGTACTGTTGAATGAAAACTCGATATCCAGGGTGATGTTGACCGATTCGGTCAGCATGATGGGGCAACCTTCCGCATCCACTTTGGCGCCCTGTGGTGTGTCAGGGCATTTGTCCTTCCGGTCTTCTACCCCATCACCATCACTGTCGACCCAGGGGGCAGGTTGCGGTGCCGGCTTGGGCTCAGCTGCGGGCGCGGGAGGATATTGCTGACCCAGACGGTAATTGAGGGCAACAAAGGGGTGCTGGTCGGTAAAGTTATCGCCGGTGTCGACCAGGTGACGGTAGCCCACATCCAGCATAAGGTGTTTACCCAGCAAACGTTGCACGCCAAGCTCCAGCAGGACCATGTTTTCCTTGACCGGGTTCTGCGACTCCGTGGTCAGTTCGTGACGTGCATAGCCCAGCCCCAGGTAGGGATGGGTGGTGAACAGATTGATGCCACTGCCGTGTAGCCTGGCCTGCAGGCTTACCTGGCTGTGTTCCACTTGCCGTTCTTCGTCGCGCAGGGCTCTGTCGGCCTCTCCATACTGAAACTGGGCTGAGACATACCGATTGAAACGGCGGCCAACCTGGAAGGCCGGGCGCCAGAAATCCGGCAGTTGACCTGTTCTTTCGTCATCCTGCTCGATCATGTAATAGCCCACTTCACCCCCCACGTACCAGTAGGAAACAGGCTTCTTTTCGTGGTTTCCCATGTCAGCGAATAAAGTGACAGGAGCCAACAGAATGGCCAGGGCAAGACGCCGGAAACCGAAGTGCGTATTCATTGTGGAGTTGCCGCCATAAAGAGACCTTCAAAAGCCTGCCGATAACATGTTCGGGGTTAGTTGAACTCCAGGGTGACGATCACTGTGTCACTGTACTGTCCTGCCGGTCCCCACTGATTGGTCGGGATCCGGCCATATACGATGAGAGGAGTGCAAACGATACGACAGCGACCAGATACCGTCTCGGTTCCAGCCGACCCGTCGCCAAGGATTTTCCTCCGTTGTCGGTCAGAATATAAATTGTAGTCGAGGGTTGCCCCCGAAGAGTGCATCAGACGACGTGGTGTAAAGGTACTGGAATTGCCCGTACCAATGCTCATTTCATAGCTGACAGGGCGCGGATCCAATCCATCCTGTGTGCAGGTGAATATAATTTGTCCCTGACCATCAGCGGGTGTGGTTTGTAATGACATCACTGTACTGAAATTGACCAGGGTGCTGCCATCCGGGGTGATGAAACTGCAGGAGGCGGCAAACAGTGGCAAAGGCAGGCTGCTGGCGAGAAGCGCAAGTAGAACAATGAATCTTGGCATGCTGTAGTTCCTCGTCATGGCGCCATTACGCAGTATGCCGGAGAAAGCTGTGGAGTTCGTTCGCCGGCCGGGGGGATCGCCACAGTGATTTCACATGGCCGGGTTCCGTTATGGGTTACAGACAGTGTGACCTTTTCCTCGGCGGTTTTCACATAGACCAGGCCATCAAACCCGACAGGGTAGGGCTCCGCATCAGGAGTATTGGCGTTGGTAACTAGCGCCGCGGCAGACAGCGGCTCGCTGACGCCATTGGGCTGGATAACGACAACGGGCACCAGCGCATCGCGATAGATGATGAAATCCGGGGTAACACGGACTAGCGACAACTCTTTGGGGGCGGCCAGGACTTTCTTGTCGCCCAGTGTGGTGTTGTAGGGAAGGTCGCGTTGGTTGATATGCAGTTCGGTTTCCTGGAAAGGAGGGAGCCCGACCAGCATGGACCGGCCTTTCTTGTCGGTGGGAATGGCGTTGACACGAACGCCGGCAAACTCCGGTCCAAGATCAATCAGGGCAAAGCCGCCGTTGGCAAAACGGGTGGGTTTGATGAAATCCTTGCTCATTACGACACCGCCGGCCACACCGGCTCGATAACTGCGAATGCCTGCTGCATCCACGGCAGAGGCAAAGGCGCCATAGGCAGGGCGTTCCATGGATGCGGAAATGGCTGTCAGGTCACCGCCCTGCAATCGGTGCCTCACCTGCACGCTGGGATACCCTGCCTTCCCCAGTACCCGCAATCGTGCATCTACCACGGCTTCTTCATCGCGCGCCTTGCTGGCTTCCAGGCTGCCGCGGGTGCGGGGCCTGCTGGACAGGGGCATTTCGAAGCTGGCCAGGGTCAGGCCGTCCCTGTCGGGTTTCAGCTGTTCGGTATGGGAAAGGCGAACACGCAGTTGTCGGCGGATATGGAAGTAGATGCCGGTGGTCAGGGCAGTTCGCACGGGGGCACTGTCCGGATCGCGATACTGGAAGCCGAAACGCAGCCCCACACCCTGCCAGGGCTGGCCGGCAATACTGCCAACCCATTGCTGGAAGCCGTCCGTATCTAGCGGGGTGGTGTCCAGCGAAGGGGTAAAACCATTCTGCTGCTGTTCGTAGGAAAAGGCGTAGCTATAGCCCTTGTACTGGTTGCTCAGCGTAGCGGCTGCGGCCCAGGGCTGGTCCGCATCGGGCAAATCCCGGGAGGTGGCAAGGTGGGTTTGCAGGGCGCCGATTCGAGGCAGGGTGGTTTGCGCGAAGATCCCGCCATTGACGTGCTGCTCCGAGGCGGCGGCTGCGCCGACCCCGAGGGTGAGCCAGCGGCTCATGCCCCGGCGATAACTGAATGAAGAGACCAGTTGATCGTAGTCATTGCTGAAGCCCTGACGTTGCAAGCCTGCCGAGATCTCGAAATCATCAAAGCCCTGTCGCAGCTGGCCCACCGTGAAGTAGGAAGGAATCTCAAGCGTACTGATGGTTCCATCCGCTTCACGCACGGTCAGGGTCTGGATGGTGTTGCTGAAAAGGGGCTGGTTGATCACATCCACGGGACCGGGAGGAACTTGGTATCCGCTGCCGAAGTAGGCATTGCCGATGACTTCGGGTTGGTCGAGCCCTCGCTGGGCGAGCAGCAATTGCGCCTGAGTATCGACGATAGCCTGGAAATCGATCACCGGCCCGGTGACCAGCTCGGGGCGGGTGGCGTAGTTACGGGTAATCTGGAAACCGGCCAGCGCGGCACCTGTGCGCCATGGCGTGCGCCCGGCAAAGGCATCGCCGATACGGAAGGTGGTGGTTTCATCCGGGTTGTCGAATTGCCAGTAGGTGGCAATGCGTTGTGTCACGGTGTCATCGCCGATGACATAACCGGAATGCTGGCTTTGCAGCACGCCCCAGTCGCCAAAGGCGCCCAGGCCAAGAAAGCCGTTATAAGCGGTGTCAGTATTTTCTGTCTGGCTGGCAGTGAGGTTGTAGTTCACAAAGCCACCGGTTTGAGGCTCTCCCAATCTGGCTCTTGGCGTTTGCGCTGACATATCAATGCGGGTGGGGCAGAAAGAGTCGGCTGTCGCACTCAGGATGAGAGTCTGGTTGCTCTCATCAATATGCAGCGCAATGCCATCCTGTTGATCAAGGCGTCGATAATGGCGCTGATCAACGGTGATGACAGGAGCGGTTTTCAGGGCACAGAGTCTGGCCTTGCGCAGGTCTTCGGTCAGTGCGAGGACGGCGCCACAGTTATCACGCAGGATAAAGTGCTCCCCCAGGTCGCGGCCGTTGACGATCCATTTCAGCAGGCGCATGGACGAGTCGTCGTAGCGGGTGCTTTCCCGTTGCGGGTTATCGCAACCTGGCTGTGGACCTGTCGAGTCTGCAACGGCGCCTTGATGACCGGAAACGCTTAACAATAAAAGCAGAACCGGTCCGGTCAGCGTCAGGGACCTTTTTTGTTTTCTGGCTCTCCCAGCCATACAGTCCCTCTTTCATCAAACCCCTGGCTGCGATACCCGTAAATATCGGTACGAAGGCGAATCTGGGCGTTAGCCGGGGCTTTCACGTGCCATTCCCGGGTCTGGTCGGCAAACACATAGGGAAAGCCTTGAACGGGCTGGGTGGACTGTTCCAGCAAATCGTTTTTTGTCAGATCATCACGGTCGGCGTTAGCTCGAAAGGCATCCAGACCGATAACCCGAAAGTTGGCACTGCCGACATTGCTCACACGCACTTGCCAGATGCCGTTCTGGTAACCGGTGACGATTCTGGGTTCTGGTTCAATGTTGTCAGGCGATACAAAAACAGGAAGGCCGATGCGCACTGCCATATTAGCGCCACCGGATTGCCGGGCCCGGGCGGCGGTGTCCTGAAGGTAAAGCCGGTAGCTTTTCTCTTTATCGGGCATGGCCGGCATATGGCGTAAACGGATGACCTGACGGCCCCCGGGCTTCAGCATCAGAATCGGCGGCGAGACGAAGATGTCATTGCTGGGCGTGAGATTGTCCTGATCACCGTCCTGTTGCCATCGCATCACCGTGGTTTGTAGCGTCACGGTGCTGTCGCTGTTGTTCTCGATGCTGAGTTGCGTGGTCGGGTTGTTGTCGTCGAACTGAACCCGCAACGGCGTGATGCGAAAACTGCCGGCTTGTGAGGAACAAGCCAGCAGGAATGACAACAAAAAAACAAGCAGGCGCGGGCGAAATGCCAGGCAATACCTGGCTCCGGCGACGGGCATCCAGAGACTCCTCAGAATTCTACTGTGGCAGTCAGAACGTCCGTATAGTTACCCGCTACGACGGTGTTGCCGGTTTGATCCCCGGGAATGCTGCCGATAGAGGTATAGAGGCCAGTGAAGAGATTGACCAGCCCAAGCACATCCTGGCTGACCACGGTTTCCGTGAAGCTCAGCTCGTAGTTGACCTGGTTGGTCGTGGCGACCGCACCGCCACCCACACCATCCATGATGCTGGTCACGATCGGGCCCTGTGAACCTGCGGTAGTGGTGGTGGTGAAGTTGACTGACCCGCCTGTCACTCTCGGGCCTTCCAGGGTAACGCTGACTGGTGAAGTGGTGCAGGCCACGTAAACCCCGGGTATCGTCAAGGCTTGCGCTGTCAGGGGATCCAGAATGGCGGCAAGGGCAGTGTTGAGCACGCCGATGGGGGTGTTCAGCGTCAGCGTATCATCATTGCCTGCCCCGCCATCTGCGCCAGCATTGGGATGCGCATCGTTACCGGTAATGGCATTGCCGGTAGCGGTATTAGCGGTGATCACGTTGTTCACACCTCCTGACGGGATCGGCGCGGACAGCACACCAAAGTCAGTACCAATAGCTGCCACGTCACAGGCATCTGCCAGGGTCACGATATTGGTCATGGTGTTGGTGACGGCCGTAGCATTCATGGAAGCGGCTACCAGAATGGAGCCAACGCCGGCTAACTGGATATGTTTTTTCATCACAACAAGCTCCTTGCCTGGAGGTTTCCCTGCGCACATGGTGGTCGGCACGATCACAAGTGGTCGTTAATCTGCCGCTACTTTCCGATTGCGCAATACACGAAAAATAGTGAACTACTTCACAAATAGCATAAGTCTATTGATGTACAGAAAAATAGTTAAAGATTGTGTTTTTCGTATGAATGGCGTTCGCCTGACGTTTGCCGCGTGCGCTGATGGAGGGTTGAAGCAGGGTAGAGGGGGCGCGGTTAACTAGCCTGTTCGGGTCGGTATCATAAAAACGGGCCCGCCATCTTGCGATGACGAGCCCGTGCTCCCTGGTCCTGAGGGAGGTAACCGATCAGGGCTGCGGTGTGCGAATCACCAGCAGCCGTTCTTCTGTCATGTCATTGATGGCCCAGCGGATGCCTTCGCGGCCCAGGCCGGAGTCCTTCACGCCGCCGTAAGGCATGTTGTCTACTCGCCAGCTGGGTACGTCGCCAATCACCACGCCACCCACTTCCAGCTCGTCCCAGGCTTTCTGGGCCTTGTACAGGTCGCGGGTGAAGATGCCGGCCTGCAGGCCGAACTTGGATTCGTTGACGGTGTTCAGGGCGTCGTCGAAATCACTGAAGCGGCTGATCACTGCCACCGGGCCGAAGGCTTCCTCTTCGACGATGTTGGTGCCCTTGGGGGCATTTTCCAGCAGGGTAGCCTGCAGCATGGCGCCGTCGCGCTTGCCGCCCACCAGCAGGGTGGCGCCGGCATCCACCGCTTCATTGATCCAGTTTTCCAGGCGGGTGGCTTCGCCTTCGGAAATCACCGGACCGATAAAGGTGTCTTCGTCTTTCGGGTCACCCATTTTCAGGGAGGCGGTTTTTTCCACCAGTTTGGCTTTCAATTCGTCGTAGATGGCGTCGTGGATCAGGATGCGCTGCACGCCGATGCAGCTCTGGCCAGACTGGTAGAAGGCGCCGAAGACGATACGTTCCATGGCATCGTTCAGGTCTGCATCTTCATCGACGATCACGGCGGCATTGCCGCCCAGCTCCAGGATCACCGGTTTCTTGCCAGCGCGGGCTTTCAGGTCCCAGCCCACGTCCGGGCTGCCGGTAAAGCTGAGCAGTTTGAAGCGCTCGTCGGTGGTGAACAGGTCGGCGCCTTCGCGATGACAGGGCAAAATAGAAAACGCGCCCTTGGGCAGATCGGTCTCCGCCAACACTTCACCGATGATGATGGCGCCGATGGGCGTGCGGCTGGCCGGCTTGAGCACAAAGGGGCAGCCGGCGGCGATGGCCGGGGCGACTTTGTGAGCCGCCAGGTTCAACGGAAAGTTGAACGGGGAAATAAACGAGCAAGGGCCGATGGGTACGCGCTTGACCATGCCCCGGTAGCCCTTGGCACGGGCGGAGATTTCCAGGTTGGGCATTTCGCCATCGATGCGCACGGCTTCTTCGGCGGCCACCCGGAAGGTGTCGATCAGGCGGCCCACTTCGCCGCGGGCATCCTTGATGGGTTTGCCCGCTTCAATACACAGGGCCAGGGCCAGCTCTTCGTAGCGTTCTTCAAAACGTTTCACGCAGTGGTAGAGGATCGCCTGGCGCTCGTAGGGAGCCAGTTTTGCCATGGCGTCAGCGGCTTTGTCGGCGGCGTCGATGGCTTTATCAATAGTGGCCGCATCGGCCATGGCCACTCGCGTGGCGACTTCACCGCTGTACTTGTCGGTGACATCCAGATCCTGGTTGGCGAAGACCGCTTCGTTGGCCAGGTAGTAGGGGTAGGCGTCTTTTAGCATGTCGGTTCCTTAATGGTGTTGCAGGCCACTACCATTCGCGATGCAAGCATCGCTTCCCACGGGGTGCTGGTGTTTGTGGGAAGTCATGCTTGCATGACGAAGCCAGTGGCACCTCGATCACAACTTGCTGCTTAATTCGCGGATTTCCTGATTGAGAATGCGGCTGTTGTCGCGGTAATCCACCATGCAGTCGATCACATGCACGCCGCCGGTCTGGTAGCACTCTTCCACCAGGGGCCCCAGGCCGGCGGTGGATTCCACTCGGTGGCCATAAGCGCCGTAGGAGCGGGCGTAGTCGACGAAATCCGGGTTGCCGAAATCCAGACCAAAGTCCTGGAAATCCATGTCGTTCTGTTTCCACTTGATCATGCCGTAGCCATCATCGCGCAGAATCAGTACCACCAGATCCAGCCTCAGGCGTACGGCGGTTTCCAGTTCCTGGCTGTTCATCATGAAGCCGCCGTCACCGACGATGGCCATGACGCGGCGGTCCGGGTTCACCATCTTGGCGGCCATGCCGGAGGGCAGGCCTGCGCCCATGGTGGCCAGGGCATTGTCCAGCAGCACGGTATTGGGTTTGGTGGCCGGGTAGTTACGGGCAAACCAGATTTTGTACATGCCGTTATCCAGGGTGAGGATGCCATCCTCGGGCATGATCTTGCGGATCTCGTCCACCAGCCGCTGGGGGCGGATCGGGAAGCTGTCGTCTACGATGCCTTCGCGGATGTGTTTCTGCAGCGCATCACGAATGCGGTGGAAGTCAGAAAAGCTCCAGTGCTCCTGGGGATCGAGACGTTCCTTGAGCTGCCACAGGCTGTTGGCGATGTCGCCCACCACTTCGATCTGCGGGAAGTACACCGGGTCTACCTGGGCGGAGTTGAAGTTGATGTGAACCACTTCGGCGCCACCGGGGCGCATGAAGAAAGGCGGCTTTTCTACCACATCGTGGCCCACGTTGATGATCAGGTCGGCCTGGTCGATGGCACGGTGTACAAAGTCGCCGTCGGACAGCGCGGTGTTGCCCAGGAAGTGCGGGCCGGTTTCGTCGACCACACCTTTACCCATCTGGGTGGTGATCACCGGAATGCCCAGTTTTTCCACGAACTGGCGCAGCATCTTGCTGGTCAGCTTGCGGTTGGCGCCGGCGCCGGCCAGCAGCAGTGGCTTGCGGGCGCCCTGGATGGCTTCGATGGCCTTGCAGATGGCCTTGTCTTCGGCAATCGGGCGGCGGGTTGAGCTGGGCTCGGTGACCGGCATGGTGGAGTGTTCGCGGGCAATATCTTCCGGCAGCTCCAGGTGAGTGGCGCCGGGTCGCTCTTCCTGGGCCAGGCGGAAGGCCTCGCGGATGCGGGTGGGGATGCTGTCGCCGCTGACCACCTGTTTGGTGAACTTGGTGAGCGGGCGCATCATGTCCACCACATCGATAATCTGGAACTGGCCCTGCTTGCTGGTCTTGATCGGCTTCTGGCCGGTGATCATGACCATGGGCATGGCGCCCAGCTGGGCATAGGCAGCGGCGGTCACGAAGTTGGTGGCGCCGGGGCCCAGGGTGGACATGCAGACACCGGCCTTGCCGGTGAGTCGACCATAGGTGGACGCCATGAAACCGGCGGCCTGCTCATGGCGGGTAATCACCAGTTTGATTTTCGAGCCGCGCAGGGACTCCAGCAGGTCCAGGTTTTCTTCCCCTGGGATGGCGAAGACGTGTTCAACCCCTTCGGCTTCCAGGGCGCGAACGAACAAATCTGATGCTTTCATGGTGCGTTGTCTCCAGTTGATCCCGCTATCGGTTTTGTCTGTCAGCGGGAGTCCACGATGCGTGGCTGTCAAAATTCACCGCGGTTAATGCAAGGATGGTGCCGCATTTTCCTCATGCTGGTGCAGGAAAGTTGCTTTAAGTTGGTGCGCCACCTGCACGACGGGCTTCACTATAGCGCGCCGGGGCCGGGAACAGGTATGGGGTAATCTGATCTGTTTCATTAACAAATGTGATATTCCCGCTTGAGGCCGCAGGCGGGTCACGGCAGAGTCTGCGCAAAGGAGCGATCACTATGAAAAAAATCTGGTTTATCGGGGCCGTATCGCTACTGGCGTTGCTGGCAGCGGGGGTAGCGGGTGTGCATCGCTGGTTCAATCCGCCACCGCCACCGGTGCAGCTGTTTACCAACGGTACCATCATGACCATGGACCCGGGCAATCCTCAGGTGGATGCCATGCTGGTCAAGCGCGGCGAGATCGTGGCGCTGGGTGACAGCGATGCCCTGCGTGATCAGGTGAGTCGCGATGTGCGGGTGGTGGATCTGCAGGGTGGGGTGTTGATGCCCGGCTTTATCGAGGCCCACGGCCATTTCCCCGGAGAGGGACTGTCGGCGGTGGCAGTGGATGCCAACAGTCCGCCAATTGGCGACCTGGACAGTATTGCCACCTTGCTGGAGCGGTTGCGCACCCTGGCCCAGCGACGCCCGGACGGGACGCTGATGGCCTTCGGGTTCGACGACACCACCGTTAGCGACCAGCGTTATCCCACCCGGGCGGAACTGGATACCGTCAGCGACAGTCGACCGATCATGGTGATGCACATCTCCGGCCATCTGGGGGTGGTAAACACGGCGGCCCTGAAGGCCATGTCCATCACTGAGAACGTGCAGGATCCGCCCGGTGGCTATTATGGCCGCGACAGTGAAGGCCGTCTCAACGGCTTGCTGGCAGAGACCGCGTTCAACCCGGTGCGTGCCAACCTGTTGAAGCTGTCGGCCATGGATGGCTACCGGGTCATGCGCCGGGCCTCACGGTTGTACCTGTCACGGGGGATTACCTTTGCCCAGAACGGCCTGGCCGATACCACCACCATCAAGGCGTTGGTGCCGGCGTTGCGGTTCGGACTGATCCCGCTGCGGCTCAGTGTCTGGCCGGATGCGGCCGCCGAGCAGGCACGGCAGGACGGCCAGTGGACCCTGCCGGAGGGTGAGCGAGTTCATCTGGGGTCGGTGAAGCTGGTCAGTGATGGTTCTTTGCAGGGCTATACCGGTTTTCTCAACGATCCTTATTTTTCCGTGCCCGAGGATCACCCGCCGGAATATCTGGGTTTCCCCAACCAGTCGCCGCAGCAGCTCTCCGAGCAGGTGGTGCAGTTCCATTGTGCCGGCCGGCAGACCGCGATCCATGCCAATGGTGATGCGGCCATCAGCATGAGCCTGGATGCGGTGGCGGCGGCCCGCCAGCAGTGCCCGGACGTGACCGTGCAACCGGTACTGATCCATGCCCAGATGGCCACCGGCGAACAACTGACGCGAATGCAGGCGCTGGACGTAATTCCCTCTTTCTTCAACAACCATGTGTACTACTGGGGCGATCGTCACCGGGATATTTTCCTGGGGCCTGAGCGGGCAGCACGCATCAGCCCACTGGCGGAAGCGGCGGATGCGGGGCTGCGCTTTACCCTGCATGCGGATTCACCGGTAGTGCCGTTCCAGCCATTGCAACTGGTATGGAATGCCACCCAGCGTCGCACGGCATCCGGCGCCATGCTGGGGCCGGAGCAGGCGATTGCGGTGGAGCGGGCCCTGCAGGCGGTGACCGTAGACGCCGCCAGTCAGCTGGGCGTGGCAGATCGGGTCGGGCAATTGCGTCTCGGCATGCGCGCGGATCTGGTCTGGCTGGATCGCGATCCGCGAGAATTTATCGGTGACTGGCCGTCTATCCAGGTGCGAGGGACCTGGGTGGATGGGGTACGCCGTTATCCGGAAAGGATCGCGGAGTAGGTGAGAGTGGGGCCATCGGTGCGGCCCCTGTCACTTCACACTGAGAGGAACTAGTGCCAGGTGCCTTCCAGGTTCTCGCACTGCTCCAGAAATTCCTCGGCGCTCATTTCAACCGTGTACGGGTCAAGGTGTGAGGCCACCTGTTCCTTTAGCTGCCCGACTACTTTGGACATGACTGTCAGGGTTTCTTCTACCTGCTCAATCGTTTCCAACAGGTCTTCGGCTTCTTGCTGGTAATCATCTCTGTCGTCGTAATCGCTCATGCGAAGCCTCCTGCAGTTAAGGTGAGCCAGTTTGTTGTGCCTTGTCCAAGCTCCACTCCATGTTGCCAACGATGCCGGCACAAAACAAACGGGAAATACCCGGTGTTGGTGAATGTTTCGCCACTCGGGACAGGTGGTCGCAGTTTCTGTCTCAGCGTGTCGATGGTTGATTGCCGCACAGAGAGCAGGAAATACCCGGATTAAAATGGCAGGCCAGATTCACGTTTGGGCTGTTTTCTCTGTGATCTTCTGTGCTGGAAGGCCAAAAAAAAGGGCGCCGAAGCGCCCTTGGTGTACCACGATCACTCCCAGGAGAGCGCGCCGCCCACCTGGTATTCGGTCACCCGCGTTTCGAAGAAGTTTTTCTCCTTGCGCAGGTCCATGATTTCGCTCATCCACGGGAAGGGATTGTTCACGCCCTTGAACTGCTCCGGCAGGCCCAGCTGGACCAGACGGCGGTTGGCGATGAACTGCAGGTACTCTTCCATCATGGCGGCGTTCATGCCGAGCACGCCGCGGGGCATGGTGTCGCGGGCATATTGAATTTCCAGCTCGGTGCCTTCCAGGATCATCTGGGTGGCCTTGTCGCGCATCTGGGAATCCCACAGGTGCGGGTTTTCCAGTTTGATCTGGTTGATTACGTCGACACCGAAGTTCACGTGCATGGATTCGTCACGCAGGATGTACTGGAACTGCTCTGCCACACCGGTCATCTTGTTGCGGCGGCCCATGGACAGGATCTGGGTGAAGCCGCAGTAGAAGAAGATGCCTTCCAGTACGCAGTAGAATGCGATCAGGTTTTCCAGCAGCGCCTTGTCGGTTTCCACGGTGCCGGTGGTGAACTCCGGGTCGGACAGGTCGCGGGTGTACTGGATGCCCCATTGCGCTTTCTTCGCTACCGAGGGAATCTCCTGGTACATGTTGAAGATTTCGCCTTCATCCATGCCCAGTGACTCGATGCAGTATTGATAGGCGTGGGTGTGGATCGCCTCTTCAAAGGACTGACGCAGGATGTACTGGCGGCATTCCGGGTTGGTGATCAGCCGGTAGATGGCCAGCACCAGGTTGTTGGCGACCAGGGAATCGGCGGTGGAGAAGAAACCCAGGTTGCGCTTGACGATACGACGCTCGTCGTCGGTGAGGCCGTCGGTTTTCTTCCACAGCGCCAGGTCGGCGTTCATGTTCACTTCCTGGGGCATCCAGTGGTTGGCGCAGCCATCCAGGTATTTCTGCCAGGCCCAGTCGTACTTGAACGGTACCAGCTGGTTCAAGTCGGCGCGGCAGTTGATCATGCGCTTGTCGTCGACTTCCACGCGGCCGGCGGTGCCTTCCAGCTCGGCAACGCCTTCGCTGGCATCCATTTGCGACACAGTGGCGCGGGCGCGAGCTACGGCGTCGGTGGTGTCTCGTTCGGTTCGTCCTTGTCGCTGTTCGTCGGCTCCGCCTGTAATCGGCGTACTTCCCGCTCCCGGTGCTTTAGCTTCAGGTGCCGCTTGGTCAGATACCGTCTCAGGTTGCGGCGGCGTTGCGGGGCTTGGCTGCGGTTTGGCGACAGGCGTCTCTTGCGCATTAAATTCGTCCCAGTTCAGCATGTGCTCTCTCCATATTCTTTCAGGGATGACGCCGTGGCGTCATCGATGGTGCATTGTTTTAAGTGGCCTGGGGCCGGAAGCTGGACGCCTGACGCTTAAAAAATGCTAAGCATCGAGCGTCCGGCAGCTGGCACCTTACTGACAAGCCTCGCAATCCGGGTCATCAATGGAGCAGGCCTGCGGTACGTCAGCAGCCTGGTTGAATTCGGCAGGGGCCTGCGGGGCGGCGGAGACCCGGTTGAGCTTGCCGTCATTGATGGTGGATTTTTCTGTTTGAGTTGCCCCGATGGCGCGCAGGTAATAGGTGGTTTTCAAACCCAGCAACCAGGCCATCTTGTAAGTCACGTCCAGCTTCTTGCCGTTGGCTTCGGCAATGTACAGGTTCAGGGACTGCGCCTGATCGATCCACTTCTGGCGACGGCTTGCTGCTTCCACTAGCCAGCGCGGTTCCACTTCAAAGGCGGTGCGGAACTGCTCTTTCAGGTCGGCCGGGATCCGCTCGATGGGCTGTGCAGAACCATCGTAGTATTTCAGGTCGTTGACCATTACGTTGTCCCACAGGCCGCGATCTTTCAGTGCCTTCACCAGGTAGGGATTGACCACGGTGAACTCGCCGGACAGGTTCGATTTCACATACAGGTTCTGGTATGTGGGCTCAATGGACTGTGAAACCCCGGTGATGTTGGCGATGGTGGCGGTGGGGGCGATGGCCATGACGTTGGAGTTGCGCATGCCTTTCTTTGCCATCTCGCGCACGTTGTTCCAATCCAGGGTCTGGCTGCGATCCACCTTGCAGTATTCCTCGCCACGCTGCTTGACCAGGATGTCGATGGAGTCGATAGGCAGTACACCCTGGCTCCACAGGGACCCTTCAAAGGTCTGGTAGGCGCCACGCTCTTCGGCCAGTTTGGCGGAGGCCTGGATGGCGTAGTAGCTCACCGCTTCCATGGAGTTGTCGGCGAATTTCACCGCGCCTTCGGAGGCGTAGCTGATGCCCTGCTTATACAGCGCGTCCTGGAAGCCCATGATGCCCAGCCCGACCGGACGGTGCTTCATGTTGGAACGTTCTGCCTGGGGCACGCTGTAGTAGTTGATGTCGATCACGTTATCGAGCATGCGCACGGCGGTGTTGATGGTGCCTTGCAGCTTCTCGATATCCAGGCCGTTTTCGTCCACGTGCTGGGCCAGGTTCACGGAACCCAGGTTACACACGGCGATTTCTTCCTGGTTGGTGTTCAGGGTGATCTCGGTGCACAGGTTGGAGGAGTGCACCACGCCCACGTGCTGCTGCGGGCTACGCAGGTTGCACGGATCCTTGAAGGTGAACCAGGGGTGGCCTGTTTCAAACAGCATGGAGAGCATCTTGCGCCACAGGTTGATGGCGGGGACGCGCTTGAACAGCTTCATTTCGCCGCTGCGGGTTTTCGCTTCGTATTCCAGGTACGCCTTCTCGAACGCTTCGCCGTACAGATCGTGCAGGTCCGGGGCGTCGTTGGGGCTGAACAGGGTCCACTCTTCTTCGTTGATCACGCGCTTCATGAACAGATCGGGAATCCAGTTAGCGCTGTTCATGTCGTGGGTGCGACGGCGGTCGTCACCGGTGTTCTTGCGCAGCTCCAGGAATTCTTCGATATCCATGTGCCAGGTTTCCAGGTAGGCACAGACGGCGCCTTTGCGCTTGCCACCCTGGTTAACGGCCACGGCGGTATCGTTGACCACTTTCAGGAACGGTACCACGCCCTGGGAGCGACCATTGGTGCCCTTGATATAGGCGCCCAGTGCACGTACCGGGGTCCAGTCGTTACCCAGGCCGCCGGCAAACTTGGACAGCATGGCGTTGTCCTGAATGGCGCCATAAATGCCGTGCAGGTCGTCGGGCACGGTGGTCAGGTAGCAGCTGGACAGCTGCGGGCGCAGGGTGCCGGCGTTGAACAGGGTCGGCGTGGAGCTCATGTAGTCGAAGCTGGACAGCAAGTTGTAGAACTCGATGGCGCGGGCTTCGCGGTTGTCTTCTTCCACGGCCAGGCCCATGGCCACACGCATGAAGAAGCACTGGGGCAGCTCGATGCGGGTGTCGTTGTGGTGGATGAAGTAACGGTCGTACAGGGTCTGCAGGCCCAGGTAGGAGAACTGCAGGTCGCGGTTGCCATCCAGAGCGGCGCCCAGCTTGTCCAGGTCAAACTCGGCCAGTTGCGGAGACAGCAGTTCCAGCTCAATGCCTTTGCCGATGTAGGCTTTCAGCGCTTCACCGTAAAGGGCGTTCATTTCATCGTGGCTGGCGCGCTCGGCGACATTCAGAAACTGCAGGGCTTCGGCGCGGATCTTGTCCATCAGCAGGCGTGCAGTGACCTGGGAGTAGTTGGGCTCCACTTCGATCATGGTGCGGGCAGTGATCACCATGGAGGTGTTCACGTCATGGATGGACACACCGTCGTACAGGTTCTTCACCGTTTCGGTGATGATCTTGTCGGCGTTTACGTCTTCCAGGCCGGAGCAGGCCGCGCGAATCAGGTGCTCCAGGCGTGCCATGTCCAGCGGTGCCTTGCTGCCGTCTTCCATGGTGACGCTCATGTCCACCTGATGGGTGGGCTCGGGCAGGTCGTGGCTTTGTTCGGCGCGCTTGGCGGCCTGGCGCTCACGATACAGCACGTAATCACGGGCCACTTTCTGTTCGCCGTTACGCATCAGGGCCAGTTCTACCTGGTCCTGAATTTCCTCAATGTGGATGGTGCCACCGGAGGGCATGCGACGCTTGAAGGTGGCGCTGACCTGCTCGGTGAGGCGCGCCACGGTTTCATGGATACGTGAGGAGGCGGCTGCGGTGCCGCCCTCTACCGCCAGAAACGCCTTGCTGATGGCCACGGTGATCTTGTCGTCATCGTAGCCGACCACTTTGCCATTGCGCTTGATAACGCGAAGCTGGCCCGGGGCGGTGCTGGCAATGGACTGGTCCTGGCCGCTGTCGTCGCCTGCCGGGGAGCCGGCGTGGTTGGGGTTTTGGCTCATATCCGTCTGCATGGTGCGCTCTCCGTTGTTTGTGCTGTTCTGTCTGTTGTCGGATTTGTGTGGTGGTGCCGGCGTGGTCTGGTGCCGCGTATGGCAACACCACGCAAAACGCCACAGCCGTCAGGCTATGGCGCAGTAAAATCTGTGTTGGATGGTGCCTGGTGGTCTAATTTGGATGTGGACCACTATATCTTGTGTCTTGTCCATGACGCTGATCTTGCCCCTGGTAGCCCGAAAAGCTCTAAATGGCTGATGTGACTCTATTTTTCGGTACGCTGGATGGTGTTATCCTGGGGTGGCAGCGATTTTACAAAAACCCAATATGTTGGGGTCGCCGCCTGACTTCAGTACAAGTTATAGTTGCGTCCGCGGATTTGCAAGCACTTCGCCTGGGGAAATTTTGTGGATAAGTTGTGGACCATTGTGGGTGCATTTAGCGCGCGCTTTTCCGGGGCAGGCCAGTACTAGATATTGTGTTTGTCAACTGTAAAAACTCTGCCGTGAAGCGGCTTCAGTGTACCTTTGGTATCAGCAAGGTTGCCGTGGACAGTGTCTATGCGTATAAACACCTGATAGGGATACGTTTGTTACAGTTTGCCGCCTTGTGCACTGTGTACGACGACAATAATGATACGAAGTGAAAAAGGATAAGGACGGGATGACAACGGTGCAGGATAACCCGCCAGCAATCATGATCGTGGAAGACGACGAACGACTTGCCGATCTTACCTGTGAATATCTGCAAACCAATGGTCTCAATGTGACGGTTGTCAGCGATGGCGAAGAAGCCATTCGTCGCATTCGTGCCGAGCAACCGGATCTGGTGGTACTGGATTTGATGTTGCCCGGGGCCGACGGCTTGACCGTCTGCCGCGAGGTTCGCAGCGCCTACAAGAATCCCATTCTCATGCTCACCGCCCGCACCGATGATATGGATCAGGTACTGGGCCTGGAGATGGGGGCCGATGATTATGTGGCCAAACCGGTAAAACCCCGGGTGCTGCTGGCACGCATTCGTGCCCTGCTGCGCCGGGTGGAAACCGATAGCGAACGTGACAGCTCACCGGCGCGCCTGGAATTTGGCGCCCTGGTGATCGATAACTCTGCCCGGGAAGTAACCCTGGCCGGGGAATCGGTGGACCTGACCAGTGCCGAGTACGATCTGCTCTGGCTGCTGGCGTCCAATGCAGGCACGGTGCTGTCTCGGGAAACCATCTTCGAGAAGCTGCGTGGCATTCAATATGACGGCCAGGATCGTTCTATTGATGTGCGCATTTCCCGTATCCGCCCCAAGGTAGGGGATGACCCGGAAAACCCCAAGCGTATCAAGACGGTGCGATCCAAGGGCTATCTGTTCGTCAAGGAAATCGGCGCGGCCTGAGCGTTTCTGTGCCGTGGCGTGATGCTGGGTGACGCTTGAATAGTATTTTCCTGAGGCTCTACGGAGGCTTGTTGCTGGCGCTGTGTTTTATCGGCGCCATCACCTATGCCGCCGTACAGCTGGTTAACAGCTATCGCTCGGATATCTACCGGGAAGAAATGGCGCGGGGGACCTTCTACCTGATGGCGGAAGGGTTCCAGCGCTATGAACCCGGTGAGCGCGATCGCTGGAGCCAGGTGCTCAGCAAGCTGTTCAGTGCGGATATCCAGTTGCAGTCAGCCGCCGATCTGGAGTTGGGCTACCGGGAAACCCTGCAGCTGGAAGACGGCCTGGTGGTCATGCGCCTCAATGATGAAAAAGGGTATGCCGATATCCTTTTTCAGCTTCCCGGTGAGCCCGAGTACATCACTACCCGCATGACCAAGGTCTCCGAGCAGCAGGCCCGGGCCACTGCGGTGCTGGTGCTCAACCACCTTTCCCATTTCCCCGAAGACGAATGGGAGCAGGCCCTGGGGCGGCTCCAACAGCACTTCGGTTACCCTCTCAGTCTGGTGTCCCGGGACGATGTGCCCCTGGATCCGGAGCAGGAACAGCGCCTCAACCGCCGCGAAGTGGTTATCGGTCTGGATGACAGTACTCGTAGCGACTCCAGCATCCGTATTTATGCGCCGGTGGCGCAGACCGGCAAATTGCTGGTGATTGGCCCGCTCAGTCTTTTCGATCAGTTTCCCATGGAGTTGCTACTGGTAGCGGGGGCTCTCAGCCTGCTGGCGGTGGCGCTGGCGACCTACCTGCAAGTGAGCCCGCTGCAACGCCGGCTCAAGCAGCTTGACCAGGCGGTAAGTCAGCTGGGCAGTGGTGATCTGGGTGCTTATGCAAACATTGAAGGTAATGATGCCATCGGCCAGGTGGCGGCCACCTTTAACGGTATGACCGCGCACATCCGTCGCCTGATCGAATCCCAGCGGGAAATGACCCGGGCGGTGAGCCATGAACTGCGTACCCCGGTGGCGCGGTTGCGTTTTGGTTTGGAGATGCTGGCGGATATCGAGTCGGCGGAATTGCGCCGGGAAAAGCTCAATGCCCTGGATCATGACATCGAGCAGCTGGATAAGTTGATCGACGAAATCCTCACCTATGCCCGTCTGGAGCAGGGTACCCCCAATATCGAATTCAAGCCGGTGCTGCTGGGAGAGCTGTGCGAACAGTTACGCGAAGAGCTGGAAACCATTCGCGGCGACACCGTGATCACAGTGGACTGTGATCAGCCGGCCCTGGAAGTGGAGGCGGAAGAGCGCTACCTGCATCGGGTGCTGCAGAACCTGGTTACCAATGCTCTGCGCTACGCCGGCTCACAGATCGTCATGGTGGTTGGTGGCGACGAGGACCAGGTTGTTATCCATGTGGATGATAATGGCCCGGGCATCCCTGAGCATGAGCGTGAGCGGGTATTCAAACCCTTCGCCCGGCTGGACAAGAGCCGCCACCGCGCCAGCGGGGGCTATGGCCTTGGCCTGTCCATCGTCAAACGGATTGTCGACTGGCATGGTGGAGACATCCGCGTGGACGAGAGCCCCATGGGCGGGGCCCGGTTTACCGTCATTCTGCCGCGCAGCCAGCAGGGCCAGCATGTGCTGGGCCGGGTGAATTGAGCTACGAGCTACGCTCGTTGGATGGCATCGTAGGGTGGATTACGCCTTCGGCTAATCCACCCTACGTTCAGCGGCTCCTCAATCGCCGATAAGGTCTATTCGGTTGTCCGATATCGTTCAATCTGTCATCCGGCCTTCATGTAAAATACGTTGCCCGACACATCCCCGGGGATCGTCTGTCTGATCCAGCCACCAATACTGATAACAGGGTTAGCCGAGCCATGTCTTACATCCTTTCCATTGACCAGGGCACCACCAGTTCCCGCGCCATTGTGTTCGACGGCAGTGGGCGGGCCTGCGGTCAGGCGCAGAAAGAGTTCCGCCAGCATTTTCCCCATGACGGCTGGGTGGAACACGATGCCATGGAGATCTGGAACGATACCCTGGCGCTGTGTCAGCAGGCCCTGCGCAATGCCCATTTGGAAGCCCAGCAGCTGGCGGCCATTGGCATCACCAACCAGCGGGAAACCACCGTGCTGTGGGATCGCAAGACCGGTGACCCACTGGCCAAAGCCATCGTCTGGCAGGACCGGCGAACTGCCGGGCTCTGCAAGAGTCTGCGTGAGGGTGGCCACGAGGACATGGTGCGCAACAAGACCGGCTTGCTGCTGGATCCCTATTTTTCCGCCACCAAACTGGCCTGGCTGCTGGATAATGTCCCCGGCGCCCGGCCGCGCGCCGAGGCGGGTGAGCTGGCGTTCGGCACCATCGATTGCTGGCTGCTCTGGCAACTGACCCGTGGCAAGGTGCATGCCACCGACGCCACCAATGCCTCGCGCACCTTGTTGTTCAATATCCATGAACAGGCCTGGGATACGGCACTGCTGGAGCTCTTTGATATTCCTGCGGCGGTATTGCCGGAGGTGCGTGACAGCGCCGGGGAATTCGGGTCCACCTGTCCCGAGCTGTTGGGCGCCGCGGTCCCTGTGGCCGGCATTGCCGGGGACCAGCAGGCGGCGCTGGTAGGGCAGGCCTGTTTCCAGCCGGGTATGGTGAAAAGCACCTATGGCACTGGCTGCTTCATGGTGATGAATACCGGTGAGGCAGTGCAATCCCATAATCGCCTGCTCACCACGGTGGGTTACCGGCTTAATGGCAAAACCACCTATGCCCTGGAGGGCTCCATCTTCGTGGCCGGTGCGGCCATTCAGTGGCTGCGCGACGGCCTCAATCTGATCCGTGATGCCAGCGAAACCGAAGCACTGGCACGCCGCGCCGGTTCCGCTGGGGGCGTCTATCTGGTGCCGGCCTTTACCGGACTCGGTGCTCCCTGGTGGGACCCCCACGCCCGGGGTGCCTTATTGGGATTGACCCGCGATACCGGGATTGCCGAAGTGGTAACGGCGGGACTGGAAGCAGTGTGCTACCAGTCCCGGGACTTGCTGGATGCCATGGCAGCGGACTGCGGTGCCCGGCCGACTACCTTGCGGGTGGATGGCGGCATGGTGGTCAATAACTGGCTGAGCCAGACCCTGGCGGATGTGCTGGGTGTTTGCGTGGACCGGCCCATGGTCACCGAAACCACGGCGCTGGGTGCGGCCTATCTGGCGGGGCTGGGGGTGGGTCTGTACGACTCTCTGGATGCGGTGGCCGAACAGTGGCGCTGCGAGCGGGAATTTACGCCGCTACTGGAAGAAGGCGAGCGCCAGCGGCGCTACCAGGGATGGCGTGAGGCGGTGGCACGGGTCTGCCAGAGCCCGGCGAGTGAATAGGCTTTGAGGTAAGTGCCCGAAAAATCAGGGACTTTTGTGCCACTTTTTTCATTGGCATGGCGATGGACGGTCCGGTTTCAGGGATGAAAACTGTGACGCGGTAGACATTTAGGGTTAGAGTTCACCCAACAATAATACTAAATTGCTACCAACGGGTGCGACTGATAGTGGGGATGGTCGCACCGGATCGGGAATCCGGCATGGATCAATCGTTAACGCTTAACCCTGCAGCCTTGCAGTCCCAGCGACTGCGCCGGGTACTGTTCGCCATACTGGCCGGTGGCAGTGCCCACACCCTGTTGTGCTGGATCTCCCTGCAGCTGGACTTCTTCCGTGGCGGCTCCTCCCTGTTTTATGCCTTGTTCGGTGCCATCTGGGTGGGGCATCTGGGCTTCATCCTGTTTATGTTGCTGGGGCTCAATCGTCGTCTTTCCGAACCGTCCATGATCATGCCGCTAATGGTCTGGTCCACCACGGGTATCCTGTTGACGGCCCTGGTGGTGGACCAGGTGCGCCTGTGCGTGATGATGATTTTCTTTGCCATTGTCCAGATGGGGGTGTTGCAGGCGTCATTCCGGCAATTTGCCAGGCTGGCCGCCTACTGCGTATTTGGTTATGCGGTGATTCTCGGTGTCGTCTCCGGGTACTGGCCGGAGGTGGTGGACCTGCGCGGTGAATGGATTCAGTGGGGCCTGTTTTCGGCCATGGTACTGGCGGTGATTCTGCTGGCATCGGAAATCTCCACCATTCGCTCCCAGTTGAGCCGACGCAACCTGCAACTGGCCGACATTGTCGAGCGTATCCACGACATGGCGGTGAAGGACGAGATGACCGGATTTTATCGGCGCCGCCACGCCATGGAGCTGTTGGGCAAAGCCTGTGGGCAAGCAGCCCGGGGCGCCTACCAACTGGGCGTGGTGTACCTGGACCTGGATCACTTCAAGCGCATCAACGACCAGTATGGCCATCGGGTGGGGGATCTGGTGCTGGAGCGGTTTGCCGAGGTGTCACGCCGTCATTTGAGTGGCCAGGATTTTGCTGCTCGTCTGGGCGGTGAAGAATTCATGCTGGTCTTGCCGGTCAGTGATCCGGAAGAGGCCAGCAATCTGGCGGAGGGGATCCTGCTGGGCATGCGCAGCCAGCGTTTCAAGGAAGCGCCGGGGCTCAGCGTCACGGTGTCGGCGGGCCTGGCCATGTACCATCGCGAGGAAACACCGGAGCAAGTGGTTCTGCGTGCGGATCGGGCTCTCTATCAGGCCAAGGAATCCGGTCGCGACAAACTGGTGGTGGAGCAGGGCGCATGAATCAGGATTTGCGGCAGGCGGAAAAGCTGACCCTCAGCGAAAAGCGGCTGTTAAAACGACACAGTCGTTCGGCCATGGCGATCATGGCCATGCATACCTTGCTGTGTGTGGTGTATTTCCAGTTCGGTTATTTTGCGGTGGAACTGGAGCAGGGATTGCTGATGCTGTTTGTGGTCTGGGCATCGCTGTTTGCCTACCAGTTACTGCTTGCCACGGGTTGGACTCTGCGCCTCAGTGAGCCCAGTCTGTCGCTGCCCATGGTGCTGCATTTCATGGTCGTCTTCATGGTCTCCGGCTACTACGTGGACGAGTTTCGTCTCAGTGTCGTTACCCTGTTCTTCGCCGGTTTGTTGCTGGCGTCGTTCCGGCTTTCCGGCAAGGTGATGATCGGAGTGGCGATGCTGGCCAGCGTCGCCTACGCGATGATGTTGTGGCTGGCCATGAATGACCGCTGGGTGGAGCTGAGCTTTTCCGTGGAGGCCTTGCAGTGGCTGGTGTTCTCCATGATTTCGGTAAGCTTTGCGATCACCGGTGGTGGCATCAATCGTCTGCGCGATGCGCTGGCCGACAAGAATCATCAACTGGCCCGTGCGGTGGAGCAGGTCCGCGAAATGGCGATCCGTGATGACCTGACCGGCTTGTTCAATCGTCGCCACCTGCTGGAAATACTGGAGCGCCAGCGGGCACTGTTCAGCCGCAAGGGCCTGCCCTTTGCCATCTGCTATGTGGATCTGGATCACTTCAAGCAGATCAATGACCGCCATGGCCATGATTGGGGCGACCGGGTATTGCGTCGCTTTTCTGCGCTGGCGCTGGCGGGCATGCGTGACGGGGATTTCTTCGGCCGTCTCGGCGGCGAGGAATTTCTGCTGATCCTGCCGCAAAGCAATGAACAGGGCGCCTTGCGGGTCGCCGAGCGGCTGCGTGAGCGTTGGCGCGAAGAAAGCTTCGGCCAGGAAGGCGGCCCCAACGTCGTGAGTCTCTCCGTCGGCGTTGCCGCCTGCCAGGAAGACGAAACCGTGGACGAATTACTCAATCGGGCGGATCAGGGACTGTACAGGGCCAAGTCCGGGGGGCGGAATCAGAGCCGAGTGGCGTGAAAAAAGCAGTTAATAGTTAATAATGAATAATTAATAGTTATGCGGAAAAAAGTTGGTGCTTTCGAACGGTAAGAGGCCGCGTCCAGAGCTTGGGCGCGGCCTCTTGGTATGTGCAGACAACGATTAGTCTGATCGCGAGTTATTAACTATTCATTATTAATTATTAATTGAAAAAGCGACAAGGTGCTTGGTCGCCAACCGCACATGCAGCGCGTCGCCTTCCACCACATTAGTGTGGCTGTCGGTCTGGCAGAGCAGGGTTTCTGCGGCGCCGACGCGCAGGTGGTAGAGGATGGTGGCGCCGGTGAACTGGCGGCGGGTGACAGGTAGCGCCAGTTGCGCGCTTTCGTCGGCGATCACATCTTCCGGTCGTAACAGTACGTCGACGTTGCCCCCGGGGGTCAGGGTCGTCTTGCTGCGTCCGGTGAGCTCTCCCAGGCTGGTCCTGACCGTGTTTTCATCCACTACCTCACCACGCAGAAAAGAACCATAGCCGGCGAACTCCGCCACGAAGCGGTTGGCCGGGGCGTGGTAAATGTTGTACGGCGTGTCCCATTGTTCCAGCTGACCCTGGTGCATTACGCCCACTCGGTCGGCCAAGGCAAAGGCTTCTTCCTGATCGTGGGTGACCAGCAGGGCGGTGACGTTCTCCTGGCGGAGAATGTCGCCCAGCTCGCGGGCCAGTGCCCGGCGCAGGTCCAGGTCGAGGCTGGCAAAGGGTTCATCCAGCAACAGCAGGGCCGGGCGAGGTGCCAGTGCCCGTGCCAGTGCAACCCGCTGTTGTTGGCCGCCGGACAGTTCATGAGGGTAACGGTCTTCCATCCCAGATAGGCGCACCCGCTCCAGGCATTCGCTGACCCGCAGGCGCTGTTGCTCACGGGGTTGTTTGCGCAGCCCGAAGGCCACGTTGTCGGCCACGGTCAGGTGAGGGAAAAGAGCGTGTTCTTGGAACACCATCCCCAGTCCGCGTTTTTCCGGGGGGAGCTGGCGACTACGGCTGGACACCTGGCGTCCCTGGATATGAATGCTGCCACCGGTGACCGGTTCCAGCCCGGCAATGGCGCGCAGGGTGGTGGTTTTGCCACAGCCGCTGGGCCCAAGCAGGCAGGCAATTTCACCGGCTGCCAGTTCCAGGCTCAGATCTTTTACCACGGCCTGCTGGTGGTAGCCGCAGGCCAGGTTGTCGAGGGTAAGCAGCGGCGGGTTCATAGCGTTGGCGCCTCTCGGGATGTTGGAGCCTGGCCTCGCGGGGCAAAAGCCGTAAAGCCTTTGCCTTGCAGGCAAGGCTCCAACAGTTTTCGGGGGAGTGTCAGTGCTGACCTGTCAGCAGGAACTCCAGCAGGGCCTTCTGGGCATGCAGGCGGTTTTCCGCTTCATCCCACACCACTGAGCGCGGGTCGTCCATCATCTCGTGGCTGACTTCCTCGCCGCGGTGGGCAGGCAGGCAGTGCATGAAGAGGGCGTCCGGATCGGCCCGGTCCATCAGTTCCGGGGTGACCTGGTAGCCTTCAAACGCATTGAGACGGGTCTGCTGTTCGTCTTCCTGGCCCATGGATGCCCACACGTCAGTGACCACCAGATGCGCCCCTTTTACCGCTTCGGTGACGTCTGCTTCGAGACTAACCCGTTCCGGGTAACGGTTGAGCAGTTCACCGTCCGGTTCAAAGCTGGTGGGGCTGCTGATCACCAGCTCGAAGTCAAACTGGTTGGCGGCGTTGATATAGCTGGCACACATGTTGTTGCCGTCGCCGACCCAGACCACTTTCTTGCCCTGAATGCTGCCGCGATGCTCCACAAAGGTCTGCATGTCGGCCAGCAACTGGCAGGGGTGAAAATCGTCGGTGAGCGCATTGATCACCGGCACCGCCGAATGCGCGGCAAAGGTTTCCACGGTGGCGTGGTCGAAGGTGCGGATCATGACCGCGTCCACCATGCGTGACAGCACGCGGGCGGAGTCTTCGATGGGCTCACCACGACCGAGCTGGGTGTCCCGTGGCGACAGGAAGATGCTGGAGCCGCCGAAGTGGGTCATCGCCACTTCAAAGGACACCCGGGTGCGGGTGGAGGATTTCTCGAAGATCATGCCCAGGGTCTTGCCCTGCAGTGGCGTATGGCTCTGGCCATTGCGCAGCATGGTTTTCAGTTCAATGGCGCGCTGGATCAGGTAGCCCAGCTCGTCCCGGCTCAGATCGGTGAGCGTCAGGAAGTGGCGGGTCATGCGACCTCCTGTTCGTTGGCGAAGTCATGAATGATCTGGGAGAGGGTATCTACCAGGTGTTGCATTTCTGTCTGGCTGATCACCAGTGGCGGCAGCAGCCGCACTACAGAACCTGCAGTGACGTTGATCAGTAGCCCGGCTTCCCGAGCCCGGTTGACCAGCTCGGCGCAAGGGCGATCCAATTGGATTCCCATCATCAGTCCACGCTGACGGATTTCGGTAATCATAGGCAGATCGGCAAAAGACCGGGTGAAGGCCTCTTTGAGCCAGGCACCCTTGCCGGCCACGCCATCCACCACGTCGTCGGTGAGGGTGTTGACCACGGTCAGGGCGGTGGCGCAGCCCAGCGGGTTGCCGCCGTAGGTGCTGCCGTGGTTGCCTGGGCCGAACACGCCGTCGGCCTTGCCGGCCACCAGGCAGGCGCCGATAGGGAAACCATTGCCCAGGCCCTTGGCGGTGGTCAGCACGTCCGGGGTGACCTTGTCGCCCAGGCAGGCGAAGTAATCGCCGGTCCGGCCATTGCCGGACTGGATCTCGTCCAGCATCAGCAGCCAGTCCTGTTCATCGCACAGGGCTCGCAGGCCGGGCAGATAATCGCTGGCAGGGATATTGATGCCGCCTTCGCCCTGTATCGGCTCGACCAATACGGCGACAACATCCGGGTTGTCGGCCAGGGCGCGCACCGCGTCCAGATCGTTAAAGGGCACCCGCACAAAGCCGTCGAGCAACGGGGCAAAGCCTTCCTGCACCTTGGCATTGGCGGTGGCGGACAGGGTGGCCATGGTGCGGCCATGGAAACTGCCTTCCATTACCACCACGGTGGGCCGGCTGACACCCTTGCGCTGGCCGAACAGGCGAGCAATCTTGATCGCGGCCTCATTGGCTTCAGCGCCGGAGTTGGAGAAGAACGCACTCTGCATGCCGCTCAGTTCGCACAGTCGCTCTGCCAGCGCTTCCTGGGTTGGAATCCGGTAGAGGTTGGAGGTATGCATGAGCTGCCCGGCCTGATCGGTCAGAGTGCGGGTCACCGCTGGATGGCAGTGCCCCAGGTTGCAGACCCCGATACCTGAGATGGCATCCATATATTTGTGGCCGGCTTCATCAAAGAGCCATACCCCTTCACCGCGCACAAACGCCAGTGGCTGCCGTGCGTAGGTGGGAATCAGATATTGCGACATAACAGGCAATTAATAATTGGTAATAGAGAATTGATAACGGGCACCGGACCGTTGATCACAGCACCGTCTGTACGCGTCCCAAATAAAAAACGGCAGCCCAAGGCTGCCGGAACCGCTGATAATAGCGCACAATTCAGTGAATAGTTAACAGTGAATGGTGAACAGCGGTAGGCTGTTGTTCTGTTTTTAGTTATTCACTATTCACTATTAACTGTTAATTGCCTCTATGAATCCTGTCCAGCTGAGTATTTTTGCCAATCGCCTGTCAGGGGTCTGTGATGAGATGGGCGCAGTGCTGAGACTCAGTGCCCTGTCTCCCAATATCAAGGATCGCCTGGATTTCTCCTGCGCCATTTTCGATGCACAGGGCCGGCTGTGTGCCCAGGCGGCCCATATACCGGTGCATCTGGGGTCCATGGCCTACGCCATGGCGGATTTGGTCAGCGATCGGGATTGGCAGCCGGGTGACCTGCTGGTGGTCAATGATCCGTATCTGGGGGGCACTCACTTGCCGGATGTCACCGTGGTGGCCCCGGTGTTCGGGGCTGCCAGCCTGATCGGCTTTGCCGTGACCCGGGCCCACCACGCCAATATTGGCGCCCACAGCCCAGGCTCCATGCCGGTGTCCACCTGCCTGGACCAGGAAGGGATCGTTATTGCTCCCAGTTGGTTGAAACGGGCGGGCCAGTGGCAGGTGCCCTTGTGCCGGGAGTTGGCCGGGCTGGAGGAGAGCGGGGCTCTGCCGGTGGAGAGTCGCCGCTTCGCCGACTTTGTCGCCCAGGCCAGTGCCTGTGAGGCTGGTGCCCGGCGCCTGACGGAGTTGGCCGGCCAGCAAGCGGATCTGGTCGCCGCCTTTGATGCGCTCAACCGCTATGGCGAAAAGCGCGCCCGGGCCCGTATCGCGGCGTTACCGGATGGCTGTTTCCGGTTCCAGGATTACATGGACGACGATGGTCAGGGCCAGCAGGACATCGTCATTGCCGTCACCCTGACCATCGCCGGGGAGCAGGCAAGTCTGGATTTCTCCGGTACCGCTGACCAGGTGGCAGGCAACATCAACTGCCCGCTGTCGGTGGCGGCAGCCGCGGCCTATTACTGCTTTCGTTGCCTGATGGACGATGATGTGCCGGCGTGCGATGGCTTGTTCCGGCCCATCAGCCTGTCCGCCCCGCAAGGTTCTTTGTTGAATGCCAATCGTCCGGCGGCAGTGGCTGCGGGCAATGTGGAAACCAGCTCGCGGGTGGTGGATGTGGTGCTGGGGGCGCTGGCCCAGGCGGCACCCCAGGCGATCCCCGCCGCCAGCCAGGGCACCATGAACAATGTCGCCATGGGCGCGGCGGGTGACGATGGCTGGGACTATTACGAAACCATGGCTGGCGGCACGGGTGCCCATGCACGCGGAGCGGGGCTATCGGCGGTGCACAGTCATATGACCAATACCCTCAATACTCCCATCGAAAGCCTGGAATCCCATTATCCACTGCGGGTACACCGTTACCAGGTGCGTCGGGGCAGCGGCGGCCACGGCCAGTTTGTGGGCGGTGATGGCCTGGTGCGTGAGCTGGAGTTTCTGGGTGATGCCCAGGTGACTCTGCTCACCGAACGTCGTCGTCATGCTCCCTGGGGGCTGGCTGGCGGAGAGAGCGGTGCGGTGGGGGAAAATCGCCACAATGGCAAGTTAATGCCGCCGAAAATCAGCTTTACTGCTCGCGCCGGTGATCGTTTGCTGGTGGGGTCACCCGGTGGGGGCGGTTATTGCGATACGAAATGTAAATGAGAATGATAGTGGATTGCCATTGATTCTTTTTCATTGTATCTTCCCTGCGCTTACCATCTTTACAATTTTTGCAATTGCGTTGGGAAGGACAAAATCATGCATTTACAGCGTCGCTTGCTTTGCTGTGCCATCGCCTCCGCCGTGGCCTCCGCGGCTGCTCCGGCTTTTGCCGACCAGGCCAATGAGCTGAAACCGGTACAGATCCTCGGGGATCGTCAGGACACCTTCAGTGTCAGTGGCTCAGCCCACGTGATCTCTAACGAAGATCTTGAAGAAAAAGAATATACCGACGTGCACCGTATGCTGCGGGATGTGCCCGGTGTGTACTTCCAGGAAGAGGAAGGCTACGGCCTGCGCCCGAACATCGGTATCCGTGGTTCCGGTCGTGACCGCTCCAACAAGATCTCTCTGATGGAGGACAGCGTACTCATTGCTCCGGCTCCTTATGCTGCTCCGTCTGCCTATTACTTCCCCAGTGCCGGTCGTTTCTACGGTATTGAAGTGCTTAAAGGCCCGGATACCCTGCGCTACGGCCCCTTCACCGTGGGCGGTGCCATTAACTTGCTGTCCACCCCGATTCCTGATCGTGCTTCCGGCATGGTGAATGTGGAAGGTGGTGAAGACGGTGCCCAGCGTGCTCACGCCTACTATGGCGCTACCGAAGGCCAGCTGGGCTTTCTGCTGGAAGCTCACCAGCAGCGCACCCAGGGCTTCAAGGACATCGATCGCTCCAACCGCGATGCGGGTTTCGACAAGCGTGACTACGTCGCCAAGCTGCGCTGGCAGGCGCCGGAAACCGCTGATATCCAGCAGGCGTTTGAACTGAAGCTAGAGCATTCCAGTGAAGTCTCAGACGAAACTTACCTGGGGCTGACCGACCGTGATTTCGCGCGGGATGCCAATCGCCGTTATGGACTGACTGATATCGATCAGATGGATAATGATCGTGATGCAGTTTCCCTGCGCCACACTCTGGCAATTGATGAAAATACCACTTTGAATACCGTGGCTTATCGGAACGAGTTCCAGCGCAACTGGTTCAAGCTGGATAAGATTGGCGGCGTCGGCATTGGCAGTTATGTGAATACAGCGAACACTTCTGGCGGCGTCAATCAGTCTGTGTTGCGTGGTGATACAGATGCCACCGGGTTGGAGTTCAAGAACAACAATCGTGAGTACACGTCTCAAGGTGTTCAGTCGGAGCTGGGCTACGCTTTCTCGACGGGTGATATCAGGCATGACTTGGTTGTGGGCGCCCGTTACCACGAAGATGAAGTGGATCGTTTCCAGCCGGTAGATGTTTATGACCAGATCAATGGAAGCCTGGTTTATCAAAGCACTACGGCCGCCACTGGAAGCAATAACCGGGTAGAAAATGCCGATGCTATTTCCGCCTGGATTGTGGATCACGCCTATATTGGCGATGTGATTGTTACTGGCTCCCTGCGCTACGAGAACGTGGAAACCGATGCCAAGCGCTGGCTTGATGCTGCTCGTAATAATGAAGATGTGAATTGGAGAAAAAGCAATCGTAACGAAGAGCTGATGGCGGGTCTGGGTGCTACCTGGTTGCTGGATGATAATTGGTCCTTGCTGGCCGGTGTTCATCAGGGCTTCGCGCCTGCCGGTGCTTCTGAGTCTCGTGGCACTGAAGCGGAGAAAAGCCTTAACTACGAGGCCGGCTTCCGCTATTGGCAGGAGAGCTTCAGTGCAGATGTGATTGCGTTCTACAGTGACTATGAAAACACCCTGCAGAATTGCTCCGTCGCCAATAGCTGCACACTGGCCGACAGCTCGATTAAAACCTCAGGCTCTGTGAGCCTGGGTGAGAGTGAAATTCAAGGTCTGGAAGTTGGTATCAACAGTGTTGTTTGGGAAGGCGATAGTGGTCTTCGTGCCCCGGTACGTCTTGCCTATACCTACACCGATGGTGAAATCACCAAAGCCTCCGAGGGTGCAGACAGCAGCGTAGAGCGTGGCGATGTACTGCCATATCTGCCCAAGCATCTGGCCAGCCTGACCTTCGGCCTGGAAAAGCCGGCGGCCTGGTCGGCGCTGATGTCCGTCAGCCACACCGAAGGTATGTGCATCGACAATAGCTGTGATCGCCCTGGTCAGGTAACTACGTTCAAGCGCACCAGCGATTATGTGATCGCGGATGTAGTGGCCACTTACCACGTGAACAGCGATATGGAAGTGTATGCCAAGG
This sequence comes from Alcanivorax sp. IL2, assembly GCF_047495475.1. Taxonomy (NCBI): domain Bacteria; kingdom Pseudomonadati; phylum Pseudomonadota; class Gammaproteobacteria; order Oceanospirillales; family Alcanivoracaceae; genus Alcanivorax; species Alcanivorax sp. IL2. The sequence continues at coordinate 3,138,544 of NZ_CP179932.1, read as the reverse complement.
TGGATAACGTGTTTGACGATCAGGAAATCGTCTCCCGCGATCCCGCTGGCGCCCGTCCCAACAAGCCGCGTACCGGCTACCTGGGCATGAAAGTGCGCTTCTGAGGCATTAATCTGTCGCAGCAAGAGGAAAAGGGGGCTTCGGCCCCCTTTTCTGTTGTGGAATACCCTTGAAGCCGCATTGTTCCGGCCCCATCTGGGAGGGGCAGGGCCATCAGTGGTAGAATAGTGGCCAACCACAGCCAATACACCCCAAACCGCCAGGTAGTCAGTATGGATGTTATCCAGGTCATCAAAGACCAGATCGAAAAGAACCCGGTGATCCTCTACATGAAGGGCACCCCGCAGTTCCCCCAGTGCGGTTTCTCCGCTCAGGTGGTGGAAGCCATGACCGCTGTTGGCAAGCCGTTTGCCTATGTGAACATCCTGGAGGCGCCGGAAATCCGTCAGAGCCTGAAGGAATACGCCAACTGGCCGACCTATCCGCAGCTGTGGGTGGGCGGTGAGCTGGTCGGCGGCTGCGATATCATTATGGACATGTACCGTTCCGGTCAGCTCAAGGAGCTGGTTGAAGATGCCGCAGTGGATGCCGATGCGGGCGATAACGCCTGATAGCATCGTCCTCCCGCGTACAAAAGACCCGGCCTCGCGCCGGGTTTTTTTGTGTCCGCCGTTTGTGAGCTCTTGACGGTTTTGTTCAGCGGTCTGGTTGTCCTGGTGTTGGCACGGGTGTTGTGGCGCCTACAATCGAAGCGGATTGTTACCGCTTATTGAGGAAGCCCGGTGAAACAACGCAAACCCACAAGCCAGTGGCGTCGCTGGCATCGCTGGCTGGGCCTGCTGGTCGCCTTGCCGGTGCTGGTACTGTCGGTCACCGGGGTGCTGCTGAATCACATTGAGTTCCTGGACTGTGCCGATGACCCCTTGCCGCCCTGGTTGGCGCGTAGCTATGGCGTGTCGCCAACGGAACAGATTCACGGCAGTCAGGTTGACGGGCACTGGTATGCCCAGGCGGGTGAGCGTCTGTTTATGGATGGCAGTGCCGTGGCGTCTTGTTCGGCGCCGTTTCAGGGGGCGGTAGCGGCGCAAGGTCTGACCGTGGCGGGTTGTGGCGGCGATCTTCTGTTGTTGCAGGGCGACCAACAGGTGGAACGGCTGCGGCCGGGCCAGGGCGTCCCTGTATTTACTCGCCTTGGAGTGACCGGGGGAGCGTTGGTCCTGGAGACAGAAAGCCGGCTGCTACGGTTCGATCTGGAACATCTGAACCGCGTGGTGCTGGCAGTGCCTGACTGGCAGCCTGCTTTGATTGAGCCGTTGCCGGCGGTGCTGCAACCCGGTTTGCAGGCTGCCAGTGTGCCGGCGTCGCTGAACTGGCAACGGCTGTTGCAGGATCTCCATGCCGGCCGTGTATTCGGTTGGGCAGGGCAATGGGTGATGGATCTGGCAGCCTTGTTGCTGGTGGTACTGGCGCTGACCGGGGTGGTTATCTGGTCGCGCAGCCGGTGATTATTTGAGCAGGTATGGTCGATTCCGGCCTCAAAAGCCACCGGGCCATTGAAAGCATGGCCATAATCCCCATGATAGTGCCATGCAGCGCGGCGACAGCCGTTGTATTATCGCTGCTCAGATTCAATGTTGGTTCCGGCATTCTGAATTGCCGGATAGTCAATCAAGTCACAATGGAGAGAAACAATGGGCGTTCTGGTAGGTAAACCGGCACCTGATTTCACGGTTCCCGCAGTACTGGGCGATGGCAGCATCGTTGATGAATTCACCCTGTCCGAAGCCATCAAGGGCAAGTACGGTCTGGTGTTCTTCTACCCGCTGGACTTCACCTTTGTGTGCCCTTCCGAGCTGATCGCTCTGGATCACCGCATGGACGCGTTCAAAGAGCGCAACGTGGAAGTGATCGGTGTGTCCATCGACAGCCACTTCACCCACAACGCATGGCGTAACACCCCGGTCAACGACGGCGGTATCGGTCCGGTGAAATACACCCTGGCCGCCGACATGAACCACGGCATTGCCCAGTCCTACGACGTTGAGTCCGAAGGTGGCATGGCATTCCGCGGTGTGTTCCTGATCGACCAGAACGGCGTGGTGCGCAGCCAGATCGTTAACGATCTGCCCCTGGGCCGTAACATGGACGAGCTGATTCGTCTGGTCGACGCCCTGCAGTTCCACGAAGAGCACGGCGAAGTGTGCCCGGCGGGTTGGCAGAAAGGCGACTCCGGCATGAACGCCTCTCCGGATGGCGTGGCCGAGTACCTGTCTGGTAACGCCGACAAGCTGTAATAAAAAAGCAGCACAAAAAAAGGGCGGCCATTGGGTCGCCCTTTTTTTTGTGGTCGCAAACTTTTGCGGCTTTCTAAACGTGGGGTGCACTGAGCCTCGGGCGAACTGCACCGATCCGGCGTTTGATGGTGCAGTTCGCCCGAGGCTCAGTGCACCCTACGCAATCAAAGGTGGCGTTCCGGGATTCAGAGGTGAGGCCCAGTCTTTTCTCGGTGTCCTTAGTGCCCTCTGTGGTAAAGGCGCAGTTCAATCCAGCTGCTTTGCCAGCGTCGGTGGCATGTCCCGCGCCGGTGGTGGTGGCCAGCCGCCCAGGTCCTTGAAGCGGTTTACCATGGAGCAGAACAGCTCGGCGGTTCGGGTGGCATCGTAGAGCGCCGAATGTGCCTCGCGCTGGTTGAAGCGGATGCCGGCGGCTTCACAAGCCTTGGCCAGTACCGTCTGGCCATACACCAGCCCTGCCAGGGCGGCGGTGTCAAAGCTGGAGAACGGGTGGAAGGGGTTGCGCTTGATATCCGCGCGTTCCGATGCCGAATTCAAAAAGCCCTGATCAAAGAAGCTGTTATGGCCCACCAGTACGGCGCGGGTGCAGCCATGGTGTTTGATGGCCTTGCGGACCGGCTCAAACACGCCTTTCAGGGCGGTTTCCTCGGGCACGGCCCCGCGCAGGGGGTTGTCCGGGTCAATGCCGGTAAAATCCAGCGCAGCCTGCTCGATGTTGGCACCCGGGAAGGGGTCCACATGAAACTGGATGCGGGTGGACGGACGCAGGTAGCCCTGGGCATCCATATCAATCAGGACGGCGGCAATTTCCAGCAGCGCGTCGGTCTGGGCATTAAAGCCCCCGGTTTCCACATCTATCACTACTGGCAAAAAGCCCCGAAACCGCAGCGCCAGGCTGGGGTGCTGATCATTCATGATCACTCCATCAGACACACAAATCCCGTCTGACTGCGCTGGGCAGCCGCGAGAGGGGGCTATGCTACCGGAAAGCCCGCAGGGGCAACAGGCGCGAAAGCGGATCGGAGATGACGCCAGCCGGGCAGGGCGGGTACAATACGCGGCCTCGATTCACCGGGGGGCGCCTGATCCGGGGCCTCTCACATGCGGAGTCTTTCAATGTCCAAGATCAACAAGGTGGTACTGGCCTATTCCGGCGGCCTGGATACCTCGGTTATCGTCAAATGGCTGCAGGATACCTATGACTGTGAGGTGGTGACCTTTACCGCCGATATCGGTCAGGGCGAAGAAGTGGAGCCGGCCCGCGCCAAGGCAGAAGCCATGGGCGTGAAGGAAATCTACATTGAAGACCTGCGCGAAGAATTCGTGCGCGACTACGTATTTCCCATGTTCCGCGCCAATACCATCTATGAAGGTGAGTATCTGTTGGGCACCTCCATTGCCCGTCCGCTGATTGCCAAGCGCCTGGTGGAGATTGCCGAAGAAACCGGTGCTGATGCCATTTCTCACGGCGCCACCGGCAAGGGCAACGATCAGGTGCGTTTCGAGCTGGGTGCCTACGCCCTGGCCCCGGGCATTCAGGTGATTGCTCCCTGGCGGGAGTGGGATCTGAACTCCCGCGAGAAACTGATGGCGTACTGTGAAGAGCGCAATATCCCGGTAGATTTCTCCAGCAAGAAGAAAAAATCCCCGTACTCCATGGATGCCAACCTGCTGCATATCTCTTATGAAGGCGGCAACCTGGAAGATCCCTGGTGGGAAGCGGAAGAAGACATGTGGCGCTGGAGCGTCAGCCCGGAAGCGGCTCCAGACCAGCCCACCTATGTCACTCTGACCTATGAGAAGGGTGATATCGTGGCCATCGACGGCGAGAGCCTGAGCCCCGCCGACGTACTGGCCAAGCTTAACAAGCTGGGTGGCGACAACGGCATCGGCCGTCTCGACATCGTCGAGAACCGCTATGTGGGCATGAAGTCCCGTGGCTGTTACGAAACCCCGGGCGGCACCATCATGATGCCGGCCCACCGCGCCATCGAGTCCCTGACGCTGGATCGTGAGTCTGCCCACCTGAAAGACTCAGTGATGCCCAAGTACGCCGAGCTGCTCTATAACGGCTACTGGTGGAGCCCGGAGCGTCTGGCCCTGCAGAAGCTGATCGATGCGACCCAGGAGCACGTTAACGGCGAAGTGCGCATGAAATTGTACAAGGGCAACGCCATTGTGGTCGGTCGTCGCTCTGACAATGACAGCCTGTTCGACGCCTCTATCGCCACGTTTGAAGACGATGCTGGCGCTTACGATCAGAAGGACGCGGAAGGCTTTATCAAGCTGAACGCCCTGCGCCTGCGAATTGCTGCCAAGAATGGCCGCAAGCTGAGCTAAAGAAGAGACGCGGCACGCTTCACGCCGTATGCAACACGAAAAACCGCCGTAGCCGAGAGGCTGCGGCGGTTTTTTTGTGCTCGGTATTCGGTCTTTGCGGTTACATAACGACAAGGAAAATGCATTTAATTTGCACGGTAGTCTCAATTAGCCTGAGGGTAGCAACATACTCACAACAACAGGCTGATCGAGGACCTTGCCATGACTATCGGGCAAAACCGCTTTTCCATTGTTCACTTGGGGATACTGACTCTGCTGACCGCGTCGCTACTGGGTGGCTGTGGCGGCGGGGGCAGTGATTCCGCAACGCCTGCTGCTACCGATGTGGATGAGGCCCAGCGCGAGGCGCCACAACAGGAGGACACCCCGGATGAGGTGGCCGAGGAGGTGCCGGAAGAGACTGAAGATGGCCCCCGGCGGGTGATCTTTGTGGGCAACAACTGGGAAGGTGTCATCGATGTTATCGATGCTCAGAGCTATCAGCGCCTTGGCCGTATCAGCGGCATCCCGGATCAGGCGGCAAGAGAGAAGGAAATTGCCCTCAATCCACTGGATCTGTTGTTCTTTCAGGGCATTCGCGTACTGATCGGCGAAGGTAATCACCAGTATGTGGACGATATGTACAGCTCGCCGGACGGCCGTCTGCTGATCGTTTCCCGGCCCAGCTATGCGGATGTGGTGGCCATCGACGTGGTCAGCGGCGAGATAGCCTGGCAATTCCTGGTGGATGGCTACCGCTCGGACCATATGGCCCTGTCGCCGGATGGCACCCAGGTAGCGGTATCCGCTTCCACCGGCAATGTGGTGCACATTCTGGATGTGGAAACCGGCGAGGAGCTTGGCCGCTTCCCGTCCGGGGATTCTCCCCACGAGAATATCTATTCCGAGGACGGTGAGCGTATCTACCACGCCAGTATCGGCACCGTTTACACACCACTGGATAATCAACTGATCGGTGATCTGACTGACGGCCTGCTGGGGCAGAACCTGCTGGATGCCACCAAGGGCGAGCGGGTGTTCCAGGTGGTGGACGCCAACAGCCTGGAAATCATCAAGCAGCTGGATCTGGAAGCGGATCTGGCAGAGGCCGGTTACGACAACCTCAGTACGGCGGTGCGGCCCATGGCGCATACTGCCGACGAGCGTTATTTCTACTTCCAGCTGTCTTTCCTGCACGGGTTTATTGAGTACGACATGCAGGAAGAAAAAGTCCTGCGTCTGGCCGAGTTGCCGGATTTGACCAACGGACTGCCACGGGAGTTCTACGTCAATGATTCCGCCCATCACGGCATTGCCCTGAGTGCCGACGATTCCACTCTGTGTGTGGCCGGCACCATGAGCGACTACGTGGCGCTGGTGGATCGTGAAGATTTCTCCCACCAGCTGAAAACCGGAATCGGCGAGAAGCCCTACTGGGTGACCACCAGCGCCGACGGCAACCACTGCTATGTGTCCTGGAGCGGTACCGACCAGATGTCGGTGTTCAACTACCAGACCGGCCAGGAAGTGGCCCGTGTGGATGTGGGCGATCACCCCCAGCGTATCCGTGAGGGCAGTGTGCCGGAGGCGTGGGTAGAGGCGCAGGGCAGCCTGTTCTTGCCCTGAGCCACGATGCACAAGGCGCTGGCCGTAGGAGCGTCGCTGGCGGCGCGATCATGGCAATGCCCGCCCGTCTACAATGAAGCCGCTATAGGAGTTCCTCTTGAGGGGCGAATCTGCGCCGAATCGAATCCTGGATCGGCGCTTCGGGCTATTTCCACGCTGATGCGTGGATAGTCCCTCGAGAGGAACTCCTACAGCGGCTTTGTCGATATAACGGTTCGCGCTGCCAGCAACGCTCCTGCGGCGGGATGGCACCCAGAGTATCTGCTATGAGTGGCAGTTAGCTGAATGTTTTACAGTGCTCCCCTGCGCAAACCCCACTTTTTCATTGTCAATCCTGCTTTCTGCCACCACTATTCGCCCTGTAACGAGTCAGGGCTCCCGTGCCCGCTGAAATTGCTGCTATCAGGAGCGAATGACGCATGCGAATCCTGCATACCATGCTGCGCGTGGGTAATCTGGATCGATCCGTGGCCTTTTATACCGAAGTGCTCGGCATGAAGGAGCTGCGTCGTAAGGAGTATCCGGAAGGGCGCTTTACCAATGCCTTTGTCGGCTACCAGCCGGAATCGCAAGGAGCGGTGCTGGAGCTGACCTGGAACTGGGATCAGACCCGCTATGACCTGGGGGATGGCTACGGCCATGTGGCCCTGGCGGTGGACGACGTGTACGCTGCTTGTGAGCGTATTCGCGACCGGGGCGGGCGCATTAGCCGCGAACCCGGCCCCATGAAACACGGCAGTACCATCCTGGCGTTTGCAGAAGATCCGGATGGCTACAAGATCGAATTGCTGGAAAGGGACTGAGGGGTTCTCGATTGGTAAACAAGGTCACCGTCGGTTGGCGGGAATGGGTAGCGTTACCCGAACTGGACATTGAAGCGATCAAGGCCAAGGTGGATACCGGGGCCCGTACTTCTGCGTTGCATGCCTTCCAGGTAGAAAGTTTTCAGCGTGATGACCAGGAATGGGTCCGTTTTTCCATCCACCCGATCCAGGGGCAAGACCAGGTCAGCCATTGCGAGGCAGTGGTACTGGACCGCCGGGTCGTCACTGATTCTGGTGGCCACAAGGAAGAGCGCCCGGTGATCCTCACCAATATCGAGCTAGGGGGGCGCCGTTGGCCCATCGAAATTACCCTGACTGATCGCGAAAACATGAAATTCCGTATGCTGTTGGGACGAACCGCCATGGGCGAGATTGCTGTCGATCCCACGGCATCTTTTCTTCTAGGTGGAAATAAAGACCAACCATGAAAATTGCCATTCTTTCGAGAAACAAGCGACTGTACTCCACTCGCCGACTGGTGGAGGCGGGCGAGGCGGCCGGCCATGAAATGCATGTCATCGATACCCTGCGTTGCTATATGAGCATGGTGTCTCACAAGCCGGAAATTCACTTCAAGGGTGAAGTACTGGAAGGCTTTGATGCGGTGATTCCGCGTATTGGTGCCTCCATCACTCATTACGGCACGGCAGTCCTGCGCCAGTTCGAGATGATGGGTGTGTTTCCTGTCAATGAATCGGTCGCCATCTCCCGCTCGCGGGACAAGTTGCGTTCGTCGCAGCTGTTGTCGCGCAAAGGGGTTGGCCTGCCAATCACCGGGTTTGCCCACTCCCCGGATGATATTCCCGACCTGATCAACATGGTTCGCGGTGCCCCCCTGGTGATCAAGATGCTGGAAGGTACGCAGGGCATCGGCGTGGTGCTGGCGGAGACCCGCAAGGCGGCAGAATCGGTGATTGAGGCCTTTATGGGGCTGAACGTATCGGTGATGGTGCAGGAATACATCAAGGAAGCTGGCGGCGCCGATATTCGCTGCTTTGTGGTGGGTGGCAAGGTGATCGCCGCCATGAAGCGCCAGGCTCTGCCCGGCGAGTTCCGTTCCAATCTGCACCGCGGCGGCAGTGCCAGCCTGATCCGTATTACCCCGGAAGAGCGGGCCACCGCGGTGCGCGCCGCCCGAATCATGGGGCTGAATGTGGCGGGTGTAGACATCCTGCGTTCCAACCATGGTCCGCTAGTCATGGAAGTCAATTCCTCCCCAGGGCTGGAGGGTATCGAAACCTCCACTAACAAGGACGTGGCGAGCATGGTTATCAATTTCATCGAAAAGGATGCTCGCCCCTACCGGACCCAGACAAAAGGCTCGAAGGGGTAAGGCAGTTAATAGTTAACAGTGAATAGTTAATAGCGAAAACCGTCTGGCCTTGTTGGTTTCCCGGCCTGTTGTCGGGGGCCATCAAGGGCGGTGCGCCGGTGTTGGCTCGGGTGAAAAATGAAAAACACGAAAGAACCCAAAGTATTGCCGTTTGAACTGGATGGCGTCAGCGTCAAACCCGGTACCCGGGCCAAGGTGGAGCTGCCGTTGGCGCAGCTTTATACCCAGACGCCCCTGAATGTTCCCATCCATGTGATCCACGGGCGCAAGCCCGGACCGGTGCTGATGGTCAGCGCGGCCATTCATGGTGACGAGCTCAACGGGGTGGAAATCATCCGCCGCCTGTTGCGTCATTCCGCCCTGAAAAGCCTAAGCGGCACGCTGCTGGCGGTGCCAGTGGTCAACGTCTTCGGTTTCATTCACAAGACCCGCTATCTGCCGGACCGCCGTGACCTGAACCGTTGCTTCCCCGGCTCTGAAACCGGCAGCCTGGGCGCGCGCATGGCCTGGCAGTTCAAAAGCCAGGTGCTGGATCGGGCTACGCATGCCGTGGACCTGCATACCGGTGCCGTGCACCGGGCCAACCTGCCGCAGATCCGTGCCGACCTGTCCAACGAGGGCACCGCCGCCATGGCCAACGCCTTTGGCGTCCCGGTGGTGATCAACTCGGTACTGGGCGAGGGCACGCTGCGGGAAGTGGCTGAAGCCCAGGGCATCCCGGTGATTACCTATGAGGCGGGCGAGGCCCTGCGTTTTGACGAGTCCTGCATCCGCGCCGGGGTCAAAGGGGTGCTCAATATTCTCCAGCACCTGGGTATGACCGGCGCCCGCCGCGCCAAGCCACCCCGTGAGCCCTATATCGCCCGCTCTTCAAGCTGGGTGCGAGCCGAGCGCGATGGCGTTTTCCTGCCACTAGTGGCACTGGGTGCCTGGATCAAGAAAGACGATCTGATCGGCCGTATCTCCAGCCCTTTCGGTGGCGATGACGTCAACATCCACTCTCCGGCCGCCGGCATCCTGGTGGGGCGCAACAATATGCCACTGGTGAACGAAGGCGAAGCCCTCTACCACATTGCCCGCTTCGAGGAAGTCAGTGAAGTGGCGCAGTCCCTGGAAGTGTTTACCAACGATATCGAAGAGGGGCCGACCCTGTCCGGTGAGCCGCCGATTGTTTAACCCGGTATTGTTTGGCTGAATAATATGCCATTCTGCTCATACGCTCTTGGTTAGAAAAAATTGGCTAGACACAGAAATAATGAGGCCAGATTAGCCTTGAGTCCCTGGTGTCATTCGACAGTCTGAAAGCTTTTGCGTCAGCGGCAGGCAGCTGCTGGATTGCCGATCAAAGGCTGTTGGCCAGGAGTTTTGATTTGGCGGAAAGCGGGTAATACAAAAGGTTGAGTCGACAGAGGCTATGCTTGCTATGCCGATGCATGAGCGAAAAAGTGGGCCGCTGAATATCGCTAGTGTTGTTGTAACTATTTGATTTTATTTTATTTGTTTTTTTGTTTCCGCTTTTCCCGCTGTTGTCACTCTCTCCGGGCCGACCTGTTGCCGATCCTTTGCTATACTGCGCCGCGATATGGACACCCCGTTGATTGAGCATTTGGAGTAATTAGATGGTCGCTTTGGTCAAGCCGCATGGTGCGGACGCATTGAACCCCTTGTACGTCGCCGATGAAGCTGCGCGCGTTGCCTTGCAGCATGAAGCGGAATCACTGCCTTCAGTGGTGATCAGCTCGGCAGCTGCCGCCAATGCGGTGATGATGGGGGCCGGCTATTTCACCCCGTTGTCCGGCTACATGAACAAGGCTGACATGCTGTCAGTGGCGGAAAACCTGACCACCGCCAATGGCTTGTTCTGGCCCGTGCCGATCGTCAATATGCTGCAGGATGTCAGCGCCATCGCTGGTGCCAAGCGTATTGCCCTGCGTGACCCCAATGTGGACGGCCAGCCGGTGATTGCGGTGATGGATGTCGCCGCCATCGAAGAAGCGTCTGACGCCGAACTGGAAGCAGTGGCCGAGCAGGTTTTTGCCACCAACGACAAGCAGCACCCGGGCGTGGCCAATTTCCTGGCGGCAGGCAACTTTATCGTTTCCGGCGACATCCAGGTGTTGAACTACTCCTACTTTGCGGATGACTTCCCCGATACCTTCCGCACCGCAGTTTCCATTCGCAATGAGTTTGTTGAGCGTGGCTGGAATAATGTGGTCGCCTTCCAGACCCGTAACCCGATGCACCGCGCCCACGAAGAACTGTGCCGCATGGCCCAGGAAGCGCTGAACGCTGACGGCATCCTGATTCATATGCTGCTGGGTAAACTGAAAGCGGGTGACATTCCGGCCGACGTGCGTGATGCCTCCATTCGCAAAATGGTGGAAGTGTATTTCCCGCCCAACACCGTGATGATTACCGGTTACGGTTTTGACATGCTGTACGCCGGTCCGCGTGAAGCTGTCCTGCATGCGGTATTCCGCCAGAACTGCGGTTGCAGCCATTTGATTGTTGGCCGTGACCATGCCGGTGTCGGTGATTATTACGGCGCCTTCGACGCACAAACTATCTTCCAGGAAAAAGTGCCTGCTGACGCGCTGGAAATTAAAATCTTCGAGGCCGACCATACTGCCTATTCGAAGAAGCTCGGTCGCGTGGTGATGATGCGTGACGTGCCTGATCACACCAAGGACGACTTTGTTCTGCTGTCAGGTACCAAGGTGCGAGAGATGCTGGGTCAGGGTATTGCGCCCCCGCAGGAATTCTCCCGCCCGGAAGTGGCACAGATTCTGATGGATTATTACCAGACGCTGGACGCTGGCAAGTAATCTTTCCTGAGCGTTTGTGCGCTCAATGCGCATCGGGAAAAGCCTCTTTTTAGAGGCTTTTTTCGTTTCATGCCAGTGCCTTTCCTCGATGGCTCGACGTCCCTGTTAAAGGTGCGTCTGCAGGAGGGGTTGCCCCGGTTCGAGGAAGTGTTGCCTGATTCATCACTCCCTGACTCCCTCAAAACGGGCCAGAGGTGCCGAGCAGCGGCAGCAAATTACCGATGTGCCTCCGGTTTTACCGGCTGAATTGAGGTAAAATCACGCCCATTCATTTTCCGGGTGGCCCGTTTCGTGGGCAGTAAAACCCCGTTGGCAGAATAAAGGTACAGGTTATGGCCGTTATTGTGGTCTGTGTGCTGCTCTATGTGTGCTGCATTGTGTTTATCCGGGCGCGCAATCGCAAGCCGCTCGGGCTGAAGCGGCAGCTCTCGGATTTTTCCACTTTCATGGTGCCCTTCAATATCCCGGCCTACCTGCTGTCAAAGGTGCCTACTTCGCCGCGCATCGGCCTGGCCCATTTTCCCGAGCTGCAACTGATCGAGGACAACTGGGAAACCATTCGCGACGAGGCGTTGGCCCTCTACCACGGTGGCAATATCACCGCCAAAGATGATCTGCCGGCAAGCAGTTTCTACAAGGACAATCGCTGGACCAGCTTTTATCTGAAGGTGTACGACAACAAGTTGCCCTCTGCCTACGATCTGGCGCCGAAAACCATGGCTCTGCTGGATCAGCTGCCGTCCATGAACATTGCCCTTTTTGCGGTACTGATGCCGGGCAAGAAACTCAATCGTCACCATGATCCGTTCGCGTACACCCTGCGTTATTCCATGGGGCTGAGCACGCCCAATGATGAAGGCTGTGGCCTGACAGTGAATGAGGATGACTACATCTGGCGCGATGGCGACAGCATCATTTTCGATGAAACCTACATCCACTCTGCCTGGAACCGCACCGATACGCCGCGGATTATCCTGATGACCGACGTGGATCGACCCATGAAATGGAAGTGGGTGCAGAAGGTGTACTGGTACTTTGGCTGGTTCTTCAATCGCTTGTTTTTCATCGATAATCTGGACAGCAGCCATACCGGAGTGGGTAACAAGCTGGGCAAAGGGGTAATTGCCTACAAGGGCTTCCTGAAATCGGTAAAGCGGAAAAACAAGACCTTCTACGTTACAGCCAAGTGGGCTGTGGTGCTGGCGGTGCTGGGCAGTATCGGTTACCAGCTGGTGTAGACCGGCGAAAAGAAAAACTGCCGAGCGGTCGTGGTTTTGCGTCAGGCTGGCTTGGGGCGCACCGCTCCATCATGCCAACATGCCGGTGAACACATCGGTAGGGAATAACAACAATGATAAGGAACATCATTGCCGGGGCGGTTTTGGCCTGGGCGTGTGCCGGGGTGGCCAGCGCAGACGTGAAGGTAGCGCCGGCGGGGGCGTTTTCTGCCAGCGGCAAACTGGCCATGAAGAAAGGCGCTATCCCGGTCAGCTGCCATACCACCTTTAACGGCCAGGTCAGTGAGACGGGCGCCATCCGCGTTACCGAGGTCATCTTCGGAGGCATGAATCCGTTGTGCAAAAGCATCAAGGCGCTGGCGTTGCCCTGGCAAGGCCAGGTGGATCATCCGGACCGGCTTACGGTGGACGATATGCAGGTCAAGGTCAGGGTGCCGTTGCTGGGTGGTATCTGTGGTCCGGGGCCGGTAACGCTGGCCTGGGGCAACAAGGATGGATCGGCCACGTTTGATGCAGTGACCCTGGGCCCGGACTGTGCCATGGACGGTACCATGATCACCTCCCCCCAGGTGGATATCCGTCGTGCCGAACAACCCGCCGTCCCCTCAGAAACGGTCCGCCAACCCGGTGTTACTCAGCACACCAGTTGATCCCGCCTGCGTATAGGCTTTGTTATTCCGGCCCGATCGGCGTTTCCCCTCGGGCCAACGCCCAGCTATCATGAGTTTTTTCAGTGACAGCAACTGTTTGCAAGGCAAGGATATAACAATGCAGAACGTGGTGGCGATTCCCGCTAACCCGGCGCTGGTCAACAGCACCGAAGATTTCCTTCATGCCGTCGAGCACGATCGTAAAGACAGTGCCGAGAAGTTCATTCACATGGTGGATCATCTCACCGACCGGATTCTCAGCCTGTTCCTGGTGGAACCGGCCAACATGACCGAGCTTTCCGGTGGCCAGAAGAAGGTGATCGACTTTGCCGTGTCCACCGCCGGCAAGGCGTCCAGCATGCTCACGCGCCAGATTTTCAAAAAGGTGTCTAACGCGGAATTCGCCCCGGTGGTGAAGAATGTGAAGGACATGTACTGGCAGGCTGGCGACGACAACGACAATCACGCCAGCATTGCTTTCCCGGTGGAAGACAGCTTCGCCGCTGATTTCCGCAAGGCCACCGAACTGTGTGCGGCAGGCAAGGGCACCGAAGACGTTGCCTTGGTGACTCGGGTGATGAGCGCCATGTCGGACAAAATTATCGATGAAGTCTTTGTCGCCAACACCAAGGAAGTGAAAATCGGTTTTGTGACCCAGAAAGCCCTGAATGTGGGGATTGATGGTAGCCGCAAGGCTGTGCACGCGGTGAACAACAAGGTGCTCAAGGATCTGAGCAATGACGAGCTGAAAGGGTATATGGCCCACTATCAGGGCCTGCTGCGGCAGAGATAAACCAATCAGCGCGAGCTTCTCGCTACGAGCTGCAAGGAAAACCGATGCTGTCGGGATTGTGCTGCGTTTGCAGCGGCGCACCATTCTGCAAGCTAGAAGCTAAAGAAAAGGCGCCGATTGGCGCCTTTTTTCGTTCAGGACTGCTGGGCTTGCGGCCGGCGGTTGCCTGCCGGTCGACGTCGCCGTTGGCTATTGCCGCCAGGGCGGCTGTTGTTATTGGCCGGTCGAGCCTGACGGTTCTGGCCGTTGCCGCCGCCGCCATTGTCTGAGCGGGCATGGGCAGGTTTGGCTTTCTTGGGGCGTTTGCGCTTCGGTGGCTGTAGCGCCCCCCCTGCCGGTAGCGGCTCGCCGGGCTCGAAGCCAGCGACGATCTTGCGCTCCAGTTGTTGCTGGGTAAGCCGTTCAATATCTTTCAGCTGCTGGGCTTCATCGGCACTGACCAGGGAAATGGCCTGGCCGGTGGCGCCGGCACGGCCGGTGCGACCGATGCGGTGCACATAGTCTTCCGGCACATTGGGCAGGTCCACGTTTACCACCTGTGGCAACTGCTCGATATCCAGGCCCCGTGCGGCGATGTCGGTGGCAACCAGCGCACGTATCTTGCCGTTCTTGAAGTCTGCCAGGGCACGGGTACGGGCGTTCTGGCTCTTGTTGCCGTGGATAGCGGCGGCTTCGATGCCGTTGCTTTCCAGCTGCTTGGCCAGCTTGTTGGCGCCGTGCTTGGTGCGGCTGAAGACCAGCACCTGGAACCAGTTGTTGTCCTGGATCAGGTGGGTGAGCAGGGCCGCCTTGCGCTGTTTGTCCACCGGGGCGATCCACTGGGTGACCAGCTCGGTGGTGGTGTTGCGCGGGCTCACATCGATTTCCACCGGATCGTTCACCAGGCCCTTGGCCAGGGCGCGGATCTCCGGGGAGAAGGTGGCCGAAAACATCAGGTTCTGCCGTTTTGGTGGCAGCTTGGAGAGAATCTTGCGGATGTCATGGATAAAGCCCATGTCGAGCATGCGATCCGCTTCATCCAGCACCAGTATTTCCAGGTGATCGAATTTCACCGCATTCTGCTGATACAGATCCAGCAAGCGCCCGGGGGTGGCTACCAGGATATCGGCGCCGCCGCGCAGGCGCTGCATCTGAGGATTCACCTTCACACCGCCGAATACTACGGTGGAGGTGAGGGGCAGATGCTTGCCGTAGGTGGCCACACTTTCGGCGACCTGGGCGGCCAGCTCCCGGGTTGGGGTCAGTACCAGAGCGCGTACCTGGTTATTGCTGGCGGCCTTGCCGGCGCGCAGGCGCTCCAGCAGGGGGAGGGTAAACCCGGCAGTTTTGCCGGTGCCGGTCTGGGCAGCTGCCATCACATCACGGCCGCTGAGTACGGCGGGGATGGCCTGGGCCTGGATCGGTGACGGGGTGTGATAACCCTGATCGGCAACAGCGGCCAACAGGTCATCCCCCAGTCCAAGGGAAGTAAAAGGCATGAAATTGGGTCTAACTTAAGAAGGGGCGGCAAGCCTACCCCATCCGCGGCAGGAACACGAGCCCGGTGGTCTGGTTGCCGGTAGCGTTGATGAGCGGCGAAATAAAGGTGATCAGACGAGTGGCGGAGTGTTGCTGAGCACTTCATCAACCCCGGAGCGAAGCGCCTGGCGCTGCTGCTCCTGCCCCTCAGGCAGGAATGCCAGTACCCGACCGCCAAGGTGGTGGTAGGCATCCACCAGTGAGCGACGGAACAGGGGGAGGCCATGGAAGACCGGTGGCAGTGAGTAAGTGCGCCCGTTGCGGACGGCTGCCAGCGGCCTGAGGCCCATCAACAGGGACAGGCCGGCCCGCCGGCATTCGTTCTGGGGCGCCATGGTAATGGCGGCAGGGAACAGCTTGCGCAACAGTCGTGTGTGCTCCGGGTGCCAGAGTAGAAAGCGTGCCTGGCGGCATAGCCAATCGCCTTTTTGTTGTTGATCCGCCCAGTTGCGCAGGGCGACCAGAGTCCTTTCGGCACTCTCGGGTTTGATATCAAGTACCCAGCGTTGGTCGGTAAAGGTGCGGGCGAAGTCATCGAAGGTGAGCAGGGACTGGCCATCGTTGAGGCGGTGGCCCAGGCAGCGATCCGAATCCATTTCTTCGATGATGGCATCACTGCCGGCGGTGCGAATCAGAGCGGGGTCGTGATGCAGGACGATGAGTCCGTCACGGGTGGTGCGAAGGTCGGTTTCCAGAGTATGAAAGCCGGCTTCGGCGGCGGCCTCGAACGCGTGCAGGCTATTTTCCACATGGCGCTGGTGCAGGCCGCGATGGCTGATCCAGATTACATCCATGGGGACATTGTCTCCCGGAAACTGGCTTGGTTAAAGCACCATAAGTCGGGAGCGTGCTTGGCGGTGACGCTCAGGCGGCGTGGGCGCTGGCCATTTCCGCATCAAAGGATTCCCACTGGCCGGGATAATCCGCATGCGCATCTTCGAAAATACCGTCTACTGCCTCGGGTACCCATTCCAGATCCAGCTGCTCTTCGTATTCCATGAATTACCCCGTTGCTTGTTTTTTAAACAAGGTCAAGACTAGCGTGCCGGGCCTGAATGCTCTGTTGTTGCGCTGTAAGCTTTTGCTTACAGGGTGTGACAAAAACGATTGCAATAGTTGGCGTAGCCAGGGCCACAATGACAGCACTGACTGAGAGGGAGGAGGCTTGATGCAAGAGCTGGACTGGAATCAAGTCGTTATCCATCTGTACCAACTGGGTATTGCCTTTTTGTTGGCACTGCCGGTGGCCTGGAACCGGGAGCAGCGAGCCCGTGGCGCGGGGCTGCGCACCTTCCCGCTGGTCTCTGTGGCGGCCTGTGGTTATATGCTGGTGGGCATGCAGGTGTACACGGGCTCGGATGCGGAGGCCCGAGTCATGTACGGAATCATCACGGGAATGGGCTTTATCGGTGGTGGTGCGATTTTAAAGGATGGCGCCAATGTGAGCGGTACCGCCACGGCGGCCAGTTTGTGGAATACCGGCGCCATCGGCATCTCGGTGGCCTACAGCCGGTATGAAATCGCCCTGGTGCTATCGTTGATCAATTTCCTGATCCTGCAGTTTTCCCGTTCTTTAAAGCGGCTGCCGGTGGATGACTGATCCCCGGCTTATACCGTGGCGAGAATGGCCTGGCGTACACAATGCAGCACCCCGGTGGGCCAGTCGTCGGCCAGCAGATCTTTCAACTGCCGGTAGCTGAAGGTGTCTTCGGCCAGGTTGGGCTGGCTGAGCAGGGCATCCTGGATAATGCCGATCTCCATTTCGCTGATCCCCAGTGCCTGCTCCAGGCTGAGTTGGTTGGCGGTGACCAGTTGTGCCAGTTCCCGGTACACGGTTTGCTCGTTCAGGTTCTGCTGGCGGGCAATGGCTGACGGGCTCATGTTGGCCTGGGCCAGGGCAAGGATCTCGTTGCCATTCGGGCCGGCGGGCTCGGCGACACCGGCGGCATCATCACCGTTGAGAATGGCCAGAAACTCATCCCCGTAGCGTTCCAGCTTGCGGTCGCCGACACCGCTGACCGCGGCCATTTCCATACGATTGCGCGGGCGGATCGCGAGCATGTCCATCAAGGTGGCGTCGTGGAAGACAACGTAGGGTGGCACGCCTTCTTCGTCCGCCAGCCGTTTACGGCAGGCACGCAGGGTTTCCCACAGCTCACGGTCGGCATCGGCGATGCTGGAGTGGGTGCGCCGTGTGGTGGCTTTTTTGGCCTTGGCCAGTTCCTTGCGCAGGTGCAGGGGCTGCTCGCCGCGCAGGTAGGGGCGGCACAGGTCGGTGAGTTGCAGGGCGCCGAAGCCGTTCATGTCCACGGTGAGCAGGCCGCGGGCTACCAGTTGCCGGTAAATGCTTTTCCACTGGTTGGCGCTGAATTCATTGCCGATGTTCCAGGTGGACACATGGTCGTGGCCGGCACTGGCCACTTTGTCGGAACGGTTGCCGGTGAGCACATCGATCAGGTGATTGGCGCCGAAGCGCTGGCCGGTGCGGTAGACACAACTCAGGGCTTTCTGTGCGGCTTCGGTGGCATCGAAGGTCTGTGGCGGGTTCAGGCAGGTGTCGCAGTTGCCACAGGGCTTCTCCAGCGTTTCGGCGAAATAGTGCAACAGCGCCTGACGACGGCACTGAGTGATTTCGCAAAGCCCCAGCATGGATTCCAGTCGCTGGTTTTCGTTGCGCTTGTGCTGCTCGTTGCCGCTGCTCTGGGCCAGCATTTGCTTGAGTTTGATGGCGTCTTCCAGACCATAGGCCATCCAGGCAGTCGCAGGCTCGCCATCGCGCCCGGCGCGGCCGGTTTCCTGATAGTAGGACTCGATGCTTTTCGGCAAGTCCAGGTGAGCCACGAAGCGCACATCCGGTTTGTCGATGCCCATGCCGAAGGCAATGGTGGCCACCATCACCAGGCCATCTTCTCGCAGGAAACGCTGCTGATGGGTTTCCCGGGTTTGTGCGGGCAGGCCGGCATGGTACGGCAGGGCTTTCACGCCCTGCTGGCACAGCCATTCTGCCACCCGCTCCACCTTGTTGCGCGACAGGCAGTAAACGATACCGGCGTCGCCGTCGTGCTCGGCACGAATCAGGCGCAGTAGCTGGTTCCGGGCGCCGTCCTTGCGTTCGATACGGTACTGGATATTGGGCCGGTCGAAGCTGGAGACAAAATGGCGGGCCCGGGTCAGGTCCAGTCGCTCGGCGATTTCCGTACGGGTGCGTTGATCCGCCGTGGCGGTCAGGGCAATGCGCGGCACATTGGGAAATTCCCGGTGTAGCAGGGACAGTTGCAGGTAATCGTTGCGGAAGTCATGGCCCCATTGGGAGACGCAGTGAGCTTCGTCGATGGCAAACAGGGCAATCTGGGCCTGGTGAAGCAGCGACAGGGTGCGCGGCTGGATCAGTCGCTCCGGAGCGATGTAGAGCATGTCCAGCTCGCCCTTGAGCAGGGCGTCTTCCAGGGCCCGCTGCTGTTCCATGTTCAGCGTGGAATTGAGAAAACCGGCATTGACACCCAGTGCCTTGAGCGCATCTACCTGGTCCTGCATCAGTGCAATCAGCGGGCTGATCACCACCCCGGTGCCGGGGCGCACCAGGGCCGGAATCTGGTAGCACAGGGATTTGCCGCCGCCCGTGGGCATCAACACCAGAGCATCGTCGCCCTGAATCAGGTTGTCGATAATGGTCTGTTGTTCACCGCGGAACTGGTGATAGCCAAAGACGTGCTGGAGAACGGAGTGGGCATCGGATTGCATCGGGCGAGTATACCTGCCGCCGCCCGGCACTGACATCCGCCTGCCAGCAAACTGTGCTAGGTTCTGGTGAAATTTCAGTGGGAATGCTTGTACGTGATAACCGATATCTTTCGTCAGTTTCTGGTGCTGGGGCTGATCAGCTTTGGCGGCCCAGCGGCCCATGTGGGTTACTTCCATCGTCGCTTCGTGGAGGAATTGCAGTGGCTGGATGAGGCGGAGTTCGCTCGCCTGCTGGCATTGACCCAGTTTCTGCCCGGGCCGGCGTCCAGTCAGTTGGGCTTTGCCATCGGTCGGGTGCGTGGCGGTGTGCCCGGGGCTTTCGCGGCGTTTGTTGCCTTTACCCTGCCGTCTTTTTTCTTGATGGCCCTGCTGGGGATTTACGCCACGTCTCTGCCGGACTGGCTGCAGGGTGGGGCGATCATCGGGCTCAAGTGGCTGGCGGTGATCGTGGTGGCCGATGCGGTGTGGAATATGGGCCAGCGCTTTTGTGCCCGGGGGCTGACCCGCACGATCGCCGCGCTGGTGGCCATGCTGTTGGTGCTGTGGCCGGCGCTGGCGGGGCAGATGCTGGCCTTGCTGGTGGCCGCCGCCATTGGCTGGCAGCGGTTACGCCCGGAACAGGGGGTGCCAGCCAATGGCAAGCCGGTTTGGCGTCGCTGGCCGTTGGTGACGTTTGTGTTGCTCGCGTTCGTTGCCCTTTTTCCCGCGGCGCGGGGGCTGGGCCTGTGGAATGATTTCTTTGCCGCCGGCTCTCTGGTGTTCGGTGGTGGCCATGTGGTGCTGCCCCTGCTGCAGGAACTGGTTGGGCCACAGATGTCCCCGGATCAATTTCTCACTGGCTATGCCGCTGCCCAGGCAGTGCCCGGGCCCATGTTCTCGCTGGCGTCTTACCTGGGGGCGGTGTTGTTGCCTGCCAGCCCATGGTGGGGTGCCCTGATCGCCACCCTGGCCATTTTTCTGCCCGGTTTCCTGTTGGTGCTGGGGCTCATGGAGGGCTGGCAATGGCTCTCTTCCCGACCCGCTCTGGCAGGTGCGGTAGCGGGGATCAATGCGGCGGTGGTGGGGCTGCTGCTGGCGGCCCTGTACCAGCCGGTATTTATCTCTGCGGTGCATGATTTGTGGGATCTGTTGATCGTGGTGACGGGGTTTGTGGTGCTGCGCGGGAAGACGGTGCCGCTGTGGGGGATGGTGCTGGGCATGGCGGCGCTGGGGGTGATTACGGGGGTTCTGTAGGAGCGGCGCTTGAGCCGCGAACCGCGTCTAAGCGCGGGATCGTCCAAAGGGCGATCAGGTATCGCATTGCAACCGGCTTTACTTGTTACGTTCTGGTGAAAGCTGAGACGCCATTTCCTCGCCAAGGCTCGGATTCGCGGCTCAAGCGCCGCTCCTATAGCAGCTTCGTGGAAAAGGTGGGTAGCAATTCCTGCCGCACGCGCAAGACAGGCGGCGCTTGCCTGAAAGTCGGAATCATGATTCACTTCTTTTAAGAAATGAATACGGATTCCGATCATGGCTTACCGGGAAACCGCCAACGTAAAGGCACGCAAGGCGGCCCAGCGCGACCATCTGTTGCACAGTGCCGAGCAATTGGTGCGCGAGGGTGGCTTTGCCAATCTCACCATGCAGACCCTGGCGGTGGAAGCCGGGGTGGGGGTGGGCACCCTGTACCGTTATTTCGACAACAAGGCGGTGCTGGCGGCGGAAGTGTTTCGCGTGGCTACCGAGCGGGAAGTCGCAGCAGTGGCAACAGCGATGGAGCACCCCGGCAGCTTTACCGAACGGCTCAGCCATGTGCTGCAGATCTTTGTCCAGCGTGCCCAGGCCGCGCCCCGACTGGCCTGGTCGCTGATCGCCGAGCCGGTGGACCCGGCGGTGGACGCCGAGCGCCTTACTTATCGTCAGCGTTATGCAGAGCTTTACCGGCAGTTGCTCAGCGATGGGGTTAGCCAGGGGGCGCTGCCCATTCAGGATACGGCGATCAGTGCGGCGGCCCTGGTCGGTGCTATTGCCGAAGCCCTGGTAGGCCCGTTGTCCGATCCTTTGCCAAAAGCCAATCTGGCGGAATCCCTGACCCAATTTTGTCTGCGAGCCGTGGGGATATCCCCGGCGCAGGCCCAGCTTATTGAGCAGCAACAGACTGCATGATTTTTTCGGGAGAGCGCGAATGAATGCGAAGCACGAGACCCTGCACAGAGGGGCGCAACAGGGGAAAGCAGACCCGTTGGCCCAGACCCATGAGGTCTTCAATCAGGCCAGGGCGCTGGAGGATTACAACGCCTTCGACAATGACACCGCCCTGCGCGAGGCGGTACGCCGTCACGGGGCCGGCTGGGCGGAGGACAGGTTGTCCGCCCATGGTGCCAAAACCGGCAGTGCCGAGGTGATCGAGTGGGGCTTTCTGGCCAATGAACACAAGCCGCAGTTCTTCTCCCATGATCGCCAGGGCTATCGGGTGGACTTCGTAAAGTACCACGAGGCCTACCACCGCCTGATGACCCTGGGGTTGGAATCCGGCATTCACTCCGCTCCCTGGGCAGACCCGAAGCCGGGTGCCCATGTGGCCCGGGCGGCTCAGAGTTATCTGCAGGGCCAGGTGGAGGCCGGCCACGGCTGCCCGTTGACCATGACCTTTGCTTCGGTGCCCTCCATCAAGCTGACCCCGTCGCTGGCAAAGGAATGGTTGCCCAAGATTCTCAATAATGCCTACGACCCGCGTAATTTGCCGCATACGGAAAAACAGGCGCTGACCATCGGCATGGGCATGACCGAAAAGCAGGGCGGCTCCGATGTGCGCGCCAACAACACCCGGGCGTATCCGATCGGTGCCGAAGGCCCCGGTGACGCCTACGAACTGGTGGGCCACAAATGGTTCACCTCGGCCCCCATGTGTGATGGCTTCCTGGTGCTGGCCCAGACCGACAGCGGCTTGAGCTGTTTCCTGGTGCCGCGCTGGCGTCCGGACGGCAGCAAGAATCCGATCCAGGTACAGCGTCTGAAGAACAAGATGGGCAACGTCTCCAATGCCTCCTCCGAGATCGAATTGCGCGGCGCTCTTGGCTGGATGGTCGGCGAGGAGGGGCGCGGTGTACCGGCCATTATCGAGATGGTGGCCATGACCCGTTTCGACTGCATGGTGGGCTCCACCTCCGGCCAGCGCCAGGCGGTGGCGCAGGCGGTGAACCATGCCATGGGCCGTGCCGCTTTCGGCAAGACCCTGATCGATCAGCCGTTGATGCGTAACGTGCTGGCGGACCTGCAATTGGAGGTGGAGGGCTCCCTGGCCATTACCATGCGTATGGGCGAGGCGCTGGATAACACCACCCTGGACCCGAGCAACGAGCACGAGACACTGCTGCTGCGGCTGGGTCTGCCGGCGGGTAAGTACTGGATCTGCAAGCGCACTCCCTTCCATGCCTACGAGGCCATGGAGTGCCTTGGCGGCAACGGCGTCACAGAAGACTTCATCATGGCGCGCCTGTACCGCGAGGCCCCTATCAATGCCATCTGGGAAGGCTCCGGTAATGTGCAGGCCCTGGACATGCTGCGGGCCCTGGCCAAGACCCCGGCGGTGCTGGATGTGTGGTTCGCCGAGCTGGCGAAAACCACTGGCAGTGATCCCCGCCTGGACAAGGCGGTGACTTCGCTCAAGCAGGAATTCGTGGACATGGATGAAGCCGAATACCGGGCCCGGGTTATCGTCGATCGCCTGTCCCTGACCATGCAGGCCAGCCAGCTGGTAGCGTCGGGCAATAGCGCCGTGGCAGACGCCTTTATTGCCTCCCGCCTGGGAGAGCATGGTGATCGTAACTATGGGACCCTGCCGCGGGGGCTGGATCTGGGGGCGATTCTGCGGCGGGCAAACCCTTGGGAGAGCAGTTAGAAAACAGTTAACAGTTAATAGCGGCGCGAAGCGGCGTTATCTGTTCTGAAAGCAAAGAGGCCGCGCCCATCGTTTGGGCGCGGCCTCTTGCGTTTCCGTTGCGAGGGGCTGTAGCGCGTCGCTGTTAACTATTAACTGTTCACTGCCTCTACAGCTTCAGCTTTCCTGCGATCTCAAACCACATGGCCCGGAAGGCCTGGGCGGAGGGGGTGTAGGGGGCGAATTCACCGACCGGGGCGCGGTGGTCGCCCATCTGCTCCACATGGGTGGAGTAGGGGATCCAGGTTTTCAGGCCGCCTTTCATGCTCTTGGGACGCTTGACCAGCATTTCCACATGCAGGTCACGATGCCGATCCACCATGTTGAAAAAAGGCACCACAGTGAGGTTCTTGTAGTTCTTGTTCTCCAGCCAGTTCAGCACCTGTTCAAAGGCGCGTACCGACAGGTGGGTGGGGATCACCGGCACAAACAGGTAGTCCACCGCCGCAAAGATACTTTCCGCCACCGGGCTCAGGGTCGGCGGGCAATCCAGGATTACCAGTTCGTAGCTTTCCCCCAGCGGCGCAATCAACTGTTTCAGGCGGTTCTTGGCGCCGCCGTTTTCCAGCAGTTTGATATCGGCATTGCGCATGGAGATGTCGGCGGGGATGGCATCCAGATTGGCCCAGCGGGTTTCCCGCTTGAGTCGGCCGATGGGTTGTTTCCCCTTGATCAGATTGCCGGCCTTGTAGCCGTCACCGTCATCCACCCCCAGGTAAAAACTGGCGGCCCCCTGGGGGTCCAGGTCCCAGAGCAGGGTACGGTGCTTCCAGCGTGCGGCATGCCAGGCCACATTCACGGCCGAGGCGGTTTTGCCCACGCCACCTTTCAGGTTGTAAAAGGCTATGGTTTGCATGACGTCCCATTCCTGTAAGCTTGCAAAAAGCGCTACGATATTGGTTATTGGCACTGGCGCCGCCGGATAACCGGCACAAAGGCTGGGCTCAGGCTAGCATGAACCGGATGGATGTCCCACGACCAGACTGCCTACAGCGGTCCCCGGGTTGTGATAAGGGCCCACAGGCTGTTTAATAGCCAGCCAAAAACGTGCCCGAGAGGGCCATAACTCGACGCTACAGGTACCCAGGGTGACAGCGACGAAACGCTACCAGGTCTTTATCAGTGCCACCTTTCCCGATATGCAGGGGGCGCGCCAGGCATTGATGTTGCCGATGATTGAGCATGGCATGATACCCACCGGCCTGGACAGTTCTGCCGCAGATGGCAATACCCTGCTGCCGGTGATCCAGAAGCTGATCGAAACCAGCGATTATTTTGTCCTTATTGTGGGTGGGCGCTACGGCACCCTGTCTCCCATGGGGCTCAGCGAGCTGCATCGCGAATATATTTTTGCCGCCACCAAGCGCAAACCCATCGTTGCCTTTATCCATGATAATCCGGCCATGCTGCCTTCTGACCAGCAGGAGCCTACCCGTGATGGTCAGGTGCGCCGCGATGATTTTGTCCGCCTGCTGGAAGAAAAGGTAGCCTGTTTCCGTTGGACCACGGAAAACGGCCTGGCAGAACTGGCACACAAGGTGATTCCCAACCTGATGCGTGAGCATCGCACCGCGGGCTGGGTGCGTGCAGACCAGGCCGCCCTCGGTGGCAGCGGGGCAGAAGTCGAGGCGCTCAAAGCCCGAATCGAGATGCTGGAAAAAGAGCGCGAAGACAGCATGAGCCAGGCCCGGCCAGCACTGAAAACCCTGTCCCGGGGTGGCGATCTGGTGGCACTGGATTACTCCTGCAACGTTTACGAAGGCGGTGATTGCAAACTGGCCATGGTCACCACCCGGATCAGCTGGGATCAGGCGTTTTCCTGTGTGGCTCCGCTGATGCTCAATCCGGCATCCGAACCGGTGATGCAGAAGGCCCTGGAAGACTTCATTGGCCGCAAGGCTCTGGGAGATGTGCAGCAGGACTTCCCCCGTGCCCATGCGGTGCGCAACGTGGTGCTGGCTGCCCATGCGTTCAATCAGATCAAGATCCACTTGCGAGCGCTTGGGTTGATTACCAAATCGTCGGAGAAGGATAACCGCGGCCTGCCGTTGTGGCAGCTGACCGCCCATGGGGACAACACCATGAGCCAGGTGATGGCGGTGAAGCGGAGCGTTAAAATCTAGTTAATAGTGAGCAGTTAATAGTTAACAGCGGCGCGGAACAGCGTTGTCTGTTCTGAAAGCAAAGAGGCCGCGTCCAGGGTTTGGACGCGGCCTCTTGCGTTTCCAGTCACGAGGCGCTGGAGCGCGCCGCTGTTAACTGTTCACTATTAACTGTTAACTCAGCCCAGCTTCGCTTTCAGGAACGCCACAACCTCACCCATGGCCACCTCGGTTTTGTCTGCATCTCCGCGCCCTTTATATTCAAGCACCCCATTGTCCATGCCGCGTTCGGCGATGACGATGCGGTGGGGGATGCCGAGCAGTTCGCTGTCGGCCAGTTTTACGCCGAGGCGTTCCTTTTCGCGGTCGTCGAACAGTACTTCAATACCGGCGCCGGTCAGTTCGGCGTACAGCGTCTCGGCCAGCTCGCGTTCGCGGGGGCTTTTCTTGATGTTCACCGGTACCAGGGCCACCTGGAAGGGGGCGATGGCTTCTGGCCAGATAATGCCGCGGTCGTCATAGTTCTGTTCGATGGCGGCGGCCACCACTCGAGTGACGCCGATACCGTAGCAGCCCATGGGCATGACCACGGACTTGCCGTTCTCATCCAGTACCTTGGCTCCCAGGGCTTCAGAGTACTTGGTACCCAGCTGGAAGATGTGGCCCACTTCGATGCCGCGCTTGATGGTCAGGGTGCCCTTGCCGTCCGGGCTGGGGTCGCCTTCCACCACATTGCGCAGGTCCGCCACCTCTGGCAGCGCCACGTCGCGCTCCCAGTTGATGTTGAAGTGGTGCTTGCCGTCTTCATTGGCGCCGGCGCCGAAGTCACTCATCACTGCCACACTGCGGTCAATGACAACGGGAATCGGAAGGCCCACCGGGCCCAGGGAGCCCGGGCCTGCGCCGATGACCTGACGGATCTCCTCTTCGCTGGCGAATTCCATCGGCGTGGCCACTGATGCCAGTTTTTCCGCCTTGATATCGTTCAGCTCGTGATCGCCGCGTACCAGCAAGGCGACCAGCTGCCCCTCTTCTGCCCCTTTCACCACCAGGGTCTTGACCGTTTTCTCGACGGGCAGATCAAATTGCGCGACCAGTTCTTCGATGGTTTTGGCGTTAGGCGTATCCACCTTTTCCATGGCCGCACCCGGGGCGGGGCGCTCAATGGCAGGAGCCAGGGCTTCGGCCAGCTCCACGTTGGCGGCGTAATCGGAGCTGTCGGAGAAGGCGATGTCATCTTCACCGGAGTCGGCCAGCACATGGAATTCATGGCTGGCGGCGCCACCGATGGCGCCGGTATCCGCTTCCACCGGGCGGTAGTCCAGACCCAGGCGATCAAAGATGGCGCAGTAAGCCTGGTGCATGGTCTGGTAGGTGGCGGCCAGGGATTCCATGTCGGTGTGGAAGGAGTAGGCGTCCTTCATGATAAATTCCCGCGAGCGCATGATGCCGAAGCGCGGACGGATCTCATCGCGGAACTTGGTCTGGATCTGGTAGAAGTTGGCCGGCAGCTGTTTGTAGCTGTGCAGTTCATTACGAACCAGATCGGTAATCACTTCCTCATGGGTGGGGCCCAGGCAGAAAGCATTGTTATGGCGATCTGTGATACGCAGCAGCTCCGGACCGTAGGCCGGCGCCCGGCCGGACTCCTCCCACAGCTCCATGGGTTGGACCACCGGCATCAGCACTTCCTGGGCACCGGCCCGGTCCATCTCCTCGCGGACAATGTTCTCCACCTTGCGCAGCACGCGCAGGCCGGTGGGTAGCCAGTTATACAGGCCGGAGGCCAGCTTGCGGACCATGCCGGCCCTCAGCATGAGCTGATGGCTGATGACAACGGCATCGGCAGGGGTTTCTTTCACGGTGGCAAGCAGGTACTGGGAAGTGCGCATAAGGCTCAATTCGGGCTATTTCAACAGGGAACGGCTGATTCTAGGGATAAAGCGACGGCGACTCCAGCCTTGGCTTTTGTGGTGCAGGTTGTCTAGAATCTGTCTAGGAAAAAAATATCAGAGAAAGTCATATCGCTGGCAATGGGGGAAGCATGGATAGTCGGATCAAGTGGGCACTGGGATGTGCCCTTGGGTTGTGTATTAGTTCGGGGGCACAGGCGACTTTGCTGGATTCTGTCCGGGTGGCTGATGAAGCTTTCCTGCTCTCGGATAGCCATTTATATCGTTATCACTCCGTTTCCGGAAATGTGCAGCAGACAGATCTGAGCTCTCAGGGCTCACCTGTTGCCATGGCACTGGATGACGATGCGGTATTTATCGCGTACAGCAATGGTCGTCTTGAAAAGCGTGATTTGACCGGCGCTCTGGTTCCTGACTCGTCAGGCGGTGATGTGACGCGTAATTTTCAGGATATTACTGACATTGCCTTGCATGGTGAAAAGCTGTTCGTGGCTTTTACAGAGGGTAATGAGCTGCATGTACTGGAAACCTCTGACCTCAGTGCATCCAATGCTTCTTACAGTCTTTCTGAAACTATGCAGAAGCTTGTGCCATATGTATCAGGCAGCAGTGATCTGACTTTCTTTAGCCCTGACGGTGTAGATCTGAATCTCCTGAATTGGCCGCCAACATTGGTGGATGATGAGGTTGAGGTAGCACAGTTTGATATTGCTCAAGGGCATGGCAATTATCTGGAGACCCCCGACGATCTCTTTATCATCGATAACAACGATGGTGCCTTTGTCGTTATGGATAATGGCTCATATTGGAGTATTAACGGACCTTACCTCAGCTGGATTGCTGGTCAGGAGTTTCGTTTTCTGGATCAAGCTGAAGACGGTAAGTGGTCTGTGGTCCGTGGTCGCGTAGCTGCCTGCGAGAGTGGCGATGATCTGAACTGGACTACAGATCTGACGCATTACAGCACGGCTGTGTCCTTTGAAAGTCGCAGCAAACTCGGCTCAGAAGGAGTGATTTATGAAGTGGCCCACCTATGGGGTAGTGATCCGAAGACGCACCTATTCCGCGAAGCCGGATTGGGTAACCTGGTTGTAGATACCGTGATGCGTAGTGAGGGCTTGCCTTTTGATGACGGTAAGCAACCTTACAGTGTGGCAGCCAATGCCCCACTGAGTATTTACCAGCAGGTGCTGGGTGTCAGCAGTCAGCATGTGGCACTGGACGATGAAAGTAACAAGGCCTATGTCTTGCATCAGGGCAATAATCGTTGTGAGGCGGCGATTCGTGTCTTCGATCTGCAAACCAAGACCTGGGTTAGCACCATTCCGTTGCGTTGGCGGCCCCAGGCTATTGCCATGGTAGGCGGTGATAGCCCCGATGCCAGTGATGACAAATTGGCGGTGGTCTATGAACAGTCCTTCAATGCCTATGGACGTAGCCAGATGCTGGTCAGCTATATTGATGTGAATGCTTCCAGTCCACAGGAAGATCCGGCCAAGGATTTCGATGATTATGGTGTTTTCTTCTCCAACTTGAGCACAGTGCAGGCTAGTCGCCATGCCGTACTGTTTCAGATGGAATTCAGTAATGAGGGCAGCGTGATTACCGCCTGGGGGCCTAACGGAGAGCTTGATTTTTATCAGGATTGTGAAGGAAGCGGGACCTGTAGCGACCCCAGAGATATTGAGTTTTGGCAGTCTCGAGCCGCTCCTGGGGAGCAGACCGTTCTGGTACTGAAAGCCGGCGATGATGTTCGTTTGCTCCAGCTGGATGATTTTGCAGGTAATGTTACCTTTCTGGATCCCGGTGCCGGCTGGACGATGACGCTTGCGGATAATTTTACCGACGTCGAGGCTCCGTTGGTGTTTTCCCCCGGCAATAATGAATTTGTTGCCTTGAATCTGAATGATGGCGCAGCGGGCTTTCAGCGTGGAACCCCGAATTTCAATCAGGGTAAGCCTGAGGATTTCCTGCCAGTTTCGCTGCAGGTATCGACCTGGTCAGAGTCAACTCAGGGAGACGAAGATAATTACGTCCTTTACAACCTGAGCGGCGGTGATCCTGATACAGATGCTCCTGCTCTTATTCAACGCTGGTCAATGGTGCTCGGTTCGGATGGCCACTTCGAATTCGACAATGAGGATCAGGTTGAGGTAGCAGGTCGACCGATTATGGTTCGGGTGGTTGATCCGCAGGAGGATAACTTGCTGGTGGCTACTCTCCATCAAGAGCAGGTTCGCTTTACGCCTTTTGATCGGTCGCTGGGTGTCACTCCCGGTGACGATGGCGGAGGGGATTCTGGTGGTGATGGTGACACGGGTGGTGACACGGATGTGGACAATCCTGGCTCGGGTAATGGAAGCGGCGGAGGTTCAAATGGCTTCGGTTCCAGTGGCGGAGGTGCGACGATCTGGATTATTGCCTTGCTTGGCTTGCTGGTTTCCCGGCGCCGCAGTCCAGGAATGAATCATTGCTGATTCAATAAAATAGCGAAGTGGAACGGGCCCAAGGGGCCCGTTTTTGCAGGTGATAAAAATGTTGAATGCACAGGAAGTACAGGACGTGATCTATCAGGGGTTGCCGGCGGCGTCCGAGGAAGGATTGCGGGTTGAAGCAGTGGGTGAGCGGCGTGCACGGGTGCGTAGTCCATTCCGGCCGTCCACCATTCGTCCGGGCGGCACCCTGTCCGGGCCTACTATGATGGGGCTGGCGGATGCCGCCATGTATGCGGCGATTCTCGGCGAGCTGGGTCGAGTGGAAATGGCAGTGACGCAGAATCTCAATATCAATTTCCTGTCCCGTCCGGCCCAGAAGGATCTGATTGCCGACGCCGTGATTCTGCGCTTGGGACGGCGTTCTGCCGTGCTGGAAGTACAGTTGTTCAGTGAGGGTAGTGACGAGATGGTGGCCCATGTGACCGGGACGTACGCGCTGCCGCACTAGCTAGGCTCCGGTTGATGGGGAAAGGCTGGAAAATTTCTCAATCCCGGTGTTTTCTACGGAGCGACTGATAGGAACGGAGCGTAGCGGAGTAACGCACGTCGCTCCGTGCGGCCCGAAGGGTGACCAGGTATTTCAGGGTTCGGCGAGTTTCAGAAAAAAGAAAAGACCGATACGTTTGTTGCCTCGCTGCACTCGATTCGTCCCTCAAGAGGAACTCCTACAGACGGGGCTTTCGCCTGGCAGCCTTGGGTAATCGCGCCGCCCGCGCCGCTCCTACAATAGCTGGCTCATCATCACTGCAACTCTTTCTCCCAGATCAGATCCAGACTGTTCGCCTTGGTGCTGGAACGGGCTTCCAAGTGAAGCTGTCGGGTCAGCGTATAGCGCAGCATGACGGTGGAGACCGCATCGAACAGGCCTACCGCATAGGTCAGATACAGTCGGTCGGAAAGCTGTTTGCCCAGCATCAAGGCCGCGTCGTCGGTTTCCCAGTCGCTGCCCACGGTGATTTCATCCACACCCAGTTTGTCGCCGAGTTTTTCGGTGACGCCGCTGCCTTTCTCCAGTCCGTATAACGCCAGCGCCTGAGCGATGCGGTTGTTGTCGCCTTTCGATCCCCGCTCCAGTGGCCGGCCGGTGAGCAGGTAGGACATGGCCTGGCTTTGCTCCATGCTGGGTTCTGAGAACAGGGTGGCTTCCGGCTCCTGCAGGGTGCCGCTGAGCTGCACCCCGACCATAACGTTTTCACTGGGGATCTTGCGGATGGCACGGATATCCAGCCCGGGGTTGTCCGGCGGTCCCTG
The DNA here is from genome assembly GCF_047495475.1 of Alcanivorax sp. IL2. Lineage (NCBI taxonomy): Bacteria > Pseudomonadati > Pseudomonadota > Gammaproteobacteria > Oceanospirillales > Alcanivoracaceae > Alcanivorax > Alcanivorax sp. IL2. The sequence goes on along the minus strand of NZ_CP179932.1, from coordinate 3,107,703 downwards.
GAAAATCAGCTGGCCATCACTGATTGCCAGGTTCTGGCCGTAGGCCCGATAGCGGCCTTCACGGATGACCAGCTCGCCGTTGAGTTGCGGGGGGCGTTGCGGCTGTTGTTCTACCTTCAGGGTGCCGCCGAGCATGGCGTCCAGGCCAAAGCCCTGGAAGTGCACCTTGTCCCCCAGGCTGACTGTGACATCCATACCCAGTGGCAGACCACTGCGTTGTTCGCTTTGCTGGTGCACCAGCACCTGGTCTTGGCTAACAGTGACCGCGCCCTCGGGAAGCTGCGTTGGGCGGATTTCCGCTTCCGGGATGGACAATCGGCCGCCCAGTTGCAATTCACTCAGGTCTCCCTTGAGGCTAAGGGCGGGGTTAAGCAAAACGCGAGCATCGGGCCGGTCTGCCACCAGTAACCGTTCACCCTGCAAAGACAGATCTACCCTGGCTGGCCATTCCCTCGGGTCCAGGCTGCCGGTCAGGGTCATGGTGCCTTCGCCCAGGGTGGCCGATCCGTTGACATCCAGTTTCCCGCGGGGCGACCCCTTTACGTCCACCTGCAGATCGGTAACGGCCACCCCCAGAACGGGGACCAGGGCGCGGCCGTTATCCAGCCGGATGCTGCCTTTCATCAGTGGTTGGCGAAGGCTGCCGCCCAGCGCAACGTCGCCACGAATCTCGCCGCTGATCTCGCGAAGATCGGTGGTGAACAACGCCAGTGGAGCAAGACTGGATACCCGTAATGCCACCTCACCGGTCAGGGAAGCGTCGGCATCCAGGCCGTGTTCCAGGGTAGCGTCGACGGTGGCCAGGTCGGACATCAGTGTCAGCTCGCTGCTCAGACGACGGTTTTGTAGCGTGCCCTGTAAGGAGAGTTGCTCAATCACAAGCTCCTGGGGGGCATCCGGAGTGCGCACAGCAATTTGTGCCCCCCGGGTTTCCAGCCGGTATTGGCCACGGGGGTTGTCCAGTGAGCCTTGCACCGTAGCCTCGCCGTCCAGGCTGCCCTGCACGGCAAACTCTGGCCCTAGCAGGGCGCCTGCCAATGCCAGTGGCAAAGCCTTGAGGGAGGCGCTGGCGTCGATCTGATAGTTGCTGTTGCGGTTGCCTGTCAGACAAATCCGGCTCGGTGTCTGCTCAAGACAGAAAGGGCTGATGGACTGGGCCGTGGCAGAGAGCTGCACCGCCGTGTCCTCGGCCTGTTGCCAGCGGCCCAGTTGCTGATGAATCAGGCCGGTATCGGACAGGTTGCCCTGCCACTGGGGCGAGTGGTTGAGCCCTTTCAACGTGCCTTGCAGGTTTGTCTCCAGGCTGAGTTCGTCGCGCCGGAAGCTTGCCGTGGCCGTATGGCTGCTCAGGGTGCCCTTGGCGCTGATGCGGGCGGCGGCGAGCTGTTCGATGTTGCCCTGCTGTAGGGCCTCGCTGTTCAGCTCCAGCGACATGGTCTGGTCGCCCATACCGAGTGCCTGGAAGCGGGTTTGCAGGGAGGCCAGCGACCACTCCTGCCAGCCGAGCTGCTGCCCGTTCAGGCTGCCGCTCAGCGTGGGAGTGGCGAGGGCGCCGCGCACTTGCAGCTGGCCGCTGACCTGGCCCTGCAGATCCGGATAAAGCTGGGCCAGCTGTTTCAGATCCACGCGGGTGTCCAGGGACCAGTCGGGCAGGATGGCCCCGCGTGCGCTGAGCCGGTTGTCACCCCAGCGGATGTTGCTGTCGAGTCGCAGGCGTTGCTGGTGGCGCTCCAGGGTGGTGGTGGCGGTCAGGGGTTGTTGCCGAACCCGGCCTTCCAGCCGTACCTGGCTGGGGGACAGGGCCCATTGCTCATCCTTGTAGCTGCCGCGGCTGCTGCCCTGCACGCTGAGCAGGCCCGGGAATAACGGATGTAGCAGGCCGGTGTCCAGTTTGCCCGCCACGGTCAGATCCCAGGCCAGGGGGCTGAACAGCAGCTCACCCCGGCCCTCCAGCTGCTGCTCGCCATCATCAAGCTGCAACTGCTGCAGTGTCAGGCCGCCGTCGCTCAACTGGCTATCCAGGGTCAGGTTGACGGTTCTGTCGCCGCTGATCAGGCTGCTCTGCCCGGCTATTTTCAGGGCCGCCAATGGGCCCTGCGTGGTCAACTTGCCGTGGCCCAGAGATAGTGGCTGTGGCAACGACAGTGGTAGTGGCTGGGCCGGCCACAGATGTTCCAGGTCCAGTGGCCGCTCCGGGTCGCCCAGTCGCCATTGGCCCTGGCTGTGAATTTCCACGGGGCTTTGTAGTTGATGGCGCAGTTGCAGGGCTGCGAGAGAGCCGCTGATATCAAGCTGGCCTGCCAATCGGTCTGCGTTGACCGTATCGCTCTGCGGTAACGGCATGTGCCAGCGGGCCTGCCCCTGAATCTCCATGGGGGCTGCCAGGCTGCCCTGGGCGGTGGCGTCCACGCTGATATCGGCCACCGTGCGGGTGGTCAGGCTGGCCAGTTGGAAACGGCGCCAGGCTGCCAGTTGTCGGGCATCCAGTTCGCTGACCAGAAGGGTGTCGTTGAGATGTAGGGAGGCCAGGCTAAGAGTGTCGATGCGTACACCCAGGGGCAGTGCCAGGCTGTCCGGCAGATTGCCCGCAGGTGAATCGTCGGACGCCTGGCCGGGCGGCAGAGACAGTCTCAGGTTACCCAGAGACAGGGTGGTGAACTCCAGCCAGCCGCGGGCGAGGGAAGCGGGTACCAGCTCCACTTCCAGGCGATCCAGACTGACTGACAGATCGTCCAGCTGATAGCGCACCCCGGTGGCGCTAACCCGGTCCAGCAGACTTCCCTGCCAGTCATCCACCTGCAGTTCACCGGGCATCAGCCCGCTGACCTGACCAAGCAGCCAGCGGTTGCCGGTGGCGGTGCCCAGCAGCAGCCAGGAGGTGACAGCCACTATCAGTATTGCGCTGAACAACAAGCCGAGCAGGCCGATGCTGAAGCGCTTGAGGACTCGTTTGATCACAGGTCCGGCCCCATGCTCAGGTGCAAACGCCAGTCGCGGTGTTCATCCACGGCCCGGGCCAGATCGAGCCGGATCGGCCCCAGCGGGGAGCGCCAGCGGATGCCGAAACCGGCGCTGCGGCGAATTTCGAAATCATCAAAGTCATTGAACGCATTGCCGCCATCGGTGAACACCGCCAGGTGCCATTTCTCGGTGATCGGGTGGTCGTATTCCAGGCTGCCGGTGGCCAGGTGCCGGCCACCAATCACTTCCCCATTGGCTGCCCGTGGGCCCAGGGATTCATAGGCGAAACCGCGCACGCTGGAATCACCGCCAGCAAAGAAGCGGATAGAGGCGGGCAGTTCGCGCACATCGGTCACTTCCGTATAGCCCAGATCCCCGCGCATCAGTACTCGTCCGCCGAGTAACGGGAAAAGAATCTTGCCGTTGCCAGTGAGCTGCAAAAAGGAGGCCGTGGAAGACAGATTGCGGTTGGCGAAACGGATCTTGCTGCTCAAACGCCAGCCAAATGACGGGTAGATGGGGTCGTTAGCCTTGACGCGACTGAGCTGGAAACCGGGAATGATCAGCTCGGCCTGATCCACTTCTTCGGCGATTTCATAGGTTTCGCGCAAGTAGGTCAGCGAGGTAGTGGTGACCCAGCGATTCTGCAGCTCGACAATATAATCGGCACCGGTGGTCCAGCGTTCATTGTCCTTGCTGTCGGTGACCTCATTCACGTAACTGGTGTGAAAATCCAGTCGTTCGCGCTGAGGATCTTTCAGCGGGATCTGGTAGCTGGCGCCGGCGCCTTGCTGCACCTGGGATACCTCCGTTTCCGCCCGGAAGCGGTGGCCGGCCTGGTTAACCCGGCGATTTTCCACCCCCAGGCGAACCCGTGGCCCGGTATCGGTGCTGGCGCCGACACCGGCGAGCAGTGACCAGCGATTGTTGTCTGTGAGAGTGATGCTGACGGGAATGGTGCGGGTGCTGTCATCCGGGGTGCCTTTCTGCACCCGGACGGCGCTGAAATAGCCGGCACCGAGAAAGGCCTGCTGGGTTTCCAGCAGCTGTTTGCTGTTAAAGGGCTTGCCCTGATCAAAGCCGAGATAGGCATTGATCAGCTTGTCTCGCAATTCGCTGCCGCTAATGGTGACGGCGCCGAAGTCATAGCGGGTGCCGCTGTCCACATGCAGTGTCATGGTGGCCTGGCGTTTGCGGGTGTCCACGCTGAGCCGATGCCGGGTCAGTTTGCCTTGCACATAGCCGCGGCTGATTAAATTCTGCTGCAGCTTCTTTTTCAGGGCGGTGTATTGGTCGTGTTGCAGGCGCTGGCCAATGGCCAGTTGTGCATTGTCGACCAGCTGGTTGAAGACGGGGTCGTTGGCGGCATCGCCGCTGATGCGAATATCGGCCCGTTGCAGGATCACAGCATGCCCGCTATCCACATCCAGTGTAACTCGCACACACTCGTCTTCCCGGTCGGTACTCAGGGACAGGGTGCTTTCGTAGTAGCCCATGGCCTGCAACGCTTGCTGGCTGTTGGCGAGAATCTGTCGGCGGATCAGGCCATATTGGGCGGTGGGCGGCTCGCAGGGGTAACGGGACAGGTCTACCAGGGCGCGGATATTAGCGCTGACCGCATCGCTGGCATTGCCGGTGATGCGCAGTTGTGGGGTGTCACCAGCGAAAGCCGGCATGGCGAGCAGCATCAGCAGTAGGGTGGCTAACCAGGTTGTCTGCTGCGGTGCCCTCAAGTCCTGCATCCCTGTGCGCTGTTTCCCGGTAGCAGGCAATTCGTTGCTGCCCCTGGGGAAGGTAAGTTGTCACTTGTACAACAGTGTAAGGCAAGTTGCGACAGTCAGTCTTCGCGAAAGTGCTTGTCGCGCTGGTAGTCACTGGCAGTGGGTCGTTTTTTCAGTCGTCGTTGCAAGGTGCGGCGATGAATACCCAGCGCGTCGGCGGCACGGGAGATGTTGCCATCATGGGCATCCAGTGTGCGTTGGATATGCTCCCATTCCAGCCGTTGCAAGGATGGTGGCGTGGCGGGTAGAGGCAGGGTCGGATTGGTCGGATCCGCATCCAGCGCCAGCAAGATGTCAGCGGGGCTGGCGGGTTTGGTGAGATAATTACGGGCACCACGGTGGGTGGCGGCTACTGCCGCAGTAATACTGCCATAGCCGGTGAGCAGGATGACCCGGCAATCCGGAAAATGCGCAAGAACAGGTTCGATCAGGTCCAGGCCGTTGTCGTTGCCCAGGTTCTGGTCAAGGATGGCGCCATCAAGATGGTCCAGGCCGCTCAGCGCTGCCAACGCCTGTTCTGCATTATGGGCGACGGCAACCCGGTTGCCGCGCAGCTCCAGGGCGCGGGCGGTCTGTTTGGCCAGTGGCTCGTCGTCCTCCACCAGCAGCAGTTGGCGCTCGCTCATGTCATTGGTTCCGGTAGCTTTGGCCAGTCCATGCGGGCCTGGGTCCAGCGCGGCCCGAATTCCATCTCCAGATTGGCGCCCATTTGTTGCAGCGTGGTGCTGACCAGGGTCAGGCCGATCCCCATGCCTTCCCGTTCCGATGCGGCATGGCCGGGACCGTCGTCGCTGACCTGTAATCGGTAATGCTGTCCCTGATCCTGCAGGGTAATGGCCAGCCGGGTGGCGCCAGCGTCCATGGCGTTATAACCGAGATTACACAGCACCCGAAACCAGCCTTCCGTGTCGGCGACGCAGGGGTCGCTGTCCAGCTGTTTGCTGACCGAGAGGGTGGGCGCCAGATGACGAAGGTGCTGTTGTAGCTTTTCCAGCAATTCACTGATGGGCAGGTATTCCGGCAGCAGAGGTTCATTGCCCTGTTTCAGGCGCTGGGCCACGTTACGGGCCAGTTGCTCCATCTGGGAGACTTCATCGCGGAGGGCGCCTGGCAGTTGTGGCGCATGCAGCAGGTTGTCGGCCAGCATCACCAGGGTACCCAGTGGCGTATTCAGTTCATGGGCCTGATCGGCCAGGGTGGCGGCAATCTGGTACATATGCTCGCGGCGACCGGCCAGATCAATGGCCTGTTCCTGCTGGCGTTGCTGTTGGCGCATCAGGCGCTGAATCACCTGGCCCAGCAGGGTGAGCATGACCAGCAGGGCAATGAAAACAGCAGCCATGCCCATGCCATGCAGGCCGCTGAGCTGGTGGCTTAGCGCATGGAGGGGGCTATCCATGGCCGGCATCTGATACCAGCTCATGGAGACCATGTAACCGCCCAGCGCCAGTGCCGCCACCAGCATGCCGTTTTTCAGTGGCAGGGTCAGGGAAGCCAGCAAGGCAGGCACCAGCAAATAGAACGACAACGGGTTGCCGGCACCGCCGAAGCCCTGGATCAGGCCAGTGAACAGGATCGTGTCCAGGGCCAGTTCCAGCGTCAGTAGCGGTGTGTGGCGCTGATGGGTTACGCGGTGAGACAACAGCGTGATCAGGCTGGGCAATAAGAGCGCCGCCAGCCAGCCCAGTTCATTGAGACGATAGCCACTATGCCCCTGGCTTTGCAGCACCATCAGGGCAAGGGTAATGATCAGCACCAGCAGGCTGCGTAGCCAGATTAGCCGCAGGCGCCAGTTCAGTAAGGGGGGGCGGGTATCCATGGGGGGTATTGTAAAGGCAAAGTCGTGCGAGGGGGTGTGGCAGATTGTCCCGGTTAGGGAGCTACAAGCTTCAAGCTGCTAGCTACAACGCGAATCAGGGATGTGCTAGCCGAAGAGCGCCGACGCCGCGCCGGCCCGTATTTTTGTATATCTTGTTTTTGTCATGGGTTAAACGCTGAGACAGTGGCCTATCGGTTGGCTATAGACCAGTCCGTGTTGCAGCTTGCAGCTGCTCTTCAGGGACGCAGTAGTGCCCCATCAAGCAACTCCCCGGCAAAGGCGGGTAGTTTCGGGTGACGGCGGTGGCTGGCCTTGTGTAGGCGGAAGCCGGCTTCGCGGAAGATGCTGGCGGTGTCACGGGTGAGCTGGCAGCCGCAGGCCAGATGTTTCCAGGCCGGGTTCATGCCTTTTTGCAGCCGCTGTACCCAGCGACGGTCGCTTAGCACGTGCTCGAGCGCCAACAGGGTGCCGCCGGGCTTGAGTACCCGAAAGGCCTCCGCTGCGGCTTGTCGGGGATCTGGAATGGTGCAGAAAACCAGGCAGGCAACCACCGTATCAAAATGGTGGTCAGGGTAGGGGAGTTGCTGGGCATCACCGGTGCGCAGGATAAAACGGCCCGGGTGAGGGCACTGGTCGGCGGCTTCCCGGGCCATGTCCAGCATCGCCTCGACCGGTTCGATACCGTGGATTTCGGTGGCGGAATCACCATAAAAGGCAAAATTGCTGCCGGTACCCACGCCTAACTCCAGAACGCGTCCGTGCGCCTGGCCGACTATCCGGGCACGGTCCCGGTAAACCGGACGGGTTGCCCAATCCAGTAATACCGGGAACAGCCTGTCTTCATAGAGTGACATTAGCCACGCTCAGGGAGGACATATTTTTCCGGGTTATTCAGCATGTCCATGCTCAGCGGTTCGCTGATGATGCTGGTCAGGTTGCGGTCTGTTTGCTTGCTGAACTTGCGACGCAGCTTTTCAAACTTGCGGAAGCTGCGGAAGTTCAGGGCATAAAGCCGTACTTCCTGCAGGCGCTTGTAGGAATACATCACGTCCAGGGCGTCCATGGAGAACTCGGGACGGATCTTCATGGCCTTTTCCAGGTAGCTGATTGCCTCGTTGAGGTCGCGCTTGCGGTTCATGTAAATCAACGCATTGGCGTACTCATAGTTAACAATCGGAATGTCGCCGGCCATTTCCAGTGCTTCGGCGAAGGAATCTTCCACCGTGGTGGTGCGGGCACCGTAGGTCATGCGGCCGGTGAATTTGCCCACCCGACGCATGATGCCGGCATCGACGCCAGCGCGGAAAGCGTGCGCCAGAGGTTGTTCCGGCATCACTTCCACAACTTCTTCGGCGCTGTTCTTGATCTTGCCGATATAGCGGCGAGCCACCACGATGGGCACCGGGGATTCTTCGGCGATGCGGGCGATGGCGTAGGCGTAACCCAGTTTCACGGTGGCCACGATCGGGGCCACTTCCGGGTCATCCTCGGCCTCTTTCATGACTTCGAAGTATTCCTGGGCCTGGTTGGCCACGTCCTGCAGCATCATGTATTTGGTGCTTTGACGGTCCGCCAGGTAGATCGCATACATCAGCTGGGAGAACAGGGAAGGAATCTTGCCAATCGCGCCCAGTTTCAACCCTTCTTCCCGGGCTTGCTGGAAATCACCGGCAAAGAACATTCTCCACACCGCCAGATAACGGCGCTCCAGGCCATCATAGTCCTTGCCGTCCCAGTTCTGGATGTCTTCCGACATGAACGGATATTTCTTGAACTGGGTACGCATGTAGTCTGCGGAGGGGTAGGGCACCTTGAGTCCACGCATCAGGTAATCCCATTTCTCGCGGATCTGCGCGTCGGTGTAGGTGAAGTAGCTCTTCTTGTAGGGAACCTCGTTCCACTTTTCCTGGAAGATGCGTTCATCCACCGGAATCTCCTGCATTTGCAGTTCTTCCGCGGTCACTTCATCCATTTCATCGTCATAGTCATCATCGCGTGCCGCATGGAGTTGCAAGCTCAATGTGCAAAGCGCGACCAGACACAGGGAATGCCAGAATCGTTGAGGGTATGCTGTCATGATGGTTTACAGCTCTTGTTGTTGTTGTGTGTTTTATCAGGGTATGGAATACAACCTGTGATCGCCTTTGCTGCGTATGCCTGCTGGAGGCAGTTGCCACAAAAACGGACAGGAAAGCCGTTTCCGGCTCTCTCAATACCCTGTTATTAGAGGCGACATGGTCGCCGGGCCCCGATAGCCCTTGTAATGGCTTAACAATGCCATGGGCTTGGGCGGTGAACAAGTTCCTGAGGGTATGTATTTTTCTTGGGAAATGTATCTGGCTGGTTGCCGCCCGACAGAAGGTCAGGCGGCGGGGGAGAGGGTCTTAATCCTGGCGTGTGCCACCGGCATCACGCAGTAACTGAGCATAGTCACTGCACTTCGGGTGGCCGTCGATATGGGTCAGCAGCGTGCGGCCCTGGGGGTCGCGGGCATTGATATCCCGGCCCTGTGCCTGGAAGAACCCGATGAAACGACCGAAATCTTCGGACCGCAAGGCACGGTAGGCCTTCTCAAGGACGTGGAAGTCGGCGTCCACACCCTCCTCGCTGGAGAAATCCAGGAAAACCTTGATCTGTTCGTCGGTCATCGGCTCGCCGATTACCTTCTTCTTGTCTTTACGCTCTGCCATGGGCGCGCTCCTTGAATTCCGGTACAGAAGAACGGGGCTGATGCTGGCGCCTAGGATGGCTGCGGTTGGCCAGAGAACAACCAGGGTCAGTCAGCGATATGTCGATGGGCGCGGATTATAGAGGCTGGGGTGGCCAGGGGCCAGTGGAGGAGAGAGAAGGTCAACCGCCGGGCCGGAGCCCGGCGGTGGCAAGCGGCATCAGGATGCCATGTCCTTGAGCTTTTTCAGCGGACGCACTTTTACCATGGTGCGGGCCGGCTTGGCGGCGAAAGTGGTTTCTTCACCAGTGAACGGGTTGATGCCCTTGCGTGCCTTGGTGGCGGGTTTCTTCTGGGTCACGATTTTCATCAGGCCCGGCAGGGTGAACTGGCCAGCACCGCGTTTCTTCAGATGACCTTCCATGATATCTGCCAGCTCATCGAATACGGCGTTGACGTCTTTCTTGGTCAGGCCGGTGGTATCGCTGATCTGGTTGACGATCTGGGTTTTGTTCATCGGTTCGGTGATGGTTTTAACCTTGCGAGCCGCAGTAGCGCTGGTGGCTTTGGCAGCTGTCTTTTTCTTTGCAGCCATGGATTACTTACCCCTTTTTGGTGTCTTCCTGAGAATGTATGTCTCCGCCGAAAGGCGGGGAACCGGTCTTGCTTCCCTGTCAGGTACGCCCCTGGACTGCGCAAACTCAGAGGGCCACTGAATTGGTTCGCATCTGTTATATGCCATGAATTTTCACTGCACAAGCCGTCAAACCACTATTTTTTACGGACTTTCAACAAAAAAGAGGCGGATGTGGCCTGTTTGGCAGGGAATCGCCCCCCGGCATGGCTCGCAGGCGGTGGAATCGCTATACTGTGGCGCCTTTTTCAGCGACCCGGGGACTGGCACTGCCGACAGATGCGGTCGGCTCCGGGTGGCGCCCTCAGAAATACAAGCGGAAGTTAAGCATGCGAAGCCATTATTGCGGTGATTTGCGAGCCTCCCACGATGGAGAAACAGTTGAGCTTTGCGGTTGGGTCAGTCGCCGCCGTGACCACGGTGGGGTGATTTTCCTCGACCTGCGAGACCGTAATGGTCTGGTGCAGGTGGTGTTCGATCCGGACACCGTGGAAGCCTTTGCGCTGGCCGACAAGGTTCGCAGTGAGTACGTGGTCCGCCTGAGCGGCCGGGTGCGTATGCGTGACGAAGCGGTGCGTAACAGCAAGATGTCCACTGGCGATATCGAAGTGCTGGGCAAGGAACTGACCATTCTCAACGAGGCAGAAACGCCGCCGTTCGAGCTCGATGCCCATTCCGCCGCCGGTGAAGAGGTGCGCCTCAAGTACCGCTACATGGACCTGCGCCGGCCTGAAGTGCTGCGCAACTTCCAGTTCCGCTCGCGTCTTACCCATGTGGTCCGCGCCTTCCTGGAAGGCGAAGGCTTCATGGATGTGGAAACGCCGATCCTGACTCGTGCTACCCCCGAGGGCGCGCGCGACTACCTGGTGCCCAGCCGTACCCATCCCGGTAGCTTCTTCGCGTTGCCGCAGTCTCCACAGCTGTTCAAGCAGCTGCTGATGGTGGCCGGGTTCGACCGTTACTACCAGATCGCCAAGTGCTTCCGCGATGAGGACCTGCGCGCGGATCGTCAGCCGGAATTCACCCAGATCGATCTGGAAGCCTCCTTTGTGGAGGAAGAAGACATCATGGGCATCACCGAACGCATGGTCCGCTCGGTGTTCAAGGAGCTGCTTGATGTGGAGCTGCCGGACTTCCCGCGTATGCCGTTTTCCGAAGCCATGCAGCGCTTTGGTTCCGACAAGCCGGATCTGCGCATCCCGCTGGAACTGATCGACATCGCCGACCTGCTGGCCGGTGTGGACTTCAAGGTGTTCTCCGGCCCGGCCAACGATCCGAAAGGCCGGGTGGCGGCCATGAAAGTACCGGGTGGGTGCAGCCTGTCGCGCAAGGATATCGACGGCTATACCAAGTTCGTCAGCATCTACGGTGCCAAGGGTCTGGCCTATATCAAGGTCAACGACCTGGCTGCGGGTGCAGAAGGCCTGCAGTCGCCGATCCTCAAATTCCTCACCGAAGAGGCGATTCAGGGGATCCTTGAGCGCACCGGAGCCGAGACCGGCGACCTGATCTTCTTTGGTGCCGACAAGGCCAAGATTGTCAACGAAGCCCTGGGGGCGCTGCGCGTCAAGGTCGGCCACGACCTGAACCTGGTGCAGGGTGACTGGTCGCCGTTGTGGGTGGTGGATTTCCCCATGTTCGAAGAGGATGACGGCCAGTACTACGCGTTGCATCACCCCTTCACCATGCCCAGCTGCAGCCCGGAAGAACTGAAAAGCAACCCGGAAGGGGCGCTGTCTCGTGCCTATGACATGGTGCTCAACGGCACCGAGCTGGGTGGTGGTTCCATCCGTATCCACAACCCGGCGATGCAGCGCACAGTGTTTGAGGCGCTGGGTATTTCCGATGAAGAGGCTGATGAAAAATTCGGCTTCCTGCTCGACGGCCTGAAATACGGCGCGCCGCCACATGGTGGCCTGGCCTTCGGTCTGGATCGCATGGTCATGCTGATGACCGGCAGCGAGTCGATCCGTGATGTGATTGCCTTCCCGAAGACACAGACTGCAGCCTGCACCATGACCAACGCGCCTTCGCCGGTGGACAACAAGCAGCTGCGTGAAGTTGGTGTACAGGTTCGCAAGGACGATAACTGATTCGATAACAACCGGCGGCGCGACTTATCTCGCGCCGGTCTGTTCGTAGCAATTACGGGAGACACCATGGCAGGACACAGTAAATGGGCCAATATCAAACATCGCAAGGCGGCCCAGGATGCCAAGCGCGGTAAGATCTTTACCAAACTGATTCGCGAAATCACCGTGGCGGCCAGAATGGGCGGCGGCGAGCCGGCCGACAACCCGCGACTGCGGGCAGCGGTGGACAAGGCGCTGGGTCAGAACATGACCCGCGACACCATCGACCGGGCCATCAAGCGTGGTGCTGGCGGTGATGACGATGGCAACATGGAAGAGATCACCTACGAAGGCTACGGCAAGGGTGGCGTGGCGGTACTGGTGGAAACCATGACCGACAACGTGAACCGCACCGTGGCCGAGGTGCGTCATGCGTTCTCCAAGTTTGCCGGTAACCTGGGTACCAGTGGCTCCGTGGCCTTCCTGTTCACCAAGCGCGGCGAGATCTTCTTCGAGCCCGGTGGCGTGGACGAAGACAAGCTGATGGAAGTGGCCCTGGAAGCCGGTGCCGAGGACGTTGAAGAAAACGACGACGGCAGCTTCCTGGTGATCACCACCCCGGACAAGCAGTTCGGTGATGTGATCGATGCCCTGCGTGAAGCCGGTCTGGAGTTTGCTGATGCGGAAGTGACCATGCACCCTTCCACGGAAGCGGAGATGGATACGGATACCGCCGAAACCGTTCATAAGATGATCGACATGCTGGAAGATCTGGACGACGTGCAGAACGTCTATACCAACGCCAGCTGGCCGGCGGAAGAAGAGGGGTAGCTACGAGCTGCTAGCTACCAGAAAAACAAAAACCCCGCAGAGTCGGGGTTTTTTGTTATCTGGCTTGTGTATCTTTCGGTCCGGGCCACAATCCTGTTAGAAGCTAGAAGCTAGAAGCTAGAAGCTAGAAGCTGCTTCAACTGGACATATGGACAGCTGTCAGGTACAACTGGGCCAGCTTTTTATTTTCGGGTCAGCGGCTTATGGCATTACTACTGGGGATCGACCCCGGCTCCCGGCGTACCGGCTACGGGCTGGTGGAGCAGGTGGGGAACCGCAGTCGGGCGGTGGCCTTTGGCACCATTGCCACGACCCACAAGGAGATTCCCCCGCGCCTGGGCGAGATCTTTACCGGCATTCATCAGGTGGTGATGGAATACGGCCCGGCGGAAGTGAGTATTGAAAAGGTGTTCATGGCTCGCAATGCGGATTCTGCCCTGAAACTGGGGCAGGCCCGGGGGGCGGCCATTGCGGCGGTGATGCAGGCCTCGCTGCCGGTGTTTGAATATTCTGCCCGTCAGGTGAAGCAGGCAGTGGTAGGGCGCGGTGGCGCGGAAAAAGGGCAGGTGGCGGAAATGGTCAAATACCTGCTGGGTCTGGAAAAACGCCCTCAGGAAGATGCGGCTGACGCGTTGGCCATCGCCCTGTGTCATGCCCACATGCGCGTGTCGTTGGCGCGTATGGGCGGCGCCACCGCGGTAAGAAACGGACGAATACGGTGAAAAGTACGGTGATGACACAGCCATGATAGGACAATTGCGCGGAACCCTGCTCGAGAAACGCCCGCCAGTGCTGCTGCTGGATGTGAACGGGGTGGGCTACGAAGTGGAAGCCCCCATGACGGTCTTCTACGATCTGCCGGACACCGGTGAGTCTTTGACCCTGCATACCCATTTCGTGGTGCGCGAAGATGCCCAGTTACTGTATGGCTTTGCCGATCGCTATGAGCGGGAACTGTTTCGGGCGCTGATCAAGGTTAATGGCGTGGGGCCGAAAATGGCCCTGGCCATTCTCTCCGGCATCGAGGCAGACCGGCTGGCACAGTGCATTCATGATCAGGACACCACCTCACTGGTGAAGGTGCCGGGTATCGGCAAGAAAACCGCCGAACGACTGGTTATCGAAATGCGCGACCGCCTCGACAAGATTGATGGTGGTCCCACCTCCCTGCCGGGCCAGGTGTCGCTGGCTCAGCCCGACGATGCCCGCTCCGACGCCATTGCCGCCCTGGAAGCGCTGGGGTATCGCAACAAGGATGCCGCTGCTGCCGTTGGCAAGGTGGCGCAAGAAGGTGCCAGCAGTGAGCAACTGATCCGGCAGGCGCTGAAAAGCCTGGCGCGCTGATCGGGTGCTGTCCCGCCTTTCAGCTTTAACCTTTGAACTTTCAACTTTCAACTGTTCGCATCCACCGGGTGACTGCCGGGAACAATCCGTCTACGCTAGCTCAAAATCATTCTCATAACGCTGGGTTTCTCTACTGCAAGCATGGAAAACGACCGTCTGATTTCAGCTGCCGCTGTCGGCACCGGTGAAGAGCAGCAGGACCGGGCTATCCGCCCGGCCAGTCTGGCTGATTACAAAGGCCAGCCAAAAGTCCGCGAGCGCATGGAAATCTTCATTGATGCCGCCCGTGGCCGTCATGAAGCCCTGGACCATACCCTGATTTTTGGCCCCCCCGGTTTGGGCAAGACTACCCTGGCGCACATTATTGCCCGGGAAATGGGCTGCGAACTCAAGTCCACTTCCGGCCCCGTGCTGGAAAAGGCCGGGGATCTGGCCGCCATCCTGACCAACCTGGAAGAGGGTGATGTACTGTTCGTGGATGAAATCCACCGCCTGTCACCGGTGGTGGAGGAAATCCTCTACCCGGCCATGGAGGACTACCAGCTCGATATCATGATCGGCGAGGGGCCGGCGGCCCGCTCCATCAAGCTGGATTTGCCACCCTTCACCCTGGTGGGTGCTACCACTCGGGCGGGCCTGCTTACCGCGCCCTTGCGTGACCGCTTCGGCATTGTTCAGCGGCTGGAATTCTATTCGGTGGAGGATCTCTCCGGGATTGTGATTCGTGCCTGCGACATTCTCTCCATTCCCATTGATGATGCCGGCGCCCTGGAAGTGGCACGCCGCGCCCGCGGCACACCCCGTATCGCCAACCGGTTGTTGCGCCGGGTCCGTGATTACGCGGAAGTAAAAGGCGATGGGCGTATCACCGAAGCCATGGCCCAGCGGGCGCTGGACATGCTGGAGGTGGATAGTTGTGGCCTGGACGGCACCGACCGGCGTCTGCTCGACATGATCATGCACAAATTTGATGGTGGTCCGGTGGGCCTGGAGTCCCTGGCGGCTGCCCTCAATGAAGATGCCGGCACCCTGGAAGAGGTGGTGGAGCCCTATCTGATCCAGCAGGGCTTTATTCAACGTACCCCGAGGGGACGGGCCACCACCAACCATGCCTGGCGTCATTTCGGCTTGCAGCGCCCTCGAAAAGACGGTGATTTGTTTAATGATTGAAAAAAAGCCGAGAAATGGGGAATTTACCCTGCCGGTGCGCGTCTACATCGAAGACACTGATGCCGGTGGCATCGTCTATTACGTGAATTACCTGAAATTCATGGAAAGGGCGCGCACGGAGTTTTTGCGTACTCTGGGCTACCAGCACTATGTACTGGCCGATGAAAATTTTCAGTTCGTGGTCCATTCGGCCAATGTGCAATACCGTCAGCCGGCCCGCATCGACGATGCGCTGGCGGTGACCGCCCGGCTCAAGCAGCTGGGCAAGGCGACGTTGTTTTTCGACCAGCAGGTACGCCGGGGCGACACGCTGCTGTGTCAGGCGGAGATCAAGGTGGCCTGCGTCAGTGCTGATACTCTCAGGCCCACCGGGATACCGGTTGGCCTGTACAACAAATTCAAAGCCGCCAGCGAAGGAGAAGGGCTCAATGGTTGAGGCATCGAGTATGTCTGTCGTCAGTCTGATCAGTAACGCCACCATTGTGGTGCAGCTGGTCATGGTGCTGTTGATAGTGGCGTCGTTGACGTCCTGGTACATGATTGTCAGCCGTTTCCGGGTAATGGGGCGGGCTCACAAGGCGGGACGTACCTTCGAAGAGAAATTCTGGTCCAGCGACGATTTGGCCTCACTGTACAACCAGAGCCGTAAGGACCCGGACGTGGATGCGGGCCCGGAGTCTATCTTTCGCGCCGGCTTCCAGGAGTTTGTGCGGCTCTCCAAGAGCACCCGTGGCGCTGAAGCCGTCATGGATGGCAGCCAGCGGGCCATGCGCGTGGCTTTGCAGCGCGAGCAGACCCGGCTGACCAAGCACCTTCCCTTTCTGGCTACTGTCGGTTCTACCAGCCCGTATGTGGGTCTGTTCGGTACTGTCTGGGGCATCATGAATTCCTTTATGGCCCTGGCCAACGTCAAGCAGGCTACCCTTAGCGTAGTGGCGCCGGGTATTGCCGAGGCGTTGATTGCCACGGCCATCGGTCTGTTTGCGGCGATTCCGGCGGTGATGGCCTACAACCGCTTCTCCGCCCAGAGCGATGCGCTGCTAACCGAAAACGAAATGTTCGCCGAGGAGTTTTCCTCGGTGCTGCACCGTCAGGTTCACGGACGCGAGGGGTAAGCCATGAGCGGCGTGAAGATCAGGGTGCCGCGCAAGCTCGTTGCCGAGATGAACGTGGTGCCCTACATCGATGTGATGCTGGTGCTACTGGTGATTTTCATGGCTACGGCGCCGATGATGACCCAGGGCATCAATGTGGATCTACCCGACAGCAACAGCGAGCCCATTGATACCAACAAGGATGAGCCGGTGATCATTTCGGTGACCGCCGACGGCAGCTACTACATTGATGTGGGCAGCGACAGCCGTAAGTCTGCCAGTCTGGAAACGGTGCAGGGGCATGCGTTGCGTATTCACAAGCAGAAACCGTCCACCTTGTTTCTGGTGGAAGGGGACAGCCAGGTGGCCTACGCCAAGGTGGTCCAGTTGATGGGTGCCTTGCAGGCAGCCGGCATTACTCAGCTGGGTTTGGTGACTGAACCGCAGGGCAGCAATGAGTGATCGTGGCGCCGCGCTGCTTTTTACCGTCCTCATTCACCTGCTGGTGTTTGGGCTGCTGGTGTTCAGCTGGAGCACGGATCCGTCTCTGCACAAGGCGCCGGTGATTCCTCCCCATGTGAAAGCCACCATGGTGGAAACGTCGAAACAGAAGACGGCGCCGGTAAGCAAGCCGAAGCCGGAGCAAAAGCCCGCGCCGAAACCGAAACCGAAACCCAAGCCAAAGCCCAAACCGGAGCCCAAGCCAGAACCCAAAAAGCCTGAGCCCAAACCCAAGCCGAAACCGGAGCCGACCAAAAAGCCGACACCTAAGCCAGAACCGAAACCGGAACCCAAGCCCGATCCCAAACCGGCTATCCCCGATATTGAGGAGCCGAGTCTGGAGGAAATGCTGGCCGAGGAAGAGCTGGAGATGGCAACGCCGACGGAGCCATCACCCCAGGAGTCGCAGGAAGCAGCCAGCAACGCGGATCAGTCGGATGTGGAAGTGGCCAGTTTTACCGATGCCATTTCCGCTCAGGTGGGACAGCGCTGGCGTATTCCCGGGAATTACCGGAACCGGGATGACATCAAGACGCAGGTTCGTATACAGATGATTCCTGGCGGTGAAGTCATTAACGTGTCGGTGGTAAAAAGCAGCGGCTACCCGGATTTTGATGAATCGGTAATGAATGCGGTCAAGCTGGCAAGCCCCTTGCCGGTGCCTGATGGCCCCCTGTTTGATAAACAGTTTCGCTCACTGGTGATCGAATTTGATCCTGGAGTTGCACAATGAAGTTGGAATGTAGGGCACAGAAAATGTGGCGGATCGGTCTGGCGGCCATCCTGGTGTTTGGCGCTGCGATGGCCCGGGCAGAATTGTTGATACGGGTCACCGAAGGGCGTGTTGATGCGGTCCCCATCGCCGTCGTGCCCTTTGAGGGGGCACAGAATGCGCCCGAGGACGTGTCACAGATTGTGCAGGCAGATCTGCATCGCAGTGGCCAGTTCAAGCCGCTACCGGCGGAAGATATGCTCAGCAGGCCGCGTAATGAAAGCGAAGTCATCTACCGGGATTTCCGGGTGCTGGGGGTGGAGTACATCATCACCGGTAGCATGAAAGCCCAGGAAACCGGTGGTTACGAGGTCAGCTATGCCCTGTTCGACGTAAACCGCCAGGTGAAGCTGATGTCGGAAACCTATCGGCCCCCCGTGTCCCAGCTGCGCGATGTGGCCCATGCCATCAGTGACCGGATCTATGAACAGCTCACCGGTATCCCCGGCGCGTTTTCCACCAAGATTCTCTATGTCACGCATAATCGTAATGACAAAAACCCTTATCAGTTGCAATATGCGGACGCTGACGGGCACCGTGTAACGACTATCCTGCGCAGTAAAGAGCCCATCATGAGCCCGACCTGGTCGCCGGATGGCAGGAAAGTTGCTTATGTCTCTTTCGAGGATGATGGCATGCCGGGGGTCTATACCCATGACCTGGCGACCACCAACCGGGAAAAGGTGTCCAGTTTCAGAGGTATCAATGGGGCTCCTGACTGGTCACCGGACGGCCAAAAGCTGGCCCTGACCTTGTCGCGGGACGGAAACCCGGAAATCTACATGCTGGATATCGCCACCAAAAAGTTAACACGGCTGACCCAGCATTATGGTATCGATACGGAGCCGCGCTGGCTGCCGGATGGGGAGCACCTGGTGTTCACCTCCAGCCGTTCCGGCGGGCCACAGATCTACAAACTGAACATAAATGATAAGTCGGTCCGGCGAGTGTCGTTCCAGGGTGCGTATAATGCGCGCCCGGATGTCACACCCGACGGCCGTTATCTTGTTTATGTACACCGACGAAACGGAAATTTTAACGTCGGGGTGCAGGACCTCCAGCGGGGCACATTCAATATTGTGACCCGTACAGACATGGATGAATCGCCCAGTGTTGCGCCCAATGGAAGTATGGTAATTTACGGGACGCAAGATCGGGGGACGGGGGTTCTGGAAGCCGTATCCATCGATGGCAGAGTCAAAGTGAAGCTGCCGTCGAAGGAAGGGGAAGTCAGAGAACCGGCCTGGTCGCCGTTCCTCTGAGTCATTCTCGGAGTCCAATACTAGGAAATTATAGGAGCTTTACGCATGCGTTCATTTCTTAACCCGCTGTTTGCCCTGATGTTGGCAGCTGCCCTGGCAGCCTGTTCCAGCACCCCGACTGAAGACGACAGCTCTGCCACCGACGATATGTCCCAGCAGACTGATACCTCTCCGGTAACTCCGGTTGAGCCGTCTACTCCGTCCAAGCCGGACACCAGCAGCATCCCGCTGACAGCTGACAACTTCTACAACCATCCGTCCAACTACGATGGCACCACCGACAGCCGGGTGATCTACTTCGCATTCGACAGCAACACCGTTCCGGCGGCGGCTTTCGAAACTCTGCGTGCCCACGCTACCTACCTGAAGAACAACTCCAACGCCAAACTGCGTCTGGAAGGTCACGCTGACGAGCGCGGTACCCGTGAGTACAACGTGGCTCTGTCCGAGCGTCGTTCCAAGGCGGTAGAGAAGTTCCTGCGAGTTCAGGGCGTGTCTTCTTCCCAGCTGGAAATCGTTTCCTACGGTGAAGAGAAGCCTGCAGCCTTTGGTCACAGCGAAATGGACTGGGCCAAGAACCGTCGCGTAGAAATCAACTACACTGCCGGCCGTCCGTAAGGCATGAAAGCAGTGAAGCGAACGCGCCTGCTTGCAGGCGTAGTGCTCGGCTCCCTGGTGTTCTGTGCGCAAGCACAGAACACCGGGCCGCTGGCCGTTGAAGAGAGAAGTCTTGCTCAGGCCCGCTCCGGTGGCAGCAGTGCTGGTGCAGCGGCAAGTCAGGATGGGTTGTTGCTACTGATGCAGCAGCAACAACAGTTTGAAGAGCAGATCCAGGATTTACAGGGGCAGCTTGAAGAGTTGCGCCATGAACTACAGGTCATGAAGGACGCCGAGCGTGAGCGTTATCTGGACCTGGATACCCGAATCAATACGCTGGCTGAACAGGGCAAGACCGAGCAGCCAGATGATAGCGCCGATAGTGCGGCGCCCAATGACCCCGAAGCAGACCGTGACGCCTACAGTGCCGCCAAGGACAAGCTGATCAAGCGAGACTTTGATGCGGCGGCAGAAGCCTTCGAGGGTTACCTGAACGATTTCCCCAACGGGCAGTTTCGTGCCCACGCCCACTTCTGGCTTGGCAAGGTTTACAGCAACCTGAAAACCCCGAAGCCGGACAAGGCCCAGGCCCAGTTCCAGTCGGTAGTGGATGACTATCCGGATCACAGCAAGGCGCCCACCAGCCTCTATACCCTGGCGGTGATGCAGGCCCGTGACGAGCAGGTGTCCCAGGCCAAGGTCAATCTGCACAAGCTGATAAAACAGTATCCGGATAGCTCTGAAGCCAGCCAGGCGAAGACGCTGCTGGAACAGCTGAATAAGTAATACCCCTCTATCCGTCTTTTGCCGGCGGCACAGACGCCGGCAAAAGTGATAGAATCCGCCGCATTTCTCCCTCCCGGGTACTCAGGAGATGTTGTGGACCTCCGTCTGACCGAAATTTTTTATTCCCTTCAAGGCGAAGCTCGAACTGTGGGTCGGCCCACGGTATTCGTTCGCCTGACCGGCTGCCCGCAGCGTTGCGTGTGGTGCGATACCGAGTACGCCTTTTCCGGTGGGGAAAAATGGTCGCTAGAGGCGATAGTGGAGCAGGTAGCCAGCTACCAGGCTCATTACGTGACGGTTACGGGTGGCGAACCTCTGGCTCAGCCCAATTGCTTGCCGCTGCTGACTGCCCTGTGTGACCGGGGCCTTGATGTGAGCCTGGAAACCGGTGGCGCCATGGATATAGCGGACGTGGACCCGCGGGTGTCCGTGGTCATGGACCTGAAAGCCCCGGGCTCCGGCGAGCAACACAACAACCGGCTGGAGAATATTCCGCTGCTTCAGCCCCATCATCAGGTCAAATTTGTACTGGCCGACCGCAAGGATTACGACTGGGCCCGCTTCATGCTGGACCAGCACCAGCTGCACCAGCGTGTCAGCGACGTGTTGTTTTCCCCGGTACAGGGGCAGCTGCCACCAGGTGAACTGGCTGACTGGATCGTGGCAGACCGCCTGCCGGTTCGCTTCCAGCTACAACTGCACAAACTACTCTGGAATGACGCCCGCGGGCGCTAGTTAGGGGTTGAAGGAGAGCCATCAATGAAAAAAGCCGTGGTATTGCTGTCTGGTGGCCTGGACTCGGCTACCTGCCTGGCCATCGCCCGGGATCAGGGTTATGAGTGCCATACCATCGCCTTTGACTACGGCCAGCGGACCCGGTCCGAGCTGGATGCGGCGGAGCGGGTCTCCGCTGCCCTGGGAGCGCTCAGCCATCGGGTGATTGAGCTGGGCATGGGTAATATCGGTGGCTCAGCGCTCACAGATCACTCCATTGACGTGCCGGAAGAGGGCGGTGACGGGATTCCGGTGACGTACGTGCCGGCCCGTAACACCGTTTTTCTTTCCCTGGCCCTGGGGTTGGCGGAAGTGGTGGAGGCCGAAGCGATCTACATCGGTGTCAATGCGGTGGACTATTCCGGATATCCGGACTGTCGCCCCGCCTTTATTGAAGCCTTCCAGGCCATGGCCAATCTGGCCACCAAGGCTGGTGTGGAGGGATCCCCGATCAGCGTGGAGACGCCACTGATGCACTTGAGCAAGGCGCAGATAATCCAGCAGGGCACCGCCCTGGAGCTGGATTATGGACTCACGGTGTCTTGCTACCAGGCTGACGAGAATGGCAATGCCTGTGGCAAATGCGACAGTTGCCGCCTTCGCAAGCAAGGCTTTGATGAGGCATTGGTCAAAGATCCAACAAACTATCAGTAAAGGGGAAAAAAAATCGGTTTTCCCCTTGTCTCCCGGAAATAAATCCGTATTATTTGCGCCTCCTTCGGGAGCGGGTCGTTAGCTCAGTTGGTAGAGCAGTTGGCTTTTAACCAATTGGTCGCTGGTTCGAATCCAGCACGACCCACCAAATTTAAAAGGGCTCGCCTACGGCGGGCCCTTTTTCGTTCTGCTGATGCTCTTCCCGCTCTTATTGCCCCCTGATCCCGGCAGGTTTGATCCATAGCCTGGCGAAGCCTGATTTCACCACTGCGCTCACCGAGCACACAGAGAGTGTGTTCTTCCTCCGTGAGCACTATGTCCCCTGGGGTGAAGCCGCTTTCCTCTCCGGCTGTTGCCAACCCCGTGATCCTCAGCGTGCCATCAGCCCCTGCGCTGAGGGAATGCCATCCTCGCCGTCCAGTGCCGGCTGCCAGACTGGCAAGCCGGCGTCTTCAGCCAGTTGAATCATATTGGCGGTGCCCCGCCCGCCAGGAAAGGCCACCACCGCCTGGGGGCGGCCGTGATGGAGCATGCGCCGATTTCGCATGGGGCCGGCGGCGCGACCATGGGCTACCCAGTTGGCCGGGTAGCTGACCTGATCCACACCGCTGTCATGGGCCCACTGGCTGGCCAGTCGATCCGCGCCACTGGCATTGCCGTGGATCAGCAGGCTGAAGGTGTTGTCACGCAGTAGCCGGGCCAGACTGCGGGCCAGTAATGGCTGATCGGCAAAATCGCGCCCGCCACACACAAGAATACGCATTGCACTGTCCATATGATCAGTTTGTTTGGCAGTATAAGCATAGCTGCCCGAGATTGCATCTTCACTGGCCGATGCAGGAAAGTGGCTCGAACGGGAGCTTCACGGCGTGTTGACTGTACATTGGCCTAAACTTGTACAAACATCATTTCTTGTACAGGTATGGGGTGACACATGAACAGCTCCGCAAAAATCCCGGTCGGTATCAGCGCCTGTTTGCTGGGCTTGGAAGTGCGTCACGACAAGGGACACAAGCATTCCCGCTATTGCACTGGCGTTTTGTCCCGCTATTTCGAGTTTCGTTCCCTGTGCCCGGAAATGGGGGCGGGCCTCAGTGCGCCGCGCAAGGCCATGCACCTTGCCGAGCAAGGTGGAGAGCTGCGGCTGATCACCACCGATGGGCGTCGCGACCATACCGACCTGATGGAGGATTTCATCACCCGCACCATGCCTTCTCTGGCGCCGTTGCGCGGTTATATCCTGATGGCCAAATCCCCCAGTTGCGGCATGGAGCGCATCCGCGTCTACAACGATGACGGCAATGTGCAGCACCGTGATGCCAGTGGCCTGTTTGCCGCAGCGCTGCAAACTCATTACCCGCTCATGCCCCTGGAAGAAGAGGGAAGGCTTAACGACGATACCCTGCGGGAAAACTTTATCGAGCGGGTGTTCCTTTACGATGACTGGTGTCAGCTCCGTGAGCAGGGGCTCACCGCCCAGCGGTTGATCGACTTCCACAGCCGACACAAATTCCAGCTACTTGCCCACTGCCAGAAAACCTATCGTCAGTTGGGGCCCCTGCTCAGCGACCTGAAAAGCCGCCCGCTGGAGGAGATCGCCGAGGAATATATCCACGCCTTGATGATCGCCATGAAGAAGCGGGTATCGCGAGGTGCACACGTGAATACCCTGCAACACCTGGCGGGTTTTTTGCGTGAGGGCCTCAGCGATACCGACAGGGCGTTGATCAACGAACAGATTGAGGCTTACCTGCGCGAGGAAGTGCCGCTGGTTGTGCCCATGACCCTGCTGCGTGGCGGCATGCGCAAGGTGCCGCAGCCCTATCTGGAAAAGCAGGGCTACCTGTCGCCGTATCCGGATGATCTGGGGCTGAGAAATCGGGTATGAGCGACGTGCTCACCATCCAGCAGGCCAGTGAGCAGTGTGGCGTCAACCCGGTCACCCTGCGTGCCTGGGAGCGTCGCTACGGCTTGCTGAAGCCGGAGCGCACTGCCAAGGGGCATCGCCGTTACCGATCCGCTGAAGTGGACCAGATACGGCGCATTGTTCATTGGGTGGAAAAGGGCGTGCCCATCAGCCAGGTGGCGTCCTTGCTGTCAGGGGAGCAGGAGCCGCTGCTGTCAGCCGATAACGGTGTGCCCTGGGCCCAGGCACGCCAGGATGCGTTACAGGCGCTGGAGACCATGAATGGACGGCGCCTGGAGCAACTGCTCAACCGGCTGCTGGCCGACTACAGCCATGCGCAGGTGATCCGCGAACTCAGCGATCCCCTGCGTGAGCAGCTTGCCGGTAGTCCGTCCCTGTCTGCCCATCTGGCCTTGCTGGAAGCCGTTCTGACCCAGAAGTGGGCCGCTCGTGCCTTGTCCCTGTCACCCAAGCGGCGGGAGTTTGGCTGGCTACTGGTGCCGGTGGGGGACGTGTTGCCGGCTCTGGAGCTGGCCATGGTGCTGCAGCGACCTCTGTGGTGTTTGCAGCGGGACGTGGACGTGGATGCCTTGAGTGCGCTTGTGGCCGATCGTCAGCCCTGCGGGGTGCTCTGGGTGATTGATCGCTGGCCTACCGCCGGCCAGCGCCAGCGCCTCTGGCCGCAACAGAACCAGCCATGGCCCGTGGCCTGCTGGGGCCGGCTGGCGGAAGCGCCGCCTGCCTGTGTGACCAGGCTCACCGGGGACCGTCAGGCGGTGGCGGAACAATTGTTGACCCTGGAAGGGCATAGAGGCGTTTTATGAATTTGCTCTGGTATCGCAACGACCTACGTATCCACTCGCACCGTGCCCTGCAGCAGGCGCTGGAACGGGATGAACCGGTTATCGCGGTCTATTTTCTCTGTGATCAGCAGTGGGACAGCCACGATGTGGCGCCGCTACGCCGCTGGTATGTGCTGCAAAGCCTGCTTGAATTGGGCGAGGCCCTGGCAGAGCGGGGTGTGGATCTGCATGTGCTGGACGCCGGCGACTTTGCAGCCGTGCCTGCGCTGATGGCTGACTTTGTGCGGGAGCACGGCATTGAACGCCTGTTCTGTAGCCGCGAGTACCCACTTAACGAACTGAACCGTGACCGGGCGGTGGCCCAGGCCATGGAGCCGCTGGGGGTGCAGATAACCGGCTTTGATGACAGCGTGCTGGTGCCTCCGCGCACCCTGAACACCGGCAAGGGAACGCCTTACACGGTCTTCAGCGCCTTCAAAAAACGCTGGGATGTATGGCTCGACAGCCACTTCGAGCCGGTGGCCACATTGCCTGCAGCTCGCGCCGGTAACGGCTGCTTTGTCGGCAAGGGCGTGGTGGAACGTGCCCTCAAAAAGCTGACAGTGCCTGATTCTCTGACCCGTCACTGGCAACCGGGCGAGGCGGCGGCACTGAAACAACTGGATGATTTTATCGAGCATCATCTGGCCGGTTATCGCAAGCATCGGGATTTTCCGTCGCAACCGGCCACCAGTGCCCTGTCCGCCGCTCTTTCTGCGGGCACTCTGTCGCCGGCCAGTTGCTACCGGGCGGCGACTCTGGCCATGGCCGATGCGGGCGCCCGGGACGGGGCTGCCTGCTGGATTGGTGAGCTGGCCTGGCGAGACTTCTATCGCCAGATCATGGCCCGTTTCCCCCGGGTCAGTCGCGGTGGCGCGTTTCGGCCGGAAACCGAGTTGCTGCAGTGGTCCCGAGACCCTGACTTGTTCCAGGCCTGGTGCGAGGGTCGCACCGGCTACCCGCTGGTGGACGCGGCCATGCGGCAATTGGTGGCCACTGGCTGGATGCATAATCGCCTGCGCATGGTCACGGCCATGTTCCTCAGCAAGCATCTGTGGCTGGACTGGCGGATGGGGGAGCGTTTTTTCATGCAACACCTGATCGACGGAGATTTTGCCGCCAACAATGGCGGCTGGCAGTGGAGTGCGTCCTCCGGTACCGACGCGGTGCCGTATTTCCGCGTCTTCAACCCTGTCCGCCAGAGCCAGCGTTTCGATGCGCAGGGCGAGTTTGTCGCCCGCTGGGTGCCGGAATTACGCGAGCTGGATAACAAGACCGTCCACGAGCCCTGGAAACAGCCTTTACTGGCGCCTGACTATCCGCCGCCGGTGGTGCCCCATGCCGGTGTGCGCGAGCGGGTTACCGAGGCTTTCAAGGCCGCCAAGGCCCAGTACGACGACAGTAATCACAGTCCCACTAGCAGAAAGGAACAGGCATGAGTCAGCGTATTGCCATCGTCGGTGCCGGTATCAGCGGCCTCACCGCCGCCTGGTATCTGTCCAGAGATCATCAGGTGGACGTCTTCGAGGCCAACGACTACCTCGGTGGCCACACCTGTACCGTGCCGGTGAGCCGGGAGCACGGTGACTACGCCATTGATGTGGGCTTCATTGTGTTCAATGACCGCACCTACCCCAACTATCTGCGCCTGCTGGATGAGCTGGGTTTGCAGGGCCAGCCCACGGCGATGGGGTTTGCCGTCAGTGATAAGCGCAACGGACTGGAATATTCCGGCGATGGCCTCGGCGGGATTTTTGCCCAGAAGCGCAATCTGCTGAGCCCATCCCACTGGCGCTTTATCGGCGACATCCTGCGTTTTAATCGCAATGCGCCCGGGTTGCTGGACACTGAGGCGGGGGAAATGCCGCTGGGTGAATACCTGCGCCGGCATGGTTACGGGGAGCGTTTCTGTCGGGATTATATTCTCGCCATGGGTGGTGCCATCTGGTCCTGCTCCCTGGAACAGATGGAAGTGTTCCCGGCAAAGTTCTTTATCCGCTTTTTCCAGAATCACGGCCTGCTTTCGCTCACCAACCGGCCCCAGTGGTATGTGGTGCCGGGGGGCTCCAATCAGTATGTGAAACCCTTGGTGGAGCAATGTTCAGCCCGTTTTCACACCCGTTCAGCGGTTAGTGCGGTACGCCGCCATGAGCAGGGTGTCACTCTCACGGTGAATGGTGAACAGCGAGAGTTTGATCAGCTGATTCTTGCCTGCCACAGCGATCAGGCCATGGCGCTGCTCGACGACCCGGATAGCCGCGAGACAGAGTGCTTGTCACGGCTCGGTTATCAGGATAATGAGGTGGTGTTGCACACGGATATTCGCTTGCTGCCACGGCGTCAGCGGGTCTGGTCAAGCTGGAATGCCCTGCTTTTCGATGACGATCAAGAGCGTGTACAGGTCACCTATGACATGAATATTCTGCAGGGCATCCAGGCACCGGAAACTTTCTGCGTGACGCTGAATGCGACGGACAAAATTGATCCGGAAAAAATCATTGCCCGCTATCATTTTGCCCATCCACTGTTTACACCGGATACAGTGGCAGCCTGTGAAACGCTACTGGCGGGCAATGGCGAAAGGCGCACCTGGTATGCCGGAGCCTGGTGCCGTAATGGTTTCCATGAAGACGGCGTGGTGTCGGCCTTGAACGTGGTGCGGGCATTGTCCCCGGAGTCTGCCCCGTGATTACCCAGGCGATAGCAAGGGGCAAGGTATGGCACCAGCGCCTGGTGCCGTTCCGTCATGGGTTTCATTACCCCCTGTGGATGGTCTGGTGTGATCTGGCGGAAGTAGACGCCATGCTGGCCCGGCATCCGGCCTGGGGCCGGCGCTGGCGGCCGGTGGTGTTTCGCGATAGCGACTTTGTGGATGCGCGCCCGGATAGCCTGAATGACAAGGTGCGTGAAAAAGCCGTGGAGCTGGGCCTGGATTGGCAGGCGGGCAGGGTAGTGATGCTGGGCCAGTGGCGCACCCTGGGCACGCTGTTCAATCCTCTGGTGCTTTACCTGCATTTCTCCGGGGACAGCGAACAGCCGGACAGTATGCTGGCGGAAGTGCAGAACACCCCCTGGCGGGAGCGGCATTTCTATCCGCTGAACCTGCAAAAAAACGAACAGGGTGGTTGGGTGGTGAGCCACCCCAAGGCCTTTCATGTGTCGCCCTTTCTGCCTATGGCACTGGATTACCACTGGGATCTTCACGTGGCCTTACCCGGTTTGCGCCTAATGTTGGAAGACAGAAAGGAAGATCAGGTCGTGTTTGTGGCTGGGCTGCAGCTGGACCTTAAGAACCCTGGTAAAGGCAACATGGGGTCGGTGATCTTCCGCTTCGGTGCCCAGGGCGTGGCGACAATGCGTGCCATTTACTGGCAGGCATTCCGGCTCTGGCGCAAGGGGGCGAGATTTCATTCTCACCCCGGCAATAACAGTAACAATCGGTACGGAGATTGACCGCATGCTGTCTGGCGAAAAAGCCACAACAAACTCATTACAACACAGTGTGACAATCAGCTGGGCACAGTCCGTGGCTCGCAAATTGGTGCTGGCTCGGCTCAACGCTCTGCCGCATGGCGCTCTTCGTATTCACGAACCCG
This sequence comes from Alcanivorax sp. IL2, assembly GCF_047495475.1. Lineage (NCBI taxonomy): Bacteria > Pseudomonadati > Pseudomonadota > Gammaproteobacteria > Oceanospirillales > Alcanivoracaceae > Alcanivorax > Alcanivorax sp. IL2. The sequence continues at coordinate 3,079,639 of NZ_CP179932.1, read as the reverse complement.
ATGGCAATCAGGTCATGCTCGGCAGACATTCCCACGGCGAAGCGGCCATTATCCGCCTGCGTGATTGGCGCACCTATACCATGATGATGAGTGGCGGTGCCCTGGGCGCGGCAGAAGCTTACATGGAAAAAGGCTGGGATAGCCCGGACCTGGTGGCAGTCATTCGTTACTTTGCTGCCAACGTAGATGCCATGAAAGCCCTGGAAGGTGGCATGGCATTGTTGTCCAGGCCGGCCCTGAAAATGCTGCACCGCTATAACCGTAATTCCTTGCAGGGCTCACGCCGCAATATCTCTGCGCACTATGACTTGGGCAACGATTTCTTCAGCCTGTTTCTCGATCGCAGCATGATGTACTCCAGCGCGGTGTTTCCCCGTCCGGATGCCCCGCTGGAAGAAGCTTCCGACTACAAGCTGGAAAAAATCTGCCAGTACCTGTCACTGGCTCCAGGTATGACCTTGCTGGAAATCGGCACTGGCTGGGGCGGTCTCGCCATTCATGCGGCCAAGCATCATGGTGTTCAGGTCACCACCACCACCATCTCCCGGGAGCAGGCTCGCCATGCCCGTGAAAGGGTTCAGGCTGAGGGGCTTGAGGGCAGAGTGACGGTGCTGGAAGAGGATTATCGGGAGCTCACCGGTCAGTATGATCGGGTGGTCTCCGTGGAAATGATCGAAGCGGTGGGGGCGGAGTTTCTGCCGAGCTATTTTCAGGTGCTCGGAGAAAGGCTAAAACCGGATGGCAAACTGGTATTGCAGGCCATCACGGTGCCGGATCAGCGCTACGAGCATGCCCTCAATCAGGTCGATTTCATCAAACGCTATATCTTCCCGGGCGGTTTCCTGCCCAGCGTGTCGGTGATGTGCCAGCATCTGACTAAGCATACCCGCATGGTCGCCACGGAGCTTCATGACATCGGCCATGACTACGCCCTGACCCTGAATCACTGGCGTCAGCGTTTTCTGGCGAACTTGCCGACAGTCCGTGAGTTGGGTTTTGACGAGCGCTTTATCCGTATGTGGGATTACTACCTGTGTTACTGCGAGGGCGCGTTCCTGGAGCGAGCCATCAGTACTGTGCATCTGGTGGCTGCCGGCCCGGACTATCGTCCGGCATCTTGAAAAGCCGCCCGTCCGGGCGCATTTTAACGCTTAAGGGTATCTACGTGGCGCCGCCCCGGCGCCACGTTGTGGTATTATGCCCGCCCTGATTTTCTGGTTATTACCTAAGTTATTGATATCAGGGGGAAACCCCAGGCGGTGAAGCCAATGACTGCAGAGGCACAAGCACTGGTACAGGCCCATCTGGCCAAGGTGGTACACGAAGACTCGCTCAGCGAGGAACAGCGTGCATCCTACCGTCAGCGCATTAAGGAATTGTTACGCCAGCGCGACGCGGTACTGGTGGCCCACTACTATACCGATCCTGAAATTCAGTCCCTGGCGGAAGAAACCGGTGGCTGCGTGTCCGATTCCCTGGAAATGGCCCGCTTCGGCAAGGAGCACCCGGCTTCCACTCTGATCGTGGCCGGGGTCAAGTTCATGGGCGAGACCGCCAAGATTCTCAGCCCGGAAAAACGCGTTTTCATGCCTACCCTGGAAGCGACCTGTTCACTGGATATCGGCTGTCCTGAGGACGAATTTGCCGATTTCTGTGATCAGCATCCGGATCGCACCGTGGTGGTGTATGCCAATACCTCGGCGGCGGTGAAAGCCCGCGCCGATTGGGTGGTCACCTCCTCTATTGCGGTGGAGCTGATTGAGCATCTGGACCGCAACGGTGAAAAAATCCTCTGGGCCCCGGACAAGCACCTGGGCAGCTATGTGCGCGACAAGTCCGGTGCCGATGTACTGTGCTGGGATGGCGCCTGTATCGTGCACGAGGAATTCAAGGCCAAGGGCCTGCAGGATCTGAAAGCGGCCTACCCGGACGCTGCCATTCTGGTACACCCGGAGTCACCGGCGCCGGTGGTGGAAATGGCGGATGTGGTGGGCTCCACCTCGCAGCTGATCAAGGCTGCCTGCGAGATGGATAACGACACCTTCATCGTCGCTACCGACAAGGGCATCTTCTACAAGATGCAGCAACTGGCTCCCGGTAAAACCTTCCTGGAAGCCCCCACTGCCGGCTCCGGCGCCACCTGCCGCAGCTGTGCCCATTGCCCGTGGATGGCCATGAATGGCCTGCAGAACATGCTGGCGGTGCTGGAAGACGACAATGGCATGGGGCAGGAGATCTTCGTGGATTCGGATCTGGCAGATAAAGCCATGGTGCCGCTCAATCGCATGCTGGATTTCGGCAAGTCGCTAAACAAATAGTGCGTGGAAGACGCACGCTACACGCAAGAGCGTCAGGTTTGTGCGTGTGGCGTGCTGCGTGACAGCGTGCAGTATTCTAGAACCTCTCTTCCGATAACCTCTTCATGGTTTGCAGCCGGCCATTGAGCTTGCTGTACAGCGCAAAATCATTTTCCGCATCCCGCAAGGCATATTCCATCTGTTGCATCGCCTGCTGGTCCCTGCCACGCAGGAACTGGCTTTCTGCCCGCGCGTGCAGGGCACGAACCTTGTCGCCGCTGTTGCCGTAGGCATCGGCGGCCAAATCCCAGATATACGGGTTGTTGGGGCGGTCTCCCAGTAACGGTTTGAGTAGCGGCAAGGCCCTGGCCGGTTGCTCACTGCGCAGCAGTGCCTTGCTCAGCAAAATGGACGCCGGGTAATTGTTCGGTGACAGATCCAGCACCCGCTCCGCCTGGCTAATGGCCACGTCGTAGTCGCCCTCGTCCATGGCCACTTCCACCAGACCCAGCCGGAACCACAGCTGGTCCGGGTGCTCCTCGGCGAGTGCCTGCATGATTTTCCTGGCCTGGTCATAGTGGTCAGCACGTAGATAACTCAGCGCCAGTCCATAGCGGGCGGCCTGCAGGCCCAGGGCATTGCGTTCGTTGCTGTATTGACGGAAATGGTCGATAGCATGATCGTCGCCCTGAATGAAGGCCGCCTGCAGTCGTGCCTGTACCAGCAGGAAATGGACAGACGGGGCGAGCCTCGGGGTTGGCAGGGAGCGCGCCCGGGATCGGCTGTCGGAAATACGGCTTTCGGTGACCGGGTGGGTGAGCAGGAACTCGGGCGGATCACCGGAAAAACGCTGGCTGTTGTGCATACGTTCGAAGAAACGAGGCATGGCATCCGGGTCCATACCGGCAGCGACCAGGGTCTGCATGCCCACCCGGTCCGCTTCCCGTTCGTTCTGGCGGGAGTAGGCCAGCTGCGCCTGGATGGCACCGGCCTGGGTGGCGGCGATACCGGCCATGCCGGCTTCACCATCACCGGCAATGGCGACAGCCAGGCTGGCCAGCATGGCGGCCAGCACGGCGGTGTTCATCTTTTTCGAGTCCAGATAACGGCGGGCAAAATGCCGCTGGCTGACGTGGGCAATTTCGTGGGCCACCACGCCGCCCACTTCGTCTTCGTCGCGGGCATTGAGGAACAGCCCGGCGTTAAGCCCGATCACGCCGCCGGGTACCGCAAAGGCGTTAATCTGACGGCTGTTGATGACCACGATGTCCAGATTGGGTTCTTTCAGGTCACTGTAGGAGGCGAGCCGGTAGACCAGGCTTTCCACATATTCCTGCACCAGCGGGTCGGACATGATCGAGGTCTGCCCGCGCAGGCCGCGCAGCCAGCCGCGACCCAGCCGGTACTCCTGGTCGGCGGACATCAGTGCGGCGGTGGGATCACCCAGAACCGGCAAGTCGTCATTGGCGCTGGTGGCTGCCAGCGTGCAGCAACTCAACAACAAGACGGTGCGTAACAAAAACTTCAAGTAAGATGCTCCCGTAAGTATTCGTGCAAGTCGGCACAACCCACCCTTATTCCGTTGTCGGGTTGTGACTATAATGCAGCTAGAGCCGCAACGAATGAAGCCGCCTGTATGAGCGACCAGCCTATCGACCTGCAGATTGATGCCTCCAGCCTGCAATGTCCCATGCCGTTGTTGAAGACCCGGCAGGCGCTGAGACATCTCAAACCGGGGCAGCTGCTGGAGGTGATCGCCACCGATGCTGCTTCCGCCGATGACATTCCTGCCTATTTGAGACAATCCTGCCACGAGCTGGTTCGCATGGGCGAAAATAAGGGCCACTATGCCTTTGTGATTCGCCGTGGCGAACAGGAGAGCTGATGTTACGTATTCTCAAAAACTGGTCCGAACGGTACTTTTCCGATGAGGAGGCAGTATATCTTCTTGTGGTATTGCTGACCGCCGGACTGGTCATTCTGTTTTTCGGTGGCATGTTGGCGCCGGTGTTTGCATCAATCGTGATTGCCTACCTGATGCAAGGGCTGGTTTCCGGGCTGGAGCGTCATGGCATGCGCCGTCTACTGGCGGTGAACCTGGTTTTTACTCTCTTCCTTGGCCTGCTGATCGCGACTCTGGTGGTGCTGTTGCCCATGGTCTGGCGACAGACTCTGCTGCTGGTGCAGGACCAGTTGCCGCATCTTCTCAAGAATGGAGAAACCTGGCTCAGACAGTTGCCGGAACATTATCCGGAAGTGATCTCCATGGAGCAGGTGAACTCCATTGTGTCGGTGATTCAGCGCCAGGTGGCGGAAGCAGGGCAGGGGGTGCTGACCCTGTCGCTGGCGTCTATTCCCAACCTGGTGGAGGTGATGGTCTTCCTGGTGTTGCTGCCATTGCTGGTGTTCTTTTTCCTCAAGGATCGGGAAACCATCATCAACTGGCTGATGCGTTTCCTGCCCCGTCGGCGCCGGATTCTGGATCACGTCTGGCATGAGATGGATGATCAGATTGCCAACTATGTGCGCGGCAAGGCCATCGAGATCCTGCTGGTAGGCAGTGCCACCTTTATTGCTTTCCTGCTGCTGGGAATGCACTACACCGTGTTGTTGGCGGTGCTGGTAGGGTTGTCCGTGGTGGTGCCCTATATCGGCGCGACAGTGGTAACACTCCCGGTGGCGGCTGCGGCCTATGTGCAGTTTGGCTGGAGCGGGGATTTTGCCCTGGTGATGGTGATTTACGGCGTCATCCAGTTTATCGATGGCAATATTCTGGTGCCGCTGCTGTTCTCGGAGGCGGTGAACCTTCACCCCGTAGCAATCATTACCGCGATCTTGCTGTTCGGAGGGTTGTGGGGATTGTGGGGTGTGTTCTTTGCCATCCCGTTGGCGACCTTGATCAAGGCGGTGATCAATGCCTGGCCCAGTCAGTCGGATTACCCTGACCCTGAGCAGAAGGTGCAGGAGGATTCATAGCAGCCAGTTAAGGGGCGCGGTGGCGCCCCTTGCCATGCAGAGTTTCCCTAGATTCCCAGCTCGTCCAGCTCAGCCAGCAGATCCTCGTGATGGCTCTTGGTTTTGAACTTGTCCATTACCTTCACCAGTTTGCCGTCCTTGCCGACGATAAAGGTGGTGCGGATGAGCCCCATGAATTCCTTGCCCATGAACTTCTTCATTCCCCAGCAACCGTATTTTTCCGCGATGGCGTGGTCCTCATCGGACAACAGGGTGAAGTTCAGGTCATGCTTGTCGATAAATTTGGGCAAGCGGGCAACCGGGTCCGGGCTGATGCCGAATACCACTACGCCGCGTTTTTCCAGCTCAGCCCTGGTATCGCGAATGCCGCAGGCCTGGGTGGTACAACCCGGGGTCAGTGCTTTGGGGTAGAAGAAAATCACCACCGGGTTCTTGCCCTTGAAGGATTTCAGTTCAACCGTATTGCCGTCCTGATCAGGCAGCTTGAAGTTGGGTGCCAGATTACCAATCTTGGGATGTGCCATATGGGGTCCGCTTCTCTTTCATGCTGTTGATGGTTTTGCCATGTTGTGTGCTGCGGTGCTTAGCGCTTCGGTGTCATGGTGGCGTCCAGATTGCGCTCCTCACAGAAGTCCAGGAAAGCCTCGCGTAATTCGGCCACTGATTGTTCCGCGTTCATGCTCAGTACCAGGTGAAGGCTGAACATGCTGGTGCCGGTGTGGGGAGCGGCATAGGTGCCGGTATGCAGATCATCGATGTTGATGCTGCGCCGGGAAAAGAAGTTGGCAATTTCGTGGACGATGCCCGGGTTGTCCATGGCCACCACTTCCACCTCGTAGGGTAGGGCGCGGGCCTGCAGATCACGTGGGCGGGTACGTTTCAGGGTTATCAGCAGGTCCAGTTCACCCGCCAGCTTGTCCCGGTCCGTTTCCAGCTGGTCCAGGGTGGCATCGCTGCCGGACACCAGCATCAGCACGGCAAACTCACCGCCCAACACGGTCATGCGAGAGTCGAGGATATTGCCGTTGTGTTCCAGTACTGCCCGGGAAAGGGACTCCACGATGCCCGGGCGGTCTGATCCCAGGGCCGAGATAACGATGAGTTGTTCCATGATGCGCTCCGCAGGCATTGTCTTGTTTGTATTTTGAGAGTTGTGTGATGAGAGTTTAGAGGTTTTCTGCAGAGAGTGCAGAGACCAGAAGACTCATCCTGGGCTGTGGAAATCCTGAAGAAAAACCATGGTAAGGGGTAAGTTACGAGGAGCGAAACGCTGCCGGCGTTGTCTCTAGCCCCGTGACTCGCCTCGCCCTGGTGGTGGGGGAGAGGCTGCCTGGTCCCGCCGGCTCCCTTCCCACAAAGGGAATTGCCGAGTGTCAGGCATCTGGCGTCCAGCGTTTTCGAGGTTTACCATAGCGCCCTCAACAGGCTGCTGAACAACCCGTTGCATGCTCTGCGAGGCCTGAAGGGTGCAGCTGTTGTGTTTTGTCGCAACGGACAGGGTGGTTCCCTTTCCTAGCGACAAAGCGCAGCAGATGGGCCCTTCAGTCCTCGCCCTTCGGGGCTTCCAGGCTAGCCCGCACTCGTTGTTGCCATTTCTCGATGGATGGACATACACCATTCAAAATGGCGCCTAGATTGCGAGTCAGCCTGAAAGCCAGAGCGCGCAACGGGTTGTTCAGCAGCCTGTGTACCCGACGACAGGGTCCGGTGCACCGGAATAATCGCGATTGCGCCGATTGGCGTAAAACAGGAGACAGGCATGATCCGTGGCAGCATTGTAGCGCTGGTAACCCCCATGCGCGCAGACGGAGCAGTGGACTGGGAGCGTTTACGCGCCCTGGTGGACTGGCATGTGGAGCAGGGCACCCACGCCATCGTGGCGGTGGGCACCACGGGCGAATCCGCCACCCTGGGTTTTGAAGAGCACGACAGCGTGATCCGTGAGGTGGTGGCCGCGGCCAAGGGCCGCATCCCGGTGATCGCCGGTACCGGGGCCAACAACACCGAAGAAGCCATCCGCCTGACCCGTGACGCCAAACGTGACGGCGCTGATGCCTGCCTGTTGGTAACGCCTTACTACAACAAGCCGCCCCAGGAAGGCCTCTACCAACATTACCTGGCGGTGGCCCGGGCGGTGGATATTCCGCAGATCCTCTACAACGTGCCCGGCCGTACTGCCTGTGATCTGTTGCCGGAAACCGTGGAGCGGCTGAGCAAGGTGCCCAACATCATTGGCATCAAGGAAGCTACCGGTAACCTGGAACGGGCCCGTGAAATCCGCGAGCGTTGCGGGGATGACTTCATGCTCTACTCCGGTGACGACGCCACGGCCATGGATTTCATCCTGGCGGGCGGCCATGGCGATATCTCGGTGACCGCAAATGTGGCCCCGGCCAAGATGGCGGCCATGTGTGAAGCGGCCCTGGCGGGTGACGCGGACCAGGCCCGTGTATTAAATGCGGAACTTGAGCCCCTGCATCGTGATCTGTTTATTGAAGCCAGTCCGATCCCGGTGAAATGGGCACTGTATGAAATGGGCCTGATTGATCTTGGTATCCGCCTGCCGTTGGTGTCGCTGTCAGAAGCGGCCCAGCCGCGGTTGCGTGAGACCATGCGTCAATGTGGCCTGCTGGAGGTTAAATGAAGAAAGCGGCGTTAACGCTCGCACTGGTGGTATCCGCAGCATCCGGCTGTAGCTGGTTGCCGGACAGCAGCCTGAATTATCGCAATGCGCAAATGCTGGAGCCTATTCAGGTTCCTGAAGACGGCGTATTCATCGGCGAGCAGCCGCTTTATGCAGTCCCGCGTCAGGAAGAACGCCTGGTGGGCCGTGGTGAAGACGAGAAGCGCTTTGAGGTGCCTAAACCGCCCCAGCTGGTGGTTTTGGGTGGCTCTGACGAGGAAGAGTCACAGCAGCCGGCCCCCAAGGATGCGTCCTCGAAGGCGATTCTGGCCCGTGATGGTAACGGCTATCCGATTATCATGATGTCCACCCGCTTTGCCTGGGCCTGGGAGTATGTGGGCGATGCCCTGGGTAACACCGATCTGAAGATCAGCGACCGGGACCGTGAAGTGGGTATTTATTACCTGAAGGTGCCTGAGCGCTACACCCTGGGTGCCAAGACCGCGCAATTGAAGCTGAGCCATACCACCAATGGTATTCAGGTGGCGGTATTGAATGAAGAAGGCTCTGCGCTGGTGGAAAAGACCCCGGGCCAGGCCATCCTTGAACGCATTTTTGAAGAACTGAATTAAGTATTATGAAGCTGGCATCCCTGGGCAGTGGCAGTAAGGGCAACGCCACCCTGGTGGAAGCGGACGACACCCTGGTGTTGATCGACTGCGGGTTTACCGTCAAGGAAACCGAGCAGCGGTTGGCACGACTGGGGCTGGCAGCGGATCAGCTCAGTGCCATTCTGGTAACTCATGAGCACGGCGACCATATCCGTAGTGCCGGAGCGCTGGGCCGCAAGACCGGTTGCCCGGTCTACAGCTCTTTTGGCACCGCCAGCGCGGTGCAGGGCAAACGCACCAGTCTCAGCGGTGCAAACTGGCAGGAAGTGCGGCCGGGGCGTGCCTTTACCGTAGGGGCGTTGCAGATTCTGCCGGTCCTGGTGCCTCATGATGCCCGCGAGCCTTGCCAGTACCGCTTTACCTGGCAGGGCCGCACCCTGGGCGTGCTCACCGACCTGGGGGCCATTACTCCCCATGTGGTAGAGGCTTATCAGGATTGCGATGCACTGGTGCTGGAATGCAATCATGATGCGCAGATGCTGGTTCACGGTCCCTACCCACCGTCGTTGAAACGTCGTGTGGGTGGTATGTTGGGGCATCTGAGCAATGACCAGGCTGCAGCGCTGCTGCGCCAGGCCAATGTGGACCGCCTGCAGCATCTGGTACTGTCGCACCTGAGTGAGCAAAACAACACGTCCCGGCATGCACTGGATGCCATTGAGCGGGTGGTGACCCGCGGGCGTGAACGAATTGGCGTTGCCAGCCAGACGGAAGGGTTTGGCTGGCTGCAAGTACATTAATACTGACCCGAGTAAAGGCCTTTCCATGGAAAAACGCGACGAGTTGTATGCCGGCAAAGCCAAGTCTGTGTACACCACCGATGACGCGGACAAACTGATCATGCTGTTCCGCGACGACACCTCGGCCTTTGACGGCAAGAAGAAAGAGGCGCTGGCGCGTAAGGGAGCGGTGAACAACCAGTTCAATGCCGCCATCATGGAAAAGCTCAAGGCGGCGGGTATTCCCTGTCACTTCGAGCAGATGCTGTCGCCGGTGGAATCGCTGGTGAAAAAGCTGGAAATGATTCCGGTGGAGTGCGTGGTGCGCAATATTGCCGCTGGCTCCATCTGCCGTCGCCTGGGTGTGGAAGAAGGTCTGGAACTGAATCCGCCCACTTTCGAATTCTTTCTCAAGAATGATGATCTGGGTGACCCCATGGTCAACGACTTCCATATCCGCAGTTTCGGCTGGGCCACCGACGAGCAGGTGGCGCAAATGAAAACCCTGACGTTCCAGGTTAACGAGGTGCTCAAGCAGCTGTTTCTGGACGGGGGCATGTTGCTGGTGGATTACAAACTGGAATTCGGCGTGTTTAATGGTGAAGTGCTGCTGGGCGATGAATTCAGCCCGGACGGCTGCCGGCTGTGGGACAAGGACACCCGCGAAAAGCTGGACAAGGATCGTTTCCGCCAGGGCCTGGGTGGCGTGGTGGAAGCCTATGAGGAAGTGGGGCGTCGATTGGGGATGCAGTTTCAATACTGATTCACGGCGTTTCGGTACACGTGCGAACAACACTATGAAGAATAATAAGGAGCAACTATGAAATCGGTAATGCGTCTGGCAGTGGTAGGCCTGCTGGCAGCCACTCTGAGCGGCTGTTTCCTCACCAAACTGGCGACAACGCCCATGCGACTGGTCGGCGCCGCCGGCTCCGTAGTGGGCGCGGTGCTGTCGATTATTCCGGTAGCCGGTAACGCCGCGGATGAAGCGCTGGAGAAAGTGGATGGCGCCATCGACACCACCGCCGACAGCATCGACAAGATCCCGCTGTAATGCTGGCTCCTGGCCCCGCTGACGTCGGGGCCGGGGTTTCCATGCTTGTAATCCGCGAGGGGGTTGTGAAAAATACAGGCTCCCTGGCGCGCTTGCGGCCTGACCAGGCGCAAACAGCCCTGGCTGAATAACAACAATAACCGGAGTTTGCCATGCACCGCTGGCTACTATCCTTCCTTATGCTCATGCCTGTGCCGGCTGTGGCAGATGATCTGCTTATCGGCCTGGGCTACCTCAATGGTCTCGCCGGGTTGAATCTGGAGTGGGCCACCGAGCACAACAGCTTCTACGCCATGCCGGCCCTGTACCTGGATTCCGGTGGCCTCGACACAGATGAACCTCGCTGGGTGGCGGGCTGGCGCCATAAGATGGAGCGTGGCCTGATGTCCGAGAACGGCTTCTACACCGGCCTGATGGCGGGAGATCTGGGCGGTGAGCGCCACTATGAGCGCCTGGGTGTCGGGGTGGAGCTGGGCCACCAGTGGGTGAAACCCTATTCCCGCTGGACCGTTAGTGCGGCGGTAGGAGCCATCGAAGCCCTGGATTGTGACGAGTACAAAGCAGCGTTTCGTTGCGACACCGAAGAAGAGCGCGACAATAACGACCTGGATGTGGAGCCGGTCGTCGTGCTGGGCATCAGCTTCAGCCTGCGGCGCTGATCCCCGAACCTTCCTGCGTTTTCCTTTACAAGTGACTGTGGCGGCTTAATAAAGCCGCACGGGCGCTTGCATTTTTCTGTTTGCTCCGATTCAGGGCAAGAGTTTTGCACAGCGTTTAACCGTTTTTCAGGCCTTGTGTGAATGTTCTTGTCTAACTTGTTGATTTGCGGTAAATGATTGATAAGTTATTGTTTTAAAAGAATTTAATAAAACGGCCATTTTTTCATCATTCTGGGGGAAGGGTAGGAAACATCGGTGCTGGCGGCAGTTCCTGACAGTCTATGCACAAAGTTATCCACAGATGCTGTGAGTAACTTTTTGTGGTCAATATAGTGGCAGCAAACGGGTTTGCCGTGGCATTTGTCGCGTATTCACATTACAGCGTATAGGGCAAACAAGAACCGGGGCTCAGCGTTTCAGCATGGGCAGTGGTCGCCAGGGTTGGCTGAGCAATTGCTGGCCGCTGAGTTTGAGCAGCAGGCGATGAAAGCCCGCGTTGGGGAAGGCCCGTTTGATCAGTCGAACCCGGGCCATGGGGACGCCGAAGCGCATCAGGCCCAGGCTAACATCCATCCAGTCTGCGCGTCGAAACACTTCAGCCAGGTTTGTCGGGTCGTCGTGATAGCGACTGATCTTGTGGTGATTCAGGATCATGGCGCGCACCATGGTGCGATGGTGGCCGAGTTTCTGCTCTTCCAGATAATGTTCCGCCAAGCGGGCAGAGGGCTGGAGATAATCGAACGTGCCGGCCAGCCAGATGCCGGCGTCGTGGAAGAAGGCGGCAATCTCCAGGGCTTCCTGCTCCTGGTCGTCCAGTGTCTTCTGAGCGGCCACCAGATTGATAAGACGGTAGACATGGTTGCGGTAAGGAGTCTGTTGCTTGCCAAAGCGTTCCGTGTACTGATCAAAGAGTGAATCCACACGGGGTAATTGCGTAATCAGGTTTTGGGACATCCTGTGTACCTGGTGATTCTTTATTGTTGTGCCCGCAGGCAGCCTTTCTCTTTCATACTGGCCAGTAATACCACTGAAATCCAGAGGACCGGGGGAAAATTGCGAGCGTGGACACATCTTGTTGCCGGTCATTGTAGGCAATTAGTGTCCAGCTATTGGAGCCCCGTCACCCTTGTTCTATAGTCGGACAAGAATTTTGGGATTGTTCAACAAGCAATGGCGCTGTACCTGTGCCGGCAAGTGCGGTGAGGAAGCAGAGCGTGCTGTTGAACGCTGATAGAGATCCCTCTAAGGAGTACCCGTGAGCTTCAAAGCCAAAGAAAGCCTTTCCGAGCAGATTGCCCAGCACCTGGCCAAGCAGATTATCCATGGTGACATGCTGGCCGGTGATCGTATCCAGGAGTTGCGTGTGGCCGGCGAGCTGGATGTGAGCCGCGGCTCCGTCCGCGAGGCACTGCTGATCCTGCAGCGGCGCCAGCTGATCGATATCCTGCCGCGCCGCGGGGCAGTAGTGAAAGAAATGTCCGAAGCCCATGTGCGCAGCCTCTATGAGGTGATGCAGGTATTGCTGGGGCTGGTGATCCGCAAGGCCATCAAGGTGGTGCGAGAAGAGGATCTGGACGCCTTTATCGAGCTGGTTCATGGTCTGCAGGTGGCAGCGGAAGAGCGGGATCTGGATGCGTTCTTTGTGCTCAGTTTCCAGTTCCTCGAGCATGCTTATCCGTTTGCCCGCAATGTGTTTGTGGAAGATATCCTTATCAACATGCAGCCGGCCATGCAGCGGGCCTATTTTATGGCCCTGCACCTGGAGGCCGACGAAGTGAAGGAATGCCTGTCGTTCTTCAAGGCCCTGGTGGAGACCATCTTCCGCCGGGATGTGCGCTCGGCGCTGGAAATCATCCGTGAGTTCGCCGAGCACCAGTCAGAGCTGGTGGAAGAATCCATCACCCGCGCCCGCCAGATCGAAACCGCCTGGGGATCTCGCCGGCGCAAATAAATTGACCCTTGCCCTGCGCGGCCAAGCTGCATAGAATTGCCACCCTCTTCAGGCACATGGCACCAGCGCGTTGCCCTGAAGGTTGCCATAGAACCGTAGCTCAGTTGGTTAGAGCGCCGCCTTGACATGGCGGAGGTCGGCGGTTCGAATCCGCCCGGTTCTACCAATATTCAGGAAAAAGGGTTTGTCGCAGTGATGCGGCAAACCCTTTTTTCGTTTAGCCCCTTTTCCACGCTGCGCTGTAGAATGCTGACACCCTGGAGCCGACGAGAATGTTGGGATGCCTGACGCCGACTATCTTGGGGCTGCCCGCCCGTCATTAATTCTGTATCTGCCTCACCGGCCGAACGGCCTTGAACGTTTACAGCAATATCCTGACGCTGCCGAATTGATAGCCGCGAACTCCAATCACTGGCGCAAGATCGTCAATTTACTTGCCAAGGTGGCCTGCCCGATGACGCAGGAGTGGCGGCATTACCGGGATACGTCCCTGTTCCAGGAAAACGCTCTCAGCTTTGCGCCGGCGCTGGCGAACGGTGAATGCTGGCACTGGATCGGCGGCAAGGACAATCTGCTGCGGTTTACCGGGTTGCAGCACAGGGCCCGCCTACTGGATCGTGCTCCTGAAGTCTCTGTTGACGCAGAACGGCGCTTGTTGCTGACCCCGTACCCGGATTACCGCCAGCTCAGTAATGCGGTGGTGGCGCAGTTGCGATTGTCCCTTGAGGGGCAGGGTTTCTATGGCAGGGCTCGCTCATGAGGCAGCCATATTTTCTGGGGTGCCCGCAGTGGCAGCACCCGGCCTGGAATGGGCTTCTGCCTGCTGAGCCAACCCCTCTGGCCCGTTATAGCCGTGTGTTTAATAGTGTCGAGGGCAATACCTCCTTCTATGCCATGCCGTCATACAGGCAATGTGAACAATGGCGGGGCCAGGTGTCGGAGGATTTCCGTTTCCTGTTCAAGTTTCCCCGACAGATTACTCACGATTGCCTGTTGAGGGGTGTGGGTGAGCAGGCGAGAGGCTTTCTGGAGGTGCTGGCACCGTTGGCAGATGTGCTAGGCCCCATGTTGCTGCAGCTTCCTGCTGCCTTCGGGCCGGAACGGCTGGGGGACTTGTGGCGCTTTGTGGAGATGCTGCCGGCACCGTTTGGCTGCACGGTAGAAGTGCGTCACCCGGATTTCTTCGCCAAGGGGGAGGCTGAAAAGGCGCTTAACCGCGGCCTGCGTGAGCGCCAAATAGCGCGGGTCTGCTTTGACAGCCGGGCCTTGTTTGCCGCCAGCGCGGAGGATGCGGCCACACGAGAGGCTCAGCGCAAGAAGCCCCGGCTGCCAGTGCATGTGCTGCCCGGTGACGCGTCGCCAGTGATTCGTTACGTGGGGCATCCTGAGCTGCGGGCCAATCGATCGTTTCTGGCGCCCTGGGTGGACCGGGTGGCTGGCTGGATAGCGGCGGGAGAGCGTCCTTACGTGTTTATTCACATGCCGGACAATGGCGATGCCTTGTCATTGGCATTGCTGTGGCATGAATTATTGCAGGGTCGAGTGGAGGGCCTGCCGGATCTGTCCATTGATCCGATGCAGGCCCAGCCGGGTTTGTTCTAATCGCTATCTGTAGTGCGCTGTTGGAAATCCGGTGATTGACTCCGGAGGGTGGGGAGGCTGTCTGCAGCAGAATCGTTCGAGTGCAAGCTACGCTCCTACAGTTTCAACGAAGCACCTGTAGGAGCGCCGCTTGAGGCGCGAACGATGACGGGCGGAAAGGGCTTAATTCAGCGCGATCAGGGTGTCGTCACGACGACGGCTGTTTTCCGCCCACACCAGCAGGTCGTAGTAGCGGCGGATGTGGCGCACGTAGATCACGGCCTGGCCACCGCGGGCATTGCCGTAGCGCAGCTGGCCGGCGTAGGCCGGGTTGGCCAGCATGGGCAGGCGCTGTTTCACATCCTGCCAGTTGTCCGGGTTGCCACCCTGGCTTTGGGTGAGCACGCGAGCGTCTTCCAGGTGACCGAAGCCCACGTTGTAGGCGGCCAGGGCCATCCAGGTGCGGCTCGGCTCGGGAATCCGCGCCGGGATACGATCGTGGGTGTGGCGCAGATAGTCGGCGCCAGCCAGGATGCTCTGGGCCGGGTCGGTGCGATCACTGATGCCCATCTGGCGTGCGGTGTCGTTGGTGAGCATCATCAGGCCCTTTACCCCGGTGGGGGATATGGCGCCCGGATCCCACAGGGATTCCTGGTAAGCCAGGGCGGCCAGCAGGCGCCAGTCGAAACCGCTGTTGCCTTCCGCCTTGCGGAACAGTTCCTCATAGCGGGGCAGGCGATCTTCCAGGTGACGCATGAAGCTGCGTGCCGCATACAGATTGAACTGTTCCACATGGCCGTAGAAACGATCTTCCAGTTTGGCAGTGGTGCCGTTGGCCTTGGCCTGAGTCAGGTAGCGCTGGGCAGCCAGGTACAGGCTCTGGTCATCCTTGGGGTTGAACGCCCAGGCCAGCGGCATGTCGGTGGCGGCGGTGTAATCGGCAATCAGCTCGGGCCACAGGGCGCGCTGCAGAGAATAGTTGTTGGAATGGATCAGGGTGTAATCCACCTGGCCGTCTTCCACCAGAGCCAGCAGCTGTTCCGGGCTGGCGTCTTCCACTTCCTGGAATTCCAGGCCCGGATTCTCCAGTTGCGCCTTTACCAGCAGTTCCGCGTGGCTGGAGCCGGCGGCCACAGCTACTTGCTTGCCAGTCAGGTCTTCCATACCACGGATGCGCGGGGTGTCCAGGCGGCGCACCACCAGGGAGTCCACTTTCTGATAGTCGGTGGTGAAGTGCAGGCTCTCGCTGCGTTCTGCGGTGGCCACCAGGCCGGCTGCTGCCATATCGGCAGTGCCTTTACGAATGGCATAACGGATATAGGAGGGATCGTCGGATTCCAGCATGCGCAGCTCTACGCCCAGGCTGTCGGCAAAGCCCTTGGCCAGCTCGTATTCCATGCCGGTGTAACCGTGCTGGTCCTGATAGTAGGTGGTATTGGATGGACGGGTCATCACCACTAGCTCGCCGCGGGTCATTACCCGTTCCATGGCGGTGGGAGTGGGGCGCATTGCCAGCATCATGCCTAGTACGCTGAACAGGGCCAGCGAGGCCAGTAGATGCTTACTGTGTCGAAAGAAAACCGTCATCCTTGGTGTACCTCTGTCAGGTTGTCCAGACAGGTCGATACTGCTACCGCCGACCGGTTAGGGATTGTTTCATCCCCTGCCTGTGATCTATATCACGTAAAAGTGGCGCAACTCTATCAGTGGCAAATGGCTGTTATGTAAAGCTTTGTCGAACAATTGAGCGTTTTATGCACAAATGCGACAAGTCCGGAAGAGAGCATTAAATTGCTTATAAGACAGGTGGCGTAGGCGATTGCCCCATGGCGTAGGACAGGGCTGACAAGGGTGAAATTGGCTGTTTCCGGAGGCTGCGAGCGGCGGGCAAATCCCGTATCATTGCGACCCTTACTCTCCACCCCCACTGGTAATCATATAAGGCGCACTATGCTGATCCTCTCCGGAAGCCCGGCCCTGTCCGCATTTCGTAAGGAAAAACTGCTGGAGTCCCTGACGGGCATTTCTGCGATCTCTGCCCGCTACGTGCATTTTGTGGCGCTCAAGGCGCCCCTCAGCAATGAACAGCAACAGGTGCTGGAAGGGCTGTTGCAGTACGGTCCCAGCCTGGAAGAGGACGACGTGGACGGGCAGCGCTTTGTGGTAGTGCCGCGTCCGGGCACCATTTCGCCCTGGTCGTCCAAGGCTACGGATATCTGTCACAACGCCGGCCTGACCCAGGTGGAACGCGTGGAACGTGGCATCGAGTACCGGCTCGCCGGTGCAGGGGAGCGATCCGCCCTGGCGTCAGCCCTGCACGATCGCATGGTGGAAGTGGTGCTGGCAGAGCTGGAAGACGCCGAGGCCCTGTTCTCTCATCACGCCCCCCGCGAGCTAACCACGGTGGATGTGATTGGTGGTGGCCGTGAGGCCCTGGCAACGGCCAACAGCGAGCTGGGCCTGGCTCTGGCCGATGACGAAATCGATTACCTGGTGGAGCGTTTCACGGCCCTGGGCCGTAACCCCTCCGATGCGGAACTGATGATGTTTGCCCAGGCGAACTCAGAGCATTGCCGCCACAAGATTTTCAACGCGGACTGGACCATCGACGGTGAAGACCAGGATCTGAGCCTGTTCGGCATGATCCGCAACACCTACAACAATGCCCCCGAGGGCGTATTGAGTGCCTACAAGGACAACTCCTCGGTGGTAGCCGGACCAGTGGCTGACCGGTTCTTCCCGGTAGCCGGCAGTGAAGAGTACCAGTTCGTCAATGAACCGGTGCATCTGCTGATGAAGGTGGAAACCCACAACCATCCCACCGCGATTGCTCCCCATCCGGGCGCGGCTACCGGTTCCGGCGGCGAGATCCGTGATGAGGGCGCCACCGGCCGTGGCTCCAAGCCCAAGGCCGGCCTGAACGGTTTCTCCGTGTCCAACCTGAATATCCCCGGCTTCGAACAGCCCTGGGAAAAGCCCTACGGCAAGCCCGGTCGCATTGCCTCGGCACTGGATATCATGATCGAAGGCCCCATTGGTGCCGCGGCTTTTAATAACGAATTTGGTCGTCCCAACCTGTGTGGTTACTTCCGCACCCTGGAAATCCAGGCACCGGGTGTGAATGGCGATGAACTGCGTGGTTATCACAAGCCGATCATGATTGCTGGTGGCCTGGGCAATATCCGTGAAGGCCATGTGGAAAAGAACCCGATCCCTGCCGGTGCCAAGATCATCGTGCTGGGCGGTCCGGCGATGCTGATCGGCCTGGGCGGCGGTGCAGCAAGCTCCATGGCTTCCGGCGAGTCCGACGAGACCCTGGATTTTGCCTCCGTGCAACGGGACAACCCGGAAATCGAGCGCCGGGTGCAGGAGGTCATCGACCGCTGTTGGGCCCAGGGCGACAACAACCCCATTGTTTCCATCCACGATGTGGGCGCGGGGGGCTTGTCCAATGCCTTGCCGGAACTGGTCCACGATCACGACATGGGTGCCAAGCTGGAACTGCGTGAGATCCCCAGCTCCGAGCCCGGCATGAGCCCGGTGGAGATCTGGTGCAACGAAGCTCAGGAGCGCTATGTGCTGGCGGTGATGCCGGAAGACGTGGATCGTTTCGATGCCATTTGCCAGCGCGAGCGCACTCCCTATGCGGTGCTGGGTGAAGCGACCAGTGAAGAACATCTGACGGTCAGTGACGAGCACTTCGGCAAGGCGCCGGTGGATCTGCCCATGGACCTGTTGTTCGGCAAGCCGCCGAAAATGCAACGCAGCTTCGATCGGGAAGATTTCCTGCGCCAGACCTTCACCACCGACGGCATCGACCTGAAAGAAGCCGGCGAGCGTGTATTGCGTCTGCCCACAGTGGCGTCGAAAAGTTTCCTGATCACCATCGGCGATCGCTCCATCACCGGTCTGGTCCATCGTGACCAGATGGTTGGCCCCTGGCAGATACCGGTGGCTGACTGTGCGGTGACCGCCACCGGTTTCAATCAGAAGACGGGTGAAGCCATGGCCATGGGCGAGCGCACCCCGGTGGCCCTGGTGGACGCAGCGGCCTCCGGTCGCATGGCGGTGGCGGAATCTATCACCAATATTGCCAGCGCCCATATCGGTGATCTGGGCCAGATTCGTCTGTCCGCCAACTGGATGGCCGCCGCCGGCCACCCGGGCGAGGACCAGGCCCTGTTCGATACCGTCAAAACCGTGGGCATGGAATTGTGCCCGCAGTTAGGTATCGCCATTCCGGTGGGCAAGGATTCCCTGTCCATGCGCACGGTGTGGAATGAGAAGGGTATCGACAAGAGCGTCACCGCCCCCTTGTCTCTGGTGATCTCGGCATTTTCCACGGTCACCGACATCGACCTGACCGTCACCCCGGAACTGAAAACCGGCGTGGACAGCGAACTTCTGCTGGTGGACCTGGGCCGTGGTCGCAATCGCCTGGCGGGCTCCGCCCTGGCTCAGGTATTCGGCAAGGTTGGCGATGTGCCGCCGGACCTGGATGATGCCAAGGACCTGATCGCCTTCTTCGAGGTGACCCAGCAGCTGCTGGCCGAGCGTAAGCTGCTGGCCTACCACGATCGCTCCGACGGCGGTCTGTTTACTACCCTGGTGGAAATGGCTTTTGCCGGTCGCACCGGCCTGGACATCAGCCTGGATCATATCGCCGGCGACAACCCGGAAGCGGTGGCGGCATTGTTTGCCGAAGAACTGGGTGCGGTATTGCAGATCAGCCCGGCCCATCGGCAGGAGATCCTGGCCCGTTATGCGGAAGCCGGTCTCAGCCAGTGCGTTCACCACCTGGGTCAGCCGGACGGCGACGATGTGATTCGCCTGCGTCTGGGCGGCGGCATCCTGCTGGAAACCCCGCGCCGGGAGCTGCAGCGCATCTGGGCGGAAACCAGCTACCAGATCCAGTCCCTGCGCGATAATCCGGATTGTGCCCGTCAGGAATTCGAGGCCATCCCGGACAATAATAATCCGGGCCTGAATGTGCGCCTGACCTTCGACATGACCGAGAACCCGGCGGCGCCTTACATCAACACTGGCGCCAAGCCGAAGATGGCGATCCTGCGCGAGCAGGGGGTCAACGGTCAGACCGAAATGGCGGCGGCGTTCGACCGTGTTGGCTTCTCTGCCATCGACGTTCACATGAGCGACCTGCTGGCAGGGCGAGTGCAACTGGATGACTTCAAGGGTCTGGTGGCCTGTGGCGGTTTCTCCTACGGGGATGTGCTGGGTGCTGGCGGTGGCTGGGCCAAGACGGTGCTCTACAACCCGGAGCTGCGCGAAGCCTTCAATCGCTTCTTCTTCCGCGAAGACACCTTTGCCCTTGGCGTGTGTAATGGCTGTCAGATGCTGTCCCACCTGAAGGACCTGATCCCCGGTGCCGAGCACTGGCCGCGCTTTGTGCGCAACCTGTCCGAGCAGTTCGAGGCGCGCACCTCCCTGGTGGAAATCCAGGACTCTCCCTCCATTCTGCTCAAGGACATGGCCGGTACCCGCATTCCCATCGCAGTGGCCCACGGCGAAGGCCGGGTGGAACTCGGCGATGAAGCCCTGAATCGCAACATCGAACAGCGTCTGGTGGCCCTGCGCTACGTCAATGGTCAGGGCAACCCGGCGGAACAGTACCCGGCGAACCCTAACGGCTCACCTCAAGGCGTCACCGGCTTCACCACCAACGACGGGCGCGTCACCATCATGATGCCGCACCCGGAGCGGGTGTTCCGCGTACTGCAGAACAGCTGGATCCCGGACGACTGGCGCGGCCACGAAAACGGCCCCTGGCTGCGGATGTTCGCCAATGCACGCAAGTGGGTCGGTTAAAGGCAGTTAACAGTTAATAGTGAACAGTTAACAGCTGGGATCGAAAACTGAAGAGAAAGGCGGAAATAGCTTGGCTATTTCCGCCTTTTTTATGTCCTTTTATGAGCTTGAGCTGAAGAGCGGCTCCCCTCAGAATCAAACGCTTGTTTAGATTTCGCTAATAACTGTTCACTGTTAACTATTCACTACCTACTGGTGTTCCTGTGTCAGAAAAAACCTTCGGCCCTTTCGAGTTGCAAAAGGCCTACAACAACGAGCCTGTGCCTGCGGATTTTGTGCAGCGTCGGCGTATCAGTACGGCCATGCAGACCCTGGCGGAGCGGTTGATTCGGGCCGAGGGCGATATCGACACGCTCAGCGGCTGGGCGGACCAGCTGGAGGCGCTGGTGGCAACGGTGGGGGAGCCGGAGCGGCGTGATACCCGCGCGGCTAATCGCAAGCTGTTCACCGGCTCGGCCACTGCCGAGGATATCTTCCACATGATGGACTACGACCCGGTGGGTGGGCCTTCCAACCCCATTGCCCCCCAGGTGGAGTGGCTTCAGGAAGATCAGAATGGCATTGAAGGTGCCCTGCGCCTGGGCTTGCAATATCAGGGCCCGCCGGGACGGGTGCACGGCGGCGTGATTGCCTGGCTGCTGGATGCGGCCCTGTCCCGGGCCTTGCATGCGGCCTTCCGGTTGGGCGTCACCGGCACCCTGAATATCCGTTATCTGGCAGCCACTCCCATCGAAGACACCATCCACTGCCGGGCGCGTATTACCGGCCAGGAAGGGCGCAAGATCTTTGTGGAGGGCGGCATCTGGCACGGCGAGACCCAGACGGTCAGTGCGGAAGGCATCTGGCTGACTCCGAAGAGTCTGGGGTAACGATGAGTGAGCAACGCTATCACTTCCGCGACATTCTCGTGGCGGAAACGCCGGAACCTTCGCCCCGGGCGCTACTGCACCGGGAACTGGGCCAGGAACTGGTCGGGCTGACCGAGCAGGTCTTACGCCTGGATGCCCCGGACGACAAGCTCCGCGAGTACATTGCACATATCCGCCAGCTGCGTGCCGACCTGGCCCAGTATGGCCAACGGGACTATAACGGCATTCTTCAGCGGCTGCTGGCAGGAGAAGGCTCCGCGGATGATGTGACCGATCTGGTGGATTTCGAGATTCTTACCGGCAAGGCCTCCGCCATGTCACCACCGCTGGAATTGTGGCTGGACGGGGACCGGGTGCGTGGCCGCGCCACCTTCGGCCTGGCCTTTCAGGGGCCACCCGGGCGGGTACACGGTGGTGTCCTGTCCCTGGCGCTGGACATGCTGATGGCGAAAACCCAGGATTTCGTGCGCCAGATCGGCATGACCGGTACCCTCAATATTCGCTATTTAGCCGGTACCCCCATCAATACACCGGTGGAATTCGAGGCACGGCTGGTCAGCCTGGAGCGGCGTAAGCTGCGTTGCGAAGGCAGTGTCTGGGTCAATGGCCAACAGACCGTCGCCGCCGAAGGTATCTGGATTTCTGCCCACGGCGATTACGCTCTGAAGCCGGAATTTGCCGCGTTGGCTGATAATCTGTAAACCACTAAGTCTCACCACAGAGGGCGCAGAGTTCACAGAGAAAAACGGTTCTTTCTTTTCTGGCGGCGCCAGTAAGCGCTCCCTACCTTGCAGTATAGGCGTGTTTTTACTCAGTGAACTCTGTGCCCTCTGTGGTAAAAATCCGGCTTACTGAACCGCGAGCGACCCTCACAAGGAGGCAGCAATGGACGAGCTGTATTACAAACTGTGTTTCTACGTGCCCACCAGCCATGTGGAGCAGGTAAAAAACGCCATCTTCGAAGCCGGGGCCGGGGATATCGGCGATTATGATTGCTGTTGTTTCCAGACTCTGGGGCAAGGACAGTTCCGTCCCCTGGAGGGCAGTAACCCTTATATCGGCCAGACTGGCGGCGACGTGGAAGTGGTGGAAGAGTATCGGGTGGAGACAATCTGCCCGGCATCGCGGGTGCAGACCGTGATCAGCTCTTTGCGGCTGGCGCATCCCTACGAAGAGCCCGCCATTGACCTGTGGCGGCTGGAGCCGTTGCCGGGCTGACCTGGCGAGGGAGCCTCGAAGGCACCCGTAGGAGCTATGCTTGCATGGCGAACCGAGCGTAGCGAGGAAACCGCCCGGCGGGATCAGGAATGTTCGGACGCTATAGCCTCTGCAGTGCGGACAGCGGCAAGCTGTATCGCCTTCCTCCTCGCTGAGGCTCGCGGTTCGCCATGCGAGTACCCGCAGGGCATCTTCGACATGCTTCTACAGAAGCATTATGCGTCCTTGGTCAGGTGCTTCTTCCCTATCGGCGGCACTTCCTGAATGCGTACCGGGTACTCGTCACGCTTGAGATCATCGATATAGAACTTGAGGGTGCGACCCACCACCGGGAAGGCCAGTTCATCCCAGGGGATTTCATCCAGGCCGAACAGGTCCGCATCGCTGCTTTCCTCGCCCACGTCGTATTTGCCGTCTTCCAGCTTGCCAAGAAAGAACACATAGACCTGGTTGATATGGGGCAGATTGAACACGGTATAGAGGTCACCAATGGCCACGGTGGCACAGGCTTCTTCCCAGGTTTCCCGGGCGGCACCTTCCTGCAGGGTTTCCCCGTTTTCCATATAGCCGGCGGGCAGGGTCCAGTAGCCCTTGCGCGGTTCGATGGAGCGTTTGCACAGCAGTACCTTGCCTTCCCACAGGGGCACGGCGCCGACCACGATCTTGGGGTTCTGGTAGTGGATAGTCTGGCAATCGGGGCACCAGTAGCGGGGCCGGTTGTCCCCTTCCGGAATGCTGAAACCGATCTGGTCGCTACCGCAGTGACTGCAGAATTTCATGAAACCTCTCGCTCCGGACGCGGCAAAAACCTGATGATACAGGAGAATCCTCGGCGGCCCCATCTGCCCGGCGATGATGTTACTGTCATCACAGGCTTGCCGCCGACGGCCCGGCTGTTCAAACTACCGTTTGAATTGAATGCACTGTTGAATGTACTACAGGAGAAGGCTGTGCTCGATCAGCTCAGGCAGCGACTGCCGGACTACAAACGCACGGAGCTGCCGCTGGCACTGCCGGAGGCGGCGGTGCTGATGCCGCTGATTGATGATCCCGAGCCGCGCCTGATTCTGACCGTGCGCTCCAGCACCATGCCTACCCATGCCGGTGAGGTGGCGTTTCCCGGGGGCAAGCGGGACCCGGGGGACAAGAGCCTGTTGATGACGGCCCTGCGGGAAAGCCAGGAAGAGGTTGGCCTGGACCCCGCCTACGTGGACGTACTCGGCCAGCTGTCGCCGTTGGCATCGCGCTATGGTATGAAGGTGACGCCCTTTGTGGGGATTGTCCGCCCCGAAGCGCCGCTGGTGGCAGAACCGGGTGAAATCGAGACGATTTTCCAGGTGCCGCTGCAATTTTTTCTGGATGAAGTCCCGGAATTATCCAGCCCCATCGATTTTTTTGGCCGGCGTTTCCGCATTCCCAGTTATTACTACGAAGACAAGCGCATCTGGGGGCTGACGGCCTTCATGATTCTGGATCTGATCAACCACGTTTATGATGCGAACATCGAGTTTGAAGTGACGGACTGACAACGAAGGAAAGCACTGATGATTTATAAAATTGGCAGTCGGCAGCTGGAACAACGCGGCGCCGGCCACTGGATCGCTGACAACGCCACCGTGATCGGCTCGGTGATCATGGAAGCCAACACCAGTATCTGGTTCAACGCGGTACTGCGTGCCGACAATGATGTGATCGAGATTGGCGAGAACACCAATATTCAGGACGGCTCCGTGTTGCATGTGGACCCGGGCGTGCCCATGAAAATCGGCCGTGATGTGACCGTGGGCCACAAGGTCATGCTGCACGGTTGCACTATTGGCGATAACAGCTTGATCGGTATTAACGCGGTGGTTCTGAACAAGGCCGTGGTGGGCAAGAATTGCATCATTGGTGCCAACTCCCTGGTGCCGGAAGGGATGAAGATTCCCGACAATTCCCTGGTGATGGGCTCCCCGGCCAAGGTGGTCAAGGAAATCACCGATGGCCACAAGGCCATGCTGACCATGAGCAGCATGCACTATGTGGCCCACGCCAAGGAATTCGATGAGCATCTGGAAGTGGACGAACGGTTTCCGTCATGAGCCAGTTGATATCCCCCTGCGTTTCCATCTGTGCCCTGGATGAAAATGATATCTGTGTGGGGTGTTTCCGCAGTGGCGGAGAGATTTCCATCTGGGGACTGCTTTCCGATGAGGAAAAGCGGGAAGTGTTTCGTCGTATTGAACAACGCATGAAGGGTGAACCAGCGCCCTGTGTGGTCCGCAAGGAGAGAAATCCATCATGACCGATATCGGTGATCAGGTCCCTCACAAACCCGTTGTCGGTTTGGCTCTGGGCAGTGGCTCTGCTCGCGGCTGGGCACACATTGGCGTCATTCAGGGGTTGGAAGAAATCGGTGTGCGGCCCCAGGTAGTAGCGGGTACCTCCATCGGTGCCCTGGTGGGCGGGGCCTATGTGACAGACACCCTCAACGAGTTTGCCGACTGGGTGCAGTCACTGACGGTCAAGGATGTATTCGGGTTGCTGGATATCAGCCTCTCCGGGGGTATGGTGAAGGGGGAGAAACTGTTCAATTTCTTCCGTGAGCACCATGACAACCCGGATATTGAAACCCTGGAAAAGAAACTGGTTACCGTAGCCACGGACATGAAAAGTGGCCGAGAAATCTGGATTACCAAAGGCACCATGCTGGATGCCGCTCGCGCCTCCTGTGCACTGCCGGGTCTGTTTTCGCCGGTGAAAATGCAGGGCCGCTGGATGCTGGACGGGGGGCTGGTCAACCCGGTGCCGGTGTCTGCCGCTCGTGCCATGGGGGCGGATGTGGTCATCGCCGTTAACCTCAACGCCCAACTGGTCGGCGCCCACCTGTCCCGGGATACGCGCAGTCAGGCTGAGGGTGAAGACGGCAGTGACGAAGAGCGCAGCATCTGGCACAAGATGATGGGCTACTTCATTTCCGAAGATGGCGATGACCCGGGCTTTTTTGATGTGGTGGCCTCCAGTATCAACATCATGCAGGACCGCATCACCCGCTCACGCATGGCAGGCGACCCGCCGGAGGTGACGCTGGTGCCCATGCTGGAAGATTTCGCCCTGATGGATTTTCACCGCGCCAAAGAGGCCATCGAAGAAGGGCGCTCACTGGTTAAACGCTATGAATCCGATATCCTCGCCTGGGTGGGATCACCGGTGGCGGATAGGGTTTGAAAGGCAGTTAACAGTGAACAGTGAATAGTTAACAGTGGCGCGGTTGAGGCGTTATTATTCTAAAACGTAAGAGGCCGCGCCCATGCTCTGGACGCGGCCTCTTGCGTTCGAAAACCGAAAGCGTTACACGCGAACTGTTAACTATTCACTGTTAACTGTTCACTGCTCTCCTGGCCTTCACCGCCTTCACCATATTGTCCTTCACCTGCAGAATCTCGATCTGGTATTGATCGATCTTGATCGAGATATTGGCGTCGGGGATGTCTTGCAGGTATTCCAGGATCAGGCCGTTGAGGGTTTTGGGGCCGTCGGTGGGCAGTTCCCAGTCCAGGCTGCGGTTGATTTCGCGCAGGGTGGCAGAACCGTCGATCACGTAGCTGTCGTCATCCTGGGGATGAATGTCCTGACTGCTGGCGGCCAGGTCGGTGGTGAATTCGCCGACGATCTCTTCGAGAATATCTTCCAGGGTAACCAGTCCCAGCACATCGCCGTATTCGTCCACCACGATACCGATACGGCGCTTGGCGTTCTGGAAGTTGATCAGCTGCTGGTGCAGGGAGGTGCCTTCCGGGACAAAGTAGGGCTCCACCGTGTGCTGCATTAGTTCCGCCTTGTTGATGTCTTCCTTGAGCAGCAAACGGCTGAGCTTGCGCAGGTGCAGCAGGCCGATCATGTTGTTCGGGTCGCCGTTGAATACCGGCAGGCGAGTGTGCTGGCTGGAACGCAGGGTGGTGAGGATTTCATGCATGTCATCCTCGAGATCAATGCCCACCATTTCGTTACGAGGCACCATGATGTCTTCCACGGTCACCGTTTCCAGGTCGAGGATGTTGAGCAGCATCTTCTGGTGGTTTTCCGGGATCAGACCGCCGGCCTCATTCACGACTGTGCGCAGTTCTTCCGGACTCAGGTGATCGTCGTCCTGATCATTGGGACGGATGCCGCCCAGTCGCAACAACATCATGCTGACGCCGTTGACCATCCACACCAGCGGTGCAAGCAGCACCTGCAAGGGTTTCAGCAACACACTGGCCGGGAAGGCGACCCGTTCCGGTTTCATGGCCGCATAGGTCTTCGGGGTGATTTCGGCAAACACCAGCATGATGATGGTGATTACCACCGGTGCGACGGCGGCGCCGCTGTCGCCGAGCCAGCGGATCGCCAGAATGGCGGCCACGGTGGCGGCGAAGTTGTTAACGAAATTGTTGCCGATCAGGATGACGGATAGCAGCCGGTCGGTACGCTTGAGCAGACCCTCCACCCGGGAGGCGGCCTTGTGGCCCTGACGGGCCAGATGACGCAGACGATAGCGGTTGATCGCCACCATGCCGGTTTCACTGCTGGAGAAGAAGGCAGAGCCAAGAATCAGGGCAATCAGGGCGCCTATCAGCCACCCGTCAGAATAGGTATCCAAAGGAAAAGTCGTTTATCCGCCAGTCGGCCCGCTATTGTTCGGGCTGGGGGTTGGGGGTGTCAAGCAACGAGCTGCGCTTGTTGGGGCAGGAAAGAGTGGAGAATATCACCAACCTCGCCCGCCATTTCTACGAAGCCGCTGTAGGAGTACCTCTTGAGGTGCGAACCGCGCTTGCGCGGAAATCGCCCGCAGGGCGATCAGGAATATCAGAGCTCGACAGGTTTCCCTGCAATGCGTTGCCACAATAAACGACCGAATCGCGCCGCGAGCGACGCTCCTACGGGCCTTTGCTGGTTCGCCTGCAAGCAGCCTCCTACAAAAAACGCGGACGGAGCGCTATTCGATTCGCGCCGCCCAGCCCGCGTTGCAGCTTGTTACTGCCTCACCGCTTGAGAATAAATTCCAGCACCAACTGACTGCCGAAGAAGGCCACCAGCAACACAGCAAAACCACTGAGAGTAAAGCGAATGGCGGTGCGCCCGCGCCAGCCGCGCAGATAGCGGCCGGTGAGCAGGATCGCGAAGACCACCCAGGAGACCAGCGTCAGGATGCTTTTATGGGCCAGGTTCTGCGCAAACAGGTTGTCCACGTAAAGAAAGCCGCTGAAGATCGCCACGGTGAGCAGTATCTGGCCCAGCCAGATCGCCTCGAACAGCATGGATTCCATCACCTGAATGGGTGGGAAAACCCGCATCACGCCACGAATATGGCCACTTTTCAGCTGGCGGTCCTGTACCCACAGCAACACTGCCTGGCAGGCGGCGATGGCCAGCACCGCGTAGGCAAGAATGGAAAACAGCACATGCACACCCAAGCCATGGGCCAGGGGATGAGCAATATAGCCGGTGTTGATCCAGAGCATGGCGGGGATGGTCAGTGCTGCAAACGGATAGACCAGCGCAGAAATCCACTCGAAGGGACGGTAGAGGCTGGAGAGCAGCACCACGATCGCGCCTGCAAACGCCACTGTTGACGCCACCGGGAACACGCCCAGCTGCAGCCCCTGAGGGGTCAGGATGATTTGCCAAAGGCAGAGGCCATGGGCCAGTACGGCCAGGCCGCCAGGTGCCAGTACGGATGCCCGGGAAGGCCGCTGTTGTCCGCGGTACTGTCGGTAAAGGATCAGGCAGGCAACCCCGTACAGGATAAAGGCGGCAAAGCCACTGATCACGGAAAGGTTCATAGGTCGTTGTTATCCGTCGTCATTACCCGAATAAAGTGGCGGGCTGCTGAAGTCTGGCATAGGCATATCTTCACTATCAACAATCATTCTCATTTTCTGGTTCCGGGGGTGGCGCGAGACGTTAGTGTCAGGCGTCAGGCGTTTCAAACCTGCCCCATGACGTTGGCCGCCAAGGAAGGCTATAATCGCGCCCCTGTCCCTGCGGTGGCTGAAGCTGGCCGCAGACACGGTGTATTTGGAGGTAACCCCATGTTCGAGAATCTCACCGACCGGTTGGGATCGTCGCTTAAAAGCCTGGCAGGTCAGGGTGCCCTGACCGAAGACAATATCCGCGACACCCTGCGCGAAGTGCGCAAGGCACTGCTGGAGGCCGATGTGGCCCTGCCGGTAGTGAAAGAGTTTGTCGAACAGGTGAAGGAAAAGGCCCTGGGCCAGGAAGTCCTGAAGAGCCTGAACCCCGGCCAGGCGTTCGTGAAGATCGTCAACGACGAGCTTGTCCATACCATGGGCGACGCCAACGACGGCCTGAATCTGGCTACCAAGCCCCCGGCCATCATTCTGATGGCGGGTTTGCAGGGTGCCGGTAAGACCACCTCCGTGGCCAAGCTCGCCCGTTTCCTGCAGGAGCGGGAAAAGAAGAAGGTCATGGTGGTCTCCGCCGACGTGTATCGCCCGGCGGCGATTGAGCAGCTGAAAACCCTGGCCGGTGAGGTGGAGACCAACTTCTTCCCCTCCACTGGCGACCAGGACCCGGTGGATATCGCCAACGGTGCCCTGGAAGAAGCGCGCCGCCGCTACATGGATGTGCTGATCGTCGATACCGCCGGTCGTCTGCACATTGATGAAGACATGATGGGCGAGATCAAGCGCCTGCACGGGGCGATCAACCCGGTGGAAACCCTGTTCGTGGTTGACGCCATGACCGGTCAGGATGCTGCCAATACCGCCAAGGCTTTTAATGAAGCGCTGCCGCTGACTGGTGTGATCCTCACAAAGGCAGACGGTGATTCCCGTGGTGGTGCCGCCCTGTCGGTTCGCCACCTCACCGGCAAGCCGATCAAGTTCATCGGCATGGGCGAGAAGACCGATGCCCTGGAGCCCTTCCACCCGGATCGTATCGCCAGCCGCATTTTGGGCATGGGCGACGTGCTCTCCCTGGTGGAAGAGGCCGAGCGCAAGCTGGACAAGACCAAAGCCGAGAAAATTGCCAAGAAGTTCAAGAAAGGCAAGGCGATGGACTTCGAGGATCTTAAGGACCAGTTCCAGCAGATGCGCAATATGGGCGGCATGGCCGGCCTGCTCGACAAGTTGCCCGGCATGGGCGGCATGATGCAGGCCGCTCAGGACCCGGCGTCCATGAAGCAGATGAAGCACATGGAGGCGCTGATTGACTCCATGACCCCGAAAGAGCGGCGTAACCCGGATCTCATCAAGGGCTCGCGCAAGAAACGCATCGCCGCGGGTGCCGGCCTGGATATCCCGGCCCTGAATCGTCTGATGAAGCAGCAGAAGATGATGGCCAAGATGATGAAGAAGATGCGCACCAAGGGTGGCATGAAGAACATGATGCGTGGCATGGAAGGGATGATGGGCGGCAATGGTGGCCCCGGTGGCCCTGGCGGCATGGGGGGTATGGGCGGCCCGGGCGGTATGCCGCCTATGTAAAAAGCGGCAAGCTTCAAGCCGCAAGCTGCAACGCGGGCAGAGTGGGTGGTTAAGCCGCCTCTCTGCCCGCGCTTCGTTTGGGGCAGAGGTTGTTGTAGGAGCGGCGCTTGAGCCGCGAATGCGAGCCTGGGTGAGCCTGTCAGCCCGGCAAGCCCAGATTGCCTCCGTATCGAGTCCTGGCAGGCTCTGCGGGCAATTTCCTCGCTGCGCTCGCATTCGCGGCTCAAGCGCCGCTCCTACAGGTGCTTCGCAGGAAATATGGCGGTTGAGGAGGCTTGTTGCCCGCCGCTTCTCTCTGTATAATTCGCGCCCTTCGCGGCCTTCCCTGTGTCAGGGCTGGCTTTCAAGCGGATACGATGGCTTATCAAGAGATAGGCCGGGAAACCGGATTGATAAAAGGTAAATGAACCATGGTAATTATTCGTCTTGCCCGTGGCGGTTCCAAGAAGCGCCCGTTCTACAGCATTGTTGTTGCCGATAGCCGTAACGCACGTGACGGCCGTTTCATCGAGCAGCTGGGTTTCTACAACCCCATCGCCCGCGGCGGTGAAATCCCTCTCAAGCTGAACCTGGAAAGCCTGGACGCCTGGGTTGCCAAGGGCGCTCAGCTGTCTGACCGTGTCAAAACCCTGGCTAAGCAGGCCCGTAAGGAAGCCTGATGGCAAGGGGAGGGCAGGTGTCCTCTGAACTGGAGGTAGTCGGTCGCATCCTCGGGGTGCACGGCGTCCAGGGATGGGTAAAGGTGTATTCCTATACTGACCCCATGGACAACCTCCAGCACTACCAGCCCTGGCACCTGAAACAGGGTGGCCACTGGAAGCCGGTGAAATTGACCGGCTTTCGCCCCCAGGGCAAGGGGCTTATCGCACAGATCGACGGCATTACCGATCGAGATGGGGCGGCAAGCCTGGTGGGGCAGGAAATCGGGATTCCCGGTGATCTGCTGCCCACGTCCGGGGCGGGCGAGTACTACTGGCGCGATCTGGTCGGCCTGCGCGTTCACCACGTGGACGGCATGGATTTGGGCAAGGTGGTGCGAATGCTGGAAACCGGTGCCAACGATGTGTTGGCGGTACGCGGCGACAGCAACAGCCTGGATCGGCGCGAGCGCCTGATTCCCTGGCTGCCGGACGATGTCATCACCGAGGTGAATCTGGCCGAAGGGCGGATGACAGTGGACTGGGATCCGGAGTTTTAGATGCCTTTTTCGGTAACGCTGGTAACTCTGTTCCCGGAAATGGCAAAAGCGATTACTGACTTCGGTGTGACCCGGCGTGCGGTGGAAAACGGCCAACTGCAGTTGGAAACCGTGAATCCCCGGGATTTCACCGAAGATCGTCACCGCACCGTGGATGATCGCCCCTTTGGTGGTGGCCCCGGGATGGTGATGAAGGTGGAGCCGCTGGCGAAAGCCCTGCAGGCTGCCCGCGATGCCAATCCGGCAGCCACGGTAATCTACCTGTCCCCTCAGGGGCAGCCGCTGACTCAAGCGAAAGCCGTGGAGCTGGCGGAAAAGCCCGGCCTGATATTACTGGCGGGGCGCTATGAAGGCGTGGACGAGCGGTTGCTCGAAGCCGAAGTGGATGAGCAGATCTCCATCGGCGACTACGTGATCAGCGGCGGTGAACTGCCGGCGCTGGTGCTGACCGATGCGGTCAGCCGACTATTACCCGGAGTGCTGGGACACCAGGATTCCGCCGAGCAGGATTCGTTTTCTGGTGAATTCGAACACTTGCTCGATTGCCCCCACTACACCCGCCCGGAGGTGTACAACGGGCAGGCAGTACCGACGGTACTGCTGAGCGGCAATCACGCGCTGATTCGCCGCTGGCGCCTGAAACAGGCGCTGGGACGGACCTGGCAACAGCGTCCTGACCTGCTGGAAGCCCGCCGGGCGCGGGGTTTGAGCAACGAAGAGCAGCAACTGCTGGATGAGTACATCGCCGAGCAGTCGCCGCATACAGCAAAAACGAGAGACTAGGAGCACTGCCATGAGTGGCAAGAACCTGATTATCCAGGGCATTGAAAACGCCCAGCTGAAAACCGACCTTCCGGAATTCGGCGCCGGTGACACCGTTACCGTGCAAGTGAAAGTAAAGGAAGGCACCCGTGAGCGTCTGCAGGCGTTCCAGGGCGTTGTGATTGCACGTCGCAACCGTGGCCTGAACTCTGCCTTCACCGTTCGTAAAATCTCCCACGGTGTGGGCGTTGAGCGTGTATTTCAGCTGCACAGCCCGCTGATCGATTCCATCGAAGTGAATCGTCGTGGTGACGTGAGCCGCGCAAAGCTGTACTACCTGCGCGACCGCTCTGGCAAGTCTGCCCGGATCAAAGAAAAAATCCGGTAAGACGCCACGCTTATCTTCTGTCGCGAGCGAATGTCGGTTTAGCCTTTGCTGTAGGGCATGCGAAATCGACCTCTGGCCAGACAGAATGCTCCATACAGAAAAGCCGCTCCCGAAAGGGGGCGGCTTTTTTGTGTCAGCAAGCACGGTGTTTATCGCGCAAGTTCACTGCGGCCGTGAATAGACCACCACCCGATCTCGCCCCTGATGTTTGGCGGTATACATGGCACGGTCAGCCTCTTCTATCAGGGTATGCGCGTCCATGGCGGACTGTGCAGATGCGCTGCTGACGCCAAAGCTGGCGGTGAGCTTTATTGCCGGCGAACCGGGGATCGCCATTGCGTTGTGCCGAAGTGCTTCCGCACAGCGCTCTGCGACATTGTGTGCCTGTGACAGCGTGGCCCCGGGGAGCAGCATCAGGAACTCCTCGCCACCATATCGGCCAAGCAAATCATTATCCCGCAAATTATCCTGCAGTGTTTCGGCGACATGAATCAGTGCCTGGTCGCCAGTGGCATGGCCGTATCGGTCATTGATCTGTTTGAAAAAGTCCACATCCATCAGTACCACCGCCAGGCCCTTGCGGGCACGTGTTGGTATGGCCAACTGATGAGTCAGGGTTTGCAGCAGATGTCCGCGATTGGCTACACCGGTTAGCGGGTCGCGAATGGAGCGGTCAAAGGTGGAGGCCTCGCGATGTCGCCAGGTAGACGTCAGGGCGGCGACGGTAAAAGCGTCTTTGATG
The DNA here is from genome assembly GCF_047495475.1 of Alcanivorax sp. IL2. NCBI lineage: Bacteria > Pseudomonadati > Pseudomonadota > Gammaproteobacteria > Oceanospirillales > Alcanivoracaceae > Alcanivorax > Alcanivorax sp. IL2. Next base: position 3,046,636 of record NZ_CP179932.1, on the reverse strand, counting down.
ATGATCAGGCCGGCAGCTATGATCGTCATCAGGTCATACCACACCTGCGCCGGTTGGTAGTCCACAGGTGACAGCAAAGGCCGATACAGGGTGCTATCCAGGCTGATCGCTATGGCATAGGCCAGTATGGCGCCCATTGAGAGGGCGAACACCAGAGTGATCTGGGGTGCCGGGAATAATAGCAGGCCGATCAGTACACAGCCTGTAAGCACAATGCCAGTGACCAGATTAAAAGGCCCTACCAGTAACAGCGAGACGATGCCGCTCAACCCGAAAAACAGGATGGTAAAACTGGCAAAACGGTTTTCCTGGGCGTCTGACATTTGCCGCCGGCTGGCAAACAGGGCGATAGCAAACCATACCAGGCTGGCAATGAGTCCCCAGGCCAGTCCTGCCCATAGCAGCGGATTGTAGACCCCCTCAATGAAGCGGGAAATGACCAGGCCTGAGGCGCATCCCAGGATGATAACCCAGTAAATTGGTTGCCCGATCCAGCATATGAAGATGCCTTTTTCTCGGGGAGTTCCATTAATTTGCCGACCGATGAGCCTGTAGAGTTCTTCTAATTTTTTTATCATGGCTGTCGCGGTTGAGGTGCGGCTCCGCCGGTAGCGAAACCGCACGAAATGTTTATGCCTTTCTGAGCATTCGGTAGAGCGCCAGCAGGATCAGCGCGCCGACGATGGCGGTGACGAAGCTGCCCAGGCTGAAGCTGCCCATGGAGCCGCCAATTCCGGTGATGGAGCCGAGCCAGCCGCCGACAAAGGCACCGGCGATGCCGATCAGGATGGTGACGATAAAGCCGCCGGGATCCTTGCCCGGCATGATCCATTTAGCAATGATGCCGGCGATCAGGCCGAATACAATCCACGATAGAATGCCCATATTTCCTCTCCTTGGTAGTCATTTTGAATTTGCATGGCGCCACCATTGTTGCCGCAAAATACGGCCTCTGTCGTTAACCTGACCCGCTTTCAGACGTAATTTTTGGTAAAAGGCGAACGGGGTTTCGTCTTTGATTTTCGTTTAACTCATTGTTTTTTATTGCTGTTTAGGGCCTTATTCAGAAATGAACGAGTTAAACGATGACCATGGGCGCCTGATTGACAGCTGGCTGGATCAGCAGTGGCTGGAAAAGGGGCTCAGTGAACACAGCCTGGAGAGCTATCGGCGCGATATCCGCCAGTTGGCGGTGTGGCTGCAGGGGCAGCAAGGCTCCTTGCTGCAATGTGAGCGTTACCAGCTGCTGGAATTCCTGGCAGACCGCCATCAGCAGGGGGTGGGGGCTCGCTCGGTGGCCCGGCAATTGTCAGCGGTAAAGAGTTTCTTTCGCTGGTTGAAGCGGGAAGGGCGAATCGAAGAAGATCCGGCACTGCTGATCGAGCGCCCCAAAACCGGCCGGCCGCTGCCGAAAACCCTCACCGAAGCGGACGTGGAGGCGCTGTTGGCGGCGCCGGATGTTTCCACTCCTCTGGGGCTGCGTGACAGGGCCATGCTGGAGCTGATCTATGCCACCGGGTTACGGGTTACCGAGCTGGTCACCCTGACTCAGAGCCAGATCAACCCCCGCCAGGGGCTGGTGCGGGTGATCGGCAAGGGAGACAAGGAGCGACTGGTGCCTCTGGGTGAAGAGTCGCTCCACTGGCTGGCGCGCTATCTTCGTGAGGCACGTCCGCTGCTGTTGGGTAACAATCAGGAGCTGCTGTTTCCCAGCCGACGCGGCACCTGCATGACACGGCAGACCTTCTGGCATCGTATCAAGCAGATGGCCATGGTCGCCGGGGTGGAAAAAAAACTCTCACCCCATACACTGCGTCATGCGTTTGCCACCCACTTGCTGAATCACGGGGCAGACCTGAGGGTGGTGCAGCTGTTGCTTGGGCACAGTGACCTGTCCACTACCCAGATTTATACCCATGTGGCCCAGCAGCGGTTACAGGATCTGTACCAGAAACATCACCCCCGTTCGGGAACCTGAGGCAGGCAATCCGGTTCCAAGAGGGTAAATGAGGAGTAACGACAGAATGAATAAATGGGTTTTGGTGGTACTGACGGGGCTGATGTCCGCTTGCGGGGCGGATTCGAATTCCGAATCAAAGAGCAATCAGGCGGTTAACGGCGACAAGGCCAAGGCGGCTTTCGAGGAAGCGTTTGATGGCATGGAAGTGACCGAGGTAAGTGCTGCGCCGATGCCGGGAATGGTCGAACTGAATGTTAACGGCCGCGAAAGTGTCTACATGACCGAGGATGGCCGCCACATCCTGATCGGCAAGCTGCTGGAGATCAAAGACGGCGAAGTCGTGAATCCGGCGGAGCAGCGCTTTGAGAAAGTCCGCAAAGAGGGCATCAAGACACTGGATCCGGCGGATATGATCACCTACGCGGCGGAAGACGAAAAAGCTGAAGTGTATGTGTTCACTGACATTAGCTGTGGTTTCTGCCGCAAGCTGCATCGCCACATTGATGAGTACAACGCTGAGGGTGTCACCGTCCACTATCTGGCTTTTCCTCGTGGCGGCCCGACCACCGAGGCGGCGGCGGCAATGCGTCACATCTGGTGTGCGGAAGATCGTGCCCAGGCGCTCACCGATGCCAAATTGAAGGACGAGGTAACCCAGGCAGAGCTGACCGAGTGCGCCAAACCGGTGGATGAACAGTACCAGCTGGGCAATACCTTCGGCGTACGCGGCACCCCGGCCATTTATTCCACCGAAGGCGAGCAACTGGGGGGCTATGTGACTCCGGCGCAGCTGCTCGAGCGGCTGGAGTGACAGGCTGAACCCCGCGTAATCCGGCGCTTTGGGGCCGGGAATACAGCGTGAATACATTGACGGCGCAGAGATGCGCCGTTAATGTGTCCGCCTTCATTTTTCCCTCACCCAAGGTGCTGTCGTGGAAACAGATTTCCAGCGCATTCGTCGTCTGCCGCCCTATGTCTTCAATATCGTTGGCGATTTGAAGAAGGCTGCGCGGGCGCGGGGTGAGGACATCATCGATTTCGGCATGGGCAATCCGGATCAGCCCACCCCGAAGCACATTATCGACAAGCTCACTGAGACCGTGCAGCGGGGGGACACCCACCGTTATTCCCAGTCCCGAGGCATTCCGCGCCTGCGCAAGGCGATTGCCGACTGGTACCAGCGCCGCTATGACGTAGATCTGGACCCGGAATCCGAAGCCATTGTCACCATCGGCTCCAAGGAAGGCCTGGCACACCTGGCGCTGGCCACCATGGGCCCCGGGGATACGGTACTGGTGCCCAACCCCAGTTACCCGATCCACCCCTACGGTTTTGTGATCTCCAATGCGGACATCCGCCACGTGCCCATGGTGAAAGGGGTGGATTTTTTCGTGGAGCTGGAGCGGGCCATCAAGGAATCCTGGCCCAAGCCGAAAATGCTGGTGCTTAATTTCCCGGGTAATCCCACTGGCCAGTGCGTCGACCTGGAGTTCTTCGAGAAGGTGGTGGCCATTGCCCGTGAACACCAGATCTGGGTGGTTCACGATCTTGCCTATGCGGATATCGTCTTTGATGGTTACAAAGCGCCTTCCATCCTGGAGGTGGAGGGGGCAAAAGAGGTGGCGGTAGAGTTCTTCTCCCTGTCCAAGAGCTATAACATGCCCGGCTGGCGGGTGGGCTTCTGCTGTGGCAACAAGGACTTGATTCATGCCCTGGCACGTATCAAGTCCTATATGGATTACGGTACCTTTACCCCGATTCAGGTGGCCGCCATCGCTGCCCTGGAAGGGGATCAGACCTGCGTGGCCGACATCTGCGAGATGTACCGAAAACGAAGGGATGTGCTGGTGGACGGCCTGGCGGAGATCGGTTGGCAGGTGGAAAGACCCCGTGCCACCATGTTCGTCTGGGCGGAAATTCCCGAGCCATACCGGGAGATGGGGTCGCTGGAGTTTTCCAAAAAACTGCTCACCGATGCCGGTGTAGCGGTGTCTCCGGGCATCGGCTTTGGTGATTACGGTGACGACCACGTGCGGTTCGGGTTGATCGAAAACGAACAACGGACCCGGCAGGCCATCCGCGGCATCAAGAAGATGTTCCGCCAGGACGGCCTGCTGGGCTGACTTTTGCCTTTGCGGCAGGTCGCAAGGGTAGCGTGAAAAGTTGCGACAGGGCTTTTCAACACACTGATAAATGAAACGAGGATAGGCTGTGGATTCGGTGAAGGTGGGTATTGCTGGTCTGGGCACTGTGGGCTCAGGCACCGTCAACGTTCTCAAGCGCAATGCGCGGGATATTGCCCGCCGCGTGGGACGTCCGATTGAAATTACCCACATTGGTGCGCGCCGGGACAACCCCGCCTGCGATACCCAGGGTATTCGCCTGTCCCGGGATATTTTCGCCGTGGCCACGGACCCGGATATCGATATCCTGGTGGAGCTGATCGGTGGCATTGATACCGCCCGCGAGCTGGTGCTTACCGCCATCAAGAACGGCAAACATATTGTCACCGCCAACAAGGCGCTGATCGCCGAGCACGGCAACGAGATCTTCCAGGCGGCCCAGGACAACGGCGTGGATGTGGCCTTTGAAGCCTCCGTAGCCGGCGGGATTCCCATCCTCAAGTCCCTGGGCGAGGGGCTGGCGGCCAACCACATCAACTGGCTGGCGGGCATCATCAATGGTACCGGCAACTTTATCCTCACCGAGATGGAAGAGGGCGGCCGTGCTTTCGAGGATGTGCTGGACGAAGCCCAGCAGCTGGGTTACGCGGAAGCGGACCCCACCTTCGATGTGGAAGGCATCGATGCGGCCCACAAACTGACCATTCTGGCGTCCATCGCCTTCGGTATTCCGCTGCAGTTCTCCCAGGTCTACACCGAGGGGATCAGCCGCATCACCACTGAAGACGTGGCCAGCGCCGCTCACTTCGGTTACCGCATCAAGCATCTTGGTATCGCCAAGGACACCGGCAAGGGCATCGAACTGCGTGTGCATCCGACCCTGGTGCCCAAGGAAACCATGTTGTCGGCGGTCAACGGGGTGATGAATGCGGTGATGATCCACGGTGATGCCGTGGGCCCGACCATGTTCTACGGCGCCGGTGCCGGCGCCGAGCCCACCGCGTCAGCGGTGGTGGCCGATATCATCGAGCTGGGCCGCGCCCTCACCGTGGACCACGACGAGCGGGTGCCATACCTGGGCTTCCACACTGACCACATGTCCGATGAGCCGATCCTGACCATCGACGATGTGTCCTGCTGTTTCTACCTGCGCCTGCATGTGCAGGACAAGAAAGGCGTGCTGGCAGACGTGACCCGCATCCTCAGTGACAACAATGTCAGCATTGATGCCATGATACAGCGGGAAGTGGATCAGGGGCTGGTGCCCATCGTGATGATGACCCACGAAGTCCGCGAGGGTGACATGAACCTGGCGTTGGCCAAGATCGGTGCCCTTGATACCGTGGATAGCGATATAATGCGCATCCGGGTGGAAACGCTGGACGCTTGATGCCACGCGGCCGGACGCCAGGTTTTCAGCGTCCGGCGACAAGCATCTGGCGTCTGATGCGCCGACTAAAGCGACCAAATTCAAGAACAGCAGAGCCTGCCTCAATGGCTTTGCACTAGCAGCAGAGACCAACACCATGCCTTTTCGTGACCGTTACACCGGCTTGATCAACCGTTACCGCGACCACCTGCCGGTGAATGATGACACGCCCATCATCAGCCTGGGTGAAGGGAATACGCCCCTGATTCGCCTGAAGAACATCCCCAAAATGCTGGGCAAGGACGTGGATATCTACGTCAAATACGAAGGCCTGAACCCCACCGGCTCCTTCAAGGACCGGGGCATGACCATGGCGGTGACCAAGGCGGTGGAAGAGGGTAGCAATGCCATCATCTGCGCCTCCACCGGTAATACCTCTGCGGCTGCCGCGGCCTACGCGGCCCGTGCTGGCATCACCGCTTTTGTGCTGATCCCGGAAGGCAAAATTGCCATGGGCAAGCTGGCCCAGGCGATGATGTATGGTGCGGTGATCATGCAGATCCGTGGCAACTTCGATCAGGGCATGGAGCTGGTCAAGCAGGTGGCGGAAAAGGCGCCGGTGACCATCGTGAACTCTGTGAACCCCTATCGTCTGCAGGGCCAGAAGTCTGCTGCATTTGAAATTGTCGAAGAGCTGGGCCGTGCCCCGGACTTCCACTGCTTGCCAGTGGGGAATGCGGGCAATATCTCTGCTCACTGGATGGGCTACAGCGAATACAAGAAGGCCGGTGTGGTAAACAGTGCACCGAAGATGGTGGGTTATCAGGCAGAAGGGGCTGCCCCCTTCATGCGTGGCGGACCGGTGAAAGACCCGGAAACCGTGGCCACGGCGATCCGTATCGGTAACCCGCAATCCTGGGACAAGGCCTGGGCTCTGCAGGAAGAGTCCGGCGGCTGGTTCGACGAACTGACCGACCAGGAGATTCTGGCTGCCCAGAAGTTGCTGGCCGAGAAGGAAGGTATCTTCTGTGAACCAGCCTCTGCGGCTTCCCTGGGTGGCGCCATGCGCGACATCAAGGCCGGCAAGATTCCGGAAGGTTCTACCATCGTCTGCACCCTCACCGGTAACGGTCTGAAAGACCCGGACACCGCTATCGCCCAGTGCCAAGATAGCCGCATGGTCACCATCGATGCGGACCTGGATGCGGTGAAAGGCGCCATCCTGTCCAATATGTCCTGATCTGTTATACCGGTCGACAAAAAACGGAGCGCATAGCGCTCCGTTTTTTTATCTGCCTGCTGCGCTGTGGGCGCTGCGATCGCAAGGTGAATCCCATCCGCCTCTTTTTATTTATTCGCTTAGTGAATAAAACGTCAACAAAGGAATTGGCCTGAAATTTTTCATTTGTTTTGGTGGCAGGAAAAAATCCCTGGCCAGAATATGTTAGGGTACTTTTTCTTTTTGGGAAGAAAGGGAACCGCGACTCCGTGTCGAGATTACTGAAACCGCCTACCTTTATCGTGTCTTTTCCGGGCTGATTACTCGCCCATCTCCTGGCCCTGTGCGGCCACTCCTCTCCATGTATTGTCATTACAACATCCGCAAATACCTTTGTTTCAACACAACAGGTGTCACGCTGTGATTTGACTTTACTTGGTCAATATTTAGTCTGTAAAGAAAATCAGAGAAGGGAGCGTTAGATGAATAAGCGTGCTTTTGCAAAGCGCACTGGCTATCTGAGTTGTTTGCTTGCTGCGTCCATTCCCCTAAACGCCCACGCCGGTGCCGAACTGAGTGCCGGTGTCTGGTGGGTCTATCAATATGTCACTGATTCCGATTTTACCGGTGCATCGTCCGCCTTTGATGAGGATCTGGACAACACCACTGGTGGTAACTTTGCCGACCCGGCATTGATCCTCTACGCCGATGATGATGGCTCCCATGGTCCCTGGCGTTTCAGTGCAGAGGGGCGTCTCGGTACTGGCGGGTTCACCGATACCTCGAACAACAATTCCGGCGATACCTTCACCATGCACAAGGCATGGATCGGTTACGAATTTGATGACGACACCCTGCTGACCGTGGGTAAAAGCCAGGTGCCATTTGGCTGGAAAACCGTCAATTTCTGGCCCGGTGAAGGGGTGTTGGGTGGTTATGGCGATCAGATGGATGTGGGCTTCAAGCTTAGCTCTTCCTTGAATGCCTTCGACTATGACGTGGCCTATTATCACCAGGATGACTGGGGTGAAACCAGCACCGACACCGTAGATGACAATGGTCACTGGGGCAGCGCAACGACTTACCGGAAGATCAAGACCGGTGTCGTCAATGGCGATTGGAATTTTATGGAAGGCCATACTGTAGGGGCCTCTTATCAGAAGGGGCGTCTACAGGACCTGACGGCTGCCGTTGCCAAGGCACGGGATGATGAGGGTGATCATCAATCGGTAAATTTGCATTACACCTTCAACATGAATGACTTCACTGCCCGCTATCAGTTCATTGATGCAGAGCGGGACTTTGGCGGTATGGATGCGTTTTTGCTCGGTGGCACGGCACCCGCCGATGAAGAGGTGAAAACCCAGGTGCACATGGCTCAGCTGATCTATAACCAGAATCGCTGGAGCTATTATCTGGATGCGGGTGTGGCGAGCACTGATACCCGCGGTAACGACGCCGATGATGTGGAATTCTATGCGCCCGGCGTCAGCTACAAGTACGGACCAGGCTGGCTGTACCTGGAGTACCTGTGGTCTGATGGTGACGTGGATCGTAACGGTGATATTTACGAAGCAGACTTCCGTGCAGTCTACGCGTCGTTTGATTTTTATTTCTGATTGCCGGTAGCGGCCCTGCGGGGCCGCCTACTCGGGTTCAGATGATGAAGTGCGTTTTGAGGAGTGCATGTTTCGGGGAAGCGATCCCGACATCGTCCGAACCGACTGGCTGTAAGTTGCGGCATCCACTGCGCACCCTAAAGCAAGACGGATAACGGAGCTAAGATGAGTATTGATTACGAGACCGACTATGATGTCGGCCAGGATAATGTGCAGGTCATGGGGATGGACCTGCACAATCCGGTTTTCTTTATCAGTGCCTTACTGATTATTACTTTTGTGGTTGGCACTCTGGCATTCCCGGAAGCGGCCAACAGTATGCTCAATGGCGCCAAAGCGTGGGCTATCGAGCATTTCGACTGGTTGTTCATGGTCAGCGGCAATATTTTTGTATTGTTCTGCATCGCTCTGGCCGTGATGCCCACCGGTAAAATTCGGTTGGGCGGGCAGAAAGCCAAGCCGGAATTTTCCACTCTTTCCTGGTTCGCGATGCTGTTTGCCGCGGGCATGGGTATTGGCTTGATGTTCTGGAGTGTGGCGGAGCCGGTGGCCTACTACACCGATTGGTATGGCACGCCGCTGAGCGTGGCGCCCAATACTGAAGAAGCCAAGCATCTCGCTATGGGCGCAACCATGTACCACTGGGGGCTTCACCCATGGTCCATTTATGCGGTGGTAGCGCTTTCATTGGCCTTTTTTGCCTATAACAAGGGTATGCCGCTGACGATCCGCTCCGCCTTTTATCCTATTCTGGGTGAGCGTTGCTGGGGCTGGCCAGGTCATATCATTGATACGCTTGCCGTCGTTGCCACCATTTTTGGTCTGGCAACGTCTCTTGGCTTGGGTGCCCAACAGGCTTCCGGTGGCTTGCACTTCCTGTTCGATACGCCAAACGCAATCAATATGCAGCTTGCGGTTATCTTCGGTGTCACCTCCATTGCGGTGATCTCCGTGATGCGAGGGCTTGACGGCGGCGTCAAACTTCTCAGTAACATCAATATGACGTTGGCGCTGTTCCTGTTGTTCTTTGTGATTGTTGCTGGCCCAACCATGCTGATCATTACCGGGTTTGGTACAACAGCAATTGATTACGTGTCCAATATCATTCCGCTGAGTAACTGGATTGGCCGTGAGGATGACACCTGGTTCCACGGTTGGACGGTGTTTTACTGGGCGTGGTGGATTTCCTGGTCTCCGTTTGTCGGCATGTTCATTGCGCGTATTTCCAAAGGCCGCACTGTACGGGAGTTCATTACCGCTGTTCTGCTCGTCCCAACCGTTATCACCATTATCTGGATGTCGACCTTTGGTGGCACCGGTCTGGATCAAGCGGTGAATGGCGTGGGCGAATTGTCCAATGGCATTGGTGATGTGTCCCTGGCATTTTTCCAGATGCTGGAGAACCTGCCGTGGTCCGGCATCATTTCCTTCTTGGCGATCACGTTGGTGCTGGTCTTCTTTGTGACCTCTTCGGATTCCGGGTCATTGGTGATTGACTCCATTACCGCTGGCGGCAAGCTGGATGCACCTGTACCCCAGCGTGTATTTTGGGCCGTGATGGAAGGTGTTATTGCCGGTGCTCTGCTTTACGGCGGGGGTAAGGAAGCGCTGAAAGCCTTGCAGTCTGGCTCTGTGGCGACAGGGTTGCCCTTTACGTTTGTGCTATTGCTGATGTGCGTCAGCCTCTACATGGGGCTCTCCGCAGAGAGTAAGCGGCTCAAGTCTCTAAAGGCCACTTGATTGTCACAGTCAGGAAAGAAAAAATGCCCGCTGATGCGGGCATTTTTTTGGGTGATATCATGACCTGGCAGGCCACGGTTACCGGTTTTACGCAGGATGAGCACCTGGATTGGGTGATGCTGCTGTCATGCGGTCATCGCCAGCATGTTCGCCATCAGCCTCCGTTCATGAACCGTCCCTGGGTTACCAGTGAGGCCGGACGGGCACGGCATCTGGGGATGGTAGTTACCTGTACCCAGTGCCAGCGGGGCATGCCGATCCCTTCAGGCAGTGATTGGTGAGGTCCCCTCGCGTAAACGTGTGTGGCGGTTAATCGTATGCTGAAGCCCGAACAATGCGGGCAGATGGGGACCAATCAAGCCCTTGCCGGTGGTCAGCAGAGCGCCACTCAGTGCCCGTTGCGGGTCCGCCCAGCAGTAGATGCTTATGAAGCCCAAGTGCCCATAAGCCTGAGGTGCCCCCGGTCCATATAGACTCATCCCCCTATTGCCGAGCATAAAGCCGTTAGAAAAATTCAGTGGAAGAACCAGCGTGCGGTCGATACGAGGCCGATGGTAAGCAGGTTGAAGAGCACCGGCCACTGTTTCCGGCTTGAAGATTTGCTGGCCGTTGTAGTGGCCACCGTTGAGCAGCATCTGGAAGAAACGGCTGGCTTCCTCGGCGGTGGCGTAGAGATTGCCCGCCGGCACGATGATGTCCTGAAAGCGGTCATCATTGGTCACTTCCACCACCTCATCGATGCTGCCGCCCACCGCGTAGGTCAGGAACAGGTCGACCAGTTTCATGGGAACGCCGGTAGAGACATCCCGGGCGCGCTCAGCGCCGGTCTGTCCAAAGGTGAAGTATTTCATGCCCATGGGCTGGCGGATCACCCGGTCCAGGGTGGCATTGAGATCTTCGCCGGTAACCGCTTCGACAATGGCGCCGAGGATAAAGCCGGCGGTGATGGCGTGGTAGGCCTGGGTGTTGAGGCCACTGGGTTTCGCCTCGCAAAGTAGATTAATGATCTCCTGGGGGCGGTACAGGATGTCCGGCTCCACCTGAGCGGGCGGGCGGGGAATGCCGGCCTGATGGGTCAGCAGGTGGCGAATGGTGGTGCGTCCCTTGCCGTTCTGGCCGTACTTGGGCAGGTAGCGAGTAACCGGGTCGTCCAGGTCCAATTCGCCGGTTTCCACCAGATGATGGACTAGCATGGCGGATACCGCCTTGGAGGCGGAAAACAGGCAGACCGGGGTGTCCGGCGTCATGATTCGCTGATGCTCCGGGTCCGCATAGCCGATGCTGCGATCCAGCATAATTTCGCCGTGGCGACGCAGGCACAGACTGATGGCCGGGCTCATGCCGCTCCGGTAGAGCTTGCGGGTGGCCCGCCAGATGGCGTCCACCTGTTCAGAGCCCATACCGGTTTTTTCCGGCGGCGCTTCCTGCCCCTGACGGACCAGGCCGTCCAGGCTGCGGGGTATGGGAGTGCCATGTTTGCTGAGCAGGCGGTTGATGCGAGGACGTAAGGCCATAAAAGTCTCTGGTAACAAGTCGTGCCGGACCCGAAATGACGGGATAAGTATCAATATAGTGTTTATTGTGAATGGACGACATTGTCCACGCAGAAGGCTCCCCTGCAATGGTCGCCCGTGCCATCATGATGGCGCCAAATCACAATATTTTGGCCGGACCGGCCGGTGGGGCTGCGTTACACTGTCAGCTAACCGCGTATGACAGCCGCAGGTTACAAGACTTTGTGTCCCGCGCCTTGAATGATCAAGGTGCCCCTACATTCATAATAACAGCGGCATTTTTCAGGAGGTTACGTGAATACCATCAAGCAGTCCGATTTTCAGAGTTTCGCCGAATTCTATCCGTATTACCTGCAGGAGCACGGTAACCCCACCTGCCGCCGCCTGCATGTGGTCGGGACCACGCTACTACTGCTCTTGCTGGCAACCATCATTGCCGGGGTGTTGAGTGCCTGGTGGCTGTTTGCGTTGCCGGTGGTGGGGTATGGTTTTGCCTGGGTAGGCCACTACTTTTTCGAAAAGAACCGTCCCGCCACCTTCCAGCATCCCTGGTACAGCCTGATGGGTGACTTTGTCATGTACAAAGACATCCTCACTCGTCGTATTGATTGGTGAATAACCGCACCACGCAACAGGCTTCACGCTTACCGAGCGTGAAGCCTGTTGCCTGCCAGCACGAAGCGAAGTAATGACCGCAGTTCAGTATTTTCAGCCTGGAAATCACAGACAGGATGAGAGCGAGCTTCCCGATCTGGATTGCCGGGAAAATATTGATGCCATGGTGCATGGCTTTTATCGCCGGTTACTGGATGACCCGGTAATGGCGCCGCTGTTTCTGGACGTGGCCGCTATCGATCTGGAAAAGCACCTGCCAACAATCTGTCAGTACTGGTACAAAATGCTGTTGGGTGAGACTGACTACCGGCGCCACATGATGGCAAAGCATCGCGCACTGGATGACAAGCAGTCCCTGACCGGCGAGCACCATGAGCGCTGGCTGCAGCATTTCATGAACAATCTCGACGGCCGTTTTGCCGGGCCCTATACGGACCGGGCGCGGCATATTGCCTTTCGGGTGATGGATAATCTGTATGCGCAGCTGAGCAAAAGGCGAGGGGAATAGAGTCTGTGCCATGCTCTCATAGCGAACACTCTACGGAGCCGCTGTAGGAACGGAGCGTAGCGGAGTAACGCACGTAGTTCCGTGCGGCCCGAAAGGTGAGCGCAGCGAATAACTATGCTTGCATGGCGAACCGAGCTCCAGCGAGGACAACGGCGATGCCGTTTACTACCGTTCTCTCTGAAGAGACCTGTCGCCGGGATATGCCTGATCTCCATCTGACGACACTTGTAGCAGGCAATATGGCAATTTCCGCGTTACGCGGTTCGCCATGCAAGCATAGCTCCTACAAAACCTCTCCTACCCGATCACTCCTTCCGCCTTTAACGCCGCAAACTCCTCGTCACTGAGCCCCAGCTCTTCACGCAATACCACGTCGTTATGGCTGCCCACCTCGCCACCCGGCCAGCGGGTTTCGCCAGGGGTGTCGGCGAGTCGAGGAGTGATGGCGGGCACCTTGAGGGGCTTGCCGTTGATTTCCACCTGTTGGAACAGGCCGCGGGCCTGGAAGTGGGGATCGTTGAACATGTCGGCCACGGAGTAGATGGGGCCCGACGGGACCCGGGCCTTTTCCAGCAGAGTCAGTACTTCCTCGCTGGGCAGACTACGACACCAGCTGTCCAGGGCGGTGTCGATCTCTGCCTCGTGTTCCACCCGCCCGGCGTTACTGGCCATGGCCGGGTTGTCTGCCATATCCGGGCGACCGGCGGTGGTCATCAGGCGTTTGAAGATGGAATCGCCATTGCCGCCGATCACCACGAACTTGCCGTCGGCACAGCGGTAGGTATTGGTGGGGACGATGCCGGTGACAGTGGAGCCCGCCGGTTCACGGATCACTCCGGCACCATCGAATTCCGGGATCACGCCCTCCAGCAGGTTGAAGACAGATTCATACAGGGCCACGTCCACCACCTGGCCCTTGTTGCTCTTTTGCCGCTCAAACAGGGCCAGCAGAATCCCCAGGGCCGCGTGCAGGCCGGCAATGGTGTCGCCCAGGGACAGGTTGGGGCGAACCGGGCGCTCGCCGGGGAACCCGTTCACATAACGCAGCCCGCCAATGCCCTCACAGACCGACGCATAGCCGGGCTTGCTGGCATAGGGGCCGGTCTGGCCATAACCGGAGATGCGAGTGTAGATCAGCCCCGGGTTGTCCTCAGCGAAGCTGTCCGGGCCCAGGCCCCAGTTTTCCATGGTGCCGGGGCGGAAGTTCTCGATCACCACGTCGGCGTTGCCCATCAGCTTGCGGACCAACGCCTTGCCCTGATCGGATTTCAGATCCAGGGTCACCGACTTCTTGTTGCGCCCCAGGCTACGCCACCAGTAGGAGGTGCCATCTTCATCCAGTTTGCGCCAACCGCGTATGGGGTCGCCGCCGGGAGGTTCCACCTTCACCACATCGGCACCGAAATAGGCCAGCAGGGTGCCGGTAAAGGGGCCAGCCAGCAGCTGGCCCAGCTCGATAACACGGACACCGTCCAGGGGAAGGCGGCGGGATGAGGTCTCGGGCATGGGGTCTCCGTAGGTTGCGGTTAGCTGGGCCACAAGCCTAGCGGATTGGGTTGCGCAGTGGCAGTGCCTGAAATGCTCGAAACCGATTGTCTGGGGTCAGTTTCCCCGGGGGTAGGGAAAGATCAGAGCGAGCAACGAGGTACGAGTTTCGAATTGCAAAACCCGGTGGCCTTTCGCAACTCGTACCTCGCTTCTTGTGAGTGGATATTCGCGGTTGAACGACCGCTCCCACCGGGCGGTTGTCCGACCGGAGATTTTGCCTGTCTGCCCGCAGGCTATACAATCCGCAGCCTATTATAAGGAAAGCCCATGACCCCGGAACGCTATCGTCGCATCTGCGACACCCTGGACCGCCGCCAGCCTGATCTCACCGTGATCATGGATGGCGTCCACAAGCCCCACAATATCGCCGCCATTGTGCGCACCTGCGACGCGGTGGGCATTCTCGATGTGCATGCCATCTTGCCCAATAACCGGGCGCGGATGGCCGCCGGCACTGCCATGGGCTCCCAGCGCTGGGTGCAGGTGCACAAGCGTGACGAGAGCAGCAGTGTGATTCGTGAATTGCAGGGGCAGGGCGTGCAGGTGTTGGCGGCGCATTTGTCCGATACCGCAGTGCCCTATCGGGAAGTGGATTACACCCGGCCCACGGCTTTGCTGCTAGGCACTGAAAAATTTGGCGTCAGCGATGAAGCCGCGGCGGCGGTGGACCAGCATGTGGTCATCCCAATGATGGGGATGGTGGAGTCGTTCAATGTGAGCGTCGCGGCGGCCATCATTCTGGCGGAAGCCTGTGAGCAGCGCCGCGCCAAAGGCTACTATGACCAGCCGCGTATTGATCCGGCCCGTTACCAGGAGTTGCTGTTCCGCTGGGGCCACCAGAAAATTGCCCGCCTGTGTGATGCGGAGGGGGTTCCCTACCCCGCGCTGGACGACGAGGGGCAGGTGAAAGACAGTGCCGCGCTTACGGCACTGTTGCGACGGAGGCACTCACCGGACCCAGAGGTTTAGCACTGGGTGCATGGCTGACCTGCCAGTGGAAATCGGCGGCACCGCCTTCGCCCACCCAGGCCGGGAACCACAGGGTATTGTCCATGGTGGCGTAGCGTAGTCGGGCAATATCGATGTCCCGTTCCTCGGCCAGTGCCACCATGCGCTGCAGCACTTTGCCGTGGTGGACCTGATCCACCTGCTTGGTGGTGTCCAGTATGGCCTGGCGCATCAGGCTATTGAAATCATCGCGAGCGATACCGGAAAAATTCATCCGGTTAAGGTCGGCCAGAAAGGCATCGGCGAGAGCGGCTATCGTGGGAAAACGGCCTTCCTTTTTCAGTTCCCTCAATCGCTGGTTGACCACCTCGTCGTACTTGTCAAAGGCACCGTCTTCCTCCGCATCCGCCAATGCCAGAATGGCTTCGCCAAGGCTGTCCATGTCCAGATAATCCAGTTTGGGAATGGCGCCAAGCAGATCAATGACCGTGCGCGGCATGCCCTCACTCTCAAAACCCAGCCGCGGGGTGGCACCCGGGTGGCGCTCGTACTTGGTGGTACTTGCCTTGTCGTCCTCGTAGAACATGTTCATGGACATGCCATTGAGAAAGGCATCGAACAGACCATCAGGCACCACCGGCATATGGTTGCTGAAAAACATTTCCCAGCCCTGGTTGGAATCCATATGCAGCCAGTCGCCGGGTAAGCGAGTCGCCCCGAGAGTATGCTCGAAGTCGTTCATCTCACCATCGACGATGCCGTATTGGCCCTTGCCATAGACGGCATCATAGGTGATACGAGCTCCATCCAGATTGTGAAAATCGATGGCAAAGTGGATGCGGGGTTCGCGCAGGAACATCATGAAAAATTTCAGTACCTTGACGCTGCCAATGGCAAAGCGGGAAGGAATGGTGACCGACTGTTCGTAGAAATCCACCTGGAATTTCTGGCTGAAAAACGTCGGCAGATAGGCGTACCAGATACGCGCCTTGACCAGAATTGATGCTCGTACTGCGCCGTCCTTGACGGCAATTGGAGAGGCCTTGATATTTTTGCGGGTATCCAGGTCCACGCGCAGATTCTGGTTGAAAATACCTGTGCTGATGTTGACGTAAATGTTGTCGATGACATTCTCGTCCTTGTGTGGACCCAGCCGGGGAGACATGCCCTTGATCTGGGTGAAATCCTTGGGCTCGTAGTCCATCTGCATCAGAGTGGTTTCGATGCGCCCTTTCTCCAGATCCACCTGCACATAGTCGGCCCGCGATCGCTGGCTGTTATTGCGCACCAGATAAATATAGCGGGGTTGGTTGCGGGGGGAATCCAGGCGGATTTCCTCCAGCATCTTGCCTTCCTTCAGTGCATGCTGCTGCGGATCGAAACGGTCCCAGCCGCCGTCACGGAACATGAAGGCCAGCTCGTCGAAATCATCAAAAATACCGGGCTCACCTTCCGGCTTGTGATCATTGTGACCCTCAATCCAGATCAGGCCGGTCTTGTCGAACTCGTCAATCTGGAAGGGAATCGGGATCAGCTTGCCCGCGCGCACGGCCATCAGTGACAGCTCTTCGGTGGGGATGCCGTTATGTTCCGCCAGCTCGAAGCCCTTCATCTCCATGGGGTAGAGGTAAGTGAACTGGGTGGTGTCCAGGGCCTTGAGGGTGCGATCCAGCTGGTCGGTGGAAATATTGCGCAGACCTGAGGCCCAGCGGCCCATGGCGCTGGGGTCCGCCTTGTAGAAATCCAGGAAATGCTCAAAGTAGGGATCGGGGACGCCCTCGGTCCAGATTTCCCGTGCCTGTGATGGGCTCACCAGGGTGAGAAGTAGGGCGGTGAGACCGATCCATGCCTGTCTGCCGGTCATTTTGTTATTCTCTTGGACGATTTGGATTGGCGAAACAAGGCCCTAGGGTATGACAAGCAATCAGGAAAGAGTAGGCCTTGACGCCTTACATGAACGGCTCCAACGCGTATTACCGGCGGTATCCCTAGTCTGCCAGGCACTGCCGAAGACACCACAGATCCGCTTATGGCTGCTGGATGAACTGTTCCCCGAACAGGCCCTGGACCCGCACATCGTCAATGCGATCATGGAAGAGCCGCCGTACTGGTCTTTTTGCTGGGCCTCCGGGCAGGTGTTGGCCGAATACCTGCTCAGCCACCCCGAGTGGGTGAGGGGCCGTTGTGTGGTGGATGTGGGGCCGGGCTCCGGGGTGGTTGCCATTGCCGCCGCCCTGGCAGGGGCGTCACGGGTGATCGCCTGTGATCTGGACCAGGATGCGCTGACCGCCACCGCGCTCAACGCGGCAGAAAACCAGGTTGATATCGAACTGAGCCAGGATCTGGACAGTGCCTTGGCCGCGGCGGATCTGGTAACGGCGGCGGATATCCTCTACGACCGGGAAAACCTGCCGTTGCTGGCTCGCTTCCAGCAGGTCAATCGGGTGCTGCTGGCCGATTCCCGG
This sequence comes from Alcanivorax sp. IL2, assembly GCF_047495475.1. Classification (NCBI taxonomy): domain Bacteria; kingdom Pseudomonadati; phylum Pseudomonadota; class Gammaproteobacteria; order Oceanospirillales; family Alcanivoracaceae; genus Alcanivorax; species Alcanivorax sp. IL2. The sequence goes on along the minus strand of NZ_CP179932.1, from coordinate 3,029,008 downwards.
GTGCCTGACCTGGACCCGCCCGGCTACCAGTTGCTGGGGCAGTGGCAGTCCTGCACCTGGCCGGATCTGGGGGAATCCAGCGAGTACAACGGGGTGAGAGTGTTTGCCTCGGAACCGTCGCCCTGAAGGAATGTCAGAAAAGCAGTACGGCGTTGCTATCCGCCCTGGGTGACCGATGCATCTGCCGTAGGGAGGAGGGAAGGCCTCCACCGATATAACCCGCTTATTGCTTGTTTTCTCAGTACAGGAGGAACGACGTTGTTGAATTCCAAGAATCCGCTGCAACCTGTTGTCTGGATGCTGGCACTGTGTGTCATCGCTTTTTCCCCGGCTCAGGCGGCGTTGCCATCTGTGACGGGCGACGGCCAGGCGCTGCCATCGCTGGCGCCGATGCTGGAAAAAACCTCCCCGGCGGTGGTCAATATCGCCATCGAAACGCGGATCCGTACCGCCCGTAATCCCTTGATGGAAGATCCCTTCTTCCGCCGTTTTTTCAATATCCCCGAGCATCAGCAACGTGAGCGCCGTGCCGCCAGTGCCGGTTCCGGCGTGATTGTGGATGCCAAGGAAGGCTATGTGCTGACCAATGCCCACGTGGTGAAGAACGCGGACTCCATTGAGGTTACCCTCACCGATGGTCGGGAGTTGTCTGCCGAGCTGGTGGGTACCGACGAGGAAGTGGATCTGGCGGTACTCAAGCTGGAATCCGCTGAGGATCTCACCCAGATTGCCATTGCCGATTCCACCGGCTTGCGGGTGGGGGATTTTGTAGTGGCCATTGGTAACCCGTTCGGACTGGGGCAGACCGTGACCAGTGGCATTGTCTCAGCGTTGGGTCGAACCGGCCTGGGCATTGAAGGCTATGAAAGCTTTATCCAGACCGATGCGTCCATCAATCCGGGCAACTCCGGTGGCGCCCTAGTAAACCTGCGCGGCGAACTGGTGGGCATCAACACTGCCATCATCGCTCCCGCCGGCGGCAATGTGGGTATCGGCTTCGCCATCCCCACAGAAATGGCCGAGAACGTGATGCACCAGCTGATCGAGCATGGTGAAGTTCGCCGCGGCGTGCTGGGTGTCACCATTCAGGATCTTACCGCCGAGCTGGCGGAGGCCTTCGGTGTAGAGCGCAAGAACGGGGTAGTGATTACCCAGGTCATGGAGGAAAGCGCGGCGGAAAAAGCCGGCATTAAAAGTGGTGACGTAGTGATTGCCGTGGACGGCCGCCCGGTGAAGCGGGCTGCGGATCTGCGTAACAAGGTTGGCATGGCGCCGGTGGGCGAGAAGGTGACGTTGACGGTCCTGCGCGATGGCAAAAAGCGCGAGATGACAGCGGTCATCAGTGAGTCGACCCAGCAGGCATCCAGCGGCGAGTCGGTTTCCAAGTATCTGCAAGGCGCCAACCTGCGCGACCTGCGCAAAGGTGAGCTGCAGCATGCAGACAGTGGCGTACTGGTGGACGATGTGAAGCAGGGCTCTCCCGCCTGGCGGGCCGGGTTGCGTCGTGGCGATGTGATCATCAACGCCAATCGGCAGGATGTGGTGAACACGGCGGAACTGCGCAATGCCATCGGTGACAAGGATGGCACCCTGTTGTTGCGGGTCAATCGTAATGGCGGTGTGTTCTTTGTGGTGATTCGCTGATTCAGTTGCGTTGAAAGTGGATAAGCGCGGGCGGGCCTGTTGGATCAAACTGTCAGGCGGTGCCCGCGTTTCATTTCTACAGAAGCGCTGATGGCACTGTAGGAGCTATGCTTGCATGGCGAACCTTGGCCCGAGAAACCGGATTGGCTGCTAATATTTCACTGCCGAGATGGTCATTCCACAAAACTCACTCTTCAAATGTCCCATGCCGGCCGGCGCCTTGCCGGAAACGTTCGGCGCCACCGATGGCTTCTTCGAACACCACCGGATAGCCGCCGGCGCCTTCCCGGCGCAGGGCTTCATCCAGGGGCAGATCCCATTGTTGATAGGCAGACAGCCGGTCGGCCTGCAGGCATTGCTGGGGGAAGGCGGCGATTTGCCGGGCCAGGGCAATGGCTTCATCCAGTGCCGTACCGTCGGCAACCACCCGGTTGGCCAGGCCGATCTGCAGGGCTTCATCGGCCGCCACCGGCCTGCCAGTCAGAATCATATCCATGGCGCGGCTGTGGCCGATCAGTCGAGGCAGACGCACGGTGCCGCCATCGATCAGGGGCACGCCCCAGCGCCGGCAGAACACGCCGAACGTGGCGGACGTTTCCGCCACTCGCAAGTCGCACAACAGCGCCAGCTCCAGGCCGCCGGCCACGGCAAAGCCGCTCACGGCGGCAATCACCGGTTTGCCTAGCAGCATGCGAGTGGGGCCCATGGGCCCGGGGCCGCTGCCGGCTTCGTCGATTTCATTGCGTCGTTGCGGATCGGACAGGGCGGACAGATCGGCACCGGCACAGAAGTTGCCGCCGGCGCCGGTGAGAATGGCTACCTTGAGATCGGCGTTCTGCTCAAAGGTCTCGAAAGCGGTACGTAACGCATCCGCCGTGGGGCGATCCACCGCGTTACGCTTTTCGGGGCGGTTGAGGGTGATGATGAAAAGGTCGTCGCGGGTCTCGGTGATTACCGGTTGTTCAGTCACAGGGCTTTCCGTTCTCTGCCGTTTCCCGCATCTAACCATAAAAGAAAGCCGAAAGGGGAGCGGTGGTCGTTACCGCTCCGCTTTTCAGTTTTCAGTAGGCCAGGGTGAAACGCTGACGTTCATGTTGCGGATGGTCCACTTCATCCAGCAGTGCCACGGCATAATCCTGAACAGAAATCCGGCTGTTGCCCTGGTCATCCACCAGCAGATCGTCCTGGCCCAGACGGAACTGGCCGGTACGCTCACCGGGGAAGATTTCCGCCGCCGGCGACAGCATGGTCCAGTTCACCGCCGGCTCTGCCTGCAGCAGGGCCAGGGCATCCTGAGCACCCAGGGCGGTGGGCTTGTACTCCTCCGGGAAAGCCGGGGTGTCGATCAATAGCCTATCCGCCGCCACCCGCAGGGATCCGGCACCGCCCACTATCACCAGGCGGGCCACGTCAGCGGCTTTCACTGCCGCGATAATGGATTTCACGCCCTGCACGTAATAGCCACGGATATCGTCCTGGGCGTGGCCGCTGAAGGCGCTGATAATCACATCCGCGCCGGTGAGCGCCTCAGTCAGTTGCGCGGTGTTCTGTACATCCACCTGTTTGACGCTCAGGTTGGTGGCGGTGGCATTCAACTTGTCCGGCTGACTGACCAGGGCCGTTACCTGATGGCTGCGACGCAGGGCTTCTTCGCGCAGGGAGGAACCGATAAAACCGCTGGCACCAATCAATGCAATTTTCATGGGGGTAACTCCTGATCCAATTCGTTTCGACATGATCAGTATCGGTGTTTGCACTGATCGGAAAAATAGCCTAATAAGTAAATCAGTGTTGTTGATTTCTAAACAGTGAGTCTGATGTGGAAGCCGAATTTGATCTCAATGCCTTGCCCCTGTTTCTGGCCCTGGCCCGGGCTGGCAGCTTCACCGGCGCGGCGGAACGGCTGGGGTGCAACAAGAGCAAGATCAGCCTGTCCATCAAGCGGCTGGAGCAGCGCCTGGGTGTGGCGCTGGTGACTCGCACCACCCGCCAGGTGCAACTCACCGAAGCCGGGGAGCGGCTGCTGGCCGGGCTCACGCCCCTGTTTAGCGAACTGGAAGGTCTGCTGGATCAGGTGGAGACCGACCAGCAGACCCTGCAGGGGGAGCTGCGCATTACCGCCCCGGAAGATTTCGCGGCCCAGATGGTGGCGCCGGCGGTGGTGGCCTTCAGTGAGCGTCACCCGCAATTGGAGATCGAATTACGCACCGGCGATAGCGTGGCAGACATGGTCAAAGAGGGTATCGATCTGGCCATTCGCCTGGGCTGGTTGAAGGACTCGTCCCTGCGCGCCACTCGTCTGGGGGAATTCGAGCAGTTTCTGGTGGCGTCGCCGGCGTTCATGGCAAGCCATGGGCCGGTAAGTCACCCCCGGGATCTGGCCGCCTTGCCCTGGGTGACGTTTACGCCGCTGCCGTCCCCGCTGACCTGGACCTTTTCCCGGGCAGACGAGCGTTGCACAGTACGCATGCAGGGAGCCTTGAAGGCCAATACCACGGCGGTGACCAAACAGTTGTTGCTGCAACAGGCGGGCCTGTCGGTGCTGGCGGATTCCATTGCCGCTGACGAACTGGAGCGGGGTGGTCTGCAGCGAGTTCTGCCAGATTGGGATCTGCCCGGTGGGGGTATTTACGCGGTCTACCCGCCGGGGCGCCATACCCCGGCCAAGGTGCGGGCCTTTGTGGAATTTTTGCGCGAGCGGTTATGAAATGAGTTATGTGAAGACCTATGAAGAGGAAACCCTCAGCCGCGACGCGGTGGCGCAACGGCCGGGCACCTGGGTCCTGGAGTTCGGCGCCAACTGGTGCGGCTACTGCATCGCCGCCCAGAAAGACATCGAAACGGTGCTGTCGCCGATGACCGAGGTGCACCACGAAAAAATTGCCGATGGCCCCGGCCGCCCCCTGGGTCGCAGCTATCGCGTCAAACTGTGGCCCACGCTGATCCTGATTCGTGACGGCAAGGAAGTGGATCGGGTAGTGCGCCCCACCAGTGCCGAACAAATCCGCCAGCTTTTCCCGTAGGCGCGTCGCTGGCGGCGCGATTCCAGACCTGGATCAAAAGAATTTCACCACAGAGGGCACAGAGCACACAGAGAAAAACCTGTCTTTTCCTCAGTGATCTCTGTGACCTCTGTGGTAAATACGGATTTTCAGGAATTTGGGTTTATGCACTTCGTGCACCCTACGGGCCGCCCTAGCGGGCGTTACCTGCACTTCGTTCCGGTTCGCGCCGCCAGTGACGCTCCTATGATAGAAAAATAGATAATATGTACTGAAAATTCATAAAAGACCCAAGGAATGGCAGGGGAGGGAAAGTGAAATCGTTGGCCGCCAGGCAATTTGGCTATTTGGTGATCTCTTTTTTTGGCTTGGTGCAGGGGCTCTATTATTTTAGTGAGCCTGATGAACCATTCTCTCAGAGGAGGAGTTCTCTTTGGATCTTTGAAATGGCCCAAAATATGGGTTTTGGTTGGGTGGCGTTATTTCATTTTATCGCCGTCGGTTTTTTTATTTTCTTGCTGATCGCGGATTCCCGAAAGAACAAATAGTTTCCCTTCTGGTTTCTGTTCGCCATGCAAGCATAGCTCCTACGGTTCAACGGGGTTAGATGCTTCCAGCACAACCTTGCCCACAGACTGCCCTGAGCGCAGCAGCGCTAAAGCTGCGTGGGCGTCTTCAAAAGCAAAGCGATGGCCCACATGGGGCGGTGGCAGGGGGATCGTCTGCAACTCCTCCAGCAGTGCCTGCATCTTGCCTTTCTGTTCCCATAACCAGATCAGGTTGAAGGCCAGCACCGAGCGGTTGCTGCTGATCATCTCCATCACGTCGTAGCGGGGACGGCGCAGGTAGCGCCAGGCGGCTTTCAGGTAGTTGGGGCGGTTGTGGCTGGGGGTGAATTCGGCGGCGCCGAATACTACCAGCCGGCCCATGGGGTTCAAGGCGTCGAAGCTGGCGGTCTGAACCTGGCCGCCGATGGCATCCAGTACCAGGTCGAAGTGCCGTTCGTCTCGTTGCAGTTGTCCGGCAAAGTCGGCCTCGCGGACCAGCACATCCGCAAACCCTTGTTGCCGTAGCCAGGTGGCTTTCTCTTCGCTGCCCACCGTGCCGGTGGGGCGGGCGCCCAGCGCCTGTACCAGTTTCATGGCCTGCAGGCCTACGCCCCCAGCGGCGCTGTGGATCAGCACCTGCTGGTCCGCTTGCAGGGCACCAAGATGGATGAGGGCGTACCAGGCAGTCAGGGTCTGTGCCGGCCAGGCGGCGCCCTGGGCATAGTCCCAGTCTGCGGGTAGGGGGATCAGGTAATCCGCCTCGCTGTCGATAACCGTGGTGTAGCCACCGAAGCGGGTGACGCCCATGACCCGGTCGCCCACGGTAAACCCTTGCGTCTGCTGACCGACTTCCTGTACTTCGCCGGCAAACTCCAGGCCGGGGGTAAAGGCGCCCTGGGGGGTGGCGGAATAGAGGCCAGTGAGGGCAAAGATATCGGCGAAGTTCAGGCCCACCGCATGGACTTTGACGCGCATCTCGCTGTCCTTGAGCGGTGGCAGGGTGTTCGTGTGCAGGGTCAGCCGCGCCATATTGCCCGCGCGGGGTGTCTGCCAGTAACGAAAAGTGCCCATCCCTTACTCCGTCGCAAAAGCGGGAGTATGGGACGGGGAGGGGCAGAGCTCAATGGACCTTATTGCAGGGCCTTGTTGAGCGGCTGGTCGGCGCTGAAACGGCCACCACCGGAAATGGCCAGTGACACACTGGCGGCCAGCAAGGCCAGGCCGAACTCGTAACCGTTGTTGCTCATGAACAGGCCGTTGTCGAGGTGCACGGTGACGATAGCCACGATCATGGTGAAGGCTAGGGCCACGGCGGCCGGGCGGGTGAGCAGGCCGATCAGCAGTGCCAGGCCGCCGAGGAATTCGGCGCTACCGGCGCCCAGAGCCATCAGGTAGCCGGGTTCCAGGCCGATGGAGGCCATCCACTGGCCGGTGCCTTCCAGCCCATAGCCGCCGAACCAGCCGAACAGTTTCTGGGCGCCGTGGGCCATGAAGATGATGGCCACCGGCAGGCGCAGGGCCAGGGGGGCGAAGGTGCTGTCGGTACGGGTCAGAGAGGCAAGCAGGTTTTTCATGGGGGATCCTTTTCAATCAAGTAGCTGGTAGTGACGTGATGGGAGTATTTAATCATCAAATAAAAATGGATAAATCGAGTTTTGTTGCAGGCTTTGTCCTGATAATTCGATATGTTTGGCATGCTATCGATGAGCTTCTTGTGCGAGGGGGTATTGATTCGAGCTTGCTGGCGCTTTTCTTTTACCCGGCTAAACGGTTGAATGACGGGCAATTCGATTTCTTCACTGGGAGCAAAGATGGTCAACAATCCGGATATCGGCAAGCTGGTGCTGCGTTTGACGCTGGGGTTACTGATGCTGCTGCACGGCATTAGTAAGCTGCAACATGGCGTCGGCTGGATTTCAGCGGAGCTGGCCTCTCACAATTTGCCAGGGTTCCTGGCCTATGGGGTCTTTATTGGGGAAATCATCGCCCCTTTGATGGTGATCCTGGGCGTGCATACCCGCATTGGCGCAGTGCTGATTGCCGGCAATATGCTGGTGGCCATTGTGTTGGTGCACATGGGAGAGCTGTTTGCATTGAGCAAAACAGGAGGCTGGGCACTGGAATTACAGGGCTTTTTCCTGTTCACCGCCGTTGCGGTGTTCTTCCTCGGGGCGGGGAAGTATGCCGTCAGGAATTGAGAGCTAAGCGAGTGTAGCCCAGCTAAGCATGTTCCAAGGCCGCCTCCGATCGGGGCGGCCTTTCTTATTAGGGCTGGCGTTCAGGTGCAGTAGCGACCGTACTGGCTTAGTGCCTTGCTGCTGTGCGGGTCCACAAGATCCACCCACACCTGCATGGAAGCCTGATCCCGGGTGTTCTGCAATTTGGTGAAGTCGCCAGCGACGATATTGCCTTTCAGGGTGTCGCCCGCCTCGGGGGTGGCGCCGTCCAGTTGCTTGACCAGCACCATGCCGCCGCGAGTGTTGAGCAGCATGTATTCGCAGCTCTGACTGAGGATGACGGTAGCCTGTTGCTGGTTGGCGTGTGCTGTCTGACCGAGCAACATACAACCCGCCAGACCGGCACCGAGCAGATGCAGTTTGAGTGCTGACATGGTGATCCCTTCCTTTTTTATTGTTACACCTACACCTTACTTCGGCGCACCAGCCCAGCCTGTTGTGCAACGGCAGTAAAGCTGTAACCGGGGTGTAGTGTTTTTTTACATTCCATCGGCCTTCGATGGTGGCACAGACGATGTCACCGCAACATCATCGTTATGTCTCTTTATGCAGTAGGGAATTCGGGCGATTAAAACCGGTTTGAGTAATAGGAAAGACATGGGTGAGTCGGAAGATGCAGGTTGGGCCAGACGTGGGAATCAGAAACAAAAAAGCCGCACCCGAAGGTGCGGCTTTTTTGTTGGCAAGACTGCCAGGAGACGGGTTATTTCAGCTCCTTGGAGCTCAGACCCAGTACCCGACGGGCGATAACCAGTTGCTGGATTTGCTGGGTGCCTTCGAAGATATCCAAAATCTTCGAGTCGCGAGCCCACTTTTCCAGCAGTTCGTCTTCGGTGTAGCCGATACTACCGGCCAGTTCCACGCAGCGCAGGGTGATCTGATTGCCCACTCGCCCGGCCTTGGCCTTGCAGATGGAGGCTTCCAGGGTATTGGCCTTCTTGTTGTCGGCCATCCAGGCGGCTTTCACCGCCAGCCAGTAGGCCGCTTCCCAGTCCGCTTCCATCCGGTAGATTTCGGCTTCCACCGCGGAGCAGTTGTCCACCGGTTTGCCGTAATCATAGGTCATGCTGTCCTTCAGCAATTCCTTGATGCGCTCCAGTGACGCCTTGGCACAGCCGATGGCCATGGCAGCTACCAATGGACGGGTGTTGTCGAACGTCTCCATGACCCCGGCAAAACCCTTCTTGGTATCCACTTCCGGGCTGCCCAGCAGGTTTTCCGCCGGCACACGGCAGTCGATGAAGTTGATGGCGGCGGTGTCGGAAGCGCGAATGCCGAGCTTTTTCTCCAGACGCGCCAGCTCCATGCCCGGGGTGCCCCAATCCACGACAAAGGATTTGATGGCTGCACGGCCCAGTTTTGGATCCAGTGATGCCCACACCACCACACAGTCGGCGCGGGAGCCTGAGGTCACATAGATCTTCTCGCCGTTCAGCACATAGTGATCCCCGTCTTTTTTGGCGGTGGCACGAATGGCCGCAGAATCGGAGCCGCAGCTGGGTTCGGTGATGGCCATGGCGGCCCACTTGCCCTTGAAGCGCTCCAGCTGCTCGTCGTTGGCCACCGCAGCGATAGCCGCATTGCCCAGGCCCTGACGGGGCATAGCCAGCAGGAAGCCGGTATCGCCGTAGCACATTTCCATGGCACCCAGGCAAACGCCCATATTGGCGCCATTTTTGATGCTGCCGTCGTCCTGCACCTTGCCGCTACCGGTGGTGGCGGCGCCGGCGGAGTTGGCCGGGTCACCTTCGTTGAAGCCATCCAGTACCGACGCCAGCATATCCAGCTCTTTCGGGTATTCGTGCTCGCCACGGTCGTACTTGCGCGAGATCGGGCGGAGGGTGCTCTGGGCCACCTGATAAGCGTTGTTGATCAGGGGTTTGAACTTCTTGGGAATTTCGATATTCATGGTTGTCTCCCTCCTTACAGGTGCAGGCCGCCAAAGGCGACACCGATGGCACGCAGATCCCGGTACCAGCGCTCCACCGGGTATTCATGGGTGAAGCCGTGACCGCCCAGCAATTGCACGCCGTCAGTACCGATCTTCATGGCCTTGTCCTTGACCAGGGTGCGGGCCAGGTGCGCCTCGCGCTGGAAGGATTTGCCCTGTTCGGCACGGCTGGCAGCGCGGTAGGTGAGCATGCGCATGGAATCCAGCTCGATGGCGATGTCGGCAATCATGAACGCCACTGCCTGGCGGTAACTGATCGGCTCGCCAAAGGCGGTGCGCTCGTTGCAGTAGGGCACCACATAGTCGAGCACGGACTGACAGGTGCCAATGGCAAGCGCACACCAGGCCAAGGTGCCCAGGTCCACAAAGGCACGGTAATCGAAATCACCGTTACCCAAGCGGTTTTCCACCGGCACGCGAACATTGTCCAGCTTCAACGGACGCTGACCGCTGGCGCGGACCCCCATGGAGGGATCATCGCCGGCTACCAGGCCTTCGCTGCCACCTTCCACGATGAACACCGCCGGGCCGTCATCGGCCTGGGCTGCCACCAGAAAGATTTCTGCTTCGGCGGCGAGCGGTACCAGGGACTTTTCACCGTTGAGCACATAGCTATTACCGTCCTTGCGGGCGGTGGTCTTGAGTGCCATGGGGTCGAACAACGGGTAGGGCTCGCACACAGCGATGGTGGCCTTGGGGGGGCTCTCTTCCGCGAAGCTGCTCAGGTACTTGTCTTGTTGTTGCGCGGTGCCCCACTGGGTGAGGGCATTGGCCACACCCATGGGAGCAAGGATGGCCACGGCCTGGCCCATGTCACCGTGGGCCAGGTCTTCGGCCACCAGCATGCTGGTCACGGTGGAGCGCTCGGTAGCGGCGCCGCCCAGGGATTCCGGTACGGCAAAATAGTTGAGTCCCAGTTCCAGCGCCTGGGCAATCACCTCGTCGCTGGTCTTCTGGGTGGCGTCAGCTTCTTCCGCCTTGTCACGCAATACATCACGGGCAAAGGACTGCACGCTGTCGCGAATCATCTGTTGCTCGTCGGTGATGCTCAGATCGAACAGATCGCGGGTGTGGCCCGGTGCGTTCAGCCGTTCAGGCTTGTTGCCCGGGTTACTGGACTTGAAAGTGCGGGCAGTGGTGGTGAGCACCTGAAAGCCGCTTTTGGTGAGCGTGTAGGCAAGCCGTTCCACGGTCTTGCGCATGCCGATCTTGTCCAGCACTTCCGAGCTGGCCAGACGGTTAAGCGCGGTCAGCGCATAACCAACTGCATCTTTTGCCATGAGAGTTCGCCTCGTTGTTGTGTCTATTTGCACTCGATTATGGACCGGAGGGGCTCAGTCACATTGACCAGTGTGACCGATAGGTCGGGCCAAGTGGCAACCGGGGGGCGCTGTAGACCTAGCCACAGTGGGCAGGAAAGGGTAGAGGCGGTCGGCTAAGAGCTACGCTCGTTTAATAGGGAAAGGCTAAAAAGCTCCTCAAGCTCTGAGATATCTACGAAGCCGCTTGTAGGAGCTATGCTTGCATGGCGAACCGCGCTTGCGCGGAAATCGACCGCAGGGCGATCAGGAACAACAGGGCTCGACAGGTCTTTCCAGGAACAGTGGTGCCTTGGCGTTTATCTCTGTCGCCTCCCTACGCTCGGTTCGCCATGCAAGCATAGTTCCTACAGTGGCTTCCAAGATCAACGTTGCGGGCAGGGCGCTATTCGATTGGCACGGCCCAACCCGCGTTGCAGCTTGTAGCTTGCAGCTGCCTTTACAGATTCTCGTAGCGATTCATATCCAGAACCGCTGCCTCGCTGGGCTGGTGTTCCTCCAGATAACGGGTCAGGTCGTGGAAGTAGGTCCAGAATTGCGGATGGGTACGGCGGATGCCGAAGCGGCCAGTGAGTGCGGTGAAATCCTTTTCCTTTTCCACTGCCTGCATGGCGGCGACAAAGTCACCTACCTCATCCGCCTGCACGTTGAACATGAAGTTGGGGTAGCTGGCCAATACGCCGGGGTAGATGGTCAGGGTATCCAGCGGTGGCTGGTAGCGCAGGGATTCCCCCAGCATGAAGGCCACATTGGTGTGAGCCCGATTGCGAATCAGGGTATAGATTTCCCGCTCGCCGTTTTCATTTTCCACCCGCAGCATGGTGACCTCAGGCATGAAGTTTACGGCTTTCAGATCTTGCGCCATGGTAGAGGCAATACCGACCAGAGTGGTTTCCGGCTCTTTTAACCAGTCAGCAATGTGATTGCGGTGGCAGTCTTCCCCATCGCAACGGTTGATCGGATCCGGACGGGCGTTGATCGCGGCAAAGCGTTTCAGCAGGCCATCGTTGAATTCATTGACCGGAGTATTGGTCTGATAGTCGATGTCGGTAGGGTGTTTGGTGTCCACCGACGCATAGCTCACATACAGGCGTAATTTGCCGGTGTTCTGGTACCAGTTGTCTACCACTGGCTTGCGAAGCTCGCGGGGAAAGTAGCGCAGGGTATTCTGTTCTGCGCCGTTGCGAATCAGGTCGAAGTAGAGACGGGTCTGGGCCTGATGGGACACAGAACCAAATACATTGAAGTTCACCACCAGGTTGTAATAGCTACGCTCAAACAAGGGATAATCCATTACCCAGGTGGTCAGTGGCAGGTCACCGATCAGGCCTTTTCGCACCGAAGCATTATCGTGGTGACGGAAGATGGTCAGCAGGGCATTGCGGTTTTTGCCATCGCCGTCCCAGAGACTTTCCCAGGTGGGTCCCTGAGGGTCTTTTTCTCCATAAGCCTGGTGTCGGGCGTTCAGATATTCATTGCGATTGCCGCTGTATTTGAGCCATTGAGGCCCCAGTGACAGTAAATTGTCTTCCTGGCCGGGCAGGCCGAGGAGGCCACTGACCTTGGCGCGGTAATTGTCATCGGTAATGTAGAGATCGTGATCGGGGTCCTGGAACACGGCCCAGAAGTGGTCGCGTATCACATCGGTGGCTACCTGGCCCCGGCAGACCGGTCCGCGAATAAAGGTGCGCACAAAGTATTCCGCTTCATCCAGCATGAACTGGTAACGGGCCCGCGCGGGAATATCCGCAAAGGTTTGAAAGGGATTGGCGCGTTGTTCGTAGCTGTAGCCCGGTAGTGTTTCCACCTCCCAGTCGCCGGCAAAAAACTGCTCACGGGTTCGGGCCAGTTTTTTGTCGTTGAGTGCAAAGGTGATGTGGGTCTTGTGTGCCAGGCTGCCACGCACTGGCATCAGGCGGTACCAGAAGTGCTCGGGCGGCATATCATTGGGGCGCACGCTGTTCACCGGTTTCAGAGGTTCGCCCGGTGGGGTGCTGGAGCGGTACAGCTTGTAGAAATGATCCGGTTTGTCACTGCCATCGCCGAAATAGAGATGAGCCAGGAACAGGTGTTCGTAGAGCCAGCGAGCCACCAGTTGATGGCGCTTGTCTTGCTGGTTGAGCATTTTTTCCCAGGCCTGGATTTGTCGTTGCTGGTCTTCCGACAGATCGAAGGTCTGGTAGGACAACGGGGCTCCTTGTTTCAGCCACTGGCTGACCGTGGCGAATTCCTGGTCGGTGAGGCCGGTAACGGCCAGGGGCATGCCGCCCATGGGATGTTTGTCGGCGTAGTCGGCAAATTCCTCGGGCTTGGGGCAGGCATTGACTCGCTGCAGCCCCAGGGTGATGTCATCGGGTAATTTTTCGTTGTCGGCAAAACGGTGCTTCCGGCCCAGCTCAAGCATGTTGTAGAGCAGTGATGACTGCATGCCGTCGGTGCTGTCGATGACGGAAAAGAAATCCTTCTCCCGCCATTGCGCGGTGGTCAGCGCGTCCTGAAACAGCCGGGTAGGCGCCACGGATTCGGTGCGGGCTCCATTGTAGACCTTATCTTTGCTGGCGCCACGATCCAGCCCCTCGGGGGCTTCCAGTTTCAGCTGGCAGGGGGCGTCATAGCAGCCGTGGCAAGCCAGACATTTGCTTTCAAAAATGGGCTGGATATCAGTCTGATAACTGAGGGGGCGTTCGGCAGTGACAACAACAGGGAGGAACAGGAACAAAACACTGAGCAGGGGCAATCGGACCCGATAGCGTTGCAACAAGAACATTTCACTGTCTCCCTGTGAATTTGAATCAGTCTAGCTGTGCCTGCCTGGGGTGGCTACGGTTGTGTCGTCGGGTGGAGGTAAACCTTGTAAAAGGACACGTGTCGGGTGTGCTCAGAACATGGGGACCATGGTCGCGGCCCAGCCAATCAGCACAGCGATCACGGCGGCGGCAGTGAGTTGATGTCGCAACTGGCGGTACCAGCCGGGCAAGGCTTCGGTAAAAACCATCTGCTCTGTGCCCCAGACAAACACCAAGCCTGCCGCCAGCATGGGCAGGGAGAATTCCAGGGGTAAAAGTAGCGCAAACCAACCCAGCACCGCCGGCATGATGCCAAACAGCAGGGTGGGGAACTGGTTACCACGATCAAACTGATTCAGTGCCCGCCCCCAGTGCACCGCGCCCAGAAAGGCAATGATTATGGCGGCATAGGCAGCCACCCCTTGCAGGGCCCACTCGCGACAGGTATCCAGCCAGGCCAGCAGCGCCAGGCCGTAAAAGGGAATGAGCCCGCCGTAAGCAAGCCAGCGAGCACGACGAATATTGTTGTCGGTATGAGAGCCCAAGGCGGTCATCCATGACGTGGAGAATTCACACTATTATCTTGCTGCTGGAGTGAAGGTCAGGACAAGGTTATTCAGAGGTTGCCTGGTGCCAGGGCCGGGCGGTCAGGTGTTTGGGCAGGTACAGGGGGTGAGCGGGTTCTCCGGAACCATTCAGGCGTATGCAGTGCATGGCAGGTAACTGGGCTGACACGGCGCTGGCCCGGTCCATGAAACGACCATGATTGCCCCAGGCAGCCACTACCAGATCCGCCTGACGGGCCAGCTTGCGCAGCCACGGGTCGTTTTTCGGACCCACCGGGTCGCTGGCGGCAAACAGGTCATCGGGGTAGGTGGCCCGGTAGGCAAACAGGTTGGCCACGCACAGGCCCGAGTAGCCCCAGTCCCGGGCGAAGCCCATGCAGCGGCGAATGGTAGGGTCATCCTGGCGATGGTCGGCGGTGGAGGGATTGAGGCCGATCAACAGCAGAAAATCATCGCCCGGGCCCCAGTGTCGCCACAGGGCATAGCGGTATTGACGGCAACGGGAGAAATTGGCGCCTCGTCGCAGGGTGGGGTTGGTCTTGGTCATGGCCGGGTATTGTAGGCATCTGCCATGATATGGCCAAACAGGAGTGGATAATGGAATTTCGTGATGTGATTCGCGCACGCCACAGCGTGCGTGCCTTTACTGATCAACCGGTCAGCGATGAGCAGCTGCAAGCCTTGCTCACCACTGCCACCACGGCACCGAGCTGGTCTAACACCCAGCCCTATCAGATTGCCATTGCCAGAGGGGACGTGCTGGAGAGTCTGCGCCAGGAGTTGCCGCCACGGTTTGACAAGCTGGCCGCGCTACAGAAAGCACCCATGACCAAAAAGGTGCTGGCCTGGTTACGCAAGGATGGGGTTCCTGATGGCGATTTTCGCCCGGTGGTGGACTATCCAGATGATCTGCAACCGCGCCGGGTAGCCACCGGCCGGGGGCTTTATGAGCTGCTGGACATCGGCCGACAGGATAAGCAGGCGCGCCACGAACAGATGCGCGACAACTTCCGTTTCTTCAATGCCCCGGTGGCATTGTTTGTCTTCGTCCATGAAGGGCTGGGTGTTTACAGTGCCCTGGATGCGGGGATCTTTTTGCAGAATCTGATGCTGGCGGCCACCGATGCGGGCCTCGGCACCTGTGCCCAGGGGGCGTTAGGCCTGTGGCGTTCGCCGCTGGAGCAGCATTTCCAGTTGCCGGACAACTATAAATTGCTGTGTGGATTGTCGCTGGGCTATGAGGCGGATAACCGCATCAATCAGTTCCGGCCGGAGCGTCAACCGCTCAGCGAGTTGCTGATCAAGGAAAAGTAGCGCTCAGCGTGCGGTGAAGATGCGCAGGATGGGAAAGCGGTGATAGCCGAAAAAAACCATCTTGCGCTGTAGCTCGCCGGCGGCGAAGGAGCCCTCCAGACCGGTAGGGTGGCGCCGTTCGCCATTGGCGAATTCTGCCACCAGATAATTATCCTGCAGGATGCGTTTGCCGCCGTCGTTGTTCTCCAGTGTGACCAGGGCCCAGCGCTCTCCACTGTCACTGCTGAGAGTGTTGGCTTCCCGAATTCGAAAGCTGCTGGCACTGGGTTGCAGCGGGCTGTCCCGATCAAAGCGGGCGTCACCATCGATCTGCACCGGTGTATCGAAACGCAACACGGTGTCATTGTCTGCCAGCGCAGCCACGCTGGCGGCGGTGAGCAAAAGGCCCACTAACACTGACTTACTGATCTGCAACACCCTGCCGGGCCAGATCGCGTGTATGGGTAAGCAGGCTGGCATCGCCAATTTCTCCATGGCCGGGGACTACGATACTGGCAGCGCCATAACGGGCCAGTACGTTTTCCATGGCAACGGGCCAGTGGTTGGCGTCCGAGCCTTCCACATAGCCGATAGCAGTGGCCGAGCCTCCCTTCACTGCGCACCCCCCGATCAGTACCTCGTCGCGGGCATACCAGACAAGGATGTTGTCAGGGCTGTGCGCCGGGCCCGGGTAATAGAGTTCCAGATTAGCGAACTTGATCCGTGATTGCTCCGTGAAAGCCTCGAGGAGTCGAGGTAGGGGAATGTCCGGATCATAGAAAGTGTCGGGATCGTTGCGGGCGATGGTCAGGGTGGCCGGGTGAGCCCAGGCGGGGACGCCCCGTTCCGCCAGCGTCTGGGCGCCGCCCATGCGGTCGTCGTGGGAGTGGGTGAGAATGGCCAGATCCGGTGCCTTGCCAAACTGCTGTTCCATCCAGTCCAGTAACAACGCTGTGGGGGCTTCGCCCCAGGCGGTGTCGATTAGGGTGAGGGTGTCGTCTTCGATGATGATCAGCCCGTTGGAGGGATAGCGCTTACCCTGAATCACTTCCCAGGAGCGGTGCACCCAGGTGTGCTCGGTCAGCGGATAGACCTGCAGATCATCGCTGAGGCGGATTTCATCGGCCTCCAGCGGCAGGCTGATAAGTAGTAACAGGGCAAGGGCAATACGCATCATGGGTCTCCTGATCAGCGAACCCATGGTACGACGGTTTACCATCGGGCGTGTGACGCGCTTGGCACCGGGAAAGAATTCCTCATTTTCGCAGGGTGCAGTTCGCCTTGGGCTCAGTGCACCCTGCGGTGGTATTGGTGCCGAGCCCTAATGGATCTCGATGGTCTTGCTGCCTTGCCCATGGTGTTCGTGGCGAGGAATGGTCAGAGACAGTACGCCGTTGTGAAACACTGCTTCCATGGCCTCGCCGTCTGCGTCTGCAGGCAGATTGAGCATGCGCCGGAATTGTCCGAAGCGCCGTTCACTATAGTGATAGCCATCCCGCTCGGAGCTCTGCGCCTCCTGCTTATGACCAGCGATGGTCAGGGCATCATGGTGCAGGGTGATTTGCAGATACCGCTTCTCCACACCGGGGAGTTCAGCGGTGATCAGGTAATGATCATCACGCTCGAGAATATCCAGGTTGGGGCGGAACGGGATGCTGGGCTCCGCGTGTGGTGCCGGGGTGGTCCAGGCCATATCACCCAGCATCTGCTCAAACCAGTTATCGAACTCTCGCTCCCAGCGCAGTAGCGGATGCCGTGGTTGTCGCTGGGGCAGGGGGCGTTCGCGGCTGCTTTCCTGGCTCAGCCAGTTCCAGGGAGTCATTTTGTGCATATCCATCGCATTGCCTCCTTCGAGGAAAATTGCCTTTCCTGTTTCCTTTGTGGGGCAAATGACGGCCCCTTTCAATGATTTATTGATGGATATTTGATCAACTTCGTGAGGGCTACCCTTGTAATGCCTGCTCGGTGATGTCACAGATGAAGTCACCGAGGACAGAAAAGGAGAGCGAAATGTCCGATCATCATGTTTACAAGAAAGTGGAACTGGTGGGCTCATCCAAGACCAGTATCGAGGACGCCATCAATAACGCCCTGGCGACTGCCAGTGAAAGCCTGAAAATGATGGACTGGTTCGAAGTTACCGAAACCCGCGGCCATATCGTGGATGGCAAAGTGGGGCATTATCAGGTGAGCCTGAAAGTGGGATTCCGGATTTCCGGCTCTTGAAGTAATGAAAGCTACGAGTTACGAGCTACAAAAAAACCGCACCCTTTCGGGCGCGGTTTTTTTGTTTTGCAGCTAAAAGCGAGAAGCTAGCTGCTAGTCGCTTATACCGCTTCCAGATCCAGGGAGCGCTGGCAGACCCGCGCGGTGCGGATCACGTGGAGCTGACGGGGAGACAGGTCTTCCGGCAGATCTACGGTGCTGTGGTCCTGGTGAATCTTGATCGGTCCGATCAGGCGGCTGGGCAGTTTGGCTTCGTTGGCGATGGCACCAACGATGTTGCCCGGCTTGACGCCATGGTCATGACCGACCTGGATGCGGTAACTGCGCATGACCTTGTCGCTCTTGCCCTTGTTGCCACGGGAAGGACGGTCTTCACGACGGCCGCCTGACGCGTGGGCAGGTTCGCGACGCGAGCGTGTTTCCTTGACCATTTTCGGTTCTTTCAGGATCAGCGGTTCACGTTTGAACATCATCACGGCAAGCGCCGTTGCCATGTCGTTATCGCTGACTTCCATGCTGTCGCGCAGCTGGTTGACCAGTGCACGGGTTTCTTCCTGGCTGTTGCCTTCCAGCAGGGCGGTCAGTTGCTCCTGGAAGCGGGCAATGCGCTTGGCGTTCAGGTCGTCCACGGACGGCAGGGTCATCTTTTCGATGGCCTGGCGAGTGGTGCGTTCGATCTGACGCAGCACATGCTGCTCACGGCGGGAAACGAACAAAATCGCGTCGCCTTCGCGACCGGCACGGCCGGTACGGCCGATACGGTGTACATAGGCTTCCGGGTCACCGGGCATATCGTAGTTGATCACGTGGGTGATGCGTGCCACGTCCAGACCACGAGCCACCACATCGGTGGCGATAAGCAGATCGAAGCGCTTGTCCTTGAGGCGCTGGACAGTCTTTTCACGCTGTTGCTGCGGGATGTCGCCATTCAGGGCTTCAGCACGCAGGTTACGGCGGTTCAACTGTTCAGCCAGCTCCAGGGTAGCCTGCTTGGTGCGCACGAAAACGATGATGGCATCGTGTTCTTCGGCTTCCAGAATACGGCACAGGGCATCCAGTTTGTTCAGCCCGGCCACGGGCCAGTAGCGCTGACGGATGCTGGTGCCGGCAGTGGCGCCGACGCCATTGTCGATGCGCACCAGCTTTGGATTTTTCAGGTGCTGATCAGCAACCTTGCGAATCACCGGTGGCATGGTGGCAGAGAACAGGGCCAGCTGGCAGTCGTCCGGAGTACGTTCGAGTACCCATTTGACGTCATCAATGAAGCCCATGCGAAGCATTTCATCGGCTTCGTCGAGCACCATCGCTTGCAGGTTGTTCAGGTTCAGGGAGCCACGTTCGATGTGGTCCATTACGCGTCCAGGGGTACCGACAATCACCTGGGCGCCGTCACGCAGGCCTTTCAGCTGCGTACGATATTCACCGCCGCCATAAATCGGCAGTACCTTGAGTCCTTTGATGCCCTGGGCAAACTCTTCACAGGCTTTGGCCACCTGGATAGCGAGTTCACGAGTGGGGGCAAGAATCAGCATTTGTGGTTGACGCAGGGATGCATCCAGCCGTGCCAGCAGTGGCAGGGCGAAAGCGGCGGTTTTACCTGTGCCAGTTTGTGCCTGGCCCAGCAGGTCGTGACCATCGAGCAACAGCGGGATGGCTTGCGCCTGAATCGGCGACGGCTCCTGGAAGCCCTGACGGGCAATCGCAGCGAGCAGAACCTCGGGCAGGCCTAAATCGGCGAACCCGGAACGGGAATCTGACATGTGTTACCTATGAATTGGGAGGAGGGGCCGAGCGAGCGTCGGCGAGGACGCGAAAGTATACGCGTGTTACGCGACTATTGCACGTTTTTTCGCCAATGTGGTACGAGGAGGGGCCCCTGTCTCCCGGTAGGCGCCCATCTCCCGTGGCGGGCTCCCTGAGTCTTCAGAGGCCTTTCGCCAGCGCGATCATGGCGCCTATCTATGCCGGGGTGTGTTAGTTCAGAGGATAGGCGGTCCAGCCGTCGGTCCAGTTCTGTACGCTGCCGGGGCGCACTGCGCCGAGATAGGAGGCGGCTTCGTCCCAGAATTCGCCTTGAGGAATGGGGCTGGCGCCATTACGGGCCGGAGAGCGTGAGGTGGGGGCGAAGTCCGGGTGGGAGGCGCTGGTGGCGTCCCGGGTCAGCAGTGGATCTGTGCCAAACTGGGCGGCCACGGCACTGCTCTGGAAGTAACGGCGTTCGTCGAAGTCCCCGTCGTCATCGTTGTCACCGCTTTCGGGTTCAAAGAAGGTCAGCCCGCGGCTGCCGATCCGGTTCACCATCATGCTTTGAAAACTGAGCTCGCCTTGCTGGATACGGGCCACCGTTTCTGTGCCTTTCAGGTCAATGGTTTCTCCGGAGAAGCCGTCGATGATGATGTTGTGGAAGTGGCCCCCGGAGCCGGCTTTGAGGGTCATGGCACGGTGATACTTGTCGTGACTGCGCGGGCTGATCAGCGTCACGTTGTACATGGTCGGCGCGGATAGGGGGCGGGCATCAGGGTTGCCCGCCTGATTGTCGCCTTCGAAGGCATTGTCACCGGCATCGGCATGCTGCTGAATGGCAAGGAACTGGACCCGACCGCGCCAGCCCATGTCCCAGTCCAGGGAATCGTCGCCGGCGCCGGTGATGACGATATGCTGCAAATCCACGGTGCCGCCAAACACTTCGATGCCGTCGTCCAGGGCCCGATGTACCTGAACATGGCGCACAATGGTGCCGTCACCGCAGCCACCCAGGGTCAGGCCGTTCAGTTCGTTGTTGGCATAGACTTCGAAGCCGGCAAATTCGATGCGGGTGTATTCCATCATGCCGCACGAGGAGCCCGGGTCGCTGCCGCCGAAGGCGCCTCGGGCATCGCCATGGGGAACCCCTTCTATCTGGGCGTCAGCCTTGTTGACCGGGGCGTTGCCCAGCATCACCACACCGCCCCAGTCACCGGTGGCGCGGGTGCCTTCGGGCTGATGACTGGTAAAGACGATGGGGGCATTTTCCTGGCCACGGGAAAACAGGGTGGCATCGCGGGTAATGACCAGCGCAGAACCGGGGCGGCCCTCAATGCGGGTGCCCGGTTCTATGGTCAGATTGGCTCCGGCTTCCAGGTAGACGATCCCGTCGAGGATCCAGGTGGTGCCGGCATGCCAGGTCTGGTTGCCAAACAGAGAGCCTTTGACCACCTGTTTGCCGGCAACCAGTTGATGAAGAGGCTGATAAGCAAAGTAGCCAATCACGCCGAGCATCATCGCAGCCAGGCCTAGCCAGGCATACATCCATTGTGATCTTGCGCTCTGCCCGCTACCGGCGGATGCGCTTCCCAGGGTTTCGGCGATATCGGGGTTGGTGAGCGGCAGTGGTGAGCTGTTTGCTGGTGGGCGCTTGTGCAGCAGCATGCCGTCTCGGTTGGCGTCCTGCAGTTTCAGGCCCAGGGCCCGGATTTTTCGGTTGTCGCTATTGACCGCCCGGTTAATGACCTCGGCCCGATAGACCGGATCGTTGAGCAGTGTATTGAAATGCACAAAGCGCAAGCTGCTGTCATTTTCCTGGTCAAAGTTCTGCTTCAATTGCCACAGCAATTCCACCAGCTGCGCACGCGGAGACGATACTGCATCCACCATAAATCCCCCCAATCGGATCAGGCGATATTCGAAAGAGGCAGTGTGTAAAAGAAAGATGACAGGAAGGTGAAAAGCTACGAGCTACGCTCGTTGGTTAGGGAAAGTATGGAAAGCTCCTCGACCCCAATGCTGTCTACGAAGCCTCTGTAGGAGTACCTCTTGAGGTGCGAACCTTGCGGAGCAAGGAAATCGACCGTAGGGCGATCAGGAATGGCAAAGCTCGACAGGTCTCTCCAGAAAAAATAGTGCTTTGACGTTGGCCTCTGTTGCCTCGCTACGCTCGGTTCGCACCTCAAGAGGTGCTCCTACATCATCAACCCTGACCAATGCCCGAATCATGCCGCGAGCGACGCACCTACAGAGCCTCCCATAAAAAACGCGGGCAGGGTGCTATGTGATTAGCACGGCCCGGCCCGCGTTGCAGCTTGTAGCTTAAGGCTTGCAGCGATTACTCGCCGAGGATCGCGTCAGCGCCTTTCTCGGCAATCATCACTGTCGGCGCATTGGTGTTGCCGCCGATCAGGGTTGGCATGATGGAGGCGTCGATCACGCGCAGACCTTCCAGGCCATGGACGCGCAGCTGGCTGTCGACGACGGCCATGTCGTCGCTGCCCATCTTGCAGGTGCCCACCGGGTGGTAGATGTTGTCGCACTTCTGACGCAGGAAGTGACGGATATCCTCGTCGCTTTCCACCTCATTGCCAGGGAAGATTTCATCGCCCCGCCAGTCGTTGAGCGCATCCTGGGCCATGATCTTGCGCATGGCCTTGACGCCGCGGACCATGCCTTCCATGTCATCCGGATGCTCCAGGAAGCGCGGGTCGATCAGCGCCGGAGAGCGTGGGTTGGCATCACGCAGGGTGATGTTGCCGCGGCTCTTGGGACGCAGAATGCAGACGTGACCTGAGTAGCCATAGCCCATGCTGAACAGCAGGTTGAGGCCGTGGTTATCCAGTTTGGCGGCGGTCAGATGCAACTGCAGATCGGGAATCTCTTGCTCCGGCCCGGATTTGATAAAGCCCCCGGCTTCGGCCACGTTGGAGGTCAGCTGACCGGTGCGACGGTAGAAGAAGTCGATAAAGCCTTTCAGGCCGGTAGTGAGCAGGGCGCCCGGCGCCAGGCTCAGGGTGTCCTTGCGCAGGCTCTTGTGTACCACCAGGGCATCCGGGTGGTCCTGCAGGTTCTCGCCCACGCCGGGAAGGTCGTGGACCAGCGGGATGTTGTGCTCGGCCAGTTCCGCTGCCGGGCCCACGCCAGAAAGCTTGAGAATCTGCGGAGAGTTGATGGCGCCGCCGGAGAGGATGACTTCGTTGTCGGCCTTCAGGGTGCGGATCTGACCCTTGTGCTCCACTTCCACGCCGATGGCTCGTTTGCCCTCGAACAGTACCCGATTCACCAAAGCGTCGGTCATGATGGTCAGGTTGGGCCGGTCCATGACCGGGTGCAGATAGGCACGGGAAACACCGCAGCGCTCACCGTCCTTCTGGTTCACCTTGTACATGCCCACGCCTTCCTGGACATCGTTGTTGAAGTCGTCGGTAGCGGGGTGCCCAGCCTGAACGCCCGCTTCAATAAAGGCGTTACTGACAGGGTGAGTGAAACGCAGGTCGGCGATGTTGAGCTTGCCATGGGTGCCGTGGAATTCACTTTCTCCGGGCTCATAGTGCTCGCAGCGTTTGAATACCGGCAACACATCGTCGAAGCTCCAGCCGTCGTTGCCCAGTGACGCCCAGTGGTCGTAATCCCACTTGTGACCACGGGTATAACACATGGCATTCACCGCCGAGGAACCACCCAGTGTCTTGCCCCGGGGGATGTAAATCTGGCGATTGTTCAGGGCTTTTTGCGGTACGGTGTAATAACGCCAGTTTCGCGCATTGGAGCGCATCATCAGAATGATGCCGGCGGGAATGCGGATAAACAGGCTGTTGTCTGCCGGGCCAGCTTCAAGCAGGCAGACACGGTTGTTGGGGTTTTCGGAAAGACGATTGGCAAGTACGCAGCCAGCAGAACCGGCGCCGACAATAATGTAATCAAACTGCATGATGTCTGCCTTGAGCTTGGTTGAGACAGGAAAATCCGGTGAAAGCTCCCCCTCAACAGGAGGAGTAAATATCCGTAAACAGGATGTCTATTCTAGGAAACGCGGCCATGAAAACGAGACCTGTTTGTGACCCGTTGGTCCAATGTATACCGATGCTACTGTTTTTGTCTTTGGCTCTGTTGCCTGTGAGGGCGGTTTCGGCGGCGCCGGACGGCTGGCAAGAGGTGGTTTTCGAGGGCAGGACCGATTATCGCCTCGAAGCCGGTTGTTGGCAAAGTCGGGCCCGGGGTTCTGCCTCCGGCCTGGCCAGGGAAAGCGCGGTGGATGTAACGCGTACGCCCTATTTGCACTGGCAGTGGCGTGCTGACCAGATTGCGGACTGGCCAGAGGTCGATGAGCGGATCAAGGCCGGGGACGATTTCCAGGCCCGGGTCTATGTGGTGAAGAAGGGTTGGCTGCCCTGGCAAACCCGGGCGATTAATTATGTTTGGTCCCGGCAAGCGGCGCCGGGCACGAACTGGCCCAACCCGTTTGCCTCCCAGGCGGTGATGGTGGTGGTGCAGGGGCCGGGCGGTGCCGGACGCTGGCAATCGGTGACTCGAAATGTGCGCGAGGATTTTCGTCGCTTTCATGGCATGGACGTGGATAGCGTGGATGCCGTGGCGATCATGACCGATGGGGATAACACGGGCACGACGGTGGCCAGCTGCTACCGATTGCCTGAATTTCGCGCCAGCCCTTAATGTGTGCAGTTGCAGTGCGGATGCCGCCCTGTTTATTATTTGTTCAATCCGGTGTTTGTGATCAGGCGGTTGCGGCTGTTTGATCAGAGATAACCGGGCAAAGGCACCACCATTGTGTGGACCCTATCCAGAAGACAGTCGTTACGCCTGCTGCAGACACCACAGTCTGTTCGCGCCTCTGTCTTCTTTTCCCGCTGTCGCAGAATCGTCACTGGTTTACGAGATCCTGTTCCGCGCCTCGGCATCGAGCCGTACCAGGAAGGTTGTGCCTATTGGGGGCGCAGCAATGATCGTGAGGTAGCCCATGAGTGAACGCATTCTGCGTCTCGACAAAGCCGGCACTCCGGTGGAATGGCTGGACTGGCAGATGGCCGCCACCCTTTATGCGCGCGGGCTGGTAACCTGGACGCTGGGGGATGTGATCTACCGTCTTCGCGGCGGGACCTGTCGGTTTTCCGGGGAGCGTTCCAGCCTGTCTCTGCACTCCATTATTGCCTGCGATGGTGTGGCCAATCCCCACAAGCGCCCGGCACCGCCATTGACCAACCGGGCGCTTTTCCGCCGTGACCAGCATGTGTGCCTCTATTGTGGCAAGCCTTTCCCGGAACATGTCCTGACCCGTGATCATATTGTCCCCACCTCGAAAGGGGGCCGGGATCGCTGGTCCAATGTGGTATCTGCCTGCCGGCGCTGTAACCAGCGCAAGGGCAGCCGGCGCCTGGAAGAGATCGACATGGATCTACTGGCGCTGCCCTATGTGCCGAACATGGCTGAATATTTGGCATTAATAAACAGCCACCGTATCCGCGGGGACCAGATGGCGTTTTTACGCAGCCAGTTTGGTAAGAACAGTCGGCTTTTGTGAGAGGGAGTTTTTACACAAATGCCCTTTTCGTCGTATTTGGGTTACATCATGTTTCCCCCATTATTCACGCTGCCTTGAATAGGTATATAAGAAGATTCGGTTTTATGTGAATTGGGGAATTCATTGATCCGCTGCTATCTGGCGATTCTGCTGGCTTTTTGGGGTTTTTCTGCATCGGCGCAAGCACCGTCAGGCCTTGCTGCGGCATTTTATTACGGCCCTCACATCCCCTGGCACACTCTCTCTGTCTATGATTTCCCTGTTGTAGAGCCGGATCAGGCCAGTGGCGTGCCCGATACGTTTCGCGAGCAGCGCTTCTATGCCTATGTCAGCCTGGGTGAAGTCCTGGCATCGCGCCCGTATTTCGCAAACCTGAAACCCGAGTGGCTGCTGGGGGAAAACCCGGACTGGGGCTCCCATATTTTCGATCTGTCTTCGCCGGGGTTGCGAGATTTTCTCCTCAAGCAGGTCATTGCGCCGCTGTGGCAGCAAGGCTACCGGGGTTTTTTCTTCGATACCCTGGATAGCTACCAGCTAGTTGCCAAGACACCTGAGCAGCGGGAGCAGCAGCGGCAAGGGTTAGCGGCGTTAATCAACCAGATATCCCAGCGTTATCCCCGGGCACGCTTTATTTTCAATCGCGGCTTTGAACTGATGCCGCTGGTTGAGGCGCCGGTGGATGCCATCGCGGCTGAGTCTCTTTACCAGCGTTGGGAGGCGGGCAAGCAGCGTTATGCGGCGGTTCCCGAGGAAGACCGCCAGTGGTTGCTGAATCAGTTTGCCACTATGCGTGACCAGTACCAGGTCGATACCATTGCCATTGACTACGCGCCGCCTGCTGAGCGTGAGCAAGCCCGAGAGCTTGCCAGGAAAATTGCGGGTCACGGTGTGATTCCCTGGATCACCAATCCGGAGCTGGACATGCTCGGGCTGGGCGTGCGCGAGGTGCTGCCCCGGCAAGTGTTATTGGTTCATGGTGGCAGCAATGAGCGATTCTGGGAGCTTTCCGATGCGGTGCGTTATGGGCTGATGCCACTGCAGTTCCAGGGGCTGGTTCCTGATATCCGTGCCATCAATTCCACCATGCCAGCTGGCACACTGCAGGGACGATACGCCGGTATTGTCGTGTGGCTGGAAGAGGAAGAGCTGGCCGATGCGGATTTTGAGGCCTGGCTGGTGGAACAAAAAGATGCGGGCGTTCCCATTGCCATGCTGGGTTACCCGGCGGTGGACCCGGTGGGGCCCAATGCGCAGACTTTCGGTTTCGAGGGTCGGCCTACACCCTTGTCACCGCCGACGGTTACCCGTCAGCATGAGGCCATGGGGTTTGAGCTGGCACTGCCCAAACTGATAGAGCTGTCGTCGCCATTGCACAATTCGTCCGCCCAGCCCTGGCTGGAATTGCGCGCCGGGGAACATACCTACACGCCAGCGGCGACGACCCCTTGGGGCGGTTATGTCTTCCAGCCCTTCATGATCCGTTCGATATTGCCCGGTGAGAAAGGTGAAGGACTGGATCGCTGGGTGGTCAATCCGCTCACCTTCATTCGCGAGGCATTACAGCTACCGGTCATGCCGATTCCGGATGTGACGACAGAAAATGGTCGGCGCTTGCTCTTCGCGCATATGGATGGTGATGGTTTTCCCAGCCTGGCCGAGGTGAAGGGTTATCAGGGGCAAACCGATGCCCGGGTATTGCTGGAGGAAGTGCTTAAACGTTTTGATGTGCCCACTACCATCTCGGTGATCGAGGGCGAAGTGGCGCCTCATGGCCTCTACCCGAAAATGTCCGCCGAGCTGGAGCAGATCGCCCGGGAAATGTTCGCCTTGCCTCAAGTGGAAGCGGCTACCCACACCTATTCGCATCCTTTTTTCTGGTACGACGCCCAGCAAATGCCAGGGGAGCTGTATGGCCCCGAAGGGCAATTGCGCCTGCCTATCCCCGATTACCAGATGGACCCGGTGCGCGAAGTGGTCGGTTCGGCACAGTACATCAACAACAACCTGCTGGCCGACGGCAAGCGTACAAAAATGGTGCTGTGGAGCGGGGATACCCTTCCCACTCCTGAAGCGCTGGCTGCGGCACGCCGGGGCAACCTGCTGAACATGAACGGTAGCGATACCATCATCACCCACAGTGCACCCACCTGGACCCTGATCAAGGGAATCGGTTTGCCCAAGGGGGACGAATACCAGGTTTATGCACCCAACCAGAACGAAAATATTTATACCAATGAGTGGAGTGGCCCTTTCTACGGTTTTGAGCGGGTACTCGAGACTTTCGAACTGACGGAAAGCCCCCATCGCTTCAAGCCGGTGAACATCTATTACCACACCTACATTGCCAGCAAGACGGCAGCTCTGGAATCCTTGCTAAGGGTCTATCGCTGGGCGCAGTCGCAACCGCTTCATCCGGTATTTGCGTCTGACTATGCCCGCAAGGTGCTGGATTTCAACACTATGGTGATCGCCCGGGATAATGATGGTTGGAGGGTAAAAGGCAATGGCGAACTGCGCACCCTGCGATTACCTGAGGCGCTGCCGCTACCGGCCCTGACCAATAATACCCATGGGGTCGCCGGCTACCGGGAAGACGGTCCCGGCCGCTACCTGCATTTGTCCGGCGCTGACGCTCACTGGCAGCCCGGTTCGGACTCGTTGCCTTACCTGCAACAGGCCAATGGCCGCCTGACCACATTTGCTCGCAATGACGACGGCATGCAATTTTCTCTGGCAGGACACACCAACCTGGAATTTGCCATCGGCAATGCCGATGGTTGCTCGCTCAACCATAACGATGAACCACTGAAACCAGTGCGTCGGGACGGAACCCTCTATCACTACAGGAGTGCGAAGCATGAGCTCGAAGAGCTACGGCTACACTGTTCGCACTGAGCGATTACGGGTTCTCGGCCCCACAGAGTTGTTCGCTTGTCTGTTGTTGATCCTGGTGGTCTGCTGGCTGGCATTTCCCCGGGACTTGGCCGTCACGTTGCGCAATGCGCGCCTGGATGCGGTGACCTTGAGTTATATGCAGGCCTGGCTGAAAGCTAAGCCGGATGATCATGAGCTGCGTTTGTTGATGGCCCGGGAATTGATTGTTCTGGGGCGATTTGACGAAGCTGATGTGCAACTGGACCGGGTAGAAGCCGCCGATGCGGGTTACCAGTCGGAGGTTCGCTGGCTGAGATTGCAGTGGGATTTCAAGCGGCTGATGGCCATGGATCCGGAGCTGCGTGGGTCTTCCCGATTGCAGGCTGAGACCCTGGCAAGTGTGCGCAGCCAGGACTGGTCGACATTGACTACTGAGCAGCGCCGGGAACTGGCGGAAATGGCTCTGGTGCTGGGGGAGGTGCAACAGACTGTGCGCTATTACCGGCTGCTTGCCACTGAGGCCGAGCGGCCCGGCGAATGGTATGAAAAAGCCGGACGGGTTCTGTTAGGGCAGGGTAATTACCTGGCGTCGGGGCTTGCTTATGAGCAAGCCATGGAAGCGTCTGCTGACGCGGCCGTGCGAAAACAGTATTTTCTAGAGACGCTGGCGGCCCTGGAAGCCGGTAGCTTGCATGACGTTGCCTTGCGTTTTGCGTCCCGCCACGAACACCTTTATTTCCAGGACAAGGCTGTGTTGTACCGCCTTATGCGCCTGGCCCAGGCCGGCGGCAACCTGGCCCAGGCCCAGCGCTATGCAGTGCGGTTGTTGCGTCTCAATGGCCGTGGGGAGCAGCGATGAAGCGGTTGCTTCTCACTCTGGTATTACCTTTGCCATTCCTGTCTGGCCTTGTTCTGGCCCAGGCGCCGGAGCCCTATGTGGAGAGCTACTACGACCATAGCTATGAGGTCTTTGTGGCGGCGGGTAATCTGGGACGGGCTCGTCAGGTAGTGGACAACGCTCTTTACTGGCGCCCCGAAGATATTCGCTGGTTGCTGAGGCTGGCGCAGATCGCCGACTGGCAGGGAGATAGCAGTACTGCCCTGAAAGCCTGGTGGAAAGTAGCGGAAAACACTGACGATCCGCAGGCCTGGCAGCAGGTCCGCCAGCGGGCGCCGCTGGCCTACGATTACCAACTGACGTTGCGGGTTTATAAGGAATTGCTGGAAGTGTCTCCCCGTGACCGGGATTTGCTGGCTACCATCGCCAGGCAATATGAGTTGCTCGGCACACCGGATGAAGGCCTGCGCTTCCTGGCTGACTGGCATCGACGCCATCCGGGCCAGGCTGTGCTGTGGGAAATGCAGCGTCTGGCCTGGAATCAGAGTGACAGAGAGCAAGCCGCTCGCTATTCGCGGCAGTACATGAATCGCTACGGCCCGGAACGGGACATGGCATTGCAAGTCTCTCGCTACCATTGGCTTGAGGGCCAGCGAGAGACGGCTTATGCCGATTTGCGCAGTGATGCCGAAAGCCTGCCCTATGACCCGGATTTGACTCGCCGTCTGGCGGTGATGGCCAGCGAGCTGGGGCATTGGCAGCCGGCCATGAGTCATTACCAGACCTTGCTGGATCAGGGTGACGACACCCTGCCGGATCTGTACCAGTACATTACTCTGGCTCGTTATTACGACCGCGACAGAGTCGTGGCGCTGATGGAACGGGCCTGGCAGCGCAATGGCGATCAGGCTTTTGCCATGGGGGCCCTCTATCAGATGCAGGATGCCGGTCGCTGGCAGGCCATTGACGACTTTCTGCAACAGCTGAGTGACGCCCAGCGCCAGCAACTACAGCAGGACCCGGCGTTTCTGCGTTTTTATGCCAATCTGCTGTTGCGCAAGGGCGAGATGGAACGTGCCGCGCAATGGTTGCAGCGGGCGCTGGAACTGGCTCCCGGGGATCGGGAAACCCGCATCGCCTGGTTGTGGCTGTTGGTTGCCAGTGGTGATGATACTCAGCTGGCACAGACCCTTGCCGCCTGGGAGGCCGTTATCCGCCTGGACCGGCGTTATTGGGAAGTGCTGGCCGCCGCGCATATGGCGCTGGGTCATGCCGAGCAGGCGGTGCGTTACGAGAGTCGTCTGCTGCAAACGGCACCCGGAGACTGGGAGCGACAGTGGCAGTACGCCCAGGCACTGATTGCCGCGGGCCGGGATGGTGAGGCCTGGCCAGTGCTGCGCAATCTGCATCAGCGCTTGCCGTTTACGGTCAGTGACGACAAACAGAACCAGTACCGGTATATGCGCCTGGCGCTCAGCCAGCGTTTTGAGGGCGGTGACACTTCCCTGCAACTGGCGCAACAGATTCGCCAGCAGCAGGGTGCAGACGAAGCCCGTGCCGAATGGCTTGCCCAGTGGGCCTTGGGCCATAGCGAGCCGGAGCTGGCACGCGCCTGGTATCTGCGTAAGCAGCAGGCCGCCGGTAGGCTGCATGCCGGGTCGGCGCTGGCCTATGCCATGCTCAATAACGACCGTGATGCCGTGGCCCAGATTCGTGAACGTTATGCCGGCCAATTGACGCTGTCTGAGCAATTAGGAAGCCAGTTGGAACTGGGCGAAGAACGACGCGCCACCGCGACGCTAATGGCCATGCAGGCGGGCTCTCCGGAACTGGCTGGCGCCAACAATCAGCAGGAATCCCTGTTGTTGCCCAGTGCTCGCTCCAGCGCTCTGGCGGTGGAACAGCGCCGCCTGGGTGCCTTGCAAATGACGGACTGGGCCTTTACCCAGAGTCAGCCATTCAGTGACCACAGCACCTTGTCCGCGCGCTACCGGCAACGGCAGTTCGCCAGTAACGATCGGGCCCAGCTGGATGTGGATGAAGCGGAACAGTGGCTGACCCTGGAGTGGCACTATCAGCGCGAACGCTATCGTCACCGTTTTTCACTGGGCCAGCGCCAACTGTTGGATAACAGCGAAACCACCGCGGATCTGGAAGTGGCCGGCAACTGGCACTCCGACTGGTCTGCCAGCTGGCGTTACCAGTGGCAGATGCCGGCGGATGAAACCTCCTTGCTGCTGTTGGGCGGTTCCCGGACCGGTAGCCAGTTCCAGCTGAATTGGTCGCCCCAATCTACCTGGCAGAGCAGTGTAGATTGGGCGGATTACCAGTATCGTGATCTGAATAGTCAAAACCTGGGGGAGGGCAGCATTATCAATGTGCAAAGCACCTGGCGTCCCTGGCTGTCCCGTTTCTCACCCGGCTTGCGCCTGCGCCATACCCGCGCCGATTTTGCCGAAGCCGGGGACAGCATGGCTGAGGTTCGCGCCTTGCTACCCGTCGGCGCGGACACGGCGCCCTTGCCCGAGGATTACCGTGAATCCGGGGCCTCCCTGCTGCTGGGCATGCCGGACGTGCATATTCGCCCGCATCGACTGCAGGGCTGGGGAGAAGTGGGTTACGTGAATAACAGCCTGTCCGGTGATGGTTTTATCGGCCGCTTGGGCCTGGCCGGGCCGCTGATCGGTCGCGATGCCTGGCAGCTGTCTGTGGAGCGCCAACTCAATACCGGTGGTAACGATGAAGATAGTTACCGGGCCGAACTGCAATACAGGATTTACTACTAGGAGCATGAGATGAAACAGGTTGTTGCTTTGTTGCTGGCGCTGATGCTGGCCAGTTGCACCCATGTACGCAGTAGTCAGGGAGTTTCCCTTGACGCGGAAGGTACCTGGCTAGTGTTGCCGCTGGTAAATCGCACCGCCACTCCCCAGGCGGGGCTGCGGGCAGCGGCTATCGTGGAAGCCGTGCTTTACCGACAGGGTGTGACCGCGGTGGAAAGTTATCCGGAAACCGGTAATGACGGCCTGTTGTTCGAGGCGTCTTCCTCCGCTAACCGGGAAAAAATGGATCGCTGGGTGCAGTCGCAATCGGCCCAGTATGTGGTCAGCGGCGTGGTGCATGAATGGCGCTACAAGACAGGTGTGGATGGCGAGCCGGCGGTGGGTGTGATGCTGGAAATCCGCGAACTGCCTTCCGGTAACATCGTCTACAGCGGCACCGGTGCTCGTGCTGGCTGGGCAAGAACGTCGCTCAGCCAGACCGGGCAAAAAGTCATCGACAAGCTGCTGGCTCCGGTCATTCGCTGATGCGAAAGTGGCTGGCTAACACCGTCATCCCCGCCCTGGTGGCTCCGCCGGCAAGACCCTTGTGGGTGGTGCTCGAGGCGGTGCTGTTGACCCTGGCGGCAGTGGCCATGGGCTTGTGGTTGCGTTCCGAGGACCCCTTGGCGCTGGATGCCAACTTCCGTTGGGGCTTGTTCGTGCCCATTCTGGTGTCGCTGCGTTACGGTAGCCTTGCCGGTGTGTTTGGCATGCTGTGTCTGCTGGCCAGCTGGCTGGTACTCCGCAATATGGACTTTTATGCGGACTGGGATTTCCCCGAAGGCACCATGCTGGGCGGTTTTATTCTCAGCCTGGTCTGCGGTGAATTCGCTGACCTGTGGCGGGTGCGTCTGCAGCGGGCGGAAAGCGCCGCCAGTTACGCTCTGGAACGTCTGCAAAACCTGACCCAGCGCCATGTACTGTTGCGTCTTTCCCATGATCGCCTGGAAGAGAATCTGCTGGTCAGGCCCTATACCGTGCGCGATGCCCTGTTCCGTCTGCGCGATCTGACTCTTGATGAAAGCGACAGCACAATCCTGCCGGCGGCGGATGATCTGATCAATTTGCTGGCGGAGTACTGTCAATTGCAGCGCGCCGCTCTCTATCCGGTATTGGACGGCAAGATCAGTGACCAGGCCGCCGCCCTGCTGGGGGAGAACAAGCCCCTGGATCAGCACGATGCTCTACTCGGCCATGCCCTGGATATCAAGATGCTCGCTCATGTGCAGCAGAATACCCAGGATGACGCCTATGTGGGCCGCTATCTGGTGGCCGCACCGGTGACCAACAGTGCCGGGGAAATGATCGGTGTGCTGGTGGTGGAGCGGTTGCCGTTCCTGTCCATGAATTATGAAAACCTGCAGTTGCTATCTGTGCTGCTTAACTTCTATGCGGATGTGGCGCACTACGGGGAAGAAGTGGACAGCCTGCTGGATACCTGGCCCAACCTGCCCACCCGTTTTGCCAGTGAATTGACGGCGCTTTCCCGGTTGCGCGGTGAAGCGCGGGTGGACACCGCCCTGACCCTGTTTGTGGCTGACGACAGCGAACAGGCTGCGCAGATTCTGGAAGCGTTGGCGCGGGGCCTGCGCAGTCTCGATCTGGCCTGGTGGGTTCATGACAACGTGCTGATGATCATGATGCCGATGACAGGTGATTCCAGTCTGGAAGGTTTTGTACTGCGCACGGAGAAATGGCTACAGGAAGATTATGCCTTCTTCAGTCTCCGCCAGGCCGGGGTGAAGTACTACCATCGATTACTGGATGAGCGCGATTCTGGCGACCAGCTCCGCGAGTTGCTGGGGGTGGCCGGTGTCTAGCTGGAAGCTGCTTATCTATGCGATCAGTGCGGAGTTCGGCTCCCTGCTGCTGTTGCTCAGTCAGAACAGCTCGCTGTCGTATTTTCTGCTTTACCTTGTCGCCCATGGTCTGGCGTCGGCCTTGTTATCCGCCGTGGCGTGGACCTTTCTTCCGGCCCGTTTTCGGGAGCCGAAAGTCTTTTCACTGGCACTGATTTTTTCCTTTGCCTTTTTTATCCCGGCGATCGGGCTGCTGACCATTGTCGGTGGTATTGCTCTGGGTGTGATGCTGCCGGCATTGTTCATGCCGCTGCCGTTTTCCCAGGTGGCCAAGCCCTACTTTACGCCGGTGAACAATCAGCAAAGCGCCGGTTTTCGGCAGATTGATCTGAAAACGCTACTCACCAGTGAGACGGCGCCCAACGCTTTGCGTATTCAGGGGATGCTGGTACTCAAGGACATGCCCGGGCGCATTACCGGCCGACTGTTGCGCGATTCGCTGGGGGATTCCTATGAGGATTTGCGTCTGCTTGCCTACGGTATTCTCGATCAGAAGGAAAAGGAAATTACCCGCGATATTGACCGTGTTCTGCAGTTGCTGGAGCGGGCCAGGGAGTCTCGTCGCTACCGGCTTGCCCGGCGCCTTGCCGAGTTGTACTGGGAGCTGAGTTATCAGGACCTGGTTCGCGGCGACATCATGACCCTGACTCTGGAACGGGCAAGCTTCTATGCCGATATGGGGCTGATGGAGTCCCCCGAAGATGCGGGGCTGTGGTTATTGCGCGGGCGTATCAAGATGAGTCAGGGAAACCTGGGGGAATCCCATGAATCCCTGATATTTGCCCGCAGGCTAGGGTTGTCTCCGGCCCAGGTAAATCCCTGGCTGGCGGAAATCGCCCTGCAACGACGGCAACTGCCGATGGTGCGCTTACTAATGGAACAGATTCCGGAGGGCAGTCAGTTTACTGCCCTGAATAAATCCGTGGAGTACTGGAGGGGCTATGGCGCTGCCCAGAGCGGATAAGGCGGACATCTGTCTGTTGCTGGAGGGGACCTTTCCCTATGTCAGCGGCGGGGTGTCGAGCTGGGTAAACCAGATCATTCGCGGTTTTCCTGAATATACGTTTGCCTGCTGTTTCATCGGCAGTCGCCCGGAAGACTATGGCGAGATGAAATACACCCTGCCGGACAACGTGGTGCATCTGGAGGTGCATTATTTGCATAACTTCCAGCGTGGCGCGCAGAAAAAACCGAAAAAAGGGGACGCCGCCGCCTATCATCGGCTGAGCCGTTTCCACGAGCTGATGCGCTCCGGCAAACATTCTTCGGAGCGGCAAGCCCTGCTTGGCGAGACGTTGGATAACCTGGGGGATGGCTGCTGTTATTCTGAGGAGTCATTTCTGTACAGCCGGGCAAGTTGGGATTTCATTTCCGATGCCTACCGGGAGTACAGTCGGGACCCGTCTTTTGTGGATTATTTCTGGACGGTTCGCATCATGCATGCACCGTTGTGGGTGCTCAATGACATCGCTTCGAACCTGATTCCGGCGCGCATGTATCACACCATCTCCACCGGTTATGCCGGTTTTCTGGGCACCATGCTGAAACGGCGCACCGGCAAGCCTTTGCTGCTTTCCGAGCACGGCATCTATACCAAGGAGCGCAAGATTGATCTGTTCCAGAGTGAATGGATCAGCGATAACCGCGGGTTGGTGGAAAAGAACAATGCGGAAATGGCGTACTTCCGCGAGAAGTGGGTGAACTTCTTTACCGAGTTGGGCCGCGAGTGTTACCAGTCATCCAACCGCATCGTGGCCCTTTATGAACGCAACCGGCAACGGCAGGTGGAAGATGGCGCGCCCGCCGAGCGCACGCTCAATATTCCCAATGGCATCGACCTGCCACGCATGGAAAAGGTCCGTGCTGCCCGGGGTGCCGAGATACCCCAGTCGGCCTGCCTGATCGGCCGGGTAGTGCCTATCAAGGACGTCAAAACCTTCCTGCGCGCCATGCGTACTATGGTTAACGAAATACCGGACGCCAAAGGCTGGATTGCCGGTCCCGAAGATGAAGACAAGGAATACGCCGCAGAGTGCCGCTCTCTGGTAACCAGCCTGGGCCTGGAAAAGAATGTGGAGTTTCTCGGGTTTCAGAAGATCGATGAGTTGCTGCCAAAAGTGGGCGTGGTAGTGCTCAGCTCCATCAGTGAAGCCTTGCCGTTGGTGTTGCTGGAAGGCTTCGCTGCGGGCGTGCCGGCGGTGTCTACGGATGTGGGCTCCTGCCGGCAATTGATTGAAGGGCTCGATGAAGAGGATCGGGCGTTTGGCAAGGCCGGTTCCGTGGTGGGTATTGCTGACCCGGAAGCCCTGGGCAAGGCGGTGGCCAAGTTACTCAGTGACCCACAGGCCTGGCACGAGGCGCAGCAGGCCGGCATTCGCCGGGTGGAAACCCTGTACACCCAGCAGCAGATGTTTGGCTCCTACCGTGAGCTGTATCAAGGGCTGCTGGAAGGGGAGCGCTGATGGCAGGTATCGGGTTCGAACTGCGAAAACTCCTGCGCAAGGATACCCTGCTGGGCCTGATCCGTGCCTATGCCTACGCCGGTGTGATCAGCTCCGGGCCCTGGGTGTTGTCGATTATCGGCATCCTGATCATCGGTATTTTCAGCCTGGGGGCAGTGGTACCGGATATCGCCGTGTCCCAGTTCCAGGTCACCGTGACCTATCTGATCGCGATCAGCCTGGTGCTCACCGGTACCGTGCAACTGGCCTTTACCCGTTTCTGTGCTGACCGCGCTTTCGAGAAGCGCGAGGACCTGATCCTGCCTAACTATGGCGGCGTGACGCTATTGGTCACGGTGATTTCCGGGGTGCTGTCGTTAGCGGCGGCGGTGTTCCTGTTCCCGGAACAGAGCATCCTGTTCCGCGTGTTGATGGCGGCCAGCTTTGTGGTGCTGTGCAACATCTGGATTGCCACCGTGTTCCTGTCGGGTATGAAACAGTACAAGGCGATACTGGTGCTGTATGCCCTGGGCTACGGGATTACCGTGGTGGGGGCACTGTTACTGCGATTTCTTGATCTTGAAGGGTTGTTGCTCGGGTTTCTGCTGGGGCAAGTGACCTTGCTGGCCGGCATGCTGGTATTGATCGTGCGTGGTTATCCGGCACTCAGTATGGTGTCCTTCGAGATGTTCGGACTCCGCTACTTGTATCCCAGCCTGATGTTGGTGGGTTTTTTCTACAACGCCGGGGTATGGGCCGACAAGGCCATGTTCTGGTTTTACAGCGGTACCGGTAGTCAGGTGATAGGTCCGTTGCACGCCTCGCTGATCTATGACATCCCGGTGTTCCTGTCCTACCTGTCGCTGATTCCCGGCATGGCCGTGTTTCTGGTGCGTATGGAAACCGACTTTGTGGAGTACTACAGCAATTTCTATGATGCGGTGCGCGAAGGGGGCTCACTGTCCTATATCGAGGACATGCGCAACCAGATGGTGTTCGTGATCCGCCAGGGCATCTTTCAGATCCTCAAGATCCAGGCCATCTCCGCCTTGGTGATCATGGTGGCCGGCGCCCAGATCTTCGCGGCCCTGGGCATCACGGATCTCTACCTGCCTTTGCTCAAGGTACAGCTGGTGGCCACCGCCCTACAGGTGGTGTTCCTGGCCATCATCAACGTGTTCTGCTACCTGGACCAGCGCCGCATGCTGGTATTGCTCACCGGCCTGTTCTTCGTGCTGAACGTGATCTTTACCGGCATCAGCCTGTACCTGGGCCCGCAATTCTTCGGCTTCGGTTTCCTGCTGTCGCTAGCGGTGTGTGTGATGCTGGGGTTGTGGCTGGTGAACCGGAAGATGGGGGAACTGGAGTACAGCACATTTATGCTGCATTGAGCTACGAGCTACGCTCGGTTGGATAGGGAAAGGTTGAGACGTTCCCGAGACCTCGTCATTTCTACGAAGCCGCTGTAGGAGCCCATGCTTGCATGGCGAACCGTGCGAAGCACGGCATCGTCCGCAGGACGATCAAAGCTAGAAGCTAGAAGCTAAAAAAAACGGCGCCATAAGGCGCCGTAATAGTTTGGCTCGGGAGAGCTATCACGGAGTAAAACTCCGGAGTCGATGGATGGGACCTCATCGACGCCTGGGATTATGTGGACACTTGTTCGCCGAAACATTCGCTTTGTAGACTTTTTGTTTAGCCCGCCAGGTCAATTTTTGCACGGAAGTGCATATAAACCCCGTATCAGGGCTTTTCTGGCATCAATCCGCAGGCCCGCAAGTGCTCCTGCCACAGGGTTACATGGCGCTCCAGAGCATGCTCCATGCGGCTTTCCACCCCATTCGGGCCGAAGTAATGCTGTCGCCAGCGGGTGAAAGGGGCGGGGGCCGAACCCAGCAGACCGTTCATCTGTTCGAGGCTGTCAGCCAGTGATTGGCGCTGGCGACGGCTTTGCGCCAGGGCCTGCTGCACCTTGGGGCCCCACACCTTGTCCAGCACATTGCGCAAGCGCCGGGCCCGGGTGCTGGCCTGGTTGCGCGGACAAAGACGTTGCGGATCAATGCCCGCCAGGAGTTGGTTACCACGCTCCAGCTCACGCAATGAAAGCGCCATGCGCCGCAGCAGGTAGCCGCCGGATTGATTATGGGCCAGGGTTTCCAGCAGCGGCTCCAGATTCAGCGGCGTCACCGCGCCGCTCTGTTTATGGGCAATCACGGTGTGACTCAGTTGTTGCAGGCTCTGCAAGGCCGCGCTGGTGTCGCCGACACTGGCGGACGGGGACTGACTGAAAAAACGCCGTATTTCCTCGCTGTTGGCAAGCACATTCCAGTACAGGGCCGGCAACGCGGCTTCCTTTTCGGCCACCACCTGCGACATGACCGTTACCAGCTCCGGGTCGTCCAGGGTGTTTTCCTCCAGGCAGGTGCGTGCCTGTTGAATAAACGCCAGTTCATGACTGAGCCGTAAGGAATCCGCCTGCAGCTTGCCCAGCGAGCTGTTGCGCTGGCTGATCAGTTCCATCAGACCGCAGTGCCGCAGCTCCAGATAGTCGAGCATATCCACCCGGTGTTCCGGTAGCGGCAGCCGCAATTCACGGGCACCGGGGTAGGGCAGGAGGGGGAGCGGGGCACGTTCGGGAAGCGCCTGTCGGCTCAGCCGGGCAATGCGGTCAAGGTAGTCCTCCCAGCGCGCCTCATCCGGGTCCTGGGGGGCCAGCCACCCGATGGCCAGTAGCGACGCCATGGCCAGGGCTGCCAGCCCCCAGCCGGTTTTTTTCTGCATCACGACAGGACTCCGCTTAATCCGGTGTTTCGCTTATGCCAAACCGTTGACACTGTGGTCGATCTGTCCGCGAATTGCAGGACGGTTGTGCTATGTTTGGCCTGATCATCAATTTGCATTGGAAGCGTATTATGTCAACGAGGGGATTGCCGTTTTTTCGGTTACTGATGCTGTGTCTGGCATTATCACTGGGCGCCTGTGATACCGGAGAGAAGGGAGGCAGCGACTCACCACCCAAGCAGGATAAAGCGGACACGCAAACCACGCAGCCCGCGCCTGCACAGCTGGATGACCGCTGGCAGGCTCACCTGGCGTCTGCTCCCTCCGGGGTGATCAGTGCCCGGGCCCCGTTGGTGGTGCGTTTCAATCACCCGGTCATTGCGGCAGAAAAGCTTGATCAGCCGGTCTCCGGTGTCGCCCGGCTGGTGCCGGACATACCGGCAGACATTCGCTTTACTGCTGAAGACCGGCTGGAAATACGCCCCTCAGAGCCGCTACCCGCCGGTGAAAACGTGACCCTGATGCTCTATGCCCAGGGGCTGAACGGCGTGGATGAAACCCTGCCCACCGCACAATTGCCGTTGCAGGTCATGCGTCAGCAACTGAGCCTGACCGTGCAATCCCTGTTGCCCGCGGATGACGGGGAGCAGATGGTGCTAACCGGCAGCCTGGAAACCCGGGATCTGGCAGACGCAGAGAGGGTGGAAAAAAGCCTGCGCGCCAGCCAGGACAATCAGACCCTGCCGATAAGCTGGGAGCACGACAAGGCCGGCCTGCGCCATGGGTTTACCGTATCCGGTATCCGTCGGGGCGACCAGGCCAGCCAGGTGACCCTGGGCTGGGATGGCAGCTCCCTGGGCGTGGAAAATCAGGGTGAGCGCCATTACAACGTCCCTGCGATAGCGGCCTTCGAAGTCACCAATGTGCGGGCCGTGAACTACCCCAAACCCCATGTGGAAGTGAATTTTTCCGAGGCGCTGCAAGGCTCCCAGAACCTCAATGGCCTGGTCACCCTGAACGGCAAGGCGCCACGCCTGGAAGTGGACGGCAGCCGCCTGCGGGTCTATCCCCAGGATGACAAGGAAGAGGATGTAGCGCTGGTGATCGATGCCGGCCTGCGCTCCGCCAGCCATGGCCGGCTGGCGGTGAAACTGGAAAAAACCGTCACCCTGATGATGACCAAGCCCGGTGTGCGCTTTGCCGGCAAGGGCACCATCCTCCCGGACGGCAAGCAGCTCAGCGTCCCCTTTGAAGCCGTCGGTATTCGCTCGGTGAAGGTGCAGGCCTTCCGGGTGTTTGACGACAATATCGGCCGTTATTTGCAGGGCAGTGAGCTGGACGAAGGGGACATGGACACCCGCACCGGTCGCTACCTGTGGCAGAAAACCCTTGAGCTTCCCGCCAACGGCGACGGCTGGCAGCGCTACCATCTGGACCTGACCGAGCTGATGGCCAAACACCCCGATGGCCTGGTGCATCTCACCCTGACCATTGATGGCGACGACATCACCTATGCCTGCCCGGATAATACCCTGACCCGCAACACAACCCTGCCGGACAACTACGAAGGCCCGGGGCAGGAACAGGAGCAACCAGACAGCCTGGCCAACTATTATCGCGATGCCGGCTATCTGAGCTGGTACGAACAGGACAATCCCTGCTCCGATAGCTACTACCGCTATAACGACCTTGCCAGCAGCACTCGCGCCTTCCTGGCCTCTAACCTGGGCCTGATCGCCAAGCGCGGCCAGAACGATATCCTGCACGTGGTGGCCACCACCCTGGACAACAATGAGCCCGCCGCCGAGGTGGTGGTGAAGGCCTACAATTACCAGCAGCAACAGGTGGGCATGGGCCTTACCGATGAAGAGGGCATGGCCAGCCTCCAGCTGGATGGCACGCCTTTCTATCTGCAGGCGGTAAAAGACCGCGACACCGGTTTCCTGAAAGTGGCTCGCAACCGTGCGCTGCCCACCAACCAGTTCAACACCAGCGGCCAGACCGTGCGCGACGGTCTGAAAGGGTTCTTCTACGGGGAAAGGGATGTGTGGCGCCCGGGCGACGACATCCACCTGACCTTTATTCTCGAAGACAAGAACGATGTGCTGCCCGACGACCATCCGCTCACCCTGGACTGGTTCGATCCCCGCGGTAACAAGGTGAAAAGCTACTCCCTGGACCAGCCGGTGGGTGACTTCTATGCCTTTACCCTGAGCACGGACGAAGACGCGCCCACCGGCAACTGGCGGGCCGTGGCCCGGCTGGGCCAGCGCTATTTCGATACCCCGGTGCGGGTGGAAGCGATCAAGCCCAACCGGCTGAAGATCGACCTGGAACTGCCCGAGCAACTGCCCGCCAACGAAGCGGCACAGGTGGGCCTGTTTACCCAATGGCTCAACGGTGCCACCGCCGCCAACCTGAAAGCGGATGTGAAAGTGCGGGTGGCGGCGACCACGACTCGCTTCGATGGCCTCAATGCCTACCATTTTGACGACAGCAGCCGCGCCCTCAGCAGCGAGCCCTTCACTGCCTTCGAGGCCCATGTGGACGGGCAGGGCAAGGCCAGCTTCCCGCTTACCATTCCGGTGGAGCAAACCCCGGGCATGCTGCGCGCTACCCTCACCACCCGGGTGTTCGAGAACAGCGGTGACTACAGCACCCAAATTCGCAGTGTGCCGGTTTACCCCTTCAAACATTGGGTTGGCATGCAGGTGCCGCAGGGCAGCGGCTGGGGCGGCGCCCTGTCCCGCGAGGGCAGGCACCCGATCGACCTGATCAGCGTGAACAGCCAGGGCAAGCCGGTGGCTGGCCGGCCGCTGGATATCACCATCTACGAAATCGACTGGCGCTGGTGGTGGGACCGCTCCGGCGACGACCTGAGCAATTTCATCAGCGACCCCAATACCAAGGTGGTTACCCAGGCACAGCTGACCACGGATGCACAAGGCCGGGGCCAATGGACTCTGGATGGCAACAACTATGACTGGGGTCGTCACCTGATCCGTATCTGCGACCGGCAAAGCGATCATTGCACCTCGCAGACGGTGTATCTGGGCTGGAGCAGCGACCAGGCCAGTGGCAGCCAGGATGCCGCCACCCGCTTGTCCCTGTCCGCCGACAAGGAAAGCTACCAGGTGGGAGACACCGCCCGGGTGGAATTGCCCGCGGTCAGTGAAGGCCGCCTGCTGGTGAGTCTGGAGAACGGCTCCCGGGTGCTGGATCACTACTGGCTGCCGGCCAGTGGCCAGGCGCAGACTTTGGAGATTCCGGTCACCGCCGAGATGGCGCCCAACGTGTATGTGCATGTGGCCCTGTTGCAGCCGCACCAGCGGGACAATGATCGCCCCATCCGCCTGTATGGCATCGTGCCGTTACTGGTGGAAGACCCGGCCACCCGATTGCAGCCGCAGATCAAAGCCCCGCAAAAAGTGAAGCCGGAAGAAAACTTCACCGTGGACGTCAGCGAAAAGCAGGGCAAGGCCATGACCTATACCCTGGCGCTGGTGGACGAAGGCCTGCTGGGACTGACCAACTACCGCACCCCGGACCCCCACAGCGCCTTCTATCGCCGCGAGGCCCTGGGCGTACTCACCTGGGACCTGTTCGACATGGTGGTCGGTGCCTACGGGGCCGAGCTGGACCGATTGTTGGCCCTGGGGGGCTCCGATGGCGCCGATGATGGCCGCGAGAAACAACGCCGTCGTTTCCCGCCGGTGGTGAAATTCCTCGGCCCCTTCACCCTGGACGCGGGTGACAAGGCCAGCCATGAAATCACCTTGCCGCCCTACATAGGCCAGGTACGGGCCATGGTGGTGGCCGGCGACAACGGCGCCTACGGCAAGGCGGATCAGGACATCACCGTCACCCAGCCGCTGGCCGTGTTGAGCACGTTGCCACGGGTCATGGGCCCCGGCGAAACCGTGGATCTGCCGGTGACCGTGTTCGTCACCGACGACACGGTGAAACAGGTCAAGCTGTCCGTGCAGGCGGATGATGATTTGTTCAGCGTGGAAACCGGCGAAGCGGAACTGACCTTTACCGGGCCGTCGGACCAGATCGCCATGCTGCGTCTGCGTGCCAACGATCGGGTGGGTACCGGCTCCGTAACGGTGACAGCCACGGGCGGCAAGCATCGCGCCAGCGAAACCGTGCACCTGCCGGTGCGGGCAGCCAACCCGCCCACCACCCGCGACACCTTCAAGGTGCTGGAGAAAGGCGAAGCCTGGGCGCTGGATTACCAGCCCCACGGTATGACCGGCACCAACAGCGCCAATCTCACCGTGAGCGCCTTGCCGGCCATGGGCCTGGAGCGGCGGCTGAACTACCTGCTGCGTTATCCCCACGGCTGTATCGAGCAGACCACCTCGTCGGTGCTGCCGCAGTTGTACCTGAAACAGCTGGTGCAATTGAACGAGCAACAGCAGCAGGAGATCCAGACCAACATTACCGCCGGCATCGAACGGCTCAAACGCTTCCAGCTAGCCAATGGCGGCTTTGGCTACTGGCCCGGCCAGGCACAGGCCAATGACTGGGGGTCTACCTATGCTGGTCACTTCCTGCTGGAGGCAAGACGGCTGGGGTATGCGGTGCCCGCGGGCATGATGAATGACTGGGTCGACTATCAGACACGTCGCAGTCAGACCCTGGGGGACCGTCCCTGGGAATGGAGCGCGGAAGCCTATCGCCAGTACACCCTGGCTCTGGCCGGCAAGCCCCAAGTGGGTGCCATGAATCGCCTGCGTGAGCGCCTGCAGATGGCGAAGCAGGATTACCCTCGCAGCGCCAGTTACCACAGCGGTCGCTGGTTGTTGGCGGCGGCCTATCAGCAGATGGGGCTCAGCGATGTGGCAGCAGAGCTGACCACATTGAATGTGGATGACCTGGACTATGACGGTGCCAGTTACACCTATGGCTCCTCCCTGCGTGATCAGGCCATTCGCCTGACGGTGGCTCAGGCACAGAATCGGGAGCAGCAGGCCTGGTCGTTGGCCCGCGATATTGCCGATCAGCTATCCGGTCAGAATTGGTACAGCACCCAGACCACAGCCTGGTCACTGATGGCCATGGCCCGCTATGCGGGCAGTCAGGGGGGCGATCATGGTTACCGCTTTGCCTGGCAGGAAGGCAAACAGGGCTGGCAGGATATCGCCGCCACCTCGCCGCTAACCCGCCAGCCGCTCAATGCCGGCGGCAGGGAAGGGGATGACAAACAGTCGCTGAGTGTGCGCAACGACAGCGACCGCAAGTTGTTCGTCACCCTCAGCCAGACCGGCACCCCGTTGCCGGGCAACGAAGCGCCGGTGAGCGAAGGCCTGAGTCTGGCAGTACGGTTCATGGTGGGTGACACGCCGATCAATCCGGCCAGCCTGACTCAGGGGCAGGATTTCACTGCGGAAGTGACGGTGACCAACACCGGCTCGCGCACCCTGGACGATGTGGCGCTCACCCAGATCCTGCCCTCCGGCTGGCAGCTCACCAGCAGCCGTCTGGATGGCAGCGCGGACAACAACGAGAAGGTGACCTATCAGGATCTGCGCGATGACCGGGTGATGCATTACTTCGACCTGAAACCCGGTAGCAACAATGCCCTGACCTTGAGGGTGGACCTGAGCGCCTCCTTCGCCGGCCGCTTCTACCTGCCGGCCTGGACCGTG
Source organism: Alcanivorax sp. IL2 (assembly GCF_047495475.1). Taxonomy (NCBI): domain Bacteria; kingdom Pseudomonadati; phylum Pseudomonadota; class Gammaproteobacteria; order Oceanospirillales; family Alcanivoracaceae; genus Alcanivorax; species Alcanivorax sp. IL2. Next base: position 2,984,882 of record NZ_CP179932.1, on the reverse strand, counting down.
GAAGCCATGTACGACGGACGCCGTCAGGCGCGTAGCAAGGGCCAATGGGTGGAGGTGAAAAAGTAGAGGCCGTAAAGGCAATGGATTTACCACAGAGGTCACAGAGCACACAGAGGAAAAACAGGCTCGGTGAACTCTGAATCTCTGTGGTGAAGATCCTGCTTGCGGTTTTTTTCGTGGTCCGAGACACCACCCTCATCGCGTTGATTATGCGTGACAGGGTTGGGTGGTGGATTACGCCTGCGGCTAATTCACCCTACCCAGCTCGCTGGCATTTTCCGGTTATATCGTTCACTTAAGGTCTGTGCCGGTGCAGACCCTTCGCGATGTAAACATCGCTTCCCACAAACCCCTGCGTCAGGATTTGTGGGAAGTCATGCTCGCATGACGAAGACGTTGGCACAGTGCTGCTTCTTCAAGAGTTTCCTTAAGCAAAAAGCCCCGGAATGTTCCGGGGCTTTTTTGTGGGTGCTTTATCGCGTTGTATCAGGCGGCTTCGTTTTTCTGGTAACCGTCCGCGTCGCCGATCAGGGTATCCATTTCTGCCAGGAACTCCCGGTTGTCGTGGTCCCAGGGGTGGAAGTTGGGTTTGAACCAATCCAGCCAGGGAATCACCACCCGGCGCAGGCCGCCCGGTTTCAGCCACTGGAACTTGAAAGATAGCCACCAGCCTTTCAGGTTAAACAGCTGGCCCACCTTCCAGGTGTTGATTAGGAAAAACGGGTAGAACAGTGCAAAGAAAATGGTGGTGGCCAGGATCAGGCCCACACTGCGCAGGGCCCACGCCTTGATACCGCTACCGAATACCGTCTGGTAAACATCAAAAGCGACCGCCTTGTGCTCGGTTTCTTCCAGGGCGTGCCAGTGCCACAGGCGCTGGTAGGCCTCGTCGGAGTCATCGATCAGGTCCGGCTCACGCAGCAGGATATCGGCGAGAATGGCGGTCAGGTGTTCCAGTGCCACGGTGGCAGACAGTTGCAGGGCATTGGGGGTGTATTTGGAAATCACATCCAGCAGTTTGGAAACAATGGCTTCCTGGGTATCCACCGGCAGGCCGGCCTCTACCATCTTCTGGTTGTAGTCCTCGTGCTCGCGCCCGTGCATGGCTTCCTGGCCGATAAAGGCCCGCACGGCCTCCTGCAGCTCCGGGTCGTCGATGCGGTCGCGATACTTGCGCACGCTATTGATAAAGAAGCGCTCACCTTCCGGGAAAAACAGCGACAGGGTGTTGAAGAACTGGGTCACCGTGGGGCCCCAACTGTGCCAGTTGAGTACCTTTTCATCCGGAACATGGAACTTCAGGTTCCGGCGAATTGGCATGATATGCATTTTCATTGTTATATCACCTTTCTCCAATGGTCCTGCCATCCACTTAACGCCTGTTGGTCGAAAATTACAATTCCACTGTGACAGTAGGGGGCCCCTGCGTAACTCCTTGTATGCTCAGGCTTTCAGGCTGGTTCACAATCTAGGCGCACTTTTGAAGGCATGCTGGTGGCCTGTCGAGGCTTATACCTTCAAAGAACGGCAACAACGAGTGTGGGCCAGCCTGAAAGCCCCGGAGGGCGAGACCTGAAGCGCACATCTGCTGCGCTTTGTCGCTAGGAAAGGGAGCCACCCTGTCCGTCACGACAAAACACAACAGCTGCACACTTCAGGTCTCGCTGAGCATGCAAGGAGTTACGCAGAGGCCCCCCGGAAAACGGAATTGAAACAATGGATTTTAAATCGCTGATAGAGGTCGGCAATGACAGGTAAATGGCGTCTGCTGATAAGCGCTGTGGTGTGTCTGGTGGCGATTGCCAGTGCGTTTCACTTTCTGGTGATGGAGCGTTATGGCGTGCCAGACAGTGGGATCCGGGTGGTGAATCAACGTAGTGATGATGGTGGTCGGGACTGGGTGATTCGCTTGTATCAGAGTGATAGCCGTCACCACTGGCAGGCCAGCGGTGACGGCTATGCCGTGGCCATCGATCGGCTGGGCAGCAACAGCTTTTCGCTGGATATTGCCTACGGCAGCAGTGGTGACGGCCGCCACAGAATTCGCCAGCAGGTGCGTCTTGGCGAAGGCCTTACCCTGGTGGCGGCCTTCGGTGCCGGCCCGGCAGAGGCCGGAGACACCCGGGTTATTGTTGATCGGGTGAAGTAGGCGGCGTCCGCTCGGCGCTTGCTGCATCGTCCGGAGCGCGCTTGTGCAGCATCACGGCCACCAGTACGGCGGTCATCGCCAGAATCCCTGCTCCAATGGCGGAATTGGTATGCAGGGCCAGGCTGAACCCCTCACGGGCGGCGGCCATCACCGACGCACCCAGCTCCGGTCCCAACTGTGCGGCGGCACCGATGGCCCCGCCCAGGGTATCCCCGGCAGCCAGTGACAGCTCGTCAGGCAATCCTGCAGGGAGTTGCTCCAGCATATGTTGCCGGTAGACGGCCGCGCCAATACTGCCGATCACCGCAATCCCCAGTGCCATGCCCAGTTCCGTGGCGGTTTCCGAGGTGGCTGAGGCAGCGCCGGCTTTGCGTGCCGGTGCGGCGCTGACCACCATGTCGGTGCCCAGAATCATCATCGGCATCACGCCCACCCCCATCACCGTCATCCCCAGGATCAGCAAGGGAATCTGGGCCGGGCTGTGCACCAGCAGCAGGATCAGCAGACCGATTGCCGCCATCATCAGCCCGGCGCTGACCAGTTGCCAGTGGGGCAGGTAACGGGTCAGCCGGGGGACCAGTAACGACGCCACGGTCTGCACCAGCGCCGGCGGCAGCATCACCAGCCCGGCCTCCAGCGGCGACAGGTCGAGCACGCCTTGCAGGTACTGGAACACCATCAGCCAGGCACCGGACAGGGCCAGGATAGTGAGCAGCATGGCAGCCACCGAGGTGCTGAAGGTGCGGATAGCAAACAGCGAAAGATCGAACATGGGCTCGGCCAGCCGCCGTTGGCGACGGACAAACAGCACGCCGATAGCGAGCCCCAGCGCGATGGAGAGTAGTGGCATCAATGACACTCCGTTACGGGCCATGTCTTTCAGGCCGTAGATCACCGCCAGTACCGTGACCACGGACAGCAGGGCGCTGGTCCAGTCCTGGGCGCCGGCATCCTCATCGCGGAATTCCGGTAACAGCAGCGGACCGCACACCAGCAACAACAACATCACCGGAACCCCCAGCAGGAACACCGAGCCCCACCAGAAGAACTCCAGCAGCGCACCGCCCACCAACGGGCCAATGGCGCTACCGACGATGAAACCGGTCATCCATACGGTAATCGCCACCGTGCGCTCCTGCTCCACCTGAAACATGTTTCTCAGCAGCGACAGGGTCGACGGCATCAGCGTGGCCCCGGCAATGCCAAGTAACGCGCGGGTGGCAATCAGCATTTCTGCACTGGTGGCAAAGGCCGCCATGGCCGAGGCAATACCGAAGGCGGTGGCCCCGGTAAGCAACAGGCGCCGCCGACCTATACGATCGCCCAGAGTGCCCATGGTCACCAGGAAGCCGGCAATCATGAAGCCATAGATATCCAGTATCCACAGCAGCTCGGCGCTGGTGGGTTGCAGGTCGGCACTGAGATGGGGGGCTGCCAGATGCAGCACGGTCATATCCAGGGCCAGCAACACGGTGGGCAGCATCAGCACCGTCAGTCCCAGCCACTCGCGACGGGTGGCGGCTTGGGGGGTGGGCATGGTGTCTTCCTCGCAACAGGGCATATCAGGTTGTCGTTTCCGATGCCCGTTTTTCGACACGGCAGCGGTTAAAGAACCCTAAAGTCTCAACCTGACTTGAGGTCAAGCTGGCTGCGTAAAAAAAGCAGCCGGCCAGTATCCTTTCTGGATTTCGCAAAAGCTAGTGTCGGTTGCACGACAGTGTGAAGCCTGCCCGGGAAATAGCGGCGAGGACGGGCAGATGGCGTAGGGTGCCACTGAGCCTAAGGCGAACTGCACCGATTCGGCGTTTGATGGTGCAGTTCGCCTTAGGCTCAGTGACACCCTACGTCCTGGGTATCGCAGGTGTTTGCGATCAAAAAGGTCATCGCAGCATTTTCTCTCCGCCGCGAAGAACCAAAGAAAAGGGCGCACTTAGGCGCCCTAAAAAAACACTCTCCCGTTATTTTTCTTGTTTTGCCAGATTCAGAGTCCGCGGTTCTTCAGCCGGTTGGCATGCTGGCGGAACACGGCGGTGGGGTTGGTTTCAAAGGGGCTGACCAGACCCGCGATCTGGTTCACTTCATCCAGGTGGTTCATGCGGTAGTCATCGCGGATCACCAGGCCCAGATGACTGGAGCAGCTGGACACCAGACCGTCGTTCTTCTCGCCCAGGTAGAGCAGGGAGATCAAGCCGATACCGGCGTCGCTGATATCCAGCACATTGGTCAGCGGCTTGGCGCCGGACCAGGAGTAATAACGCACGCCGTTATCTCCCTGTTCCGGTGCGTGGCCGCAGGCATCTTCCGGGAGGCCTTCGGGGTAGTGGTTGTTGAATTCCGTGCTGCCCTGAGTGGACAGGGAATAGAGGGCTGCCAGTGAATCCTGCTCGTAGCCACCACCGGAAATCAGGTCCAGAAATCCGGTTGCCGCATTGACGATACTGCCGAGGAGATTCGCAGCTACAGGCAAGGCTTCTTGCACCCCAAGCAATACATCGGCCATGCGGGCACCGGTATGTGGTCCGGCCACGGCGGTGGCGGATGCCACATAATCCGGGTACACCGACGCCACGTAGCGAACCGTGGGGCCGCCATGGCTGTGGCCCAGCAGGTTGACCTTTTCCGCACCAGTGGCGGCGAGGATGGTCTCTACCTGACGGGCCAGTTGCTCGCCGCGTACTTCCGTGCTGTTGGCGGCAGCCACCTGGGTGACATACACCTCGGCACCACTGCGGCGCAGCTCTTCGGGAATTCGGTACCAGTAGTTGTAGCCGGCAATGTCATCAAAGCCGAACAGGCCATGGCTGAGCACGATGGGATAACGGGTTTCGGTATAGGTATCCTTGAACAGCCAGTCGAACCATCCGGCGTGCGCGGGCAAGCTGAGAGCTGACAGCAGCAGACAAAGGGGTAGACTTAGCGCCCGTAGCGGCGCTCTTCGGGATAAAATCATTGGCATCACCTTGTTGTTTATTGTTATCGGCGGTACTGCCAGGTCTTCGCCGAGCGCTCCCTGGTCAGGAGTGAATCCACCTTAAAGGAATCGCAATCATTAATTAACAGTAGTGTTAATATTTGTTTGTTATAAGCAAGGAAAGGTTCGCTGTTAACTGTGCACGGATTACGAATAAAGTACTGGAGCCAAGAAAGCTGGCCTTCCTTGGGGGGTGACTGGAAAGGTCGGCCAGTTGTAGTAAAGTAACATGAGTGTTAAGGATAAGAGATATGCAGCCTGCTTCAGGGCAAAAGAAGCGGCGGGGAAGGCCTGCCGGAAAAACCGTGGACACCCGGGAACGCATCATCGACGCGGCCCGGGAGGTATACGGGGAGCATGGCACTTATGGCACCACGGTGGCGTTGATTCTCAAGCAGGCGCAGGTGTCCCGGCCAACCTTCTACAAATATTTTTCCTCGGCCGTGGATGTGATCGACGACATTGTTCGCCTCTGTAACGAGGATGTGGAGCGGTTATTCGTAAAAGTCTTCCAGCAACCGCAAAAAGAATTCTATGACTATCTGCCCATGGCCCTGAGTGGCTACCTGAACTGGGGACGATCACAGGGCCTGCTGATGGAGGCGCGGTTTCGCGAGTTGCATGACCTGTCATCACCGGTTTCGCGGTATCGCGATGAACACAACCAGCGCATCGTTGCCATTTTGCACGACAGTATGGTCAAGCATGGCCGGACGCCGCCGGATGATCTGGCGCTGACCTCCCTGGTACAGGGCATCGAGCATCTCGGTTATCAGTTTTGCATGCAGGCGGAACATACCGAGATGCCCCGATATATTGAGGTCATGGGGCGTTTGTGCATTGCCATGCTGGGCAACCGGCACGACTGGCAGGAAATGATGGCGTCACCGTTCTTCAGTCGCCTGCTGGGCCTGGAGGAACGTTGACGAGAGTGATCAAGGCTGAAAAACCCAAAGAACAACAAAAAGGAAAAGGCCATGGGAAAACGTTACCTTGCGGGTGTGGTTCTGCTTGTACTAATGGCGTCATTACTGATCTGGGGCTTGCCGGGACCCTCTGAACCGGATAGTCCAGAAGATCCGTCGACGGGCAGCGTCAGTAACACCGCTACCGGTCCTGCTGCATCAGTGCCTGCCGACACGACTCGCTATGATCATTACCGCCAGCGGGCTACAGAACTGGGGCCGATACCGGCTTCTCTGAGCGGTACCCGGGTGGACGGCAACCTGCAGGTCAATGCCAGTGGTGATCTGCTTATCAATCCTGCCATTCGCCAGGTGTTTGATTATTTTCTGACGGCGTTGGGCGAAGAGTCTCTCGAGGATATTCAGGCGCGCCTGGCAGGACACTTGGCAGAAGAGTTGCCACCGCAAGCCGCGCAGCAAGCCTGGGCGCTCTATGAGCAATACATGGGGTTGCGCGAAGCCATGGCGCAATTACCGGAACACGATGGCAGTGTGACGGCCATGCGCGCGGCCATTCGCCAGCGTCATGATATGCAGCAGGCCTATCTGGGTCCGGAAGTCGCCGATGCCTTTTATGGTCTGGATATGACCTACGACCGTTACATGATTGAACGGCAGGCGCTGCTTGAGAATGAAGGGCTGTCGGCGGAGCAACGTGACAGGCAGTTGAGCAACCTCGAACAGGACCTGCCGCCGGGCATGCAGCAGATGCTTCATGATACCCGCGCACCAGTATGGCTGGAGCAACGCACCCAGAGGTTGAGGGAGCAGGGTGCCAGCGACGCGGAAATCCGGGCACTGCGGGAGCAGACGTTCGGGGCCCAGGCCGTGGCGCGTTTCGAGGCACTGGAACAACAGCGACAGGACTGGCAGGCACGCTATGAGGCGTATCGGCAGCAGCGCCAGCAACTGATCAGCAGCGGCCTGTCGCACACTGATCAGCAGGTGGCCCTGGCACGGCTTCAGCAGCAGTTATTTGAAGACAAGGAACTGGCCCGGGTGCAGGCCCTGGATCGGATCAACACCCAGACACCCTGAAGACGGTACTGGTAGGAGCTTGCCCGCAGTCGGCCAATCAGGTTTGGCTGCAAGCCGGCTCCTGCAAGCTATTTGCTGACCGGGTTTGTCATCAAAAATGGTAACGCAAACCCGCGCCGATCATATCGACGCCGACATCATTATCGAAATGCACGAACTCGCCATACAGGTACAGCTTGTCGAGCAGATCCACGGTGGCACCGACCCCGCCGAAGGCATCCGTGGATGAATCATCATCCTTGCTGGCGCCATTGCTGATATCAAAATCCGTATCTGCCACACCGGCCTTGCCATAAAGGCCTACCGGGCCCAATTCGAAACTCAGCAGCCCGGCTAGGGTAACGGCACCGCCTTCAATTTTGGTGCCGTTGTCAGCTTCCTGCTTGCCGAAGTCGTAATAGCCCACTTCCGCCCCAAGCAATTCAATGGGGCGCCAACCCAGGAAGAGGGCGCCGGTGGTATCGCTATCGTCAAAGTTCAGGCTGTCCACTTTTTCATCTACGGAGGCGTTGTAGAGTCCGGCGCCGATATAGACGCCGCCAGCGCTGGAGAGAGGGGCCAGTGACAACAAGGCCAATCCGCTGAGTGCTTTTGCAAAGCGTTTCATGAGCATCACTCCTAAATAACGTGAGGGTCAGTATCTCCCAGTTTGATCCTTGTGAATAGCAAGCTTGTTGCTGCTTTCACGTTGGCTCGGGGTACACTGCAATGATGAAAATACCTGACACTAATACGCTTTCCTCGATTCAGGGAGTGATCTTCGATCTGGACGGTACCCTGGTGGATTCGCGTCTCGACTTTACCGCCATTCGTAGCGAACTGGCTTGCCCGGAGGGAGTAGGGGTACTTGAATATATTCAGTTACTCCCTGAGAGTGACCGACGTGCTGCCGAGCAGATTGTTCTCGATCATGAGCGCCGTGGTGCCGAGCGTGCCGAATGGATACCCGGTGCTCGCGAATGCCTGCAGTTTTGTTCCCGCCGTAACTTGCCTACCGCCATTCTCACCCGTAATGCCCGTGAAGTCGCAGACCTGACTATGACCCGTCTGGGAATACAGGTGGATATACTGCTGGCGCGGGAAGACTGCCCGCCAAAACCCGCTCCCGACGGCCTGTTACAGATCGCGGCTGCCTGGAGCCTCAGCCCGAAGCGTCTTGTCTATGTGGGCGATTTTCTTTACGACCTGCAGGCGGCGCGGCGCGCCAATATGATCAGCTGTTTCTATGATCCCGCACTAACCGACAGCTACCCCGACGAAACTGATTGGCACCTTGCCGATTTTGAGCAATTTACCGAGATGCTTGCGACGGCTTGAGATATCGCTTGGCCGCTTGATTGACCTTCGGCGCCAACAGCAGGGCAGAGGTCATAGTGGGAATCGCCATCAGCGCGTACATGGAATCGATCAGGCTCACCACCAGCTTCAGTGATGCCACGGCACCCAACACCACCAGCACCAGATACCACCATATGTAATGGTGCTGGTATTTCGCCCCAATCAAAAAGCCCAGGCACTTGCTGCCGTAGTACCAGAAGGTGAAAACCGTACTCAGGCTGAGCAGGGACACCAGCACTGCCAGAATGACGGCGCCGCCATGGGGGAACAGGTCGCCAAAGGCGTTGGCTGTAAGCGTGACCCCGTCGCTTTCCCCGCTTTGCCAGACGCCGCTGATCAGAATGACCAGAGCCGTGCAGGTGCAGACGATGAGTGTATCGATCACCGGCCCGAGCATGGCGACCATGCCTTCACGCACCGGCTCCTTGGTCTGGGCGGCACCATGAGCCATGGCTTCGGTACCAATACCGGCTTCATTGGAAAATGCCGCTCGGCGAATGCCGGTGATTATCACAGCCCCCACCACGCCGCCGGCAACGGCATTGCCGCTGAAGGCATCCTCGAAAATCATCGCAAAGGCAGCAGGAATGTCGCTGGCATGGCTTGCCAGTACCACAGCTGTCAGCATCAGATACCCCACCACCATGGTCGGTACCAGCATGCCGGTAACCTTGCCCAGCCGGGGCAATTTGCCCAGGGCCACAGCCATTACCAGCAGCGCGAGCACCAGGCCCAGCATCAGGTCAAACGTGAAATGGGCATCGGCGCTGGCCAGGCCGGCGGGGATGGCCAGGGTGTCACGCAGCACCTGGACCAGTTGATTGATCTGGAAGATCGGCATGGTGCCCAGCAGCCCGGCCACGGCGAAGAAATAGGCCAGCGGCAGCCATTTCTTACCCAGCCCTTCGCGCACCACATACATGGGGCCGCCCTGCCACTGGCCTTCACTGTCCTGGCCGCGAAACATCACCGCCAGGGTGCAGGTATAGAATTTGGTGGCTATACCCACCAGGGCACTGACCCACATCCAGAAAATCGCCCCGGGGCCCCCCATGGCGATGGCAAGCGCTACACCGGACACATTGCCCATGCCCAGCGTGCCGGAGAGGGCGGTGCTCAGGGCCTGGAAATGGGAGAGCTGACCGGGATCACCGCGGTCTGGTTTACGCCACAGCAGACGCACGCTTTGCGGCAAATAACGATAGGGCAGTAGACGGGAGTAAAGGAGGAAGAACAGGCCGCCGCCCACCAGTAGCACCACCAGCGGTGGCCCCCAGAGAAAGCCGACAATCTGGCCCATGGCCGTTTCGAGTTGTTTGATCGTATCCATGGGGCTTAACCCTAGCATGCCGCTTGCTGCGCGGTCAGGTCTCTGCAAGGGACGTTGTAATCTTTCTTTTTCTGCGCAAGCTGACACACTGAAAGAAAAACAACGGGGGGATGATGATGGGATTGTGGATGATTCGACGGCTTGCTGTGCTGGTGGTGTTGCTGTCTCTGGCGCCCTGGCTACAGGCGGATCCGGTCTGGGAAATCAGTAAGGATGGTAAACGTATCCGGCTGGGAGCCACCGTGCATTTTCTCCGCCCGGCGGATCTGCCGCCACCGTCAGCCATGCAGCAGGCCTATGACCAGGCGCAGCAGGTGTATCTGGAATCCAATCTGGCCGAATCTGCCTCCCCGGCCTTTTCCCGGCGATTGACGCAGATGATGATGCAGCCAGCTGGCCGTACCCTTAAAGAGGATCTGTCCGATCCGGTCTGGCGGCAATTGCAGGATTATGCCGCCCAGGCCAATTTTCCGCTGGCCACCTACCAGAGCTTCAAGCCGGCCATGGTCTCCATGGCCATGACGGTTCATGAACTGGGCCGTCAGGGCTTTGGTCGGGGTGTTGACGAATACTATTTCACCCGGGCCAACCAGCATGGCAAGGCAATGGGGTTTCTGGAATCCAGCGATACCTTGCTGTCCTTCATGGCGCAGCTGAATGAAGAGAACAGCGACGCTCTGATCGAGTCCTCCCTGGAAGGCATCGAGCACATGGATGGCATGATGGAAGAGGCGGTCAACGCCTGGCGAAAAGGCGATATGGATGGCCTCTACACCTTACTGGGTGCCGATGAAATGGAGGCCGAATATCCCAGTATCTACCGGAACCTGATTATCGAGCGTAACCGCCAGTGGTTTCCGAAAATCCAGCAGGCCATGGCGGCCGATACGCCGAATCTGGTGCTGGTCGGCGCCTTGCATCTGGGTGGCCCGGACAGTCTGCAGGTGATGTTCGAAGAGGCGGGCTACCAGGTCGTGCCTTTCAACGCGGGTTCCGAGTAGGGGAACTGTCAGCAAGTTCGTTCAACGCCCGGGTGAACCAGGCCCGGGTCTGTTGCCAGTGGGATTCCCCATACAGGGCGATAAATTTTCGGGTCATGTGATCGTTTGAATTTTCCAGCGCCGCCAGGCGCTGGTGTATGAAGGCGTTTGTCAGCGCCAGTCCGCAAACCTCAGTAATGCAGTGCCGCCATTCGTCATAACTGGCAGGAATCGGGAAGGCCATGGGCGTGATTTCCGGCAGTGATTGCGTCCATTAAATGTTATGTTATAACATAACTTAAAAGGAGGCCATCATGCCGGACGTGCTCAGTGAAAAGGCCCTGCTCGCCATGCCCGAGGCGGACTACATGAATGACGCCCAGCAGGCATTTTTCCGCGCCCTGTTGCTGCGTCTCGCCAGGGACTGTGAACAGGAGCTGGCCAGTGCCAGGCAGGTATTACAGACCCCGCCCCAGTCGGACCCACTGGATGCGGCCGTGGACGAGGAGGCCTGCCGGCATCAATTGCGCTTTCTGGCCCGACGCCAGGGACTGCTGGAAAAAATCCGCCAGTCCCTGCGGCGTCTCAACAGCGGTGATTATGGCTACTGTGAGATCAGTGGTGAGCCCATCGGGCTGCGCCGATTACTGGCCCGCCCGACGGCGCAATATTGCGCCGAGGTGAAAACCCGGCTGGAAGAAAACGAAAGACACTATGCCCATTCACGAACCGGATAATTCCATGACTACCCAGCAAGCTGCTCCCGCACGCCAGCTACCCGTTACCGTGCTGTCGGGTTTCCTCGGCGCAGGGAAAACTACCGTCCTCAACCACATTCTCAACAACCGTGCCGGCCTGCGCGTGGCGGTGATCGTCAACGACATGAGCGAGATCAATATCGACGCGGCGCTGGTCAGCAATGAGGTGTCCCTGAATCGTGCTGAAGAAAAACTGGTAGAAATGAGCAACGGCTGTATCTGTTGCACGCTGCGCGAAGACTTGCTGCTGGAAGTGACCCGGCTGTCCCGGGAAGGGCGCTTTGATTATCTGGTGATCGAATCCACCGGTATTTCCGAACCCTTGCCAGTGGCGGAAACCTTTACCTTTGAAGACGAAAACGGTGACAGTCTGTCCTCGGTGGCGCGGCTGGATACCATGGTCACCGTGGTGGATGCAGTGAATTTCCTGCGCGACTACCGCAGTGCCCGCACCTTGCAGGAAGACGGTGAAAGTCTGGGAGAGGACGATCAGCGCAATGTGGTGGACCTGCTGGTGGAGCAGGTGGAATTCTGTGATGTGTTGCTGATCAGCAAAACCGACTTGGTCAGCGAGGCAGATTTGGACACGCTCACTGCCACACTGCGGCTGCTTAACCCGGAAGCGCGCATTATCCCCATCAAGAATGGCATGGTGCCCCTGGACGCAGTGTTGGATACCGGTCTGTTCGATTTTGAAAAAGCCCAGCAGGCGCCGGGCTGGCTGAAGGAAATGCGTGGTGAACACTTGCCGGAAAGCGAGGAATACGGCATCAGCAGTTTCAGCTATGAAGCCCGTCGTCCTTTCCATCCACAACGGTTCTGGGAATTTCTGCAACAGCCTTGGCCCTACGGCACGCTGCTGCGCTCCAAGGGCTTCTTCTGGCTAGCCAGCCGCCCGCAATTTGCCGGCAACTGGAGCCAGGCCGGCGAGATTGCCCACCATGGCCCGGCGGGTCTGTTCTGGAAAACCGTACCGGACCACAGCTGGCCCACGGACCCGGAATACCGCGCCATGATCATGGAAAAGTGGCAGGAACCCTTCGGCGACATGCGCCAGGAGCTGGTGTTCATCGGCCACAACCTGCAACCGGAAGCTACCCGCCAGGCGCTGGACGCCTGCCTGCTCACGGAAGAGGAAATGCTCGCCGGGAAGGAACTGTGGCAGCAACTGGAAGACCCGTTCCCGCAGTGGGAGATGGCCGGATGATTGACGCAAAGACCTCGCCAAAGGCCTATGCCGCACCGGGCCTGGTGATGCGCGATGATGCCGGGGTGCTCGCCGATGTGATGATGGACCCGGTGCAGGTCTCTGTCTGGGATCGGCGCAGCCCTATCGATCAGCAGCTTGTGCAGCAGGCATGCAGGAAAAAACTGGCGGTAAAAAGCTGGCTGGATGTGAAAGATTTATCAGCTTCCATCGAATGCTCGCTGCCCGGTGAGGATTTCGCGCCACTGCGTGAGGACCTGGTGCTGCTGGCCGACATGATGGCCTGCCTGTTCGGTGCCACTGGTGTGGGCCTGCGGGTGACGGCCCTGGAAAAACCCATGTGCCCGCGCTTCCATGTGGATCGTATTCCCGTGCGTCTGCTGTGTACCTATGGGGGCCCGGGCAGCCAGTGGCTGCCGGCCCCGTCGGTGCCTGCCGGTCTGCTGGTGCCGGGCGTTGAGCAGGAGGGCCGCTATGCGGTTGATAGCGTGCAACAACTGCAGGCCGGTCAGGTGGCCCTGTTCAAAGGCGACACCTGGCGGGATAATCCGGGCTCGGGCGTGGTCCACCGGTCCCCGCCCGTGTCTCCCGGTCAGCAACGCTTGCTGGTCACACTGGATATATAGGAACTGTCATGAGCCGCACCGACCGTATTCTCGCCAGCGCCGAACAGCATTGCCGCGAGCAGGGTGTGCGCATGACTCCGCAACGTCGTCAGGTGATGATGTTGCTGCTGACCCAGTCCGGCCCGCAGAGTGCCTACCAGTTACTGGACCAGTTCAAGACCCAGTACCAGAGCAACGCCCAGCCGCCCACCATCTACCGGGCGCTGGATTTTCTGGTGCAACAGGGGCTGGCCCACCGGCTCAGCTCCACCAACCAGTATCTGGCTTGCGATCACATCACCTGCCATCACGGTCACCAGGGCACCGTGTTCCTGCTCTGTGACGATTGCGGTGCCGTGCAGGAAACCCCCATGGCGGGGTCGGCCATCAGCGAGTTGCAGCAGAGCATCAACAGCCTGGGCTTCGTGACCCAGCAGAACCCCTTGCTGGAGGTTCATGGCCGCTGCGCGAACTGCAACGTGCATTAAAAAAGCAGGCAGCACTTGTTTATAAACCCCCTATGGCGATAGCGGGGCGCGATTGTTTGCAATCTCTACCTTAGGAGCGTCGCTGGCGGCCCGATAAAAGACCAGGATCAAAGGCATTTTCACCACAGAGGGCACAGAGCACACAGAGAAAAAACCGTCTTTTCCTCAGTGATCTCTGTGCCCTCTGTGGTAAATCCGTCTTTAAGATTTTGGATTGAGCGCGTAGCAGTAGAACGGAACATTATCGAGGCGTTTTTTTCGCGTTGCAGCTTGAAGCTTGCTGTTTTTTAGAAAACCGGGAGACAACCATGTCACGTTTACGTCTGGATCAGGCGGCCATCGCCCTGTCCGGTTTGTGTATGATCCATTGTGTGGCCAGCGTCGCCGGGCTGTTTGCCATTGGCTTGCTGTCGGTGGTTGGTGGGGTGGATGAGCTGTTTCATCAGGCACTTCTGGCGTTGATTGTGCCGGTCAGTGTGCTCGCCATGGTGGTTGGCTATCGCCGACATCGTCGGCGTCGGGTGTTGTTGCCCGGCCTGGTGGCGCTGATGGTGCTGTGCCTGCTGACTGTTTTCGAAGCGGCGCTGCACGACACGCTGTGGGAACCGCTGCTCACCAGCCTGGTCGGAATCTGTCTGGTTGCCACCCATGTGGCGAACATCCGGGCCTGCAAGGAATGTGAGAGTCACCATGAAGAAATTCGTACTGCTTGAGAGCCTGGTCGGGTTATTGCTGTTGGCTGGCAATCCGGCTGTCGCCGCCGAGGTACATCAGCACGGCCTGGCCGAGGCGGCGGTGGTGGTGGAAGGGCAAAGCCTGACCGTCAGTTTCCGCGCGCCGCTGATGGATATTCTCGGCACCGAACAGCCGCCAGTGGATGCCGCCGCCCGGGTCCGTTACGAGGATCGTCTGAAACAGGTAAGCGAACCGCAACCGTCCGCCCAGGCCGACTGCACACTCAGCCATGAAACCCGCACCGGAGTAGCAGTGCTGTTTCCGGATAGTCACCAGCACGACCACGATCATGAGCATCATGCGGACGTGGAAGCGGAATGGACCTTTCAGTGTCAGTCCCCGGACAGGCTCACCGATGTCACGCTGCCGTTTCTGGCGACCTTTTCCGGCCTGACCACCGAGGTGATCCTGTTATTGCCGGCCGGGCAGGGCGCTCTGCGCCTGGCCCCCGGCGACACCCGCATTCCCCTGGAGTAACCGTGGTTCTTGAACTGGATAACCTGCGTTACCAGCACCCGGGACAAGCCCGGCCTTTCATCCATATCGACCACTTTGCCCTGCAGGCCGGTGAGCGGGTGCTGCTCCATGGGCCCAGTGGTTGTGGCAAAAGTACCCTGTTGTCACTGGTGACCGGGATTCGCCCGGCCCGAGACGGTGATATCCGGGTGGCAGGCAAACCGTTCTCCGCCCTGTCGCAACGGCAACGGGACGCCTTTCGGGCGGACCATATCGGCGTCATCTTCCAGGCCTTCAATCTGCTGCCGTACCTGAATGCGGTGGACAATGTCTGCCTCAGTGCCGGCTTTTCCCGGCGACGCTGTGAGCGTGAAGGCGCCAGCAACAACCGGCAGCGCAGGATCGCCGCACAGGATCTGCTCAGCCGCCTGGGACTGGATGCGGCCACCTCGGCCTTGCCGGCCTGGCAGTTGTCGTTCGGGCAGCAGCAGCGGGTGGCCGCCGCCCGGGCCCTGTTCGGCAAGCCGGATCTGATCATCGCCGACGAGCCCACCTCCGCCCTGGATGCTGACAGCCGCGATACCCTGCTGGCGTTATTGTGTGAGCAATGCGAACAGGCCGGCAGCGCCTTGCTGATGGTCAGCCATGACAGCCAGGTGGCGGACCGCTTCCATCGCAGCGTGGCGTTTTCCGCACTGAACGGGGGAGAGCATCATGCTGCCTAGGATCATTCTCGCCTCCCTGCGTACCCGTAAAACCTCGGCGTCTCTGATTGTGGTGGCCATCGCCCTGAGCCTGGTGATGATCGTCGGCATCGAGCGTCTGCGCCATCAGGTACGCGCCAACTTCGCCAGCACCGTGTCCGGTATCGATTTGATCGTCAGCGCCCGTGGCGGCCCCATGAATATCCTGCTGTACAGCGTGTTCCGGCTCAGTGACCCCACTGCCGGGATTCGCTGGGACACGGTAGAGCACCTGGCCGACCACCCGGACGTGAAATGGTGGATTCCCATCGCTCTGGGCGATTCCCATCGCGGTTTCCCGGTGGTGGCTACTAACGACAGTTATCTGGCCCATTACCGCTACGGGCGTGATCAGGCCCTGACGCTGGCAAGCGGCGAGTGGTTTGCCGGGGCGGATCAGGTGGTGCTGGGCAGCGCGGTGGCGCAGCGGCTGGGTTATCGGCTCGGTGACGATATGGTGCTGGCCCATGGTGCCAGTGGCCCGGCCATTATCGAGCACGACAATCATCCCTTTACCGTGGTGGGCATACTGGCGCCTACCGGCACCCCGGTGGATCAGAGCGTGCATATCTCCCTGGCCGGCATGGCCGCCATTCACAGCGGTGGCCAATTTCGTTCCGGGTTGCCGCCCCGACCCGGGCAGCAGTCGGACACCCCGGGTTCCGTGAATGCGGTGATGCTCGGCCTGGAGCGACGCATCGCCGTGCTCAGCCTGCAGCGGGAACTGTCCCGTTACAAAGCCGAGCCACTCAGCGCCATTATTCCCGGTGTCCAACTGCAGCGGCTGTGGCGGATGACGGCGGTGGGGGAAAACGCCCTGCGGGCCACCTCCATGGCCGTGTTGCTGGTGGCCCTGCTGGTGCTGGTGTCCACTATCCTTGCCGCTCTGGAAGGGCGCCGCCACGAACTGGCGGTGCTGCGTGCCGCTGGCGCGGGCCGGCTTGCCGTCTATGGCGTGATTGTCGGTGAGAGCCTGTGCCTGACGGTGATCGGCAGCTTGCTGGGGCTGGCGTTGCTGTTTGTGGCACAGTGGGCGCTGGCGCCGCTGGCCCAGGCGGAATGGTCCCTGCGCCTGCCGGACAGCTTCCTGTCCCTGCGCGAATTGCCGACCCTGGCGGCCATTCTGCTGGCAGGCTCCCTGGCCGGCCTGATTCCGGCGGAAAAGGCCTTCCGAAACAGCCTGGCCGATGGCCTGACCCCGAGGAACTGACATGCGTACCCTGATCATTCTTCTCTGCCTGCTGGTCAGCCTGCCTACCTGGGCGGCCCGCGAACTGGAATGGGACGACCTGGTCCCCGCCGATTACGACGCCAATGTGGTGTACGAGCAACTGTTCAGCAAAATCTATGGCGATAAACCGCCGGAAGACGTGGACGATGGCGATGCCCGTGGCGAGCAGATGATGGATGCCATCGACAAGGCCTGGCGCGAAGCGCCCTTGAAGGCCGAACTGGATAACACCGTCGTGCGCCTGCCCGGCTATGGGGTGCCACTGGATGGCGACGAGGAATACGTGCGCGAATTCCTGCTGGTGCCGTACTTCGGCGCCTGCATCCACACGCCACCGCCACCCCGTAACCAGATCATCCTGGTCAAGATGAAAGGGCAGGGTGTGCCCCTGGATCTGGTGTTCGAGGCCCTGTGGCTGGAAGGCACCCTCAAGGTATCCAGCCAGGACACCGAATACGGCACCGCCGGCTATGTACTGGAAGGCGAATCCGCCGAGCTGTTCACTGGCTATTAGCAGCGTTCTACCCCGCAGGGTGCACTGAGCCTAAGGCGAACTGCACCATCCGGCGCCTGATCGGTGCAGTTCGCCTTAGGCTCAGTGCACCCTACACTCGCTTCTGGCTCTGTCCCGGAGGCGGCTGCTGTGCGACAATGCGCGCGCTTCGCGCACTCCGCCGCCGTTGACGCCTGTCAGCGGCGCTTTTCGCTTTTCCAACCGGTACAAAACATTGCTCACAACCGCCAACCTCACCATGCAGTTCGGTGCCAAGCCGCTGTTTGAAAACGTGTCCGTGAAATTCGGCAACGGCAACCGCTACGGCCTGATCGGCGCCAACGGCTGCGGTAAATCCACCTTTATGAAGATTCTCGGGGGTGACCTGGAGCCGTCCGCCGGCAATGTGTCCAAGGACCCGGACGAGCGCATCGGCAAGCTGCGTCAGGATCAGTTCGCCTACGAGCAATACTCGGTGGTGGATACCGTGATCATGGGCAACGAAGCGTTGTGGAAGATCAAGGAAGAGCGCGACGGCATCTACGCCAAGGCGGAAATGAGCGAGGAAGACGGCATCCGCGCCGGTGAGCTGGAAGCGGATTTCGCCGAGCTGGACGGCTACACCGCCGAATCCCGCGCCGGGGAACTGCTGCTAGGGCTGGATATTCCGGTGGAGCAGCATTTCGGCCCCATGAGCGAAATCGCCCCGGGCTGGAAACTGCGTGTGCTGCTGGCCCAGGCCCTGTTCGCCGACCCGGACATCATGTTGCTGGATGAGCCCACCAACAACCTGGACATCAACACCATCCGCTGGCTGGAAGACGTGCTCAACCAGCGTCAGTGCACCATGATCATCATTTCCCACGATCGCCACTTCCTCAACAGCGTCTGCACCCACATGGCGGATCTGGATTACGGCGAGCTGCGCGTTTACCCGGGCAACTATGATGAATACATGACCGCGGCCACCCAGGCCCGCGAGCGCCTGCATTCTGACAATGCCAAGAAGAAACAGCAGATCGCCGAGCTGAAAACCTTTGTCAGCCGCTTCAGCGCCAACGCCTCCAAGTCCAAGCAGGCGACCAGCCGCGCCAAGCAGATCGACAAGATCAAGCTGGATGAAGTGAAACCGTCCAGCCGCCAAAATCCCTATATCATTTTCGAGCAGGACAAGAAGTTGTTCCGCAACGCGCTGGAAGTGAAAGGGCTGGCCAAGACCTTTGACCAGGAACTGTTTTCCGGCCTGGACCTGCGTGTGGAAGTGGGCGAGCGCATCGCCATCATCGGCCCCAACGGTATCGGCAAATCCACCCTGCTGCGCTGTCTGGTGGGGGAGCTGGAGCCCACCGCCGGGGAAGTGAAATGGTCCGAGAACAGTGAGCGGGGCTATTACGCCCAGGATCACGCCCGCGACTTTGCCGACGATATGGACCTGTTTGCCTGGATGAACCAGTGGGGCCAGGAAAAAGACGACGAACAGATCATCCGCGGCACCCTGGGGCGGCTGCTGTTTTCCCAGAAAGACATCGGCAAATCCGTGAAAGTGATCTCCGGTGGCGAGCAGGGGCGTATGCTGTTCGGCAAGATCATGCTGCAACGGCCCAACATCCTGCTGCTGGATGAGCCCACCAACCACATGGACATGGAATGCATCGAGTCCCTGAACCTGGCACTGGAAAACTACCCGGGCACCTTGCTGTTCGTCAGCCACGACCGGGAATTCGTGTCCTCCCTGGCTTCCCGGATCATTGAAATCACCCCCACCGGGATCGTCGACTTCCACGGCAGCTACGACGATTACCTGAAAAGCCAGGGCGTAGGCTGAAAGGCAAAGTCGGGCGAGTTACGAGTAACGAGTCACGAGGAGCGAAAAGCACCCCGCCGAAATCAGTGAGGTGCTATTCCTCCGTAGGGGGTTGCCTTTCGCAACTCGCTCCTCGCAACTCGTTACTCGCTCGTTAGCTTTTTCCCCGCACCATCGCCCAATGCCGCACATCCGTCCCCGGCATCACCGCCTCATGCACCACCTCAAACCCGAAGCGCCGGTACAGCGACACATTGTCCGGGTTATGGGTATCCAGATAGGCCGGTTGTCCTTCCCGATCCAGCCGCTCCAGCGTTGGCTGCAACAGCCGTGTGGCCAGCCCCTGGCCCTGCTTTTGCGGATCAATCCCCAGCAATAACAGGTAGGCGTGAGGCTTTTGCATCAGCGCGTCATGCACCTTCTGCATGGCGTCGCCGGCATCCAGCTGCCGTTTCACCGCCGCCGGCCCCTGGCGCAACATGGGCAGGGCACCAAAGCGCACCATCTCCAGCACACTGCGGTGCAACGCCCGGGACGGCAGCCACACGGCGGCGCCGTCTACGGTCCCCGGTGTGGTGCAGATTTCTCCCCGGTGATGGGCATGGCAGGCCAGAAAGTGGAAGGTATGGCGCGACAGGGCCAGACGGCGCTGGTCATCCGGGAAGAAATAGCAAAAAAGCGGATCCTGATAAAACGCCAGGCTGAGAACCCGGGCGGTGGCATCAATGCGATGGCGGTCATTTACATTCATGGTCTACTGAGGTCTGCTGAACGACAGCCAAGCATACCGGAAGTGGCGGCGAATGCAGGACCAGCAAGCCCCTTCAGGCTCATTCTGATCCTGTTACATTTTACATACTGGTGAGAATGTCGGACTTCCGCTAGGCTCGGGTCGATTGAATAAAAAAGCAACAGAATAATAACCCCCCGGGAGAGAGGGACCATGGATATACTCCAGCTGCTGGTCAGCGGGATTGCCAATGGCTGTATTTACGGGCTGTTGGCACTGGGTTTTGTATTGATCTATAAGGCATCCGAAGCAGTCAACTTCGCCCAGGGCGACATGATGATGCTGGGGGCCTTCCTCGGCGTTACCTTCATCAACACCAGCTATGCGGATCTGCCTTTTCTGGTCGGCATTACTCTGGCGGCGTTGATCCTCGGCCTGTTCGGCTACCTCCTCGATCGT
Source organism: Alcanivorax sp. IL2 (assembly GCF_047495475.1). Taxonomy (NCBI): domain Bacteria; kingdom Pseudomonadati; phylum Pseudomonadota; class Gammaproteobacteria; order Oceanospirillales; family Alcanivoracaceae; genus Alcanivorax; species Alcanivorax sp. IL2. The sequence goes on along the minus strand of NZ_CP179932.1, from coordinate 2,964,402 downwards.
TTCGTGCTGCGCGCCATCTTCGGGCAGCCGCAATTCGCCATGGTGATTCTTACCATCGCGCTGGGCTTTCTGATCCGCTTCGTGGCCGGGGTGATCTGGGGCCATGATCCTACCTCTCTGGAAACCCCCTTTATCGGCCTGGTCTGGACGGTGGGGGAACTGATGATCTCGGTGGTGGATGCGGTGATCATTATTACCACCGTGGCGCTTACCTCCATTCTCTATTTCTTCTTTGCCCGCACTCGTCTTGGCGTGGCCATGCAGGCCAGCAGCCAGAACCAGATGGCGGCTTACTACATGGGTATCCCGGTGAAACGCATCAATGCCATTGTCTGGGCTCTGTCCGGGGTGGTGGCGGCCATTGCCGGGGTCATGTTCGCCGCCAAGGGCGCCGTGGAGCCTTCCGTGGGCCTGCTGTTCGGGATCAAGGCCTTCGCCGCGGCGGTCATCGGCGGGCTGGGTTCCTTGCCCGGGGCGCTGCTGGGCGGCCTGCTGGTGGGCATCGTGGAGCCTTTCGCTGGTCGCTATCTACCTTCCGGCGTCGGCCAGATTGCCCCCTATGTGTTGATGTTGCTGGTGCTGATCCTGCGCCCCGGCGGCCTGTTCGCGCAGATCAGCCAGAAGAAGGTGTAGGCCATGAGCAACCGATTCAAAAGCCGTTACGACGACGATATCAATCTGTTTGAAGGGCGCTGGCACCTGGCTCAGTACGCCATCCTCATGGCATTGCTGGTGGCCGCCCCCTGGCTGCTTGGCACCTATTATCTGGGCGAGCTCACTGCTGTGCTGGTGTGGTCCCTGGCGGGGTTGGGGCTGATGCTGATCAGCGGCCATACCGGCCAGGTCAGCCTGGGGCATGCGGCCTTTATGGCCATTGGTGCCTTTACCAATCTGGCGCTGATGTTACGCGGTTGGCATTTTATTCCTGCCTTGCTGGCCAGCGCGGTCACCTCCGGTGTGATCGGCGCCATCATCTCCCGGCCGATCCTGCGCATGAGTGGTATCTACCTGGCCATCGCCACCCTGGCGTTGAGTATTATTATCGAGGACGTGGCGATTATCGCCGAGCCGATTACCGGCGGGGTCGCCGGGGTATTTGCCCCGCCCATTGCCTTGTTCGGCATGGAGATCGACCGCTATGCCACTCCGGAAGCCTTCTACTATCTGTGCCTGGCGGTGCTGCTGCTGGTCACCCTGGGTTATCTGAACCTGCTGCGCAGTGCCTCCGGCCGTTCCTTCCTGGCCGTGCGTGACAGTGAAGTGTCCGCTCGAGCGCTGGGGGTCAATGTGGCCCGCGCCAAGACCCTGTCCTTCAGCCTGTCCTGCGCCATCACCGGTTTGGCCGGGGCGCTCTATGCCCATCTGGCCCAGGCGGTGAATTACGAAAGCTTCCTGGTGCTGATTTCCATCACTCTGCTGCTGCAGGTGGTGATCGGTGGGCTGGGCTCGGTGCACGGCGCCTTCTTCGGCGCCATTGTGGTGGTGCTGCTGCCCCAGCTGATCGCCATCGCCCGGGATTTTCTCGATAACGCCGCCGGCATCAAGATCGCGGCCTACCCGGGCATGGATACCGCCCTGTTTGCACTGCTGATTCTGCTCATGGTGATTTACGAACCGCGCGGGCTCTACGGCGTCTGGTTCAAGGTGCGCACCTGGCTGCAGCTGTTCCCGCTGTATCGCAAGGGCATGTTCCGCCGCACCCGTACCTACCTGAAAACGGAGCGCCAACGATGAGTCTGTTACAGGTAAAGGATCTCTCCATTTCTTTCGGCGGCGTGAAAGCGGTGGATGGCGTTAGCTTCACCGTGGAGCCCGGCGAAGTGTTCACCCTGGTTGGCCCCAACGGGGCAGGCAAATCCACCATCTTCAATCTGATCAGTCGCCTCTATGAGCCGAGCGCCGGTCAGATCGTGTTCGATGGTCAGGACATTACCTCCCTGCCGGCTCACAAGGTCGCAGGGTTGGGCATCGCCCGCACCTTCCAGAATATTGAATTGTTCGATCACTCCTCGGTACTGCAGAACCTGTTGATCGGTCGCCATTGCCGCCGCAATACCCGCTGGTTCGAGGAGCTGTTGTTCCTGCCCAAGGTAAGGCGCAGTGAACGGCAGCATCGTCTGTTGGTGGAAGAGGTGATCGACTTCCTCGACCTGGCCGCCTACCGGGACAAGCTGATTGCCAGACTGCCTTACGGGGTGCGCAAGGTAGTGGAAATCGCCCGGGCCCTGTCCAGCGAGCCGAAGCTGATCCTGCTCGATGAGCCGGCCTCCGGCCTGAGCGTGGAAGAAACCCAGAACATGGCCTGGTGGATTGAGGACATGCAGAAAGATCTGGGCCTGACGGTACTGATGGTCGAGCACGACATGAGCCTGGTATCGCGGGTGTCCAACCGGGTGCTGGCGGTCTCGGAAGGCCGACCACTGGCTATGGGCACGGCCGCCGAAGTGCAGGCGGATCCCAAGGTGATCGAAGCCTATCTGGGCACGGAGGCAACCTCATGAGTGCACTGCAGAAAGAAACCATGAATGATGCCCAGCCGCTGCTGCAGGTGAAAAACCTGGAAGCTTTCTACGGCCCGGTGATGGCCCTGCGCGGGGTGTCCATCGATGTATTCGAGGGCAAGGTGGTTGCCATTCTCGGCGCCAACGGCGCCGGCAAGACCACCCTGATGAAAACCATTTCCGGGGCACTGGCTCCGCGAAAGGGCAGCATTACCCTGGCCGGAGAAGCGATCCAGGGCCGCGAGCCGGATGCCCTGGTGCGCCAAGGCATTGCCCACGTACCGGAAGGCCGGGAAGTGTTTCCGTTTCTGACCGTGGAAGAAAACCTGGCCATGGGCGCCTACATCCGCCGCGACAAGGCGGGCATCCGCCAGGACATGGAAATGGTGTATGACTATTTCCCGATCCTGCTGGAGCGCCGCAACCAGCCTGCCGGCACCCTGTCTGGTGGCCAACAACAGATGCTGGCTATCGGTCGCGGGCTCATGTCTCGACCGTCGCTGATGTTGCTGGATGAGCCGTCCCTGGGGCTGTCGCCGCTGCTGGTGCAGGAAATCTTTGCCATCGTTCGTCGGCTCAACAAGGAGCAGGGCGTGACCCTGCTGCTGGTGGAACAGAACGCCCAGGTGGCGCTGAACACGGCGGATCATGGCTATGTGCTGGAAACCGGCCGCATCGTCATGGATGGCAGCGCCGAGGAACTGCTCGCCAGTGACGATATTCGCGAGTTCTATCTGGGCCAGTCGGCGGGGGATGACCGACCGGAAAAACGCTGGAAACGAAAGAAGACCTGGCGCTGATGATGACAACAACCAACAACGCACCGACCCTTCTCCACGGTTGCGATACCGTGGTCAAACTGTGGCGCCAGCAATGCCTGGAACGGGGAGCGCGCATTGCGCACCGTGAAAAGGACCTGGGCATCTGGCAGAGCTATAGCTGGCAGGACTATTACGAAAAAGCCCGCGCCATCGGCGTGGCGCTGTTGTCTCTGGGCCTGGAGCGGGGCCAGCCGGTCTCCATTCTCAGTGAAGACAACAAGGAATGGCTGTACTGCGATCTGGGTATCGCCGGGGCCGGCGGCGTCAGCAATGGCGTCTATACCACCGACAGCGCTGAGCAGCTGGCCTACCTGGTCAACGACAGTGGTTCCGCTTTTCTGTTTGTGGAAAACGACGAACAGCTGGACAAGTACCTGACCGTGCGCGATCAGGTGCCCACCCTGAAAAAAGTGATCGTGTTCGATCGCAAGGGTCTGCGGGATTTTGACGATCCCATGGTCATGTTCCTGGATGAACTGTACGCCCTGAGCGAGCAGATCCCTGATGCGGAAGCACAATTCAGTGGCAGCATTGCGCAAAGTCAGCCCGATGACATCCGCATGTTGATCTACACCTCCGGCACCACCGGCGCGCCCAAGGGCGCCATGATCAGCCACCGCAATGTGCTGTTCCAGCTTGCCGCCGGTGAGCAGGTGCTGGAAGCCCACGAGGATGACGACCAGCTCTGCTTCTTGCCCCTGTGTCATATTCTGGAACGGCTGGTGTCGGTGGAAGTGCCCATCTTCAAGGGCTGTACCGTGAACTTTGCGGAAAGCCCGGAAACCGTGTTCGAGAACCTGCGCGAAGTGTCACCCAATACCTTTGCCGCGGTGCCGCGACTGTGGGAAAAAATCTATAGCTCCATGATGACCCTGCGAGACGAAGCCACCGGTTTCGGCCGCTGGTGTTTCGACCGCGCTCTTGCTGCCGGGGATAGCTGGCACTGTGAGCGCAAACGCTCACCGCTTTCCTGGCTGCATTACCAGTTCTGGAATCTGCTGGTGCTGCGCAATGTGCGCGACCTGATCGGCATGGCCCGTCTGCGTCGGGGCACTACCGGTGCGGCTCCGATCTCGCCGGACCTGATTCGCTGGTTCCAGGCCCTGGGCGTGCCGCTCTATGAAGGCTACGGCATGACCGAAACCACCGGGGTGGTATCGCTCAACAGCAAGGACCGGGCCCAGGTCGGCTCCGTGGGCGAGCCGCTACCGGATACCGAGGTACGGATTGCCGACAACGGGGAAGTGCTGGTGCGTGGCGACCATGTGTTCGCCGGTTACTGGCGCAAGCCGGAAAAAACCGCTGAAGATATCCGCGACGGCTGGCTGCACACCGGCGATGTGGGGCGTCTGGAAGATGGCATGCTCACCATCACCGGCCGTTTGAAAGACATCATCATCACTGCCGGCGGCAAGAATATCACGCCGGCGGAAATCGAAAGTCGGATGAAGTTTTCCCCGTATATTTCTGATGCAGTGGTGATTGGTGATCAGCGCAAGTATCTCACCTGCCTGATCATGATCGATCAGGAAAACGTGGAGAAATATGCCCAGGACCGCCAGGTGCCGTTTTCCAACTTCGCCTCCCTGTGTCGTGCCAAAGAGGTGGTGGACCTGATCGACAGCATCATTACCGATGTGAACAAACAGTTCGCCCAGGTGGAACAGATCAAGTATTTCCGCCTGATCGACGTGCTGCTCACCGCCGAAGATGAGGAGCTGACTGCCACCATGAAGCTGAAGCGTTCCTTCGTGGAGAAAAAACACAAGCACCTGATTGATTCCATGTACTGATTGCAATGAATTCGAGAGGAGAGTGCATCATGAAGAAGCTTTGCCTGGCGGCTCTCGCCGCAGCCACCCTGATCGGGTGCAGTGATAACAAGGAAGAAGAGAGCGCCGCCGCCGAGTCGGTGCGTGGCGTCAGTGATACCGAAATCAAACTGGGTGGCATGCACGATTTGTCCGGCGTGTTTGCGGCGTTTTCCTCACCGGCGGTGCAGGTGGCCAACGACATGTTTGCCGAAGTGAATGCCGACGGCGGTATTCATGGGCGCAAGATTCGTTACATCGTCGAGGATCATGCCTACCAGGTGCCCAAGGCCACCCAGGCCACCAACAAGCTGATCAGCCGCGATGAAATCTTCGCCATGGTGATGAGCCTGGGGACGCCCCATAACCTGGCAGCTTTCCCTCTGATGGACCGCAATAACGTGCCCAGCATTCTTCCCCTGGCCCTGTCCCGGCAGATGGAAGAAGAGGGCGACTTTTCCCATCGTTTCGTTTTCGGTCCCAGCTACCACGAAGGGGTACTGAAAGGCGTTAACTGGATGACCGATGAGTACGGCATCGAGAAAATCTGTGTGATGTACATTCCCTCGGATTTCGGCGAGGAAGTGAACCAGGCCATCACCGATGCTGCCGCCGGCAAAGAGACTCTGACCCTGGCGGAAAGCACCTCTCACCGTCCGGACGAGAGCGATTTCACCGGCACCCTGGCGCGCCTGAAGGATGCCGGCTGTCAGCTGGTCGCCGTGGCCCTGCCGGTTCGGCCGATCATTTCCGTGGTGGCTACCGCCAAGGAAATGGGTTGGGATGATGTGAAATTCGTGGTCTCCCAGGCCGGCTTCCATTCCGCAGTGGCGGCGGCGCCCGGCGGTGTCACAGAAGGACTCTACGGTGTCTCCCCCTGGCAGGATATTGTCAGCCGCATGAAGGATGTGCCGGAAGCGAAACAATGGGCAGATGAGTACCAGGCGCAGTATGGCTCGGTACCCAGTGGTGGTGCGGTGCTGGGGCGTGTCGGTGCCATGGTGACCATAGAGGCATTGCGCGAGGCCGGACCGGACCTGACCACCGATTCCTTCCTGGCGGCCATGGAGTCCCTGGATTTCAGTGATCCGGTCACCGGGGTGGATATCAAGATGAGCGCCACCAATCATCGTGCCGGTAACGATATGATCCTCTCCAAAGTCACCGACGGTGTCTGGGAGCCCGTGGTGACCCTGGAAGACTGACCGCGTACTTTCCCGTTGGAGCTTTGCTCGCAAAGCGAATGGCTCGGGGTCTGATTCCGGCTTTTCGCCATGCAAGCATGGCTCCAACGACCCTATCAATCCCCCCTCCCGTATCAGGTATACTCGCGCCTCCTGGATTATTCGGTGATTGTCCATGCAGGCCTCTTCAACTTCCGTATCCTCCGATGGCTGGCGACAGCGCCTGGCCACCTGGCTCAATACCCCGTTCTTCGGTCACACCATTACCGCTCTGATCCTGCTCAATGCGATTATTCTGGGTGTGGAAACCTCCGCGGTGGCACAGGAGCGGGCAGGGCAGTGGTTGAACCTGCTCAACCAGATAGTGCTGGCGGTTTTCGTACTGGAAATTGTGCTCAAGCTGGTCGCCTTCGGGCCGCGCTTTTTCCGCTCCGGCTGGAATGTGTTCGACTTTCTGATCGTCGCTATTTCCCTGGCACCGGCATCCGGGCCCCTGGCGATTCTGCGGAGCCTGCGTATCTTGCGGGTGTTGCGGCTGCTGTCATCGGTGAAACGGCTGCGCATGCTGGTGGAATCCCTGATGCAGGCGTTACCCGGCATCGGCTGGACCGCAGCGCTGTTGCTGATGATGTTCTACATCTTTGCGGTAATGGGCACCGAGCTGTTTGGTGAGGCGTTCCCGCAGTGGTTCGGCACTCTGGGAGCGAGCATTTACAGCCTGTTCCAGATCATGACCCTGGAAAGCTGGTCCATGGGCATTGCCCGGCCGGTGATGGCCGTCTATCCCATGGCCTGGATCTTCTTCGTGCCGTTCATTCTGATCTCCAGCTTCATGGTGCTGAACCTGTTCATCGCCATCATCGTCAGTGCCACTCAGGAAGTGCACGAAAGCGAACAGCGTGCCGAACGGGACGCCAACAACCAGATCGCCCACGACGAGCGCCAGGAAATGCTCGACCTGATGCGCACCATGCATGAAAAGATTGCCTGCCTGGAAACAGCGCTGCAGAAAAAGTCGGATCAGTAGTGGAATAGCCGTTGGCTGGCTTTGTTGGAGCCTTGCTTGCAAGGCGAAAGGCCCGGAAACACTCCGTGCCTTCTTCTGGGAGGTAGGGTGGATTAGCCGCAGGCGTTATCCACCCTGTCGTTCGGCAGGTTTGGGTGACCGCAAGGAAGGTGGATTACGCCTGCGGCTAATCCACCCTACGCATCGATCACGGCTTTCCTAGACGGTTTCCACCAGCACGATCTCGCTGTCTGATTCTGCCACCACAGACAGCCGGGCTTCGTCACTGATGGCCAGGCCATCGCCAGTTTCGGCCAGCACCCCATTCACCCGCACCCGTCCCTTGGCAGGCACCAGGTAGACCTTGCGAGTCGGGTCGAGCACGTATTCGATGTCCTGACCATGACTCAGCGTGGCCGCTACCACCCGCGCATCCGCCTGAATCGCCAGGGCGTCCGCGTCTTCCGGGTAACCACTGGCCAGCACCTCAAAGTGCCCGTCGCGGGAGGCCTTCGGGAACGGCTTGCTGCCCCAGGTGGGCGGCAGCCCGGTGGCGTTCGGAATAATCCAGATCTGGAAGATCTGTGTCTCCGTATCCTCCAAGTTTTGCTCACTATGAGTAATCCCGGTGCCTGCGGACATCACCTGCACATCCCCAGCCTCGGTACGGCCACTGTTACCCAGGCTGTCCTGGTGGGTGATCGCCCCCTTGCGCACATAGGTGATGATTTCCATCTCCCGGTGGGAATGTGCAGGGAAACCGGTCTGTGGGGCGATGGTGTCATCGTTCCACACACGCAAATCTCCCCAATGCACCCGTTGTGAGTCATGGTAGTTAGCAAAGGAAAAGTGATGCCGGGTATCCAGCCAGCCGTGCCGGGCATGGCCCAGTTCATTGCGTGTGCGAAGCTCGATCATGGCGTCCTCCTGTAACAGGCTCTATTACCTGTCCCTCGATGGAGTGACTATATGATCTGAAATAATGATTAAAAATAGCGCTTTTTCGTTTAATAAGACCAATAAAGTGGATGTATTCCTGTTGGAGCCATGCTCGCATGGCGAACTGTCGAATCCCCCTCTCCGTATTCGATAAACCCGTGCCCTCCCTGAAGAGAGGCGCCACATCCAACAAGGAGAATCATCATGTCCGGTAATACCGCCCGTCTTCATCTTGTCCTGCGCGCCACCCCCAACCTGCCCGGCGAAATGCAGGTAACCATCACGTTGAAAGAGGTGCTGTGTGGCACCGATCTGACCATCACCCAGGAAGGGGTGCCGGAGGTGATACCGGTGGAATTCTGCTATCAGGGCTGGCAAGAATCCCTGGAAATGCTGGCGCAACTGGTGACACCGGAAATTCCGGACGACGGCTGAACGGATCTTGCTCCTGGTCTGTTCACGCGCAGAGGAGGGTGATGGTGTAGAGTTGCCGGGTAATCATTTACCAACACCTCTCAACGTCGGAGTGACCATGTCCAACTCGCCACAACAATGGTTGCAGGCCTTCACCGGGGGCTTCATTGCTACCCTGCTGTTTCACCAGGGGGTATTGGCGCTGTTCTGGCTGGCGGGCCTTATCCCGGCGGCGCCCTGGAACATGACCCCGGTACCGCCCCTGGGCATTCCCCAGGTTTTGTCACTGGCATTCTGGGGCGGGGTCTGGGGTATTCCGGTCTGGTGGCTGATCCGCCGCTGGCAGGGTATCCGGCACTGGCTGGGGGCGCTGATTCTCGGTGCCATCGGCCCGACACTGGTGGCCATGCTGCTGGTGTTCCCCTTAAAAGGTCTGGACGTGAACGCCACCAAGGTGGTCGGTGGCCTGATCGTCAATGGCGCCTGGGGGCTGGGGCTGGCCGCGTGGATGTGGCTTAACCGGTCGCGTTGGCAGAATTGATTTTTTTCCCTGGAAACAGGCGCCGCTGGCGCCTGTTTTCGTTGTAATTTCTATTGGCCGCACAGTCATGGAATGGCACGAACAGCCCTAGTCTTGTTTTGCCATCATGGTAGCGTTGGCCTTCTTTTTATCGGCGGGAGCCAAGCATGCCCAGTAACACTCATACCGTGATGGTCACCGGCGCTTCCGGCTACATTGCCGGCTGGATCGTCAAATACCTGTTGGAAGCGGGCCATACCGTGCATGCCACGGTGCGTGATCCCAACAAGGCCAAGAGCGTGGATCATCTGAAACGCATCGCCGACGCTGCCCCCGGCACCCTGAAACTGTTCAAGGCTGACCTGCTGGATGCGCAGAGTTTCGATGCGCCCATGCAGGGCTGCGACATTCTCATGCACACCGCCTCGCCATTCGTGCTGGATGGCTTTACCGATGCCAACGAGGCTCTGGTGCGCCCGGCCGTGGAAGGCACCCGCAATGTGCTCAATGCCGCTAACCGCTGCGACACCCTCAAGCGCGTGGTGCTCACCAGCAGCGTGGCCTCGGTATACGGTGATGCCACCGACATGAAGGGCAAAAGCGCCTTCACCGAAGCGGACTGGAATACCACCAGCAGCGTCGACCACAACCCCTACCAGTATTCCAAGGTGGCCGCCGAGCGCGAAGCCTGGAAGATCCACGATGGCCAGGGGGGCAGTGTAGAAAGCCGCTGGGACCTGGTGACCATCAATCCGGGCATGGTCTATGGCCCCTCACTGACCAACGCCAGCAACTCCGCCAGCATTGGCACCCTGCTGGACATGGGGCGCGGCAAACTGAAAACCGGCGTGCCGGCGCTGGAGTACGGCATGGTGGATGTGCGTGAAGTGGCCCAGGCTCACCTTTTAGGTGCATTCAATCCGGAAGCGGAAGGTCGTTACATCCTGGTCAGCCAGTCCGTGTCCATGCTCGACATCGCCGGCATCCTGCGCAAGCAATTCGGCAAGCAATACCCCTTCCCGATGATGAAGGTACCGAAACCAGTGGTGTGGGCTGTTGGTCCGTTCATGGGCCCGGTCACCCGCAAGTTCATCAGCCGCAACGTGGGCTACCCGCTGCGCTTCGACAACAGCCGCAGCAAAGCGCTGGGCGTTAACTACCGCCCGGCGGCCGACACCCTGAAAGATCACTTCGAGCAGGTGCTGGAAGACGGGCTGGTAAGACGGCGCTAAAAGCGGTGGCTTGCTGAGAGAACCTTCGCCTTGCGAGCAAGGCTCCAATAGCTCCTCTTGTCCGTTGGAGCTTTGCTCGCAAAGCGAAGGTTTGGACTAGGAAAAGCCTACTCCGATCACCAAAACGTACGGTGGATTAGCCGGAAGGCGTAATTCACCTTTTGAAGCGTTGGAGGGGAGGGTGGATTACGCCTTAGGCTAATCCACCCTACGGTTTACGTCAGGACTGGCTGGCTTCCTCACGGCGTGGCTCGTAGGGTTCGCCGCCGCCGGGGAAGGCCAGGCGCAGGTTGTTCAGCCAGGTGGTGCCAAACTGGCGGAACAGGGAGGCGCTGTTGTACGGAATGCCGTAGCGGTCAGCCAGCGCCCGTACTCGCGGTGCCACTTCCTTGTAGCGGTTGCTGCACATGTCCGGGAACAGGTGATGCTCAATCTGGTGTGACAGGTTGCCGGACAGAATGTGGAACAGCTTGCTGCCCTCGATGTTGCAAGAGCCCAGCATCTGGCGCAGATACCAGCGCCCGCGGGTTTCGCCTTCCACCTGCTCCAGGGTGAAGTTGTGGGCGCCGGCGGGGAAGTGCCCGCAGAAGATAATGGTGAATGCCCAGATGTTGCGGATCAGGTTGGCCACCGCATTGGCGCCGGCCACCATGCCGAACACCAGCAGGGGCGAGAAGGGCACATAGAAGGAAATCGGGATCGCTACCAGCGCCGCGGCCAGCGGCCAGGCAATATAATCCTTGGCCACTTGCCGCCATACCTTGTAGCCAATACGTTTTAACAGCGGCGTGAAGTCCTTCAGCTTGTTCTTGCCTTTCAGGTGGTCATCAATGGCCTGCTCATGAATGGCCACGCCTTCCTCGAATAACAGCATCAGCAGAATGAAATAGATCGGCTGCAGCAGAAACGCCGGCTTCCATTTCTGCATGGGCGTCACCCGCATGATGCCGTAGCCCACATCCAGATCTTTTTCCAGCACATTGGTCCAGGTGTGGTGCACCACATTGTGCGAATGCATCCAGCGGTCCGACGGGCTCATGGTGTCCCATTCCCAGGTGTTGGACTGGATCTCCGGGTCCTTCATCCAGTCCCACTGGGCATGCAGCACGTTATGGGCGATTTCCATGTTCTCCAGGATCTTGGCGATGCCGAGCGCGAAGACGCCCAGGCCCATAATGGTGAGCGCCACCGGCCAGGTTGCCAGCGCGTGCCCCCAGGCGGGAATAAAAAACAGTGACAGGTAAATCACAAAGCGGGAGCTCACCGCCATGGTGCGCTGGGTCTTGATCACCTTGAGGATGTAGGCGCGATCCCGGTCGCCCCGGGAATCAAACACCTCGTTGCGAATGGCTTCCAGCTCGCGGCCGAATTCTTCGATCTGTTCATCGGTCAGGTCGACCGGGTATTGATGGGTTTTCATTATTATTCCCTCACAAATCCAGTTCGCAGTCGCCGGCGGCGGCGCAGATGCAGGTCTGTACAATGCTGCCTGCCTCGTTCAGTACCTCACCGGTACGCAGGTCTCGCACACACCCGGATACCAGGGTGGTGTTGCAGGTATGGCAGATGCCCATGCGGCAGCCGTGGGGCGGGTTCATGCCTGCCTCTTCGGCCACTTTCAGCAGTGGCGTCTCGCTGTCGCCATCCGCTTCTACATCGCTCTGGGCAAAGCGCACTCGGCCACCCACCGCATCGTCGGGAATGTCGGTAAAGGGTGCACGGAAGCGCTCCACATGGAGCTGGCGACTACAGCCGGCGTCTTCCATGCATTGCTCAATGGCTTCCAGCAGGGAAGGGGGGCCGCAGGCATACACATCCCGTTCTTTCCAGTCCGGGCAGAGCGCATCCAGCTGGGCCGACGAAAAGCGGTTGCGGCTGGGGTCGTCGCCCTCGCGGCTATACATCAGGTGCAAGTGATAGCGATCGTTGTAGCGATCCATCGCCTTCAATTCCTTGCCCAGCACCACATCAAACTCATGGGGTGCATAGTGAATATGGCAGGTGTCCGGCAGGCGACCCTGGGCAATCAGGCTGTTGATCATGCTGAACGCAGGCGTGATGCCGCTGCCCGCAGTAATGAACAGCGGCTGAATCGGCTGCGCGTCGGGCAGATAGAAATCCCCCTGCGGCAGCCCGATGGGCAGGTAATCGCCCACCTTGATATTGCGCACGATGTGATGAGAGATGGTGCCCTTGTCGATGGCCTTTACGGTGATGGTAAAGCAGTCGTCTTCCCGCTCCGGCGGGGAGGAGATGGTGTAGGTGCGGGTGTAATGCTTGCCGTTGGCGGGAATCCCCACTCGCACATGCTGTCCTGCACGGTGGCCGCGCCAGTTCAAGCCGGGGCGTAGGGTAAGAGTGCGCGCATCCTTGGTTTCATCCCAGACTTTGACGACGCGGGCCTGCATCTTGTGAGTGGTCCACAGCGGGTTCACCAGCTCCAGGTAATGAGAGGTGCGCAAGGGCCAGGCGAAATAATCGGTGATAGTACTCAGGCGAGACCAGATGGAGGGTGATGCACCTGGCTCAGGCTGGGCGGGTTGACGCATAACGGTTCCTCGATCGTTGTCATTATTTGAGGTGAAGCTCGCCTGGCGTGCCAGGCTGGCGGCGGGCAGCCGGGGCGGCTCGCCATAATCCGTTTAGTCACTGTTGTTGTAGCTGTCTCATGTCAGGTTCGGATTTCAGTATCCGCTTGTGCGGGGCGCTGTGACCAACCCCTTTTACCGAATCCCTACGCAATACCCATGCAGACACACAATTGGGGGCAGCGCAGCAAGTGCACATCTGTATGTGTACAAGTGTTTACAAGACTAGAATGAGTATGGCCCGATTGTCCAGCCTGTTTTCACTTACATGCCTCATCGTTGTGACCGTCAACGATGTTGATAGCGAATACATCCAGATGTTGAGTTACCCGAAGCCTAACTGGAGAGTCCCCTCTCCCTTGAGGGGAGAGGGTGATGCTACGAAGCTGCTTAAGCACAGAGCGCCATCTCTGCTCCGGATTTGTTAGTCTGCCTGGGGGTCGTAACAGGCAAAGTCGGTTACTAATCGCCCCGCCCACCACGTTTTTTCACGCTATAGAAACGAGCTCCAGATAGTCCCCCTGCAAAATCCATCGCCCCCGGCCCAACAGTTGGTACACTGCACGCCTGATTTCCTGCCACCCGGGCCCGTTACGTGACTGATACCCTGTTTTCTTCCTTGCCTCTCAGCGGCGACATGCTCGCCAACCTGGACACCCTGGGCTACACCGCTATGACGCCGGTGCAGGCGGCCAGCCTGCCGCCCCTGTTGCAGGGCCGGGATGTGATCGCCCAGGCCAGCACCGGTAGCGGCAAGACCGCCGCCTTCGGCATCGGCCTGCTGCACCCGCTGAACCTGCGCTATTACGGCTGCCAGGCACTGGTGCTGTGCCCCACGCGGGAACTGGCCGACCAGGTGGCCGCAGAGATCCGTCGCCTGGCCCGGGGCGCCGGCAACATCAAGGTGCTGACCCTCTGTGGCGGCCAGCCCATCGGTCCGCAGATCGGTTCCCTGGAGCATGGCGCCCAGGTGGTGGTGGGCACCCCGGGGCGGATACTCAAGCACCTGAGCAAAGGCACTCTCAGCCTCGACGGGCTCAACACCCTGGTGCTGGACGAAGCGGATCGCATGCTCGACATGGGCTTCTTCGACGACATTGCCGAGGTGATCCGTCAGACCCCGTCCCGTCGCCAGACTCTGCTGTTCTCCGCCACCTATCCCGCCGGCATCAAGCAGCTGGCAGAAACCTTCATGCGCGATCCGGAGCATGTGGAAGTGGAGGCGATGCACGACAACACCCGCATCGAGCAGCGCTTCTACGAAGTGGAGCCCCTGCAACGCTACGAAGCCGTGGCCGAGGCCATCGCCTGTTTCCGGCCCACCAGCTGCGTGGTGTTCTGCGTCACCAAACAACAATGCCAGGATGTGGTCAGTCAGCTATGTCGGCAGCGATTGTCCGCCAGAGCCCTGAACAGCGACCTGGAGCAGCGCGAACGCGACGAGGTGCTCACCCTGTTCGCCAACCGTAGCCTGTCAGTGCTGGTCGCCACGGACGTGGCCGCACGGGGGCTGGATATCGACAGCCTGGATATGGTCATCAACGCGGAACTGTCCCACGACCCGCAGACCCACATTCACCGGGTAGGCCGCACCGGCCGGGCAGGGGAGAAGGGCCTGGCCATCAACCTGGTGGCCCCCCGCGAAAGCCGCCGGGCCATGGCGATCGAAGAACTGCAGGGCGAAAAGCTCAACTGGCACCCGGTCTCCAGCCTCAAGCCCCGTGCCGGCGACACCATGTTGCCGCCCACGGTAACCCTGTGCATCGGTGCCGGCCGCAAGGACAAACTGCGCCCCGGCGATATCCTTGGAGCCCTCACCGGTGACGCCGGTATCCCCGGCAACCAGGTCGGCAAGATCACCGTCACCGACTACCAGGCCTACGTGGCCATAGAACGCGACAGCGCCGACCTGGCACTACAGCGGTTACTGGATGGCAAGATCAAGGGCAAGAACCGGCGGGTAAAGAAGCTGTAGCAGGCCCGCCAGCCAGGGCTCTGCCTTGTCTTTTGTGGGAGCTATGCTTGCATGGCGAATACGGCGGTGACGAACGGGCAAATCCTGCCAGTCACCGAAACCGCCCAAGGTAGCCGCCCAAAAAATTTTGCACGCATCTGGTGCAAAAAAAAGGGTCATCATGGCGCCCTGAAAACGAGCAAAAACAGCCAGATTACCCAGCCTTCCTGCTCAACTCAGCCAGCTTCTGATCCAGCATATTCAGAATATGACGGCGGCTGATCACGCCAACCACCTTGTTTGCGCTATCCACCACCGGGTAGATCTTGGGCTTGGCGTTGAGCATCTGCTGGGCCAGGTTCAGCACATCGTCTTCCAGCGACACCGTCAGCACTTCGCTCTGCATCAGGTCCTTTACCGTCGCCACGCGCTGGTTGTGATACACCACCTGCAGCGCGGCCTGCAGGCACTCGCGCTCACTGATCCAGCCCACCAGAGTGCCGGCGGCGTCGGTGACCGGGCTGCCCAGCATGTCCAGCTTGATCAGGTTGCTGGACGCTTCCACCACCGGCATCTCCGGGTGGATCGTCGCAAAACGGGTGCACATCAGGTCTTTGATGGATACAGAATCCATGGGGCTACCTCTCTTTCCCTGTCAGGGGCAACAAAACAGTTCTGCCGGCTTTTGGCCGGCCGCTGAACCTGATTACTGCGGGAACCGTGCCAACTATGGATTAGTCAGGACTCGTAGGAGCAGCGCTTGAGCCGCGAACCAAATTGGCGTGTGCCACAAACAGCAAGTGCAGGTCGAACCGGGGAGGTGCCTGTTATCTTCTATGGTCATCACTTGATAGATATAGAGATTTGCGGCATACCTTGAGATATATGCCCACTACTAACTGCATAAGGTTGAAAGAACAGGACACCCATCCATTCAGCCATTGGCAGCCTTGATTCTCCATGCATGGGTGTCCGGTAGGTTTTCGATGAATGGGTGTCCGGTAGGTTTTCGTCGATGTGGCGTGATGTCACTTGGGCGAAACCCGCCAGCGATGTTCCGCCTTGGCAACCGTATCACCCTGTTCATCGAAGATACGGGTTTCTCCCCGAACCTCGTGGCTGCTTGACCAGTCCTGCCCCCCCAGGATCGTTTCTGCAATCAGCACGCCGCGTGCCTTCTTTTGGTATTCGATATCCATGCCGGTAACGATCCAGCGCCCATTATCGGGGGTGATGCTCATCAGGGCGAGATTGCCCGTTGTCTCGGCAAGGGTAAACAGGGCGCCCGCATGAATCGAGGAGAGGTGGTTGCGGACGGCGCGTCGGTCACGCATTCGCCCGCGAGTATGGCCTGGTGCCAGAATCTCCAGCTCCGGTTTTATGCTGGCAGAGAAGGGCACCATCCAGCGCATGGCCAGCTGAATGAACTGCTTCCCGAATGGCCATTGTTCGGTTTTTTGCATGGTGCTTACCATGTTCGACATCGTATAACCCCTTGGTATGTTTAAGGCCGGGGAATCCCTCGGCATTCATTGTTCCGCTCTTTGAGGCAAGCCCTGCACCGCAAGACCGCTAACCGCTGTGGCTGGCGATGGCGGGTTCCTTGTTGGCCATCCAGGCCAGTTGTTCTTCCCAGAAAGGGTGACCACAGCTCTCACGAAAGAACCCCATATGACCGATTACCGGTCTGCCCGCCGGCTTGCGCCGCACGTCGATCTGCAGGCTCGGGTAGCTGTCATATAGTTTCCGTGTCGCCGCTTTGGGAGCAATGTGATCATCCGCGAATTCAAACGCCAGGGCGGGAAGACTCAGTTCGCTGTAGGCCTGTTTGGCATTGAGATGAAAGCGTGGGGATAACAGATAGTCTTTCTGCGAGGCCCACTCGGCCCAGTCTCTAAGCAACCGGCTAGGCATATCGGCATTGGAAAGCCCCAGTGCGCGAGCAGGGAAGGGCTCGCGCAGGCGGCCAAGTATCGGCACCAGGCAGTAATAAAAACTCAATAGTTTGAGACGATACGCGAGAGGCCCGCGGCTCCAGTAAGGGAACGATGCGCCGACAAAGATCACTGCGCTCAACTGCGCCGCGCGCTTTGCAAGACCTACCAGTTGCCCGCCAATACTGTGGCCGACCAGATAGACGGGTTGGCTGCCCGCGATCTTCGTTGCCTTGCCGATCATGGTGTCGAGATCCTGGCTGCCCCACTGTGCCAGGCGGATTACATCGGGATCCGCCTGTTGGCCAGAGAGTCCGATACCTCGATAGTTAAAACTGAGGACAGTAAAACCCTTCATGGCCATGAAATTGGCATACGCGCGATAGAACCTGGCGGGCACGCCGAGTGCGCTGGCAATCAGGATGACGCCTTGGTATGGCGCTGCCCGGTCCGCGCTGTGTTCGACATATTCCAGCGCGGTACCGTCGGGGCAATGTTCCCACCGGGAGCTAGCGGACACGGTTTCCGCCTCCTGTAAGACGTTTTGTCAGCGCCTGTATGGGCGTAATGACACGGGGAGGGCGCAGGTGCAGTTCGCCGCCACATTTTGGGCAGATGTGATCCATCTCAGCGCTACACTCCGCGCAAAAACTGCATTCGAACGAGCAAATCAGAGCCTCTCCGTCCAAAGGCAGCGGCGCGGTGCAGCGCTCACATTTTTTCTTCATCTTCAGCATGGTTGGGCCTCGCTGGGCATTCGAATGAGAGTTACATACCGACGGTATGTATGACATACTATTGGTATGTCAGTCAAATCACCCACACCAAAATTCGCGGAAGAAACACGCGATACCCTCATTCAAGAGGCTCTTGAACTGTTTGCCAGACACGGCTATGCAGGGACGTCTATTGACCGTATTGCTGAAAAAGTCAGCATGACTAAAGGCGCGGTTTACTACTATTTCAGCAGCAAGAAAGAGGTGTTAATCGCGTGTTATCAGCTCCAGGCACAGTGGGTCGCAGAGGCGGTGGGGGCGGTTCCTGAAACCGATAACCCCTGGGATGACACCTTGCTGCTTTGCGACACCTTCCTCGATTTTGTGGTGAGCAATGGACGCCACACCATGCCACTGCAAGAGGTGATTACCTTTCTTGGCTGGGAGACATGGCGTGATATTGATAGTGGCTACACGATGGGTACGCTGGCTCGCACCATCTCACGCTTACAGGACGGCGGGTGGCTCAAACCCTATCCCCGCAATCTGCTTATCAGCATGATTTATGGTGTCCTGGTTGAGGCCGCCATCAATCTGGCGTCCTCGCCGGATGACTACACCTTGCAAGATATGAAGACATTGATCGCGGACTTTCTGGGGGGGATGCGGGCATAGGGGCGTTATGACAGTACACCCCTTTTTAGCCAGTACCCAGACTGGCGCACAAGACGACATTGTGATGCATCGAGGCTCCCGGGACGGGGCGCCGCTTCAATAGCATCCTTTCCCTGCGCGCACTCTGTGGGTTGCGTTCATCGATACCCCTTTTGGCGGTGAGCAGAAATATCGGTTCCCCGTTGCGCAAATACACCCCTGGTTCAGTTGTGAAGTATCGCTATGACGGCCTCATTTGATTGTCTGTATTCCTTTCGGCGCTGCCCCTATGCCATGCGCGCCCGCCTGGGCGTGTTGTTCGCTGGGTTGCAGGTCGAGCTGCGGGAGGTGACCCTGAAAAACAAGCCCGCGCCAATGTTGGCGATAAGCCCTAAAGGGACCGTGCCTGTTTTGCGGCTTGCCGATGGGACTGTCATTGATGAAAGCCGGGACATCATGGTGTGGGCGCTAGAGCAGCAGGATCCACAGGGGCTGTTAGACGCAACGGTCCTGGATCAGGCGAATGCGCTGATTGAGCAAAACGATAATGAGTTCAAGTATTGGCTGGACCGCTATAAATACGCCGACCGCCATGTGGAGATGACTCAGGCAGAGTATCGGCAACGGGGAGAGGCCTTTCTTCAGGTTCTGGAGTCGTTGCTGAAGAGCCGCACTTACCTGCTTGGGGATGATCCGACCATCGCGGATATTGGTGTGATGCCCTTTGTCCGCCAATTCGCCCATGTCGATCGCGATGTATTTAGCCAGCTGCCTTACCCGAATCTGCAGCGGTGGTTACAGGGCTGGTTAGAGCATTCACTCTTCCTGCAAACCATGATCAAGGTGCCGGTATGGCAGGAGGGCGATGAGGTGGTGGTGTTTCCTTCTCAAGACTGTGCGTCAATCCTCTAGCAACGAGAGTGCAGCTCCGGCCCAGTGTTCACCCTGTATTTTCTTATCAAGGCTGGGGTAATCGATACCGTGCATTGTCCACCAACCAGTGGAAGATCCTGAATTGTGACTGCAGGTAGATCATGTATTCAGGGTGCCACTGAACGCCGAGGACGGGAATATTGCCGATGGGCTCAATGGCCTGGGTGATCTTGTCCAGATCCCAGCCGGTGCGGCGCAGGGGCTCGGCCGGGCGCTTTACGGCCTGATGGTGCAGGCTGTTAACGCGGAGTTTGGTTTTGCCGGTTATGTGGGCGAGTCGGGAATCGGGTTCGAGCCAGACTTGTTTGGTCGGCAGCAGCCCGGGCCGGTTGTAGGTCAGACGGCGAATATGGCGGATGTCATTGTGCAGGGTGCCGCCGAGGACGGTGTTGATCAGTTGCGCCCCGCGGCATATGCCAATCATGGGGATATCGTGTTTCAGCGCGTGCCGAATCCATTCGATTTCCAGTGTGTCTCGTTCTGGATCGAGCTTGACCCGGGCATCGACTTCACCGCCGTAATGCTCCGGGCTGATATCGTTACCGCCACCGATCACCAGGGCATCCGGTGGCGCCCCCTGCCACGGGTGATGAACCGAAATGCGTTGGGGAACCGCACCACACAGGCGTAACGCCAGCGCCGTGCACCACCAGGCCGGCGCCCAGCGGCGGTGGTTGCCGGTAACGCCTATGTGTGGTCGTCCAGCCATCGGGATATCCTTTTTCCCCAGGCACCACGATCCACACCAATCAGCGGCCTGTCCGCCGCCAGGAATTCGTCGCCCAGCTGCTGGAGCGAGGCGTCGTCGTTGGCGAGTTGTTCAACCCGGCACCAGCGTATCCAGGAGGATGCGAGGCTCCATTGCGGGTCGTCAATCTGGCAATTGGGCAATCGGTAATGAAAGGTCGGCCGTGATTTAATCTTCGCGTCATCGACAGTGGCGCGAACACGGTCAGCATCGATTTCGGCAAACAGGGGCAGCATGTCCAGCGCGCGGTTGCGGCTGGGGTTATGCTCAAGATAATCGTCGATCAGGGTATTGATATCTGGCGCTTCTCGCGTCAGCAGGACCTTGATATATGACTCCTCGAACAAGTCGATGTAAGGGCTGATCCGTCGTGCCAGGTTGACATCGTTGGCCTCCACCTGCCACCACTGCAGCAGCACGAACGCGCGCAGGTAACGGTGAATGGTGGGCGCATCCAGTGCCGGAATTTCCGTATTGATATGCACGCCGTAGGCCGCAATCAATGATTCTTCGGTACCGTTTGCGCCGGCCTCGCGCAGCGCCTCGACCAGATCGTCAAGTATATGCAGTGATGTGACGGGCAGTGGCGGGCACACCACTTCGACGGGTACCAGGAGCTCTGCCGCCTTTGACAACGGATGCAGCAGCTCATCCACGGCCTTACCCGCGTTGGCCGCCATGGTCTTGAGAAAATCCCAGTCGAGCTCGACATTGAAATCACCGTGATCGGTTTGCACACACACTTCCGCGGCGGTTTCGTCTGTCATCTTTCCGTTAAGCGTATCGCACACCACGCGGGCGGTATCGCGGAATGCAATACCGGAGAACTCAAGCTCGAAGCCCACAGTGCGGACTTTACCTGCGGTATTTTTGAGTGCATTCAGTGATTCCAACCGGGAACTGTAAGCATCCATTGATGAACGACCTCGCTGCTTGTTCAGGGGGACCTTTCCTCGAGTTGGGTTCACTGACTCGATGCGTTTTGATAACACTACGCTGCCTGCCGAGGGAACAACAACCACGAACAGCGAACATCAGGACGCCTACATCTTGGCAGGCCACCTACGGATCTATTAATGGATAGTCTGCATGAGGCGGTGTATGGCTAAGGTGAAGAAGAGCATTACGGTGACAGATCAGCAGGCTAGTTGGATCAAGGCCCAGATCAGGAACGGACATTATGGTGATGAGAGTGAAGAGGTGTGTGAGCTTATCCGTATGGAGATACGGCAGAGATCATGCGGGTGCCAGATCGTCAGGATATGATGGCAATGTATAAATCCCGCACAAAGAAAAACCCCGGCGGGTAGCCGGGGTTTTTTGTTTCCAATCCCGCCCTTGTGAGGCAGGGCCGGAAATTGGTGTGGGAGCAGGGCGGTTGTCAAAAGCGCCCTCTCCCCAAACCCCTCTCCCGCAAGCGGGAGAGGGGCTTAAGATCACACCCGCTCGATCACGGTAGCAATACCCTGACCCAGGCCGATACACATGGTGGCCAGGCCGAGCTTGCCGCCTTTCCATTCCAGTACGTTCAGCAGGGTGCCGGTGATACGCGCACCGGAGCAGCCCAGCGGGTGACCCAGGGCGATGGCGCCGCCGTTCAGGTTCACTTTCTGGTCGGCTACGTCCAGCAGCTTCAGGTCCTTCATGACGGGCAGGGACTGGGCGGCGAACGCTTCGTTCAGCTCCACGTAGTCGATGTCGTCGATGGTCAGACCCGCGCGGGCCAGGGCCTTCTGGGTGGCCGGTACGGGACCGTAACCCATGATGGCGGCGTCGCAACCAGCCACGGCCATGGAGACGATCCTGGCGCGGGGCTTGAGACCCATTGCTTCGGCCTTGGCGGCGCTCATGACCAGCATGGCGGAGGCGCCATCGGACAGGGCAGAGGAGGTACCGGCAGTCACCGTACCGTTGGCCGGGTCGAATACCGGACGCAGTTTCTGCATGTCTTCCAGGGTAGCACCGGGGCGGATCACTTCGTCGATCTCGCACAGGACCTTGTTGCCTTCCTGATCGTGACCTTCGATGGGAACGATCTCGTTCTTCCAGCGACCTTCCTGAGTGGCTTCCCAGGCCAGGCGGTGGGAACGCACACCGAATTCGTCCTGCTTCTCACGGCTGATGCCGTGCATCTTGCCCAGCATTTCCGCAGTCAGGCCCATCATGTTGGAGGCCTTGGCGGTCACTTTGGACATTTCCGGGTTCAGGTCGATGCCGTGATCCATGGCCACGTGGCCCATGTGCTCCACACCACCGATGACGAACACGTCGCCGTTGCCGGTCTGGATGGCCTGGGCGGCGGAGTGCAGGGCCTGCATGGAAGAACCGCACAGACGGTTCACGGTCTGCGCAGCGCTGGTGCGCGGTAGGCCGGCCAGCATGGAGATGTTACGGGCGATGTTCATGCCCTGTTCTTTGGTCTGGTTTACGCAGCCCCAGATCACGTCTTCGGTCTGCTGGATGTCCCAGTTGGGGTTACGCTCCATGAGCGCTTCCACCAGCAGGGCAGACAGTTTTTCGGCACGCACATTACGGAACTGGCCATTACGGCTCTTGCCCATGGGGGTACGGACCGCATCGACGATGACTACGTCATTAGGATTCAAACTCATTTCTCTAACTCCTTTCAGTCCGTGGCTTAGGCGAAGAAAGACTCGCCCTTGGCGGCCATGTCTTTGAG
This sequence comes from Alcanivorax sp. IL2, assembly GCF_047495475.1. Taxonomy (NCBI): domain Bacteria; kingdom Pseudomonadati; phylum Pseudomonadota; class Gammaproteobacteria; order Oceanospirillales; family Alcanivoracaceae; genus Alcanivorax; species Alcanivorax sp. IL2. The sequence goes on along the minus strand of NZ_CP179932.1, from coordinate 2,941,767 downwards.
CATCTGCGGTGCTTCGTAGATGCCACCCAGGTGCGCGTACTTGTCACACAGCGCGACGAATTCTTTCACGCCGAGGCTGTCGATGTAGCGCAGCGGACCACCACGGAAGGGAGGGAAGCCGATGCCGTAGATCATGGCCATGTCGGCCTCGGCAGCGGAACCTACGATGTTGTCTTCCAGGCAGCGAACGGTTTCGGTGCACATGGGAATCATCATGCGGGCGATGATTTCTTCCGCATCGAATTCCTGGGTGTCGGCGACGTGGGGCTTGATCAGTTCGTAGGTCTTTTCGTCGACCACTTTCTGAGTCTTGCCTTTCTTGTCCTGCTCGTACTTGTAGAAACCAACGCCGTTCTTCTGGCCATAACGCTCGTTTTCGAACATCACGGTGGAGACGTCTTTGAAGTCGTACTGCATACGCTCGGGGAAGCCGTCTGCCATTACCTGGGCGGCGTGAACACCGGTGTCGATGCCGACCACGTCCATCAGGTAGGCGGGGCCCATGGGCCAGCCGAACTTCTGCATCACTTTATCAACGGCCTGGAAATCGGCACCGTCGCGCATCAGCATGCCGAAGCCGCCGAAGTAGGGGAACAGTACGCGGTTAACCAGGAAGCCGGGGCAGTCGTTGACCACGATGGGGGTTTTGCCCATTTTCTGGGCGTAGGCCACCAGGGTGCCAACGGTTTCGTCGGAGGTCTTCTCGCCACGGATCACTTCCACCAGCGGCATCATGTGTACCGGGTTGAAGAAGTGCATACCGGCGAAGTTTTCCGGCTTCTTCAGGGCTTCGGCCAGCTTGGTGATGGAGATGGTGGAGGTGTTGGACGCCAGGATAGTGCCGTCTTCCACTTTCTCTTCGGTTTCGGCCAGAACGGACTGCTTGATCTTCTGGTTCTCGACCACCGCTTCCACGATCACGCCAACGTTACCGAAGTCGCCGTAGTTCAGGGTGGGGCGGATGTTGGACAGCACTTTGCCCATGCCGGCCGCATCCAGTTTGCCTTTGCTGACGCGCTTGGCGAGCAGCTTGGAGGCTTCGTTCATGCCCAGGTCCAGCGCCTTGTCGGCGATGTCCTTCATGATGATGGGGGTGCCTTTCAGGGCGGACTGGAAGGCGATACCGCCACCCATGATGCCGGCGCCCAGTACGGCGGCCTGCTCAAAGCCTTTGGAGGCCTTGGCGGTTTTGCCGTTGACCTTCTTCACCTGCTGGTCTGCCAGGAACAGGCCGACCATGGCGGTGGCTTGCGGGGTCTTGGCCACTTTGGCGAAGCCTTTGGCTTCCACTTCCAGCGCCTGGTCGCGGTTCATGCCGGCGTGAGCCTGCATGGTTTTGACGGCAGCGACGGGAGCGGGGTAGTTCTTGCCAGCCTGACCCTGGACCATGGCCATGCAGGTCTGGAAGGCCATCATGTTTTCCATGGGCGGCAGCTTCAGGGGCTCGAGCTTTTCCTGACGCTTGGCGCGGAAATCGATCTTGCCGGCCAGGCACTGCTTGACCAGGTCGATGGCAGCGTCGTTGACCTTGTCGTGAGCAACCACGGCATCGGCAACACCCACTTTCAGGGCCTTGTCGGCGCGATGCTGACCGCCAGCGGCGATCCACTCAACGGCGTTGTCCACACCGATAACACGGGGCAGACGCACGGTGCCGCCGAAGCCCGGGTACAGGCCCAGCTTCACTTCCGGCAGTCCCACCTGGGCTTTTTCGCTCAGTACACGGAAGTCTGCGGCCAGGCACATTTCCAGGCCGCCACCCAGGGCGATGCCGTTAACGGCAACCACTTTGGGGATGTCCAGATCTTCAAAGGCATTGAAGACCTGGTTGGATTTCAGACACCAGCCGGCGATTTCGTCTTCCGGCAGTTTGAACATGTCTGTGAATTCGGTGATGTCGGCGCCAACGATGAAAACCGACTTGCCGGAGGTCACGACCAGGCCCTTGATGTCGCTGTTGCCTTTAATGGCATCGACGGCCTTACCGAGATCTTCCACGGTTTCCTGATTGAACTTGTTAACGGACTCGCCCTGAAGGTCAAACTTCAGTTCGGCGATGCCGTCGTCAAGCAGTTGTACGCTTACGGCGTTGCCTTGATAGATCATAGCTTCTGCTCTCCAGTCCCAAAGTACGCGGCTAACTTGGCCGCTTTGGTATTGCCCCGGTCCCCGAAAATGGGGGAGGCGGCGTCATTCATGTGAGTGTTTGCTTACATAAACAACGAAACTCGTAGGCCCGCAAGTATAGGGAAGGTGAATGACTTTTTTAGCCCCAATTTGTGACTAATTAGTCGTGGGGCCGGTGGATGGGTGGCGGTTGGTGAAAAAAACATCACTTGCGACCTGTGATAGTGCTGTTCCGGGTGCGGCGTGGCAGACTGCCTGCCTTGATGGTCAACCCCGTTCTCGTAGGAGCTATGCTTGCATGGCGAACCGTTGAGGCATGTTTCCTGTCACGTAGCTACTAACCTGAAAGCCTTTCGCCATGCGAGCATGGCTCCTACAGCGTGCGTGATAGCACCGAGCCCATACCGAGCCTTATATACCGATGCCCGTAGACAAACTCAGCCTGCCCGCCATTACCCGCCGCCCACGGCACACCCCGGATTGGCCGGATGTGCCGCCGTTGCTGGCGCGGATTCTGGCCGGGCGGGGGGTGGATGACCCGGCGCAGCTGGACCTGGCGCTCAAGCGCTTACCGCATCCGTCTTCCTTCACAGGACTGCGTGGGGCCGTGGAGCTGCTGTTACAAGGCCGATCCGACCACTGGCGTATCTGTATTGTCGGCGACTACGACGCCGATGGCGCCACCGCCACCACCCTGATGGTGCGCGGGCTGGAACTGCTGGGCTTCCCGCGCCCGGAGTTCCTGGTGCCGGATCGTTTCGAATACGGCTACGGCCTGTCGCCGGCCATCGTTGAGCTGGCCCAGCAGCAGTACCAGCCGGACCTGATAGTTACCGTGGATAACGGCATCGCCAGCGTGGATGGCGTGGCTGCTGCCCGGGCCCGGGGCATCAAGGTGCTGATCACCGATCACCACCTGCCCGGTGACACCCTGCCGGACGCCGATGCACTGGTGAACCCGCGCCTGCCGGGCTGTGAGGATTTCCCCGCCGCCAACCTGGCCGGTGTCGGTGTCGCCTTCTATTTATTGATGGATCTGCAACGGGCCCTGCGCGAGCAGGGTTTTACGCCTACGGCACCGATCACCGATCTGCTGGACCTGGTAGCGCTGGGGACGGTGGCGGATGTGGTGTCCCTGGACGATGCCAACCGGGTTCTGGTGGAGCAGGGCCTGCGCCGTATCCGCGCCGGCAAGGGCTGCCCGGGCATCCGCGCCCTGTTGCAGGTGGCCGGGCGCGACCCGAACCGGGCCCTGGCGGCGGACATGGGCTTTGCCGTGGGCCCGCGTCTGAACGCGGCGGGGCGCCTGTCGGACATGACCCACGGCATCGCCTGCCTGCTGGCGGAGACCGACGCTGAGGCTCTGGAGATGGCCCAGGAGCTGGACACCATCAACCGCGAGCGCCGCTCCATCGAGCACGGCATGCGCGATGCGGCCATGGTGGAAGTGTCGCGGCTGAACCCGGAAAACCTGCCGGCAGGGCTGTGCCTGTATGGCAAGGAATGGCACGAAGGGGTGGTGGGGATTCTCGCCTCGCGGGTGAAGGAAGCCATTCACCGGCCGGTGATCGCCTTTGCCCCGGCCCAGCAGCCCGGTACCTTGAAGGGCTCTGGCCGCTCGATCCCCGGCCTGCATCTGCGTGATGCCCTGGATGCGGTGGCCACCGCCAACCCGGGACTGCTGAGCAAGTTCGGCGGCCACGCCATGGCGGCTGGGCTGTCCCTGGAGCGAGACAAGCTGGACCAGTTCAAGGTGGCCTTTGAAAAAGCGGTCAGCGAGCTGTTGTCGCCCAAGGCACTGGAAAAGGTGGTGGAGACCGATGGCGAGCTGGATGACCACGAGCTGTCATTGAGCAATGCCGAGCTGCTCAGTCATCGCTTTCCCTGGGGGCAGGGCTTCCCGGCCCCAAGCTTCGATGGCGAGTTCGAGGTGCTCAAGCACCGCATCGTCGGCGAGCGTCACCTTAAACTGACCCTGGGCCTGCCCGGCGTCAGCGGCATCATCGATGCCATCCACTTCAATGTACCGGTGGAAACCCTGCCCAAGCGGATCAGCCGGGTGCGCGGCGTCTATCGGCTGGAAGTGAACGAATTCCGCGGCCAGCGTAACCCGCAGTTGCTGTTCGAGCATTTGATTCCGCTGTAACGCCGTCCCGTCACTACATCGCCCCTGTAGGAGCGGCGCTTGAGCCGCGAACCGGTCACCGGATAACACCGAAAATTCCGGGGGGCTTGGTGATCTCTGCGCCCTCTGTGATGTCATTGTGGTAAATCGAACTTGGGGTTCGCGGCTCAAGCGCCGCTCCTACGGGGGAGGGAGGTAGGGAGGTGTGAAAGTAGCTGTTTCGTAAAATTGTCGACAATGCTGTCGGCGGCCCGGGTTTTTGCTAGCATTGCGCCTCGCGCTCACCATCGGGCGCCTGTTTTACCAGGGTGCGGCCCAAAAGGCCGTGCCGGCATTGACTGCGCGGGGTGGCTATCGTCCACCGTCGTGTTGTGTCCTTAACGGAGGGGACTCAAATGAAGACCATACACAAGCACCGCCTGAAGGTGGTCAACGAGGTGCAGGAGCTGCGCCTGCCCGAAGAAGGCAAGGTACTGCGGGTGGATTACATCCCCCAGGAAGCGGTGATTTTCATGTGGGTGGAAGTGGACGCGGACACCGTGATCGACACCCCGAAAGAAGTGCGCACCTTCAAGGTGTTCACCACCGGTTCCGGTATTCCCAATAATGCCCGCTATATCGGTACCACCATTGATAACATGAAGGGCGAGGCTCACCACGTCTACGAGTTGAGAGACTGATCTGGCCGCGTCGTTGGCGGCACGATCCGTGACATCTTCAAAGCCGCTGTAGGAACGGAGCGTAGCGGAGTAAAGCACGCATTTCCGTGCGGCCCGAAGGGTGAGCGAAGCGAATAACTCCTCTTGAGGGACGAATCCGAGCCCTGGCGAGGAGACAGCCGATGTGGGCGTCACCTGATCCTTCTGGAGGCCCGGGTTGCTCTGCTACTCCGAACCGAATCTGGGGTAGGCTCTGCGGACGATTTCCACGCTGATGCGTGGTTCGTCCCTCAAGAGGAACTCCTACAGCGGCTTCGTTATAAACGTGCGGGCCGCGCTCCTGCGGCGAAGGCGGAGGTGCCGCCCCTCGTCAGTTAACCCGCAAACCGTTAGACTGCGCTGTTTTCCGCGTATCAATTCTGCCAAGCACTGATTCTAGAGAGACGTAATGGAAGTCAATCCGCTGCGAACCCATCTTTCCGACCTGTCTGAGCGTGTCGAAGCGCTTAGGGGGTATCTTTGACTACGATCAGAAGAGTGAACGTCTGACCGAAGTCGAGCGCGAGCTTGAAAACCCGGATGTCTGGAGCGACCCGGACTATGCCCGGGGCCTGGGCAAGGAACGCGCCCAGCTGGAGCTGGTCGTCAACACCATCAACAACGCCTCCCAGGGGGTGGAAGACACCTCCGGCCTGCTGGAGCTGGTGGTGGAAGAGGGCGATGAAGACAGCCTGCCGGAAGTAGAAAGCGAGCTGGCGCGGCTGGAGAAGATGGTGGCAGATCTGGAATTCCGCCGCATGTTCTCCGGGCAGATGGATGCCTGTAGCGCCTACCTGGATATCCAGGCCGGCTCCGGTGGCACCGAGGCCCAGGATTGGGGCGAAATGATGCTGCGCATGTACCTGCGCTGGGGCGAGGCCCACGGTTTCAAGACCGAGCTGGTGGAAGCCTCTGCCGGTGATGTGGCCGGTATCAAGTCTGCCACGGTGCGTTTTGAAGGTGAGTACGCCTACGGCTGGCTGCGTACCGAAACCGGCGTGCACCGACTGGTGCGCAAGAGCCCGTTCGATTCCGGCGGCCGCCGCCATACCTCGTTCAGCTCGGTGTTTGTGTCCCCGGAAGTGGACGACGATATCGACGTGAATATCGACGTGGGCAGCATGCGGGTGGACACCTACCGAGCCTCCGGCGCCGGTGGCCAGCACGTTAACCGAACCGATTCCGCGGTGCGCCTGACCTATGATTACACCGACGAAGGTGGCGAGAAGCACACCCTGGTGACCCAGTGCCAGAGCGGGCGAAGCCAGCACCAGAACAAGGACCAGGCCCTGAAGATGATGCAGGCCAAGGTCTATGAAGTGGAAATGCAGCGCCGCAACGCGGAAAAGCAGGTCCAGGAAAGCAACAAGTCGGATATTGGCTGGGGCAGCCAGATCCGCTCCTATGTACTGGATGATGGCCGCATCAAGGATCTGCGCACCGGCGTAGAGAGCCACAATACCCAGCAAGTATTGGACGGTGCGCTGGATCAGTTTATTGAAGCGTCCCTGAAAGCAGGATTGTAATTCCGGGAAGCGGGGACCCCTGGCGGCCCCCGCTGTATTAACAAGCAGCATCAGCCTTGCCAGCAGGCAGGCGAGAGACCGAATTAAGGTAACCCGATGGCCGACGAGCAACAGACACAGACTGATCCCCAGGAAACGTCTCAGGACGAAAACCGCCTGATCGCCGAGCGCCGCGCCAAACTGGCCGACCTGCGTGAGGCGGGCAACGCCTTCCCCAATCACTTCCGTCGCGATTTCCTGGCCGCTGACCTGCAGGCGCAGTATGGCGAGTTCAGCAAGGAAGAGCTGGCTGAGAAGAACATTCAGGTCGCTGTTGCCGGCCGTATGATGCTCGATCGCAAGGCTTTCAAGGTGCTGCAGGACATGTCCGGGCGCATTCAGGTTTATGCCTCCAAGGACGTGCAGAAAGACACCAAACACTGGGATCTGGGCGATATCGTTGGTGTGAAAGGCATCCTGTGCAAATCGGGCAAGGGTGACCTGTACGTGATGATGGATGAATACCTGCTGCTCACCAAGGCACTGCGTCCGCTGCCGGAAAAGCACAAGGGCCTCACCGATACCGAAGCTCGCTACCGTCAGCGCTACGTGGATCTGATCGTTAACGAAGAGACCCGCAAGGCCTTCCAGATCCGCTCGAAGATGGTGGCGGGTATCCGCAACTTCCTGGTAGAGAAAGACTTCGTGGAAGCGGAAACCCCCATGCTGCAGGTGATTCCTGGTGGTGCCACCGCACGGCCCTTCATTACCCACCACAACAGCCTGGACATGGACATGTACCTGCGCATCGCGCCGGAACTGTACCTCAAGCGTCTGGTGGTAGGCGGTTTCGAGAAGGTGTTCGAGATCAACCGCAACTTCCGCAACGAAGGACTTTCCACCCGTCATAATCCGGAATTCACCATGCTGGAGTTCTACCAGGCATTCGGTGATTACCACGATCTGATGAACCTGACCGAGGAAATGCTGCGCAAGCTGGCCCAGGACGTGCTGGGTACCACGGAGGTGAGTTATCAGGGTGATGTGTACGATTTTGGTAAACCCTTTACCCGGATAACGGTTTTCGATTCGATTTTGCATTTTAATCCGGATATCGACCCGGCGAAGCTGGCGGATCTGGACGGGGCCCGCGCCATCGCCGAGTCACTGGGGATTGCGCTGAAGGACGGTTACGGCCTGGGTAAGGTGCAGATCGAGATCTTCGAGAAGACGGTGGAGCACCGCCTGAAAGATCCGACCTTCATCACCGAGTACCCCACGGAAGTGTCGCCGCTGGCCCGTCGTATGGACGATAATCCGTTTGTGACCGAGCGCTTCGAGTTCTTCGTGGGTGGCCGCGAAATCGCCAACGGCTTCTCGGAGCTGAACGATGCGGAAGATCAGGCTGAACGTTTCCGTCAGCAGGTAGCGGAAAAGGATGCCGGCGATGATGAAGCCATGTTCTACGACGAGGACTATGTGATCGCGTTGGAACATGGTCTGCCGCCGACAGCCGGTGAGGGCATTGGCATCGATCGGCTGGTAATGTTGTTTACGGATTCACCGTCCATTCGGGACGTGATCCTGTTCCCGCACATGCGCCCCCAGGGGCGCTGAGGCTGAATTGGGGCACGGTTTGTGCCCCGGCTTGCGGTTAAGAAAGTGGGAGAGCGACACAACACATCCCCTCAGGGGGGAGTACCGGGCTGAATCAACAAAGGCTGACTGTGTCCATGAGTAGTGCAATTCAATACCAAGGAAGAAAAGCGCGTCGCGCCGGCAGTGAACAGCGTCGCCAGGCAATTCTCGAAGCCGCGCTGAATATTATTGTCAAAGAGGGTATCCGTGCAGTACGTCACCGGGCGGTGGCCCGTGAGGCGGAGGTGCCCCTGTCGGCAACCACCTACTACTTCAAAGATATCTCCGACCTGATCGCCGATACCTTCACCCTGTTCGCCGAACGGGCGCTCAAGGATGTCATCGAGCCGTTCAAGGAACGGGCCTTTGCCCTGTTGTCGCAATTTTCCCGTGACAGTCTTGCCGATGCGCAAGAGCGCCAGCGCCTGATCGATATGATGGGCAAAATGATGGCGGCCTTTATCGTCGACGAGCTGAATACCCGCCGTGGTCACCTGGTGGCGGAGCAGGCGTTCATGCAGGAAGCGATCATGGATAGCCGCCTGCGTGAGTTGGCGGATCTGTACCTGCACCAGCAGCTGGAAAGCCTGATGATCGCCACGGAACTGTTCGGCAGCAGCAATCCGCGCCTGGATGCGGAGCTGATTCTCATGGCGATGATGTCCATCGAACAGCGTCTGCTGGTACACCCGGAGAAAATCTCCGAGGAGTTCGTCGAGGTACGTATGTGTAACCTGCTGGACAAGTTGTTGCCCCGTGGCTGACAGCAGCGCAGAGAACGTACAACTGGAGCCTGGCTGGAAGCAGCACCTGGCCGGGGAGTTCGAACAGGACTATATGGCCCGGCTGCGGGCTTTCCTGGCCGATGAAAAGCGGGCCGGGAAAACCGTGTTTCCGCCCGGCCCGGATATCTTCAATGCCTTCAACCTGACGCCCTTCGACAAGGTGGAGGTGGTGATCCTGGGCCAGGACCCATACCACGGTCCGGATCAGGCCCATGGCCTGTGTTTTTCCGTGCAGCGAGGCGTCAAAACCCCACCGTCGCTGGTCAATATCTACAAGGAAATACATCGGGATCTGGGTATCGAGATCCCGCCCCATGGCAATCTGACTCACTGGGCGGAGCAGGGCGTGCTGCTGCTCAATGCGGTGCTTACCGTGGAGGCCGGCCAGGCCGCCTCTCACCAGAAGCAGGGCTGGGAGCAGTTCACCGACCAGGCCATCGAGCACCTGAACCGGGAAAGAGAGGGGCTGGTTTTCCTGCTTTGGGGCAGCCATGCCCAGAAGAAGGGGAAGCTGATCGACCGCAACAAGCACTGCGTACTCACCGCCCCGCACCCGTCGCCCTTGTCCGCCCACCGGGGCTTCCTCGGCTGCGGCCATTTCTCCAGGGCCAATCAGTATTTGTTGCAGCAGGGTAAGACGGCCATCGACTGGAAAATCAGTTAATAGTGAACAGTTAAGAGTGAATAGCTCGCGAGAGGTTCTTTTGTTTTTCAAAGCAAGAGGCCGCGCCCAGAATTTTGGCGCGGCCTCTTGGCTATCAACATCACTAGCCCGCGCGCTATTAACTGTTCACTATTAACTATTCACTGCTTTATGGAGTTGTCGTGTCTGACTGCGTGTTGTTTTCCGAAATCGAAACCCGCTGCGGCCGTGTGATCGCCCGGGCCACCCTGAATGCCCCCAAAGCCCTCAATGCCCTGAGCCTGGAAATGATCCAGACCCTGAGCAAGCAGATGGACGAATGGGAGCAGCGTGACGATGTGGTGGCGATCTGGCTGGACGGCGCCGGGGGCAAGGCGTTCTGTGCCGGCGGTGATATCGTGCAGATGCACAAGTCCATGGTGAAGCATGCCGGGCAGGGCAGAAATCCCTTCACGGAGCAGTACTTCGCCGAGGAATACGCCCTGGATTACCGCCTCCACACCAGCCGGATCCCGGTGGTGGTGTTTGGCGATGGCATTGTCATGGGCGGTGGCATGGGGCTGCTGCAGGGCGCGGATTTCCGTCTGGTGACACCGCGTTCGCGCATGGCCATGCCGGAAATTACCATTGGCCTGTTCCCGGATGTGGGCGGCAGCTGGTTCCTGAATCGTTTGCCGGGTCGCGCGGGGCTGTTCCTGGGCCTGACCGGTGTGCACATCAATGGCCGCGAAGCGGTGGAAATCGGCATGGCCGACCGTATGGTGGATGGCGATGCGGATAACCTGCTGGCGGCGCTGGCGGAGCAGGACTTCGCCGATGACGTCACCGACAACCGGGCCGTGCTCTATCGTCTGTTCAAGCAACAGGCCGCGGACATGAGTGAGCTGCCTCAACCGCTGATGGATCACCTGCCGCAGATTAATCGCCTCTGCGACGGCGAGAGCCTGCCGGTGGTGGTGGAGCAGCTGCTGACTGCCAAGGATCGCGATGCCTGGCTGGACAAGGCGCTGGGTAACCTGGAGCGCGGCTGCCCGCAAACCGCGCACCTGGTGTGGGAGCAGCTGGCCCGTTCCACCTATTTGTCCCTGGCCGATATTTTCCGCATGGAATGGTGTCTGGCGGTACAGTGCTCTCTGCACGGCGACTTCCGCGAAGGGGTACGCGCCTTGCTCATCGACAAGGACGGTAACCCCGGCTTCCGTCACCGCAGCGTCAATGATGTTCCTAGAGAATACATTGAGGGTTTCTTCGAGTGCCCGGCGCCAAAGCACCCGTTAGAGGCAATTGATAGTTGATAATAGATAATTGATAACGGCGCGAGCCGGGCTTTCATGGTTCGTAAAGCAAAGAGGCCGCGTCCGCTGTTTGGGCGCGGCTTCTTGCGTTTGTGGCCACTGCCACGACCAAGCTGCAGGCTATTCACTGCTCACTAATGACTAGACCCCTTCGCCCTCATTGCTGTGAATTTTTTATAAATGCCTTGTTTATTGTGTGGGTTTGGTAAAAAATCAGCCCGCAAACAATATGCAATAAATCACACTTTTGGGGAAAGGGATGATACAGAGTCCATGGACGGTCAGTGGGGTACTGGCGTGTCTGTTGCTGCTAGGTGGTTGTGGTGGTGACAGTAATGACAAAGCGAGTTTCCAGCCAACGCTGGATGAACGAGTGTCCGCAGTAGCACAGCAGCAGGGAATCAGTGGCGACCCGAGTGTGGGCCGGAGCCTACCGGATATTGCGTCGCCCAAGGCGCAGCTGGGCATGCAGCTTTTCTTTAGCAAGGGCCTGGGGGGAGATCTGGACTCCGCTTGTGTTTCCTGTCACCACCCCATGCTGGGTGGCGGTGATGACCTTTCCCTGTCGATTGGCGTGGAAGCAGTTCAGCCGGACCTGCTGGGGCCAGGGCGCCTGCATTTGAGCACCGGAACGCATTTTGACGGCGGGCCGACGGTGCCACGTAATGCGCCTTCCACGTTCAATATCGTGTTCTACGATGAAGTGCTGTTTCACGACGGCCGGGTAGAAAGCCTGGACAAGACTGCCGGCCTGAATGGCGCCGGTGGGGGCATCCGCACGCCGGACAGCGCCTTTGGAGTGGCGGACCCGGATGCCGGAGCCAACCTCTCCATAGCCCAGGCTCGTTTCCCGGTAACATCCCCGGAGGAAATGCGCGGTTTCAGTTTTGAGGCTGGCAATAATAATGCCGCGTTGCGTACCCACCTTGAGCAGCGGTTGCGTGGCAGCGATGTTGAGCTCGCGCTAGTGACCAATCAATGGCTGGATGCCTTCCGTCAGGGGTTTGAGCAACCGGCAGCGGATGCGAATACCCTGATCACCTACGACAATGTGGCAGAGGCGCTCGCCAGCTACCAGAACTCTCAGGTGCTGATCGACTCACCCTGGAAGGCTTACCTGGAAGGGGAGCTACAGGCGATTAGCGATCAGGCCAAGCGTGGCGCCTTGTTGTTTTATAACGGCAAGGAGCAAGGCGGCGCGGGCTGTGCGGGTTGCCACAGTGGTGATTTCCTGACCGACGAGCAGTTCCATGTGGTGGGAATGCCCCAGGTGGGCCGCGGTAAGGGTGATGGTCCGGATGGCAGTGAAGACTTTGGCCGTTTCCGGGAAACCGGTGATGCCGACGACAAGTACGCTTTCCGCACCCCGCATCTGCTTAATGTGACCGAAACCGGTCCCTGGGGGCATGCTGGTGGTTATACTTCGCTGGAAGCCGTTATACGCCATCACCTGAATCCGCAGCAGGCCATCGACAACTTTGATTTCAGCCAGCTGGACCCTGCCGTGCAGGTGAGCAATATGACAGCCAATACCCAGAAGGCGCTGGACCAGTTGGCCAGCCTGCGACTGGCAGGCAAGTCACAGCTGCCGGACACCGTGCTGAGCGATGAACAGGTGGATCAGTTGCTGGCGTTCCTGGAGACGCTCACCGACCCTTGCCTGAAAGATCGTGACTGCATGGCGAAATGGATCCCGGACAACACCGTGGCCGACCCGGACGGGTTGCGGCTGCAGGCCCAGTCCACACTCTAAGGTTGAGTGTCGCTTGTGGCGCGATGTTGTTGTGGCGAATGCCGCCATCGCGACGCCAGTGCTCCCCTCATTGATAGGGGCGTGGTTTTCGTAGGGTCCACTGCTTTACAACCCAAGAGGCCGCGCCCAGGCATTAGGCGCGGCCTCTTGCGTTTGAAGATAACAACGATGCGGCCTCGCGCCGCTGTTAACTATTCACTATTAACTGTTAACTGAATTCTCACTCTTTCCACGGCAACGAATAAGGCAACGCGCCAAGCTGGCTCTCCAGCGCCTGTTCTTCCCGGAATAGCACCCCATCGGTATCCCTTCGCAGCACCACCAGAGCGGCACCGCCATGTGGGGTGCGGGCGGCGCTGACCACCTCGCCGGCGGCTTTGCTGTTGCTGTCGCGCAGGGTTTCGCCCGGAGTCAGCTCCACATCGGCGCTGTAGTTGATTCGCTGCATACGCTGCTTGAGCTTGCCCTTGAAGTGCATGCGGGCGACGACTTCCTGGCCGGTGTAGCAGCCTTTCTTGAAGTTCACCCCGGCGGTGACGTCGTAATTGAGCACCTGGGGCAGAAACAGGTCTTGCGCACCGGGGTAGACCATGCCTTCGCCAGCATCGATGTCGGCGAGCTGCCAGCCGTTGGCGCCAGTGGTGGCCCGATCAGTAGCGAGGGTCTGCCAGACGTGTTCGGCGTTGTCCTGCTTGACGAGCAGCAAGGCATGGTCGGTGAAAGGGTAGCGCAGCCACAGGCCCTGATCGGTCTCGGCGCTGTTGCCGTGATCGGGGGCTTCGGCGGGGAGATTACCGGCCAGACCCAGCACCACGACATCGTCGTCCACAGTGAATTCCACCTTGGCGCGCAGCCGGTATTTCATCAATGCCTTGATCACCGCGTCGCTCAGATCCGCAGGGCATAGCAACAGGTAATCGTCGCCATCCCGGGCAATACGTGCGCTGATCAGGCCGCGGCCTTTGAGAGTCAGGTGCATGCCGTTGCGGTGGCCCTGTTGATCCACTTCGCGCAGATCGCAGGACACCTGGCCCTGCAGATAATGGCCGGCTTCTTCGCCATGGGCGCGGATCACGGCCAGGTGGTCGCAATGACTGATGTAGGGAGCCTCGGCACTGTTGGCCAAGGCCTGGGCGGCAATGAAATCGGACCAGCTCATGGGGCTCCTGTTATTGCTCGTTTGGCGTGCGATAGAGATGAAAAATCATCGGACATGGTACCTGAATCCAGGCCTGCCGCGTGGTTCCATGAGGCAGGAATTTGCTGTCTCTGGCAATTTTTTGACGGCAAAGACCGGGGCTTGACGCTGGAGTCAGTAGGGCAGGTGTTGGATAATGGGCATACGGCGCGGAACGCGGTGCCGCAATTTCTGATCAGGATAATGCAGTAATGAGTCATGATGACCTGAAACGTCAATATCGTTGGCAGTGCCGCCGCGGAGCTTCGGAGGCAGAGGTAGTGTTGTTCGCCTACCTGGACGATCACTTCGATAATGAATCGCCGGAGCATCAGGCCTGGTTCCCGAAGCTGCTCGCCTGTGAAGATGCGGACATGTTCGAGTGGTTTACCCGCCGCAGTGAGCCACAAGACCCGGCATTGCGTGAGTATGTACGGCATGTCCTTGCTCTGGTCTCCGCGAAAAAAAGTTGAGCTGAATTCCTCTCGCTATCCCGCCCGGATTCGCTGGCTGGCGATGGCGGCGGTGGCCCCGGCGATTTTGCTGGCGCAAATGCCGTGGTGGGCGTCGGTATTGATGCTGCTGGCGTTGCCGCTGTTGGTATGGAGATGGCGGCCTGCCCAGCTCGCCCAGATGGAACTCCACGAACAACGCCTTACCCTCATCGGTCGCCACTGGCAGGAGCTGGAGAGCCCCCGCCGAGTCCTGCGCGCCGGCCCCTGGATGGCCATCCAGACCCCCAAAGGTTGGCTACACCTGTTCGACGACCAGGCCCCCCGGGAGCAATTGCAGCCGTTTTATCAGTGGCTGTGGACCAACAGGAAAAGCAGTTAATAGTTAACAGTGAATAGTTAACAGCGCGCGCGACAGGTTTCCGGTTCTGTTACGCAAGAGGCCGCGCCCAGAGTCTGGGCGCGGCCTCTTGCTTTGAAAATAGCAACAACGCCAACTCGCGCGCTGTTCACTATTCACTGTTAACTGTTCACTACTGTTCCGGCGTCAGCACCGTATCCACAATCTCATCATTCACCCCCGGGAAGTCGCGCATGAAATGCAGCCCCCGGCTTTCCTTGCGTTGCATGGCGGAAAGGATGATGAGTTCGGCGATGACGACCAGGTTGCGCAGTTCCAGCAGGTCGTTGCTGATGTGGTAGTTGCTGTAGTACTCGGCAATTTCGCTTTTCAGCATGTCCACCCTGTGCTGGGCGCGCTGCAGGCGTTTTTCGGTGCGTACGATGCCCACGTAATCCCACATGAAGCGGCGGAGCTCGTCCCAGTTGTGGCTGATGACCACGTCTTCGTCGGAATCAGTGACCTGGGATTCGTCCCATTCCTTGTGCTCGCGGGGGTCGGGGACGTCGGCCAGGGTGGCGCCGATGTGTTCGGCGGAAGCCTTCCCGTAGACCAGGCATTCCAGCAGGGAATTGCTGGCCATGCGGTTGGCGCCGTGCAGGCCGGTGAAGCTGGTTTCGCCGATGGCGTAGAGGCCGGGCACATCAGTCTGGCCGTTTTCGTTGATCATCACGCCGCCGCAGGTGTAGTGGGCGGCGGGCACCACCGGCATGGGATCGCGGGTGATATCCAGGCCCAGTTGCAGGCACTTGGCGTAGACGGTGGGGAAGTGCTCGATGATGAAATCTGCCGGTTTGTGGCTGATGTCCAGATACAGGCAGTCGGCGCCAAGGCGTTTCATCTCATGGTCGATGGCGCGGGCCACCACGTCCCGGGGCGCCAGTTCGCCGCGCTCGTCAAAGCGATGCATGAAGCGCTCGCCGCTGGGCAGTAGCAGGTGGCCGCCTTCGCCGCGAATCGCCTCGGTAACCAGGAAGCTCTTGGCCTTGGGGTGGTAAAGACAGGTGGGGTGGAACTGCATGAATTCCATGTTGGCCACCCGGCAGCCGGCCCGCCAGGCCATGGCGATGCCGTCGCCGGTGGCCACGTCCGGGTTGGAGGTATACAGGTACACCTTGGAGGCCCCGCCGGTGGCCAGCACCACGGCTCGAGCCAGGATCACATCGGTTTCGCCGGTGTCGATATTATGTACATAGGCCCCACAGCAACGCTTTTCGCCGTTGTGCTCCTGCAGGATCAGATCTACCGCTACCCGGTATTCAAAGCGGGTGACGTTGGGGCGGTTGCGCACCTGGCCGATCAGGGTGCCGGAGATAGCCTTGCCGGTGGCGTCGGCGGCGTGAATGATGCGCCGATGGCTGTGGCCGCCTTCGCGGGTCAGGTGATAGGGCAGGGAGCCTTCGTTGTTGCCGGCCAGACGGGTGAAATCTACCCCCAGATCAATCAGCCAGCGGATCGCATCGGGGCCGTTTTCCACGGTGTAACGCACCGCATCGTCATGGCACAGGCCGCCCCCGGCCACGTGCGTATCGGCCACATGGCTTTCCAGGGAATCCTCCTGATCCAGCACTGCGGCGACACCGCCCTGGGCATAATAGGTGCTGGCGCTGGTCAGCTCGCCTTTGGATAACAGGGCGATCCGGCAATCATCAGGCAGGCGCAGGGCGGTGGTTAATCCCGCCGCTCCGGAACCAATGATGAGTACATCGTGTCGGAAGGTGGCCATGAGCAATCCTTAGAACGCCCGAACAAATGTTCAAGCAATGTGAAAAGGGTAGGCAAAACAGCCCCATAGTATAGCCGGGACCCTCACACCTGCTACAATGGCCTGCTTTAATTGGTCGTTATGCGACCATTGCCATGTATCCGCGTTTCGCGAAAGATCCGGGGGATCGGTGTCAGACGAAGAGTTGGTCAAGAAAGCCAAAACCGGCGATCAGCGTGCCTTTGAAGTGCTGGTGCGTAAATATCAGCAGCGTATTTTCGCCCTGATCAGCCGCTATGTGCGTGACTCCGATGAAGTGCAGGACGTGGCCCAGGAAGCCTTTATCAAAGCCTGGCGTGCATTGCCCCGTTTCCGGGGTGATAGTGCTTTTTACACCTGGCTTTATCGTATTGCCGTGAATACCGCCAAGAACCATTTGGTGGCCGCTGGTCGGCGGCCACCCGGCTCGGACCTGGATGCGGCCGAGGCCGAGCAGTACGCCGGTGCAGAAATGCTGCACGAGATTGGAACCCCGGAGTCCCTCGTGTTGTCACAGGAATTGGAGGCAGTAATCCATCGAGCCATCGAAGAGCTGCCCCATGAACTGAAAACTGCCGTGACCCTGCGTGAATTCGAGGGTCTCAGCTATGAGGACATCGCGGCGGTAATGGAATGCCCGGTGGGAACTGTTCGTTCCCGTATCTTCCGGGCCCGGGAAGCAATTGATACGGCTGTGCGCCCGCTTTTGGGCTCCCAGCGTGGCGACAAAGGGTGAGTGTATGAGCAGGGACCTGGAAACACTGTCTGCGTTCCTTGATGGGGAAACCAGCGAGCTGGAAACCCGTCGGGTAATGCGTGATATCGACAATGCCGATCTGGATGCACTGTCTCGTTGGCAGCTTGCCCGGGATGTGATGCATAAGCAGCCATCCACGAGCGTGCCCGCGGGCTTCAACGCCAGCCTGTCTGCGGCACTGGCCGCCGAACAGGCGCCAGCGCGTCGCCCGGCCTGGCTGGGCAGCGTGAGCCGTCTGGCGGTGGCTGCGTCCGTGGCAGCGGCTACGGTGGTGGGCTGGCAGAGCTGGGATGCAACCCAGTCTCCCGGTGCTGCGCCGGTGATGGCGTCGGCCCAGGATAGCCGCATGAGCCGTCCGTTTGCGGAGGCGTCGCTGGTATCCCGGTCTTTCAATGGCAACAATCCGGTGGCAACACCGGCAGCCCAGGTCCAGCCTCGTGGTAACGACATGTTGCTGCGGCACAGTGAGTTTGCGGCCCGTAACAGTGGCCAGGGGATGATGCCTTTTGCTCGCCTGGTCAGTATGGACGCACGCAGTGGAGCCCGCTAACGGATGATGCTGCGCGCACTCGCCCTTTCCCTGTCTCTATGTACGCCCCTGGTGGCGCTGGCGGATGATTCGTCGGCGCACAACCAGCTTCAGGCCATGGCCGAGGCCAACCGTTCCCTGAGTTACACCGGTCGCTTTCTTTATCAGTTCGGCGCTGAAATCAGCACCATGGAAGTCAGCCACGCGGTTATCGAGGGTCGCCAGTACCAGCGTCTGACCCATCTGGACGGCCGCCTGGTGGAAGTGATCCGCCGTGGTGACGAGGTGCTCTGTCTGCACCCGGATCGCAGTCTCACCCGCCTTAATAGTCAGCAAGCCGGCCCCCTGGCATTGGGGGATCGCCTGGCCAGTGACCTGCCGGAACAGTACAACATCCTGGTGGATGGTGATGGCCGGGTAGCCGGCCGCCATGCCACTCGTATGCGGGTGGCGCCGCTGGATACCCATCGTTACGGGTATCGTTTGTGGCTGGATCAGGAATCCCGCCTGCTGCTCAAATCCGAAATCGTGGATGGTAGTGGTGTAGCCCTGGAGCGCGTGGAATTTGTCACTCTCACCTTGTCACCGCAGCTGGGTCTCGATCATTTCGCAGTGCCGGAAGCTCGCCATGAAAAAGCGCTGGCGCCGGTAGCCGAGTCTCATCCTTCCATGAAGCTGACCGTCAGTCCGGAATGGCTGCCGGCCGGTTTCCGTGCCATGAAGCAGGATTGGCGGCAGGCGACAACGGATCGCGCGCCGGTGGCGGCCCGTGGTTTCAGTGATGGCCTGGCGGCCTTCACGGTGTTTGTGGAAGCTATTGGCGAGAACAGCGTGGAAGAGGGGGTCAGCCGGGTTGGGCCGACGGTAGCGGTAAGCCGCCGCCTGGCCGCCCCCAGCGGTGTTTATCTGGTGACCCTGGTCGGTGAAGTGCCTCAGAGTACGGCGCTGCGTGTGATCGATGGCATCAGCGTCAGGGACAGCCAACCGTAATGCTTCTGGAGCAGGGCACAGTGGTCGCGGTGGAAGCCGAAGCCATCTGGGTAGAGACCATACGTGCCTCGACCTGCGGTGCCTGCAAGGCCAAGGCCGGATGCGGCCACCATCTTGTCAATCAACAGCAGAGTGGGCAGCGTGCCCACCTGCGTGTTCCTGTTTCTTCCCGTGAGATTCATCAGGTCGGTGATACGGTGCAATTGGCACTGCCGGAAGGCGCGCTCATGCGTGGCGCCCTGTGGGTCTATGGTCTGCCGCTGGCTCTGCTGGTGGGCGGGTCTGTGCTGGGGACGTTGCTGCCGGTGACGGCGTTTGATGCATCGGCCCTGTTTGGCATGGGTGGCCTGGTGCTGGGGTTTGTAATCAACCGTGTACTGAGTCGAAGCGCGAGTCATAATCGGGCTTATCAGCCGTATCTGGTGACATCCGGGGACGACGGTTGCCAGGCGGTTGTGGTGCAGCCTGCAAAATAAAAGGAGAGCCCAATGAGCGGATTTCAGCGAGTGGCGACACTGTGTCTGGTGATTTTCACGGGCCTGTTGGTGGCTTGTGCCGAGCCGGAGAGCAAGGCTTCCCGGGAACGGGCCGAACCGCTGGTAACCGGCCTGCCGGATTTTACCCGCCTGGTGGAGAAAGAAGGCCCGGCGGTGGTGAATATCAGCACCATCACCCGTCAGAGCGAAGAATCTGTTCGTGATCAGCTTGATCAATTGCCGGAATTCTTCCGTCGCTTTTTTGAACAGTTCGGAGGTGAAGACGGCGTGCCCTCCATGCCTCAGGAACGAGAGGCGCGTTCGCTGGGGTCCGGTTTCATAATTTCCGCCGATGGCTATGTCCTCACCAATAACCATGTGGTGGCCGAGGCGGATGAAATCATTGTGCGTCTGCAGGATCGCCGTGAGCTGAAGGCCGAGCTGGTCGGTGCCGACGAACAGAGCGATCTGGCCTTGCTGAAGCTGGATGGCGAAGACCTGCCGGTGGCCAATATCGGGTCCTCTGACGATCTCAAGGTCGGCGAGTGGGTGCTGGCCATTGGTGCGCCTTTCGGCTTCGACAGCAGCGTCACTGCCGGGATTGTCAGCGCCAAGGGCCGCAGCCTGCCCAATGACAGCTATGTTCCCTTTATACAGACCGATGTGGCGATCAACCCGGGCAATAGTGGCGGCCCGCTATTCAATCTGAGCGGAGAAGTGGTGGGCATCAACTCCCAGATCTTCAGTCGTTCCGGTGGCTATATGGGGGTCAGTTTTGCGATTCCCATTGATATGGCCATGGACGTGGTCAGCCAGATCAAGGAGTACGGTAAGGTCAGCCGTGGCTGGCTGGGTGTGCTGATTCAGGAAGTGGATCGCGATCTGGCGGAATCCTTCGGGCTGGATCAGCCAAAGGGGGCGTTGGTCTCCCAGGTGCTGGAAGGCTCCCCCGCTGAGGCGGCCGGTATCCAGGCCGGTGACATCATTGTCTCGTTCAACGGTGAAACCATCTATCGCTCCTCCGAGCTGCCTCGCTGGGTTGGTCGGGTGAAACCGGAAACGGATGCCGACATGGTGGTCATCCGCGACGGCAAGGAAAAGGAACTGGAAGTGACTATTGGGCTGCTGCCGGACGACCCGGAGATGGCTCTGCGTGGTGCCGCCGGCCAGGCTGCGCCGGATGGCGCCAATGCTCTGGGGCTGAAAGTGCGCGCCGCCAGTGCCGCCGAGCTGAGCCGCCTGGATCTGAAAGCCGGGGTGATCGTCACCGAGGTGGGTGATGGCCCGGCCGCCAAGGCAGGCATTGCCAGCGGGGATATTCTGGTGACGCTGAACAATGAACCGGTGAACGACCCGGAATCCTTCGGTGAGGTGGTGGCGGCTCTGCCCGAGAGCGGCACCGTGGCCGCCCTGATCAACCGGGACGGCAATCCCCGTTTCCTGCCCATAAAGTTGCCCTGAGGGCCTCCCAGCAGACTCACAGCGCTGCAGGAACGGAGCCGTGGCCCAGTACGCACGTATTACAGTGCGGCCCGAAGGGTGAGTGTAGTGAATAACCTATGCTTGCATGGCGAAATTGGGCCTCTGCCCCGTTCCCATGCAAGCTGTTGTCATGCGCTGGCGGGCACAGGATAGCCAACCCCCGTGCAACCCCCTCCCGTTCAGGCTAGAATCGCGCCCCACTGCGTGCCGTTTTCACGGCAACACTCTTTTGTGCAACAGGCCCTATGACTGACATCAAGAATATTCGCAATTTCTCCATCATCGCCCACATTGACCATGGCAAATCCACCCTGGCGGACCGCTTTATCCAGGTCTGCGGGGGGCTGACCCAGCGCGAGCTGAAAGAGCAGGTACTGGATTCCATGGAGCTCGAGCGTGAGCGGGGCATCACCATCAAGGCCCAGAGCGTGACGCTCTATTACAAGGCCCGGGATGGGGAAACCTACCAGCTGAATTTCATTGATACCCCGGGACACGTGGATTTCTCCTATGAGGTATCCCGTTCCCTGTCCGCCTGTGAAGGGGCCTTGCTGGTAGTGGATGCAGCCCAGGGCGTGGAAGCCCAGTCCGTGGCCAACTGCTACACCGCTATCGAGCAGGACCTGGAAGTGCTGCCGGTGCTCAACAAGATTGATCTGCCCCAGGCTGAGCCGGATATGGTGATCAACGAGATCGAAGAGATCATCGGCCTGGATGCTCACGATGCCTGCCGGGTTTCCGCCAAGACCGGGGTTGGCGTGGATGATCTGCTGGAGCAGTTGGTGGAACGCATTCCCGCCCCTGAAGGCGAGCGGGAAGGGAATATGCAGGCGCTGATCATCGATTCCTGGTTCGATAACTACCTGGGCGTGATTTCCCTGGTGCGGATGAAGCATGGCCGCCTGAAAAAAGGCGACAAGATTCTGGTGAAATCCACCGGGCAGACCCATGTGGTGGATCAACTCGGTATCTTTACGCCGAAACGGACCGAGACCAAACACCTGGAAGCCGGGGAAGTGGGCTGGGTGAGCGGCAGCATCAAGGATATTCATGGTGCGCCGGTGGGTGATACCCTGACTCTGGCCAAGACCCCGGATGTGCCGGCTCTGCCGGGCTTCAAGAAAGTGAAGCCACAGGTGTATGCGGGTATGTTCCCGGTCAGTGCCGATGATTACGAAGACTTCCGTGATGCCCTGGCCAAGCTGACCCTCAACGATGCCTCGCTGTTCTATGAACCGGAAACCTCCGATGCCTTGGGCTTCGGTTTCCGGGTGGGCTTTCTGGGCATGCTGCACATGGAGATCATCCAGGAGCGTCTGGAGCGCGAATACGACCTGGACCTGATCACCACCGCGCCCACGGTGGTCTATGAAATCCTGCTGGTCGATGAATCCGTGCTTTACGTGGATAACCCCTCAAAGCTGCCGGACGCCAACAAAATTGAGGAATTCCGTGAGCCCATCGCCCGCGTCAACATCCTGGTTCCCCAGGAGTTTGTGGGCAATGTGATTACCCTGTGTGTGGAGCGCCGGGGCTCGCAGATCAATATGCAGTATCTGGGCAAACAGGTGGCGCTGACCTACGACATCCCCATGGCCGAAGTGGTGCTGGATTTCTTCGATCGCATCAAGTCCGTGAGCCGGGGTTTTGCCTCCATGGACTATGCCTTCGAGCGCTTCGAAGCCACCAAGCTGGTGCGGGTTGATGTACTGATTAACGGCGACAAGGTGGATGCCCTGGCGATGATTTGTCACCTGGACCAGTCCGCCTATCGCGGCCGGGCCCTGTGCGAAAAGATGAAGGAGCTGGTGCCGCGGCAAATGTTTGATGTGGCCATTCAGGCGGCCATCGGCAACAAGGTCATTGCTCGCCAGACCGTCAAGGCATTGCGCAAGAATGTGACCGCGAAGTGCTACGGCGGTGACGTATCGCGCAAGAAAAAGCTGCTGCAGAAACAGAAAGAAGGTAAGAAACGCATGAAGCAGGTGGGTAATGTGGAAATCCCCCAGGAAGCGTTCCTTGCAGTACTCAAGGTGGATGATTGATGGATATCGATATTGGTTTCTGGCTTTCCCTGGCGCTGCTGCTCACCGTTACAGTCTGGGTCATCGACAAGATCTTCAAGCTCAAGCAGAAAGGCGGGCGCGTGGAAGGGGCTGTGGAAACCTCAAATTCCCTGATTTCCGTTTTCTTCGTTGTGCTGGTAATTCGCTCCTTCATCATCGAGCCATTTACCATCCCGTCCGGATCCATGCTGCCGACCCTCCAGGTGAACGACTTCATTCTGGTGAACAAATTCGCCTACGGCCTGCGCCTGCCGGTGACCAACACCAAGATTGTCGAGACCGGTGAACCCCAGCGTGGCGACGTTCTGGTATTCAAATTCCCGGAAAATCGCAGCCAGAACTTCATCAAACGAGTGGTTGGTCTGCCTGGTGATAGCGTGCAGGTAAAAGACAACATGGTCACGGTCAATGGCGAACCGGTGAAGCGGGAGCTGGCCCGGGAGTGGGAAGGCTCCGGTGCCTGGCGGCGCGAGTATGTGGAGCAACTCGGTGACAGCCGCCACCTGATATGGCAGGAAGGCAAGATCAACCCCTTCACCGGCCGCAAAGTGCCGCAGAGCCGGACTCAGGGTGAATGGCAAGTGCCGGAAGGCGCCTACTTTGTGATGGGCGACAACCGGGATAACAGTAACGACAGCCGATTCTGGGGTATAGTCCCGGAAGAGCTGGTAGTGGGGGAGGCTTTCCTGATCTGGATGCACTGGAAGCCGATCTTCTCGATACCCAGTTTTTCTCGTAATGGCGCCATAGACAAGGTGGAGGCGAACTAACAATGATGACAAAGCCATCACAGCAACGTGGGATCTCTTTGGTGGGTTGGGCGGCGATACTGCTGGTTGCTGCTGTCCTGGGCA
Source organism: Alcanivorax sp. IL2 (assembly GCF_047495475.1). Lineage (NCBI taxonomy): Bacteria > Pseudomonadati > Pseudomonadota > Gammaproteobacteria > Oceanospirillales > Alcanivoracaceae > Alcanivorax > Alcanivorax sp. IL2. The sequence goes on along the minus strand of NZ_CP179932.1, from coordinate 2,918,271 downwards.
CTGCAACACTGCGAATGGTGCCCGCCTACATGGAACACAACACCATCTCTTCGTCAGTCAAGTCCTTGATGCAGGATAGCAAGACCGCATTGATGTCACCCCGAGAGGTGCGTGACGCGCTGAGAAAGCGGTTCTCCATCAATCAAGTCACCGTGATAAACGTCGAGGATCTGGCAATCACCAAGGATGCCGGGGTGCTCAAAATTACTACTGATTATGAAGTCCGCGAACCCATGTTCTACAACGTCAGTATCGTGATGACCTTTCAGGACGAGTTCAGCAAAGACGTTCGCCAGTGAATAATGATCTCGACAGGTTGATGGCTCGCTTGGGCTATCGTTTCAATGATATTGAACTGCTGGCACTGGCACTGACCCATCGCAGTGTCAGCCGCCATCGCAACTACGAACGCCTGGAATTTCTTGGTGATGCCCAGCTCGGGCAAATCATTTCCATTGCCTTGTTTGAGCGCTTTCCGGATGCGGCAGAAGGGCAACTCACCCGGATGCGGGCCTCGCTGGTTCGCGGCCAGACTCTGGCCCTGGTGGCGCGAGAACTGGGCCTGGGAGATTATCTGGTGCTGGGCGGTGGCGAACTGAAAAGTGGTGGCTTTCGCCGCGATTCCATTCTTGCTGATTCTCTGGAAGCGATAATCGGTGCCATCCTGCTGGACGGTGGTGAGTCACCCTGCCGGGACGTGGTGTTGAACTGGTTTGATGAACGGCTGCAGATCATTACTCCGCAGAGTGCCCAGAAAGATGCCAAAACCCGCCTGCAGGAGTGGCTGCAGGCCCGCAAATTCGAATTGCCCACTTACCAGGTCACTCAGGTGGAGGGTCTCGCTCCCAAGCAGACCTTTGAAGTGACCTGCGAACTGGAGCAGATGCAACAAACCTTCAAGGCCCAGGGAGCCAGTCGCCGCAAGGCCGAGCAGCAGGTCGCGGCCACTGTCCTGAGCTGGCTGGAGCAGCAGTATGACTGACGTAACACCGACCCGTTGTGGAATGATCTCCATCGTTGGTCGCCCCAACGTGGGTAAATCTACCCTGATGAATCACCTGATCGGGCAAAAGGTCAGCATTACCTCGCGCAAGCCGCAAACCACCCGTCACCGTATCCACGGTATCCATACCCGTGACAACTATCAGATTATCTTTGCGGACACCCCGGGGATTCATACCGGTCAGGAGCGAGCGCTTAATCGGGCCATGAACGAGGCCGCAGTATCCACGCTCAGTGGCGTGGATGTGGTCTGCATGATGGTGGATGGCCTCAAGTGGACTCCGGCAGATGAGTATGTGTTGTCGCTACTGCCCGAACACCCGGAAATGCCGGTGCTGCTGATCATCAACAAGGTGGACAGCCTGGACGACAAGGCCCAGTTGCTGCCGCATATAGAAGCGCTTACCGAGCGTTACCCTTTCGATGCTGTGGTGCCTGTGTCTGCGCTCAAGGAACAGAACCTGATGGAGCTGGAAAAGGCGCTGGTCGAGCGCTTGCCGGAAGGGGAGTTCTGGTACGACGAAGACCAGCTAACCGACCGCAGCCTGCGCTTCATGGCGGCAGAAATTATTCGTGAAAAAGTGGTGCGCCAGCTGGGCCAGGAGCTGCCCCATCAGGTCAGCGTGGAAGTGGAAATGTGGGAAGAGGGCGCCCGCGTCACTGAAATTTCTGCCGCTATCCTGGTGGAACGTCGTGGCCAGAAAAAGATTCTCATTGGTGATGGTGGTGACCGTATCAAGCAGATCGGCACCCAGGCCCGGGAAGACATTGAGCGCCTGATTGATCGCAAGGTAATGTTGAATCTATGGGTGAAGATCAAGGCTGGCTGGTCCGACGATGCCCGGGCGTTGCGCTCGCTTGGCTATGACGAACGGAATTGAGCTGCGAGCTTCTAGCTACTAGCTGCTAGAAAATATTGTATTTGGCTTTAGGCGAGGCACCATTCTGAAAGCTAGAAGCTAGAAGCTAGAAGCTAGAAGCTAGAAGCTAGAAGCTAGAAGCTAGAAGCTAGAAGCTAGGAGCTGTCCCCCGTGAACCCCACCCTGCAACCCGCCTGGCTCTTGCACCGCCGGCCCTTCCGTAACACCAGCCTGATCGTGGAACTGTTTGTGCCCGCGCTGGGGCGTGTGGGGGCGGTGGTGCGAGGTGGGCGCAAGGATCCGTTGCTGGCACCCTTTACCCCGCTGTGGATCGAACTGAAAAGCGCCGGCGAGCTTTACAGCTTTCGTGGCTGCGAACCTCGTGGCCAACGCCTGGCCTTGCAGGGCAAGCCTCTGTATTGCGGCTTTTACCTTAATGAGCTTCTGACTCGCCTGTTGCACCGGGACGACCCGCACCCGGGGCTCTGGCCTCTTTATGAACAGGCGCTCAATGCTTTGCAGGAAGGGCAGTGGCTTGATGTGGCTCTGCGGCAATTCGAGTTGGGCCTGCTGGAGGAAATGGGCTACGGCATCGCACTGGGGTACGATATGCACGGCGAGGCATTGCGCCCTGACGGATACTACCTGCTGGACCCGCAGCAGGGCCTGTTGCCCGCACAAGAGGGGTATCAAGGCAACGATTTACTGGCCATCGTCAACGGTGACTGGCAACCGCCAGCCCGAAAAACCGCCCTCCACCTGTGCCGGGCTTTGCTGGCTCCGCACCTGGGGGACAAACCCTTGAAAAGCCGCGAGCTGTTTCGGGAGAAGTGAAAAGCAGAGTCTAGCTTTGAGCTACTAGCAACTAGCAACTAGAGAAAAAAAACATTGTGTGCCGATTCAGGCGGAGCTCCATCCTGAAAGCTAGAAGCTAGAACATCGAATTGCCCGCTACGCAAAGAATCCGTTTTAAGGTGAGTATTATGTCCAGAGTATTGCTCGGCGTTAACATCGATCACATCGCCACCCTGCGCCAGGCCCGTGGCACCCGCTATCCGGAGCCCGTGCAGGCGGCGCTGGTAGCGGAGCAGGCGGGGGCGGATGGGATTACTGTGCATCTGCGTGAGGACCGCCGCCATATCAATGACCGTGATGTGGAGTTGCTGGCGCAGACCCTGCAGACCCGCATGAACCTGGAGATGGCCGCCACCGAGGAAATGGTTGCCATTGCCTGTCGCATCAAGCCGCCCCATTGCTGTCTGGTGCCGGAAAAGCGAGAAGAGCTGACTACGGAAGGTGGTCTGGATGTGGTGGGTAACCAGGCATGGATTGCCCAGTGCTGCCAGCGCCTGGGGCAGGCGGGTATCGATGTGTCCCTGTTTATCGATGCGGATCCGGCGCAAATCCGTGCCGCCCGGGAATGTGGTGCGCCGACCATCGAAATTCATACCGGGCATTACGCCGATGCCACGGACCCGGCCAGCGAGCAGCAGGAACTGGCAAAAATTCGTGATGGCGTCGCCTATGCGCTGGAGCAAGGTCTGGTGGTTAACGCCGGCCATGGCCTGCATTACCACAACACCTTGCCCATCGCCGCTATCCCGGGCATCAACGAACTGAACATCGGCCATAGCATCATCGCCCGGGCCGTGATGTCCGGGCTGGATGAAGCGGTGCGCACGATGCGGGGTCTGATTGACGGGATTAGCCGCTAGCTCGAGCCACGCTCGTTGGATAACGAAAGGCCAAAAACTCCCAGGATCTCTGCATTTCTACGAAGCCGCTCGTGGGAGCTATTCTTGTCCCCCCGGGGGATCTGCGACATCCGAACCGAGCGTAGCGAGGCGACAGAGCTCAACCTCTATTTACCATTATTTCTGGAGAGACCTGTTCCGCTTTGGGATGCCGGATCACCTTTCGATGATTTCCGCGCAAGCGCGGTTTGCGACCCAAACTCCGTATTCGCTACGCTCAGCCTTCGGGCCGACCTACGGTCGTTACTCCCCCTACGCTACGTTCCTGCAGCGGCTTCGTAAAAGAATTAGGGATAACTGTCGCGGACAGGGTGCGGGCCGTCTGGCTCGGCCCCTCCCGCCTTGTAGCATGAAGCTTGTGGCTCGCAGCTGTTCTCTTCACATCGGCAACACTTCTACCGTTCCCAGATACTGCAGCCGTCGCTGATCGGCTTTTTTGTTGCTGACCTTGTCATCAGAGCTGGAGGCTTCCAGGTAGTAGCGACCGGCCTGGGGCCAGGTGATGGACAGCATGCCCTTGTCGTCGCTGGTCACGATCCAGTTGTCCTGGCTGTCGCGGTAGCGGGTGCCACCGGAGACCAGTTCCATCTCCACACCAGAGGCCGGTTCACCGTCCACCAGCAGGCGCCACTGTGCGGTCTCGCCGGCATAAAGGTCGTTGGGGTGAGTGAGCATTTCCAGTTCCATGCCCTTGCCGGTGGGCCGGATGGTCGTCGGCGCGCCCAGGGTGATCACGGTTTCCAGACGGTTGTGGACTTCGCTCAGTGTCACGTCACTGGCATTTTCCGGCAGCTGGGCTAACAGTGTGCCGGCATCCATACCGCGGGCGCGTTTGCGCTCACCATCCACCTGGTACATCAGAAAATAACCGGGTTTGGCCACGGCGATGCGATAGCTGCCGGGCTTGTCCAGATTCACATCGAAGACACTTCGACGGTGGCCCTTGAGGAGATTTTCCACAGTGGCGGCCTTGCCATCAGGCCCGGTCACTTCCAGGTCGTCCAGCGGGTAGGGGCGCTCTACGCCGAAGATTTCGTTGGAAATGCTGGCATCCACGGTGACCCATTGCGGTTCGGAGACACTGGTGTGGCTGGGTAGCAACCAGAGTTTGTGAGCCTGGACCGGCAAAGCGGTTGCCAGTAGCGACAGCATGCCGAGGCGTTTTAGCGTGATGTTCATGGCGTTTTTCCTTTTCATGTTTATTGGCTTCAGGGTTTTACGCTGAGCGTGACGGTGCCCAGCTCGCTGGTACCGTCAACCTGTCGTTGCTGGTGGTTTTTGGCCGGCCATTGGAAGGGCAGGTGCACCACTTCCCGGCCGCCGACTTCCCGGGAGGCTTCCACTACCAGTTGGTAGTCACCCGCGGCAAGATTCTGCAGGCTTTGCAGGTCGCTGAAATCCATCGGGTGCTTGCCAGGGCTGCGGGTGGCGCCGGTGAGACCGTCATAAGGTTTTTGCTGGCTACGGCCGGTACGTCGCCACCACTGGCGAATATCCTTGAGCCACTTTTCCTGGTCGTCGTACCACAGGCCCAGGGGCACGATGGTGCTGCGGTCGGCGTTTTCCACCCAGAAGGCCACGTAGGGAGCGTGGTATTCCGCCACCCGCAGCCGGGGGACTTCGACTTCTACCAGGAAGGTGTCGGCGCTGGCATAACTGGCCAGCAGGGAAAACAGTGCGAGGGGGAGTAAACGCATAGGACTGTCCTTTTAATGCATGAAAACCACGATCAGCAGCCAGGGCAGCACCAGCCCGGCCAGTGTGACCGGCCAGGTGGCCGGCCGGCGTTTGGCGTGCAGCATCATCAGTCCCAGGCCGGTGAGTGCGAACAGCAGGCTGGCCACGGCAAAGATGTCGATAAACCAGGACCAGGCGATGCCGGTGTGCCGCCCCTTGTGCAGGTCGTTGAAAAACGCGATCCAGCCTCGGTCGGTCTGCTCGGCCAGCACGGCACCATCATCAAGATCAATGGCCAGCCAGGCATCGCCGCCGGGCCGGGGCAGGGCCAGGTAGACTTCCCCGGCAGACCATTCGGCGGCCTTGTCGCCGACGCGGATCTGCATCTCCCGATCCAGCCAGTTGCGCACCGCAACGGGTAGGGCACCCGCTTGGTGAAAGCCGAGCTCTTCCAGTAGAGGCGCGGGCAGGGAGGCTACCTGTTCCCGGATGGCCGGGTCGGCGCTGATGGCACTGGCATGGTTCAGCGTGATTCCGGTGATGCTGAACAGCAGCAGACTGATCAGGCACAGGGCCGAGGTAATCCAGTGCCACTGGTGGAGCTGTTTTAACCAGAAGGCTTTGCGTTTCTTGTTCACCACGGAAAAGGGCTCGGCATATTTCGATGGCAGCGATGTTAATGAGAATGGTTCTTTTTAAATAGTCGTGAGGGTGTAAAGAATGTAAGGGATATTGGCGGGCAGTGAATTAAGTTCAAATAACCCTGGATTTGTTAAATGATAATTTCTATCATTCGCGAATGAATGCTGTTGCCCAAATTCCCTCCCGTTTGCTGGTCATCGAAGACGATGCTGTGCTCAGCGCGCATCTCCATGATTTCCTGTCTGAGCGCCGTTATCAGGTCACCCTCTGTATGGATGGCACGCTCGGCTTGGCGGCGGCGTCATCTGGAGACTTTGATCTGGTATTGCTGGATATTTTGCTACCCGGGATGAATGGCCTGGAGTTGCTGGGCCAGCTTCGCCACAGGAGCCCGGTGCCGGTGATCGTGGTTTCTGCACTCGGTGATGAGCAGGCCAGGATTCAGGGCCTGATCGGCGGGGCGGATGACTACCTGCCCAAGCCGTTCAGTATGGCCGAACTGGCGGTGCGGGTAGAGGCAGTGCTGCGCCGGGTGAGCATGGAGCGACACCGGGCGGTGCCGTCGAATTCAGTGGGTGGGCTGGTTCTAGAAGAGGCGGCCGAGACCGCTTGTTATCGCCAGCGTGATCTGGGGCTGACCACCACGGAATTTCGTTTGCTGCAGGTGCTGCTGGAGCACCATGACCAGGTTCTCAGCAAACCCTTTCTTTACCAGACGGTGTTATACCGGGGCTGTGGTCGCCATGACCGGAGTCTGGATCTGCATGTAAGCCACCTGCGTCGCAAGTTGCGTGATGCCGGCGTGCCCGAATCCTCTGTTCGCACCGTCTGGGGCCAGGGATACACCCTGATTACCGAGAACTTGTGATGCTGCGCCGACATTCCCTGTTGTGGCGGCTGGCGTTGCTGTTGATGGTGACGGTGGTTTGCACCGTGACACTGAGCGACTGGCTTAACCGCACTCTCAGTAGCCGTGCCCTGTTACTCAGCGATGAGGCGAAAAGCGTCATGCGCGGTTATGCCGCTGACGCGGAGCAGGCCTGGCGAGTGAACGGTGCAGCGGGGGTGGAGCACTGGATCGCTGCCATGCGTGATCGTGAACCCGGTGACATCATGGTAGTCAGCCAGGATGACCAGTCACTCAGTGGCATTCCCCTGACAGAATCGGAACGGGCCGGCCTGCGATTTCAACGGGGTCTGGAGTGGCGCATGAGTTTTCGCTATCGCTCCATGCCCTATATCGGAGTGCCTTTCCCTGACAACGCGGAGCAGGGCAGCCTGGTGATGCAATTGCCACCCCGTTATATGCCCGGGCAGGACTGGCCACTATGGAAGTCCTTGCTGATGGTGGGTCTGCCGGCATTGGTGGCACTGATTCTCGGTCTGTTGCTGTTTTGGCGCCTGCGTGTGCCGCTGCGAGAATTGCAGCACCAAGTGCTGCAATTCAAGGATGATCCGCAGGCCCGGGTCCAGCCGTCGCTGAGCAACCGTCGTGATGAATTTGGCGATGTGGCGCGCAGTTTCAATCACATGGCCGAGCAGGTGTCGGCCATGCTGGCCACCCAGCGTCAGCTTCTCAACGATATGTCCCATGAGTTACGCACGCCACTCAGTCGTCTGGCGGTGGCATTGGAGGGTGATCTGGATGAAGCGAGGCTACGACAGCGGGTGGCACGTGAGCTGGTCCAGATGCGTACCCTGGTCAACGATACGCTTACCCTGGGTTGGCAGGATACGGAATCCGTTGACGGTGGGCAGGAGCCGATCCCGTTGCAGGCTCTATGGGATGTGGTAAGCGACAACGCCGCCTTCGAAAGTGGCTGGCTCCAGTCACGCTTTCCCTGCGACCTTCCTGCCGATGCGCAGGTCCGTGGCAATCTCAATGCGCTGGCTCAGGTGCTGGAAAATCTGGTGCGCAATGCGGTGCGCTATTCTCCGGCGCAGGGGCGGATTTCCCTGTCGGGGACCCGAGAGGGGGAGTGGTGGCATCTGTGGGTCACTGATCAGGGACCCGGTGTGCCTGCGGATCGGCTGGAGGACATCTTCGCACCTTTCGTCCGTCTGGATAGTGCCCGGGCCGGCAACAGTGGTTTCGGGTTGGGGTTGAGCATTGCCCGCCGTTCCGTGCAGCGGCTTGGCGGCCAGTTGTGGGCAGAAAATACCGTCCCCGGCCTGCGGGTCCACCTGCGATTGCCGGCCGCTGTATAGTTTGTAAATCTGCTTTATCTGCAAATAAGAATCAATATCATTCTTTCCCGTGAAGCATGTCCCTACATGCCCTGTGCGGCCCTATGGCCGCGTTTCGGGGGATCAGTCTCTGTCTGACAGTCAGGGGGTGTCTGGGCCCCGACCGTATGTCGAGATAATTGAGGAGAGAAGGAAGATGGTAATGCGTTTGGGGAACCTGGGGTTGGTGCTGGTAGCGACCAGCGGTATTGCCTGGGCTGAGCAGGAAAGCCACGAACTGGGTCAGATTTCGGTGACTGCCGGGGGGTATGCCCAGCAGGTGGAAGATGCGCCGGCTTCCATCAGTGTGATCAACCGGGAGCAGATCGAGCAACGCTATTACAAGGATGCCACCGATGCTCTGCGGGATATCCCCGGGGTGATCGTGACCGGTGGCGGTTCCGGCGATCGCGGCACGGATATTGTCATGCGTGGTATGCCTTCGTCATACACCCTTATCCTCGTCGACGGCAAACGCGTCTCCACCCGCGAAACCCGCCCCAACGGCAGCGCCGGTTTCGAGCAGGACTGGTTACCGCCCTTGCAAGGCATCGAGCGAATTGAAGTGGTGCGCGGGCCCATGTCCACCCTGTACGGCTCCGATGCTCTTGGTGGCGTCGTTAACATCATCACCCGTAAAGTGGCTGACGAGTGGGGTGGCTCGGTCCAGCTGGATACCATCATCCAGGATGATTCCCGATCAGGAGATATCAAGCAGGGTAATTTCAGCCTCAACGGCCCCCTCAAGGAAGGGCTGGTGGGGTTGCAACTCTATGGTCGCTTTCAGGACCGGGAAGAGGATTTGTTTGAAAACGGTTTTGAAGAAAAATCCCTGAAGAACCTGACTGCCAAGGTATCGGTGACGCCCAGCGAGGATCATGACCTTGTGCTGGAGGCCAGTCAGGTGGATCAGCGTCGTCGTTCGCTGGTCGGTTACAGCGCTCAGGCCACCGGCTGTCGTGGTGGCTGTACGGATTCCGATAATCGCAGCAGCCGCGAAGCGTTCTCGCTGAGCCATACCGGGCGCTGGGCGATCGGTACCTCCGACACCTACGTGCAACGGGAAAGAGCGGAAAACGAAAACCGCGAGATGGTGATTACCAACACCACAGCGAAATCGTCACTGGTAATGCCGCTGGGTAATCATAGGGTCACCATGGGGGCGGACTTTATTGAGGAAGCGCTCTCGGACAAGACGTCCAACCGGATTTCCGACCTAACCCGTATCGATACCGCAAAATATGCACTGTTCGCAGAAGACGAATGGATGCTGACTGATACCTTCTCTCTCACCGCCGGGGCGCGGATGGATGACGATGACAATTTTGGTAGTCACTTCAGCCCCCGACTTTATGGCGTGTGGGGCTTCAGCCCTCGCTGGACCCTGAAAGGGGGTGTCTCCAGCGGTTTTCGTTCTCCCTCGCTGCGGGAAATTACCCCGGACTGGGGACAGGTGAGTCGTGGTGGCAATATCTATGGCAACCCGGATCTGGAACCGGAAACGTCGGTAAACAAGGAGCTGGGGCTTTACTTCAATGCCGGACGTAGCCTGATGGCGAACGTCACCGTTTTCCATAATGATTTTGAAGACAAGATAACCCGCATTGCCTGCCCGGTTGCTATTTGTACTGACGGTGCCAACCAGTTCGGCTCTGACCCCACCTACCGAGTCAATGTGGACGAAGCGGTAACCCGGGGGGTGGAAGCTGCCCTGTCGACTACGCTGTATCGAGTGCTGACACTGAACCTCAGCTATACCTATACGGATTCCGAGCAGAAATCCGGCGAATACAAGGGAGAACCGCTGAATCAGTTGCCGGAACATCTGGCCAGTCTGCAAGCCAACTGGCAGGCCACAGATACCGTATCGCCTTGGGCGACTGTGCGCTACCGCGGGGAAGAGAGTCAGCCGACTACCGGGCCTTCCAGCAGTGCCATTATCGCGCCGTCAAATACGCTGATCGATGCGGGGGTGGGGTTCCGGTTGTCGCCGCAGGCAAAGCTGAACACTGGCATCTATAACCTGACGGACAAGGAAATCCTGATGGATGAGTATGGTTATGTGGAAGATGGCCGGCGTTACTGGTTGGGGGTAACCGTGAATTTCTGATGGTTTTTGAAACAAAAAAACGCCGGCTAATGCCGGCGTTTTTTTGTCTTCAGCCTTACGGTTACAGTTTTTCCTGAAGGCTGGCGCGGAAGTCCGCATCATACTGTGCCAGACGAACGATCTGGTTGTATTTTTTCAGTTCCAGGCCGTTGTCTTCCACGGCTTCTACCATTTTTTGCTGGGCTTCCTGCTGTACTTCCATCGCTTTCTTGGGCTTGTCCTGGTTGGCCTTCAGCTTCTGGGAATACTTTTGTTGAATGCCTGCCATGTCTTTCTGAGTGGCAACAAATGCATCCAGGTCAGCATCGGAAAATTCGGATGCATCCGGCAGGTTCTGTTGCTGAGGCATGTTCTGGGATTGCGGAGCGCCTTGTTGCGTGCCGGGCTGCTGTGCGGTGGCGGTGGCGGTCAGAGCGCTGGAAAATAGCAGTGCGGCCATGGCGATTATTGGCTTTTTCATAGATCAGTCTCCTTTACGTCTTCATGCCCCCCTGCATGGGTGAGAGGGCAATGTTGTACCACGGCGTATCGATTCGTCGCGTATGGCACCTGCCAATTCCGACAAGTCTGACAGTATCCGTTCCGTGTCTTTTGTTAAGTTATGTAAATAAGTGCTGCAGTCGTCATTCACCGCGTGTCACTGGTAATTGACCGTCAAACATCCCGCTACGCCCAACACTTTCCTTTTGACGCTATGACCGTTTCAATAGGTATGTGGACTTTCGTCCACGATGGGACTGATAAGAAAAACCAAGGAGAGCTGAATGTTGAAAAGATCCGGAATTTTTCGCGGAACGCTTGCAGCAGGAATGTTGTTTGCCGGCACGGCGGCACAGGCAGAGTTCTACACCGGTGCCCAGGTCAATATGATGAACATCGATCGTGGTTCGGTCAGCAATGTGACCCTCACTGGTCTGACACTGCGTGGTGGCATGGTACTGCACGAGCTGGTTAGCGCCGAGGTTCATGCCGGCAAGGCATTCGATGATGATTCCTACCGCGGTGTGGAAGTGGAGAACGACTTTCACTACGGCGTCTACGCCCGGCTGACACCACCGCTGGCCGGTCCGGTTCGCCCCTATCTGATCGGGGGCTACAGCTATGTGGAAAATGACTTCAATGGCGAAACCCTGCGTGACGATGGCGCCTCCTACGGCGGTGGCTTTGATCTGGGCATGGAAGAGCACATCAGCATGAGCCTGGAGTATTTGCGTCTGGTGGATAATGACTTCGGTACCCAGGAACTGATCGGACTGGGGCTTAACTACAAGTTCTGAGGCAGTAAATGTCGGGTCGTACCGGGGATAAGGCGAGTAGTCCATGTTCCCGGTGCGATTACCGGTTGCCGTTTCATATGTCTCATAGTTATAAAAGTATCACTATATATTCCTTTATCTTCTTCGCTGACCCCCTATCATGGCACTCGCAATTCCTGTTTTGAGGTGCTGTAGATCATGGGTAGTGCACAGCTTATTACACGATTCGGAGACAACACCGCCGGCCTGTCCAAAGAGGCACTGGAGGAGCTGAACCGTGTCTATGGTCCGTTGAGTTTTGAGGAACGTATCGCCCGCGTATTCGAGGATTTTTCCCCCGAGCGGATTATGGTTACCTCTTCCTTCGCGGCGACCTCCGCCTATTTTCTGCACATCATCTCAACGATTCGTCCTGAACAGCCAGTACACTTCATCGATACCGGCTATCACTTTGAGGAAACCCTCAAGTATAAGGACTACCTGGTGGAGCGCTTTGGCCTGACTGTCGTTGACGTGACGCCGGACCCGGATCATCACCAGGTGTCCCTGGAAAACCGCATGTGGGAATCCGATCCCGATCTGTGCTGTCAGGTGAACAAGGTGAACCCCCTGGATGAGGCCAAGGAAAACTACGACCTGTGGATTTCCAGCCTGATGGGTTGGCAGACCGAGCACCGCGCCGGGCTGCAGGTATTCGAAGAGCGTGGCGGGATGATCAAGTTCAACCCTATGATCGACGTCACCAAGGAACAGCGCGATAGCTATATCGAAGAACACGATCTGCCGTTCCATCCGCTGGTGGCGGAAGGCTATAACTCTATCGGCTGCAGCCACTGTACCTTCAAGGGCGAAGGCCGCGAAGGTCGCTGGAAAGGTCAGCAGAAGACTGAGTGTGGCCTCCACCTTTAAGTCCTTCCTGAACCACACAAACCGGGCGCTTAATGCGCCCGTTTTTTTGTTCGGTCGACCCTCTCCCCATTGTTGAGTAGGCTTTCGGTTTCTCTCTCTCTGCCTGCCAGCCCATGAAGCGACAATATTCCAAAAGACGATTTCTTCTGACAGGCGTGTTGCCTGGGTTGCTACTGATGCTGGCGGCCCTGCAATGGTGGCCACTGCCCGAGCGACTGCATAACACGCCTTATGCCACCTTGATGCTTGATCGTAACGGCCGTTTGCTGGACGCCCGGATTGCCGAGGATCAGCAGTGGCGCTTTGTGCCGGTGGATCAGCTGCCTGACAAGTACGAGCAGGCGTTACTGCTGTTCGAAGATCGACGTTTCTACCAACACCCGGGCATTGACCCGCTAGCCATCGCCCGCGCCATGCGCCTGAACCTGGAAGCGGGCAAGGTGGTCAGTGGCGGCTCCACCCTGACCATGCAGCTGGCCCGCCTGTTGCGCGATGACCCGCCGCGAACCCTGATTGAAAAAGCTCGTGAGGCGCTACTGGCATTGCAGCTGGAGTGGCACTTCAGCAAGCCGGAGATCCTTGTGCAGTACGCCAGCCGGGCTCCCTTCGGTGGCAACATTGTCGGTTTGCGTGCCGCATCTTGGCGTTATTTCGGCCGCCAACCGGGTGCCCTGAGCTGGGCGGAAGCGGCCTTGTTGGCGGTGCTGCCCAATTCGCCTTCGCTGATCCATCCTGGGCGTAATCGCGAACGCCTGCTGGCCAAGCGCAATGCTTTGCTGCAGCAGCTTCACCACCAGGGTGCCATGGCAGAGGCAGATCTTCGCCTGGCGCTGATGGAGCCTTTACCTGCTGCGCCCAGGCCCCTGCCGGGTCTGGCCCCTCACTTGCTCAACACTTTGTCAAAGGCTTCCTCGCGGCGACTACTGACCACAACGCTGGATGCGGATATCCAGCAGCGAGTTCAGGAGCTGGCCCGGCAACATGGCCGGCGGTTGGTCCGCGATGGAGTGCATAACGTGGCAGTGGTGGTCATTGATCATCAGCAACGGGAGACCCGCGCCTATGTGGGCAATGTCTCCCACGGTAATCCTGTGGAATACGGGGCTGCCGTGGATATCGCCAGTGCCCCTCGTTCCACCGGTAGCGTGCTCAAGCCGTTACTGTATGGTTTGATGCTGGATGACGGGCGCTTGCTGCCCGGCACCCTGGTGGCGGATCTGCCTACCAACTACGGCGGTTTCAGTCCGGAAAACTTTGACCATGGCTATCGGGGGGCGGTGCCAGCCCACCAGGCCTTGAGCCAGTCGCTGAACATTCCCGCCGTACGCATGCTGAAAGACTACGGGTTGGGCCGCTTTCATAGCGAGCTACGGCGTCTGGGCATGACAACCCTGTTTCGCAGCGCGGAAGACTACGGGCTCACTCTGATTCTCGGCGGCGCAGAGGGGCGCCTGGATGAGCTCACAGCAATTTATGCACAGATGATGGCGAGCGCCAGCGGGCTACCAGCAGACCCGGTGCGAACACTGGCAGGGCAGCAGACTGTGACAGCACCGGGAATGGCAATGAGCCCCGGCGCTGCCTGGCTGACCCTGGAAGCGTTGCGAGAGGTCGCCAGACCGGGCACGGCACAACAGTGGCGACTGTTCACCTCCAGTCAGCCGATTGCCTGGAAAACTGGCACCAGCTACGGTTTGCGCGATGCCTGGGCCATCGGCAGTAATGGGCAATACACGGTGGGTGTCTGGGCGGGTAACGGCAATGGTGAACCTGCTCCGTCCCTTGGCGGGGCAGCGACGGCTGCACCACTGATGCTGGATGTGTTTAGCCTGCTGGGCACGGCGTCCTGGCCACAGCCGCCACTGGGTGAACTGAAAACCGTTCAGGTCTGTGCCGATGATGGCTACCTGGCAGGGGGGCGGTGCGAGACCGTGGACCAGTGGGCGCCGAGACAAAGCCATTTTCAGGCCGTCACGCCACACCATATCCGTGTGCACCTGGATGCTAACGGCCAACGGGTGCACAGCCAGTGCGAATCAGTGAGCCAGATGCATCATCAGGACTGGTTTGTGCTGCCACCGGCCCAGGCCTGGTTCTATCGCCGTCACCATCCTCGTTATCGGCCCTTGCCCGCCTGGCGTGCCGACTGTGTAGCCGGCGCCCGCGCCATGCAAAGCGAGCCACCCATGGCGCTGGTTTATCCCCACGCCGGCACCGCCATTTATATTCCTGTTGAGCTGAATGGTCGTTTGGGCCGGGCGGTGTTCCGCGCCGTCCACCAACGCAGCAAGGCAGAACTGTTCTGGCATCTGGACGACAATTTCCTGGGAAAAACCCGACACTTCCACGAACAGGCCATCGTCGCCGAACCCGGCTGGCATACGCTGACACTGGTCGACGACCAGGGGTTCCGGTTACGTCATCGCTTCAAGGTGTTGGGGAAATAGCAGCTGATTTTTCTGCAAATAGAAAATCAGTATTGCAAGCCAGGCTCTGGATAATGACCGCAATTTAAAGAGTTTATCCTAACTTCGTGTAAGCAATATCTGACAGTCTCTGTAGGTGAAATTTCTTCCCTTTGTAAATACCAAGCGACTGCTCGTGAGACATCTCACACTAATGCATGTACTACCGTTTCAACTGGCTTAAATTTGCTTAAATAACAAGCAGTCGAGAGGAATTTCATCACACTTTCGATAAATTTTGGGTTTTTGACTCTGCTCTTCATTACCGAAAAAATCGCCCCCGGATTTTGATCATCGACTGGATTTGTCGAGCAAATCTCTGGGGGCGGCATGGATAGCGGCACAAAAAGGAAAAACCGAAAAGCATTGTCATCACGCTCAATCAGCGCATTGGTTTCTGGCGTGTCCCGTCTGGTAGATGGGCAGAAGCAGTTTGCTGACGAAATGGGTTTGCCTTATGCGCGTATCTTTCAGGACGGTTTTGAAGCGTTCAAGGATGCCCCGGTCGAAGAGGTAATTCTTTCCTGGCTGGACTCCGGCAGCGGCGGCCATGAAAACATTGAGCAGCTTTTCGTGGATCTGCTGGGCCACCAGATGGCGTTGGTGGAGGCCCTGGCGGAAATTCGCAGCCAGCCGCCAATGCGCCCCGCCTCACTACAAAACCTGTTCGGGCTGTTCCAGTCCGGCAGCAATCATCACACACAAGCATCGCATCGCAGCTATATGGAAGTGACCGCACCTGCGTTCATCGCTGCGTATGCACGTGCCCGGGAGCAGGGACGCTTCGACAGGCCGTTAATGGATAGTCGTTCAAGATAACTTCACTTTGGTAGGTCTCATTATGCGTTTATTCGTTGTAATAGCGTGCGCTTTTCTTTTGTCCGCTTGCGGTACCCCTGCACTGAAATTCGGCGTGTCGTCCACCGCAGACATCAACAAGAACGAGTATGGCGAACCCCTGGCCGTGGTGGTCAGGGTCTACCAGCTCAAGGACAAGCGCAGTTTCGAAAATGCCAGTTTTGATGAGCTGTGGAAGGAGGATTACAAGGCATTGGGTAACGACCTGGTGATGAAAGAGGAAGTCACCATGGACCCGGCCTATCAGCGCCACCTGGAACTTCCCCGTCATGATCAGGCCGAGTATCTGGCCGTCATGGCGGTCTACCGCGAACCGGAAAACATGAGCTGGCGGGACATCGACGAGATGCCGGGTAATTTCTTCACCCGCCGTTTTGACAAGAAAGTGCGCATCACCCTCGAGAAGAATCGCATCCTCCTTGACTGAATGACCTTGATTTGACGAGTAGTGCCATGAGTCAGCGACAGCAGAAAATTGTTTGGGCAGAGGGCCTGTTTCTTGGACAGCAGCATTTCCAGCAATGGGACCGGGTATTCCAGCGGGAGCTGCAACAGCGTAGCCAGCTCACCACTCCACACTGCTGGGGCCTGGTATCGCTGAACCTGCTGGAAGAGGCGCTGGAAATGGGTCAGTGCCGCCTCGAATCCATTACCGCCATTCTGCCCAACGGTCAATGGGTTGTGCATGACAGCCAGCGCGATGGCGGTCCGCTGTTGTGTGATCTGACCGCAGGAGGCGACCGGGTGGATGTGTGGCTGGCGTTGCCGGATAACGATCGGGTGGCCGGCATCAATGGCTACCGGGAGCAGGGCAGGCTGTGTGCCTGGCGGGCGGATTACCAGGAAGTGGCGGATGAACACGACCCCTCCCGTACCCGCGAAATCATTGTCGGCAAGCCCAACCTGTCCCTGCTGCGGGGCGATGAAAGCCGCGAGCATTATTCCTGTTTCAGGCTGGCCAGCTTTGAGCAACAAGGCGATGGCCGTTATGCCCAGGTGGAAAACTATATTCCCCCGGTGGTCACGTTGCAGGCCAGCGAGCAGTTGCAGGCCTGGATGGCACGCATTCGTGACCTGCTGTCTGCCCGGGTTCGCCAGTTGTCGCAACAGCGCAACAGCTATGGCGATATCGCCGATATGGGCAGCCGGGAAATGGGCCAGTTTCTGCGCCTGCTGCAACTGCGGCCCGCGCTGGCCACCCTGGATCATTTGATCCAGCAGGAAAGCAGCCAGCCGGAAACCCTTTACCGGGAGATGCTGCGCTTGATCACCGGCCTGAGAGATTTTCAGGCGGATATGCCGGAGCTGGAGTTGCCGCTGTATCAGCACGGGGATCTGGGATCGGTGTTCGCCACCCTGGAAACCCTGTTGCGTGAATCCCTGGCGCAAAGTGCCAAAACCGCCAGTACCGCACTGTCTCTCAATCAGGAAAGCCCGGCCCTGTTACTGGCGGAGGGGGTTCCCTGGAGCAACCTGGACAAGCAACACCTGTATCTCGGTGTATACCACGAATCCGAAGACCCGAACTGGGTCACCGACTTTTCCCGTCAGGCTAAATCCGGCAGCCGTGAGGATCTGGAGCTGATTCTGGCATCCGCATTACCCGGTATCAGGCTGGCCCATACCCAGCGTCCGCCCAACAAATTGCCGGTGAAAAGTGGCTTCGAATATTTCCGTTTCGAACCCAGCGGCGAATTCTGGCCCCGGGCCATGGAGGCGGAAAGCCTGGCGGTGTTCCTGCCCGGTCAGTTCCAGGGTAGCCGTTTTGAACTGCTGTGCGTGGAGGATTGATTATGAGCGACTCACTCGTAGCAACTACCAATCCTTTGCTGGAATGTACTGCGCACCTGTTCACTCTGGTTATGCCTCTCCGGGCGGGCGGCAGCGACGCGCCGGATGATCTTTACGAACAGGTATTGAATGGGTTCGATCTGTTCGAGCGGTTGGCGTTTGAACGGCAGATTCCCACCGCCGATGTGCAGAACGCGAAATTTGCTATTGCCGCTTTCATTGATGAAGCGGTCATGGCCTCTTCCTGGGCACGCCGTATGGAATGGATGTCCCAGCCCTTGCAGCTGAAGCTGTTTGGCGAACATCTGGGGGGCGAAGCATTTTTCATCAAGCTGGGAGAGCTGCGCCAGCGTGGTGAGCAGAACCTGCACCTTCTCGAACTGTATTACGTCTGTCTGCAACTGGGGTTTGAAGGCGTCTACAAGTTACGCGGCCTGGAACAGTTGATGGCGTTGCAGGTAGATCTGCGCAGCCAGATTGATGGCCACCGTGGTGTTCCCGATCCGCGTCTGGCACCCAACGGTGCCGCCCGCGAGCATGTGCTGGCCCGGGTGGGGCGCCAGATTCCCTACTGGGTCATCGCAGCGGTGACCGTGGCCATCGTCTTCTTCAGTTATACCGGCTATACGGCCGTCAGCATGAAAAGCGCCAGTGATGCCGCCGCGGACATTGCCCTGTTTCGTGAAAACCTGTTGACCTCGCCTTCCTACTCCTCGCTGTCAGAAGGGGACCTGAAATAATGTCGCTGGGCTCATTTTCTCAAATACTGAAAAAACTCGTTCTGTCACGCTTTGGCAGCTCCGCCATCGGTCTGCTGGCGGTAGTTGCCCTGATCTGGTTTGCCGGCCCGCGTCTGGGGCTGACAGGTACCAATCGTTATCTGGCGGTGGCCGCCGTTGTCGGGGTTTTTGCCCTGATCATGGGGATTCGTTTCCTGCTGGCACGTCGACACGGCTCACGGTTGCAGAAAGAAATCGGTGGCAACGAGGGCAGCGATGATGTGGATGCCCTCAAGGAAAAAATGACCGATGCCATCTCTTCATTGAAGGCGTCGCAGCTGGGGGCCGGTTACCGGGGCAGTGCCGCACTCTATGCCTTGCCCTGGTACATGGTGATCGGCCCGTCTGCAGCTGGCAAAAGCACCTTGCTGCGCAATTCCGGCCTGCACTTTCCCTATGCCGATGCGGACGATCTGCATTTTCGTGGCGTGGGCGGTACACGTAACTGCGACTGGTGGTTCTCCGATCAGGCGGTGCTGCTGGATACTGCCGGGCGTTACACCACGGAAGAGGATGATCGTCAGGAATGGTTTTCTTTCCTGGAAATGCTGCGCAAGGAGCGCAAGCAAACGCCGATAAACGGTGTCATGGTAGCCATAAGTGTGGCGGACCTGCTCACCGCTGACAGCGAAGCCATGGAAAGGCATATCAAGATCATCCGTGAGCGCATCAATGAGCTCATGGAGCGTCTTGGGTTGTTGTTCCCGGTGTTCATCGTCTTCACCAAGACGGATTTGATTCCCGGTTTCGAAGAGTTTTTCGAAGACCTGAGTCACAGTGAAAGGGAACAGATCTGGGGCGCTTATCTGTTGGAAGAGGGCGCTGATTCCAGCCCCGCCGAGCAGTTCGAAAACCATGCCCAGGAGCTGTATCAGAAGCTCTGCGACCTGCGCCTGCGCAAGCTGTCCATGCAGAGAGACCTGGAGCGCAAAGCCGCCCTGTACGGCTTTCCTGACCAGTTTCAGGTGGCCGCAGAAAAACTGTCGGAATTCATCAACCTGTTGTTCCGGGACAATCCCTATCAGGAAATGCCCCGTTTTGCCGGCGCCTATTTCACCAGTGGCACCCAGGAAGGCACCCCGTTGACCCGACTGGTGGGCAATATTCGCCAGGCCTTCGGTCTGCCCAGCCAGGAACGCCCGGCATGCAGTACTCCACCCAAACCCTTTTTCATCCACCGCTTTTTCACCGAGGTGGTCATCCCGTTGCAAGGCGTGGCTCAGGGCAACCGCCGAAGTTTGATATGGCAGCGTGGCCTGAAAACCCTCTCCATAGGGGTTGCCCTGTCGATGGTGGTGGGCACGCTGCTGTTGCTGGGGGCTTCTTACGGGACCAACAAGATGCTGCTCGACAAGGGAGTGGCCCTGTCCCAGAAGGCAACCCTGGCCCTGCAGGATGACCGCTACGACAGCCTGGAACGGTTCCAGGTGCTGGACGCGCTTTACCAGCATTACCAGCAGCTCAAGGCCTATGAAGACCACAAGCCCTGGCGTTTTCGCTTCGGGGTCTATACCGGAGATCGCCAGCTGCCGGAGTTGCAAGACCTGCTGATGACGTCCATGGACGTGCTGTACCGGGATACCGCTATCCAGTCACTGGAGTATGCACTGGAAAATCATGCCAGAGCCTGGGAGTCCTCGGACCGTCAGGGCCAGGAAGCGATTCGGGAAGATTACTATGCTGCCCTGAAAAGTTATCTGATGCTGTCACGGGCGCCGCAGCGCATGCAGGCGGATCAGGCTGTCCCGGTGCTGAATCGTTTGTGGCTGGACCGTAAGGGGCTGCAGAACGAAGCGGTGTTCAAGGAAGCAGATACCGATAGCTCTCATTCCCTGTACGGCATTGCCCATTTTTATCTGACTGAACGGGCAGAGCGGGACCAGCGCTGGAAAGCCCGCCAGGAACTGATCGACCAGGGGCGAGCTCACCTGAAAACCCCGCCCAATGCCCAGCAAATGTATGCCCAGGTGATTTCCAAAGGCAGCACCGAGCTAAAACCCTATGGCATCGAGGACATGCTCGACCGCAATGCCCGCAAGGTAATCGGTGCAGGCACCAAGGTGGAAGGGGTGTACACCCGTCACGGCTGGGAAGACTTTGTGATGCCGCAGATTGATGCGCGCATCGAATCTGCCACTCGCGGTGACTGGGTGCTTACCGGGCAATACGGTCTGCGCGAAGGCGAAGATGCGGATGGCCAGCTGATTGATGAAGCCCTGGCGACGGAGCTGCGTGCGCAGATTCGCGATCTGTACTTCAGCGACTATGCCAAGGCCTGGCTGAGTTTCCTTTCTGATGTGCGTATCAAACGCTTCACCTCCCTGGATGACGGGGTGAAAAAGCTTGATCGCCTGTCTCGGGGGGATGGCCCCATCGGCCAGCTGATGAACCAGACCAGCAAGAACCTGGCGCTTTATGAAGCCGCGCCGGATCTGGTGGATGGCGCTGTTGAGGCGGCGGCGCTGGAGCAGCGCAGCACCATCAAGGCACTGGATGAGCGCACCACCGAACTGCGCCGTTTCACCAAAGCCGCGGAAGAGCGCTCGGTCAGTGAGCTGATCCATCAGTATCTGCTGATCGTCTCTGCCCTGAAAACTGACATGGAACGCTTGTCATTGTCCGTGGATGTGGGACGTGAAGCAGAAGTCTATGCAGGTAGTATTCTCGGGCGGGGTGGCTCGGAAACCGAACTGTACAAGAGCTGGGTCACCATCAGCAGTCTGCTCAGCGGTGCAGACGTTACCACCCGTGAGGCGCTGCGCCCGCTGTTTGAAGGTGCGATGCGGGAAAGCTGGCGCAATGTGCTGGTGGAAGCCCGTGGCGGCATCGCCGACCAGTGGCAGACCGAAGTGGCCAGTGTGTTCGACAGTCGGCTGCGCAAGAAATTTCCGTTCGCCGAAAAAGGTCGTGATGCCACCCTAGATGACATGGCCGATTTCTTCCAGCCGGGCAATGGCCGGCTGTGGCGGTTTGTCGACGACAGCTTGAGCCCCTTCCTGGAACAGACCCGCCGAGGTGGCTGGACAGAGCGGCAATGGCTGAACCAGGGGCTGGGTCTGTCCAGACAGTTCATGGGTAGCCTGGCGTCGGCTCAGGTGATTACCGAGAGTCTGTTTGGTCGGGGTGGGCGCCGTCCGGAAATGAGCTTCTATCTGTATCCGCTGCCGGCCCGTGGTGTCAGTGAAATCATGCTGGAAAGCAATGGCCAGTCCTACCGTTACCGCAATGGCCCCCAGGAATGGCGCCGGTTTACCTGGCCGGGTGATCAGAACACTCTGGGTGCACGGGTAGCAGGGGTGTCCCGCCGTGGGCAGGTTCGTGACGAGGTGAAGGTCAGCGGGCCCTGGGCACTGTTCCGCCTGCTGAATCAGGCCGCCATTTCCCGGGAAAGCAGCTCCGAGTTCGTATTGAAGTGGGAGCTTAACGGCGGGCTCAGCGATCCGCTGGTGGTGCGCTATCGGCTGCGTGCTGATCGTCAGGCCAATGTTTTCAGTCAGCGGGTGCTGAGCAGTTTCAACCTGCCCCATGACATGTTGCGGCCCCTGGTGCCGTCCGCTGGCAGTGTGCTGGAGGCGGGCTGATGCTTGGATTTCTGAAACAGCCCAAGCCGGTTGCCGCCAGTATGGCGGTGGCGAGCAAGCCGAAAATCGCTGCCTTTGGCAAACTTCCCATTCGTGCGGATTTCATCAAGCTCAATGTGGTTGAGCGGGAAATTCGCGAACTGGACGGTTGGGTGCAGGAAGGCTATGCATTGATCTCCCGGCGCCTGAATGGCGCCCAGGGTGAGCAGGCGTTTCCCTCTGCTGGCATCCACCATCTGGTGTTCTCGGCCACGGAAGAGCGGCGCCCGGTGCTGGCCACCATTGGCCCGGGCAGTGACCAGAGCGGGCGCTGGTATCCCTTTCTTATCAGCACCGTTACCCAGATTCCCTACCTGAAAGAAACCCAGGCGGCCGTGCCGGTGGTGTATCAACGGTTTTATCAGCAATCCGCCTCTGTGATCGGGCAGCGCTGGAAGACCGAACCACTGGATATTCTGCTGGGCTGCCTGGAAACCATTGCCGGTGAATGCCATCAGGATGAGCGCTCCCAGGCGGTCAAGCAGGAGCTGGGGTTGCTGCGTGCCACCTCGGTGGATTGTATTCATGAGCTGGCCGCAGCCTACGGCGATACCGCGCTTTTTTATCAGGGAGTCTGCGACCTGCTGGCCAATGTCATGCGCCGTGGACCGGCGAGAACCGGTTGGGGGATTCGTCTGCCATTACCGGGCGGCGAGCACGGTCAGGTGTGCCTGGTGTTCTGGCTGCGGCTGATTGACAGCCTGCTGGGTGGCAACTGGTCGGCCAACTATTTCTGGCGCTGGGGACAGGAAGGGGCGCAGGGGCAGTTGATCCTGTTTTTTCGCCGCGTTCCCCCCAGCTTTCTGCCTTACCTGTTTGATCCGACCCTGCGCGACGGCAATGTGCAGACCCTGTCCGACATGCTCAAGGGAACGGTGACGCCGTCCCAGCGAGCCAGAGACCTGGCGGCACTGGAGCAGGGCAGCTTGCTGGATCTGCTCAGCCGCTTTGTCAGTGGAGGCCGGCTATGAGCAAGACGCAGAGCGAACTGCTGGCAATTCTGTCGCAGTGGGAAAACCGGGAAGCCGGTGAAGACCCCCGTTACAGCGATGGCTTTGCCCAGCTGCGCGGTGAAGTGGAAAAGCTCAGCGGCAACGACTTCGAGCGCATCCGCGATCTCTCCCATGCGGTGCTGCGTGAGCAGGCCCTGGATCTGCGGGTGCTGGCGTATACGTCACTGGCCTACGCCTACTTGTATGGGGTCAAAGGCCTGGCGGATGCGCTGGCGGGATGGTGCTGGGCGATCGAGTATGCCTGGGAAAACTGTCATCCCGCTCGCCCCAATGCTCGCCTGGGCGCTTTTGAATGGCTGAGGAATGAGCGCTTCCCGGTTTATCTGAACAAGCATGTTTGCAACCAGGATGATCTGGAACAGCTGGAAACCCAGCTGACACGTTTTCACACCTTGCTGGATTACAAGATTGATGACGGCCCCCGTCTGAAAGCGATTACTGACTGGTTGGCCGAGCAGAAGAAAAAACAGCCGGCAGTTACCGAGTCGGCTGCTCCAGAAGAGGACAACGCTGATCAGCCACAAGCGGAGTCAACACCGCAGACATCCACACGGCAGGAATTCGCTGCCGGCCCGGCGACACCGGTGGGCAATATCGACAACGACAAGGCAGAGCGGAAGGCCCTGCGCGAATTGCTGGCCTGGTATCGCCACGAAAAACGCTATGAACCCATGGTGCGTCTGTCTCGCTCCATGCGCTGGTCTGCGTTGGCAGTGCCTCCCGCGGACAAGGGAAAAACCCGTATTGCACCGCCGCGCCCGGCTTCGCTGAATGCAGTGTCTTCGGCATTGGATCGACAGCAATGGGATGAGGCCCTGTTGGCTGCCGAGCGCACTTTCCTGGAACCGGGCGGGCAGTTCTGTCTGGCGTTGCAGCACGCTGCCTTCCAGGCCGCTCAGGGTTTGGGGCTTGGCAACCTGGCGGATCTGATCAGCCGAGAATGCCGGGCCCTGCTCACTGCCCGGCGCGATCTGATCAAGTTGCAGTTCAGTGATGGCACTCCCTTTCTGGATGGCACCGCCGCCAACTGGGTGGAATCGCTGATGACCGATGACAAGGACAGTACCGCCAGCGATGACAGCCTGTGGGGCCAGGTGGGGGTGGAAGCCGCCGCCGCCAGCCAGCAGGACGGCTTGGTGGCCGGGCTCAAGGTAATCGATCAGACACCGACCCGGGGGCGAAAAGCCCGCTCCGAGCAGGATCTGCTCAAGGCCGAGCTGTGTTTGGTGAACCAGCGCCATGATCTGGCGCTGCCCTTGCTGGATGCCGTTGCAGAACGTCTGGACGACCACGGCATACCCGCCTGGGAGCCCACGTTTGCACTGCGCGTCTGGCGCCTGCTGCAGCAGGCGCTGCGTGCCCAGGATAACAACGAGCAGGCGCAGATGCGTCTGGAGCAGATCGGCCAGCACATCAGCCGCACCGATATCACCGCCGCCGCAGCCATGCTGTAACGGCACTAATGTTCATGGATCGACAAGTCAACGAGGGGAATCATGTCTAAAAGCTTTCAGAATGAAGTGCCGCGGGCACGGGTCAATATCACCCTGGATCTGGAAACCGGTGGCGCCAAGAAGAAACTCGAACTGCCGCTGAAACTCCTGGTCATGGGGGACTACAGCAATGGTCAGGCGGAAGGACGGCTGGCCGAGCGCGAACGGGTACGTATTGATCGCAACAATATCGATGATGTGCTCAAGGACATGGCTCCCCGGGTGAAATACACGGTGGAGAACCAGCTCCGTGAAGACGGTTCCGAAATAGAAGTGGACCTGGCGTTCGACAGCTTCAAGTCATTCAAACCGGAAGCGGTGGCCCAGAGCATCCCGCAGCTCAACGACATGCTGGCCATGCGCAGCCTGCTCAAGGATCTGAAATCCAACCTGCTGGATAACAGCAAATTCCGCCGCGAGCTGGAGCGCATCGTCAAAAATCAGCCCGAGCTGGAATCCCTGATGGGCCAGCTGGAATCCCTGGTGCCACTGGATGGCGAAAGCAGCGGCGAATAAGTGCAGTGCAGCAAGGAGAGATCGCATGAGTACACAACAGACACAACAGGCCACCACCGAGGTGGAAAGCAAGGAAGAAGGCAGCATCTACGAGCGCCTGTGCAGCATGGTGGATATCGATCCGGTGGGGCAGCCACTGACCCTGCAGACCTTTCACCACAGCGAGAACCTGGCAGAAGTGCCGCTGGAGCAGCGATTGACGGCGGCGCTACAGGTCTTTCTCGACCTGGCCAGCCGCAGCGACAAATTCGATCGTATCGACAAGACCCTGCTGGACCAGTACATCGCCCGCATCGACAGCGCCATCAGCACGCAACTGGATGCGGTCATGCACCACCCGGAATTCCAGAAAGTGGAATCTGCCTGGACCTCCCTGAAGTTCCTGGTGGACCGGGCCGATCCCAAGGCCAACATCCGCGTGGAGTTGCTGGATTCCAGCAAGGAAGACCTGGCCGAGGATTTCGAGGATGTGCCGGATGTGACCCAGTCCGGGCTGTTCAATCATCTCTACATCCAGGAATACGACACCCCGGGCGGTGAACCCATGTCCGCGGTGATTTCCAACTTCGAGTTCGACTGTTCCGCACCGGATATTTCCCTGCTCACGGAAATCTCCCGGGTGGCCGCCGCGTCACATTGTCCCTTCCTGGGCAGTGCCGGCAGCAAGTTCTTCGGCAAGGATGCCATTGAGGAAGTGCCGAAGATCCAGGATATCGGCAGCTACCTGGAAAAAGCCGAGTACACCCGCTGGCGCAGTTTCCGGGAAAGCGAAGATTCCCGTTATGTGGGCTTGGTAATGCCGCGTTTCCTGCTGCGTCTTCCCTATGGGGAAAGTAATCCGGTGCGCCAGTTCAACTACCAGGAAAGCGTGGCCGGCGAAGACCACGAGAAATACCTGTGGGGCAATGCCACTTTCGCTTTCGCATCCAACATGGCGCGCAGTTTCAAACAGTACGGCTGGACGGTAAACATCCGTGGCCCGGAAGCGGGCGGCAAGCTGGAAAACCTGCCGCTGCATCATTACGACGTGGGCCGTGGCACTCAAGCCAAGATTCCTACGGAAATCCTGATTTCCGAAACCAAGGAACTGGAATTCGCCGAGGAAGGGTTTATTCCACTGAGCTTCTACAAGAACAGCGACTACGCCTGCTTCTTTTCAGCCAATTCCGCCCAGAGACCGGCTGAATATACGACAAAAGAAGCCACCGCTAACTCACGCATTAATTCGCGTTTGCCTTACATCTTCCTGGTGTCGCGTCTGGCACATTACCTCAAGGTTCTGCAGCGCGAAAACATTGGTGCCAGCAAAAGCCGCCAGGAACTGGAAAACGAACTCAATGACTGGCTCCAGGGCCTGGTCACCAAGATGAACAATCCGGACCCGGAACTGGTGGCCAATTACCCGCTGCAGGATGGCTATGTGAAAGTGCAGAGCATTCCTGAAAACCCGGGCTACTACCGGGTGGACATGGCCGTCATGCCGCATTTCCAGATAGAAGGGGTGGATGTGCGCCTGTCACTGGTGTCCCAGTTGCCGGCAGGCAAAGACGGCTGATCACTTTAGCAGGCAGAGAGCTAAAGACGCTCCTTGCCTGCATGGAACACATCCTTGAGCCGTGAGTAACAACAAGGTTGTTGCCCTGGGGGGAGGGTGTGCGGGGCTGGCATCAGCCGGCCTTTGATAAAACTGAAACTGAACAGGAGGTTTTCCTATGGCGATTCCCGCCTATATGTGGATCAAGGACGATCAGGGGAGCGAGATTGAAGGGTCTGTTTCCATTGCAGATCGGGAAGGGAGCATCGAGGTGCTGCATTTCGATCATGAGCTGCGTATCCCCACCGATGGTGATACCGGCTCCCTGACCGGCACCCGCAAGCATGAACCCTTTGTCTTCACCAAGGGTTTCGACAGTGCCTCACCGTATCTGTACAAGGCTTGCAGCAACGGTCAGACCCTGAAAGAGCTGGTGCTGCGTTGGTTCCGCATCGACGATACCGGTACCGAGAAGGAATATTTCCGTCACACCCTCAAGGACGTGAAAATCACTTCCGTGAAGCCGGTGATGCACAACGTGAAGGACATCGACAAGGAAAGCTATCCGCATCTGGAAGAGGTGTCCGCGCGCTATGCAGCGATCACCTGGACCTATGTGGACGGCAACATTGAGTTCTCCGACTCCTGGACCGAAGGCCGCTAAGAGCCCGGGGGCGGATTTTGTTCGCCCCCACCCAATCCATTTTGTTGCATCACGAGGGATTATGTCCGCTGCCCTGTTCGAGATCATTCATGGCCGGTTTGCCGATGGCACACCGGTGGCATCGCTGGAAGGTCGCGAGGCGCGCCTGCGTAGCATTCACGATCATCTACAGCGATTGCTCAATGCCCGCTATGACGTGCTGGAGCACCTGCCCGAACACGGCTTGCCGGATTTGCCGTCTCTCTATGATGCCTTGCCCTATTCAATCGACACCCTTGCTCGCCTGGTGCGCGAGACCATCGTTCGCTTCGAACCGCGCTTGCAACATATCCAGGTAACGGCGCGACGGGAGAGCTCCACGGACTGTGTAGTGCAGTTGGAAGTGACCGGTGTGGTACCGGAAGGCGGCGTGGCCCGTTTCCGTACCTATTTCCAGAGCGACGGGGGTGCCGATATCAAGGCGGGAGCAGCCAATGCGCGAGTATTTTGAATCCGAAATGCGGTTGCTGCATGAGGCTGCCGCTGATTTTGCCAAAGCCCATCCCGAGCAGGCCAGGATGCTGAACCTGGCCGAAGTCCGTGACCGCGATCCCTATGTGGAGCGTTTGCTGGAAGGGATGGCATTTATCGCAGCACAGATCCGCACCCGTATTGATGACAGCGAAAACGCTATCAGTGAGCAGCTGCTTGAGCAGCTGTGCCCAGGGCAGTTGCGTGGCTATGCCAGCCGCACGGTGATGAACTTTGCCCCGGATGCCAATGCCCAGGGTGGCAAGAGCCTGCCGGCTGGCAGCATTATCCGTTCCGCTCCGGTGGGGGAGGGCAGGCAGCAATGTCACTTTTCCACGCTGGCTGACTTACAGATCCTGCCATTGCAGGTCAGCGGCGTTCAGACCCACGAAACCGGTAATGGCAGCACTGAACTGACCCTGACACTGGCCCATGCTGGCGCCGGTAATCTGGCGGATCTGGATCTGTCTACTCTGGAAATTTACCTGCACTGCGACCCGGCCCTGGCGCTGGCGTTGTGTCATGGCCTTAGCCGGCCGAAAGGAAAGCTGGGCTTTTCGGTGGATGGCTCATCCTGTGGTGAACTGGACGCCGCTGATGTCAGCATTCCGTATCTGGAGGTGTTGTCCCATACCGGTCACCACCGTGGGCTGCCCGGTTTTTCCCTGCTACAGGATTATTTTGCCTGGCGGGAACGGTTTTTCTTTATTCGTATTGCCGGTCTGTCGCAGCTGACCTTCCCGGACAAGGGGCGTGAATGTCAGTTGCAAGTGGAACTACCTTTGCAGCTGCCGGCGGAGCATCAGCTCAAGCGCGAGCATTTTCAGCTTAACTGTGTGCCGGCCGTCAACCTCTACGAGCTGGACGCGGACCCCCTCGATGTGGATCAGAAACGGGCGGAATACCGTTTCCTGCCGGACCAGAAATACCCGGATACGGTGGTGCTGCATGAGATCCTGTCGCTGACCGGCCGCGATCATCGCAGTGCCCGGCTTACCGATTATCAGCCGTTCTATCGTGCCCATGATTTCAGCCAGGGCGAATACTGTTATCGATTAACCCGTCGTGATCTTGGGCTGGCCACTCCACAACCGTTTATCAGCCTGTCTGGTCCCGGCCTGATCCCGGCGCAGACGCTGTCTGCTCGTGTCAGAGTCAGTGACGGCTATTTGCCACGCCGTTATCTGGCGGAAAACCAGATTACCCGGCCCGGTGAGGGCGTGCCGTCGTCCCTGTCGATCCGTAACCTCAATCGCCCCTGCAGCTACCTGCCGTGCCCGGACAGCAGCGCCTACCGTTGGCAATTACAGGCCCTAATGCAGCTTTCTGCGGTGGGGCTGGCCAACCGTAACAGCCTGCAATCACTGATGGGTTTGTTGGACTGGACTGACCGGCAGGAAAACCAGCGCCGGCGCCAGGCCCTGCAGGAGGTGAGTGTCACGCCGGTGACTCGGATGCTCAAGGGAATGCTCTACCGGGGCGCGGTGGTAACGGTGCAGCTGAGCCAGGGTGATTTTTTATCGCTGGACGATATCTACCTGTTCGGCTGCGTACTACACCGCCTGCTCAGCCAGCTTGCACCGATCAACGAGAGCGTGGAATTGCGCGTTATCGCTCAACCCAGTCAGAAGGAGTTTGTATGGGAACCTCAGGTGGGTTGCGCGGCGCCGATGTAATGCAGGGGCTGTTACGAACGCCCCAGCAATTTGATTTTGCCCAGGCCATGGAGTTGCTGGAAGCCAGTGATCCGGAAGGGGCGGTGTTTGGTCAGGGGTTGGAAAAGCGGGTACGCCTGTTGCCGGATGACAATCTGGTCTTTCCGGCTTCCGATATCCGTGGCTGCCAGCAACAGTCAGCACAGTTGACCTTGTTGATGGGCTTTTTCGGTTTGTATGGCGTTGATGCACCGGTGCCCCATTACCTGCTCGACCGGACCACTGCCGAGGATGACGATGCCGCACGCATGCGCGACTTCCTCAATATTTTCAATCCACGCTTTTATGCCCTGTTGTATCGGGCCATGCAGATTTCACGGCCGGCGGCGGGGCGCTTACCCGCCGCCTTCCGCGGCAGTGCAGATGCGCTTTCCGGCCGGCTTGGCGGAGGCAATGATCAACAAGGTGAAGCTGACAGGGACAGACGCTATTTCCCGGTAACGAAAATCCGCAGCGCCGGTGGCTTGCAAATCCTGCTGCAGGATCGCCTGCCCGGCATCGACGTGGATGTGCAGGATCGGCAGCCCGCCTGGCAAGCCCTCGGCGAGGGCTGTGTGCTGGGCCGCAATGACTGCGCCCTGGGGGATAACGCCATCCTCGGCGGCCAGGCTTATATGGCCAACGGCAATGTGGCCGTCCGCCTGGGACCGGTGGATTCCCGGGCCGCACAACAATTGCTGCCCGGTCACAGCCAGGGCGACAACCTGAGACAACAACTGGATGACTACCTGCAAGGGCAGGTGGGGGCCGAGCTGCAAATCCGCGTGTGTCCCTCGCGGCGTCGCAGCGTGGGGCTGGGCACCGATGAACAGCGTCTGGGCTGGTCTGCCTGGCTGGGTGAGCGCCTGCAACAGGAATACGTCATCCGCGTGGCACCGGAAACGGCGCGCAGTAACGGGAACTAATCCATGGAGGGGAACATGCAAGGTCAAACCATCCGCCGGCTGGTGGAAAAACTCAACGATACCTGTGCCCGTGCACTGGAACAGGCGGCGGTGTTCGCTGCCGCGCGCAGCGATTACGAAGTGCGCATTGAGCATGTGCTGATCAAATTGCTGGAAAGTGATCTGCGCAATGACCTGCAACTGGCATTGGCCCACAGCGACATCAGCGCCGATCAGGTGTTCGAATCGCAGATGCAGGCCCTGTCACGGCTGCGCACCTCCAACCCGGAAAAACCGGTGTTTTCTGCCCGTCTGGTGCAATGGCTGGAACAGGCCTGGCTGGCTTCCAGCCTGTATTACCAGGGCGACACCATTCGCAGCATCAGCCTGCTGGATGCCTTGCTGGAACTGCTGCCGCGCCTGGGCGACAACGCTTTTGCCTTGTTGGAGCCCATGTCACTGACGCAATTGCGCGAACACTTTACGACCTGGACGGCGGCTTCCGTAGAGCAGCCGCGCAGTGCCACGGATGTTGCCGGCGAACCGGGCAGTGCCGGCGCCGCATCCCGCCCGGCAGGTGAAGAAGCGTTAGGCCAGTTCTGTCAGGATTTTACCGCCGAGGCCCGTGAAGGGCGTCTTGATCCGGTGGTTGGTCGGGGTGACGAAATCCGCATGGCGATCGATATTCTCTGTCGCCGTCGCAAGAACAACCCGATCCTGGTGGGTGAACCCGGGGTGGGTAAAACCGCGGTGGTGGAAGGTCTGGCCCAGCAAATCATCAACGGTGAAGTGCCCGAGGCACTAAAAGACGTGCGCTTGCTGGGGCTGGATCTGGGCCAGTTGCAGGCCGGGGCCAGCGTCAAAGGGGAATTCGAGCGTCGCCTGAAACAGGTGATCAGCGAAATCCAGCGTTCACCCACTCCGGTCATTCTCTTTATCGATGAGGCCCATACCCTCATCGGTGCCGGCGGCGACGCTGGTCAGAACGATGCCGCCAACCTGCTCAAGCCGGCCCTGGCCCGGGGCGGCATGCGCACCATCGCCGCCACCACATGGGCGGAGTACAAGCGCTACTTCGAACGGGATGCGGCCCTGGATCGCCGCTTCCAGCGGGTTCCCGTTGATGAGCCCGATGGCGAGCGGGCTCTGCTGATGCTCAGTGGCCTGAAGGACAAGTTTGCCGACCACCATGGCGTACACCTGACCGACGAAGCTCTGTCTGCCGCTGTCACCTTGTCCCAACGCTATATCACCGGTCGCCAGTTGCCGGACAAGGCCATTGATGTTCTCGATACCGCCGCTGCCCGGGTGCGACTCAGTCAGGCCAGCCAGCCCCGGGGTCTGTCACAGGGCGCCGAACGTCTGCGTTATCTGGAACAACGGCTTGCCGCCCTGCAGCAGGATCTGGCTCAAGGGCTGCCTGCCGATGAACGTCTGCGCCAACAATTGACGGCAGAGCAGAATCAGGTAGCCGCCGAAATGGAAACCACCGAACAGCGCTGGCAGCAGGAACAGGCCACCGTGGCCGCCCTGGATGGCAGTCGCGAACGGCGCGAGGCGCTGCATGCGGTGCAGGCCGGTGAGCCCATGATTCACCCGGAAGTGAATGCAGCCACGGTAGCGTCGGTTATCGCAGACTGGACCGGGGTGCCGCTCGGGCGCATGCAGCGTGATGAAGTGTCGGTGCTGCGTGACCTGGAGCAGCGCCTGTCGCAGCGGGTGGTGGGTCAGGATGGCGGGCTGAGCATGCTGGCGCGGACCCTGCGCGCCGCCAAGGCGGGGCTGCGGAAAAACGAAGGCCCCCTGGGTGTCTTCCTGCTTGCCGGCCCCAGCGGTGTGGGCAAAACCGAAACGGCCCGCGCCCTGGCCGATGAACTGTTCGGCGGTGAACGATTCCTGGTCAGTATCAACATGAGCGAATACCAGGAAGCCCATACCGTGTCCCAGCTCAAGGGCAGCCCGCCGGGGTATGTGGGGTTCGGTGAAGGCGGCGTGCTTACCGAAGCAGTGCGCCAGCGTCCGTACTCGGTGGTCCTGCTGGATGAAGTGGAAAAAGCCCACCCGGATGTGATGAACCTGTTCTATCAGGTATTCGATCGCGGTGTATTGCGCGATGGGGAAGGGCGGGAAATCGATTTCCGTAACACCGTTATTCTGATGACCTCCAACCTGGGCAGCGACACCCTGCAACAGCTGGCGTTGCCACCGGAAGAAGAACCGGCGCAGGCACAGGACGATCAAGCCGATAATAACGATAACGACGGTGAAGAGGAGAACCCCTGGCAGGCACCAACCGATGCACAGCTGATCAGCGCCATCGAGCCGGATCTGCGCCGCCATTTCGCCGCAGCCTTGCTCGCCCGCATGCAGGCGATTCCTTTCCGTCCCCTGGATCAGGACATGCTCAATGCGGTGGTGGCCATGCGCCTGGATGCGGTGGCCCAGCGGTTGATGCAGGCCCACGGCATTACCTTCCGGGTGGACCAGAAAGTCATGGAGCAATTGTCGCGGCAATGCCAGGTGGCCGAGAGCGGTGCCCGCCAGGTGGAATCCGTCATCGAGCAGCAACTGATGCCGGGCCTGGCCCAGCAACTGCTGGGCTACATGGCCGACGACGACATGCCCGATATTCTGACCCTGGAACTGGATGAACAAGGGCAGATCACGGCCGTCTTCGCGGACCAGCCGGTGCCGGAATCCCTGAGCGCCTGACGATAACCACAACACAACAAGGACAGTTCCATGGGTATCGACAAGTATCTGGACCGAGCCAAAGACCTGATAGGTGACGCAGGGATTCCCTCATCGGGCAAGTCGGCACTGTCCGGCTCGGGTCTGCCTTCCGTTGATGGTGGAGGTTTGCTCAATGGCAATATGTTGTCCGGGTTGGCTAACGGGGACGTTTCCCTGGACAGCCTGAAAGCCTCTGTCATGCAGCAGCTGGAGCAGGCCGCCGGTGGTGCCATGCAGCAATTGATGGACGCCCCCAAGTGTCGTTTCTTTATTGATGTGGCGGGCATGGGCGAAGAGGCCCTGGCCGTGGAGTGTTTCGCCTCGCAGGATCTGGCGCTGTCTTCCCTGGGGCGCATGCAGGTGGATGTGCTGACGCGTATCGAGCCTTCGCTAGGCTCCTTGCCCGGGGAATCTGCCATCCTGCGAGTGGAAGGAAGCGGCGGTCAACAACAGCACTTTGCCTTCATGGTGGAAGCGGTGGAGGAGCTTAGCGCCAGCCCGGAAGGTGCCCGCCTGCGCCTGCATCTGGTGTCGCCGTTGTTCCCGCTGGCCCTGAATCGTCACAACCGGGTCTTTCTCAACAAGACCGTGCAGGAAATTATCGAACAAGTCCTGGAAGAAGCGAGTTTCAACGCCGATGACATCACCATCGAGTTCAGCCAGCCCCAACCTGCGCGAGCCATGACCGTGCAGTATGAAGAAAGCGACCTGGATTTTCTGGAGCGGCTGCTGGCCCGTGACGGCGCCTTTTACGCCGTAGTCCATGGCGACAGCGGCCAACACTTTCACTTTCATGATGACAGCGCGGCCCTGCAGGAAAACCTGGGCAGCGCCATGCTGGAATTTCATGCCGAAAGTGGCCAGGCAGCCGGCAGTGAGCGCGTGTTTCAGGTTACCCGAACGATTCGCTGGCGCAGCGGTACGTTCAATGTTTATGACCATAACCCGGACACGCCGGATAACCCGCCCCAGGGCTATGCCGAAGGCCTGGGCGGTCGGGGCGACCAGTGCCATTGGGGCGTTAACGCCGTGGACGCGGAGCAGGGTAATGCCATGGCCCGCGTTCGCTGCGAAGTGGAAGATGTACAGCGGCAGACGGTGATCGCGAGGGCTGACACTGGCCAGTTCGTACCTGGCATGAAGCTGATCCTCGCGGGCCACCCCAGCCACGACGGCGAATGGCTGGTGTCAGCGGTGAGCATTCAAGGTGACCAGCGCGTGGGCCACGCCTTCGGCCAGAACAGTGACCGTCCTGGCCTGCAAAGCGAACTGACCCTGGTACCGGTATCCATCCCCTGGCGCAGCGCAGCGGCCTGGCAGCGGGCACCGGTTCACGGCAGCTTTTCTGCCGTGGTGGAAGGGGATGGCAGCGATTATGCCTACCTGGACGATCAGGGCCGTTACCGTATCCGCCTTCCCTTTGATCTCAGTGATTCACCGCAGGGGGAAGCCAGCCCGCCGGTACGTCTGATGCAACCCTACGGTGGCCCGGACAGTGGCATGCACCTACCCCTGCATGGCGGTACCGAAGTGTTGCTCAGTTGCGTCAACGGCGATATCGATCGCCCCATTATCCTTGGGGCTCTCAGTAACCCGACCACGCCGGGGCCGGTCACCGCGTCCAACCCCAGTCAGCATATCCTGCGCACCCGTGGTGGCAACGAACTGTTGATGGAAGACCGGGCTGGCGAAGAACGCATCGAACTGTTCACCCATGAACGAAAAAACCGTTTGAGCCTGGATGCCCGGCAAGACGCCCATCAGGCAACCCTGGAAAGCGTGGAAGGGGATATGGCACTGCGTGCCGGTGGCAACATGACCACCGAAGTGGGCGGCTCGCAGAATACCCAGGTTGGCGAAGATCAGACAGTGACCGTGGCCCGCCATCTCAAGTTGATGACTCAGGAAGGCGAGGTGGAGCTACAAGCCGGCTCGGACCTGCTGTTCAAGGCCGGCGACAATCTTCGCATGGCAACGGACAAGGGCGATATGACCCTGCATGCCGGCAAGGACCTGATTGCGAAAGCCGAAGCCAACTTCTCCATGGACGTGGTGTCCGGTGACGCAACAGTGGTGGTGGATAACGGCAAGCTGGGCATGGATGTACAGGGTGCCATCACGATTCGTGGTTCAGGCAGTGCGCCCATTCGCCTCAGCCAGGGCGGCGGCACCATTGAAATCACTCCCGGGGGGGATCTGATTATTGACGGCCCCAATGTGGAAATCTCGGGCGGCTCCATCAAGGTGGATGGCCAGATGGTAGGCAGTAACTAAAACCTTCACCCGAAACAAAAGTAGGGTGGGTCAGCCGCAGGCGTAACCCACCACCCCAGGATCGACGTAATACGCATAACCAAGCAATCAGGGAAGGCTGCGATGGGTTGGCTGGATAATATCGAAGGCAAACTGGACGACGCTCTGGATGACGTCAAAGAAGAAATCGGTGAACGTCTGGAGCAGGCCGGTGCGTCATTGTTTGGCAACGGTAATGAAGGCCTCGGCGGGGGTGAAATTATCCTCACCGTTGATGGGCTGCCATTGGAACCCTATGCCCTGACTGCGAATTCTTCTCTCAGCCAGATCAGCGAATACCGGTTTTATTGTGCGGTTGCTGTTGGTGTGGAAGCGGGCAGCTTTCTGGATAAACCTGCGCAATGGAGCTGTACCAGTGCAGACGGCCTGAGCCGGGATTATGCTGGCAAGGTGACCCGTATTGATCAGGGGCGGATCCTGCCTGATGGGCAGGAGGAGTGGGTGCTCACGGTCTCCTCAGGCCTTGCGGCACTGCGACAGCAATCCCGCTATCGCATCGTTCATCGCCGTACCGTCATCGAACTGGCGGAAGTGTTACTGCAGGAATATAGCCTTACGGTGGACAACCGCACCCATGAACACTATCCGCCCATGGACTGGACTGCGCAGGTAGGAGAAACCGACCTGCAGTTCCTGCAACGCCTTCTGGCCCGGGATGGCATCTGGTTCTATTCCACCTTGGCAGAGCAGGGCGAGGTTATCGTTCTGGCCGACGATCAGCATGGCGCCAGCCGCGCAGACCGGGGTGAGCTGGCTGTTACTGCAGAAACCGGCGGGAGTCGCAGTGTGGCTGGCCATGCCACGGTCGCATTGCGCCAGTCACGTCGATATTACCGCTGGCAGCCCGACCGCAGCCGGGTTCATCAGCAAGTGTGTCCATCGGAAGCCGCTGCCCTGACAAGGGAAAGTCAGTCATCGGCAGGCAAGGTGGCAACCCGGCAAACCTTTTTCCAGTCTGGTAGCGGTGATGCCCATGCCAGTCTGACGCAAGCACGTCTGGAGCAGGAAAGGCAGCAATGTCGGTCCCATACCATTCTGGTGTCCGGTGCGGTGGGGGACTTGCAGGTTGGCCAGTGGCTGCCCGTTGCAGGGCATGGCCCTTGCCTGATTACCCGTGCCGCTCTGACGTTCTCCTCTCCCAGAAACCACCTGGGTAACAGCCCCAATGGATTTACCTGGGAGGCTGAACTACTACCGTTAGCGCAGCCCTTTCGCCCGGCGTTGCCTGCTCAAATCTCGCTACCTCTGGTCTTCCCGGCACGGGTCGAAGCTGGCGGCCCCTATAGTCATGTGGATGGCATGGACAGCCGTAAAGCCCGCATTGATTTTGACGATGGCGACCAGCCTCTTACCGAATCCAGCCCACCCCTGCGCCAGCTACAGCCCCACGGCAGCTTGCCCGGCAAAGACGGGCAAGCCACTGGTTGGGACTGGCCGCT
The DNA here is from genome assembly GCF_047495475.1 of Alcanivorax sp. IL2. NCBI lineage: Bacteria > Pseudomonadati > Pseudomonadota > Gammaproteobacteria > Oceanospirillales > Alcanivoracaceae > Alcanivorax > Alcanivorax sp. IL2. The sequence goes on along the minus strand of NZ_CP179932.1, from coordinate 2,881,508 downwards.
GAGAAACGGTGCTGAAGTGCTGTTGACCTGCCTGAACAACGACCCGGACAAGCCGTTGATACTGGGCTATGCACCAGCAGCATCCCAACCGGGCCCGGTGAGTAACCGAAACGCGCCGGAAAATCGTATCCTTACCCCGGCCGGTCATTTGTTGAATCTCAATGACAGAAAAGAGGCGCAAGCAATTACCCTGAACACCCCGGATGGGCAATGTCTCCTGGACCTGAACGCCAACAGCGAAAGCCCGCTGGTGACTCTCGCCTGTGAGCAGGGAGCATTAGTGATGCGCGCAGGCCAACATCAGAATATTGACGTCGGGAAAAACAGCCAGATCCGAATCGGCAGCGACAGCACAACGCAAGTCCTGAATCGCTCTGTGATCCACACCGATTCCGGTGTGATACACCACCAGTCCCAGACCAACACCCATCTAACCGCCACCGCCAATGCCACCCTGGAATCCGGCAAAAACCTGGAACTGTACAGCGCTGCCAACAGCCAGCTGCGGGTGCAGGGGAGCGCAGCCATTACTGCCAGCAAAGGCCTGGCTAGCAAGGTCGGCAGCAACCTGCACCTACAAGCGACCGACGCCATCGACATCCGTGGCGATGGCAGCGGAGATCTCACCCTGCATCAGGGTGGTGGCGGTATCACCATTAAAGCAAATGGCACGGTGCGCCTGTTCGGCAATACGGTGACCCTGAAGGGGAAAAGTGGCGTCACTTTTAACGGTAACAAGGAATACAGTGTTCCGGCTGGCGTAAAGGCGGACAGCCCAATGCCTGAAGTGCCCAAGGCGCCAGAAGCGATTGTTGCGATAGAGGCAGAGGCACAATCAGTTTCACAGGGCGATTTAGTGGAGCTGTGTTATGTCCCCGCCGAGCAATGCTTTTACGGACTCACTGCTGAGGAAATGGAACAGCTGGACGAAGAAGAGCGAATCCTGGCTAAACCGATGCAGTCATTGCTACAGGCCAAGCAAAGCAGAGATAAAGATGCCATTGCCAGTGCCCAGGACAAGGTGGCGGAAGAAATAAAACCCGTCATCAATGGTGCAAGTGTCGATGGCTTGACCGAGATCGTTCGCCTACGGGGCAAGAAGTATACCTATGTCCGTTCAGACAAGATGAAAAACCATGTTCGTTCTTACAAGTTGGACGCGGACGACCGAAAACGCCGGGCATTACGGGATAAAGACGGCAACTATGACCTTGAGAAAGTTAAAAAGCAGTTGAGCCAAGTGACGGGTAAGGTGACTTGGGGGCTCGGAAAAGCCGAGACCAGCGGTGCCTTTACCGAATGGGCGCGAAGCATCAATAAAAACGCCAAGGCAGGGACCGACAATCTGGACGACCCGTTGCGCACCTATGATGCCACTGCCCAAGCGCAATTGATGCGCTACTATGCCGGCGCGTCCGGCGCCATCAATTTCAATCCACAGAAAGGCCAGTTCGGTATTGAAGGGCAGGTGTCCGGCAGTCTGGCGCTGGCAGAAGGCAAGGTGACTGCCAACGGCTATTTCCCCCATGCCGACGGCCATCATATTGTCTTTGATCACGAAGATGCCAAAGACGGCAAACCTGTGCAGCTTGGCAAGGTTCGCGCCCACTTCGAGATGAGCCTGGCCGGCTTCGCCGGGGCCAGCGCCATGGCCTGCGGAAAACTGGAATTCCAGCACAGGGGCGGCGGACTGATGTTCAAGGGGGCCGACGCCGGTGGTAGGTTCAGCGGTGAAGTATTCGCTGGAGCCAAGGTGGAATGCCAAGCCAAGGGCGCACTGGAATGGGCCAATCCGGATGAGCATTATCAATTCAAAGCGTTAGCGAGTACTGGTTACAAAGCTGCGGCTCAGGCAGGTGTAGGTGCTGCCGCCGGTTTTACCCTTAGCTATGAAGAAGGGCGTTTCATGCTTCGAGCCAAGGCGGGTATTGTCTGCGGCATTGGAGCTCAAGGTGGCTTGGAATATACCGTTGATGTGAAGTATATCAGTGCCTTCGTGGCCTTCTCCTATCACTCACTGCGTGATGCGGACTACACCGTGGGCATGATTATGGAAGAAAGCGCCGAAGAGGCGATGATGGCGCTGGTGTATTGTCTGGTATGGAAAGGGAAGAACACCGTGGAGGAAGTGCAAGACGCTTACCAACAAATGACCACCAACATTTTGAACTGGAGGGATGAAGCGTCTCAGGTTTTGTCTAAAGCTAACGATATATTAGATACTCTGAATGACTCTTTCTGGTTCCGCTATTCTCCGCCGGCACTGCTAATCCGACTTATGGAGAGCTTTATCAACCTGGGCGAACAAGCCCGGCTCAAGGGTGATGACTCACTGCAACATAAGGTAGACAAGGGGCTGGTGGCCATTGGCACGCACAGCCAGGGGGAAAATGAATGGCAAACCATCGTGCGTGGCGTGGCAGCCCGTACGAACAGCAGTCCAAGAGAGGTAGAAATGCGGCTGGCTCAGCTTCGCCTTAACCGTACCAACCAGATGCTGGCAAGAAGGCGTGATGTGCTGCCAGACGTTGCCCAGGCTAACCACCCCCTGACCATAAAGGATATGGTATGAAGTGCTCATTATTGATGATCGTCGCAATTTTCTTGCCTCTTGGTGCCTGCGCAGATGCCGGTGAAAGCATGACTGAAGCAACCATTAGCCAGGAGATACCGGAAGATGTGCAAGAGTTGTTGCGCGGCTCTGTCAAGAACCAAGTGTTCGTGAAAGGGGGGGGCTTTCAGATGGGAGACTTCGGTACTTATATAACGAAGAAAAGTTTCAACGAAGGCAGTTTTGATTATAAGTATGTTGATAAAGATCATCCCGATGCTATGTGGCTCCCGTGGCTACGTCCTGATTTTGATTTAAAAAAACAAACTTCCGAACCCGTTCACAAAGTCACTCTATCCAGCTATTCGATAGGAAAATATGAGGTGACGTTTTCGGAGTATGATGTTTATACTCGCTCTGAAGGAAAGGCTACTCTGGCAGAGCATAAAATAGGAAAGCAAAGTCGTCGCCCTAAAAATCCTGCGCACATGATGACATGGGAAAATGCGCGTAATTATTGCCTATGGTTGGGAAAACATACCGGCCTTTCTTTTGACCTTCCCACCGAGGCGCAGTGGGAGTACGCAGCCCGGAGCCGAGGCAGGGATGTTGCCTACGGCACGGATAGCGGAATGCCCCAAAAAGGAACTAATATTAATTCGAGCCTGGGGGTAAAAAAAGTAGGCTCCTACCCACCAAACCCTCTTGGATTATATGACATGAGCGGCAATGCCAAGGAATGGGTGTTGGACTGGTTCGATCCAGACTATTACAAAGTCTCGCCCGAGAACAACCCAAAGGGGCCGAAACAAGGAGAAAAAAGAGTAGTTCGAAGTGCAAAAGTTGTTTTAAAGCGGTTGCATGAAAAGCCGAAGGCTGACCCCGATACCGCCAAGGAATTCGGTTTTAAAGGCCACGCTTATGTGGGCTTCCGCTGCGCGGTTAACGAAGAAAAGCCTGTGACTCTGAAATAATGGGGTGCGATGAATCCAGTCGCATTCTATCCAAGGCAAAAGAAATACGGGGTAACGTATCCAGTTCACCCTGGTTCCGCTATCCCCGACGGGTCTGTTGATCCGCCTGATCAAAAAAGAGAATAGGGACACGCACGACTTGGAGAATCTCTTACACTGAGCGGGGAAAATTGCTGATTTTATGCTGATTATTTGGTCAGTATTGTCGAGTCATGGATATGCAAGGAGGCAACCCATGACCCGTGCTCGCTATACCCAGGTATCCCTGGACTCTACCCCTTACTATCACTGTATCTGTCGCTGCGTACTACGGGCCTTTCTTTGCGGGAAGGATCGCTACTCCGGCCAGAACTATGAGCATCGCCGCCAGTGGGTGGTGGATCGTCTGGCCGCCTTGGCGGAGGTCTTTGCTATCGATCTCTGTGCTTATGCCGTGATGTCCAATCACTACCATCTGGTTCTCCGCATCAATCAACAAAAGGCGCTGGACTTGACAGATCAAGAGGTTGCGGAGCGCTGGATGCAGCTGTTCAGTGGTCCTCTTATCGTGAAGCGTTGGATCAAAGGACAGACTGAGGAGGGGGAATCCCTCAAGGCTCTGGACATGATTGGTCAATGGCGTGAGCGGCTTCATGTGGAGGGTACGGGCAGGGCGATACTAGACGATAAACGAGGATCAATACCCAGGAAATCGATGAAAATACTGGATCGCTTGGGGATAGATGAGAAAGCCTGGCTTTCCCATATGAGATCACGAAAACAGCGCCAGCCTGTTGCGGTCGGCGCCTTGGCGAGGGTCCGTGAGTATGTCCAGCAAACTGGCAGGAAATGGGTGGCAGGGCAAAGCCTGGCAGGGTGGTAGGCTTTGCTTTTTCATAGTTGAATTTATGCGTGTCCCCTATATCGTGCTATATCGTGCTGATGAAGCCCGCTTCAAGGGTGACGTAACCATGCAACAGAAAGTGGACAGGGGCCTGGCAGCCATTGGCCATCACAGCCAGGGTGAAAACGAGTGGCAAACCATCGTGCGCGGCGTGGCTGCCCGCACCAACAGCACCCCCGAAGGGGTAGAAACCCGACTGGCCCAGCTCCAACTCCCGCGCACCAACCGTATGCTGGCCCGACGTCAAGAAGTTCTGCCTGCCATTGCTTTGGCAGACCAACCGCTACAAGCCCAGGAGACGGCATGAAGTATTTAGTGCTGACCATGTTGGCAGTTTTACCGTTCGGCGCGTGCGCTGGTGCCGATGTACCCAAAACTGAAGTGACAATCAACCAAGAGCTACCGAAAGAGGTGCAAACGGTATTGCGTCGTTCCGTCGAAAATCTGGTTTTTGTGGAGGGGGGGGCTTTCAGATGGGTGATGTTGGCGCCTACATTACGAGTAAAAGTTTCAATGAGGGGCCATTAGGCTCTTATGAATTTGTTGATAAAAACCACCCCGATGCCATGTGGATGCCTTGGGTATTTCAGGTTGCAGGAGAAAAACGCACTGCAGAACCCGTCCATAAAGTCACCCTTTCCAGCTATTCCATGGGGAAGTATGAAGTGACGTTTGAAGAGTTTGATGTTTATACCCAATTTACAGAGAAGCCGCTGCTGGTCGAACGTAAGTTGGGAAAAAGAAGCCGAAAACCTGCAAAACCGGTTCGTTATATGACATGGCAGCAAGCCCGCGATTATTGCTTTTGGCTGGGAGAAAACACGGGCCTGAATATTGACCTCCCCACAGAAGGTCAGTGGGAATATGCGGCGCGCAGCCGGGGCAAAAAGGTGGCGTATGGCACGGATACCGGCATGCCGAAAAAGGGAACCAATATCGGGTCTGGTCTCGGTGTGGAAAAAGTTGGATCTTATCCGCCGAATCCACTCGGTTTTTACGACATGAGTGCTAACGTCAAAGAGTGGATTCTGGACTGGTTCGACCCGGATTATTACGCCAATTCTCCCGAAGTGGACCCGCAGGGGCCGGAAAGCGGCACTGAGAAATCAGTACGAGGTGGCAAGGTGGTTTTGCAGCGCTACCACGAACCACCAAAAGCCGCCCCCAGAATCACCAAGGAATTTGGCTATGAAGGGCATCCCTATGTCGGCTTCCGCTGCGTTGTTAATGAAGACAAGCCTATTATCCTGAAATAATTCTCTGTGAATGAAACATAATAGCGCTTCGAGTCACGTTAGCTTTTCCCGCCACAGTGAAATGCACTGAAACCTATGCCCAACGGGGCGGCCAGGGGCGCCTTGCCTTCGACCACATAGAACAAGCCCATGGTGGTCAATGTGGATACGCCTACGTTGATCATTCCGGTTACCAAGCCAGAGCATGTGCTGGCGGCGAGTTTGAATGCGGAGCGGTGGGCCGATCTGTTTGGTGGTGTCTATACCTCGGAATTGTTCCTGTTTGCACCGGGCAGTATTACCGGCAGTTCGGAGTTTCACGGGCGCTTGCTGAACCCGAATCTTCCCCGGGATATGTTTCCGCCCATCGGTAATGTGATGCCGGAATTTATAGCCTATCTGGCGGAGCAGCAGGATACCGCTGCGGGGACGCACACACTGTCTATTGATCGCGGAAGCCCCGATACCCGCAAGAGTATTCTGCATGCGGAGTTCGACAAGAAGCCGGGCAAGGAAGTGAAGTGCCGTATTGGCGGTAACGTGATCAAGATGGGAGTGGGCGAGCTGCTTTACAGTTGATTTCAGTGGTCTGCGATTTATCGTTTGTTGGACTGGTTCTTCAGATAAACAATAAACGCCACCACGGCAATGCCGCAGAGGAACAACACGAAAGCGGTAATTAATTGTTCCAGTGTCATGATGCAGCCCTCCGGTCTGTTATGCCGACATTATCACGGGACCGGCGCCTTTACCGAATAGGCGCCGGTTTCGTGATTTGCATCAATCTTTTTCGGCAAAGTCGCCCCTCCGAACCGCTCTAGGCGATGCCACAGAGTAACTGCTCTGTCCTGTCCCAGCCCAGGCAGCCATCGGTGATGGAAAGGCCGTATTGAAGCGGTTTCTGCAGGGGCTGTTTGCCATCTTGCAGGTGGCTTTCCAGCATCACGCCGGCGATTGGGTTTTCGCCTCTGGCACGCTGTTCAAGCAGATCACGCAGTACCTCCGGCTGTCTCAGTGGGTCTTTGCCGCTGTTGGCATGGCTGCAATCCACGATCAGTCGCGGGTTGCGGCCTTTGCTCTGCAGGGCATCGACGGCAGTGCGGATGCTATTGGCATCGTAGTTGGGACCATGATGGCCGCCGCGCAGTACCAGATGGGTATCCGGGTTGCCGGCGGTTTGTAGCAGCGCACTGTGGCCGTTGTCATCGATGCCCAGGTGCGTGTGGGGATGTTCGGCTGCTCCCATGGCGTCACTCGCCACGTCGACACTGCCGTCGGTGCCGTTCTTGAAACCCACTGGCATGGGCAGGCCGCTGACCATTTCCCGGTGGATCTGGGATTCGGTAGTGCGCGCGCCGATGGCCGCCCAGCTGAGCAGGTCGCCCAGGTAGTCGGCGGCCATGGGGTGCAACAGTTCGGTGGCCAGGGGCAAGCCCAGCCGTGCCAGGTCCAGCAACAGGTGGCGAGACACGTTCAGGCCGGTGGCGATGTCGTTGCTGCCGTCCAGGTGCGGGTCGTAGAGCATGCCTTTCCAGCCCACGGTGGTGCGGGGTTTTTCCACGTAGGCACGCATCACCAGAAAGACCTTGTCGCCCAGCTGGGGGGATAGTTCGCTCAGGCGATGGCCGTATTCCAGTGCGGATTTCGGGTCATGGAGCGAGCAGGGGCCGGTGATCACCAGCAGGCGGTCGTCGGTGCCGTTGAGAATATCGCGTACGGTCTGTCGATGGGCCGTGATCTGTGCTGCCAGCTGGGCGTCCACTGGCAGGCGTTCGCGCAGCACGGTGGGGGAGGGCAGCGGCAGGCTGCGTCGCGGGCTGATGTCGGCCTGGCTGGCGGTAGAGCTCTGAGTCTGTTGCATGGTCGTTCCTTACTGTTCGGTGCGCGGTTACCGTCGCGCGTGATTCGATCGTAGTGTTCGCTGGAGTGGGCGTTGCCACTGGCTAAATAGCGTGTCTTTGTGGTGCTGGCCATATCGATACATGGTGTTTGTCCTCTGTCGTGCGGTTGTCTGGGCAATAAAAAACCCCGGGCGGGATACCGACCGGGGTTTTCGTGATTCGGCAGGCGTCCCGTAGCGGGCGCGCCTGGGTAACGGTCAGGCGCGCGAGCGGCTAAACCAATACCCGTAATAGAAGGCAGCGGGCACAACCGTGCCGACCGGCTTGCGGTCTGCATTGATGCTGTGATTGTGCAGGGCTGCGTTCATGGTGAAATCTCTTTGAATTCAGTTCTCAAGCCTAGCGATGGCGCCCGCCAGAAGCAAGAGGGCGGGCCTCTCTCCTTGATAGGTGGTCAATATGCCGGGTCGGCATGACAGGATCGTGACAGGACAAGGCAAAAAAATGCCCACCGAAGTGGGCAAGGAAGGTGGAGACAATCAAGGAGAAAACAGGATCAGAAGATATCGGCCTTACCGATGGCGTTGGTGATGATCTGGGCAAAGTGGCCTGCGCCTTTTTCCAGGCCCTTGAAGCCGCCGGTATTGAAGCTGACGGTGTTGCCTTGCCAGATAATCGCTTGCTGGTTCACGTCCCAGAGGTCCAGCCGAACCACATAGATGTCCTCATTCACAAAAAAGTCATCGCTGAATACCTGAGGACGCATGGTCATGGTGCCGGCGATCGGTACAGCGGCGCCGGGATCACCTTTTACTTCCAGGGTTTCGCTGCGCTGTTCTTCCAGGTGAATGGCCAGGGCACTGTCGAAGCCGTTTTCTTGCATGCGTTCTGCCAGATAGTCGCGGCTTTTGCCTTCGATGCCTTTGTCACCAAAGACCGTATGGGCGGCGGTGGCCTTGATGCCTTGCTCGGCAAACCTGGCAACGATGGCGTTTTCCAGGTGGCCACGCAGTTCGTGCTCAACGAGGACCCCCACCACCAATGACTGGTAGGGACCCTGTGGGTCTTTTTCTACGCCGGTCTGGGTGTTGACCATACGGGTGTCGTGGTAGCCGGTGACACAGGCCGCGAGCAGTGCAGCGAACAGGGCCACCATGGCAAATTTCACTTTTCTCATCGTTCCATCCTCATTCTGGTTGGCAGGCCACTAGGGTGCAGCCTGCGGTGTCCTTGCCTTCTCAGAAGTTGTAGGTGGTGCTCAGGGACAGATAATCCCGGTCGTTGACCACGCTATAGCTGGCATCGTTATAAGTGGTGTAGGACAGGTCGGCGCTGAGTTTCTTGTAGCTCATGCCTACACCCATACCCAGGCTGCGTTCGTCTTCCTGCAGGGCGTCATCGCTGGAATAGCCTTCCACGCCATGCTTCATGGTCAGCGACGGGGTCAACGCCACCGGGCCAATGACGTTGGTATAGGTGGATTTGAGCGTCAGTTGGTAGCCCCAGCTGAAGTCAGTCACATAGCCATCCTCACCGAGCTCGCCAACCCCGAAGTTGGTGTGGCGGCGGAAGCGCATGTCTTCCTGATCCGGCAGGTCATCAATGAACTCGGAACCTACCTGAGCTGAGACAATGGTCTTCTGTGCACCCAGCAATTTGGGAATGACTGTGGTGAAGGTCACTTCGGCACGCTGGATATCGAATTCCTGGAAACCGGTGACTTCGTTGCCGGAGCCGTAGACATAGTCGATGGTGTCCTGGGGAACGGTGGCAAATCCCTGTGCGGCGGCTGCCGGCACGCCATTGGCTTCCAGTACCCGCGCGGTAGTCAGATCCGGGGTGTTGATCTGGACTGGCATATCCGGCAGGTAGCTCAGGTTCATGGCCAGATTGCCGACACCCTCAAAGGTCTTGTCAGCGGTAAGGCCGACCACCTGAATGTCTTCCGGGTATTCATAGAAGTAGGCGATGTCGTTGCCAGCGGTAATCCCCTGCGCCAGCGGGCTGTCTTCCTTGGTCACTGAGTAGATCGGCAGACGCATGTGATAGTTCAGGAAGTAGGCGCCCACCTTGGCCTTGGATTTCGGGAAGGCATAGTCGAATTTCAGCCCGTACTGACCGCCATCATCCGGTTCTTTTTCGTCCCGGCGTGGAATATAGACGCCATTCTCGTAGGCGGTCTTGTTGGGAATAATCACCGAGCTGGAGAAGGTGGCATCACAACCGACGGCGGTGTTGTCGAGGGTGGAAAAGAAGGTGCCGCAGCCATCCAGGTTCGCGGCCCGCCATTCATACTGGTAGAAGGATTTCATGGAGAGCCGGTCGCTAAACTTGTAGTCAGCGGTCACCATGCCAGCGGGCTTGAAGAACTCGGTGTACTCGGCACCGGGGCGGTGCAGGGCTGCCAGGTCGATGGCGTTCAGCGCACTGAGGGAACCACGGGAATAGAGGCTGCGTCCCCACAGCAGAGTCTGACGACCCGCCTTCAGTTTCAGGGGCTGCTCATTGACCTGAAAGGTGCCGTGGACAAAGACATCCTGGAAGGTGGCTCCCTGGAATTTGGAGTTGCGATCAAAGCCGTCATCGCTGAGCGGCTCGCCGCCGACAAATTCATTGGGGAAGTTGCCGTGGGGAACATCCTTCTCTTTCTGCACGTAGTCGTACCAGCCCTTGGCTCGCACAAACAGGCCATAATTCTTGTACTGCAGGTTGACGTCGCCCACTGCCTTGGCAACGGCAGACACCACTTCACCACCATCATAGTTCAGGTTGCCGTCGTCAGAGACGGCTGAACCGGACGTGCCGCCGGGGGTATCACCGGCAAACAGATTTTCCTTGCGGGCAGACTCCATACGGGAAATAGCGCCCAAGGAGGCTTTCAGGTTCCATTTGACGCTGACGTCTTCATTGAACTGTTTTCCGCCAGCCATGGCCGGGGCTGCGGCTGTCAGCAGGCCCAGAGCCAGGGCACTGCTGCAGCCAACAGCGATCGCTTTGCTTCGCATTATTTTGCTCTCCCACTACCCGGTGATGAGCCGGGTAGAAATTCCGTTTGTTGTTGTGAACGTTGTTGTAGCGCACTTGTTGTCACGCCCGGTCCCATCGGGCGTTAAAATCCTGACCCTCGCCTTTTGTTTTTTTGAACCATTATTTCAAAAAGCGATGCGTCGGATTCAATTCATACATACCGGCGGGTATGTGGTCAAGACAGACCAACGTCGAAGTTGGAGGGAAATAGGGAGCGAAGAGCCTGTTTCTGGAATAAAAACGTTAGCTTTTATGGGTTTTCGTGATTCAAGACCACGATAAAGAAACGATATTAAAGGGGATGTTTACCGTTCTCGGTGATTCGTTACCCAGGGTAACAAATAAAAGAAGATTTCATTTTAGTGTTATTTGTGAGCGTTGACACATTTGCTAAAGAATTCCATCGCAGAAAACACAGTAAGGTTTGTCCCGGCAGTGGACCCTGATCATGAAGACAAAAAAAGGGCGCCGTGTGGCGCCCTGAAGGGGAAGTCAGAGACAGAAATCAGAACACTTCGAACAGGCCAGCGGCACCCATGCCGCCGCCAATGCACATGGTCACTACCACATACTTCACCCCCCGGCGCTTGCCTTCGATCAGGGCATGGCCGGTCATACGGGCACCTGACATACCGTAGGGGTGGCCGATGGAGATGGCGCCGCCGTTCACATTGTATTTCTCCGGGTCGATGCCCAGGCGGTCGCGGCTGTACAGGCACTGACTGGCGAAGGCTTCGTTAAGCTCCCAGATGCCGATGTCATCCACGGTGAGACCGAAACGCTTGAGCAGCTTGGGTACCGCAAACACCGGGCCGATGCCCATCTCGTCCGGGTCACAGCCAGCGACAGCCATACCGCGGTAGGCCCCCAGTGGTTGCAGGCCCAGGCGCTCGGCTTCCTTCGCTTCCATCAGCACGCAGGCGCTGGCGCCGTCGGACAGCTGGGAAGCGTTACCGGCGGTGATGAAACCGCCTTCCTGTACCTGCTGGCCGCCCTTGAATACAGGCTGCAGGGACTGCAGGCCTTCCAGGGTGGTTTGCGGGCGATTGCCTTCGTCTTTGCCCAGGGTGACTTCCTGATCGGAAATCTCTTTGGTTTCCTTGTTCATCACCTTCATGACGGTGGTCATGGGGACGATCTCGTCATCGAATTTGCCCGCTTGCTGGGCGGCGGCGGTACGCATCTGTGACTGGAAGGCGTACTCGTCCTGGGCATCGCGGGATACGTTGTAGCGGTCGGCCACGATCTCGGCGGTTTCCAGCATGGACATATAGATGTCCGGGCGATGTTGCTTCAGCCAGGGGTCGGCGGCGCGGAAGGTGTTCATCTTGTCGTTCTGCACCAGGGAAATGGATTCCAGACCGCCGGCAACAGCCACATCCATATTATCGACGATGATTTCCTTGGCGGCAGTGGCAATGGCCATCAGGCCGGACGCGCACTGGCGGTCCATGGACATGCCGGACACGCTGGTGGGCAGGCCGGCACGCAGGGCGCACTGGCGAGCCACGTTGCCACTGGTGCTACCCTGCTGCAGGGCCGCGCCCATGATCACGTCCTGAATGGATTCCGGGTCGATGCCGGCGCGATCAACGGCGTGCTTGATGGCATGGCCCCCCAGCGCCTGGGCCTGGGTGTCGTTGAAGGCGCCCCGGTAAGCTTTGCCAATGGGGGTGCGGGCGGTGGAAACGATGACGGCTTCTCTCATGATGCCTCTCCAGATTGATATTCGGTCGGTGTCTCACTGCAGGAGCTTGCTTGCAGCCGGTTGTTGAGCTGCTGCGTCTAACCCAGCTTGATGCCTTTGGCCTGAGCGGCCTTGGTAAGAATCTTGGTCACATGATCGCCGCCGGCGAGAATTTCCCGGGCGTTGTCCATGTTGCCGATCTGTTCAAAATGGGCGGCGACGCCATCCACATTTCGCTCGTCTTCATTCAGGTAGACGCCTTCGCTTTCCATCAGGCGAACCATGGCGTAGCAGCCGGCGCCAGCCAGTACGATGCGGTGGGTGGGGGCGTTGTTACTACACAGGAACAGGACCGCCGGGGTGATTTCCTTGGGCTCCAGCATGGCCAGCACTTCCGGGGGCATCAGGTCTTCGGTCATGCGTGTGGCTGCAGTGGGTGCAATGCAGTTGACCTTGATGTCGTATTTTTCCCCTTCGATGCAGAGAGTGTTCATCAGTCCTGCCACGGCCATCTTGGCAGCGCCGTAGTTGGCCTGACCGAAGTTGCCGTACAGGCCGGAGGTGGACGTGGTCATGACGATACGGCCGTAGCCCTGTTCGCGCATGATCGGCCAGACTGCTCTGGTGCAGATCTCGGAGCCGGTCAGGTGAACGGCCACCACCTTGTCCCAGTCGTCCTGGGTCATTTTCACAAAGCTCTTGTCGCGCAAGATGCCGGCGTTGTTAACCAGCACATCAATGCGCCCCCAGGTGTCCATGGCCTGCTTTACCATGGCATCCACCTGTTCAGGGCTGGAGACATCGGCGCCGTTGGCAATCGCCTCACCACCAGCGGCCTGGATTTCGGCGACTACCTGCTCGGCAGCCTCGCTGGAACCACCACTGCCATCGCGGGCCCCGCCGAAGTCATTGACCACGACCTTGGCGCCGAGACGAGCCAGTTCTAGCGCATGGCATTTGCCCAGGCCGTTACCGGCGCCGGTGACAATGGCCACCTGATTGTCAAAACGGATTGTCATGTTTCTCTCTCCGGATGTTTTGTGAGTTGAAAGTAAAAGTTCAAAGTTGAAACGCGCGTAACGGCACTGCCAAACGATTGGCTCCAGTGCCGCGACGCAGGCGTTAACTGGCTGAACGTTTCAACTCACTGGAATAGGGCTGCGGGTAAAGGCGTTTCGTTCAGCACGCCTTCTCCCGCGCTTTTCAAATTTAAACTTTGAACTTTCAACTAATTATCGCCAGGCTCAGCCATTCGGCGATCAGAGCGGGTTTATCCTGCCCTTCGATTTCCACTTCCACACCATGGCGCAGTTGCCATTCTTTATCGGAGCGCTGCTTCACTTCCAACAGTGAGAATTTGCCGCGCACCTTGCTGCCTTCACGCACCGGGTTCATGAAACGCACCTTGTCGAAGCCGTAGTTGATGCCCATTACTTGCCCCTTGATGGTGGGCAGCACGTCCATGGCCATGGCGGACAGCAGCGACAGGGACAGAAAGCCGTGGGCGATGGTGGTGCCGAAAGGGCTTTCCTTTGCGGCCCGCGCCGGGTCCGTGTGGATCCATTGGGGATCTTCGGTCAACTCAGCAAAGCCGTCGATGCGCTGCTGGTCCACGGCTCGCCACTGGGACACGCCCACAGCTTCACCGGTTTTTGCCTGCAGTTCCTCAATCGTAATTTGCGCTCTGCTCATGCGGCTCTCCCTGTAGAGGCGCGAATGCGCCATATTTTCAGAATGTCATTTTAAAAATAATAGTATGAAAGCGGCGTAATTGGCCGTAAAGGGTGAAAAGCGCCACGAAGGGCGAGAATTCCGTCACTGCTGTGCGGGAGGGTCAATGGTGGGCGGGCCCGGTTATGTCACTATTTTCCGATAATATTGGTCTGCACCGTTATTGAGGAGCACCATGTCAGAACAAAGTGAAGCCCTGCTTACCGACCCCCGCGATGCCATTCTCGACGCGGCGGCCCTGTGTTTTATGGAGAGGGGTTTCAATGCCACCAGCATTGATGACATTGCCCGGCGTCTTTCTGCCACCAAGGGAATGGTATATCACTACTTCGACTCCAAGGCGCAGCTCTTCTTCGAAATTCATCATCGGGCCATGGATGCGCTTTTTGAAGAGCTGGAGCCGGTCGTCGGTTCCGGTCTGCCGGCCCCGGAACGTTTTACCGAAATGGCTCGCTGCTATGTGCGCACGCTGATTCGTACCCAGCCTTACCAGCGCACGGTCTCCGAAGCGGTGCAGATGTTGCTGCGCAGCAGCACCACCGAGGCCCAGCGGGCCCAGCTCGAGCGCCTGCAGGAACGACGCAAACGCTGCGAAGGGCTGTTCCTGACGGTGCTGGAAGAGGGCATTGCCAACGGCTCCATGCGTGCCGCACGCCCGAAGATGTCCATCAAACCCGTGTTTGGCGCCATGAACTCGGTGATCAACTGGTATCAACCCCGCGACACGGAAACGCCGGCACAACGGCAGGATGTGGTGGATGAGGTGGTGTTGGTGGCGCTGCGGGGAGTGATGAAAGGCAGTTAATAGTGAATAGTTAACAGCGCCGCGCGTCAGAGCGTAATGGTTTCAACGCAAAGAGGCCGCGCCCATCCCCTGGGCGCGGCCTCTTACGTTTGATAACAGCAACACATGATTCGTGTCGCTGTTAACTATTCACTGTTAACTGTTCACTTATTTCCCGCCTTTCAAGAAACCCGCAAACCGCTCCCTTGTATCCTCACTAAACATCCGCTCCGCAAACAGCACACTTTCCTTTTCGATCTGGGTCTTGATGGCTGTCTCGCTCTGGCGCAGTAGCTGCTTGGTCATGGCCATGGCGGCCGGGGATTTCTCGGCCAGCCGCTGTGCCAGGGTCAGGGCGGTGGTCTCCAGTTCCTCCGGGGTTACCCGGTAGGCCACCAGGCCGCAGCGTTCGGCTTCCTGGGCACTCAGGGTATCGCCGGCCAGTAGCAGGCGGTTGGCATTCTGGCGGCCTATCAGGGCGGGGAGCAGCAGGCTGGAACCCGCTTCCGGCACCAGCCCCAAGTTAATGAATGCGGTCTGGAAGCGGGCATCGTCGGCGGCTACCACCAGGTCCGCATGGAGCAGCAGGGTGGTGCCGATGCCAGTGGCGTTGCCCTGCACGCCAATCACCACGGGCTTGTCCAGGGCCATCAGGGCGTGCACCAGCACCATGGCAGGGCTGAGAGTGCCGTTGTCCCGGCTGGCCGGGTCCGCATTGAGGAAATCGCCGATATCGTTGCCGGCGCACCAGGCGCGGCCGTTGCCGGTGAGCAGTAACACATGCAGATCGTCCCTTTCTGCCAGGTGGTTCACCGCACGGGTCAGGTCCTGGTACATGCTGGCGGTCATGGCATTGAGCTTGTCCGCTCGATCCAGCGTTAGATGCAGGACAGCACCCTTTTCCCTGGCCTGCACAAAGCCGCTGCTGAAGGTCAGATCTGTCATAAGGGCGCTCCGGCTGTTAGGTGTGAGGGTCGACGATATCGAAACGTTATTTCGAATAACAGTAAAATCGCCATGCAGCATATTCATTCTGCCGGATTCAAAATATCAATTTCACTAACTCAAGGGGGTGCACTAGGCTGGGGTCATTGCTATTCGATCTCTTGCCCGTTGTAAGGATTCCACATGGCCCAGTTCTATCTTGTCCGTCACGGACAGGCATCGTTCGGCACCGACAACTATGACCGCCTCTCGGAACTCGGCCATCAGCAGGCTCGCTGGCTGGGGGAGTATTTCGCCGAACGGGACATGGGTTTCGACGCGCTGCTGTCGGGAGACCTGGTGCGCCACCGGGAAACCGGCGCGGGCATCTGTGAAGGGCTGGGCGTGGCGTTACCGGAAGATATTCACGCCGGGCTTAATGAGTTCGATTTCCAGTCTATCGTCGATGCCTACCTGACCCAGTACCCGGAACAGGCCCCCGGTGAAGGGGCGCCAGTGGCGGCATTCTACAAGGCGCTGAAAACGGCCATGAAGCACTGGCGTCTGGACGAGCTCACCGGTGATCTACCGGAAACCTGGCAGTCCTTTTCTGACCGGGTGCTGGCGGCCCGCAACCATATCCAGAAAGAGTACAGCGACAAGGACCGCGTTCTGATCGTCAGCTCCGGTGGCGCCATGGCCATGTTTCTCAAGCATGCCCTCAACGCCGCCGATGACACCGTGGTGGAACTGAATCTGCAAATTCGCAACAGCAGCGTGACCCACGGCTTTTTTAATAACAAGGTGGTGCGCATGGCCAGTTTTAACAATGTGCCGCACCTGGATCGTCCGGATCGCTTTGAAGCCATTACTTACTTTTAACGCAGCACAAAGACTGTAACGAATAAGCAAACAAGGGAGAGCTACATGGATTTTCAATACACAGAAAAAGTGCAGGACCTGATCAACCAGGTACGTCATTTCATCAATACCGAGATTCGCCCGGTGGAAGGGCTTTATCACGAACAGCTGGAAAAAAGCCCGTGGGAAACCCCGCCGGTAATGGAAGAGCTGAAAGAGAAAGCCCGGGCCAAGGGGCTGTGGAATCTGTTCCTGCCCAAGGAATACGGGGATTACAGTGCCGGTCTTAGCAATCTGGAATACGCGCCGCTGGCCGAGGAAATGGGCCGTAGCCGTATTGCCTCGGAAGCCTTTAATTGCGCCGCGCCGGATACCGGCAATATGGAAGTGCTGGCCAAGTACGGCAATGAGCAGCAGAAGAAAGACTGGCTGCAACCGCTGCTGGAAGGCCGTATCCGCAGTGCCTTTGCCATGACCGAGCCGGAAGTGGCGTCGTCCGACGCCACCAATATCGAAACCCGCATTGAGCGTGACGGCGACGACTACGTGATCAATGGCCGCAAGTTCTATATCAGCGGTGCCATGCGCAAGACCTGCGAAATCATGATCGTGATGGGCAAGACCGATCCGGACAATCCGAATCGCCATGCGCAGCAGTCACAGATTCTGGTGCCCACCAACACTCCCGGGGTGAATATTGTGCGCCCGATGCAGGTGTTTGGTTACAACGACGCACCGGAAGGTCATGCGGAAGTGGTCTTCGACAACGTGCGGGTGCCCAAGGAAAACATGATTCTGGGTGAAGGCCGTGGCTTTGAAATCGCCCAGGGTCGCCTGGGGCCGGGCCGTATCCACCATTGCATGCGTCTGATCGGTGCTGCCCAGGAGTCCTTCGAGCTGATGGCCAAGCGCGTCAACGAGCGTGTGGTATTCGGCCAGCCCATGAGCAAGCAGGGCTCGGTGCGTGAAGATCTGGCTCGTTCCTACTGCGAAATCGAGCAGGCACGGCTGATGACCTTGAAGGCGGCAGACACCATGGACCGCGAAGGTAACAAAGTCGCCAAGGATTTGATCGCTATGATCAAGGTGGTTGCACCCAATATGGCGTTAAATGTGATTGATCGGGCGATTCAGGTCCACGGGGCGGCGGGGCTGAGCCAGGATATTCCGCTGGTCAACTTCTTCAGCTATGCCCGCACCTTGCGGCTGGCGGATGGACCGGATCAGGTGCACATGATGCAGCTGGGCCGCAACCTGGCCAAATACTTCGCCTGAGAAGCGGTGTTTGCCCGGGGTGTTTATTGCACTCCGGGCTTTGCCTATTGCGCAGCAAACAGAATAACAGGAGAGCTCCATGTCCCAGGTGGATACGCTGGATACACAGAAACTGGCCGAATACCTTGAACAGCAAATCGATGGCTTCAAGGGGCCCATCGAGGCTGACAAGTTCGAAGGCGGTCAGTCCAACCCCACCTTCAAGATCACCACACCGTCCGGTGCTTATGTGTTGCGCCGGCAGCCGCCGGGCAAGCTGCTCAAGTCAGCCCATGCGGTGGATCGCGAGTTCCGCGTCATGGCGGCACTGAAAGACACGGATGTGCCGGTGCCACGGGTACTGCATCTGTGCGAAGACAGGGACGTAATCGGTTCCATGTTCTACGTGATGGAGTTCTGTGAAGGCCGCATTCTGTGGGGCGCCTCGTTGCCGGAAGCCGGCGAGGGGGAGTCAGGCAATGCTACCCGTGCGGCCATGTACGAAGAAATGAACCGGGTGCTGGCGGCCCTGCACAGTGTGGATCTGGACAAGGTTGGCCTGGCGGATTACGGCAAGCCCGGCAACTACTTCGAGCGGCAACTGGGTCGCTGGACCCAGCAGTACGAAGCCTCCAAGTTGCAGGACATCCCTGCTATGGACGAGTTGATCGCCTGGCTGCAGGCCAACCAGCCGGAAGACGATGGCCAGGTATCCCTGGTGCATGGCGACTATCGGCTGGACAACATGATGTGGCACCCCAGCGAACCCAAGGTCATCGCTGTGCTGGACTGGGAGCTGTCCACCCTGGGACATCCGCTGGCGGACCTGGCCTACCAGTGTATGGGGATGCGCATGCCACAGCGGGGCGCCAAGATGGCGGGCCTGCAGGGGGTTGACCGCAAGGCACTGGGGATCCCCACGGAAAAAGAGTATGTCGATCAGTACTGCCAGCGTCGCGGCATCGACCGCATCGACAACTGGGAATTCTATCTGGCCTTCAGTTTCTTCCGTCTTGCTGCCATCTGTCAGGGTGTGGCGAAACGGGCCGTGGATGGTAATGCCTCGAGTAAGGAGGCTGCTCAGGTCGGTGCGCTGGTCGAGCCGCTGGCGTCCATGGCCGTGCAGATTATCAAAGAAGGGGCGTAAAGCCTCATTGTAGGAGCCATGCTGGCATGGCGAATTGGTTGTCGTTCCGGTTCGCCATGCCAGCATGGCTCCTACAGCATTATTTTTGCTTTTTATCGGGAGAGTAGTAATGAGTACCACCCTTTTTAATCTTGAGGGCAAGATTGCCCTGGTCACCGGCGCCAGCCGCGGGATTGGTGAAGAGATTGCCAGACTGCTGGCGGAGCAGGGCGCCCACGTGATCGTCTCCAGCCGCAAGATCGATGGCTGTCAGGCGGTGGCAGACGCGATCCAGGCAGACGGCGGCAGTGCGGAAGCCTTCCCCTGCCATATCGGCGAAATGGCACAGATCCAGGCGATCTTTTCCCATATCCGCGAGACTCACGGCAAGCTGGATATTCTCGTCAACAACGCCGCAGCCAATCCCTTCTTTGGGCACATTCTGGACACCCCGGTAGATGCCTTCGACAAGACCGTGGATGTGAACCTGCGCGGCTACTTCTACATGTCCGTGGAAGGCGCCAAGCTGATGCGCGAACATGGCGGTGGTGCCATCGTGAACACCGCTTCGGTGAATGGCCTCACTCCGGGCGACATGCAGGCTATCTATTCGATCTCCAAGGCGGCAGTGATCAGCATGACCAAATCTTTCGCCCAGGAATGCGCCCCGTTCAATGTGCGGGTCAATGCCTTGCTGCCGGGCCTCACCAAAACCAAGTTCGCCGGTGCCCTGTTCACCAACGAGGACATCTACGATTCCGCCATCAGCCAGATCCCCATGCGTCGCCATGCCGACCCGAAAGAGATGGCGGGCACCGTGCTGTATCTGGTCTCCGATGCGTCCAGTTATGTGACCGGGGAATGCGTTGTTGTTGATGGTGGGATGACCATCTAATAGATACGAGATACGAGCTACGAGCTACGAGCTACGAGCCACGAGCCACGAGCTACAAGCTACAAGCTACAAGCTACAAGCTACAAGCTACAAGCTACAAGCTACAAGCTAGAATTGGGAAAGCCAAAGAGTTCCTGAATTTGGTGTTTTCTTTTCACCTGGAAGCGCGGGCAATGCGTAATTTGGTTAGCACGGCCATGCCCGTGTTGTGGCTTGAAGCTTGAGGCTTGTAGCTGTTCGACGAAGGAGAACACAATGGATCCAATTCTGGATTTTACCGGCAAGACAGCGCTGATTACCGGTGCGGCCAGTGGTTTTGGCAAGTTGCTGGCCGAAGAGCTGGGCAAACGCGGTGCGGCGCTGGTGTTGGGGGATATCAATATGGATGCCCTGAACACGCAAGCCGAAGCGCTGGCCGATCAGGGCGTTAAAGTGGCGGCGTTGCGTTGTGATGTGTCCAGTGAAGCGGACTGCAAGGCCATGGTGGAAACCGCGCTGGCGCAGTTTGGCCACCTGGATATGGCGGTGAACAATGCCGGCATCGCCCACGGTTTTATTCCTTTCGATCAACTCACCGAGGAAGTGCTGGACCAGCAGGTGAACGTGAATGTGAAAGGGGTGATGTTCGGCATGAAGCACCAGATTGCTGCCATGAAGGAAAACGGCGGTAGCATCGTCAACGTGAGCTCCATGGCCGGGCTGGGTGGGGCGCCGAAAATTGGTGCTTACTCCGCCGCCAAGCATGCGGTGATCGGGTTGACCAAAACCGCTGCGGTGGAAGTGGCAAAGCGCAATATCCGTGTCAATGCGATCTGCCCGTTCTACACCCATACGCCCATGGTGGACGAGGGCAACCTGTCTGAAGACAAGGCGGCGATGCATGCCATGCTGGCGTCCGGTTGCCCCATGAAGCGGCTAGGTCAGCCGGAAGAAATCGTCACTGTTATGTTGATGATGTTGTCTCCGGCCAATAGTTACATGAATGGTCAGGCCATTGCCGTGGATGGTGGCGTGTCTGCGTTCTGATTGTGGTTGGCAAGAAAAGCCCCGGTGCCGTTTTCGCGGCCGGGGCTTTTTTATGTTCGCAAACACCCATGGTTTTCCATGACGTAGCACGTAGGGTGCACTGAGCCTAAGGCGAACTGCACCGATCCGGCGTTTGATGGTGCAGTTCGCCTTAGGCTCAGTGCACCCTACGCAATCTGTGGCGACGGTCAGGGGTTAAGCTTTAAGGCTCTGCCATCAGGCATCCAGCCCCGCAAGCCGCCTGACACCTTAACCAAGAGCAGGTCGCTTCGGTCCACGCTGCCTGGGTTTTGTAGGAGCGCCGCTTGAGGCGCGAACACACCGCCTACCACGAAGCCGCGTAGGGGGCTGCTACCAGTCCAGGGTAAAACCGGCGTAGTAACCGGTACCCGGGCCGGGCTCGAAGTAGCCGCGATTTTCCACCGGCCGGTCGCTGTTCGCATTGATGCGCAGGTTACTGTAATAGTCGCGATCCAGCAGATTGTCGATGCTGGCAAACAGGGTCAGCGTTTGTCGATTCAGTGTCCATGCCTTGCCGCCCCGTACGTTCACCAGCCACTCGCTGCCGACCCTTGTGCGATTGGTATTTTCCGCATAGCGGTGGCTGCCGAGTAGCGATTCCACTGACGCAAACAGACCGTTATCGGCCTGCCAGTCAATCTCCGCAAACAGTTGGTGCTGCGGGATACCGGGTAGCCGTTCGCCGCTGACATCCACATTCTGCTGCGTGTCGAAAAACTCCTGGAAACGAAAGTCGGACCAGGTCCACGACAGGGCCAGGGTAAGCTGGTCTGTGGTGGCGTGTTCCAGGCCCAGCTCCAGGCCATCGCGGCGTGTCTGGCCGGCGTTTTGGTAAAAGGTGCGACCGCCGATTTCGTAGGGAGTGATTTCATCATCCACATCCACCCGGAACAGGGCTGCTTCGTAAAAGAGCCGATCGCCCAGTGCACCACGGGCGCCCACCTCCCGGTTCAGTGCGGTTTGCGGTTCCAGGTCCGGATTGAACCCCCCCGCTCCGGAAGGGTTAGCCAGTTCGGTAAAGGTGGGGCTTTCGAAGGCAGAACTGACCGTTGTGTAGAGTGTGTGCGCGGGGCTGACTTGCCAGCTTAGCCCCGCGCTGTAGCTGTTTTCTGCAAACTCCCGGCGACCACTGTCGTTGCCATCAGTCAGCAATGCATCGTCGATGGTCATGCGCAGCCGATCTGCCCGGCCACCGATTGTGAGCATAACGCTATCTGACAAGTGACTGTCCAGTTGCAGAAAAATACCGTCGGCGCTGGCCTGTTGGTCTTCGTCGGCGGTGACGGCAGTGATGTTGCCAGTGGGGCTGACCGCCTGGCGACCGCGGTCGTCTTCCTGACGATCCATATCGACGCCCAGTAACAGACGGTGCGGTATCAATACGGTAAAGGGCAGGGTGTAATCCAGCCGAGCGCCGTAAAACAGCCGCTGGTAATCAATCAGGCTGCTGCCGGGGAAGGGCAGTTGCTGGCGAAAATCCCGTTGGCTGATAAAGGCGCGGGCATTGAGCAGCCCGTTGGCGAAGGCGTCATCACGATAATGCAGCCCCAGACGTTGCTGGTCGACCTGCTGACCGGCATTCAGCCGGGAGGCAAAGCGGCTGGCTTGCCGCCGATCCTGGTGGGCCTGTTGGCGGGTCAAGCCCCCCGGGTCCTGGGCAACGGGGGTATCCATGGCGGTGAGAAAGACTGTGACCGTGCGGGTGTCCGCAAGATCCCAGCCGGCCTGGCCGGTGAACTGATATTTACGAACCTCGCTCTGTTCGCGAAAACCCGGGTAATCCAGAGCTGTCAGGCTGAGAGCGTGATGGCCCTGATCATGACGGCCTGTGGTCTGCACATTGGCTTGTTTCAGCCCGTGGCTGCCGCCGACCAGCGATACGCTGGCACTATCATTGCGGGTTTTTCCGGATTGCGTGGTGATGTCCACCACGCCACCGGTGGCGTTGCCGTAGAACAGCGAGCTTGGGCCTCGCAGTACCGTGAGTTGTTCCACTGCAAACAGGTCGATGCTGTCCAGTTGCGACTGGCCGTCCGGCAGGGTTTCCGGGAAACCGTCCACATTCAGGCGCAGCCCCCTGACCCCGAAGGGGGCACGGGAACCAAAACCCCGTGATGACAGGCGCAAGCCCTGGGCGAAGTTGTAACGGTTCTGCAGATAAAGCCCCGGGACACGGTTGAGGCTTTCATCCAGTTGCAGACGGGGCTGGCCCAGTTTGCTCCCTGCGTCTACCACCGTAACAGCGGCTGGTGTGTCGGCCAGAGGCCTTTCCATACGGGTACTGGTAACGGTCACCGGTTCCAGGGTTGCCGGTTCGGCAAACAGTGACAGCGGAACCAGCAGAGGAAAAACGGTTAAATGCAGACACTTCATGAATGACATCCCATGGTTGCTACTGTTCTACAGGACGTCGTCGTGGAAGCAAGTGAATAAACGCAGAAATCGGTGGGCAGATTGAGCCTCAGGCGAACTGCACCGATCAGGCGCCCGAATGGTGCGGTTCGCCTGAGGCTCAGTGCACCCTGCATATTGCGTGGAGCATGAAGCGTGGTGCGTGCTGGGTCTGCCAATAAAAAAGGCCGCATAAAGCGGCCCTGAAGAGGAGAGAAACAGAATGTATCAGTGGGCTTTCTTGCCCTTGCGTTGGCTGGCCTGGGCATGTTGCTCGGTGAGCAGGCCTTCGGCGCCGAACAGCTTTTCCCGCCACTCGTCCAGCAACGCGTCGGTGTCGTGCTGGGAGGGGTGGAAGTCGCGCTTGAAGAAATCCAGGTACTGGGGCGCCAGCTTGGTGAACAGGCCCTTGCGACCGAACAGGAACTTGATGCCGTTCCAGTTGTTTTTCACGTTCAGCAGGCGGCCATCGGAGGCCAGCATGCGAGCCTGAAATACGCCCAATACGGCGAAGAAAAGCACCGTGGTAGGAATCATGGCACCGGCACGGATGGCATAGCTGCCACTGACTTTTTCGTAAACGTCATAGGCAACGGTCTTGTGTTCGTTCTCTTCCAGCGCGTGCCACAACCACAGTTTTGCGGTGGCATCGTCGAGAATGCGGGCCTGGTGCTCCGGCTCACGCAGCAGCTGCTCGGCGATGATGGCAGTGTAGTGCTCCAGGCACACGGTGGCCGCCAGCTGGAAAATCTTGGGGGTGCGTTTCTGCACCAGGCCAAGCAGCTTGCCCAGCGACTTGTCCAGCTTGTCGGTGGGGTAGCCGAATTTCACGCCCATCTCGTTCCAGGCTTCATGCTCTTTACTGTGCATGGCTTCCTGGCCAATAAAGCCCGCTACCTGAGCTTTCAGTTTGGCGTCGGTAACCTCTTTGCGGTAGTGGCGCACGGAGTCCACGAAGAAGGCTTCGCCTTCCGGGAACAGGGCAGACAGGCTCAACCAGAAAGCGCTCAGGAAGGGGTCGTTATCGTAGAAATAGCGCGCCGTGGTCTTGTCGTCGAACTGGAAGTCCAGACGACGAGGGGGGATGTTCACGGTGGCGCCCAGCGGCACCTTCTGTGCGCTCTGCTGACCGGCCTTGATGTTGCTCGATGCTGTTGTTGTCATGCGTCCTCCTGGTCCCGACCGGTTATGACCGGTGGATGTCAAACTGTGACATTAAAGAATGTCACGATACTCAGGGTTACAGCAGGACAGGTAAATGGCACTTTCGCGCCCCGGACGGGGCGCTAGTGCCAGTACACAAAACAGGCCACTTTGTGTCCGTAAATGACGGGTGAAGCTTTGGGCCGGGATCAGCCCGGCAGGAACAGGGATTGGGTCTCCAGGAACTCTTCCAGTCCGAAGCGGCCCCATTCGCGACCGTTACCGGATTGCTTATAGCCGCCAAAGGCACCCTGCAGATCCGGGCCTGCTCCGTTGATATGCACCATTCCGGTACGTAATCGGGCTGCCACCGCGCGGGCTGCGCTGTCCTCCCCGAACACATAACCAGAGAGGCCATAGTCCGAGTCGTTGGCGATGGTCACTGCCTCGTCCACATCCTGATAGGGGATCATCACCAATACCGGGCCGAAGATTTCCTCGCGGCCAATGGTCATGGTGTTGCTGACTTGGCTGAAGACAGTGGGGCGGGCGAAATAGCCGGCTTCCAGTCCCTCCGGCTTGCCGGTGCCGCCGGCAACCAGTTTAGCCCCTTCTTCCACGCCTTTTTCGATCATGGATTGCACCCGCTGGTACTGGCGGCCATTGGCAATGGGGCCGATTACGGTGCCTTCGTCCTGCGGGTCGCCCGCCACAATCGTGCTGCAGGCTTCGGCGGCAATAGCCTCTGCCTCCGCCAGCTGCTCGGCGTGCACCAGCATCCGCGAGGGCGCGTTACAGCTCTGGCCGGTGTTGTTCATCATTGCCCGCACCCCGTGGGTAACGGCCTTTTGCAGGTCACAACCGGGCAGCAGGATGTTGGCGGATTTGCCGCCCAGCTCCAGGGAGACCCGCTTGATGGTGGCGGCGGCCTCGCGGCTGACGGACTCGCCGGCCCGGGTGGAGCCGGTGAGTGACACCACATCAATACGCGGGTCACTGGACAGCAGCGGACCAACCTGGGCGCCATCACCATGGACCATATTGAACACCCCGGCCGGCAGGCCCGCTCCGTCAATGATCTCGGCCAAAATCTGTGCCGACAGCGGGGCAAACTCACTGGGCTTGAGCACCATGGTGCAGCCGGCGGCGATGGCTGGTGCCACCTTGCACATGACTTGGTTCATGGGCCAGTTCCAGGGTGTGATCAGAGCACAGACCCCGGCAGCGGCCCGCCGAATCTGCGCCTGGCCGAGCTGTTCTTCAAAGGGGTAATCCCGAGCCACGGCCAGGGTAGTTTTCAGATGGCCGAGGCCCATGGGGGCCTGCACCTTGCGCGCCAGACTGATGGGCGCGCCCATTTCCTGGCTGATGGCCTGGGCGATCTCTTCCAGTCGCGCCTGGTAACCCTCGGCAATCTTTTCCAGGTAGCCCAGCCGGGTTTCCAGTGGCTCGGCGCTGAACGCCGGAAAGGCCGCCGCGGCGGCACTAATGGCGGCATCGATATCCGCTGCGCCGCCCATGGCCAGCTCACCCAAGGGACTTTCCGTGGCCGGGTTGATCACGGTATGACTGCTGGCGCCATCAGCCGGGTTGACCCATTCACCATTGATATAGAACTGTTGCAGCGAGCCCATGGGGATGTCCTTTTGTCGGTTGCTTATTGAGTCAGAATGCCCACAATACAATAATGAAACGAAGTTTTAAAATATTGACCGCTCGGTCCGTGGCATGACATGGTTAAGTTGCCTGCAATGTGGATTCCATTGTGCGCGAGGCCTTGGGTCATGACCATGACTGGCTTATGCAGGTGAAACCGCTTTTTGCTATATTTGCGCGGTGAATACATAACTATAAGTGGAATCTATGCCCGCTGTGCCGGGGAACGGTTCCCGATCCCGAAGCCTGAAAGGAAATACAACAATGCGCAGAGCTGTTGCCGACGTGGGCACCAACGACAAAGACCGGAATTTCGTCACCGCCCTGGCGCGGGGGCTGGATATTCTCCGCTGTTTCGGTCCGTCCGATGAATACCTTGGCAACGCGGAGCTGGCCAAGCGCACCAATATCCCGCGTCCGACGGTATCGCGCATGACAGCCACCCTGACCCAGCTCGGTTACCTGCGCTATGTGCCGCAACTGGAGAAATACCGTCTTGGCCCCGGGGTGCTGGATCTGGGCTACCGTTATCTGGCCAGCGAAGGGGTGCGTGAACTGGCCCGTCCCTTTATGCAGGAGCTGGCCGATGCCACCGATTGCATGGTGGCCATCGGCGCCCCGGATGGCGCCCAGGTAACCTACATTCAGGTATGTCAGGGCAATGGCCCGCTGGTGCTGCGCCTGAACATCGGCTCCCGCGTGCCCATGGCCACCTCGGCGCTGGGGCGTGCTTTTCTGGCGGCGACTCCGGAATCCGAGCGCGAGCAATATCTCGAACAGATCCGCCGCCAGGACCCGGCGGCCTGGCCGGAACTGGAGCGCAGCCTGCAGTCCGCCTATGAGGAGTATCAGGAGTACGGTTTCTGCATTTCTGACGGCGAGTGGAACCGGGATGTGAGCGGCGTTGCCGTGCCGCTGATTCTGGATGGCGGTGCCCAGGTGGTGCCGTTCAACTGCGGCGGTTCGTCACTGCGTCTCAGCCGCCGTACCCTGATTGAAAACCTGGGGCCCAGACTCAAGGATGTGGTGGCTCAGGTAGAACAGATGGTGCAAGGGCGGGCCTGATCCCGCTTCTGCCGAGGACAATACATGTCAGCAGTACCGCCGTCCGCGTTTTCCATGGAAGACGCCAATGCGCGTTTCAATAATGGTTTCCCCGCCCTGGTCGGGCTGCATTTTCTGGAATGGCAAGAAGACCGGGCGGTACTGGGGCTTCAGGTACGTCAGGAACATCTGAACCTGGGCGGCGTCATTCATGGCGGTGTACTGGCGACGCTGATGGATGTGGCCGGTGCCTGCGCCGGCACCTATTGCCCCTATCCCGAGCGCGTCCGCAAGGCGGTTACCCTGTCCATGACTACCACCTTTACCGGGCAGGCTGGTGAAGGCTTGATCCGTGCCATCGGCACACGTCGAGCCGGGGGTTCCAGAATCTATAACAGCACCATGGAAGTGTTCGATCAGCAGGGGCAGTTACTGGCCATCGGCGAGGGCACGTTCCGGTTGCGGTCGAGTAGTGCGGGGCCGGATGGCGAGCCGGTCTGAGGCGAGCTACACTTGTTGTATAAGGAACGACTGAGCGGTTCTCTGGATTTCTACGAAGCCGCTGTAGGAACGGAGCGTAGCGGAGTAACGCACGTAGTTCTGTGCGGCCCGAAGGGTGAGCGAAGCGAATACCTATGCTTGCCCCCCAAGGGATCTACGACATGCGAACCGAGCGTAGCGAGGCGGCAAAGATCAAAGTCTGTCCGCAGTGTTTTCTGGAAGCTGCCGGGCACTGATAGTCCTGATCGCCCTACGGACGATTCCCGCGCAAGCGCGGTTCGCCATGCAAGCATAGCTCCTACATGAAAGGCCTTAATGCTCCGCCGGCTGCAGGCTGATTCGCAGCATCCCCTGACGATCATCGAATAACTGTACATCCACATTGTTGCGATGTTCGCTGGGCAGTACTGCCAGTGGCACAGGTAGCGATAGCTGGCTGGGGCCGGGCAGGATGGCCTTGATGTTGCCGGCAATGATGTTGGTCAGTTCGGTGAGTGCGTCGACCACATCTTCACCGGTCACCGCGTCATCTTCTTTCCTGAACATCTGGCCGGCGATTCGTTGGCCCAAGTTTTCGCAGGTGCTGACGGTAACGCTACCTTTCCACTTTCCCGAAATCGAAATCTCTGCGCCATTGTGAATCATCGGTGGCGGGCCGCTCTGGGCGCGCACCGGAATTTTGAGAAAATCGCTGAGCACATTGGCGCCGATACGGGAAATTTTCTGTGACAGCATGGCGGGTTGTGATGACATATCCATGTGAGCACCTTCACGCGGGTTGGTAAAAAGGGCGGTGACTTCCGGGAATCGCAGGGCCAAAGCCGGCGGTTTTTTCCAGGCTTTCGGTGGAGCCAAGCAGCAGGTAACCGTCATTGGCGGTATGTTTGCGCACTCGGCCCAGTACCCGCTGGCGGTCCTCCATGGAAAAGTACAGCAGCACATTGCGCAGTAAGACGATGTCGAACACGGGCAGGTCCTCCGGCCATTCCCGCACCAGATTGATTTTCTGAAAGCTGATTCGCTCGCGGATTGCCGGTTTGACCTGCCAATCCAGGCCCTGCTGCTCGAAATAGAGCGCCATGTTGCGGGCGGGCAGTCCCCGGTTCATTTCGTTGAGGCCGTAACAGCCCTGTTGTGCCTTGTTCAGTGCGGACTGGGAGAAATCGCTGGCGATCAGGGTGACCTGCCAGTCTTTCAATTGCGGGAAGTGTTGGTCCAGCAGCATGGCCACGCTATAGGCTTCCTGACCGGTGCTGCAGGCGGCGCTCCAGATACGCAAGGTCTTGTCGCGCCGCCGTTTTTCCAGCAGGGCAGGGATCATGGTGTCCAGAAAGCTCTGGCTGAGAATCGGGTCGCGGAAAAAATAGGTTTCGTTGATTGCCATGGCTTCCACCAGCTCTGTCCGCAAGGCATCGTCAGCGACAGAGGAGGCTTTTTCGATCAGCGCATTGATGTCGCCATGGGTGTGTTGCCGGGCCAGGTTCTGCAACCGGGCCTCAGCCAGGTAGACTTTATCCGGCGGCAAACTGAATGCGATCTGGTCACAGAGGAGATTGCACAGGGTTAAGTAGCTGCTCTCGTTGATACAGCTCATCCATGTACCTCGGGATCCATGGCGGCTCGCTGTCGTGCACGAAATGTGGGCCGGCCACGGTTAACCCGTCGCATAATCTCCGCCGCCATGTCCTGCAACGGGAGCTCCGCGCAGGCAAGGCCGGCCCGTGATACCACCCCGGGCATTCCCCATACCGCGCTGGTGGGTTGGTCCTGCACCAGGATCTGTGCGCCGGCCTTGGCCAGTTGGCGACAGCCTTCCAGGCCATCCTGGCCCATCCCCGTCAACACCACAGCCAGCACATTGGGACCATAGGCTTTGGCGGCGCTGGCAAACAGAATATCCACGGCGGGTCGGCAGAAATTCACCGGCTCGCTGCGCTGGGGAGCGACCAGGGTGTTGTCGCCAACCTTATCCACGGTCATGTGATAGTCACCGGCGGCCAGCCAGACCTGGCCCGGTTCGGCACGCTGGCTACTGTCGCATTCAGCCACGCTTAACGATGCGTTCTGGTTCAGGCGTGTGGCCAGGGCGCGGGTAAACACCGCCGGCATGTGCTGCACCACCAGAATGGGAACGGGGAAATCACCGGGCAGGGCCGGGATCAGTTGGCCCAGGGCGCGTGGCCCGCCCATGGAGGCACCAATCACTACCAGATCTACCCGCGATGGAATGCGATGATGCTGGAGCTGTGAGGCTACCGGCCGGGGCTGAGGGGTCGGAGTCACTGACGGCTTGCTGTCCCGTCGCAACAGGGTTTTGATTTTTCCCAGCAGGCTGTTCTTTATGTAGTCCCGCGCTTCGGCGGCAGTGCCTACCATGGCGGGTTTGGGCACATAGTCGCTGGCACCCAGGGACAGGGCCTCAATGGTTACCATGGCGCCGCGCTCGGTAATGGAGCTGAATACCAGCACTGGAAGTTCAGGGCGGCTTACCTTCAGTTCCTTGAGCATTTCCAGCCCGCCCATACCGGGCATTTCCACATCCAGGATCAGCAGATCCGCTTCTACCCGTTGCAGACGATCGAGGCCCTGGCGTCCATCGCAAGCCGTGCCCACCACAACGATGTCAGGATCTTCTTCCAGAATCTGGGTGAGGATATGCCGCACGGCGGCGGTATCATCCACCAGAAAGACACGAATGTTGCTCATGCTTTCTCTGCTCTGTGCAGCCCCATCATTTCCAGCTTGCAGGCAAGGGCCTCCGAGGAAAACGGTTTCATCAGGTATTCATCGGCGCCGGCGGTCAGGGCCTCCACCATCTGGCCCACTTCCGCTTCACTGGTAACCACCAGTAATTTCATATTGCTATAGCAATGCTGCTGTCGCACTGCGCGGATAAATTCCAGGCCGTTCATGACCGGCATGTTCCAGTCCACCAGGGCCAGGGAGGGGATGCTGTCATCCCCCTCCAGCAGGGTGATGGCCTGCTGGCCATCACCGGCTTCGGTAGTTTCATAACCCAACTGCTGAAGCAGGTCGCCCAGGATCAGGCGCATGGCCCGGGAGTCATCAATGACCAGTGCTTGTGTAGTCGTCATGATTTTGCTCCCTCATTATTTCTGGTTGTCCGCGCGTCCGGTGCGCTCTGCATCCACCACCAGGGTCTGCAGGTCTGCGGCCAGTTTGGCCAGATCCGTGGCTGCCTGACGCATGCTGTCCACGCCGGCATTGGTGCTTTTCGCCGCTTCGGCAACGCCACCGATATTACCGGCCACTTCGTTGGTGCCCTTGGCGGCGTCGGCGACACGACGGCCCATTTCGTTAGTGGTGATGGTCTGTTCTTCCACCGCGGAGGCAATGGAACCCTGAACCTGGCTGATGTGGTGAATGACCTCGCTGATACGGGCGATGCCTTCGATGGCGCCTTTCACATCCACCTGGATGGCCTCGATCTTCTGGCCGATGTCTTCGGTGGCGCGACCGGTTTCCTTGGCCAGTTCCTTCACTTCATTGGCGACCACGGCAAAGCCTCGACCGGCATCCCCGGCACGGGCAGCCTCAATGGTGGCATTGAGTGCCAACAAGTTGGTTTGCTGGGCAATGCCGGTAATTACCTTGATCACCTTGCCGATCTCCGCGCTGCTGGTGCCCAGGCTGCTGATGGTGGTGTTGGTGCCTTCGGCAATGCTCACTGCCTCGTCGGCCACGCGGGCGGCGTCGGTGGCGTTCTTGGCGATTTCCTTGATGCTGGCACCCATTTCCTCGATACCACTGGATACTGCCTGCACGTTTTCGTTGATGTCTTCGGCGGTGCGAACCGCGGAATTGGCCTGGCTACTGGTAACGCCGGCGTTGGAACCCATCTGGTCACTGGTGGCAATCATTTCCTCGGAGGAGGTGGCCAGCACTTCCACGGTGCCGCGAATACGTTCTTCCAGCAGCACTTTCTCGGTGATGATTTCCCAGGTGAGCATGGGGCCCACGTAGTTGCCTTCCGCGTCGTAGATCGCGTTTACCAGCAGGTCAGCTTTCTCGTCACCAATATTGATGCGTGCACGATAAGGCAGGTTGGTGGGATCGGACAGAATGCGGCGCTGGTGCTCTGGCTGTTTGTGGAAAACATCAATGTTGGCGCCCAGCAGTTCGCTGGCCTTGATCGGCAGGTAGGATTCCAGCTTTTCCATGGTGGCGGTGGCGGCCGGGTTCAGGTAGATGATTTTCAAATCCCGGTCACAGAGGAAAACATTGGTGGGCATCTGGTCCACCATGTTCATCACACGCCGGAATTCGTTCTCCTGGCGCAGCTCCGTGGTCACGTCTTCCCAGCAAACGGTGTAGCCGATGATTTTTTCTTCCGAGCTAATCACCGCATTGATGCGGGTGCGCAGGGTCACGCCACCGAAGTTGAAGTCGGCGGAGTGAGGCATGGCCTTGGGATCGCGGAGGATGGTTTCCACCCGTTTCGGGTCGCGGTGAAAGCGGTGGATATGGCCGTTGAGGATGTCCTCGATTTTGACCCCGAAGGTTTTGAAAATCGGTTGTGCAATAGTCGACAGGGTTTCTGCGGCACGGGGGTTGATGTAAACGATGTTGAGGTTGGTATCAGCGACAAACACGTTGGCTTGCAGGCTGGCCATGGTGCTTTTTACGCCTTCCAGGCTGTCGGTGACGGACTTGCTGGTATCCACATCGCGAAGAGCGCTGTCGCTATGGGTCGGCTGGCTGCTGCCGTTGGTTGTGTCTGTGGCGTTTTCGTTCACGATGTCCCCCTTCAATGGCGCAACGGTATTCATGATGGTATCGATGTGGCCAGACTCCACACCCAGAGACTCCAGTGTCTCTTTCAGGTGAACGGCGACCCTGTCGAAGTTTCTGGCGGTGATGTGCAGGTTCTTGTGGGCGTCGGCCATGGACGGCCCCTGATAAATCTTCGGCCCGCCCAGGGCCTGAGTGAAGAACTGCACCTGGGATTCTTCCAGGCCTTTGCGCTGTTTGTGGCGGAAGTAGGGGGCCAGGGCCTGATCACTCAGCACCCGGTTGTAAAACTCGGTTACCACGGCGCGGACAGCGGCTTCGCCACCTACCTGGCTATAGAGAGAGTTGTCGTTTGCGTGATCCAGATTATCTGTCATTGCTGTCTATCCCCGTGTCTTGTTATTGCAATACTGCGTGTGACGCGCGACTGGCTGAGCGGCTGCACAGTTCGTCCGCCAGCAGGGTGTCCAGGTCCAGTAACAGATAAAGCGTGCCCTGGACCGGGAAGACGCCGCGCATGAATTTTCGTGGTGCCCCCTTGAGTGTTTCCGGTGGTGGTTCGATCTCTTCTGGCTGCACGCTGACAATGTCACCGATGCAGTCCACCATCAGGCCCACCTGTTCGCCGCCGTGATTGATGACGATGTTGATGGTGTCTTCTTCATCGCTTTCGCCGGGCAACCGCAGCACCTTGCGCAGGGCGATGGCCGGCACGATACGTCCGCGGATATTCATCAGCCCGAGTACCCCGGGAGGCGCCAGCGGAATATCAGTAATCTGGTGGTTGGCGAGCACTTCCTGAACATTGTCGACCACCACGCCGTAATGCTTTCCCGCAACGGAGAACGTGCAGATCAGTTGTTTAGTGTCCATTGCTGTCCTCACTTCGGTGCTTGCCATGGAGCTGGCTGAACAGGGCTTCACAATCGATAAAGTCCGTCACATGGCCTTGCAGGATGCCAGCGCCAAGAATGCCTTCGGTCTGGGCGCTCTGTTGTATGGCGGCTTCGTCGTCACTGACGATATCGATGATGTCGTTGACCACCAGGCCCACTTCACCGAAGTCGGTGGGTTGCACCACAATGCGGATAATCTCTTGGTCAGAGGGAGTGCTGCGGTTGGCGTCGCCAAGACGAATCAGCGGCAGAATGCCACCGCGATACTGAATCACTTCCCGGCCGGCTGAGTATTCGATCAGATCGGTACTGATTTCCTCCAGGCGTGACACTCTCGACAGGGCAATGGCAGAGCGGCCAGTACTGTCATCCGGGCGTACCAGCAGGTAGCTCTCGGCGGCGCGAATGGGTTTGGCTTCAGCGTCTAGTGGGTTTTCCAGCTGGCGCAGTTTGCGCTCGTGGCGGGTAACGCCAGCAAAGTCGGCAGTGGACTTAACATCCAGAATCAACGCTACTCGACCATCACCCATGATGGTGGCGCCGGCAAAGCAGGGGTTGTCCTTGAGGAGTCTACCCAGGGGTTTGACCACGATTTCTTCCGTATCGCGAACGTCGTCCACCAGCAGTCCAAATTCCTGCTGGTCGGCGGTGAGCA
This sequence comes from Alcanivorax sp. IL2, assembly GCF_047495475.1. Classification (NCBI taxonomy): domain Bacteria; kingdom Pseudomonadati; phylum Pseudomonadota; class Gammaproteobacteria; order Oceanospirillales; family Alcanivoracaceae; genus Alcanivorax; species Alcanivorax sp. IL2. The sequence continues at coordinate 2,847,650 of NZ_CP179932.1, read as the reverse complement.
CCAGAATGAACTGATCTTTATGGGTTTCCTTGTCGCCCATCTGCATCAGCGAGCGCATGTCGACCAGCGGCAGCAGTCTGCCGCGAAGCCGATAGACCAGGGCGTCGTGGACTGTCTCGATATCCTTTTCGAGACGGTCGGCTTCCACGTAGACCACTTCCATCAGGTTCACCTGGGGAATGGCGAAACGCTGATGGAGGCAACGCACGATCAAAGCCGGGACAATGGCGAGGGTGAGCGGGATTTTCAGTTTCAGTGTCGTACCACGGCCGGGGATGCTCTTGATATCAATGGACCCGCCGATGCGCTCCACATTGGTTCGCACCACATCCAGGCCCACGCCGCGGCCTGACAGGTCGCTGACAGTGTCTGCAGTGGAAAAGCCGGGTTCGAATATATAGCGGATCTTTTCCTGTTCGGTGAGCTGTTCCGCCTGCTCCGGGCGCACCAGACCGACCTCCATGGCTCGCCGGATAATTTTGTCACTGTCCAGCCCGGCGCCATCGTCGCTGACCTCTACGGTGACGTTGCCACTTTCGTGATAGGCGCTCATGGTCAGGGTGCCGGTTTCCGGTTTGCCTCTGGCGCGACGATGTTCCGGCGTCTCGATGCCATGATCGACGGCGTTGCGAACCAGGTGGATGAGGGGGTCACGGATCGCTTCCAGCAAACTGCGGTCCAGCTCGGTATCGCCCCCTTTGAGGATCGGGGTAACCCGTTTCCCGGTTTTTCTTTCCAGATCCAGAAGCAGACGAGGGTAGGTGGACCAGGCATTGCGGATCGGCTGCATGCGGGTTTGCATCAGCCCTTCCTGCAGCTCACTGGTGACCATATTCAGGCGTTGGGACAGGTTAACCAGTTGAGCATCGTTCTGGTTGGCGGTGTGCTGCAAAAGCTGGTTGCGGGTGAGTACCAGCTCGCCTACCACATTCATCAGCTTGTCCAGCAGCATGACATCCACACGTACGGTGGTATCGCTCTTTCCTGCCTGTTGCTGGCTGGTGATTTCCGGCTCCGCTTTTTCCGGCGAGGAATGGTCGCTCGTCGGCATGACATTCTGTTCGCTGGTTACCGCTGGGTTTGTATGCTCAGGCTTCGCCGGTTCAGTGGGGGGCTGTGTGATTTGAGATGGACTGGCGGCAGCCTCATTTTCCGTGCGGGTGGGGATCAGTGCATGTAAGCGGTCGATCAAGGCCTGTGGTGCCGGGTCTCCGTCTTTACCATCATTGTGAATACGCTTGAGGAAAACACGGATTTCATCCACCCCGTCCAGTAGCGCGGTGGCATGCGGAAGATCCATGTGTTGATCTCCGTCGCGCATGGCGCCGAGAATATCTTCCAGAGCATGGCTTAGGGTCTCCAGCTGCGTGAAGCCGAAAAAACCGCAGGTGCCCTTGATGGTATGGATTGCCCGGAAGGCGCTGGCAATACGCTCACTGTCATGGGGTAAGCGCTCCAGTGCCACGATATCCTGTTCCAGTTGCCCCAGATTTTCGTCACTTTCGATCAGAAAACTTTGCAGTGCCTTGTCGTTTTCCTGCATTGGGCCTTCTCCCCCTTGAACCTGTCATGCGTTGTTATTGGTATCGACGTTGCTGTTCAGCCGGCGGCGAGTTTGCGCAATGAAGCCAGTCGTAAGATGGAACGCAGATCGGCGTCATGCGGAGGTTTGACAAGATAGTTGTCACACCCGGCCTGGCGACCGGCCAGGTGAGCTTCTGCGGAGGTCATGCTGGAAAGCATGGCGATGCGGGCCGGGCTGCCTTTCTGGCGCAGGGCGCTGCAGGCTTCCAGGCCGCCCATTACCGGCATCTCCACATCGAGGAAGATCAGATCAAAGGGGCGTTTTTCGGCGCACGCCAGTGCCTGGCTACCGTCAGCGGCCTGGGCGATGTCCAGGTCGTAGGAGCCGGCGGCCAGTTCGTGCAATTTGGCGGTGATAAGGCTTCGGATGGCGGTGCTGTCGTCCACCACCAGGATGTTGAGTCTATCCATGACCCTTCCCCGTGTAGCTGCTACTTCCATTCTGTTCCCCGGATCCCGGTTTATACCGTTAAAGCAGCGCGGGCTGCTTCCCCCCTTAGAACAGGCGCAACTATTTTTATATATGCAGAATATGGAAATGAAAGTGAGGAGGGACGAACGGTGCCGTTTCGTCGATGTTCGCCCGGTACCTTATTGGTATGCTTTTTTCCAAATCTGCTTCACAAAAAATGGCCATGCCCTTGGTAGGGGAATAAGTACCATGGTTCATTTCACGCAAGCTTCACGTAGGGGATAAACGAAAACCGGGGGGCGACGAACGGGCCTCGGAAGAGGAGAAATAGTGTTGCGGGGAAGGAAGAGCAATCTGCCAGGCCCACCCGGGGCCCGACAGATTGAAAGCCGGATCAGTGGTCTGGTGTTTCCTTCGGCTTGCCATTCAGCGGAACGCCAGCGAGCTTGCGGACGACCACATAGAACAGCGGAATAAAGAAAATCGCCAGCACCGTAGCGGTGAGCATGCCACCGAATACCCCGGTACCAATGGCGTTACGGGCGCCGGCGCCAGCGCCGGTGCTGATCATCAGCGGGGTAACCCCGAGCATGAAGGCCAGTGAGGTCATCAGGATGGGCCGTAGCCTCATACGCACCGCTTCCAGGGTGGCCTTGACCAGATGCTCGCCTTTCTGTTCCAACTCCAGGGCAAATTCCGCAATCAGAATGGCGTTCTTCGCCGATAGCCCGATGGTGGTTAGCAGACCTACCTGGAAGAACACATCGTTTTCCAGGCCACGGAAAGTGGCGGCCAGCACGGCACCGATCACGCCGAGCGGGACCACCAGCATGACGGCGAAGGGAATGGACCAGCTCTCGTAGAGCGCCGCCAGGCACAGGAACACCACCAGCAGGGAAATCGCATACAGGGCAGGCGCCTGATCGCCGGACTGGCGCTCTTGATATGAGAGACCGGTCCACTCGGAGCCGAACCCGGCTGGCAGCTTGGCGGTCAGTTCTTCCATGGCATCCATGGCGTCACCGGTACTGTAGCCGGGTGCCGCGTTGCCCTGAATGTTCACCGAGGAAACGCCGTTGTAACGCTCCAGTTTGGGTGACCCGTAGGTCCAGTGGCCGGTGGCAAAGGCGGAGAAAGGCACCATTTCGCCCTGATTGTTGCGCACATACCAGTCATCAATGTTTTCCGGCAGCATGCGATAGGGCGCGTCAGCCTGCACATACACCCGTTTCACCCGGCCCCGGTCGACAAAGTTATTCACATAGCTCGAGCCCCAGGCAATCTGCAGGGTGCTGTTGATATCGCTGATACTGAGCCCCAACGCCTTGGCTTTCTGTTGGTCGATGTCCAGTTGATATTGCGGGCTGTCTTCCAGGCCATTGGGGCGCACGCCGGCAAGACGAGGGTCCTGGCTGGCCATGCCCAGTAACTGGTTACGGGCCTGGATCAGCGCTTCATGACCGCGACCGGCCTGATCCAGAAGCTGAAAGTCAAAGCCGCTGGCGTTACCCAGTTCGGGGATCGAGGGCGGGTTGAGGGCAAAGATCATGGCTTCACGAATGCTGGCGAAGAAGCCCATGGAGCGGCCCACCACCTGGTTGACGCCATCCGTTTCCAGATTCCGTTCGGACCAGTCCTTCAGGTTGACGAACGCCAGCCCGGCATTCTGGCCCTGGCCGGTAAAGCTGAAACCGGCCACGGTGAACAGGCCATCCACGGCGGAGGTTTCCTCGTTGAGGTAGTAATTCTCCATCTTCTTCAGCACGTCCACGGTCTGCTCCTGGGTGGAGCCGGCCGGCAGCGTGACCAGGGTAAACATCATGCCCTGATCCTCTTCCGGCAAGAAGCTGGAGGGCAGGCGCATGAAGGAAAAGCCCAGCACACCGACAATCACCACATAGATCGCCAGGTAACGCCCGCGGCGGCCCAGTATTTTTTCCACCCGACCCTGGTAGGCCAGGCTGCTGCGATCGAAAGTGCGGTTAAACCAGCCGAAGAAACCCTTGTTGGTCTGGTGCTCTGCATCCTTGGCCTTGAGCATGGTGGCACACAGGGCGGGGGTGAGGATCAGGGCAACCAGCACGGACAGCACCATGGCGGACACAATGGTGATCGAGAACTGCCGGTAAATCGCCCCGGTGGAGCCGGGGAAGAACGCCATGGGGATAAATACCGCTGACAGTACCAGGGCAATACCCACCAGGGCGCCGGTGATCTGGCCCATGGATTTGCGGGTGGCTTCCTTGGGGGGCAAGCCTTCTTCGTGCATGACCCGTTCCACGTTTTCCACCACCACGATGGCATCGTCCACCAGCAGACCAATAGCCAGCACCATGCCGAACATGGTCAGGGTGTTAATGGAGAAACCAAAGGCTGCCAATACACCGAAGGTGCCGAGCAGTACTACCGGCACCGCAATGGTGGGAATCAGGGTGGCGCGGAAGTTCTGCAGGAACAGGTACATCACCAGGAACACCAGCACGATGGCTTCGAACAGGGTATGTACCACTTCCTCAATGGAGATCTCCACGAACGGGGTGGTGTCGTAGGGGTAATCCATCTCCATCTTGTCGGGGAAGAAGGGCTTCAATTCTTCCAGGCGAGCGCGCACCGCATCCGCGGTATCCAGCGCGTTGGCGCCGGAGGCCAGGCTGATCGCCAGGCCGGCGGCAGGCTGGCCGTTATAGCGCCCCACCACATCGTAGTTCTGTGCGGCCAGTTCCACCCGAGCCACATCCCGCAGGAACACCTGGGATCCATCCGGGTTTACTTTGAGCAGGATGTTCTGGAACTGTTCGGTACTTTGCAGGCGCGTCTGGGCAATGATGTTGGCATTGAGCTGCTGGCCTTCCACTGCAGGGGCGCCACCCAACTGGCCACTGGCCACCTGGTTGTTCTGTACCTGAACCGTCTGGGTAATGTCCTGGGGCGTCAGGTCGTATTTGTTCAGTTTGTTCGGGTCCAGCCAGATACGCATGGCGTAGGGGGAGCCGAACAGCTGGATCTTGCCGACACCCGGTACCCGGCTGATCGGATCCTGCACATTGGAGGCCACATAGTCGGCCAGATCGGCCCGGCTGAGGCTGCCGTCCTCGGAGGAAAAGGACACCACCATCAGGAAGGAATCCGAGGATTTGCTTACCTGGAGACCCTGTTGCTGCACTTCCTGGGGGAGTAGGGGGGTGGCCAGTTGCAACTTGTTCTGCACCTGAACCTGGGCGATATCCGCGTCGGTACCCGGTGCGAATGTCAGCGTGATCTGGGCGTTGCCGAAGGAATCGCTGCTGGAGCCGATGTAGAGCAGGTTATCGATGCCACTCATCTGCTGCTCGATCACCTGGGTGACCGAGTCTTCCACGGTTTTTGCCGAGGCGCCGGGATAGTTACCGGCAATGGTCACCGCTGGCGGGGCCACTGCCGGGTACTGTTCCACCGGCAGGGTATAAATAGCCAGGGCACCCGCCATCATCATGATGATGGCGATAACCCAGGCAAAAATCGGGCGGTCAATAAAGAATCTGGCCATGGTATTCCCGTTTCTCGTTACGTCGCGTTATTGCGCTGCGCTTTGATCCCCGCCTTGAGTGGCGGGGGCCTGGGATGCTTGAGCCTGCTGTTCGGTATCCACGGGACTAACCGGAATGCCGGGCTGGATTTTTTGCAGCCCATCCACGATCAACCGGTCTCCGTCTTTCAGGCCGCTGGCGATCAGCCACTGACTACCCACGGCGCGTTCGGTGACCACGTTCACCTTTTTTACCGTGTTGTTGTCGTCGATGAGCATGGCGCTGGCCTGGCCGGTGGGGTCACGGGTAATGCCTTTCTGGGGAACCAGAATGGCATCTTCTCGCTGGCCCTCGGGCAGGCGACCGCGGACAAACATGCCCGGTAGCAGGTCGCCATCCGGGTTGGGGAAGAGTGCGCGCAGGGTCACCGAGCCGGTGCTTTCGTCCACCGCATACTCGGAGAACTGCAGCGCGCCGGGTTTGCTGTACTGGCTGCCGTCTTCCAGGATCAGGGTGATACGCGCTTCATCGTCGCTGACCTGCTGCAGTTCGCCGGCTTCCATGGCCTGGCGCAGGCGACGCAGCTCGATGCTGGACTGGGTCAGATCCACATAGATAGGGTCCAGCTGGCGGATGGTCGCCAGGGCATTGGCCTGGTTGGCGGTGACCAGTGCGCCGGCCGTCACGGTGGATCGCCCGATGCGGCCGCTGATCGGCGCCTCGATGGTGGCGTAATCCAGGTTGATCTGTGCGCTTTGCAGATTGGCTCGGGCGGCGGCTACAGCGGCCTTGTTTTCATCCAGGGCGGCTTTGGCTTCGTCATATTCCTGCTGGCTGACAGAGCGGCGCTCCAGCAGCGTCTTGAAGCGTTCCACACGCAGGGTGTTGGAGTTCAGGGTGGCCTGGGCCCGGGCAAGCTCCGCCCGGGCAGACGCTACGGTTGCCTGGTAGGTGCGTGAATCGATCTTGTAGAGAGGTTGCCCGGCTTCGACTTTCTGGCCTTCTTCGAACAGGCGCTTTTCGATCACGCCGCTTACCTGCGGGCGCACTTCAGCAATCTGGTGAGCGGTGGTGCGCCCGGGCAGCTCCCGGCTAAGGGTGGTGGATTTGGCCTTTACCGTAATAAAGCCAACCTGCGGGGCCTGTTGCTGTTGTTGCTGGCCGGCCTGGTCAGCGTCACTGCAACCGGCAAGCTGCAGGGCAAGGGCGCCCGCCAGAAGGGAGAGAATCAAACCGCTGCGCATAATCACCTCTGTTTTCAATACACGCCGTCAGGCACCGACTCGACGAAGGGGCGGTGCTTGCAGGAAATATGAATCAGGTTCAGTATATACATTCAGCAATGTATGTATAGGCCCGAAAGTGAAATCCATTCAATTTTCTTGAGTCCATTAAGAGTCTTCCATGGTCAGGCGAACAAAGGCAGAAGCGCTGCAAACCCGGGCTCAGATCCTGGATGCCGCCGAGCAGGTTTTTCACCGTAAAGGGGTACTGTCCGCCTCTTTAAAAGATATTGCCAGTGAGGCGGGGGTGACGCGAGGGGCGATCTACTGGCACTTCAAGAACAAGCATGATGTGTTCATGGCCATGGTGGATCGCAGTCGCTTGCCATTCGACAGTCTGGCGGAGCGCGCAGAGGATGCCAGTGAGCCGGATCCGCTGGGTCGCCTGCGCGAGTTTATGGTCTATCTGTTACAGCAAGCGGTCTGTGATCCCGGCCAGCGGCGGCTTTTCGAGATCATGTTCCAGAAATGCGAATTTAGCGGCGAAAATGCCGATTTGCTGGATCGTCAGCGTGACGCCTGCCGAGACTCCGCCGGGCGACTGACGCGGACCTTTGCCAATGCCATCGCCCGTGGGCAACTCCCGGAAAATCTGGATAGGGTGAAATCTGTTACCTGGTTACACAGCCAGCTCACTGGCGTGATCATGTACTGGTTGCTTGATCCGCAGGTGTTGGATCTGGAGCGGGCGGCCACGGATTTTGTCGATACCTGTCTGTTTGCCCTGCAGCATTCTCCTTCCCTGCGAATGTCTCCCGAGCTGTAATTCCAAGCCACTGAATTGGCAACTGAAATACCGGTCCGCATTTCCGATAACTGGTCTGTGCAGAGCACATACCCGGTGGTATGTTTTTGGTCCCTCCTTGAGAGAATCCTCTTTTCAGCCTTTGTCAGATTTCGTTTCAAAAAACGAAACGTCATTCCAAAATAGTATTGACGACCCTCCCGAGCCATGTCAGATTGACTGGCGAGTCAACATCTTGTTTCCGCTGAAGGGCGGTGGGACCGCCGATTCCCTTCAGCATTCGCTACAGCAGCAACACAAATAAAAGGCGTTCATTGAAACGCCGCGGGAGAGCACAACATGTTTGATCGGCACTATGCGGTCTGGCCGGAGAATATGCCGCGCCACCTCAGCCTGCCGCAGACCAGCCTCTATACCAATCTGGAGGTCTCGGCCCTGCGTTATCCCCATCGGGATGCAATCAACTATTACGACAGCCCCATTACCTTTGCTGAACTCAAGCAGCAGGTGGATGCCCTTGCGGGTTATCTGCAATCGCTGGGGGTAGAGAAGGGTGACCGGGTGCTGCTGTTCATGCAGAACGCGCCTCAATTCATCATCAGCTACTACGCCATCCTCCGAGCCAATGCCATTGTGGTGCCGGTGAACCCCATGAACCGGGCTGCCGAACTGGAGCATTACCTGGAGGACACGGAAGCGGCCGTGGCCATCTGTGGCCAGGAACTGTTGCCGGCCGTGGCGCCAGTGGTGGGCATGGTGAATCTGCGCCATGTGATCGTGGCGGCCTACAGCGATTACATCACCCGTGACACGGACCTGCCGTTGCCTGCAGAGGTGGAAGCGCCGGCGGTGGCGCTGAACAATCCGGCGCACATTGCCTGGAAAGAGGCCATTGGCGCTGGTGAAACACCTGGCGAACTATTGGTAGGCCCGGACGATCTGGCGGTGTTTCCCTACAGCTCCGGGACCACCGGGGCGCCAAAGGGGTGCATGCATACCCATCGTTCGGTGATGGCCACCTGTGTGCAGGGCGGTGTCTGGAGCCACGGCACCACCGAATCGGTAACCCTGGCCACGCTGCCGTATTTCCACGTTACCGGCATGCAGGGTTCCATGAATTCGCCGATCTACGGTGGCTCGCTGATCGTGCTGATGACCCGCTGGGATCGCCGTGTGGCGGCAAAGCTGATCGAACGCTACAAGGTCAGCCGCTGGGTGAACATCGTCACCATGGCCATCGATCTGCTCTCCGATCCGGACGTGGAGAAGTACGACCTATCCTCCCTGGAGAATATCGGTGGCGGCGGGGCGGCCATGCCCGCGGCGGTCTCCGACAAACTCTTCCAGCTTACCGGCCTGCGTTACATGGAAGGCTATGGCCTGTCCGAAACCATTGCCGGTACCCATATCAATCCCACCGACAACCCCAAGTCACAGTGTCTGGGAATTCCGGTGTTCGATATTGATTCGCGCATTGTGGCGGTGGAAGAAGACGGCCAGACCGGCGCAGAACTGGGTCCCGGTGAAGTGGGGGAAATCCTCATCCATGGCCCGCAGGTGTTCCAGGGGTACTGGAAGCGCCCTCAGGAAACACAAAAGGCGTTTATCGAGCTGGATGGCAAGCGTTTCTTCCGCACCGGTGATCTGGGCTACTACGACGAAGAGGGCTATTTCTTCATCGTCGATCGGGTCAAACGAATGATCAATGCGTCCGGCTTCAAGGTCTGGCCGGCGGAGGTGGAAAGCCTGATGTACCGCCACCCGGCGATCCAGGAAAGCTGCGTGATTTCCACTCCTCACCCGCGGCGCGGTGAAACCGTGAAAGCCTGCGTGGTCCTGCGTAACGAGATGAAAGGCACGCTTACCGAGCAGGCCATCATCGATTGGTGCAAGGAAGAGATGGCCGCCTACAAGGTGCCGCAGGTGGTGGAGTTTCGCGATGAGCTGCCCCGTTCGCCCACCGGCAAGGTGATGTGGCGAGCCCTGCAGGAGCAGGAATGGGCCAGCGAGCAGGAACAGCAGGCTTGCTAGTAGGCAGGAAAAAACCCCAGTCAGCACCACAATAAAACCTACGCGGCAGCGCTACGTCGCAGGGGCTGACATAACAAAGGAAAAACGGGAAACGCGATTGCCGCTGGGCAACCGCTCCCACACACAGGAGGCTTTGCCTTGGACTTATTCATGCAGCAAGTGCTTAACGGCCTGACGCTGGGCAGCATCTACGGGCTGGTGGCCCTGGGTCTGACCCTGGTGTACGGCATTTTGCACGTACCGAACTTCGCCCACGGGGCGCTCTACATGGTGGGCGCCTATGTGTCCTACGTGATCATGGTCGATGTTGGCGCCAACTACTGGCTGGCCATGCTTGGCGCCGCCGCTGCGGTGGCGTTGCTGGCGGTGTTGTGCGAACGGCTGGTGTTCAACCCCTTGCGTCATGCGCCGCCGATCCACGACAAGATTGCCGCCATCGGCATCATGCTGTTTCTGGAGGCGCTGGTGCAGATGCACTGGGGCGCGGAATTCCGCCGCATGCCCACGCCTTATACCGGCATCGTAGAATTTGCCGGCCTGACCATGCCGGCCCAACGGATACTGATCATCGTCGGCGCCTTCTCGCTGATGGCGGTCCTGCATCTGTTCCTGAAAAAGACCATGACCGGCTCCACCATTGTGGCCATGGCCCAGAACCGGGAAGGGGCCTTCCTGGTGGGGATCGATGCCAACCGGGTGGCGATGATGACCTTTGCCATCTCCGGGGTGCTGGCGGCGGTGGGGGCCACCTTGTTCGCGCCGATTAACCTGGTCTACCCGGCCATGGGGCATCTGCTGATCATGAAAGCCTTTGTGATCATCATCCTTGGCGGCATGGGCTCCATCCCTGGTGCCATCGTTGGCGGCTTGATCATCGGGTTTGCGGAAGCCTTTGGTGGCTTCTACATCTCCACTGACTACAAGGACATCATCGCCTTCGCCTTGCTGGTGGTGATTCTCTCCATCAAGCCCACCGGTCTGTTTACCAAGGGGGTGCGCTAATGAACGCCCTGCAGAAGATTTCCGAGTTCTTTATGACGCCGGCGATGAAGATCGTGATGATCCTCGCGGCACTGTTGTTCCCCTTTGTGGCGAGCAATGAATACCAGATCTATGTGATGGCGCTGGCGTTTGTCTGGGCCATTGCGGTCTACGGTATGAATATCATCACCGGGCTTTGTGGCCAGTTGAATCTGGCCCATGGCGGCTTCTTTGCCATCGGCGCCTATACCCTGGCGATTCTCACCGTGGATCATGGCTGGGCTTTCTGGTGGGCCTTTGTGGCTGCCGGTGTGTCCGGTGCGTTGCTGGGCTTCCTGGCCGGGGTGGTGTCGCTGCGCCTGAAGGAGCATTACTTCGCTATTTTCACCCTGTGTGTGGGGTTCATCATTTATCTGCTGATCGATAAGTGGGAAGAGCTGACCCACGGTGCTCTGGGCATTATCAATATTCCGGCGCCATCAGGTTTCGGCCTGGTGGATTTCACCGAGACCACGCCGTTCTATTACCTGGCTCTGGTATTCATGGTGCTGTCCATCTGGCTGGCAGCCCGTATTGCCAACTCCCTGCTGGGCCGCAGTTTCCGGGCCATTCGTATCAGTGACGAGCTGGCCGCGTCCCTGGGTATCAACCTGATGCGCAACAAGGTACTGGCGTTCGTACTGTCCACCACCTATGCCAGCGTAGCCGGTGCACTCTATGCCGGCATGGTGCGCTTTATCGGCCCGGCGGAAGCCGACGTGGTGCATACCTTCGACATGATCACCTTCCTGCTGGTGGGAGGCATCGGCACCCTGATGGGGCCGCTGTTCGGCACCCTGGCGATTACCTGGCTGACCCAGTCTCTGCAGTTCCTGGAAGAGTACCGAATGATCGTGTTCGGTCCGTTGCTGGTAGTGCTGGTGATCTTCTTCCCACGAGGCGTGGTGGGCACGTTCCTGACCTGGCGTGGTCGCCGTCTGGCCGCAGCTCATGAAACTGCTCAAAAGGAATCTGCCAGCGAAAAAAAGCCGTCGTCGAACAAGGCGACGACACCTCGCAATCAGGAGGCCGGTAACCATGCTTAAGATCAATAATCTGACCAAACGGTTCGGTGGCCTGGCGGCGGTGAACAACGTTAGCATCGAATTCGAAGCCAACAAGATCAACGCCATCATCGGCCCCAACGGTGCGGGTAAAAGTACCTTCTTCAATCTGGTGGCCGGGGCCATGGCGCCCACCGAAGGTTCCATCGAATACCAGGGTATGGATATCACCGGTATGGCCTGTGATCGCATCGCCCGGCTGGGTATCGCGCGCACCTTCCAGACCACTTCGCTGTTCGATGAATCCACGGTGCTGGACAACCTGATCGTGGGCCACCGTCTGCGCACCCAGTCGCGCCTGTGGGACGTGATCATCAACTCCAAACGCCTGCGTGACGAAGAGAAAAAGTGTCGTTCCCGGGCCCAGGAAGTGCTGGATTTTGTCGGCCTGTCCCATATCGGTCATCGCATTACCGCGGACATCAGCCAGGAAGAAAAAAAGCGTGTGGCCTTTGCGTTGGCCCTGGCTACCGATCCGGAGCTGGTACTGCTGGATGAGCCCGCCGGTGGCATCAACCCGGAGGAGACCGAGAACTTGGCATCGCTGATCCGCAAGATGGTCGAGCACGGCGTCACCGTCTGCCTGATTGAGCACAAGATGGACATGATTATGAGCCTGGCGGACAAGATCATGGTGTTGGATCACGGTGAAAAAATTGCCGAAGGCACCCCGGAACAAATCCGCAACAATCCGGTGGTAATCGAAGCCTATCTGGGGAGTGATGACGATGCTGCAGCTTAACGATGTGGAAGCGCGCTACGGCAGCTTCAAGGCCCTGGAAAAAGTCTCCATGACGGTGGGCGAGGGTGAACTGGTGGTGTTGCTGGGCGCCAATGGCGCCGGCAAGAGCACCCTGTTCAACACCATCAGCGGCCTGCTCAAACCCACCGCCGGCAAGATTTCCCTGAATGGCAAGGATGTCACCGGCCTGAAGCCCTCCGGCCTGGTACAGAGCGGCGTGGTGCAGTGCCCGGAAGGGCGCAAATTGTTCCCGGAAATGTCGGTGCTGAAAAACCTGATGCTGGGTGCCTATGTGCATCGCCGGGACAAGGCCGCCATGAAGAAGACGCTGGACCAGGTGCTGGCGCTGTTCCCGATTCTCGACGAGAAGAAGGACCATGCGGCCGGGTCCCTCAGTGGCGGCCAGCAACAGATGGTGGCCATTGGTCGCGCCATGATGGGGCGGCCCAAACTGCTGCTACTGGACGAGCCTTCCCTGGGCCTGGCGCCGCTGGTGGTGAAGCAGATGTTTGAAACCATCAAGGGCATCAACGAACAGGGCACCACAGTGTTGCTGGCGGAGCAGAATGCCTTCGCCGCACTGAAAATTGCTCACCGCGCCTACGTGATCGAAAACGGTCGCCTGGTGATGGAGGGCGATAAGGACGCGATGCTGGGTAACGAAGAAATTCGCAAGGCCTATATCGGGGCCTGAGACATCTTCACCAAACCCGCACCGTGTGCGCTACAACAAGCTTGAGCAAAACAATAACGGGAGAGTTTCATGAGCAACGGAAAAAATACCCTGGTTAAGCGCTTCTGCCGTCTCGCCTGCGCCAGTGCCATCGCACTGGCTGCCAGCGGCGCGCAGGCGGCTGAAACCGTTACCATCGGCTTCACCGGCCCACTGAGTGGCGGTGCTGCCTTGTACGGCCAAAACACCCTGGAAGGCCTGCAAATGGCTGCCAGGGAAATCAACGACAAGGGTGGTTTCAAGGTGGGTGATGAAACCTACGAGATCAACCTGGTATCCCTGGATGACAAGTATGCGCCCAGTCAGGCGGCGGTGAACGGCAAGCGCCTGGTGCAGCAGTACAATGCACCGGTGATCTTTACGCCGCATTCCGGTGGTACCTTTGCCCTGCAGGCGTTCAATGAGCGGGATGATTTCCTGGTGATGTCCTATACCTCGGTACCGACCGTGACCGAGAAGGGCAATGCACTGACCGTGCGCATTCCCCCCACCTTTACCGGCTACATGAAGCCGTTCACCAAGATCGCCATGGAGCAGAATGGCAAGAAAGTGGCCATCGCCAATGCCACCCATGACTACGCCAAGTACTGGACCAAGGCATTCGTCCCCACCTGGGAAGCCATGGGCGGTACCGTGGTAGCGGATAACCCCATGGACTACAACAAGTCGGCGGACTTCTATACCGGCGTGAGCAAGGTACTGGCAGAGAAGCCTGACGTACTGTTCATTGGCGGGGCGTCCGAGCCCACTGCACTGGTGGCCAAGCAGGCCCGCCAGCTGGGCTTCAAGGGTGGCTTCGTGATCATGGACCAGGCCAAGATGGGTGAAATGTCCAAAATCATCGGCGGCTACAAGATGCTGGAAGGCTCCGTGGGTGTGGTCCCGCTGACCATGTACGAAGAACAGGGTGCCAAGGACTTCGTCGCCAAGTACCACAAGCAGAATGATGGCGAGGATCCGACCACGGAAGTGGCCTACAACTACTTCGCCATGCACACCGTGATTCAGGCCATGAAGGAAGCCGGTACTGTGGAGGACTCCAAGGCAATTCGTGCGGCTATGGGCGATGCCCTGAAGAGCCTTGCGGAAGAGCATAATCCCTACGGCGTGACGGAAATCGATGCCAAGGGCGGCATGATGGCTGACCCCAACATCGCCACCGTCAAGAAAGGTGGCACCGTAGAGCTGCAGCGTATTTCCGAGGTGCTGGGGGAATAACCCGGCGAGGAGGGGAAGCAGGGCGCCAGGCGCCCTGTTTTTCGGCCTGTTTCAAATAATGAAATATAATTCCAAAATAATTGAAACCGGTTCGCCTTTGCTTATACTAGAGCCTGTTGGCAGTCATGTGCGTTGCCCTTGAGGCATCGCAGATCAGTGTCAACATATCCATATCTTCCTGACCCGGCGTGAGACCGGGCGGACACTGTCATGCTTCACCGAAGCATGGCAGTTCAATGAGGAGAGTACTATGAGTCAACCGGTCAGCCTGAGTCGCGATGGCGATATTGGCGTAATCCGAATCAACTATCCCCCCGTCAATGCACTGGGACACGGGGTCCGGGAAGGACTGCAGATCTGTCTGCGCGAGGCCCTGGCGGACGACGGCATCAAGGCGGTGGTAGTCATTGGCGAAGGCAAAACCTTCCCGGCCGGCGCCGATATCCGTGAATTCGGCAAGCCGCCCCAGCAGCCGGTACTGCCGATGGTGATCGATGAATACGAAGCCAGCGACAAGCCGGTGATCGCTGCCATCCACGGCACCGCACTGGGTGGCGGGCTGGAAGTGGCGCTGGGCTGTGATTATCGCGTGGCCCTGGATAGCGCCCGCCTGGGCCTGCCGGAAGTGAAGCTGGGCCTGCTGCCCGGCGCCGGTGGCACCCAGCGCTTGCCGCGTCTGGTCGGGGCTCAGAAAGCTCTGGAAATGATCGTCGGCGGTAACCCGATCAAGGCAGCCGAGGCCCGGGAACTGGGCCTGGTGGACGAGGTGGTCAGCGGCGATCTACTGGAGGGTGCACTGGTCTTTGCCCGCAAGCTGGTGGCTGGTGGCGCGCCGCTGCGCAAAATCTCCGAACTGGACGTGCCCGGTGATACCAGTGCCGAGCTGTTCGACCACTTCGAGCAATCCATTGCCAGAAAACAACGGGGTTTCAAGGCGCCGTTTTCCTGTATCAAGGCGGTCAAGGCAGCGGTGGAGCTGCCCTACGACAAGGGTGTTGAGCGCGAACGGGAGCTGTTCTTCAAGCTGATGGTCTCCAGTGAGTCCGCGGCCCAGCGCCACGTCTTCTTTGCCGAGCGGGAAGTGGCCAAGGTGCCCGGCCTCGACAAGGATACCCCCAAGCGCGAGATCAAGCTGGCGGCGGTGATCGGCGCTGGCACCATGGGCGGCGGTATCGCCATGAACTTCGCCAATGCGGGCATTCCGGTGAAGATTCTCGAGGTGAAGGAAGAGGCCCTGGAAAAGGGCATCGCCATCATCCGCAAGAACTACGAAAACACCGCCAAGAAAGGCCGCATCACCCAACAGCAGGTGGAGCAGCGCATGGCGCTGATTCAGCCTACCCTCAGCTACGATGACCTGAGCGATGTGGATCTGGTGATCGAAGCGGTGTTCGAGAACATGGACGTGAAAAAGGCCGTGTTCAGTGAGCTGGACCGGGTTTGCAAATCCGGCGCCATTCTTGCCACTAACACCTCCACCCTGGACGTGAACCGCATTGCCAGCTTCACAAACCGTCCCGAAGACGTGATGGGCATGCACTTCTTCAGCCCCGCCAACGTGATGAAGCTGCTGGAAAACGTGCGCGGCGAGAAGACCTCCGACGAGGTGATCGCCACTGTCATGGATCTCAGTCGTCGCATCGGCAAGGTCGGGGTACTGGTGGGCGTTTGCCATGGTTTTGTCGGCAACCGCATGCTGCACAAGCGCCAGGCAGAAGCCATTCAACTGGTCAACGAAGGCGCCAGTCCCCAGCAGGTGGACAAGGTATTGTTCGATCTGGGCTTCCCCATGGGGCCCTTTGCCATGTCTGATCTGGCCGGTATGGATGTGGGCTATCGCATCCGCGAGGAACTGCGTAAGGAAGACCCGGACACTGCGCCACCGCGCAACTGGACCGACGAACTGGTGGAAGCCGGCCGATTGGGCCAGAAAACCCAGGCTGGCGTATTTGACTATAAAGAAGGCGATCGTACCCCTGTGCCTTCACCGGATGTAGACGGCATTATTGAACAATACCGTAGTGACAACGGGATTGCCCCGCGCGAGATCAGCGATCAGGAAATCCTGGAGCGCTGCATGTACGTGATGGTCAACGAGGGCGCGAGGATCCTGGAAGAGGGTATCGCCGCCCGGCCGCTGGATGTGGACGTGATCTGGATCTATGGCTACGGCTTCCCGGTGTATCGTGGTGGGGTGCTGTTCTGGGCGGACCAGGTGGGCGTGAAAACCATCCATGACAAGATCAACGAGATCTACCAGCAAACCGGCTCGGATGTCTGGAAACCGGCCAAACTGCTCAGTGAGTTGGCAGAGCAGGGCAAAGGCTTTTACCGCTAAAAGATTCAACGAATGTTGTAACCGCCCGTTGGAGCCTTGCTTGCAAGGCGAACGTGTTCTGAAATCTTCGCCTTGCGAGCAAGGCTCCAACAGCGGTTGCGAGGCAAAGAACAACCTTTCAAGAGGTTTACAAATGGATATCAACTACACCCCGGAAGAACTGGCGTTTCGCGATGAAGTGCGCGCCTTTCTGGACCAGAAGCTGCCCAAGGAAATTGCCAGCAAGGTGAAGAAAAACCAGCACCTGGGCAAGGAAGACACCATCCGCTGGCAGAAAATTCTCAACGAAAAAGGCTGGATGGCCCTGCATTGGCCGAAGGAACATGGCGGCACCGGCTGGTCCCCGATCCAGAAGCATATCTTCGAGGAAGAGTGCGCCGAGTACGGTGCCCCCACCGTGCTGCCTTTCGGGGTGAACATGGTTGCACCGGTAATCATCAAGTTCGGCACTGAAGAGCAGAAGAAAACCTATCTGCCTTCCATCCTTAACAGTGATGTGTGGTGGTGTCAGGGGTATTCCGAGCCGGGTGCCGGATCGGATCTGGCCGGGTTGAAAACCAAGGCCGTCCGTGAAGGCGACCACTATGTGGTCAACGGTCAGAAAACCTGGACCACCCTGGGCCAGCATGCGGACTGGATCTTCTGTCTGGTACGCACCGACCCCAACGCCAAGAAGCAGGAAGGCATTTCCTTCCTGCTGATCGACATGCAGACCCCGGGCATCACTGTGCGTCCGCTGATCACCCTGGACGGCGAGCACGAAGTGAACGAAGTGTTCTTCGACGACGTAAAAGTGCCGGTGGAAAACCTGGTCGGTGAAGAGAACAAGGGCTGGACCTGCGCCAAGTACCTGCTGACCTTCGAACGTACCGGCATTGCCGGTGTGGGCCAGTCCAAGGCGGCCCTCAAGCACTTGAAAGAAGTGGCTGGCAAGGTCCAACAAAATGGCAAGCCGCTGATTGAAGATCCTTTGTTCCGCAACCGTCTGGCGGATGTGGAAATGGAGCTGATGGCACTGGAAATGACCAACCTGCGTACCGTGGCAGCAGCCCAGGCCGGCGGTGTCCCCGGCGCGGAAAGTTCCTTCCTGAAAATCATGGGTACCGAGCTGCGTCAGGAAATTACCGACCTGTTCCGTCGTGCGGCGGGCCCGTACGCCCAGCCGTTCCTGCCGGAAACCTTTGAAGCGGATTACGACGGCGAGATGGTGGGCCCGGACTTTGCCAACAGCGTTTCCACCAAGTACTTCAATATGCGCAAGCTGTCGATCTTCGGTGGTTCCAACGAAATTCAGAAGAACATCATCGCCAAGATGATTCTCGGTCTGTAAGGAGTATTGAGCATGGATTTTAAACTGAGCGACGAACAACGCATGCTCGAGGAAACCGTGGGCCGTCTGGTTCGCGATGGTTATCCCTTCGACGTACGTGAAAAAGCCCGCACCAGCGAGCTGGGTTATTCAACAGAAATGTGGCAGCAGTTCGCCGAACTGGGTCTGCTGGGCGTGCCGTTTTCCGAAGACTTCGGCGGCTTCAATGGTGGTGGCCCGGAGCTGATGGTAGTGGCCGAAGGGTTTGGTCGTGGCCTGGTGCTGGAACCCTATCTGGCCACTGTGGTGCTGAGTGGCACCCTGATCGATTCCCTGGGCAGCGACAGCCAGAAAGAGGAATTGATCAGCGCCATCGTCAGTGGCGAAGTGCGCCTGGCCCTGGCCGCCTACGAGCCGGAAGGCCGTTATGACCATACCCATGTGGCCACCAGCGCGGAAAAGAGTGGCGATGGCTATGTGATCAGCGGCAGCAAGGCGGTGGTCCTGCACGGCGATAGCGCCGACAAACTGGTGGTGATTGCCCGCACCGCTGGTAGCACCAATGATCGTAATGGTCTGTCTGCCTTTGTGGTGGATGCTTCCGCCGATGGTGTCAGCCGTCGCGGTTATGAAACCATCGATGGCCTGCATGCGGCGGAAATCACCTTCAACAAGGCGCCGGCGGAGCTGCTGGGTGAAGAAGGCAGCGCCATTGACGCCCTGGAGAAATCCCTGGCGCTGGGCATTGTCGCCCTGTGTGCGGAAGCCACCGGTGCCATGGAAGTGGCCTGTGACCACACCTTGAACTACATCAAGGAACGCCAGCAGTTCGGCGTACCCATCGGCAAGTTCCAGGCCCTGCAGCACCGTATGGTGGAAATGCGCATGGAACTGGAAAAGGCCCGCTCCATGACCATTCTGGCCGCCTGCTCCCTGGAGCTGTCAGCGCCGGTGCGCGCCAAGCGCCTGGCCGCCGCCAAGGCCCTGATCGGCAAGTCCGGTCGCAAGGTGGCGGAAGAAGCCATCCAGCTCCATGGTGGCATGGGCATGATGGAAGAAACCGCACTGTCCCATTACGCCAAGCGTATCGTGATGATTGATCACCAGCTTGGTGATCTGGGCTACCACATGCAGCAGCTGGAAAGCCTGCTGGATGTGGACGAAGACGCAGCGTAACGCAAAACACCAAGGCGGCTTCGGCCGCCTTTTTTGACGACAAAAATATTTTTATTTTTCCGTAGGAGCGGCGCTTGAGCCGCGAATATGCTTGCGAAAAGCCAAGCAGTAACGAGTCACGAGAAACGAGTCGCGAAAATCCAGACCGGCCTTCGCGGCTTTGCCTTTCGAAACTCGCTTCTCGCAACTCGACACTGGGTGATTCGCGGCTCGAGCGCCGCTCCTACGGTGCCAATATCCGGGAGAGCACCATGACGATCAATCGCCAGATCATTCTGTCCGAATACCCCAAGGGCATGCCTCAGGCTGAGCATCTGCCCATGCGCGAAGGGGAGATGCCGTCTGCGAAAGACGGGCAGGTTCTGATCAAGACCATTTACCTGTCCCTGGACCCCTATATGCGTGGCCGCATGAGTCCGGCCAAGTCTTACGCCGCTAGCGTGGAGCTCGGTGATGTGATGCAGGGCGCCACCGTGGGCCAGGTGGTGGAATCGCGCCTCGAAGGCTATGAAGCCGGCGATTACGTGCTCGGCTTTGGGGGCTGGCAGGAATACTCCGTGCAGGGCAAGGAAATGCTGCGCAAGCTGGATCCGAAGCAGGCGCCCATCAGCACCGCCGTGGGTGTGCTGGGCATGCCGGGCTTTACCGCCTATGCCGGGCTGCTGGAAATCGGCCAGCCGAAAGAAGGCGAGACGGTGGTCGTTTCTGCCGCCAGCGGCGCGGTGGGTCAGGTGGTCGGTCAGATCGCCAAGCTCAAGGGCTGCCGTGTGGTGGGCGTTGCCGGTGCCCCGGACAAATGCCAGCACGTGATCGACACCTATGGCTTCGATGCCTGTGTGAACTACAAGGACGACGACTTTGAAGCCCAGCTCAAGGCGGCGTGCCCGGACGGCATCGATATCTATTTCGAAAACGTGGGCGGCAAGGTGTTCGATGCGGTGATGAAGCTGGTCAACGATTTTGCCCGCATTCCACTGTGTGGTCGCATCGCCCACTACAACGATACCGAAGCGCCCCAAGGGCCGGATCAGTTGCCAGCGTTTCTGACCAAACTGCTGGTCAAGCGGATCCTGATCAAAGGGTTTATCCAGTTCGATTATGCCCACCTGATGAAGGATTTCGTCCGTGACATGGGTAGCTGGATGCAGGCCGGAAAAATCCAGTATCAGGAGGATATTGTCCAGGGGCTGGAAAATACCGTGAATGCCTTCCAGGGCCTCCTGGAAGGGCGCAACCGGGGTAAATTGCTGGTGCAGGTCAGCGAGGATACTTCACGGTAACGGCGACAGAGGGTGCGCAGTTCCAGGCGCTTTTCGCGTTGCATACCGTGCACTATCACTGGCCAGCCTCGATAACGGTGAGGCTCGGTACAGGTTGTTGTTGATCGTTATCCTGCTGACATAGTGCTTTTGCATGTCATGCGGCAGGGATTGTTCAGAGAGAAACCCTTATGACGAATAAACCCAGCATCCTGGTCGTCGGCGCGGGCGCCATCGGCAGCTTTTACGGTGCCATTCTCAAGCGTGCCGGCTGTGAGGTGAGTGTGGTGCTGCGCTCGGATTATGACGCGGTAAAGGAGGGCGGTTTTCGCTTTACCAGCCCGCTGGGCGACTTGTCCTGGCAGCCAGACCGGGTGTATCGCCCCGATGACACACCGGACGCGTTTCCTGACTATGTGCTGCTGTGCGTCAAGGTGCTGCCGGGCGTGGATCGTGCCGCGCTGGTCCGTCCCTGGATGGGCGAACACACCGGCCTGGTGCTGATCGAAAATGGCCTGGATATCGAACGAGAGTTGGCTGATGCCTATCCACAGCATCCACTGGTGAGCTGCCTGGCATTTATCGCTGTCAGCCGCACCGGCCCCGGTGAGGTCCATCATCAGGCCTATGGCCAACTGGTCATGGGCAATTTTCCCGCTGGCTTTGATGATCACTGCCGTCGGTTGAGCGGCCTGTTCAAGGAAGGGGGCATTGACGTCAACGATAGCGAGGCGGTGGTGGGCGAACGCTGGCGCAAGTGTGTCTGGAATGCACCGTTCAATCCCCTAAGCGTGCTGTGTAATGGCGCCGATACCCTGTCGATTCTCGACGCCCCTGGTGGTGAAGATCTGGTCCGTACGATGATGGAAGAGGTGATGGCCGTGGCCGCTGCCGATGGTTATCCATTGCCGGTAGATCTGGTGGAAAAGAATCTGGCAGGCACTCGCAAGATGGGTGCCTACAAAAACTCCATGGCGCTGGATTATCTGAACGACCGACCCATCGAACTGGATGCCATCCTGGGCAATGTGGTGGCGATTGCCAAACGATGCGGGGTAGCTGTCCCACACCTGACGACGGTGCTGACAGCACTGCGTATCCGTTACCAATGAGGCGTCATTTTGACTGCAGCATGATACAAAACGTCATGTTGCGGTTTTTCTTGTCAACGAAGCATTACGAACAAAGTTTTAGTGCAGAAATCCTGATGGCAAAGTCGGTTTTCAAAAGCCGTTGAATTGCTTGATAATTTGCTGCGTGAAGTATACGTGAATATAAAAATCGTCTATTTATCAGGTAGATAAAACGCACCAATATGTCGATTTTTGCTTACAAACGATAACTTGTCCCTGTCCGCTCCCCGCTTAATCCTGTCCCGGTAAACAGAAAAATCTGTCGCCAAAAACAAGAAACGGGTGAAAGGATGCGCACAACAACTATTCAGCGTCTGGCTGTCTTATCCCTGCTTTATCCCTTACTGAATGCCTGCGAAGACGACCCGGATTTGTTTATCCCACCGGAGCCCGGTGACGCACTGATCTATGCCTATCCCTCGGACGGTATGGTGGATCTGCCTCTGGGCAGTAAATTGCTGCTGACCTTTTCCAGTGATATCGACGAAGCAGCGGCCAAGGCGGAGTGTCAGCCTGACGGCGATAACTTTGTGGGTACGCTGTGTCTTGCCGACAGCGAGGGGAGTCTGGTGGATCTCAGCAGTGCTGAAGTCTCCAACCGGAAACGTACCCTGACGTTCTCCATGTCTGGTCTGCGTGCCGGTGAAGAATACCGACTGTGGGTGTCCCGGAGATCGCTTCCGGAGTCGTCAACCTGGATGATCAGGACGGCCCGCTGATTACCTTCCGTACCCGTCAGTACAACCCGCTTCCCGACCAGGCGCCCCAGGTGCTGGCCATCAATCAGGAAATGCCCAGCGTTTACCTGCCCGAGCCTGTCGGTGAGGAACGCTTTCCGTTCATGGATTTCTCGCCAGTGCGGATCACCTTTACCGAGCCTCTGGTGGAAACCACCGTGCGCTACGGTGACAGCGTCAAACTGGAACATCAGGAATCAGGGGAACTGGTGGATGTAAGGATTCTCAATGAGCGTCACTACATCACACTGGATCCCAAGGAAGATCTGATCGGTGGCGACACCTACACACTGACCCTGCAAGGCCTGGAAGATTTTGATGAGGACCTGCTGGAGACGGTGACCTATGAGTTGACGCCCACGCTGTCCAAGGATGACGTGGTCGATCTCAACCCGCCGATCAAGCAACTGATGAAAGCCCAGCCGGCACTGGGGGACCCGGGCTACCCGCAAACCTCGCGTCTGCATGGGTTACCCCTTAACCAGTTCAACCTGGTTACCGAAGCGCTGGGTGTGACCCAGGTAAATGCCATGCCGCTGGTGCTGGAAGGCTGGATGGGCCGACCGGATGTGCATGTGGATGCTGTTCCAGTGGTTGCTCGTGCCGGCCAGCAGCTGCGCATTACCGGCATCGATCCGATCAAGCTCGGTGGCGAGGTGCGCACGCCCATGTTCACCGGTGACATCATCGGTACCTTTGTGACCGACGTGACGGGCTACCTGGTGACTAACCCCTATCGCCCGAAGGGCTTTCAGCCCGATGACGATTATGCGCCGATGTTTGTTTACATGAATTTTGACCTTGCCATGCATGCGGAAGAACCACGCGGCAATGCCTCGGTAAATCAGAATCTGATGCATATCCAGGCGGTTGGTGTGGTGGATGTGAGGGATGGTGCGCTGACATTCGAGGTGTTTCGAACCCTGGAGCTGGACGTGCTTAGCGGTGCCGCCAAAGTCAGTGCGGACTTTGCACTGGGGGTGCGTGCGGATGTGGATTTCGAGTTCGAACAGCTCAATCGCGATCCGCTTCAGGCAACCGGCTCGTTTCCCGAACACAATCAGGCCCAGGTAGAACCGAGTAACAATATTGTTGTGGTATTCAACGAGCCGGTACACGACGAAGGAATGGAACAGGTGACGTTGTTCCGCCAGGACAGCAATGAACCGGTACCGGTGCAGGTGCGAAGCAGTGGTTCCAACCTGGTGATTACTCCGCTCAATGAACTGGCAGCGGGGCAGCGCTATTACCTGGATCTGGGCGATGGTCTGAAAGACCAGGATTTGTTCGATCCTTCGCACCTGCAGTTCGTGCCCGGGGATGCCACCGAAGGCACTGGCCAGATTGTTTTCGATACCGCCAGTTATGCGGCCAACGATGATGCGCCGGTGCTGCCGCCGGTCGTGCTGGGGGCCTACCCCGGTATCGGTTGTGCGTTGCAGGACCGCGGTGTCGAGCGCCAGGATGCAGACGGCAACACGGTGAAAATGGCTGGCCGGTGTGTGGGGGGGCTGGCGTCGGATTCGCTCTATTACCCCTTCTTCTATGACGTCAGTCGCCCCATCGAGATCAGTTTCAATATGCCCATGGAAATGGCCTCCATGACTTTCGGCACCATTGCCGCTGACGGTGAATCCTGCGAAGGCGGGGCCATGTGTCTGGGCGAACAGGCCAATGGACAGTGGCAGAATATTCCCATGTCGGCACGGCGCAACAGCCTGCGTCTGCGAGCGCTGCCGGCACCGGACACCATCACCCCCGGCAATGAGTACCGGCTGGTTATCAATGGTGGCGACAATGGGGAAGCGGTATTCCGCAGCCACGACCGCTTCGGCAACCTGGATATCAATACAGACCCGCTCAACGGCATGGGTACCTGCGGTCCTCTCTCTAACCAACCCTGTGAGGGTGGTCCGCCGATTCTGCTCGATTTCACCGCCACGCCGGATGAAGGCGCCGCCTATGCCACCGTGCTGACCCGGGAATACACCGACGTCAATGGCAATGGCAACTGGGATGATGATGAAGTGGAAGCGGTCAACAACCATGCCCGTGGCCATGTGAAAAGCACAGGAGGGCTGATTGGTGGCGCCAACCTGGATGACGGCGACCAGATCTTTACCCATGCGGCTCTGCCCATGGCGTTCCTGCCCAAGGAACCCCTGGACCTGAGTTATATCGGTCTGGTCGATGAAGGCAATGGCCGCTGGTGTGCCACCCAGGAAGATGCCGATGGCGATATCTTCTGTATCCAGACCGTGGGGGAGTCAGCGATCCCGGTGGAGATCAATGCCCAGCATGTGATGGGCACATCACTGACCGCCAACGCTACCCTGGCCATTCCGGTTCTGGGCGATCTGATTCCGTTACCACTGGAAACCGGAGCACTGGTGCTGCGTTTTCGGCCCTATGACGACAAGCCCCCGCAGCCTTTGCGCGGGTTTGTGGTGAACCAGATTGACCCGGACACCGGGGAGGAAATCGACAATCCGATCTTCATCACCCGCCTGGATGCCTGGCTGGATGCACCGGACCTGCGGCTGCTCTCCGCTTTGATCCCCGGTGGGCAAGCTATCCCCAATGTGGCGGATGCCAACGTGAGAAGCCTGCCGGTCTCTGCCTACCTGACCGGCCCGGTGAAATTCCTGCGCAACGGGCAGATCACGCTGGAGTCGCGTAATGCGTCCGCCATTGCCGCAACGCTGAACCTGTCGGTGGATCTTGGCGCCCTGATTCCGGTGCTGGGCGATCTGCTTGATCTGATCATCGGCGGCATCGTCCCCGAAGAAGGTGTGGGCTCTCTGGAGCTGGGCATTGCCAAGGACGACTTCCGCATCCGTGTGGTCAACAACCCCACCCACGCACGCCTCACCACGGCTGGTCAGGAAAATGCGGGGGAGCTTTGATATTGAGAAGAATAATGGATCATAAAAAACGGTTTCTCCTGTTTGTCGTGCTGGGGCTCTTTTCTGCCAATGTTGCCAGTCAGGACAAATACGGCCCGGATTATCCCGGAGTGAAATTTACCCAGAAGATTTTTGGCGAGGACCGGCTGTATTTCCGCTTCGGCGCCATCCACATGTCCCCGGACATAAAAACCCGCTCGATCACTCTCAGTAATCTCTCTGAAATTGCTGAAGTGGCGGTGGAGCCTGGCGAGCAGGAAGGGGAGGCGTTCAGTGACCCGCTCACCATTCCGGCCGCCATCATCGGCTACAAGCTGCGCTGGGGGGATGGAGGCTGGTCCATTGAAACCATGGCGGCATTACCGCCCACGCTTGAGCTGAAGGCCAAGGGCAAGCTGGCGGATGAGCCCCTGGTCACCGAGGCCAACGGCATTCCCACCGGGGTGCCGGCACTGGGCGAAAAGGTGGGCGAAACCAAGGTGGCACCGCCCATGGTGACCCTGGTGAAGCGATTCCGCATGGATCACAACTTCCGGCCCTATGTGGGCCTGGGAGCCGTGTACCTGTTTACCTACGATAGCCACGTCACCAACCCGATTCTCACGGAAGTGGGAGAACCGGAGCTGGAGATTCAGGATAAATTCGGCTGGGTAGGGCAGATCGGCGCGGATTGGCGGCTGAGCGATCACTGGTGGCTGGCGGCGGATGCCAAGTACATCAGCGTCAAGGAAGTGAAAGCCAAGGTGGATCGCACCTTCATCCGCGCCCCGGGCCTTCCCCAGTATCAGTTCGCGGAAGTGGGTGATGCAGAATTCGTGGCTGACATGAATGTGTATGCCTTCCACCTGGGGGTGGGGTTCACGTTCTGACTTGCCGGCGGTAATGCGCCGGTATCAGGGGAAAGCGCTTTCGTTGACCATCGACACAAACCGTAGTCAGGCCTGATGTTTTTGGTCATTGAGACCTTGGCGGGAAACGTGAAATAGTATTTCAAATACTGTTTCCCGCTGGGCCTTGCTGATGTCAGTCGCCAACCACAATCACACGCTTGCCACTAAAGTCGTTACCGGCCATATGGTCGTGGGCGGCTTTGGCGTCGGTGAAGGGGAAGGTTTCCAATGGCAGGGGCAGCAGGCGACCGCTGGCAAACAGGGGTGCAAGACGGTCATTGAAGACCTGCGCCATACGGATGCGGTTTTCCAGCGGCTGGCTACGCATGGTCATGCTTTTCAGGGTCTGGCGTTTCATCAGCAGGGCGCCCAGATTCAGCTCCGTGGTCAGCCCGCCAAGAATGCCGATATTCACCAGGGTGCCCTCGGCGCGCAGGCCGCCGAGCAGGGCGTTCCAGTCCGGGCCGACCATATCCAGAATTACCGCCACACCCTGTCCGTCGGTGAGCGCATCAAGCTGGGCTTTCAAGGTACCGTCCTCGCACACCTGAGCCGCCAGGCCCATGTCGTTGGCGGTGTCCAGTTTACTCAGATCCCGGCTGCTGCCGATGGGGCGGGCGCCCAGCGCCGCGGCCAATTGGGTGGCGGCCAGGCCGACCCCAGCGGTGGCCGGGCGAATCAGGCACCACTGGCCGGGCTGCAAACCGCCTTCCAGAAACAACGCACGGTAGGCGGTCAGAAACGCCTCGGGCAGGGTGGCGGCGCGGGCAAAGTCCATGCCCTCGGGGATCGTCAGTGCTTCGCGTTCATGGGTGACAACCTGCTCCGCATAGGCACAGCCGGGCACCAGGCCCATCACCGCATCGCCCACTTGCCGTTGCTGCACCCGTTCACCCACGGCGCTGACCACCCCGGCGTATTCCAGCCCGGGAATGCGGCTGTCGGTGCCCGGCGGTGCCGGGTAGCGGCCCAGCACCTGCAACAGATCCGCCCGGTTCACGCCGATGGCTTTCACCTGCACGCAAATTTCCTCCGGGCCCGGTTGCCGGTCCGGCAGGGTGTCCAGTTGCAGTTGCTGATCCTCAATACACCAGGCACGCATGGTTGTGCTCCTTCAGGAAAAATGTATGGACAGTCTTACCTATCCGTTCACTGATCTGCCGCCGGCAGGGCAGCGTTTCAAGGTGGCCGACGGCGTCTACTGGCTGCGGTTTCCACTGCCCTTTGCCCTCGACCATATCAATCTCTGGTTGCTGGAAGATAACCATGGCTGGGTGATCGTGGATACCGGGTTGGGAGTACGCCGCAGCCGGGACATCTGGCAACAGTTGCTCAGCGAACAACTGGACGGCAAACCGGTGACCCGCATCATCGTCACCCATTACCACCCGGATCATCTCGGCATGGCCGGTTGGCTGCAGCAACACTGCCAGGCGCCGGTGATCATGAGCCGCGGCGAGTGGCAACTGGCCAGCCATATCTGCGACGCCAGTGATGAACAGACCATCCAGCGCTTCAAACATTTCCTCGGCAGTCACGGTTTGCAGGGTGATAACCTGGACAAGGTTGCCGGCAAGGGCAATGGCTTCCGCCGGGTGGTGATGCCCATGCCTACCGACCCGCAATTTATCGGCGCCGGGGACAGCCTGACCATCAATGGTCAGCACTGGCAGATTCACATTGGTCGTGGCCATGCTCCCGAGCACCTGTGCCTTTACCGGGAAAGCGATCGCCTGCTGATCAGCGGCGACCAGGTGCTGCCCACCATTTCCAGCAACCTGATGGTGCGCCCCACGGAACCGGAGGCGAACCCGGTGGTAGCCTTTGTGGACAGCCTCAAGGCAATTCGCGATGCCCTGCCGCAGGACACTCTGGTGTTGCCCGCTCATGGTCTGCCGTTCCGGGGCCTGCATAGCCGCATCAATACGCTGGCCGCCCACCATGATCAGCAGCTGGACCAGGTACAGTCCGCCTGCCGTCAGCACCCCCACAACGCCCACGACATTCTGCCGGTGATGTTCAATCGGGAGCTGGATGTGCAGCAGCTCATGTTTGCCATGGGCGAAAGCATTGCGCACCTCAATTGTCTGGTGGCGCAGGGCCGTGTACGGCGCGAAGATCGCGATGGGATCTGGCACTTCGCGGCCTGATTAGAGGGTGAGCTACAAGCTTCAAGCTGCAAGCTACAAGTCTCGGGCGAGCCAGGAATAAATTGCCAGGCCGTGCCCGCGTTACCGCGTTGGTTGCAACGCGGAGGAAAGCGCTGATCAGATGGCTATGCTGTTTTCCGCGCCTTGTAGCTTGCAGCTTGAAGCTTGCAACTGCTCTCACAACCACTGCCCCAACATCCCAATCCACATCACCAGCATCGGCACCACCAGCACAAAGAACAACCCGTTCCAGCGCCAGGCGATCCGGTAGGGGGAGCGGCCGATCAGCTGGCTGAGTACCAGCATGGAGGCAGTGAATGGCGAGGAGATCATCGACAGGCTCCAGGCGCACATCAGGCCCACGGCCAGCAGGCGTGGGTCTGCGCCCACACCATCACCTAGCAGCGATGCCAATAGCGTTACCGACACAATGGGGTTGAGCCCTATCTGTGCCAGCGCCACCACCAGCAACATGGCTGCTACTGCCATGGCCGCGCCCTGCAGGTGGGTGGCCAGCAACAGCTCGTGTAGCAGCTGTTGATCAATCAGTGGCGTGATCAGCGCACCCAGGCAGGCGGAGCCGCCCAGCACGGCAATTTCTCCGCGGTTGGCGCCGAAGATCAACCGTGAATGTCTGCCCAGCAAGGTGAGTGCTCGGGGCAGGCCGGTGCCGCCGCCCAGCCGCCGCCGTTGCAGTGCCATCCACAGCACCGCGGACAACGGGCAGGCCACCAGCACGGCGACGGGCAAACGCAGGTTCGCTGTCACCGACACGGCGAAGACGCTCAGGGTGATCACCAGCGCCAGCAGGGTGAACTGCCACAGGGGTGTCAGGGAGGGTGGCGCGGTGTGGGGTACCCGGCTGGCCAGATGGCTGGGCCGCCGTTGCCAGTCCAGCCACCAGCCCAGCAGGAAGAACAGGCCGGCGGTGGGCAAGGCCGCCGGTGCCAGTGTGGCCCAGGTAAGGCTCGGCATATTGGCCAGGATCACTGCCATAGTGATACCCAGCGGCGATACCAGTGGTGCCAGGGCAAAACCGCGCAGGATCGACAGCATCATGCGCCGCTCCCGCGCCGCCTGAATATCGTCATGGCCACCGGCGGCTTTCAGGGTATTGCTGCGTAGTACCATGGCACCGAACAGGTTGAGCACACCGATATTGATGATCACCCCGAACAGGGCGGTGCCCAGAGAGAGGGTAGGGTAGCGCAGGGCAGGCTTCTGCTGGATCAGGGTATTGCCGGCCTCACGCACCAGTCGTGAGCGCATGGCGGAGACTCGCAGCAGCCCCAGGGAAGACACAAAGGTGGCAAAGAAGCAGAGCCGATCCAGCGCCTGCAGCAGAATGGGGAAGGGCTGAGTCTCATGCCAGACAACCACGCCTGCCATGGCGATAACCACCAGCAGAATCCCCTTTGCCATCCGTACCTGACGGGGCCATTGCACCAGCAAATAAAGCAGCAGCGCGATGCGCGCCAGCCAGGCGCCGGCTTCCAGATCGAACACCAGAAACAGCAGGGTGCCCAGCATGCACAGGGGGAGGGAGGCGTTAAGCGTGTTTCTTACCTGCCGTAGGAGCCATGCTTGCATGGCGAATCAGCGGGCTCTTCGCCATGCAAGCCCCCAAGGGGATCTTCGACATGCTCCTACAGAAAGGATCATGATTGTGCTGCCTGCCGTGCCAGTTCCCGGGCAATGACGATTTGCTGGATCTGGGTGGTGCCTTCGTAGATCCGGAACAGGCGCACGTCACGGTAGAAACGTTCCACTGCATAGTCAGCCATATAGCCGGCACCGCCGTGAATCTGCACGGCGCGGTCGGCCACGCGGCCAACCATTTCGGAACAGAACAGCTTGCAGCAGGACGCATCCAGACTGACTTTTTCACCCCGGTCCTTGCTGCGGGCCGCTTCCAGAACCATGGAGCGACCGGCGAACATTTCCGCGCGGGAATCCGCCAGCATGGCCTGAATCAACTGGTGTTCGATGATGGGCTTGCCGAACTGTTTGCGCTCGGCGGCAAAGTTCACCGCATCCTCGATCAGCCGTGTGGCCACGCCCACACAGATAGCAGAGATATGCAGGCGGCCACGGTCCAGCACTTTCATGGCAGTCTTGAAACCGACCCCTTCCTTGCCGCCGATGATGTTCTCGGCGGGTACCCGGCAGTTATCGAAAATGATGTCGCAAGTGTGGGCGCCTTTCTGGCCCATCTTCACGTCGGCTTTGCCACGGGAAATGCCGGGGGTATCCCCTTCCACGATAAAGGCGGTAACGCCACCGCCCCCCTGGATCTCAGGATCGGTACGGGCCATTACCGTAAACAGCCCCGCATGGGGACCATTGGTGATATAGCGTTTGGTGCCATTGAGGATGTAGTGGTCGCCGTCCCGCTGGGCGCGAGTCTTCACCGCTCCGGAATCCGAGCCCACATCCGGTTCGGTCAGGCAGAAGGCGCCAATCACGTCGCCGGTGGCCAGCGCCGGCACGTATTTCTGTTTCTGCTCTTCGGTACCATCAATAAGGATGCCCTGGGCGCCGATGCCATTATTGGTGCCCATCAGGGAACGGAAAGCGGGGGAGGTGCGGCCCAGTTCGAAGGCCACCAGCACCTCCTCCTCCATGGTCAGCCCCAGACCGCCATATTCTTCGGGGATCGATAGACCGAATAGCCCCATGGCCTTCATGTCGGCGACAATGTCCTCGGGAATGGTGTCCGTCTCTGCCACTTGCTGCTCGGCAGGGACCAGCCGTTCACGGACAAAGCGGGCAATGGTATCGGTCAACTGAGTGAGGGTTTCGGCATCACGGATCATGGTCGGGTCCGGCGGTAGCATTGGGTCTTTTAGGGGGTGTGATCGCAGGGCGAATCTCTTGCATCGCACTCTGTCACGGCCTATCCTGCTCGTCAAGTTTTCAAAATAACATTCCGCACAGCGGACAAAGAGGTGGCGAGCTACAAGCTTCAAGCTGCAACACGGTAAAGGCACGGCCAGGCTGAAAGTGTTTCCTCCGCGTTTCATCTTCAGTGTCGTCATGCGTTGCATGATTAAACAGAGTGAAGCGCGACGAGGGCGTTTTCTTTTATTGCCACGCCGTATCGCGTTGCAGCTTGTAGCTTGAAGCTTTCAGCTCCCGGGAGAGTGCAAATGCTGGATGCCTATATCTACGATGGCCTGCGAACCCCCTTTGGTCGCCATGGTGGCGCGCTGGCGCCGATGCGGCCGGATGATCTGCTGGCCGGGGTGATTCGAGAGCTGGTGCAGCGCAACGGGTTCGAACCGTCCCGCTATGAAGACGTGGTGATCGGCAACACCAATCAGGCCGGTGAGGATGCCCGCAATGTGGCGCGGCACGCTGGTTTGCTGGCGGGGCTGCCGGAATCCGTGGCGGGGATTACCGTTAACCGCCTGTGTGGCAGTGGCCTGGCGGCGACTCTGGATGCCGCGCGCATGGTGACTGTGGGCGAGGGCGAGCTGATCGTGTCCGGCGGTACCGAGTCCATGAGCCGCGCGCCGTTTGTGATGGCCAAGGCGGAGAAAGCCTTCAGCCGCGATATGACCATCTTCGACAGCACCATCGGTGCCCGCTTCCCCAATCCGGCCATTCTCAGCCAATTCGGTGCCGACACCATGCCGGAAACCGCCCAGAACGTGGCGGACGATCTGGGCATTAGTCGCGAGGTATCGGATGCGTTTGCCGCGCGCTCCCAGCAGCGCTACGAGGCTGCCCGGGAGCGCGGTTTCTACCGGGAAGAAATCCTGCCAGTCACGGTTCCCCAGGGCCGCAAGAAAGCCCCGCTGACCGTGGCAGAGGATGAGCATCCCCGTGCCGGCACCACTGCTGAAAAATTGGCAAAACTGCCTGCTATCGTTGAGGGTGGCATCATTACCGCTGGTAATGCATCGGGCGTGAATGACGGCGCGGCGGCACTGATTATCGGTTCCCGTGCTGCCGGTGACGCGGCGGGCATCGCCCCCCGTGCGCGCATTCTTGCCGGCGCCGTGGCCGGTGTGGCGCCCCGGGTCATGGGCCTGGGGCCGGTAGAGGCCTGCCGCAAGGCGCTGGCCCGGGCCGGGCTGACCCTGGACCAGATGGATGTGATCGAAATTAACGAGGCGTTCGCTACCCAGGTCTTAGGCTGTTGCAAGCAGCTGGGACTGGCCGGCGATGATGAACGCCTGAACCCGAATGGTGGCGCCATTGCTGTGGGCCATCCACTGGGGGCGTCCGGCGCTCGCCTGGCCCTCACCGCCATGCGCCAGCTGGAAGCCACAGGAGGCCGCTATGCACTGGTCAGCCTGTGTATTGGGGTGGGGCAGGGCGTGGCCATGGTGATTGAAAGGCAGTGAACAGTTAATAGTGAATAGTTAACAGCGAAAAATTCAGGAAAAAAACATGCAGAGATTCGATTGGAAAGACCCGTTGTTGCTGGAAACCCAGCTCACTGAAGACGAGCGCATGATTCGTGATGCGGCCCATGATTACTGTCAGAGCAAACTGATGACCCGGGTGCTGGAAGCCAACCGGCACGAGATTTTTCACCGGGAAATCATGACGGAAATGGGCGAGCTGGGTTTTCTCGGTCCCACCATTCCCGAGCAATATGGCGGTGCCGGTGTGAACCATGTGAGCTACGGCCTGGTGGCCCGGGAAGTGGAGCGGGTGGATTCCGGTTATCGCTCGGCCATGAGTGTGCAGTCGTCGCTGGTAATGTTCCCGATTCATGCCTTTGGCAGTGAAGCGGTGCGCCAGAAATACCTGCCGAAACTGGCCACTGGCGAGTGGGTCGGCTGCTTTGGTCTTACCGAGCCGGATCACGGTTCTGACCCGGGCTCCATGAGCACCCGCGCCAAAAAGGTGGACGGCGGCTATGTGCTCAACGGCGCCAAGACCTGGATTACCAATTCCCCCATTGCCGACGTGGCGGTGGTGTGGGCCAATCTGGACGGCAAGATCACCGGCTTTGTGGTGGAGCGCAGCTTTGACGGTTTCACCACCCCTAAGATCGACGGCAAGTTCTCCCTGCGCGCCTCCATCACCGGGCAGATCATGCTGGATGACTGCTTCGTGCCGGACGAAAATCGTCTGGACGTCGAGGGACTGAAAGGCCCGTTCAGCTGCCTGAACAAGGCCCGCTACGGGATCAGCTGGGGCGCCATGGGCGCGGCGGAATTCTGCTGGCAGGCGGCGCGCCAGTACACCCTGGACCGTAAGCAATTCGGCCGACCACTGGCCGCTACGCAGCTGATCCAGAAAAAACTGGCGGACATGCAGACCGAAATCACCCTTGGCCTGCAGGGCGCGCTACAGCTGGGCCGGCTGATGGATGCCGGCAACTGGGCGCCGGAAATGGTGTCGCTGATGAAACGCAACAACTGCGGCAAGGCCATCGATATCGCCCGCCAGGCCCGTGACATGCACGGCGGTAACGGTATCAGCGACGAGTACCACGTGATCCGCCATGTGATGAACCTGGAGGCGGTAAACACCTACGAGGGCACCCATGATGTTCATGCCCTGATTCTGGGCCGGTCACAGACCGGGATTCCGGCTTTCGGTTGATTGCCTCTAGCGTTAAGAACCTTGAAGAAAGGTAAAAAAGCAGTCCTCAGGGCTGCTTTTTTATTTGGGTTCCTTTAATAGTGTTACCACGGCAGGGAACCGCCGAACGTCCAGGGACTCTGACCATGCAGACGACAACAAGGAATCATCATGCGCCCTTCAACACTTACTATCCCTTCTCTTCCCGTTTTGCTCGGCTCCGCCGGTATTGTTGTCCTGTTTGCTCTCTCAGGCTGTGATCAGGGAAAACCGGAATCTGATAGCCAGCAACCTACCGTTGAGCAGCAGAGTGAAAAGACTGAGCAACAGGTTCTCAGTGGTAAAGTGATGTACCGCGAGCGCATGGCCATGCCGCAAGGCGCAACGCTCACGGTAACCCTGGAGGATGTATCGCTGGCCGACGCGCCGTCCAAAGTGATCGCCGAGCAGCATATCGACGACCCGGGCCAGGTACCGGTGCCCTTTACCCTGCGTTATGACAGGGATGCCGTAATGCATGATCATCCAATGGCTTATGCAGTACGCGCAGAAATCCGTGGCGCGGATGGGCAGTTGCTGTGGCTCACCACCGAACGACACACCGCTGAACTGGGCGAACGTGCCAGTGGTGAAGAGATCACTGTCATGTTACAGCGGGTTGGCGCCGAGCAATCCGCGGAGGCACGACCGAAAACAGCCATGGTGAAGGCGAAGGAAGCGGGAGCGTCATTCTGGGCCGTCGGTAACGAGCCTGGCTGGCATCTGGCAATTTACCCGGACGAAAAGCTGGTCTTTGTGGGCGACTACGGTGAAACCACGGTAACCACTCCGGACCCAGGGGCGCAGACCGAAGGCACGGAAACCATTTACCTTGCCAACACCGACACTGACCAGCTGAAAGTGGAAATTAGTGAAATGCCCTGCGAGGATACCATGAGTGGCGAGACCTTCGATTTTCAGGTGAAGGTCACCAGTAACGAGAAGCTCTACGGTGGTTGCGGCCGGGATCTGTAGACGGCCATACATGCTGGCGTTTGCTGCTGGCATGGATTAGCGGTGAAGGAAATCCGCTGAAACTGACAAGGGGGAAGGATGAATGTTGAGTTATCTGGCTCTGGGCTTGCTGATATTTGTGGCGCTGGTGCTGTTTTACGGCATCATCGTTATCCACGATATCCCCTATGAAATTGCGAAGAAACGGAATCACCCTCACCAGGATGCCATCCATGTGGCCGGTTGGGTGAGCCTGTTCACTCTGCACGTGCTTTGGCCTTTCCTGTGGATCTGGGCAACGCTTTATCGCCCTGAGCGGGGCTGGGGCTTTCAGCAGATTCAGGAACAGCAACAGGTTGATGAGGCGTTGTTGGTTGCCTTGCAGGAAAAGCTGGATGCCCAGGCTGAGCGGATTGCCAGCCTGGAAAGCAGATTGGAGGAGAAAGCCTGATGGAAATGCTCATTCTCCTCACCTATACCGCGATCTGTGTTTTTATTTTCAAACTGTTCAAGATTCCGCTGAATAAATGGTCGGTGCCCACCGCTGTACTCGGGGGCGTTGTTCTGGTGGGGGCCATGGTGCTGGCCATGAACTACAACCACCCGTTCACCCGCAAGGTTCGTCAGGTCTATGTGGTGACGCCGATAGTGCCGGAGGTGCGTGCCCGCGTACAGGAAGTCCTGGTGACACCAAACACCCCGGTGAAGCAGGGCGATCCACTGGTCATACTCGATGATACCCGCTACAAGGCCAGGGTGGCTCAGTTGGAGGCGCAGCTGGCAGATACCAGTCAGCTTGCACAAGGCAATGTGGTGTCTGTAGCGGAAGCGCGAGCCAGAGTCAGGCAGGTTACGGCCAAACGTGACCAGGCGGTAGGCACCCTGCGCCGCTACGAAGGGGCGTTGTCTGCGTTCAGCAAGCAGCAGGTCGATACGCAGCGTCAACTTGTGACGGCGGCAAATGCGGAGCTGGAAGCCGCGCGAGCAGCGTTGGCCAAGGCAGAAACCCAGCTCAATGGGTCCGTGGATGGTGACGACCCGGCGGTAGCCGCCATCAAGGCGCAATTGGAAGAGGCGCGTTTTGATCTGCAGAACACCATCATTCGGGCTCCCCTGGATGGGTTTGTTACCCAGTTGGCGGTTCGTCCGGGCATGATGGCGGTGCCTTTGCCGCTCAAGCCGCTGGCCAATTTTGTGAATAGCGAGAAACGCCGCTATGTGGGCGCCTTCCGCCAGCAGTCCCTGCTACGTTTGCAGGCCGGCAACGAAGCGGAGATCACCTTCACCTCGTTACCAGGGCAAGTGTTCACTGGCAAGCTTGTGGAAGTATTGCCGACGATTGCCGAATCCCAGTTGTCGGCGGGCCAGCAGTTGCTCGGTAGTGACGCCTTCCGGCGCATGGATAATGAAGCCCTGGCAATCATCGAACTGGAACCCAATGAGAGTGTAGAGGCACTACCGATGGGTGTTAGCGCCCAGGCAGCCGTCTATTCAGAGCATCTTCACCATGTGGCGATTATTCGCCGCATGCTGTTGAGGATGATGAGCTGGCAGCATTACCTCTATGTGGATCACTGATCCTTATCGCGGGCGGCCATGTGCCGCCCTTTTTCATCCGGTGCCAGCAGGTGATAGACAAATCGCCCGACGCCAAGCCATAACAGGGCACAAAGCGCAAAGAAGAAAATACTGCCGTCCTGGTACAAGGCCCACAGTAGCGGTGCGAAAATGACACCGGTGACGGGCAGGGCAACACCGACGGCCAGCCGCTTGCGGCGGCGCAGGCTGTCATCGTCTCGGCTGAGGGGATCGGTCATGGCAAGTCGCGTATTCGGATAAAGGCGGCATTTACCTTACCATAGCGGCTCTCGCCAGTGATCACCCCGGAGTGTGCCATCAAAGGTTATCCCGTTCCCGCCGGTCCCGTTGATCGGGAACTGCTGATCAACAAAAGCCGTTTCATCACCTGGCTGCGCCCGGTAGCCAGCCGCGAACAGGCCATGGCCGTGATCGACGAGGCCAGGGCTCGATACCCGGATGCCAGCCACCATTGCTACGCCTACCTGCTGGGTAATCCGGCTTCTGCGCAAGCCGCCATGAATGACGATGGCGAGCCCTCCGGCACCGCCGGCAAACCCATTTTCAATGTGATCCAGCACAAGGGCATGAGTGATGTGCTGGTGGTGGTGAGTCGCTATTTCGGGGGAGTGAAACTGGGGGCGGGCGGTCTGGTCCGTGCCTATGCGGCAGCGGCAGAAGCGGTGCTGGCGGAAGTGGAACGGGTGGAAAGTGTTCCGCAAGTCACCTGCCGGCTGGAATTGGACTTTCCCCTGGAGCAGCGCCTTCGTCACTGGGCGGACCAGAATGCGGCAGAGGTGCTGGAGGTGCACTACAGTCAATCGGTGGCGATGACGCTGCGTTGCCCGACGCAGTATCTGGAGGATCTGGAGAGTCTCTGTGCGGCGGAACAGATTGCCCTGATAACACTGTGACCGCTTTGGCGGTCAGGGCGTCGTTATCGGCCCTGTCTTTCTTCCTGACACGGCGGCAAGGTGGTGATTGCGCGTCGCCTTGCCAGCAAAGCGACGGATGAATAAAGGCCTGACCTTGCCGATAAGAAACCAGACGGAGTCACCATGTCAGAGAAACCGGTCATCGACCCGAATCCTCATACCCTGCCCGATATCCTGGCATCCCTGCCGGATGATACCCCCATCGTCATGCTCAACCTGCTTCGCTTTAACGAGACCGCGCGCTACAAGGATGGTGAAGTCGATTACAGCGGTCGTGAGGCATACCAGAAATATTCTGACGTGGCCTTTGGCAAGGTGCGCGGCGTTGGCGGTGAGCTGGTCTGGAAGGGCAAGGCCCTGGCCGGCGTGATTGCCCCGGACGCAGAGAAATGGGACGACGTGCTGCTGGTACGTTACCCCTCCAAACAGGCCTTCGCCTCCATGCTGGCCGACCCCGAATACCGCGAAGCCACCAAACACCGCACCGCCGCCCTGCAGGAAGCGCGGCTGGTGGCCATGCAGGAAGGGTGAGAGGCAGTTAATAGTGAATAGTTAACAGTTAACAGCGAAACCAGTCCCAGCGTCAGACGTGGGAGCTATCTTGAATGCGTCGTTTGGCCTGAGGAGAGTGGTGATTGGGAGCATAATTCGCTATTACTTGTTCACTGTTAACTGTTCACTGGGTTTCTCATGTCCAACCAACCTGTAGGCATTCCCATTCCCGGCGGTCACACCATGCGTGCCCGTTGGCTGCGCCCTGAAACGGCCAATCCTCACCAGGCGGCGGTGATCGCGATCCATGACATCTTTGGCTACACCGAGGATATCGAGCGCATTGCCCAGCGGCTGGCCGATAACGGTTATCCGGTACTGGTGCCTGATCTCTACGATCTGCCGGGCAGCAAGGCGCTTTGCGTAGTGAAAACCCTCAAGGCCCATGAAACCGGCAAGGGCCAGACCTTCGAGCAACTGGACGCCTGCCGTGAATGGTTGCTGAATCAGAGGGAAGAGGCGGTCACCCAGGTGGGGGTGATGGGCTTCTGCATGGGCGGGCGCTTTGCGGTGCTCTACGCCAGCCAGGCACCGGTCCAGGTGGTGGCGCCTTTCTATGGTGGTATGCCCAAAAACGTGAAAGAGGTGAGTGGCATCTGCCCGGCTGTGGGGGGCTGGGGACGCACGGACATGATCTATGGTGATCATGGCGATCGTCTGGCAAAGCATATGGATGCGCTGGGTGTGCCCCATGACATCAAGACCTATGAAGACGTGGGCCACTCCTTCATGAATGACCACCAGACCTTTACCTTCAAGAAACTGGGGCCGTTTCCGCCGCTGCGTTCAAAATTCGATGCGGGTGCGTCAGAGGACAGTTGGAAGCGGGTGCTGGCGTTTTTTGAGAAGGTGTTTGCCGGAGAGATCTGACGCTCACGGCACCTTTGCCGTAGCTGTTGGAGCCATGCAAGCATAGCTCCAACAGTCAGGTCAGGATCCTGTTGGCGCCTTGTTTACAAGGCGAACCTTATCGGATTACTCGGGGCAGTCTGCGCTTACCCATTCCCCTTCGCTGGTCGACACCATCTTGTTGCCCGGCATGGTCATGTCGATGACGCTGGTGTAACCGGTGTCGCTGTGTAGCGTCACTGAGCCTTTCATTGTGCTCTTCATGCCATTCTGGTTGCAGGATGCCTCCCAGGTGAGGTTATCTCCGTTGCGATCAACCTCGCCCAGGTCACACCCTTCCGCGTTCCAGTCCTTGCGCAGGGCAGTAACCACGTCCTCTGCCTGACCGGCGCTGAGGCAATCCTGCTGAGTATGAGCCCGCATCTGCGGCGGCAGGTTGTCGCCTTCCATGGTGGTATTGATCTGCCACAGGCCCGGCTTCAGGTCGCCGGCCAGCACCGGGGCGCACAGGCCAAGCAGCGTTGCCAGCAGTATCTTGTGTTTCATGTCGCGTCCCTTTTGTCACAAAACGGAATATCTTCCAGCCTAGCAATGGCCGGCGATGTGCTCAATTGCCGCTTACGATGGCCGCTGGCTTGCCGGGAATTCGCACAGATCTGCGATCAGACATTCGCCACATTTGGGTTTGCGGGCCGTACACACATAGCGGCCGTGCAGGATCAGCCAGTGATGCGCATCGCGCAGGAACTCCTCCGGCACCAGCCGTACCAGCCGTTTTTCCACTTCCAGCACATTCTTGCCCGGTGCAATGCGGGTGCGGTTGGATACCCGGAAAATGTGTGTATCTACCGCCATGGTGGGCAGCCCATAGGCCGTATTGAGCACCACATTGGCGGTTTTGCGACCCACACCGGGCAGGGCTTCCAGCGCTTCGCGGGTACGCGGCACCTGGCTATCATGCTGCTCAAGGAGAATTTTACACAGCTGAATGATGTTTTCGGCCTTGGAATTAAACAGGCCGATGGTCTTGATGTACTCTTTAAGCCCGTCGACCCCCAGGGCGAAGATCGCCTCTGGTGTATTGGCCACCGGATAGAGCCTGGCGGTGGCCTTGTTCACCCCCACGTCCGTGGCCTGGGCAGACAGCACCACGGCCACCAGTAACTCGAAATCGCTGCTGTATTCCAGCTCGGTGGTGGGGTGGGGGTTCTGATCCCGCAGACGGGTAAAGATTTCAGTTCGTTTTTCGCGATTCATAACAGCTTCCCGTTGTCGCGGGCAGTATAACGGATCATTCGGTGGCTGTGAGGGGCAAGCCCCAGCCGCCTACAAGGAGAAAGGGATGCAGTTTTCCGCCATGGAAACTCTCATGGTCGCATTGTTGGTTCTGGGCGCCGGGCAGTGGATCGTTCACAAGGTGGACTTGCTGTCGCGGCTGAACATGCCGGAGCCGGTTGTGGGTGGTTTGCTGGCGACCATTGTGGTCACTGCCATGCAGCTTTCCGGTATCAGCCTGACCTTTGATGAAAGCATCAAGACACCCGCCATGCTGTTTTTCTTCGGTGCGGTAGGCCTGGCCGCGGACTTTCGCCTGCTGCGCCGGGGCGGCTGGGCCATGCTGTTGTTCGCGACACTGGTAATCGTGCTGGTGGCACTGCAGGATCTGGCCGGGGTGATGATGGCCAAGCTGATGGGGCTGGATGCCTGGTATGGCCTGATTGGCGGCTCGGTGACCATGACCGGTGGCCACGGCACGGGGGCCGCTTGGGCGGGGGTCTTCGAGCGGGACTTCGGTCTTACCGGCGTCAGTGAACTGGCGGCGGCGTCTGCCACTTTCGGTCTGATATTCGGGGCGCTGCTGGGCGGGCCACTGGCCATGTTCCTGATTCGTCGCTACCGGCTTGCCGCACCGGCCCATGGTGCGGCGGTGGAAGACGCCGGGCATGACGAAGCGGAAACCCCTCGTCCCATTTCCGCCGCCAGCGTGATTCGCATCATGATGTTGCTGTCAGTGGGTGTGGTGGTCGGCACGGTGGCGGCGGAAGAGTTTGCGTCCGTGTTCCGGTTGCCCACCTTTGTCTGGGTGCTGTTTGTCTGCATTGTGCTGGGTAACACGGCTCGCCGACTGTGGCAGGTCAACGATGCCACCATCGATGTGGTGGGTAACACGGCGTTGGGGATTTTCCTGGCGATTACGTTAATGAGTCTGCAATTGTTGCAGCTGGTGGATCTGGCCCTGCCCATGATTGCCATGCTGCTGGTGCAGGTGGGGCTGGCGCTGGCGTTTATTACCCTGGTGACCTTCCGGCTGATGGGGCGCAACTATGATTCGGCGGTGCTCTGTGCGGGCCATTGCGGTTTTGCCATGGGGGCGACGCCCACAGCGGTGGCCAACATCCAGGCGGTGACCCAACATCATGGCCCGTCACCATTGGCGTTTATCATCGTGCCGGTGATAGGGGGCTTTATCGTGGATATTGCCAACGCGACGATCATCCAGACGTTTGTATCGGTGTTGTCGGGGTGATCGTAAAGGCGCCATAAAAAAGCCCGCAGACGCGGGCTTTTTTATCCAGGCAAGAAAGGGTTACTGGGTAACCACTTCCCCTTCTTCGATACGCAACCGCTCGCCGGGCTTTTTGTCCATGCGAATAGTGTCTTCCTGATCATTGAAGACATAGGTCACGTCATAACCTTCTGTACGACTCTTGTCTTCCATCACGGTGTTACAGCGCTGCTCCGTGGTGGTGTAGGTATTTTTTTCCTGCATACCTTTCTGGATTTGATTACCTGCTACACCACCGGCAATGGCACCACCCGCGGTAGCCGCATCTTTACCGCTACCACCGCCAAACTGGTGGCCGATCACACCGCCAACCACAGCACCGACAACACTCCCGGTAACCCTGTGTTGGTCTTTGACCGGTTTCTTGCGTTCCACGGTTACCTGCTGACAGACCTCACGGGGTTCCTGCCAGGTTTTCACAATCGGGTCCACATTCACCACTTCGGCATAGCCTGAGGTAGCGGGGGTTATGGCCTGGTAAGCGCCATAGCCGACACCGGCGATGGCCACGGCCCCTACGATACCCAGGGCGGCAACTGCTGCGCTTTTCATGGCTCACTCCTTATTGGTTGGTTGTGCCTAGTATGATCCTGTAATGGCCATAATGTTCGTTGCCTGGCGCACACCAAGTGCAAAAGAATGTGAATTTAAGGGAGTCTTTGGGTCACTCCTTGCATACTCAGCGTGGCCTGAAGGGTGCAGCTGTTGTGTTTTGTCGCGACGGACAGGGTGGCTCCCTTTCCTAGCGACAAAGCGCAGCAGATGGGCCCTTCAGGCCGCGCCCTCCGGGTCTTTCAGGCTGGCCCGTACTCGTTGTTGCAATGTCTCGATGGGTGGACACACACCTTCAACATTGCGCCTAGATTACGAATCAGTCTGAAAGACTGAGTATGCAAGGAGTGACCCAAAGACTCCCTCGCCGTTCAATAGAACGCAAAAAATTACATGTACAGCAAATAAATGGGCATGATGATCTCTTCTTCATCGTCCATGTGGCGGTGCAGCAGCCGGATCAGTTTGTCGGCCTGGGCGTGGGCTTCACTAATCACCTGGGTTGCCGGTTTTTGTTCTGCAAAACGGCGCAAATTGCGATCCAGTTCTTCCAGGCTGGCCTCCAGCACCCCGTGATCCTGCTCGAGAAGATCGAAGCCGGCGGTCAGTCTGGGATGATCCCGGCGCAGAACCGGAAACACGCTACTGTCCTCGTAGCCATGATGGCTGTGCAGATTGCGCAGCAGGCTTTTACCAAGCTGCTCCACCTCCACCATTCCATCCATGTCTGCACCGGCTGATTCGCGCTGGTTCAGTAGCTGCTCAAGGCTTGCGTGGTAATGGCGAGCCTGTCGTTTCAGGCTGTTGTGGTTGCGCTGCAAGGGGCGAGCGTTGCTGATCAGGTAATTTTCATGCTCACGCCATTCCTCGCGAGGCAATGCGATCAGTCTGTTGCGCACCTCTTCCGGCAACCCTTGCCGTGATAGCACATGATGATCTGATTTGAATGCCATGATTCGCTCCCTGGTTGATGGGGGCACTATAGGTTTTTGTTTGCCGGCAATGAATCGGGTTAAATGATGCCGTTTTATCAGACCATCTGATCTTTGGGGAACGGGGGATAGCAATGCTGGATACACAGCTGCAAGCGGAATACTTTCATCTTACCAACCTGATCGATGCCTTCGACCAGAAGTCACTCACGATCAAGGCATGGAGCGTCACTCTGGCTGGCATTCTGGCTGGGTCCGGTGCCTTCTTCGACCGGCCGGCGCTATTGTGGGTGGGTGTGCTGGGCAGTTTGCTGTTCTGGTTGGTGGAAGGGCACTGG
Source organism: Alcanivorax sp. IL2 (assembly GCF_047495475.1). Taxonomy (NCBI): domain Bacteria; kingdom Pseudomonadati; phylum Pseudomonadota; class Gammaproteobacteria; order Oceanospirillales; family Alcanivoracaceae; genus Alcanivorax; species Alcanivorax sp. IL2. Next base: position 2,804,575 of record NZ_CP179932.1, on the reverse strand, counting down.
AAGGCGTTTCAGTCGGCGCATTTTGCGCGTATCGAAAAGATTGAAGCCTATTTTCGTGGCGAAGTAGACGATATAGCCCCGTTCCAGACCGCCGCCAGCTGGGATCGCAGCCGCAAGAGCGGTGGCTTTGCCGAGTTGCTGCGTATTCTCCGCTGGCGCCATGTGTTTCTGCCACATGGGTTGGTGGCGGTGGCGTTATTGGTGGCGGCAGGGCTTGTGTAGGAGCGAAGTGAAGCAGCTAGTGGCGAGTAACGAGGAGCGAGTTTTGAAAACCTAAACAATCCTGGGTTTTGCCTTTCGTGGCTCGCTTCTCGTTACTCGTTACTGGGCAAGCGAACGCTCCTACGGAGAGGTGGGTTCGGCTTGGGGGGAGAGGTGGATAACGCCTACGGCTAATCCACCCTACGGGAGATCGGTGTGTGCGTAGGGTGGATTAGCCGTAGGCGTTATCCACCATGATGCGATGACGGTTGTTAACTGACTTTCCCGGTGGTGCGTACCCGGCGGCTGACCTTGGGTTCGTCGCTGGCCCTGGCTTTCTGAATCGCCTTGAGGCGTTTGTCGATCACGTTCTTGCCGGCAATGATCAAACCCAGGCCCACGAAAGCGCCCGGGGGCAGGATGGCGAACAGGAAGCCGCCGTAGTTTTCCACCACCTGGAGCTGCCAGTCTGCCGCCATGGGGCCGAACAGCAGCTGCATGTTGGTGAACAGAGTGCCCTGGCCGATCAGCTCGCGCATGCCGCCCAGGATCAGCAGAATCACCAGAAAGCCCAGCCCCATCATGAAACCGTCCAGTGCTGCTGGCAGTACCGGATTCTTGCTGGCAAAGGCATCGGCACGGCCCAGCACGGTGCAGTTGGTAACGATCAGCGGAATGAAGATGCCGAGGATTTCGTACAGCTCAAAGGTGAAGGCCTGCATCATCATTTCAATCACCGTCACCATGGCGGCGATGATCATCACGAAAGCGGGAAGACGTACCGCGTCGGTCACGTACTGACGAATCAGGGACACGCAGATATTGGAGCCCATCAGCACCACCAGGGTGGCCAGGCCAAGGCCCAGCGCGTTGACCACGGTGCCGGTCACTGCCAGCAGCGGGCACAGGCCGAGAATCTGCACGGTGGCCGGGTTGTTGTTCCACAACCCGTCCATGCTGATCTTCTTGTAGTTCACATCACTCATCACACGTCTCCACCGATACCGCTTCCGCCGGAGCACTGAATACAGCGTCGCGGTTGGCGTCGAAATATTGCAGGGCACGGTGCACGGCCCCCACCACAGCACGGGGGGTAATGGTGGCGCCGGTAAAGCTGTCGAACTGGCCGCCATCCTTTTTCACCGCCCAGCCCTCACTGGCGGGGTTGCCCAGTGACAGGCCATTGAAACCATAAATCCAGTCGGATTTTTTGGTTTCGATTTTATCACCGAGCCCCGGGGTTTCATTGTGTGGAGGCACCACGCGCACGCCCTGAACCTTGCCTTGTGTATCCACGCCGACGATCAGGGCAATATTGCCACCGTAACCGTCCGCGGCGGTAGCTTCCAGCACGGCCCCATTGGGCTCGCCATCAAGACGCGCTCGGTAGACATGGTGGCCGTTGCGGCCCAGCAGCGGGGCGCTGACGGTAAGGCGGTCGGCGAGCAGGTCATTATCGTGCTGCTCGTGGGGCATGACTTCGTTGAGCGATGCCATCAGTGCGGCCTGCTTGTTGCACTCGACCTTGCCGATAGTCAGCTCGTTGGTGATCGCCAGGGTGGCAGCGGTGCCGATGGCGAACACGCTGAGGATCACCATATTCCGGGAGATGGCCTGGCGCATCATGAGTCACCCCCTTGTTTGGCGCTGTTGGTGCCCCGGTTCGCCTTGTTGTGCCCGTAGGTTCGTGGCTGGGTGTAGTAATCGATAAAGGGGGCGCACAGGTTAAGCAGCAGCACCGAGAACGCCACCGCATCCGGGTAGCCGCCAAAGCTGCGGATCACCCAGATCAGCACACCGATCAGCGCCGCATAGATCAGCCGGCCGCTGCGGCTGGTGGCAGCACTCACCGGGTCGGTGGCGATAAAGAAGGCGCCGAGCATGGCGCCGCCGGAGAATATCTGGAACATCGGGTCGGAAAACCGCACCGGGTCGATCAGCCAGGCGACCAGGGCGGGCAGCGCCAGGCCGCCCAGAAAGCCCACCGGGATATGCCAGGTAATGATCTTGCGGCTGATCAGATAAAGACCACCCAGCAAAAAGGCCAGGTTCACCCATTCCCAGCCCAGCCCGGCAAACTGGCCATGCAGGATGCTGTGGCTGGCCAGCTCGCTGTCGTTGCCGGCCCAGGTGCGGAAGGTATCCAGGGGCGTGGCGCCGCTCAGGCCATCCACCGGCAGTTGTCCGGTAAACAGCTGCCAGCTTTGCGCCAGGCTGGGCGCTTCGCCGGGGGCGATCCACTGGGTCATGGCTACCGGGAACGAAATCAATAGCAGCACATAGCCGACCATGGCCGGGTTGAACGGGTTCATGCCCAGGCCACCGTAGAGCTGCTTGGCAACGATAATGGCAAAGCCCACCCCGATCAGGGTCAGCCACCAGGGAGAGGTGGGCGGCAGGGCCAGGGCCAGCAGCACGGCGGTGAGCACCGCACTGTAATCCTTCAGGTAGAAGGCAACCGGACGACCGCGGGCTTTCAGGATCAGTGCCTCACTGACCAGTGCCACCACCACGGCCCACAGCACATTGATCACCGTGCCCCAGCCGAACAGCCAGGTCAGCACCGCCAGGCCGGGCAGGGTGGCGTAAATCACCTGGCGCATGAAGGCACCGGTGTTGTTGCTCACCGTGGTGTGGGGCGAGGTTGAAGAGATCAGTGCCATCAGTCTTGCAGTCCTTGTTCTTCTACCGCCTGCTTGAGCGCCATGCGGGCGATCTGGGCTTCCGCCTCCAGGGCCTGTAATTCGGAACTGAGGGCTTCCAGCGTGTCTTCCGAGGCGCTATCGCGCTGTTGTTCGAGCTCGCGCTGTTTGTCGCCAAGGGCACTTTCTGCCCGGGCGGCTTCCAGCTTTAGGGTTTTCAGATCCTTGCCGGTATGTGCGCGGATATCCGCCTTGGCTTCTTCCACCAACGCATCCAGGGCATCGCGGGCCACGTCGGCCTTGCCTTTCAGCTTGTCCACTTTGCGCTCCATGGCATTGAGCTCTTCGGCGGGAATATCGCCGTTACGCTCGCCGCGCTCCAGGGCGGCATGGGCTTCCTTGTACTGTTTGTGGGCCATGTTGTAGGCGGTTTTCAGGGCCTTGAGCCGCTTCTGGCGCTTGGCAGCCACCTCTGGATCTACCGCCGTCAGAGCCTGCGGGGCCTCGGTTTCCGGGGCTTTGGGGGTATCCGTGGGGGCCGGTGGTGTTTTGGGTGTAGCCGGCGCGGGGGCGGAGGCTTTTGCTTCGCGGAGCTCGGCTTTCCAGTGATCGGCCTCGGCTTTCAGGCGATCCGCTTCGGCACGCAACTCGGCAGCGTTGTCGGCCCCGTTCTCGTCGGCCTCTTTGGCGGCTTTGACGGCGGCCTTGTAGGTGGAGGAGACCTCGCCCACTTTCTTCTTCAGGTCGGCCAGCGGGTCGGCTGGTGCTGCGGCAAGTGCCGGGGTAGGCGTGGCCGGCGCATTGGCCTTGGCGTCGCGCAGGTCGGCCTTGAGCTGGTCCGCCCTGGCTTTCAGTTCGTCCGCCTGGCTGCGGAGTTCGGCAGCGTTGTCGGCGCCGTTTTCTTCCGCTTCCTTGGCCGCTTTCACCGCTGCCTTGTAGGCGGAAGAGGCGTCACCCACCTGTTTCTTCAGGTCTGCCACCGGGTCAGCCTGGGGCGCTGCTGCCGGGGTGGCGGGGGCGCTGGCCTTGGCGTCACGCAGTTCCGCCTTGAGTTTGTCGGCGGCGGCCTTGAGCTCATCGGCTTTGGCGCGAAGCTCGGCGGCGTTGTCATCGCCATTGGCTTCCGCGTCCTTGGCGGCTTTTACCGCCGTCTTGTAGGCAGTGGACGCCTCGCCAACCTGCTTCTTCAGATTGCTTACCAGGTCTTCCGCCGGTGCGGCGGCGGCGGGGCCAGCATCCTTGGCGTCACGCACAGCGGCCTTGGCCTTGTCGGCTACCGCTTTCAGGCGGTCCACTTCGGCTTTCAGTTCATCGATGTTGTCGGCGCCTTCCGCCTCGGCGGCTTTAGCCGCTTTCACCGCAGCCTTGTAGGCCTTGGAGGCGTCCAGTGACGCCTGCTTGAGGGCCGCTGTGTCCACGGCGGGGGCACTGGCTGTCTCGGTCTTCTTCTTGCGGTTGGCTTCCAGCCGCGCCTGGCGACGGGCTTCTTTCTCGGCCTTTTCCGCTTCGATGCGGGCCTGGCGGGCTTCAAAGCGCTGGCGGGCCTTGTCGGCTTTTACCTGTTCCGCTGCCTGCTGGCGCACTTCTGCCTTGGCATAGCGGTAGTACTGCACCAGCGGAATATGGCTGGGGCACACATAGGCGCAGGCGCCGCACTCGATGCAGTCCATCAGGTTGTGGTGCTGGGCCTTTTCCAGATCGTCGTTCTTTGCGTGCCAGTAGAGTTGCTGGGGCAGCAGATTGGCCGGGCACACGTCGGCGCAGGAGCCGCAGCGGATGCAGGGCTGTTCCGGCGGTGGCTCGGGCAGTTCTTCCAGGGTGGCGGCGATGATGCAGTTGGTGGTTTTCACCACCGGCACTGCCGGGTTGTGCAGGGTGAAGCCCATCATCGGGCCGCCCATCACCAGGCGGCCGATATTGTCCGGGTCTACGCCGCCATGCAGCAGCAGATCGCGTACCGGGGTGCCCAGTAGCACCTCCATATTGCCCGGCTGGCTCACGCCTTCGCCGGTGAGAGTGGTCACCCGCGAGAGCAGGGGCTCGCCGTCGATCACCGCTCGCTTGATGGCGTAGGCGGTGCCCACGTTCTGGCACACCACACCCACCTTTGCCGGTAGCTGGCCGCTTTTCACTTCCTTGCCGGTGAGCAGCTGAATCAGCTGTTTTTCGCCGCCGGAGGGGTACTTGGTGGGCACTACCCGCACGTCGATGTCGCAGCCCTTGCAGGCTCGCTTGATGGCGGAGATGGCGTCGGGCTTGTTGTCCTCGATGCCGATCAGGGTACGGCGGGGATTGAGCAGGTATTGCAGGATGTTGATGCCGGCAATGATCTCGGCGGCGCGCTCGCGCATCAGGCGGTCGTCGGCGGTGATGTAGGGCTCGCACTCCACCGCATTGATCACCAGTTCTTCCACCCGCTGGTGGTCGCCCAGGTTCACCTTGATGCTGGTGGGGAAGCCGGCGCCACCCATGCCGGCGATGCCCGCATGGCGGATGGTGTCCACCAGTTCGCCGGGGCTGCGCTCGGTGTAGTCGGCCACACCGGTGTGCTCGATCCATTCATCCTTGCCGTCGGTGTCGATGACGATACAGATGGCATCCATCCCGGACGGGTGCTGAATGGCGCGCGGGCCGATGGCGTTGACGGTGCCGGAGGTGGGGGCATGAATGGCCGCGCTCACCGCGCCGCTGGGCTCGGCAATCATCTGGCCTTTCAGTACCCGCTCACCGGGTTCCACCAGCGGTTTGGCCGGGGCGCCGATGTGCATGTTCAGCGGCAGTATCAGCTGCGCCGGCAAGGGGCCAGCGGCAATGGCGGTGGCGTTGGAAAGGGCTTTCCTTTCCGGCGGGTGAATACCGCCGTGGAAGTCGTAGACCTTGCGGCTGCGCGAACTGAACAGGGTACGAATCACAGGTTCACCACTTCAATACGGCTGTCCGGTCGCTCGCCGATACCGGCCGGCCGGTTCCAGCCCCAGGTCTGCAGGGTGGGCTTCACTTCCACCATGTCGATGCAGTCCACCGGGCAGGGCTCCACGCACAGGTCGCAGCCGGTGCATTCGTCCACGATCACCGTGTGCATCAGCTTGGCAGCGCCGACGATGGCATCCACCGGGCAGGCCTGGATGCACTTGGTACAGCCAATGCACTCGTCTTCGCGGATATAGGCCACCTTGGGGATGTCCGCATCCTCGGCGCCTTCGTCATCCAGGGTCAGCTCGTCACGGCCGAGCAGGTCGGTGAGCGAATCCACGGTGTCCTGACCGCCTGGCGGGCAGCGGTTGTGGTCTTCGCCCTCGGCAATGGCTTCGGCGTAGGGGCGACAGCCCGGGTGCCCGCACTGGCCACACTGGGTTTGCGGCAAAAGTGAATCGATCTGGTCGACAATGGGGTCGCCCTCGACCTTGAATTTCTCCGAGGCAAAGCCCAATACCGCGCCGAACACGGCGGCCAGGGCAAGCAGGGCGGCCACGGCAATCAGTACAGCGGTCATAACTTGATCAGCCCGGAAAAGCCCATGAAGGCCAGCGACATCAGGCCGGCGGTGATCAGGCCGATGCTGGGGCCACGGAACGCTTCCGGCACATCGGCCACGGCAATACGCTCACGCATGGCGGCAAACAGCACCAGCACCAGGGAAAAGCCCAGCGCCGCGCCCAGCCCGTAGGTGAGCGATGACATAAAGGTGGCATCTTCCTGGCGTACATTCAGCAGCGCCACACCCAGCACCGCGCAGTTAGAGGTGATCAGCGGCAGGAACACGCCCAGCACCCGGTAGAGTAGGGGGCTGGCCTTCTTCACGAACATCTCGGTGAACTGTACCGCCACGGCGATCACCAGAATAAAGCTGATGGTGCGCAGGTACTCCAGCTCGAAGGGCACCAGAATATAGGCCCAGGTCAGGTAGGCGAGCACGGACGACAATGTCAGCACAAAGGTGGTCGCCAGGGACATGCCCATTGCGGTCTCGATCTTGTTGGAGACCCCCATAAAGGGACACAGCCCCAGGAACTGCACCAGGACAAAATTGTTTACCAGCACAGCGCTGATCAGAATCAGGACGTACTCTGTCATGTGATCGTGGCTCGCTTGCCGAAGAATAGGGGGTTAAACGCTATGTTTACAGGGCGTTAAGGGCGCATAGTATGAGGCAGCGCCCCGGTTGGCTCAAGAATGATAATGCATAAGCTTACTTGACTGCAGACGACAGTCATTGACTGCGAATTAACCAGTTGATGCCCCTTTTGCCATGCTTTTTGCCCCGGACGGTTGCGGCGCTGCCAGCAATCCAGTATCCAAGGCAGACAATAACGCGACGAGACCGGCCAGCGCCGGTTGCTGCAGAGGTGACCCCCAGTGACAGATTTGCCCCGTGACTTTGACCGAGACGGCCTGCTTGAGTATTCCGTGGTTTTCACCGACCGCTCCCTGAACCACATGTCCCAGCGTTTCCAGCAGGTGATGCGGGATATTTCCAGCAACCTGAAGCAGGTCTACAACGCCCACTCGGTTACCGTGGTGCCCGGCGGCGGCAGCTTCGGCATGGAAGCAGTGGCCCGTCAGTTCGCCACCGACCAGCATTGCCTGGTGATCCGTAACGGCTTCTTCAGCTTCCGCTGGAGCCAGATCTTTGAGATGGGCAGCATCCCGTCCAAAGAGACCGTATTGAAGGCCGCCCCCATCAGCGACCAGCCCCAGGCACCGTTCGCCCCGGCACCCATTGAGCAGGTGGTCGATACCATCAAGGCCGAAAAGCCGGCCATGGTGTTCGCCCCCCATGTGGAAACCGCCTCCGGCATCATCCTGCCGGACGACTACCTGAAACAGGTGGCCGATGCCGTGCACAGCGTGGGCGGCCTGTTCGTGCTGGACTGCATTGCTTCCGGCACCATCTGGGTGGACATGAAAAAGGTCGGTGTGGACGTACTCATCAGCGCCCCCCAGAAAGGCTGGAGCTCCTCACCCTGTAGTGCCCTGGTGATGCTCAGCGAAGCCGCCGACCAGCGCCTGCACGAAACCACCAGCACCAGCTTCGCCTGCGACCTGCGCAAATGGCGCGACATCATGATCGCCTATGAAAACGGCGGCCACGCTTACCACGCCACCATGCCCACCGACGCCCTGCGCGGTTTCCGTGACACCATGCTGGAAACCATGAAGGAAGGCCTCACCGCCGTGAAGGAACGCCAGTGGAAGCTGGGCACCGCTGTGCGTGAACTGATGGCCAAACACGGCTTCGCCAGCGTCGCCGCCCCCGGCTTCGAAGCCCCCGGCGTGGTGGTCTCCTACACCGACAACGACACCATCAAGAGCGGCGCCGCCTTCGTGCAGCTCGGCCTGCAGACCGCCGGGGGCGTGCCCCTCATGTGTGACGAACCGGCGGACTTCAAGACCTTCCGCGTGGGCCTGTTCGGCCTGGACAAGCTGGGGGATGTGGATGCGGCGGTGGCGCGGCTGGAAAAGGCGTTGGGCCAGTTAACAGTGAACAGTTAATAGTTTTAACAGCGAAAAGCCGGTAAAGCGATGGCTAGCCCGATTCTGAAGCTACTCACTGGCCTGCTACTGGGGATGTCTGTAAGCCCCTCTCCCCTCTGGGGAGAGGGGTTGGGGAGAGGGGGAACGGCCTTGCCGAATACCGAGGGGACAACAATGAAAACCAACCACCCCCAAGCCGCACCACAAGATCCCCAATGCGTCATCCTGCTCCATGGCCTGGCTCGTACCGCCCATGCCATGAAGAAAATGGCAAACGCCCTGGCGAACACCGGCTACACCGTAGTGAACCAGGGCTATCCTTCCACCAAAAAAGACATCCAGACCCTCGCCACAGAAACTCTGCCCAAAGCCCTGGCTAAATGCCCGGCCACCGGCCCCATCCACTTCGTCACCCACTCAATGGGCGGCATCCTGCTACGCCAGTACCTCAGCCAGCACACCATCGAGAGAATGGGCCGCACCGTCATGCTCGGCCCACCCAACCAGGGCAGTGAAGTGGTGGATAGTATGGGTGACTGGGCCCCATTCCAGTGGTTCAACGGCCCCGCCGGTAGCCAGATGGGCACCGGCCCCGACAGCGTGCCCAACCAGCTTGGCCCGGTGGATTTCCCTCTGGGCGTCATCGCTGGCAGCGACACCATCAACTTTCTGCTCTCCACCCAATTACCCGGCCCCAATGACGGCAAGGTCACCGTGGAAAGAACCAAAGTGGAAGGCATGCAGGATCATCTGGTATTGCCGGTGACGCATCCGTTCATGATGCGCAATGGAGAGGTGATTGAGCAGGTGAAGGTGTTTTTGGCGGAAGGGCGGTTTTATTGTTAGAGAAGAGAGTCTCTCTGGTATAACCAGATATATCATCGCAATGAAAATTTTTTCTATCTAAATGAGTGATTAATGAAAGTATTTTCCGAATACCCCAAACAGGGTATGCAGCCGATAATTACAATTGATAGTTTAGAATAACGGCTTCATGGAGAGATGTGCTCTCTTTTAAGGCGAATCTTAAACTGATTAGTGAAAAAGGAGAAAGCATGAAAAAATTAATAGGTATCTCTTCAATTTTAATGTTGTTTATCTCTGCTAGTGCTTTCTCTGCTGATGCAGAACACTGCGTATCACTGGATGATAGGTGGGGTGAAAAGTGCGGCTCTTCAGATTCACTACAAATAAAAGCAAAGAATAGGTGCTCTGAAAGAGTGTATGTAAAAATTTGTTTAGAGAGGAAAAATGGTAAATGGAGCTGTGGAAGCGATTCAACCCTTGATCCGGGTGAAACCAATGGCGGCTTTTTTACGTGCCACTCTACAGGCAACTACAAATGGGCTGCATGCACCGGTGGTTATAGTGAGTGTGGATTCAAAAACCCTTAATCTTAATTAAAAACAGGTATAAAAATTTAAAAGTACGCCATGTGCCTGCTCTAGGTTCTGTGGCCGTACCTCTTGCTCATCCAGAGCAAAGATGGGAGTTGCATAGTGAAATTTGGCACCGGTATATTTTTGCATTTTGTAGGGAATGGTGTCAGCTCAATGCCCCATGAATCTGAAAGTTATCCTGAATTGCTTTTTCATCGTTTATCTTCCTGAAGTTCAAGCTTTTCCGGTCGATCATCCAGAACGAGAAATTACCTTCATTATGGTAAGGTGTTCTTACAATGCCAACCTTGGACCCAATATGCTCGTATACCTCCTCGTCGCCTGTGATCGCCTGGATGAAAAGCAGGAAAAGAAGCTCAAGCGCAACCTGCCTGACCTGCAGGCGGCGTTGCAGACTTATGTGGATGAGAGCGAAGCGGGCAACGTCACCCTGATCAATGACTGCGAGAGTGACGATTGTGAGGACTGGCAACTGGGTATCAGCCAGCCGGTGAAGAAGAAGGCGCAGCTCAAGACGCCGGTCGCTCTGTTCAATGATCTTGCCAAGCAATACGCCATTGATTGTGAGGTCGGCTCTATTGAGAACGGTGAGCGTGATCCGGTGAGCTACTTTGGCAAGCAGGAAGGGCAGGGGGATGCGTTTCTGATCGGGGAGTATCTGGGCGTCTAGAGGGCGTTATTCCCGTTTACTGGCTCCGGAGCTGATCCTCTCAGCCTGCCGATCAGCATGAGTCTTGTGCAAGTCTGCATATCTTGAGCAATGCTCTTTGCGAGTCGCTTTTCTCCAGCCTTGCCGTCAAGCGTGTGGCTGAATCTGCAGCCATTTTCCTCTTTCTCTCCCTGACGAAGCTCGTAATACAGGGTCTCGAATTCCACCTGGCTGGTTTCCCGGCGAATGCTGACGGTTGGGCTGGATAGAAAGTCATCAAAGTCTGCCAGATTCTGGCTTTTGCGCAATACGGTATCAGCGCCTGCGGTACTGGATATGAAACATGGCAGTAGTATCAGAAGCGCCTTTTTCATCACCCTCTCCTGAAAGACTCATGCCATACAGCATAGCAGGGCCGTAGAGGGAAATGAGCTCTCAGATGGCGATGGTAAATCGCCGTCCGAGAGACGGCTCCCACAGTGGGTGGGATGGGTCAGGTAACGCTTTTGATGGTGGGAGTGTATTGCGCCGCATCGGTGGTGAATTCCGCATGGCCGTAGTCCACCAGTAGCTCGTTGATGCGCCTGACCAATATCTTGTCTGCAACCTTGTTGGCCACGGGAATGTCTTGCAGTGTCCGGTAGGCGATCAGGCGGGGCATGATGAACAGACTGCCGATGCTGGACAGTGCGTAGTCGATCAGGTGCGGCTCCACGCCCATTTCTTTCGCTTTTGATTTGTCGTTTTTGCCGAGAAATGCCTGGTTGAAGAACACCTTGGAGACGCTGCGTTCCACCAGGTTGTGGACCTTGCTGGCCAGCTTGTCGTCTTTCGGGCGGTAGACGGACATGGTAGCGCGAGTGAGTTCGCCGCAGGTCTCGTCGTCGTAGCCTTCGCGCAGGGTGCCGGAGTAGGTGAGCATGGTGTCGATAATGTCCGGTGCCTCGGCGGGTAGCAGTTCTTCGGGCAGGCCCAGCAGAAAGCACTGGTAGCGGGACAGCTCGACGATAGCCCGTTCGTTGTCGGTGAAATGCTTGCGGCCCTTGCGCATGGCTTTGAAGGCGGCCAGGTAGGCAGGCATGGTGCCGGCGGGCATCTGGTCTACCTGGGGGATGGGGATGCCGTAGATGGCCGGCTCCCATTTTTTCACGCGCTTGAGGATGTTGAAGCGGACCATGGAGTGCATCAGGCGCACCATGGCGGCTGCCTTGAAGCCGGGGCCGAAGCGTTCCAGAGCGCCCGGCAGGGTGGCGGTGGTGAAGAAGCTGGCAGTTTCGTTTATGCGCCGGTTCACCGAATCGTTGGCCAGGGTGCCGGTGATGGCCATGGGCAGGCCGGAGTACTTGTTCATGAAGGTGGCCACGAAGGCGCCACGGATCACGTAGGGGGCCAGGTTGGCCATCTGGTTACGGCTCAGGCGGGCGCCTTCACGGACCAGATCCATGTCCACCCAGTCCGGGGTGGTTTCCATGGCGGTGATGAAGTCCACCAGTTCCTGCGGCGCATCAGGGACTGCGTCGAGTCCTTCGTCGCAGGCTTTCTTGAGCATGCCGATCAGGTCGCGGAAGCTGTATTCGGGCATCAGGGCCGCGTAGGCGTCGGCCACGGTGTCGCCCAGCAGAGTGTAGGCGCGGGCGCGCTCCACTTTCTCATTGTCGGCGAGGATTTTTTCGCGGTACTTCTTGGCGAAATGGCTCGGCAGGGTGCTGCGGATGTCCATGGAATCGGTGAAACGCTCCGGGGTGACATCGAAATCGATATCGCCATAGAGAGAGGGAATCCGGGTTTTCTGTAAGCGGACTTTTTCCCAGAGTGCGTCCAGTGACTGTGTCATCAGTAACCTCGGTCGACGGTGTCTTTCAATACCCTACACATTGCGTATACCTGCCTGGCAAGACAATTAACGGGAGTCGCCTTTATGTATAGGTTGGCCGGTTTTGGCCTGCTTTGACAGGGGAAAGTGGGCGGGAGGAAACAGATTTGGGTTGGGTGTTTGGGTTGGGCCAAGTGTTGTAGGAGCTATGCTTGCATGGCGAAAGGGGTGGGTTGGTTCGCCATGCAAGCATAGCTCCTACAGAGGCAGGCTTGGTACTGTAGGAGCGTGCGGGTTTATTTCTCGTAGCCGGGGTTCTGGCGGTCCAATTTGCGGAGCAGGCCGGGCCAGGCCAGGTTGCCGCCCATGCCTTTGGTGACCTGGGAGGCCTGCTGTTTGATTGTGTTTACGATGCCATCCGGGATCGGGGTGAGCGGGCGGTTGCCGGACAGGGCCTGGAGCTGGATTTCGCAGGCGCGCTGGAGGATGAACATGCCCAGGAAGGCATCGGCGATGCTGCTGCCCACGGTGAGCAGGCCATGGTTGCGCAGGATCATGAAGTTGGCGTCGCCCAGGTCGGCCTGCAGGCGGGCCTTTTCGTCGTCACGCAGGGCCACGCCTTCGTAGTCGTGGTAGGCCAGGCTGGCCAGCGGGAACAGGCTCTGTTGCGACAGAGCGAGCAGGCCTTCCTGCTGGGCGGACACGGCCACACCGGCGGTGGTGTGGGTGTGCATCACGCAGTTGGCATCCTCGCGCACGGCGTGGATGGCGCTGTGGATGGTGAAGCCCGCCGGGTTGATATCGAAGTCACTGTCATCGAGTTTGTTGCCGGCCTGATCCACGCGCACCAGGCTGGAAGCGGTGATCTCGTCGAACATCATGCCGTAGGGATTGATCAGGAAGTGATGCTCGTCGCCGGGGATGCGGGCAGACAGGTGGGTAAAGATCAGGTCGTCCCAGCCGTGCAGGGCGATCAGCCGGTAGGCGGCGGCCAGATCCACACGCAGCTGCCATTCTTCTGCGCTGACGGTGTCTTTCTTGGACTGGATGGCGTCCGGGGTCAGTGTTGCCTGGCGGTTCATGGTAGCGCTCTCCCTTGTTTTTCGTTTTTACAGTGTAGAGGGAAAGACCATATCCGGGGCAAGGGGAAAGCGATTGTACGTCGTGGCTGGCCGGAAAGATGGCGGTAACGGCACAGGGGAGGGATGTCGGGGTGAGTTCGGGAAGGAACGCATTCGCGGTGGCACCACCGCTCCCACGAGGGGAGCGGGGATCGGTGCCGGGTTAGCGTACTTCCATACCCGGCTGGGCGCCGCTGTCGGGGCTGAGGATGTGGATGTCGTCACCGCCTGGGCCGGCGGCCAGCACCATGCCTTCGGAGACGCCGAATTTCATCTTGCGTGGAGCCAGGTTGGCGACCAGTACCACCAGTTTGCCTTCCAGGTCTTCCGGGCTGTATTTGGCCTTGATGCCGGCAAACACATTGCGTTCGCCCAGTTCGCCCACGTCCAGGGTGAGCTGCAGCAGCTTGTCGGCCCCTTCCACATGGGCGGCCTTGGCTACGCGGGCCACGCGCAGTTTTACCTTGAGGAAGTCATCGATGCTGATGGTGTCGTCTGCCACGTGGTCGGCCTTTTTCGGTTCGCTTTTATTGCTGGCCGGTTTGGCCGGTACGTCTTCCTTGGAGGCGTTGAGCATGGTTTCGATCTGCGCCATGTCGATGCGGTTGAGCAGCGGTTTGAACTTGGCGATCTCGTGGCCCAACAGCAGGGTGTCGCTGTCGCTCCAGGTCAGCGGCTCCACCTGCAGGAAGGCTTCCGCGCGCTCGGCCAGGGCCGGCAGTACCGGCTTCAGGTAGATCACCAGCAGGCGGAACACGTTGATGGCGGTGGTGCAGATGGCCAGCACTTCCTGTTCCTTGCCGTCTTCCTTGGCCAGGGTCCAGGGTGCCTTGTCGGCGATGTAGCCATTGGCGTGGTCGGCCAGGGCCATGATTTCGCGCATGGCCTTGCCGAATTCACGCTTCTCATAGAACTCAGCCAGGCGCGGAGCCGCTTCTTGCACTTCGCGGACCAGCAGTGGGTTGTCCAGTTCGTCACTAAGCGTGCCGCCGAACTTCTTCACGAAGTTGCCAGTGCGGCTGGCGATGTTCACCAGTTTACCCACCAGGTCGGAGTTCACCCGCTGGGCGAAGTCTTCCAGGTTCAGGTCGAAGTCATCGACACGGCTGGAGAGCTTGGCGGCGAAGTAGTAGCGCAGGTATTCCGGGCCCAGGTGGTCCAGGTAGGTGCGCGCCTTGATAAAGGTGCCACGGGACTTGGACATCTTGGCGCCGTTCACGGTAACGAAGCCGTGGCTGTAGATGGCGGTGGGTTTGCGCAGGCCGGCACCGTCGAGCATGGCGGGCCAGAACAGGCCATGGAAGTTGATGATGTCCTTGCCGATGAAGTGGTACAGCTCGGCGGTGGATTCCTTGCCCCAGTAGTCGTCGAAGCTCAGGCCTTCGCGGTCGCAGTAGTTCTGGAAGCTGGCCATGTAGCCGATGGGGGCATCCAGCCAGACGTAGAAAAACTTTCCCGGGTAGCCGGGAATTTCGAAGCCGAAGTAGGGGGCCTCGCGGGAGATATCCCAGGGCTGCAGATCTTCAATCCATTCCTGCAGTTTGTTGGCCACCTGCTCCTGCAGGGCGCCGGAGCGGGTCCACTCGCGCAACAGGGACTCGAACTTGGGCAGGTCGAAGAACAGCTGGGTGGTTTCCTTTTCCACCGGGGTGGCGCCACTGACCGAGGAGTAGGGGTCGATCAGGTCCGCCGGGGTGTAGGTGGCGCCGCACACTTCACAGTTGTCGCCGTACTGGTCTTCGGATTTGCACTTGGGGCAGGTGCCCTTGACGAAGCGGTCCGCCAGGAACATGCCTTTTTGCGGGTCGTAGAGCTGGGTAATGGTCTTCTCGACGATGTAGCCGGCGTCTTTATTACGCTGGAACACCATTTCCGACAGCGCGCGGTTTTCCGGGCTGTGGGTGCTGTAGTAGTTGTCGAACTGGATCTGGAAGTCAGCGAAGTCCCGCTCGTGGTCCGCTTTGACTTGCGCAATTTGTTGCTCCGGGGTGATGCCGTTTTCTTCCGCCTTGAGCATGATGGCGGTGCCATGGGCATCGTCGGCGCACACGTAGATGCACTGCTCACCGCGCAGTTTCTGGAAACGTACCCAGATATCGGTCTGGATGTATTCCAGCAGGTGGCCCAGGTGAATGGGGCCGTTGGCGTAGGGAAGGGCACTGGTCACCAGGATTTTGCGGGGCGTGTCACTCATGGGGTCGACGTCGTCATTCCGGAAAAAGGGTGGCCTATGATACGGGTGCGGCGGGGCTTTTTCATCCTGTGGGTGAACGGCTGTGCGGCATCTCCCACCGCTGATGACAGCAGGGGCCCGCTGCGGGGAATCTTGTGCTAGGGTTTCGCCTCAAAACAATTCTTTCAAGCAAGTGATTCCGGGGGCTCACGCAGGCCATGGGACGGCACCTTTTGCCGTCCGGCTACCCGGTCAGGGGAAGGTAACGATGTCACTGAGAGTGCGCATTCGGTGGTTGCTGGCGATTTCTGCGGCGTGTTGTGTGGCCCTGGCCACCGTGGCGTTGTATTGGGTGAACCTGTCGCTGGTGGAAACCCTCACCGAGCGCAACGCCGAGCGGGAGCTGGAAAAGGTGGAGGCCTCGTTCCTGGATCAGCTTTCCATCCTGCGGGTGCGGGCGCAGGACTGGAGCCGGCAGCCGGACAACCCGCCTACCAATCAGGGCGGGTTGGGGTATCTGGATCTGATGATGGAACTGCGTGGCAGCTCGGTAGTGTGGAATAACGGCGCCGATCAGGTCGTGTCCCCGGTGTTTGCCACCCTGGCAAAGCGCTTTGACGAGCAGGGCTGCATGCCGATCTGGGGAGTGGTAAAGGTGGAGGGGCGGCCCCTGTTGTTCAGTACCGCGGTGGAGGTGGGCTGCCAGGCCTACCTGCTGGGGGTATGGCTGGACAGTGACTGGATGAGCTATCTGTCGGACCGGGTGGGCCACGCGTTGTACGTGCGCGAGGTGCCGGGTTCACTGAAGCCGCAACGGGGCCTGACTGTGGCTGAGGGTGATCAGCTACTCGGGCGTTTCCCGGTGCCCGACTTTCTCGGTGGCAATCCGCTGGAAGTGGTGGTGGAACTGCCTCGCGATGGCTATCAATCCCTGAATCTGTCGGTGCTGGTGATCGGGGTGATCATCGCGGTGCTGGCCGGGCTTACCGTGATGGTGATCAACTACCGGATTCAGCCGATGTTGTTCGGACGCTTGAACCTGGTGCATAACGCGGTGCGTTCCATTGCCCGGGGAGGGGCGCTGGACCAGCGGGTGCCGGTGCTGGGTAACGATGAAATCGGTGCCCTGGCGGAAGATTTCAACGCCATGGTGGACAGCATCAACCACGCCCAGACCCAGCTGGCGGATGCCCGTCGTCAGGCGGAAGAGGCGAGCCAGACCAAGAGTCAGTTTCTGGCCAATATCAGCCATGAAATCCGCACCCCGATGACGGCGATTCTCGGTTATACCGAACTGTTGCGTGATGGTTCCCTGAGCCAGGCAGATCAGAATCGTTATCTCACCATTATTCAGCAGAATGGCGATGCCCTGCTGGCACTGATTAATGATGTGCTGGACCTGTCGCGTATCGAGGCGGGGCAATTACATAACGAGCAGCGTCTGTTTTCCGTGACCGAGCTACTGGATGAAGTGGTCGATAGTCTGCAATTACGGGCGCAGGAAAAGCAGATTGATCTTGGTCTCAATTATCTCTCGGCCATGCCGATGACCGTGTGTGGCGATGCCTTCCGGCTACGCCAGATTCTGGTGAACCTGGTAGGCAATGCAGTGAAGTTCACTGAGGAAGGCCAGGTTCAGGTCCGCGCTAGCTGGTCGGAAGTGGAGCAGCAGCTGCAGGTGTCGGTGGAGGATTCCGGCATTGGCATCAGTGACGCGGAGCAACAGAAGATTTTTCAGCCGTTTTCCCAGGCGGACGCTTCCCATTCCCGTCGCTATACAGGAACCGGGCTGGGGTTAAGCATTGCCCGCCAGCTGGCCCGTTCCCAGGGTGGTGATATCTCGGTGTTCAGTGAGCTGAACAAGGGCAGCCATTTCTCCCTGGCAATGCCACTGTCTCAGGCGACTGAAGTGGATATGCGGGACGCTGCGGCCCAGCAGCTGCCTGAACTGGCCGGGACCGCCATGGAGCTGAAAGGCCGGGTGTTACTCGTGGAAGATAACGCGGTGAATCGTTTGTTTGTCCGCAAAGTGCTGGAAAAATCCGGTATGCAGGTGGTTGAAGCCGAGGATGGGCGCGAAGCCTGCCGTTATTATACCGAGGACAGTTTTGATCTGGTGGTGCTGGATATGCAGATGCCGGTGATGGACGGCTATGAAACCGCCCAGGCTCTTCGTGACCGGGGTTTTGCGGGCCCGATACTGGCATTAACCGCCAACGTACTGGCGGTGGACCGCCAGCGCTGCATGGATGCGGGCTGCAATGCCTTCCTTGGCAAGCCCATTCGCGTGAAACAACTGATTACCGTGTGTGCAGGGTTGCTTGCTCAGCCAGAGATCCCTGAAGGGGTAGCGACCTGACCGCGATGGAGCGCTTCGCGAACCTGTTGCTGGGAAACCGGTTTGCTCAGGTAGTCATCCACGCCGGCGTCGCGGGCTTTTTGTACATAATCGCCGGTGGCATGGGCTGACAGGGCGATAATCCAGCAATGTGGGTGAGCGGTGGATGCCTGCTCCAGGGTGCGGATTTCCCGGGTTGCCTGGTAACCGTCCATCACCGGCATCTCACAATCCATGAAGATGATGTCCCAGTAACCGGGTTGTTCGCCAACCAGTTCCAGAGCCTGCTCGCCGTCACTTACCAGGGTCGCGTAGATACCCAGGGATTTGAGAATGCTGTCGATCACCAGCTGATTGACCGGGTTATCTTCGGCCACGATCACGTTCAGGGCGTTGCCCTTGTCCAGCACGATGGCGGGTTCTTCAGCGCTTTGTTGGGCGAGTTGTTCGTCATGGCCGGTGAGCAGGCTGCGTTTGAGGGCCTGACAGGAGAACGGCGTTTCTATCAGCAACAGGTTCTCGGGCAGATTGTCGCTCAGCGGTTTGCCGGTGGGGTGTAGCAGTACCAGCACCGGGTTACCGAAGTGTTGCTTCAGCCGTTGCACATACTGCGGGTTTTCCATTACCGCATGCTCGGCGATGACAAAGTCCACCGGGCGTGACGGATTGGCCGGATCCAGGGCGCTTTCCACATCACGGTATTCCAGGGTCTTCGCTCCCCAGCGCGTGAGAATCTGGGACAGGCTCAGCAACTGGGCCGGGGTATTGGAAATGAGCAGGGCACTGCGGTTGCTCAATACCGGTTTGCTTTGCGGTTTTTCCACTTCCACCGGCAGGGACAGCCAGAAGGTGGCGCCACGGCCCAGCGAGCTGGACACACCGATATCGCCATTGAGCAGTTCGATCAGCCGTTTGCAGATCACCAGACCCAGGCCGGCGCCGGTATGTTTGCCCTTGCCGGACAGCTCGTGGAATGCCTGGAACAAACTGTTCTGCTGCCCTTCGTCCAGGCCGACACCGGTATCCACCACTTCAAACATCAGCACGCAGAGGTTTTTTTCATTCACCGGTTGTTTCACGGTGACGTGCAGCGAGACATTGCCTCGCTCGGTGAATTTGAAGGCATTGCTGAGCAGGTTGGTAATGATCTGCTTGAGCCGGATCGGATCGGTCTTGATGCGTTCGGGAACGCGGCTGTCGATATGGATATACAGCGGCAGTTGTTTCTCGCTGGAACGCAGGGCAAACAGCCGCACACAGTCGTCGACAATGCTTTCCAGCTGCACGCTCTGGTAATCCAGCTCCAGCTTGCCGGATTCAATCTTGGAATAATCGAGAATGTCGTTAATGACGGTGAGCAGGGACTGGGTGGACTGGTAGATGGTGCCCACATACTGAGCCTGCTGCTGGGTCATGGAGGTGCGACGCAGCAAGTCGGTCATACCCATGATGCCATTCATGGGGGTGCGGATTTCATGACTCATGGTAGCCAGGAATTCGCTCTTGGCATGGTTGCGAGCGCCAGCTTTGAAGGCTTCCATTTCCGCAATCGCTTTTTCGCGAATGGAGTCGGAATGGGCTTCCTTGAGTCGGCTGATGCGCCGGGCCAGCGCCAGTGACAACAGAATGACTTCCAGGAACACACCGGTCTGGACCAGGTTTTCCGTGAGGCTGGTGCGGGGCAGTACGCCGTATTTGTTCAGCGCCATGGCCGCTACACCGGTAATGAAGCAGGCCCAGGCAATGGTGAAAATACGGGCGTCCGGGTCGCCGGCGCGGGCACGTAACAAGCCGACCAACAGGATGCTGAAGTCCATCACCAGAATGGCGCTGACGGAAATCGGAATCAGGAAACCCCGGCTGGTAAAGGGGGCGGCGAGAAACAGCAACGTACCGATAATCACCAGGCCTTTCAGCCATACCGCCAGGCGCGGCGCCTTTTCCCGCAGCGACAGAAAATGCAGCGTAAACAACGGCGGCAGCAGCACGATCAAGGGTAGCAGGTAGTGAATGATGTACTGGCTGACAAGCGGAGAATGCGGCCACAGGTAACGGTGGGCATAGCCGTGGAGTACCGCCAGGAACAGGGTGACCACCGCCGACCAGCACACATATAGCAGGTAGACCTTTTCGCGAATGGAGAAGAACAGCGACAGGTTGTAGAGAATCATCACCAGCATGCCGCCGAAAAAGAGTCCCTGGATAATGGTCTGGTTCTGCGAGGAGCGAGCGAATTGTTCCTGGCTAAGCAGTTGTATAGGCAACTGGATGCTGTGGGGAGAGGTGACCTTGAGATAAAAACTGCTGTCCTTGCCGCTGGGCAGAGACAGCGGGAAAGCGGGAGTAGGGTAGTTGCCCGGGCGAACGGCAAAATCCCGATCCATGCCGGCCTGGAAGTGACTGATCAGGGTGCCGCCGGCATCCAGCTGGTAGACGTCCAGCTCGCCGAGCATGGCGTAATCAACCAGCAGCTGCCAATCGCTGTGCCGGGGGTTTTGATTACGCACGGCAAATCGGAACCAGCAGTGCTGATTGGTGAATCCCAGGTTTGGCATTTCTCCCCGGCTGGATTGCCAGGGCAACGTCGGGCGTTTTTGCAGGGCATTAATGGTCGGCGACTGTGCCGCAGGGGTACAGAAGTAATCCAGCCCTTGATAGGGGTGTAGTTCTTCCTGCTTTTCGCCAATAATCTGCAGCTCGGGACCGTTAGCCCATACGGCTGATGTCAGCCCGAGTGAGAGAAAGGCAATAAGCAGAATAAAGGCAGTTTTCGCATCCTTGAGCAACGTTTTTATTCCTGACAGAGGGTGCCGTTTATTTCGGGCCCGGACGAGTGACCATGAGGCTGCCTGCACCGCTTAACCGTGATGCTAGCAGCGTGGGCCGGGGGGCTCAATGCAGGGGGGACATAAGCCATGAGTCAAAGTGTGAACCGTTTTGCCGTAGGGCCGGTGGTGGGTGAGGCCGGTGACACCCATGTAAGAGTGTTCGGAGCGCTGCCAAAAGGGAAGCTGGGAGCCGGAAAAAAATGGTTGTGGGGGCGGATTCGCTGGCGCAGCAAGGGAAGCACTGACTGGTCTCCGGCGAGAGAGTTTCGGCTTAACGGCAATTTCGATGGCTCCGGTGTGGTGATTCTCAATCAGTTGCAGCCCGGCACCCGCTATGAATATCAGGCTGGCTGGGTGGCTACGGAAGATGAGGTGGCGCTGGACTGGGATACCGCCGATCAGGGAGAGTTTCTTACCAATCAGCCGGATGCGGATGCCACGCGCTTTTTTTTCGGCTCCTGTTGTTACCGGTTTGTCGGCCTGGATGGTGAAATTCAGGATGATCGGGCAGACAAGATTTTTGCCGAAATGTCCTCGCGGGCGGATAGCTCGAAACCGGATTTTGTCCTTTTCGGCGGAGATCAGGTGTACGCCGATTCCATGTATATGTTCGGTGCTGCCACTACCCGAGAGGATTTTGATGCGCTTTATCGGGAAAGTTTTTCCCAGCCCCACCTGGCGAAATTGCTGCGGCATACCAACAGCTACATGATCCTTGATGATCACGAGATCGAGAATAACTGGCCAGCACGGGCTAATGCAGAGTTGTGGACCAGCAAATATCCCGCCGCCATCAAGGCCTATCAGATTTATCAGGCCTCCCATTCTCCGGCGGCACCCCTGAATCAGGCGGGCACCTATCTGGATCGTGATCCGGACCGGTTCTGGTACACCTTTTCGCGGGGGCCGGCGGATTTCTTTGTCATGGATGTGCGCACCGAGCGGGTATTGAGTCGCTGGCCCTGGCAGCGCCGCATGATCGGCGATATTCAGGAGCAGGCTTTTATCGAGTGGCTGGATCGTGACCCGGACCGCATCAAGGTGCTGGTCACCTCCGTCCTGCTGTTCCCGGAACAGCGACGCCCGTTCCGCGGCAAGGATGCCTGGGAGGGCTTCATGCACCAGCGCCAGCGGTTGCTGGAGGCTATGGGGCGCAGCCGTAGCGACAAGCTGGTGGTGCTGAGTGGGGATGTGCACGCCTCTCTCTACGCCTGTTTGACGTTGAACGGTGGCAAGCAGGTGCATAGCTGGACCTGCTCCGGTTTGTTCTGGCCCACCGCGCTGCGGGCGTTCCGTTGGTATCGCCCCATGATTCGGGTGCCGGGTGTGCTCCATGGGGGCTGGGGCAAGCCTCTGGGCCGGGTGGAAGTCCCCGGCGAGGTATTCAGCGATAACGCCTTCTCCGAGGTGAGCTTGAGCGCCGAGGGTGCCAGCTTCCAGCTGTTCGATCGCAGGCAGCGGCCGATAAGCGAGGCAAGCCGTCAGATTCGCTGGCGTTGATCCAGGTTGCTGGTGCGTTCCTGCAATAACCCCCATGGCTTGCCGGGGCCGCAAAACCACGTCCACCTATGGCAAATGGCTTACAGAAGATGTAGCCAATCGCGTCTTATGCCGCCCCGGCGGTTTCCCTAAAGTGGATCTCGCAAGGACGCAATCGAACAAGGATGTTCAATTTCGGCCCCGGTACAGCCCGCCCGCCATTCCCCAAGTGGCGGGCGTTCTTTTTCCCTCTTTGATTGCACCCCCTCGAATACGGATAATGCACGGCCCTGAACACGGAGCCGCCCATGTCTGACTCATCTGCAGATCGCGATATTCTCAAAGCCAAACTCAATCAGGAAACCGCCAAGGCCAGCTGGAAAGAGCTGCAGCCGTTTTTCGCCCGTGGCCAGACGGTCTATGTGGCACCAGAACTGGATCTGATCGAGGTGGCACTGGCGTTTTCAGAAGACCAGGCCGATACCCTGTCTCTGTGGCGGGACAAGGGGCGGGTGGACAAGGTCACTGATGATCAGGCCGCCAAGTGGTTTGAGATCGATCAGGGCCTATGGACGGTGGTGGTGATGCCCTGGGTGCTGGTGCAGCCGGTGCAGGTGCAGTAAGACTGCTAGAGACGTAGGGTGCACTGAGCCTAAGGCGAACTACACCATTCCGGCGGCGAATCGGTGCAGTTCGCCTTAGGCTCAGTGCACCCTACGCAGCGATAAAGCCTGGTTGTGCGCGCTACTGCTTTCCTGTCTCCCCCTGTGGCACTTTGCCGATCAAATCACGGCAACGGGCTGGTATTGGTCTATTCCTCCGGTATAGAGTGAATCGAGGCCGCTGGCCCCTTGCCGGCGCGCCCGAACGGACGCCGGAGGATTCGATGCAGGATGACGTCGCGCAGCGCCAGGCCTTGTTACAGGCCCAGCTTGAAGCGCTGGCTACCGCCCACGTCGGGGTTGAACATCAGCCCCTGTTCCGCAGTTTCATGGCGGCTTATTTTGAAATGAGCAGCCAGGCGGCGCTCACCGCCCGTACCCCCGAGCAGCTTTTTCACATCGCCCAGCAACACTGGATGATGGCCTTCCAGCGCCACCCTGAAGAAACCCTGATTCATTTGAAGCCACCCACCCGCCCAGGTGGGCTGGCGGCGCTGCGAACGGTGACCGATGACGTGCCATTTCTGGTGGATTCGATCGCCATGGCAGTACGAGATGCAGGGACGGCCATCGACTGGACCATTCATCCAGTGATCCAGGTGCTTCGTGATACTCATGGGCACATGACCCGGGTGGTCGGCGTTGGCGATGGCGAGAATCCGGCGGAATCCCTGGTCTATGTAGAATTCGAACCCCTGGCCAGCGACGAGGCCTATGAGCATCTTCAGGAATCCCTGGAGCAGGTGCTGGGTGAATTGCGTCTGGTGGTGCAGGATTTCCCGGCCATGCTGGATAACCTGGAAGCCACGCAGAAAAATCTCTCTGCGGATTTTCCCGGTCGTGACCAGGAAGAGCTTGCCGAGGCCCGGGCCTTTATTGACTGGTTGTCACTGGACCATTTTACCTTTCTGGGCTATGCCCGCTCGCGGGCAGAGCCTGTGGATGATGGCATCAAGCTTTCCCTGGATCATGATGCCGGGCTCGGCCTGGCCCGGCCCGGCAGCCGTTATGCCAACGCGGAAGAATTTATTGCTCCCCACGACGAGATGGCCAAGTACATTGCCCATGGTCGTCTGGTGGTGGTGACCAAGGCCAACGCCCGTTCGCCGATCCACCATCCCCATTACATGGATGTGGTATCGGTAAAACGGTTGGCCGAGGACGGCACCGTTGAGGGGACCGATCGTTACATCGGCTTGTTCTCGCTGGATGCCTATATCAATCGCCCCCGGGACATTCCGTTGATCCGTCGCAAGGTCAATTATGTGTTGGATCGCTCCCGTCTGCCCGAACGGTCCCACTCTGGCAAACATCTGCGCGACATCATCTATCAGTTACCCAGAGACGAACTGTTCCAGTGCAGTGAAGAGGAGCTCTATAGCATTTGCATGGGGATCCGTGCCCTGCGGGACCGTCACCACCTCAGTCTGTTCATGCGACGAGATCGTTACGGGCGGTTCTATTCCTGCATGGTTTATCTGAGCCGGGAGCGTTATTCCCGGGAACTGCGTGATCATGTCACCGCCGAGTTGAAGCAGCTCTGCAATGGCAGTTCGGTGGAACGCACGGTGGATTTTCTGCGTGAGGGGCTGGCACGGATTCATTGCATTATCCGCATTCCCCAGGGGACCCATCTGGCCATGTCACAGGCCCAGGTGGAAGAACGCTTGTTGGCAGTCACCCGCACCTGGGCTGATCAGCTTCGCGACATCCTGCGTCAGGAGGGTGAGCATGGCGAAGAGGGTGCCGCGCTGGCGCAGCGCTTTGGCGACGCTTTCCCGTTGGGCTATCAGGAAAGCACTGACCCGATGGAAGCCGCGGCGGATATTCACTACCTGGCGCAATTGAATGACCGCCAGCCGGTGCTGCCCTCGCTATCCATCAATAGCGGCGACGGGGCTGCCTGCCCCACCAGCCTGCGTCTCTATAGCCAGAACAAACCGATTGGCCTGTCAGATGTGCTGCCCGCACTGGAAAATTTCGGTCTGCGAGTGGTGAGACAGGAGCCTACTCAGGTCATGCCTCGTGATGGTGGGGCCCTGTGGGTGCAGGTGTTCGATGTGCAGGTGCATGGCGACTGCGCGCTGGGGCCGGTGCAGCAGAAGCGCTTTTTTGAGGAGGCGTTTCTGGAATGCTGGCACGGCAACACGGAAAACGACGGCCTTAACCGGTTGGTACTGTTGGCCGGTCTCAATTCCCGGCAGATCGTCTGTTTGCGGACGCTGACCAAGTACCTGGTACAGACCGGTTTGCCCTATTCGCAGAACTATATGGAACAGTTGCTGGCGGACCATGCCAGCATTGCCCGTTCCCTGGTGCAGCTGTTTGAAACCCGTTTTGACCCCGCAATCAGCGACGAGCGCCGCAAAAACGAGGGCATCAAGCTGGCCCAGACCCTGGATCACCAGCTGGACCAGGTGGCCTCGCTGGATGCAGATCGGGTGTTACGTGCCTTTCTCAGTGTGGTGCGGGCCGGCTTGCGTACCAATTTCTACCAACCGGATGCGGCCGGCCACGACAAGTCCTACGTGAGCCTGAAGCTGGACCCGAGTCAGGTATCGGAACTGCCGCCGCCGCTGCCCATGTATGAAACCTTCGTCTATTCACCCCAGATGGAGGGTATTCACCTGCGTGGTGGTCCGGTGGCCAGAGGCGGGCTGCGCTGGTCTGACCGGCGTGAGGATTTTCGTACCGAGGTGTTGGGCCTGGTGAAGGCGCAGATGGTGAAGAACGCCATTATCGTGCCGGTGGGTGCCAAGGGCGGCTTTGTGCTCAAACGGGGCACCCCGGCGGACCGGGACGCCTGGCAGAAGCAGGGTGTCACCTGCTACAAGGAATTTATTCGCGGGCTGCTGGATATCACCGATAACCGGGTCGCAGATCAGGTGGTGCCGCCGGCTGCCGTGGTCCGCCATGATGGCGATGATCCCTATTTGGTGGTGGCCGCTGACAAGGGCACCGCCACCTTTTCTGATATCGCCAATGGCCTGGCCGAAGAATACGGTTTCTGGCTGGGTGATGCTTTTGCCTCTGGCGGCAGCGCCGGCTACGACCACAAAAAGATGGGCATTACTGCCCGCGGTGCCTGGGAAAGCGTCAAGCGTCACTTCCGGGAAGCGGGCAAGGATATCCAGACAACGCCCTTTACCGTGGTGGGCATCGGCGATATGGGCGGCGATGTGTTCGGCAACGGCATGCTGTTGTCTGAACAGATCAAGCTGGTGGCGGCCTTCAACCACATGCACATCTTCATTGATCCGGACCCGGACCCGGAGACCACCTTTGTCGAACGTCAGCGGCTATTTAACACGCGTGGTACCACCTGGGAGGATTTCGATGCGTCGCTGATTTCCGACGGTGGCGGGGTCTGGTCGCGCAGTGCCAAAAGCATCACCCTCAGTGAGCAGGCCTGCGACGCTCTGGGTATTGAGCAACGCACCCTGACACCGGCGGAGTTGATCACCGCCATCCTCAAGGCACCGGTGGAGCTGCTCTGGAACGGGGGGATCGGCACCTACGTAAAAGGGAACAACGAAAGTCCGGCACAGGTGGGCGACCGGGCGAATGATGCCATCCGCATCAATGGTCGCGACCTGCGTTGTCAGGTGGTGGGCGAGGGCGGCAACCTGGGGCTGACCCAGTTGGGGCGGATCGAGTACGCGCTGAACGGCGGCTGTATCAACACCGATGCCATCGACAATTCCGGTGGCGTGCACAGCTCAGACCGGGAAGTGAACATCAAGATTCCACTCAACCAGCGGCTGCGTGATGGTCGCCTGGACCGGGAAACCCGTGACCCGCTACTGGAGCGGATGACCGATGACGTGGCAACGGCCGTGCTGCGCGATAACTATGTGCAATGTCTGGCCCTGAGCCTGCTGGAATTCAATGCCGCCAGCCGTCTCGACGAACACGCCAACCACTTGCGCACCCTGGAACGCCAGGGCTCGCTGACACGCTCGGTGGAATACCTGCCGGATGATGAAGGGCTCAGCGAGCGACGCACCCGTGGCAAGGGGCTGACCCGGCCGGAACTGTCGGTGTTGTTGTCCTACACCAAGAACGCTCTGTTTGATGCCATGCTGGCCACGGATGTGCCGGACGACCCCTTCTTTGATCAGGACGTACTCAACTACTTTCCGAGCGAGTTGGTGGAATCCTTCCGAGAGGATCTATTGGCCCATGGTTTGCGCAGGGAGCTGATTGCCACTGTGCTGTCCAACGCGGTGGTCAATCGCATGGGCTTTTCCTTTGTTCACCGTTATGCCGATGAGCATGGTCTGTCCTTGCACCGTATCGTCAAGGCCTATGCCATGGCCCATGCGGTATTCGATGGGGACCTTTACTGGGCACCGGTGGATGGCCTGGATGGCAAGGTGGACAGCCAGGTTCAGCTGCGCCTCTATGGTCGTGTCATCGGCCTGATGAAGCACGTCACCACCTGGCTGATTCATTACAAGTGGGGCCGCCGCCCGGTGGCGGAAGCGGTCAACCGTTATCGCCAGTCCATCGGTGAGCTGGAAGCCATGCTGCCGGATATCCTGCCGGGCAGTTACCGCCAGGAATGGGACCAGGCCGTGGCCGGCATGGGCGACGATGGCGTGCCGGAAAAAGAAGCTCGCCTGCTGGCCAACACCATGGTGCTGGGCAGTGCGCCGGACGTGATCGAGCTGGCCTCCCAGGCCCAGGTGCCGCTGAAACTGGCGGCGGAGGTCTACTTCCTGGTGGGCGATCGCCTGCAGATCCTCTGGCTGTTGTCCGCCATCATCGACCTGAGCGTACAGGGTCGCTGGCAGGCCCTGGCTCGCGCCAACCTGCGCGAAGACTCTTATCGCCTGCATCGCCAGGTGGCTGCCAAGGTGCTGGAACAGGAGGGCGACAATGCCGCCGCTCGCTTTGCTGCCTGGGAAGAAAAATCCAAGCGCAAGGTCGCCTTCGGCATTCACCGGCTGCAAACCCTGCAGGCCGACAGCCCCCATGATTTCATGACCCTGGCAGTGGGGGTGCGTGAGTTGCGCAAGCTGCGGAGTTTGTAGGGGGCGCAGGCACCACCTCCCCCGTTGGAGCCTTGCTCGCAAGGCGAAAGGGTTGCCCGTTTCGCCAAGTGCTGGCAGTAAATCGCCGCCATTCGCCTTGCAAGCAAGGCTCCAACGGATTGGCTGGGCAAGGTTGGTTAAAAAGTATTGAGTCCGGGCTCTTCTCGATATACTGTACAAAAAGACAGTATTCGACAGGAGCCATTATGCCTGCTGTGAACCGGGGTACCCTCAGCCAGATACCGGGGCGCTTTGCCGCCAGCCATAGCGATATGGATGATGCGCCGGTGAACCGGCCCACCCGCTATCACCATGAACAGGCGAAAAGCCTGATCATGACCAACCGCAGCCCGGACCTGCCCTTCGAGCAGAGCATCAACCCTTACCGGGGTTGCGAGCATGGCTGCATCTACTGCTATGCGCGCCCCAATCATGCCTATGTGGATCTGTCGCCGGGGCAGGATTTCGAGAGCGAAATCTTCTGCAAGGACAATGCGGCGGAGGTGCTTCGCGACAGCCTGCGCAAGCCTTCTTACCGCTGCCGCCCCATTGTGTTGGGCACGGTGACAGATCCTTACCAGCCCATTGAAAGAGAGCGTCGTATCACCCGCGAATTGCTGCAGGTGCTGGTGGATTGCCAGCATCCCTTCAGCCTGATCACCAAGAGTACCCTGGTACTGCGCGATCTTGACCTGATTGCGCCCATGGCGCGCCAGGGCAGAGCGTCGGTGGCGGTGTCCGTGACCACACTGGATAACCGTCTCAAAGGCGAGCTGGAGCCACGGGCCAGTGGTGGCCGTGAGCGTATCAAGGTGATTCGTGAGCTGAGCCGGGCCGGGGTGCCAGTGACTGCTCTGGTGGCGCCGGTCATTCCCTTCATCAACGACCATGAGCTGGAAGATATTGTCGAGCAGGTGGCCCAGGCCGGTGCTCAGCAGGCGGGTTATGTGGTGTTGCGATTGCCCCATGAAGTGGGGCCGCTGTGGGAGGAATGGTTGCACGAGCATTACCCGGAGCGGGCGGAGAAGGTGATGTCGGTGATGCGGGATCTCCATGGTGGTGCCGTCTATGACAGCCGCTGGCACCAGCGACAAAGCGGGCAGGGGGCCTGGGCGCATTTGCTGCGCCAGCGTTTTGCATCTGCTTGCAAAGCGGCCGGACTGCTTGCCCAGGAAGAGCAATCTCTGGATTGCAGTGGCTTTGTGCCGCCAGGCCCCCATGGTCAGCTCAACCTGTGGGGCGTGGCAGAAGGCATGGCCTGAAGCGATGGCGCTGTTGGAGCTTTGCTCGCAAAGTGAAGATTCCCGTGAAAGCCAAGGCTCTCCAGAGGTAGTGATAAGGCGCACTTCAGTTAAGTGACCAGTGGTTATTTACAGGGGCGGGCCTTTCCTCTAAATTAGTGACCAATGGTTACTTAATGGAGAGAAAGCATGCAAGCGGTCGTTATCACTGGCGCCAGCGCCGGTATTGGTAAGGAATTTGCCCGGCAGTTGGCGGTGGAAGGGAAAAACCTGGTTCTGGTGGCCCGACGGCTGGATCGCCTTGAGGCCCTGGCTGGCGAGTTGCGTGAGCGACACGGTATTGAGGTCGCCTGTATCGCCTCGGATCTGGCACAGCCTGACGCCTCGGCCGAGCTGGTAACGGCACTGGAACAACAGCAGATCGGAGTGACTGGCCTGATCAACAATGCAGGTTTTGGTGACCGAGGTCAGTTTGCGGATCTGGATCTGCAGCGCCAGCTGGATATGGTGCAGGTGAATGTCACCGCTCTGGTGGATCTGACCTGGCGCCTGGTGCCGGCGCTCAAGCAGGCAAAGGAGGCGTTTGTGATCAATGTGGCGTCTTCAGCGGCCTTCCAGGCTGGCCCGAACATGACTATTTATTACGCCACCAAGGCGTTTGTCTTGTCGTTTTCTGAAGGCCTGCACGAAGAGCTGAAAGGTAACGGAATCGCGGTCAGCGCTCTGTGCCCCGGTGCGACCGATTCAGAATTTGCCAGCGAAGCCCACATGACCGATACCTTGTTGTTCAAGGCCGGCACCATGACGACCGAGGCGGTGGTGAAAAAATCCCTGGCAGGGCGCCGACGCGCCATTGTGATTCCCGGCCTGAAAAATTTGTTGCTGGTGTGGATGGGCAAGTTCTCGCCCCGTATGATTACCCGCCGCATGGCAGGCATGCTGCAGGCGTAATCTGCGCTGGCATGCCCTGTGCACTCTAGGCGTCGCAGCATTGTAGGGTGGATTAGCCGAAGGCGTAATCCACCACCCTCCTGCGATCCGGACGTCTGACGTGGTGAATGAGGTGGATTACGCCTTCGGCTAATCCACCCTACGGTCATGACTGGGTGATATTTTGGGTGGGAAATCATGCTTGCATGATGAGACTCCGGCACTGATTCCTGATTCAAACAGAGGTTCCCTATGGCCGAATGTGTTTTTCAGCGTGCCCGCTCACCGGAGCAGAAGGCCGAACGGCGCGCCCAGATTCTTGCGGCGGCGGCAACCTTCTTTGAGCAGGAGCGTTTTGAAGCCATCAGTCTTGCCTCCATTGCTCGCAGGGCCGGCGTCACCAAGGCAGCGTTGTATCGTTACTTCCCTTCCAAGGAAGCGCTGTTTCTTGGCTTGTACCTGGATGAACTGGAACGGGTAAGCCATGCGCCGGTGGATGACAGTTTGCCACTGTGGCAGGCCTTGTCGGAGATGCTGGTGCCGCGCCCATTGTTTTGCCGGCTTACAGCGATCCTCCACTCGGTGCTGGAACAGAATCTGGATGAGGCGGCGGCCCTGGCGTTCAAACAGTCCCTGCTAGCGCATTTCGCGCAATTGGCTCAGCGTCTGCAGCAGGCCTATGGTCTGTCCGGCGATAAGGCGGCCACTTATCTGATGCAGGTACAGCAAACCTTGATTGGCTGCTGGGCTGTCAGTCATCCGGCACCGGTGGTTGAAAAGGTGCTGGATGCCCCCGGGCTGGATCTTTTTCGGGTGGATTTCCAAGCGGCGTTGCAGGCTCAGCTCAAGGCGCTG
The DNA here is from genome assembly GCF_047495475.1 of Alcanivorax sp. IL2. Lineage (NCBI taxonomy): Bacteria > Pseudomonadati > Pseudomonadota > Gammaproteobacteria > Oceanospirillales > Alcanivoracaceae > Alcanivorax > Alcanivorax sp. IL2. Next base: position 2,773,732 of record NZ_CP179932.1, on the reverse strand, counting down.
GAGATGGCGCTGTGATGGATTTGCTGTGGAACCGGGCCGAGCAGCCTGTGGCGCTGTTGGTGCTGGCCCACGGCGCCGGCGCGCCCATGGACAGTGACTTCATGAACGCCATGGCGGAGGCCGTGGCCGATCAGGGAATCTCCGTAGTCCGGTTCGAGTTTCCCTATATGGCGCGTCGTCGCCAGGAACAGCGCAAGTTCCCACCCAATCGCGCCCCGCAGTTGCTGGCGCACTTCCGGGACGTTCTGGCGGCATTACCGGACGACAACCTGCCGATCTGGATCGGTGGCAAGTCCATGGGCGGGCGCATGGCATCACTGCTCGCAGCGCAAGCTGACTGCCCACCTATCCATGGCGTGGTGGCGTTGGGTTATCCGTTTCACCCACCGGGAAAACCGGAGAAAACCCGCACTGAGCATCTGCCACATCTGGCTGTCCCCATGCTGATTTGCCAGGGTGAACGTGACCCCTTCGGCAAGCCGCAGGAGGTGACGAATTATGGTTTGCCGCAAGCCATCTCTTTACACTGGCTGCCCCATGGGGATCATGATTTTCGACCACTAAAGCGCAGTGGTCTTGAGCAGACCGATTTGATTGGCGACGCTGCTGTCAGGGCAGCATGGTTCATCAGGGAAATAAGAGAGGCACAATGACGTGTCGGTAGGGAAGGGAAAGGGAGTGACATGGAAGCCTGTAATTATCACCTGAAGAAGCCAGGGAGCTGGCATTGCTCCGGGTGCAGCAAACGGTTTTGTGGGCAGTGTGTGCCCGGTGGAGAAGAGAATTTTCGTCCTGGTCTGCCGCGCTGTGTGTTGTGCAGCCAACAACTGGACTGGCAGGGCGATGGTGAGCCTGGAACGCCATTCTGGCAGCGCTCCGGGGAAATCCTGCAATACCCGCTCAAGCCGCCGGCGTTATGGCTGATTCTGTCTCTGGGCATTGCCAGTGTGCTGCCTCTGGGGCTGCTTACGGGCCTGTTGTTATTGTTTCTGGCTCTCACCCTGTTTGTTTATTCGCTGGTAGTGATCGCGGAGGTCGCCGGCAATGACTGGGTGCCGCCATCCCCGATGGATGTGATGTCCGAGGGCGGCCTGCTGGTCAAGCAGATCGTCCTGTTGATTACCTTGTTTACGGTGCCCCTGTTGCTGGTGTCAACGTCCATGGTTCTGGCTATGGGGCTGCTGGCCCTGGCTGCACTGGTGTTGCCGGCGGCGGTGATGATTCTTGCAGTGAGTCGATCTCTGCGCATGGCGTTGAACCCGTTGCGCTGGTTGCAGCTGGTGGTCACTGTCGGGCTGTCCTATCTGCTTTTGTGGTTTGCCGTTATGGCGGTGACGGCGGCTCCGTCGTTACTGCAAACCCAGAGTGATTTTCAATTGTTGGTATTTCTGGGCACGGCGTTCTCGGTTTATACGACGATTGTTGCCTCTGCCATGATGGGCGCCATGCTCAATGAAAAAGCTCGCGAACTGGGGCTGGCAGAAGATGAACCCCGGGGGCGTTCTCTGGCCGCTGATGATTTTGATGTGGCAGAAGCGCTGGGTTCTGCCCACATCTATGCTCAGGAAGGGCGTTTTGATGATGCGCTGGGCGTGGTGAATCGTGGCCTCAATACCGCCCCAATGCACCAGGAACTGAACTGGCGCCGGCTGCGTCTGTTGCGCTTGCTGGAAAAGGACAAACCCTGGCAGGCGCATCTTGCTCGTTTTCTTCGCCAGCAATTTGCCAGTGGCAACGATGGGTCCGCTGTGCAGATCTGGCTGGAAGCCCAGCAGCAACAGCCTGGATTTCGCTTTGATGAAGAGGGAAGTTTGACGCTGTCGTTAGCGCAGGCACTGTACCAAAGAGGGCGATTGAAAGAAGCTCGGCATTTATTGGTAAACCTGCATCAACGGGCACCAGGATTCCCGTTGTTGGGTGAGGCCTACGTGCTGCTGGCGCGACTTTATATGGAGCTGGACGGGGATTTGATCCGATCCGGCAAGTTGTTGGCCTTTGTAGAAAAGCATTTTCCTGATCAATTTCAGAGTCAGGAATCCTGCGAAGCCAGGCAAGTGTTCCAGCGTCTTAAAGACGCTGGCTAAGCCTCTCAAGGCGGGGATGTTGCCACTGTTTCTTTTCCAGATCCTGCACGATCTCGCGCACCCGTTTGCGACGCTGTTGGCGCCAGGCCAGCTCGCCCAGCAGTAGTTGATGGGCGGGGGGCAGGGTGCGGATATCTCCGCCGAGCCGTTCGTATTCCTGCCATAGCAATCCCAGCAGGGCGTCGCTGTCCTGCCGTTGGCTCAAGGTTTTTAGCGCTTCTTTCATGGCCGCATCCAGCTGTTTGCGGCGCAGGCCCATCTGCAGGAAGAAAAACCATAAGGGGCGGCTTTTCGGGTGGTTGGCAAGCCATTGACGGCAACGGGACTGGGCATCATCAAAGCGTAATTGTTCGGCCAGTTGCTGGCATATTGCAGGCACCTGAGTGTCGTCCCCGTCAGTGTCGTGCTGAGAGTCTTTCTGCTGGTTCGGTTGCCCGGTGAAAGGAAGCAGGAACGCCAGAGCCAGCCCGGTCAGCAGGCCGCCGGCGTGGGCCATATAGGCGACGTTGCTGTTCATGGTCGCCGCCTGTATCAGCTCCCAGCCCAGCCATACCGGAAACAGCACCAGTGCCGGTGCCCGGAAACTGCCGAAGAAAAACCCCAGCGTGTAAAAAAACTCCAGCTTGCGCAGACGGAATGTGCCGGCAAACAATCCCATCAGGCCGGAAATGGCGCCGGATGCCCCCACCAGTGGAATGCCGCTGTCCGGAGCGGATGCGATAAACAGCAGGCCGGCGCCTATGCCGCAAAGCAGATAAGCAGGCAGGAAACGCCGGGCCCCCCAATGCCGTTCCATGGCAATGCCAAACATGATCAGGAACAGCATGTTACCGAGAAGATGAAACCAGTCACCATGCATGAACTGGGAGCTGAGCAGGGTAGCCAGGCCCGGGTCATTGGGAATCAGCCCCCAGCGAATAGTCGATTGCTGATGGAGCCAGGCTTCAAGGTCGTTGCGAAGCTGGCGCCAACGGTTGGCAGGGGGGTGTTGCTGCCAGTACTGGTGAACATGCAGGGTAAAGGCCTGATCGTACCAGCCGTAGGCCATCATGAAATCCGCGCCCTTGTTGTTCATGGCCACGGCATCGGCATAGGTCCTGCTGTCCTGCCGTGATAGCCACTGAAGAAGCAAATCCACTTCATAGTCCGCCAGCAGATCGGCCTGTTCTGGCGTCAGCGGGTGGTCTCTTTGCAGATCCTGGTGAGTGGTCCAGGCATAGACGACGATATTGATCAGGATCAGCAGAATGCAGACCCAGGGCGTAGTGCGGCGCGCTTCCTTGTCACCGACAGGTACGATAAGCATGTGGTTCCCCCTTTTCGGCGACAGTGTAGCGTCATCCTTGCCAGCGGGGGAGGGCTGTCAGAGCTCCGCGGGTCCAGAACCACAGAAGCCGCGCCCAAACGGGTGGACGCGGCTTCATAGCGTGACGCGAGCATGGGACTGGCTGGCGAACTGTTAACTATTCACTGTTAACTGCTTTTACCAGGCTTCTCACTGATCCACAGATTGATCGTGCCTTCCACTACCACGGTGCCATCATCGCGCATGGCTTTGACGGTGACCGGCAGGTTGCCGGGTTTCCAGTCTTCCGGATTGGCTTCGGCGGTGGCAGTAATATCGCTGGTGGCCTTGGCGGTGTAGTTCACATCCATGCCTTTGGGAATCCAGCGCAGGTGCTTGGGCACAGAGGATTCCGCCATGGCGCCCATGGCACATTCCAGGGCGTTGCAGATGGCGATCACATGCACTGTCTGGATGTGGTTTTCCACGCCTTTACGTTTCTTGAACTTTACCTCACAAAAATTGGGGCGAAGTTCGCTGATGATCGGGGTAATAGTGGCGAAGTAGGGGGCTTTGCGGCTGAACACCATGGAAAACAGCTTGCGGCCAGCGGGCAGCTTCAGGGCTTTTTCGTACATGTTCAGAAGGTAGTTGTCGCTCATGGCAGGACTCCTGTGCAAGATGCGCCCATTTTCCATAGCCGCCATGGCGACGCAATGGGTTTGGGGCGCCAGTGGGGCGCGCAACTGCTACCATGGCGTCAAAATCGGAGCGTCTTGATAGGGAGACAGATGTGAAGGTGTTACAGGCCTGGAAAAGCAGTAGCTGGAAAGTGAAAACCCTGATTATTCTGGCTAGCCTTTATCTGCTTTACGCCTTGCTCGGCTTTTTCCTGGCGCCGGGACTGGTCCGGGATAATGCCAGCCAGGCACTGGCGGATCTGACCGGTCGGCAAGTCACCATTGATGAGGTGAAGATCAATCCTCTGGTGCTGAGTGCCACGGTGAATGGTTTCTCCATCAAGGATGACCAGACCGAGGTGTTGCTCGGATTCAATCAGCTGTATGTGAATTTCCAGTTGTCTTCCCTGTTCCGCTGGAGCTGGCATTTTGATGAAGTCATGCTCGATGCCTTGACGGTGCGTGCCCAGCGCAATCCCGGTAATACCTTCAGCTTTGATGATGTGCTGACACATATCCAGGAACAGCTTGCCCAGACGCCGGAAGAGGAAGCCCCGGAGCCGGAGCAAGAAGAGCCTGGCTTGCCGGCCATTTCCATTGCCAACCTCAGCCTTACCGGGGGGGATTTGCGTTTTACCGAGGCCACCGGTGACGAGCCTGAGAACCTGGTGTTGCCGCTGGCCTTCACGGTGAGCAATTTTTCTACCAAGGGCAAAGGCGAAAACAGCAATGACTACGCGATCCGCCTTGAAGGGCCGGACGGTGGCGTGCTGGATTGGCAGGGCCATTTTGAGTTCGCCCCCTTCATTGCCCTCGGCCATTTGGATGTGGAAAAGGTAGACCTTGTTTCGCTGGCGAAGCTGCTCAAGAACGAAGTCCGCTTTACCGTGCCGTCCGGCGAACTGGATGTGGAAACCGCCTATCATTTTGTTGCGCAGCCGCAACCGAAGGTAGTACTCAGCAATGGGCAGGTGATATTACGGCAGCTTCAGCTGCTCAAGCCCGGTGAAGATGTCCCCAGCGTGTCATTGCCGACAGTGCGTGTTGAAGGCGTGGCGCTGGACTCCCTGGCTCAGGAAGTGAAAATCCCCAAGGTGACCGTCACTGAGCCCGCTCTGGGCGCGGTGCTGGATGAACAGGGCATCGACCTGGCAACGCTCTTTCTGCCGGCGGATCGGCAAGCCGCTGAAGAACGGGTGGAAGAGGTAAAGGAAAAAGCCGAGCAGGCGGCCCAGAAAGTGCAGGAAGGCAAGGCTGACTGGATCGTGCGCCTGGATACCCTGCAAGTGGACGGCAGTGGACTGCGCTTTACCGACCGCACCCTGCAACCCGCGCAGACCCTGACCCTATCGGACGGTCAACTGACCCTGAAAAACCTGATCATCGGTGAGCCTGCTACCTTCACCTGGCAAGGCAGCAGCAAGATCCAGCAGAGCGGCACCCTGACACATTCCGGGGAAGGCAATCTGACACCCTTCAGCCTTGATGCACAGGCAGCCTTACAAGGATTGCCGTTGGTTCCCTTCTCGCCCTGGCTGGAGCGCGAGGTGCCACTGGTTCTGGCCGACGGGGTTTTGTCTGTGGATAGCAGCGCCAGTGTGAAAGGTGAGAACTCGGCGGTAACCGTCAGCGCCAATGCGTCCCTGGAAAATTTCAGTTTGCTGGAGAACGGCGAGTCCCTGCTCAAGATCAACCAGGGCAGTGTGACCGATCTGTCCTTGGCCACTGCCGGGCAGACGGTACGCATTGGTGAAATCGGCCTTACCGGTATGGATATGGCCAATCGGGTGGATGCCCAAGGCCGGGATGTGGCCACGCGGATTCAGGCGGGGATGGCTTCCGGTGATGCCAGCGGTAGCGGCAGTGATACGAGCCAGGGTGAGCAGGGTGAATCCTGGCAGGTGACGGTGGATCGAGTCCGTCTTATCGGCAGCCAGATCCGCCATGAGGACCTGTCGCTCAGTCCTAATTTCCGCATTGGCCTTTATGAGCTTTCCGGAAACCTGCGCAATCTGGATACCCGCCCGGGTAGAAAGGCCACCATGGACCTGAATGCCCAGGTGGATCGCTATGCGCCGTTCAGCATCAAGGGCGCGCTCACGGCAGAGCCTCTGTTTACTGACTTGAACGTTTCCCTGAAGAATTACGAAATGACTGGCCTGACGCCCTATACGGGGCAATACCTGGGTTACAAGGTGGAAAAGGGCCAGCTCGGTGTGAACTCGGGCGTGTCCATCGACAACAACCGGCTTAGCAGCAGCACGGATATTCTTGCCGATGAATTCTACCTGGGTGAGAAGGTGCCCAGTGATACGGCGGTGAACGCGCCGGTGAAACTTGGGCTGTCGGTGCTGCGTAACCGTTCGGGGCAGATTACCCTGCCGGTCAGCATGGACGGTGATCTGAATGATCCGAGCTTCAGCGTTGGTGGCATGGTTCTCAAGGTGTTGAGCAACGTTGTGGTCAAGGCGGCGACGGCGCCGTTTTCTGTGTTGTCGGCGCTGGCGGGCGGTAAGAACCTGGAGAGTATCGCTTTTGAGCCAGGGCTGGCAGCAACCGGTCAGGACACCGCTTCTTCCCTGGACGCGCTTGCCAAGGTACTCAATGAACGCCCGGAACTGCGTGTGGGCCTGATCGGCACTACCAACGCTGAGGATCGCACCGCCCTGGCCGCGCAGGCCATCGGCCGTGAGGTGGCAGATGAGGACTGGCAGGGTATTGATGATGCCTTGCAGGAAAAGAAGTGGCGCCGAAAATTGATTCGCCGCTATGAATCCAGCACTGATCGGGATGTGGAAAGCCTGGTCAGCAGCGCGCTTCCCGAGGATGACGAGCAACGCGAAACGCTACTGGCGAAGGCTGCGTGGGAGAGCATGCTGGCAACCGACGCCAAGGCCCTGGACCGGGCACAGCTCACAGAGCTGGCACGTCTACGAGGCGAGAATGCCAAGGCGCTGCTGGTGCAGACATTGGGTATTGAGCAGAACCGCATATTCCTGAACGAAACCAACGTCGATGGCAAAGTGGCTGGCCTGACTCTGACCCTGGAAAAATAAGTGTGGCTCTAATCTGGAAAACCGAGCTGCAGGGAGTGCATTACGAAGTGCGCCGTGCGGGTCGAACCCTGCGGCTTTATGCCAATGGCGTGCAACACTCCGAGTTCCACCCCAAGCGCCTGCTCACCGGCAGTGTCTGGGATCTGCTCTGGTTGCCGGCCCTGCTGCACGAGCCCTCCCGGTTTCGCCGGGTTTTGGTGCTGGGCCTGGGGGGCGGGTCCTTGATCCCGCCCATTCGCCAGTTACTGAACCCTGAGACGCTGGTTGCTGTGGAGCTGGACGCTGCCCATCTGCAGGTGGCCCGTGATGTGTTCGGCATGGACGCTTTCGGCGTAGAGACCTATGAAGGCGATGCCCAGGCATGGCTGCGGGCGTATCAGGGGGAACCGTTCGATCTGATCATCGAAGACCTGTTCGCTCCCAGCAATCAGCAGGTCAGCCGGGCGGTGCCGGCAGACAAGCCGTGGCTGCAATGCCTGGCGGATAATCTGTCGACCAGCGGTACCCTGGTGATGAACTTTGGTGACTGGAAGGAATACCGGGAAAGTCCCGCTGCCACGGAGGACGCCATGGCCGGCTATGCCAGCCGTTTCCGGTTGTCATGCAGCGACTGCCACAATGCGATTATCGCGTTTACCCGGGAACCGGCCCGCAGTATTCATCTGCGCAGAAGGGTGGAAGCCACCACCTCCCTCAGCACTCGCGATGCCCGCGCCCGGCTGGATTATCACATCCGGCAGCTGGACTGAGAGAAGCCAGCTACTAGCTACGAGCTTCTAGCTGCTAGTCAAACCCAACGGGTTGTATTACTGGAAGCTAGTAGCTCGCAGCTCGTATCCTTTCAATCCAGCATCGACACCGAATACAGGTCCTGGCTTTCCTTTTCGGTGAGCAGTTGTGAGGTGCGTGCCTGATTGTCGTGCAACCCCACAAACAGAGCCCGATAGGTGAGTACAGCCTGAACATAATCCCGGGTTTCCCGGAAGGGAATGGATTCAATCCAGATATCGGCGGGCACGGCCTCGTCCTCTTCCCCCAGCCAGTTGTTCACCCGGTGCGGGCCAGCGTTGTAGGCGGCCAGCGCCAATACCCGGTTACCCTTGAACTCATCCAGCAGCTCCGCCAGATAGCGGCTGCCGAGCTGGATATTCAAGTCAGCGTTTTGCAGGGTGTTGGTGGTGGGGCGGCCAAGGTTGGCATCCTTGGCAACCTTGCGGGCAGTGCCCGGCATCAGTTGCATCAGCCCCATGGCGCCGACCGGTGAACGGGCCTGGGGATTGAAGGCACTTTCTCGCCGAGCGACGGCCATGGCCAGCCATGGGTCCAGATCATGCCTTTTGGCTTGCTGTTCAAATTCGCTTTGATAGGCCGGCGGGAAACGCCAGGCGAGCACATCCCAGGCCTTGGCCTGGATGGATGCCTGTACTGCCAGGTCGTACCAGTGCTGCTCGAGCGCGTGCTGGGCAAGCTGGCGGACGTTGGCATCATCGTTGTGCCACATCAGCCACAGCCATTCCTGACGAGCCGCGTAATCCTCGTTCAGCTCGCGCAGCAGGCGTACACGGGCGATGGCCGGCGGCGGCGTGAAATCCGCTGACGGTTTCACCTGGGCGTTGGAGAAATGGTAGGGCTCGCCCAGGCGGTCGGCGGCCATAAAGGCAAAAAAGTTTCTGTGTCTGGAGGCTTGCCGGTAGAGGGCACGGGCCTGGTCAGGCTGGTTCAGTTCTTCCAATGCCCGGGCGCGCCAGTAGAGCCAGCGCGAATCCTGCTGCTCGCTATCAGGTAAACGGGTGATCCACAGTTCCGCGCTGTCCCAGTCCTGTTCGATAATGGTGCGGCGGGCACGTTGGTCCAGCAGCTCTGCATCTGGATTGAGCGCCAGCCAGCTGTCCAGCCATTGGCGGTTTTCTTCGATGCCACGAATGGTGGAATACCAGGCGATGCGCCGGCCGGCATCTTGCCGCATGGCGTCATCGCGGAGGCCTTGACGACGACTGTGATCATCGAACCATTGCCGTGCCTCAACGGTGTCCTTGTAGGCCCAGCGATGTATAGCGGCGGCTAGCAGTTGCTGGCGTTGTTCCGGCTTGATGGTGGTGGGCAGGTTGTCCACCTTGTCGGGATGACGATAAAGGGTTTCCAGCCAGTCGCTGGCGGTGTCGTAATCCGTATCCGTGAGTTTCCTGCCCAGGTAGCGAACCAGGCCATGGCTGTTGGCCTTGAAGGCCAGCAGCTGTCTTTCCCAGATTGCGGCATCATCAATGACGCCGCGGGCCTGGGCCTGATCAAACAGCGGATCACACTGACTGGGCCGTGACTGGCCGCTGGCCCAGATGTCGGCAGCGGCTTGCAAGGCACTGTCGTCACCGTTGGCCAATTTGGCCTGATAGTAATAACACTGGCGCGCGGTGGCAGAGGGCTCGTTGCTGTTGACGGCCAGCAGGGCGTCCCATTTTTCCGCCTTGCCATAAGCCACGTTGGCCAACTGGCGAATGTCGTTTGGCAGCGGAGAATCGGGATAGCGCCGGGCGTAGTCGTTTATCTTTTCCGGGGCCAGCTCTGGCAGGGCGGCCCGCAGTCGATGAAAATCCAGATAGGCTTGCAGGGGGTGATCATCGCCCAGCTGTTTTTCCAGTCGGGTCAGGGTATTCCAGTCATCATTGCGTGCTGCGTCCAGTGCCTGGCGGAAGACGCCGCTATCCGTAGCGGCGACTACCAACGAAGAAAACAGACAACAGCTAAACAGTACTACAGCGCGAATGCAGGGTGCAGCGCTAACCATTTGAGCCTCCACATCGTCGGGTCAACATTACAAGTCTACCGGGGCGGTAGGCGCTTTGGCGTGGTGAATGTGTAAAACTTGCAGGCTGGTACAAAAGGCTGAGAGTGCGTTATGCCTGACATGAAAACGCCTGCTGCTCTATACTGCGGCGCACTTTACTCCGCCGGTTCGGGCTTGCTGCTATGGAAAATACGACACAATTGTTACTGCGCCAGGCTGGCGCTTTGTCGGGCCGTCAGGTGCTGGTGGTCGATGCCAATGATCCGGCGTTGAAAAGCCTGGATGTGGATGCTCAGCTGCAGTTGCATGCGGATGACTTTACCGTGGGCGCCCAGCAATGGGCGCCGGCACCGACGGTGCCACCTGAGGTGGATCTGCTGGTGTTGCCTCTGCCCAAATCCATCGACCGCTTGCGGTTCCTGCTCAATTGGCTGGCTGGCGAAATCAGTCAGCCGGTGGAGTTGTGGCTGATCGGGCCGGCGAAGGGCGGTATCCGCGGGGCACTGAAACATCTGCAGGCACATGTGGATGATGCGGTACTGGTGGATAGTGCCCGCCATTGCAAGCTGTATAGCGGGCAGCTGCAGCCGGGAGAAGCGCAGACCCTGGCTGCCTGGGGTGAGGTAATCACGGTGGGCGACCTGGAGGTAGTCAGCTACCCGGGTGTGTTCAGCCATGGCCGGCTGGATGAGGGCACCCGGTTGTTGCTGGATCTGATGGCAGAACATCGCTTGCCCAGACGGGGAAGCATGATCGACATGGGTTGTGGTGCCGGTGTGATCAGCGCCAGCCTGGCCAGCCAGGGGTGGAAGGTGCAGGCGGTGGACGTGAGTGCCTCTGCGGTAGCAGCGACAACTGCCAGTCTGGCCCGCAACGGGTTGCAGGGCCGGGTGACTGGCGGCGATCTGTTTTCCCCGCTGGCCGGCCGGGTGGACATGATCGTGACCAACCCGCCGTTCCATGACCGGCGCCAGCGTACCACCGATATCACCCGACGATTGATCGCCGAGGCGCCAGCCTATCTGAACAAGGAAGGGGTAATGTGGTTGGTGGCGAACCGCGAGCTGCCTTATGTCCAGTGGCTGGACGATGCTTTTTCCCATGTGCAGGTGGCAGGGGAGACCACACGTTTTCGGGTATACCGGGCGGTGGTCTAAATCAGGAAAAGGGCATTACTGCCCTGATTTTTCCTGCCAACGATTTTTTAGCAGCCATGCAATGCATGCATGGCGAATCCCCCACACTGCTTCGTCCTTACAGGCGTTTTTCCTGCACCATCCAGCGAATACAGTTTGCGATCATGGTGGCCAGTGGCACCTGATCGTTAAATCCCAGTTGCTGGACGGCTTTACTGCCGTCGGCATGCACCCGGCTGGTGACCAAGGCCACTTTTTCCGGTGTCAGCCGAGGCTCATTACCGGTAAACAGGCTGCCGATGGGGTATAGCTGCCCGGCCAGTTTCAATACCGCCGGCGGTACGGTTCGCGACGGGGCTTTTTTACCGAGTTGCCCGGCAATGGTCTGCACCAGTTCCAGAAAGCTGGCTTCCACCCCGGCCAGGATATAGCGCTCGCCGCATTGGCCGTGTTCCAGGGCTGACAGGTGGGCCTTGGCCACCTCTTCAACGGCACAGAAGTTACCCCCGCCCGGCGGCACCCCCGGCAGCTTGCCGTCCTGGATCAACTTGATCATCTGCGACCAGTTATGGGTGTCACCAGCGCCGATAATGCCGCAGGGATTCAGGATCACCGCGTCCAGCCCCTGGCGGATACCATTCTCTATTTCCTGTTCGGCGAGGTACTTGCTGCGGTTGTAGCCGATCCAGTCGTTGGCCGCATTGGAGGACGTCTGTTCGTTGATGGGGGTGTCCTGAATGCCCCAGGCGGAGATTGAGGAGGTATGGACAAATCGGGCCGCCACGTTTTTCAGTGCCGCGCTGACCATGGCTCGGGTGCCCAGTACGTTATCCCGGTACTGTTGCGCGTTGCCACGCCGCCACAGGCTGGTATTGCCGGCCACGTGAAAGACGGCATCCGGCGCTGCCGGCATCACCAGGGCCAATTCGGTGGCATTATCCAGCGGAGCCTGTACTACCTGAATGCCTTTGGCCTGAAGCGCCGCGGCATCACCCCGTGGCCGTATGACCGCAGTGACGTCCCAGCCTTTTTCCAGTAGCTGGTCGACGATGTGTCCACCGAGAAACCCCCGGGCCCCACTCACAAACGCCATTGGCATGGCCATGCTCCTCTTTGTCATTCTGATCTTTAGGCAGTCTCTGAGCACGCAAACGGTTACTTAGAGACTCTTTCCGCAGTGTAACCTCAAACCTGTCATGATGGCGTGCCCACATCAGCGCTGGCAAAGGCGCATCCTTTTGACTATATTGCCGGTTGTTCAAGCGGGTGTAGTTCAATGGTAGAACGGCAGCTTCCCAAGCTGCATACGAGAGTTCGATTCTCTTCACCCGCTCCATATCAAAAAAAGCCACCCATCGGGTGGCTTTTTGTTTTTCCGGCTCCGGCGTTTTCAGATCGGGTAGGCAAGAAACTGTCCGCCGAGCCGGAACAGCACCTGCACCTGCATGCCGTCCTCCATGTCTGTGGCGGCGTCCCGCGCCAGCATGATGTAAGGGTAGCGGTGAGCCCAGGCGCAAGGCTTCACATAATGGGGAAAGGACGGGTCAGGTGCGTCGGCGACAAAGCTGTCACTTTCTCGGTGATAGAGCACATATCCCTGAAACGCGGCGCTGGCCGGCAGCCCCATTTCTTCCAGAAAGTCGGACATCCAGCCCGGGTTACCTTCAAGCATCATGACTACACCCTGATGGCGGCATTGTTAATGCCAACCCTAAGGCAGCCATGGCGGCGTTTGGATATGCCTTTCTTTGCGTTTTGTTACGTTGCTGTGTGTTCTGTCAGGGCCGGTATCGATGGTGTGGAAATGTCATTTAACTGTACATAGGTACAGTATTTGATAGCATGGCTCCATCGTTATCTTTCCTGTGGTGTCTCATGATTGCGCTGCCTTTTTTCACCGAACGTGTTGCTGCCGGTTTTCCGTCCCCGGCCCAGGGTTATATGGAGGCGCCGCTGGATCTGAATCAGCTATGCATTGGCCAGCAGGAGGCCACTTTTCTGCTTCGGGTAGAGGGGGACTCCATGCTGGACGCGGGAATTTTCCCGGACGACATTCTGGTGGTGGATCGCTCCCTGGAGCCATCCCACGGTGATGTGGTGGTGGCGTCGCTGAATGGGGAGTTCACCGTGAAGGAGTTGCGGCTGAGGCCACAGCCCATGCTGATGCCACGTAACCCTCGCTATGCAGCGATATCGCTGTCAGATCAGGAGTGGGAGTTGTTTGGTGTGGTGACATTTTCCCTTCATGCACACCGGTCGGTGGCCCGGTCCCGGCGGTGAGTGCCATGTTTGCCCTGGTCGATTGCAACAGTTTCTATGCCTCCTGTGAGCGCGTTTTTCGACCGGATCTGGCGGGGCGTCCGGTGGTGGTGCTGTCCAATAATGACGGCTGCATCGTGGCCGGTTCTGCCGAGGCCAAGGCGCTGGGAGTGAGAACCGGCATGCCATTGTTCGAGGCTCGGGATCTGATTCGCAAGCACCGGGTCGCGGTGTTCTCCTCCAACTATGTACTCTACGGGGATCTCTCCCGGCGGGTGATGGCGTCACTGGCTACCCTGGTGCCGGCGGTGGAGGTGTACTCCATCGATGAGGCTTTTCTGGATCTGTCCCTGATGCCAGCTGAGGAGCTTCAGCCGCTGGGATTGGCGCTCCGCGAACGGGTCGCAAAGTGGGTGGGTGTGCCAGTGTGTGTGGGGGTGGCTCCCACCAAGACCCTGGCGAAGCTGGCCAATCATGCCGCCAAGACGTACCCACAGACCGGGGGTGTGCTGGTGCTGACGGATCCGCGGTGGCGTGAGCGCTTGCTGGCACGTACGCCGGTCTCGGCGGTCTGGGGTATCGGCCGGCGCCTGGGGCAGCGGCTGAATGATATGGATATCGAGACGGCTCTGGATCTGGCCCGTGCCGACTACCGTCTGATCCGCAAGCGGTTCTCGGTGGTTCAGGAACGGGTGGTACGGGAGTTGAACGGTGAGAGTTGCCTCCCCCTGGAAGCTCGCCATGAGCCCCGTCAGCAAATTATCCATTCCCGCTCTTTCGGGGAGCCGGTGGCGTCGCTGGCAGCGGTGCGTCAGGCGGTTAGTGACTTCGCTGCCCGGGCGGCAGAAAGCATGCGTGCAGAAGGACTCAGTGCCGGTGCTATCAGTGTCTATCTGCGTACCGCCCCGATGGGTAAGCCGCAGCAGTTATTCCCCGATTCTGCCCGGGCAAGTCTGTCGCCAGCCACGGTAGATACCCGGGTAATGGTGCGCCACGCGGTGGAGATGGTAGAGGCCCTCTGGCAGGCCGGTTATCGCTATGGCAAGGCGGGTGTCATGCTGACGGACCTGGGGCCGGCGGGGCGCGAGCAGGTCACCCTTTTTCGGGAGGACGACAACGCGGAGGAAGGGAAGGCGTTAATGCAGGTGATGGATACCATCAACCGCAGCGGCAAGGGCAAGGTATGGTTGGCGGGCCGGGGGATGAATCAGAGTGAACGGTGTGTCTGGGCCATGCGCCGGGCCCATTTATCGCCGGCCTATACTACCCGCTGGGCCGATCTGCCCCGGGCTCGATGAGCCGCGGGGCAGAGGGTAGGGCTCAGACAGCGGTCATCGGTACCTGTTCGAGCATACGTTCCTCGATACGGTCCAGACGGGCACGACAGTCGCGGAAGGTGCGGCTGATGGCGGTGGTGTTGGCCACCATGTCGAGCTTGGGCCAGGTCGCCTTTTCCCCCTTGCGGATGTAGTTGCGTACATCCTGCAGGGTAGGGTTATTAAGCACTTTGAAGGCGTTCATGGGCTGGCGCGGCGGGATCATATTGATATCGCCGATATACTTCTGGGTGACCATGCTCTTGGCCTTGTCGAACATCAGACCCACGTCGTTGGATTCCACCCGGCGCTGTATCAGCTGCAGAGCGTAGCGCAGATTCATGGAGACATTCTTCAGTCCCCAGTCCGCCAGGGTGCTCATTGAGCTGTCGGTATTTTCGTTACGCGACAGGAAAGGCACCACATGGGGGTTGGTCTGGCTGACGATGGAATGGTTGACGCCATACAGCCGTGACAGGCGGCGGATGGGCAGGTCGTCGACGATGGAGCCATCCACGAACTTGCGGCCGGGGATATAGGGCACCCGCTCGCCATCAATATTCTTGGCCCACAGGGAGACCGGTGGATAGATGCCGGGAATCGCGCAGGATGCCAGTGATGCCTTGCGGATCAGCACATTGGGCGAGGTGCGCCAGTTGAGCAGACGGGCATGCTGATTACGGTCGTAGGGGCTCACGGTAATGTTGATTTCACGGCCGGTGTGCCGGTAGGCCTCCTCGAAGGTCATGTCGAGGATGTTTTCTTCCAGGCAGGCTTCCAGGTGGTCGCCATCCAGCACCGGGGTGCCACGGACGATGCCCTTCCAGCCCAGCACCTTGAAGGCTTCCAGGTAGATGTTTTCCGGTTCCAGCTTGAGTTTCAGTTCTTCATCGTTGTGGGTACCCACAACGGAGGCAATGATGCTGCCGGCACTGGAGCCGGAGATCACCGAAGGCAGTAGCCCCTGTTCCCACAGGCAGCGGGCCACCCCGATATGAAACAGACCCAGCGCGGCGCCACCGGAGAGCATCAGACAGCTCTGGCCAAAGGCCTGGCCGGTGGTTTCGAAGAAATCCAGCTTTTCCTTGAGCCCGAATTCCTTGAAGTTGGTGTCGCACAGGTAGTTCAGGGCGATGGTGACTTCTTCGAGATAATTCTCGATCAGGCGTTTGGTGCCCACGCGGGTTTGTTGATAGAGCCGCGGGTTGGAAATGTTGCCCAGGTTGCCATGCAGGCCCTCGTGCAGGTGAAACACCAGCTTGTTGACGTCATTGCGTTCACGGGCCTGGCGGATCTGCCACAGGCGGTTACGGATCAGCTCATAGTCGTAATGGGGAGAGCGATCAATTTCTTTCCATTCGTCCGCCCCGGAAAGACGGTCGTGTTCGCGGCTGGCTTCGTACCATTCTTCGTAGGTTTCAGCGTGCTCGATGGCCCGATCCAGTTGCTTGAGAGTGCCTTTCATGCAGGTCTCCGCCATTGGCAACGTCTGAACACCCCTTGTGCTGCAGGCCACGCCCTTCGAGCCAGCCTGAAAGAAGGGGAGTTCAGAGGCTCCCTTGTTGTCATTAGTTGATGTCAGTATAGCCATGACCGGTGGCGGGTTTTAAGGCTTTGTAGGACAAAAAGAACGCGGCCGAAAAGAAAAGGCCGCGTTTATATGGGCAGAATTGCCTAACAGGCGATCAGCGCAAGCTGATGGGGTGGGGCGGTTAGCCGGGCAGGGCCCGAGCCACATCTTCCAGTACCCGGATCATGTTCATGGCCCGGAATGGATGGGACAGGGTGAAAGGGGCGTCTGGCCGGTCCTGTGAGCTCGGATAAACCAGGATGCAGGGTTTGTCACTCTTGCTGGAGGTGGCTCGGCGGCCATCTTTGGCGGCTACCAGTAGCACGTCGGCCTGCCCCGGGTCGGCATTTTCCCAGATGACACTACAGCGGCCATTGATGATGCCCATCATGGAAACAAAGGCGCTTGCAGAGTCATGGGTGAGGCCGCTGACGGAAATTTTTCGGTTCATGGTGCGTCCCTGTAACGGTTCCCGAAACCGGCGGAGCCGGTGGTTTGAGGGAACTTCGTGATCCCTTGGGAACTGTTGTAGTCAACCGCTGGCGGTATGGGCAAAGCGATAACGACCAGCGGCGGTGAGGTAGACACTGAACGGGGTTATGAGGAAATGCGCATAAGAGAAAGCCGACAAAGCGTGTAAGTGATTTCCTACAAATCCGGCTTTTGTTGGGTGCGAAACTGGCCAGGGGTCATCCCCGTATGTCGCTTGAAGCTGCGCTGAAACGACCGAATATCCGAGTAGCCTAGGGCTTCGGCGATCTCCGCCTGGGGGGCCGGGCTCTGGCAGAGTAATTGCCGGGCCTGATGCAGTCGCACCTGGTCCAGCAGTTTCTGCCAGCTGTGGCCTTCATCGGCGAGCCGACGGTGCAGGGTGCGCACGTTCATACCCAGCCGTTCGGCGATGGTTTCCTTGCGCGGCAGGGAATGGCCAATGGCATCCTGAATGCACTGTTTTACCCGCTGGGCCAGGCTGGTTTCCACGCCCAGCTGGTGAAGCTGTTGAATGGCGTGGGCTTCCAGGGTCGACAGCAATAGCGGGTCCGGCTGGCGAATCGGTTGTTCCAGCAGGTCCGGCGGACCGATCAGGGCAGAGCAGGGTTGCGCGAACCGCACCTCGCAGAGAAACACCCTCTGGTACTCCTCAACCAGTGCGGGGCTGGGTCTGGGATGTTCCAGCCAGACTTCGGCGGGGGCCAGTTGGTCATTGCCGGTCAGCCAGCGGGCGTAACGGATCCAGGAGCCCAGCACATTGTCTATCAGGTGTTGGCGCGCGGGTTGTTGTATGTAGCGACAGTCCCAGCGAATGGCGGCCTGGTTGTCGTCAATGCGGGTATCGGTGGTACCCATGTCGCCCACCAGCTTTTCATAGAGGCTGACCTTGGACAGGGCTTCCTGGAGGGTGCCGGCACTCATGGCGATGTAACCCATCACATTATAGGAGCCCGGCTGGACAAACTCGGAGGTGTGCAGGCCGAAGAGCGGGTCGCGGGAGTGATCGATCAGCGTGTGCAGCAGCGTCTGGAAACTGACACCGGGAATGCGGGCGTCCGGCTGGCGGACCCGTTCCAAATCCAGGGCTGCGGTATCCAGCGCCGCAGCAATATCCAGCCCCCGGGCTTCACCGTGGGCAAGATACTGCTGCAGCGCGGCGCTGCAGATCTGACCGAGGCTATCCATTAATCCAGTTCGAAGGTGATCTGGACCCGGGCGGTGATATCGGTTTCGCCGGGTCGGTAGCTGTCGGCATTACCGCTTTCCTTGCTGCGCGCCATCATCATTACCGGTTGCGGGGGCTGGAAATCCTGGGCCTGGATCTGGATAGCCTTGCCAAGCTCCCGATCAGCGGCCTCGGCGATGATGCTGGCCCGCTGGCGGGCATCTGCCACGGCTTTCTCCAGAGCCTGGTTGGCCAGCTCGTCGGCGTTGCTGACTTCGGTGCCGGCCGGGCGAATATCCCGCAAACCCTGCTTGGCCAGGCCGTCGAGCAGCTGGGTATAGGTGTCCAGGCCATTGGCGCGGAAGGTGACGTCACGGCTTACCTGATGGCCGATCAGTTTACGCTCCGGCTGGTATTGCCATTGCGGCTGGACGTTCAGATCGCTGGCGCGCACCTGCTTTTCCTCAATATCCAGGTCGTCCGCCAGGTCGAGCATATCGGCTACGGTGTCGTCGACGCGGGATTTCATGGCGGCAATGTCGTCGCCCTGTTCGCTGGCAGTCGCTACCACGCGGAAAATATCCGGTTGCGCTGAGATGTCGCCACTGCCGGACACGGTGATGCTGTCAGGTCCGTGATTGATAAGATGGGGGGCATCGTTGCAGGCCGTCAGGCTCAATGCCCCTAGGGCGATCAGGGATGCGGCGGTGATGCGTTTCATGGACTCTCCTTGTACTGCCGTGCAATCGGCATTCTATTTTGCGCATTTACAGCGGGATAACCACCCCATGGTTCGCGTTTGTGCAACGAATAACTTCCACGAAGGTGGCTTGGTTGTTGACGGCTTAGCCCCTATCATCGCACCTCTCGAAACGGAGGCCATCATGAGTTCAGCCGAGCAACGCATTCGACAGCAACTGGGCGGTTTTATTCCCGACGATCTGGGCGTCAGCCTGACGTCCGTGGATGCCATTGAATCACTGACGGTGGACGACAGCTCCGTCCACGCCCGAATCGTTCTTGGTTTTCCGATTGACGGTATCCGTGAGCGCCTGGTGGGGCAGATTCGTGAGCACTTGAGCGAGGAGCTGGAAGGCCGTGAGCTGACCCTGGAGCTGGCGGCGGAGATTATTCCGCATCGGGCTCAGAGCAGCTTGCCGGCCATGGATCAGGTAGCCAATGTGATCGCCATAGCCTCCGGCAAGGGGGGCGTTGGCAAGTCCACTACCGCAGTGAATCTGGCATTGGCGTTACAGGCCGAAGGCGCCCGGGTGGGTCTGCTGGATGCGGACGTATTTGGCCCCAGTCAGCCGCTGATGCTGGGGCTGCCGGACGGCACCCGCCCGGAAGTGCTGGAGGGTAAGTACTTTGTGCCGGTGGACGCCTATGGTCTACAGACCATGTCCATGGGGTATCTGACCACCAAGCAGACCCCGGTGGTCTGGCGGGGCCCGAAAGCCAGTGGTGCTCTGGTGCAAATGATGGAGCAGACCCGTTGGCATCAGCTGGATTATCTGCTGGTTGACCTGCCGCCGGGCACCGGTGATATCCAGTTGACCCTGGCCCAGAAAATCCCGGTGGCCGGGGCGGTGGTGATTACCACGCCCCAGGACATTGCCCTGCTGGATGCTATCAAGGGCGTGGAGATGTTCCGCAAGGTGGATATCCGCGTGCTGGGCATCGTTGAGAACATGGCGGTGCATATCTGCAGCCAGTGTGGCCATCATGAGCATGTTTTCGGCCAAGGTGGCGGGGAAAAGATGGCCAGTGAGTATCACACCGAAGTGCTGGCGGCTCTGCCGCTGTCCCTGCGTATCCGCGAACAGGCAGACAGCGGTCAACCGATGGTGGCGGCCTGCCCGGACAGCGAGGAGGCAGGCCTGTACCGCCAGGCTGCCCGCCGGCTGGCAGCCAGATTGTCCCTGACGGAAGGCGGCAAGCGGGCGTTTCCCAAGGTGACCCAGCATTGAATAAACGCCACATGTCGGGGGCCGGATTAGCGGCGTCCCCCATCTGGCGTCCGGCGTCCAGCGTCTATACCATTGTCCGCTTGAACGCCAACCACCCCGGAATTTTGAGGCGCAACAATGACGATTAAATCGGATCGCTGGATTACCCGCATGGCCGCCGAAAAAGGCATGATCGAGCCCTTTCAGAGTGGGCAGATCCGCGCGGATGAAAATGGCGAAAAAATGATTTCCTATGGTGTGTCCAGCTACGGGTACGATGTGCGCTGTGCGGATGAATTCAAGGTGTTCACCAATATTCATTCCGCCACGGTAGACCCCAAGGCTTTCGATGAGCGCAGCTTCGTGGACATCAAAGGCGACTACTGCATCATCCCGCCCAACTCCTTTGCCCTGGCCCGCACCGTGGAATATTTCCGCATTCCCCGTAATGTGCTGACCATCTGTCTGGGCAAGTCCACCTACGCGCGCTGCGGCATTATCGTCAATGTGACGCCCCTGGAACCGGAGTGGGAGGGCCATGTGACTCTGGAGTTCTCCAACACCACCACGCTGCCGGCAAAAATTTATGCTCACGAGGGTGTGGCGCAGATGCTGTTCTTTGAATCCGATGAGATGTGCGAAACGTCTTATATGGATCGGGGCGGGAAATACCAGGGCCAGCGTGGTGTGACCCTGCCACGGGCCTGAAACTGTAGCCGCTCCTACAGTGGTTCTATCAACCCACTAGGACAACGGCGGCACATCCGGGCCGTCGTAATCAATCATGATCAGTTCTGCCTTGAGCAGGGTGCTTTCTATGTGCCTGGCCTTGACCACCATGTAGTCAAGGCTTGGCGCCACCCAGAACAGGGTGCGACGTTTTTCCTTGCTGTCCCCTTCGCGCTTCTTTTCCACCAGCAGGGTGTCGATTTCGCCCATGGGCGTATCAATCACTTCCCGGTCGATAATCTCGAAATGATGGGTGCGCAGCTTGTCACCGTAGACGCTGGTGACTTTGTAGGCCTTGTCGCCGGTGGCAAATACACAACGCCCGCGCAACAGAATGGTCAGTTCGTCCAGGGTGTTTTCCGGAATTTCCAGGCTTTCCTGATCGTCTTCGGATTCGTTGTGGACCATGGGTGGGTTCCACTGGAAATCCATATGGTGGTAGCGGTGCTGGCCGAATCCCTTGAATTCATGAACATACTGGGTGGTGCGTGGCTGACAGTCGCGCCAGTGGAAATAGCTCTCTTCGGTATTGGTAAGCAGGAAGGATTTGGCCTTCAGCAGCATGCGGTAATAGTCTTTGCCTTCGGCGGGTTCCAGCACCAGGTCGGCCTTGACCGGGGTGGGCAGCTTGTTCACATAAATGCGGAATTCGGCCGCAAAAGGCGCCAGCGGTTCGGCACTGGCAACGCTACAGGCTGCCACCAGTAAGGCAAGTAAGATCCGTCGCACCGTTAGTATCCCTCCATAGATTGCAGCGTCATCACGTGATCGCCATCACTGTTTTCCTGCAGCAGTTGGACGAGCAGATAATCATGCTGCGGTGCAAACCACATGTAGGTCTGTCGCTTGCTGTTGGTGCCGCGCTGGCGTTGTACTTTTACTGTTTCCACCCGCTTGCCGTCAATATTCAGCTGTTCCTCGCCAACTACACGGTAGCGGTGTGCTTCCATGGAACGCTCATCGGCAACCTGGAGTTTGATGTCACGCTGGCCAGCCTGAAGAGAACATTGCAGGGCCAGAGAGACGGAGAGTTCGTCAGTGGCTTGATCTGTGATCGGGTAATTGCGCGTGGGCTTATCCGTGCGTTCACTGGCGGCGACCCCGGTTTCACGGTCCAGATGCAGCTTGGCTTCCTTGACCCGCCCCAGGCCACGACGGTAGTAGCCATAGAACGTGCTCTCGGGGATACATTTTTGCCAGTCGAACAGGGTGGTTTCACGGATTTCGCCCAGCCAGTTTTTGGCCTGCACTTCCATTTTCCACAGGCCTCCCTGCATGGGTTTCAGAGTCCGTGTGGCAGTAACGGTGAAAGGAATACCTTCACTTTTCAGGCTGTAATCCAGAGAAAAAGGCGCAACCGGTGGCTCGGCATGGCTGGCCGGAGCCACCAGGGCCAGTGTCAGCAGCAGACTGCTAGACCAGTTGAAACCCCTGTTCGGGGAGAGGTTTGCCATCCAGCATGACTCCGTTCTGATTCAGTTCCAGGCGCTGTTCGGCGCGCCATTGCAACACCAGAGGATAAAGCAGGTGTTCGCGTTGTTGTACGCGTTTGGACAAGGAATCAACGGTATCGTTCGCAAGGACGTCCAGCGGAGCCTGGGCGATCAGTGGGCCGCCATCCAGTTCTTCGGTGACGAAATGGATGGAGCAGCCATGCTGTTGATCGCCGGCTTCCAGAGCGCGGGCATGGGTCTGGAGCCCGCGGTACTTGGGCAGCAGGGAAGGGTGGATGTTGATCAGCTGGCCGGCATAGTGGCGGACAAACAGCGGTGAGAGAATGCGCATGAACCCGGCCAGCACCACCGTACCGGGCTGGTAACGGTCCAGAGTCGTGATCATTGCCTGGTCAAATGCTTCCCGGCTGTCGTACTGGCGATGATCCAGTACTTCGGTGGCAATGCCGGCATGTTGGGCACGGCTCAAACCTCCGGCATCGGCACGGTTGGACAGTACCACCACGACTTCTGCATCCAGGCGGCCACTATCAATGGCCGCCATGATGGCCTGCAGATTGGTGCCCGAGCCGCTGATCAGAACAGCAAGGCGGTGCGTCACTCTGCCAGGCCTTCCAGTACCACTTCCGGTTCCCCTTCACCGGCCTGGATCTCACCCATCAGGAAGGCGACTTCGCCTTCGGCTTCCATTAGCGCCAGGGTGCTATCTACCTGATCTGCCGGGACGGCGATGACCATACCGACACCACAGTTAAAGGTGCGGTACATCTCGAAAGCCGGAACCTGGCCTTCCTGTTGCAACCACTTGAATACGGCAGGAAATTCCCAGCTACGGGTGTCGATAACTGCACGGGTGTTTTCCGGCATCACCCGGGGCAGGTTTTCCGGCAGGCCGCCGCCGGTGATGTGTGCCAGGGCATGCACCTGCACCTGCTCGATCAGTTTCAGCAGGGGTTTGACATAGATGCGGGTGGGTGCCAGCAGATGCTCCATCAGGGGCTGACCTTCCAGTTCGATGTCGATATCGGACTGGGCCATGATGCGGCGAATCAGCGAATAGCCGTTGGAGTGGGGGCCGGAGGAAGCGAGGCCGATGAGTTTGTCGCCGGCCTGGAGCTTGCTGCCATCCAGCACGCCATCTTTTTCCACCACGCCGACACAGAAGCCGGCCAGATCGTAATCCTCTCCCTCGTACATCCCCGGCATTTCTGCCGTTTCGCCACCAATCAGGGCGCAACCGGCCATTTCACAGCCTTCGCCGATGCCGGTCACTACGCTGGTGGCGGTGTCCACATCCAGCTTGCCGGTGGCGTAATAGTCCAGGAAGAACAGGGGCTCGGCGCCGCCCACGATCAAATCGTTGACGCACATGGCCACCAGATCGATGCCCACCTTGTCATGGCGACCGGTATCAATAGCCAGACGCAACTTGGTGCCAACCCCATCGGTACCGGCTACCAGAACCGGGTTCTTGTAGCGGCTGGGCAACTCGCAGAGGGCGCCAAAACCGCCCAGACCGCCCAGCACCTCGGGACGACGGGTGCGTTTGGCCACGGGGGCGATACGTTTTACCAGCTCGTTGCCAGCGTCGATATCGACACCGGCGTCACGGTAAGTCAGCGGCCGTTTCTGATCGGTCATGGGGGGCTCCGGATTGGTGAAGGCGCGTATTTTAAGGGTGAGGGGGCTATCTTTCCAGCCAAACCGGCAGAATTGCCGCTGGCAGCAAGCTGCATGCGGTGAGAACAGAAAACCGTTGTGCAATTGCACGGTGTCTGGTGTCAGGCGTCTCGCGTCCCGGCGGGTTATCAGTGATAATAGCGCGCTTGAATTTTCAGGTTGGAATGGGCGGTCATGCGTTTTCTTGGAATCGTGGCATTGTTGTTGGGGTTGGCCCTTGGGGCCCAGGCAGAGTCTCTGAATACAGTAGCGCTGACGGTGGATGGCCGTGGCGAGGCTCAGCGCCAGCAGGCTCTGCAGCAAGGTCTGAAGGACATGCTGGTGCGTCTGAGTGGCAAACAGCAAGTCCTTGAGCAGCCGGTATCCGAGCAGGCTCTGGCGCAGCTGGATCGTTGGGTCACTCGCTACGATTACGACGGTGATCAACTGATGGTCCGCTATGACACCCGCGGCTTGATGGATTTCATGGCGGCAGCGGGCGCGCCGGTATGGGGCTTTCCGCGTCCCCAGGTGTTGATCTGGCTGGTAGAGCAGGGCACCGGCCGTGGAGATATGGTGGCGGGAGATCATGAACTGCGCGAGCACCTGGTTGGCGAAGCCCGGCGCCGGGGGCTATCCCTGGTGGTGCCCGAATGGGACAGTCAGGACCGTAATGCGGTCACCGTAGCGGATGTCCGCGGCCGTTTCGATAACCAGTTGCTGTCTGCTTCCGAGCGATACCCTCATGAACTGGTTGTCGCTGCTGTTTTGTATCAAGGCTCGCCGGCCACGGTGAGCTGGCGTGTGTTACAGGGCAAGAAGGCCCTGAATCAGGGGCGTGAAGACAGTGCTTCCGCTGAACAGGCGGTGACAACGTTAGTGGATGCGGTGACCGATCAACTCGCTCAGCGTTATGCGGTGGCCAGCAGCGCTTCCGAGCGGCTCACCCTGCTGGAGGTCGAGCAGGTGGAAACGCTGGCTGACTGGCATCAGCTGCAGGGTTTCCTGGCAGGGCTGAGCGGCATGCGGGCCGTCTCACTGGTACAGGCCTCTGATCAGGAAGTGACTTTCGGCCTGGATTTCGGTGCCAGCGATTCCCAGCTACGTAGCCTGCTGGAGCTTTCCCGACAATTGCGCCCCTGCCCGGACGACTCGGTCGCCGGGCCGCAGTGGCGCTACTGCTGGCGTTCCTGATCCATGAGCGCACAGCTGCCCCTGGCGCTGCAATTGCGTGAGGGAAATGACCTTTCCAATTTCCTGTCCGGCCCCAACGGGGCCGCGCTGGCCGGCGTCCGTGAAGTGGTGCTGGGTGCAGATCGTCAGGCCTTTATCTGGGGCGGGGAGCAACAGGGCAAGAGCCACCTGCTGGAAGGGGCGGTGCGCCTGGCCCAGCAGCAGGGCATGGATGCTTGCCTGTTGCCTGCCAGCGAGCTACTCCCGCTGGTGCCGGCGGTGCTGGAGGCCATGGAACAATTCGATCTGCTGGCGCTGGATGATTGTCAGCGTTTTGCCGGTGATCCGGCCTGGGAAGAGGCCTTATTTCACCTTTATAACCGTCTGATGGCACAGGGCGGGCACCTGCTGGTGACCGCCAATGCCTCTCCGACCGCCACCGGCCTGTTACTGCCGGATCTGGCCACCCGCCTGGCCGCCGGGCCGGTATACAGGCTGGCCCCCCTGGCAGATGATGACCTGCAAAAAATGTTACAGGAGCGGGCCAGGGCCCGTGGGCTACGGATTGAGCAGGATGTAGCTCACTATATCGTGTTGCGTAGTGAGCGGAGCCCCGGGGCGTTGATGGCGCTGCTTGACCGCCTTGACCGTATGGCCCTCGCGCAACAGCGCTCGGTCACTATTCCCTTTGTCAAGGATGCGCTGGGGTGGTAAAAAGGGTCGCTTAACGAAGAAGCAACAGTCTGCTACGTAAGTAACCGCTATATTGATGATTGGTTACATCAGATTACGTTCCGGTGATCAGTGCATTGTCGGACTTTGGATCCAGATTAGAACAATAACGCCAGGCACAAAAAAGCCTGCAGGAGCACAACATGCGCCACATCGCGCTTTGGCAAACCCTTGCTGGCTGCGCCCTTATTCTCGCAGCCGCCACTTCCCAGGCAACCGTTTACAAAATCGAGACCACGGACGATGTGGGGGTCACTTTTGATGATCGCCCTGAGAATGCCTCCCCTGAAGAAGATCGTTACCAGGTCACTCCTACCACCAGCGGTGCCCAGTGCCGTCTGCGTGAAGCCATCTATGCCATCAGTTACCAGACTACCGTTGGGGCCTGTGAGGCCGGCACGGGCAATGACACCATCCGCCTGCTTGAAGGGGAGACCTACTTGTTGACGGAAGGAGAGCTTCCGATTGGTGGCAAAAAGATCAAGTTTATTCAGAGCACGGTTATGGTCGCGGACCCGGACTGTGTCGAGGTTGACCCGGCAGACTGTGACCAGGTAGAGCAAGTGGTGCTCGATGACGATGACAATCCTGTGATGATACCTGTCGCTGATCCTGAAGATGACATTGTCATTTCGCCCAATATCAGAATTGATGTGTTCCTGGACAGCTTTGAAGAACCGGAAGACAAGGAAAAGCCTGTCATCTCTGCGGGCGGAAACAGCCGCGTGTTCCTGCTGGAGCGAGGCTCGTTGACGCTGGGTAACCTTATTTTGCAGGAAGGCTCGGCCAATAATGAAGTCGACCCGGCAGAGAGAAATGGCGGGTTGATCCTGGCCCATGGCGGGCTTGGCTTATCAGAGAATGTCGAGTTGCGTGGAGGCCAGGCGATCAACGGTGGCGCGGTATACCTTGAGAACGGTAGCAACCTGGCTTTTCCGGAAAGCACGCTGTTCGAAGACAATGTGGCCAGCGGCAATGGTGCCGTGATAGCAACGTCTGCCGAGTTTGATGGGGAAATTACCGGTCACCGCTTTTACATGGCAGGTAACGAGTCTCAGTCTGATGGTGGGCTGTTCTATCTGGATGGAGATGAAGACAAGCAGATTGTGTTTGATCTGACCAATGGAACCATCACCAACAATAGTGGCGGCGTTATCCAGTTGGTAGCGCCGAAGCATCAGCTGGTGCTGCAGAACATGACGATCGTCTTCAACGAAGGCTTGGCGCTACATCTTGATGAAGCTCAGCTGGATGTGCCGACCGATCCGGATGAAGATCCACCAGAAGCGTTCAGTACGGCCTTTATCTTCAATACGGTACTGGCAGGTAACAGCAATGGGGCATGTGCGGGTACTGCGTTGGATGGCACCGACGATGCCGATGCTACCTTGCTTTACACAATTACCGACGACGCTACGTGCCCTTTGCCGCGGGAGCAGACCGAAGGGACGCCGGTGACACTGGACCCGAACGGAGCCTCGGCGGAAGTGCTGCTTGGCTGGAATGAGACAACGGCCAGTCGTGTCACTTGCGTGGGAACCGGCTCCGGAGCCTGCATGCCGATTCCTGCCGAAGAGCTGGGCGGAAATTTTCCTGGCTTTCTCCCTAACCCGGAACCCGCCGGGTTGGATACGACAATACCAGAGGCAACTCCCAGCCTGTTCGATCGCGGTAACCCGGAAACGGTAGATCAATGTGCCAAGCAAGACATGCGCGGTGAGTCGCGGGGTGGCGCTGGTGGACGTTGTGACGTGGGAGCGGTGGAATTTCTGCGTGCACTGGCGCAACCGGATGAGATTGATCTGATTAGCGGCCGGACTGTGCTCGGAGACGTGCTGAAAAATGACAGAAATGACACTGTGGTGGATTGTGGACGTCTGGAACCAATCATTATTGATGAAGGCACCTGCCCGGTCATGGATAGTGCCTGCCTTGAGCAAGAAGTACTTGAGCGTTGCATGACAATTATTGTTGCCCCTGAGCGGGGACGGGCATCAGTGGAAATTGATGGCCAGGGTTACCCTCGTGTTCGTTATTCCCCGGACAGCAGTTTTCACGGCGTAGATCAGCTGCGTTATTTGGTTTCCCGGTATGCCTTTGCTGGTGGTACCGATATCGGTCTGGATCAGAGTGAAATTGCCAATATGGTGGCGCAGCCGTCCAGTGGCCTGACAGAGCCCAAGAGTATTCTGGGTGGCAGCAGCGGTGGTTCTTTTTCCGTCCTGGCATTTTTAACGTTGCTCGTTGGTGGCCTGCTCCGCCGGTGGCGTTCAGGGCTTGTTGCCCTTGCCGTGATGCTATCGGGCACAGTGTTGGCTGCTGATATTGAAGTGAACTCCCTGCTCGATGATAACCCTTCCATTACCAATGATGGCTTGTGCACCTTGCGAGAAGCGTTGGCCAATGCCGCTACTTTCAGTAGCCCGGACTGTGATTTCGGTGCCAAAGGCGAAGATCGCATCCTGCTGCCTGCCGGCGATATCCATCTGGAAGGCACACTGGTAATCCAGGGGGGCAGTGTGGAGCTGGTCGGCAAAGGCGTTCGCAATGCAGATGATGCAGAGCCGGATGCTGAGGACACCATCACCCGAATTATCGGGGATGGACAGAGCCGATTGTTCGAAGTGCGAGCGCCAGTTAGTAATGGTCATCCCAGTGTGTTGTTTCGCTATCTCCAGCTGGAAGGCGGTAACGCCTCTGTGCCTGGAGGCACCCCCGTGGGTGATCAGGGATTTGGCGGTGCAGTCATTACCGGCGGCTCCGTGGTTTTTGACCGGGTTATCCTTCGCAATAACCGGGCAGACCGTTCCGGTGGGGTTATCTATGTACGGGCCAACGCCGGCAATGAAAAACAGGTGTCCTTCAATCGTGCCTATGTGACAGGTAACGAGGCGTTGCAATCCGGTGGTGTTATGGCAACCACAGCCCAGAATGGAGAGAGTTTCCGGTTTGCCGCTGTTGATACAACGTTTGAGAGCAACCATGCTGACGTTGAGGGTGGCGCCTTTGATTTGAATGTTCCAACCGGCAATTTCATTGCATTTTCCAACAGTACCTTTGTGGACAACAGTGCACCGAAAGGCTCGGCCCTGGATCTCAGTGGCGTGGATATTAATGTCCGTCTGATGAATCTGACCTTCGTGAATAATGCTCCGGGGAATGGTATTGAACTGGGCGACTCTGAAGCCACGGTCAGCTTGGCAAACAGTATTGTTGCGGCCAGTGGAACCAGTTGCTCAACAGGTACCGGGGAATTGCGCGATAGCGTTTACAACCTGTTTTCTGGCGCTGCCTGTACGGCAAGTGGTACAGATGAGAACAATGACGATGGGGAAGGTGGAACCGCGGGCATGTCATCAGTGCTGGAAGGTGAGACGGGTAGTTCTACGGACTATACGCCTCCGTATCTTGTTGCTGCTGATCTCAACGATTTATTAATCATTGATGCCGGCAACGACGAAGAGGATCTGCAATCTGGTACCTCAACTCCGCTGCGCTGCCGCGCTGCGGATTTGCGTGGTATTGCCAGGACTTCTGGTGGCATTTGTGATCGAGGGGCCTTCGAATATCAACAGATTACCGCTGCAGATGACGAGTCCAATAACCAGCGTGCGCCAGATCGTCGCGTCCTGATTGACGTCTTTGATAATGATTTGCCGAGTGATGGAGCCGAGATTGAGCTGCTTGATGGAAATGGCGAGTTACTGGACGACCGTTTCGTTTTCACTCCGGCGCAATTTGATATTGTCGGCGGGAAAGAAGAGGTCAATCCGACGGCCGGCTCTTACACGTATGACTCAGCGACCCGCCGTTATGTTCTTGGTGGCAGTGGATCCCAAGCCGATGGCACGACTATCGAGTTTGTCTGGGAATTTTACAGCGAATCGGTTGATGGTTATGACGTGAAATGCGGCGATCCGCTTCCCCAGCGTTTCATCAATCGCAATCCGGACAATTATGATGATGGAGATGTGGCCGAAAATTGTATCGTCCTGTTCACTCCTTCAAATCAGGGCTTCATTCCAGATTCAGTAGATCCAGCCAAAGATGCAGTTTGTGAAGCCCTCAATGATGATGACAGAGACACGCCTCGACTGGTTTTCCTTTACAACTTTGAAGACAACGCGGCACCGGCCCAGCAGTCCTCGGATGCTTCTGTCAGCATGAGTATCACCAACAAGGCGCCGAGCATTACTGGCCAGACCCGTAGCAGCGGTCCTGGTGAATCTGTGACCTTCAAAATTACCGCTGATGACCCCGATGGTGACTCGAGTTCCATCAATTGGCCAACGCTTAGAATCAAGGATGAGCCTAGTTTTACTAAACGTAATAATGAAACGGGTAGTGCTAAGGGCACGGGGATAATCATCAATTCTGACGCGCGCACCGTGACCTACATCCCCGATAGTAACTTCAGCCCGTTCAAGGACAGCTTTACTCTGGAAGTGGAGGATCACTGTGGTAGTACTTCGGCGGCTGCCACCTTCACCATCACCTACCCGGGAGAACAGGAAGACGCAAGCGCCGGTAGCTGGAGCCTTGGCCTGCTCTCCGGTCTGTTATTACTGTTCTGGCGTCGCCGGCGCCTTGCGGCGGCGTAGCAGGCTGCGCCGCAACAGCTCCCAGATCAGCCCCCCGGCCAGCATGCTGGCCAGCAAAAGCAGTAATTTGGGGATGTCCACCAGTGTCCAGAACAGGATGTCGATGCTGGTGGGCTCCAGATTCTGAAGCACGATAATTGCCACCACGATCACCGCCAGAATTTGCAAGGCCCCGATCGGGTGGGTCACCAGCCACCGGCCTGTTGTCTTTCCTCCACGGGCCAGCTTTGAGGGCTTGTGTTCGCTGCGCTCTTCCATGTCTGACACCTCTGTTATCGGATTGGATCATTTCTTCCATCCTCCCCATCATGCCAGTCTCTGCCACTATGGCTAGTGAGCCTCTGAATAACTCCTTGCATGCTCAGCTTTGGTCTTACTCGTGCCAGCCGGGGGACATGCCTATAATAGTGCTGTCGCGGAAAGGAGAAGTGAATGGATATCAGTGCGGGTTGGGATCTGGTGGTGATTGGTAGTGGGCCGGCGGGTGAAGCGGCGGCCATGCAGGCGACCAAGAAAGGCCTGCGGGTAGCCATTGTCGAAGACCAGACATCCCTGGGAGGTAACTGCACACACTGGGGGACCATTCCTTCAAAGGCGCTTCGTCATCTGGTACGCCAGGTGATTCGTACTCAGCGCAATCCTCTGCTGCGTGGCATTCTCAATCCCCGTGAAGTCCGTTGGCAGGATCTGATTGCCAGGACCCGCGAGGTCATCGATTCACAGGTCCAGGTGCGTACGGATTTCTATATCCGTAACCGGGTGACGGTGTTTGGTGGCCGGGGTGAGCTGCTTGGCAATAACGAGGTGAAGGTGGAAGACCGGGAAGGGCGGCTGCATCTGCTCAAAACCCGTAACGTTGTGATTGCTACAGGCTCAAGGCCCTATCATCCGGAGGATGTGGATTTCGAGCATCCCCGTGTCTACGACTCAGACACCATTCTCACCATGGACCATACCCCACGCCATATCATCATCTATGGGGCGGGGGTGATCGGGTCGGAATATGCCTGCATCTTTACCGGCCTGGGAATCCGGGTTGACCTGGTCAATTCCCGGCAGCATCTACTGGATTTTCTGGATACGGAAATTTCCGATGCGCTCAGTTATCACCTGCGCGAGCAGGGCTGCACCATTCGTCAGGATGAGGAATACAAGCGGGTTGCTGCCGACGATGATGGTGTCACCCTGGAACTGAAGTCCGGCAAGAAACTGCGCGCCGATGCCTTGCTGTGGTGTAACGGTCGCTCCGGTAACACTCAGGACATGGGGCTGGACGCTGTCGGCCTTGAGCCCAACAACCGTGGGCAGTTACAGGTCAACGAGCGCTACCAGACCAGTGTGGAAGGTATTTATGCCGTCGGCGATGTGGTGGGTTGGCCCTCCCTGGCTAGTGCGTCCTATGACCAGGGCCGCTTCTGTGCGGCGGCCATTGCCGGCGATGACGTTCGGCAGGTGACCGACGTGCCTACCGGCATTTATACCATCCCGGGGATTAGCAGCGTGGGGCGCAACGAGCAGGAGCTCACCGACGCCAAGGTGCCCTATGAGGTCGGACAGGCCTTCTTCCGCAATCTGGCCCGGGCGCAGATTACCGGTGAGCGGGTAGGGATGCTGAAAATCCTGTTTCACCGGGAGACACTGGCGGTGCTGGGCATCCATTGCTTCGGCTATCAGGCCATGGAAATCGTCCATGTGGGCCAGGCCATCATGCGCCAGCCCGGTGAACAGAACACGCTGGAGTACTTTATCGACACCACCTTCAACTACCCGACCATGGCGGAGGCCTACCGGGTGGCGGCGATCAACGGGATTAACCGGATCAGGCGGTGAGGGCAGTGAATAGTGAACAGTTTCGCGGAGCAGTTTATCTGTTCTGTGGACGCACGAGGCCGCGCCCGGAGTATGGACGCGGCCTCGTGCATTTCAGACAAGGATGCGCTGGCACGCGCGCTATTAACTGTTCACTGTTAACTATTCACTATCTCTGCTGTTTCCCTGCCTCCATAAAGAATTCCCTATTGCGTTGCCGTGACTGACTGCTTTTCCGTATCAGTACATAGGTGGCGCCGCTGCCGCCCTGGTTCTGGGGGGCGGAGTGGTAGGCGAGTACCAGATGACTCTCCTCGAGCCAGTGCATGACGTAGCTCTTCAGAAAGCCAGGACGCTCGCTGTGCACCCCTTTGCCGTGGCTTATCAGGACGGAACGCAGGCCCTGTTCGTGGGCTTTCATCAGAAAAGCCTGCACCCGGTCTCGGGCGTCCATCAAACGCACCCGATGCAGGTCCAGCAGGTCCTGGGCATCATACTTGCCCAGCCGCAATTTGCGGTATACGCCTTCCTGTACGCCGTTTTTCTTGACCCCGACAATATCGGTGGGGCCAATCCGGGGGACTTGTTCCGGCACGGTGAGGGGATTGCGGTCCTTACGGTCATCCATAACGGCGGCGCGGCGCAGTTGCTCGCGCAGGCTGTCTGGCCGCTTGGTCCGGGGTAGGTTAGCGCGATTATCCGGTTTGATCGGTGTCACATCCGCCATTTCCTGGCGGAACAGATCATCGTCATTGGTGGCCATGGAACTGCTCCACAAAACCCGTTAGTTCATGCTTGCATGGTACACAAAGCGGGCAGAAACTGGCAGTGAGACCCTTCCCGAGAGGTAGTTATGGAGCGACGACGTTTCCGCAGGCCTCGACTGAGACTGAATGTCCGGGCTTCCATCGATCGAAAGCCGGTGGGGCATATTCTCAATCTGACTGACGAGGGTCTGTGCCTGACCGGTCGTGGTTCGCCACCTCAGGGGAGCCAGTCACTGCTACTGCAACTGCCTTTACCTTTATCGGGTCATCGTGAACTGACAGTGATGGCGGAACCCCGTTGGCATGATTATTTGCCCAATGGACATTGGCGGGGTGGCTTCAAGCTTCTGGCGGATGAGGATACAGCTGCAGCACTGACCACTCTTGCCAGCCGTTACGGCGATAATTAGCCAAAAGGAGAGAGGGGCTTCATCCGTGAAGCCCGGTTTTCAGACCTGGAAGCGAATGCTCCCGAGATGGAACCTGTTTCAGTAAGGACGCGAATCGCGGCTTTCGCGCGAGTCACTTTTGTCCTCTGAATCGTGCCGATGACGTTTTGCATCACGTTTGCGACGTTCACGTTCAGCGCGCTTGTGTTCTTCGTTCCAATCGTCCGGTTCATAGTCATCAAAATGTCGACGACCCATGGTGCTACTCTCTTTACAGAATGAAAGGGGGTTCTCAGTGCTTTATATAGCACTAATCCGGCGAAGGGAGAAGTGTCCGGCACACCATTTGTTGGTGCGCCGGGCAGCGATTATCGACCGTAAGTCTGATCCAGGTAATTCAGAATGTCTGCGGATTCGAACAGTTCGGCGCCAGTATTGGGATCTACCAGGTAGGGAACGGCGATGCGGCCGGCTCGTTCCATCAGGGCGACCCGGTTACGCTGACGGGGCGCATAGTCATCAAGAAGACGCCGCCGCACCGGCGGTAGCACCCAGTCCTGCCATTGATCCCGGCCGCACTGACGAAGCAGGTAGGGAAGCTGAAGCTCGGTGAGGCGTTCGCGAACCAGGCGGGCGAAGGGACTGGCCTCAAAAGAGTAGAGTTCCAGTGCCTGTTCGGGCGCCTGGCTGTCCAGGACGTGCAGGCCACGGGAGGCACGGGGCAGTGACGCGGACACCGCAGCGGCCGTGCGCAGGCTGCGTACCAGCCAGCGGCGCGGCGCCGGGCGGCCGCCGTATTCACGGTACAGGTAGTCGATGATATCGGCGGATTCATACAGCGCGGCCCCGGTATTCGGGTCCATCAGATAGGGGAACTGCTGGCGTCCACCCAGGCGCTCCACCAGTGGGCGGTAACGCTCACCGCCCTTGGGGCAAGGGAAAATCAGCACATCCAGATCCAGATCCGTCAATGCTTCGCGAACCAGGCGGCAAAACGGGCAGCCTTCCATGTCATACAGTTCAAGGGGTTCCTGGGGCGTCTTGCGGTGGCCTTTGCTGGCAATGCCTCGACCCTGCTGCAGGGCGGAAGCGGCCAGGGAGCGCAGCACCTCGGTGTTATGGGACATAGCAAATTCTCCTGAAACGAATGTCCAGACCTTATCATCTCTCCAGTCCCTCGCATTGGCCCTCAAGACGCCTTGCATATCAAGCGGTTAACCACTGCCCGTTCCGCTCACCCTGGCTGTTAACTCCTGTCATTGAGTGACGGGCTCGGGTAGGGCAATCTCTTCGGTCTACATTTGGCCGGTACCTGTCACTTTGTTGCGAACCCATGCACTGACAGGTGCCGCCCTTCACAACCCGTCAGCTGAGCTGACATCTGCCTGAGGCAAGAGGAAGGTTCCATGACCGAAGCCTATATCTACGATGCCATCCGTACTCCCCGTGGTCGGGGTAAAAAAGATGGCTCACTGCATACGGTGAAGCCGCTGGACCTGGTGGTCGGCCTGATCGATGAAGTGAAAGCCCGTTTCCCCAATATGGACACCAACCGTATTGATGATCTGTTGCTGGGTGTGGTTACCCCTGTGGGCGATCAGGGTGCCTGTATCGCCAAGACGGCAGCGCTGGCTGCGGGCCTGCCGGATACCGTGGCAGGTTACCAATTGAACCGTTTCTGTGCCTCTGGCCTGGAAGCGGTGAACACCGGTGCCCAGAAAGTGGCCTCCGGCTGGGATGACCTGATTCTGGCGGGTGGTGTGGAAGCCATGAGCCGGATTCCCATGGGCTCTGACGGTGGTGCCTGGGCCATGGATCCGGTCACCAACTACAAGACCGGTTTCGTCCCTCAAGGCATTGGTGCTGACCTGATTGCCACCATCGAAGGTTTTTCCCGCCGTGATGTGGATGAATTCGCCGCCGAATCTCAGGCCCGTGCTGCCACTGCCTGGGAAAAAGGCTACTTCGGCAAGTCCGTGGTACCGGTGAAAGACCTCAACGGCCTGACCGTACTGGATCGTGATGAGCACGTTCGCGCCGGCACTACTGCTGATGGGCTGGCAGGTCTGAATCCCTCTTTCGCCATGATGGGCGAAATGGGTGGTTTCGATGCGGTGGCGCTGCAGAAATACCACTGGCTGGAAAAAATCGATCACGTTCACCACGCCGGTAACTCCTCCGGCATCGTGGATGGCGCGTCATTGGTCGTGCTGGGTAACGAGCAGGTCGGCAAGGATTACGGCATGAAGGCCCGTGGCCGTATTGTCTGCACCGCCATCAGCGGTGCCGATCCGACCATCATGCTGACCGGCCCGGGCCCGGCCGCCAAGAAGGCGCTGGCAAAAGCCGGCCTCAAGACCAGCGACATCGATCTGTGGGAAATCAACGAAGCGTTTGCCGCCGTGGCCATGCGTTTCATGAAGGACATGGACATTACTCCGGATGTAACCAACGTGAATGGCGGTTCCATTGCCATGGGTCATCCGCTGGGTGCCACCGGTGCCATGATTCTGGGAACCGCGCTGGATGAACTCGAGCGTCGCGACAAGAAGTACGCGCTGTGCACCCTGTGTGTGGGCGGTGGCATGGGTATCGCCACCATCATTGAGCGTCTGTAAACCGCGTCGAACGAATTCGGAGAAAGAACATGAGTGAACAAACTGCAATCCGTTGGGAACAGGACGCGGACAACATCGTTACCCTGATTCTGGATGATCCCAATCAGTCCGCGAACACCATGAACGAGCTGTACGGCAAGTCCATGGCAGCCACCGTGGAGCGTCTGGAAAAAGACAAAGACAACATTGCCGGTGTCATCATCACTTCCGCCAAGAAAACCTTCTTTGCCGGTGGTGATCTGCGTGACCTGCTCAAGGCAAAAAAGGAAGACGGCCAGGTTTTTCTGGATAACGTCACCGAGATCAAGCGTCAGCTGCGGGTGCTGGAAACCCTCGGCAAGCCGGTAGTGGCGGCGCTGAATGGCACCGCCCTGGGTGGCGGCCTGGAAATCGCCCTGGCCTGTCATCACCGTATCGCTATCAACGATAAATCCGCCCAGTTCGGTCTGCCGGAAGTGACCCTGGGTCTGCTCCCCGGTGGCGGCGGTGTCACCCGCGTGATTCGCATGCTGGGTATTCAGGATGGCCTGATGAAAGTGCTCATGCAGGGTCAGCGCATGAAAGCCGACAAGGCCCAGAAAACCGGGCTGATCGACGAGTTGGCCGCTGACCGTGACGAGATGCTGGCCAAGGCCCGCGAGTGGATCAAGGCCAATCCGAAAGCCCAGCAGCCCTGGGACCAGAAGGGTTACAAGATCCCCGGGGGCGACCCCAAGAACCCCAAGTTCGCCATGAACCTGCCGGCCTTCCCGGCCAATCTGAAAAAGCAGATCAAGGGCGCCAACTATCCGGCCCCGCTGGCGATCATGTCGGCGGCTGTGGAAGGGGCCCAGGTGGATTTCGATAATGCCTCCACCATTGAAGGTCGCTACTTTGTGTCTCTGGTTACCAGCCAGGTCGCCAAGAACATGATCACCGCCTTCTTCTTCAACCTGCAGGCGATCAACGCCGGTGCCAGCCGTCCCAAGGATGTGCCGAAATTCCGTGCCGAAAAAGTCGGCATCCTCGGCGCCGGCATGATGGGCGCGGGCATTGCCTACGTGACTGCTCGCAGCGGTGCCCAGGTGGTGCTGAAAGATATCTCCCAGGAGAACGCGGAGAAGGGCAAGGATTACTCCCGCAAGCTGCTCGACAAGGACATCTCCCGGGGCAAGATGACCGAAGAGAAGAAAGAGCAGATCCTGTCGCTGATCCATGCCACGGCAGATGCCAAGGATTTGGACGGGGTGGACTTCGTGATCGAGGCGGTGTTCGAGAGCACCGAACTGAAGCACAAGGTCTTCCAGGAAATCGAGGATGTGGTGAAGCCCGATGCGGTGCTGGGTTCCAACACCTCGTCTCTGCCGATTACCGGCCTGGCCAAGGGCGTGAAGAAGCAGGACAACTTCATCGGTATCCACTTCTTCAGCCCGGTGGATAAAATGCCACTGGTGGAAATTATTTCCGGCAAGGACACCAGCCCGGAAGCACTGGCGAAGACCTACGATTACTGCCAGCAGATCAAGAAGACCCCCATCGTGGTCAACGATGCGCGTGGTTTCTTCACCACCCGTGTCATCGGCACCTTCGCCAACGAAGGCATTGCCATGCTGGGTGAAGGTATCAATGCCCAGTCCATCGAGCAGGCCGCCATGCAGGCCGGTTACCCGGTAGGCACCCTGAACCTGATCGATGAGATCAACATGGAAACCGCCCTGAAAATCGGCAAGGCAGCCCGTGACGATGCCAAGCGTGAAGGTCAGGAGCTGCCGCCAGAGCATCCAGCAGAAGTGGTCATGAAGAAAATGGTCGAAGAGCTGGATCGTCCCGGTAAAGTCCAGGGCAAAGGCTTCTACGAGTACCCGGAAAACGGCAAGAAGCACCTGTGGTCAGGCTTGAAAGACGCCTTTGGTGGTGACAAGGAGATTCCGTTCGAAGATATCAAGGAGCGGATGATGTTCGTGGAAGCCATTGAAGCAGTGAAATGCTTTGATGAAGGCGTGATGGAGTCTGTTGCCGATGCCAACATCGGTTCCATCTTCGGTATTGGCTTCCCGGCCTGGACCGGTGGCGTGATCCAGTACATCAACCAGTACGAGGGCGGCCTGCGTGGATTCGTGGCCCGTGCCCAGGAACTGGCCAAGTCCTACGGTGATCGCTTCAACCCGCCAGCTTCCCTGGTGGAGAAAGCGGAAAAGGACGAAATCTACAAGTAACGGTGGGTTTTGTCTGATAAGAAAACCCGGCCCTGTGCCGGGTTTTTTTATGTCTGTACGTTGCGCCGATACAGGGCTAGCGTGGCCCTACCCAGAAGTGCGGGTTACAGGCCACTTCCCACAGATGGCCGTCCGGGTCGGCAAAGTAGCCGGCGTAACCGCCCCAGTCGGTGGGCTGGCCCGGCTTGATCAGTTGTGCGCCGGCTTCCTGGGCCTGGGCCAGCAACTGGTCGACCTGTTGTGGGCTTTCCACATTGTGGGCCATGGCCACACCCCGAAAACCCTCACCGGATGCTGCAACGCCAGCATCAGCGGCAAGATCGTCATGGCCGAACAGGCCCAGCCAGGTGCCGTTCAATTCAAAGAACGCCACCGGCGCATCGTCGGGCATGGCACGGCGGGGCAGGCCCAGGCCCTGTTCATAAAAACGGATCGCCGTGGTCAGGTCCCTGACGCCAAGGGTGATCATGCTGATCCGTGGTTCCATGAAAATCTCCTGTTTGTCGAGCACGCTGCCCTTTATGCTCAATACGGTATACCCAAGGGAGTACGTATGGAACTGGACCGCTTTGGTTGGCCCTCAGGGCCCACCCTCAACGTGCAGAGTTTGCCAACAGATTACCAGGAGCCGCCGCAACAGGATCTGGATGCGGTGCTGGACGGTCTGCACGAATACCAGCGGCGTCTGTTTGCCAATCGACGTCACGGGGTGCTCCTGGTGGTGCAGGGGCTGGATGCTGCCGGCAAGGACAGCCTGATTCGCACCCTGGC
This sequence comes from Alcanivorax sp. IL2, assembly GCF_047495475.1. Classification (NCBI taxonomy): domain Bacteria; kingdom Pseudomonadati; phylum Pseudomonadota; class Gammaproteobacteria; order Oceanospirillales; family Alcanivoracaceae; genus Alcanivorax; species Alcanivorax sp. IL2. Next base: position 2,735,061 of record NZ_CP179932.1, on the reverse strand, counting down.
CAGGGCCATGGACCCGGCCGCGTTTCGGGTGCATGGGTTCAGTCGACCGCTGGGTGAAGAGGTGGATCATGATTTTCTCTGGCGAGTATGGCGCCACCTGCCGGCCCGCGGCGAAGTAGTGGCCTTCAATCGCAGCCATTACGAATCCGTGCTCGCTGAACGGTTGTGGCCGGTTACCGAACACAGCAGCGATGACTGGCCGCTCAAATACCAGGCCATCAACGCCTTTGAGCAACACCTGCATCGGGAAGGGACCCGGATCATCAAGATCTGGCTGAATACCTCGCAGGAAGAGCAACGCCGCCGCCTGTTGAAACGACTCGACAAGCCGCGCAAGCGCTGGAAGTTCGATGCCGCAGACGTAGAAAGCTGGTTGGCCAGAGACGCTTACCTGTCGCTGGTGAACGAGACCCTGACGGCCACCCATACCCTGCATGCTCCCTGGCATCTGATTCCCAACGATAACAAGCAACACGCCAGGGCGGCGGTGGCGCAATTGCTTTTGTCTACCCTGAAGGAACTGGCGCCTGAGTATCCCCAGGAAAATCCGCAGTGCATCGAGCACTATCGGCGTGTATTGACGCAACAGAATGATTGAGTGGCAGCGATGAACAGTGTGCTGACAATGGTGGCCGGGCTTGGGCTGTTCCTGTTTGCCATGCAGCTGGTGGAGCAGGCGGTGCAGACCCTGTTCAGCGAAAAGGCGTCCCACTGGTTGCAGCGCTCCACCAATACCACCCTGAAAGGCGTGCTTGCCGGGGCCCTGATTACCGCCGTGATGCAGAGCAGCTCCCTGGTCGGATTACTGGTGCTGGCCTTTGTGTCAGTGGGGATACTTCCGCTGCGTCATGCGATGGCGGTGATGCTGGGGGCCAATCTGGGCACCACGGTAACCGGCTGGTTGGTGACCCTGTTGGGTTTCAAACTCTCGCTTTCTGCGATCAGCCTGCCACTGGCCGGGGCCGGCGCGCTCTGCTATGTACTGCTGTCGAAAGGTGTGTGGCGTTCTGCGGGCTTGTTCCTGCTGGCTTTCGGCTTGCTGATCTTTGGGCTGGATACCATGAAGGTGGCCGTTGAAGGCGTCGGGCAGCGTTTTGATGTGAGCTGGCTACAGGGTTATCCGCCGCTGGTGTATCTGCTGGCCGGGGTGCTGCTGACCGCTATCATCCAGTCCTCGTCGGCAGCCATGCTGATTACGTTATCGGCACTTAACGGGGGCTTGATTGCCTTGCCGGAAGCCCTGGCGCTGGTGATCGGTGCGGACCTGGGGACCACCAGTACCTTGCTGCTTGGAGCGATCAAGGGGTCCGTGCAGAAGAAACAGGTGGCGGCGTTTCATGTGTTTTATAACCTGGGAACGGCGCTGCTGGCCTTTTTCCTGATGATGCCGGTGTGGCCAGAGATCTCTGGCTGGTTGGGTCTCAGTGATCCGCTATATGGCCTGGTGGCCTTCCATACCGGTTTCAATCTGGTCGGGATTGTGGTGTTCGCGCCGTTACTGGGTGCCATGGAGCGGAGTATTGAAAAGCATATTGGCAAGCGAGGACATCATGACCTGTTCGCCGATATCAGCCCGCAATCGGTGGAGCCGGCGTTGTTGGTGCTTGGTCGCGAGACTGACAGCCTCATCGAGCGGGTCAGGAACTATTGCCTTCACCCCCTGCAGGGGCGCTCTTTGTCTCGTTTCCTTGAGGAATACGGCCGGGTGACAGACATGGAAATGGAATTGGCTGACTATGCCAACCGGCTGGCTCAACAGCCCATGACCGAGGGGCAGGAACAGCGCCTGCGGCGTCTTCGCGCCCGGGTGCGTGAAGCGGTTTATGCCTTGAAGGCGCTGAAGGATGTGGCGGATGATCTGGCGCTTCTGGCAGCAAGCCGTGACCCCGGCCTGCAGGGGTTCAGTGAGCAGATCCTGCAGGCGCTGGAGCGACTCTATCAGGCATCACCCTGCGATGAGCTGGCGGCACAGCATCGCCTGGCCATGGAACAGCTTCAGCGCGACGCCTATTTACTGGTGGCAGATGCCCGTTTACGGGGGATCAGCGTGCTGAATCTGGCGCGGGAAGTGGATGAGAGTGGCCGCCACTGGTTGCGGAGTCTGGCTGTGATGGATGGCGATACCCTGTGAGGGCTGGCGTCAGGCTGACGCCCCGGTGGGGGAGAGGTTGCCGGTGGCTAACTGGCTGAAAGCCACTTCCAGCCAGCGTCGCAATTCACTGGGGCGCAGGGGCTTGGGCATCAAGGTCTCGCCGCCTGCGTCCAGGCATTGTTGCCGGTAGGCCTCGCTGTTGTTGCCGGAGATAAACAGAATGGGGGTCTGGCCATTCTGGTTGCGGATATCCCTGGCCACGCTGAATCCATCCAGTGTCGGTAGTTCCACGTCTAGGATCAGCAGGTCCACATTTCGCTGTCGGTAAAGACGTAGCGCTGCCTCACCGTCGGCGGCCAGTACATATTCATGGCCCAGCTCTTCGATGATACGGCAGATGATAAGACTGACAGCTTTATTGTCTTCGACAACGAGAACATTCATGAATGATTTTGTAACGTAACGGCGCGCTGATAACAAGGGTGAAAGACACGTCAAGGTAGTTTTTGTTATTTCAACGTACAATGGCGCGACCGGATCGGGTAAACACTATGTCAATTATGGCCAGTTTCTTTATTATTGGCGGTCCGGATTCCGGTCAGAGGATTCGAGATACAAGCCCGGCGGACAAGAATGCTGAACGGGTAACGATTTCAGGATACTGAAGAAGCGGTTGAACCGCTTTTTGGCATTGCCAATGGTGTGAGGGTGGCGGTCGATGTACCAGCGCAGAACAATCAATATCAATCGCGTAGTGAAGTTGCTCCAGGGGGCGGGCCGGTCCGGTGCCAGCATTCCCGATCTACTTGATCAGTGCGATATCCCCCGACAGTTGCTCGATGACCCGGACGGTACCATCGAGCGAGACACCTTTATCAAGATGATGCTGCTGATTATGCAGCAGACCCAGGACGAGTTTCTCGGTTTTGGCCAGGGTCGCAAATCAAAGCCCGGCACCTTTTCCATGATGGCCCACGCGGTGATCAATTGCCCGACCCTGGGGGCGGCCATCGAGCGGGGTATCCGCTTTTATGATCTGTTCGAGCTAAGCATGCATTCCCGTATAGAGCGGCACGGAGACATCGCCCGGCTGGTGGTAAAGGCCGACCCGCGCCTGGATTTTCGGGAAGTGATCATTGAGACGTCCCTCTTTGTCTGGCTGCGTTTTATGAGCTGGCTGGTGGGCAAGGCTATCGAGCCCCAGCTGGTGAAGCTGGATTACACCGATGTGAGGAACGATGAGGAACACCGTTTCCTGTTCGATTGCCCCATCGAGTACAGCGCCGACGAAAATGCGGTGAGTTTCCGTGCTGATTTTCTTGACCTGCCCCTGGTGCAAAACGAGCTGTCTCTTTCCAAGTTTCTCAAGGATTCCCTGGCTCAGTTGTTCGATGGCAATATCCACAATGTGGGGTTGCCGGCGCAAATCCGGGCGATCATCTCCAACGAATACGGCAACAGCTTCCCCGATTTCACGGAAATCTGCGGTAAACTCAACATGACGCCGCAAACCCTGCGCCGCCGGCTGAAAGAGGCCAATACCAGCTACCAGGAGATCAAGGACTCCATCCGCAAGGATGCGTCAGTCTATTACCTGTCCAAGCCGGATCTGAGCATCGATGAAATTGCCCTGTTGATGGGCTTCAGTGAAGCCAGCTCTTTCCACCGTGCCTTTAAAAAGTGGACGGGCAAGACCCCATCCAGCTTCCGTAAGGAGCATTTCGGCGTCAGTCATTAATCTGACCGATTACCAGGACCCGCAATGACAGTGCAAGACGCCAACACGGCCCGCCTGCTGGTAACCTGCCCGGACAAGCCGGGTATTATCAGCGCCGTCAGTACCTTTCTGTTCAACCACGGTGCCAACATCACCGATTTCGACCAGCACTCCAGCGATGCCCGGGGTGGCACTTTCTTTCTGCGCCTGGAATTCCAGACACCGGAGCTGGACTGCTCCCGGGAGGCGCTGCGCAACAATTTCGCCAGCCGGGTCGCTGAACCTTACGGCATGCAGTGGCAGATCAGCTATGCCAGCGAGAAAAAGCGCATGGCGGTGTTGGTATCACGCCATGACCACGTGATCATGGATTTGTTGTGGCGTACCTCGCGGGGCGACCTGCCGGCCACCATTCCCATGGTGATCAGCAATCATGATGATCTTCGCGGCGAAGTGGAGCGCTTCGGTATCGATTATCACCATATTCCGGTGAACGGCGATAACAAGGCCGAGGCGGAAGCCAAGGCGTTGGCGCTGTTGGAGGGCCAGGTAGACGTGATCGTGTTGGCCCGCTACATGCAGATTCTGAGCAGCGAGTTTGTTTCGCACCATCCGCACCGCATTATCAACATCCACCATTCCTTCCTGCCAGCCTTCGTGGGCGCCAACCCCTATCAGCAGGCCCACGATCGTGGCGTCAAACTGATCGGTGCCACCAGCCACTATGTGACAGAAGATCTGGATCAGGGGCCGATCATCGAGCAGAACGTGCAGCGGGTCAGCCATCGGCATTCCGCTGACGAGCTGAAGTCGCTGGGGCAGGACGTGGAACGGCAGGTAATGCTGCGCGCGGTTCGCTGGCACCTGGAAGACCGGGTCATCGTCGATGGCAACAAGACAGTGGTGTTTGTGAAGTAACCCCGGACACTGACGCCTGACGCCAAAAACTAAAATCGCACAGGCGTCAGGCGTCAGGTGGTCAGTTGCTATAACGCAGCCCGATCCCCAACGTGCCAAAGTTTTCGGATTCCAGTTGCGTGTGGCGGTAATCCGCAGTTACAGACAACTTATCCAGCACCGGGATTGCCAGGCCTACGCCGAGATAGGGCGCAATACCACTTTGACTATCGCTGCTAGGGGCTTCCGATAGCGACAACACGGTGTCGCCATTATTATCCAGCAGGGTGCGCTGCTGACGGTTCTCCAGCTCAAAATCGTAGATATAGGCGCCGCCTTTCAAGTATACCCAACGCCTGGTCTGCCACAGGAGCCCTACAGTGAAGCCATTGATCTCCAGCGAATCTTCTTCGTTGATGCGGACACTGCTGGCCCCGGCACCCTGTTCCGACACCGTTGGTGCTCTTACAAATTCACTGTCGATGGAATCCTTGCTCTGACGCAGGAAACCTGCCTCCAGTCCCAGACGGGAGTCACCACCCAGATCCACACTGTTGAGCCACATGCCAATGCGTATATTCAGCCCATCGGTGGTATCAAAGCCATAGGGGGCCAGGTCAGCACGTAGCATCTGCGCCTCGGCGTAGAAGTCCACATCCGGTGGCGCCAGTTCTTCCTCGGCATGAGCCAAAGAGACAAAAGGGGAGAGCAGGGCGGCGCCAAGGCCCAGAGTCAGCGGCAATATTGTTTTCATTATTGATCCAGCCGTTGTGATAAGGACAATGTAGAGCCTCAAAGAAGCTCCCATATTGTAACCAGCGCGAGACCAACATGCACAGTGACTTGCAGCACGCCCATGATGAAACCCTGCTGGGGTTGTGCCGACCCGGCTTCGAGAACGATCTGGCGGCGGAGCTGAGCTACCATGCGGCGGAGCAGATGGTTGGCGGTTATCCGCGTACCGTCCCGGATAGCGGCTATGTGCTCTGGCACAGCCAACAGGGTTCCATGGCGGCACTGCTGGATAGTGGGCTGATTTTTGCCCGTAGCCTTAGCCTGGCCGAAGGGCAGTTCGTGGATATCGGCGATGACCGGATTGCTGAACTATGGCCACTGCTGAAGCAGGCGGCTCCTTTCAGTGCGGTGTTTCTGGAACATCCGGACACCAATGACGGTCGTGAAATGCAGCGCTTTCTGCGCGGCTTTCGCAAGGCGCTGGAGCCACGTCTGAAAAAGGCTGGTCTGTTGAAACCCGGTGCCCGCCAACGGCTGCACCTGTTCTTCAGTGATTCCCACAATGGCTGGGTGACCAGCAGCCCGACCGCTATCCCACTTGCTGAAGGCGGGGTGCGACGGCTGAAATTGCCGGCTGAAGCACCCAGCCGCTCCGCGCTCAAGGTTGAAGAGGCGCTGATCCGTTTTTTTGGCAGCACGGACGGCCTCACAGCAAAAACCGCTGTGGATCTGGGCGCTGCCCCGGGCGGCTGGAGCTGGCAACTGGCCCGCCGTGGCATCAAGGTGCAGGCGGTGGATCACGGTAAACTGGATACCCGCCTGATGGATGAATATCCGGTGGAGCATATCCACGGTGATGCCTTCACCTGGCGGCCCCGAAGCAGTGTGGACCTGGTGGTTTGCGATGTGGTGGACAAGCCGGCGCGCACCCTGCAGCAAATGGAAAAATGGCTAACCCAGGGTTGGTCCAGAGCGGCCCTGTTCAATCTCAAGCTACCCATGAAGCGTCGTTTCCAGGAGGCATGGCAATTGCTCGAGAAACTGACCGTTGCCATGGAGCGTCACGAGAATCTGGGCGTGCCCGAGATCAAGGCGGCCCAGCTTTACTATGATCGTGAGGAAATTACCGTGTGGGCTGCGTTCCACCGGGACTATTGATCATGCCCACAACCCGTGCCACCCCGGCACTCTTTGCCACCCTGGGTATGCTGTACTTTGCCCAGGGTCTGCCGGCCGGCTTGTTGGGTAAGTCCATGCCGGCCCTGGCCAGGGATGCAGGCCTGTCACCGGAATGGATCGGCCTGCTGGCGCTACCGGCGTTGCCCTGGGCGCTGAAATTTCTCTGGGCGCCTTGGGTAGACCGCTGGGGCAGTGGCAAACCCAATCACCGCAAGCGATGGATTCTGGCCTGCGTATTTGCCGTGATGGTGGTGCTGGCCATCACCGCACTGTTCCCCCGGGAATGGCTGTTCGGCCCGGGCTTTGTGCTGCTGGTGGCGCTGCTGTTCCTGCTCAACCTGTTCAGTGCCACCCAGGATATCGCCACCGACGGTCTGGCTACGCGCTTGTTAACGCCGGACCTGCGTGGGCTGGGCAACAGCATCCAGGTCAATGGCTACAAGATCGGCATGATTTTGGGTAGTGGTGCGTTACTGATTTTGGTCGGTCGCTGGGGTTGGCAGGGCACCATGGCGTGCATGATCATCGCCTTGATGCTGGTTGCCCTGGTGGCGTGGCGATTCCGGGAGCCGCCAGAACCGGTGAAGCCCCGCCGGCCGGTTACCTTGCGCTGGTGGCGGCGGCAACTGACGTTATTCTGGTGGCGACCGCAAATGGCGGTCTGGTTGCTCATTCTGCTGGGTTACAAGGTTGGCGATGGATTCGGTTCCCGTATGATCAAACCCTTTCTGGTAGATCGGCAGTGGAGCCTGGAAGCCATTGGGCACCTGGATCTGGTGTCTTCCCTGGTGGGGCTGGCCGGGGCCGCGTTGGCAGGCGTGCTGATGATGAGGATGTCGCGCAAACTGGCCCTGTTCGGTTTTGCCGGCTTGCAGGCCGTGTCCTTTCTTGGCTGGTGGATGGTGGCCAGCAGCCCGGCGGATCACTGGATCTGGCCGGTGGCCCTGTTCGAGCAATTCGCCGACGGCCTTTCCACCGTCGCCCTGTTTGTACTGATGATGGACTATTGCCGCAGCGGCCACGAGGGCAGTGACTACACCATGCAGGCCTCGGTGCAGTTGTTTGCGGTGGGAGCCTTCACCCTGGCCAGCGGCTTCAGTGTGGCCTGGCTGGGCTATGCCAGCCACTTCTTGCTGGCTGCGATTCTCTGCACAGCCGTTATAATGGCCGCCTTTTTCTGGCAAGCGCCCATTGATGGCAACGCAAAAAAGGTAACTCCATGAGCCACGACGCCCAGCACCACCTCGATGCCACCGGCCTGCTGTGTCCTGAACCGGTGATGATGTTGCACAACAAGGTGCGCGACATGGCCCCAGGCGAGGTCCTGGAAGTGCGCGCCACCGACCCGTCCACCGAACGGGATATTCCCAAGTTCTGCCAGTTTCTTGGCCATACCTTGTTGGGGCAGGCGCAGGAAGGGGAGCTTTGGGTTTATTGGATACGGAAAAAGCAGTGAACAGTTAATAGTTAACAGTGAATAGTTGCGCGCCCAAGCGCATTGAAAGTTGAACGCAAAGAGGCCGCGTCCATGGCTTGGACGCGGCCTCTTTGCGTTGTGGATTCACTCACGGATCAATCCGCGTAGCTTTTCACTATTCACTATTCACTGTTAACGATTAACTGCATTTTCAACTCCTTGCCAGCATGGCCACCGCCGCCAGTGCTTCCGGGTCGCGTTCTTTCAGTTTGTTGGCGATGCCGTGCTGAAAGAAGTAGCGGAAGTCCGGCAATTGTTGCGCCTGGATCAGGCATTTGGCGCCGGGTAGTACCGGGGTTTCCATGGTGCCGCTTTCATCGGCCACCATAGCGGCCAGGGTGCCGTCTGCGGTCAGCCGCCAGCTCACCACTTCCATCAGGCTGATGGTGTGAAAATCATCCTCGGAAAATACTGCATGAGTGCCGATGGTATCGGGGATTTCCTGAATCATCTGTTGGCCGGGCTGGGGTTTGCCAAAGAAGCCCAGTGCCGCATCCAGCTCCTGTACCTTGTGCTCGGGAGCCTCAACGAACAGGTAGTCGCTTTCCGGCAGCCGGTAGCCTTCCCAGCGACCGTTCAGAGGGTCCGCCAGCGCCATGGCGGTCACCGGTTCTTTCAGCCAGGGAACCATGGCCACGGTATCGCCATTGGCGAGACGAGCCCAGGCCAGGATTTTCAGGGAGAAGAGTTTATCGGGGTGGTGGTCGTTGGCGTACAACAGCTCAATGCCATCGTATTCCGGGGAAAGACGCAAAATGGGGGGCTGTGCCGCTTTGCGGCGTGGAGAGAAAGGAACCACATTGTTCCCGCCAGGGTGTTGCCGGTGAGCCTGAGTCATGGGCACCTCCCGGTACAAGTCCTTGGCGCCGCCAGCCCGACACACAGTGTTCGTTCTGCACGGCCCGTTAATTCACGTTAGCCTGTACGAGGCGGCCATGCAAGCCGGTGCAGAAAGCAATTGATAGTTGATAATGGATAATTGATAGCTGCGCGGTTTTGGTACTGAGGTGGCTCGCCGCGAAGGTGCCCGCGCGTCGGGGTGGCGTAGCCTGTAGGCCTGAACGCGGTTGACTTGTGGTTCGGCTTTATCCCCTTTTAATGTTCATTTCATCCAGGAGGCGGGTGTGCAGTGTGAGTATTATTTTGCCTATGGCTCGAATATGAATCCGGCCCGCATGGCGGTACGGGGCATGCAGTATCGGGAGTCCACGGCGGCGCGGCTGGAAGGGTGGGCGCTGGCATTTAACAAGCGGGCCCATGGCAAGCAGGGCATTGCCTACGCCAACATTGTGCCGACCAATGATGTGGTGGAAGGGGTGTTGTACCGCTTGCGCGATCACAATGAAATCGAACGGATGGACCCCTTCGAAGGCCACCCGGTACGCTACCGGCGTGAATGCCTGCCGGTACTGACCGGCGCAGGGGAGATCCCCACCTGGGTCTACATTGCCAACGCAGACTGGCAGGCAGAAAACCTGAAACCGGAGCGCTGGTATCTTAATCATCTGTTGAGCGGGCGCCCCTGGTTGACCGACAGTTATTACCGAAGGCTGTTGCAGGTGCCGGTATTTGAAACGTAGGCGGGCGGCTGCCGAGAAGATGCCGGACAGTATCGTAGGGTGGATTAGCCTAAGCGTAATCCACCTGCTGCCTGACTGGGCAACCTGTCATCACGCCAAAACGATGGTGGATTACGCCCAGGCTAATCCACCCTACGGGAGACGCGGGACAGGGATGATGTCAGGTGGTTGGTGACAAGGTTTGCTGCATCCGCCAGCGCAGTCGCCAGCCTAGCAGAATGGCCGCCACGGTCAGGCCGGCTACCAGCCCGATCCAGAAGCCGGCCGGGCCCATGGGCTCGCCGAACCACTGGGTCAGGCCCAGGCCGTAACCCAGTGGCAGGCCTACACCCCAGTAGGCGAACAGGGTCATGATCATCGGCCAGGCAGTGTCTTCGAAGCCGCGCAGGCAGCCGTTGGCGCAGACCTGCAGGGCGTCGGATACCTGGTATAACGCTGCGAACAGCAACAGATAGGTGGCCAGTTCGATCACGTCCCGGTTATTGGTATAGATATGGGGGATCCAGCTTCTTGCCAGGACCAGCGCCGCTGCTGCCGTCACCCCCACCACGGTGGTGATACACAGTGCCACCTGCACCGCATGTCGCAGTCCCGGCTCGTCGTGGCGTCCCCTGGCATGACCCACCCGGACCGAGGCGGCCAGGGAAAAGCTGAGCGGCACCATGAAAATCAGCGAGGTGAAATTCAGGGCGATCTGGTGGCTGGCCACGATCTGTGCGCCCAGGCTGCCAATCAACAGGGCAATCACGGCAAAGATGCTGACCTCGAAAAAGATCGACAACCCCACCGGCAGGCCCAGGCGCAGCATGTACCCCAGGCTGGCCATTTCAAAATGGCGCCGGCGCAGATTGAGCGGGGCGTGCTGGTACACAGGATGGCGATGGGTATAAAACAGCATCATCAGCGCCATGGACCACATCACCAGGGAGGTGGCCCAGCCACAGCCCACACCGCCCATGGCAGGAAAGCCCAGCTTGCCGTAAATCAGCACATAGTTACTGGGAATATTGATCAGCAGCCCGATCACGCTGAACAGCAGCACCGGGCGGGTGTGATTCATGGATTCCGTGTAGCTGCGCATGGCCAGCATCAGGGCGGCACCGGGCATGCCCCAGCTGAGCGCATCCAGATAGCCGCTGACCAGCGGGCGAATGGCCGGGTCCACATCCATCCATACCAGTACCGGGGCGATGCTGCGCAGGATCAGGGCGCAGAGAATCCCCAGCCCCAGGCCCAGCCAGATGCCCTGCTGGGCGAGCGGGTTGATGCGATGGTAAGCTTCGCCGCCGAGATGGCGGGAGAGAATCGGGGTGGCGCTCATCAGCACGCCGGTCATGAACAGAAACAGGGGCACCCAGATACTGGCGCCCACCGCCACTGCGGCCAGATCATTGGCACTGACTCTCCCTGCCATCATGGTATCCACAAAGCCATTGGCGGTCTGGGCCAACTGGCCGCCGAGAATGGGCAGGGCAAGTGTGAGCTGGGCGACGAGCTCCTGACGACGGGATGACATAGGCGCGACGAATCTTATGGGTGATCTTGGCGGTAAACCACAGGGCCAAACAAAGGCGGCTACCATACCGCAAAGCGCTGTCCGGGGGCACCGTAGCGAGGACCTGGACAGACTGTTTAGGGCCACTTTTTTTCATTCCCACACCACTGTGCTGGAAGGTGGCGCGGACGAGCCTGTATATCGTCCGGGCAACCCCCATCGTATCTGTTATACCCGCGATTATTTCCGCAGCGCCCTGCACGAAATCGCCCACTGGTGCGTGGCGGGTTCGGCGCGGCGTCAGCAGGAAGATTATGGCTACTGGTATGCCCCGGACGGACGCAATGCCGAGCAGCAGGCGCAGTTCACCCAAGTAGAAGTGTTGCCCCAGGCTTATGAGGCGCTTTTCTGCGCTGCTTGCGGCCATCCGTTCCGGGTGTCACTGGATAACCTGAATGGGGATGCGGGGGATGAGAGGGACTTTGCAATGAAGGTGCATGACAAGGCGCGCTCCTTGGTAAAAAACGGCCTTCCAGAACGCCCCCGACTCTGGTGTCAGACCCTGGCAGATTTCTACGGTCGGACGTCTATTTCCCTGGAGGAGGGGCTTGGCGAGGTTTTTGATTGCCCCTGATGAATGGACTGAAGTGTTTCAGTTAACAGTGAACAGTTAACAGCGACGCGACCGGGCTTTTCTGGTGCTGAAACGAAAGAGGCCGCGCTCAAATCATGGGCGCGGCCTCTTTCGTTGTAGATTGTGCTGACCTTTGGCGCGAGCTATTAACTGTTAACTATTCACTGCCCTTAAAGTCTGCCGCTGCGTTTCAGCATCAGATAAAGGTTGTTGAGCTGCGCCGGCATGTGCTGCGGGGTGGTAGCAGTGACCAGGGCGCCGGCGTGGCGCAGGCGGGTGTGCAGCTCGTGGCGGGCCTGTTGCTCTTGAGCATCGGCGCACACTTGCAGGGCCTGATCAAAATCGTTGCCCACCGGTTGGCGTGACAGCTGTTGCTGCTCTGGCAGCAGCATGTCGGCAATCAGCACCAGATGGTGACGGCGCAACAGCGACACGGCAGTCATCAGATCGTCCAGGTCTTCCTGCTGCAGGCGGGTAACCAGTACCACAAGGGCTCGTCGGCGGCTGCGGCGGACCAGTTGCCGGGCGGCCAGGCTGAAGTCGCTGGCATGCTGGCTGGGGTGCAGGTCGTAAAGCCCGTTGAGCAGGTGGTTGATGCCCTGCTGGCCCTGCACCGGCGGTAGCCAGCGTGGCTGGTCGCCGGAGAACAGCATGGCGCCGGCCTTGTCCTTTTGCTTTAGCGCGCTCCAGGCCAGCAGCAGGGCGGCGTTGAGGGCGTGATCGAAGCCGGTCAGGGCACCCACCGGCATGCCGAGGCGGCGCCCGCCATCCAGCATCACCAGCACCTGCTGATTCTGCTCATCCTGGTATTCCCGGCTGATCAGGCTGCGGCGCCGGGCAGTGGCCTTCCAGTCGATCTGGCGCAGGCTGTCACCGGGGTGATATTCGCGTAGCTGATGAAATTCCATGCCTTCGCCCCGGCGCGGTTGCAGGCGGGTGCCGGTGAGCAGGTGAGCATGGTTGGCATCCAGTCCGCTGTGGCTGAGCCGGGAAAAATCCGGATAGACCGGCACGGTGCAGGCGGCGTCGCATACCTTGCGCACCTGCCACAGCTTCAGGCGGCTGGGGAACCAGAACACCAGATCGCCGAACTGTACCGGGCCGCGTCGGCTGGGCCGATAGTGATAGGTCAGCTCGGTCAGTTCTGCCTTGGCCCGCGTCAGGGTGGCTGGCAGGCCGGTGTGGGGATCATCACCGGGGTGCTGGTCGGCCAACTCTACGCTTTCCGGCAGGCTAGCCGAAGAAACCCGTACTCGTACCGGGTGCGGCTGCTGAACTGAAAGAGCGGTGGGCAGCTCCCGCTGCGCCTGCGGTGCAGGCAGGCGGCGGGCGTGCCACAGGTCCAGCAGGGCAATCACCACGGACAAAGCGCCCAGCGCCCACCACAGGGCCACGGCAAGAATCCCCGGTATGACCAGCAACGCCAGGGCCAGTAGTGCCCAGAGGCCGGTGAGCAGGAGAAGACGCGGTGCCGGCTTCATTGCTTCGGCGCTTCCACCTGTTCCAGCAGTCGACCCAGGACGGTTTCCGGAGTCTGGCCTTCGATTTCCGCATCGGCACTGAGCTGGATGCGGTGGCGCAGCACTGGGCGGGCCACCTGCTGTACATCGTCCGGGGTGACAAAATCGCGGCCCTCGAACAGGGCCTGTACCCGGCTGGCACGGGCCAGGGCGATGCTGGCGCGGGGGCTGGCGCCGTGGCTCAGGCCGCTGAAATCACGGGTGGCGCGAACGATGCGCAAAGCATAGTCGAGCACCTCGTCATCAATCAGCACGCTGTCGCTGAGCGCCTTCATGGCTTTCAGGCCGGCGGCATCGGTGACCGGGCTCAGGCTTTCCACATCCAGGCTGGCGCGGATGGTGCCGTCCAGCACCATGTTTACCAGGCGAGTTTCGTCGGCGTGGTCCGGGTAATCGATCAAGACCTTGAACAGGAAACGGTCCAGTTCCGCTTCAGGCAACGGATAAGTACCTTCCTGGTCCAGAGGGTTCTGGGTGGCCAGCACCATGTAGGGTTCGTTCAGGGTGAACGCCTTGCCTTCGATGGTGATCTGCCGCTCCTGCATCACTTCCAGCAATGCTGCCTGGGTCTTGGCCGGGGCCCGGTTGATTTCATCGGCCAGCAGCAGTTGCGTGAAGGCGGGACCGCGGCGAATGCGGAACTGCTCGCTTTTCTGGTCGTACATGGCGTGGCCGGTCACGTCCGTGGGCATCAGGTCCGGGGTGAACTGGATGCGGTTGAAATCCAGCTCCAGCACCTTGCCCAGGCTGCGAACCAACAGGGTCTTGCCGAGCCCGGGCACGCCTTCGATCAGTACGTGGCCACCGGAAACCAGGGCGATCAGCACTTCACGAACCACCTGGCGCTGACCAATCAGCACCTGGTTGAGGTGGTGTTCAATATCCTGGGCCAGGCGGGCAGCCTCGGCCAGGGTGGTGGGCTGTGTCATGTTTCACTCCTCAGTGCTTGCAGCAGGGCCACCTGCTGGGTGAGCTGGTCGCGGTTTGCCGGGGGCTGTGTCAGTGCATGGTCCAGTTGCGCCACGGTGACCTTCAGATGCGCGGCGGCACGTTCCAGGGCCTGCTGGCGCTGGTGATGGTAACGGTTGAGTCGGGCTTGCGCCTGCTGGCGCAGGGCGGTGAGCAGGGTGTCCTGCTGTTCGGTGCGCCACTGGAAATAGCCACTGGCGTGCAGATGCTGCAGGTAATCCCGGTTGTTGTCTTCGGCCACTGGCTGAATCGGGCCCCGACGGGGGATGCGTGACCATAGCCACAGGGCGACAAGCAGCAGCAGCGCGGTTCCCAGTTCCGGGGCGCGCAGCCATAACCATTGCAGTAGTGGTGGCATGGCTACAGAGCGCACGAACCACACCGGCTGGTTGCCGGTGAGCCAGGCCAGCAGCCAGGCGTGGTCGAAATAATGCAGATTCTGGTTGTCCCACAGCCCCAGGTCGGTGAGCACGGTGACCTGACCGTCGCCCAGGGAGAGCTGGACCAGCTGACTACCGTATTCGTTGTCCGCATAGGCTGTCACTTCCACCGGCCACTCGGGGAGAAATTCTTGCTCACCGCTGTCCTCATTCCAGCTGTTGTGCCAGAGCACATGCTGACTGTGCAGCTGGATACGGCGGGAGGGCTGGTCATCGCCGGCATGCAGCAGCAGGGGATCCGGTTGTGGGGGCGCCTCGCAGGCCAGTGCCTCGCAGGTTTCACGCAGTTCGTCGTTATCGGTCTGCAGGCAGTATTGCAGGGGGTTGCCAGCAAAGGCAGGCAGGGCATCGAGCAGTTCGAAAAACGGATCCAGCTCTTCGTCGTCGGTTTCGTGCTCACTTTTCCAGACAGTGATCCCGAGGCTGTAGAGCAGAGGGTCATTGTCCTGCCACTCCATCTCGGTGGCGGTATCTTCATCCCGGGATTTTGGCAGTGGGCGTGCTTCGACGATCAGTTCGCCGCCAGTTTCCACCCATTGCAGGAGCGTTCGGACCTGACTGTGATTGAGCAGGCCGCGCTGTTTATCGATGACCAGGGTGGTGGCGTCTTCCGGCAACGGAAACAGGGCCGCGGCACTGAGCACCCGTTTGCTGGGCTGCCCTCGCTGTGCCAGCCAGTCCTGGGTGGCGCTGTAGGGATTTCTTTGAATGGTGCTATCCGGCGCCGCCCGCTCGATCACAGTGACCGGCTCGGTGAGTGCGTAGTAGGCGATTATCAGGGCCATCACCAACAGGGCGCCCAGCCAGGGGAGCTTTCTACGCATTGGCAGCCTCCTCGGCGTTGATCTGCTCCCAGTCAGTCAGCAGGGCGCGCACCGCATCGGCATCCACCGGACGATGTGCCCAGGCGGTGCTGATCCACGCCTGGATCAGGCGCTGCAGGTAGAGAATCGGCAGGGGCTCGCCATGGGTGGCCTTGAGGTTACGCAGGCATTGCTGCTCGGTGCTGCCCGCCGCCAGTGCTACCGGATAGCGGCGCAGCAGGCTGGCCAGGGCACTGCGCAGCATCAGCGACAGGGCCAGGCGAATGTCGTTGGCGGCCAGTGCTTTTTCTACCGCCTGGCGCAGGTTTTTTGGCAGGCTCTGGCGGCGAATATCCATGCCGGCAACGTGGGTGGGAATCACCGGGGTGGGGGCCTGATGCCGTCTGCCCAGACCCAACTGATCCATCACCTTGGTGAGCAACCAGATAACCAGCCCGGCGAACAGGGCCCAGAACAGAATCCACAGCACGGCATCGGGGATGTCGAAGGGCCGAGAGGAAGGTTCCTCTTGCTCATCATCGTCCAGGTTATCGAAGAAGTGCTTCCAGAACTTTTCCAGCCAGCTGTTGCTGTCGTCGTCCCGGTCTTTCCATTGGCGCTCGGTGCGCTCTTCGAAGGGCATATAGTCCGGGCTGGCCAGTAACTCGATGACCTGTTGTTGTTCTTCATTGCGGGGGGCGGGTTGAGCCGACACGGGTTCCGGCAGGGGCAGCATCAGGCCTAGTAGGATGAGCACGGTGGCGCCAGCGCCGGTGCGGGTTGCCCGGTGGCGGCCAAGACGGGTCAGCCCCAGTTGCAGATCCCAGCCTTCCAGCCAGGTGCGCTTGTTAAGATAGAGGGCAAAGCCACAGGCCACGTAGAGCGGTTCGGTGACACACATGACCAGGTACAGGGTGGCACTGGCAATGGCCATCTGCAGGGCGCCCTGATCGTAGAACCAGTCGCTCCATTCCAGGCTGAACTGCCAGGGCACCAGGGTATAAAGCAGCACCATCAGCCCCATGGCCATAAACTGCTCCAGGTGCAGTACCACGATGGTCATGATGCCGGCCCGGTTGGAGGGGTAGCTGTTCAGCGCCCGCAAGCGCTGGCTGAGCTGTTCGCCTTTCGCGCCCTCCAGCTGCCAGACGCAGGTATTGAAACTGCGTGCGGGGCTGAAACGCCGCCAGGTGAGCTGGCTGGCGAGGCCGGGCAGGGCGTAGTGACGCCAGCGCTGGAATAATTGCTTCAGGGTCAGGGTTTCCGCAAACAGGGCATGGCTGTACCAGGCCAGTAACGGACGCTCCCAGAGTGGCTTGAGCCACCAGAAAAGAAACAGCGGCCACAGCGCTTCTGCCAGTAGCGACCAGCCAAGCATGAGTCCGAAAGGCACCAGTGTGAATGCCAGCCATACCCACAACACCGGTGCGGCCCATTGCCGATACAGTTTTGTGCCCAGGTCCACCGCCTGCCAGGGGCTACGCGGTGCCAGGCGGGCGCTAGCCTTTTCCAGCTCCACGTTGACGTCCCCCGAAGAAAAGATAGAGATAAAGCAGTGCCCAGCAGGCGGCACCGACACTGTATTTTATGGTGGCGTCGAAGTCTCTGGGCGACCAGAAGGCTTCGATGAAAGCGGCCAGCAGCAGCAGGGCAAAGACCCCGTACATGGTTGGCAATGCATCCCGTGCGGCCAGGCGCAGGGCATCCAGCCGCGACCATTGGCCCGGCGCGATAATCGCCCAGCCCAGTCGCAGCCCAGCTCCCCCAGCCAGCACGATGGCGGTGAGTTCCGGAGCGCCGTGGGCGATCACGAAGGTAAAGAAGGCCTCATGGCCGCCGGTGTTGATCAGGTGGCCGGCGATGGCACCAAAGAAACTGCCGTTGAACAGCATGACAAAAATGGCGCCTACGCCTAAAAGCAGGCCGCCGGCAAAGGTACGAAAGGCAATGCCGATGTTGTTCTTGATGTAGTAACCGAACATCAGCACATCATCTTCGCCCTCGCGCCCGGCATGGATGTCGCCGCCGGCAGAATCCTCCGGCTGGTACATGAGCTCCAGCTCCGAGAGCATGGCTTCGTCCACCACGGTGTAGACCATCTCCGGTTGTTGTTGCACCAGAGCCCAGGCAAGAGTGATGGAGAGAATAAAACTGAGTGCGCTGATCAGGTGCCACTTCCATTGTCGGCGAACGGCACCGGGGAATCCGCTGGCAAAGAATTCGCCAATGCGATCCGCCAGGGGCGGGTTGTAGCGGTACAGTTGGCGGTGGGCGCGCAGCACCAGATTGTTCAGGTATTGCTGAAGTTCCAGGCTGTAGGTGCGCTCCCGGGCCAATGCCAGTTGATGGCAGAGCTGGCGGTAATCCGCCACGAAGCGGTCCAGTGGCAGGCGTTTCTTGCGCGCCACCCGCAGAGCTTCCAGTTGATCCAGTTGCTGTTCCAATGAGTCCCACAGCGCGCGGTACTGTTGTTCGAAGCGAGCCTGTTTCATTGGGCTCCCTCAAGCAGGTAACGGGTCACGGAGCGCAGACGTTCCAGTGCCAGTTGCGGGCTCAGTTCCGGGAACGCCAGTTGCGCCAGCTCTTGCTGGCGGGCTTCAGAAAACTGGTCCCGTCGCTCGTGGAAAGCCAGGAGGGCCAGTTGGTCCTGGGCGCTGAGTGGCCAGTCCGGTGGATTGGCCGGGTCGTTATGTTGCTTGCGGGTGGTCTCGGTTTTCTCGATATGCACCACAAGGGTATTGGCTGCCATATCTCCCAGGCGCTGATAGCGGGGGCTGATCAGTGTAGTGACGAAACCCAGCAGGTAAAACAGCGGGAAGGCATCGGCGGTGCGCAGCAGATTTCGGATCAGACTGCCGTTGAAACTGAGCGGGCTGCCGTTGGCGTGGACCACGGCAATGCCCATGGCTTTCTTGCCAGGGGTCTGGCCATGGCGCAGGGCTTCGAACAGGGTGGGGTAAAACCATTCCAGAGCAAAGCCGATGATCAGCAGCAGACCGATGCCCATTTTGCCGAGCAGGCTGAGCACAATGGCCAGTACCGCGAAGATAATTAAGCGAAGGGTGAGGTCGATGCCATAGGCCATGGCCCGGGTCACCGGGCCGGCCAGGGACAGGCTGAGCATGGCCCCTTCCGGTGTTTCGACCTCGAACCGTTCGTCAATCAGCATGTTGCCCCTGGCGAATCTGCAGCGCAGAGAACACGAACAGCATTACCGTCAGTGAGGTCTTGGCAATGGCCAGGGTGCGTATCGGCGGCGGGTCCAGAAGCTGGATGGCATAACCGCAGAAATAGAACAACAGGATGAAGCACAACCAGGTGGCCTGGCGCTTGTTGCCACTGATCACGGCCGGCAGCATCAAGAGCAGCGGGGCATAGAGAATCACCGCAAAGATAATACTGGAGACAATATGCACGTCTGGCGGCGCCAGGCTGAACAGCCCGGTAATACCGACAAACAACAACAGTGCGTAGCTGATACGCAGAAGCAGAAGATTCATGTTCAGGCCTTGAGTTGGCGGGCGAGGGTGGCGAGACGTTTGCCCAGCGCCCTTGCCAGAGAGATTTCATGGTCGGTCAGCGACGGGTCTGCGTCGGTGCCGGCGAAGTGGGTGGGGCCATAGGGCGTGCCGCCACTGCGGGTATCCAGTAGTGCTTGTTCGGAATAGGGCACACCGGTTATCACCATGCCGTGGTGCAGCAGCGGGGTCATCATGGACAGCAAGGTGCTTTCCTGGCCGCCGTGCAGGCTGCTGGTGGAACAGAACACGCCGGCGGGTTTGCCGATCAGAATGCCTTTCATCCACAGATCGCTG
This sequence comes from Alcanivorax sp. IL2, assembly GCF_047495475.1. Lineage (NCBI taxonomy): Bacteria > Pseudomonadati > Pseudomonadota > Gammaproteobacteria > Oceanospirillales > Alcanivoracaceae > Alcanivorax > Alcanivorax sp. IL2. The sequence goes on along the minus strand of NZ_CP179932.1, from coordinate 2,715,708 downwards.
GTCTGGTCGACAAAGTATTTCAGGGGGGCCGCCATATTGCCGAAGCGGGTGGGCGACCCCAGCGCCAGACCACTGCATCCGGCCAGGTCATCCAGGCTGGCGTAGGGAGCTCCCTGTTCGGGTACGGCGGGTTCGCTGGCTTCACAGTTGGCAGAGACTGCCGGCACCGTGCGCAGTCGCGCCTCCATGCCGGTGCTTTCGATACCGCGGGCTACCTGTTGCGCCAGGTTGGCGACACTGCCGTTACGGCTGTAGTAAAGCACCAGTACATAATCCGTCATGATGGTGTCAGTCCAGCAGGTTAAGGGCGTTTTCTGGCGGGCGGCCCAGTGCGGCCTTATTGCCCCTTACCACGATGGGGCGTTCAATCAGTTTCGGATACTGAATCATTGCTGCGATGACATCATCATCGCTGCTTTCCGTCGACAAGCCGGCAGTTTTATAGTCGGCTTCCTTGTTGCGTACCAGATCATGAGCCCTGGCAAAGCCGAGTTTCTTGACCAGGCTTTTCAGGGTGGCGGCATTCGGGGTGTCGTCCAGATACTTTACGATGGTGGGCTGGATGCCGTTTTCTTCCAGCAATGCCAGCGTCTGGCGGGATTTCGAACAACGCGGATTATGGAAGATGGTGTAGTCCGTCATGAGTTTTGCATATTCTGTGGGTGAGGGTGACATTGTAAGGTGCCTGAATCCGCTGGCAAGGAGAGGATGCCGATAACATGGAAACTGATGAAAACGTCATTCCGGTACGCGCCAGGCTGGATTCCATTCGCGCTTTTTTTGCACTGCTGGTGCGTCAGTTCAAGGAAGATGGTTGTCGGGAAAGCGCTGCCGCACTGACGTACACCACGCTGTTTGCCATTGTGCCGGTGATGACAGTGAGTTTTTCGGTGCTGGCCTCGGTGCCTGCGCTGAAAGGCAAGGGGGTTCAGCTCCAGCAATGGGCGTTTGAATACTTCGTGCCGTCGGCGGGCAATATGCTCCTGGAGCACCTGCAGTCGTTTGCCCGGCAGGCCACCAATCTGACCGGCCCGGGGGTGATTATTCTGATCATCACCTCGGTATTGATGCTGCGTACCATCGAGCAGACCGTGAACCGTATCTGGAAAGTACGCAGCGCTCGCAAGGGACTCACCAGCCTGATGATGTACTGGGCGGTGTTGTCGCTGGGGCCGATTTGTCTGGGGGCGGGTCTGGCGATCTCTTCCTACCTGACCTCCCAGGCTATTTTCAGTGATACCGTGAATTATCTCGGTGGGGTCAGGCTGTGGCTGTCGTTGCTGCCTTTCCTCTTTACCACGGCCATGCTTACCTTGATGTATACGGTGGTGCCCAATACCAATGTGCCGCTACGCCAGGGCATACTGGGTGCGGCTTGCGCGGCGCTGCTGTTCGAGCTGGCGAAAAGCGCGTTTGCCTTTTTTATCCGCCAGACTCCCAGTTATGAAGTGGTGTACGGTGCCTTTGCGGCGGTGCCGGTGTTCCTGTTATGGGTCTATATTTCCTGGATTATCGTGCTCGGCGGCGCGGAGCTGGTGCGTGCTCTGGTGGTATTTCAGGAACATCGACGCCAGGTTCCCAGAATGCATGCGTTGATGCGTTTGCTGCATTCCTTCTGGCTGCGTCAACAACATGGCAAGGTACTGCGCAGCAAGGAAGTCCGTCAGGTGATGCGCGACTGCGGCGTGAGCCAGTGGGATGAATTCCGCAATCTGTTGATGGACGCCAAGCTGATACGGCGTACAGAGGAGGGCGGTTACATGTTATCCCGGGATCTGCGCAACCTGACCCTGGGGCAGCTGGTGGCCATGCTGCCCTGGCCTGCCCATAGCCAGTTGCGTGTGCGGCTGGGTAATGATGAATCCGCCTGGGAGCGGACATTGAAGGAAAAGATGGATCAGGCCCGTGACGGTATGATGGCGCCGCTGGAGATGCCGCTGGATACACTCTTTCAACGTCGCGACAGTATTGCCGACGAAGAGGAGAATCGGGAGAGCAATGATGGCGATCACTAAACATGTACTGGTGAGCGGTATGGTTCAGGGGGTAGGCTACCGGGCCTGGACCCAACACCAAGCCAGCCTGCGAGATCTTGCCGGTTGGGTACGTAATTGTGACGACGGCCGTGTGGAAGCCATCTTGCACGGCCCGCCGGATGCGGTATCGGCGATGCTGGACGCTATGCGCCAGGGGCCGGCCATGGCCCGGGTGGAGGAGGTCATCACCCGGGATGCAGAGGCGCCGCAGACCCGCCATTTTGAGGTAACTCGATGAAACAGGTTGAACTGGTAAACGGGGACTTGCGCTTTCCGGCCCTGATGGCTGGCAGCGGCGAGCCCGTGATTTTGCTGCACGGTTTTCCGGACACCTACGAAAACTGGGCGGTACAGATCAATGCCCTGGCGGCGGCCGGGTATACGGCGATTGCTCCGGCTCTGCGCGGTTATGCACCTAGCTGTCAGTCCGGGAGTGGTGATTATTCTGTTTATGCAGGGGTGGATGACCTGATGGTATTCGCCGCTCAGCTGGGCGGCCGTGTCCATTTGATCGGTCATGACTGGGGCGCAGCGGTGGGCTATCTGGCCTGTGCCCAGTCTCCGGAAACCTTCTGCTCTTTCAGTGCCCTGGCGATTCCGCCCTTGAGGCGTATCCCCCAGGCGCTGCTCAAAGTGCCCGAACAAGTGTTACTTAGCGGGTACATGCAATTTTTCCAGTTGCCGGTTGCACCGGAAGCCTGGCTCAAGCGTGGTGATCTCAGTGGTGTGGACACCCTGTGGCGGCGCTGGTCGCCGGACTGGGACCCCGGTCTCTATCTGGACAATGCCAAGCACACCCTGGCCGAACCGGGTGTTATCGGGGCGGCGCTGGGCTGGTACCGGGCCATGTTCAAGCTGTGGAAGAAGGAGCAGCGCAAAGCCCTGAGCTGGCTGGGTCAGGATATTTCCACGCCCACTCAGATACTGATCGGCGAGAATGATGGCTGTATGAGCCCCAAACTGCTCGAACACACTCTGGTAGAGAGTGACTTCAGCGGTGGTGTGGAGCTGCAGCGGATCGCCAATGCCGGGCACTTCCTGCACCTGGAGCAACCGGAAGTTGTCAACGATCATCTGCTGCGGTTACTCAATAATACCCGCTGCGATTGACAGAGCTACGAGCTACGAGCTACGAGCTACGAGCTACGAGCTACGAGCTACGAGCTACGAGCTACGAGCTACGAGCTACGAGCTACGAGCTACGAGCTACGAGCTACGAGCTACGCTTGGTTGGATCGGAAAGATTGGAAAGTTCCCGGGACTTCCTCATTTCTTACGAAGCCGCTGTAGGAGTACCTCTTGAGGTGCGAACCGCGCTTGCGCGGAAATCGACCGAAGGGCGATCAGGAATCCCAAAGCTCGACAGGTTCCAGAAAGAATGGTGGGTGGACCATCGTTGTCGCCTCGCTGCGCTCGGTTCGCGCCTCAAGAGGCGCTCCTACGGGCGGTTCTCTGGTTCGGGAGCGTTTTGTAAAATGTTCAGGCTTCACACTCTGCGCTATACTACGCGCCCCCAATTTGTCCCAGCAGGAGTAATCCCATGACGGTGATTCGCCAGGATGACCTGATTCAGAGCGTGGCCGATGCCTTGCAGTATATCTCTTACTACCACCCGGTGGATTTCATCCGCGCGGTGAAAGAAGCCTACGAGAAGGAAGAGAGCAAGGCTGCCAAGGACGCCATGGCGCAGATCCTGGTCAACTCCCGCATGGCCGCCATGGGCCGTCGTCCGATCTGCCAGGACACAGGTATCGTGACGGTGTTTGCCAAGGTGGGCATGAATGTCACCTTCGAAGCGTCCTCTGAAGGTGAAAGTATGAGCCTGGACGACATGATCAACGAAGGTGTGCGCCGGGCCTACAACCACCCGGAGAACGTGTTGCGTGCCTCGGTGCTGGCGGACCCAGACGGCAAGCGTGCCAACACCAAGGACAATACCCCAGCGGTGATCAACTACTCCATCGTGCCCGGTGACACCCTGGAAATCGATGTGGCCGCCAAAGGCGGTGGCTCAGAAGCGAAATCCAAGTTCGCCATGCTCAACCCGTCCGATTCCGTGGTGGATTGGGTGCTGGAACAGATTCCCAAGATGGGGGCCGGTTGGTGTCCGCCAGGCATGCTCGGCATCGGCATCGGCGGCACCGCCGAGAAAGCCATGCTGATCGCCAAGGAATCCCTGATGGATCCCATCGACATCCACGAGCTGCAGGCCCGTGGCGCCCAGACCCGTTCTGAAGAGCTGCGTCTGGAGTTGTTCGAAAAAGTAAACGCCCTCGGCGTTGGCGCCCAGGGCCTGGGCGGCCTGACCACCGTGCTGGACGTGAAAGTGGTGGATTACCCCACCCACGCGGCCAACAAACCTGTGGCGCTGATCCCCAACTGCGCGGCTACCCGTCATGCTCACTTCATTCTCGATGGAACCGGCCCGGCGGATCTGAAGGCACCGGACCTGGAAGAGTGGCCGGACATTGCCTGGGGCAACGACGAAGGCGCCAAGCGCGTCAATCTGGATACTGTCACCCCGGAAGAAGTGCAGACCTGGCAGCCCGGCGATACCCTGCTGCTGTCCGGCAAGCTGCTCACCGGCCGTGATGCCGCCCACAAGCGCATGGTGGACATGATCTCCAAGGGTGAAAAACTGCCCGTGGACTTCACCAACCGCTTTATCTACTACGTGGGCCCGGTGGACCCGGTGGGTGACGAAGTGGTCGGCCCCGCCGGCCCCACCACAGCCACCCGCATGGACAAGTTCACCCGCACCATGCTGGAAGAAACCGGTCTGATCGGCATGGTCGGCAAGGCTGAGCGTGGCGATACCGCCATTGAAGCCATCAAGGACAACAAGGCGGTATATCTGATGGCCGTGGGCGGCGCTGCCTACCTGGTGTCCAAGGCGATCCGTAAATCACGCGTGGCGGCCTTTGAAGATCTGGGCATGGAAGCCATCTACGAATTCGAAGTGGAAGATATGCCGGTGACCGTGGCCGTGGACTCCACAGGTGAATCCGTTCACAAGACCGGCCCGGTGATCTGGAAAGAAAAGATCGCTGCACGTTAAGCTCCTGCAAGTCTCGGAGGGGGTAGCCTGGCTACCCCCTTTCTTTCCCGTCCCGATCTCACAGGCGACGTTCTGTTGTGCGTATTGTTCCGGCTTTTCTCATTGGGTGCTTGATAGCGACTGTCAGCGGTTGCAGCACTGTGGTGCCGACCACGGCCGACTGGCTGGGCTGGACCCGTGCGCCAGCCCAGGTGGATGGGCTCGACTACCATGAGATCGACGCGCTGGGCGCCCGCGTAGGGGGCTGTCAGTCTCTCTATCAGCACCACCGGGATGCCCGTTACCTGAAAGAGCAGCAGGCTACGGCATGGCAGGGTGACTGCGTGGAGCAAATCGCCCGAGCCCGCAAGGCCCGGCGTTATGCGCAACAGGTGGATCTGGAGGTAGAAAGGGCCTGGCAGGCCGTGCTGGCCCACAAGGAAGCGCAGCGTCGGCAGGCACAGCGGCGTCGGGAGCTACGCGATGACATGCTTCAGGCCCAGAAAATGGCGGAAAGCCTGCGCAATGCCGAAGAGGAACAGGAAAAGGCCCAGAGCCAGCGTCTGGAAAGGCTGGACGGCGCCAATATCCACAACCTGATGCTGGAAGTGCCGAACCTGCCACTGGCGTTTACCGTGGGCTCCGCCTCGGCAATGACCTTGAAACGGTTTCTGGCCTGTCTGGAAGTGCTGTATCCCAATGAGGGGTATCAGATCCGGCGTGATGGCGACAAGCTGACGGTGAAGGCGGAGCGAGCCACCATGATGCGTGGTGATGTGCTGCTGGAAAGTCGCTATACGAGAATTTGGGACAACTGGACCTTGCAGTACCTGTCTGTGGGTGAGATCCGGGCGGAAAATGCCCAGGATCGCTACGTGCTTGCCCAGAACCTGCTGGGTTCCCAGTGTCAGCCTGACCGGCAAGAGGGCAATTAAGCCGGCTGCTCCCGTTTCTTAACGGCTCACCCCAAATCCTAAATCCCTGACCACGCGATTATCGTTCTGCGCCGTAGGGTGGATTAGCCGTAGGCGTAATCCACATATTCACGGTGTGCTGGTGGATTACGCTTGAAGCTAATCGACCCTACGCAACTGGCTTAGGCTTGAGGTTCGCGTTGCGAAACCCAGCCTGCCAGATCTGTCGAATAAGTCCGGGAGCCCGGCCCCATCCCTGGGGCTACGGAGATCAATCAGGTCTTCCTGGGGTCACAGTACGAAGGCCTGGGGCCACCCGGACAATCAATATACTGTTCATTTGGTCAGTGGTCAATCAAAGTGGCCAAACCCTGTCCAGACTCCACCGTAGGAGCGGCGCTCTCTGTGCTCCGCGGGTATGAGCCGCGAACTGACTTGCGAAGGCATTCCCAAGTACGGTTCGCGGCTTGAGCGCCGCTCCTACAGCTGGCTTCAACCCGCCCGCAGCTTCGGCTTCACCGAGATCAGCAGTGCCGGCAGCAGCGTCAGGTTGCTGAGCAGGGCCACCAGCATGGCCAGACCGGTGAGCAGGCCGAAGTACACCGTGGGGTTGAAGTTGGAGAACGCCAGAATCGAGAAGCCGGCAATGATGGTTAGCGAGGTGTAGTACATGGCCTTGCCGATGGAGCCGTGGCAGCGCTTCATGGTGGCCACGTAGTCGTTGTCTTTCGGCAGCTCTTCATGGAAGCGGTGGATGTAGTGAATGGTGTCATCCACGGCGATGCCGATAGTGATGGCAGTGATGGTGATGGTCATCAGATCCAGCGGCAGGCCGATCCAGCCCATCAGCCCCAGCACCAGCGATGCTGAGATCAGGCTCGGCACCATGCTGATCAGTGCCACAGGCAGGCTGCGGAAGAGAATCAGCAGCATCACCAGAATGGCGGCGAACACATAGCCCAGGGTCTTGATCTGGGAATCGAACAAGCTCTGCAACATGTTGTTGTAAAGCACCATGGCGCCGGTCAGATGCACCTGTTCCGGTTGCAGGCCGAAGTTGTTTTCCATATCGGTGCGGATCTTGGCGAGCAGCTCGTTGCGATTCAGGTTTTCGTCCGAGTCGATCACCCGCACGCTGAAGCGCACCTGGTTGCCGTCGTCTGACAGGTAGGGGCGCACCAGCTGGTCGCGCAGGTCCTCGGGAATGAAGCTGGCCAGCAGCATCAGCTGTACATAGCTGAGCGGCCCCTCGTTCAGTTTTTCCGCAACCTTGTAAGTCGTGGCGATGGACAACACCTTGCCGGTTTCTGGCAGGGATTGCAGGTAGTTCTGGATCTCCACCAGTTGGGCCAATCGGGCCGGGGTGAACCAGTAGGCGCCTTTCAGGGGATTGGGTTTGGCCTGTTGTGGTTCGGCAAACGGGTCGTCGGAAGGGGCGCTGGCAAAGGGATCTTCACTGCCTGAGGCGCCAGAGAACGGATCGCTGCCACTGTCTGCAAACGGATCGGGCTCTGCACTGGTGAACGGGTCGCTATCGCCGCCAGATGCGAACGGATCTTCGGCGCTATCGTCCATGGATTCACCATCCCAGCCGGTAGCCGGCTGGGATGACGCTGTCGCCGTGCGGGCTTCAGTGCTGGGCGCATCGATGACGATATCCAGTGGCGTCGTGCCTCCCAGCTTGCGATCAATCTGCAGCATGCCCTGGTAGATTTCGGTGTCTTCCTGGAAATAGTCGATAAAGCGGTTTTCCACCGTCAATCGGCTGACGCCCCACAGCGAGGCGACTACGGTGATAATGGCCAGCACCATCAGGGTAGGGCGGTGCTGTTCGGTAAAGCTGGCAAACGCCAGTGTGAACTTGCGGCTGAAGTCACGCCCCTGTTGTGGTTGGCCGGCCTTCAACGGACCCAGCAGGGCCGGGAAAACCAGAAAACAGACCACCAGCGCCACGCCCAGGCCAAAGGTCATCATCCAGCCGAAGTCGATCACCGGGCGAATCCCGCTGATCACCAGAGAAGAGAAGCCCACCATGGTGGTGAGGATCATGTAGATCATGGGCCGCATCATGTGGGCGGCGGTTTCCCGGATCAGCCACTTCTGGCTCGCATCCGGGTTTTCCTCATGCAGCTCCCGGAAACGCACGGTCAGGTGGATGGTGATCGACATGGTGATGATCAGCAGCAGTGATATGTAATTGCTGCTGATCACCGAAACCTTCCAGTCCATCCAGCCCAGCCAGCCGGTCACGGTCAGCACGGTGACGCCACAGCAGGCCAGGGGCACCACCACCCAGCGGGGGCGGCGGAAAATCATGAACAGGGTAACGATCAGAAAGGCCAGTACGCCGATCCCGAAAATTTTCAGGTCTGCGCGGATAAAACGCACCAGGTCAGTGGCGATCATGGGGACCCCGCCCAGGAACAGTTTTGCCTCGTCCCGGTAGGTGTCCATGATGTCGCGCACCTGATCAATCTCGCCGGCGGTGCGTTCCTGAATCTTGCTGCTGTAGTCACTGAAGGCCTGTGAGGCCTCTTCCAGCGCCTGTTCGCCGTCTTCGTCCAGTTCGCCCTCGTGTTGCTGAGTGCGTAGCTCATTACGCCGGTAGAGCAGCTCGTAATAGGTTTCGTCGCGCTCGAAACTCACCAGCAGGGCGGTGGTGTTGCCATCGTCGCTGACCAGCAGATCTTCATACAGCGGGTTTTCTTCGGTGAACTCCTTTTCCGCCAATGACAGGTCCACATCCTGGTCCGTAAGGGTACGGTAGTCGTTGGCCAGATCGCTGAATTCCACCTGGGGGCTGAACAGCAACGGCACATCCAGCATGCTGTACACCGAACTGACCCGGTCGACCTGTTTCAGATCGCTCTGTAATGCTTGCAAGTGTTCCAGCGTATTGCGCTGGAACAGCGGCGCCTGGGACGGCGTATAGGTGATGATCAGGAAATCACTGCCGCCATAGCGCTTGGAAATCTTCCGGTAGTACTGCAATGCCTCATCGTTCTCGAGCACCAGCGAATCTGCCGATGCATCAATTTTGAACTCCCGGGCCTGCCAGGCAGCAACCGCACAGAGCAGGGCCAGCAGAGCCAGCCAGAAAACCGGGTGTGCCAGCACAACCCGGCAGTAGGCATTAAACAGTCGATGAGTCATGAAGGAATCCGTTCAGGGTCAATAATCAGAACATGGCAGCGTATTCTGCCGCAAAGCGGGTATCGAAGCGGTGAATCAGTTTGCCGGCAGGCCAGGCCAGCAGGGTGAGCAGCCCTTCGGTCCATTCTTCCTGATGCACTCGGCAGCCACCCTGACCATCGTCGATAAACGTAAAGCGATGGGTAATACGGGCGAAGGGTAGATGCAAACCCCAGGTGATGCGCTCGTTTTCCTTGTATTCCATCACCCGGACCACCACCGGCGCCGGCGGCAGGCCGGGCAGGTCTGCCACAAACAACAGCAGGGCGCCGGGGCGCCAGTTGCCATTCAGGAGACGGGCATGACGCACTACCGAACACCAGTTCTGCCAGTTGGTGGCGTCGGTAAACAGTTTGAAAGCCTGCTTGCGCGAGGCCCGGGTGTCGGTGACCTCGTCGACCAGATAGCGTTTGAGCATAATCGATCCGGTTGTTGATTGGTTGAGCAAGGAGTTGTTCAGCGGCTCCCTAGAGTACTCACTGTCTGAGGGAAGCTCCAGTCGGTCAAACGGGCCAATCTATCAGGGTTGGTTGACCTGTCCGATGCCTTTGCCTAGTTTCGGGTGATTGCGAGGAAACACCATGACCACAACGTTGCTTCCAGCTTCCATTTTACCCGGCCTCCTTGAGGTATCGCTGCGCAGCCGCCTGGATGTGCAATCCCTGTTCGAGCGTGCCGGTATTGATGCGGACATTGTCGGTCGCAACGACCGTTTTATCAGCCTGCTGCAACTGGACGAGTTGCTTTATTCCGCGTTCAGCGACAGTGACGATCCGTTGTTCGGTTTGCATGTGGGGGCTGACAATCACTATGGCAATCTGGATCTGCTTGGCAACGTGATGGCAACGGCCGACACCCTGGAACAAGGGCTGGCCATGCTGTTTCGCTACAAGGATCTGGTGGTCCCTTATCTGGACTTCTCTCTGAATGCCATCGATAACGATGTGATGTTGGCGGTGGCCAGCAAGGACCCGACCCTGCGCTTTACCGCCACCCGCACCCATAACGAAGTGGTGGTGGCTACTATGGTGGCCATCGGCCGCTCCCTGCTGGGTGGCTCCATGCCGGTAAACGGAGCCTGTTTTTTGCACGACGAGCCGGTGGCGGATCAGGTGGCGGTTTACCAGCAGTTTTTTCAGTGCCCGTTGCATTTTGCCCAGCAACACAATGCCATCACTATCCCGGCCAGTCTGCTCAATGAACCGTTGCCCCGGGCTTATCCCAAATACAACGAGCGCCTGCGCAAATCCGCCGATGAGGTACTGTCCGGTTTATCACGGGCTGCCGGTGTGTCCGGCCAGGTGATCAAACAGCTGGAAATCATGCTGGGCGGGCAGGGCGTGACCATGGAAGCGGTGGCCGCCGCCCTGGCCATGACACCCCGCACCCTGCAACGTCGCTTGCAGGAGGAAGGCACCCGCTTTGCCCAGCTGCGCGACCAGGTTCGTCACCAGCACGCCTGTCAGGCCCTGCGTGAGCCGGGTTGTGACATGCAGGCATTGGCCATGGAACTGGGCTTTTCCGACACTGCTAATTTCTACCATGCCTTCAAACGCTGGCAGGGCTGCGCGCCGGGCCAGTACCGCAAGCAATTCGCCTGATATAGACAAGACTGCGACGTTTTGCCGCATTGGCATTGCCGGCGGTATCCGTAAGCTGCTCGCAATTGTTATTCAGTGGGGAAGCGAGATGCGCAGAACAGTTCATCTTCTCGTCGCGGCAACCGCGATGACCAGCATGGGTCAGGCTCAGGCCCATTACGATGGCGGGCGTGCCGACAGCCATGCGCCCATTTCAGTGATGGGCGACCATACCCATGGCAAAGGCGAATGGATGCTGTCCTATCGTTATATGGGCATGGGGATGAGTGGCGCCAGGTCAGGCAGTGAGTCGCTGAGCACCAATGAAGCCTTCGGCGAGATCCCCGGTATGGGCATGATGAACATGAAGGCATTGCCTTATGAGATGACCATGCACATGCACATGCTCGGAGCCATGTACGCGCCGACGGACAATCTCACCCTGATGGCCATGCTGCCGTACACCACCAACAAGATGACCACCAAAACTCGCATGGCCATGATGATGAACACCATGGATGACGAGTTCGACACCGAAACCTCCGGTATCGGTGACGCCAGCATTGGCGGCCTGTACAAGTTCTTTGATCAAGACGGCTATCGTCTTCACCTGAATCTGGTGCTGGGCTTGCCCACCGGCTCCATCGAGGAAGACGACTATGTGCCCATGCAGGGCAAGGAGATCCAGTTGCCATACCCCATGCAGTTGGGCTCTGGCAGCTACGAGGCGCGCCCGGGTATTACCCTGAACAAGCAATATCAAGGCTGGAGCTGGGGAGCGCAGGTCAGTGCCAAAATTGCGCTGGATGAGAATGATCAGGGCTACAAATTAGGCTCCCGGCGTTACTTGACGGCTTGGGCGGCCAAGCCGCTGGCTCCTTGGGCTTCCATCTCCCTGGCTGCCTACAAGAGCTGGTGGTCTGATATTCACGGTGCTGCCGAAGACCTGACTATCTCACCAATGATGAATCCGGCCGCTGACCCGGACGCCAAGGGTGGGCAGCGACTGGATATCGGTTTGGGACTGAACCTGTTGGGCAAGAACGGCACATTGAACGGCCATCGTCTGGCTCTGGAATACAAGGTCCCGGTTCACCAATCCCTGCATGGGGTTCAGATGGAAACCGACTACACCTTCACGGTGGGCTGGCAGAAGGCCTTCGGCGGGAGATAAGGGTTTTTTCGCAGGATGGTCCAAACAAGAAAAGCCGCCTCAAGAGGCGGCTTTTTTGTGATTCGATGGTGCCGGAACGCGGAATCGAACCGCGGACCTACTGATTACGAATTATTTTGATGTCATATTCGCCATAATTCATGGTGATTCATTATCTATCATTAGTCTTTGCAAATCATTGGGTTAGGCGGCATTATCGGTCCATGTAGATTCATGGGAATACCCGTGAATTCCTGCACGCTGTAGCACCAGCGTAGCACTGGGGTTAAGGGTTGGATGGGCCGATGACCAACAAACTGAATTTCACCAAGCGTAGCATTGACGGGTTGCCGCTCCCTGAGGGCAGCAAGCGCGCCTACTACAACGACGAGCAGGTGAAGGGGCTACAGCTGGCTGTAACCTCCAAGGGCGCAAAGTCTTTCGTGCTGTACCGCCGCTTGGAAGGCAAGCCGACCCGGTTGAAGTTGGGGGACTATCCCGCCATGACACCGGCTATCGCCAGGCAAGAGGCCTACAAGCTTCTAGGCGAGATCTCCAAGGGGGAGAACCCTCAGACTAAGAAAGTTGCCGAGAGGGCAAACAAGGTCACTCTGCTGGAAGCGTTTGAGGCCTATGTATCCACCCGCAAGCAGAACCTCAAGGAAAAGACCCTCTACGACTACCGGCGTCTGATGACTACGGCCTTTAAGGATTGGCACCGGAAGCGACTGGTAGACATTACAAAGGCCAATGTGCAGCGCAAGCACCAGGCTTTGACCACCAATAGCGGCCCCTCCTATGCCAACTCCGCCATGAGAGTGCTGAACGCGGTATTCAACTTCTCCCAGTACCAATACGAGGATGCCCAGGGAAATCCCCTAATACCGGTTAACCCTGTCGATATCCTTTCTCGCACTAGGACCTGGAACCGGACAAAACCTAGAGAAAGGTACATTCAGCCCCACCAACTCAAGGCTTTCGTTGGTGCTCTGGATACCTTGAGGTTAGAGGGGGTGGGGACACCGGCTGAAACCGTGGCGGATTACCTGGAATTGATACTATTTACCGGTTTACGTCGCAATGAGGCAGCTCAGTTAACCTGGGGGGGTATCAGTTTCGAGGCGAGGACCTTGACGATATCCGATACCAAAAACCGAAACACTCATATCCTCCCTCTGCCAGAAAACCTACAAAACCTGTTAAAGCGTAGGTTTACGGCCCAGAAAGAAAACCTAGGGCAGGTTTCTGGAGAAAACCTAAAAACAGGTTTTTCTAAAACCTATGTGTTCCAGGGGGAGGGGGCAAAGGGGTATCTGATTGAGCCACGGGCTCAGGTGCGCAAGGTTGTCAGCTTGTCGGGGATAGAATTCACTATTCATGATCTGAGGAGGACCTTCTCGATGATCGTCGCCGACCTCGATATCAATGCCTACAAGCAAAAGCGGCTTCTGAACCACAAAACCATGGATGTGACCGCTGGATATACTCCAATTGATTTGGAGCAGCTGAGAAAGCCTATGGATCAAGTGGCTAGCTTTATCCTCAGAGCCTCAGGCAGAGTCGAAGAGGTTTCGGTAGTCACAGCCATCGAGAGACAAATTTAGGAATTGGCGATCGGATATGAGCGACGATAAAAGTAGGAAGACACCATCTATCAATGATTTGGGGTCTAATGCCACTCCCGAGCAAATCGGGGAAGCGGTTCAGGCAACACTGAATGAGTTCAAGGAAGGCTTTGAAAAGATTGACCGGGCTAACCTAGAAAGGAGAGCTCGAGCCGTTCAGACCAACTTTCAAGGTGTCTGCGATGAGTGGGCAAAACGTGATTTTTGGTTGATTCGCGAAGGTATAAACCTTCTTATGCGAGAGCACCCTGAAACACGTAGCTACGATGAAAAATTTACCAAGCTGTGGGCGTTTGCCAGGACTTGCATCGGTCCGGGAGGCAGTTTGTTCGTCGTGAATCCAGAGGCGAAAGCTCTAACTAAGGCCGCTTTGTCAGATAAATACAGAGTGCGCCCGGCGGATCTTCTTGCTTGGGCGAAAAGTAAGCAAGTTCTGGTGCCTCAAGAATTGTTGGCTGCGGTTTATGGTGATGCCCCTGTTACTCCGACTTCAGCAGGAACAGCATCCCAGGAAGAGAAGAAGAGAGCTAGACGCCAGTCTATCCGGCAGTTCAAAGAGGTTGTGTACAGGCGAGCAAAGGAAGTGGGATTGGAATGGGCAGTAAACAACGGCCCGATCAATGTCACAAAAGCAGAGTTCAAAGATCTATTCGAACGGTACACGGGGGTTTCCCCAGAAGATCAAGTGAAGCTCGAAACCTTCAAACTTGATCTGAAAGAGCTGGGGATTCCATTCGCTCGGGGGGTTAAGAAACGGTCAAATAATGATCTGGGGAAGCTGTTTAATGCTTAATTGGGTATAGGAATTCACGAGATTACCCAATTTCGGGTGGTCGTATACCCAGCTTACCCAATTTTTTTTCCTCTTAAAAAACAACAAATTGCCTCCATACGTTAACTCACTTGGAGGCATTCGCATGAATTCCAATGACGGGCTCTGTACCCCAGTTGAAGCATCCCAGATTCTTGGGGTTACTACCCACACCCTTGCCGTATGGCGTTGCGAAAAACGCTACAACCTTCCCTATGTGAAAGTTGGGCGCTTGGTCCGTTACCGGCGCTCTGATATCACTGATTTTATTGAGCGTAGCCTCCAAGCTGCACCTGTCACTTGTGGCCTCCAGGCATAGGGGGCTGATGTGATAGCGGCCAATACTCCTCGGCACATGCAAGGTGTGGTGTCTCAGGCTGTAGAGACTCTGGGAACTGTAGCGAATGAGTTAGCCCCTGGTACTTGGGCATACATTCAAGAGAACCTTTGCGATCTGGACCCAGGTCAGCAACGGGGTGTTGCTCGAGCCTATGCGGTGACGATTCAGCGATGCCGGGACGAAAGACTTGCAGGTGTCTACAAAGGGAGTATCGAAGCTGAAGCCAATACGAAGCTCAGAGAATATCGGTCTCGCTATCAGAAACATGACTTGTGTTTGACAGGCTCAGATCGGGATCTGAAGGACTTTAGCCTAGAAAGAGCGACAGAATGCAGATCTATCATCTATCGAGAGGAAGATGAAGGGCGTCTTCTAAGACGGGTAGCAGCAGTGCTTGAGAGGTATGACTTGGCGTGGCCAGCCCCCTTCTCAAAAATTGATGAACGACAAGATTTAACGCCGCTACTGAATCGGTTTAAGTGCAATCGGTGGTGGATGAGGCAAATCCGTCGGTTGCAGGCCTTGGAGGTTGAGAAGGTCAAACGATCAAGGGGGGATGTCGGTGCGGGTAGGCAGCTGTATTGCTCGAACTGGAATGTGAAGCGCCTGACCCGTGCCATCGTAAGGAATACACAGACTCTGGCGGGGGTTGAGGCCATTAACGATGATGGCGAGGTTTTCACTCTCGATGAGCTGCAGCAACTTGGGGTGGCAAATCCCGAGATACGGCGCTCTGAGCTTATGGTGAGAATGCGAGGCTTTGAGGAGGTGGCGGAAAAGTATGGCCACAAAGGCGAATTCTGGACCTTTACGACCCCTTCACGATTTCACCGTATGACCAAGGTCAAGAATTCAAAAACACCTAAGGTATTCAAGAACCCTAAGTGGGATGGTTCGTGCCCTGGTGCAGGCCAAGACTGGTTATCTAATAAGTGGGCATCCATTCGATCAAAATTCGCTCGAGAGGGTATTCGTTGCTATGGGTTCCGAATTGCCGAGCCCCACCACGATGGCACCCCTCACTGGCACTTGCTGCTGTTCTTTCACCCTGATGAAGCGGCACAGGCCCGCAAAATTGCCCGACATTACCTCTGGAAAACCGATTCTCCTGGTGAGCCTGGCGCATGGCGCCATAGGTTCAATTCAAAAGCCATTGACCCAGAGAAAGGTACAGCCGCTGGGTACCTAGCCAAATACGTCTCCAAGAACATCAATGGGACTGGGTTGGGAGGCTTGGAAAGTGATGAGGATGGGACGACCACACTGGCGGAAAGCGCCAATAGGGTCAGATCCTGGGCCAGTGCCTGGGGCATTCGTCAGTTTCAGCAGATAGGTGGCCCCTCCGTGACCGTCTGGCGTGAACTACGGCGTCTGGGGCCAGAGGATGACCAGGTAGATGAAGAAGAGGGTGGTGCCCTTTGGGAGGCGGTTACAGCAGCGGATCAGGGCGATTGGTGCAGCTTTGTAATTGCGATGGGTGGCCCTTCAATCCCCAGGTCTGCCAGACCCCTAAAACCGGCTTATTGGATTCAGTCCAGACCTATAGGTACAGAGGGGGTAGGGGGTGTACCTATAGGTACCGATACCTCTAGGTACGAACCGACTCAAGAGCCGGTACAAACCGGCTCTGTACCTAGGGTTAATCAGGGTTTGGGGTCGGTACATGATGAACCTGAGGTACCGGCTTTTATACCCGGTAGGGCTTATACCGAGTATGGGGACCTATCAAAGGGCAAAGTGTTTGGGTTGTGGGTATTGGGTAAGCCGGTACTAACCCGGCTCCAGACCTGGATTATTCAGCTGGCCAAAACCTCAGGTTCAGATTGGGGTTTGAATCAGCGGCGCGGATGCGCCGCCTTGGACTTGTGTTAATAACTGTACGAGGGCTCCAGGAGCGCAAATAAAACTATCTCACGCATTTCAAGAACTGCATTACAATCCGGTATGCTGGTTCAAAACAGGCGAGTATCGACGGATCTGGTTCAATCTCACCATGCAAAAGG
Source organism: Alcanivorax sp. IL2 (assembly GCF_047495475.1). Taxonomy (NCBI): domain Bacteria; kingdom Pseudomonadati; phylum Pseudomonadota; class Gammaproteobacteria; order Oceanospirillales; family Alcanivoracaceae; genus Alcanivorax; species Alcanivorax sp. IL2. Next base: position 2,699,017 of record NZ_CP179932.1, on the reverse strand, counting down.
CCATTTCGTAGCGCATAAACTGTCTCAATTAAGCCAGAGAAAAGCTCTTCATCGGTACATTGAAACTCGACTGAGCCGATCTGCAATGGCGGGGCACCGTTTCTCAATAAGTCGATCATCGGCCTGGGGTTACAGGAGTCAAAGAGTAGGCGAAGCTTCGTTTTCTGATCTTGGGATAAGTTGTCAAACGCTGGGAGAGCGTACAATGATGGTGGATCGTACGTCTCCTGAGTTTCGTTGAACTTTTCAGTCCCGTTAGCTATTGAGTTAACACGAACCTGAATGTGGCCACCAGCCACCCGACGAACTTCGAATTCATGGCGCCTGTGTTCTATTCGTTCGTTATTGAGGTGGCGAGGATAAATGCAAACCGTACGCAGAGACACACGCTCGCGAATGCCTTTACGCACGACCTCTAAATGAATGTCATCTAGGCATTGTTGGAAGTCGCAAACCGCCTGTTGGAATGCAAGAGCGTCGGTCGTCTCGTTTTCCTCCCGCATGAGAGGCATAGTTCCGCGGCGAACCGCGTTTGGTTGGCTCTTGAGCCAATTTAGCATCGCTCGTTCTTGGTCTTGCCCGGATGCATGCCGAAACCAAGCGTTGAATGCAGCCCAAGCTTTAACGAAAGGACCTATATAGTCGATTTCTGCACGGTCCATCCAATCGGTAGCATGCGGAGGTAATGTCATTAAATTCCCTTTCTTATATTCTCTATATACGCTATAGAGGCGGGCTCACCGTGTTCTATAGCTATCTCAACGGATCTTTTGGCGGCTTCTAATAGCTTGCGTGCTAAATAGCGTGCGGCGAAGCCTTCTTGCACGATTTTCGTAATTTCTGGCGAAAGCTCGGCCACAACGTTAGGAACCGGAATCTCGAGCAAATCACTTTCGCTAAATCGTGGATGTTGCGACCCGTCTTGGCACCATTTCAAGATGGTTTGGACCGGGGAGGACCGCAGAAATATCATAAGCGTCTCGGGAGAGATGGCGCTGCTCTTTGGGCGTAGAACAATGAACTCTGATGACCCAACCGAGGGTATGTTGTCACCAGTCCGAACTACAGCAACTTCTTTCAAATACGCCCTAAGTCTAGATATTGCTACGTCCCCGTCGTTTAAAACCTTTTTCATACTGCCGATTTCGGCTGCTGTGGTTGGTTCCTTCTCAGAATCTAGCCGTGGAACAAGAGCATCGGTCACATCGTAGTTGCGAACTAGGGTTGATCCAGGTGCTCGGGCGGGAACCCACTGTTTTCGAATGCTGTCAACCCACTCTGATAGAGGCCGGCTAGGAAGGGCAGATAGCGATTGTCGAACTTGTTTCTTGGCTGGCATGTAATACTGGGCATCTATCCTTCCGCAGTTAAAAATTTCGGAGGCAGTGGCGGTGTAAGATAGCGGCTCTGGCGGCGTCCAATCAGAAAGCCCTAGCCCTGAGAGCAATATAGCCTGGGCTGCATCCTGTTTCGAAAGGATTTCATTCCGAGTGTTGAGTGATCCTTCGACTAGCTGATGAATCATTTCGGATAGTTGTTCACTGAGTTTTGGTACCGGGATTCGGTATAGGTCATTTTTGGCTATGTAGGCTACGAGAAGGTTGGTTTTAAGTCGATCTTTCAATATGCTCCCGTATCGTCCTGTCAAATGCGCAATCAACAATGAACGTTGCCAATCTTCGTGCGTCGATAGTTTATAGCAAGTTCCCGTTACAAGCGTTTTTTCGGGAAAATCTTTTGGAACTACTGCGACTTTCTCAGCCTTTCCCTTTACTTCTATTAGCAGCTCGCCGGGCTTTATTCGCCCTCTCGGATACCTGATCCAATCCGATTCCGACACACACGCCATTTGTTCATGGTTAATGAATGGTGTGTTTATATTCGCGCTTTGTAGGAAAAATGGAAGATCTAATGATATTCCTTCTTCACGGTCTATGGACTTAGTGTTTTCATATACGACTCTATACCCGTTTTTAACAAAGTTACCTAGACGGGGCGAGGTTTTCAGTAGACGAAAGGCTTCTACCGCTGCTTTAGCAAAATACTCAGGATCCAAGCGGTTTGTAGTATTTTCTGTCAATGCTTCGCTGAGCGGAATAATAGAGGCTTCAAGCCCCTCTAACAGATGCGCTAAGCGCTTTTTGTTAGAGGGGCGTGGCGAAAAAAACTTAGTCTCTCTTCGTGAGCGAATTCCTCGAAGGCCTCGGCGATACCATCCTCAGTTAAACCATCGTGGTTGAACAAGTCATGCTTCACTACAAAATGTCCATGGGTGTCACGCAAAAGCGTTCCATCAGATTTTTTTCGATAGACTTTCCGACCTGAGGTGTCGACGCTTTCTAGTTTTTGTGTGGCGAAGAATATATTGTAATCTTCTTTTCGAGGGCAAAGAGGTCCCGCATTTTCGTCCTCGTTCCACTTCTGAATAAAGAGAACGCTAGTTTTTGTACCAGTGTGTGGTTTAAAGGTGTTTGGGTGTAAACCCACTACGCCTAGGATGCGGCAATTTTCCATGATGAATTCGCGAAGGCGCTGGTCTGAGGAGTTGTTAAAGCGGCCTTGAGGGAGCACAACAGCCATGCGTCCTCCAGGTTTTATGAAGTCGATGTTTCGCTCAATGAATAGCAGATCGCGAGCGACTTTTGTTTCCCTCTTTCCATTGCTTTTCTCCGCTAAATCGTAGGGAGCAAGCATATCGGATTGTTTGATGTCGCCAGCAAAAGGAGGATTGGCCATTAGCACGTCAAACGTGAAATTTCGATAGTCTTTCTGACGCGAATTTTTTCGTAGCTTGCGGAGCCTTCGCCAGCCAGCCCCGTAGGTGTCTTGCCAGTCGTCTTGCTTCGTAGTTTCGTCCCACTTTGTGAAGTCGAGAGTGTTGAGGTGCAGTACGTTAGTCTCCCCATCGCCTGCAATCAGATTTAGGCAGCGAGCTACGCGGACGCTTTTTTCATCAAAATCTATTCCGAAGACGTTGTTGCGAACATAATCGATACATCGAGCAGGCTTCTCATCCATTGTGAAAAGGTGACTTTCTTCTCTCCCCATATCGTTGATTATTTGCCGCCACACGTGAAACATAGTGTGCACCGTGAATCCTGCCGATCCGCAGGCTGTATCGATGACGGTCTCGGTCTCTCGAGGGTTCATCATTTTTACGCACATATCGATGACCCAGCGAGGAGTAAAGTACTGGCCTTTTTCTCCCTTGGACGATTTTGATACCAAGTATTCGAATGCATCATCGATCACGTCTAGGTTAGAGTTGAAGAGCTTCCACTCTTCAAGAGAACCAACGCACACCTGAAGATGATCGGGGGATAGACGTATACGTTCATCTTCGAGGAACACCCCTTCCCATTTTCCTTTTGCATCATCGAAAAGATTTTGGAGAGCATCTTTTAGCTGTGCAGCGGTATTTTGGTTGCGAAATCGTAATGCTGTTCCCTGGCGGTGTGAGGTCATCTCGTCATAGAGTTTTGTGAAAATTAGCTTGAAGACCTCTTCGAATACATCGACCCCCGCGTTTGCTAGAACCTCATCTTCCATGTCCTCAATCAAATCGCGAAGGGATCGGGCGAATTTTCCTTCCTTTACTCGCTCATTCTCAAGGCGAATCAACGTGTCGATTGTCCACGGCTGATCCACTACTTGCTCAATGGTTTGATCCGCTCTGGGAAGTTCGTGGATCGCCATGAAGTAATTTGGGTTTTTCCGATGCCAGACTTCAGCTAGAATTCCGTCGCTCCAAACGGCAAGTGGGGCGCCCGTCGCATGTGCATAGGATCGGAGTTGTTCTTTGCCGTCTTTATACCGCTGTTGTTTTACTTCGATAATGATGTACGGGACGGTAGGGCGACGTTCGTCGAAAACGACGATATCAGCCCGTTTTGAGCTGTCTCGCCCAAAAGTAATGGGGTACTCGACGCTGATCCGGGATGAACAATAGCCTAATATATCGATTAAGCGGGAAATCCAAAGCTGACGATTTCTTTCCTCTGGCTTTAGCTGTACATCTTTATTGCGAATCAGGCATCTAACGTAGGTGGTTTTCCTGCCCTTGATTTCCCGTTCAAAGCTGCGCTCGTCTAATGCTTGGTTCTCTGCTTCAGAAAATAGCACATACTCGTTGAAGTCTTGCTGAGAGTTGCTGGCCGCCATCTTTGTGAAATTCCTTGGTCTGATGCGATTGGCTTAGGTCGCTAATCTTCAATGAAGCACTTTGGTTTAGCAACGTCCTGAGCAATTTGAACTGGCTGGGGTCGAGTATCCAGTAGGCTAAATTCCTAGCCAAGGAATGTGACCGATTTCAAAATATACGAAAGATCCCGAGTCTAACGCGGGAAGCCTCGATTTTCGCGATGGAAGCTGGGCATGGTGAGGGGCGGAGTCCGAGCCAATAGAAGCTTCTCATAGCTTCAAATTACTGAAGGAAGCGCTTGGTGTAGCACCGGCGTAGCGCTAACATTGCATTCTTTTTATGCTGCGGAGAGTCTTCCGCTAAGCTTATGAAAAATAATAGGATAATGGTGCCGGAACGCGGAATCGAACCGCGGACCTACTGATTACGAATCAGTTGCTCTACCGACTGAGCTATCCCGGCATGCCCTCGGGGCGGCGCTAGTTTAGCAGGACGCCCCGGGCTGGCAAGTATCGGCGTCAAGAAACCTGCTTGATGCCGGCCAGTTTGCGGGCGTGCCATTTCTTGGTGTCCACGTCCATGCCGCGCAGGATCTGGATGCGCTGGGCCTGGGGGCTGCCAGCGCCGTGCATGGATTCGGTCAGGTAGCCCACCGCGTTGCGGCCCAGAGTCATGTTCTCGATCAGACGCAGGATGCGCATGCGGTCTTCGGTGGGGATGTCGTCGCGGCCTTTCAGGAAGCGGCGAATGATGTCGCCGGCTTCCTGGTTTTCCAGGTCCTTCTCACTGGGCATGGTGACCATGATGCCGCCGGCCAGGTCCTGGGCCAGACGTGAGATCTCGTAGGGGAAGCGGGTCACGTTGTGCTTGCACACATTGGAGAGCATGGCGTCGTTCATGAAGATGCCGCTGGGCATCTGCTTTGCCTCGTGGGAGCTGGCAATCCCGGAGGAGTAGATGGTCTCGTTCAGGTGCACCATTTCCACCAGCTTGTCGCGAATATGGCTGACTTTTTCCAGCCCGTTGTATTCGGCGATGGACGCGGCGGCGCCCACCAGTACATCACCCAGGCCGGTTTTGCAGACATAGCTGGCCCGGTGGTAGGCGGTGAAACGGGCGACCATGTCCTGGGCAAACTCGTACTCGCCGTCCATGAAGACATGCTCATGGGGAATAAAGACGTCATCGAAGTAGACCAGGACTTCCTGGCCGCCGTATTCGGCATTGCCCTGATCGATGTCGCCCCCTTCCATGGCGCGGGTGTCGCAGCTCTGGCGGCCGTAGATGTAGGTGATGCCTTCCGCGTCGCCGGGGATCATGCCGACTACCGCATAATCGCGATCTTCTTCTGTCAGGTTCATGGTGGGCATGACGCAGATCCAGTGCTGGTTCCAGCCCCCCGTCATATGAGCTTTCACGCCTTTCACGTAGATGCCCTTGTCGGTGCGCCGGGTCACGCGCATGAACATGTCCGGGTCGCTCTGTTGAGCCGGGCGCTTGCTGCGGTCGCCTTTGGGGTCGGTCATGCCAGCGGCGATCAGGATGTTCTTGCGTTGCGCTTCACCGAGGAAATCCAGGAAACGATGGTGATACTGGGTGCCGTGTTTTTCGTCGATTTCGTAGGTGATCGAATGCAGGACACTGATGGTGTCCAGTCCCGTGCAGCGTTGAAAACAGGTGCCGGTAATCTGGCCCATACGCCGCTGCATCTTGTTCTTTTTCACCAGGTCCGCCGGCGATTCGACGATGTGCAGAAAGCGGTTTACCTGTGCATCAATCAGCGGGGACCAGGCGGTGGCCAGTTCCGGATCCTCAATGGCCAGGTCATAGCTGGCACGCAGGGCGTTGATGCTGGGCTTGATAATCGGGTGGTCGGCGGGCTCATCAATCAGCTCACCAAACAGGAACAGGCGTGTGCCGCGGTTGCGCAGGCTGGCCAGGTAATCGTCACCGGTCTTGAGGACGGAAAAGCGGTTCCAGCGCTGTTCGGCGCTTTCCTCGCGGCGCGGGGCAGGGGTCGCGGCGTTCATGGTGCCTCCTGTGATTTCCATTGCTCTGGCAGCGGCCAGGTTGTCGTGACTTGGGGGTCACTTCCGATGGTATACAGGGTGTTGCGGGAGGCAATGACAGAAACTGCCGCTGTACGCTGCGGTCAAGTCAGGGTGTACGAGTTGCAAGTTTCAAGTTGCAAGATACAAGGCGCGCCATAAGGCTAATCGAACCGGATACTTCGTGCCGGCGCCCGACTCGAGTGCGCGAAACGCGGTGGCAGCAAGATGATGACAGCATTGCCCGCGTTGTTTCTTGCAACTTGAAACTTGCGATCTCAACCCTGCGCCTTGAACACCATCGACGCTGAATTCAGGCAATAGCGCAGTCCCGTCGGGGGCGGGCCATCGGGGAATACGTGGCCCAGGTGGCCGTCGCAGCGGGCACAACGGATTTCTACCCGAACCATGCCGTGGCTGCTGTCACGTAGTTCGCGGATATGCTCCGGGTCAAAGGGCTGGTAGAAGCTGGGCCAGCCGGTGCCGGATTCGAATTTGGCGTTGGCGGCAAAAAGGGGTAGCTCGCACAGTTTGCATTGGTAAACCCCGTCTTCCTTGTTGTCGAGCAGGCCGCCGCAGAAGGGAGGCTCGGTGCCCTGATTGAGCAGGATGCGTCTTTCCTCATCGGTGAGGTGTTCCGCTCGTTGCTGTTTCTCTGCGTCGCTGAGCGGAGTCAGATCATGGCCACTGGCGGAGTGTGTTTCGCTCATTACGAGTCTCCCTTGAGCAGGTCGGGAAAGGCGTGGATGAGTTTTTCCACCTTGGGTCTGGCCACGTGAACGATATAACCCTGGTTAGGGTTGTGGTTGGCAAAGTTCTGGTGGTAATCCTCGCCGCGATAGAATGTCTCCAGCGGTTCCAGCGTGGTCACGATAGGCGCGGTAAAGGCGCCGGCGTTGTCCAGCTGACGAATATAGGCTTCGGCGACCGCTTTTTCCTCCGGGCTATGATAGAAGATGGCGGACCGGTACTGGGTACCCCGGTCGTTGCCCTGGCGGTCTTTCTGGGTGGGGTCGTGGGCCACGGAGAAGAATACCTTGAGCAGCTGTCCGTAGCTGATTACCTGGCTGTCGTACTCGATTTCCACCACTTCCGCATGGCCGGTGGTGCCGGTGCAGACTGCCTCATAATTGGCTCGGGCGGCATGGCCACCGGCATAACCGGAGGTGACTGCCAATACGCCATCCAGATTGAGGTAGACCGCTTCCACGCACCAGAAACAGCCCCCCGCCAGTACGGCTTTCTGGATGCCGTCAGTTGGCAGGTCGTCCACCGGATCGGGGAAACGTTCCGGATGAATGGCCAGGGATGTTCCGGGTATCACTGCACTCATGGTGTCCTCCGCTAGTCAGAATGCCCCGGCTTGTGGCAGGGGGCTCTGCTGGCCTGAAAAAGGGGCTGTTGGAGCTTTGCTCGCAAAGCGAAGGTTTCAGGTTGCACGCAACTTGACCAACCCCTTCGCCTTGCGAGCAAGGCTCCAACAGTGGCTCAGGTCAGTCTTGCTTCACTGCGCCACTGCTGATCAATGTGTCGATCTGTTCGTCACTGAAACCGGCTTGACGCAGTACCGCCTGGCTGTCGGCCCCGGCGCTGGCTGCGGCTTTGATATCGCCGGCGGCGCTGCGCGAGAAGCGTGGTGTCGGTGCCGGCTGTACCGTGTTGCCGACTGTGACAAAGGAACCTCTTGCCACGTTATGCGGGTGTGAAGGCGCTTCTTCAAGGCTCAATACCGGTGCAAAGCACACGTCGGTACCTTCCATCAACGCGGTCCATTCATCACGGCTCTTCTGTTTGATGACCGCCGCCAGTTTTTGTTTCAGTTCCGGCCACATGGCCGGGTTCATCTGCTGGCCAAAGTCCTCGGCGGGTAACTCTGCAATGCGGCACAGTTCGGCGTAGAACTGCGGCTCAATACTGCCGATGGAAACATATTTGCCATCTGCGGTTTCGTAGATCTCATAAAAGTGGGCGCCGGAATCGAGCATGTGAGTGCCGCGATTTTCGGTGAACATGCCCTGGGCCTTGAGGCCATAGAACATGGCCATGAGGGCGGCGGAGCCTTCTACCATGGAGCTGTCGACCACCTGCCCTTCGCCGGAGCGCTGGGCTTCCAGGGCGGCACAGACCATGCCGAAGGCGAGCATCATGCCGCCGCCGCCGAAATCACCCACCAGGTTCAGCGGAATGGCGGGCTTTTCCCCCTGGCGGCCCATGGCATGGAGGGCACCGGACAGTGAGATGTAATTCATGTCGTGACCGGCCGCTTTGGCCAGCGGACCCGTCTGGCCCCAACCGGTCATGCGGCCGTATACCAGTTTTGGATTGCGGGCCAGGCACTGTTCCGGGCCGATACCCAGGCGCTCGGTCACACCCGGGCGAAAGCCTTCGAACAGGCCATCGGCGGTTTCACAGAGCTTGAGGACGGTCTCGATGCCTTCCGGGCTTTTCAGGTCCAGGGCCAGGTTCTGTCGATTGCGGAACAGAACGCTATGGCCGATGGCGGCGTGGGGGTTGCCGCCGGGGCGATCAATGCGGATCACGGTGGCGCCCATGTCAGCGAGCATCATGCCGCAGAAGGGGCCGGGGCCGATGCCGGCCAGTTCGATAAAGGTCAGTCCGTTCAGTGGGCCAGTCATAGTCTTTGCTTTCCGTTGTCAGGGTATCAGAGCGTGCTCTTTGAGTGTGTTGCGCAGAGCCGTACATTGGCTCTTGGCAATGGCAACGGTGTTACTGGCTTCGTGTGTGGTGGCAATACCGGTCCACAGGGGCTTGCCGTCAGCATTGATCAGCTCCGCACCGTGTTGACGCAGTGCCTCGGGAACTGCTTCCCGGGCGAGTTCGCCACCAACCCCCACTTGCCAGGTCGGCGTTATTTCACTGGCGGACTGGTCCATGGGGTTGAGGCGATTGCCTCCTGTCGGGGGGGCCGCCGCATCAATCAACAGATGGGTCAGTTCCACCACCAGAATCCGTTGCACATCATTGTTTTGCGCCCAGTCGAGAATGCGGTTTTTTCCGCCTTCGTACCATAACGGCAATTCCTGATGGCTGAGCAAAATGGTCAACGAACTACTTGAAAATATTTCCTTGCAGGTCAGTTCCCAGGTTTCACGGGTGCCGCCTTCCGGGGTGTGGGCCACCAGAAGCAATGTCTCCCGCGGAGGATGGCTCCCTTCAGCGGTGAAGCGAGTTGTAACCTGGGTGGTGCTGGCACAGCCGGCAACGAGCAGGGCAGGCAGCAGAAAGCGGAACAGCGGGCGCATGACGGATCTCCGGGAGAAAAAGCGGTGCCTTGTAGCACGACTCCAGTGTAGCAGCGCCATTGGCAAGGCTCATCCGTTAACGGCCATACCACGTCTGTGGCTGTGACAGGGTCGTCAGCACAGTGCTGAGTAGCCTCGGAGATGTGAGGCTGACTCAGCGCTGTTTGCTGGACGGACTATGGCAGAGGAGCGGACAACACTGCTTGTGGCTGGTTGGCGCTAACGGAAAAACGGCAGGCCCCGGAAGGAGAGGGGGTGGCGGGGTACCAGCGCACCTCATAACGACCGTGCCCTTTCTCAGTGTCTTGCTGATGCAACAACTGTAACTCGGCGCTGTCATCGCTGATCACTTTATCGTCGCAGTGAACCGCCATTAGAGGGCGATCCAGTGCCAGTTGATCTGCTGGTTCCGCTTCCAGTAGCAGGCTCCAGTAAGGGCCGGTGGAGGCGTTACCGTCATGACGGGTAGGCTCGCTTAACCAGCGCCTTGTGCCCGGACTTGCCAGCGAGTCAGGAAAGTATTGTCGGCTGAGCAGGGAAAAGGTCTGCTGGACCGGGATGTCGTTGATGTCGCCTTGTTGTAGAAGATCCCGGCTCAGCCTCTCGCTCTGCTGAATCAGGAAATCCAGGGTGTGTGGACCATAAAGAGTGTGGCCGCCCTCGTAGTACTGGAGCGCATATTCTTCCGGAGTCACGGCATAGCCGAAGTAGCCATTGGCCAGACTGGAAATTTCCACCTTCCAGTCGCTGCCTTCGGGCAGGGTGCTCGCTACCGCCTGACGGAGTCTGTTGCCGCTTTCCAGGGTGATTTCCCAAGGCAGGGGAACCAGTACCAGATCGTTGATGCGCACAATCTGAAACAGGGCCTGGTGGGGAAAGCGCTCGGGCGGTAGCAACAGCTGCAGTTTGGACAGCATCCACTGCTTCACGCCCTGGCAGTTGTCGGTAAAGACCCGGCGGGGCCAGTCTTCCTTCAGAAACGGGAGATAGGAAATCGGGAAGACTTCGTCGCCGTTGGCGGCGCCGGCGACGGCGGCACCGGCGATGGCCCTTTCGCAAAGGCCGAAACGGCCGGTATCAATGTCGTCGAGCAGGTCCAGCTGGCGGCTGGCGACGGCGGTGCTGAGGGTGTCAGTGAGCTGACTTTCCAGGGAATGAAACAGCTGTGAGGCATGTTTGCCCAGTGCCTTGCCGATCCGTTCAGCTTCACGGTCGCCGCGCAGGTCCTCTTTCCAGGCCGGGTTGTTATCTGCATGGGTTGCCTGGGCGGGGCCGTGGATGAATTGGGGGTAATCACTGGCCAATTCGCTTTCCAGTTGCTCGCTGATCCAGTGCCAGACATCCGCATGGTAGGGGCGGGTAAAGGGGGGTATGGCCGTGCCGTGGATGGAGTAGAGGCTGAGCGCGCCGGCAGGTTCGAAGCTGCTGCCCTGGCGCTGGTCAATGCGCAGCAGGGTCATGGTGGGGTTCACTGCCTGCATGGGGTCGGCGTTGGCGTGATCACGGTCTGGGAAGTTATTGGCCCAGGCCTCGATGGAGCGGTTACGGGTAACGCCAAACAGGTCGCTCTGACCCACGGCAAAGCGCGCCTCGAGCCGGGACTCATAAGCATCGATGACCGCATCGGCAATACGCTGGCTGAGAAACTCGAACAGGGCCGGGTCGAAGCCCGGCCGGTTACTGCCGAAAACATTGTAGAAATCGCTGCCCAGATACTGGCCGGGACCCGAGTGGGTGTGGGTAACCAGCAGGGTCACGGCATGGGAGGGCACATCGGTATGGTCGGCGATCAGTTCTGCTACCCGGTGACGCAGCACCAGCGAGCCGCTGCCAAGATCCAGTTGTACGATAGCAAGCGGGGTCTGGCCGGGGCCTTTCAGGTAGAACGCCCTTGCCTTGAGCCGGGTGCGAAAGCCGTCTGCATCCTTTGCCCAGGCGGAATAACCGAACTTGGGTATGCCGGCGGGCGGCGTAATGTCCCGTTCAGCGATACCTGCTTTTGCTGTTGAGTCATCTGCTGTTATCGCTTGTACAGGGAATGAGAAAAACAGGTTCTGCCGGGGGTAAAACAGGAACGGCCAGGCCGTGTGCAGCAGGCCACCGATAATGCCGGCAAACAAGAGTAGTAGCAGTAGGTAGCGGGTGCGCAATATTCGCATGGAGAATGGTATTCCAATTAATTTGCACCATCGTGCCATATATGGGTTAATTGTGAAATGTAACCCTTTGAACGGCGCCATTTCCCTCTTTTTGATACGAAAAGATACGCTCAGAAACAAAATAGGGTGCCAGCAACCATCCGGCAACATTAAAGCAACGTAACGGCACTCGTTGGATGTTTTAAAGCGCCCCCAATCCTATTTCAATAATTGCACAGATCAATCATACCCGAGGGGGGTAACCATGAAAGGATGCATACGACTCTCAGCACTTGCACTTTCTGTGGCCATGGCAAACCAGGCATTCGCAGAAAACAAGTCAGAGGACACTACTCGTCAGTACCTGGCGCCTATGGCCAGCTATCTGGTTCTGGACGAAGACCGTGAAATCTCTCGCAAGGGGTTGGGTGCCAGTCTGATTTATGGCCGTGAGCTGTCTGAACACTGGTGGTGGGAGACCGAGGGCGCCGCATACGGCCTGGATAGCGGCATTGACGGTGCGACCGACTTTTACCAATACACGGCCAGCACAGGTCTGGCTTATGCATTCGGTGATCGTGAAGGCTTTACGCCTTTCGTATTGGCAAATATCGGGGCGATCTACAACGATGTAGTGCCGGACGATGATGATGGTGTAGACCTTCATGCCAACGTTGGCATCGGTGCCGTAACGGGGCCTATCTTCGACAATGGCCTGAAACTGCGCGCTGAAGCTCGTTACATGTATGACGACTTTGACGGCGTCACTGGAACCCTATCTGAAGACGAAGGCGGCTTCAATGACTGGCGCTTCTCCCTGGGTCTGGAAATCCCGCTGGGTGTGACCAGGGTGGTTGAAGTCGAGAAGATCGTCTATGAAACCCGTGAAGTGGAAAAAATTGTCGAGAAGCCCTTTGTGGACAGCGATAGCGACGGTGTGCCGGATGATCGTGACAAGTGCCCGGATACCATCCAGGGTGCCAAAGTTGATTCCGATGGCTGCATGATCACCAACCAGACCATCACCTTCAATAATATCAATTTCGAGTTGAACTCCGCGGAGATTACCGCAAGTTCAGGTCCCTCTCTGAACCGTGTGGCCAAGGCGTTGAAGGCGCAGCAAAACTTCAACGTTGAGATTGCCGGTCATACTGATAGCACCGGTTCTGCGTCTTACAACGAGAAACTGTCTGACGAGCGTGCCAAATCAGTGCGGCAATACCTGATTGAGCAAGGCATTGATGCGGATCGCCTGACTGCTCGCGGTTACGGTGAAATCGAGCCGATCGCCAGCAACGAAAATCAGTCTGGTCGTGCCATGAATCGTCGCGTCGAATTCCGCGTTACTGAGAAATAAGGGATAAAGATATGAACTCGCAAATGAGAATCTTGTTTGCCATGCTCCTGACCGCTTTGTTGGGAATGGGGCTGGCAGGCTGTGAAGCCGAAGGCGATGGAAGCAGCGTTGGTAATAACAACCCTGTCTCGCGTGACAATGATCAGGACAATGATGGCGTTCCGGATGACGTTGACAACTGTCCCGCTAACGCTAACGCCATGCAGGAAGACCAGGATGGTGACGGCATTGGAGATGTCTGCGATGACGACCGTGATGGGGATGGTGAAGACAACCCTACCGATAACTGTCCGCTAGTTGCCAATCCGAATCAGGAAGACACCGATGGCGACGGTATCGGTGATGCCTGTGACATGAATAACGATCAAGACAACGACGGCATCGATGACGGCGTTGATAACTGTCCGACCATCTTCAACCCTGAGCAGAGTGACGTTGACAATGATGGTATCGGTGATGTTTGTGATGATGATGCTGATGGCGATGGCATCGATAACAACAACGACAACTGTGTATACACCCCGAACAATGATCAGGTGGATACAGACACTGATGGCATCGGTGATGCGTGCGAAGATGACCGCGACGGTGACACCATTCTGGACCCGAATGATAACTGCCTGAACACGCCGAATACGGATCAGGCGGATCAGGATCTGGACGCCATCGGTGATGTGTGTGATGACGACCGTGATGGCGATGGCATCCCGAATGACACCGATAACTGCCCGTTTACTGCCAATGCGGATCAGGCTGATTCCGATGGCAATGGTGTTGGCGACGTCTGCGATGGCGGCGGCGGTGATCCCACCGATACCGACGGCGATAGCATTCCCGATGTGACGGATAACTGCCCGATGATTCCGAATTTTGATCAGGCTGATGCGGATGGCGACGGTAAAGGTGATGTGTGTGATGACGATGGTTTCAATTGCGCCGCCACCAACACCTACCAGCAGCTTGGAAATACTGATTACACGGCAGACAGTGGTGTTCTGGGTGTTTGCTTGGGTTGCTCCGTAGATGACGAAGCCAATGCGCTGGATGCTAGTAACGCTACCTTTGCGCAAATCAACATCGGTGCAGCACTGGTGTACGGCGGCGGATTTGTGGCTGCAGTCGCTAACGATACTTCAATGGACATCGCTGACAGTGAAGTGGGCTTCGTGATCAGCGACCCGTCGTCTCAACTGGTTAACCTGGAACTGCTGGGCAACTTCATCACCATCCGCTTCTTCAACGATGGGGTAGAAGTGGACAGTGCAACCGTCGGTGGCGGTCTGTTGGATTTGGACCTGCTAGGTTTGGGGGCGAACTCCGATCAGCGTTTCGTTGCCGCACCTGCGTCCAGCCAGGCGTTTGATTCAATCCAGCTTGATTACGCTGGCTTGGTAAACGTGAACAAGTCCTTCCGTGTACATGACGTCTGCGTAGGAACTCCCTGATTTCGCATGGGAGTGACTGAAAGGGGCCTTCGGGCCCCTTTTTTTGTATGAGATTTTCTGCTGCTAGCCCCTTCACGTGACAGCGGTATTACTATCGACAAAATAATCGCCTGATTCGCCCTGAATCGTTACTCTGTCTATAAGGCCCTTTTTGGCCTCAAGAATGATAATCAGTGTAGTAAGGGGGCATCATGCGAAGCCGTATTTTTCTTACAGTGTGTCTGTTGGTTTCCCTGTTGGCGGGTTGCGACAAGGAGCCAGGAGTCGGCGAAGTCGTCAGCACCTTCAACAACTATGAAGAAACCGGCGATTTGCCTGCCTTGCAGGAGCGAGGGTATATCCGTCTGTTGGCTCCCCGTTTCGATGAGCCCTCCGGCCTGCCCCGGGAGGGGGTTCCTGCCAGAGAATATCAGGCCCAGGCCGAGGCGTTTGTCAGGCACCTGGGGCTGCAGCCCCGCTGGGTCTACGCGGAAAGTTTTGCGGAGCTGGGTGCACTCATCAATGCGGGTGCTGCCGACGTTATCGTGACGAACTATTCGGTGACCAAAGACCGACAGAAAACCCTGGCATTCTCAACCCCGGTAAATGCAGTGCAGGAGAAGCTGGTTGTGCCTGCAGAGAAGGCAGACCTGACTCTGACCAAGCTGAAAAACCTGACTATCTCGGTCCCGGAAGGGACCTCTTACCAGGAAACCGCAGAAAAACTGGCGCGCCGGCATGACAACATTTCGGTGGACATTCTGGATGCCAACCTTTCCGACGAAGAACTGGTTGAGGGAGTGGAATCCGGGGAATTGGCTGCCACTATTATCGACAGCAACATGTTGGATGTCCTTATCAGCCCTGATGGCGAGGCAGCTATCGGCCCGGTGGTGAACCGTAAACGGCGCATCGCCTGGGCAGTGAGGCAGGACAGTACCGAGCTGCTGGATCGCATCAACCAGTACATAACCAGTGAGCGGGTTATATCTTCTGTCAAAGAACAAGAAAAGCGTGACTGGTCGGCGATCAAGGAGCAGGGCGTTCTACGAGTCATTACCTCCAACAATCCCGCCAGTTATTTCATGTGGCGTGGTGAGTTGATGGGGTTTGATTACGACTTGATCAACGATTTTGCCAAGAAGCATCGGCTGAGAGTGAGTGTCGTTGTCCGAGACAGCCCTTCAGCCATGTTTGCAGCGCTGCAGGCCGGGGAGGGAGATGTCATTGCGGCCTCCATGACTATTACCGAGGATCGCCAGAAACAAGGCTGGATGTTCAGCGATCGTTATTTGGAAGTAAACGAGCAATTGATCGGCCGTTCCGATCAAGTGCCGCTGGAAAACATCGGCCAGTTGGCCGGTCGTACCGTAGCCGTCAACCCTGAAACCGCCTATTACGACACCCTACAGACGCTTCGAGAGAGTGATTTTCCCTTCATCGTTCAGGAGGTGCCGGGCGCCAGCACCGAGATGCTGATTAATGCTGTCGCCAATGGCGAATATGATCTGACCATGGCCGATAGTCACCTGGCCGCCATGGAGTCCACCTACCGGGAAGATATTGCGGTGTTGTTTGAATTCGAACCCGCCAAGCAGATTGGCTGGGGGCTGCGCCCTGAACAGCAGGCACTGGAAGAGCAGCTTAATAGCTACATCGCCCGCCATTACCGGGGTCTGAACTACAACATCACCTATAACCGCTACTTCCGCGAGAAAAAAACCATCAATACCCACGAGGCCTATCGCGTTGGCTCGGGGAAAGCCATTTCTCCCTACGACGAGTTGGTAAAAAGCGAGGCCCTTAAATATGGGCTGGATTGGCGTCTGATTACCTCGCAGATGTACCAGGAAAGCCGGTTCAATCCCAAGGCGCGCTCGTTTGCCGGGGCGCAGGGCTTGTTACAAGTAATGCCGCGTACCGGGCGCCAACTCGGGTATAGCAACCTGACTCGACCAGAGAACGGAGTGGCGGCAGGTGTGGCCTATATGGACTGGCTGGAACAGCGTTTCCCGGCACGTCTGGACCTGGCGGAAAAACTCTATTTTACTCTGGCTGCCTACAACGCCGGGCACGGCCATGTGGAAGACGCACGCCGCTTGGCGGAACGTCTGGGCAAGGATCCGGATAAATGGTTCGGCAACGTGGAAGAGGCCATGCTGTTACTTTCCCGGCCGGAGTACGCCCGTCAGGCTCGCTACGGCTATGTGCGCGGGGCCGAGCCGGTGAAATATGTCCGGCAGATCAAGAACCGTTATCTGGGCTATGTGTCGGCGCTGGAGGAAGAAGAGGGCTAACCGTTTGTGCAGCCCATGCTGAAAACTCTGTAAATTGATATTTTACAAAGTCGCCATGGAAAAGTGTCTTGGCAGCCCCATGATAAAGGGTACCCATTCATTGAAAGGAGATTGTGATGGATCGCAATGCTTTCATCGAAAAGATTAAAGGTAAGCTGAACGAGCTGGATAATGAATTCGACCAGTTGCAAGTCAAGGCGGACCAAGCCAGTGAAGATGTTCGCCACAAGTGGGAAAGCCGTAAGCTGGAACTGAAAGAAAAACGTCAGGAACTGGCGGCGCGGCTGGATGAAGTCCGTAATGATAGCAACGCGCGCTGGGAAGATGTAAAAGCCAGTGTGGAAAAAACCTGGGATAGCACCTTGGAAGGCCTTAAGGACATCAAAAACAACCTTTTGAAATAATTCCCAGTAACACTCGTTACGTCTGATTGGAAAAAGCGCGCCAACCTTGTTGGCGCGCTTTTTTTATGGGGTCGCTTCGATATGGGCAGATATCTCGACCTCACTCTAGGGCGGAGCTGAATGATTTCGCTCTTTTTGCTCTGCAGGTATTACAGGCATGGATTTGACTCAGCCTTTTAGGGAAACGTTGTCTAGAGTCGCGAATCCAGGAGGTGTTGAGAGTGATCGCTTGATGGTAGAAACCGAGAGCACTTCAGATCCCGCGCATCGAACTGACGGTTGCAGTCGGTCTGTTCAGTGCACTAAATGTTCACACTGAGGAGTGTTGGGCCGATCCCTTGCAGCGCAGCAATAACCGAAGAAAACGGAAATCATAGGCGTTACGTTTGTTATCCGATATTTTGCCGACAGCCGCAAAACCCATCGTTGGAGCCTTGTCAGCAGGGCAGATGCATCAGGGAATCACTCTGATGGAGGAGGAGCTTGGCCGGCTTTCATCCCTTCAGTGCCAGAGGCTCAAGCCATTGGCTCATCGCATCCAGTACCTGGTCCCGGCAATGATCGTTGAGAATTTCATGGCGCCCTTCGGGCCAGAAGTGGGCGGTCAATGGCTGCTCCATGGTATGCAACACCTGCTCCAGAGCCATCATGCCCTTGCCCATGTCGCTCATGGGATCTTGCTCGCCACCAAGCAGCAGGACCGGAAGTTGGTCGGGCAGCTCGGCGAGCTGGACGATGCTGTGGATCTGGCGCAAGCCCTCAATCAACTGACACCATGACTCCGTGGTGCAATCGAAGCCACACAGGTCGTCGTCCAGATAGCGCTGTACCTGATCGCGATCATTGCTCAGCCAGTCGAACTCGGTGCTCGGGTCCGGCACTCGTTTGGCCCAGGCCCCGAAGGTCATTCTGCGAATCAGCGGACTGACCCCGCGCTTGCCATTACGGCGACGGGTCAGTTTCACCGGCAGGCCCATCAGGGTGTAGTAGGCTGCCGGGTGGTAATCGCTGGCGCATAGCACCAGCCCCGACAGATTCTCACCGCTGCGTTGGGCTGCTGCGAGGGCAATAAAAGAGCCCATGCTGTGGCCGCCAAGCACGCAGGGCAGACCCGGGTGGGTTTCACGGGCCATGGCGATCACTGCCAGGGCATCCTCAACCAGACAATCCCAGCCGTTGTCGTCGCCGAAATGCCCTTTCGGGCAGGCCTCGCTAACACTCAGGCCATGGCCGCGATGATCCGGACAATACAGATGCCAGCCCTGTTCGTTCAGTGCTTTCGCAAGGGGCTCATAACGGGCACCATGCTCCGCCATGCCGTGCAGCCAGACCAGAATGCCTTTGGACGTTGCTGCCTGGGTAGGCCAGTGGTGGATAGCGGTGGAATGGCCGTCGCCCGTGTTCAGGTAGCGCATCTGCTTGCTCATAACATTCTCCGGCGGCGCGGTCAGTGGACAGGTTGGTGCCTGTGTTATTAAGGCGTCCCTGGCGAGGATAAATGCTCAGCCGGCAGCCTGCCGGCCAGGCTTCCTGAGCCTGTTCCGGACCATGGCATAATAACAGCTATGGCAACAGGGTGATGCAGCAACTACCATGCCGGACGCTGTTGTACGCTGCCCGATTTCCAGGAGAGACCATGATTGAATACCGGATTCGCCCACTGCGCCCTGAAGCTCATCTTTTTGAAGTGACGCTCACCGTGGCGAACCCGACCCCGGAAGGGCAGGCGTTTACCCTGCCGGCCTGGATTCCCGGCAGCTATATGATCCGTGATTTTGCCCGCCATCTGGTGTATCTGGAAGCCAGTTGCCAGGGTGAGACTCTGCCAGTCGCGAAAATCGACAAGCAAACCTGGCAAGTACCGCCCTGCGACGGTCCGGTGCAGCTGCATTATCACGTTTACGCCTGGGACCTGTCCGTACGTGGTGCCCATCTGGATACCACCCACGGCTATTTCAATGGCACTTGTGTCTTCCTGGCGCCCATGGGGCACGAGGATCAGCCCTGTGAAGTGGACATCGAAGCACCGGAAGGCCCCGCCTATCTGGGCTGGCACCTGGCCACCGGGCTGCCGCGGCTGAGTGGTTCGGAGCTGGCATTTGGCCGCTTCCGGGCAGACAACTACGACGCCCTGATCGACCATCCGGTGGAAATGGGCCCGTTCGAGTATGCCCAGTTTGAAGCCTGCGGCGTACCGCATTGGGTGGTGATGGCCGGTCGTCACAGGACCGATATGGCGCGGCTGTGCCGGGACCTGAAACCCATCTGCGAGCACCATATCCGCATGTTCGGCGAACCGGCGCCCATGGACCGCTATCTGTTCATGACCCTGGTCACCGGCAATGGTTATGGTGGCCTGGAACATCGCAATTCCACCAGCCTCATGTGTGCCCGCGATGACCTGCCCAAACGTACCGACGAGCCGGGCAAGGTGCGCGATGGCTATCGCAATTATCTGGGCCTGTGCAGCCACGAATATTTCCATACCTGGAATATCAAGCGGATTAAGCCGGCGGCGTTTACGCCGTTCGACCTGTCTCAGGAAGTGCACACGGAATTATTGTGGGCCTTCGAGGGCATCACCAGCTACTACGATGACCTGTCGTTGACTCGCACCGGGCTGATTGCGCCGCAGAGCTATCTGGAGTTGCTCGGGCAGACCCTGAGCCGGGTGTATCGCGGCCAGGGCCGTCACAAGCAAACCGTCACCGAATCCAGTTTTGACGCCTGGACCCGTTTCTACAAGCAGGATGAAAACGCCCCCAATGCCATCGTCAGCTATTACACCAAGGGTTCCCTGGTGGCGCTGGCGCTGGATCTGACCCTGCGCAACCTGACCGGTGAGGAAAAGTCCCTGGACGATCTCATGCGTTTGCTCTGGGCCCGTTACGGGCAGACCGGCGAAGGCGTGCCGGAGCAGGGCATACAGCCCCTGGCCGAGGAAGTGGCCGGTTGCGACATGAGCGACTTTTTCGAGCGGGCGCTTTATAGCACCGAGGATCTGCCCCTGGCAGAGCTGCTGGCCGAACGGGGCGTGGAGCTCAACTGGCGCAGTGCCGCCGGTCACGGCGACAACGGGGGGAAACCGGGCAAGGAGGGTATTGCCAATCTGGGTGTGCGGGTGGTCGGCGATTCGATGGGCGCCAAGATTGCCGTGGCATTCGAGCAGGGCCCGGCCATGGCGGGAGGCCTGTCCGCCGGCGATGTGATTATCGCCGTGGATGGCCTGCAGGCCACCCAGAGCAATATCGACAACCTGATGGCCAACTTTTTGCCCGGCGAAATCGTGGAAGTGCATGCTTTCCGCCGCGACGAACTGATGAAGTTCAAGGTGAAAGTGGCGCCCAGCGAGCCCAGCACGGCGTATTTGACCATCGCCAAGGGCGGGTTAACCGAGAAGGGTAAAGCCTGGCTGCACTGGGAAGGCAATGAATAGTTAATAGTTGAGAATGAATAACGACAGAAAACAGGCCGTAGGAGCGGCGCTTGAGCCGCGAACCTGCTTGCGAAGGAGATTCGCTGCTCATACCCGCAGGGCGCAGAGAGCGCCGCTCCTACGACGTTTTATGGTTGATTGAATTTTTCATGTCTTTGAAAGCACTTTACAGCCAGCTTGATAACGTTCGCAGAGCGGACCATTTTCGTTTGAAAAAGCGGATTGATGGTCTGTCACGCTTGCCTGCCGACAAGCGCAATGACAAGGCGCTGGAGAAGATATCCACGGCTATTGCCGATTCCATTGCCAATCGGGAAAAACGCCAGGCGTCTCAGCCCGTTCTAAACTGGCCGGACCTGCCGGTAGTTGCCAGTCGCGAGGAGATCAAGACTGCCATCCGCGACCATCAGGTGGTGGTGATTGCCGGGGAAACCGGCTCTGGCAAGACCACCCAGCTACCCAAGATCTGCCTGGAGCTGGGGCGGGGCATCGAGGGCACCATCGGTCACACCCAGCCACGGCGCCTGGCGGCACGAGCGGTGGCAAGCCGGGTAGCGGAAGAGCTGAACAGTCCTCTCGGCAGCACCGTGGGCTTCAAGGTGCGCTTTTCCGAGCAAGTCAGCGAGACCAGCCTGATCAAGGTACTTACCGATGGCATGCTGCTCAATGAGATCCAGCGGGATCGCTTTCTCAACCACTACGACACCCTGATCATCGATGAGGCCCACGAGCGCAGCCTGAATATCGATTTTCTGCTCGGCTATCTCAAGCAGCTGTTGTCGAAGCGCCCCGATCTCAAGCTCATTATTACCTCGGCCACCATCGACCATGAACGCTTTGCCAATCACTTCGGTGATGCGCCAGTGCTGGAAGTATCCGGGCGGACTTTCCCGGTGGAAATGCGTTATCGACCGCCTGCTGAAGGTCAGGAACTGTCCCGACAGATCGAAGAGGTGCTGCAGGAGATTCAGCGCGAGGAGCGCCGTGATGGCCTGCCCGTGGCCCGGGATGTACTGGTATTTTTGGCCGGCGAGCGGGACATTCGCGATGTGCATCATCACCTGAAGCGGTGCGAGCTGAGAGACACGGAAATCCTGCCTCTCTATGCGCGGCTGAGTCAGGCCGAGCAGCACCGTATCTTTGCTTCTCACCGGGGCAGGCGGGTGGTGCTCAGCACCAATGTGGCGGAAACCTCACTCACCGTGCCGGGCATCCGCTATGTGATTGATGCCGGTACCGCCCGGATCAGCCGCTACAGTGTGCACTCCAAGGTGCAGCGCCTGCCGGTGGAGCCGGTCAGTCAGGCCAGCGCCAACCAGCGGGCCGGGCGCAGCGGGCGCATCATGCCCGGTATCTGTTTTCGTCTGTACGACGAAGACGACTTCCTGAATCGGCCCGCGTTTACGGATCCGGAAATTCAGCGAACCAATCTGGCGGCAGTGATTCTGCAAATGGCGGATCTGCGCCTGGGGCGTGTGGAAGACTTTCCCTTTATCGAACCGCCGGACGGTCGACTGATCCGTGACGGTTACCGGCTGCTGGACGAGTTGGGCGCGTTGACGCCGAAACAAACCCTGACCCCCCTGGGTCGACAACTGGCCCGCTTCCCGCTGGATCCTACCCTAGGGCGTATACTGGTAGCCGCTGCACAGCAGAAGGTGCTGCGAGAGGCGCTGATCATTGTCTCGGCCCTGGCCGCCCAGGATCCCCGTGAGCGGCCCCACGACAAGCAACAGCAAGCGGACCAGGCGCACCAGCCGTTCACCGACAAGGACTCGGATTTCCTGTTTTTCGTGAAGCTGTGGCAGTGGGCGGACAGCCAGCGCGAAGCACTCAGCCGCAACCAGTACGAGAAGCTGCTGAAGAAAACCTTTCTGTCGCCCACCCGCATGCGTGAATGGCGCGATACCCACCGCCAGTTATTGTTGCTGTGCAAGGAGCAGGGCTGGGCGCTGAATGCGCCGACTATGAATGAGCAGGGGCTCGCAGAGGGTGCCTATGGGCCCTTGCATCAGGCCCTGTTGCCCGGCCTGCTGGCCAACGTGATGCAGCGCACGGACGAGGGTGAGTGGCTGTCCACACGTAATCGCAAGCCCCTGATCTGGCCCGGCTCGTCGCTGTCGAAAACCAAGGCCCGCTGGCTGATGGCGGCGGAGCAGGTGGAAACCAGCCGACTGTTTGCCCGTACCGTAGCGCGTGTCGAGCCGGAATGGGTGGAGGCCGCCGCCGCTCATCTGGTCAAACGCCAATATTTCGAGCCGCACTGGTCGAAGAAACGGGGCTGTGCCATCGCCAAGGAGCAGGTCAACCTGTTCGGCCTGATCCTGGCCACTGGTCGGCGCGTCAACTATGCCCCCATCCATCCCCAGGAAGCCCGCGAGCTGATGATTCGGGAAGGACTGGTGATGGGGGAGTTGCACCGCGAACCGCCCTTTGTGAAGGCCAACCGGGAGCAGTTCGAGGCGCTGGAGGAGATGGAACACAAGCTGCGCCGGCGCGATATCCTGGTGGATGAGGAGGTCCGGGTGGCCTTCTACGATGAGCGGTTGCCGCAGGATGTGACCAGCCTGGCCGGGCTGATGAGCTGGTATAACAAAAAGGCCACTCAGGCGCAGAAGGATGCGTTGTTGATGGCGCGGGATTTCCTGCTCTCGCGAAGCCCGGATCTGGGCAACGACCAGTTCCCGGATCAGCTGCGCCTGGATGGCATCAGCCTGCCCCTGGAGTACAGCTTTGACCCCACCGGCGAGCGCGACGGCGTCACCCTGATTGTCCCCGTGGCGGTCCTCAATCAGGTGCCGGATACCCGCCTGGACTGGCTGGTGCCCGGGCTGCTGCGGGAAAAACTGGAAGCCCTGATCCGGGCGTTGCCCAAGGCCCGTCGGCGTCACTTTGTACCGGTGCCGGATTTCGTCAGTGCGCTGCTGGAAACCCTGAATCCGCAGGAGCCGTTGTTGTCTGCCATGACCCGGGAGCTGCAACGCATGACCGGTGTACGTATCGAGCGGGAAGAGTGGCAGGATGCCACGCTGCCAGATCATCTGCGCATGTTCATCCAGGTGGTGGACCGGGTGGATGGCAAACGCAAGGTGTTGGCCCAGGGACGCCACCTGGACGAAGTCCGTGACAAGCTGGATGGCGTTACCCGTAACCTGCCGGAACCCGCGGCGGAGGAGCCGGCCCTGCGCGGCCAGGAATGGCTGTTCGGCACCTTGCCGGAAACCAGGGAACAGGATCTGGGGGGCATGGTGGTTCGCCGCTATCCGGCGCTGGAAGGTGATGGTGATGCGGTGGTGCTGCGCTACCGGGATGATGCCGATGACGCGCGCTGGAGCCATCGGTGGGGCACGGCGCGACTGCTGGGCTTCAAGCTCAGTGTCCAGCTGCGGGACCTGCGCAAACAGGCCTCGCAGATGCCCGGTTTCCAGAAGCTCAAGGGCGAGAAGGGCGCCATGGCCCGCCAGGCACTGGATCATGCGGTACTGCGTCTGCTGGCAGAGCATTTCCGGCTGGACGAGCCGGTACGCGATGAGGCCGCCTTCCGGGCCCGTCTGGATGCCCACCGTGGGGATTTCGTGCCCTGGGCAGGCCAGCAATTGACCGCCTTCGGCAAGCTGTTCGCCGATTATCGGCAGCTGATGGGTAAGCTGGAAAAAAACTTCCCGCTGGCCTGGGCCCATGCCCACCGGGACCTGAAGCAACAACTGGGCAACCTGTTCCGTGACGACTTCCTGTTGCAGGTGCCCTGGCCCTGGTTAATGGAGTATCCCCGATACCTGGAGGCCATCGGTCATCGTCTGGACAAACTAGGTGGCCAGATTGGCAAGGACCGCACCCTAACCGCAGAGCTGGAGGCCTGTGACAAGCAATACGCCACTCGTGCTGCGGGTCTGCCCCTGTGGCAGCAGCCGGCGCATCTACAAGAGTATTTCTGGATGTTGCAGGAATATCGGGTGAGCCTTTTTGCACAGCAGCTAGGCACCCGGGTCCCGGTCTCTGCCAAGCGGCTCAACAAGCAGTGGGAACTCTGCTGATCAGCGATCCTCTCTACGAAGCCGTTGTAGGAGCGCCGCTTGAGGCGCGAACCTCGCGTGCGAGGAAGGGTAGGGAGACGATCAGGCATAACAAAACGCTACGCCCGGTTCGCGCCTCAAGCGGCGCTCCTAAAGTGGCCCTGTAGAAAGCCTGACAGCTATCTACTCACCCCCTTTGCGCTGGCCACCCCGAATCCGGATAATCGACCCATTATTCCCATTTGTGGAGCGGGGCCCTTTGCCTCGCTCGAGTGCGAGGACTCGCTTGTGAGCTATTCTGTAGTAATCAGTGGCACCGGTCTGTGGACCCCGGAGCAGACCATCACCAACGACGAGCTGGTGGAATCCTTCAACGAATACGTGAAGCGTTTCAATGAGAAAAATGCCCAGGCCATCGAGGCTGGCGAAGTGGAGGCATTGGGTCCCTCCGATAGCGCCTTTATCGAAAAGGCGTCCGGTATCAAACAGCGTTTTGTGATCGATAAAAGCGGCATTCTCGACCCGGAAAAAATGGCACCGAACATTGCCGAGCGATCTGACGATGACGTCTCCATTCAGGCAGAAATTGCCGTAAAAGCAGCAAAGCAGGCTTTGGAGAATGCCAATCTGACCGCCGACGACCTGGATGCGGTATTGGTGGCCTGTTCCAACATGCAGCGCCCGTACCCGGCCATGGCCGTGGAAGTACAGGCGGCGCTGGGCATGGATCATGGCTGGGGTTATGACATGAACGTGGCCTGTTCCAGCGCCACGTTCGGGATTCAGGCCGGTGTCGATGCCATTCGTAATGGCAGCGCCCGTCGGGTGCTGATGGTGAATCCGGAAATCTGCTCCGGGCACCTGGCCTGGGAAGATCGCGACTGCCACTTCATCTTTGGGGATGTGGCTACCGCCGTGATCCTGGAGCGTAAGGAAGACGCTACCTCCGCCAACCAGTGGGAAGTACTGGGCACGCGCCTGCAGACCAAATTTTCCAACAATATCCGCAACAATTTCGGGTTCCTGAACCGTGCCGACGAAAGCGGCGTTGGCGCTCGCGACAAGTTGTTCCGCCAGGAAGGGCGCCGGGTATTCAAGGAAGTCTGCCCGATGGTAGCCGAGCAGATTTCCTCCCATCTGTCCGATACCGGTGTGGCGGTGGAGTCCTTGAGCCGAATGTGGCTGCACCAGGCCAACCTGAGCATGAATGAACTGATCTCCAAGCGGGTACTGGGTCGCCCGGCCACCCGTGAGGAAGCCCCGGTCATTCTCGACGACTATGCCAATACCAGCTCCGCCGGTTCCATTATTGCTTTCCACAAGTACAACGCGGACCTGCCGGTGGATACCAAGGGGGTGATCTGTTCCTTTGGCGCCGGTTACTCCATCGGTAGTGTGATTGTGAACCGGATCAAGTAACCGCCCGCCGGTTTCACGTCAGCTTCACGAAGGCCGCATTCTGCGGCCTTTTTTCATGCTGCCTGTAACGTTTACCTCACGGCTTCATCTCTATATTGTCTGAATCAGGCGCTACGCAAAACAACGTGGTTTGCCTGAGCCGCATTGTGCGGTTTCGGATACAACCTTAATAATGATGTATGGAGACTGAACATGGCTAAGTTGAGCAAACTGAACCCCCTCGCTGCGACTGTTGGTGCGGCTGTTGTGGCTTCCGCACTTTCCGCCCCTGTGGCGATGGCTGCAGAAAACCCGTTCGCAGCCGCTGATCTGCAAGCCGGTTACCAATTGGCTGGTGCCCATGCTGAAGGTAAGTGTGGTGAAGGCAAATGCGGTGACAAGAAAGCAGAAGGTAGCTGCGGCGAAAAAAGTGGCGAAGGTAGCTGTGGTGAAAAAAGCGCTGAAGGTAGCTGCGGCGAGAAAAGCGCCGAGGGCAAATGTGGCGATGACAAGAAAGGCGAAGGCAAGTGTGGTGAAGGCAAATGCGGCGGTGGTGCCTAATAAGGCAGGAGCTAATGCATGAAACCTGAGACACCAGTGTCCGGAGTGGGCCTGGGTCTTCGGCGGGCCCTGATGGGCCCGCTTTCTCCGACCCTCGACTCTCCGCAAAGTGCGCCCTTTGATTTTATGGAGGTGGCACCCGAAAACTGGATCCCCATGGGCGGCCGTCTGGCCAAGCAGTTCCGTGCTTTCACGGAGCAGTTCCCCTTTGTGACCCATGGCCTTAGCCTGTCCCTCGGCGGGCCTGAGCCTCTGGATTTTGAATTATTGAAATCGGTGAAAGGGTTCCTGAAGGAACACAATATTCGCCGTTATACAGAACACTTGAGCTACTGTAGCGATCACGGCCACCTCTACGATTTGATGCCGATTCCTTTTACGGAAGAGGCAGTACATTACGTGGCAGACAGGGTTCGCCAGGTACAAGATTTTCTTGAGCAGCCCATCGGCATCGAGCACGTGAGTTACTATGCTGCTCCCGGCGCGGAAATGTCAGAAATTGAGTTCGTTAATGCGGTACTGGAAGAGGCAGACTGTGAGTTGTTGCTGGATGTGAACAACGCCTACGTGAACAGCATTAACCACGGTTATGACCCCCGCGATTTTATCAGTGCGTTGCCGGGTGAGCGTATCTGTTACGTGCATATCGCCGGCCACTTTGATGAGGCGGAAGATCTGAAAGTCGATACCCACGGCAGTGCGGTGATTGATCCGGTGTGGGCATTGCTGGAGCATGCCTACCGTGAGTTTGGTGCCTTGCCTACCTTGTTGGAGCGGGATTTCAATTTCCCCGGCAATGAAGAGCTGTTCAGTGAGCTTCAGAAAATTGGCCGTTATCAGCATCAGCAGCCGTCAACGACACGGAAATTGGGATGAGCCAGGCCGATTTTCAAACCCTGCAGCGGCGATTTGCGGCACATCTACGCAATCCGCAAAACCACTCGGCCCCCGGCGATATCGAAGAGCGTCGACTGGATATTTACCGAACGCTTTTTTTCAACAACGTAAACGGTTTTATCACCCAGGGGTTTCCTGTGCTGTATTCCATTCTGGATGCGCAGCGTTGGCAACGGCTGGTTCGTACCTTCTTTGATCAGCATGCCTGTCAGACCCCTTATTTTCTGGAAATCCCCCAGGAATTTGTCACCTTCCTGGCTTCCGGTCAGGGCCTGGAGGAGGGCGATCCGCCTTTCCTGCTGGAACTGGCTCACTATGAGTGGATGGAGCTGGTGCTGGATGCGTCTACAGAAACCTTTCCGGCCACCGGGTTTCATCCCGAGGGCGACCTGTTGCGTGCCATTCCCCAGCTAAGCCCCCTCCATGTTGTGTTGAGCTACCAGTACCCGGTCCATGAAATATGTGCCGAATTTCAACCCCAGACTCCGTTAGAGCAAACATTATGGTTGCTGGTCTATCGGGGCAGGGATGACAAGGTGCGCTTCATGGAAATTAATGCGCCAACCGCCCGGTTGTTACAGCTCATTGATGAAAACCCTGGATTCACGGGGCATGAGGTTGTCGCGGTACTGGCCAAAGAGATGCAATTTGCGGATGTGAGCAAATTGGCGACCTTTTCCCTGGAAATTCTGCAACAAATGCGTGAGCGAGACATCCTTATTGGGACGACACTAAGCAGCCTGTAAGGATTCCTGATGAGCAATGCGTTTTTGGTTTCTATTCATGATGTGCTGAACCGTACCCGGTCCCTGGATTTTCTGGCGCCTCTGGCGCTGCGCTTGTATCTGGCTCCGGTAATGATCAGTGCCGGATACAACAAGGCGGTGAGTTTCGACAGCACGGTCGCCTGGTTTGGAAACCAGGAATGGGGGTTGGGCTTGCCCTTGCCGGCGTTATTGGCTTTTTTGGCTACTGCTGCAGAGCTGTTGGGTGGGATGCTTTTACTACTGGGGCTACTGACCCGGT
The DNA here is from genome assembly GCF_047495475.1 of Alcanivorax sp. IL2. Taxonomy (NCBI): domain Bacteria; kingdom Pseudomonadati; phylum Pseudomonadota; class Gammaproteobacteria; order Oceanospirillales; family Alcanivoracaceae; genus Alcanivorax; species Alcanivorax sp. IL2. The sequence continues at coordinate 2,670,614 of NZ_CP179932.1, read as the reverse complement.
ACATCACATTGCCGCTTATGTTTACCATGCTTATTGCCATGGCAACGGTGCATTGGCAGCACGGCTGGTTTGCAATCGCACCCTCTGACCCTGCTACCAGCACGGCATTACCGTTGGCCCAGGTGGGCTTTCCCGGGGCTCAGGCCAGCCTGGAGAACAGTGAGGCTGTGGGTGAGCGGCTGACACGAGCCAAGAAGATTCTGCGTGAGCATGGTAATTACCCCTGGCTGACGGAAAAGGGCAACTTGGTCGTTCTTAACAATGGCATCGAATTCGCTGCTACCTATTTCATCATGCTTCTGGTGCTGTTCTTTTACGGGGCTGGCCGATATCTGAGCCTGGATTATTGGTTCGCTCGCCGCCTGTCCCGGCCGGCTTAAGGGAGCGATAGCATTGTAGATTGCTCGCCCCCCTGTTCGGGGGGGCGACAGGGTCGCTATAATGCTGCGTCTATGACTTTTCGGGGTGACCGTGCGTTATTTCCTACTGACTGTATTGCTGAGTGTTTCCTGCGCCGTCGCTGGCGCGGAAGGTGAAGACTGGGGTGATGCCTCGTCTCCCTTCGATGCTCCGAAAGGCAGCGAGCCAAAGGATGATGACCCCTGGGAAGACATCAACCGCAAGATCTTTGCCTTCAACGAAACCCTCGACAAGTACGCCCTCAAGCCCGCCGCCAAGGGCTATCGCAAGGCGACTCCCGGCTGGTTCGATGACACCGTGACCCGTGTTTTCGAGAACCTGCGGGATTTTCGTAGCGGCCTGAACAGTGTGCTGCAGTGGCGGTGGAGCCATGCCGGCCATAACTTTGGCCGTTTTACGGTCAACAGTACCCTTGGCATTGGTGGCCTGTTTGATGTGGCCAGCAAGGTCGACCTGGACAAGCACAACACCGATCTGGGCCTGACGTTCGCTCGCTGGGGAATTCCGGAAGGCAATTACCTGGTGCTGCCATTCTGGGGTCCGTCCACCGTGCGTGATGCGGCGTCCATTATCCCGGAAGATTACATGCGTCTGCGGCATTACATTGAGCATGACCTGACCCGCTACAGCGTGACCGCCACCTATGTGGTGGATTTGCGTGCTGATTTGCTGGATCTGGAGCGAAATATTGTTGGTGACCGCTACACCTTCCTGCGCAATGCCTACCTGCAGCGCCGTCGCTTTGAATCCGGCGATGCGCCTTCTCTGCGTTTCCCGGATATAGAACAGCGGGATTCCGAGCTGGAAGACGAGTATGAGGATGAAGGGTGGTGAAAGCAGTTAACAGTGAATAGTTAACAGTGAACAGCGCGCGTCAGGCGTGTTTCAGGTTTTAAACGTATGAGGCCGCGCCCATCAGTTGGGCGCGGCCTCATTGCATGAAAATAAAGACAAACACTACTCGAGCGGCTGTTAACTATTCACTGTTAACTGTTCACTGCTTTCAGTTTCGCCCGAATATAGTCCCCATGCGACACATACAGCAGGTCGCTGACTCGGCGGATCAGGTGTTCTTCGTGGACATCGGCGTGGCCGTCGGCGGCGGCCATGGCCCACATTTCCTCGATCAAGGTGACTCTCGGTTCCGGTCCCCAGTGATCGCGCAGCGGCCGGGTGAACTCGAACAGATCGGTGGCTTCGTCCACGCGATTTTCCAGTTCCGTGAGGATGTCATTCATTTCCTGCGGGTCCAGATGCCAGTGCTTTTCCACTGCCTTGATCAGGCGTTGTGATTCTTCCGGGGCCACGGTGCCGTCGGTGCGAGCCACTTCCAGCAGCAGGGCGGCCGCCGCCCGGTGCAGGTCGTGCTCGCTGGTCTGTTGTTGGGGCTGGTCGGGGCGAAAGAGTCGGTTCAACCAATTCAAATTACACCTTCCTCCTGCAATAGGGTTTCCAGCGCCACCTGGTCGTTGGCGAAGCGGCGGATGCCATCGGCAAGCAGGTCACTGGCCATGGCATCATCATTGAGTTGCCAGCGGAAGGCGGCCTCGGTGACGGCGTGCCAATCGTCTTCCGGGGCCACCAGCTCCGCATCCAGTACTTGAGTCAGACTACCGGTATCGGCGGCCAGTTCCCCCAGCAGGGCCGGGCTGATAGTGAGCTTGTCGCAGCCGGCCAGGGCTTCGATCTGGCCGGCGTTGCGGAAGCTGGCGCCCATCACGATGGTCTCCAGGCCGCGGGCCTTGAAGGTGCGGTAGATCTGGCGAACCGACTGCACGCCCGGATCGTCATCCGGGGTGGCGATGTTCATGCCCTGTTTGCGGTGCCAATCGAAGATGCGGCCCACAAAGGGAGAGATCAGCGTGGCGCCGGCTTCCGCAGCGGCCAGGCCCTGGGTCTGGTTGAAGACCAGGGTCACGTTGCAGCGGGTGCCTTCTTCTTCCAGCACTTCCACCGCGCGGATGCCTTCCCAGGTGGCCGCCGTCTTGATAAGGATGCGTGCCGGGTCCACGTCCAGTTCCCGGTAGATGGCCATCAGCCGACGCGCTTTTTCCACGGTGGCGCGGGTATCGAAAGACAGGCGCGCGTCCACTTCACTGGAAACCAGGCCCGGCACCCGCTCAAGGATGGCCTGACCGGCCAGGCAGGCATAGCAGTCCGTCAGCCAGTCCATCTCGCCGCCATGACCCAGGGCGCGGCACAGGTCCGCTGCCTGTTGCAGCATGGGCCGGTAACGCTCGTCACGGGCCGCTGCCAGCAGCAGGGAAGGGTTGGTGGTGGCATCCTCCGGCGCCAGTTCGGCGATCATGTCCAGATCACCGGTATCGGCTACCAGGGAGGTCCATTGGGCTAGCTGTTCGCGTTTGTTCACGGTATCCGTTCCTTTCAGTGTCATGGCTGGCGACAGGGTAAAGGCCAACTATGACAGGGGGCTTTCTGTGCCGTAGGAGCGGCGTTTGAGCGGCGAATTTTCCAAGTTACGAGGAGCGAGTTACGAGTTGCGAAAACCCACATCGGTTTTGCCTTTCGAAACTCGCTACTCGTAACTCGAAACTGTTTTATTCGCGGCTCGAGCGCCGCTCCTACAACGTATATAGATACCCACAGGCTAAGGCAGTTGTGCCAAAGCGTCCATGAGCACTTGCGGCGTGGTGTCCGGCTTGTGCATGTTTTCGCTCAGGTGGCGGCGGAAGCGGCGGGCGCCCGGTTCGCCCTGAAACAGGTTGAGGATATGGCGCAGGGAATGCTTGGGGGCATGGCCCAGCGCATAGCGACGTTCCACATAGGGCAGAAATTGTTCGGCCACATCCCGGCGGGTGGGCACAGGGTGGTCATCCGCGAACACGATGCGATCCGCGTCGGCCAGGAAATAGGGGTTCTGGTAGGCCTCGCGACCAATCATCACGCCATCCACGTCACCCATGTGCTCGTGCACCTCATCCAGTGACTTCACGCCGCCGTTGAGAATGATCTCCATATGCGCAAAGGCCTGTTTGATGGCGTAGGCACGCTGGTAAATCAGCGGCGGAATCTCCCGGTTTTCCTTGGGAGACAGTCCGGAAAGGATGGCCTTGCGGGCATGGATGGTGAGGCTGGTGCAGCCGGCCTGTTCCATGCAGGTGACAAAGCGATAGAGAAAGTCGTAATCATCCTGGTCATCAATGCCGATGCGGGTTTTTACCGTCACAGGGACGCGGACCGCCGCCTGCATGGCCTCCACGCACTGGCCCACCAGGTCCGGCTCGGCCATCAGAATGGCGCCGATCTTGCCCTGCTGTACCCGATCCGACGGGCAGCCCACATTGAGATTGATCTCGTCGTACCCGTATTGCTCGGCAATCCGGGCCGCTTCCGCCAGATCCTGCGGCTCGCCGCCGCCGAGCTGTAGAGCGACCGGATGCTCTTCGTCATTGAACGCCAGAAACCGCTCACGATCGCCGCGCAGTATCGCCTGGGCTACCACCATTTCGGTATAGAGCAGGGTGTGGCGGGTAATCAGCCGGGCCAGAAACCGATAGTCGCGGGTGGTCCAATCCATCATCGGGGCGACGGACAGGCGTCGATCCGGCTGTGGTAGCGGGGCTGTTGTCGTCACAGTGTCATTCATGCAGGGCGGCAAGCGGGTGTCAGGGGCCGTTATTGTCGCATGTTGTTGCGTGTGGGCGTAGGGGGGACGGCGGTGGCGCCTGTCAAAGCCGGGTTCGCTCTGCTAGACTCCGCGCCTTTCCAGATCACTCGAGACTGTCATGATCCTCCCTCGGCTGAGTCCGCCCTAGTAGACTGCCTGTCCCCGGCTTTGCCGTATGGTGCTTTGCGCCATGTCATCCCGTATTCTGCTGCTCCCGCGCAGCCTCTTTGTTTGTCGTATTCCCAAAACAGGATTGTTCTTCATGCTTCGATCTATTCAGCAGGAATGGTTCAGCAATATCCGTGGTGATTTGCTGGCTGGTTCCGTTGTTGCTCTGGCCCTTATTCCTGAGGCGATTGCCTTTTCCATTATTGCCGGTGTGGACCCCAAGGTGGGGTTGTACGCGTCGTTCTGTATCGCCGTTGTTATTGCTTTTGTGGGCGGTCGCCCGGGGATGATTTCGGCGGCAACCGGGGCCATGGCGCTGGTGATGGTGACGCTGGTGAAAGATCATGGCCTGCAGTATCTGCTGGCGGCGACGGTGTTGACCGGGGTATTGCAGATTGTTGCCGGCTTTCTGCAGCTTGGCAATCTCATGCGATTTGTCTCCCGCTCCGTGGTCACCGGCTTTGTGAATGCGCTGGCTATCCTGATTTTCATGGCCCAGCTGCCGGAGTTGGTCGGGGTGACCTGGCATGTGTATGCCATGGTGGTCGCCGGCCTGGCGATCATTTACCTGCTGCCGTTGCTGACCACTGCCGTGCCATCCCCGCTGATCTGTATTGTTGTGATGACCGGTATTGCCATGTATCTGGGGCTGGATGTGCCCACCGTCGGTGACAAGGGCGATCTGCCGGACAGTCTGCCGGTATTCCTGTTGCCGGATATCCCGCTCAACCTGGAAACCCTGAAGATCATTCTGCCGTACTCTCTGGCCCTCGCCGTGGTAGGCCTGCTGGAATCCATGATGACAGCAACCATCGTGGATGATCTGACCGATACCGATAGCGAAAAGAATCGCGAATGCAAAGGGCAGGGCGTGGCCAATATCGCCTCCGGGTTCCTGGGTGGCATGGCCGGGTGTGCCATGATCGGTCAGTCCGTGATCAATGTGAAATCCGGTGGCCGCAAGCGCCTCTCCACCCTGTTTGCCGGCTGCTTCCTGCTGGTGCTGGTGGTGTTCTTGGGTGAGTGGGTGTCCCGGATTCCCATGGCCGCGCTGGTGGCGGTGATGATTATGGTGTCCATTGGCACCTTCAGTTGGGAGTCCATTACCAACATGGCCAAGCATCCGGCCAGCAGCACCGTGGTGATGTTGGCTACGGTGACGGCTACCGTGGCGACCCATAACCTGGCCATCGGGGTGGGTATCGGTGTGGTGCTCAGTGCGCTGTTCTATGCCAATAAAGTGGGGCGTGTTTTCTATGTGCGCTCGGATCTTGAGGAAACCAACAGCAGCCACCGCCGCTACGAGGTGCTGGGGCAGGTATTTTTCACCTCCGCAGATCAGTTCATTGCCTCCTTTGATTTCAAGGAAGCACTGGATAAAGTGACTATCGATGTGCACCGTTCCCATTTCTGGGATATCACTGCCATTGGTGCGCTGGACAAGGTGATCATCAAGTTCCGACGCGAAGGCACCGAGGTGGAGCTGATCGGCCTGAACGAGGCCAGTGCCACCCTGGTGGATAAATTTGCCGTGCACGACAAGACCGAGGCGGTCGAAAAACTCATGGGCGGCCACTAGCAGCCTGCTAAAGGAGAAGAACAATGAGTGATGTTATTGCCTGTATTGATGGCTCTCCGGCCGCGGCCCGGGTGTGTGATTATGCGGTGTGGGCGGTGCAGCGTCTGAATGCGCCGTTGACGTTGCTGCACGTTCTGGATCACTCCCGTTACCCGGTGGAAAGTGATCTTAGCGGCAACTTGCTGCTGGGCGGTCGCGAGTCCCTGCTCACTGAACTGTCCGAACTGGATGCCAAACGCAACAAGCTGGCCCTGGAGCAGGGCAAGCTGATGCTGGAAGCGGCTGCCGGGCGCGCTATCGAAAAAGGCGTAAGCGAACCCAAACAGCGTCAACGTCATGGTGGCCTGGTAGAGACCCTGGCGGGCATGCAGGAGCAGACCCGCATCCTGGTGATCGGCAAACTGGGAGAGGAACACACCGGCGAGGCTGAGCAGGTGGGCGACCACGTGGAGCAGGTGATTCGCACCATGCACAAGCCGATTCTGGTGGTGCCGTCCGATTTTACCGAGCCCGGCAACATCATGCTGGCCTTCGATGGCAGCCCAACCTGCCGTGACGGCGTGAAAATGCTGGCCGCCAGCCCGCTGTTCCTGGGCTTGCCTTGTCACCTGGTTGCCGTAGGCAAGGACAAACAGCTGAGCGAGGATCTGGCCTGGGCTCGCGACACCCTGGAGCAATCCGGTCACGAGGTGGAAGTGGCGCAACTGGAAGGGGACGTGGAGCCCGCCTTGCATCAATACCAGCAGGATAACGGCATTGATATGGTGGTGATGGGGGCCTACGGCCATTCCCGTATCCGCGAGTTCTTCGTGGGCAGCACCACCAGCAAGATGATCAAGAACGCCACGGTACCGCATTTGTTGCTGCGATAAGCATGTACCCCGGCGAGGTTGATTGCGCCGGGGTTCTTGTCCCCTGGGGGAGCCAAATGGAGCAGGCAGAACAGGAACGTTTTCGCCTGAAATTGCTGGAAGAGAAACAGGCATTAGGCGAAAAGAATGATGCGGCTGATTCAGCCACCAAGCCCGTGGAGCTGGATCAGCAAAGTGTCGGGCGCCTGTCGCGCATGGATGCCATGCAGGGGCAGGCCATGGCCCTGGCAACCCGCCAGCGTCAGCAACAGCGGATGCGCCAGCTTGTTGCCGCCCTTCGCCGTATTGATGAGGATGATTACGGCTACTGCGAGGATTGCGGCAAGCCTGTCAATCCCAGACGTCTCGAGATTGATCCCGCCACCCTGTTCTGCCTTGAGTGCGCCAGTGCCCGCGAATAGGCCTGAGCTTTCGGTTCACTCTTTGTACTCTCTACATGCTTTGCTCCGCTGGTGCGTTGCGGTGTGTTGATCTGACGATATATCGGGAGGTCTCCTTGCCGGAGTTGAAGATTCTGGGGTTGTTTCTGATCACGGCGGTTGCCGAGATCGTGGGCTGTTATTTGCCTTATCTGTGGCTTCGTGAGGGGAAATCCGTCTGGCTGTTGATTCCAGCTGCGTTGAGTCTGGCGGCCTTTGCCTGGCTGCTGTCTTTGCACCCCACAGCGGCGGGGCGGGTCTATGCGGCCTATGGAGGCGTGTATATTTTCGTGGCCATTCTCTGGTTGTGGGGCGTTGACGGGATTCGTCCCACGGGCTGGGATATTGTCGGGTCGCTGGTGGCGCTGACGGGGATGGCGATCATCATGTTTGCGCCACGGCAGATAGGATAACGCCTGAGGCTTGATGCCGGACGTTTGACGCCGAAAGACAAACCCTTCTGGCGTACGACGTCCGGCGCTTAATGCTTACTCAACCGTAATAGTGATTTTTTCGGACATCACCGGCGGTTGATGGGGCACGTGCATGTGGTCACCCAGCAGCAATTGCAGGGTATGGGTGCCCGGTTCCAGTTCCAGCTCGGTCTGGGTCTGGCCCTTGCCGAAGTGCACCACGTTGTCGTTGGCCGGCAGCGGGAAGTCCATGGCAGGCATGGAATCCTTGTCCAGATCGATCAGCAGATGGTGATGACCGGCATGCTCCTGCTCGGTACCGGCGGGCACCACGTCCATGCCTTCCAGGCCGAATTCCACTGTTACGGGGCTGGTCACAGTCGCACCATCAGCGGGGCTGAGAATGGTGGCTGTGGCACCTTCCGGGGCGCTGCTGCGGGTCATGCCGCTATTGCTGGTGGCATCGTTGGCATTGGTGTCTTCGGCCATGGTGGGGTCAGCCTGGCTTTCAGTGGCGGGCGCTTCAGTTGCCGGGGCTTCGGCCATGGGTTCTTCGTTGTTGTCCGAGCAGCCCTGCAGCAGGGTGGCGCCGGCAATCATGGCCACTAGTAGAGAATGTTGAAAGGGAATACGCATGGTTTCTTCCTTTTCTTCCTGTCGCGTTGATGAAGTCTGCAGGCGGTGTGCCGGCAGAAGAATGAGTTGCGTTCAACCTTAGCAGAAAGGCGCAGGTGGATGTCTATATGGATCACGCTTTGGCAGGTATAATCCGCGCCAGTTTGCCTTATTGGAGTCAGCATGACCGTCCGTACTCGCGTAGCGCCGTCGCCCACCGGTGACCCCCACGTAGGCACCGCCTATATCGCCCTGTTCAATCGCTGCTTTGCCCACCAGCACGGTGGCCAGTTCATTCTGCGTATTGAAGATACGGACCAGACCCGCTCCACTGATCAGTCCGAGCAGATGATTCTGGATTCGCTCAAGTGGCTGGGGCTGAGCTGGGATGAAGGCCCGGATGTGGGCGGCCCCCATGGCCCGTATCGGCAGAGCGAACGCAAGCATATGTATGCGGAGTATGCGCAGGCGCTGATTGGGAAGGGCCATGCCTTCAAGTGCTACCGCACCAGTGAAGAACTGGACACTCTGCGTGCCGAACTGAAAGAGCAGGGCCAGAACCGGGCGTTGAAGCCGATGGATCTGGAACTGCCTGCGGAAGAACAGGCAAAGCGCGAAGCGGAAGGGGCGCCTTACGTGATCCGCATGCGTGTGCCCACAGACGGTCGCTGTGAAATTCAGGACATGCTGCGCGGTACCGTGGAGCTGGACTGGGCGCTGGTGGATGCGCAGATCCTGCTCAAGTCCGATGGCATGCCCACCTATCACCTGGCCAATATCGTCGATGATCACCTGATGGAGATCACCCACGTGATCCGTGGTGAGGAATGGCTGAACTCTGCCCCCAAGCACAAGTTGCTGTATGAGTATTTCGGCTGGGACATGCCGGTACTCTGCCATATGCCACTGCTGCGCAACCCGGACAAATCCAAGCTCAGCAAGCGCAAGAACCCCACCAGCATCCTGTTTTACCAGCGCATGGGCTACCTGCCGGAAGCACTGGTGAATTACCTGGGGCGGATGGGTTGGTCCATGCCGGACGAGAGCGAGAAGTTCACCCTGGCGCAGATGCAGGACGCCTTCGATATCAACCGGGTGTCCCTGGGCGGCCCGGTCTTTGATGTGGAAAAGCTGAGCTGGCTGAACGGGCAATGGCTGCGTGAGCAGAGCGACGAGCAGTTCCTGGATACCTTGTTGGACTGGGCCTACAACCGCGATTACGCCATGAAGATCATCCCTCACCTGCGCCAGCGGGTGGAAACCCTGTCGGATGTGGCGGACAAGGCGGCCTTCTGTTTCAACGGCATGCCGGCGATAAGCGAAGCCAGTTTCGAGCACAAGCAGTACGGTGGCGAGGACATGAAGGTGTGGCTCCAATACCTTCTGTGGGCCTATGAGGCGCGCAATGACTGGAACCGTGACGGCCTGTTTGCGGATGCCAAGGCCATTGCCGATGCCCTGGAAGTGAAGATCAAGGATTTCCTGTTCCCTGCCTTCGTTGCCATTGCCGGTACCAGCGCCAGCTTCTCGGTGGTGGATTCCATGGAAATCATCGGCGCCGACCTGAGCCGCGCCCGCCTGCGCAATGCCATCGAGGTGCTGGGCGGTGTGTCCAAGAAGCAGATGAAGAAGCTGGAGAAGGCTTACCGGGATTTGCCGGTAGGCTGAGGCCTGACTGTGGGAGCGTCGCTGGCGGCGCGATAAGGTCAGTTGCGAGTAACGAGTTACGAGAAGCGAAAATCATCGGGCTTTCCCGGGTTTTGGGGTTTGTCTTTCGAAACTCGCTTCTCGCAACTCGAAACTTTGGTTATCGCGCCGCCAGCGACGCTCCTACGGCAGAGGCTGTGGATTTTGTCCAGTTTTTCAGCAGCTTGTTCAGGATGTAGCCAAACGGACTTCATTCTGAAAAAAACACCAGGCCAGCGCTTGACAGAGTAGGGGGGCTGGGTAGAATACGCCGCACCAACCGGGACGTACCTTGTCCCGATTGTCGTATTTGGGGCCATAGCTCAGCTGGGAGAGCGCAACACTGGCAGTGTTGAGGTCGGCGGTTCGATCCCGCCTGGCTCCACCAAATACGTCCCCTTCGTCTAGTGGCCCAGGACACCGCCCTTTCACGGCGGTAACAGGGGTTCGACTCCCCTAGGGGACGCCATATAGAAAAGCCCTGCTCGAAAGAGTGGGGCTTTTTTATTTGTGGGCATCGCGCGCGGATTAGCGCAAGCGGCCAGCTAGCTGCCCGATATGGATGACAGAACCGTAAATCTGCCTCGCCGTCGCTGATTGTGTAGGGTGCACTGAGCCCAAGGCGAACTGCACCATCAAACGCCGGATCGGTGCAGTTCGCCTTGGGCTCAGTGCACCCTACGTCCCGGAATGCAGCAATGCACCTTCCAGTTCCTCCAGCACCGTTTCTCGCAGGGCCATCAGCCGTTGACTGAATTCCACCGGGTAGCTCGATTGCGCGGGATGCAGGCTAAGCAGAGCTTCGGGTAGCTTTCTCAGATGCCTGGCGACGTTTTCCCGGGTAACCGCCAAATCCGGCGCCTCGCGGCAGGGTTCGCCGCCCTGGATAACGGGCTGTAACAGCGGTTCGCCTTCACTTTGCTCGTCCCGGGCGGTAATCCGGTCCTGTTGATAATGTCCCTGCTCATCGGTTTGTCGCCATACCTGCTTGCGGCCCGGGTGTAGTTGCTTGCCGGGGGAGTTTTTCAGCCTGGGATGGCCCGCATAGTCGGTGAGTTTATAGGCCAGATCCAGGGTGGGGGCATCACTGGAGGCGCCCATGCTGGTGCCCACACCAAAACCGTCGATGGGTGCCCCAGCGGCCATTAGGCCGGCAATGCGGTATTCATCCAGACCACCGCTGACCAGGATGCGAACCTGCTGCAGCCCTGCAGCATCCAGTTGCCGACGGGCGTCTTTGGCCTGCTGTGAAAGGTCGCCAGAGTCCAGACGGATGGCTCCCACGTCTAGGCCTTCATCGCGTACCAGTCGGACCACTTTCTCCACGCCTGCCTGGCTGTCGTAGGTATCCACTAGCAGGGTGGTGCCGGGATACAGCTGGGCGTAAGTCCGCAATGCCGCCATCTCGCTGTCATGGGCCTGGATATAGGAATGGGCCATGGTGCCGCGTAAGGGCAGCCCGTGCTGCAAGCCGCCCAGCACATTGCTGGTGCCCGCCAGGCCGGCGGCGCGGTAGGCGCGCACCCCGCGCAGGGCAGCGTCGCTGCCATGCATGCGACGCATGCCGAAATCCACCACTGGCCGGCCATCGGCGGCGAGGACCATGCGCAACGCCTTGGAGGCCAGCACGGTCTCCAGATGCACATAATTCATCAGCAGGCTTTCCAGTAGCTGCGCTTCCATCAGCGGGGCGGTGATTTCCAGCAGGGGCTCCTGGGGGAATACCGGGGTCCCTTCCGGCAGACAGTGGATCTCGCCACTAAAGCGGAAGTCCTGCAGCCATTGCAGAAAACCATCCTGAAACAGGTCCAGCGTCTTGAGCCGGTTAACCTGCCGGGAGGGGAAGTGCAGTTGGCTGACTTGTCGGGCGGCGTACTCCTGCCCGCAGGCCAGCATGACGTTACGTTGTTCTGGCATTTCCCGATAAAACAGGCTGAAGGTCGCTGTGTCATTCATGCCTTCATGCCAGTAGGCCTGCAGCATGGTCAGTTCGTAGAGATCGGTCAGCAGGCCCTGCGCATCATTGTCAGCAGAAAGATCCATATCAGGGGATATCTTCCAGTTCGGCACCGGCTTCCTGGAGAGCCTTCAGAGTCGGGCCTTTCTGATCCGGGAAAACCGGGCGGGTGGCGCTGCAAAGCAGGTGAATCTGAAAGCCGGCTTCACAGGCGTCCTTGACGGTGTGGAAGACGCAGACGTCTTCAGCCAGTCCGCCGACCCAGAGCCGTTTAACGCCCCGTTGCCGTAACCAGCCCGTCAGGCCGGTGCCATCAAAGGCGGAGTAGGCATCCTTGTCAAAGGCGGTACCCTTGCTGACGATGACCGTGCCTGCGGGCAGGGACAGATCCGGGTGAAAGGCGGCGCCCGGCGTGTCCTGAATGCAGTGAGGTGGCCAGGGGCCGCCCTGAGCCTGGAAGGAGCAGTGGTCCACGGTGTGCCAGTCGCGGGAGGCGATCACCGGCAAGTTGGCGTCGGCGGCGGCGTTCATCCAGACGTTCATTACGGGGACTACCTGATCGCCATCGGGCACGGCCAGGGCGCCACCGGGGCAGAAATCATTCTGGATATCCACGGCCAGCACAGCATCGCCGGCCTTCAGGGGAAGATGTCCCATGGTTGCCAGTCCTCTGTTGCTTGTGGCGACTTCCAGTGTCGGAGCCTGATGGCAGTGATTCAAGGGGTGGGCGATTCGAGCAGACTGACGACGCGCTCTGCGACAGTGCCTATGTCGCTTTCCAGCTGGAATTTTCCGCTGATGGCCTGCTCGTCACCGGTCCGGTATTTCCCGGTTTGCACTAGGCAGGCCTGCATGCCGCTGTTCAGTGCCCCTTCCACATCGCCATGGACATCGTCACCGACCATCAGGGTATGTTCGGGGCTGGTTCCCAGGTCGGCCAAAACCTGTTCAAAGAAGGCGGTGGAGGGTTTGCCGGTAATGATGGCCTGGCAGTCGGCGGCATATTCCAATGCCCTGACAAAGGGGCCGGCATCCAGATGCAGGCCGTCATCCAGCTGGTAGTAACGGTTTTCGCCGATGGCAATCAGCGGTGCCCCGTCGTGCAACAAGCGGAATGCCTGGTCCAGATGCTCGTAGCTGAATTTCCTGCCGGCATCGCCGATCAGTACGGCATCGGGTTGCTTGCCTTCCAGGTCAGAAAACTCTTCTTTCAGGTTGGGGTGGAACAGGCAGAAGGGCGTTAGCCCTCGGCGAGTCAGGTAGTCGTGGGCGGCTTGTGGCGCGGTGAACAGTTCTGACTCATCAACCGCCAGGTTCAGACTGGCCAGGTCATTGAGTATCTGGTTGCGGTTGCGCTGGGAGGTATTGGTGACAAAGCGCAGGGGCAGACCGGTGGCGCGCAGGCGTTGAAGGGCGTACTGGGCGCCGGGTAGCAGGCGCGGCCCCTGGTAGAACACGCCGGCCAGGTCCAGGCAGATGGCATGCAGCGGCATAGCACTCCTCCGTGAGAGCCTGTGTATGGCGGGAAATCAGGCTCTACTCAGAGCATAGGCGTGGCGGTGTGGTCAGCTCAAGCGGCGAATGGTCAGCGTGTGGGCAATTTTCTCGCCATCCCAGATGTACTCGTAATGCGCGCTGGGGGTGATGGCCTCCACCGGCAGGGGGGAGAACAGGGCATAGCAGTGGCTGCCGGGGGCACGGACGGATTCGTAGTGAAGGCCGGTTTCGCGTAGCTGATACAGCTGCTGGCCGAGCTGTTGTGGGGCTTGGTAATTGTCCGGAGCATGCCAGCGCGGATGCCGGCTGGCCGGGGTGATATCGCACAGGGTGGCCGAGAAGTGGACCTTGAGGCCACGCATGACAATGCGGTCGTATTTCAGGCCTTCTACCTGCTGGAAATAACGCTGTTGGTGGTAACGGGTTTCGGCAAGGGCCGTTGCCATGCGATCCGCGCAGTAGAAGACGCCGTAGGCACCATCAGAAAAGCGGGAGCCGGCGGGGTTTACGTGGACAAAGGGTCCCAGGGCATAGTTGCAACCGGGAATACCCCAGGGGCGCTCTGCGGGGGGTACCCGGTTCAGGTCACCCACTTCGTTCTGCAGGCGCGGGTTGGTCAGGGCCTGCACGGCAAACAGGGCATCGAAGTCGGCCTGATCTGCCACATCGTCAAAAATGGCGATGGGCGGATATTTGCCGTTGATCAGCCGGTAAGCAATCTGCGAGGGAAAAGTCTGTCGGGGCAGGGCCTGTATATCGGTTTGCGTTATCCCCATTGCCCGCCCCGCAGGCTGTCCAGCTGACGGTGTACTTCGTAGAGGCTGGCCACGCGGCCGTTGCTCATGATGTCCATGGGGGTGGCGCCGTTGAAGAACGGGTTGTGGTTGGCCATGCGCACGAAGCCGTAAACGTTTTCCCGGTTACCGAACAGGGTGCGCAGCGCCTGGTGGATATTCAGCAAGTAGCTGAGACGTTCCAGCAGGTCGTTGCCGACCCGGGCGCTGTCCGGCTGGCTCTGGTACTTGTGCAGGGTGGAGCGGCCCACGCCGAGCAGGGCCATCTTTTCCTTCTCACTGCACTGCCAGTGCTCCAGCAGCTTGAGTACGGCGCGCAGGGCTGCATGGCGGGCGCCGTCGTCCAGTGCCTGAGGGGGCTGTTGTCTGACTGCTTCCATGGTGCCTCCTGACTTGATGGTTCAATAATGATCCTTTTTGTGTTTTTTGTCTATATGTGGATTTATGGGCAGGCCATGACTCTGCTTAGGAAGGAGGCCGGTTGCTTGAGTCGATTGTCCTGTTTTCTGGCATCGAGCACAGAGAGGTGAGGTAAATCGGTGCCGGGCTGCATAGAAGGTAGGCGCGGACACTGATAGTGAGTGGCTACGCGGGCTTTATGCCGGTTCGTGTTGCCAAATGTCTGATGAATGATTGCCAATTTCCTGCCCCAAAAAATGGCAGAGCATGGGTGAAATGGCAGTGATGCAGGGCTTGCGCCCGAAAAGGGTGCGCAATAACGGAAAGATTAAGGGGCATCGGAAAACCCCGCTGTTATCTCGCTGGAATAAAACAACGGGGGCAGGAGGGGTTACTGCGGCTTTTGTAGCCGGCGCAGCAGGGCGGAAGTATCCCAGCGTCCGCCGCCCATGGTCTGAATCTCTCGATAAAAATCATTTACCTGCGCCGTCACCGGCAAGAGGGTGCCGTTGCGAGCGGCTTCTGCCAGGCAGATATCCAGATCTTTGCGCATCCAGTCCACGGCAAAGCCGTGTTCATACTGGTCGTTGATCATGGTCTGGTGGCGATGGCTCATTTGCCAGGAGCCAGCGGCGCCATGCTGGATGGTCTCGAACACTTTGCCGGCATCCAGGCCGGCATTCTGGGCGAAGGCGACGCCTTCGGCCAAGGCTTCCACCAGGCCTGCCACGCAGATCTGGTTGACCATTTTGGTGAGCTGCCCGCTGCCTGCCGGGCCCATCAGATTGACCGCTTTGGCATAGTGGTTCAGCACGGGAACCGCGCGCTGGTAGGCCGCCTCATCACCGCCACACATGATCGACAGCTGGCCGTTTTCGGCTCCCTGCTGGCCGCCTGACACCGGCGCATCGATAAAGTCTGCCTGGCGATCCCGGCAGGCGGCATCCAGCTCCCGGGCCACTGCGGCGCTGGCGGTGGTGTGATCCACCAGCAGGGCGCGTTCGCTGAGAGTTTCCAGTACGCCGCCGGGGCCCAGAGTGACCTGGCGCAGGTCATCGTCATTGCCCACGCAGACGAACACCATGGCGGCGCCTGCAGCGGCCTCTGCGGGGGTGGCAGCGGTACGGCCATTAAAATCCCGGGCCCACTGGTGAGCGCGGCTGGCGGTGCGGTTGTAGACGGTCATGGACAGCCCGGCTTCGGCCAGGTGGCCGGCCATGGGGTAGCCCATGGTGCCAAGTCCGATAAACGCGGCGTTAATTTGTGGCATTGCTGGGATCCTGCTCGGTAACCGTTGCGGGGTCATTGGCCGGTAGCGGGTAGGTGGCAAACCGGGGGGCGGTGAGGCTGCCCAGATACAGGGTATTGCCGTGTTGTTCCACGCTGGTGATGGGGGCGAAGGCGTCGGCGCTGGTGTCCTGCAGGTTGTGAGTGACTTCCCCCTGTTCGTTCAGACCCAGTACGAAACCGTGGTGGGCAGGCTGGGGCTGCAGGAATGAGGGCAACCGGAAGGCCACCTTGCGCAGCAGGGGCTTGTCGGACATGGCGTCCAGCATGGCATTACGCGGGCTGAACAGGGCGACCCAGAAGGTGCCGTTACCGTTGCTGGAGATGCCGTCCGGAATACCGGGCAGGTTGTCGAAGAAAACATCATGGCTGCCGGCTTTGTCGCCTTTCAGCCAGTAACGAACAATCCGGTAACTGCCGGTTTCATTGACCAGGACAAAGTCTTCGTCCCGGGACAGGGCCACGCCGTTGGCGAATTGCAGGCCATCCAGCAGGACCTGGGTCTGATCGCTGGCCGGGTCGTAACGCAGCAGACGGCCGTGGCCTCCGTGTTCGAGAATGTCGTCGCGGGCGTGCAGGGCGGGGCCGAACTTGCTGGACGCATCGGTGAAGTAGATAACACCGTTGCTGTCCGCATCCACATCGTCGGTGAATTTGTAATCCACACCGTTGGCCCGCTGGGAAAGCGCGGCAATGGCCCCGGACGGGCTGATGCTGAGCAGCCCCTTGTAGCCATCGGCCACGATCAGATTGCCTTGCGGGTCAAAATCCAGGCCCAGCGGTCGCCCCTTGGTGTCGGCAATCAGGTCCGGGTTGCTGCCATCCGGGTTGAAGCGGACGATGCGGCCGTCCACGTAGCCCACATAGAGAAAACCGTCACTATCGATAGCCACATCTTCCGGGCCGATGCCGTCGTCAACGGCCAGGGAGCGGCTTTGCGCCAGGGCGGAGTTGCTGGCATAGGGGCCTTCAAGCGCGGGTGCTTCCGGTGCCTGCCAGGCCACTGGATCAATGGATACCGGCCAGAACAACAGATAGCCAACCAGAATGATGAGAATCAGCAGTGCAATGTTTTTTATCATTGGAATCCGGAAGATCGGTTAACGGAACGTCGATGCTTGCATGGAGGGAGCAGTCGCGCAAATGCAGGGTGCTAATCATTGTGGATGAGCGTGGTTGGGGTGGGCGGTAAAGGCAGAATCTGTTTTTACCACAGCGGGCACAGAGTTCACTGAGGAAAAGACATCGCAGCGGCAGGTTTTCTGGGGCGCGCTATGCAGATAGCCAGTTAATTCGCCATGCAAGCAGTGCGTTCTTGTCTCTGAAAAGAAAGGGTTTTACTCAGTGAACTCTGTGCCCTCTGTGGTAAAAAGCCTTTGAACTTAACAGGCAGCAGGCACAAAAAAACCGCCCGGAGGCGGTTTTTTTGTGTGGCGCTAACGAGGCGGTTATTTGCGCTCGTTGACCGGTACGAACTCGCGTTCGGTCTCGCCGGTGTACAACTGGCGAGGGCGGCCAATTTTGTACGGGTTGGAGATCATTTCGTTCCAGTGTGCGATCCAGCCCACGGTACGGGACAGAGCGAAGATCACGGTGAACATGGAGGTCGGAATGCCGATCGCCTTGAGGATGATCCCGGAGTAGAAATCCACGTTCGGGAACAGCTTCTTCTCTTTGAAGTAGGGGTCGCTCAGGGCGATTTCTTCCAGCTTCATGGCCAGTTCCAGTTGCGGATCGTTGACACCCAGTTCGGCCAGAACATCGTGGCAGGATTCGCGCATCACGGTGGCACGCGGATCGTAGTTCTTGTAAACGCGGTGACCGAAGCCCATCAGCTTGAACGGGTCGTTCTTGTCCTTGGCTTTGGCGATGTAGGCGTCGATGTTATCCAGCGAGCCGATTTCGTCCAGCATGTTCAGCACGGCTTCGTTGGCGCCGCCGTGTGCCGGGCCCCACAAGGCAGAGATGCCAGCAGCGATACAGGCGAACGGGTTGGCACCGGAGGAGCCAGCCAGACGCACGGTAGAGGTGGAGGCGTTCTGCTCGTGATCCGCATGCAGGATGAAGATGCGATCCATGGCCTTGGCCAGGGTCGGGCTGATCTTGGATTCTTCACAAGGGTTGCCGAACATCATGTGCAGGAAGTTTTCTGCGTAACCCAAGTCGTTGCGCGGGTACATGAAGGGCTGGCCGAGCGCGTACTTGTAGCACATGGCCGCGATGGTGGGCATCTTGGCGATCAGGCGGTACGCGGTGATTTCACGGTGCTCGGGATTATTGATGTCCAGAGAGTCGTGGTAGAAGGCAGACAGCGCGCCAACTACGCCACACATGATGGCCATCGGGTGGGCATCGCGGCGGAAACCGTTGAAGAAGTTGCGGATCTGCTCGTGCACCATGGTGTGATTCTTCACGGTGCTGATGAATTGATCACGCTGTTCTGCGGTGGGCAGTTCGCCGTAAAGCAGGGTGTAACACACTTCCAGGTAGTCGGACTTGCCGGCCAGTTCCTCGATGGAGTAGCCGCGATGCAGCAGCTTGCCCACTTCACCATCAATAAAGGTGATCTTGGATTCACAGGAGGCGGTGGAGGTGAAGCCCGGGTCGAAGGTGAAGACACCGTTGGCTACCAGTTTGGACACGTCAATAACATCGCGGCCCAGGGTCGGGGTGTAGATCGGCAGGTCCAGGTCCTTACCATCTACCTTGAGAGTGGCTTTCTTCTCGGTCATGGGAATCTCTCCATTGGCGGACGAGGGAACGTTCCTCAAGGCAAGGAAGGTCCTCCAAAGCGCGGGGGAAGGTAAAGTTTTGACACACCTTTGTCAACGCGAACCCGGGAACCGGTGGGTCAGACTTTTGTAGGGTAAACAGCCTGTTACAGCAATAACCGCATTTTGCATCAGGCTGGTGCAAGCTCTTTTTAGGGCGCTCACATCCGGTGCGCCATTGTAAATCAAGGCGTTAGAGGAAAGATACTGTGTTTGAATGGTGCGCAGCGTTTGTTTTGCTCAGGGCGCAGCGATATACTGCCGCCCGGCAGAAACCTCTGACTGGGGGTTTTGTGTGGGCCCACCCCGGCCCAGGCGAGGTTGTTAAGATCAGACTTCACGTTTTGATCTCAACAACTTTGCCAAAGTTCCCGACAACCGCCCCAACCTGGGGCCCGGCTATAAGTAGGCTACCGTGAACGATAAGCGACCCGTTAACCTCGATCTGAGCACGATCAAGTTCCCGGTCACGGCTATAGCATCTATCACCCACCGTGTAACCGGCGTTGCCATTTTCCTGGCGTTGCCGATTCTGTTGTGGATGCTGGATCGCTCCCTGGCGTCTCCCGAGAGCTTTGCGGACCTGAAAGAACTGATGACCTCCCCGCTGGTGAAGTTGGTGGTATGGGCCATTCTGGCTGTACTGCTGTATCACCTGGTGGCAGGTATTCGCCACCTTATTATGGATGCTGGAGTGGGTGAGACCCTGGAAGGCGGCCAGCGCGGCGCCAAACTGGTGTTCATCATCTCTGTAGTACTGATTCTGCTGGTAGGAGGCTGGATATGGTAACCAGTGTGACGAGCCTGGGCCGGAACGGCCTGTATGACTGGCTCATTCAACGTGTGTCTGCCGCTATCATTGGTGTGTACATGATCGGCATGCTGGGCTACCTGATGCTGTCCGGTGACCTGGACTATGGCAGCTGGAAAGCTCTGATGAGCTCTGTCTGCATGCAGATTGCCAACACCCTGCTGGTAGTTTCCGTTGCTGCACATACCTGGGTAGGCCTGTGGGGCGTAACCACCGACTACCTGACCGGCATGACCCTGGGTAAAGCTGCCACCGGCGTTCGCCTGATTGCCCAGCTGGCAATTGCACTGGCACTGGTGGTGTACCTGTTGTGGGGTCTGGTTGTTATTTGGGGAGGGGCGTAATCCATGTCCATTCGCACTATTACGTTTGACGCTATCGTCGTAGGTGGTGGTGGTGCCGGTATGCGCGCCTCACTGCAAATGGCCCAGTCCGGTTTCAAGACTGCGCTGATTTCCAAAGTATTCCCGACCCGGTCGCACACCGTGTCCGCCCAGGGCGGCATTACCTGTGCCATCGCGTCTGCTGATCCCAACGATGATTGGCGCTGGCACATGTACGATACCGTCAAAGGCTCCGACTATATCGGTGACCAGGACGCGATCGAATACATGTGTAATGTGGGCCCGGAAGCGGTATTTGAACTGGACCACATGGGTCTGCCGTTCTCCCGTACCGAAGAAGGTCGTATCTACCAGCGTCCGTTCGGTGGTCAGTCCAAGAACTTCGGTGAAGGCGGCCAGGCGGCCCGTACCTGTGCGGCCGCTGACCGTACCGGTCATGCGCTGCTGCATACCCTTTACCAGCAGAACCTGAAGAACGGCACCCAGTTCTACAACGAGTGGTATGCCTCCGAACTGGTCAAGGACGACGAAGGTAATGTCTGTGGCGTGATCGCCATCGATATCGAGTCCGGCGAGACCGTGTTCTTCAAGGCCAAGGCAACCGTCTTTGCTACCGGCGGTGCCGGTCGTATCTACGCGTCTACCACCAACGCCCTGATCAATACCGGTGACGGTGTTGGCATGGCTTTGCGTGCTGGCCTGCCGGTACAAGACATCGAAATGTGGCAGTTCCATCCCACCGGTATTGCCGGTGCGGGCACACTGGTTACCGAGGGTTGTCGGGGCGAGGGTGGCTATCTGATCAACAAGGATGGCGAGCGTTTCATGGAGCGTTATGCGCCAAACGCCAAAGATCTGGCCTCCCGTGATGTTGTTGCCCGTTCCATGATGATGGAGATCCTGGACGGCCGAGGCGCTGGTCCGGACGGCGACCACGTATTCCTCAAGCTCGATCACCTGGGTGAAGAAGTGCTGCACAGCCGCCTGCCGGGTATCTGTGAACTGGCCATTACTTTCGCGCAGACTGATCCTGTGAAGGAACCGATCCCGGTTGTGCCGACCTGTCATTACATGATGGGTGGTATCCCCACTAACGTTCACGGTCAGGCCATCAAGCTGTCTGGCGGCCATGAAGGTGAAGAGCAGTTCGTCAATGGTCTCTTCGCAGTGGGCGAAGTCGCCTGTGTATCTGTACACGGTGCAAACCGCCTGGGCGGTAACTCGCTGCTGGATCTTGTGGTGTTTGGTCGGGCTGCAGGCCTTTATATCGAGGATCAGCTACGTCAGGGCATGACCCAGTACGAGCCCACCGATGCCAACATCGACGAAGCCATGGCGCGCCTGCGTCGTTGGGATGAGTCTACCAGTGGCGAATCCATTCCGGCCCTGCGCAAAGAGCTGCAGAGTGTGATGCAGAATCACTTCGGCGTATTCCGCAAAGGTGATCTGATGGCGGAAGGTGTAGCCAAGCTTGCGGATTTGCGCGAGCGCATTGGTAAGGCGCATCTTGATGACAAGAGCAAGCCGTTCAACACCGCGCGTATCGAAGCACTTGAGCTGGAGAACTTGCTGGAAGTGGCGGAAGCCACTGCCATTGCAGCAGAAGGTCGTACCGAGAGCCGTGGTGCCCATTCCCGCTACGATTTCCCTGATCGTGACGATGAGAACTGGTTGTGCCACTCCATCTTCGACCCGAAAGCCAAGAAGCTGGGCAAGCGTGACGTGAACTTCAAGCCGAAGACTGTCGACACCTTCCAGCCCAAGGCTCGGACCTACTAACGGAGAGTAATACGATGAAAGTTAGTATCTATCGCTACAATCCGGAAACGGACCGCGAGCCGAGCATGAAGGAGTATGAGGTTGATACCCAGGGTAAAGACCTCATGGTGCTGGACATCCTTGCTCTGGTGAAAGAGCAGGATTCCTCCATGTCCTACCGTCGCTCCTGTCGTGAGGGTGTATGTGGCTCTGACGGCATGAACATCAACGGCAAGAACGGCTTGGCTTGTATTACTCCGTTGTCCCAAGTGGCACCGGGGGTACTGGAAGGCAAGAAGCCGCTGATCCTGCGCCCGTTGCCGGGGTTGCCGGTCATTCGCGACCTGGTGGTGGACATGGGTATGTTCTACAACCAGTACGAGAAGGTGCAGCCGTTCCTGCAGAATACCAGCCCGGCGCCGGCTATTGAGCGCCTGCAGACTCCAGAAGATCGTGCCAAGCTGGATGGCCTGTACGAGTGCATTCTGTGTGCCTGCTGCTCTACCAGCTGCCCGAGCTTCTGGTGGAACCCGGACAAGTTCCTGGGCCCGGCGGCCCTGTTGCAGAGCTACCGCTTCCTGGCGGACAGCCGCGATACGGCTACCGAAGAGCGACTGAGCAAGCTGGATGACCCCTTCAGCCTGTTCCGTTGCCACGGCATCATGAACTGTGTCAGCGTGTGTCCGAAAGGGCTCAACCCGACCCGGGCCATTGGCCATATCCGTTCCATGTTGCTGGAACGGGGCATCTGACCCGAACGAAGAAGGCGGCCATATGGCCGCCTTTTTTGTATCTGTTACCGTAGAAAGTGTCGTTGAATGGTGTCTATTCGACGTTTTGCCAGTGCCGTAATGGATAGAAAAAGTGTTAAGTTGTTTTATCAAATCGGCGTCTAACAAAACCGAAATAAAAGGGCTACACTAGACGGCGATTCGAGGTAATCCCTCGTCGAGACGTGACAGAACACTCACCCTCACCCCACCCGGTGACGATGAGTGGTTTTGTTTCATCTCATGGGTGGGGCAGGGCTTAAAAGGCGCTGTCCCGGACAATACAAAGCGTACGGGAACAGGGTCGCCCCCCTGTGGTCGCAGTGACACCACCTACCACAGAGTGTGACACCTCCCGCTGAAGGAACGAGCTGACATGCAAGACAGTTCCATGCAGCGCCAATGGCAGTCCTCCCATATCGGAGGAGCCAACGCCGCCTATGTCGACGAACTGTACGAATCCTATCTGACTGACCCCAATTCTGTGCCGGAAGACTGGCGCGTCTACTTCGAAAAACTCCCCAGTGTTGATGCCGCCGTCGAATCTGACGTTCCCCATGCGGCTGTTCGTGAATATTTCCTGTTGCAGGCCAAGAATCGTTCCCGGGTGCAAAAGTTCGGTGCCAGTGCTGTCAGCACCGAGCACGAGCGACGCCAGGTGCGAGTGCTGCACCTGATTGCGGCGTACCGCAACCGGGGTCATCAGGTGGCGAAGCTGGATCCACTGGGGATCATGGAGCGCGAAGCAGTACCGGATTTGGAGTTGTCTCACCACGGGTTAAGCCCCGCGGACCTGGATACCGTATTCCAGACCGGTAATCTGTTTATCGGCAAGCCCGAAGCCACTCTCCGTGAGATCGTTGACTGTTTGCAGGGCACCTATTGTTCCAGTGTGGGTGCCGAATACATGCATATCGTCAACACCGCGGAAAAACGCTGGCTCCAGCAGCGCATGGAAGGCGTGCGCAGCCATCCGGAGTACGGTGAAGACGTCAAAAAACATATTCTCGAGCGTCTGTCCGCCGCGGAAGGTCTGGAGAAATATCTGGGCAGCAAGTACCCGGGTACCAAGCGTTTCGGTCTGGAGGGGGGCGAATCCCTGATTCCGCTGATGGACGAGATCATTCAGCGGGTGGGCAGCTACGGGGCCAAGGAACTGGTCATCGGCATGGCCCACCGGGGTCGTCTGAATGTGCTGGTCAACACCCTGGGCAAGAGTCCCAAGGATCTGTTCGAGGAATTCGATGGCAAGAGCTTTATCGAAACCGGCTCCGGTGATGTGAAGTATCACCAGGGCTTTTCCTCCAATGTGCAGACCTCCGGCGGTGAAGTCCACCTGGCCATGGCGTTCAACCCATCGCATCTGGAAATCGTCTCCCCGGTTGTGGAGGGCTCGGTGCGGGCCCGCCAGGATCGCCGGGAAGACCATGAAGGCGAACAGGTCGTACCGATCCTGCTGCACGGCGATGCCGCCTTCGCCGGTCAGGGCGTGGTAATGGAAACCTTCCAGATGTCCCAGACCCGGGGCTTCTATACCGGTGGTACCCTGCACGTGATCATCAACAACCAGGTCGGCTTTACGACCAGCCGTCGTGATGATGCGCGCTCCACCGAGTACTGCACCGACGTGGCAAAAATGGTGCAGGCCCCCATTTTCCACGTCAATGCAGATGATCCGGAAGCGGTGTACTTCGTCACTCAGCTGGCGGTGGACTACCGCATGCAGTTCAAGAAGGATGTGGTGATTGACCTGATCTGCTATCGCCGCCTGGGTCATAACGAGGCGGATGAGCCATCTTCCACCCAGCCGCTGATGTACAAGAAGATCAAGTCCCACCCGACTACGCGAACGCTTTATGCGGAGCGTCTGGTCAGTGAGGGCGTGGTCAGTGAGCAGGCAGCACAGAAAACTGCTGACGATTACCGCAACATGCTGGATGCGGGCGACCACGTGGTGAAATCCCTGGTGCGTGAACCCAACAAGTCCCTGTTCGTGGACTGGTCACCCTACATCGGCCATCAGGTGGAAGATGACTGGGATACCAGCTATCCGCTGAAAAAGTTGCAGGATCTTGCCACTCGCCTGGAAACGCCGCCTGAAGGTCTTGTCGTTCAGCGTCAGGTGAAAAAGATTCTCGAAGATCGCCGCAAGATGACCGCCGGTGCCTTGCCGTTGAACTGGGGGTACGGTGAAACCCTGGCCTACGCCACCCTGATCGATCAAGGCTTCCATGTGCGTCTCACCGGGCAGGATTCCGGCCGCGGCACTTTCTCTCACCGTCATTCGGTGCTGCACAACCAGAAAGACGGTGAGCAGTATGTGCCGCTGCAGCATCTCTATGAGGGTCAGCCACGTTTCGATATTTATGATTCGTTGCTGTCCGAAGAGGCGGTGCTTGGCTACGAGTACGGTTACGCCACTACCACGCCCAAGACGCTGGTGATCTGGGAAGCGCAGTTCGGCGACTTTGCCAACGGCGCCCAGGTGGTGATCGATCAGTTCATTTCCTCCGGGGAGGCCAAGTGGGGTCGCCTGTGTGGGCTGACCATGCTGTTGCCCCATGGCTATGAAGGGCAGGGCCCGGAGCACTCCTCCGCCCGGCTGGAACGCTTCCTGCAATTGTGCGCCGAGCACAACATGCAGATCTGCGTTCCCAGCACCCCGGCCCAGATTTATCACCTGTTGCGCCGCCAGGCGGTTCGCCCGCTGCGCAAGCCATTGGTGATCATGAGTCCCAAGAGTTTGCTGCGGCATAAAAAAGCGATTTCCACCCTGGAAGATCTGGCTGACGGTATTTTCCGTACCGTGCTGGATGACCCGGCAGAGCTGGATCGCGACAAGGTGAAACGGGTAGTGATGTGCTCCGGCAAGGTGTACTACGACCTGCTCGAGAAGCGCGACAGCGATGAGTTGATCGACACCGCGCTGATTCGCGTCGAGCAGCTCTATCCGTTCCCGGAGCAGCGCTTGCAGGAAGTGCTGGAGGGTTACCCCAATCTGGAGAACCTGGTGTGGTGTCAGGAGGAGCCCATGAACCAGGGCGCCTGGTATTGCTCGCAGCACCATATGTACCGGGTGGCCCGCGAGGTCGGAGACCTGCGGGTGCATTACGCTGGCCGTGATATGGCTGCCGCGCCGGCAGCTGGCTCCATGGCCCTTCATGTGGAACAACAGCAGCGTCTGGTCCAGGACGCCTTCGAGATCAAGTAAATAAGGATTAGGCATGGCGACTGATATCAAAGCTCCGCAGTTTCCCGAATCAGTAGCGGACGGCACCGTAGCCACCTGGCACAAACAGGAAGGCGAAGCGGTCAAGCGTGATGAGCTGCTGGTGGACATCGAAACCGACAAGGTGGTGCTGGAAGTAGTGGCACCGGCTGACGGTGTAGTCAGCAAGATTCTCGCAGCTGAAGGCGATACCGTTGAGAGCCAGCAAGTGCTGGGTCATTTCGAAGAGGGCGCCAGCGGTTCGGCGTCATCTGGTGGTGACAAAGCCGATTCGGCTCCGGCGGAGCAGAAAGAAGAGGCTTCGACAGCAGAAAAGGCGCCCGCCAATGAGGCAGCCAGCGACGACGACAGCGCGTCGGACCAGGCCGGCCCGGCGGCGCGCAAGCTGATGACCGAACATGGCGTTGCCGCTGCCCAAGTGACCGGCACCGGCAAAGGCGGCCGCATCACCAAGGCGGACGTGGAAAAAACCATCAGCGACAAGGAAGAGAAGCGGGCCAGTCAACCGGCACCGCAGCAGCCGGCTACCCTGGATGTACCGGCAACGCCGGGTGAACGCGAAGAGCGTCGGGTTCCCATGACCCGTCTGCGCAAGCGTATCGCCGAGCGACTGGTGTCTGCCCAGCAGAACTCCGCCATGTTGACCACCTTCAACGAGGTCAACATGAAACCGATCATGGATATGCGCAAGCATTACCAGCCGGAATTTGAAAAGGCCCACAACGTGCGCCTGGGCTTCATGGGCTTCTTCACCCGTGCCTGTGTGGAAGCGTTGAAACGGTTCCCGGCAGTGAATGCGTCCATCGATGGCGAGGACATTGTCTACCACGGTTACTACGACGTGGGTGTGGCGGTGTCCACCGAGCGAGGTCTGGTGGTTCCGGTGATTCGTGATGCAGACCAGCGCGGTCTGGCGGAAGTGGAATCCCAGATCATCGAGTACGGCCAGAAAGCTCAGAAGGGCAAGCTCTCCATCGAGGAAATGACCGGTGGCACCTTCACCATTTCCAATGGCGGGGTATTTGGGTCACTGATTTCCACACCGATCCTCAACCCGCCGCAGACGGCCATCCTTGGCATGCACAAAATCCAGGAGCGCCCCATGGCGGTGGACGGCAAGGTGGAAATCCTGCCGATGATGTACCTGGCGCTGTCCTACGACCACCGTTTGATCGATGGCAAGGAAGCGGTGCAGTTCCTGGTGGCAGTGAAGAACTTTATCGAAGATCCGGCGCGTTTGCTGCTGGATATCTGAATGTATGCCTGCACGCATCACGTTGGCACGCAACCACGCTAAGGGCGTGCCAGCGTGTTGCGTGAAGCGTGCCAGCGATTGAAGGAATAGATCATGGCTGACAAGTACGACGTCATTGTCATCGGTGGTGGCCCCGGCGGTTATGTGGCTGCCATCCGTTGTGCGCAACTGGGTTTCAACACGGCCTGTATCGAGAAACGTATCAACAAGCAGGACGAGCCCGCACTGGGTGGTACCTGTCTGAATGTGGGCTGCATCCCCTCCAAGGCCCTGCTGGATTCTTCCTGGAAGTATCACGAAGCGCAGAGCTCCCTGGCGGACCATGGCATCAAGCTGGGCGACGTGAGCCTGGACCTGGATACCATGCACAAGCGCAAGGACACCATCGTCCGTAACCTGACCGGTGGCATCGCCCAGCTCTTCAAGGCCAATAAGGTCACGTGGCTGCAAGGCAGTGGGCAGTTGAAGAGTGGCAAACAGGTGGAATTTTCTCCCCTGGACGGTGATGCGCAGACCCTGCAGGCTGAGCACATCATTCTGGCCGCTGGCTCCGTGCCGGTAGAGATTCCACCGACCCCGGTTGATCAGAAGATTATCGTCGACTCTACCGGCGCCCTGGATCTTCCCGAAGTGCCCAAGCGTCTCGGTGTGATTGGTGCCGGTGTGATCGGGCTGGAACTGGGTAGTGTCTGGGCCCGTCTCGGCAGCGAAGTGGTGGTGCTGGAAGCAGTGGACACCTTCCTGCCGACGGTGGATCAGCAGATCGCCAAGGACGCCAAGAAGCAGTTCAGCAAACAAGGCATGGATATCCGCCTTGGCGCCCGGGTTACCGGCTCCGAGATGAAGAAGAACCAGGTCGTGGTGAACTTCACCGACAAGGACGGTGATCAGCAGGAGACCTTCGACCGACTGATCGTGGCCGTGGGCCGTCGCCCCTATACCGAAGGCCTGCTCAGTCAGGATGCCGGTGTCAGCCTGGATGAGCGTAATTTCGTTTACGTGGACAACCAGTGCCGTACCGATGTGCCCGGCGTCTACGCCATTGGTGATCTGGTGCGCGGCCCTGCACTGGCCCATAAGGCCATCGAGGAAGGCGTGATGGTGGCCGAGGTGATTGCTGGCGAGCACACCCAGGTTAACTACGATGCCGTCCCCGGGGTGATCTACACCCATCCGGAAGTGGCATGGGTGGGCAAGACCGAAGAAGAGGTCAAGGAATCCGGTGAAGCCTACAAGACCGGGGCTGTGCCTTTTGCGGCCAATGGTCGCGCCATGGCGGCCGGTGAGACCGGGGGCATGGTGAAGTTTGTGGCCGATGAGAAAACCGACCGCATTCTCGGTATGCATGTGGTGGGGCCTCAGGCCTCAGAACTGATCCAGCAAGGCGTGGTGGCGATGGAATTCGGCGCCACCATAGAAGATTTGCAACTGATGGTGTTCGGTCATCCGAGCCTGTCGGAAACCGTTCATGAAGCCGCCCTGGCCGTGGATTACAAGGCAATCCATGTGGCGCAGCGTCGGCGCAAGAAATAACGCCGCAGAACGGTCGCGAAGTGACGGCGTCCAGACGGGCGCCACTCATTCATTGATATGGAAGTATTGGCATGAATCTCCATGAATATCAGTCAAAGCAGCTTTTTGCTGATTATGGTCTGCCAGTTTCTACCGGTTTCGCCTGCGATACTCCGGAAGAGGTCGCAGCCAAAACCAAAGAAATTGGTGGTGAAAAGTGGGTGGTAAAAGCCCAGGTACACGCCGGTGGCCGGGGTAAGGCCGGTGGCGTGAAACTGGTGAACAGCCCGGAAGAAGCGGCGGAGTTTGCCAAAAAGTGGCTGGGTAAAAACCTGGTCACATTCCAGACCGATGAGCATGGTCAGCCGGTGTCCAAGATCCTGGTGGAAACCTGCACCGACATCGCCAAGGAACTGTACCTGAGTGCGGTGTTTGACCGTGCCTCCCGGCGCGTTGTGTTCATGGCCTCCACTGAAGGTGGCGTGGACATTGAAACCGTTGCCGAAGAAACCCCGGAAAAAATCCTGCGTGCGGAAATCGATCCGCTGGTCGGTGCGCAGCCCTATCAGGCCCGTGACATTGCTTTCAAGCTTGGCCTGGAAGGGAAACAGGTTGGGCAGTTCGCAAAGATCTTTGTTGGCCTGGCGAAATTGTTTGAGGACAAGGATCTGGCGCTGATCGAAGTCAATCCGCTGGTGATCACGGACCAGGGCGATCTGCATTGCCTGGACGCCAAGATCAACGTGGATGGCTCTGCGCTGTACCGCCACCCGGATATCAAGGCCCTGGAAGATCCCAGTCAGGAAGACGAGCGTGAGCGTCGTGCGGCCGAGTGGGATCTGAACTACGTGGCACTGGACGGCAACATCGGTTGCATGGTCAATGGTGCTGGCCTGGCCATGGGCACCATGGACCTGGTGAAGCTGAAAGGCGGTGCGCCGGCCAACTTCCTGGACGTGGGCGGCGGTGCCACCAAGGAGCGAGTTACCGAAGCCTTCAAGATCATTCTCTCCGATGATCAGGTGAAAGGCGTGCTGGTGAACATCTTCGGCGGTATTGTTCGTTGCGACCTGATTGCCGAGGGCATCATTGGTGCCGTGGAAGAGGTGGGTGTCACCGTGCCGGTGGTCGTTCGTCTGGAAGGTAACAACGCGGAGCTGGGCTCCCAGAAGCTGGCGGAAAGCGGCATGAACATTATCGCCGCGCAAAGTTTTGATGATGCTGCCGAGCAGGTAGTAAAAGCAGTGGGAGGTGCCGCATGAGCGTACTGATCGACAAGAACACCAAAGTGATCTGCCAGGGTTTCACCGGCAGCCAGGGCACCTTCCACTCCGAGCAGGCTATCGAATACGGCACCAAGATGGTGGGTGGTGTGACCCCGGGTAAGGGCGGCCAGACGCATTTGGGCCTGCCGGTGTTCAACACCGTGGCCGAGGCGGTTGCCGAAACCGGCGCCACTGCCAGTGTGATCTATGTGCCGGCACCGTTCTGCAAGGACTCCATTCTCGAAGCTGCCGATGCTGGCATCGAACTGATCGTCTGCATCACCGAGGGTGTCCCGGCGCTGGATATGTTGTACGTGAAGGAATACATCACCCGCAAGGGCGGTGTGCGTCTGATCGGCCCCAACTGTCCTGGCGTGATTACCCCGGGTGAGTGCAAGATCGGCATCATGCCGGGGCATATCCACCAGCCGGGCAAAGTGGGCATCGTATCGCGTTCAGGCACCCTGACCTATGAGGCGGTCAATCAGACCACCAAACTGGGTTTTGGCCAGTCTACCTGTATCGGTATTGGCGGCGATCCGATCCCCGGCACCACCTTTATTGATGCTCTGGAACTGTTCCAGAACGATCCGCAGACCGAAGCCATTGTCATGGTCGGCGAGATCGGTGGCACCGCGGAAGACGAAGCGGCTGCCTATATCAAGGAGCACGTGACCAAGCCGGTAGTGAGCTATATCGCCGGTGTGACCGCGCCTCCGGGCAAGCGTATGGGCCATGCCGGCGCTATCATTGCCGGCGGCAAAGGCACGGCGGACGAGAAGTTTGCCGCCCTGGAAGCGGCCGGTGTGAAAACCGTACGTAACCCTGCGGAAATTGGTAAGGCCGTGAAAGAAGCGACTGGCTGGTAATACAATCCTTCGCTGATACACAAAAAAGGCCGGCATTTCGCCGGCCTTTTTTGTGGGGTTTGCCCACACTATTTCTATAGTCTCTGGCAGTGGGAAAAGGGGTCAGCCTTTTCCTCCCGGTTTGAACCCTCCACAGGGGCCATAGAAATAGTGTGAGCAGCGCCCTTCAGTGGAGAATATCGTCGTCCAGATCGAAGAACTCGTACTCGTTGAGTTCCTTTTTCAGGCGACGGGCCTCCAGACGATCTTCGATGCGATGACGCATGTCCATGTTGAACGCACGGGAGCGCGCGCTGCGTTCCTCTTGTTCTTCATCGTCCACGTCGTCATCCAGGATATCGAAATCTTCGTTCATCAGCAGATCTTCCGAATCAAGGTCTTGCTCATTACGATGGTTACTCATGGTGGCCTCCTGTGTCTGACCTCCTCAAACAACCTGTTAATCGGCTAGTCAGGTCCGGGGCACCGGTTTCCTAACGTCCTCAGCGCCTGTATATCTCCAGATTTTCCCGCTTACAAGTTTTTTTTTATTTCCGATGATAAGTGGTGGTGGCTGGAGCACCTGACGGCGCAGCAAGCGGATCTGGCCGGCTGCCGCAGGGCGGAGTGTGATGGAGATCATGCCTGGCCACTGGATAGAAAAATCAGTCACTTAAGTGCTGGAATGCCCGGCCCCGGCTTTGTAAAGTGGAGGCATCGGGATGACCTTTCCGTCTGGAGCCTGCAGAGCCTGTTCCGGCGTGTCCCGCAGGGCGGCTTGTGCAGCCACCCGGTTACCTTGGCCGAGAATCTGCAGAGGCCATATGCGTATTGCTGGCTAGCAGGGCAAAAGCGCCAACAACGCTTCACGGAAGCGTATTCAACGCTCCGTTGAGAGAATCATCTGTTGAGAGAATAAGAAGATGGCAGAACTGCTGATCATTATTGGGGTAAGTGGCTTCATCATCAGCACCCTTGGCCTGATGCACGAGGCGGGTAGCCGGGGACACAGTGCCTTGTTTTTCCTGTTACCCCTGGCAAGCCTGGGTCAGGTGCAGCAGCACTGGGAAGAATATCGCTGGTGGGCGCTGGGGCGAGTAGCGTCTTTGCTGACGGCGGCGGTAGGGGTAGCGCTGTTTCTGGCAACCGGGCAGAGCCCGCTGGAACAGGCTCCCCGACAAAACCTGGCGGGGCAGGCGGGCCAGGTTTTGCGGGGCGATAATATGGCCACCAGTACTGCATTTGTGACTTCTGAGGAGGCCGCGCTGCTGGTTGTAGAAGGTCAGGGAAAAGCCCTGTCTGGCCGTTTGCATGGAAAAAAATTCCGTTATGACCGGGTGGCGCTGATAGACGGAGTCCTGACAGCCAGCCAGGGAAAAGGCTTCCTGCCGGAACTGGAAGTACGCGTTCTTCTGGGTTGGGACCCTGAAGCAATCACCGAGCGCCGTTCAATGCTGGTGAACCCATCCGATGAAGGGGCCGCGGTGGTGCATTTGTCCTGGAAACCGGAGGGGCAGGACTATCCGGAAACCCGCATTTTCTCCGGTGGCTACCGTCTGGAGCTGGCGTTGGCACCGCTGGATACTGATCAGCTTTCTGGTTCCATGGTGCTGGTCATGCCGGACAGCTTTAAAAGCTATCTGGTCGGTGACTTCACGGCGTATTCCAATCATCTTCGCTATCGTAATGGCAATGTGGATTTGCATTTTGACCACGATGACACCCTCGCCTATGTGGCAGAGGAGTATCTGGCGACCCAGTTCCCGGAAGGGATGCTGGAATCCGTGCAGGCGGAGCATGTGCAGCTGCGTCGCGCCGAGGCCACTGGGCAGGTAATGTCCCAGGTAGTCTTGACCAGCGGTGCGGTGGAACAACGGCATGTGCGCCTGGAGAAGAGCGAAGTGGGTTGGGCCGTGGTCCCGGGCTCAATGGAAACACGGGTGATTACTCCGCCGCGGGAGGGCAGCGCAACCCTGAGATCCCCCGTTTTCGAAACGTCGCCCTCAGAACAGGTACAGGCCGTGCCGCCCGTGGAGAAGACCTTTCCGGAGCTTGTTGCCTATATGGACAGAAAGGTACTGCTGGAAACTCGCAGTGGCCGTGAGCTGGAAGGGGTGCTGCGCCGTGTCAGCGGAGACCGCTTATGGCTGGTCATGAATGTGGGTAGCGGTAATGTGGAGCGCAGTGTGTCCGCAGAGGAGCTCAAATCACTGACGTTGTCCAATGGGCAACGGGTTGATCTGGTATCAGAAGGCGACGGCAACGGGGAGGCGGAGGTTGTCTACGACAATGACCCTCGGGTTGAACAACCGTCGCAGCAGGTCAGTAAGGCAGAGGAGCCTGTTGAGGAAATTTCTGCGAAACTGAAGGAGCTCCGTGCCCTGGTGGGTAAATCCGTCACTATCACCGCCAGTGGCGTCGCCACCCGTACAGGAATTTTGCAGGCGGTCACCGAGGATCATTTGACCTTGAGTGTGGCGATGGGAGCAGGCAACATCGAATACTTCTATGACATGAACAGCATTCAAAAGGTTGAGGCAGCACGTTGAAGATACTGATTACCGGAGGCAGTGGATTTATTGGCCAGCACCTATGCCGGAGACTGGCGGCCCATGGGCACGATCTTGTTGTGCTCAGTCGTCGTCCGAGACGGGTCGCCAAGCTGTTGCCGGAGGAAACCCGTATCGTGTCGTCCCTGGATGATATTGCCGATGATGATCCTATCGACGGCATTATCAACCTGGCCGGCGAAAGCCTGTTTGCCGGGCGCTGGACGGAGCGTCGCAAAAAGGTGCTGTTTGATTCCCGTATAGGTGTTACCCAGGGTCTGGTGGCACTGGTCTCCAGATTGCAACGCAAGCCGGCGGTGATGGTGTCCGGCTCTGCGGTGGGCTTCTACGGGGATGCCGGTAATGCGGAGCTGACGGAAGACAGCTCTGCCCGCAAGCGTGATTTCGGTTACTTGCTCTGCGATGCCTGGGAGCAATCGGCACGGCCAGTGTCCCGGCAGGGAGTGCGGTTGTGTCTGGTGCGCACCGGTATTGTGTTGGGCCGTGATGGCGGCATGCTTGGCAAGCTGCTACCGGTTTACCGGCTCGGGTTTGGTGCCATGCTCGGCGATGGTAGTCAGTGGTTGAGCTGGATCCACATCGACGACATGGTGGCGATTCTGGTCCGGGCTGTGGAAACCCCGGGGATTGATGGAGTGTTCAATGCCACGGCACCGGCACCTGTTACCCAGCGTGAGTTCCATCGATCCCTGGCAAGTGCGGTCAAGCGTCCGGCTTTTCTGCGAGTGCCCTCAGTGGCCCTGCGAGCCGGCCTGGGCGAGCAGTCAGAGATCCTGTTGGGCGGGCAGCGGGTCTACCCACGGCGCCTGGAACAACAGGGTTTCGTGTTCCGCTTTCCGGATCTGAGATCGGCCCTGGCTCATCAGATCAAGCGCTGATCCCTGTTCCCCCTTGAAAAAAACACGGCTGCCCCTATTACTCCCGGGTGATTAAACCCAGAGGAGTCAGCCGTGTCTGCAGAAAAACAAACCCATGGTTTTCAGGCGGAAGTATCCCGCCTGCTGCACCTGATGATTCATTCCCTGTATAGCAACCGGGAAATCTTTCTTCGTGAATTAATCTCCAACGCGTCCGATGCCTGCGACAAGCTGCGTTTCAAGGCACTGGATGAGCCGTCGTTACTGGAGTCAGGGAACGACCCGGCCATCAGCCTGCGGATAGACAAGGAAGCGGGCACCCTCACCATCGCCGATAACGGCATTGGCATGAACGAGGAAGAGGTGATCGAGAACCTGGGCACCATCGCCCGTTCCGGCACCGAAAAATTCCTCGCTTCGCTCAGTGGTGATCAGAAAAAGGACGCCCAGCTGATCGGTCAGTTTGGTGTGGGTTTCTATTCCGCATTCATTGTCGCGGATAGGGTAACTGTGGAAAGCCGCAAGGCCGGTACCGATGTCTCCGCCGGTGTACGCTGGGAAAGCGATGGCCAGGGTGAGTTTACCGTGGAGACCATTGACCGGACAGAGCAGGGCACGGCGGTGATTCTGCATCTGCGCAAGGATGCCGGGGAGTTTCTGGATGACTTCAAGGTGCGTCAGGTGGTGAACCAGTATTCGGATCACGTCGCCTTTCCGATCACGCTTGTCACCCCGGCAGACGGCGACGAGGAGGAAAAAACAGAAACCCTCAATTCCGCCACGGCCCTCTGGCAGCGGCCCCGTCAGGAGATCAGTGACGAGGAATATCAGAATTTCTACAAGCATATCAGCCACGATTTTCAGGATGCGCTGAGTTGGAGTCACAACAAGGTTGAGGGCAAGCTGGAATATACCAGCCTGCTTTACATACCGGCCCGGGCACCTTTTGATCTGTATCACCGTGAAGCCAATCGTGGTCTTAAGCTCTATGTGCAGCGTGTCTTTATCATGGACGATGCGCAGCAGTTTCTGCCCCAGTACCTGCGTTTTATCAAGGGTGTGATTGATGCCCCGAACTTGCCTCTGAACGTAAGCCGCGAGCTGTTGCAGGACTATGGCCCGGTACAGAAAATCCGTGCAGCGCTGACCAAACGGGTGCTGCAGATGCTCAAGAAATTGGGCAATGATGAGGAAAAATACGCCACCTTCTGGTCCCAGTTTGGTCAGGTGATCAAGGAAGGTATCGGCGAAGACCGGGACAATCAGGAAGCGGTTGCCGCCCTGTTGCGCTTTGCCAGTAGCAATCAGCCGGGGAAGGTGGCCACGTCGCTGGATCAGTACCTGGAGAACAAGCCGGCTGACCAGGACAAGATTTATTATCTGTTGGCTGACAGTCCGTCAGCGGCAGAGAACAGCCCCCATCTGGAAGTCTTCCGCAAGAAGGGCATCGAGGTGCTGTTGCTCAGCGATCCGGTGGACGAGTGGATGGTCAGCTACCTGGATAGCTACAAGGATGTGAAGCTGGTCAATGCGGCTCGTGGCGAGCTGGACCTGGGTGAAGAGACAGACAAGGCTGATAACGATAATCCGCTGATTGGCCGTCTTGGCAGCATACTGGCAGAACGGGTAGAAACTGTGCGGGCGACCTCCCGTCTGGTGGATTCCCCGGCGTGTCTGGTGTTGGCCGAAGATCAGTTGGGACCACAGATGCGCCGCATGCTGGAAGCGGCAGGGCAACCGGCGCCGGAGAATAAGCCGGTGCTGGAAGTGAATCTGAGCCACGGTTTGTTGCAGGCGTTGGCCGGGATGGAAGAGGGCGATCGGTTCGACGACCTGGCCGCGCTGCTGCTCGATCAGGCTATGTTGGCAGAAGGGCAGTTGCCTAAAGATCCGGCGGCCACCGCGCGACGCCTGCAGGAAATGCTGGTGAAGGCAGTGAACAGTTAACAGCGACCCGATCAGGGTAGCTTATTTCCAACCGCAAGAGGCCGCGCCCAGGATATGGGCGCGGCCTCTTGCGGTTCTGATATGACAATAATTCTCCGTGCAGCGGTTAACGATTCACGGTTCACTGTTAACTGCTCTGCCGCGTTGTATCCCTGACGGGGGGCGCTTATGATGCCTCAAAAGCTGCTATACAAGGCGTTCCGTATGGAGCAGGAAAGACATAACGCAACAATTCTGGGCGGTGGCAGTTTTGGCACCGCCATGGCCAGCATTTTGGCCGCCAATGGCCACCGGGTGAATATCTGGGTGCGTGACCCGGAAACAGCTGCGGCGATCAATCTGGATCGGGAAAACAGCCGCTATCTGCCCGGTGCTGAATTGCCTGCGGGAGTGAATGCCACAGACAGTCTGGAAGAGGCACTGGATCAGGCATCCCTGGTGTTTGTGGCGATTCCCAGCAAGGCGTTTGTGGACGTTCTTCGTCAGGCCAGGGAATGGGTGCCAGCTGGCACCATGGTGATCAGCTGTACCAAGGGGATTTATTCCGAAGGCTTTCTGCTGATGAGCGAAGTGTTGCAGCAGGAGTGGCCGCACGCCCGTATCGGTGCGCTCAGTGGCCCTAATCTGGCCAAGGAAATCGTCGAGCAGAAATTTAGCGGCACCGTGGTAGCCAGCCCCGATGAGGAGTTGTGCCAGGTGGTGCAGACGGCACTTAGCTGCGATTACTTCCGCGTCTATGACAACCCGGACGTCTACGGCGTGGAACTGGGCGGTGCCCTGAAAAATATTTACGCGGTGGCCTCCGGCATGGCCGCGGCCATCGGAGTGGGTGAAAACAGCCGCAGCTTCATGATTACCCGTTCCCTGGCGGAAATGAGCCGTTTTGCGGTGGAGTTGGGTGCCAACCCGATGACATTCCTGGGACTGTCCGGGGTGGGGGATCTGATCGCCACCTGTAGTTCGTCGTTGTCGCGCAACTATCAGGTGGGCTTCCAGCTAGGCCAGGGGAAGAGCCTTGAGGAGGCGGTGGAAAGCCTGGGGCAAACGGCTGAAGGTATCAACACTATCAAGCTGGTGGCGGACAAGGCCGCGGAGCTGGACGTCTATATGCCCCTGGCTACGGCCCTGTATCAGATCGTTTACCATGGCCAGCCGCTGGAGCTGGTTATCCAGCAGTTGATGAGCGGGGAATACAAGCACGATGTGGAATTCCAGCTCGCTGGAGCCAGTGCATGAAGCTTTATCTCAGCCGCCACGGTCAGGCTGTTTCCCGGGCTCCTACCGATGCGCAGCGCCCATTGACCGAGACGGGCAGGGCGGCGCTGCTTGCCCACTGGCAAGGCATGCGGGACAGCGGAATCGCCGTATCGGCGCTGATCGCAAGCCCTTTTGTGCGCGCCCAGCAGACCGCAGATTGTATCGATCAGGTCTATGGTGGCTTGCCCCGACAAACCTGCGAGCAACTAGTGCCGGATGCCAACCCGCAAGCGCTTTTTGACTGGTTGCTTGCCAACCCGCCCGCAGATAACGCCGTGCTGGTGAGTCATATGCCGTTGGTGGCCCAGTTGACCGCAAGCTGGACCGGTTCGGTCGAGCGTATTGGTTTCAATGTGGGGACCGTGGCCTGTCTGGATGTGGAGGTGGCCGCTGCAGCCGGTGCCCGCCTGTTGTGGTTACGCAGCCCTGGCGAGGCCGTTTCTGGCCGCTAATCCGGAAAACCCTACCCTTGATAACGCGTTGCGTACCTTTCGCCGATAGGCGCTGGTCAGGTTGTTTGCGATTGCCCTAACCTGACCTTGATGACACTGGAACGCATGGCAGACTCCTGAACGGTGTCATCGGTACCACCCTAAGGGGGGGAATGTGATGTCTCCTTGCATCACATCAACTTAGGCAGATCCTCGAGCACCAACCTATGTTGGTGCTTTTTTTATGTCTGTTATTCGGCGATCGCTATCCCGGCAGAAACCCTGTTTTCACAGTGAGTTCGCGAGGGGTAATGACACGGTTTTACTTTGTGAAATTGTGGATACTGGGTTTTAACTGGATTCAGAATCCGGTTCCCAGGCTAACCGTTCAATGGGCTGACCATCGGCGGCCACCAGGTTGAGCAGAATTGGCAGACCACCGAGAAATTCCAGCCCCTCTGACTGACGAAGCTCTTTGAGATACTGCTTTACCCGGCCACTGATCCACGGGTGCAGGGTCGCCTTGATGGTGACACCCTTGCAGCGCGAGCCCCTTTGCCGGTGCCAGTCCTGCAGAGCAGAGCGCAGTACCGGAAAGTGGGACTGGAACTGCTCGAAGTCGTCGGCCACCAGATAAATGTCGTACTGGTAGAGATTGCCTCGCCAGCTCATTCCTGCCTTGGTTTCCTTGAGCCGCAGCCGTGGTGCCAGGGTACCGTTGATGCCGGCTTCCCGTGGGCGGTAGCGGGCCCGTTCACGGGTGTAATGCTCCGGGGATTCCAGGTGGTCGAGGGCGTCAACCAGAGCGGCGCCGCTTTCCGGGCGATCTGCCGGGGCCTTGGCCAGCAACTGGCGCAGCAATGGCTGATAATGGCGGAGTGTGACAGGCAACAAGGGTATCGGCTCACGCAGGTGGGCCAAGGCCATAGTGCTGGCATCGTCGCCCTGATAGGGCGGCTGGCCAGTGAGCATTTCGTAGAACACACAGCCCAGGGAATAAAGGTCGGATTGTGGTGTCAGCGGCTGGGAGCGGTGCTGTTCCGGGCTCATGTATTTGGGGGTGCCCATGACGCTGTTAGTGCCGGTGACGCTGGTATCGCTCAGCATGTTGGCGGCGATGCCGAAGTCCATCAACAGCGCAGACCCGTCGGCACGGAACAACACATTGTCCGGCTTTACGTCCCGGTGGATGAAGCCATGCAAGCCGGCGTAGTCCAGGGCGCCGGCCAATTGCCGCAGCACGTTTTCTGCGTCCCTGGGCTCCATGCCATCGCGAATGCGTTGTTTCAGGCTGCCCCCGGTCACGTACTCCATACTCAGGTAATAGTAACCCTCGTGCTCGCCGACGTCGTACACCGGTACGATATGGGGATGATTGAGGCTGGCCACAGTGCGGGCTTCCTGCATAAAGCGTTCGGCAAAGCGTGGTTCCAGGGCGAGGGAGGGGGTGAGTATCTTGATCGCAACCTGACGCTCAAAGGAATGCTGGGTGGCGAGAAAGACATGCGCCATGCCGCCCTTGCCAAGGCGTTCGGTAATACGGTATCCGGGAAGTCTGATGGGCATGCTGTTATCGAGGTCGTCCTGACCGATTATTGTTGTCGGGCCCGGTGGGCATTTACTCGGGCGGT
Source organism: Alcanivorax sp. IL2 (assembly GCF_047495475.1). Lineage (NCBI taxonomy): Bacteria > Pseudomonadati > Pseudomonadota > Gammaproteobacteria > Oceanospirillales > Alcanivoracaceae > Alcanivorax > Alcanivorax sp. IL2. The sequence goes on along the minus strand of NZ_CP179932.1, from coordinate 2,631,624 downwards.
TCACCGTAAAGCGCCTTCATTTCGGCTTCTGAGCGACGGGCCTGGGCCAGTTTCGCTTCCAGTCGCTTCTTCTGTTGATCGAGGCTGAGGAAGAAGCTGACCTTGCTCTGCAACAGTTGCGGATCAATGGGCTTGAACAGATAGTCTACGGCACCACTGCGATAACCTTGTTGCACAAAGCGGGTTTCTTTCGAGATCGCAGTCACAAAAATGATAGGCACATTCTGGGTGCGCTGATGGGAGCGCATGATGCCGGCTACTTCGAAACCGTCCATTTCCGGCATTTGAACGTCCAGCAGGACCAGGGCGTAATCTTCCTTGAGGAGCTTGGCCAGGGCCGCATTGCCGCTGGTCACGCTGTCCAGATCACAGTCCATGTCTTCCAGTACCACCTCGAGTGCTACCAGATTCTGTGGCGTGTCATCCACCAGCAGGATACGGGAGCGAGGTAGCTGCAAATTGTCGTCACTGGAGTCGGCAGTGGTACTCATGATGTGATCCGGTTGGCGTAGTCGCTGAGACTTTAGTCTTACTCGATGTTATCAACTTTTTTCGGGGCCGTCTTGCTCTTCCAGCTTCCATTGTTGCACGGCCATCTGCGCTTTTACCTGTTCCAGCACATCCAGCAAGGTGTCGCGGATCAGCTGGTCGAGCTGCTCGCCTTCTCCCTTGGCGGCACCGATCAGATCGTGGAGAAGTTGCTCCAGCTGGGGTCGGTTGGCGGGTGACGCCAGGTCATCCACCAATTGATCCACGAAAGCGGTACCGGTCTCGCGCACGGCGTCGCCGAGCAGGGCGATAGCCCGTGGCCCGGCCACGGGGATGGCCGCCAGGCGTTTACCGGCCTGGGTTCGGGTGAGCGATTCGTCGGTCAGGTGGGCGAAATATTCCGCCAGTTGATCGCGATACTGGCCGTGGCTTTTCTGGGTGGCGTCGGCGATCCGGGTAGCGATAAAACTCACCAGCTTCTCCTGACGCGGTGCCAGTACCTGGGTTTCGATACGATGCAGTAGCGGGCTGCCGCCACCGATCTCTCGCTGGGCACCGCTTAATACATTGATCACCACCCGGTCGGAGACTTCCTCTACCACGATGCCGTAATACTTGAGGATAGTCTGGCCCAGCCAGGTTTGTGACAGGTCGATAATGCCCATGCGCTGCAGACGCATGACCAGGCCAACCACACGTAGAATCCGCAACCAGCGGAAACTGCCCACCGGAATACAGCCGAGCAGGTCATACCAGTGGGCAAAGGGGTAGAAGAACCACCGGTGGTAGGTGCTACGGGCAATGGCGACAATCCAGCGGATCACGAACTCGGTCAGGTAGACAGCGACGAAACAGAGGTCATAAAACAGAAAATTGCTGTGGATGGTATCCCGGTAGAAGGCATGGAATGCCGGCGTCATATCGGCCAGAAACCCTTGTACCGGCGGCACCTGGAAAAGCCAGTCGAACAGGATCAGGCCAAGGTTGAGGATGACCAGGGCAATCATCAACAGATCGATAACAAAACCGACCGTGTCCAGATTGAGCTTTAGCTTTTCCGGGTGCAGTTTGATCTTCATGGCTTAGCCGCGAAACCTGGCCCATACTGGGCAGTGGTCGGACGGTTTTTCCATGCCGCGCAGGTCATAGTCCACGCCGGTGGTATCGAGCTTTTCCAGCAGCGGGGCTGTGGCCAGTACGGTATCGATGCGCAGGCCCCGGCGTGGCTCGCGCTCGAAGCCACGGGAGCGGTAGTCAAACCAGGAAAAGATGTCATCAGTGTCTGGATTCTGGTGCCGGAAGGTATCGGTTAGCCCCCAGTCGATCAGGCGTTGCCACCATTCCCGTTCTTCCGGCAGAAAGCTGGTTTTGCCTTCGCGCAGCCAGCGTTTGCGATTGGCTTCGCCGATGCCGATGTCGAGATCGGTGGAGGAAATATTGAAATCTCCCATGACGGCCACCTGCTGGTCGGGTTGCTGGTGGTTATCCAGGTAGCTCTGCAGATCCTGATAAAACTTTTCCTTGGCAGGAAATTTCAGCGGGTGCTCGCGGTTTTCGCCCTGGGGAAAATAGCCGTTGAGAACGGTGATGGCAGAGCCATCGGTATGACGCAGGGTGCCGATGATCATGCGTCGCTGGGCGTCTTCATCATCGGTGGGAAAGCCGTACTGAACCGATTCCAGCGGTTCGCGGGTAATCAGTGCCACGCCATAGTGGCCTTTCTGGCCAAAATAGTAGGGGTGGTAGCCCATGTCACGAACCGCCTGCTCGGGAAACTCCGGGTCATGGACCTTGGTTTCCTGCAGGCCGATCAGAGCCGGCTGATATTTATCGATGACTGCCTGCAACTGGTGCAAACGGGCGCGAATACCATTGATGTTGAATGAAATCAGGGTCATGGAGCCTCCTTTGTGCGGGCATTGTACACCAACAAAAGATGACCTAGCGGTTCATCCGGAATGCTCTGTAACAGTTCGCGTCGCCAAAGTGCCCAGCTCTGTGTTGAGAAAGCTTGAATTAGCCCACTAGTCCTGCGCTTTCTCGCCTTGATCTGAACACTTTGGTTTTGCTCCTTTGTCACACAGCTTCCCGAATGAACCACTGGCAGACCACTCTGTGGCGTTATCGGACATGGTCCGGGGTGAACAGTTGCGGCTATCATGTCTCTTTTGTTTTCGTGCCCAATTCAGGGAGACACCATGTCAGCAATTTCTGCCGGTCGCCAGACGCTGGTCTTTGCCCACGCCAACGGCATTCCCGGCCATAGCTATGACACCTTTCTGGCGCCCCTGGCGGACGAGTTCGATGTCATCATCATTGACCGTCTGGGCCACAACCCGGCTTACCCGGTGGATGCGGACTGGCACAGCCTCAGCCTGGAGCTGGAAGCCAGGCTCGAATCCCTGCCCAAGCCGCTGGTTGGAGCCGGACATTCGCTGGGGTCGGTCGTCATGTACCTGGTGGCGCAACGGCGCCCGCAATGGTTTTCCGCGCTGATCATGCTGGACCCGCCAATGATGAATGGTTGGCACGGAGTGATGATGCACGCCGCGAAGCTGACCGGCATGATTGACCGCGTGACACCGGCGGGCAAGAGCAAGGGGCGGCTGGATTACTGGCCGAACTGGGACGCCGTGGAGAGCTACTTTTCCTCACGCGGCCTGTTCAGGGCCTTTGATCCACGTTGCCTGGCAGATTATCTGCGCGCGGGTCTGGAGCCCTGGGAGGGCGGCTGGCGATTGCGTTTTCGCCCGGAGGTGGAAGTGGATATTTTTCGGCATACGCCCACGGCCGCCACACGCATGCCCAGGCTGAAAGTGCCGGGGGCGATTATTACCGGCAAGGGGTCGCCGTCCCCGTTTCTCGATAGCGCACGCCGCCATGTGCGCCGCCACGGCATGCTTCACCGCCTTGCTGATGGGTCGCACATGTATCCACTGGAGAAGCCTGAACAGACCCTGGCCCTGTTCCGCGAAACCCTGCAAACGCTGCAACAGGGGGAGGCGAGTTAATGGCCGCAAAAGAGAAACAATTTCACGTTTTCGGACAGACCCTGGCCGCCCTCAGCTGGGACGGTGAGGGCGAGCCGGTGTTGGCTCTGCATGGCTGGCTGGACAATGCCGCTTCCTATATTCCGCTGGCAGCGCAATGGCAACGTCCCATGGTGGCGCTGGATTTTTCCGGCCATGGTCATTCCGATCATCGCCCGGACGGTGTGGTAACCCACCTGGTGGATCATGTGCGTGATGTGCTGGCGGTGGCAGATCAGCTCGGCTGGCAACGCTTTACACTGGTTGGCCACTCAATGGGGGCGGGGATTGCCTGCCTGTTTGCGGCAGCGTTTCCGGATCGGGTCTCCCGGCTGGTCCTGATTGAAGGATTGGGCCCGCCCAGCACGCCCGGTAAGGACGTGGCCAGCACCTTGCGCAAGGCGCTGGATGACATGATGGCGCTGGCAGACAAGCGTAAGCCGGTGTACGCGGACATTGCCGACGCGGTTGAGGCACGCACCCGCGGTTTCGGTGGCCTCAGCCGTGAGGCGTCTGCGTTGCTGAGTGAGCGTGGCCTGATGCCGGTGAACGATGGCTGGACCTGGCGGGCGGACAGCCGCCTGCGGCTGACCTCGTCGTTGCGGCTCACTGAAGAACAGGTGGAGGGCTTTGTTCGTGCCATTCAGGCACCGGTTTGCCTGATTCTCGGTGAGCAGGGCATGGGCGGCAACGGCATGTTCGATCACCGACTGGACTGGTTGCCGGACGCCACCGTGGTGCGGTTAGCGGGGCGGCATCATTTGCATATGGAAGCGCCGGAGGCCGTGGCAGAGGCAATGAATACCTTTCTTGATGGCAATAACCGCTGACTGACCAAAAGCACCAGACCTGTCCGGGCCAGTGCCTGAAAGGGTCATGTATTGCCTTGCTCAGGCTCGCTAAGCTTCAGAAAAAATGTATTCAAGGAGCGCGTTACGATGAAAGTGGTTGAGGTAGCCTCGCTGACCGATTACGTAGGCAAGGAACTGGGAGCCTCCGACTGGTTCCAGATAAATCAGGACAGGATTGACGCTTTTGCTGACGCGACCCTGGATCATCAGTTCATTCATGTGGATCCGGATCAGGCCAAGAACACCCCTTTCGGCACCACCATTGCACACGGTTATCTGACTCTGTCTCTGCTGCCTTATCTGCAAGCTTCCATTGATGGGTTCTTGATGCCCAAAGGCATGAAAATGGCCATGAATTACGGCTTCGACAAGCTGCGATTCATGGCGCCGGTAAAACAGGGAAAGCGGGTTCGAGCGGTGGCCACCTTGCTGGATGCCACAGAAAAGCGGGAAGGGCAGTGGTTGCTGAAATTCGCCTTTACTGTGGAAATCGAAGGAGAGGATAAGCCGGCACTGGTTGCCGAATGGTTGCTGATGTACTTCGTTTGAGACAAATAGCGCCATAAAGAGCCTGTTGAGAGAATCACAAGGTCTCCTGGTCAGGTCTGTCGTTTTGTGCACGGCAGGCCTGTTTTTTTATCGCACATCTTGCTCTTCAGAGATAACCGCCATGAGCCTTGAAAGTTCGGGTTCTACACAAGGTTGATCAAATAAGCTGCTGATTTGGTTCAAGTTGAGTTGTTGTGCTGGCCGTTATTGCTGCTGGCAAAATACCGCATTTCGACGTACTGTACGGGGGAACTTTCGTATTAGAGCGAATTTGTCATCACCCCGTATCAGGGCTTCCCAATGTTGCACCGTCCCCGACAATGGCTTCGCCGTCTGGTAGATAACCGTTCTGCCATCCGACGTGATCTTCGCCTTAGCCTGACCCATGCAGCGGATATTCCCCGCATGGTTCTGCCATTGGGCCGGGAGCCAGGTGTTCGCTCGGAACTGGCCTGGTCATCCTACTCCAGCCGTGGTGAGGCCCTGTTCTCGCTCTTGCAGTTGCTGGTGCCGGCCACCCGGGAATCCATCAGCCAGGGCACCCTGGTCTGCCATCCTCCGCGGGCCACCCATGAAGCGCGCTCTTCGCGCTGGTTCTTCATCAATGGCATGGGAACGGCCGGGCCAGTGGCACTGCTCAATGCCAGCGAGATCGCACGGATTTTTCGCCGCCCTGTGCACCTGATTCATACCCCTACCTGGGGACTGATCCGCGATCTGGCCGAGTCGATTACCGCACGCACCCTTCGCAAGGACGGCAAGCTGTCGCGCCCGGCGTTGAATATCCTGATGGAAGCGCTTGAAAATAATGATCAGGTGGTACTGGTCTGCCATTCCCAGGGCACCATTGTGGCCAGCTATATCGTGCGCAAGCTGTTACGTCACCCGAGCGCCCGGCAGCTGGTCAAAAAGCTGGAAATCTATTGTATCGGTGGGGTGGCTGATAGCCTGGAAATCGATCCGCAGCTTACGCTTGCGGCCGGTCACCCGGTGCCCTATGTGGAACACTTTGCCAACGGGCGTGATTATTTGGCGCAGATCGGCATCCTTTCCCATCTGGACAGCACCGCCGGCACCGTCTATTGCCTGGCCGACCGCCCCGGGCATCTTCTCAACGAACATTATTTACCTGCCATTGCGCGCGGGGATTTTTGTCAGCGTAGCTCCCGGCTTTACGGGTATGTGCGAGGGCGAGAGCCCGGCCCGAAAGGGGCGCTGTCCGTGGTAAAAAAGGGAATGAAGCCACATGGATAACAAAAACAAGCCGGTGTTGTTGTTTGTCGATGACTCGAAGGTGATGCGTCTTGCCGCAGACAAAATGCTGGGCAGGGAATTCCGTGTGGAAGTCGCGGAAAACGGCGTCGAAGCCTGGGAAATGATCTGCCACAACCCGACCATCAGCGTGGTCTTTTCCGACCTGGCCATGCCGGAAATGGATGGCTTTACGTTACTGAAAAAAATACGCACCAGTGAGGATGACGGCATTGCCGGCCTGCCGGTGATCATCGTTACCGGTGCCGAGAACGATGAGGAAACACGCAGCGAAGCCCTGCGTCTGGGCGGCACCGACTTCATCAGCAAACCGTTCAATTCCACCGATCTTCTGGCCCGTGCTCGTGCCCATGCCCACTACCAGCGTGAGCGCAAGGAGCTGGCTCGCCAGGCCATGATCGATCCGCTCACCCGACTGGGTAACCGTCGTTATCTGCAGCATCGCCTGCGCCAGGAGCTGGCGCTGGCCAGTCGTCAGCAGATCCCGTTATCGGTTGTGCAACTGGAGATTTACCAATTCAATCAACTTTTCGTACAGCTCGGTAAACGCAGAACCGATATGGTGCTGATGAAAATGGCGCAATTGATGCGGGGAGTGGTACGCAAGGAGGATTCGCTGGCAAGAAGCAGCGTAGCCCAATTTACCATTCTGCTGCCCAGTGCCGGTGCCAATGGCGCCCAGCGTTTTGTCGAGCGGGCGTTGAAGGTCAGCGAAAAGCTGGCGTTTCAATTTCGCGGCCAGGCACAGCAATTGCCGCTGTCGGTGGTCATTCATACGCCCACCGCGCATACCGGCCTGATGCCCCGCCAGGTACAGGCGGTATTGGATGAACAGATGAGCAAGGCGCGGCTGGCCGGGCCAGGGGCGGTGGTCAGAGATGGCCCCGATGAGCCTCTGGCCACCGCCCAGGCGGCGCCCTCGATAACCATAGAGCAGGCACTCACCCTGTTGCGGGCAGGCAAGCCCCGTGTGGTGGTGAATGCATTGCCGGAATTGAAACGCCAGCTGGCGCCCCTGTTGAAATTGATTAAGCAGACGCCGGCGGGTCAGGAGACAGCATGAAGGTAATGGTTGACCGGGAATTTCCCGTCGGCGTGGACCGGCTTTATGAGATTCTCACCAGCAAGGCTTATTTCGAACAACGGTTCGAATGGGGCAAAGTAAATGACTACAGTTTCCAGGCCTTCCAGGAGACGGGAGAAGGTCTGCTGATACAGATCGTGCAGCCGATACAGATTCGCACCGACAAGGTGCCGTCATTTGCGCGGCGTTTGCTGCCCAGTCAGGCTGACCTGTTGACGGAATTCCTGTGGCAAGCCACCGGCCGGGCGGGTTGCTATCAAGCCCGCTATCGCTTTCAACTTGGCAATGTGCCGATGAAAATCAGTGGCACCATGCGGCTCGAGGCCGACGGTGAGTCCCAGTCCATCCAGCAAACCCAGGTGGAAATTACCTCATCGGTTCCCCTGGTGGGCAGGAAACTGGTGGATCTGGTAGCGCCGAAAATCGACGATGCTCTGGCAGGCGATTACCGGCATACGCTGCGTTACGTAGAGCAGTTTGCCTGATGTGGCTGTAATAGTTTTTACCACAGAGGGCACAGGGAACACTGAGTGAAAATCGAGCTATGACTGCGATGTTATCGCGGGCAAAGTGGAAAGCGGCGAGGGACGGGCAGGGCTGTTGATCTTTCTCAGTGCCCCCTGTGCCCTCTGTGGTGAAACCAGTCTTTCGCTCTTAACGCCGATACCTCGCCCCTAACTCCCGCAAGGCTCGCTCCCAGCGCTTTCTGAACCAGCGTTTGCGGCGCCATTTGGCCCGGGTATAGCCGGAGGCGATGTGCAGAGCGTTATCACTGTCCAGGGCATTCAGGATTTGCTGGCTGAGCTCCTCTCGGCTGACCGGGCTGCGAGCAATCTTGCGCTGGAAGCGGGCGTCGCTAAGCGGGTCGGTGGCGCACAGGCTGCTGGCCTGCTCCTGATACAGGGGGATCACCAGGGTGGTCACCCTGATACAACTACTGTGCAACTCACTGTGCAGGCTTTCTCCCAGGGCCACGATGGCGGCGCTGGCAGCGCTCTGGGCGCTAGCCAAAGGCCCTGGCAGGATGCCGTATTCCGGCACCACATTGAGAATCCGGCCCCCTTGTTCCTGGCGGTGCATGGCGCTGATCGCGCTCTGGCACAAGTTCACCGTATCCATTAGTTGCTCGTCCAGCACCCGCTGCCAGTGTGCTGTCTGGGTCGCCTCGAAAGGGCCGAGGGTCAGTGGTGCGGGCAAGCTGATCACGGTATCCAACTGTTGCCAGCGACGTAGCACTCGTTCTACACCCCGTTGACGGTCGCGGGCACTGCCGGGAAGACAATCCAGAAAAAGGGCTTCTCGACCAGCGCCGTGCAGGTTGGCACACAGCTGGTTTCCGAGCTGCCCATCAGCGTCTGCCAGGGCCACCCGAAAATGCTCGGCAGCGTCACTGACCAGGGCCTGACCAAGTTCGGAGCAGGCATTGCTGATAAGCAGGGTAGGCTGATGTTTCAAGGGATCTCCGGGAAATAATCACTGAAAGTGAACAGGTGTTGACTTTCTATTCTTGTGAGTTAACATGTGTTCACTAAAACAATTTAAGAGGAGCGTTTCCCATGACTACTATCTCTCGTATCAGTAAAGACATTTTCGCTCTGGTTGTGGCTGTTCTGTTCACCGTGCTGATGGTAGCCGGTCTGGCCGATCAGGGGAAAAATCTGTTCCCGGCCATGCTGGCGTTTGCCGCCATGGTGCCGGTCGTTGGCAGTGCGGCGGTGGCCATCAAGCGTGACTGGGACAACCGCGACCATCACCTGTCAGTTTGACCTTGCCCGGCGTGGGCGCTTGCCGCCTGCGCCATTCTCTCTGCGTCGGCTACCGGCCTCTGCAACACCTGTTCTTCCCCTTCGCTGCGTGCCAGCACCACGGTGACCACACTGTCGCCCCAGACGTTGACCGCGGTGCGGAACATGTCCAGTAGCCGGTCGGTGACCAGAATCAGGCCGATGGCTTCCGCCGGTAGACCGATGGCGGCCAGTATTACGGTGATTGCCACCAGGGAAGCGGCCGGAATACTGGCCACGCCGATGGAGGTGAGCACTGCGGTTATCACGATCATGAATTGTGTTGCCAGGGACAGGTCCATGCCATAGGCCTGGGCGATAAACATGGCTGCCACGCACTCATAGAGAGCGGTGCCGTCCATGTTGACGGTAGCCCCCAGTGGCAGCACGAAGCTGCTGCTCCGTTGTGATACCCCGGCACGGTTCTGCACGCATTCCATGGTCAACGGCAGGGTAGCTGCGGAGCTGGCCGAGGAAAAAGCGGTGAGCAGGGCCGGTGTCATGGCCTGGATGTGCCGAAACGGTGAGCGTCGGGCCAGGAAAAACACCAGTGCCGGCATAAAAACAAAGGCATGCAGGGTGAGTGCGACGACCACCGAAACGAAAAACCAGGCCAGCGGCTCAATGGCATCAAGGCCGGTGCGGGTCACCGTGGCGGCAATCAGGGCGAACACCCCCAACGGTGTGAAGCGAATAACCAGCATGGTGATTTTCATCACCACCTGATAAATCCCCTCAATCAGATCACGCAGACTGCGGCCGGCATCATTACGCTCGGTACGTAGAAAATAGCCGAACAACAGGGCGAACACGATAAGGCCAAGCATTTGCCCATCGGCAGCGGCAGCAATCAGGTTGGGAGGCAGCATCTGCATCAGGATCTGGGTGAAATCCCCGGCGCCTCGCCCTTCGATGCCGGCCAGCACGGCCTCGGTATCACTGGCCAGGCCCAGTAGGTCTCGGGCCGGTTGGCCGTCGATCACTCCGGGGCTGAACAGATTGACGACAATCAGCCCGATGGTCACCGCGACCACGGTGGTGGTCATGTACAGAGCCACCGTCTTCAGTCCCATGCGCCCCAGGTTCTTGCCATCCCCGACGCTGGTCATGCCGTTGATGATGGCGGTGACAATCAGGGGCACGACCACCATTTTCAAGCCATTGATGAACAGACTGCCCACCAGGTCGTAACCGGCCAATACCGGTACTCCGAACAAGGTGCTGGTCTCAGCGGTCAGACTGCCGACAAGGGCGCCGGCCAACATGGCAATAAAGATCTGGTGATGCAGTTTCATGGTCGTCCCTATCGGCTGTTGTTATGACTCAACGCGCGAACAGGGTTACAAGACTACCTGATCCTCTCTGGTGTCACATGGCTGAAATGGCAGGAAAATGTCACAGCAGCTGGCGCAGGGCGGCCGGATTAGGCGCCGTGCGCAGACTTTCCTGGTAAGCCGCTTTCAGGTGCTGGTCCGCTTCCACCGGGCCAAGGCGTTCGCAGAGGAGTACATAGGTCCGATTCAGTTGATCGCGCAGGGCGTTCAGGGCCAGCGGTGCCAGGGGGCGTTCCGGAGCTTGCAACCAGTATTCCATGGTCAGGCGAATTTCCGCGCCGATCTCGTTGCTGCGAAGCTGGGCCGCCAGGTCCAGGCGTAACTGGCTGGCGGCCCGGGCACCGATGCCTTGCCACAGCGCGCGCATGATCAGCTCGAAAGCCTGGCTGCAGGGGTGTTCCCGGGCGGGATTGTCATCGCTTTCGGCCAGCGGATCGTCGGCCAGTTCCTGTTCCGACAGAGTCATGGCCTGCACCAGGCTCATATGGATCTGATGCCGGCGCTCACCCAGGTCGAACAACTGGCACAGCTCACTGACAAAACCCTGCAGGGAAAAACGAGGGCGTTCGGCATAGGTTTGTTGCCAGAGGCTGATTGCCTCCAGCAGCAGAGGTTCGTTCATGTAGGGCGTTAGCCCGGTGGCGATGGCACGCCGACGACGTTGAAGTTCCTGGCTCATGGACGAGACTCCGCCGAGCGGGTCAGTTCACTGTTGTAGAGCGTGTTCTGGGGGAACTCCGGATAGCCGCTTTCCGCATGTTCGCTCAGGTCCAGGCCACGTTGTTCATGCAGGGCCGGTGCCCGCAGGCCAGTGAGTAGCGACACCAGCATGTACATCACCAGGGCAGTGAAGAAGGCCCAGCCAAATGCCACCACGATGCCCAGCAGCTGCACGGTAATCCGTTCCGGGTTGAACAGGTCGCCATCATAGAACAGGCCAGCGGCCAGGGTGCCCCAGGCACCGGCGAAGGCATGTACCGGCACCGCGCCGACCACATCATCGAGACGCAACGCCAGCAACATTCTCGCCCCGAAAGCTGCCAGCGCGCCGGCGACCAGGCCGGTGAGGACAGCAAAGCCAGGGGTCATCACGGCGCAGCCGGCGGTGACTGCCACCAGACCAGCCAGGCTGCCGTTAACGGTTTCCGTCAACAGAATCGGTCGGCGGCTGACCATGCGGTAGATCACGCTGCCCACCGCGCCGGCGGCGGCGGCAAGTTGGGTATTCAGGTTCACCTTGGCAATATCCACGCTGGCAGCCAGGGTGGAGCCGCCATTGAAACCGAACCAGCCGAACCAGAGGATAAAACCACCCAGGGCCACGTAGGACAGGTTATGCCCCGGGATGGTACGGGGCTGGCCGTGACGGTCAAAGCGGCCCAGTCGTGGGCCAACCACCAACACGCCGGCCAGGGCGCACCAGCCGCCGATGCTGTGCACCACCGTAGAACCGGCAAAATCAATAAAGCCGAGTTTGGCCAGCCAACCCTCACTGTTCCAGGCCCAGTGGCCGTAGAGCGGATAGATCAGCCCGGTAATGACAATGGCCCCGCACAGGTAGCCAACGTAACGGGTGCGTTCTGCCATGGCGCCGGAGGCGATGGTAGCGGCGGTGGCAGCAAACATGATCTGGAACAGCAGCATGGCCCAGGTGCTGCCGTCGGCGTGGCTGAGCATGAACTGGTCTTCACCAAACCAGCCGGTGCTACTGGTGCCGAACATCACGCCAAACCCCACAGCCCAGAACACCAGGGTGCCCACGCACAAGTCCATGTAGTTTTTCATCACCACGTTAAGTGCATTCTTGGCGCGGCTCATGCCACTTTCCAGCAGGGCGAAGCCCGCTTGCATGAAGAACACCAGGGCGGCAGCCACGGCAATCCAGACCGTATCAACGGCACTGAGCGAATCCGCCCTGGCCAGGCCGGGGAGAAGCAGTAAGGCAAACCAGGGTAAGCGGCGCTGTGGCATGGTATGAACCCCATTCGTGAGTAGTGACGAAGAGGCAATTGCAACCGTTGTGCCAAGCCGGTGAGAGAGGGTATCCGCGGTGATGTCGTGCTTTTTTCGTATCTGCCTGCGCGGTTTTGGGGCGAAGTCTTGCAATGGTGCGGCACTGTGCACCGCACTGGTTCGCTTGCCTGTCAGGCGCTGATGTTTTCCGGCATACAGAGCTGCTGGACTCGCTGAAACTGACGTTCGGTGACTTTCTGTACCGACAGGCGAGGGCGAACAACCAGTTCCATATCAGCAAATTCAGCGTACTGACGAAGGGTTTTCAGCGACAGGGGTTGCGGATAGGTACACAGATAACGGATATCCACCTGATACCAGCGTGGTTGTTCGCGGCTGCTGCGCTTGTCGAACCCGGCTGAGTCTTCTTCAAACTGGCTGGGGTCCGGGTAGGGGGCACTGACCACGCAGGCTTCGCCGACAATGGCCGGTTGCGCGCAACTGGAGTGATAGATCAGCACGCAATCACCTTCGTGCATCTCGTCGCGCAGACGATTGCGCGCCTGGTAATTGCGCACGCCGTCCCAGCCGCTGGTGCCGTCAGTGCAGGCACGCAGGTCATCAATGGAAAAGGTGTCGGGTTCGGTTTTCAGTAACCAGATCGCGCTCACTGTTCCTCCCGGGGGTGATTTTCCTGCAGGCATGCCTTGGCCTGTGCCAGGCTGCCACACACGTAGACCGGGAATTGTGGTTTGTTCAGGGACAGCATCATGTTGGCAAAGGTACGGTTGAGGACACTTTCCAGCACCAATACCTTGGCCTCAGTAATCTGCTCGAAGTCTTCACCGCAGGCGTACCGGGCAGCGGTAAAGTCCAGCCCGCAGATGCGACCTACATAGATCGCAAGCTGTTTGCGCTGACGATTCATGTTGAACAGGGTCAGTCGCTGGCGATAGATCGACAATTCCACACGCATGTCCACCAGGGTGCCGTTTTTCAGATCCACCAGGGTGAAGGGGCCGTCTTGTGACACCGTAGCTGCAGTCATGCTTAACCTTTCATCTCGGGCTGTTGGCAAGCCTCTTGTGTTCTCAGCGTGCGCTGCAGGCTGCGCCTTTATGCTCTGTGAGTGCTGCCGGGGCATTCAGGGTAGCCCGCAGTTTATACGCAATCCTGTTGTCGCTGAAATGATGGCACTTGATTCTGTCATGTCGATATTGCGGCTAACTGACACCATTTCCAGGATAACGAGCATACCTGTCTCCTGGCCAACAAGTTACCGTCTGGCAGGCTTTCATGGCGGATTCTATGCTAATCTTCGCCGCCTGCTCGAGGAGGATGCCGTGATTAGCCCGCAACAACATAAAGAAGCCGTTATTGCCCTGCAGACAGTCAGGGATTGCCTGCGTTTTGGTGAGAGTGCCCTGCGTGCCGGCGAGGTTTTCTTTGGCCACGGCAATGATGATCCCTGGGACGAGGCGCTGGCCTTGTTGATGCACACCTTGTCACTACCGCTGAATAGCGATCCCCGCATTCTCGATGCCCGTTTGTTGCCCTCTGAAGTCAGTGACTACCTGGACCTGCTGTGTCGGCGGGTGAACGATCGGGTGCCAGTGCCTTATCTGACCCATGAAGCCTGGTTCTGCGGGCTACCTTTTTACGTGGACGAGCGCGTCCTGATTCCACGCTCGCCGTTGGCGGAGCTGATCGAGCAATCCTTCACTCCCTGGGTGGAGCCTGGGCAGGTCCATGCGGTGCTGGATCTGTGTACTGGCAGCGGCTGTATTGCCATTGCCTGTGCCTACGCGTTTGAGCAGGCGAGGGTGGACGGCAGCGATATCAGTGAAGAGGCGCTGGCGGTATGCGAAGACAATATTCGCCGCCATGGCCTGGAAGGGCAGGTGAGAGCTCTGCATTCTGATGGCCTGGCCCAGGTGGATGGCCCCTACGACCTGATCGTCTCCAATCCGCCCTATGTGGACGCACAGGATATGGCCAGCCTGCCGGATGAATACCGCCACGAACCGGAACTGGCGCTGGCCTCCGGCGATGACGGCCTGGACTTTACCCGCCGCCTGCTGCGTGAGGCCCCTGATAAGCTTACCGAACACGGGGTATTGATCGTGGAGGTGGGCAATAGCTGGGAAGCCATGGTCAACCAGTGGCCGCAGGTGCCCTTCTTCTGGTTCGAATTCGAGCGCGGTGGTCACGGGGTATTCATGCTTACCCGCCAACAGCTGCTAGAATACCGCGAACAGTTTTCTTCCTGAGCCGCTGATGCCTCCTTTTACCGGGCAGGTGAAGGGGGGGAAGCACTGGCCCAATGCTTTTTTGAGGATCCGCATGTCCGGCAACAGTTTTGGTGAACGTTTTCGCATCACCACCTTTGGTGAGAGTCATGGCCTGGCACTGGGGGCCATCGTTGATGGCTGCCCGCCGGGGCTGGAAATCAGCGAGGAGGACCTGCAGATCGAGCTGGACCGGCGCAAGCCCGGCACCAGCCGCTACACCACCCAGCGTCGCGAGCCGGATCAGGTGAAGATCCTCTCGGGGGTGTTCGAGGGCAAGACCACCGGCACCTCCATCGGCCTGCTGATCGAAAACACGGATCAGAAGTCCAAGGACTATTCCGACATTGCCACCACCTTCCGGCCTGGGCATGCGGACTATACCTACACCCAGAAATACGGCTTTCGCGATTACCGGGGTGGCGGTCGCTCCTCCGCCCGGGAAACCGCCATGCGCGTGGCGGCCGGCGCCATTGCCCGCAAGTATCTGGAGCAGACCTTGGGTATTCGTATCTATGGCGGCTGTACCCAGATCGGTGAGGTAAAAGCGGAGCAGCTCGACTGGAGCACGGTGAACAGCAACCCCTTCTTCTTCCCGGATGCGGCGAAGGTGCCGGAGCTGGAAGCGCTCATTAATGCCCTGCGCAAGGATGGTTCTTCCATTGGCGCGCGGGTGGAAGTGTTTGCCGACGGCGTACCGCCGGGCTGGGGCGAGCCGGTATTCGATCGTATCGACGCGGACCTGGCCAAGGCGATGATGTCCATCAATGCGGTCAAGGGCGTGGAAGTGGGTGACGGCTTTGCGGTGGTCAACCAGCGCGGTGAGCAACACCGGGATGAGATGACCCCGGAAGGGTTTCTCAGCAACCACGCCGGCGGCGTGCTCGGCGGTATCAGCTCCGGTCAGACCATCCGTGTGGCCATGGCACTCAAGCCCACCTCCAGCATTCTGATTCCCGGCAAGAGTATTGATCTGCAAGGCAATCCGCTGGAAGTGGTTACCAAGGGGCGTCATGATCCCTGCGTGGGTGTGCGTGCCACCCCCATCGCTGAAGCCATGCTGGCGCTGGTGCTGATGGATCACTGCCTGCGCCATCGGGCCCAGAATGGTGATGTGAAACCGCCTTTCCCGCCGATTCCCGGGTAAGTAAGCAGACAATGGGGGATACCAACGGCAGCCTGTGCAGGTTACAGGGTGTTGTTCGTATCCTTCTGGCTCTCCATGTACCGGTTTTGGCAAAGGACTGTGTTTTCTGATGCCCTATTACTGGCGACTGTCAGGCTTCTATTTCCTCTATTTCGGACTACTGGGCACCCTGGTGCCTTACTGGTCCCTGTACCTGAAGGACCTGGGTTTCAGCGCTGCTGCTATCGGCCTGCTGATGGCCATTCCGCAGCTGACCAAGATTGGTGCGCCTAACCTGTGGGGCTGGCTGGCGGATCGTAGTGGCCAGCGGCTACGTATCATTCGTACTGGCAACCTGCTGGCGGCGATCGTGTTCTTGCCGGTGTTCTGGGTCGATCAGTTCTGGTCCATGGCGGCACTGCTGGTGTCGTTCAGTTTCTTCTGGAACGCGGTACTGGCCCAGTTTGAAGTGCTTACCCTGCAGTCTCTGGGGCGTCAGTCTCACCGTTACAGTCTGGTGCGCCTGTGGGGGTCGGTGGGGTTTATCCTGGCGGTGCTGGTGCTTGGCGAGGCGCTGGACCGGCTCGGCACTGACCTGCTGCCCTGGGTGTTAAGCGCGCTGCTGTGGCTGCTGTGGCTGGGTACGCTGACCTTGCCGGCGGGTGACGGGCGGGCGCGTCACCGGGAAGAGGGTGGCCCATCGGTGTGGCGTGTGTTGCGCCGCCCGGCCGTTTCCCTGTTTCTGGTGTCGGCCTTTCTGATGCAGCTCTCTCACGGGCCTTACTACACCTTCTACAGTATCTATCTGCAGGATCTGGGCTTCAGCAAGTTTGTGGTGGGTAGCCTGTGGGCGCTGGGGGTTCTGGCAGAAGTGGGGCTGTTTCTGATTATGCATCGGTTGATGCGGCGTTTCTCCATTCCCTGGATTCTGGTCGCCAGTCTGCTGTTGGCGGCCCTGCGTTGGCTGCTGATTGGGGTGGTGGCCGATTCGTTGTTATGGCTGGCACTTGCCCAGCTGCTCCACGCTGCCAGTTTTGGCAGCTTTCACGCGGCCAGTATTGCCTGGGTGCACAAGCAGTTCGGGGCGTCACTGGGTGGTCAGGGGCAGGCCCTGTATTCCAGCCTGGGCTTTGGCGCAGGTTGGGCGGCGGGGGCCGGGTTGTCCGGGTTGCTGTGGCAGCAGTGGGGGGCGAATCTGTTTTTCGGTGCCGCGCTGGCCGCCGTGCTGGCGGCCATCTTGCTGGTCGTTGGCGGGGTTACCCGTTCCCGGGATGCAGCCGCTTAAACAACTATAGACCGGATGCTTCCAGCGCTTGCAAAAACGCCCTGGCGGCATTGGAGCGAGTGCGTGCAGGGTGGATTACCACGCCCAACTCCCGCTCCGGCAACGGCACATCCACGGCCAATTCCACCACTGAGCCATCCACCATGGTGGCGGGGAGTACGCTCCACCCCAGGCCGATGGAGACCATCATGTGAATGGTTTCCAGATAGTTGGTGGACATGGCGATATTGAGCTTCAGATTGTGCTCGTCAAATAGCCGCTCCACGATGCCACGGGTAAAGGTAACCGGTGACGGCAGGATAGCGCTGTAGCCGGTGAGGGTTTCCAGGGTGATATTGTCCACCTTGGCAAGCGGGTGTTCCGGTGCGCACATGAACACCAGCGGATCGCGCCAGATCACATCACTTTGCAAGCGCTCATCCGGCTGCGGGGGCAGGGTGACTACACCCATTTCCAACTCCCCGTGCAGCACTCCCTCCCAGGCTTCTTCCGAATCGATAAAATGGATGTCAAGTTCCACTTGCGGGTAGTCCCGTGAGAACTGACGCAGCACCGGTGGCAGACGATGCAGGCCGATATGGTGGCTGGTGCCGATGCGCAATTTGCCGGTGACAGAGCCGGACAGGTCGTGGATGGCCCGAGCCATGTCTTCCACGTCCATCAACACCTGTCGGGCCCGGGGCAGCAGGGAGCGGCCCGCTTCGGTAAGCTGAATCTGGCGACCCACCCGGTCAAACAGACGGGCGCCAAGCTGCTGTTCGAGCAGGGCAATACGCTTGCTGATGGCGGGCTGCGTGATGTAGAGGCGCTCTGCGGCGGCAGAAAACGAGCCGGTTTCAGCCACTCCCATGAAGGCGCTCAGGGTCGGTGTGTCTATCATTACCGGGGCATCCAGTTGTTCGGTTGCGAGATAATAATTGGTTATCTTAAAAATGAAAAATATGAATTGGATTTATTGATGGGTGAACCCTACATTAATAGTTATTGACAAACCAGTCGTGATTGCAGCGTTGCTGCAGGGCGACGCAGGGAGAGAAACATGGCCGGCAAGACCCTCTATGACAAATTGTGGGACGCCCATCTCGTCACCGAGCGTGAGGATGGCTCCGCCCTGATCTACATTGATCGTCAGATCATCCATGAGGTGACGTCGCCCCAGGCGTTTGAGGGTCTGCGTCTGGCCGGCCGTAAACCCTGGCGCATTGGGGCCAGTGTGGCGACCATCGACCATAACGTGCCCACTACGCCGTTCAAGTCAGCTGCTGAAATCGTGGATGAAACCTCACGGATTCAGGTGCAGACCCTGCAGGACAACACCCGGGAATTCGGCATTACCGAATTCGGCATCGGCGATGTGCGTCAGGGCATCGTTCACGTGATGGCCCCGGAGCAGGGCGCTGTGGTCCCCGGCATGACCGTGGTCTGTGGTGATTCTCATACCTCCACCAATGGGGCGCTGGCTTGTCTGGCCCATGGTATCGGTACCAGTGAGGTGGAGCATGTGTTGGCCACCCAGACGCTGGTGGCCAAGAAAATGAACAACATGCGTGTCAGCGTGGAAGGCGAGCTCGGCCCGGGTGTTACCGCCAAGGATGTGGTGTTGCATATCATCGGTATTATCGGCACCGCCGGTGGTACCGGCTATGCGCTTGAATTTGCCGGCAGTGCCATTCGCAGCCTCTCCATGGAAGGCCGCATGACCATCTGCAACATGTCCATCGAGGCGGGTGCCCGTGCCGGGATGGTAGCGGTGGATGATGTCACCATTGACTACGTCAAGGGCCGTCCCTTTGCACCCAGTGGGGCAGACTGGGACAAGGCCGTGGAATACTGGCGCACCCTGGTTTCCGACGAGGATGCAGTCTTCGCTCAGGACATCACCATCGACGCGGCGGATATCCGCCCGCAGGTGTCCTGGGGCACCAGCCCCGAGATGGTGGTGCCGGTGGATGCCATGTTGCCGGACCCGCAGGCCGAGAGCGATGAGGTGAAGCGCTCTGGCATGCAGCGCGCCTACGAGTACATGGGGCTGAAACCGGGTATTCCGGTCACGGATATCCAGGTGGACCGGGTCTTCATCGGCTCCTGCACCAATTCCCGTATTGAAGACCTGCGAGCCGCCGCCGAGGTGGCAAAGGGTCGCCGCAAAGCGGATTCCGTCAAGCAAGTGCTGGTGGTGCCTGGCTCTGGCCTGGTCAAGCAGCAAGCTGAGAAGGAAGGTCTGGACAAGGTCTTTATTGCCGCAGGTTTTGAATGGCGGGAGCCGGGTTGCTCCATGTGTCTGGCCATGAATCCTGACCGCCTGGAAGCCGGTGAGCACTGTGCGTCCACCTCCAACCGTAATTTCGAGGGGCGTCAGGGCAATGGCGGTCGCACGCATCTGGTGAGTCCGGCTATGGCCGCGGCCGCTGCGGTGGCGGGCCATTTTGTGGATATTCGCGAACTCGACCAGGCCTGAGGAGCACATCATGGAAAAGTTTATTCGTCAGGAAGGGCTGGTCGCGCCGTTGGATCGTGCCAATGTGGACACCGACCAGATCATTCCCAAGCAATTTCTCAAGTCCATCAAGCGTACCGGTTTCGGGCCGAATCTGTTTGATGAGTGGCGCTATCTGGATGAAGGGTTTCCTGGCCAGGACAGTAGCCAGCGCCCGAAAAACGAGGGCTTTGTGCTGAACCAGCCCCGTTATCAGGGTGCCAGCATTTTGCTTACCCGTCGTAACTTCGGGTGCGGCTCCAGCCGTGAGCATGCGCCCTGGGCGCTGATGGATTTTGGTTTCAAGGCCATCATCGCACCGAGTTTTGCGGATATCTTCTACAACAACTGCTTCAAAAACGGGTTATTGCCCATTGTGTTGTCTGAGGATAACGTGGAAGCCCTGTTCAGAGCGGTGGAAGGGAAGGAAGGCTTGCGAATCACCATTGATCTGGAGCAACAGCAGGTGATCCCGGAAAGCGGGGAGCCGCTGGCGTTCGAGATTGATGAATTTCGCAAGCATTGTCTGCTCAATGGTCTGGATGAAATCGGCCTCACGCTCAACGAGGCAGATACCATTCGTGCCTATGAAGCACGCCGCGCCGAGCGGGAACCCTGGATTTTCCAGTAACAGAGTCCGGGACCATTAAAAGAAAAAACAAGGAGGCGACACATGTTGCGAATTTTATCTTTGCTGTCAGTACTGACTCTGGCCGGGTGTGCGACCGGCATGTACAACGAACCGGACGCGGGTGATGCGGCCAAACTGAGCATGGACAACCAGCTTTCCGTAGCCGCAAAAGGTGATGGCGGTGGTGGCTGGCAGATGCCCAGCAGCAGCTCAGCCAAGGCGGAAATTTTCAAGGTCGACGGTGACCGGATTTCCGAGCAGGGCGGTGTGGAGTCGGTATTCATTGATGCCGGCGAGCGTTCCGTGGAAGTGTTTGCCGACCAGGGCGGCATCCTGCGGTTCGGCAAATTCCGCCATACCTTTGAAGAAAAGGGGATTTACCAGGTGCGGGTGAAGCCGTCGTCCGGCAACAAGGGTGACTACACTCTGGAGCTGGTCAAGGCCTCGGCACCTGACGATGTGCTGGTAAGCAAAAACTTTTAATCAAGCGATCAAGCACTTGGATCAAGTAGTAACAGGAAGCAGGTAATGAACAAGGTACTGGTGTTGCCCGGTGACGGTATTGGCCCGGAAATCGTGGATGAAGCGGTGAAGGTGCTGAATGTCGCCAAACAGAAGTTTGGCCTCGATGTAGAGCTGGACGAGGCCCTTGTGGGCGGCGCGGCGGTGGATGCGGAAGGTGATCCGCTGCCGGAAGGTACTTTGGAGAAGGCCCGCGCTGCGGATGCGATCCTGTTTGGCTCCATTGGTGGCCCCAAGTGGGACACCATCGAGCGGGACAAGCGCCCGGAGCGCGGCCTGCTGCGCCTGCGTTCCTCGTTGGGGCTGTTCGCCAATCTGCGCCCGGCGATCCTGTTTCCGCAGCTGGCGGATGCCTCAAGCCTGAAACCCGAAGTGGTTTCCGGCCTTGATATCCTGATTGTGCGTGAGCTGACCGGCGGCATCTACTTCGGTCAGCCCCGCGGTATCAAGGAAGAGAACGGCGAGCGCGTGGGTTTCAATACCTACGTGTACACCGAATCGGAAATGCGCCGTATCGCCAAGGTCGCTTTCGAGCTTGCCATGAAACGTGACAAGCGCGTTTGTTCGGTGGACAAGGCCAACGTGCTGGAAGTCACAGAACTCTGGAAAGAAGTGGTCACCGAGGAGGCCAAAGCCTACCCGGAGATCGAGTTGTCTCATATGTATGTGGACAACGCGGCCATGCAGTTAGTGCGTGCGCCGAAACAGTTTGATGTGATTGTCACCGGTAACCTGTTCGGTGACATTCTCTCCGATGAAGCCGCCATGCTCACCGGCTCCATCGGAATGCTGCCCTCCGCGTCCCTGGACGAGAACCGCAAGGGCTTGTACGAACCCTGCCACGGCTCGGCACCGGATATTGCCGGCCAGGGTATTGCCAACCCGCTGGCGACCATCATGTCGCTGGCCATGCTGATGCGTTATAGCCTGGAGCGCGGCGATGTGGCTGATGCCATTGAAGCTGCGGTAGAGCGGGTACTGGATCAGGGGTTGCGTACTGCGGACATCTACACCGAGGGCACTCGCAAAGTGGGCACTGAAGAGATGGGTAACGCCGTGGCTGAAGCTCTGGCCCAGGCGTAATAGCGCGTTCACCTGTTTATTCACAGATAGAAAGGGCAATCCTTTCAGGAGACAGTTTTCCAATGAAGAAAGTCGGTTTTGTCGGCTGGCGTGGCATGGTGGGTTCCGTTCTGATGGAGCGCATGATTGCCGAAAATGATTTTGCAGATATCGAACCGGTCTTTTTCTCGACCTCCCAGGTCGGACAGGCGGGCCCCGATGTGGGCAAGGATATTCCTGCCCTGGGCGATGCCAAGAGCATTGATGAGCTGAAAAGCCTGGATGTGATCGTGACCTGTCAGGGTGGCGATTACACCAATGAGGTGTATCCCAAGCTGCGTGAAGCTGGCTGGGACGGTTACTGGATTGATGCTGCTTCTGCGCTGCGCATGGCGGACAACAGCGTTATCGTGCTGGACCCGGTCAACCGCAATGTGATCGACAATGCCCTGGATAAGGGTGTGAAGGATTATGTGGGTGGCAACTGCACCGTCAGCCTGATGCTGATGGCCTTGGGTGGCCTGTTCAATGAAGGTTTGGTCGAATGGGCCAGTGCCCAGACTTACCAGGCAGCCTCCGGCGCCGGTGCCCAGAACATGCGCGAGCTGATCGCCCAGATGGGCAAGATTCATGGCGATGTGGCAGACAAGCTGGCTGACCCGGGCAGTGCGATCCTGGATATCGACAGCCAGGTAGCCGCGACCATGCGCAGCAGCGATCTGCCCACGGACCATTTCGGTCATTCCCTGGCGGGCTCTCTGCTGCCCTGGATCGACAAGGAAATGGAAAACGGTCAGAGCAAGGAAGAGTGGAAGGCTCAGGCCGAAACCAACAAGATCCTGGGCCGAGGCGCGGATCCCATTGCTCTGGATGGCACCTGTGTGCGTATCGGTGCCATGCGCTGCCACGCCCAGGCGCTGACTGTGAAGCTCACCCGCGATGTGCCGCTGGATGAAATCTACGACATCATCGGCAAGGCCAATGACTGGGTGAAAGTGGTGCCCAACGAGAAAGAGGCCACCCTGCGGGATCTGACCCCCACGGCGGTGACCGGCACCCTGAGTGTCCCGGTCGGTCGCTTGCGCAAGCTCAACATGGGCGGCGAGTACCTGAACGCCTTTACCGTGGGCGACCAGCTGTTGTGGGGCGCGGCGGAGCCGCTGCGTCGCATGCTGCGTATCCTTATGGAGCGCTGATAAGTCGCTAACAGTTGGGAAGTGTAAAAACGCGGGCAGGGCCGGGGGATATCAAGGCCGTGCCCGCGTTCGTATTTGTGGGGGCGTGATCCGTGCTCCCGCAGCATCGTTGTAGCGAGGTTTCTATGCGTTCAATCAATCTTGCCATTGTCGGTGCAACCGGACTGGTCGGCGAGGCTATTATCAAGCTGCTGGCAGATCGGCAATTCCCGGTCGGCGAGCTTTTTGTGTTGGCATCTGAAAACGGCGCCGGG
Organism: Alcanivorax sp. IL2; assembly: GCF_047495475.1. Taxonomy (NCBI): domain Bacteria; kingdom Pseudomonadati; phylum Pseudomonadota; class Gammaproteobacteria; order Oceanospirillales; family Alcanivoracaceae; genus Alcanivorax; species Alcanivorax sp. IL2. Next base: position 2,608,439 of record NZ_CP179932.1, on the reverse strand, counting down.
GGCAAGGTGTCCTTCGGCGGCAAATCGTTGACCGTCAAGAAAGCTGAGGACTTCGACTTTTCGCAAGTGGAGGTGACGTTGTTTGCTGCCGGGGCCACTGTGAGTCAGCAATTGGCGCCCCGTGCCGCCGAGGCAGGTGCAGTGGCGGTGGATTTGTCACCGGCGTTTCGTTACGGATCTGGTGTGCCGCTGCTGGTAGCCGATGTTAATGATGAGCTGCTTGGTCAGGCCCGGGAAAACAATCTGGTGGCCTGCGCGGATGCCGCCACCGTGCAGCTGGTGCGGGCGCTCAAGCCTCTTGCTGATATGGCCCCGCTGCAGGAAGTGGTGGTGACACAGTTTCAGGCGGTGTCTGCAACAGGCAGGAGTGGGGTAGATCAACTGGCCCAGCAGAGCGTGCGCTTGCTCAATGGCTTGTCGCCCAGTGAGGCGGCCCAGGCCCAGATTGCCTTTAATGTACTGCCGGTCAGCGGACAAGCTCAGGAAAACGGTTTTACCAGCGAAGAGCTCAAGCTGATGCTGGAAACCCGCAGAGTGCTGGCCGACCAACCCTTGTCGGTCCAGGTCACCACGGTGCGGGTGCCGGTGTTCTACGGCCACGGCCAGAGTGTGTCGGTTCGTAGCATTCAGCCCCTGGCAATGGCGCAGGCGCTGGCGGTCTGGGAGGGACAGAATGATCTGGATGTACTGGAAAATGACGACCCCCAGGCAATGTCCCCGGTGGCATCGGTGGAAGGGGAGCCGCGCCTGCGGATTTCCCGAACCCGGGAAGACATGGAAGGCAGCGGCGGTTTGAGCTATTTTAGCGTCGCCGACAATGTCCGTTGGGGGGCCGCTCTTAACGCGGTGAAGGTGGTCGAGAAGTTGCTAAAAGACTATCTGTAATGGATACTTACTGACATTATGTGACGCGGTTTCTAGGTTTTGACTCCAGCCTGGGGCAGAATGTGTGATCAGCGTCATAGGACTGCTTGCCGCCTCGGGTTCGTCCGGTAGCGCCCGCGGGATCGGGCTGAGCGCGGGAAACATAATAAATAAAGGGTTCGACCATGCTTCGAAAACTTGGGTTTGGCTTAACCGCACTGGTAATCATGTCACCAGGCGTTGCGGCGGCTTTAGGGGTTGGGGAATACGAGCTTAATTCCTACCTGAATCAACCCCTGGATATGGAAATTTCCCTGCATGAGGTTGGGGATCTGACCGCAGAGGAAATCCTCGTAAACCTGGCGTCGCAGGCCGAATTCGACGCAGCCGGGGTGGATCGTGCCTATTTCCTCAACCGTATGGATTTTGCGGTTGAGCTGCAGGCCGGTGACAAGGCGCTGCTGCATATCACCACGGATCAACCGGTTCGCGAACCTTATCTGAATTTTCTGGTGGAGTTTCTCTGGCCCACCGGTCGTCTGATGCGTGAGTACACGGTGCTGCTGGACCCGCCCAGCTATGCCGACAGTGCTTCTACAGCTGCACCCACCATCAGCCGGGCGCCACAGCCGGTAACCCGCAGTGAGCCGGAATTTGAGCCGCAGGCTGCACCGAGTCGCCCGGCCGCCCAGTCATCCCCGTCAGAATCTGTAAGCTCGGCTCCCGCTGCCAGCCAGCCTGTGGCGGATAGCGGTCAGCGCAACACCTACACGGTAAAAGCCTCCGATACCATGTGGCGTATCGCTCTGGACAACCGTCCTGCAGAGAGCGTTTCTGTGCAGCAGATGCTGGTTGCTATCCAGACCATGAATTCTGACGCCTTTATCAACAATAACGTCAACCTGGTTCGGGAAGGCACGGTGCTACGCATTCCCAACGAACAGGAAGTGCGCAATATCTCTACCCGTAATGCCATCGTGGAAGTCGCTGACCAGAATCGTAAATGGCGCGAGATGCTGGAGGCCCGTGGCATTGCGGCTCCTCAGCAGCGTGCCCAGCTTGATGGTAGCCGCCAGGTTGCCGGCAGTGATGACGATGAGCAGGGTCCGACCACCGGGCAGGTGAAGCTGGTTTCTCCGGAATCCACCTCTGGTGTGGATGATGGCGACAGCACCGGCTCGGCCCGTGATGGCAGCGCCAGTACTGCCGTGCTTGAGAATGAGTTGGCCATTCGTGACGAGAATCTGGACCGTCTTGACCGGGAAAATTCCGAGCTCAAATCACGCCTGGATGATCTTGAGAGCCAAACTCGCACCAGCGAGCAATTGCTGAAGCTGCGTAACGACCAGATTGCGCAATTGCAGGACGAACTGCGCAAGTTGCGGGAAGAGCAGGGTGTCGCCGTGGAAGGCGATGATCCGCTAATGGAAGAGCCGGCTGAACCAGTGGTGGCTGCGGATGATGAAACGGATGTCACCGCCAGCGGCGACGATGGATTAGCGGCAAGCGGTGATGACGCCTCCGGGCCGACTGCTGGCGACGATGCTGACAGCGCTGCTGTTGCACAAACCGATTCCGGCGTCACCGAGGATGTCTCTGCAGCGGCTGGCGATGGCGACGGTGTTGACGCTGAAGCGCAGGAAAATACTGATGCAGCCGTTACTGCGGCTGAGCCTGCAGTGGAAAAAGCGCCAGAAGTGGCCAAGCCAAAGCCGGTGGCACCTGCGCAGCCTCCAGTCCAGGAGCAGGGCGGTATTGTCGCTTTGTTACTCGATAACCTGATGTATATCGGCCTGGGGCTGGTTGCCATCCTGCTGTTGGTCTTCCTGCTGCTGCGCGGCAAGAAGAAGGATAGCGGCGATGAAGAGTCCGATGGCGCGCTGTTTGAAGACCTGGATGATGAAGGCCAGGACGAATTCGGCCTCAACCTGGACGATGACAATGTCGCCACAGGTGCTGTCGCTGACCACGATGAAGATGCCGAGGTTCCGCAGCAGACTAGCAGCCAGGATCCGCTGGAAGACGTGGAAGTCTATGTGGCCTACGGCCGCTACCCGCAGGCGGTGGATTTCCTGCGCAACGAAATCAACAAGCATCCTCAGCGGGCGGACCTGAAAGTTCGCTTGTTGGAACTGCTCAAGGAAATGAATGACGAGGCTGCCTTCCAGCAGCAGACCAGCATTTTTGCTGGCACGTCCCCCGAGGTTGATGAGGCCATTGCCCGTCTGGGGGGTAGCGCCCCATCCCAGACAGCAGACAGTGATGACGACGCGCTGTCCCTGGATGATCTGGAAATGGGCCTGTCCTCGGGTCTGGATGACGATGTTCCCACCATGCAGGCCGATGAGCCGGAATCGTCTGCTGCCACCTCTGATGACCTGGCGAAAGGGGATCAGGGCGATGAGCTGGCTGATTTTGATTTCGAGCTGGATGCAGATGAGGACAGCGACAGTGAAGATCACACCCTGATGCTGGATCCTTCCGAGGATACGGCCTCTCTGGATGATGATTTCAGTCTGGATTTTGAAGACGACAGCAAGGCGGAAGCTGAGCAGGAAACGCCGCTTTCCGATGCCGACAAGCAGTCCCTGGGTGCCAGCCCTGTTCTGGAGCTGGACGATGTCAGCAGTTCCTCCATGGGCGACGGTGATGCCGAGTACGGGGATCTGAATCTGGATGATATGAGCCTCGAGTTCGATGAGTCCGGTGACAGTGAAGACAGTAAGGAAGAGCTGGATCTTTCCCTGGATGACCTGGACCTGGATGGCGACTCTGGTGAAAGTGTTGATGACACCCTGACGGATCTGGACCTGGAACTGGACGCGGCGGAGAAATCCCTGGCCGGTTCTGCGGACACTGACGCCAAGGATGATCTCGCCGATCTGGATCTGGAGATGCCCGCTGACGAGCCGACCCCGGCGCCGGATCAGGCCGCATCCCTCGAAGATTTGCTGGGCGACGATGATCTGCAGCTGGACGACCAGGACGACAGCCTGTCTCTGGATGAGGAGCCAGTTCAGGAAGAGTCACAGCCTGAAGCGCCAATCCCTGCGCCTGAGCCGCAAGCCCCGGTTGCTGCCGCTGAGCCGGAAGACGACATTGAGCCGTCTGTTGCACCCCAGGCCTCCGGCGATGTTCTGGGTGACGAGGACGATTTCGACTTCCTCGGTGAGACCGACGAAAACGCTACCAAGCTGGATCTGGCCAAGGCCTATATCGACATGGGTGATAGCGAAGGTGCCCGTGATATCCTCAACGAGGTGATCTCTGAAGGTAGCGATCAGCAACAGGCGGAAGCCCGTGAGCTGATGGGGCAGGTTGGTTAACCCTCTGCCGCTAGGAAATAAGGGGGCGATGCCTTAAGGTATCGCCCCCTTTTTGTTTTAGTTGCGAGTTGAACGTTCGGCGTTGAAACAGCGTGTGGTGGTGGGGCGTTGAACGTTGATCGCCCTGCCCGTGAAGCAGGCCTCCACATGCGGGTTTATCTTGTCGGCTGGATGGCACTTCGGTTCGCGATTTAACTTTCAGCTTTGACCTTTCAACTGAGGTTGCCATGGCCCGGATCGCCCTTGGAATTGAATACGACGGTACCGACTTTCGTGGCTGGCAGACCCAGCAAGCCGGTGTAAGAACCGTGCAGGAATGCCTTGAGAAAGCGCTATCGAAAGTAGCGGACCATCCTGTGTCTGTGGTCTGTGCCGGTCGCACCGATGCGGGCGTGCATGGCACCGGCCAGGTGGTGCATTTTGACTCCAATGCCCCCCGGGAAATGAAAAGCTGGATCATGGGAGGCAATACCAACCTGCCTCGGGATGTGACCGTGCGCTGGGCCACCCCGGTAAGCGAAGATTTCCACGCGCGGTTTTCTGCTGTCAGTCGCCGCTATCGTTACGTCATCTACAACCACTCACGCCCACCGGCCTTGTATCGCAATCAGGTGACCTGGAATTATCGGCCGCTCAATCTCAACGCCATGCGTGAAGCGGCTGGCCACCTGGTTGGCAGCCACGATTTTACTGCTTACCGCAGTGTGCACTGTCAGGCGAAGTCACCGCACAAGACCCTGCACAGTCTGAAACTGCATGAAGTTGGCAAGGTGATCGTGCTGGAAGCTCATGCTAACGCCTTCTTGATGCATATGGTGCGTAATATGGCAGGTGTGCTGATGACGATCGGTGCGGGCAAGCGACCAGCCTATTGGGCTCGTGAGGTGCTGGAATCCGGGGATCGTCGCAAGGGGGCAGCAACAGCACCACCCTTTGGCTTGTACCTCGTGGACATCGAATACCCGGACCATTTCGATTTACCCAGAGAGCCGCTTGGCCCCCTGTGGTTGCCGCATTCTCTTGAGGCATAATGAGCAACGGGGCAGTGGTGAATGATTTATGGCTAATGCCCCGAAACATCCCTAATCCGCCGGGCTTTTGATACACTGGAGAACCCATGGCCATACCCCGGGTCAAAATCTGTGGCATCACCCGCATCGAAGATGGACTGGCGGCGGCAAACGCCGGTGCCGATGCCATTGGTCTGGTGTTTTACGAGCCCAGCCCCCGTTACGTGACGGTCGCCAGGGCGGCGGCAATATGTGCGAGTCTGCCACCGTTTGTGACCACGGTTGGTTTGTTCGTGAATGCATCGCAAGCCGCCATTGACCATGTATTGGCTCAGGTGCCGCTGGATCTGCTGCAATTTCATGGTGATGAGCCGGCGCAGTTCTGCTCCCGTTTTTCGCGTCCCTGGATCAAGGCGGTGCGAATGAAAGATGATGTGGATCTGTATCGCTACGCGATGGAATATCGGGAAGCGGCTGGGCTTTTGGTGGATAGCTATGTGCCCGGTGTCCCTGGTGGTACCGGTGAGACGTTTAACTGGGGCAGATTACCCAAGGGTCTGCCCCTTCCCGTGGTGCTGGCCGGTGGCCTGCATCCGGGCAATGTGGCCGATGCCGTAGCACAGGTGCGGCCTTGGGCGGTGGATGTCAGTGGCGGCGTTGAGCAGAAGACTGTTCAGGGCGGCCGCAGTGGAGGGGTCAAGGACCCATCCGCCATCCGCGCCTTTATCAAAAGTGCGAAAATACGAGGAGTAGCTGGTGTCTGAACGCCCTGATTTTTCTGCTTTTCCTGACGCCCGAGGCCATTTCGGCCAGTTTGGCGGCTGTTTTGTTTCCGAGACCCTGATGGGGGCTCTGGACGATCTGGCCGCTATGTATGAGCGTCTCAAGGATGATCCGCAGTTCCGTGCGGATTTCGACTATGACCTGGCCCACTATGTTGGCCGTCCGTCCCCGCTGTACCTGGCGGAGCGATGGTCGAAGCAGCTCGGCGGTGCAAAGATCTGGCTCAAGCGTGAAGACCTGAACCATACCGGTGCCCACAAGGTGAACAACACCATTGGCCAGGCGCTGTTGGCCAAACATATGGGCAAGCCGCGGGTGATTGCGGAAACCGGGGCAGGGCAGCACGGTGTGGCAACGGCCACTGTGGCGGCTCGGCTGGGTCTCAAGTGTCAGGTGTATATGGGCGCTGAAGATGTGGAGCGGCAAAAGCTCAACGTCTACCGCATGAAGCTGCTGGGCGCTGAGGTGATTCCGGTGACGTCCGGTTCAAAAACCCTCAAAGACGCCATGAACGAGGCAATGCGTGACTGGGTAACAAACGTAGATGATACCTTCTACATCATCGGTACCGTGGCCGGCCCGCACCCGTATCCGCTTCTGGTGCGTGACTTCCAGTGCGTGATCGGTCGTGAAGCCCGCGAGCAGAGCCTCAAGCAGGCGGGCAAGTTGCCTGATGCGCTGGTGGCATGTGTCGGAGGTGGTTCCAATGCCATTGGCCTGTTCCATCCTTTCCTCAATGATGATGGTGTGGCCATGTATGGCGTGGAAGCTGCGGGTGACGGTATCGAAACCGGCCGCCATGCAGCACCGTTGAGTGCCGGTCGTCCGGGTGTATTGCACGGTAACCGTACCTACCTGATGGAAGATGATAATGGCCAGATCATCGAGACCCATTCCGTGTCTGCTGGCCTGGATTATCCTGGTGTGGGCCCAGAGCATTCCTGGCTGAAGGATCTGGGTCGGGTAAATTATGTGTCGGCGGATGACAAGGAAGCCCTCTCGGCGTTCCGTGAGCTGACCCAGGTAGAGGGCATCATGCCGGCTCTGGAATCGGCTCATGCGCTGGCCTATGCTCGCAAACTGGCTCCGACCATGTCTCCGGATCAGGACATCGTTATCAACCTGTCCGGTCGTGGAGACAAGGATATTCTGACTGTCGCCGCCATCGATGGCATTGAATTTTAAGGAGCAGTAATGCGTCGTATTGAAAGCTGTTTTCAGCGGTTGGCCGAGCAGAAGCGCAAGGCCCTGATTCCCTTTGTGACCGCCGGTGATTCCAGTAAGGAAGTGACAGTGCCGTTGATGCACGCCATGGTGGAAGCGGGTGCCGACATCATTGAGCTGGGCGTGCCTTTCTCGGACCCAATGGCCGATGGCCCGGTGATCCAGAAGGCCTGTGAGCGGGCCCTGGCCCATGGCACCTCCACCCATGATGTGCTGGCCATGGTCAAGGAGTTCCGCGAGCGCGATACCCATACCCCAGTCGTACTGATGGGCTATCTGAACCCGGTGGAGGCGCTTGGCTACGAAAATTTTGCCAAGGCCGCCTCGCAAGCCGGCGTGGATGGCATCTTGCTGGTGGACCTGCCGCCGGAAGAAGCCCTGGAAATCAAGCCGGTGATGGATGCCCACGAGCTGGACATGATTTTCCTGGTGGCGCCCACTACGTCGGATGCCCGTATCAAGCTGATTGGCAAGGCCGGCTCCGGCTACTTGTATTACGTTTCCTTGAAGGGCGTGACCGGCTCCGCATCACTGAATGTGGACGAGGTAGCCGGACGGGTTGAAACAATTCGCAACCTTGCTCAATTGCCCATTGGTGTCGGCTTTGGTATCAAAGACGCTGAATCTGCACAGGCGGTGAGCCGGGTGTCCGATGGTGTGGTCGTTGGTAGTGCTCTGGTGAACCAGATCGCTGCCAATCCGGATAACCCGGAGGCGATCAATAAGGCCATCAGTGACATCCTGGCCGCCATGCGCAACGCTATGGATCAGTAACGGGACCTTTGCATGAGCAACAGCAACTGGCTGGAGAAAATCCTGCCTGCAGTACGTCGCCCCCAGGAAAACCGGCGCAACAACATTCCCGAGGGGCTGTGGCGTAAATGCCCGCGCTGCGACGGGGTGGTGTACCGGCCCGAACTGGACCGCAACATGGATGTTTGCCCGAAGTGTGAGCATCACCTGCGAATCAATGCCCGGCGGCGGCTCAAGCTGTTTCTGGACGAGGGGCCGCAGACGGAAATCGGTGCCGAACTGGCGCCAGTAGACCGTCTCAAGTTCAAGGACTCCAAAAAGTACAAGGACAGACTGGTTGCTGCCCAGAAAGCCACCGAAGAGAACGATGCCCTGATTGTCCTGAAAGGCGCCCTGCACGGTGAGCCCCTTGTGGCCTGTGCCTTCGAGTTCAACTTCATGGGTGGTTCCATGGGCTCGGTGGTCGGCGAGCGTTTTGTTCGCGCGGTGGATGTGTGCCTGGAGCAGAAGCTTCCGCTGGTGTGTTTCTCGGCAAGTGGCGGCGCGCGCATGCAGGAGGCGCTTTTCTCCCTCATGCAGATGGCCAAGACCAGCGCGGCGCTGGAAAAGATGCGCCAGGCGGGGTTGCCGTTCATCTCTGTGCTGACCGATCCAGTGTATGGCGGTGTGTCTGCGTCCCTGGCCATGCTGGGTGATGTGAATGTGGCTGAGCCCAATGCCCTGATCGGCTTTGCCGGACCCCGGGTGATTGAACAGACCGTGCGACAGAAATTACCCGAGGGGTTCCAGCGCAGTGAATTCCTGGTTGATCACGGTGCCATCGACATGATCGTGTCTCGCCACGATATGCGCGATACCCTCCATCGCCTGCTGGCGAACATGATGGGCTGGCCCCTCCAGACTGTTGATGACTGAAGACTCTGCCGCTTCCGTTCTGGCCGCCTGGCTGGAGCGGATCGAGGCCATGCATCCCACCGAAATCGAACTGGGTCTGGAGCGCATCCGCCAAGTGGCACGTCGTCTTGGGGTGGATTCCATGCCGGTGCCGGTGATCACCGTGGCTGGTACCAATGGAAAAGGCTCCACCCTGCGCCTGATGCAGGTTCTGGCTGAGCGCCATGGCCGTAGAGTCTGTCTCTACACCTCTCCTCATCTGCATCGTTTCAATGAGCGTGTGTGTCTGCCCGACGGTTTAGCCTCGGATCAGCAGCTCTGTGAGGCGTTTGAGCAGGTCGAGCAGGCACGCCAGGATATTTCCCTGACCTATTTTGAGTTCAGTACCCTGGCGGCACTGTGGCTCTTCCGGCGCAGCGAGGCGGATCTGGTGCTACTGGAAGTCGGTCTGGGTGGCCGGCTTGATGCGGTGAATATCGTCGACCCGAATGTGGCGGTGGTCACCTCTGTAGGACTGGATCACCAGGACTGGCTGGGTGACACCCGCGAGGCCATTGCCCGGGAAAAATGCGGCATTGCTCGTTCCGGCAGACCGCTGGTTTTCGGTGAGGCAGACTGGCCGAACAATCTGTCGGCCCTGGCAGAGCACTATGGCGTTGAGCCGGTGTTCGCCGGGCGGGAGTTTCGCCTCAATAAGCAGGGAGTCACGCTCTGTGATGGTCGTGAGTTGGGCTTTCCCGGCAGGGTGACCCTGGGTCGGGATAACCTGGCGACCGCGTGTCAGGCGCTTGTTCTGGCTGGGGTCCCGGTTACTACACAGGACTGCATGGCGGTGGCCGATGTGCCGCTGTTCGGGCGTTGTGAATTTCGCCAGTTGCAGGGACACCCCTGCTGGTTTGATGTGGGGCATAATCTGGCGGCGGTGACCCGCTTCCTGCAACTGTTGCCACCCTGCGAAGGCCGGCGGCATCTGGTGTTCGGAATGATGGCGGACAAGCCCATTGAGGATGTGGTGGCCTTATTCGCCGACCAGCCGGTGAGCTGGCACCTCGCTGCCCCGGCCATGGCTCGGGCAGCATCGCCATCCAGGCTGGCAGCTGCGTTGCCGGCGCAGGCGCCATCCAGTCAGTATGAGAGTATCTCCGAGGCACTGAGGGGAGCCCTGGGCGCTGCACAGAGCAGCGATCAGGTGCTAATCTTTGGGTCTTTCTATACCGTTGCGGAAGCGAGGGGAGAGCAAGGTGGATAAACGAACCCGCCAGCGCATTATCGGCATTGTCCTGTTGTTGGTTCTGGCGGCTGTCCTGGCGCCCTTTGTGTTCCGGTCTCCGGACCAGATTCGCAATGCGCTGGATATGCAAATTCCGGATCAGCCAGAAATGACCGCGGTGAATGTGGAGCCGGTGGTCTCAGAAGAGATGGAAAGCGCTGCAGCGGAGCGTATCCAGTCCGAGCGTGACGCTGTCAAAGAGGCGGCCCAAGAGCAGTTGCGGGCCGAGACGGACAGCGCCGATGAATCTCCTGCTGATGACCGTGAAGACAGCCAGGCAGCGCCGATTATCGACGACGCGCCCGTGCCACCGCCGGTTAAACCGGATGATAGCCCGGTTCTGGCCGGTTTCGTGGTCCAGGTGGGCAGTTATTCCAGTGCTGATAATGCTGCAGGTGTGGTGGACAAGCTGAAAGCCGCTGGCTACCGGGCCTATAGCGAAACCGACAGCCACCAGGGCAAGGTCGTTCATCGCGTCATGGTGGGCCCGGAAATCCACAAGAAGGATGCCGAGCGAACCCGCCAGCAGCTGGCGGATGACAGTCGTTTTGGCTTCAAGGGGCTGGTGCGGATTTATGCACCCTGATTGCCAGCGCCCATCGGGCGTATCCATGGGCAAGTGCTCCTGCCTCTGTTAAACTTCCCCCTCTGAATTTTCCGGGCAGCCTGGTGCGGACAAGCGCGCCTGGTTGCCTCAGGAATCAAGCCGGTGAGAGCACGCTTTACATGAATCTGGCAGACGCCATCATTCTGATCGTCATCGCAATTTCCGCTTTGCTGAGCGTGCGCCGTGGCTTCACCCGCGAAGCCTTTTCATTGCTCACCTGGGTGGCTGCCTTTATCATCGCGCGCCTGTTCAGCCCGGCCCTGGATCTCCTTCTTCAAGATCAGATTGCCACCCCCAGCCTGCGAGCCGCCGTTGCTTTCGGTTTGCTGTTTGTCCTGACGCTGGTGGTGGGCGCCCTGATTAACCATCTGCTCGGTGAATTGATCCGTGTTACCGGGCTGAGCAGCACTGATCGCTTACTGGGAATGGTCTTCGGCGCCTTGCGAGGGGTGCTGCTGATGGTCGTGCTGGTAGCCTTGGGTCGGCATATGTTTGGCGCTGACCCGTGGTGGCAAGAATCTACTCTGGTTCCGCATCTGGTCATGATGGAAGCGTGGACTCGGGACATGGGTGAGAAGCTGCTCGCCCTGGTCATGAACGTATAAGCAACGAGGGTGTGTAAGACATCATTGATATCGATGGTGTTAGCAGGCCCTAACGAGAGGAAAGTACCATGTGCGGCATTGTGGGCATTGTCGGCCATCGCTATGTGAACCAGGGCATCTATGATGCGCTGACAGTCCTTCAGCATCGGGGGCAGGATGCAGCCGGTATCGTTACCTGTGACGGGGATCGTCTCTATCTGCGCAAGGACAATGGCATGGTGCGCGACGTGTTCCGCACCCGCCATATGCGCCGTCTGGTGGGGAACATGGGCATTGGCCATGTGCGCTATCCCACAGCCGGCAGCTCCAGTTCGGCCGAAGCTCAGCCGTTCTATGTGAATTCGCCCTACGGCATCACCCTGGCTCACAACGGCAACCTCACTAACGCTGAGGCACTGGCGGAGCACATTTTCCGGGCTGATCTGCGCCATATCAATACCACCTCCGATTCCGAGGTGCTGTTGAATGTGTTCGCTCACGAATTGCAGAGCATTGGCAAGCTGCAGCCAGAACCAAACGATATTTTTGATGCCGTGGCCGCGGTTCACAAGCGGGTCGAAGGCGCTTATGCAGTGGTGGCCATGATCACCGGTTACGGCATTCTGGCATTCCGCGACCCCCACGGTATTCGTCCGGTCTGCTTTGGGCGCAAGGATACGCCCAGCGGCCCCGAGTACATGGTGGCTTCCGAGTCTGTGGCTTTGTCTTCCCTGGGCTTTCATATCGAACGAGACCTGGAGCCGGGTGAAGCCATTTATATTACTGCCGAAGGGGAAATGCACACCCGTCAATGTGCCGATAAACCCAGCCTTCACCCATGCATTTTCGAACAGGTTTACCTGGCTCGTCCTGACTCGATCATCGACGGTATCTCGGTGTACAAGGCGCGTTTGCGCATGGGTGAGAAACTGGCGGAGAAAGTGGAGCGAGAGTGGCCGGATCACGATATTGACGTGGTGATTCCAATTCCGGATACCAGCCGTACTTCGGCCCTGCAGATGGCCAATCACCTTGGCGTCAAATACCGCGAAGGCTTCATCAAGAACCGTTATATTGGCCGCACCTTCATCATGCCCGGCCAACAGCAGCGCAAGAAGTCGGTACGCCAGAAACTCAATGCCATCGAGTTGGAATTCAAGGGCAAGAATGTGCTGCTGGTGGATGATTCCATTGTGCGCGGCACCACCTGTAACGAGATCATCCAGATGGCGCGCGAAGCCGGCGCCAAGAAGGTGTATTTTGCCTCCGCGGCGCCAGCGGTACAGTTCCCCAATGTCTATGGCATCGATATGCCGGCTGCCCAGGAGTTGATTGCCCACGGTCGTACCACCGAGGAAATCGGCAAACTGATTGGTGCGGACAAATTGATCTATCAAGATCTGGAAGATCTGGTGGAAACGTGCAAGGAAGGCAATCCCGGAGTGGAGTCCTTTGACTGTTCCGTGTTCAATGGAGTCTATCTGGCAGGAAACATCACACCGGAATACCTGGCAAGCCTGGAAGCACGGCGCAATGACATGGCCAAGGGCAGTAATGAAAAAACCCAGGCACTGGCGGATAACGAGATTATCGACCTGCACAACACAAACTGAGTAAGACCCAAGGGAAAATTGAGGCTATCAATGAACGATCTTGATCCGACACAACTCGATGTGGAAACGCTGGCAATCCGCACTGCACAGTTGCGTACGGACGAGATGGCGCACTCGGATCCGATTTTCCTGACATCCAGTTTTGTCTATGAAAGCGCCGCCCAGGCGGCAGCGCGATTTGGCGGGCAGGAACCGGGCAATATCTATTCCCGTTTCACCAACCCGACCGTTCGTGCTTTTGAACAGCGCCTGGCTGCGCTGGAAGGAGGGGAGGCCTGTGTGGCCTTTGCCTCCGGTATGGCCGCTATCAGTGGCACTTTCTTTTCCTTGTTGGCACCAGGCGATCATATCGTCAGCTCCCGCAGTGTGTTCGGTACCACCAATGTGGTATTTGACAAATATCTGTCCAAATTCGGCATCGAGACGTCACTGGTGGACCTTAGCGACCTGAAGGACTGGGAAGCGGCAATCCGCCCGGAAACCCGTATCTTGTATCTGGAAACGCCGTCCAATCCGCTATCGGAAATTGGTGATATAGGTGCCTTGGCCAAACTGGCCCACGACAATGGCGCCTTGCTGGTGGTGGATAACTGTTTCTGCACACCGGCCTTGCAGAAACCGCTGGAACTGGGCGCGGATATCATTATTCACAGTGCCACCAAATACCTGGATGGTCAGGGTCGCTGTCTTGGTGGCGCGGTGGTCGGGCGTAAAACGGAAATGGAAGAAGTGCTGGGCTTTGTCCGTTCTGCGGGTGCCTGCATGAGCCCATTCAACGCCTGGGTATTCCTGAAGGGGCTGGAAACACTGTCGTTGCGCATGGAAGCACAGAGTGCGCGCACTCAAGCGTTGGCCGAGTGGCTGGAAAGCCAGCCGGGCATCGTGCGGGTGCACTATGCGGGTCTGAAGAATCATCCCCAGCATGCACTGGCCGGTAAGCAGCAGTCCGGTTACGGTGCGGTCATGTCTATTGAAGTAGAAGATGCCGCGGGTAACCGGGATAGACAGGCAGCCTGGCGCTTTATTGATGCCACCCGACTGATTTCCATTACCGCAAACCTGGGGGATGTTAAAACGACGATTACGCATCCGGCGTCAACCACCCATGGGCGCGTGAAAGAGGAAGAAAAACAACGGGCCGGGGTTACCGAAAACCTTATCCGTCTGGCCATTGGCCTGGAATCGGTCAAGGATCTCAAGGCAGATTTGAGCCGCGGGTTACAGGCGCTCGGTAGCGCATAAAACGAGACGTTGCATACATAGCAACCTGTGAACAGAAAACGCTTTGGCATGCCGCGTGAAGCGTGCAGCCTGTTGCGTTTGAAAGGGGAACCATGCAGGCACTGGATAAAGCCCTGGCCCAGGTGGGTCGTGTGGTACTGGGCAAAGAAGAACAACTGAAGCTCGCGCTTACCTGCATGCTGGCCAATGGCCATCTGCTTATCGAAGACCTGCCCGGCATGGGCAAAACCACCCTTGCACATGCCCTGGCCAGGGTGTTCAAGCTTGAGTACCGGCGAGTGCAATTCACCAGTGACATGTTGCCGGCGGATATTCTCGGCGTCTCCGTATTCGATCCCAACACCCAGCAATTCTCCCTTCGCGAAGGGCCGGTGTTCACCCAGTTGCTGCTGGCCGATGAGATCAACCGGGCCACACCGAAAACCCAGAGCGCTTTGCTGGAAGCCATGGAAGAGCGACAGGTGACCCTGGATGGGGTGACCCGCCCCTTGCCGCAACCGTTCTTTGTTGTCGCCACCCAGAACCCGGTGGACCAGGCGGGCACGTTTGTGTTGCCTGAATCCCAGCTTGACCGTTTTCTGATGCGGATTTCCCTGGGTTACCCAGCTCCGGAAGTGGAGTTGCAGTTGCTGGCCGGTGGCGACCTGCGCGAGCAGGTTCGCGAACTGCAGGCTGTGATTAACAGTGAAGGACTGATCAAATTGTCACGGGTAGTGGGCAAGGTCCGCGCCAGCCATGAGCTGCTGGACTATGTACAGCGTTTGCTGGATGCCACTCGTTCTGATGATCGTTTCGTTGCTGGCCTCTCTCCCCGTGCCGGGCTGGGCTTGCTAAAGGCAGCCCGGGCATGGGCCCTGGTCAGCGGCCGGGATTATGTGCTGCCGGAAGATGTGCAAGCGGTATGGCCATCCGTGGCGGAGCACCGTCTCAGTGCTCGTCAGGGAGGGAGTGTGGCGGCCATTACCCAATCCCTGCTGCAGTCCGTACCCGTCATCCGCCGCTAGCCCATGCAGCTGCCGGCGCCGATACGAAACCTTTACGAACGCTGGCTGGCCCGGCGTTTGCCGCCGGCCAGACAGATCGTGCTGGATCAACGACGCATCTTTATCTTCCCTACCGGTTACGGTTTCTTTTATCTGTTGGTCGCGGCGTTGTTGTTCATCGGTGGCATCAATTATGAAAATAACCTGATCCTGGCCTTGTCCTTCCTGCTCGCCAGCCTGTTTATGGTGGCAATTCTGCATACCTTCCGGAATCTGTCTGCTCTGGGTATACGTAACGGTGGCAGCGAATCCGGTTTTGCCGGAGAAGAAGGGGCGCTGGAAATCGTATTGTTTGCCCAGCGACGAGAACATCATTGCGTCTGGCTACGCTGGCGTGGCCAGGACGATCAGCAGATCAGCATCCGCCGAGGCGAAGAAGAAAGTTTGTGGCTGAACCTGCCTTTGGCAAAGCGGGGCAGGGTGATGGCGCCACGTCTCAAGGTGGAAAGCCGTTTTCCGCTCGGGCTGCTGCGTACCTGGTCCTATGTGTCGCTGGACCATTATTGCCTGGCCTGGCCGCGACCTGAGGAAAGCCTGGATTGTCCGGCAGATGGCGGTAAGGAAAATCAGCAGGCGTTCAGTAGTGGCCAGTCAGGGAATGACGAATTTCAGGGGCTGCGCAGCTACATCCCCGGGGATTCCCTTCGCCGGGTAGACTGGAAAGGTTATGCACGGGGCCGCGGGCTGAATACCAAGCAGTTCGAAGAGCCGGTGGGTGGCCGCCTTTGGTTGCGTTGGGATTGTTTGCAGGGGCTTGGCGAGGAGCAGCGTCTGTCAGTGCTGTGCTACTGGATTTTGCAACTGGATCCGCAGCGCCAACCCTATGGTTTGAAGTTGCCGGGCCTGACACTTGCACCGGATACCGGTGACGTGCATCGCTGGCGTCTGCTGGACGCCCTGGCCAGTTATCCGGATTTCTGAGGCTCTCCATGGCGCGCATTTATCAGGTTCCGTCCCATACCCGACTCTGGCTCGCCCTGGCTGTCGTGCTGTGCTCCTTGCCGCAACTTGTCAAAGGGCCTCTCTGGCAGGCCGGGTTATTGGTGCTGGTGATTCTGATCCGCTGGTTGGTGGAGCAGCAGCGGCTGATGTTGCCGGGCCGCATGGTTCGTTCGCTGTTGTTGATTGGCGCTGTGGCGCTGACCTTTTACAGCTTCGGTAGACTTTATGGCCCGCAAGCAGGCGTTGCCTTGCTGGTCAGCCTGTTTGCGCTCAAGTATCTGGAAGTGGTGCAGCAGCGTGATGCCTATGTGGTGGTTGTGCTGGGGTATTTCGTCTGTGCAACGGCGCTGCTGTTTTCCCAGACACCAGGCATGTTTCTCTATGTGGTCCTGTGCATGACGGTCCTTACCACCTGCCTGGTGGGGATAAATCACAGTGATACCCGTGCCAGTGGTCTTCTGCATGGCAGGCGTGCGGTGGTGATTACCCTGCAGGCGGTCCCACTGATGGTGGTGTTGTTCCTGTTGGTGCCTCGTGTGGCACCGCTGTGGAATATGCAGGTGGGGGGTGACAAGGCTCGCACTGGCATGACCGACAGCATGTCGCCGGGCCAGATTAGCGAGTTGTCGGAATCCGCAGAGCTGGCTTTTCGGGTGGACTTTCAGGGTGATGTGCCGTCTCGGGCCCAGCGTTATTGGCGGGGGCTGACACTGAGCCACTATGACGGGCGTACCTGGCAGCAGGCAGTACCTCAGGGACAGTCGGAATCGGAATATCTTTACCGACGAGGAACCGAAAAACCGGACTGGTACCAACGGCTTGAGAGCCGTTACTCGTCGGAGCAGCAGCGCTATCGCTACCAGGTGATCGCAGAACCGACTCAGCGGCGCTGGCTTTTCAGTCTGGCCGTTCCTTTCCCCCTGGATGGAGACATGGCGCTGGCAAAGGACATGCGTCTGGTGGCCAACCAACCGGTGTCGCAGCGGTTCGCCTATCGGGTAGAAAGCGTGCCTGCTGCCGCTGAGGTTATAGGCCTGGAGGGGCAAGAGCGGCAACTGATGCTGTCGTTGCCCCAAGATGGGGGAAGCCGGGCTAGAGGGCTGGCACAACAATGGCGTCTGGAAAGTGGCACCGCCGCCGATTCTGCCCGTGATATCGCTCAGCGAGCACTGCGTTATTTCCGTGAGCAACCCTTCCATTACACCCTGCGACCACCACGGCTCACAGCGGATCCGATTGATGAATTTCTGTTTCGTACCCGTCGGGGGTTCTGTGAGCATTATGCCTCCAGCTTTACCTTTCTGATGCGGGCTGCAGGAGTCCCGGCGAGGGTTGTTGTCGGCTATCAGGGGGGCGAGCAGAACGAACTGGGTAGCCATTTGCTGGTCCGGCAGTACGATGCCCATGCCTGGAGTGAAATCTGGCTGGACGGGCAGGGATGGACCCGGGTTGACCCGACCGGCGCGGTTGCGCCCGAGCGTATCGAACTTGGGCTCAGGGAGGCCCTTGAGAATAGTGAAGATGGCAGCGATGTGCTGGATGATCTGGGGCTGCGTCGCTTCTCGGATGGTGGCTTGTTCGCGACACTCAGTCAGTGGATGGATTACGTGGATTTCCGCTGGCAGACCTGGGTGCTGGGCTATGACAGCGCCTTTCAGTACGAACTTCTGGAAGATCTGCTTGGTGCGGTTACGCCAGTGCGCATTGCCATTGCCCTGATTGTCGCCGTGACCCTGTTGATGGGGCTGTATGCATTGTTTCTGTTGTGGCAAAGCGGTAATGAAAAGCTGACCCTGATGGAGCGGGAATACTGGCGGCTGCATCAGCGTGCCAGTGAACGGGGGCGGCCTCTGGTGGCGGGTCTTACTCCCATGCAACTGTGTCAGGCGATCAGTGAACAGTGGCCCCAGGCGGCGGTTGCTGCCGAGAACTGGGCTAAATACTATCAGAAGCTCCACTATGATCCGCTTTCACCGCCGGATAAACAGCAAAAGCGCCATTTACGCAGCCTGAGAAATCGCTTATACAAATTATTGGACTAGTGTGCTATCACTAGATCATGGCCCACCGGCCACGAGCTGCGATAACCGGTTGTTATGGAGAACGACAAATGCGCGCCGCAAATTACAAGAAAGGGCTCGAACTCACTGACCACAGCCCCTGGGCACAGGCCTTCTGGGACGATCTGGTACCGTTGAAAAACCGGGTGGTAGAGCATCCGGTGTTTGTGGAAATGGGGGCCGGGACACTGAGCCTGCCTCGTTTTCGCAGTGCCTTGCTGAATTTCTACCCGTTGGTTGAGAATTTCCCCAAATACATGGGCCTGAATCTGGCCAAGACCCAGCCGGGCCGTTACCCGGGGCACGAAGAAAGCAAGAATTGGTTGATCAGCAATATCAAGGTCGAACAGCGCCATGCCTACTGGTACCAGGACTGGGCCATGGGCTTTGGCATCACCCTGCAAGAGCTTGATTTCGTCGCACCGCCGGCAGCCATGGACGCGGTCAATCATTACCTCTGGCATATGGGCCGACAGGCGAGCCTGGAGGAGGGATTGGCCGCTACCAATCTGGCCATTGAATGGGCCACCGGGGAATGGAGCCAGAGTGTGGTCAAGGGCATGCAGGCCTACCAGGAAAATGGAGTGGCCACCATCAACCGCCATTCCATGGCCTGGTTGCGGGCCCACGCCTCCTACGATGATGCGCATCCCCACGAGGCCATGGAGTTGATCAAACTCACCTGTGCTGATGAAGCAAGCCGGGAGAGGGCTTTCGCGGCAGCGGCCAAGGGGCTCGAATACTACATTTTGGCGCTGGACTACTGTTACTCAGAGTCGGATTGAATCGACGGGCCATACCTGCAAAGCCGGGAAAGCTGCCTATTGAGTCTGGGTGGTTGTTCCCGGCCTGATGGCTTTGTTCACGATTAACAGTTCACTGCCTCTACATATAGACTTTCAGCTTGTCGCGTATGACGCGCTGTATCGCTTTGATCTCCATGGGTGAGCGTTCCGATAGTCTGGAAGGCTGGATTCTGTGCAGATGCAGGCAGGGAAAATCTTTTTTGAAGGCGCGCAGATCCCCTTTGGTGATGACCGGTAAAAACGGAATGTCACTGGACTCCTTTTTCATCAGGGCCCACAGGCCCACTTTCAGGGGCACCGGTTTGATAACCCGCTTGCCGTACTTGAGCAGACGTAACGTCAGAAACAGTCCTTCCTTGCCAAACAAATCCCCCGGCACGATATACATGCCCGTGGCGTGAACACTGTGGTCGCCAATACCGTTGAAGGTATCGTGGTAAGCATAGGGGTTGGGCAGAATCACCAGTGAGCGATCATCATCCGGTGGTATGGAAATATCATAGTTGGTATAGAGCTGTTCCACCGGTGCACTGTAAACGCACAGGGTATCCTGAAACTGTTTGATAAAGTTGACCGCCCGCTGGTGGTTGTCAAAGTCATTCAGTTTCCAGATAAGGTGCTCTGGAATCCCCAAGTCGTTCAGCATATATCACTATATCGAGTAGTTATTAATTATTAGATGATGAGCAGAATATAGCATAGGTTTATCCCCCAACCAGTGGTATTGCCCTATCAAAATGACCAGAAGTGACCGCCGTCACGGCGACTGAGCAATGGACGGAACGAATGCAGAAAGAATTTCCCGTTGATGATGTTGTCGTGCCATTGCGTGACGCCTTGCTGAGTGTGGGCTGTGCGATTCTGGAAGCGCCGCCCGGCGCCGGAAAATCCACCCGGGTGCCGCTACGGCTACTGGACCATTTCGGTGCTGATCAGGGTCGTATTCTCATGCTGGAACCACGCCGGGTGGCGGCTCGTTCCGTGGCCACCTTTATGGCCTCTCAGCTTGGAGAGCCGGTAGGGCAAACCGTTGGTTACCGGACCCGCACCGATACCCGGGTTAGTGCTGCCACCCGGTTGGAAGTTGTCACTGAAGGTGTGCTAACACGCATGGCATTGAGTGATCCGGAGTTGCAGGGCATCTCACTGGTGATCTTTGATGAGTTCCATGAACGCTCCCTGAATGCGGATCTGGGACTGGCGCTGGTCAGTGAAATCCGTGAAGCATTCCGGCCGGATCTCGGGCTGCTGGTCATGTCCGCCACGCTGGATTGCGGACCCCTGGTGACCCTGCTGGATGCTCCGGTGATTCGCAGTGAAGGGCGCAGTTTTCCGGTCGATGTGATCTATCGACCGCCGGCCCCCCGTCAGGATTGGCGTGATCACTGCGTCCAGCAAATTCGCTCTGTGGTCGGTGATGCCCAGGTGGTACTGGTGTTTCTGCCCGGCCGAGGGGATATCCAGCGGGTGGCTCGGGGTCTGTCTGAATCCGGACTCAGCTTGCCGATTGCCGAGTTGCATGGAGGTCTGCCGCTGGCCCAGCAACAGCAGGTGCTGGAGTCAGCCAGAAACGGCGATGCCCTGATTGTGCTGACCACCAATGTGGCGGAAACCAGTCTCACCATCGAGGGGGTCACCCACGTGATTGATAGTGGCCTGGCCCGGGAACCGGCCTATGATCCGGCCCGCCACCGTAGCCGGTTGGTAACGCGTCGGATCAGTGAGGCCAGCGCCCGCCAGCGCAGCGGGCGGGCGGGGCGATTAGGGCCCGGTTGCTGTCTGCGGTTATGGTCCGAGTCCGAGGTCATGGCCAGTCATCAGAAGCCGGAAATAGCCCGAGTAGCGCTGGATCAGCTGGTGCTCGATCTGGCCCGCTGGGGATGCCGAGAGCCGCAGCAGATGCACTGGCTGGACCAACCGCCAGCGCCGGCCTGGCAGAGCGCGGTGGCCAGGCTTCGCGATGGTGGGGCGCTGGATGTGCATGGCGGACTGACAGAGCATGGTGCAGCCATCGCCCGCCTGGGAATCGAGCCGGCACTGGCCATGCTGATACTGGCAGGCAGAGAGCAGGGTCTGCCGGTGGCCGCCGCGCGAGTCGCTGCCTTGTTGTCCGAGCGGGGCATCCTCAATGGTCAGGGCGTGGATTTACGTCGTCGCCTGCGGGCACTGGAAACCAACCCTGACCGTCACAGACTGCTACTGGCTGAAGCGCAGCGACTAGTGCCAGGCAAACCGCGCGATAGCACTGACTGGCGGAATGGTCTGGGTGAACTGCTGGCCCGGGTCTACCCACGACAGGTGGCTCGCCTGCGTCAGGCGCAGGGCAATCGATACCAGATGATGGATGGCCCCGGTGTACAGCTGCCACCGGGAGACAGTCTGGCTGGCACACAATGGCTGTTGATTCTGGACACGGATGGCCAGCCCCGGGATGCCCGCATCCGACTCGCCATGCCGCTGGAAGAGGCAGATCTGCAAGCAGTCATGGCACAGCAGGGACAGTGGCATGAGAAGATTGGCTGGGATAGAGAGCGCCAGCGGGTAACCGGTTGGCGCCAACATAGCCTGGGCGCCATTGTCCTGCAGAGCCAGCCCATGGAATCGTTGAGCGCGGATCAACAGATTGAGGGTCTGCTGGAGGGGTTGCGTGCGGAGGGTTTGAAGCTGTTGCCTTTGTCTGAGGGCAGGCGGCAGTGGCAGGCGAGGGTGAAAAAACTGGCGGCTGTGGACGAAGACGGCTGGCCGGATGTCAGTGATGCGGCCTTGCTTGAAAATCTGGAAAGCTGGCTGGCGCCGTTTCTGGTCGGCATGCGCACGTTGCAGGACCTGCAGAAGGTAGCAGTGCGTGACGCCCTCAATGTGTTGCTGACGGCAGACCAGCACAAGCGTCTGCAACGCTGTATGCCTGAGACTGTCGCCATTCCCACCGGGCGGCGGGTGCAACTCGATTACACGGGGGATACGGTGGTGCTGGCCGCCAAGCTTCAGGAGCTGTTCGGGCTCTCCCAACTACCGGTCATTGCTGAGGGCAGGCTGGCTATCAGTGCCCATCTGTTGACCCCGGCAGGACGGCCGGCAGCGATTACCGATAACCTGGAACGGTTCTGGCGAGAAAACTACCAGGCGGTTCGCAAGGACTTGCGTGGCCGGTACCCCAAACATCCCTGGCCAGAAGACCCTCTTGCGGCAGAGGCTACGGTGCTAACCAAGCGCCGCCTCAATGCTGGCCAGTAACGAGCTTGAGTATCGTTAACGCTTCCGCCACAACCAAAAACGCCCGGCATGAGCCGGGCGTTTTTGGTTCGTGAAGCGATCAGTCAATCTTAAACAGATTGAGCAACCGGGATCTTCACGGTATCTGCCACGTCCTGGTACTCCGCCATCTGGTCGAAGTTCAGGTAGCGGTAGATCTCGGAGGACATGGAATCGATGGTGTTCGCGTATTCCATATACTCTTCGGTGGTGGGCAGCTTGCCGAGGATAGACGCCACAGACGCCAGCTCAGCCGATGCCAGGTACACATCCGCACCCTGACCCAGACGGTTCGGGAAGTTACGGGTGGAGGTGGATACCGCAGTGGACTTCGGCGCGATGCGAGCCTGGTTCCCCATGCACAGGGAGCAGCCCGGCATCTCGGTGCGCGCACCGGCACTGCCGAAGATGTTGTAGTAGCCTTCTTCGGTGAGCTGGTGTTGATCCATCTTGGTCGGCGGAGCGATCCACAGACGGGTCGGCATGGTGCCGCTTTCCACTTTCTGCAGCAGTTTACCGGCGGCACGGAAGTGACCGATGTTGGTCATGCAGGAACCGATGAACACTTCGTCGATCTTGGCGCCAGCCACGTCGGACAGGGTCTTGGCATCGTCCGGGTCGTTCGGGCAGCACAGTACCGGTTCGTTGATCTGGTCCATGTCGATTTCGATGACGGTGTGGTACTCGGCATCGGCGTCGGCACGCATCAGGCTCGGGTTGGCCAGCCACTCTTCCATGCCCTGGATACGACGCTCAATGGTGCGGGCATCGCCGTAGCCATTGGAGATCATCCACTTGAGCATGGTGATGTTGGACTTCAGGTACTCGGTCACGCTGTCTTCCGACAGGGTGATGGTACAGCCGGCAGCGGAACGCTCGGCGGATGCATCGGACAGCTCGAATGCCTGCTCGACGGTCAGGTCGTCGAGACCTTCGATTTCCAGGACGCGACCGGAGAACACGTTGACCTTGCCGGCTTTGGCAACGGTCAGGTGGCCGTCTTTGATGGCCTGCAGTGGAATCGCGTGTACCAGGTCACGCAGGGTGATGCCCGGCTGGCGTTTGCCCTTGAAGCGAACCAGAACCGATTCCGGCATGTCCAGCGGCATAACGCCGGTAGCGGCAGCAAAGGCTACCAGGCCAGAGCCCGCGGGGAAGGAGATGCCCATGGGGAAACGGGTATGGGAGTCACCACCGGTGCCGACAGTGTCTGGCAGCAGCATGCGGTTCAGCCAGGAGTGGATGATGCCGTCGCCCGGACGCAGGGAGACACCGCCACGGTTCATGATGAAGTCGGGCAGGGTGTGCTGGGTTTCCACGTCAACCGGCTTGGGGTAAGCAGCGGTGTGACAGAAAGACTGCATCACCAGGTCTGCCTGGAAACCCAGGCAAGCGAGATCTTTCAGTTCATCACGGGTCATCGGGCCAGTGGTGTCCTGGGAACCCACGGTGGTCATCTTCGGCTCGCAGTACATGCCGGGGCGAACGCCGTCCAGGCCGCAGGCCTTGCCGACCATCTTCTGTGCCAGGGTGAAGCCCTTGTTGGAGTCGCCCGGTTGTTCCGGCTTGCGGAACAGTTCGGAAGGTGCCAGACCCAGGGCTTCGCGAGCCTTTGTGGTCAGGCCGCGGCCGATGATCAGGTTGATACGGCCGCCAGCGCGAACTTCGTCCAGCAGTACCTGGGAGCGTAGGTCGAATTCGGCAATCACTTCGCCGTTCTTTTCTACCTTGCCAGCGAACGGGTAAACGTCGATCTGGTCACCGGTTTCCATTTTGGAAACATCGCACTCGAAGGGCAGGGCGCCGGAGTCTTCCATGGTGTTGAAGAAGATGGGCGCGATCTTGCCACCGATGCAGACGCCGCCGGCGCGCTTGTTCGGTACGAACGGAATGTCGTCACCAAAGTGCCACAGCACGGAGTTGGTGGCGGACTTACGGGAGGAACCGGTACCCACAACGTCGCCCACGTAGGCAACGGGGAGGCCTTTGGCCTTCAGTTCTTCCATTTGCTTGAGCGGGCCGATTTCGCCGTCTTTTTCCGGGTGAATGCCTTCACGGGCATTCTTCAGCATGGCGTTGCCGTGCAGCGGGATATCCGGGCGGCTCCAGGCGTCCTGGGCCGGGGACAGGTCATCGGTGTTGGTTTCGCCGGTTACCTTGAAGACGGTCAGAGACATTTTCTCTGCCAGGTCTGCGCGATTGGTGAACCACTCGCCTTCAGCCCAGGACTCAATGACTTCCTTGGCCTTGGCGTTGCCGGCTTTCATCTTGTCTTCCACATCGTGGAAAGCATCGAAGACAAGCAGGGTGTGCTTGAGTTCGTCAGCAGCGATTTCTGCCAGTTCGGCATCATCCAGCGCTGAAACCAGCGTGGCCACATTATAGCCACCCTGCATGGTGCCCAGCAGCTGTACGGCACGTTTACGGTCGATCAGGGGAGAGCTGGCTTCACCGTTAACAATCGCGGTCAGGAAGGCGGCCTTCACGTAGGCGGCCTGGTCCACGCCCGGCGGTACGCGGTTAACGAACAGGTCCTGAATGAATTCTTCTTCGCCGGCCGGCGGGGTTTTCAGTAGTTCGACCAGCTCGGCAACTTGCTGCTCGTTCAACGGCTTGGGCGGCACACCGTCAGCGGCGCGCTCTTCAACATGTTTGCGATAGGCTTCTAGCACAGCGTTTCCCTCTTTACTCGAATTGGCTGATTTCTTTTGGAAATCAGTCTTTTAGGGTGTTACTGGGGGTTGGAATTGCGCGCGGAGTATAGCCGAAATGCCATCAACTGTTAAGCCAAACCGTGGTTACAGCCATTCATGTGATGAATACTCGCAATCACTGAAGGCGTGGTCAGTAGGGGGCTTTGTGGCCAGCGGGCGGTCGTCTGAAGCGTTTGTAGCTCCACAGGTACTGGGCGGGCTCTTCGTCGATCAGTCCTGCGATGGAGCGGTTCATGGCCTGGAGGGCGGTATCCAGATCTTCATCGGCGACTTGAGGGTCCGCCTGGCGCACGCGAATTTCGAAACCCTGACCCTCAGGGAGTCGGCGAGCCCAGGCCATGAAGGTCACCGCGCCGGTCTGACGGATCAGCTTGCAGGCCAGTGTGCCCGTGTACGTGGGCTGGCCATAAAAGGGAGCGTGCCGGCCACTGCGGCGATCCGGCACCTGATCGGGCAGGATGGCAGTAAGCGCACCTTTCTTCATGGCGCGCACCAGACCGGCCACCCCTCGTGCAGTAGTCGGGTACATGGTGGACCCAAAGTGTTCGCGGCCGGAACGTATCAGATCATCCACTTCCGGCAGTCCCGAGGGGGCAAACATGGCATGCAGCCCGAATTCGGTGGCCAACCAGAAATTGAGTACCTCCCAGCACCCCAGATGGGGAGCCAGAATCATCACTGGTTTACCCTCCATGACAGCCTGGCGGAGGGGGGCGTCGCCATCCACTGCCACGATCCGTTTCAGTCCTTGCTCAGGGTGTCGCCAGAAAAGAGCAATCTCGAAGGTGTTGCGGGCGCTTTCAAGAAGGGACTGACGGGCCAGATGGTGTCGTTGTGTTTCATCCAGATGGGGGTAGCACAGGGCCAAATTGATTCGGGACACGCGCTGGGCCTCGCTGGGGAGTCGCGCCAGCAGTGCTCCGAACAGGCTGGCTATGCAGCGGTTCACAGCATATGGAAGACAGGCGATCAGTCGCAGCGTGGTGACTGCGGCTACACCTTTGATGCGTTGAATTGTCGGATTGGTTCGTCGGCCCATGGCGGGAGAGTATAGGACGCTGGACGCTGGATGCCAGACGCTTGAGGCTTAAAAGTCAAAACAGACGATACCAGTCGGTGTCCGGAGTGATTATGTACCGCTATAATGCGCGCCGACCCTGAGGACGCCATGCACGATATTTCCCACATCCAAGCATTTCTGCCCTGCGCCACTCCGCCAGCCTGGATCGACTGGGCGCTGCAGCACCCGGACACCTTGCTGATTGACCATGCCCATTGCGAGAAGAAGGCCGCGAGCACAGCCCTGAATCTCATGTTCCGCTATGTGGACCGACCGGAATTGCTGGACGCCCTGAGCCAGCTTGCTCGTGAGGAGTTGCTGCATTTTGAGCAAGTGCTGCAGATCATGCGCCAGCGCGGCGTCACCTATGACCACATGACGCCGGCCCGCTATGCCAAGGGCCTGCGCCAGCATGTGCGCACCAGCGAACCCGGGCGGCTCATCGACACCCTGATTGTCGGTGCCCTGATTGAAGCGAGAAGCTGCGAGCGCTTTGCTGCGCTGGCTCCCCACGTAGATGAGGAACTGGGCCGCTACTACCGCTACCTGCTGAAAAGCGAATCACGGCACTTCGAGGATTACCTGACCCTGGCCGAACAATATGCCGGCGAGCCGATCGGGGAGCGGGTGGATTTCTTCAAGGAAGTGGAACGGGAGCTGGTGGAGTCGCCGGATTCGGAGTTTCGGTTTCATTCGGGAGTACCACAGCAGTTAACAGTGAATCGTTAATAGTTAACAGCTGCGCGAGCAGAGATTGTCTGTACCCTTAAACAACGAGGCCGCGCTCATCTTATGGGCGCGGCCTGATGCCTTTGAAAATCAGAAGCACGCTTAACGCGCGCTGTTCACTGTTAACTGATTTCAAAGCTTTCCAGTCTTAAGCCCTTCTCACTGTCCGCCACAATCTGCCACCCCAGCTTGCCCCAATCACCCAACACCCAGCGTTTACCCTGGCCGTCGGCCAGCTCCACGTCGTGGACGTTGGGGCGGTGGGTATGGCCGTGGATCAAGTGTTTGACGCCGGCGTCTTCCATGACTCGGACTACTTCATCCGGGGTCACGTCCATGATGTTTTCCGCCTTGTTGGCGTTGTTGCCCTGGCTTTGCATGCGCATGCCCTGGGCGATCATGCGGCGTTCCTCCAGGGGCTTGGCGAGCATCCCCTGTTGCCACTGGGGGTTACGGGCCATGGTGCGAAACTGCTGGTAGGCCGTGTCCAGGGTGCAAAGGCTGTCGCCGTGCATCAGCAGGGCGTGGGTGCCATACAGATCCACCACGGTACCTTCGTCAAGTAAAGTACCGCCACAGGCGGCAGCGAAATCGTCACCGAGCATGAAGTCCCGGTTGCCGTGCATGAAGTAGAGCTGGCTGCCGTTGTCGCTGAAGCTGCGGAAGGCGCTGATCGCCTCCTGATTGAACGGGGTGTCATCGTCGTCGCCGATCCAGGCTTCGAACAAGTCGCCCAGTACGTAGAGCGCCTCTGCCTTACCGGCGTGGGCTTCGAGCAGCTTGCCCAGGGCTTGGAGATGTTCCGGTCGGGCCGGGTCCAGATGCAGGTCGGAAATAAACAGGGTGTAGCTCATGGTCACTGTGCGCCTTTTTCTTCTTCGCCGGCTGAATCCAGGCGGTAGGCTCGGGTAATCAGAATGGGCACTTGCGGCACGTCCCGCGCCAACATGCCGTTGAGGCGCTGGCTGGTAGTGCGTTCACGGGCAATGTTGTCCACCACCGCCATGCCGTCTGTGACCTTGCCAAAGACGGCATATCCCCAGCCACGGGCATTCTTGCCTGAAAAGTCCAGGTTGTCATTGTCGACCAGATTGATGAAGAACTGGGCGGTGGCCGAGTGCGGGTTGCCGGTGCGGGCCATGGCCAGGGTGCCACGCTCATTGCTCAGACCGTTGTCCGCTTCATTCTGGATCGGTGAGCGGGTGGCCTTGCGCTGCCCGCTCTGGTCAAAGCCGCCGCCCTGGATCATGAAACCGCGAATCACCCGGTGGAACTGGGTGCCGTCGTAGAAGCCGTCATCCACATACTTGAGGAAGTTGGCGACGGTCTGCGGGGCCTTGTCTTCGTAGAGTTCCACGGTGACCGGGCCGGCAGAGGTTTCCAGACGAACCTGCGGGTTGGCGAACAGCAGGGTCGGTAACAGGGCGAGCAGGGCAGTGACCAGAACGCGCATGGGCTCAGTCCTCGATCAGTTCAGCGGATTCGATCAGTACCGGCTCCACCGGCACATCCTGGTGGCCGCCGCTGTTACCGGTGGCTACATTGCGGATTTTTTCCACCACGTCCATGCCGTCACTGACCGCACCAAAGACCGCATAACCCCAGCCGTCCTGGCTGCGTTCCTTGTCCAGGAAGTGGTTGTCGGCCACGTTGATGAAGAACTGGGCGGAAGCGGAATGGGGGTCCGGGGTACGCGCCATGGCGATGGTGCCGGCCTTGTTGGACAGGCCATTGCCGGCCTCGTTCTGGATGGTGTCACGGGTGGGCTTCTGTTGCATATCTTCGTTGAAGCCGCCGCCCTGGATCATGAAGTTGCTGATAACACGGTGGAAGATGGTGCCGTCGAAGTGGCCATCCTTGACGTATTGAGCAAAGTTCTCGGTCGTAATCGGCGCTTTCTCTGCGTCCAGTTGCAGGGTGATTTTGCCGTAGGTTGTTGTCAGCACCACTTTCATCAGGTTTTCTCCGCAAGATGGGCCTGGTTGGGGTTTTTGTTCCCGGGCTGGCCCTGAGTCTTTGACTGTTGGGGGGCGTACAGTACACTAGCGCACCTTCATTTTCACCGTGAGAGCCTGCCCATATTCAGGCTCTCTGCCTTCCGGACTGGCCAAGACCCATGAGCGAAACGAAAGCGCCCAGCAATTTTATCAGACAGATCATCGACCGTGACCTCGCAGAAGGTAAAAACGACGGCCAGGTGGTGACCCGTTTTCCACCGGAACCCAATGGGTACCTGCATATTGGTCATGCCAAGTCTATCTGCCTGAACTTCGGGATTGCCGAAAGCTATAACGGCAGTTGCAATCTGCGCTTCGATGATACCAATCCCGAGAAGGAAGAGGATGAGTACATCCAGTCGATCAAGCAGGATGTGCAGTGGCTTGGGTTCACCTGGAATGGTCAGGAGAAGTTTGCCAGCGACTATTTCGACCGGCTTTATGAGCTGGCTGTGGAGCTGATCCACAAGGGGGTGGCCTACGTGGATAGCCTGAGTCCGGAGCAGATCGCGGAGTACCGCGGTAATTTCACCACGCCAGGCAAGCCAAGCCCCTATCGCGAGCGCAGCGTGGAAGAGAATCTGGCCCTGTTCGAGCAGATGCGCAGCGGTGAGCTGGACGAGGGGGCGGCGGTACTGCGTGCCAAAATCGACATGCAGAGCGCCAACCTGACGTTGCGCGACCCGATTCTCTATCGGATTCGCAAGAAAGTGCATCATCAGACCGGTGACAAGTGGGTGATCTACCCCATGTACGATTTTACCCATCCGTTGTCCGATGCCATTGAAGGGATCACTCACAGCCTCTGTACCCTGGAGTTCGAAGAGCACCGGCCCTTCTATGACTGGGTCATCGAGCACACCTCCGTGCCGGCGAGCCCGCGACAGTATGAGTTTGCTCGCCTCAACCTGAATTACACGGTGACCAGCAAGCGCAAGCTCAAGCAGCTGGTGGATGAGGGGCATGTGGAAGGCTGGAACGACCCGCGTATGCCGACCATCTGTGGCCTGCGCCGCCGTGGCTATACACCGGCCTCATTGCGGACTTTCTGTGAATCCGTGGGCGTCAGCCGGGCGGATTCCGTGGTGGATATGGGGATGCTGGAAGCCGCCATCCGCGATGATCTGAATCAGCATGCCCCCCGCGCCATGTGTGTGCTGAATCCCTTAAAAGTCGTCATCGAAAACTGGGAAGAGGGCAAGGAGGAATCCCTGACCGCCCCGGTGCATCCACAGAACGAGACCATGGGAACCCGCCAGGTACCCATGACCCGGGAGATCTATATTGACCGGGAAGATTTTCGCGAAGAGGCCAACAAGAAGTTCAAGCGCCTGGTGCTGGGTGATCGGGTTCGCCTGCGCTATGGCTATGTGGTCCGTGCCACCGATGTGGTGCGTGATGACAGTGGCGAGATTGTGGAAGTGCGCTGTACCTATGACCCGGACACCCTGGGCAAGAACCCGGAAAATGCGGATGACCAGGGCAAACTGCGTGGGGTGATTCACTGGGTCAGCGCCAGCAAAGGCGAGCCCTGCGAGGTACGCCTGTACGACCGCCTGTTCACCGCCGCGAACCCCAACAAGACAGAAGAAGGGCAGACATTCCTGTCTCACATCAATCCGGATTCCTTGAGTGTACTGGATGGTTGCTGGGTAGAGCCGGGTCTGCGTGGGGTTCTGGCCGAAACCCGCTACCAGTTCGAGCGTGAGGGCTACTTCTGCGTGGATCAGAGCAGCAGCGCTGACAAGCTGGTGTTCAATCAGACCGTCGGTCTGCGTGAGTCCTGGCCCAAAGAGAGTTAATAATTAACAGTGAAGAGTTAATAGCTGCGAGATGTCGCGTGTTGTTGACAGAAAGCAAAGAGGCCGCGCCTAAGGTTTGGGTGCGGCTTTTTTGTGGGAGATTACATTTGCGGAACGCGATCGCCAGTAGGGCCGGGCGCCTGTTAGTGTTGTAGTGGCGGAACCGTTAGAGGCGCGAATTAGGCAGTAGTGGCGACCCAAAAGCCGCGACCATAATGAACGCGGCTTTCGGCTTGGTTGGTTAGCCCAGTGCTTTTTCGCCGGACTGCAGGGTCTGGAAAATCAGGGTGTTGATGGTCATGGGGCCGACGCCACCGGGCACCGGGGTATAGGCGCTCACCCTGTCCACCAGCGGGGCCAGTTCGATGTCACCACATTTTTCCGGGTGGAAGCCGGCATCGACGACCACAGCGCCATCCTTGATCCAGTCTGCCTTGATGAACTCCGGCTTGCCCACGGCGCCGACAACGATGTCAGCCTGTTTGACCAGGGCTGGCAGATCCTGGGTGCGGCTGTGGCAGATGGTGACCGTGGCATTGGCCTCCAGCAGCATCATGGCCATGGGTTTGCCGAGAATGGCGCTGCGGCCCACCACAACGGCGTGCTTGCCCTCCAGCTCCACCTGGTAATGCTCCAGCAACCGCATGATGCCCTTGGGGGTGGCGCAGCCGTAGGCGGCCTCGCCCATGCTCATGCGGCCAAAGCCCAGGCAGGTGACGCCGTCCACATCCTTTTCAAGGCTGATGGCGTCGAAACAGGCGCGTTCATCAATCTGTGCCGGCACCGGATGTTGCAGCAGAATGCCGTGTACATCCGGGTTGTTGTTGAGTTCGTCAATTTTTGCCAGCAATTGTTCGGTGCTGGTGTCGTCGCCCAGCTCAATGGCGACAGATTCCATTCCGACACGCTGGCAGGCGTTGCCTTTCATCTTTACATAGGTGGCAGATGCCGGGTCGGCACCCACCAGAATGGTGGCAAGAATCGGCGTGCGGCCGTCGGCCTTGGCTTTCAGGGCGTCGACGCGCAGGCGCATCTCCTGTTCAAACTGCTGGGCCAGGGTTTTGCCATCAAGAATCTGGGCGGTCATGTGGGCGGTCTCTCTGAAATTGACTACAATAGAGGGCGGCTTGGCGCGGTTGCGGTAATTGCAGCCTGCCGGGGGTAGCCGTGAACGGCGCGATTCTCGCACGCGCAGGCACAGCGCGCAAAAGTTGACTAAAATCTGAACGTTAGACATTTTTTTGCGTCGAACCCCGTTGACGCTCATGGGGGTGCCGAGTATTATGCGCGCCTCGCTTTCGAGCTTAGTCACTGACGCAGCTTTACAAAACGGGGTGTAGCGCAGCCTGGTAGCGCGCCTGCTTTGGGAGCAGGATGTCGGGGGTTCGAATCCCTCCACCCCGACCAGTTGGCTTGATGGCGGAAATCTGCAAGCGCCTGTAGCTCAACTGGATAGAGCAACGGCCTTCTAAGCCGTAGGTTGCAGGTTCAAGTCCTGCCAGGTGCGCCAGGCAGGAAAGAAAGCAGACAGTTTTATGGTGATTGTAGCTCAGTTGGTAGAGCTCCGGATTGTGATTCCGGCGGTCGTGGGTTCGAGCCCCATCAGTCACCCCATATTAAAAGCCTCCGGGATAGATCCCCGGAGGCTTTTTCGTATGGGCTTCAGGTACTGCTGAACAGCCAGGCTGTAGGCAGCGAAGCCCCCTTTGATTATAATCTCCGCCCTTCATTAGGCCGTCTTCGCGTTATTTCGGCGGCGGGCAGAGATAAAAGTCTTTTTTAAAGAGGATGTTATGCAGGTTTCTGTTGAAACGACTTCAGGTCTTGAGCGCCGTGTGACGGTGGGTGTACCCGCGGAAAAAGTGGACGTAGCAGTAGAAGGCAAGCTGCAGGAAGCCCAGAAAACGATCCGTCTGGACGGTTTCCGCCCGGGTAAAGTGCCCATGCGTGAAGTAAAGCGTCGCTTTGGCGGGGCCGTGCGTAACGAAGTGCTGGCTGACGTCATGCGTGAAGCCTTCATCGAAGCGGTGGAGCAGGAAAAGCTGCAGCCAGCGGGTATGCCGGGCTTTGAAGCCAAGACCAATGAAGCAGGCAAGGATCTGGAATTCGTGGCCACCTTCGAGGTGTACCCGGATGTCGAGCTGGCGGCTTTTGATTCCATCGAAGTGGAAAAGCCCCAGGCTGAAGTCTCCGACGCCGACGTGGACACCATGATCGAAACCCTGCGTCAGCAGCGCGCCGAGTTTGCCGATGTGGACCGTGCCGCCGAAACCGGTGACCGCGTCAACATTGATTTCAAAGGTCTGAAAGATGGTGAAGCCTTCGAAGGCGGTAGCGCCGAAGGGCAGAACCTGGAGCTGGGCTCCGGTCAGATGATCCCGGGTTTTGAAGATGGCATCGTTGGCCTGAAAGCCGGTGACGAGAAAGATATCGACGTGACCTTCCCGGAAGACTACCAGTCCGAAGAACTGAAAGGTCAGGCTGTGGTGTTCCAGATCAAGGTCAACAAGGTTGAAGGCAAGGCGCTGCCGGAAGTGGATGCCGAGTTCATGAAAGCCTTCGGCGTTGAGGATGGCGACGAA
Organism: Alcanivorax sp. IL2; assembly: GCF_047495475.1. Taxonomy (NCBI): domain Bacteria; kingdom Pseudomonadati; phylum Pseudomonadota; class Gammaproteobacteria; order Oceanospirillales; family Alcanivoracaceae; genus Alcanivorax; species Alcanivorax sp. IL2. Next base: position 2,575,282 of record NZ_CP179932.1, on the reverse strand, counting down.
GCCAAATTCAAGGCTGAAGTGCGCAAGAACATGGAGCGCGAGCTGAAGAATGCGGTAACTGGCAAGGTGAAAGAGCAGGCGATGGACGGCCTGGTCAACCTGCACGAGTTTGATTTGCCGGGCGCCCTGGTCACCCAGGAAATCCAGCGTATGCGTCAGCAGATGATGCAGCAGTTCGGTGGTGGTCAGCAGTTTGATGCCTCCATCCTGCCGGATGATCTGTTCAAGGAACAGGCTGAGCGTTCCGTGCGTCTGGGCCTGGTGGTTCGCGCTATCCTCGACAAGCACGAGATCAAGGCCGATGCCGACAAGGTGAAAGCTCGTGTAGAAGAAATCGCCGAGCAGTACGAGAAGCCGGAAGAAGTGGTGAGCTGGGTTTACAGCAATCCGCAGCAGCTGCAGCAGATTGAAGGCGCTGTACTGGAAGAGCAGGTGGTCGACCTGGTTCTGGATAGCGCCAAGGTGGAAGAGAAAGCCATGTCCTACCAGGACGCGGTGAAGCCACGCGAGCAAGCAGAAGGCTGATTCTTTCCGCTTTTTGACAGCAAAACGGGGCCTTCTGGCCCCGTTTTGCGTTATTTATGCACAATTTGCGCAAGTTTTGCGCATTCAGACCCCGCCAACGCCCACTTTTATAGACGCCCCCCATACACCGTCATAAGATGCTGGAAGACCTGTTCGTCCGGCCTGCCTTGTTTTTGGCTATGTTAGCCCCCATTGCAGCATTCAGGATGAGGTCGGCCACCGCCGATACCAATAAATCGCAAGAACGTCCCCGGACGATCGACGAGAAGGAAAGCGCTACATGATCGACTTGAGCCGTATCAACTCCATGACCCCGGAAATGCAGCAACTGAGCAACGACCCGACCAATCTGGGTCTGGTGCCGGTGGTGATCGAGCAGACCGCCCGTGGCGAACGTTCTTTTGACATCTACTCCCGCCTGCTCAAAGAGCGGGTGATTTTCATGATCGGCCAAGTGGAAGACCACATGGCCAACCTGATCGTGGCCCAGATGTTGTTCCTGGAGTCGGAAAACCCGGACAAGGACATTCATCTCTACATCAACAGCCCGGGTGGCTCGGTAACGGCAGGCATGTCCATTTATGACACCATGCAGTTCGTCAAGCCGGATGTGTCCACCATGTGCGTGGGGCAGGCCGCCAGCATGGGCGCCTTCCTGTTGGCCGCAGGTGCGGCAGGCAAGCGCTATGCGCTGCCCAATGCGCGGATCATGATTCACCAGCCGCTGGGCGGTTTCCAAGGCCAGGCCTCGGATATCGAGATCCATGCCAAGGAAATTCTCAAGATCAAGGGACAGCTCAACAGCCTGTTGGCCCACCACACCGGCCAACCGCTGGAAAGGCTGGAGAAAGATACCGACCGCGACAACTTCATGGGCGCGGAGCAGGCACAGGAATATGGCATCGTTGACGCGGTGTTGCGTCAGCGTCCGGTGTAATTCGGTAACCTTCGTACAAAAAGTGTCCTAACGGAAGGCCTGAGAGGCCCGGCGGGCTTGAAAAAGCCCCCGTCTCCCTGCATTTTGAAAGAGACGCAAATACTCAAATACACAGGTTTAGAGGCGATTCAATGACCGACTCCACTGGCAAGGGCGACGACGGCAAGCTGCTGTACTGCTCTTTTTGTGGCAAAAGCCAGCATGAGGTCCGCAAGCTGATTGCGGGGCCCTCGGTCTTTATCTGCGACGAATGCGTGGATCTGTGTAACGACATCATCCGCGAGGAAGTGCAGGAAGACACCGGGGACACCGGCGGAGAAGCCCTGCCCAAGCCCAATGAAATCAAGGAAACCCTTGATGAGTACGTGATTGGGCAGGAGCGAGCCAAACGCGTCCTCGCCGTGGCGGTATACAACCACTACAAGCGCCTGCGCAGCAGTAGCAAGGGCCGTGATGAGGTGGAACTGGGTAAGAGCAATATTTTGCTTATTGGTCCCACCGGTAGTGGTAAGACGCTGCTGGCCGAGACCCTGGCGCGGTTGCTCAATGTGCCCTTCACCATCGCGGATGCCACCACCCTCACCGAAGCCGGTTATGTGGGTGAGGATGTGGAAAACATCATCCAGAAACTGCTGCAGAAGTGCGATTACGATGTGGACAAGGCCCAGCGCGGTATTGTCTATATCGATGAAATCGACAAGATTTCCCGCAAGTCCGACAACCCCTCCATTACCCGTGATGTGAGCGGGGAGGGCGTGCAGCAGGCCCTGCTCAAGCTGATTGAAGGCACCGTGGCCTCTGTCCCTCCTCAGGGAGGGCGCAAGCATCCCCAGCAGGAATTCCTGCAGGTGGACACCTCCAACATGCTGTTTATCTGTGGTGGTGCCTTTGCCGGCCTGGACAAGGTGATTCGCGAGCGTTCCGAGAAGGGCGGTATCGGCTTCTCGGCAGAAGTGAAGAGCAAGGATGATGCCCGTAACCTGGGTGAATTGCTGGTAGATGTGGAACCGGAAGACCTGGTCAAGTATGGCCTGATCCCCGAGTTTATCGGTCGTCTGCCGGTGATCGCGACCCTTGAAGAGCTCAGTGAAGAGGCGCTGGTTCAGATTCTCACTGAGCCACGCAATGCCCTGACCAAACAGTACGCCCGCCTGTTCGAGATGGAAGGCGTGGAGCTGGATTTCCGCGATGATGCCCTTCGCGCCGTGGCCCACAAAGCCATGGAAAGAAAGACAGGGGCCCGCGGTCTGCGCTCCATTCTGGAAAGTGTGCTGCTCGATACCATGTACCAGGTTCCTTCCATGGACTCTGTTGCCAAGGTGGTTATCGACAGTCCCACTATCAAGGGCGAATCCGATCCGTTGTTGATTTACGAGAACAACGAGCAGTCTTCCAAGGTGGCACCGGATTAAGGTGCCACCACGGCAATAGAGGCAATACGTGCTGAAAGATATCCCGCTTTTACCACTGCGTGACGTAGTGGTGTATCCCCATATGGTGATCCCGCTGTTTGTTGGCCGGGAAAAGTCCATTGCTGCGCTTGAAACCGCCATGGCGGACGACAAACAGATCATGCTGGTCGCCCAGCGCAATGCCTCTGACGATGACCCGGGTGCGGATGACATTTACCGGGTCGGCACCGTTTCAACCATTCTTCAGTTGCTCAAACTGCCCGATGGCACCGTCAAGGTGCTGGTTGAAGGCGGTCAGCGGGCCCACGTGGTCAAGGCCGAGTTCGGCGACCAGGGTGGTATCGCTGATGTGCGTGAGTTGGAAGAGGGGCTGCCCGATGAAGGGGAGCAGGAGGCTCTGTCCCGCTCGCTGCAGTCCCAGTTCGAGGATTACGTCAAACTCTCCAAGAAAGTGGCGCCGGAAGTCACCGGCTCTGTTTCCTCCATCGATGAAGTCAGCCGCCTGGCCGACACCATTGCCGCCCACCTGCAGTTGAAACTGGAAGAAAAGCAGGACGTGCTGGAAATGGTGGACGTGCGTGAGCGGGTTGAACACCTGATTGCGCTGATGGAATCCGACATTGATGTGCTCAAGGTGGAAAAACGCATTCGTGGGCGCGTCAAAAAGCAGATGGAGAAAAGCCAGCGCGAGTACTACCTGAACGAACAGATGAAAGCCATCCAGAAAGAATTGGGTGATCTGGACGACAGTGGTAACGACCTGGAAGATCTGGAAAAGAAAATCGACGGCGTGGGTATGCCCAAGGAAGCCCGCGAAAAGTCCATGAACGAGCTGAACAAGCTCAAAATGATGTCTCCCATGTCCGCAGAGGCGACGGTAGTGCGTAGCTATCTGGACTGGATGACATCGGTGCCATGGAAGAAACGCAGCCGAGTACGTCATGATCTGGCCCATGCCAAGGAAGTACTGGATCAGGATCATTATGGTCTGGAAGAAGTAAAGGACCGTATCCTTGAATTCCTGGCCGTACAAAGCCGCGTGGGCAAGGTCAAGGGCCCGGTGTTATGTCTGGTGGGGCCTCCGGGCGTGGGGAAAACGTCCCTGGGCCAATCCATCGCCCATGCCACCAATCGAAAGTTTGTCCGCATGGCACTGGGTGGTGTGAGAGACGAAGCCGAAATTCGTGGCCACCGTCGCACCTATATCGGTTCTTTGCCGGGCAAGGTAATCCAGAAGCTGTCCAAGGTTGGTGTCCGCAACCCACTGTTCCTGTTCGACGAAGTGGACAAGATGGGTATGGATAACCGTGGTGATCCGGCGTCCGCCCTGTTGGAGGTGCTGGACCCGGAACAGAATGACACGTTCAGTGATCATTATCTGGAGGTGGACTACAACCTGTCCGAGACGCTGTTTATCTGTACCTCCAACTCCATGAATATTCCGGCACCCTTGCTGGACCGTATGGAAGTCATTCGTCTGCCAGGCTACACCGAGGACGAGAAGGTCAACATCGCCCTCCAGTATCTGGTTCCCAAGCAGATCAAGAATAACGGTCTGAAAAAGGATGAAGTGGTTTTCGACGAAACCGTGCTACGTTACGTGGTCCGGCACTACACCCGTGAAGCGGGGGTCCGTGGACTTGAGCGTGAAGTCAGCAAGATTTGTCGCAAGGTAGTCAAGGAACACCTGTTGGCCGGAGAGAGCACCAGTGTCGTGCTGACCGAGGACCTGGTGGAACAATACCTGGGTGTGCGCAAGTTCAGCTTCGGCCGTGCGGAAGAAAAGGATCAGGTCGGGCAGGTTACCGGACTGGCGTGGACCTCCGTTGGTGGTGAGTTGCTGACTATCGAAAGTGTTTCCACTCCGGGCAAAGGCCGCGTAATCTCTACCGGCTCCCTGGGCGATGTGATGCAGGAATCCATTCAGGCGGCCTGGACGGTTGTGAAAAGCCGTGCTGGCACTCTTGGTATCCGTCGCCGCACCCTGGACCGTAACGACCTGCACATGCATGTGCCGGAAGGCGCCACGCCAAAAGACGGCCCCAGTGCGGGCATTGGCATGTGCACTGCCATGGTGTCGGTACTCACAGGTATCCCGGTGCGTGCCGATGTGGCCATGACCGGTGAAATTACCCTGCGTGGCCAGGTTCTGCCCATTGGTGGGCTGAAAGAGAAATTACTGGCTGCTCACCGTGGTGGCATCAAGACGGTATTGATACCGGAAGAAAACGAGCGGGATCTCAAAGAGATCCCGGACAATATCAAGTCGTCCCTGGATATCCGTCCTGTTAAATGGATTGACCAGGTGCTTGATGTGGCGCTGACTCATCAACCCAGCCCGCTGAGTGAAGCGGAACTGGAAGAGGATTTGGCGCTCGCAGAAGAGAAAAACCAGGAAGGCGCAAAGCGGCCCAGTACACACTAATGAGCCGGAATTGAAGCTTTTTAAATTATTGATCTATATGGTTTTTCATTTTTTTTAACTTGGGTGCGATGATACCTTTCCTTTCTTGACGCTCCTTATACCCGTTGGTATAAAGGCGGCTTGCTCAGGAGGAGAGTACATCACGCCTCGACCATAAAACCGGGAAAAACAGAAAGGGGAACTTTGTGAATAAGTCAGAGTTGATTGATGCGATTGCCGCTAGCGCGGATATTTCCAAAGCCGACGCAGGTCGTGCACTGGATGCTACTTTGGAAGCGGTTACTGGCGCCCTGAAAAAAGGTGACAGCGTTTCTCTGGTAGGTTTTGGTACTTTTGCTGTGAAAGAGCGCGCTGCTCGCGAAGGCCGCAACCCGCAAACTGGCCAGACCATTCAGATCGCCGCTGCCAAAGTACCGGGCTTCAAAGCCGGTAAGGCACTGAAAGACGCGGTGAACTAAACTGTTTGCTGGAGCGGTAGTTCAGCTGGTTAGAATACCGGCCTGTCACGCCGGGGGTCGCGGGTTCGAGTCCCGTCCGCTCCGCCAGTTTGAGGAAGCGCAGCCGTAAGCGGGTGCGCTTTTTTCCGTTTAGGGGAACCTGTGGTAAAAATTGCGGTTCTCACATAACAATATCGAATTCGACAGTTTTCACCTGAAGCCATGCTGAAGTCACGGTTCCAGGTTTTAATAAGAGTCCCTACGGAGTATTTTCATGCAGGAGTTCAGACGGTTTGTCCGCGGTCCCGTGGGCAAGGTCCTGCTTGCCGCGATTATCCTTCCTTTTGTCATTTCCGGTTTCTATGGCTATTTCACCGGTGGTGGAAGCGGGGATGTGGTTGCCGAAGTAGAAGGCAACAAAATCACCCGCAGTGTGGTCAATCAGCGCGTGGAGCGCGTTCGTGACATGCTGCGCCAGCAGAGTCCGAATATGGACCCGTCCATGCTGGATTCCTTTGTTCGCCCCGAAATGGTGCTGGAAGGACTGATTAACGAGCAGCTGATTCTTGCTGCAGCGCAGAATGCCAAACTGGCATTCAGCGAAAAGCAGGCCGCCCGCGATATTTATCAGGTCCCCCTTTTCCAGGAGGATGGCAAATTTTCCGAGACCCGGTTCGAACGGGAGCTGCGTAGCCGCGGCTTGACGCCACAGGGTTATATCCAGGGCCTGCGTCAGGACATGCTCAAAGAGCAGTATCGCTCCGGTTTCATGGCAACCAATTTTGCGTTGCCGGCGGAACTGCAAGAGCAGCGTCGGCTGGGTGAACAGGTTCGTGACATTCGCTATGTGACGCTGGACCTGAACGGTCTGCGTAGCGATTTTGTCGTCAGTGATGAAGACATCAAGGCTTACTACGATGAAAACCAGGCGGAGTTCATGCGTCCGGAAGAATTCCGGGTCGCCTATGTGAAGCTGACAGCGCAGGACTACACCGACCAGGTATCCGTGAGCGAGGACGACGTGGCTGCGGAGTACGAAGTGCGCCGCTCCATCATGGAAGAATCGGGTGCTACTACGGCGCGCAAAGTGGCCCATATTCTCGTCGAGATCAATGGCGACAGAGATCTTGAACAGGCTCAGACCCGAGCTACTGAAGCCGCACAGGCAATTGCCGCCGGTGAGTCCTTTGCCGAGGTGGCTGAGCAGTATTCCGACGACCCTGGCTCAGCCGGTGCCGGTGGCGATCTTGGTGTGGTATCCAAGGGCGCATTGCCTGAAGAGATGGAAGAGGCGATTGCCAGCCTGGAGCCCGGTATGGTTTCCGATCCGGTCGTGACCGATGCCGGTGTGCATCTGATCAAGGTATCTGATGTTGTCCGTGAGCAGGATTTGCCAACACTGGAGGAACTGGCCGAGCAGATTCGTGCAGATCTCAAGCAGGGCCGCGCGGAAACGCTGCTAAATGAAGATGTGGCACGTCTGGAAGAGCTTCTCTACGAACACAGTGACATGACTGTTCCCGCCGAGCAGGTTGGCATCGATGTAGTCACCACCGACTGGGTCTCCCTGGCGTCGCTGCCTCAGCCACTGTCTGCGCGTCAGGTGCAGCAAGCGCTCAACAGTGACCAGGTTCGCAAGGATCGCCACAACAGCGATCTGATCGAGACGGCTCCTGGTGAGTACCTGGCCGTCAGTATCCTCGATGACAAACCGGCGGAGCCGTTACCGCTGGAAGATGTCTCCTTCGCAATTCGCGAACGCCTGAAGGGCGAGCGAGCTGCTGACAAGGTGCAGGAACTGTCTGCGCAGGCCGAAGAGAAATTGCAGCAGGGCGCAACCCTGGATGAGATCGCCGCCTTGTTTGAGGCCGGGATTGAAGAGCAGGAAGGTCTTCAGCGTGGCGGGGCTGAGCCGTCCATGGAAGTGGTCAACGGCGCCTTTGCACTGCCGAAGACGGCGGAAGGGGAAAGCTCTGCCATTGAGCTGACTCGAGTGGGTGACGGTTCCCTGGTTGCCTATCAGGTAACCCGTGTGGAAGACGGTAATGCCGAACCCCTTTCCGATGCGCAGCAACAAGCCGCGCTCCTGGAGCTGGGAAATATCGAAGGGCAACGTAACTTCCGTCAGGTGGTTGCCTTGTTGCGTGACGAAGGCGATGTGGATCTCAATCCGGAACGCCTGAGTAGCAGTTCTGCCGATCAGTAATCAGCGGCAGAAACAAAAAAAGCTCACCATTGCTGGTGAGCTTTTTTTTTGCCGCAATTCCGGTTGCGGGATCGTCTTCTGGTTTTACTCGTTTTCAAGCTCAAAGGGCATGGATACCGTGCTGGCACCGGCATCCACATAGGTGATTTCGCCGGTGATACCGGATGCCAGGTCAGAGCACAGGAAAGCAGCAACATTCCCCACTTCCTCAATGGTCACATTCCGGCGTAACGGTGCCTTGGCGGCGTTGTAGTCAAGCATGCTGCGGAATTTCTTGATGCCGGATGCCGCCAGGGTGCGGATGGGCCCGGCGGAAATCCCGTTCACACGAATGCCGTCAGGCCCCATGCTGGAAGCCAGATAACGGACAGAGGCTTCCAGGCTGGCCTTGGCCAGGCCCATTACGTTGTAGTTGGGCACGGTCTGACGCGCGGCATGGTATGTGAGTGTCAACAGAGAGCCATTGCGGTTGGCCATCATCTGACGCCCGGCCTTGGCCAGGGCAACGAAGCTGTAGCTGGAAATGTCATGGGCGATGCGGAAGCCTTCGCGTGTTGCCACTTCCGCAAAGCTGCCATCCAGTTCATTGCCGGGAGCAAACCCCACAGCGTGGATAATCCCATCGAGTCCGTCCCATTGATCGCCCAGCGCTGTAAATACTGCCTCGATCTCTTCATCACTGACGACATCGCAGGGGTAGCACAGTGTTTCGTTGCTGCCATAGCGTTCCGCCGCTTTCACGACACGGCTTTTCAGTTTTTCGTTCTGATAGGTAAAGGCCAGCTCGGCGCCTTCACGGTGCATGGCTTCGGCAATACCGGTAGCAATGGAGCGGTCACTGGCGACGCCGACAATCAGGTAGCGTTTGCCTGCTAGAAATCCCATGGTCATCCCTCGTGGTTCTGGTTATTCCGATTGGTGGCCAACATAACGACTGGGCTAAGTATAGGCAAATAAACCGGGTTTGACGCCTTTTCACAGACTGACAAATGCAACGGTGTGTTTCCCTGCGGCTTCTGTTCAGGCAAAGGCGGCAGACATCAGCTTATGCGTGTAGCTGTGTTGTGGCTGGTCGAAAATAGCGCCTGTATCGCCTTGCTCAACCACCTTGCCATCCTTCATGACCATCACCCGGTGACAGATGGATCGTATGACTTTCAGATCATGGCTGATAAACAGATAGCTGAGATCATGTTTCTTTTGCAGGGATTTCAGCAGTTCCAGAATCTGGTATTGCACACTGCGGTCCAGGGCTGAAGTGGGCTCGTCCAGGATAAGCAGCTCAGGTTCCATGATCAGGGCACGAGCAATGGCGATACGCTGTCGCTGACCGCCGGAAAACTCATGGGGGTAACGATGTCGTGCTTCCGCTGGCAGGTCGACTTCTTCGAGCATCTGGGTAACTTTGGCATCCCTTTCCTGTGGAGTCAGACTGCCCGCATGCACGGCGAGACCTTCCGCCACGATCTGGCCCACGGTCATGCGCGGATTGAGACTGCCGAACGGGTCCTGGAAGACCACCTGCAGTCGGCTACGCCAGCCACGCAGCTGCCGGTGGTTCAGTTGTCGCAGATCGGTGCCATCCATGAGGATCTGGCCCTGGCTTTTTACCAGGCGTAACAATGCCAGCGCCAGGGTGGATTTCCCCGATCCGGATTCGCCGACAATGCCCAGGGTCTCGCCGCGCCTGACGCATAGATCAATCTCATCCACGGCGCGCATCAAGGGGGCAGGGGAGAACAGGCTCTGACGCTTTTCCTTGAAGGTCACTGCCATGGCGTTGGCTTCCAGCAGCAGCGGTGCATTCTCCGCCAGTGGTGGCATCTGGCCACGGGGCTCCGAACCGATCAGGTGGCGGGTGTAGGCTTCCTTGGGCTCTGCCAGCACCTGTGCGGTGGGGCCGGCTTCCACCTTCTTGCCGTGGTGCATGACCAGGATGTCATCGGCAAAGCGGCTGACCACCGCCAGATCATGGCTGATCAGCAGGATCGACAGGTTCAGTTCGTTCTGCAATCGCTTGATCAGTGTGAGAATGGTCTCCTGAACGGTCACGTCGAGAGCGGTGGTGGGCTCGTCGGCGATCAGGATCTGCGGATCGTTGGCCAGGGCCATGGCAATCATTACCCGCTGGCGCTGGCCGCCACTGAGCTGGTGTGGATAGCGCCCCAGCATTTCCTTGGTGGCAGGCAGTTCCACCTGGCCGAGTAACTCCAGGCAGCGCGCACGGGCCTTTGCTCGGCTCATACCCTGATGAACAAACAGGCTTTCGCTGATCTGTTTTTCCACCGTATGCAGAGGATTCAGGGCCGTCAGCGGCTCCTGGAAAATGGTGCCGATACGGCCGCCGCGCAGGGCGCGCTTGCGGTTTTCCGTGAGCCCGAGCAGGTTTTCACCATCCAGGGTCAGGGTGTCAGCGTGCCAGCTGGCACTATCCGGCAACAGATCAAGCATCGACAGGGCGGTCAGAGACTTGCCGGAGCCGGACTCACCGACCAGCGCCAGCATGTGGCCGGGTTCCAGATCCAGGGACAGGTTATCTACGGCCACATCCTGGCCGAATCGAATGGTCAGACCACGCAGGGATAGGAGGCTCATTGCAGAAACTTCCTCGTGTCGAAGGCATCACGGACGGCTTCGCCGATAAACACCAGCAGGGTCAGCATGACCGTGAGCGTGGCAAAGACGCTGATTCCCAGCCAGGGAGCGTGCAGATTGGCCTTCCCTTGACCCACCAGGCGGCCCAGGGATGGCGCATCCGGGGGTAGACCGAAACCAATAAAGTCCAGGGAGGTGAGCGTCACCACGGCACCGTTGAGAATGAAAGGCAGGAAGGTGATGGTGGCAACCATGGCATTGGGCAGCATATGGCGGAACATGATGACCGGTGTGCGCACGCCCATGGCGTGGGCAGCGCGCACATAATCCATATTGCGACAACGGAGAAATTCGGCTCGCACCAGATCCACGAGTGTCATCCAGGAAAACAGCAGCATGATGATCAGCAGGGTCCAGAAACTGGGTACCACGAAGCTGGAAATAATGATGATCAGGAACAGGATCGGCATGCTTGACCAGATTTCCAGAAAGCGTTGTCCGGCCAGATCCAGCCAGCCACCGTAGTAGCCCTGAATGGCGCCAATAATAATGCCGACGATGCTCGAAAACAGCGTCAACATCAGCCCGAACAGCACGGAAATACGAAAGCCATATATCAAGCCCGCCGCTACATCGCGGCCCTGATCATCGGTGCCTAACCAGTTATCCGAGGAGGGCGGCGCTGGTGCAGGCTCACTCAGGTCGTAGTTGATAGTGTTGAAGCTGTAGCGAATCGGTGGCCAGAGAATCCAGCCTTTGTCTTCGATCAGGTCTTTTACCACGGGGTCACGGTAATTGGCTTCTGACTCGAAAAAACCGCCAAAGGTGGTTTCCGGGTAGGCATTGAATACCGGGGTGTAGAGGTCGCCGTCATAGTGGACCAGCAGGGGCTTGTCGTTGGCGATGAATTCCGCACCCAGGCTGAGGATAAACAGCACCAGGAAAATCCATAACGACCAGTAGCCCCGCCGGTTGCTGCGAAAAGCCTGCCACTGGCGGGCCGAGACCGGATTGCTGAAACGCAGGGAGGATAAAGCCATTAGTTGTCCCTCCGCTCAAAGTCGATACGCGGGTCCACCCACATATAAGTCAGATCACTGACCAGTTTCAGCAGCAGGCCGATCAGGGTGAAGATGAACAGGGTGCCGAACACCACCGGGTAGTCACGATTGATCACTGATTCAAAGCCCAGCAGCCCGAGGCCATCCAGGGAAAAGATGAATTCAATCAGCAGTACACCGGTAAAGAACATACTGATAAAGGCGGCGGGAAAGCCGGCGATGATGATCAGCATGGCGTTGCGGAACACATGGCCGTAGAGCACCTGTTTCTCACTCAGCCCCTTGGCCCGGGCGGTTTGCACATACTGCTTGCGAATTTCGTCCATGAAGGAGTTTTTGGTCAGCATGGACAAGGTGGCGAAGTTGCCGACCACGATGGCGATGGTGGGCAGGGTAATATGCCAGGCGTAATCGATAATCTTGCCGAACAGGGTCAGTTCATCAAAATTGTCCGAGGTGAGGCCGCGAAGCGGGAACCACTCGAAATAGGAGCCCCCGGCAAAGAGTACGATCAATAGTATGCCCAGCAGAAAGCTGGGAATGGCAAAACCGATAATGATGGCGGTGCTCGACCAGACATCGAAGCGCGAGCCATCTCTCACTGCCTTGTGAATGCCCAGTGGAATGGAAATCATGTAGGCGATCAGGGTGCTCCACAGGCCCAGAGAGATGGACACCGGCAGGCGCTCTACAATCAGTTCGGTGACGGAGCGGTCCCGGTAATAGGATTCACCGAAATCAAAGCTGAAATAGTTTTTGATCATCAGCCAGAAACGTTCGTGGGCGGGCTTGTCGAAGCCGTACATCTTTTCGATGCGCTCGACCAGCTCCGGGGGCAGGCCCCGGGAGCCACGGTATTCACCGCCACTGACGGTGTCCGCACTGCCGCCGGCAAAACTGCTGCCGGTGCCGCCGCCACCGATGCCCTGCAGCTCCGCCAGGGTCTTTTCCACTGGCCCGCCAGGCGCTGCCTGTATCACCAGAAAGTTCAGCAGCAGGATGCCGAACAGGGTAGGGAGAACCAGCAGCAGCCGTTTGGCAATGTAGTAGCGCATCATTTCGCTGTGCTATCCCACCAGGTATCCAGGGCCGCATCCATGCCAACGTAATTGCCAAGTTCCGGGTGCCGCAGGCGGGACTGGTAGGCGAGGCGGTATTGGTCCGAATACCAGTTGAAGACACTGTAATGCTGCCACTGCAGCACCCGGTCCAGGGCCCGGCAGCGGGTGATCAGTTCTTCACGGCTCTGGGCTGCGACGACCTTGTCCACCAGCGCATCCACAACCGGATTCTTGATGCCGATCAGGTTGCGGCTACCGGGCTGGTCGGCAGCCTGGGAAGACCAGTATTCCTGCTGTTCATTACCCGGTGAGCTGGATTGCCCCATGCGATAGACAATCATGTCGAAGTCGAAATTCTGGATACGCTCCACCCACAGGGACGAATCAACCTTGGACACGTTGGCCACAATGCCCAGTGCCTTCAGGTTACGGGAGAAAGGCAGAACGATGCGTTCAAAAGCCGGAGAGCTGAGTAGAAACTCGAAGCGAACCGGTTTGTTGTCCGGGGTGTAAAGCTGGCCGTCACGGAGCTGATAGCCGGCTTCCTTGAGCATGATGGATGCTTTACGCAGGTTCTCACGGGGTCGACCGGAGCCATCGGTTTTGGGGGGCTGGTATTCCTTGTTGAAAACCGCTTCCGGCAGTTGCTCCCGGTAGGGTTCCAGCAATGCCAGCTCCGCTTTGGAAGGTAAGCCAGTGGCGGCCATTTCGGAATTATCAAAGTAGCTACGATTCTGTTTGTACTGTCCGTAGAACAGATTGTCATTGGACCATTGGAAGTCAAACGCGTATCCAATCGCTTCTCTCAGGGTCTCATCCTGGAATAATTCCTTGCGCAGATTGAAGATGAAGGCCTGTGCCCCCCAGGGGTTTCCATGGCTGACTTCATCGGTAACAATCTTGCCGTTTTCAAAGGCCGGGCCCCGGTAAGCGGTGGCCCAGAGCTTGGAATTGTTTTCATGGCGCCAGTCATAACGGCCACTTTTGAAGGCTTCCAGCGCGGCGGTTTCATCAAGATAGTAATCATAGATGATGCGATCGAAGTTGTTTCGTCCCTTCATCACAGGTAACGATTGCGCCCAGTAATCCTTGCGGCGCTGGTAAACGACTTTCTTGCCGGGTTTCGCTTCGGCCAGGGTGTAAGGGCCTGACCCTAGGGGAGGCAGCATGCCATCCTTGTCGAATTCCCGGTCTTGCCAGTGGTGCTTTGGCAAAATGGGGAGCTGGCCGATGATCAGCGGCAATTCCCGGTTGTCACTGGCCTTGAAATGAAAGGTCACGGTGCGCGGATCGTTGATTTCCACGCGTTCAACAGCTGCGTAGTAGTAGCTGTAGAAGGGTTTGCCTTTCTTCATCAGGGTGTCAAAAGTCCAGGCCACATCGTCAGCCTGCACCGGTTCGCCATCGGCGAAACGCGCCTTCTCGCGCAAATGGAAGCGCACCCAGCTGCGGTCATCCGGCCATTCAATGCTTTGCGCCAGCAATCCGTACTGGGTGAACGGTTCGTCTTCACCACGCACGGTGAGTGAATCGTACAGGTAGGAGTTGTCCAGATACGCCATGCCGGCAGCGGCGCGACCCTTGGAGACAAAGGGGTTGAGTGAGTCGAAGCCGCCAATCACATGAAGGCGTAGTTCGCCGCCTTTGGGCGCGTCGGGATTGGTGTAATCAAAGTGCGAGAAGCCAGCGGAATACATGGGCTCGCCATGCATGGCAATGGCGTGGCTCTTGTGGATTTCGGCATGTGCCAATGCTGTGAACGCACACAGCCCAACAAACAGCCCACGCAGCACAGTGCTGTGAATGGCCATAATGACTCCTTTTTTCATGCGGCACGCTCACTGGCAACATGCACGGCCTGTAGCAACAACGTCTGTTGTTGCTCCCGTTATCGTCGCGTAATCGGTGCTGGCACACCAAGGATAAGCGAAGCGTGGCCAGGCTTGTTACATGCCAGCGTGGAGCGTGCGCGCGTTATTTATTTTTCATCCACCAGGTATCCAGACCCAACCCGAACGGAATCGGTTCCGAAGGACGGGAAAATCTGTCCCACCAGGCAACCCGGTGATGGCGGATATGGTAATTCAGGACGCCGTAATGCTGGTAGCGCAACATCCGGTCCAGCGCTTGTAGACTGAGTACATACTCGGCTTCTGTCTCAGCAGACAGGGCTGTGCGGACCAGAAAATCGACAACCGGGTGGCTGATGCCAGCCAGATTCTTGCTGCCAGGGATATCTGCACTGCTTGAAGCGAAATAATCGGTCAGCTCCGGCCCGGGATAGTCGCGTACGGGCAGCACAAACAGCACCACGTCATAGTCGAAGTTGTCCAGCCGTTCCTTGTAGGCAGCGGGCTCTACTTCCCGGTAGTCGGCTTCAATGCCCAGGCGCTGCAGGTTGCGGAACCAGGGGGCGAGAATGCGGTAAATGCCGGGGTTGTGATAATTGAGAACGGTAAACCGAAGGGGCTTGCCTTCCTCGTTAACCAGTTTTTGATCCTGCAGGCGCCAACCGCTGGCCTGTAGCAGTGACAGCGCCTCGCGCATGCGATTGCGGATCTGGCCACTGCCATCATTGACTGGAGGGTGGATATCAGCGTTGAAGAAATTGTCCGGCAGGTGCCCGGCCTGATCCTTCAGAAGCTCCTGCTCTTCAGCAGTTGCAGGAACCGGGGCAGAGTAGGGGCTGTTGGGAAACCAGCTGACAGTGCGGCTATAGGCATTACTGAACAGATTGCGATTGGACCATTCAAAGTCAAACAGCAGGCTGGCGGCCTTGCGCACGTTGAGGTCATTAAAGGGGGCCTTGCGGGTATTGAAAAAGAAAGCCTGCACCGGACGAGGCATCTGGTGAGGGATTTCCTGTTTGATGATCTGGCCCTGTTCAACGGCAGCAAAGTCGTAGGCGGTGGCCCAATGCTTGGAACTGTAGTCGTAATGCAGATCATAATCGCCGGACTTGAAGGCTTCAAAACCCACGTCAGCATCGCGGAAAAATTCGAAAATAACCTGATCAAAGTTGTAACGGCCACGGTTGACCGGCAGGTCGGCGGCCCAGTAGTCCTTGACCCGTTGGAAAACCACCTGCTTACCCGGTTTGACTGAGCTGACCTGATAAGGGCCACTGGACAGTGACGGGGTCAGGGTGGCTCGCTCGAAATCGTGCTCCTGCCAGTAATGTTTGGGCAGGATGGGGATCGAGCCGACCACCTGGGGCAAATCCTTGCGGCCTTCCTTGAAGGTGAATTTCACGGTGAGCGGGTCCACCGCCTCCACATCGGCCAGGTCTGCCAGCTGCAAGGTATACTCGGGTTTTCCCTTGCTGAGCAGAACATCAAAGCTGAACACTACGTCTTCGGCGCGGATCGGGTGGCCGTCATGGAAGCGGGCCTGTTCGCGAATACGGAACGTGGCCCAGCTGCGGTCATCAGGGTATTCCACCCATTCGGCGATCAGGCCATAGGCGGCGCCGGCTTCATCGCCGAAGCGATTATGGGACTGGTTGCCCATCAGCAAACTGTCGGCCAGTTCGGTGACACCGTACATCTGCATGCCGGGAGTATCAGCCGGGCTGATGCCCTTGAGAATATATGGGTTCAGGCTATCGAAGGTGCCCTGGCCATAGAGGCGCAGGGTGCCGCCTTTGGGGGCGTCCGGGTTGACGTAATCAAGGTGCTGAAAGTCGGCAGAGTATTTGAGATTGCCGAAGGGATGATAGCCGTGGCTGCGGGTTACCTCGGCGTGGCTGGCCACGCCGAGGAGCAGGGCCGCAAGGGCCAGAAAGGGTCTAGAACGTTTTGCGAATATCAACGTAGAGTGTCAGCCGTTGCCCAGGTTTAATGTAACGATTGCTGGCTACACGGTCGTTCCAGCTCTTGATGTCGTTCACCGATACATTAAAGCGGTCTGCAATGGCATACAAGGAGTCTCCGTTGCGTACGGCATAGCGTAGCTTGCGGACCATCTTGTCATTTTCCGGCGGGACTGCGCTGCTGGTCTGAGCGGATTCACTCCATACGGCCAGGGACTGGCCGATACTCAGGCTGTCGCCGGGCGCCATGTTGTTCCATTTGGCCAGCTCCTTCACGCCCACACTGTAGCGACGGGAAATTTCCCACAGGGTGTCGCCGGATTGCACGGTGTAATTGACCCGTTGCTTGCCTTTGCGCTCCCGGGACTGATTGGCGGCCAGGCGAGAATCTTCGCTCAGGCTGTAGTCGCCTTTCCCGGACGATGGCCCCGGAATCAGCAGGGTGCGACCGGCGATGATGGTATTGCCGTTCAGCTTGTTGATGCTGCGCAGGACCTGCGGCGTGGTGCGATGCTTACGGGCAATGGCGCCCAGGCTGTCGCCGGGGCGGATTTCGTAGCGGGCCCACCGCATGCGCTGATCCTGGGGCAATTCGGCCAGCCCGTTACGGAAGCGCTCTTCCCGATCAACCGGAACCAGAAGGCGGTGAGGGCCATCTGGTGAGGTGGCCCAGCGGTTGAAGGATGGATTCAGCAGATAGAGTTCTTCCACGGAAATATCCGCCAGTCGGGCGGCCTGGGTCAGGTCAATCTGGCCGCCAATGTCCACGCTGCTGAAATAGGCTTCGTTACGGATCGGGTGCAGGGTAACCCCGTAGTTTTCCGGCTCCTGCACGATCTGGGCAATGGCCAACAGCTTGGGAACGTAGGCGGTGGTCTCCCGCGGTAGATTCAGGTTCCAGAAATCTGTCGGTTTACCCGCTTCTTCGTTGCGGCGGATCGCCCGCGATACGGTGCCGCCGCCGGCATTGTAGGAAGCCAGCGCCAGTAGCCAGTCGCCGTCAAATCGGTTGGAGAGCTTTTGCAGGTAATCCAGCGCTGCATTGGTGGATTTGAGAATGTCCCGTCTCTGATCCTGCCACCAGGTGCGCTCCATGCCGAAGTAATCACCGGTAGAGGGAATGAACTGCCAGGGGCCGGCGGCTCGGCCGTGGGAGTAGGCGAAGGGGTCAAAGGCGCTTTCCACGATGGGCAGTAGTGCCAGCTCCAATGGCATGTTGCGCGCTTCTGCCTGCTCGATGATGTAGTGAAGGTAGCGCTCGGAGCGGGTGGTGACACGGGTGAAGTATTGCGGGTGGCGGGCGTACCAGTCGCGCTGGACGCGAATGCGGTCATTTTCCACTGTCAGGTCAAGGCCATAACCCTGACGTAGCCTTACCCATAAATCGTTGTTTTCTTTTTCTTGATCCGGGCTGCTTTCCAGGGGCGTCGGCTCGTCCATGCCGTTGGCGAGATTGACATCGTCTACCGACGGTTCGGCGGCGGGCATGGGAGGAAGCTCATCCAGGGACTGATTCGAGGCACAGCCTCCCAGGACTCCCAGGCCCAGACACAGGGCGAGAGTAGTGATTTTTTTCATAATAATAACGACAGCAAAATATTTCAGTCATTTTAGGGGCATGCAAAGGGGCCCCACAAGCAGTGTCAGCTAAAAGTTGTCTTTCCAGCGACGCAAGGCGGCAAAACACTGCATATCAGAGCCGGCTGTTCCAGCTTCCCGGGCTTCGCAGGCGTGCTTGAGCGCCGGCTCATGGGCGCGCAGGAAGGGGTTGCTGCGTGTCTCTTCTTCCAGTGTGGAGGGCAGGGTGATCTGGCCCGTCTCGCGGGCCTGGCGAACAGCGTTGAGACGTTGTGCCACAGCATCATCATCCGGGGTGACTGCCGCAGCAAAGGTCAGGTTGGCCAGGGTATATTCATGGGTACAGAATACCTGCGTTTTGGCAGGCAGGCTGGCCAGCCGCTGCAGTGAGTCAAACATCTGCGCCGGGGTACCCTCGAACAGTCGGCCGCAACCGCCGGCAAACAAGGTGTCACCGCAGAACAGCCAGCAGTGGTTGGCGTCGTGGAAGGCGATATGCCCAAGGGTATGGCCGGGGACTTCCATTACTGTCAGGGACATGTCCACCCCCGCTGGCTGAATGGTGTCGCCCTCGGCAAGCGGGTGCGTCATCCCGGGGATGGTTTCCCTGGCAGGCCCATAAACGGGAATATCCCTTTCCCGTAGCAGAGCGGGAATGCCGCCGACATGATCCGGATGATGGTGAGTTACCAGAATGCTGGTAAGTCGCAGCCCGTTCTCCTTCAGGAACTGCTCGACGGGTGCGGCATCGCCTGGGTCAACCACTACGCAGCGGTCCTCCTGGCGGATGGCCCAGATGTAATTGTCGCGAAATGCGGGGATGGCGGTGGGGCTTGGCAACATGTCGTGCTACGCTCCTGAGAAACGGCAATCTTTTATGATCAAGGGCCATTGTCCGTCATGCAACTGCCTCCGCTCAACCGTATTTCCTATCATGCCTCCTCACCGGAGCTGGGCCGCAATTTTGATAACTGGCTGGACAGCGAGCCAGGGCAGGCGCTGTTGGCCGCAGAGCGAGCAATGCTTGGCGAATGGCTGCGCAGCCAGGCCGGCCAGCGTGCGGTGGCCCTGTATAGTGGCAGCGGCCGGGATATGCTGGCCGAGAGCCCGCTACCCTGGCAGACCAGTATCTCTACCCAAGGCTTCGGCGGTACCCAGGTGCGGGCCAGGCTCGAGTTGTTGCCCCTGGCCAAGGCCAGTGTGGATCTTCTCCTGCTTCACCATGTCATGGACTTCAGTCATGACCCCCACCAGGTGTTGCGTGAAGCCACTCGAAGTATCGCGCCGGGAGGCAAGGTGGCCATTATCGGCTTCCACCCGATCAGCCTGATGGGGTTGGCTCGCTGGTTCTTCTGGCGCAAGCGGCCGGGCTGGTCCGGGCGCTTTTACCGGCCCAACCGGCTTACTGACTGGTTGCAAGTATTGGGATTTGAGGTCGATGGCATGGCCAGTGGCTTCTATACTATGCCGCTTTCCGACCGTGGCCGGGAACGGCTTGGGCTGCTTGAGTGGCTGGGTAGTTTGCTGTGGCCCCGCCACGGCAATGCCTATCTACTGGTAGCTCGCAAACGGGCCGGTATGGCCAAGTTGTTGCCCAGCCGGCAACACAAGGTGCCGCGCAATACTGTGGTACCCGTACCGGTTGCCCGCTGGGGGCAGCAAAACAAGGAGTCCTGATTCATTGAAGCAAGTGATTATTTTCACCGACGGCGCCTGCCGCGGTAACCCCGGCCCGGGTGGCTGGGGAGCGCTACTGCGTTATGGCGCCACCGAGAAGACCCTGTTCGGTGGCGAACCTGACACCACCAATAACCGCATGGAACTGATGGCCGCGATCATGGCCCTGGAAGCCCTGACAGCACCCTGTCAGGTAGTGCTGACAACGGACTCGCGTTATGTCATGGATGGCATCACCAAATGGATGGTCAACTGGAAGAAGCGGGGCTGGAAAACGGCGTCCAAGCAGCCGGTGAAGAATGCGGATCTGTGGCGGCGGCTGGATGCCGCCCGCGAGAAACACACTATTGAATGGCAGTGGGTCAAGGGCCACAGCGGACACCCCGAGAACGACAAGGCCGATGCACTTGCCAATCGTGGCATTGATGAACTTCTTCAGAAAAAAGGAATGCCTAGCTAATGCGTCAGGTAGTACTGGATACGGAAACCACCGGCCTTGAGCCCAATGATGGCCACCGGGTGATTGAGATTGGCTGTGTCGAAGTCATTAACCGGCGGCTCACCGGAAACAGCCTGCATTTGTATCTCAATCCGCAGCGCGAGATCGATGAAGGGGCGCTGGCCGTACACGGCATCAGCACCGAGTTCCTGGCGGACAAACCCACTTTTGACAAGGTGGCGGATGAATTCCTCGCCTTTGTGGATGGTGCAGAACTGGTGATCCATAACGCCCCGTTCGATGTAGGGTTCCTCAACCATGAGCTACGTCGCCTTGGCAGTCGTTATGGGACCATGGAGCAGCGCTGCGGCGTGCTCGACACCCTGGTAATGGCGCGCCAGAAACACCCGGGGCAGAAGAACAATCTGGATGCACTGTGCCGCCGTTATGGGGTGGAAAACGGCCACCGGGAGCTGCATGGGGCCTTGCTGGATGCGGAGATCCTTGCCGACGTCTACCTGGCCATGACCGGCGGGCAGACGCGGTTGTCTCTCGACGGCAATAACAGCGCAGAGCAGGGCGGAGAGATGGCGGCTGAGGCGATTCGCCGGCTGGATGGTCAGCGCCCCGGACTCACCGTGGTGCGGGCCTCAGATCAGGAATTGCAGCGCCACCGCGACAAGTTGTCAGCCATCGCCGACAGTAATGGTGAGCCCACCCTCTGGGATCGCCAGGAAGAAGACAGCCCGCTGCATTGATGAACGCCTGACGCAAAGAAGGGGATGGGTTTGACGCCCATTTCCGCCCTACGACCCTGCCGGGCGTAGGGCGTCAGGATACTCAGTGCCCCTTTTCGGGTGATACCTGGAACTCACTGACATCGTGGTGTTCGATCCAGCCATTCTCGTAGAGATACTCCGTTGCCGGCCCCAATGCCATCATCGACATGAGCAGGCCGGTAATGGACATGACGATGGTATAGGGCAGGGCCATGACTACCATGCGTCCGTAGGACAACCGCACCAGCGGTGCCAGCGCCGAGGTCAGCAGGAACAGGAAGGCTGCCTGGCCATTGGGGGTGGCAACCGAGGGGATATTGGTGCCGGTGTTGATGGCTACCGCCAGCAAATCGAATGTGTCCCGGTCGATTTCGCCCTTGAGTAGCGCCTGCCCGACTTCATCCACATAGACCGTCGCCACAAAGACATTATCGGACACCGCCGACAGTACCCCGTTGGCCACATAGAAGGCCGGTCCCTGGATCTGTTTTTCCAGGCTCAGTACGTATTCAATGATCGGAGCGAAAAGTTGCTGGTCCGCAATCACAGCCACCACCGCAAAAAATACTGTCAGCAGAGCGGTAAAAGGCAAGGCTTCTTCGAACGCGGCACCCAGGCGATGTTCCTCGATGATGCCGGTAAAAGAGGTGGCCAGAATAATCACCGTCAGACCCACCAGGCCCACGGACGCGGCGTGGGTGGCCAGCCCGACCACCAGCCAGACGGCAGTCAGCGCCTGTACTACCAGGGCGGCCCGGTTCTGCATGGTCCGCTTGCGGTCCTGCTCCAGGGCGTATTGACGCATGATGCCACGGACCTTTTCCGGAATGTCTTCGCCGTATCCAAAGCTGCCGCTGATTTCCAGGAATACGCAGGTCAACAAGCCCATTACCAGCACTGGCAGGGTGATCGGCGCCATGCGCAGGAAGAATTCGCCGAATTCCCAGCCCGCCTTGTTAGCGATCAGCAGGTTCTGAGGCTCGCCCACTAGCGTGCAGACCCCGCCCAGGGCAGTGCCCACCGCTGCATGCATGAGCAGGCTACGCAGGAAGGAGCGGAAGCGGCGCAGGTCCTCGCGATGCAGGTCTTCAACGCTGGTGTCATCGCCGTGATCGTGCTTCTGCTGAAAGGTCTTGCCGGAGGCCACCTTGTGGTAGATGCCGAAGAAGCCGGTACACACCGCGATGACCACGGCGGTAACGGTGAGCGCATCCAGAAACGCAGAGAGAATTGCCGCCGCGACACAGAACAGTAAGCTCAGGCGTACCTTGGATTTCACCCCCAGCAGGATGCGCGTAAACAGGAACAGCAGCAGATCCTTGAGAAAGAAAATCCCCGCCACCATGAAGATCAGCAGCAGCATCACCTCCAGATTGCTCTCAACCTTGTGCAGAACAGTCTCCGCGGAGGTTAGACCGATCAGTACCGCTTCAATGGCGAGCAGGCCACCCGGCTGGAGCGGATAGCACTTTAGCGCCATGGCAAGAGTAAAGATGAACTGGGCCAGCAGCAGCCACCCAGCGACGACCGGACCCAGAGTCAGGTGGATCAGCGGATTCACGGCCAGGAAGGCAATGATGGTGTACTTGTACCAGGCGGGAGCTTGCCCAAGAAAGTTGTGCAAAAAGGCACGGCCAAGCGTGGCTGACATGGCGGAATCCTGCGCGAGGGATGAACGGGGTTTTTGCGGCCGCAATCATACGGCCTTGCCTTGCCCCAGTACAGTGCAGATAGCGGGTAGCGGGACCGGACGATGGTAGGGGTTGACACTCCCGCAACCGGTTTAAGGTTGGCGATGCATAAAACGCCATTGTCAGAGTGTGGCCAGGTTAACAAATGGCCAATAAATCAGTTGCTTACAAATGAAAGTTGACGCACTGTTTGATGACGTGCAAAAGTTGATGCGCCTTTCTCGGTCGGTGCTTAAAAGGACAGTAAAGCCCTTTTCTTGCCGCCTGGACGGCAGGCTGCCGCCAAGGTAGACACAGTAAACCATGCGCTCTGCGTGTTTGAGGTGACAGCAATGCTGTCCCGGTGTGTCTGCCCGGCTTGCATTTTGATGGCCTGCCGACACTTCTATCATGAGAATTGCGGCGTATCCGGGGGTTTGTACGGCTTTACGGATCGGACCGATGATAATAACAGTTGGGTGCTTGCGGAGAGTCCATGGTCGCCATAACGAATACCACCTCCCTGACTTTTCTCAAGGAAGCGATTGACGCCACCCTGACGGAAGCGGAAAACAGTCTGGAGGCGTTCTCCGACGATCCCTCCCGTCAGGAGGAGCTGGCACGCTGTGCCGATGACTTCCAGCAATTGCGGGGCATCTGCCAGGTGGTGGAACTGCCTGCTGCTGCTCTGATGAGTGAAGAGATGTCACTTGCCGCCCGGGAGCTGCGAGAAAAGCAGTCCGATGCCCGGGTACAGGCGTTGAGCAATGCCATTGTGCTGCTCACCCGCTATTTCGATTATGTCCAGCTGAAGAACCGCACTCTGCCGGCCCTGCTGATCGGTGGGATTAATGAACTGCGTCGTGCCGGTGGCAAGGCGCTGATTCAGGAAAGCCATTTTTTCAGTGCCGAGTTGTCCCGGCCCCGAAACCCGGCAGCGCCTGACAGTGAGCTGCCACGTGCAGAGTTGCCGGCCCTGGCCCGGCGCTTGCGTCACATGTATCAGACCGGCCTGCTGGGTGTGTTGCGAGACCTGAACCCGTCGGTAAATCTCCGCCTGATGGGGCGGGCCCTGGTGCGCCTGGATCGCGCCGCCGGTGACTGTGGGCTCAGCCGCTTCCTGTGGATCGGGCAGGCCGTCATCACGGCCATGGTGGCCGATGACATGGCGATCACCCCGGCGCGCAAGGCGTTGTTGTCCCAGTACGACCGACAATTGAAAAAGCTGGTCTATGGTGGGGATCAGGCGCTCAGTGAAGAGGCGCCGTTGTTGATGATCAAGGAAAGTCTCTATCTGGTGTCCCTGTCCTCCCTGGACACGGGAGTGGTTGCGGAAGTGAAGCAGGCGTTTGCTCTGAACAATGATGTGTCCGACGCCATCCTGCAGCGCGAGCTGGCACTAATGACCGGTGCCAGCGGCTCGGTGATCCGCTCTGTTGCCAGCGCCATGCGAGATGAAATCAGTGAGTTGAAAGAAAGCCTGGATATGGCCTCCCAGGGAGTGGCCGACACCAATTATCAGTCCGTGGCCGCCAGCCTCAATCGTCTGGGTAGCACCCTGGCCATGATTGGTAAGGACGATGAGGCCGGGGTTATCAAACAGCGGGCCGCACAGGTAAACGAGTGGCGTGCTGACCAAAATGTGGAAAGCGAGGCATTTCATGCGCTAGTGGATGATTTGCTGATGGTAGAGAACGTGGCGGCGAATCTGGAGCGCAGCATTGCGCCTGAAGACGACATCCACCGTGGCAGCAACAACAGTGGTATTTCCCTGTACCAGCTGGATGATGCCCGCATGACCGTGGTCGGGGAGTGCCGTGCCGGGTTGGCTCTGGCCAAGCGCTCTATCAGTTCCTTTATGGATAACAACTGGGATGCCATGCACCTTTCCAACCTGCCCGGAACCTTTGCCTCCATTGCCGGTGGCTTGATGTTCCTGGAGCTGCAGCGGGCCCGTGGTGTAACTGAGTCATGTCACAAATATATCGTTCATCAGCTGATTGAGGCTCCGACGACTCCCACCAAGGAACATATGGAAACCCTGGCCGACGCCCTCACCGGCGTTGATTACTACCTGGAAAGCATGGAAGAGCAGAAGCCCATCGGTGACGGTGTGCTTGAGGTGGCGGAAGAAAGCATGAAAGCGCTGGGTTACCCGGTGTCCAGAGTGGCTTGATGACCATGATTGATCTCTCCAGCCCCGAACCCAAGGACGCTGAACTCGCCCGTTGCTATGTGATCCATGAGCAAAATATCCTGATTGCCGCCGATCGATGGCAGTTGCCGGTACTACCGGCTTACATGCTTCGCCAGCACCCGCATTACCATTACCTGGGCTTGTTGAACGGTGAGCCCTGTTACGTCTGCGAACTGAGCAACCACGAACTGGATGATGGTTCCTTGCAACCAGTGCCGTTGCGGCAATTGATTTCCGGGGGGCTGGATGAGCCTGGCTTCTCGATGGTCAGCCGGGCCTTGCAGTTTCTCAGCTGGCAAAAGAACCATCGTTTCTGCAGCCGTTGTGGCTCACCCACTGAAGCGCACCATAGGGATCTGGCAATGACCTGTCAGGCCTGTGGCTATTTTCAGTACCCGAGAATCACTCCCTGCATCATTGCTCTGGTTACCCGCGGCGAGCATGCATTGCTGGGGCGCTCAACCCGTTTTCCGGAAGGAATGTATTCCTGTCTGGCGGGTTTCATGGAGGCAGGGGAGTCGGCGGAGCAGGCCCTGGCCCGTGAAGTGCGTGAAGAAAGTGGCATCGAAGTGACCAATCTTCAATATCTCACCAGCCAGTCATGGCCGTTTCCCCACTCGTTGATGCTGGGCTTCCACGCAGATTACGCCGGTGGGGATATCTGTATTGATGATGACGAGATAGTAGCGGCGGACTGGTTTCACTACCGGTCGCTGCCCATGATACCGCCACCGGGCAGTATCGCCCGAACCCTGATTGACCATTGGGTAGCGCGTTTCCAATAAAGGACAGAAGCAATGAATTACACACTCGCGCCTCTGGTGATTTTTATTTTCAGCCTGCTTTTTGTCTTGTTGGGCGCCTGGGTGCTGCTGCGCCAGCAATGGTTGATGCAATGGCTGAAAGGCACGGCAGGGCTGCTGATGGTAGGGCTGGCTATCTATCTGAGCCTGTTCGCCCTGAATATCTATGGCTACCGTGAATACGCTCAGGAAGTGTCCGTGGCCACGGTCAGCTTCCGCCAGTCCGGTGACCAATCCTTCATTGCCACCGTCACCCGCACCGATGGCACCACCGAAGACTTCCGTCTGAAAGGGGACCAATGGCAGCTGGATGCCCGTATTATCAAATGGAAAATGCCTTTCAGCCTGCTGGGCCTGCAGCCAGGCTACCAGTTGGACCGCATCTCCGGTCGCTATTACGCGCTTGAAGATGAGCGATCCCGGGACCGCACTGTCTACAGTCTGCACCGTGATCCGGTCGGTATTGATGTCTGGAAGATGGCTCGGGACGGCTGGAGTCTGCTGGTGGATGCCAGCTATGGCAGTGCCGCCTATTTGCCAATGGCAGAAGGTGCCCTGTTTGAGGTGAATGCCGGTGCTACCGGTCTGGTCGCCCGCCCCATGAATGGCAGTGCCCAGCAGGCCATCTCCGGCTGGGATTGAGGTCGTCTTGAGGTGCCATCACCGTGTTACTGTGGTGGCCGCCATACCCCATTGCCGCTCGGTTAGGTAGAATCCCCTCACTCCTTTTCATCTGCCGACCACGGGCAGGTACCAATCCTACGGACAAGCAGGTAAACAGTGATCGCGTTTTTATCCGAATATGGCATGTTTCTGGCCAAGGTCGTTACTCTGGTGGTAGCAATCTTGTTTGTGATCGGCGGCATCGCCGCTACCGCTTCCCGCGGCCGTAACAAGGCGGGCCAGGACGGAGAACTGAGAGTTCGCCACCTCAATGAAGAATTTGATGACCTCAAGGACTCTCTGGAGGCGGAAATCCTGCCCGAGGCACAGCGCAAGAAAGCCCATAAAGCGAAGCGCAAGCAGGAAAAACTGGAAGCCAAGCAAAAGAAAAAGGCTGGGACCGAAGACAAGGTCGAGCCACGCCTGTTCGTGCTGGATTTCGATGGTGATGTGCAGGCCAGCGCAGTGGATCATCTGCGCCGGGAAATCAGTGCCGTGCTGCAGGTGGCTACCCAGAATGATGAAGTGCTGGTGCGTTTGCAGAGCCCTGGTGGTTTGGTGCACAGCTATGGTCTGGCTGCCTCCCAGCTGCGCCGTATCCGCAATAGCGGCATCAAGTTGACGGTGACTGTGGACGAAGTGGCCGCCAGTGGCGGTTACATGATGGCCTGCATTGCTGACCGTATTGTGGCGGCGCCTTTCGCGGTGATTGGCTCCATTGGTGTGGTTGCACAGATTCCCAACTTCCATCGTCTGCTGAAAAAGAACGATATCGACGTGGAGCTGATGACCGCCGGTGAATACAAACGCACCATGACCATGCTGGGCGAGAACACCGAAAAAGGGCGCGCCAAATTCCAGGAAGAACTGGAAGAAACCCACCAACTGTTCAAAACCTTTGTTCGTGACAATCGCCGTGGCCTGGACCTGGACAAAGTCGCCACTGGCGAGCACTGGTTTGGCAGCCAGGCCAAGGAATTGGGTCTGGTTGACGAGATCATGACCAGTGACGAACTGTTGCAACTGCGCCAGGGTACCCATTCACTCTATCAGGTACAGTGGGAAGCCAAACGTAAGCTGGGCGAACGGCTGGGTTTCTCCCTGGAAACGAGCCTGCACCGTGCCGTAGAAAAATTCTGGCACCGTGGTAGCCAGCGACAGATTCATTAAATAAGCTGCGAGCTATGAGCTGCTAGCTTTGGGACGCGGGAAAGCGTGCTGCTATTCGAGAGAGTATTGTCACCGCGCCCAAGGCTGTAACACCATTGTTTCGCGGGCAGGGTTTTCTGTTTAAGAAGACCTTTATCCGCGTCTCACAGCTAGCAGCTAGCGGCTCGTAGCTTTAGAGGAGTTCGATCATGAGTTTCCAAGCCCTGTTGACCCGTGAAACCGAGAACGGCTACCAAACCGCACTGGAAGAACGTGAGCTGACCGATCTGGGGGAAGAGGGTGTATTGGTGCGCGTGCATTGGTCATCCCTGAACTACAAGGATGCGCTTTCTGCCACCGGCAACAAGGGTGTTACCCGCCAGTTTCCCCATACGCCAGGTATTGATGCGGTGGGAGTGGTAGAGGAAACCTCAGACGGTCCTTTCAGTGTTGGCGATACCGTGATCTGCACCGGTTATGATCTGGGTATGAATACGGATGGTGGCTACGGTCAGTACATCCGGGTGCCTGCAGAATGGCTGGTTCCGTTGCCGGATGGTCTGGCACCCCGAGATGCCATGGTGCTGGGTACCGCCGGGCTAACCGCTGCATTGTGCGTAGAGTCACTGCTCGATACCGGTCTTAATCCGGATCAGGGCCCGGTGTTGGTAACCGGCGCCACTGGTGGAGTCGGTAGCATCACCGTCGCCATTCTCTCCAAGCTGGGCTTTTCTGTCACCGCTGTAAGCGGCAAGTCGCAATCCCATCCGTGGCTCAAGTCGCTGGGCGCCAGTGAAGTGATCAGCCGTGACAGTTTTCTTGAGAACGCGGGCAAACCCATGCTCAAGGAGCAATGGGCCGGGGCGGTGGATTGTGCCGGTGGTGATATGCTGACGACGGCATTGAAGAGCCTTAAATATGGTGGCTGTGCCGCCTGTTGTGGATTGGCGGCATCTCCGAAGCTGGAAATGACGGTATTGCCCTTTATTCTGCGCGGTGTGAACCTGTTGGGTGTGGACAGTGTTGAGTTGCCCTGCGAAATCAAACAGCAGATGTGGCAGTTGCTTGCGGACGAGTGGATGCCTGTGGATCTGTCCCTGCTGGAAGCGGATGAGGTTGAACTGGACGGTGTTAATGCCTGGGTAGATAAAATTCTCCAGGGTGGCGTACAGGGGCGTGTGGTCGTGCGCTTGCCCTGATGCCGGAAGCATTCAATCTCTATAAAAAAGCGCGGCTATGCCGCGCTTTTTTATTTGTCTGAAGAAAGTCACTCACGCATTCTATAGTCATGCGATATTTCGATGAAATCCAGGCGGGACAACAAGGGCATGAGCCACAATGACTGACAGCAATTGGCTGAAAATTGCATTGCAACTGAATGGGCGGGGTGGCGCAACTGAATTGGCTGCCGAGCAGCCTCTGGCGGAAACGACCGCTTACTGGGTGCATCTGGACTATACACGCGAAGAAAGTGAGCAGTGGCTGCGCCGGCAGTCGATACCGCAGGCGGTGATTGATTCGCTGACCGCAGCGGAAACCCGCCCCCGTGCCTCGGAAGTGGCCGGTGGCGTACTGGTGTATTTGCGCGGCGTTAACCTGAATCCCGGTGCACGCCCTGAAGACATGATCGCCCTGCGTATGTGGGTTGGACCAAGGGGGTTGGTGAGCAGCCAGAAGCGGAGCTTGCTCAGTGTTGATGCGGTGAAGGGCTCCCTGGACAGTGAGCAGGGTCCGGCATCCATCAGCGCTCTGGTGGCCGAACTGGTGGATCAGCTGATCTGGCGTATGGAAGAGGTGATCGAGAATCTGGAGTCGGAAGTTGAGGGCTGTGCTCTACAGCTGGAAGAGGCTCCCACATCCAGCCTGACGCCACACCTGAGCCTGCTACGCCGGCGAGCGATTACGCTGCGACGGTATCTTGCCCCCCAGCGTGAGGCATTGATCAAGCTACAGAATGAATCGCTGTTTGCGGCGGCGGATACCATGCTGATCCGAGAAGCCACGGATCGTTTGCAACGTCTGCTGGAAGATCTGGATGCAGCAAGGGAGCATGCCACCTTGTTGCAGGAAGAGGTCTTTTCGGTGCAGAACGAAGCGATCAACGATCGTATGTATCTGCTGGCGATCATTTCGGCATTGTTCCTGCCGCTGGGGTTTCTGACCGGTCTGTTCGGTATCAATGTGGGTGGGTTGCCGGGCGTCGATGATCCGCATGCTTTCTGGTGGTTCTGTTCCGGCGTGGGGGTGATTGCCCTTGGCGTCGCCATCTGGATGCGAAAACGCCGCTGGTTGTAGCCAGCGGCGTTTTCGGAGATCTGCCGTTGAAGGGCTTGTCGTTCAGGCCCGGCGGTAGATCGGTTTGGGGTCGTTCACATCGCCCTGGTAGGTAATGCTGAAATCCTTGAGGCCCTGCAGTGCTTCTTCAATATTACGATCCGCACGGACTTCAAAGGCATTGAATCCGCAGCGAGTCATATAGAAAAGCTGGTCACGCAGCACATCACCGGTAGCGCGAACTTCACCCTTGAAGCCATAGCGAGTACGTAGCTCACGGGCATAGGAGTAGCCGCGACCGTCCTTGAAGGCCGGGAAGTGGATTGCTACCAGAGGCAGGCTGTCCAGATCGTCTTCCAGGTCCTTGGGCTCTTCGCCGGGGGCCAGCCATACGGCCACATCGCCACGGGCGATCAGGGTATCGCGGTTTTCCTGCCAGTAGGCCAGCGGCACAATGATTTTGCCTTGTGCTGGCACGCCGCTTTCCAGAGCATCGCTTTCCAGTCGTTGCCACTGGTTGTCCGCGATGGCGCCATCAATGATTACCTTACCCATAGATGCGCTCCTTGAACGGGTCCATGCCAATGCGCTCGTAGGTGTCGATAAACGGCTCGTTTTCGAGGCGTTTTTCCACGTAGAGCTTGATGATGTTTTCCACCACATCGGTGATCTGATCAGACTCGAACGACGGGCCCAGTTTCTCGCCGACACGGGATTCCCGGTCACCACGGCCGCCCAGGGTGACCTGGTAGAACTCCTTGCCTTTCTTGTCCACACCGAGAATACCGATGTGGCCAATGTGGTGGTGACCACAGGCGTTCATGCAACCGGAAATGTTCAGGTCGATGAGTCCCAGGTCGTGCACGTAATCCATGTTGTCGAAGCGGCGCTGGATGGATTCCGCCACCGGAATGGATTTGGCGTTGGCCAGGGCGCACAGATCGCCACCGGGGCAGGCCACGATATCGGTGATCAGGCCCAGGTTGGGAGTGGCGAAACCGAGGGCGTCCAGGGCTTTCCACAGGTCGTAGAGATCCGAGGCGGCCACGTCAGCCAGTACCATGTTCTGCTGGTGGCTGTTGCGCAGCACGCCGAAGCTGTACTGATCCGCCAGATCGGCAACGGCTTCAAGCTGCTCGTCGCTGATGTCGCCAGGTACCCGACCGGTTTTCTTCAGGGTCAGGGTAACCGCACGATAGCCGGCCTGTTTGTGGGCGCGGGTATTGGTGTGATACCAGCGGCTGAACGCCTTGTCTTCGGCCAGTTTGGCTTCCAGGGCGGCGGTATCCTCGGTTTGGTAGGCCGGGGCAGAGAAGCAGGACTGGATGCGTTCCACTTCTTCTTTGGTCAGGGTCATGGGGCCGTCTTTCAGCTCGGCAAATTCCTGTTCCACGAGCTCGCGGTACTTGTCGGCACCCAAGGCCTTGACCAGGATCTTGATGCGGGCCTTGTACTTGTTGTCCCGGTTACCGTACTTGTTGTACACCCGCAGGATCGACTCCAGGTAGGGCAACAGGTCCTGCCAGGGAACAAACTCGCCAATCACTGAACCGGTCATGGGGGTACGGCCCAGGCCGCCACCGGCCCACACCTGGAAACCGGTGTCGCCGTTGGCACCGTGAACCAGTTGTACGCCGATATCGTGGACGCCGATCAGGGCCGGGTCCGCATCGGGGACGGCATTGACGGCAATCTTGAATTTACGCGGCAGATAGGCGAATTCCGGGTTGAAGGTGGACCACTGGCGAATGATTTCGCACCAGGGACGCGGATCTTCAATTTCGTCCGGATTCACACCAGCGAATTCATCGGTGGTGATGTTGCGGATACAGTTGCCGCTGGTCTGAATGGCGTGCATCTGCACGTCAGCCAGCTCGGCAAGAATATCCGGCACTTCTTCCACGGACGGCCAGTTCAGCTGAATATTCTGGCGGGTGCTGACGTGGCAGAAGCCCTTGTCATAGGTACGCACAATATGAGCCAGACGGCGCAGCTGACGGCTCGCCAGTAAGCCATAAGGGACGGAAATACGCAGCATCGGCGCATAACGTTGAATATAGAGGCCGTTCTGGAGACGCAGGACGAGAAACTCGTCTTCGCTCAATTCTCCAGCCAGATAACGGCGGGTCTGGTCGCGATACTGCGCAACCCGCTCTTCCAGCAGTCGCTGGTCATGCTCCTGATAGACGTACATGGGACCGATTCACCGTCCTTTATGCTTGAAATTCAACAAGTAAGCTTCGCCCTCGGGGGAGGGAGAGCGGCACTCTAACAAAGCGCCCTTATAGTGAAAAGAAATATCTTGGCATATCGCTATAACGAAGGCTCATCTAAGCGGGCTTATTTCGCGGCGGCGTCCAGTACCATATTCACGGTAACGATCATGCCGATGATCAATGCCAGAACCAACACCACATAGACACCGATATAGTTGCCGGCATCGCCCTTGGTGAAGTCCCGCTCGCGGTTTTTCGAGCTCTGGACCCCGAATAAAGCGGCCAGAATGCTGCTGATGGTCTGGATTAACGTCGGTTTTTTGCCCTGATCGGAGGGGGTGTGATGCTGCTCGGACATGGAAAATCCTGCGTTTTGGCGATTGGCTGAACGATAAATTACGTCCGCTATTGTACGCTTGCCGGGCGCGGGGTAACAGCGGGGAAGGCCGGGATTGAATTCACTTCACCACGGCACCATTGCAACTGTGGAATACCTGACTAAAATAGTCAGGAAAGCATTACCACCCCCAGCAGGCTGGTGAAAAACCCGTTGCCTGCTCAGGCTTTCAGGCTGGCTCGTAATCTAGGCGCAATTTTGAAGGTGTGTGTCCACCCATCGAGAAATTGCAACAACGAGTACGGGGCAGCCTGAAAGCCCCGAAGGGCGTGGCCTGAAGCGCATATCTGCTGCGCGCTTCAGGCCACGCTGAGCATGCAAGGGGTTTTTCAGCAGCCTGCCAGGTGGCCATTCATCCCGAACAGGAATCATGATGGCAGAGCAGTTGATCGACATTACCGAAACCGCCCAGGATTACTTGCGTGACCTGTTGGGCAAGCAGGATCAGCAGGGCGATATCGGCGTGCGCATTTTTGTAGAGCGTCCCGGTACCCCCCATGCGGAGTGCTGCATGGCCTATTGCCCGGATGGCGAACAGGAAGACAGCGACGTTCGCTACGACTACGAGGGCTTTCACGCCTGGGTGGAAGGCAAGAGCGTGCGCTACCTGGAAGATGCGGTGATCGACTACAAGAAAGACAGCATGGGCGGTCAGCTCACTTTCCGCGCCCCGAAATCCCGGGTGCCCGATATCAGCGAAGACGCCAGCATCGAGGAGAAAATCAATTACGTCCTGTATGCCGAAATCAATCCCAATCTGGCGGCCCATGGCGGCAGCGTTCAATTGCTGGAGCTGACGGAAGATAACGTGGCCGTGCTGGAATTCGGCGGCGGCTGCCAGGGCTGCTCCGTGGTCGACGTGACCCTGCGTGATGGCGTGGAGAAAACTCTCAAAGAACGCGTGCCGGACCTGACCGGTGTGCGTGACAAGACCGACCACACTGTCACGGACAACGCTTACTACAGTTAAAAGTGGCAAGTTCAAAGTCGCAACGCGAGTAAGGCGACTCAAAGCCTGAAAGCAAAAAGGCCGCGCCCATACTTTGGACGCGGCCTTTTGCATTTCAGGACAGAGTTAACCGGTCCCGCGCGCTATTAACTATTCACTGTTAACTGTTCATTGCCTTTCTCATCCGCACTGCGGCTTGCGTCCCGCCGCCTGAGCTTGCTGATACAGCGGCATGACTTCCGGTATGCGCGCGCGCAGTCCGTTAATGCGGGTGGAATTGGAGGGGTGAGTGGACATGAATTCCGGCGGCTCGTTACCGCCATTGGCCGCTGCCATGTTCTGCCACAGATTGACGCTTTCGCGGGGATCGAAACCGGCCTGAGCCATCAGCTGCAGGCCAATGATATCGGCTTCCGCTTCGTGCTTGCGACTGAAGGGCAGGGCAACACCATACTCTGCGCCCACCCCCAGTGCGGCCATGATGCCCTGTTTGGCTGCGCTGTCCTGGCCAGCCAAGGCGCCCAGAAGCTGCATGCCACCCTGGGTGGCGTACTGCAGGGACATCCGCTCGTTGGAGTGCTGGGCTTGCACATGACCGATCTCATGGCCGATGACGGCGGCAAGCTGGCTCTGGTTCTTGGCCACATTCAACAGGCCGGTGTGAACACCGATCTTGCCTCCGGGCAGGGCAAAGGCGTTGGCGCTGTCTTCCTGGAACACGGTGACTTCCCATTGCTGGTTGCCACCCACGGTGTTGGTAATGGCATTGCTCACGCAAAGGACATAGTTCACTTCGCGGCTATTCTTGCTCTGTGGTTTTTCTTCCTTCATTTGTGCATAGGCGGTGGCGCCCATTTGGTCCATCTCACCGGCGGGCATCAGCAGGAACTGATTGCGGCCCAGTGGAGAGGTGGCACAGGCCACAAGCCCGGCGGTAAGGGCGGAAACCGTGATCAAACGGCGAAATTTCATTGTTCTGTTACTCCCATTCCCGCAGAAAACGGCGGGACACAAACATAAGCCAGCTTGCCCAGCCAGCGCTTCCGAGGAAGATGATAAGGCCAAACAGGGAAATTTCCCATGGTGCAGGAGGCACACGGCCGGCCAGCATCAGTGAACCGCCGATAAAACCGGCTGACACCAATAACGCTTGGACCTGACGATACTGGCCTCGTTCCAGTCTGGCCACCAGCCTTTCCAGGTGGCGTGGATCAATGCTTCCCTCCTGTTGCGACGGCAAATTGCCGGCGTGGGGCGGCGCATAGACCTTGTCCACCACGTCCAGTGCTCGCAGGCTCAGGCTCTTGGCCAGCCGCACCGGAGAGTAGCGGGTGCGGATCATGCGTTTGAGCAGTGGCTCAGCCTCGGTCATCAGATCAAAATCCGGGTTGAGCAGACGCCCGAACCCTTCCAGCGTGATAATCGCCTTGATGAACAGGGCGATATCACTGGGCAGCACCAGGTTATGGTTGCGCACCAGGGCGGTGATATCTGTGAGCAGAGCAGTAATGTCCAGCTGTGACAGGGAGATGCCGTGATACTGGCTGATTACGTCTTCCACGTCAGACACTAACTGATCGAAGCGGACCGGTTGGCCATCGGACCAGTTGGAGAGCACCGCCGCGCATTGCTCGGCCTCGCGCAGCACCACCGAGCGGGTGATCTGCAGTATCTGCTCGCGGCGGCTATGGCTGAGTTTACCGACCATACCGAAATCCAGCATGGCGATGCGGTTGCCGCTCTGGATGATGAAGTTACCCGGGTGCGGGTCGGCGTGGAAAAAGCCGTCTTCCAGGGCCATCTTCCAGGCGGCCAGCGCACCGCGCCGGGCGATTAGTACCCGGTCGAGGCCTTCTGCATCCAGCTGGTCCGTAGCGCGTGCGGGAATGCCCTGGATATGCTCCTGCACCTGCAGAGTCTGTGATGACAGCTCCCAATACACCTTGGGAACTGTCAGCCACTTCAGAGAGCGCAGGTTCTTGCGAATACGATCAGCGTTGCGCGCTTCGATGGTGAAATCCAGCTCCCGGGTCAGGGAGCGTTTGAACTCGCGCACCAGTTCCACGGGACGGTAGCGGCGAAGCTCCACGGAGTTGTCCGCCGCCAGCTTGGCGAGCTGGTCCAGCAGGCGCAGATCGGATTCGATTTTGGCGCGGATGCCGGGTTTCTGGATCTTCAGCACCACTTTCTGGCCACGGCGGGTAAGGCCGCTGTGCACCTGACCGATGGAGGCGACACCAATGGGTTTGGGATCGATGCGGGCAAAAGCCGACTCCAGAGATTTGCCCAGGGCCGCTTCGAGATGGGGGACCAGTTCTTCATAGGGGATGGCGGTGGCCTGGTCCTGGAGCTTCTCGAACTCGGCAATCCAGTCCAGCGGGAACAGGTCCACCCGGGTGGCCAGTACCTGCCCCAGTTTGACGAAAGTGGGGCCCATCTCTTCCATGGCATGGCGCAGTCGCTCGGCGGTACCCATGCGCAGCATGTCCGGGCGCATGGAACTGCGCACCAGCTTGCCGGCATGTTCCACCGGAGTGGAAAGCCCCAGTCGACGAATCACGTCGGCAAAGCCGTATTTGAGCAGAATGGTGGCCAGCTCATTCATGCGTAACAGATCTTTGCCGGTGTGGAGAATGCTCACGGGGAATTTCCTTTTGTCGTACTCTCCTGATCCAGCAACCGCTGTTTCAGTGCTGTGCCCCAGTAGAATCCGCCGTGACCCCCATCGGCACGGGTGACCCGGTGACAGGGCACCAGGACTGCCAGGCGGTTCTTGCCCACTGCCTGGCCTACGGCCCGGGCCTGGCTGCCAACTTGCCGGGCAATCTCGCCATAGGCGCGGGTGCTGCCGGGGGGAATGTGTAATAGCGCTTGCCACACCTTTCGCTGGAATGGCGTGCCGCAAAGATGTAGCGGGCTCGGCGCGGAATCGGGGTGGTCCAGGGTGGCCAGCAGTGCCGGGGTGGGTTGCTCTATGAGGTTAGCGGCGGGAAAGCGCTGCTTCAGTCTGCCCAGCGCGTCATCCTTGTTGTTGCAGAAATCGAAGTGGATCAGGCCGTAAGCGGACTCCGCGACCAGAGCATGGCCATAGCAGCTTTCGCCATAGTACCAGGTCAGTGGCTCTGCATAATCGTCGGATTCATGCAGGCGCGGACTGGCGGGGGTGGCGGCCTCTGCCATGGTTCCTGTCAAGGGATGCAGCCAGTGTTCGATCGCATCAGCGATCGCCTCAGGGTTATCTTCCTGCACATAGTGCAGCCCGCGACCGCAATCGGAAATATCCAGATTGGGGATCTGATCCAGCAACCAGCGAATGCGCGCCGGGCCGAGCACGGCCCCGGGGCGAAACCTCAGTAGCAGCATGGGCTGGGGCATGCTGCCCAGTCCCTTTTCAATCTCCTCAATGGCCTTCCAGGTTTCATCCTGGCGGTCATTGATCGGTAGTTGGTTGGGCCAGACATATACCGGGTAGCGGGACGCCCGCTGACGAAACGGCTTCTGGTAGATGCGCCTGACGCTGCGGGGAAGATGACGAATAACACCGAAAGGCAGCACCATTCTGACAAACAGATTGCGGTTGATAATCAGAAACCGGCCCAGGCGTTCTTGTCGGAAGGCAAAGAAAAGAGGGCGCAAGGGCAGGGGGAACTCATCCCAGTCACAGGTGAACGGGAAGGTTTCCATAAAACACAGACGGCTGACTGTCCGGGGTTGTTGCTGTGCCAATCGAAAACCCAGGGGGCCGCCCCAGTCGTGGAGTACCAGGGTGATGTCGGAGAGGCCCAGGGCGGCAACGAAATCTTCCAGATAGCGGTAATGGGTCAGAAAGCGGTAATCGATGTCGGGCTGGTCGCTGTTGCCAAAACCGATCAGGTCCAGAGCGATACAGCGATACTGGCCCCGAAGCGGCTTGATCACGTTGCGCCACAGGTAACTGGAGGTGGGATTGCCATGGATGAACATCAGTACCGGTCCTTCACCTTCATCAATATAGTGCAGGCGGTGGCCATTCAGCGTGACGTAACGTGACTCAAACGGAAAATCCGCAAAACCCATGACATGCATCCCTTGCATCGAATTTTTCAACTGTTACCGCTTTTCTGGCAAGATGCCATGGCTGTGTCAGTAACGTAAAGTGCGAAAAAATGTCAAAACCCTATCTCCGTGACGATCTAGTGGAAGTGCGCCATAGCGCCGTCCATGGTCGTGGCCTGTTTGCCACCCAGCGAATCAAGAAAGATACCGAGCTGGGTTTGTGTAAAACCAAGGTTGCCAAAAAAGATGGCCCCTATGTGTTATCGCTGGATGACGAGGGCAAAGAGCGCTACCGGGTGCTCTGTGATCTGCGCTTCATCAACCACGGCAAGAAACCCAACGTGGCTTACTATGACGACCTGACCGTGGTGGCCCTGAAGTCCATCAAGGCCGGGGAAGAGCTGCTGCATGACTACGGCGATGATTGGGAATAACCTGTAGGAGCTATGCTTGCATGGCGAACCTGCTCGCGATGATATTTATCGCGGTTTCCGGGCGGTTCGCCATGCAAGCATAGCTCCTACAGCTGCGCAGGGTGCACCATTTGGGTTGCTTAAAACGGGCAGGGTGAAGTGAATTCCTGCCATAGCCCGGTCACCGGGTGGTTGAAGGCCAGCCACTCCGCGTGCAGCAACAACCTCGGGCTCAGTGCCTCAATCTCCGGTGGCGCATACATGTCGCAGCCAATGATCGGATGACCCAGCTCCCGACAGTGAATCCGTAGTTGATGGCTGCGGCCGGTGACCGGGCTTAACGCCAGCCGGGTGCGGTTACGGGCTTCGTCCCGTTCCAGCACCTGGTAATGGGTGAGGGCGGACTTGCCTTTGTCGTAACAGACCTTCTGCAACGGGCGGTTGGGCCAGTCCGCGATCAATGGCAACTCGATGCTGCCGCTATCCTTTGCTACCAGGCCGTGCACCACCGCCTGATAGCGTTTCTTCACAGTACGTTGCTGGAACAGCCGGCTGAGTTGGCTCTGCGCCTGGCGGGTGAGAGCGAAGACCATGATGCCTGACGTATCCAGATCCAGTCGGTGTACCAGGCGTATATCCGGATCTTTTCGCGCCAGGCGTCGCACAGCACAGTCCTGATTTTCCGGTGCGCGCCCCGGCACACTGAGCAGATAGGCCGGTTTGTTGACCAGCAGAATATGCTCATCCCTGTACACCGTGCTCACCCGCTCATGGCAGGTGGGCACGACATAGTAGGGTTTGTCGGCGGGTGAATTCATCGGGCAGTTCGTCGTTGAGATCGCAGAGATACTGACTCCGGGACCTCAGTCCGTTTTTGCCTTTCGCTACTCATCACTCGTTTCTCGCAACTCATTGACCCCAGAGTATCTGAAAGACATCGTCGTACTGTTTGGCAAAATGCACAGTGAGTCCGTCTTTCAGGTACCCCGGCAGTTCGTCGAAATCCCGCTGGCAGGCGTCCGGCAAAATCACCTCACGAATACCCACCCGGCGAGCGGCGATAATTTTTTCACGGATGCCGCCCACCGCCAGTACCTGGCCGGTGAGGGTCAGCTCGCCGGTCATGGCCACCTTGCGCGGCAAACGCTTCTTAAGCAGTAGTGACAGCAGGGCGCTGGCCATGGTGATACCGGCACTGGGGCCATCCTTGGGGGTTGCCCCTTCCGGCACATGGAGATGGAGAAAGGCTTCATCCAGGCGCTCTTCGCTCAGGCCGTAATCGCGCAGATGGCTGGCCACGTAGCTGTAGGCAATCTCCGCGGACTCTTTCATGACATCACCAAGCTGACCGGTGAGCTTGAAGCCCCGCTGCTTGCTGTGCACCTGGCTGGCTTCCACGGAGAGCGTGGCGCCGCCCATGGAGGTCCAGGCCAGGCCGGTTACCACGCCCACGCCTCGCTGGGTCTTCTCGGTCTGGAAGTAGGGTTGGCCGAGGAAATCCGCCAGATTCTTGCCGGAGACGCTCAGTTTCTTTTCCCCGGCCAGCAGTTTCACTGCCGCCTTGCGGATGATCTTGTTGAGCTGTTTTTCCAGATTACGGACCCCGGCTTCGCGGGCATAGCCTTCCACTATCTGGCGCAGCGCGCTGTCGCTGATGCGCAACTGGCCGGGTTTTACGCCGGCACGTTCCAGGGCGCGGGGCCACAGGTGCTGGCGCGCGATCTGCACTTTTTCTTCGGTGATATAGCCGGACAGGCGGATCACTTCCATGCGGTCCAGCAAGGGACCGGGAATGCTGTCCATGGTATTGGCGGTACAGATAAACAGGGCGTGGCTCAGGTCCAGCCGTTCATCCAGGTAGTGGTCGAGAAAATCCTGGTTCTGTTCCGGGTCCAGCACTTCCAGCAGGGCCGATGCCGGATCACCCTGAAAAGACTGGCCTAGCTTGTCCACTTCGTCGAGCATGATCACCGGATTAGCGGTGCCGGTTTCCTTGAGTGCCTGCACCAGCTTGCCGGGCATGGCGCCGATGTAGGTGCGCCGATGGCCCTTGATCTCGGCTTCGTCGCGCATGCCGCCCAGGCTGAATCGGTAGAATTTGCGGTCCAGGGCATCGGCTACGGATTTACCGATGCTGGTCTTGCCCACACCCGGTGGACCCACCAGCAGGATAATGGAGCCTTTGACCTCACCACGCAGGGCGCCCACGGCCAGAAATTCCACAATCCGGTCCTTCACATCATCCAGGCCGCTATGGTGGGCTTCCAGGATCTCCCGGGCATGTTTCAGATCCAGATTGTCGTCGCTGTATTGGCCCCAGGGTACGCTGGTGAGCCAGTCCAGATAGTTGCGGGTGACGCCATATTCCGGTGAGCCGGTTTCCAGCACTGACAGCTTCTGCAGCTCGTCGTCAAAACGTTTCTGTACGGATTCCGGCGGCGCCAAGGCGCTCATGCGTTCGCGGAATTCCTCCGCTTCGGCGGTCTTGTCATCCTTGCTCAGGCCCAGCTCCCGCTGGATGATCTTGAGCTGCTCGCGAAGGAAGAAGTCGCGCTGGTGCTGACTGACCTTCTCGTTGACCTCTTCGGAAATCTGGCTCTGCAGTCGGGCCACCTCCAGCTCTTTCTTGACCAGAGTGAGCACTTTTTCCATGCGCGGTTTCAACGGCACGGTTTCCAGAATGGCCTGCAGCTCAGCGCCGTTGGCGCTGGTTAGCGCTGCTGCGAAGTCAGTCAGCGGCGAGGGGTCGCTGGGGGAGAAATTCTGTAGATAGTGGCGCAGCCCTTCATTGTAGAGCGGATTCAGGGGCAGCAGTTCGCGGATGGTGTTGATAATGGCCATGCCGAAGGCGCGGATGGTTTCATCCGCCTCGACACGAGGTTCCGGATAGCTGACCTCAGCCATGAAGGGCCGCTTGCGGGTCAGCCAGTTTTCAATATGAAATCGCGTGGTGCCCTGAGCCACCATCTGGAACTGGTCGTTTTCTTCATTGAGGGCGTGAACCTTGACCAGGCAGCCGTATTCCGGGAAATCTTCCGGCGTCACCGAATCCGGATCGTTATCGCCGACATAGACCAGCCCGAGCGACTGGTGTGGGGTCTGACTGACTCGTTCCAGTGTTGCCTGCCAGCGTTCCTTGTCCAGCATCACCGGCTGTACCAGCCCGGGCATGAAAGGCCGGTGCTGGACGGGAATCAGGTAGATGCGTTGGGGTTTCGGCTGGTCAGGCAGCGCCAGGCTGCTCGAGGGTTGCTCAACAGTATTGCTATCGTCTTGGCTCATCATGTTGTCACTTCCATTCAGCGTGGAAACAACATGGTGGCGAGGTGCGAAAAATCAATAGTGCGGCACTGGGGCGCCGCATGTTTGATACATCGCAGATCGCTGCGTTAGCGATTAATAATCAACAGATCCGCGCTCAGGACTTTTGGGGTTTTGGTCCGGCGCTCCACGACACGGGCATCCATACCGGCATTCTCGCATTTTTCCGCCAGGGCATAGAACGGCGACCGCCCCGGGTCGGCAATAATCACCTGTTTGACCCCGCTGCGCAGGCCCCGGCGTATCAGATTGAAAAGCACCGGGGTCAGTTCATCCCAGAAGCAGATGTCGGCACCGGCAATGATATCCACATCGGCCAGGCGCTTTTGGGTGAGCTTCTCGAAGCTATCCTGCTGTTGGTCAATCCGGACCTTGTTGATCTGGGCATGCAGGTCCAGATAGGGGAACACATCTGGATCTGCATCAACGGCTGTGACCCGGCAACCGAAACGCTTGGCGGCAAAGATGGAGAGGGGCCCCCAGCCGCAGCCAATATCCATCATATGCTCTTCGGCGGACACTTTTCGGCGGGTAAGGTGGTCCATGATCAGGAAGCTGGAGTTCCAGACCTTGTTGCCATGAATGGAAGGGGTGTGGTTTGCACGTTTCAGGCGGCGGATTTCCCGGTGGCCGGAACGCAGCAGAGTAATGCCGCGAGTGCGAATGGTATGCGGCTCTCCAGCGCGTATAACTGTTCCTGACATAATCGCTCACCAGCGGCAAAGCTAGAAACAGTACGGTCAAGGCCGATGGGTTTCAAGCCGTATCTATGCGGCTTACTCTGGGCAAACCGATTTCCGGTGAATAACCATAATGAATAAAGCCTGATGATGAAGAAAAGTATCGCCGGCGTTAGTGGCCTGGCTGGGGGCCGTTCCCGGTATCTACGGGCACTGACGGCCATGGCCCGTGTGGCGGCGATCTATGCGGGGGGCGTGGGCAAGGATGATCGCCACCAGCGCCACTGCCGGGGAGCAGAGATTGTCACTGCCCTGTGTCGACGTAATGGTGCTTTCTGGGTGAAGGCAGCCCAGTTCTTCAGTTGTCGGCCAGACGTGCTGCCGCAGGAATATATAGAAGCGTTTCAGCAATTGCAGAATGACGCGGCACCGGTGCCTTTTCCACGGATTGACGCTGCCCTGAAACGATCCCTGGGTGCTGACTGGCGTGACGCTTTTCGCTGGGTTGACGAGAACCCGGTGGCGGTAGCCTCCATTGCTCAGGTGCATCGCGCGCGCCTGGAAGACGGCACCGATGTGGCGATCAAGGTGCGTTTGCCCGGGGTGAAGAAACTGTTCGAGCAGGATGCCAAGGTGTTTGAGGTCCTGGCGGCGATTGCTGCACCCCGGTTTCGGGAATTTGATCTGAAGCAGGCTATAGAGCAGCTGCTGATCATGACCGCCATGGAACTGGATTTTCGTAATGAGGCCGCCAACACCCGGCGTTTTTCCCGCCAGCCCCATCATGCCCGTATTCGTATTCCCGATTTGATCGATGACCTGTGCAGTGAACGCATTCTGGTGACCAGCTGGGAACATGGCGCAAGGTTGCGTAACCACCTGGATGCGAATCCGGAACAGGCCAGGGACCTGCTCTCGGTACTGTTAACCAGCTACCTGCAGCAGGTGACTCGTTTCGGGGTCTACCAGGCGGATCCGCACCCGGGCAATTTCCTGGTCAACGACCAGGGCCAGGTAGTGATTCTG
This sequence comes from Alcanivorax sp. IL2, assembly GCF_047495475.1. Taxonomy (NCBI): domain Bacteria; kingdom Pseudomonadati; phylum Pseudomonadota; class Gammaproteobacteria; order Oceanospirillales; family Alcanivoracaceae; genus Alcanivorax; species Alcanivorax sp. IL2. Next base: position 2,532,546 of record NZ_CP179932.1, on the reverse strand, counting down.
GATTTCGGTGCCATCGGCGTGCTGACGCCGGATGAAGTGCGTCGTTACTCACGGTTGCTGTACGGCCTGATGGGCTTTGAAGGGGATGTGGATATCGGCGAGCTGTTTGTTCAGGCAGGCTTTAAAGGCGGAAGCCCGGAAACATTGAAAGAGCTGGCTCTCTTTGTACTGACTGACAAGGTCAACCAGCAGGGGCCGGTGGCGGCGATGGGGGAGTTGATGCAGCGCTTCCGTGAAGAGCGAATCAGTATTCCCGATTCCTATATCGGCATCTCGCGGGTACTGATTACCCTGGGTGGTTTCCTGATGAGCTATCAGGTGCCGTTTGACTGGACACCGCCGGAGCAGCGGCAGGCCCAGTCAACGTAGCGACGGTAAAGACGAATCAGGAGCCTGATTGCGCTTCCCGCCAGAATACCCGGAAAGCATCGGCGCTTTTGGTCGGGGCTTCTGCCATGGGCACGTGGCCGATACCATCGAGAATCACCGCCCGGGCTTTGGGTAGTTCCTTGAGGAAAACCTCCACGTTGTCCACGCCTAACAAGCGATCCTCCCGGCCCCAGAGAACCAGTGCCGGTTGCTCCAGGCTGGCCAGTTTGCCGGTGCCTTCAAGGCTGACTCCCGGGTCAGTGTCCATATCCTTCCAGATCTTGTCGGCCACAGGAGCGTTCTGCGCCTTTTTCGCGCCCATGATATCGATGAAGAATTCCGGGATATAAGGTGCGTCTTCCATGGCCCACTTTAGCGTGGTGTGGAATTGTTCCGGGCTGCGCGGTATCAGCGGGTTGCTGTCACTGGTTGCCAGTAGTGAGCTGAACTCCTGGGTCTGGCGAGTCAGCCCGGCAGAATCCACCAGCCCCATGGAAAGCACCCGCTCGGGTGCTGCTTGCGCCAGAGCCAGGGTGATGGCGCCGCCCATGGAATTGCCGGCTACATGATAGGCCGGAATTTCCAGGGTTTCCATCAGGGTCACCAGGCGCTCGGCCTGGGCTGCCATGGTGTAATCCAGCTCCGTGTTACGGGTGGTTTCGCCATGACCCGGCAGGTCTGGAACGACAAAGTGAAAGTCGCCTTCCAGTTCGTTGACGAAGCGTACCCAGTTACTGGAATCGGCGCCGAAACCGTGAATCAACAATACCGCCGGCTTGTCCTGCTGGCCTTCACTGCGTAGCAGATGCCATTGAATGCCATCGCGGGTTTCCAGGGTCTGGTCTGTCAGGCCGGCGCGACCCTTTTCCAGGCTCAAGCCGCTCTCGTAGGCCCATTTGGCCAGTCCGTCGCAGCCGCAAAGGATGATCGTGCTGATCAACAGCAGGCTGAGTTTCAATGAATGCATGCACAAATCCCGTTTGTTGTTTTGCCGACCCACGAGCATAGGGGATTTTGTCGCCTCGTGTCCTTCTCTGCGGGCCAATATCCAATAGACTCTCGACGCTCGTCTCTCGGTATTGATTGAGGAGTTCCCTAGCGGCTTTTCAGATTCCAGACGCCGGCGGCGACAATTAGCAGGGTGCCGATCAGGGTGGTCAGTACCACGGTTTCGCCCCAGAACATCCAGCCCAGTAGTGCGGCCCAGACGACTGAGGAGTAGTTGTAGACACCCACCTGACCCGGGCGAGCGATCTGGTAGGCGGTAGTCATGGCGTATTGCCCGCCGGTGGCTACCAGGCCGATGGCGAACAACCACAGATAATCGGTGCCGGCGGGCATAGTGCTGGCCCAGGGCATGGGCAGGGCGGAAAACAGGGTCGCGAACAGGGCGAAATAGAAGACGACCCGTTGCGCCGGCTCCGATACGGCCATGCGCCGGATGCTGACCTTGGCCACACTCATGATGGCGGCGCCGGCCAGCGCTACCCACATCACCGGATTCACGCTGCCACTGCTGACATCCATGATCACGGCAACCCCGGCAAACCCTCCGATGATGGCCAGCCAGGTGCGCAGACTGATCACTTCCCGCAGCCACAACCAGGCCACGATGGGCAGAAAGAAGGGCACGGTCATTTTCACCAGTACGGCTTCTGCCAGAGCAATGTGACCAATCGTGTAGAAGAAACAGAACATGGCAGTGACCCCGGTAAAACCACGGATCATGTGCAGGTGTAGAAAGCGGGTGCGCAGTTGGCCAAAACCGCCACGGGAGGCAATGATCGGAATCAGAATCAACAGCCCTAACAGATTGCGGGCAAAGACGATCACCTCGGTGTCGAGGTGATCGGACAGATGCTTGATCATGGCGGCCATCACCGCCAGTAGACCCTCACCGAGGACCAGTAGCAGAGCGCCTTTGAGTGGCTGGTCGTTCACCGGATCAATGGCCGGACGGTACCGGAGTACCCCACAGGTCATGCTCGTCGGCGTGCTCGACATTCACCATTAGCCGCTGGCCGGGCTTCAGCTCACTTTGCCCGTTGAGATACACCAGGCCGTCGATCTCCGGCGCATCCGCCTGAGAGCGGGCGATAGCGCCTTCCTCATCCACTTCGTCCACCAGCACTTCCAGCGTCTTGCCGATTTTCTTCTGCAGTTTGGCGGCACTGATACGGGCCTGCACGTTCATGAAGCGCTCGCGGCGTTCTTGCGCCACGTCCGGATCCACCGGGTCGGGCAGGGCATTGGCCGAGGCGCCGTCCACCGGGGAATAGGTGAAACAGCCCACCCGGTCCAGTTGCGCTTCTTCCAGCCAGTCCAGTAGAAGCTCGAAATCCGCATCGGTTTCACCGGGAAAACCGGTGATAAAGGTGCTGCGCAAGGTGATGTCCGGGCAGATCTCCCGCCAGCGTCGAATTCGCTCCAGGGTGTTTTCGGAATGGGCCGGGCGCTTCATGTTTTTCAGTACGCTGGGGCTGGCGTGTTGAAAGGGAATATCCAGATAGGGGAGGATATGACCTTCGGCCATCATCGGGATGATGTCGTCCACATGGGGGTAGGGGTACACATAGTGCAAGCGTACCCAGGCGCCGAGCTGGCCCAGGGCCTGACACATTTCCAGCATGCGGGTCTTCACTGGCATGCCCTGCCAGAAACCGGTCTGATACTTGCGATCCACTCCATAGGCGCTGGTGTCCTGGCTGATCACCAGCAGCTCCTGCGCGCCGGATTTTACCAGGCGCTCCGCTTCATCCATCACATCGCCAATGGGGCGTGAATCCAGTTTGCCGCGCATGCTGGGAATGATGCAGAAGCTGCATTTGTGATTACAGCCTTCGGAAATCTTCAGGTAGGCGTAATGGCGGGGAGTCAGTTTAATGCCCTGTGGCGGGACCAGATCGAGAAAAGGATCATGGTTCTGGCTCGGTGGCACTACCTGGTGAACGGCGTTAACCACCTGTTCGTATTGCTGTGGGCCAGTGACGGACAGGACCGAGGGATGTGCCTTGCGAATGATGTCCTCTTCCACGCCCATGCAGCCGGTGACAATCACCTTGCCGTTTTCGCTGAGTGCTTCGCCAATGGTGTCCAGTGATTCGGCCTTGGCATCGTCGATAAAACCACAGGTGTTGACCACCACCACGTCCGCATCATCGTAGCTGGATGTGACGTCATAGCCTTCCGTGCGAAGCTGGGTCAGAATACGCTCAGAATCCACCAGGGCCTTGGGGCAACCCAGGCTGATGAAACCGACTTTACCGGACATAGTGATACCTCGAGATTGGCTGCCGTTCGCTGATGGCTAACACTGGCTGGGCGAGCAGGGCGCAATTCTACCGTCGTGACCGCTTTGAAGCCATGCCGCTCGGCAGGGCTTAATAGACAGGAGGTTTTTCATGCGCTGTTTTGTCGGCGTACCGGTCACCGGGTCTTTGGCCCGGCAGTGCAAGGAGCTTTCCCTGGGATTGCCACGGGCAACCCCTCGACCCAATCTGCACCTGACGCTGGCCTTTCTGGGGCAATGTACGCCGGCGGGAGTGGCTAGATTATCCGGAGAATTACAGTCGCTGGCCGACCGCTTTCCGGCGTTTGCTCTGGATTTCGATTGCTGTGAACCCTTCCCCGCGCAGCAGGGCCCTTTCCTGGCGCTGACCACTACCATTTCCGGTTCCCTCAATGCCTTGCATGAAGCCCTGTGGGAATCCCTCGGTCGCCAGGGGGTAGAGCGAGAACAGCGGGCCTTCCGGCCGCACATTACCCTGGCAAAGCCGGGGCTGGCCCTGGCGCCACAAACGGGCCAGTGGCTGCTGTCGGTGGATCAACTCTGTCTGTATCAGAGTGAACTGATACAGGGTGAGGTTCCTACGTACCGGCCATTATCCCAGCACCCGCTGACCGGTATCGCTTGAACCGAAATGGTGATGACAGGTTGAATTTATCGCCCGCAACTGCAAGGTTGGGGCTGTGCAAACACTGATTTAAGGAGTTGTATCATGGAGCTACTCAGTAACAGCCTCACCGATCAGGCTCCCATCGCTGAAAAGTTCGCTTTCGCAGTGATTGACCCTGACAACCATGTGGCTCTGTCCAGCAACATCAATCCTCATCTGGCCTGGAAAGGCGAGCCGGCCGGGACCCGCTCTTTCGCGGTGGTCTGTCATGACCCGGATGTGCCCAGTGCGGGGGATGATGTGAATCAGGAAGACCGCGAAGTCCCTGCCGACTTGCCGCGGGTGGACTTCTATCACTGGACCTTGTTCGACATTTCCGCTGATCAGAGCGAGCTGATGGAAGGCAGCCATTGCCAGGGGATAACACCGAGGGGAAAAAACGGACCGTCAGCTCCACAGGGTCTGCGGCATGGCCTTAACGACTACACCAGCTGGTTTGCCGGTGATGAGGATATGGAAGGGAGTTACTTCGGCTATGACGGCCCCTGTCCGCCCTGGAACGACAGCATTGTGCATCGTTATGTCTTTACCGTTTACGCACTGGATGTGAGCACATTGCCGGTCAAGGATGACTTCAGTGGGGCGGCCATTGTGGCGGCCATGGAGGGGCATGTGCTGGCCAAAGCCAGTATCACGGTGAGCTACACACTGAACCCGAGATTGGCAGACTGAGAAGACACAAAAAAGGCCGCAAAAGCGGCCTTTTTTGTAGGCCCTTGATGACAAGGACCTGAATTGGTCGGAATAGCAGGATTCGAACCTGCGACCCCTACGTCCCGAACGTAGTGCTCTACCAGGCTGAGCTATATTCCGAGTTCGCTGGCGCATTCTAGCAGCGAAATTGCAAAATGCCATACCTAAATAGGTGTCGCCCGGCTGTTTGCGCAGAATCTGGCCAATAGCCAGCAGGGCAGGCAGAATGCGCGCTCTGATCGATCGGCAAGCAGGAATGGTATGACAACCTTTGAGCACCCCTGGGGCGAATTGACCCTGCAGCGCTGGCCCCGTCGCCGGAATGAGCCTCTGCAGGCCTGGGACAGTGCCGACCTTTACCTGTTGAAGACTCTCAAGGAACGTCATGCCGGTCCGGTAACGCTGGTGGTCAACGATCAGCAGGGGGCACTGGCTTTGGCAGCAGGCCGCCATGGGCCAGTGGTCAGCAGTGGCGATTCTTACATGGCCAGCCGGGCACTGACCCATAACTGCCTACTCAATGAGCTGCCGGAGCCGGGAGCCACCCTGTGGCCGTTTGATAACCTGTCGCAAGCCCCTGATCAGGTGGTCATGCGGGTGCCCAAATCTCTGGCGCTACTGGAATGGCAGCTGCAGTGGCTCAGTGAGCAGCTGGCGGGCGGCACACCGGTCTGGCTGGCGGGCATGGACAAGCACCTGCCTCGTCAACTGGTGCCCTTGATGGAGCAGTACCTGGGCAAGGGCCGGGCGGAGCTAGGCTGGAAGAAGGCACGCCTGTTCAGTGCGACGGCGCCCGGTGAGCGGCTCGCAATCGCCCCGTACCCCACCCAGGTGGAGGGCCCCATGGGGCCGTTGACGGTTCACGCCGGGGTGTTTGCCCAGCAGCAGCTGGATATCGGGGCGCGGTTTTTCCTGGCCCATCTTCCCGGCAGTCTGACGGCGGGGGCGAAGGTGGCAGACCTTGGCTGCGGCAACGGCGTGATCGGGCTGGCACTGCTGCAGGCCCACCCGGACAGTCATCTGGTGTTCTGCGACGAATCCTGGCTGGCCCTGCAAAGTGCCCGTGACAATGTGGCCAGGTATTACCCGCAAAGTACCAGCGAATTTCATCTCGGTGATGGTCTGGCCGGGTGCGATGCGCGTTTTGATCTGATCCTTCTCAACCCGCCGTTTCATGAAGGGCATGTGGTCGGGGATCATGTGGCGCGGCGCCTGTTCCGGCAAGCGAAACAGGCGCTGAACGCAGGCGGGGAACTGCGGGTGATCGGTAACCGCCACCTGGGCTATCACAAGCTGCTGAGCAAACTGTTTACCAACGTGGAGGTGCTGGGCAGCAACCAGAAATTCGTCGTCTGGCGTTGTTCGTAGTGTGCACTGAGCCTCAGGCGAACTGCACCATCCGGGCGTCGAATCGGTGCAGTTCGCCTGAGGCTCAGTGCACCCTACATTTTCCGATTCCCCGTTGTGCGGTCCTACAGGGCGATTTCTTCGAATGAAGTGACTACCTGGTGCCGACTTTCCCCTTGGCTGCCTTCACGGTCCAAGCGAATAGTCCGGAATCCCGCGTCAGCCGCTGCATCCAGTTCTGCCTCTATATCCGACAGGAACAGCAACTGCTCCGCCGGCAAACCGATGGCTTGCTGGATAGTGCGGTAGCTGTCCGTTTCCTGTTTATGGCCAGAGGTAGTGTCGAAATAGCCAGACAGCAGACCGGTCAGATCCCCCTCATCGCTGTAGCCGAAGAACAGTTTCTGGGCGGCGATGGAGCCGGAGGAGTAGACGTAAAGGTCCAGCCCTTTTTCCTTCCAGGCTTGCAGGGCAACGGCAGTATCAGGGTAGAGATGGGCGGTGTAATCGCCATTCTGATAGCCGGCCTGCCAGATCATTCCTTGCAGGGCTTTTAGCGGGGTGGCTTTACGGTCATCGCGGATCCACTGCTGAAAGAGTGCATTGGCCGAGGCTGGGCTTTCCAGAGTGCGGCCGCTTTCCTGCTCGGCCGCGCCCACCTGTGCCTGTACCTCCGGTTGATTCCAGTGCGTTTCGAGAAACGCCGGAAATTGTCTGGCGGCATAAGGGAACAGGACTTCCTTGACGAAGGAAATGCTGCTGGTGGTGCCTTCAATGTCGGTGACGACGGCTTTAATCATGATTGCGCTACACAATGAATAGTCTGCAGGAGCCGTTTGCTGAACAGCAACCTCAGCGTTACAAGCGAGGGCACTGTCGCAATCCGAACGATGGCTCCTGACGGGGAGACGGTGTCAGTTTTCCAGGCGGTTGAAGCATTGGGCGATATCACTGCCGGTAAAATCAGCCACCCAGCCTTCCGGGTTATTGAACAGACGGATGGCGACGAACCGGGGATTCGGGCCCATATCGAACCAGTGTGGCGTGTTGGCGGGGACGCTGATCAAGTCGCCTTTGGTGCAAAGTACTTCGTACACCTTGTCGTTGATGTGCAGTGTGAACAGGCCCTGCCCTTCCACGAAAAAGCGCACTTCATCTTCGCTGTGGCGGTGCTCTTCCAGAAATTTCTGTCGGAAGGCGGCTTTTTCAGGGTGATCGGGCACCATGCTGACCACGTCCACGGTCTGATAGCCTTCCTCATCAATCAGGCGATCGATATCTGCCTTGTAGGCGGCGATGACCTGCTCCTGTTGTGGGGCGTCGGGCAGGGCCTGTGTGGCTTGCCACTGTTCATAGCGAATACCCGCTCCAGCCAGAGCTTTGGCCATGGATGCCTTGTCAGTCAGGTGCTGCTCAAGGGTGTCGGGTTGGCTGTCGTGGAAAATTTTCAGTTCACTCATGGGGTCATACTCCTTGCAAACGGCGGCGATCCAGCTCTATGGCGAGCAGGGTCTCCAGCGCTTCAAGTTGACGGTAGCAGGTTGGCAAATCGCTTGCCCAGGTATACAGACCATGGCCGCGGATCAGGTAGGCGTGGCTAATATCACCGTCCGCCATGGCCGCATCCACCTGGTCGGCGAGAGCGGCAATATCCTGGGTGTTATCGAATACCGGGATGACCAGTCGGCTGTCATGGGTCGTAAAGCCTTCCAGGGCCTTGAGCAGCTCGTAGCCTTCCAGGGTGATGCTGTTGGCGGGCCAGTGCATGGTCAGCACCGTGCTGGCATGGCTGTGGGTATGCAGGACGGCGCCCACGGCGTCATGGCGACGGTACAGTTGGGTATGCAGCAGGGTTTCTGCCGATGGCTTGCCATCGCTGGCGGCCTGGCCGTTCATGTCCACGGCCATGATATCGGTTTCCTGCAGCAGTGCCTTGTCCTTGCCGGAGCGGGTAATCGCCGCATGGGTGGCATTCAGGCGCACGGAGTAGTTGCTGCTGGTGGCCGGCGACCAGCCCTGCCGATAGATGCGCTGGCCAGTGGTTGCCAGGGCATGGGCAGCATCCCGGTAAACGGCGGTAGAGTAGGGGCGCTCAATCATGTTTTTATCCACGAAGATGTGCCAATAGTGTATCGGTGGTGGGGGCTCGTATCACGCCCCGCTCGGTGACGATGGCGGTGATCAGTTCTGCGGGTGTCACATCAAACGCCGGGTTGTACACCGGGCAGTGGGCCGGTGCCAGCGTCTTGCCCTGAATGCTGCGCACTTCGCTGGCGTCACGCTCTTCGATAACAATGTGGCTGCCATCGGGCAGTTCTGCATCAAGGGTAGACAGTGGTGCCGCAACGATAAAGGGAATGCCGTGGTGGCGTGCCAACACGGCCAGATTGTAGGTGCCGATCTTGTTGGCCGTATCGCCGTTGGCGGTAATGCGGTCGGCACCCACGATCACGGCCTGGACCTTGCCCTGCTGCATAAGCTGGCCGGCGGCACTGTCGGCGACAAGCGTGACAGGGATGCCGTCGTTGAGCAGTTCCCAGCTGGTCAGGCGGCTGCCTTGCAGCCAGGGCCGGGTTTCCCCGGCGTAGACTTCCTGCAGGTTACCGCGTGACCAGGCGGTGCGGATGATACCGAGCGCCGTGCCATGACCGCCGGTAGCCAGGGCACCGGTGTTGCAGTGGGTATAGACGCTGGCGTTGTCTGGCAGCAGATCGGCACCCAGTTCGCCCATGCGTTGATTGGCCGCCAGGTCTTCCTGGTGAATAGCCTGCGCATCGGCTTTGAGGGCGCTGATGAGCGCGGCACCGGAAAGGTCGCTGGCGACTCCCTGCAGACGCTCCAGGGCCCAGAACAGATTGACGGCCGTAGGGCGGCTGGCGGCAAGGGTGGCAATGGCAGGCGCGAGCGCCAACGCTGAAGCGTCATCGCCCAGACGCGCAGCCTCCAGGGCGAGGCCGTAGGCGGCGGTGATGCCAATGGCAGGTGCGCCGCGAACCACCATGTCATGAATGGCGGTAGCGGCATCGTCGCTGCCGTGGATCGGCAGCCAGATGGTTTCCGCCGGAAGACGTCGCTGGTCGAGCAGCTCGAGGTGGTCGTCATGCCAACGGATGGCAGCGCTGTTAATGGCCATCGGTGATGTCCTTGTCATGTCCGTCAGGATGTTTCAGGGGTGTTCTGTGGTATTTACGGCGAATCCAGTTGGCTGTCCGGAAGACGCCAGGGCGGCGCATGATAGCGCGTTCCAGACGGTATTTCCCCGGAAAAGTGCTGGCCATTAATGCTATCAGAATGGTCAGCAGCCCTTGCCCGGGAAGCACCAGCATCACAATGCCAGCAACCAGTAATAATATCGCCAGGACGTTTCGAATCAGCCAGAAACACCACGCCAGAGGGCCTCGATGGGTGTGGGGCTGATAGCTCTCGGTGAAATAATCCTCAGGCATGCGCAGTAATAGCCAGGGAATGGCGACACAGGAGGCCAGGGCCATGACAATACCGCTTACCGTGAGTGCCGGCAGCCAGGGTTCCAGTTGCTGGGCCAATGGCTTCAGCCAGACGGGTAACTCTGCGTTCAATGGGCCTCCGGTTTGCGGTGCTGTAGCAGAGAGAGTGTGCCGCGTACAATGCGGCTATGCCCAAGGATTTTCAATGCCGACGGCATGGCTTTTTATCTTCACAGACTCCAAGGAGAATGCGTTATGGCCCAGGCCGGACAACTTATACTGGCAGCCTTGATTGGGCTGTTGATTGGTGCAGCCCTGGGCCTGGTGCTTTGGCGATTCTGGCTGGCCCGCCGTGAGGCTCGGGAAACCCGCGCTCAGCAGGTGCACATTATCGAGAGTCTTGACGTGTTGTGCCGCGCTGTGGAGCAGAAACAGGTGGAGTTAAGCGAGGCCTCCATTCGTATCAGTGCCCTGTTGGATTGCCTGCCTGACAGCATCGAACCGAAAGTGGATCTGGCTGCCATCCATCAGTTTGCCGAAACCTGTCAACAATTTGATCGTGGTGAGCAGCGCCAGGAGCTGACCCCCCGGGCGCGATTCCAGCAGGATTCCCGTCGCTGGCAGCTGGAAGAGGATCAGGATGAGGTGGTGAACCAGGCGACTCGCCGCCTGGCAAAAGTGCTGCCAACCTGGCGGAGCGGCTTGAGAGTCTAGAGGCCCTCTCAATCACTTTTTGCGTACTCAGCCTGGCCTGAAGGGAACAGTTGTTGTGCTTTGTCGCGAGGGGCGGGTGGCTGCCTTTCCTGGCGACAAAGGGCAGCCGATGAGGAGGGTTCAGGGGTTCGTAGCCAGATAACGGAACGACGTCAACTCAATGCGCCCCCGCACGAACAGATTTTCCTGATGGTCCATGCGGACCATGAAGTAATCCAGCTCCCGGGCTGCCCAGAACCGGGAGCGCTTGCCCCGCTCCGGATAATCCCGCTCTATACTGGCGGCATCCCAGTCTCCGGCGGGAGTCTCCAGATTTTCCACACCCAGAGAGCGGTATTGGTAGTTTGCCATGCCGTCTGGTTCTGCTACCGGATAACTGAACTCGGCGTCTCCCCTGGCCATGTTGCAGCGCGCCACCATGGCGACACTCAAGGCATCCAGCGCCTCATCGACCAGTGGATAGATCGCCTTGCTGCCCTGGGCTTCACGGTCTTGCCAGTCAAACACAATCTCCCCTTCGCGGCGCAGGCCGAAGCCGGCGCTGGCATGGCGATAGTGATGGGGGCGAGCGGTGCAATCATGCCAGCGGAAGGTGGCGATTTCTTCATGTTGAAACAGGCGATTTTCAATCCGGAAATGCAGTCGGTAGTCCTGCTCTTCCTGCGTGAGCCGGATGGTGGCATTGAGGCCCAGGGGGATGCCATTGACCACAACGCGGTACTCGGCTTCAGCAGGCTGGAGCGCTATCGGGAAGGGGGCAGGCTGATCGCCGGGTTGAGCAAACAATGACTGGGACGCCAAAAGCAGCAGGCCCGACAGCAGCCGTAAGGGCCGCAGGATTACAGTATGATTCGCCACTTTCCCAGTGTCCCCAGTTAAATGAGTATGGATGATAGCACGCTCCACATTGCGTTCGAGGCCTCACAACCCCTTCAGCAGTCCATTGAAGGCTTTATTGATGGCATGCTGGCTGAGCCCGGACGTTGTCACCTTGAAGAACTGGATGCTCTGGTTGTGCCTTTTGTCGATGAAGTGCTGTCTGTGTTCTTCAAGGGGCCGCTGCAAGCCGCCGAGGCAAAGGGGGCATCGGCAAGGTTGATTCTGGGTGCCATGAGAGTGATAAACCGGTCAGCGAACAGTCTGATTGCTCGCTTGATGAAAAATACCACGCTCGACGAGCAACTGGCTCTGGCTCGATATTTCCAGAATCTGCGCCGTTATCAAGGTGGCAAATTGTATGTGGCTTACCCCCTCAGACCGGCCATGGCAGAAAAGGCCTGCCTGGTGTTCCAGGCAGGGTTGCTTGGCGAAGAAGACATGGCCGGACTGCTGGATGTGATGCAAGCGATCAATGATGGCGCGATCACTCATTTCATGGACAACTCCGTAGCTTGTCTGACATTGGGGCGGGTAAACCGTGCATTAGTATCGGCTGCTCGTGTTACAATTTGTAAAGCGACGGCATCAGCCACTCACAAGGGGTTGCCGGGCATGGAGGCCAGCGCCAGGACGGCGGTGGTGCGTTATTTTGATCAGATGCTGATACGGTTCGATGATGGATAGCAGGGAAAACCGCGGTGCCAACCGCCGCAAGCTGGCACGAATCAATACCCAAATGCGGGTAGATATCTTTCGCCACCGATTGATTGGCGGATGGCGCTTTGTGACCCGTGCCAAGGCCATGGACTACAACCGCTATGGAGTGGGTCTGACGTCACCGGTGAGTCTGTCACGGGGTGCCCGCCTCAAGCTGGACTTGTATGCGCCTGGCATGATTCTGCGTCAGGTATCGGCAGAAGTGGTCAGTTGTCATCGGGCGGGACAGGCATACCGGATTGGTTTACGCACCTATTCCAACTTGCGTGAGTTGGCTGGCGACGCGCGGCAGCATCAAATCCGTTATCTGGCAGGAATGGAAGAACAGCTTTCCCCGCAGGGGTAAGACTGATTGCGAATACAAAAAAGCCGCCCTGAGGCGGCTTTTTTGATAGTGGCTTGGCTCAGTTGCCTGAAGAAGGCGCTGCGGCTTTCTTCTTGGCGGGAGCCCGCTTGGCAGGTGCTTTCTTCTTGGCAGCTGCTTTCTTGGCGGGGGCCTTTTTGGCAGCTGCTTTCTTCTTGGCAGGAGCCTTGCGAGTAGCAGCCTTCTTGGCAGCTGCTTTCTTCTTCGCCGGTGCTTTTTTGGAAGCCGCTTTCTTGGGCGCTACACGGCGCTCAATTTCCTTGGCGCGTTTTTCCAGGTCTTTCTCGTACTGACCGATAACCCGGGACAGGCTGTGGGCCTGCTTGGCGGTGGCCTTCAGAACCCGAACCTCGGTTTCCAGGATGCGCTTGCGGCCCTGGGAGGTTTCCACCTGTTTGCGGGCATCTTCTGCCGCCTTGCGGGCGCGCTCGATCTGTTTCTTGACGGTGGCGGTGGCACGGTCACGGTATTCCGCCTGCAGCTTTTCAACTTTGGCGAAGTACTCCCGCTGACGCTTCATTTCCTGGTTAAGGCGATCGCGCACCTTCTCCAGCTGTTTCTCAAGTTGACTGATCTGTTTCTCGCGTTCCTTGTCGAAGCGCTCAGCCAGCTTGCGAATCTGAGCCTGAAGTTCCTCGACAGTATCTTTCACCTTGCTAGCAGCCATGGATGACTCCCTTTCCCCTTCGGATTGTTCGTAGTGGCTTTGTGCTGGAGAGCAGCAATGCCCGGATTCAATAGTAACGTGCAACGCCGTTGCTGTAGCAACTTTATGCCACATCCTACGACTGAACAACCATTGATCAATTAAAGAACGCCGGGCGCGACTTATCAGAAGCGGTTTGATTGCGGCCCTCGGAGGAGGGCGCAGGCAAGTAACAGCGGTTGTCGTGCACGAAGAGACAGACGAAACCGGTAGCGAAGCAATGCCTGGATCGCGAATCAGACCACACTGCAACACAGGGATCACCTCCTGCTAAAGCACTGGCACACCTGGTGCTGCGTTGTGCTGTTGCGATTCAAAGTGGCGCGCAGGATACTGGGCGAAACTCACCTTCACCCGGGACATATCATGCCGGTTTCCTTTGATGGCAAGCTGGTTATCGCGATCAGCTCACGTGCCTTGTTCAATCTTGCAGACAGCCACAAGGTCTACCTGGAAGAGGGCCTGGAAGCGTTTCAGGATTACCAGACCCGTCATGAAGACGATGTGCTGGAGCCGGGGGATGCCTTCACGCTGGTGCAGAAGCTGCTGGCTATAAACGAACTGAAAGAGGGAAAGGGGCGGGTCGAAGTCATTCTGCTGTCGCGCAACAGCTCTGATACCGGCCTGCGGGTCTTCAACTCCATTGAGCATTACGGATTGCCGATCACCCGTGCGGCCTTTGCCGGCGGGCAAAGCCCCCACCGTTATGTGTCTGCGTTCGGCGCCCACCTGTTTCTGTCCACCGACCCGGATGACGTACAGCAGGTACTGGAAGCCGGCTATGCAGCTGCCACCATTCTTTCCGGCGGCCAGTGTCAGCGCCCGGATGGCATTTTGCGGATTGCCTTTGATGGCGACGCGGTGCTGTTTTCCGATGAGTCGGAACAGATTTTCCAGAGTGATGGCCTGGAGGCTTTCACCGAGAATGAAAAACGCTCCGCACGTCAGCCACTGGACGGCGGCCCGTTCAAGCCTTTCCTGGCAGCCTTGCATCAACTGCAGGACAGCTTTCCGGTGGCATCCTGCCCGATCCGAACGGCTCTGGTGACCGCCCGGGGCGCTCCTGCCCACGAACGGGTAGTGCGAACCCTGCGTGACTGGAATATCCGCCTGGACGAAAGTCTGTTTCTGGGAGGCTTGGCGAAAGGGGATTTCCTGCGGGCGTTCGGTGCCGATGTGTTCTTTGATGATCAACAGGGCCACTGCGAATCCGCCGCCCGACATGTGGCGGCCGGCCATGTCCCCCATGGTGTGGCCAATCGGCGAAAAAGTGGGGAAGCCTGAGATCGCGCATTAGCCCGAGGCTTTCTCAGATCCTGCCGGAACCGGCGAACCTGGTTGAGACAGTGCGACTGTTCGCCATGCAGGCATAGCTCCTACGTCTTTAGCAGGGACTTCCTTCAAAACACCGCATACTTGATCCCCAGCGCCAACAAAACCGTCACCAATACCGGGTGCATGATGTGGTTGGGTACCCGATGGCCCACATGCGTGCCAATGTAGATCGCCGGCAGGGACCCCATCAGCAGGGCAGCCAGCAGACTCAGGTCCACATGGCCAAGAGCCAGATGGCCCAGGCCGGCGATCAGGGTAAGGGGGACCGCATGGGCCAGATCAGTACCCACTACCCGAATCGGTGCCAGGGCAGGGTAGAGGATCAGCAATACGGCGGTACCGATGGCGCCGGCGCCCACCGAGGACAGAGTCACGAACACGCCCAGCAGAATTCCCATTGCCACAGTCCACACGCCGGCCCGGTGCTGAGCGGATCCCAGTAAGCCAGATGGGCGGTGGTTCACTATCGCCTGCAGACGATGCTTGAACAGTAGCACCAGGGCGGTGACGATCAGGGTTATACCCAGCGCCGTTGTCAGCAAGGGGGCATAGTCGTCGGCATCGGAAGCCAGCAACCAGAGCGCCGCCGCGGTGAGCAGGGCGGCAGGGATGCTACCGGCCGCCATGCGTTTCATAATGGTCCAGTCCACGTTGCGGCGACGGGCATGCATCACCATGCCGGAAGATTTGGTAACGGCGGCATAAAGCAGGTCGGTGCCGATGGCAACCTGGGGCGGGAAACCGAACAGGAGCAGGAGCGGAGTCATCAGCGAGCCGCCACCGACCCCGGTGAGGCCAACAGCAAAACCGACCAGCGCACCGGCGCTTATATAGAGAAGCAGCTCCGGTTGCAGTATCGGCATACAGTGGCTCCAGGCAGGTTCTGTGGGAGAAGTACTTGACGGGGCTACTATAAAGACGGTTATCTATGCTTTGAACGAATAATTATTCATATTTTTATAACCAGGTTGAGTTGATATCCTGATTTGCCACAATGGATAGTGACTGAGTCTGGCGCCGTGTTCCGATTGCGGAGGCAAGGATGAAACTGCAGCAACTACGCTACATTTGGGAAGTGGCCCGCCATGATCTGAATGTGTCTGCCACCGCCGCGGCGCTTTTCACCTCCCAGCCGGGTATCAGCAAGCAGATCCGCATGCTGGAGGATGAACTCGGCGTCGAGGTCTTTGCCCGTAGCGGCAAGCACCTGACCCATATCACTCCGGCAGGCCAGGCGATCCTCAAGATTGTCGGCGAAATCCTCCAGCAGACCGAATCGATCCGTCGGGTCTCCCAGGAATACCGGGATGAATCCCGTGGCGAACTCAGCATTGCCACTACCCACACCCAGGCCCGCTATGCCTTGCCGCCGGTGATCCAGCAGTTCACTGGCCGTTTCCCGGATGTGTCCCTGCACATGCATCAGGGCACTCCCATGCAGATCTCCGAGCTGGCTGCCAACGGCAGTGTGGATTTTGCCATCGCCACGGAAGCCCTGGACCTGTTCACGGATCTGGTGATGATGCCCTGTTATCGCTGGAACCGGACAGTGGTGGTGCCGGAGGGACATCCACTGACCAAGGTGACGCCGCTGACTCTGGAAGCCCTGGCGGAGTACCCCATTGTCACCTACGTGTTCGGCTTTACCGGCCGCAGCAAGCTGGATGATGCCTTTGTCGACAAGGGTCTGGAGCCGAAAGTGGTGTTCACCGCTGCTGATGCGGATGTGATCAAAACCTATGTCCGCCTGGGCATGGGGGTGGGAATCATTGCTCACATGGCCGTGGATCCTGTGGAAGACAAGGGGCTGGTAGCGCTGGATGCCGGGCACTTGTTCGAATCCAGCACCACGCGTATCGGTTTCCGCAAGGGGACCTTCCTGCGCGGCTTCATGTATGACTTCCTGGAGGCCTTTGCGCCGCACCTGACGCGGGATCAGGTGGATGCCGCCATCAAGGCCCCCAACCGGGAGGAGCGTGAAGCCCTGTTCGAGGGCATCGAGCTGCCCATTCGCTGACAGTCGCAAACCGCTTTGGGCGCGATGCTCGCATGGCGGTAAGCGGGCAAAGCCTGGCCCCTGGGCGGTGTGCGCATCACCCCATAAGATCCACTTTCACACAATTGCATTACCCCAAATCCAGCCTCCCCGTTGCAAAGCCCCCGGGGCGCCGCTACATTGTGCGCGCCTTATTAACCCAAAGGGGAAAACCGTGGAATTGCTGTGCCTGGACCTGGAAGGGGTGTTGATCCCCGAAATCTGGATCAACTTTGCGGAAAAGACCGGTATCGACGAGCTGCGTGCCACTACCCGGGACATTCCGGACTATGACGAGCTGATGCGCATGCGCCTGCGCATTTTGGATGAGCATGGCTACGGGCTACCCGACATCCAGGAAGTCATCGATACCCTGGACCCCATGGAGGGTGCCAAAGAGTTTGTCGAGTGGGCGCGTGAGAACTTCCAGCTGATCATCCTTTCCGACACCTTCTACGAGTTTGCCAGGCCGCTGATGAAGAAGCTGGGTTGGCCGACCCTGTTTTGCCATCGCCTGGAAGTGGACGAAAACGGCAGGATCACCGACTACAAGCTGCGCCAGAAAGATCCCAAGCGGGCATCCATCAAGGCATTCCATTCCTTGAACTACCACTGCATCGCGGCAGGTGATTCCTACAACGACACCACCATGTTGTCAGAAGCGGAACAGGGCATTCTGTTCCACGCCCCGGACAATGTGATTGCCGAATTCCCCCAGTTCCCCGCCGTGCACAGCTACGAGGACCTGAAAAAGGAAATCGTCAAAGCGAGCCCTCGGGATATCCCGCTTTAAGGCAGGCAACACGCTTCGTGCACTAGCGTGAAGCGTGTATACCATGAGCTGGAAACGAAAAAGCCGCGCCCAGAATCCGGGCGCGGCTTTTTGATAGAAGGGCTTGGCTTTAGAGTGTTACCTGAGGCGTACTGCTAGTGCTGATTACAGAAACCGTTCTTCCAGCGCCCCCATCAGCTTGGCAACTTTAAAGCAGCTCTCCTCATATTCCGCCTCCGGCACAGAATCGAACACGATACCGCCCCCGCCATGACAATAGAGCCTGTCGCCTTCGGTTTGCAGTGTGCGAATAAGAATGTTGCTGTCCAGATTTCCCCGGTTGTCCATCCAGAAGAAGCTCCCGCAGTAGGCGCCACGGGGCGCTGGCTCCAGCTCGGCAATAATCTCCATGGCCCGCTTCTTCGGAGCACCGGTGATAGAGCCGCCGGGAAATGCGCCGAGCAGAGCATCCAGTGGGGATAGATCCCGGCGCAGGGTGCCAGTCACTGTGCTGACCAGATGTTGCACGTTGCTGAAACGGCGTAACTCGAAAAGCGGATCTGCCTGAATGCTGCCGGGCTCACAGCAGGCCCCCAGATCATTGCGTAGCAGGTCCACGATCATCAGGTTTTCCGCGCGATCCTTGGGGTTGGAGAGCAGCTCATCGCCAAAAGCCTGATCTTCTTCAGGAGTATTGCCACGCGGGCGCGAGCCCTTGATCGGCTCGGACATCACCTGTCGGTTACGGATAGACAGAAAACGCTCCGGCGAGACCCCGAATATCTGACTGTCTCCGGCATCAAAGTAGCAACTGTGTGGGGCAGGGTGTGCCTCTTGTAGCGCTAGCCAGGCGGTAAGGGGATCGCCGTGGAAGTGGGCGCTGAAACGCTGGGCCAGATTGACCTGGTAACAGTCGCCGGCAGCCAGATAATCCTTGATCCGCGCCAGGCTGCGAAGATAATTCTCCCGACTTTGTTCTGCCTTAAATTCCCCTTCGAGGGAAAAGGATGTCGTTGCCTGGCGGCTCTTCAGGCCGCGGACGGGCTTGGGGCCGTTCTTATAGAGGTGAATAACTGCAGGCATGACAGAATGGCTTTGGTCCCCGCTGCTGCGCAAGAAGGAGGGGGTGATTGCCCCTCTCAACCAGGCCCCAGCCTCATAAGGCAGTACTCCGGCAGCAAAGGTGAAGCCTCCCTTCAGGGCTTTTTCCGCTTCCCGAACACAAGTGACAAGCTCTGCCTTGCTATTGGCAGATAGCGTTAGCGCGGGCCGGCTTAGTGCGACTAGTCCGTTTGTATTATTGAAGAGACAGCTCGGTGACATCATGGGCAACCAGGTTCAGGAGCGACTAGTCTACCTGTCGGGCTGAAACTTGCCCAACTCTGTTACTGCGCGTAACAGATAGACTCTAATCGGCATAATGTTTACATCTGTGTTCGATTGATACGAGCGTGCACATGAGTACAAAAACTAATAAAAACAAATACCTATGCTATTAAAGTGACGTCATCGAGTTTTGTAACGGATGCATTTGTTTTTGTAACCATTGTGTTAACTTAGATGCGTGCCGATCAAACGTGGCACCCAAACGATTACAACAAAACGTTGTGCACACGAGGAGATAACAATGAAATTCAAGAAGCTTGCTCTGGCGGCCGCCGTTGCAGCCCTCCCGGCTACCGGTTTTTCCATGGAAGCCATGGAAGATAGCGCTCTGTCCGGTGTGACTGGTCAGGATGGTATTTCCATCTCTCTGGCATCTGATGTTACTGCTGGGCTGAAAGTTCACGATAAGGATGGTTTCACCGGGAATGGTGTTGCTACTGCCGACTCTGGTGCCCTGGTAATCAGCGGTTTTGCCATCACTCGCGCTAACACCACTGACAGCATTGATATTGATATCGATACGAATGGTGGTACTTCACCGACCCTGAACATTGGTGTGAGCCTGCCAACTGGCCTTACTGTTGCTCTGGGGTCTGTGGGTGTTGCGGATTCCGGTCGTACTGTGAACACTACTACTGGCGTTGCTGGTGGCACTTGGTCCTCTACTGGTACTGTTGCCAGTGTTCTGAACCTTGGCTCCATGACTCTGGGCGCAACCACCCTGAATATCCAGCTGGGTAACGAGCCGCAAGGCAACATGATTGCCCTGAACACCACCATTTCCGGTGGCATCAGCCTGACTGGCTTCTCCGTGAGCGATGCAAACAGTGGTGGCAGCTTGATCACTGATCTGCAGGTTGTTGACAACGCTGGTACGGATCTGACGCTGAACACCGGGATCAACATTGAGGCTGATGGCTTGCACATTGGTCTCGCTGGTTTGGGTGGGGCTACCGGCATGGATGTCCGCATGACTGACCTTAAGCTGGGTACCGCTGCTTCCGGTTCTATTGGCGATGTTGAACTGATCGGCCTTGATCTGACTGGCGACCTGGTAATTGCTGGCAAATAAAGTTTACTGGTCACTTTGAAACAAGAAACCCGGCTCAGGCCGGGTTTTCTTGTTCTATGGTATCGGTTTTTTTGGCAAAATTCGTATTGTTGAATGTTTATTCCAATTTTGCTTTTCAGGTGAATCTTGAGCATTGACACTATAACCAAAAAAGCCCTGCATGCCATGCAGGTTGGCAATTACCGTAAAGTCATGAAATGGGTTGTTGAGGCCCAAAAAATAGCGAATCCATTGCCGGTGGCACTTTATGAAGTGTCTGCGCAGGCTAGTTTGGCTCTCGGGGATCTGAGCACGGCAACGAACAGCATCAAAGGCGCAATTAATGTCGGTGGGGCAACGCTGCAACGGGTCATGTTCTATGGCGATTTACTGCTGCGTTCGGGGCAACTACAAGTTGCCGCCGATGTGTTCCAGCAAGTGATCCGGGAACAGGATGCGTACCCGCTGGCCTGGAAAGGGCTTGCTCATTGCCTTTTTCAAGCTGGAGATTGGGGGCGTGCACAGGCGGCCTATGCAGCAGTGCTAGAGAGGGACCCAAACGATATTGAGGCCAAGACTTTCATTGCGAATTGTATTCTGAAAACCGATGCGGCTGCCAAGGCTGGCGTATTACTCGAAGAGGTCGTTAGGGATAACCCCGATTATCCTCAGGCAGGGGTCTGGTATGGTGAGGCTCTGCGCCGAAGTGGCAGGGTTGAAGATGCCATCCCTTTATTTCAGCAATGGAGCTCCAATGAGGAGGTGGGCGAGTTAGCCAAACGTTTATTATTAGCCTCCTGGATATCGATTGAAGATTACAGCGAAGTGGAGAGTGTCCTTGAGCCTTTGCTGGAACGTTACCCTCATGATCCGGAGCTGTTGACGCTGCATGCCCGTTGGTTGGCCGTGGAGGGGCGTCGCGAAGAGGCTATTGGCACGCTTAAAAGTATTCTGGAAAGAGAGCCAAATTATTTCACTGCATGGTCACCTTTGCTTGATGCAATAAAAGAGCCGCTTGATGCCGCATTTGAAAAACGACTGTTTTCCGCTTGTGAGCAAGCAGAAAAAACAGCAGATAAGCGTGATACTGCGGGTATGTATTTTGCGGCCGCTCGTCAATATCAATTGGCAGGGGATCTGCAAAAAGAAATGCATGCGCTGGAGAAAGGCAACGCGACCATGGCGGAATTGGCGCCAATGGACTCCACTCGCCATACTGCTAATGTAAAGCGAGTTAGGGAAGCCTACCCTGCTAAAAAGATAGCAGAAGTTGGGGTTGCGCATAATGAGGACTCTTCAGGTTTCTCTCCCGTTTTTATTCTTTCTCTGCCCCGTTCTGGGAGTACTTTGTTGGAGCAGGCTCTTTCTCGCCACCCGATGGCTGCCGGCGCGGGGGAGGCGAACTTTGCCAGTGATGCCTGGAGGCAGTTGACTGGAAGCTGGAGCCTGACAGATTGCCCTGAGAATCATGAGTCGATCTCAACTGAACAGTTGGAGCAATTCAGGGTAGCCTATCTGCAGGCTGTATCTCGCTCCGGGATAGATCCAAATAAAGTGATGATCCATAAAGGGATAAATAATCACAAAATTGCCGGTTTACTGGCTGCTGCTTTTCCCAAAGCCAGGTTTATCGAACTAAATCGTGCGCCGCTGGATGTGGCTTATGGCTGTTATAAGCAAAATTTTGAGTTCCAGCACTTCAGTTTTACGGTTGGTGGCATAGCATCCGAAATTTCATTGTATCGTGACGATATGAATTGGTGGCATCAGGTGCTTTCCGGCAGGCTTAATGTGACAACTTATGAAAGGTTGGTTGAGAATTTTGAAGAGGAGTTGCGGCGGTTGCTGGTATGGCTCGAGCTACCTTGGGATGATGCCTGTCTTGACTTTGGCAGGGTCAGCAGAGTGGGTACTGCCAGTATGAATCAGGTCAGAGAAGGGGTTTTTACAACTGCAGTTGGGAAGTACGATAAATACGGTGAGTTGTTCAGTCCATTTGTGAAAGCCTTGGAGCAAAGGGGGGTGAATGTACGGTCCTCTCTTGAGTTAGGTCTGCATCCCTGATTCTGCTTGGGTTTGTTCATGGGAATGCCGTATTTCTGTTGATCCCGGTGCCTCCTGTCAGAATAGGTGGTTGCCTGCCCAGTGGGACATGGTTAACATGATTGGCCATGTTCGAAACAAACAATAACAATAACAGCGGATAACTTGCCATGCTGACGTCCATGCTGGGTGTAGCGCTGATCTACTTTGCCGCCAATGAGTCGGTTGTAGTCGAGCCCCCCGAGAAAGGCGTGATTTATTACGAGCACCCCACTGGTGACGGGCCCCTGCGCGAGAGAGGGGTGGCCGTTAAACCGGTTTCTGAATTCCGTTATCACAATGTCACGCGCCAGGCGTACGACTATTCCTGCGGCTCTGCTGCCTTGACCACCGTATTGAATCAATATCTTGGACGCCAGTTCCAGGAGCGCCAGATCATGGAGGGGCTTCTGCGGTTTGGTGAAACCGAGAAAATTGTTAAGCGGCGAGGTTTCTCCCTTCTTGATATGAAACGTTTGGCAACTGCCTTGGGTCACCCCAGTGGTGGGTTCAAGGCAGAAATGAAAGACATCAAGAGCCTTGATCACCCGGCAATCGTTCCTATCGCATATGGCGGCTTCAAGCATTTTGTGGTGCTGAAAAAATATCAGGATGGCCATATATATGTGGCTGACCCGGCGTTGGGAAATATCAGCTTCACAGAATCAAAGTTTTTAGAGGTTTGGGACCAGAATGTTCTGTTCATTGTCTTTCCCAACGGTTTTGAGCCACAGGATGGTTTGGAGTTAACTGATTATGATCTCCGTTTGTTGGACGAGCGCACGATTAATCGGCTGGCCTTCCAGGAGTTTCCAGTGTTTACCAATACCATCGAAAACTGGGCAGATAAAGCCAGTACGCTTCGCCGGGTATTGATTGAGGAAGAGGATGGCACAGAGCGTGTGATCAATGTGCCAACCCGCACCTATTTCAGAAAATAAGAGCCTGCAGTGGCAAATAAAAAACAGAATAAAGGACGGCTTTGCATGAATATGAAGTCTGGAAAAGTGGCGGCGATTGCTGCACTCCTGCTTGCCCAGCCCGTTGCCTGGGCGGCTGAAAGCGTTGAAGAAGCACGCGATGCCCTGCAGACCAAAGAAGATGATG
Source organism: Alcanivorax sp. IL2 (assembly GCF_047495475.1). Classification (NCBI taxonomy): domain Bacteria; kingdom Pseudomonadati; phylum Pseudomonadota; class Gammaproteobacteria; order Oceanospirillales; family Alcanivoracaceae; genus Alcanivorax; species Alcanivorax sp. IL2. Next base: position 2,509,587 of record NZ_CP179932.1, on the reverse strand, counting down.
TGACCGAAGAAAAGAACCTGGAAGAAGTTTTTCAGGCGGCTGAAAAACAGTACTCCCTGTTGCCCAGTGGCCAGATGTCACTGAATTTCTCGGCAAACTATAACTACTACCGGGATGATCGGATTGACATCGCTCTGGATGAGGATAGCGGTAATATCAGCCGATTCCGGATTGAGCAGGATGCCCAGCACTCCTTCGGCTCCTCGCTGTCTTTTGATTATGGTATCTGGAACAACCTGACATTCAATACTCGGCTGCCGGTTTCCTACAAGTACGATACTGAAAAGGATGTCTCCCAGGCAGCCCTGGGTGATGTGTCTTTTGGGTTACGTTATCAGCCGTTCCCGGTGCGTCCCGGCGCGGTGAACACCACACTTTATACCACACTGACGACGCCGACCGGGGACAGCCCTTACGACATCAACGTTAACACTGAGGTGTCCAGCGGCTCCGGTTTCTATTCACTGGGCGGCGGCGTCAGTATGAGCAAGGTTGTTGATCCGGTGGTGTTGTATGGCTCATTGGGTTATTCAATGGCGTTTGACATTACTGGTATCAATCAGCGGCGTGGCTCGGATACCCTCGAAGAGGTGAACCCGGGGGACAGCATCAACTTTTCCATGGGGTTAGCTTATGCGCTGTCCTACGAGGTGTCTCTGAGCGCCAGCTATCAGCAATCCTATAATTTCGATACCGAGTTTTTCTTTGATGGTGGGCGTATTGCCCGCTCCGAAGACTCTACATCCAGTGTTGTGAATACCTCTATTGGTTTGCGCTCTTCCAAGAACCGAATCATTAACCTGAGTTTCGGCTTCGGTCTGACCGAAGACTCTCCCGACGTGCTGCTTGGGTTGTCCATGCCGATTGATTTCAGCGGCCTGAAACCCGGTGCCTAAGCCGATATTTGCAGTTGTGAGAGGCATGCCATGAAGAACAATAATAAGGCTTTGGTCTGCGGCCTGGCGGCTTTGCTGGCGGGCTTGTTTGCGACAAGCAGCAGAGCCCAGCTGGCTAACAACTTGGCGATTGATGTGCGTGCCATGAGCATGGGCCATGCGGTAACCGCTGATCCCCCAGGCATTATGGCCATTCATTTCAATCCAGCAGGGTTGGCCAAGCTGGACGGACGCAGGGTCGACTTGCAGTTTCTGGCTGCGGACTTCAGTTTGAACTCCGAGTTTTCCGCACCCCCTGACTACAATGTTTTCGGTTTTTCCGATGATCCGGTTGTCTGTAACGACGCACCCAACGATGGTGTGGATTTCTGTCGGGATTTCAAAACCGCCAATAGTACTATTGAGGGTATTTCTCTCTATGTGCCGTTTATTAACGATACGGTGGATTTGCCCCCTGGTCCTTTGATTGCTGGCCCTCTGCCGGCCTTTTCCATTCGTCCAGCAGGTTCCAAGTTCACTTTTGGCACCGCCACGTATCTCCCTATGGCGGCTGGTTTTTACCGTGATGAAGATGATGTCGGCAACTTTATGGGGGAGCGGGTAGCGCTGGAGCGTATTACTTATCTTTCTCCTTCGGTTGGGTATCGTGTCAATGATGAGCTCTCAATTGGTGCTTCCATCGGTATGAGCTTTCAGGCTGTGGCCCTGGAGCAGGATTTTCGTGCCCCCAATGAGCTGTTGGGTTTTGCCAGGGTGCTGGATGAAAGCATCTGTGCGCCTTTTAAAGGCGAGTCCAATATCGCTCTGGATCTGATTCTCTTCGGGATCTGTCGTCCGGAAGAGGGCTTGGGACCGTTCAAGAATCTGGCTTCTCTTGATGTGAAAATGGACCAGCGTTTCAGCCCTTCCTATAACCTGGGGGTACTGTGGGAGCCCCATGAACGTTTTGCCTGGGGTGCTGTGTACCGCTCTGCAGCCAAAACGCATATGCGCGGTGACTACAAGATCAGCTACTCCAATGCTGCCCAGGAGACAATTAATGGTATTGGCGGCTCCGCAACGGGGGCTATTGCCCTGGCGGTGCTTGGCATTCCTTCCCGTGTCGCAGCAGAAGAAGTGGGGCGTGTAAGCATGGATTTGACGATGCCCGCCTCTTTCCAGACTGGCATCAAGATCAGGCCCACAGAAAGACTGCAGTTCAACATCGATGCTGTCTGGGCCGATTACAAAGAGTGGGATTCTTTTGATTTCACCTTTGATCGTAGCTCTGCGGTACTAAGCTTGGCTCGTTTGTTTTCGCCTGGATCCACTTCGTCCCGTTTAAGTTACCCGCTGAACTATCAGTCCACCTGGAATCTGGCATTTGGTGCTTCCTATGATCTTACAGGTCGTATCCAGCTTCGTGCCGGTTACGAGCCACGTGCTTCAGCGATTCCGGAGGATCGGCGTAGTCCGCTGGTTCCAATCAATGAGGCGAAGTATTACAGCCTTGGTCTTGGGTATAAATGGGACAAAGACACCGATATCGATCTGGGTATTGCACAGCTGCGAAGCAAGGATGAAATTCCCGCAAATACAAGCTGTGCAGCCAACTGCACTGGTATCGACAATGTGGTCTATAACCCCTACGCCGGACTTGATATCAAAACTGAAGCTACGGTAACTATCATGGGCCTGGCGTTCCGAACTCGGTTCTAATGCAAAAATACTCTTTTCTCTATCCGCTGATACTGTTGCTGGCTGCCTGCCAAGGTCAGCCCGGGCAGGGTGAGCTCTACGTCTATACGGATGCTCAGGGGAACTTGGTCACCATCGAGAAACCCGAAGACAAAAAACCGATTGATGCTGATGGCAGTGCTGGTGGGCTTTCTCTTGCTGAGCCGCTGGAAGACTACCGGCCCAGCGAAGAGATAGACCAGGAGCTTGAGGATAAAGAGCGAGATCGGTTTATTACCTACGTGGACGAAAGTGGCCAGCTAACCAGTCGCCCAGTGGATATGGTGGCTGAACGGGAGGCGCTGGACAGGGTCGAACCGGAGTATGCTGAGGTCGCTGAGAGCGGTTTTCTGGAAACCTACCGCACTATACGGCAGGATTGCTGCCAGCATCTGCTGGAGGAAGCCGTCGAACTTGCCCCAGGGGCCGAAATTCTTGTTACTTTTGACCAAGATAGCCCGGTAATGCTGGGCGATGAGCCACTCAAGGCGATGGCCCTGACACTAAACAAGAATGTGACTACTCTTGATCTGAAGGCCTTCATTCGAAAACAGGACTACGTGGCCGCACAATTGCTGTGGCTTGATGAAGCTGGCCGACCGCTGCTTCTGATTGATCAACCGTTCAGCCGAAAATACCCGGAGACCTGGTACCGATACGGCTATCTGCAAGGAACCTTGCCGCGCGAACCCGGTCAACGTCACTTGGTAGTTTTCCTGCCTTACTTACAAGAGCAGTCGAGTACTGATGGGCTGCAAGCGGTGCTGAAAGGCGAGTTGCTGCTTTCAGCCCAGTGAATTCAGCCGGGTAGAACCCGGCTTGCTATTACAGGTAACGATTTATGCGACACCTTACATTAATGGCTTTTGCCGCCCTGGCGTTTGCTGGCTGTAATGGCGGCGAGGATTTTTCCGATGCCACGGTCCCTGGTTGCCCGCTAGGCGCTAACTGTGACATCAACCCTCGTGGTGATTCCCTGATTGAACTACAGGGCCCGCGTGTGGCGAACCTGGGTTATCAATGTGGAAACTCCAACGGTTATACCCGTGACGAGGCTTATACCCCTGCTGGCCTGAATATCGAAGTTCCTGCTTTCCATGCACTCTGTCCGGCTAACTCGCGTAGCGTTGAATTCTATATTGGCAGCGCTATTTTTGAAGGTAATCGGGTGACGCTGGGAAGCTACAAACTGCCGCAGCAATTGCGTAAGGGAACTTACCAGCTAACCCTGGCTGATCTGATTGAGTCACCCCGCAGGACAACCGTTCAAGACGGCGCGGTAGGCACTGCCAGCCCGGCATTGAACCGGTCCGCGTTACTGCATGCCCTTAATCAGCAGGGTAATGATCCTGATGCGAAGATTATCATCCCGGGTGACCCGAATCTCCCCGCAGACTCGGGGGATCCGAATACTATACTCGATGCCCAGCCTGAGCTTGGGGCAGAAAATGGTTTTAATTACAGCGATTTCGACGAATTCAAGGCGGCTTGGCAGGGATTTATCGACCGGGTTAACACGGAAACGCCTGTTGATGGATTTGCCAACGATACCGCTGCGTATGAGGGTCGTCTTGTAGAAGGAAATGATCGGACCCGCGCTGGTCTCTATGCCTTTGAAATTGCGGGGGAATGCATCATTTTGGAGGGCTGTGACTTCGGCGGGGAAGATGGTTCTACGGTGTCTTTCACACTCAACGCGTTAGTTCTGCCAGATGGAGATATCCTTGGTGGCGGCTTGGGTGTTCGGGCGTCAGAAGGTGGTAATGAGGTTCTGGATTACCTGGGCTTTAGTTCCAGTGCAGGGCTGTCGGACATCCTTGAACTTCAGAATCAGGATGATGATTCGCTTTCCGTCAATCTGCTAAGTGCAGGCATTGGTGATGCTCCAGCCAACAATACTGATGCCCAGGTTGCCGGACGTTTCCTCGGATCTAGCCTTTATGCGGGGGTGGATATCGACGGCAATAGCGATTTTAAGCTTGATTTCCCGAGTGCCGGCACAAGTTTGCAGGAGGAAGAGAAAGGGAAAATCACCGATAAGTTGCTGGATGAACAGCTGACAGGTGACCCCCTTCCATTCCGAGCCACCAAAACCGGCTTTGTGCAGGCTAAACCTGCTATCGCTGCAGAGTTGGTCGGTGATTACACTATTCGTTTAATGCGGGCCTGTGTTGATGATGATCTTGGCGACGATGATGACACCGGAGTGTGTATGGATATCGCCGACCCTGACGAAGATACAGATGAAAACGAAGAAATCAGCAATTCCGGGGGCAATTATCCAGAGACCTTGGGTGGCGAAACCGTAACCCGTGAGCGTGTTCGCATGGACGAGAATGATATCGGGGAATTCTGTTTGAGAATTAATGCGGATGGACTGGTAACCACTGGTGCAGGCGGCGCTTGCGGGAATGCTTATGGCGTTGGTTTGGTGACACGCAGTTTTGACGACCCCAAGAGCGCCAACCTGTCTATCCGGTTGGCGCCGGGCTTTGATCTCAGGGCTGACACTCCTCATTTTAATGCCACCATTGAAGGGCGGGTTGATTTGACGGTTGATGCCGATGATTGTGCTCCGCTTTATCGCTTGTCTGATGAGAATTTTGATACAGGCCTCCGTGCCCGTTGGGTAGAAGAGACTTTCTTGCCGCGAATCGTTCTGGCTGATTTCGGGGACGAGCCAAGCGATCCTGAAGTTCGCAGGTTCAATGCTCTGCGCAGCGGCGCGGTACAATTCTTCAGGGCTGGCGTTGCAGGCTGTGACCCCATGGCGCCATAAAGCTGAGACAAGTTGTCAACAATGCCTCTTGAAACATCCTGTTTAGGGGCGTAAAGTCCGGCCCGGTTGTTCAGATTGTCAACAATCGGGCTGTTTTATGTCTGTTGCTTCCCCGGGCTCCTTGCCTGAAAACACACGCACACTGGCAGATCGGGTCTTCGCCCGGCTCCAGGACGATATTGTGCGCGGGGAGATCCTGCCCGGTTCCAAGGTCAGCGAAACCGAACTGGCCAGCCGCTACGGTGTCAGCCGTGGCCCCCTTCGTGAAGCTATCCGCCGTCTGGAATCCCGCAAACTGCTCGAGAGAGTGGTGCACGTGGGCACCCGGGTCGCTTCCCTCAGCGTCAACGACCTGATCGAAATCTATCATGTTCGCGAAGCCCTTGAGGGCATGGCCGCCCGGCTCGCAGCGGAACATATGACCGCTGACGAAGTGCGCGGACTTTATGATGTGCTGGCCCAGCATGAGCAACAGCAAGATCTCCGTGAAGATGTCGCCTATTTCCAGCGCGAAGGGGATCTGGATTTCCATTACCGCATTATTCAGGGCAGCCACAATGCCACTCTCAGCCAGTTGCTGATCGGTGAGCTGTATCACCTGGTACGAATGTACCGCTACCAGTTCAGCACCGTGGCCAATCGGCCCCAGAAAGCCCTCAATGAGCATCGTCGAATTGTTGAGGCTATTGAGTCTCGTGATGGCGAAATGGCCGAGCTATTGATGCGTCGTCATATCAGTAGTGCGCGCAAGAACATCGAAAACCAATATACCGTGCAGGGTAATACCCTGTAGGGGCCATGCTCGCATGGCGAACGCTGTTCGCTTGCAGGCAAGCTCCTACGGCACATAACGAGGAGATCTACCATGAGCAAACTCACCGCCGGCGGTCGTTTCCGCAAGGCACTAGCCGAAGAAAAACCGTTGCAAGTGATGGGTACCATCAACGCCTATGCGGCTATGATGGCAGAGCAGACCGGCTACCGGGCTATCTACCTGTCTGGCGGTGGTGTGGCGAATGCCAGCTACGGCATGCCGGATCTGGGGATGACCAGCATGAATGATGTGCTGGAAGACGTGCGCCGAATCTCCAGTGCCGTGGAAACCCCGCTCCTGGTGGATATCGATACCGGCTGGGGTGGGGCGTTCAATATCTCCCGTACCGTGAAAGAAATGATCAAGGCCGGTGCCGGCGCCGTCCACCTGGAAGACCAGGTGGCCCAGAAGCGTTGTGGTCACCGCCCGAACAAGGAAATCGTGTCCCAGGAAGAGATGGTGGACCGGGTCAAGGCGGCTGTTGACGGCAAGACCGATGATGACTTCTTCATTATTGCCCGCACTGATGCCTTTCAGAAGGATGGCCTTGAATCGGCGATCGAGCGTTCCCGAGCCTGCATCGAGGCCGGTGCGGATGGCATCTTTGCCGAAGCGGTACACACCCTGGAAGATTACAAGGCCTTCAAGGAAGGGCTGGGCGACGTACCGTTGCTGGCCAACATCACTGAATTTGGCGCCACACCGCTGTTTACCCGCGAAGAGTTGGCTGAAGCCGGTGCGGACATGATCCTGTATCCGCTGAGTGCCTTCCGTGCCATGAACCAGGCCGCGCTGAGGGTATACCAGAGTATCCGCGAGCAGGGCCACCAGAAAGACGTGGTGGACATCATGCAGACACGCATGGAACTGTACGATTTCCTGAATTACCACGATTACGAGCAGAAGCTGGATGCGCTCTTTGCCAAGGGCAAGGGCTAAGAGATTTTATGTAGGATCACCTCTTGAGGTGTGAATCATGCCTTTGAATATATCGGCAAGCCGGTTCGCGCCTCGAGAGGCGCTCCTACAGAACTGAATTCGTATTGGCGAAATATTAGTTTCACAAGGAGATACACAATGGCAGAAGGCAAAAAACTCGGCGGCGCTGGCCTGCGTGGCCAGGTAGCAGGCAAAACCGCACTGTCCACCGTCGGCAAGAGTGGCTCTGGCCTGACTTATCGTGGCTACGACGTGAAAGATCTGGCCGAGAACTGTGAATTTGAGGAAGTGGCACACCTGATCCTGAAAGGGGAGTTGCCCACTCAGGACCAGTTGGCCACCTACAAAGCCAAGCTGAAAAGCCTGCGTGGTCTGCCTGATGCGTTGAAAACCGTGCTTGAGCAGATCCCCAAAGATGCGCACCCCATGGATGTGATGCGCACCGGCTGTTCCATGCTGGGTAACCTGGAAACGGAAACCGATTTCAGCCAACAGGAAGATGCCACCGATCGTCTGCTGGCCGCATTCCCGAGCATCATCTGCTACTGGTATCGCTTTAGCCACGACGGCGTGAAGATCGATCCGGAAACCGATGACGACTCCATTGGCGCCCATTTCCTGCACCTGCTGCGTGGTGAAAAACCCAACGAACTGCACGAGCGGGTGATGAACGTGTCCCTGATTCTCTATGCAGAGCACGAGTTCAACGCCTCCACCTTCACCGCTCGCGTTTGTGCGTCCACCCTGAGTGATTTGCACAGCTGTGTTACCGGTGCTATCGGCTCCCTGCGTGGCCCGTTGCATGGCGGCGCCAACGAAGCGGCCATGGACATGATCGAGAAGTTCTCCGATGCGGATCATGCCGAGAAAGAAATGATGGGCATGCTGGAGCGCAAGGAAAAGATCATGGGCTTCGGCCACGCGATCTACACCGAATCTGATCCGCGTAACGCCATCATCAAGCAGTGGTCTGAAAAGCTGGCCAATGATGTGGGCGATACCGTGCTGTACCCGGTATCCGTTCGTTGTGAAGAGGTCATGTGGCGCGAGAAGAAGCTGTTCTGTAACGCCGATTTCTTCCATGCGTCTGCTTACCACTTTATGGGCATTCCCACCAAGCTGTTCACCCCGATCTTTGTGATCAGCCGTCTGACCGGCTGGGCCGGCCACGTGTTCGAGCAGCGCGCCGATAACCGCATTATTCGTCCCAGTGCTGAGTACACCGGTGCGGAACTGCGCAAGGTAACGCCGATCGCCGAGCGATAAAAAACCACCCTCTCCCTGCCCCTCTCCCATAAATGGGAGAGGGGGCCCTCCAGACAGGTTGGGTTTAAGCTCCCCTCTGCCGCTTGCGGGAGAGGGGTCGGGGGAGAGGGCGCCTTTCCCCAGGATTCACCCCTGAACAAGAGTCCCAGGCTATGAACACCGAATACCGCAAACCCCTTCCCGGCACCGAGCTGGAGTACTTCGACACCCGTGCGGCTGTCGATGCGATCCAGCCTGGGGCCTATGACAAACTGCCGTACACCTCCCGCATCCTTGCCGAACAGCTGGTTCGCCGCTGTGCGCCGGACGCGCTGACCGATTCGCTCAAGCAGCTGATCGAGCGCAAACGCGATCTGGATTTCCCCTGGTACCCGGCTCGGGTGGTCTGCCACGACATCCTTGGCCAGACCGCACTGGTGGATCTGGCCGGCCTGCGCGACACCATCGCCGAGCAGGGCGGAGATCCTTCCAAAGTCAACCCGGTGGTGCCTACCCAGCTGATCGTGGATCACTCCCTGGCCGTGGAACACCCGGGTTTTGAAGAGAACGCCTTCGAGAAAAACCGGGCAGTGGAAGAGCGCCGCAATGAAGACCGTTTCCACTTCATCAACTGGACCAAGACCGCCTTTGATAACGTGGACGTGATTCCGCCGGGCAACGGCATCATGCACCAGATCAACCTGGAGAAGATGTCGCCGGTGGTACAGGTCCGCGATGGTGTCGCCTTCCCGGATACCTGTGTCGGCACAGACAGCCATACTCCCATGGTGGATGCACTCGGTGTGATTTCCGTTGGGGTAGGGGGGCTGGAAGCCGAGAACGTGATGCTGGGCAATCCGTCCATGATGCGTCTACCCGACATTGTCGGCGTGGAGCTCACCGGCAAACTGCGCCCGGGCATTAACGGTACGGACCTGGTACTGGCAATCACGGAATTCCTGCGCCGCGAGCGTGTTGTTGGCGCTTACCTGGAGTTCTTCGGCGAAGGCGCAGACAGCCTGTCCGTGGGTGACCGCGCCACCATTGCCAACATGACGCCAGAATATGGCGCCACTGCCGGCATGTTCTTTATCGACGACAACACCTTGGAATACCTGAAGCTGACCGGCCGCGAAGACAAGCAGGTGGCGCTGGTGGAAAACTACGCCAAAGCCACCGGCCTGTGGGCGGACAGCCTGAAGACCGCCGAATACGAGCGCGTGCTCAAGTTCGACATGACCAGTGTCGGTCGTAACCTGGCTGGCCCGTCCAACCCGCACGCCTTGCTGCCGGCCTCCGAACTGGCCAACCGTGGCATCTCCGGCAAGTGGGAAGAGAAAGAGGGCGAAATGCCCGATGGCGCGGTGATCATTGCGGCCATCACCAGCTGCACCAACACCAGCAACCCGCGCAACATGATTGCTGCCGGCCTGATTGCCCGCAATGCCAACAAGCTGGGCCTGATCCGCAAGCCCTGGGTGAAATCCTCCCTGGCGCCGGGTTCCAAGACGGTGAAGATGTACCTGGAAGAAGCCAACTTGTTGCCGGAATTGCAAAATCTGGGCTTCGATGTGGTGGCGTTCGCCTGTACCACCTGTAACGGCATGAGTGGCGCGCTGGATCCGAAGATCCAGAAAGAAGTGATCGACCGCGACCTGTACGCCACGGCGGTACTGTCCGGCAACCGTAACTTCGATGGCCGTATTCACCCCTACGCCAAGCAGGCCTTCCTGGCCTCGCCGCCGCTGGTAGTGGCTTACGCCATTGCCGGCACTATCCGTTTCGATATCGAGAAGGATGTGCTGGGGCACGACCAGGACGGTAACCCGATCATGCTCAAGGACATCTGGCCTGCGGATGAAGAGATCGATGCCATCGTCAAGGCATCGGTGAAGCCGGACCAGTTCCGCAAGACCTATATCCCCATGTTCGAGAAGAAGGGCGACGGTGCACGCGCTGCCAGCCCGCTGTACGACTGGCGCCCGCAGAGCACCTATATCCGTCGCCCGCCGTACTGGGAAGGCACCATGGCCGAGGCTCGTGCCCTGAAAGGCATGCGTCCGCTGGCGATCCTGCCGGACAACATCACCACCGACCACCTGTCGCCGTCCAATGCCATCCTGCTGGACAGCGCTGCGGGCGCCTACCTGGACAAGATGGGATTGCCGGAGGAGGACTTTAACTCCTACGCCACCCACCGCGGTGATCACCTCACCGCCCAGCGCGCCACCCTGGCCAACCCGAAACTGTTCAACGAAATGGTCAAGGACGAGCAGGGCAACGTGATTCAGGGGTCTCACGCTCGGGTCGAGCCGGAAGGCGAAGTGAAGCGTATGTGGGAAGCTATCGAGACCTACATGGATCGCAAGCAGCCGCTGATCATCATCGCTGGCGCCGATTACGGCCAGGGCTCGTCCCGTGACTGGGCGGCCAAAGGCGTAGCACTGGCAGGTGTGGAAGCCATCGTCGCCGAAGGCTTCGAACGCATTCACCGTACCAACCTGATCGGTATGGGCGTGATGCCTCTGCAGTTCGAGGAAGGTACCACCCGCAAGACCCTGGGCCTGGATGGCACCGAGATCTTCGACGTGGAAGGTGAGCGCGCGCCGGGTGCGACCATGACCCTGGTGATCCACCGCGCCAATGGTGATGAGGAACGCGTACCGGTGATCTGTCGGCTGGACACCGCGGAGGAGGTCTCCGTGTACTCCGCCGGTGGTATCCTGCAGAAATTCGCCAAGGATTTCATGGCAGAAGCCAGCTAAATCATTCGCCTGATAATGCGGGCAATGCCCCAACAGCAAACCGTTGGAGCCTTGCTCGCAAGGTGAAGAATTTGAAACCCCGATGGCTTCGCACGTCGGGGTTTTTTTGAAGGAGAAACTCGCATGGCTCATGCACCTCAAATTAAAGTCCCCGCCACCTATATGCGTGGCGGCACCAGCAAAGGCGTTTTCTTCAGCCTCACCGATCTGCCGGAAGTGGCCCAGGTGCCCGGCGAGGCCCGTGACAAACTGCTGCTGCGCGTCATCGGCAGCCCGGACCCCTACGGCAAGCACACCGACGGCATGGGCGGCGCTACTTCCAGCACCAGCAAAACGGTGATTCTGGCCAAGAGCGACAGCGCCGATCACGACGTGGATTACCTGTTCGGTCAGGTTTCCATCGACAAGCCCTTCATCGACTGGAGCGGCAACTGCGGCAACCTGACCGCGGCGGTAGGGGCCTTTGCCATCAACAACGGGCTGGTCGCCGCCGACCGCATCCCCGAAAACGGCATTGCCGTGGTACGCATCTGGCAGGTGAATATCCAGAAAACCATCATTGCCCATGTGCCCATCACCAACGGTGACGTCCAGGAAACCGGTGACTTCGAACTGGACGGGGTGACCTTTCCGGCCGCGGAAGTGCAGGTGGACTTCATGGATCCGGCAGATGGCGACGGCGCCATGTTCCCCACCGGCAATGTGGTCGACGAGCTTGAAGTCCCCGGCGTCGGCACTTTCCCGGCAACCATGATCAATGCCGGCATTCCTACGGTTTTCGTGAACGCAGAAGATATCGGCTACACCGGTACCGAGCTGCAGGGCGACATCAACGAAAACAAGGACGCGCTGCAGATGTTCGAGACCATTCGCGCCTATGGCGCCGTGCGCATGGGTCTGATCGACAACATCGAAGAAGCGGAAGCCCGTCAGCACACCCCCAAAATTGCCTTTGTGGCAAAACCCAAGGCTTACACCGCATCCAGTGGCAAGCAAATTGCTGAAGGAGAGGTGGACCTGTTGGTTCGAGCCCTGTCCATGGGCAAACTGCACCACGCCATGATGGGCACCGCCGCCGTGGCCATTGCCAGCGCCTCTGCAGTGCCGGGCACCCTGGTTAACCTGGCTGCCGGCGGTGGCGAGCGCGACAGCGTCACCTTCGGCCATCCCTCCGGCACCCTGCGCGTCGGCGCCGGCGCCCAGCATGTGAACGGCCAGTGGACCGCCACCAAAGCCAGCATGAGCCGCAGTGCCCGCGTGCTAATGGAAGGCTGGGTGCGCGTCCCTGGCGACTGCTTCTGATTTGTCTGTCCGACCTCGCTTTGCTAGCAAGGCTCCAACAACATTCACCCCTGTTGGGGTCTTGCTAGCAAGGCGAATACCCACCGATTTAGTCTTCTCCAGCCCTTGACCCTCCGCCATCCCGGGGCGACCCTGAAAGCCAACCCAGCCAGGGGAGGCTCCTGCCATGTCCGCCAACGTCGACCACAATGAACGCCCGGATTACGATCAGGAAATCCAGGCCATCGCCGACTATGTCCTCGATTACAGAATTGACTCGGAAGAGGCGTGGGACACGGCTCGCTACTGTCTGATGGATACCCTGGGTTGTGGTCTGCTGGCCCTGCGTTTCCCGGAATGCACTAAGCATCTGGGGCCTTTAGTGGTAGGAACGCTGGTTCCCCATGGCGCCCGGGTGCCTGGAACCCCGCATCGACTGGACCCGGTCAAAGCGGCGTGGGATATCGGCTGTGCTATCCGCTGGCTGGACTATAACGACACCTGGCTGGCAGCGGAGTGGGGGCATCCGTCGGATAATCTGGGGGCGATCCTGGCCGTAGCAGACCACCTATCACAACAGAGGGCGGCACAGGGTGGAGAGCCGCTGACAATGAAAGATGCCCTCGATGCCATGATCCGTGCTCATGAAATACAGGGTGTGTTGGCGCTTGAGAATTCCTTCAATCGGGTCGGGCTTGACCATGTGGTGCTGGTAAAAGTGGCGTCCACTGCGGTTGCGGCAAAAATGATGGGCGCCAACCGCGAACAGCTCTTGTCTGCGATTTCCCATGCCTGGGTGGATGGCCAATCACTGCGTACCTATCGCCATGCTCCCAATGCGGGTTCGCGGAAATCTTGGGCCGCCGGGGATGCCACCAGTCGAGCCGTGCGGCTGGCCGATATTGCCCTTAGGGGAGAAATGGGTATACCCGGTGCCCTTACCGCAGAACAGTGGGGCTTCTACGACGTGCTGTTCTCCAAAACCAACAAGGATCAGAAGGTCAAACCTGACGCGGAGCGAAAATTCCGTTTTCAGCGGGACTATGGCTCATACGTCATGGAGAATATTCTCTTCAAGCTTAGCTTCCCGGCAGAGTTTCATGCGCAGACCGCCTGTGAAGCTGCTGTTACGCTGCACGCCCAGGTAAAGGATCGTCTCGACCTGATCGACAAGATCGAACTATTCACCCACGACTCGGCCATTCGCATCATTTCCAAACAGGGTGCGCTGGCCAATCCGGCCGACCGGGACCACTGCCTGCAATACATGGTTGCCGTACCGCTGATATTTGGTGAGCTGACCGCCGAGCACTATGAGGACGATTTCCACAAAAGCCATCCTCTCATCGACACCCTGCGGGACAAGATGAAGGTGCAGGAAGACAAGCAGTACTCAGCGGATTACCACGACCCGGCCAAACGCTCTATCGCCAATGCCATCCGGATAGTCTTCAAGGACAGCACCCACACGGACAAGGTGGTCGTTGAGTATCCCATTGGTCATCGTCGTCGCAGAGAGGAGGGCACCCCCGTTCTGGAAAGCAAATTCCGACGAAACCTGCTGACCAGTTTCCCGCGAGCGAGAGCAGAACGTATTCTAGAACTCTGCCGGGACCGTGATGAACTGGAAGCCATACCCGTTAACGAATTCATGGACATGCTTGCGTTGTAGGCCTGTAAAGCCAAATGGATCAGGTCTTTCCCCCGTAGGAGCTATGCTCGCATGGCGAACCCGCTTAGTCCCTTAATATCCGTACACCATTCCTACATAGCCTTGGCATCTACAGTTCTCGGCAAAGTGTGCATATTTGTAACAGATCCTCGCTTTTGGTAGCGCACGTATATTCATAGAAAGTGTAAACTTGATGTTTACAATCTATAACGTATTGAAATTAATGAAAATTTAAACCTAACATCATGTAGTGTTTGTGTTAACACATGTTGTCTAGCGTTATCATGCTGTGTAGTCTTGTGGCATAAGTAACCAGTCCTGCCCAAAAACCGTTCACGGTCAGACTGATAACAACAAGACAGAGGTCACAGTGCGGCGCAACAACTCCCTTTCCCACATGCTGCTGGGAGCGGCCCTCACCCTCGGCGCTTCCCAGGCAATGGCTCTGCAAGAGCTGGATGACTCCTCGCTGTCTGATGTGCAGGGCGCAGGTTTGGCCTTTGCAATGGATGATTTCAGTTTTCGCTTTGCACCTACCAGCTATATAGAACTGACCGGAACCCAAGCACAGGGTGCAGGTTGGGAACGGGGTGATGCCCGTTATTACGGCCTTTCCATTACCAATGGGGAGCAAATCGCCGGTATGGATTGGCATGGTTCAGGCTGTGGCTCCGGCGGTGCTTTTGGCAATGATTACCTGGCTTGCCCAATGGGTACTGACAATGGTGGGGGAATCGGTGCCTTTGCCTCCATTTACGACCCCTACGTCCTGCGTGCCTACCAATACGAAGGCTATGACTATTCGGGCGCTTACCTCAGCACCCCTGCAAATATGCCTACCGTGATGGAATTGATAGGCCCCAGCGATACTGACCGCTGGCGCTGGTCTTTCTGGGGTGAGCTTGAGGTGGATCGGTTAAATAACAATCCGGCCGATGGCGCTCTCAACAATAGCTATAACGTTGGTGGTGCCGATTTCCTCCAGAGCCAGACCATAATCCACGGCAAACCGGTAACGACAGATGGCAGGCCCGCGCGACTTAGACTGATGCGCACCACTGGTATGGACTCGGCACTCTACCCTTGGGCTGACTCAAATACGTTTGGCATCACCTATGAAAGTGCTCTTTCAGGTGACTTCCGCTTCTCTGTGCGTCAGAAAGCAAACTCTGAAGATCGCCTGCATTGGGTGCCGGACTTTGAAGATAATGAAGGCATGTACTTCAAAAATGTTGATGCCTACCTACCTCTTGGACAATTGCACTACCAAGCACTAACTCTCGATGCAGTAAGAAGTGGCAGCGAACGCGGTAACTTTATTATCGAATTAACCCAAATTCCCAATATTGCTGCAGTTTATGAGGATTTTTACTGCGTTGGACCTTGCAATATTGTCAACGGAGAAATTCAAAACCCCAACAACGATACGCGTGGTTATGTACGCTGGGGGGATTTCACCCGTTTCGACGATCCTGGGTCCACTGAAGGTTTTGCAGTACCGGGTGCACAATCTACCGATAACGGTATCTACTTTGTCAGTGGCGGCACCGGCGCCGGTACGGTGATCCCTGATGCGGTCACTAATCTTGGGATTTCCAGGATCGAAGGCATGCGAATCAACCATATGAAAATCACAACTTTGGGGGCAGGGCTGTGACGACTTGTGTTAAAAAGCTATCTGGTTACCCATTAATTTTTTTGCAGCGCCGTTTCGTGGTGTCTTTACTTGTGATGCTATTTTTGAATGTGAACCCTGCGCAAGCACTTGAGCCCATGGATGATACAGAAATGGGCACTGTTACTGGGAAAGAAGGGGTTCTGATCAGCTTGCAATATTACTACAACAGCAGGCCGCCTCATGACGTTGCTAATGATGAAGACATTGGGTCCGCTAACGCTGATTGTACTGGTTTAGCAAGTGTGAACTGTCGTCTTGCTTTGCAACTTGAGAATCGCGACTTTGGTTGGTTGGTCTTCAAAAACGGGCATGCCTCACTGGAAATGAACCGTTTGAGTCTGGATGCCGCATTTCTTGGCGGCGATCCAGAGGCAGAAAATGGGGTCAGTGCTGCTAACAAATTAATAGACCTCAATGATGAAAAGTTTCGTAATGAGTCAGGAGATTGCCTGTTTGGGGACTGTACAAAATCATGGATTGATAACTCTCCTGCTGTTCGAGCTCAATACCCTGAGAGTGGCGGAATCTATACGGCAGGTAATGCAGGCCAACCAGGAACCAGTCAAGGCTACAATGACGTTCTCCTAGGGGTTTATGTTCAAGGGCTAGCCGTGGAATATAATGAGCCAGAAATCGGCGAGACTTGGGCTGCAGCACCTGGCTGGCAGGCAAACAACTTTGGTTCATTTTTAGGCTTCGAAATTGCCGACAATAATAGTCACCAGGCTGGCATTGCTATCGGTGGCAACTTCTATATGTACGGGTTCTGATTATGAAAAAACGCAGAATAACAATAAAAAGCGTTTATTTCTCAGTGGCTCTTCCTGCCGCACTGTTGGCTTCAGCCATTCCAGCTAATGCCATGCAGGCACTTGATGATAAAGATTTAGCCGGTGTATCTGGTCAAGACGGCCTGACAATTAATCTCGAAGCAAGTGAAGGTTGGAGTGCCGACGCTGTTAAATGGAAGCCGGATGCGACCGAGCTAAGCCTCAATAATATCAATTTAGATGGAGTAGGTGATGATGGCACCATGGCTGGTGCTGACCAGGCCGCAGCTACTTTTACGGTTGACGCTGGTACTGCTGGTGATGGTGTGCCGCTGATGGCGCTGGGTCTTCATACAGACAGCCGTATACGTGTGCGCACTGATTCGTTGACTATTCCTTCCGCAAGCAACTCTCGTTCAATGGGGACGTTTGCCTTCGACTTCGAAGGTGGTATCGACCTTGTTAATAATGGCATTTTTAACATGGGCTATGACAAGGTCTACCTGCTGGGTGAGATCCGAGATGCAGATCTTTTTTATCGTCAAGGAGACGATACTAATCCTTGGTTAGCTCTGCATGATTTTGCTCTTCGTTGGGAAATTCAGGAAGGCACCTTGGGAGTTGATAATCAGGGCATCGTGCATCGAGCAGGTAACCCGTTTGACCCAAACGCAGTTTCTGGCCCTTCATCAGAAATACCAACGTCTTCTAACATCCAAGCTTCAGATTTGATCAATTTAGCGTTGGACTTCGATTTAATCTATGGCCAGAAAGTTGGTGCGGAAGAGTTCCGCATTACTAATAACGCAAGAGGTTTAATGCACTTTGGTTTTCTCGGTAGCGTGCGTGACGCCGAACTCAAGTGGATGTCAGGCGGTGTTTGGCAAGGAGCAACTGCCGGAGCCTTTGACCCATATGGTGCAAATGCTGTGACTTCGGAAGGTTTACGCTTTAGCTCCCAATGGGACTATGTGAATCTCGATGACATTGCTGCAAAGAGTTTTCTTTCTGCTGACAATGAATTCCGCTGGAGGCTTGGTGAAACTGCCGATGTTGCAAGTTTAGATCAGTCAAGAGTTAACTTTGAGCTCGGTGACTGGACCATGTGGGGCGTACGGACAGAGCGCAAACCGTCGGCTCACTATTTTCCTTTGATTGCTATAGATGTGATTAATGGAGCAGGGCAAGGCCCTGGTGGACTCTGCTGGGGCCATGGAACCAATTTTCAGGCCTCCGGTTGTGCTGGTGCAGGCGGGCAGTTTATGAATATTCAGCCTGGGCGGATTGGCAATTATTACGGGTTTACCCATGGCGGTGATTCCGGGGCTCTTGCCATTGTTGTTCGCGATGGGCAACTTCAAGCGTACTCTCGTAAGGTGCGGCTTCTTGAGAGGCAGTCAGATGGTGAAACAGTAAATACCCGAGAGTTTAATTGGGGGCTCATATATTCACTGGCGAATATTGATGCCAACTTTTATTTGTATCCCGGTGGTAGTCGTTATGATTCCGGGTCTGCTTCTTATGTCGGCGGAGATGGGATTATTGCTGATATCTTGCTCAAGTCACAAACTCTTGACGCTAGCAATGAACTACAGACTCAGAATTGGGATCACGGCACACATTTGATGATTGCTGATACTGAAGCCAGCATGGGTATTGGTTTTATGAGTTCAAGTTTTGTGGTGGCTGGTAACGATACCCGGATATGGGTAAAACCACAGGTTGGAAACGACTATTACTCCGGCGGCCTCGATATTTTTTCCCCTGAAGCACGGTTCAACTACCGTGCCACCTTTGGTGGAGGTTTGTTACCTGGACATCCTGACTACGACCCTGAGAGTACAACTCGTGCTCAGACCGTCAATGGAGCCAATCTGGATTTGAATTTGGAGGGTTTGGTAAATCTAAGATTTTCACCATCTGATCCTGCTTCTACATCTGGCAATAATTATTTGGGGTATAGCGGCGCTTTGAGCCTCGGTACTAGCCACAGCGATGGTATGTTAGGCGGCACGACTGACGTGTCAAATTGCGGCTCTTTAGGAGATTCAAATTGCGGTAGTTACCTTTCTATCGCTGAACCGAGTCAGCCTGAAGCAGCAATTAAGCTTGCCAATATAACTGGCGATCTTGCCTTTACTGACGGCAGGGTAGACATCGTGGGGACTAATGAAAGAGCAATGAGCCCTGAGCCCAAAATGATAATCGCTAATAACATAAAAGTCGGCTATGCGGCGGCAGCTCATCTGGGTAGTGTTCTTGATACTGTTCCAGGTATTTCAAGTGCTAATGCGGGACAGCCGGTAATAATTGACAGCATTATGCTAGGTGACGCCAAGCTTGGACGAATGGTTATTCCTTCGGCACAAATTTACTCAAGTATCACACTAGAACCTCAAAGTGCAGCAATACCATTCTCTCCGTAATTGTAAGAAATGTTTACCTTGCATATGCATCTGGTCGACCAAACAACAGAACAGGCAAAATGATGAGCAACCAGAGAATAATGATAAAGGCCGCCATTGACGCTCTCGCCTCTCTAGGGATTTTTATTCAGAGAGCTTTTTTTTCATGAAAAAGACCTTTTCCAATGAGTGTCAGAACTGCTCTGGATTTACCCGTGGTTTTTTATTCTCTCCAATCCAGGCTAATAAAGCAGGAATAGCGTTGGCATTTTGTATGACGGCTATTTTGTTGAGTATTGCTTCACCGGTCACTGCAATGACCGAGATGGCTGACAAAGAAATGTCTAATGTGTCTGGTCAGGCGCTATTGCAAATGGATAAGGAGTTCACCAATGGCTTTACGTTTTATAAAGCGGGCCTTGATGCAAAACTTGAACTAAATACAAATTTCGAGAAGCTGCAGTTAGGCTGTGGCGGAGTTAATGGCCCTGGAGCTTGTGATTTAGATATCGACAATTTTTCTCTAGGTTGTGTTGCTGATTCATCAGGAGCATGCCTTTCTTTGGATCCACGTGGGCGCCAAATTCCGGGTGCCCCAGCTGGAACTGCCAGTCAGCTGAAAGACTTTTTGATTGAGCGTCCTTTTTTTCAGTTTGCTATAAAAAATGATAATTCAAAAACTCTCAGGGAAGTGGTGGGTATTCGGCTAGGTGGTGAGGATGTATCCGGACCCTTAAGCTTTGGTTCACTAAATACTTTCAGCGGGTATATGTCTGGCCAAGCAAACCTGGAAATGCAAGGCGCAGACAATGTTGCTATTACCTGTGCATATGCAGATCGCCCTTGTGTGGCTCCAGGTGCTGATACGAGCGGAATGAACAATGGTGGCGCCAGTAGCTGGGGATCTCCTCCTGCCGCTTGTGGTTTTTTTGGTTGTAATAGAGCTGGGTTGCCAGCCCCAGAAGGTGGATATCTTAATCTCGGTGACGATATGATTCTTGATATTGGGATTGCGTCTATTCGCTTTCAGGAAGCTCTGGTTAGTTATGGCACAGTTACCCGAAATGGTAATTCGGTTCTTCTCAGTGGCAACCGTCAAAATCAGGCGGCAGTAAGTGGTATTGAGCTTGGAGGAGTTGTTAATAGCCTTGTTTACGGCAACAACGATGGTTCTACCAATGTTGGTGCCTCTCCCCTTGAATTGGCTGATACTGATGCTGGAGCATTAGTTGGTATTTTTGGTCCTACATTACTTCCGTTGCTCCGCGGTGGGGTCTCAGATCAAATTAAAAGACAGCTTGCTGCAGGCCTGCGAATTTATGATCCTAATGAGGCAACGAATCAAGCTATAATTAATAGTAAATCTGATGGAGCTATCAACACTGATCTAAACAACTACGATCTTCCATTTAATGTGACAAATGTGCATCAAATTGATGTGACCTCTGATCTTTTTGGGCTTTCTTTTCAAAAAGAAGATGTTCAGTATCCAGGCTATGTTGAGTCAGTAAAAAGAGGATGGGCTATGTATGCTCCTGACGCTTTTACTTTAGATATAGCTCAGCCTGTTACAACTTTTGTTTCTGGTATTACCGGTTCTTCAGCCGCAAGGGATGGCAATATCGTTGGGCTAGAGCCTCCATTTAAGAACTGCTGGGGAAGCGCTAGGTTTTGTTGAATAAAAGCCATACGCGGCTCTACTTTGATGATTCAAAATGTATTCCATACAGAAAATGCTTTTGTGTTGCTTTAAACCTATTAAATAAAGAATCCCGGATACGGTAATGACATCAGGAAAAATAGCTGACCAATGCCAGCGTCTATTGTGGCTTTTGGTGGTTTCATTAGTGTTGTCTGCCTGCGGGGGTGGTGGCAGCACTGGTAAAGCTCCTGTGGATGCAAATCCAGCCATAAAGACACCTCCTAACCCCGATCACGGCTCAGATTTTGGTGAAACAGATATTGGATCTGATGAGCCGAATGCAACGTTGGATGATTGGCTCCGTAACGTAATCATGGAGAATGGTCTAACTGGGGATCCGGCAACTCCACGACAGCAGCGCCAGCGAACCCCTTCAGAAGACCCTAAAATTAAATTAGGGCAATTGCTCTTCTTTTCCCATTCCCTTTCAGGTGATCTGACATCCTCGTGTGCTACTTGCCACACGCCCGATTTCGGTGGAAGCGACGCGCTTTCACTTGGAATTGGAGTTGCTCCTGTAGATGCAGCTAAAGTCGGCCCTGTGCGTCGACTGGACAGCACCAAAGATCTGGATCCAGCTGCTGATCGCGGCCCCAACATGCACCGGAATAGTCAGACAATTTTTAACTCTGCCTTGTTTGACCGCAGTATGAGTTTTGATGGTCGAGTATTTGTGGAGGATGAGAACGTTGTCGCTGGCGGTAAAGGGCAAGCAATCCGCACTCCTGAAAGCGGTAATTTCCCCGATTCATCAGATGCTGACGGTATACTGGAAATTTTTGTCAAATTCCCCCTCACCAACCATAATGAAATGCGGGCCTATCTCTTTAGTGCAAAATCTCAGGAGGAGTACCGGGAGTACCTGGCAGCTCGGCTGCGAGGAGAGCAGGATGAGGGTATGTTGTCAGCGAATGGGCCCGAAAATTGGCTGCAACGATTCCGGCAGGGATTTGACCAACCACAGGCTAGCGCTTTAGAGGTTATTACCTTGATTAATATCCAGCGAGCCCTTGCTGAATATATCCAGTCTATGATTTTTATTGAATCCCCGTGGAAACGTTATGTGGAAGGTAATGATCATGCGATTTCATTATCTTCTAAGCGTGGCGCTCGCTTGTTTTTCGAGCCCATTGATGAGGGTGGCCTGGGTTGCGCAAGTTGTCATAGCGGTGATTTTTTTACCAATGAAGGATTCTACAATGTTGCTTTTCCGCAGATTGGGCGCGGTTTTATGCGTGCTGAAAAAGATGACATTGGCCGTTGGGCTAGCACAAGAAGGGAAGAAGATCGATACGCTTTTCGAGTGCCCTCCTTGCTGAATGTTGAAGTTACCATGCCGTATGGTCATGCAGGGACCTTTGATCTTTTACAAGATGCTATTCGTTACCATGCCAATCCGCGTCAGGGTATACAAGATTATGATTTTACACTGGCTAGTCTGGCACAGTTTCAAGGAACCCAGTCTTATGGCTATGCTTTATCGCATTCACAGAGCGCACTGAATGCCAGTAGCTTTTCTATTGCTGAAGCGCTTCTTCCTGGAAGGGCCTTGACTAATCAGGAAGTGTCTGACCTGGCTTCTTTTTTGCACACGCTTACCGATGATTGTGTTAAAAATCATACCTGCAGAAACCAGTGGGTTCCTAGTCTCAACGATGACCCTGATGGTAATTTACTCGTCAGTGGTATTAACCCGACGGCTGAGCCGATTACGCCACTTGATCCACCCACTGATGATAATGAGCTGCCTGCACAACCGGGCGATTATCCGAAAACTGTGGATTTAAATTTTACTGCCCAAGCTCGTAGTACCTTTGCTGAAATCGAATATTGTTCTGAATATCCAAGCCAGAGCACCATTAATGTTGGACATGGTTTTTTGCCACGAAACTCGATTTTATTCGGGCTTTATGATCTGTTCGGCAACCCGATACATCCACATGGTTTTAATGCGGAGACTTGGGGTCTTACTGGCGGACTCACTTCTGAACCAACTATGATCGCTGGCGGTGTCAGTGCCAGCTATCTGAATGACGACTGTTGGTTAGACTTGGCTTATGCAGGTGGTGATCGGTCTGGAATGGTATTTTATATCAACCGTGGTGGGCAGGCCGGTTTCGATGCCCAGCCATTGCTAGAAGATGATCCTGGTGGTCGTTTTACTGGTGTTGCCATGGCCGATTTGAACGGTGATTATCGGCGAGAATTATTGTTTGGCAATATCAAGGACAAGATGTTGCCGATCTATTCCGGTAATGATAAGGGCAGTTATTATCGTGTAGCAGACCTTTCTATCAGTCGTCATACCTACGGTATATCGTTTGCCGACAGTAATCACGATGGTTATCCAGAGATATTTTTGGCCCACTGGTTTCTCGGCAACATTTTGACCGCACCGGTTTTTTGGAAAAATAACAGAGGAACTGAGCTCGAACATTATGATTTTGAGGGTGGTCTCTCTGACAACAATCTTTCTCAGAATTGGAATTTTTCACCACAGCCTGGCGATTTCAATGGCGATGGCGAATTAGATTTACTGCTGGCTTCGGATTTTGGCACCAGTGTTGTAATGCAGGGAGCAGGAAAAGGCACTTTTGTTAATATAACTGACAGATCCGTTATTACTGATGAGAATGGCATGGGCTCTGCACTCGGTGATTATGATAACGATGGTGATCTTGACTGGTTTGTTACTTCGATTTATGACCCGAATGGAGAGGCAGAGGGCAACTGGGGTGTAACCGGGAACCGACTTTACCGAAACGATAGTGGTGGCGGAGATATCTTGCTGAAAGATGTGACTGAACAGGTGGGTGTTGCCGACGGAAACTGGGGCTGGGGCGCTTGTTTCGCAGATTTCAACAATGATGGTTTTCTCGATATTTTTCATGTAAATGGTTTTGGGAATATCCCTGAGAGTGCCGTTATAGATGAACAAGGCCAGAAGCTGAAAGATAGAATTCGGGACATTGCCAGCGAGTATCAAGGTTCCTTGCCGCGGCTTTTCATGAACCAAGGGGATGGCACTTTCTCCGAACAGGGGGCTTCTTGGGGGCTATTGTTAACTAGCGATGGACGTGGGGTTACTTGCCTGGATTATGATCGTGATGGGGATATGGATGTCGCTCTTCTTGATCACTCCAATGGGCTGCAGTTTTTTAGCAACCAAGTAGGGTACGGCCCGGGTAACCACTTCCTGTCAATCAGATTGGTGGGTGAATCGCCTAATACCGAAGCCTTGGGTACTAAAGTTTCCATAGAAGCTAATGTTGGGGGCAATTACGGTACGCAGACACAAACCCGTGTCAGCATGGCTAACACGAATTTCAACGGGCAAAACCCACCCGACCTGCATTTCGGTATGGGCGAAGCTCAGGCGGGAGATATCACTCTTACCTGGCCGGATGGTGTGCGTTGGCAGTGTGAAAGTATGGAAACCAACCGCTTCATAATTTTTGATCAACGCGCGCTTCATGCCGGCTGTAGCATACAGCCTTAATACTGTGTCGGCCTGGCGTATCAGATGAGTTTTCTTCTGGCATGGCGGAACTTTAGCAAGAGGTTTCCGTAATTAATTTCTTTTTGCAGAAAGCTTCGCATAGTCTCAACTTGTTAACCGTTTGTTCTCTATCTGAAATTTCCACTTTTAGTAGAAGGCTGGTTGCAGCTTAACCGGCTGGTCACCACACCTATTTCGAGTGCAAGCACAGTCTAACAAAATCAGGTTCTGGAGTTTCAGCGTTAACCGGGGATACTCATAAGCTCCGTCAAACGGAACGTTATACCGAGTACCTCATTCAAACTACTACGGCCTTTCCGAATGGCTCTGCCGGCGGATGAAGATTTCTTGGAAAGACCGCAAAGACTATGCTTTGGGTGTCAATCGCTTTCAGATTAGCTCCTATGGCAGGGCGGCTACTGCAATCGCCGCTCCAGCCCCTTCATCGCCAATACCCGCGTACTAATCTCCTCGATCGACAACTCCGTGGCATCCAGGTACGGAATGTTGTGCTTGTTGTACATGGCTTCCAGGGCTCTCAACTCCATATCGCACTGACGCAGGGAGGCGTATTTGCTGCCGGCCTTACGCTCGCTGCGGATGGCGCTTAGGCGGTCCGCGTTGATGGTGAGGCCGAAGAGCTTTTGTTTGTGCTCGACCAGGGGCTTGGGCAGGCGCAGGTCGTCAAAGTCGTCTTCGGTGAGGGGGTAATTGGCGGTGAACAGCCCGAACTGGAGTGCCAAGTAGAGGCAGGTTGGGGTTTTACCGGAGCGGGAGACACCAATGAGAATCACATCCGCCTGATCATAGTGGCGGGTGCGGGCGCCGTCGTCGTTGTCCAGCGCAAAATGTACGGCATTGATACGAATGCGGTAGGACTCCGCATCGCGGATGGCGTGGCTCTGGTTGATCTTGTGGCTGGAGCGCACGCCCAGTTCGTCTTCCAGGGGGTTCAGAAAGGCGCCGAACAGATCCAGTACCAGTCCGTCGCAGCCGTGTAGGAGGGTGCGATGGTCGTTGTTGACTAGGGTGGAAAAGACAACGGGCTTCTGGCCATCCTCTACCGACGCTCTGTTGATGCGAGCAATGGCTTCCCGGGTCTGTTCATCGGACTGGACGAAGGGCAGGGTGATCTGCACAAACTCAATATCACCGAACTGGCTGAGCATGCTGTGACCGAGGGTTTCTGCGGTGATGCCGGTGCCATCTGAGAGATAGAATGCCGTTCTTTTCATTGGTTTCAGCCGTTTTCTGTGCCCGTAGGAGCGGTGCTTGAGCCGGGAAATGCAGCTGACAAGAGACGCCTAAAGCCATTCGCGGCTCAAGCGCCGCTCCTACGGGGTTTGTAAGTCATTGTTTTCAATGATGACAGTCTAGAGGGAGCGATAGGCAGGGGCTAGTGCTATCTTTCAAGTTGTCGGGCAAATCCTGCCTTGGGCGTTGTCCCTGCCTTCACATCCTTCTAAACTGCGCCGCATAGGCTGGTCCGCAGGTTAAATACCCTTTCATTTTCAATGGGATAGTGCTCCCGAGAGGGGCAGGACTAGCCGCAGATGCAGGGATTGACCAAAGTCGTACCCAAATTACGACGAGGGGCGGGCAAACTGTGCGGGTTTTGAGTAGAATGGCGGCTCGATTAGAGCCGGCTCAGGCCAGTAATCAACGGTAATACGTAAAAAGGAGACGACCTTGGCGGAATATGTAGTCTGGTTTCAGGACCTGGGGAAAAATGACGTTGAGCGCGTAGGCGGCAAAAATGCATCCCTCGGTGAGATGATCAGCAATCTGTCGGCAGCGGGTGTCTCCGTTCCGGGCGGTTTTGCCACCACTGCTGAAGCCTTTCGCGAGTTCCTTGAGCACAACAATCTGACCCAGAAAATCAACGAGGCCTTAAGCGCCCTTGATGTTGAGGATGTGGTTGCTCTGGCCAAGACCGGTGAGCAGATTCGCCAGTGGGTTGTGGACGCACCGTTCCAGCCAGCGCTGGACAGCGCTATCCGCGAGGCTTACGCAGAGATTGGCGAAGGAAATGCTGATTTACCGGTGGCGGTACGTTCTTCTGCGACTGCGGAAGATCTACCCGATGCGTCCTTTGCCGGTCAGCAGGAAACCTTCCTCAATATTCGTGGCATCGACAGCGTGATGATCGCCGTCAAGGAAGTGTTCGCGTCCCTGTTTAACGATCGCGCCATCAGCTACCGCGTTCACCAGGGCTTCGACCACAAGCTGGTCGCCCTGTCCGCTGGCGTGCAGCGCATGGTCCGCTCCGAGACCGGCGCCGCTGGCGTCATGTTTTCCATGGACACCGAGTCCGGCTTCAAGGACGTGGTCTTTATTACTGCTTCCTACGGCCTGGGTGAAATGGTGGTACAGGGCGCGGTAAACCCGGATGAGTTCTACGTCCACAAGAAAACCCTGCTGAACAAGAAACCAGCCATCCTGCGCCGCAACCTGGGCAGCAAGATGCAGAAGATGATTTATGGTGCCGAGGCAACTGCCGGCAAGTCCGTGCAGATTGTGGACGTGGATAATGCCGAGCGAATGGTCTACTGCCTGAATGATGAGCAGATCGAAAACCTGTCTCGTCAAGCCATTGAGATTGAAAAACACTACGGCATGCCCATGGATATCGAATGGGCGCTGGACGGCGACGACAACAAGCTCTACATCGTGCAGGCCCGCCCGGAAACCGTGAAGAGCCGCTCCGATGTGAATGTCATGGAGCGCTACCTGCTCAAACAAACCGGCAAGGTATTGGTCGAGGGCCGCTCCATTGGCCAGCGTATCGGTGCCGGTAAGGTGCGTATCGTCACCAACATCAAGGAAATGGACAAGGTCCAGCCCGGCGATGTACTGGTTACCGACATGACTGACCCGGACTGGGAGCCGGTCATGAAGCGTGCAGCGGCCATTATCACCAACCGTGGCGGCCGTACCTGTCACGCGGCAATCATTGCCCGTGAGCTTGGTGTGCCGGCCATTGTAGGCTGTGGTGATGCGACGGATGTGCTCAAGGACGGTCAGGAAGTGACCGCGTCCTGTGCCGAAGGCGATACCGGCAAGATCTATGAAGGCCAGCTGGAATTTGATATTCAGCGTAACTCCATTGAGTCCATGCCCAAGCTGCCGTTCAAGATCATGATGAACGTGGGCAACCCGGACCGGGCCTTCGATTTCGCCGGTCTGCCGAACCAGGGTGTTGGCCTGGCGCGTCTGGAGTTCATCATCAACCGCATGATCGGGGTTCACCCGAAGGCGTTGCTGAACTACGACACTCTGCCCAAAGATGTGAAGCAGAACGTGGACAAGCGCACTTCCGGTTACGGTGATCCGGTGGACTTCTACGTGGAGAAGTTGGTCGAGGGTATCTCCACCCTGGCCGCCGCATTCCACCCGGAAAAGGTGATCGTTCGCCTGTCCGACTTCAAGTCCAACGAATATGCCAACCTGATCGGCGGCAAGCTCTACGAGCCGGAAGAAGAGAACCCCATGCTGGGTTTCCGTGGTGCCAGCCGTTATATCAGCGAAAATTTCCGCGACTGTTTCGAGTTGGAATGCCGTGCGCTGAAAAAAGTGCGTGATGTAATGGGCTTCACCAACGTGGAAATCATGGTGCCTTTCGTGCGGACTGTAGGCGAAGCCGAGCAGGCCGTTGATCTGCTGGCCAAGAATGGCTTGAAGCGTGGCGAGAACGGTCTGCGCGTGATCATGATGTGCGAGCTGCCCACCAATGCACTGCTGGCCGACGACTTCCTGCAACACTTTGATGGCTTCTCCATCGGCTCCAATGACTTGACCCAGCTCACGCTGGGCCTGGATCGGGATTCCGGTATCGTCAGCCACCTGTTTGACGAGCGTGATCCGGCGGTCAAGAAGCTGCTGAAGATGGCCATTGATGCCTGTAATGCTCAGGGCAAGTACATCGGTATCTGTGGCCAGGGCCCTTCGGATCATCCCGATCTGGCCAAATGGCTGATGGAGCAGGGCATCTCTTCCGTGTCGTTGAACCCGGATTCAGTACTCGATACCTGGTTCTACCTGGCGGAGAAGCACGGCAACTGATCGTTTGCCTGCTTGACCTGAAAGGTGCTTCACAGCACAGTAAAAAGCCCGCGATTGCGGGCTTTTTACGTTATGGGCGGTTTGGCAGAGACGCGTCTCAGTTGTTCCCTTTCCTCTTTTATTATCAAGAGTCGGGTCTCAACGGATGAGCAAGAGAAGTGTGGGCTGCCATGGACCGCAAGCTCTCAACCGCCAGGACGAAGGTAAGCCATGTTTCATCGCCTGCTCAGGACTCTGGATTTGTACGACGGTTTGCGACTGCCTGTGAAAGTAGGCCGGTTGGAGTTGTTGCTGATCCATGAGGAGGGGGAAACCCGGTTAATGCAACGGCGCTGCCCCCATGCGGATTTTCCACTGGATCGTTGCACCATCAACCATGGCGAGCTGCGCTGCCCCGGGCATGGCCTGACGTTTTCCCTGAGAAGTGGTCGCTGTCTTAGTGCCAGCTACCAACTTGAGCAATATCCACTGAGTTATGATGGGCCCTGGTTGGGAGTGGATCTGCCGGCATAGGGGAGGGCAGCTTAGTGGCGAATAGGGGAGGCGTAGACGACTTTCTCCTCGCCCAGGCCGGCAACAAAGTGGCTGCTGTAGCGCTGGCGTAATTGTTTGACCTTACGCACATAGGCCTGGGTTTCCTTGAAGGGGGGGATGCCGCCGTAACGGCGCACATTGCCTTCTCCAGCGTTATAGGCCGCCAAGATATGGTCCAGGGTGGAGAATTTGCCTTTCAGGTACGCCAGGAAGCGGGTGCCGCCGAGGATGTTTTCTTTGGCATCAAAAGGATTGCTGACTTCCAGGTAAGCAGCGGTTTCTGGCATCAGCTGCATCAATCCCTGGGCGCCAACTCGGGATATGGCCTGTGGGTTGAACAGGGATTCGGCATGGATTACGGCCTTTACCAGTGCCGGGTCCACCCGGTGCTGGCCTGCCGCCAGCGTAATCAGGTTGTCGTAGCGGTCTCGCTCTGCATCGCTCAGTGCTCGGGGCTGGTAGTTCCAGCCTTTGCGTATGGATAGCAGGGTATGATTACGGCCAACCCGGTCCTGAGGCTGGTCGGTAAACAGAATGGTGCCGTCAGCGGCCCGATACTTGTAAATATCACTAGCCCCGACAGTGCCTGAAAAACTGATCATGCCGCTCATTAGTAGAGCCAGCAGCCCGCTCAGTCGCATTAGTGTCCCGTTCCCCGTTGAATGCGCTGTGGTGTGCCACGCGTCGTTGTTTTGTAAGGAAAAACCCTTGGGGCTTTTCTGGCCAAACGTTACCCCCATGATAACGTCAGGCCTGACAGGTATTACCCATGACCGACGAGTTGTCGGAATGAGCCGCTGAGCGTACCCGGCCAGCGCTCAAACATCATACTATCGCAGCCCTTGACGCCCAAGAGTTCTGGCTCACATTTCCACCTCATTCTGGCATATGGGCAAATCCATTGCTGTTGGCTATGGCATGTATCAGCTCATCAGCCTTGTTAATCCTTTCGCCCTGCGCACAATAGGGGCAAACCAAGCAGGAGACAGCAGTGACAACAGAATTTGATCTGGTGGTGATCGGTGCCGGTTCCGGTGGTGTTCGAGCTGCGCGGATGGCGGCAAGCCATGGCGCGCGGGTAGCCATCGTCGAAGAACGTTTTTTTGGTGGTACCTGTGTCAATGTGGGCTGTGTTCCCAAGAAGCTGTTCTCTTACGGCTCCCATTTTCCCCAGGAATTTGCGCTGGCCGAGGATTTCGGTTTTTCCGTGCAGGGCTGGTCATTCGACTGGGCAACCCTGCGCGATAACAAGAGCCGGGAAATTCACCGCTTGAATGGCATCTACCAGCGCATCCTCGATCAAGCCGGGGTCACTGTTTTCGAAGGACATGGCAAGGTTCTGGGCCAGGGACGAGTGGCTGTCGATGGCCGGGAACTGAGCACGGCCAATATCCTGATCGCCACCGGCGGCAAACCCTTTGTGCCTGAATTTCCTGGCTGTGAGCTGGCACGGATCTCCGATGACCTTTTCTATCTGGAGACGCTGCCCGAGCGAGTAGCGGTGGTGGGGGGCGGCTACATTGCCACCGAATTCGCCGGCATCCTGCATGGCCTGGGCTGTGAGGTTACCCAGGTGTATCGGGGCGAGCTCTTCCTGCGCGGATTTGACGGCGATATTCGCCAGTTTGTGGCAGAGCAGATGCGCGGGCAGGGGGTGGATCTGAAGTTCAACAGTGATGTCACCCGCCTGGAGGCTTTCGGCAGCGGCAAGCAGGTCACCTATCAGGACGGTAGTCAGCAAACCTTTGACGAGGTCTTCTACGCCACCGGCCGCGTACCAAAGCTGGATGGGTTGTTTGCAGAAGGGGCGGTGCCGGCGCTGACGGATAAAGGGGCGATCAAGGTCAATGACGGCTTTGCCACCTCAATTCCGGGCCTTTACGCCCTGGGTGATGTGATCGACCGTGTCCAGCTGACCCCTGTGGCACTGGCTGAAGGTATGTGGTTGGCCGCCCAGCTGTTCGGCGATAGCAAACCGAAGAGCACCATGGATTACCGCAATATCGCCACCGCTGTTTTCAGCCATCCGAACATCGGCACCGTCGGACTCAGTCAGGAAGAGGCGCTGCAGCAGGCCTCGGCAATCCGGGTTTACAAAAGTGGTTTCAGACCCATGCGTTACACCCTGGGTGACAAACAGGAACGCAGCTTTATCAAGCTGATCGTGGACGACGAAACTGACAAAGTGCTTGGGCTGCATATGGCCGGTGAGGACGCGGCAGAAATTACCCAGGGGTTCGCCGTTGCTATCAAGATGGGCGCCAGCAAAGCGGATTTTGACGCTACCGTGGGCATCCACCCGACGGCCGCTGAAGAGCTGGTCACCATGCGTCAGGGGGAAAGAATTACCGCCTGAGCACTCCAATATTGTTTCCCCCCGCCGCAGGACCGTCGCCAGCGACGCTCCTGCGGCCAGGAGCTCAGAGTCTCTCCAGTTTCACCGGTAGCCCGTCGCCGGGCACCGGCAGGCTGGTGGTATCTACCGGCATCTCGTAGTCCTGCGGCACGCTCCAGCGATAATTGAGCAGCACCTGGTGAAGAATCGCCTTCACCTGCATTTCCGCAAAGTGCAGGCCGATACATTTGTGCGCACCACCCCCGAACGGCACCCAGGCATAAGGGTGCACCTTGTCTTCCCGGCGGGCTTCACTGAACCGTTCCGGATCAAACGTTTCCGGCTCCGGCCAGTACTCTTCCATGTAATGTGTGAAGTAGGGCACCACGTTGATAAAGCTGCCTCGGGGGATGAAAAACCCCTCGTATTCCACGTCCTTGACGGTCTTGCGCGGCAGGGACGGCACCGGAGCGCAGAGCCGCAGTGCTTCTTTCATGGCCATACCAATCCCTTCCAGCTGGGGGAGGTCTTCATACTCCAGGCAGGTTTTGCCAAGGGCCTGGCTTTCCTTGCGCAGACGTTCCTGCCATTGCGGATTCTTGGCCAGATAATAAAAGAGGGTGGAGAGCGTGATGGTGGACGTATCGTGGGCCGCCATCATCAAGAAGATCATGTGGTTAACCACATCGTCGTCGCTGAATTGTTCACCGTCTTCCGTTTCGGCGTGACAAAGCACACTGAACAGGTCGGAATCGCGGCTTTGCCGTTTGGCGGCAATTTCCTTGCGGAAGAAGGCTTCCAGAAGCTTGCGCCCCTTGAGGCCTTTTGACCAGCGCAGGCCGGGAACAGGGGTGCGCACTATGGCGGTGCCGGCACGAACCGTATCCACGAAAGCCCGATTGATGTCGTCAGCCTCCGGGCCCAGCTCATAGCCCATGAAGACATCGGTGGCCAGATCCAGGGTGAGCTGTTTTACTGCACTCAGCACATGAAAATCGGCGATAGCGCCCCAGGGGGCAATTCCCGAGGTGATGTGCGGGCCCATCCGCTCCAGATAGCCCTTGAGCACATCCCGGTTGAACGCCTGCTGCATGATCTTGCGATGCCAGCGGTGCTCCTCAAAATCCAGCAACATGATGCCGCGATGAAAAAAACGACCAATAAAGTAATCCCAGCCCTGGTGGTTGGAAAACAGATCACCCCGATTGAGCATGACGAACTGGTTGGCATCCGGGCCCAGCAGTTGCACCATTTTCAGGCCAAACACGCTAGTCCATGAGACCGGACCGTATTGGTCGTAGCGTTTGCGCATCAGGCCGATGGGATCGCGCATGAAGGAGAGGGTGTGGCCGATGAGTGGCAGCCCCTTGTCGCCAGGCACAGCGCGAAGCTGGCTTTGCGCGGGCAGCGGACAAAACGGTTGTGACATGGATCTCTCCAAATAAACAGAGCGTTTACTATTAGCTGGATAACACGCCCAGCTCAATACCACTAAACAGATTTCGTTATGGCATTTCCCTGTCAGCCGAACGGCTCAGTTGTTGTCGTTGTTGGGCTCTGTGTGCTGTTTTTTTGATCTGCACCTGTCCGGCTCACAGCCCGGCAAGGCTGGGGCCAGTCACTCAAGGGTTATGCACCCGGTTATCCACAGAAACTGTGGACAGAAAAAGAGAACCGGTGGGCACTGGGAGAGCCACCAAGGCCTGTGTATGATTCGGCAACAAACAAAAACTGCGTGCAGGCCCAAGGTTGAGCCCGCCTCGAAAGAGGAGGCTTCAAGTGGTCGAATTGCTTACATCAAACCGGATCGCGCCAGGCGCCATTGCCAATAGGCGCGAATGCCCCTGGAGCCCCGGCCTGCAGACAGTCCGCAAGCCTGCTGTATTAAGGAGAACAAGGAATGCGTCGTGTGGTGTTTAACCAGAAGGGGGGAGTGGGGAAATCCAGTATCACGGTAAACCTGGCTGCCATCAGTGCCGCCGAGGGAAACCGCACCCTGGTGGTGGATCTGGACCCGCAGTGCAATGCCAGTCAGTACCTGTTAGGGATGCCCGCCTACAGCAATGGGGAAGGCCCCAAGCCGAATATCGGCACCTTCTTTGCCCAGACGCTGTCGTTTCGGTTGAAAGAAAAAGACGCTCGCGACTATGTGCACGCCACGCCTTTCCAGAACCTGTTTGTATTGCCTTCGGATGGCGAGCTGGGGGAAATCGAGCACATGCTCGAATCCAAGCACAAGATCTACAAACTTCGTGGCCTGCTGAAAAGCTTGTCCAAAGATTTCGATACCATCTTTGTCGACACCCCTCCAGCGTATAATTTTTATACTCTGTCAGCGCTGATTGCTGCGGACCGTGTATTGATCCCCTTTGATTGCGATGCCTTCTCACGCAAGGCGCTGTATACCCTGCTGGAGAACATCCAGGAGGCACGGGAAGATCACAATGACGAGTTGCAGGTGGAGGGCATTGTCGTCAACCAGTTCCAGCCCCGTGCTCGATTGCCGCAGGAACTGGTCGCGTCGCTTGAAGATGAAGGGTTGCCGATGCTGAGCAGCAAGCTTTCTGCCAGTGTGGTGATGCGGGAATCCCACGAACAGGCGACTCCCTTGGTTAATTTGCAGCCCAAACACAAGCTGACCGAGGAATATCGGGCATTGTTCCACGAGCTCAATGGCCGCTAACCCGTTTCGCAAACAGGCGTCTCGACGTGCCGAGCGGATATTGCGCTCGGCCACGGCTAGTCGATGGTTGGCCAAGGCGGTATTCAACCGCTCTGATCAATTGCAGCAACGGCTGGGCGAAGCGGCAGGGCAGCTCAAGTTGCTGGCCAGGATGCTGCTGGACTGGACCGCCGGGCGCTATCGGCAGGTGCCCTGGGCAACCCTGCTGACTATCACCGGAGCGCTGGTGTATTTCCTGATGCCCCTGGATGCGATTCCGGACCCTGTCATTGGCCTCGGTTTGCTGGATGATATTGGGGTGCTGGCCAAGGCCTGGCAATTTGCCGGAAAGGATATCGAGCGTTATCAGCAGTGGCGTGAGAGGCAGGAAGATCCATGAAGCCTGTTTGGCCTAAGCTTGCCAGGCCTTGAGAACATGAAATGACCATGGCACCAGCCACGATTTAGGGGTAAGGCGCAGCCGGGACAGGCTTGCGGGCAAAAGGTGGAGTGATAGAGGCCATTTTGATATCAGTGCCGGGTTCCTCTCTCTTATGAATTTTGTGATAGTGTTTACTCATATTGAGTGAGTGCCTGCCCTGGGCCGGCGTGATCAGATCAAAAACAAGCAATTCACAACAACAATTAGCGATCAGGAAAAGGGAGTAGTTATGGGCAAGCGTCTGCTGGGGAGCCTTCTGGCTATCGCCTTGCTGCCAGTGCAGGGGATGGCAGCCATTACCAATGCGGATCTTGAAGAGTTTGAGTTGTCGCTGTGGAAGGTGCGCACAAATTTCCATATGCTCACAGTGATGGCAGGCAGTGATATTTATGCGTCTGACCTGAAGCGGACTATTTCCCAGGCCGGGCAGGCCCTTTCCGAACTGAGAGCCAATGCCGAGGGCAGCGAAGAACGCCAGTTTGTAGCAAATCTGGAAAAGGAATTGACGCTTTACGTAGATGCCGCCAAGGGAAACACCATGGCAGAGCAAGGCTACACCAATGCTTATGTCATCAAGGACGTGAACGAACTTCCCGCCATCATGGCGGAAAAAATGGATGCTTTCGAAACTGCCACCAGTGGCAAGTATGATGAGATTCGTGAGCTATCGGCCTTCCTTCAGCGGATGACATCTGAGTACTTGAATGTGGCTGCAGATCCGGCGGGAGGCATGGCAGCAGGTTCGGATGAGGGCCGCTTGGATTTCAAGAATGCCGTACCGGAATTTGAGAAGATGCTGAAAGCGGCCCAACAACAATATGCCGGGGATGAAGCCATGACCCGGGCTCTGGACCAGGTGGCGGTCAAGTGGAAGTTTATTCGTCAGTCCATGGTCAAGTTCTATGAAAATGCGGTGCCGTTTCTGATTTACCGCTATACCAGACAGATGGTGGACACAATGGAGCAAGCCATCAGCCTGGCCTCTACAGATATGGCCAAGCCCACCTTCGGGCCTGTTGAATAGTCATAACTGCCATATTGGCATGCATTCAGGCCCCCGCTAACGGCGGGGGTTTTTCGTGGGGTAAAGAAAGAGGAATCGGGGTGAAAAAACAAGGAATGTGGATGTTGGCGGGGGCGCTGATGGCGACTGTTTCCGGCGCGCAGGCAGCATTTTCTGCAACGGAACTGGCAATGATGGAAGCGGATGCCTGGCGTGCCCGGATGGGATTCCATCTACTGTCGATTCGTGGCGATAACCCGGAGGATCGAGATGCACTCAGACAGCTGCTCGATGATGGGCAGGGTCGGGTGGCCGAGCTAAAAGGGCAGGCCGAGGGCAAAGAGGTAGCTCAGGCCAGTGCTTTTGACACGGCCTGGGATGACCTGTCTAAACGCGCGCTCGACAACCCGCTGGCGTCTCTGGGTTATGCGGACTACGGCGCCATGAGCGAGATGAACACGACCACCCTGGCGGTTGCCGAGCTTGTTGAAGAGGCTGATCCCGGCGAGCCAGAAGGCGCCTATCTTGATATCGCGGAATTGTCGGTATCCATGCAGCGCCTGGCCAGTGAATACCTGGCGTTGGCCGCTTTCCCGTCGGCAGGTATGCCGACTGGCACCGGGCTGCCGCCAATGGACTTTGCCATCGAGGCAAAATCCATCGATGACCAGCTGGAGAGTCTCAAGGGGCGCTATG
Organism: Alcanivorax sp. IL2; assembly: GCF_047495475.1. NCBI lineage: Bacteria > Pseudomonadati > Pseudomonadota > Gammaproteobacteria > Oceanospirillales > Alcanivoracaceae > Alcanivorax > Alcanivorax sp. IL2. Next base: position 2,473,692 of record NZ_CP179932.1, on the reverse strand, counting down.
CCAGTGATGTGCCGGCGAGCGAGGTGCTGGCATTTGTTGAGCAGCGTTGGGTTTTCGTGCGCAATACCATCCCGCGGATGAACGAAAACGATGCCAACAAGGTCCCGTATCTCTTTTATCGCTATGCCACTCAGGTCGCAGAGCGTGTAGAGGAGCTGGTAGCTCCCTGAGTTAAAACCAGCTGATCATGGCAGTACTTTCCAGGAGCGTGCACCTTGCTTCTCCGGGAAAGTGCTGCAATGTGTGCTTCAGTATTAATCCGAGCGAGTAGCCAGCCAGTCCGCGCTGATACGCCAGGCATGGCTGGGCGCCTTGGAGCCGGAAAATACGCCGGCATGGCCGCCGGGGACCTCCTCGAAACGCTTTTCCTGGCTACCTACCAGCCTCAGCACTTCCCGCGCTGCACGCAGGCTGACGATATTGTCAGTGGTGCCGGCAAACGCCAGCAGATCCTGGTGTATCGCGGAAAAGTCTACACTGCGGCCTCCGATGCGGATTTTCCCCTTGGCCAGGCTGTTGGCCAGAATCATCTTCTCGATCACCTCTCGCACTACCGCACCCGGGTAATCCACCATATCGTTGAACCATTGGCCCATGGTCATATACTCGGTGACGTATTCCCGGTCGGCGATGTTCTTCACCAGATCCAGGTAGGCCTGTACCACCCCCGGCGGGTTGGTCATTTTGAAACCAAAGGTCAGTAGCCCTGCGGGGATGTGGAATAACTTGTCGTCCAGCGGCTCGAGGCGCACCTTGAACCATTCATGGATTTGCATCGCGGGAATGGAGGCCAGGCCCAGCGCCTTGCCGAAGGGACCGCTTTTGTGAAAATTCACCGGGCTGGCAATGGTGATCAGGCTGCGTACTGGCGCATCCGGATGGCCCCCCAGGTACATCATGCAGAGCAGGCCTCCCATGCAGTAACCCAGCAGATTGACCTGGTCCTGGCCAGAGTGCGTCTTGACGGTGTCCACCGCCGCCGGCAACCAACGGTTCACATAGGTATCCAGGTCCAGGCTGCGCTCTGCCTGGGAGGGTTTACCCCAGTCCACCAGATAGATGTCATAGCCTCGGGCCATCAGATAGCGGACCATGGAGCGGTTCGGCATTAAATCATAGGTCCAGCAATGGATGCCCAGTGCCGGCACCAGAATCAGGGGCGTACGGTATTTGCTACGCGCCACCGGCATCATCTCGTCGTTGACCGGGATTTCGCTCATGGGTGGCAGGCTGTAATGGCGAACGGCCATGATGCCGTCGCGGTAGATTTCATCCCAGGGGCATTTATCAATCTGGATAAACCGCTGCGGATGTCGCCGACGCTCGACGATATGCCCAACGGCACGCAGACTGGTCTTCAAACGGGATGACGTCGCCATGGGAGGCCTCCGACAATGAGGGGGCTGGGATACTATCGGGAAAGCAACGTATTACCAGGGTGAAAAAGTAACACTTTGCAGAGTAATGTCGACTCGTTAATCTAGCGCGCCCGAGGCACAGGAGGCATTGGCCGTCGTGACAACTTCATCGCAATCATTTACCCGTCTGGATGTCTGCAACCGGTTTCTGGAGTCGGTCAGGCACTCGGTAGTGCTGGGTCTGGAAGTGCTCAGTGCTGAAGAAAATGCTGTCAGGGTACGCGTGCCCTGGCGCGAAGATCTGGTTGGCAACCCGGAAACCGGTGTCATGCATGGTGGTGCCATCTTCGCCATGATGGATCATGCTGGCGGCATGGCAGTGACCTGTCGTACCTTTCCGACTTTCGAAATTACCCCCACCATCGACTTCCGCGTGGATCATCTGCGCGGCCCTGAAAAGGGCGCAGCGGTATTCTGTGAAGCTACCTGCTATCGCCTCACTACGCACGTGGCCTTTGTACGTATTACCACGTGGGAGGAGGGCAATGAGGATGAGCCCATCGCAACCGGGCTGGCAACCTACACCCGACTGAAAATCGAAACGGCAGGCAAGGTGGTGGGGCAATGAAAGCACTGAAAACCCTGATTGAAGAATGTCGCGCTGGCGAGGCGGATTACCAGAGTTTGATTGACCGGGTGCCCTATGCCCGCTTTCTGGGTATCCAGGTAGTCGCGCAAGGTGATGAGCTGACTTTTGTGCTGCCAAAGCATGACAATGTAGTGGGTAATCCGACCCTGCCGGCCCTGCACGGTGGGGCGGTGGCGGGCTTCATGGAGCAGGCCGCGATTATCTTCATCCTGCTGCAAATGGGGGAACCACGGGTGCCCAAGACCATCGATTTCACTATTGATTACCTGCGGGCCGGCCTTTTCCGTGACACCTATGCGGAGTGCAGCGTCACCCGGCTGGGGCGACGCATTGCCAATGTACATATCAGCGCCTGGCAAAAAAGCCGCCAGGAGCCCATCACCATCGCCCGGGCGCATTTCCTGCTGTCGGACGATGCTGGTTGACGCCGGTAAGCCGTAAAGCTTTCTTTCAAACTCGAGCATCTGCTGTTATGTAGGGTGCACTGAGCCTAAGGCGAACTGCACCATGATCCAACCGCGGAATTGGTGCAGTTCGCCTTAGGCTCAGTGCACCCTACGTCTTCCTGAGAGGTTTTTCCGGGCTTGGCGCTCGATTGTGATTTTGCGCCAACACCCGGCCCGATTGTCAGAACGCGACATTGTTCCGGCACTCACATCCGCCTAGCGTTTAAGTGAACCTGTTCAGGACGCGCCTTTGCGTCCTGAGGTGTGCGCTACAACGCTAAAAAAGGTTTTTCCATGAAAATAACCAACGTTACCTCTCCGCCCACATCGGTGAGCATCTATGAGAGCTGGGATGGACCCGGTGCAGAGGATATTGAAGACAAGCTGACCCCGGGCCATGTGCAGGATGTGGTGGAAATCTTCCAGACCCCGCTCACCGGCCACTACAACTGGGACTATTCCAGTGCTGATGGCCGAATCCGTAAGCTGTATCGGTTGGGCAAGGAACTGAACTGGAATGCGGACATGGATCTGGACTGGACCCAGACTTTTCCGCGCAGTGAAATCCCCCTGGATCAGGCCTTCAACCCGTTCAATGGCTGGCCCACCTTCGAGGCGCTCAGCGAGGACGAGAAACTGCGTTTTGGCTGGCACAACCTTGCCTGGATGCTGGCGCAGTTCATGCACGGGGAGCAGGGCGCCCTGTTGGTGGCATCGCAACTGGCCAGTTGCGCGCCGTCCTACGACGCCAAACTCTATGCGGCCAGCCAGACCTTTGACGAGGCGCGGCATGTGGAGGTCTTTACCCGTTACCTGCAGGAAAAGATCGGCATTTTTTACCCGGTGAACCCCAATCTGAAGGCCCTGCTCGACAAGATCCTCTCGGACCCGCGCTGGGATCTGAAATTCATCGGTATGCAGATCATCATCGAAGGCCTGGCCCTGGCCGCCTTCAACACCCTCAAACTGACCGCCCATGATCCGCTTCTCAAGCAGATCATCCACCTGGTCATTCGCGATGAAGCACGGCACGTTACCTTTGGTGTCAACTACTTGGAGGACTTTGTTGAGACTCTTTCTGAAGAAGAAAAAGAAGAGAGGGCGCACTTTGCCTTTGAGGCCTGCGTGGTCATGCGCGAGCGTCTGATCAGCACCGAGGTGTTTGAACATTTTGGCTGGGATGTGGACGAGGCCCGTGAACAGGTGCTGTCTTCCACCATCATGGCCCAATTCCGCAATCTGCTGTTCACTCGCATCATGCCCAACCTGAAGCGCATCGGCCTGCTCACCGAGTCGGTTCGCCCCCGTTTTGAGGAGCTGGGAATCCTGCAATTCGAAAATCTGGTGGATGACGGCGAAGTGGACTGGGCGGAACTGTCCAAGCCGCTCTACGACGAAGTGTCCTGAGAGCTGTCTTGGTAGGAGCCAGCCTGCAGGCGAATCGGAGCACTCTGGCTCGCCTGCAGGCAGGCTCTTACAGAAGAGCAACGGCGCCCGTGTAGGGTGCACTGAGCCTGAGGCGAACTGCACCATTCAAACGTTGGATCGGTGCAGTTCGCCTTAGGCTCAGTGCACCCTACGCTTCATCAGACGCTGGCGACTTTCACCATTCCATGGCGAACCGGTTTGGCTAGCGCCTGGCGGGTAGCGTCATAGGCTTGCTGTAATGCGACACGCCCTTGCTCCAACTTGCCGGGGCCGCTACGGGTCAGGCCGTCAATGGCCAGGGTTGTCAGGTTGGCGCGCAAAGGCGCCTGCAGGGCAGGGCTATTGGCCCGTCGCCACGGGGATCGGGATTGCAGATGGTGATAGAGTACGCGCTCGCCGGGCCAGGTGCCGGCCAGACCATGCCGGTCGGCAATGCCACCATCCCAGTAGTAACCCCCATCGATGCGTGCGGGCTGGAAAAGAAATGGCACCGCACAGGATGCATAAACAGCTTCCACCGGGTCCCCGGCGTTCAGTACCCGGGTGCGGCGGCTGGCGGCATGCCAGACGGAAAGGGCCACCGGGGTGGGACTATGGGCCAGGTCCGTTATGGGTAGCAATTCTTTCAGCAATGCCCGGAAACGGTTGCCGGCGAGTAAACCCAAGCCTGGAGCCGGGTCCCAGAAATGCTCCCGGGACAACCCAAGCAGGGTGTGCTCCATGCTTTCCGGGCACGCCTGGCTGGCCATGCAGGCGGCCACCAGCGCACCGGCACTGGAGCCGCAATAGCGGGTGGGCTGCAATTCATGTTCTTTCAGGGCTTTGACGACACCAAAATGGGCAAAGAAACCAAAAAAACCGGACGACATGGCCAGGGTAAAGGGGCGCTCGGCCAACCAGTCCGCCAGGCTTGGGGCGGGGTATGTCTTCATTGAACTCTTCCTCTGCGGCGACAAACCCTAACCCGGGCACCCTCAGCCATACAATCCTGTTGACCGCCGTGGCGGTGACCGCACTGGGCCAGACCCTGGTATTTACCCTGCTTCCGTCCCTGGGCCGGGCCACTGGCCTGGCGGAAATGCAGGTGGGGCTGATCATCAGTTGTTCGTCGCTGATTTTTGCCCTGGCCAGTCCGGTGTGGGGCACCCTCAGTGAATCCCTGGGTCGCAAGCGGGTGCTAGTGATCGGGCTGAGCGGCTATTCCCTGGGCACGCTGATGTTTGCGGTGGTGTTCGATATCGGTCTGCACGGCGGGCTGGTCGGCGGGTTATTGGTGGCAGGCCTGGTACTCAGTCGCATGGTGCAGGCGGCGATCATGGCGGCTACGCCGGCAGCCGCCGCAGCCTATACCGCTGATATCACTACTCCAGAGCAGCGCACCCAGGGTATGGGCCGTATCGGTGCAGCGAACAATCTGGGGACGGTGATCGGGCCGGTATCCGGTGGTTTGCTGGCGGCGGTGGGGCTGGTTTTCCCGCTTTACGGCGTGGCGGCCCTGACCGCACTGATGGCTATCGCAACAGCCTTGTGGCTGCCCCCATCGCCGCACCAGCCTAAGGCGCGCACCGTGTCCCTGGGCAAGGTCCTGCGCAGTGGTCTGGGCGCCTATGCGGACCCGCGTTTGCGGGACTTGCTGCTCACCGGGGTGATGTTGTTCATGAGCTTTGCCCTGATTCAACAGACCCTGGGCTTCCTGTTTCAGGATCACTTCGGATTATCCCCCGCGGCGGCAGCCCGCGCCCTTGGCTTGACCATGATGGCGGCGGCGGTCACGTCCCTGTTCGGCCAGATTGTCGTGGTGCAATGGTTGCGGGCACCGGCCACGCTGCTGGTTGCCCTTGCTGTCCCGGCGCTGGGTACCGGCGCGTTGATTCTGTGGCTTGCAGACCGGCAACTGGTGATGAGTTTTGCGGTATTGCTGGTGGGGCTCGGCCTGGGCTTCGGCATGCCGGCGATCATGTCTCTGGCCAGTCTGCGCGTCAGCAGCGAAGAGCAGGGGCGGGTGGCCGGTCTGGCCAGCGCTTGCCCGGCGTTGGGGTTTATTCTCGGGCCGCTGGTTGGCACCGGGCTGTACACCCTGGATCACCGCTGGCCCTATCTGCTGGTATTGTCTCTCATGGTGCCGCTGGCCTGGTTGGCTTGGCGGTTAGTTCGTGCTGCGCCCGCTAGTGCGTAGGGTGCGCTGAGCCGAAACACCGGGATGGTGCAGTTCGCCTTAGGCTCAGTGCAACCTACGGAAATGCCGGCGCGATAGGCCAGATCTGGTCAGGCGTTTACCGACAGGGATTTCCACAGATGGGCCGCCATCAGGCTGCGCCATGGGCGGAACTCAGCCAGCCAGCGTTCGGCTTCGCTGGTGCTCGGTGCAGTGGCATTGCCCAATAACTGCTGGATTGCCCGGCGCACGGCCACGTCCCCATGGAGGCTACCGTCCATCCATGCGTAGCCCCTTAGTAGTGCATAGTGAACGCTCCAGGGTCCCAGGCCACGTATTGCCAGCAAGCTCTTGCGCAGAGTTTCCAGATCGGGCTGCGCCATGTGGATCTCTGGCAGAAGGGCCTCGTCAAGGCAGCGACGAGCGACGGTGAGCAGACACTCCGCCTTGCTGCGCGAAAAACCACAGGCCTTCAGCGCTTCCACGTTCGTGCTGGCAACATCGCTGGCATCGGGGTAGCAGTAAAGGCCGTTACTGTGCCTGCGGCCCAGGCGCTGTATAAAACGTCGGCGAATGGAAACGGCGGCAACCACACTGATTTGCTGGCCGATGATCGCCCAGCTCAGTGCCTCAAACGGTGAGGCAGATTGTGGTACCCGCAATCCGGCCTGCGAGCGCACCATTGCACCCACCAGAGAGTGCCTGCCGGCCTGCGCCTCGAAGGCTTGCGTTGGCTGATCCAGACCCAGTAAATGACCCGCAAAGGCGTCCAGTGAAGCGCTGGCAGACGGTGGCTTATCGTCACAATGCAAAGTGACACGGGCATGGCCGGGCTGATCAAATTCCACTGTCAGCAGGGTGGGCACCTGTTGCCAGATAAAGGCTTTCTCCAGCGCCCCGGCATCGACTTTTTCGGCGACGGCTTCGGTATCCCGGCGGTGGAAATCCAGGAAGGCTTCGCGATTGAAATCTGCAGGTAGCGTTAACGTCAGCTCGGCTGTTTTTTTCCTCACTCACTCTCCTTGTTCTCAAGCTCGCGTTCCAGCAGGGCCCGCTTGCGCTCCACGCCCCAGCGATAGCCGGACAGGCTGCCATCACGGCGCACAATTCGATGGCAGGGAATCGCCACGGCCAAGGTGTTGGCGGCGCAGGCCGACGCCACTGCCCGGGCGGCGCCCGGTTGGCCAAGTGTCTCGGCCAGGGCCTGATAGGACAGGGTGGTGCCCGGAGGTATCTGTTGAAGCGCCTGCCAGACTCGTTGCTGAAACGCAGTGCCGCGAATATCCAGTGGCAACGACAGGCGCTGTTGCGGATCTTCGATCAGTGAAACAACCCGGGCCACCTTGGCGTCAAAAGCCGGGTCCGGCGGGAGCAGCTCGGCGTCAGCAAAACGTGTCTGAAATTCCTTGAGCAACGGTTCCGGTTCATCACCGAGACTGATGGCACAGATACCCTGTGCGGTTTCTGCCACCAGCAGGCAGCCCAGGCTACATTCGGCCATGGCAAAACGGATCGCTGTCCCCGTGCCGCCGGAACGATACTGGCCGGGCAACATCCCCAGCATCTGTTTGCCCCGGCTATAAAGCTGGCTGCTGGATTCCATTCCCGACTCCTGCATGGCGCGGCTGATGGATGTATGGCGTTGTAAATTCCCGCTGAGGCGCCGCCGGCGCACTGCCATCGCATAGTCCCGTGGTGAAAGCCCGGTGACCGCCTTGAACTGGCGCTGCAAATGGTGGCGAGACCAGCCGCATTGAGCGGCTAGCTCTTTCAGTGTCGGCGGACTGTGGCTTTGCTCAATATGGCGGCACAGGGCTATGACGGTGTCTGTCACTGGTGAACCCGCCAGGGAAAACGGATTGCAACGACGACAAGGGCGCAAGCCCGCCTGCAAGGCTGCCTGCCCAGTGGGAAATATCCGCACATTGTCCAGTTTAGGCCGTCTTGCCGGACAACTGGGCCGACAGAAAATGCCGGTGGTGATAACGCCATAGACAAAGCGCTCGTCCGCACTTCGGTCACGGTTCTGGATGGCATGCCACTGTGTGTCGGTAATCTGCCCCGTCGCTGTACTCACGATCTGTTCCTTTGGCTTAATGAAGGGTCTGACTTCATCATGGCCCGAAGAAAATCGTGATGCACTCTGGATGTTGCGGGGGAATTGAAAAAAGAGGAAGGAGGGGGAGGTGGGTGCTGGGCACCCACCCCGGGTTGTCTTACTCGGTGTAAGGCAACAGGGTCAGTTCAACACGACGGTTTTGCTCACGGCCACTGGCGGTGCCGTTGCTGGCAATGGGCTGGGTCTCGCCGAAACCGACGGTATCCATGCGCACTTGCTCAACGCCGAAGCCGCCCAGAATATTGGCCACGGACTGAGCGCGTTGCTGGGACAGCATCAGGTTGTACTTGTCACCGCCGGTGCTATCGGTGTGGCCGGCTACCTGGATCATGGTGGACTTGTATTCCTTCAGGACTTCAGAGACGGCGTCCAGTACCGGGCGGAAAGAAGACTTCACCGTGGTGCTGTCGGTGTCGAAAGTCAGGTTGCCCGGCATGTTCAGGATAATGTTGTCGCCATCACGGGTAACGGACACGCCGGCGCCTTCCAGTTTCTCGCGCAGCTTGGCTTCCTGGACATCCATGTAGTAGCCCACGCCACCACCGGCAACAGCGCCAATACCGGCGCCTTTCAGTGCCCGCTCTTTACGCTCTTTGGCACTGTCTGACGTGGCAATACCGATCAGGGCACCGGTGACGGCGCCAATGCCGGCACCCATACCAGCCTTGGAGGTCTGCTTTTCACCGGTGTAAGGGTTGATGGTGCTGCAGCCTGCCTGCAGGGACATAGCGCCTGCGAGCGCCAGACAACCAACGAAACGTTTCATGAGAACTCCTTGTAAGTCTTATAAGGTATTGGTTTTTAAATAGTTTGGATGTGATATGAACCATAGCCCTGAGAGCATGGCTGGTAAAGCGGCGTCTTCACGAGTTTACGAATTTGTACGAAAAAAACCGAGTGCCCGTTTGTAGATGGTTGTTATCTATTCAATACGGCCTGTATCAGCGGCACAAATCAGGCGGGTGTCAGAAATAGTCCATCTACTGTCCCGCTGCGCCAGTGAAACCCCTTGCCGTCAGGGCTACCATGACATCAGCCTGTTACACGATCTTGGCAGGCTTTCCCAAATCAAGGAGTACGTTGCATGCGACGCTGGAACGGCTGGGGCGACAGCGCCAATCATTACCCGCTGAAGGCCTCCGGCCTGACTTTTCTGCAATCGCGTCTTGGCACGGCCACACCCTTGCCGGATGCGGAAATGGCAACGGTGTTGCAGGCAGTGCCCGCGTCGCGCATGCCTGACCACCCGCTGATCCGCACCGATGCAGAAACACGCATTCGTCATGCTCGCGGGCAAAGCCTGCCGGACTGGCTGGCCATGCGCTCCGGTGATTTCGGTCGTTTCCCGGACGGAGTCGCCATGCCGACCAAAAGCGCAGAGGTGAAGCGCCTGCTGGTCTGGGCCCAGGACAATGATGTGCTGGTGATTCCCTATGGCGGTGGCACCTCTGTGGCCGGGCATATCAATCCACCAGCCAGCGACAAACCGGTGCTGACACTGTCACTGGCTGGCATGAACAAACTGCTCCACCTGGACAAGGAAAGCCAGATTGCCACCTTCGGCGCCGGTACCCCGGGACCGGAAGTGGAAAGCCAGCTGCGCGCGCAGGGCTACATGCTTGGGCATTTCCCGCAATCCTGGGAACTGTCTACGGTAGGTGGCTGGGTGGCCAGCCGCTCCAGCGGCCAGCAGTCCATGCGTTATGGTCGCATCGAACAGATGTTCGCCGGTGGTCGTATCGAAACGCCCAGGGGCACCCTGGATATCCCCACCATTCCGGCGTCTTCCGCCGGGCCGGATCTGCGGGAAATCATCATGGGCTCGGAAGGGCGCATGGGAGTGATCAGCGAGGTCAAGGTGCGCGTTACCCCCTTGCCGGAAACGGAAACGTTCCAGGTAGCCTTCGCGCCGGACTGGGAAACGGCCAGGACGCTGGTGCGCAGCCTGACCCAGGCCAAGCTGCCGCTTTCCATGCTGCGGCTATCCAATGCGGAAGAAACCCGCACCCATCTGATGCTCGCCGGCCATGAAAAGCTGGTGTCGGTATTGCATCGATACCTGTCACTTCGTGGCTGCCGGAACGAAAAATGCATGATCACTTTCGGGGTGACCGGTGAAAAGTCACTGGTGCGCCATACCCTGGCCACGGTAAAAAAACGCATTCGTGCCGCCGGTGGCACGGTGGTGGGTGAGCTGCTGGGCAAGAAATGGGAAGAGTCCCGTTTTCGTTCCCCCTACCTCCGTCATGGGCTATGGGAGCATGGGTATGTGGTGGACACCTTTGAAACCGCGGTGGACTGGAATCAGGTCACCCCGGCCATGAATGCAATGGAGCAGGCGGTGCGCGACAACGTGGGAGAGGGCGAAAAAGTGCATGTCTTTACCCATCTGTCACACCTTTATCCGCAGGGTTCCAGTATCTATACCACCTATGTGTTTCGCTGCTCGGACAGCTACCACAATACCTTGCAGCGCTGGCGCGCCATGAAAGAGGCGGCCAGTGATGCCATCGTGGCGCATGGGGGCACCATCAGCCATCAGCACGGGGTAGGGCGCGATCATGCGCCCTGGCTCCGCCACGAGAAAGGCGAGCAGGGCATCGCGGCACTGACGTCATTAGTGAAGCACTTTGATCCGCAGCAGCGACTGAACCCGGGCTGTTTGCTCGACGACACCCAGCCGCGAATTGAAAAGGAATCTTGATGTTAGGCAAACGCCACTCCCTGGACTCCCTCGCTGACGAAAACTGGGATCTTATTGTCATCGGTGGCGGTATCACCGGCGCCGGCGTGTTGCTGGAAGCGGCCCGTCGGGGGCACCGGGTGCTGCTGCTGGAGCAGACCGATTTCGCCTGGGGCACCTCCAGTCGCTCCTCCAAAATGGTGCATGGCGGGCTGCGTTATATCGCCCAGGGGGACATTCGCCTGACCCGCCACTCCCTGCTTGAACGCGAACGCTTGATTGAAGAATTGCCGGGGCTGGTGGAGCGGGCCACTTATCTGTTTCCGCTACGAAAAGGGGTCTTCCCCGGACGGTTGCCGATGAAGGCGATTCTCTGGTTGTACGATTTTCTTGCCGGCATCCGTGATCATCGTTACCTGAACCGTGAGCAACTGCTGGAGCGTGTGCCGGGGCTCAACAGCCAGTCCCTGACCGGCGCCATGAGCTATACCGATGCCCTTACCGATGACTGCCGCCTAGTGGTTCGGGTGATATTGGAGGCGGCTCGCCACGGTGGACTGGCACAGAATTACTGCCGGGTAGAACAGACCGAGCCCAGTGCTGAAGGTTACGCTGTCACAGTGACGGATCGAACCACCGAGCAGACGGCCACGCTTCGTGCGCGACGGGTGATCAGTGCCACCGGCGCCTGGGCAGACCGTTTTTCCGGCAGTGACCCCCGCGTGCGCCCCCTGCGCGGCAGCCACCTGTTTGTGAACCCCGAACGTCTGCCGGTGAAGGATTGCCTCACCGTCATGCATCCTGACGATGGTCGCCCGGTGTTTGTGTTCCCCTGGGAGGGGGTGACCTGCGTGGGCACCACGGATCTGGATCATCCCCAGGATATGGATATCGAGGCAGCGGCCAGTGGCCAGGAAGTGGATTACCTGCTCCGTTTGATCAACAGCCAGTTTCCGAAGGCGGCTCTCAATCGGGACGATATCTATTCCACCATTGCCGGCGTCCGTCCGGTCATTGCCTCCGGCAAGGGCATGGATCCTTCCAAGGAGCGCCGTGATCATGCGGTATGGGGTGAAAACGGTATCGTTACCGTCAGTGGTGGCAAGCTCACCACGTTTCGGCTGATTGCCCTGGATGCCTTGCTGGCCAGCGGTCTGATCGACAGTGCCGCCCACAAGCGCGGCCAGAAAACCACCGAGCCCGGCTTTATTCCCATCAGTGATGCCCCGCAGGCTGTGGATGCTTTTCTGCATGCAGATCAGGGAGACCCGGCCTTTATTCAGTGGATTCTCGAGAACGAAGATGTGGTGCACCTGGATGACCTGATGCTGCGCCGTACCCGGCTCGGGCTGCTGCTGCCTGAAGCCGGCAAGGTGCTACTGGATACCCTGCAACAACAGATTCAGGCCACCCTCGGCTGGGATGATGCCTGCTGGGAAGAGGAGAGAAGACGCTATCTGGACATTCATCAGCGCTACTACGGTGTGCCAGCCTCACCGGTAGAGCAGGCCGCCGGATGAGTGCACCGCTGCTGCTTGCCCTTGATCAAGGCACACAAAGTGCCCGGGCCATGCTGTTCGATGGCAACGGCGAACTGATTGCCAAGTACCAACAACATATCGAGCCCTATCTGCCAGACCGCCCGGGCGAAGCCGAGCAGGACGTTAACTATTTCTGGGAACAATTGGGTCAGGCCTGTCAGGGCTTATGGCTGGAGCATGGCGAGCTGCGATCCCGGGTGGTCGCGGTGTCTTTGACTACCCAGCGAGCCTCGGTGGTCTGCCTGGACAAGGCCATGCGCCCCCTGCGCCCGGCAGTAATCTGGCTGGATCAACGGCGTACCCCGGATTTTCCTCGCCTGCCCTGGTGGTATGCAGCGCCAGTGAACTTGCTCGGCCAGGGAGAAACCCTGCGCCAGTTTCAAGCCAAGGCGGAGTGCAACTGGCTGGCGGAGGATGAGCCCGAGATCTGGCAACGAACCGCCCATTTCCTGCTGCTGTCTGGCTATCTCAACTATCGTCTGACCGGTGAAGTGCGTGACTGTACCGCCTCGCAGGTTGGCTACATCCCTTTCGATTACAAGGGGCAGTGCTGGGCGCCGGACCATGACCTGAAATGGAAAGCCCTGCGGGTAACCCGCGAGCAGCTTCCCGAGCTGGTCGCTCCCGGCGAGGCACTGGGCAAGGTCACCGCCGCCGCCAGTCGCCATACCGGCATCCCTGCCGGCTTGCCGGTGATTGCCAGTGGCGCGGACAAGGCCTGCGAGGTACTGGGTTCGGGCGCCTTTACACCGGAAATCGGCAATCTCAGCTACGGCACCACGGCCACCTTCAATACCTGTAATGAGCGTTATGTGGAGCCGATTCCGTTTGTGCCCGCCTACAGCGCGGCCGTACCAGGACGCTACAACTCGGAAGTCATCGTTCAGCGTGGTTACTGGATGGTGAACTGGTTCAAGCGGGAGTTCGCCCAACAGGAAGTGCAGCAAGCGCAGGAGCTGGGTGTCAGTGCGGAAACCCTGTTCGAGTCTTTCCTGCATGACTCGCCGCCCGGCGCCATGGGGCTGGTGCTGCAGCCCTTCTGGAATCCCGGCGTGCGCATCCCGGGACCGGAGGCCAAAGGCGCCATCATCGGCTTTGGCGATGTCCATACCCGGGCTCACCTTTACCGGGCGATTATCGAAGGCATTGCCTATGCCCTTCGCGAGGGCAAGGAGCGCCTGGAGAAACGCAATCGGGTGTCGGTGCAGTCCTTGCGGGTGTCCGGTGGTGGCTCACAAAGCGACGCAATCATGCAGATCACCGCGAACCTGTTTAACCTGCCTGCGGAACGCCCGCATACCTCGGAAACCTCCGGGCTGGGTGCCGCCATCAATGCGGCCGTTGCCATGGGGTTGCATGCGGATTACGCCAGCGCAGTAGCGGCAATGACACGCCCCGGCAAACGGTTTGAGCCAGATCCTGAAGTGGCCCGTCAGTACGATGCGCTTTACCGTCAGGTCTACCGGAAAATGTACCCGCGGCTGTCCCCCCTGTATCGCTCCATCCGAAAGATCACCGGTTATCCGTCGAGATAACACCGCATCGCTTTTATCACTGAGGGCATGGTGCTCACGGACACCTGTAGCAAATCAGCGTTTGCAACACGGGGCACCAGCAGCCCCGGGTGTGGCTAACCCCTGTCTTTTTGCCTAGTCTGTGCTGGATTCAATGAGGCTTCGCATGACTGACCGCTTTTTTATTTCGCTCTTATTATTCCTCTTGGCGCAAACCGTTTCCGCTGACAGCCGTACTCTGGCGACACTCAGAGCGGACCTTGCTAGTGGCTCTTTGCAACCTGTACTGGCCCGGCAGGCGTTAGTGCCGGTTCCTGACCGGGTTGTTGCCCGCTGGGTACAGGATGTGGACATCAAGCAATTCGCCATTACCGGATTCAACGAAAACCGTGAGCGTTTCGCGGCCCGAGTCAGACTGCTTTTTGCTGACGGTGATGTGGGCTTTCTCCGCCTGGAGGGAGAGCCTGGTGCCCGTTATCGTCTCACCGAGTGGTACGACTACAGCAGCGGCCTGCAATTGAGCGAGCTGGTGTCCTACGGTGAACGATTTGAAGCCGGGAAGGGGAAGGCATTTCTGACCCTGCTGCAGGATAACCCCGGCGCGCCGGCACTTGGCGATCTGGGCGCAGGGGAGCCGGCATTACTGGCATTATGGCTGGCACAGTGTAGCGGCCAGCCCTGTGAAGAGCAGGCCCTGGCCGCTCAGACCGCAACGGGCAAGCCGGCCCTTTGGCAACTGAAGCGCGCACTGATGGTCTTGGACCGGAATGCTTACCGGGAAATCAGCGGGCAATTGCACGCGGCCCTCGGCGATGACCCTTACTTCTGGTGGCTGGAAGGGCAGCTCGCCCTGAATCATCAGCGTTGCGACTGGGCTCACAGCGCATTGCGCCAGGCCTGGCGGCGACACCCGGACAATCGGCTGCTTGCTGATGTCGCCCTGCAGTGCCACCTGGCGACGTCGCAGCCAGGAACCGCCTTTCTGGGTGCGCTGTCAGAGTCACTGGGTGCTGACGCCCTGGCTGTCGCCATCCGCCGTTATTTTCAGCAGCAGGATGCGTCTGTTCCCGCTGCCTACCAACCCTGGGCACAACCGGGAGAGGAATGACCATGCGTGTTTCCGATCTGGCCCGCAAGGCGGGTACCACCACCGAGACGGTGCGGCACTACACCGACATTGCGTTGCTGAAGCCGGAGAGAGATCCCAACAACGGCTACCGCCGTTACGGAAATACGGATTTACGGCTGTTGAACTTTGCTCTGAAGGCCCGCTCCCTGGGCTTCACGCTCGCTGACATCCAGGCATTGGCGGACGCTTCCCGGGAGGGTGAAACACCCTGCGGTCAGGTTCGCACGCTGATCGAAACGCGCCTGGAGCAGGTAGAGAGACAAATTGCCGAGCTGCAATCTCTGAGTCTGCGCATGCGCAGCGCCATGGAGCAATGGCAGGGCAGTCCGGATTGTCGGCTGGATGATGGCCGGGTCTGCGGGTTAATCGATACTTTCGTCGATGCCCCGGACCCGGCCGGATAGATCAGCTTTTCTGGCTGACTTTCTCGGTGCCTTTGCCCTTGTCTGCGGCAGCTTTTTCTGCGGCAGCTTCGGCCCGCGCCTCGGTGCGGGCCTCTTCCTTGGCCGCATCTTCCTTGATCAGGCCCAGCACGTGCCAGCCTGCCTTGGGCGCGGGCTGACTTTCTTCACTGAACACATAGATACGATCGCGGGTATCGATGGCGAAAAGCGGCCATACCCGGCGGTGCGGGGTTTGCTGGTAGGCGGTGAAATCGAACTCTTCAGTGAGCCGGGTCTTGCGGATTTCCGCGCCCTGACTTAGCAGGCTGGCCAGGCGAGCATAGGTCATCTCGGCACCGAACAGGGTGGCACCACGGTGTTCCGGGGCCACTTCATGCTTCACTTCCTTGTCGCTTCTCTGCGTTGGCAGGCTGAAAATATTCGGTTCTCCGAATTCCAGGCGATAGCGCATGGTGGCCATAGTGTTCAGCTCACGCCGCGGGCTCAGCCCGAGCAATTTACCGTAGCCCACCAGATCCATGTATTGGTCAGCATGCTGGGAAACCGGGTTGCCATAAAATGTACTCAGGCCTTCCATTCGGGCCAGTCGAATGGATTCCCAGCTCGAGTCCGTGACCATCACCGGGAACTGGTTTTTCTGCAGGGCAGAACCAATCGCTCGGGCTACCGGGTTGGCCCCTACAATCAGGAACCCCCGCGGTGCCGGCTCGGCGACCTTCAATAAACGAGCCAGGGGTCTGGCGGTGAGACTCTGCAGTGCCACGGTGCCGATGATGACCATGAAGGTGAGAGGAACCAGCATTTCGGCTCCCTCCACACCATTTTGCAGCAACCGTTCGGCAAACAGGGCGGAAATGGCCGCTGCCACGATGCCCCGGGGGGCAATCCAGGCGAGCAGGGATTTTTCCCGCCAATTAAGGTTGGAGCCCAGTGTGGCGACCAGCACGGACGCCGGGCGGGCGACCAGTTGGATAATCGCCAGCACTACCAGTGCCATCCAGCCGAGTTGCTCGAGTTCCTGCATTTCCAGACGTGCCGCCAGAACGATAAAAAGCCCGGAGATCAGAATGACTGAGAGGTTCTCCTTGAAGTGGAGAATATCATTGGTGCGAACCCCCTTGAGGTTCGCCAGCACGATGCCGGTAACGGTAACGGCCACCAGGCCGGATTCCTCGCTGAGCGCATTCGCCAGCACGAATTCGCCGATTACCAGCGACAGCACCAGGAAGCTGCGCAGATATTCTGGTACCAGATGGCGGCGCAGCAGCGCTGCCAGGCCCATGGCGACCACTGCACCGATGGCGGCGCCGACGGTGATCGTCTGGAAAAACAGCCACAGGGTATGCAGTAACGCACCTTCCTGCCCGCTGGCCACCACCAGCTCATAGGCCAGTACCGCAAAAATGGCACCCAGCGGATCGATAACGATGCCTTCCCAGCGCAGCAAGCGGGCCACGCTGCTGACCGGGCGTACGCTGCGCAGAAGCGGAACAATGACGGTAGGGCCGGTGACGACCACCAGAGCACCAAACAACAGGGCAAGGTCAAACGACAGTTTGAGTAGCCACCAGGCAGACACGGCCACGATTGACCAGGTTACCAGCGCCCCCCAGGTCACCAGGCGGCGAACGGTTTTCTCCAGGCCGCGAATCTCATCGAAGCGCAGGGTCATGGCCCCTTCAAAGAGAATGATCGATACCGCCAGTGATACGCCGGGGAGTAGCAGATCACCCAGCAATTCTTTGGGTTGCAGTACCCCGGTCAGTGGCCCCAGTGCCAGGCCAGTCAGTAGCAGCGGCAGAATGGCGGGTAGCTTGATACGCCAGGACACCCACTGACACAGGAAGGCCACAACGGTGATGATGGCCAATTGGTACGCAATCTCTAAATTCATGCAGTTTCCGTTTGGTAATGACGGGTGGCTGGGCAGAAAGTGTCAGCAGAGCAAGCAGGGTCAGCCCCGGAAGGTTGAATCACGGGCACAGACGAGGACCAATTCTGGTCCGTTGATAGTGTTGTCATCGCGGTTACCCATTGCGTTTCTGGAATCCCCATGGGCAGGGGCGCTTTCATTAACCCGCCAAAGCGGCTAATGGTCACAGGACAACACGATGGCCGCAACCCGTTTTTCATAACAAGGACTGAATACGGTTCATAAATTCACTGAAGCTCAGCGTCACATGCGTTACCATCCCGATCTCACTGCCTCACTGGACATTCCATGCAAGCCCAAATTTCCCCTCGTCGATTGGCGATTCTACTCGGCACCCTGGTCGCACTGGGGCCTCTCGCCATTGATACCTATCTACCGGCTCTGTTGGCGATGTCCGAGCACTTTGCCGTGCCGATCCACGATGTGGAAATTTCGGTGAGTGTCTATGTACTCGGCGTGGCACTGGGCCAGTGGTTGGGCGGCCCGTTGTCGGATCACTTTGGTCGCAAGCCGGTCGCTTATATAGGGTTGCTGCTTTTCATTGCCGGCAGCTTGATCATTCCTTTCAGTAATGACATCCAGATGCTTTACCTGCTACGTTTCCTCCAGGCCGTAGGGGGAGGTGCATCTGTAGTGATTGCCGCCGCCTCGGTACGGGACCATTTCACCGGCCAGCAGGCCGCCGGGGTTCTCACCAGTATTGGCCTGGTCATGCTGATTGCGCCGCTGGTGGCGCCGGCGGTGGGTGTGGCACTGCTCAATCTTGCCGGCTGGCAGAGCATTTTCTTCATGCTGGCCGGATACGGGATGATGTTGATGCTGCTGGTTCGCTTCCCGCTGCCCACGGTTCCCCGGCGGCAAGACAATGAGACGTTGTGGCACCGGTTGTTCAACGCTTATGGGAGAGTGCTGCGCAATCGCCCGGCGATGGGCTTTATTCTTGCCAATGCGCTGGCATTTTCCGCCCTGTTTGTCTTCATTACCGATGCTGCCTTCCTCTACATGGATCATTTCGGCATCAGCCCCGACCAGTTCCCGCTGTATTTCGGTGCCAATGTGGTGACCATGCTCGGGCTCAATCGCCTGAATGTTGTGTTACTGCGCCGTTATGCCAGCGCAGACATCATGCGTGCAGGGCTAATCTTGCAAGCCCTGGCCGGGGTGGCATTGCTGGTGCTGACGCTGACAGACAACCTGGTTCTGTGGGCAGTGGTGCCACTGATTATGGTCACTGCAGGTATGGTGGCGCTGGTGATCCCCAACGGTATTGCCAGTTTCCTCAGCCTGTTTGATCGCGACAGCGGTGCGGCTACCGGCCTGAACGGTACGCTGCAATTTCTGCTGGCCGGGCTGATCGGCACGGTATTGGGCGCCTGGCATGACGGCACGCCGGTGCCGATGACACTGTTGATGGCCGGCAGCAGCATTACCGCACTAGCGGCCTTCCTGTGGTTGAGGAAAGGGGCGGAACGTTAGAAACGGTCTCGCGGTAACCGTATCAACCGTAGGGTGGATTAGCCTAAGGCGTAATCCACCTTCCTGCGATTCGACGTCTGCTGCAGTGAATTTTGTGGATTACGCCTTGGGCTAATCCACCCTACGAAGTCGCCGTGTTATCTGCGTCAGACTTTCCCGCTAAGGGAAGCTGGCTGCAAGGGTGGCGCCAGCCGCGCTGCCAGCACCAGCAACGCAGTGACGCCCCAGGGCAGCAGTAACCACAGGCTCAACGGCAACTCGCCGTCGAACAGTTTCTGCCCCAGTGGAAACAGTGCGGCAAAGTGAATCAGATTGGCCAGCAGGGCGGCGCCACCAATCAGGAACAGGGCCTGCAGAGCGGCGGTGCGCCGCAGCAGGCTCTGGCGGGCGCCAATCACAACCAGCAGCCGGTTATCCTTGCGCATCTGGTCAGCGGTTGCCAGCAGGGCAGCAGCCAGCACCAGTAGCGCCGCCAGCATCAGCATCAGTCCCACAAAGAAAGCGGCGCGACTGGCCTGGGCAACGATGTCCTCCAAGGTGGCAAGGATGGCGTTCACGTCCAGCAGGCTGATCTGGGGAAACTGTTGCACCAGGCTCGCCAGCTCTGTGCTTTTCTCGGGGGGCAGATAAAAACTGGTGATCCAGGTGCGACTCTGGGCTTCCAGCGTGCCCGGGGAAAACATGAAGTAGAAGTTAGGCGCAAAACTTTCCCAGTCCACGTCCCGCAGGCCGACAATTTCAGCTTCAATAGGCGTGGAGGCCCCGGTAAAGATCAACTGGTCACCCAGCTTCAACCCCAGTGACTCCGCCAACTCACTTTCCACGGTGACCTCGCCGGCCCCCTCGATCCAGCGGCCTTCCAGCAGCTCGTTGCTGTCAGGCAAGGTATCCGCCTCGGTGAGAGACAGATCCCGGTTCAATGCCCGGTCGCCCCGGTCCTGCTCCTTGGTCACGGCATCCCGTACAGGCTCGCCGTTAATAGCGGTGAGCCGGGCGCGAACCACAGGATAAAGAGGCTGGCTGTCGCTGTTGTGCTGTGCCAGCCAGTCATTGAAAGGCGCCAGGTCCTGGTCAAACAGGTTGATGACAAAATAGTTGGGTGCATTGTCGGGCAGGGTAGAGCGCCAGTCGCTCAGTAACTGTCTGCCGGTCTGGATCGACATGGACAATACCGCCAGTGACACCACCAGCGCTGCCAGCAGGGGCAGCGTGGTTGTCTTGCGACGGCTCAGGCGGCGCAGGGCCAGACGGGCAGCCAGCGGCATCCTGCCGCTGACCCGGTCCAATAGCGACACCAGGGGCCACAGCACCAGCGGTAGCCCCACCGCGATGGCAAAAGTCAGCAGCAGCAGGGGCCACAGACTGGTCAGTGAACCACTCATCACGGCGGCCAGCGGGATCGGGGTGAGAAGGGCAATTAGCAGGGTCCAGCGCTGACGGCCCGGCTGGCTTTCACGCTGTTGCAGCAAGGCGGTGGCTGGCAGGCCCAGATGCGCCCACAGGGTGGGGGCAGCAAACCCAAGCCACAGCAGCACCGGGCCAATCAGGCCCAATACCGGTGCAGCAACGGGAAAGGTCATGCCTCCCCCCATTAGTGTGATCAGATACAGGCCCAGCGCACTGGCCAGGGCAATACCGCTGAGCGTGGGGATCAACAGGGCAAGGGCGTCGCCGCCCAGCAAGCGGCGGACAATGGCTGCCTGGCTGGCGCCCACGGTTTTCATCACGGCACAGAGCGTTTGCTGGTGACGGGCACGGTGGCTTGAGGTCAGGTAGATGGCCGCCGCGCACAGCAACACCACCAGCATCACCGCCAGTTGCGACCAGAGGAAAAGTTGCTCCACCGGCCCACGACTGCGCAACTCGGTATTGGCCACGGTTTCCAGTTCCTGATCCGGCCGCAGCCCCGGGGTCAGGCGACTCTCCAGCTGCTGGCGAGTGGCATCATCGGCAGCCACCAGAATGTTATGGCGGTAGCGACTGCCCTCACCGAGTATTGCTGCCTGTTGCAGATCATCAATATGGATCAGGGCCCGCGGGTTCATGCTGTAGAAGCCGGCTTGTTGATCCGGCTCCTGAACGATGACCTTATCGATCAGCAGGCTGCGTTCGCCCAGGGTAATGAACTCGCCGGTCTGTAAGCCCAGCCGATCCAGCCCGGTGCCGGCAATCCAGACATGACCGGGCTGTGGGCCATGATCCACCGGGTACGGATCCGCAAAGCGGCTGTCACTGATCTGGATCTCACCATAGAGCGGGAAGCCGGCAGATACCGCCCTGATGCTGGCGAGCAGGAAGCTGTCGTCATTTACCAGCACACTGGAAAATTTCACGCTTTCCGTGTGACGGGTTTCTGCCAGTTGCTGTCGTTGTGCCGGTTCCGGGAAGCGAGTGCCTTCCAGAATCAGGTCTGCACCCAGGGCAACGGCGGTCCGCTGGTTGAATCGTTGGTCCACGGTGTCGCGCAGAATCAGCATGGCGGTCATGGCAAAGGCTGCCACCAGCACCGCCAGTGCCTGAACGCGAAATGCGGGGGAACGCCAAGCCTTAAACACCAAGACGGCCCTCCACCAGGGACATGGCTCGGCTGCAACGCCGGGCCAGAGCCTGGTCATGGGTGACCAGTACCAGGGCGGTGCCCTGTTCCTTGTTCAGGGAAAACAGCAGGTCTGCCACATGCTCACCATTGGCATAATCCAGACTGCCGGTGGGCTCATCGGCAAACAGCAGGGAAGGGGACACCGCGAAGGCCCGCGCCAGCGCAACGCGTTGCTGTTCCCCGCCAGATAGTTGGGCCGGGAAGTGATGATGGCGTTTGCCCAGCCCCACCTGGTCGAGCCAGTGGCGGGCGGTGTCGCGGGCCTTGGCGCGGCCCAGGATTTCCAGCGGCAGCATGACGTTTTCCTGGGCGGTGAGATCGGCCACCAACTGGAAATGCTGAAATACAAAGCCGCATTGCTCACCGCGCAGGCGGGCCCGTTGATCTTCGCTGCCACTACTGAACGGCTTGTCTCCCAGCAGCACCTCACCGCTGGTGGGCACATCCAGGCCGGCGAGCAGAGACAATAGGGTGGATTTGCCGGAGCCGGATGGCCCGGTAATGGCCAGACTGTCACCGGCATTCACTGCCAGCGTGATATCCTGCAATAGATCCAGCCCGCCCTCTGGTCCCTGTACACGTTTGCCAAGATTTCGGGCGCTTAATACGGGAGATGTTGTGTTCATGATTCGGCTTCTTTTAGTGGCAATTCTGGCCATGGCGGCGCTGTCCGTGCAGGCTAGGGGCTTACTGGTTCTGGGCGATAGTATCAGTGCTGCCTATGGGATTGAAAAATCCGCAGGGTGGGTCGCCCTGCTGGAGAAGGAACTGGAACAGCGCTGCCGTGATTTCCCCGTGATCAATGCGTCGGTCAGTGGTGAAACCACCGCCGGCGGCAATGCCCGGCTGGCAGCATTGCTGGACAAACATGCGCCGCAAATCGTGATCATCGAGCTGGGCGGCAATGATGGCCTGCGCGGACTGTCCCCCCTAGCCATGGGCAACAACCTGGCACAGATGATCGAAAAAAGCCGTGCCGCAGACGCCACACCGGTATTGCTCGGCATGCGTATTCCCCCCAATTACGGGCAACAGTATACCCGTCTGTTCGAACAACAGTTCCGTCAGGTATCTGACGACAAAAAAGTGCCGTTGTTCCCGTTTTTCCTGGAGGGCGTGGTGGAGCAGGGCTGGATGCAGAAAGATGGCATTCATCCCACCGGGGAAGCCCAGCCCTTGTTGAAGGCCCATGCCGCTTCTGTGCTTGAGCCTTTATTGCCGGCTCAGTGCGATGACGCCGCAGGAGGTGACGATGTTTGAATTGACGCCGCCCTGGCAGGACGTACTCAATTACTGGTTTGAGGATGGTCTGAGCCAGGACTGGCCGCAGGCATCGGTGACGCGCAAATGGTTTCGCGCTAGTGCGGGTGATGATGCAGAGATTGAGCATCGCTTCGGCGTTTATGTGGAGGCGGCGATACAGCAGGAACTGGTGGACTGGGAGCGGCAGCCGCAGTCACGGCTGGCATTGATTCTGTTGCTGGACCAGTTCACCCGCCATATCTACCGTGGCCAGTCCCAGGCCTTTGCCGGCGATCACCGGGCGGCAACCCTGGCGGTGGAGGGTGTTTCCAGGCAGACGCACAGCAAGTTGCCCCTGTGCGGCCAGGTGTTTTTCCTGATGCCACTGATGCATGCCGAAGATGAAGACCTGCAGGATCTCTGCCTGAACAGCATGACCGCCTTGCTGGAGCGCGCCCCGGATTCCTGTCGCAAGTCGGTACAAAGCAGTGTCGATGCAGCCAGGCAACATCGGGAGTTGATTCGCCGCTTCGGGCGTTTCCCACATCGCAATGCAGCTCTGGGTAGGGAAAGTACCGCCGAAGAACTCGCCTATCTGGAAAAGACAGGTAGCTTCGGGCAGTGACTGTAGGAGCCATGCTTGCATGGCGAACCATTGGCGCTTTTCAGATCAATCAGCGTCATCATGAGGGATGGCTCCCACGACAAGGTCAACTGCTGGGCTTCTTGCGGATATAGAGCGTCTTGTTGATTTTGGCCACTGTCTCGCCGTCATCGTTGATGATGGTCACCGGCCAACAAGGCAGGTATTTGTTGCCGTCGGCAGTGTGCTGATGGATTGCTTCCAGCATGGTATCGGTCAGCAGGAAACGGGCATGAACCCGCCCGGTGCCCGGCTTGATGAAATCAATCTCGGCAGCCTTGTCCCAGACGATATAATCCCGCCCCAGCACGTTCATGACCATGAGCATGTAGAACGGATCGACCATGGAATAGAGGCTGCCGCCAAAATGGGTGCCCACGTAATTGCGGTTGTACCAGTGCAATCCCATGGACACCTTGAGCTCGCGAAAGTCCTCCGCCAGATAATCTACCCGCACACCCGCACCCAGGTAGGGACCGTAAAGATTCAGAAACCAGCGCAGCCCTCTCGGGGTGCGGGCAAACCGGGTTAGCAGATTACTCACTGCCCGGCTCCAATACTGCCAGGGCCTGAAGCAGGCGATTGCGCACGGCGGCACAGACCGGCTGATCGTGATCCTTCAAAAGCCGAGCCATTTCATCCAGAGCAGAAAATTGTTGCTGTTTCATGGCCGACGGCAGCTTTTCCAGTTGCCACTGAAGGCGGCGCTGGCGCTCGGCTTCAGGGCTGGGTACGCCAGCCAGCGCCTCGAAGGCAACCGCCAGTGTCAGTGATTCCTCGCCGCACTCATTCACTTCAGAAAGGCTTTCCGCGGTCTGCTGCAGAGCTTGCCAGTGCTCCCATTCAGACAGGCGGTCGAGCCTTTCCCGGGCGCGCCGACGCAGCTGCTGAGCCTGGCGATTCAGAGACTGGGGCAGGGCGGAGCTGTTGAATTGTTCAAGCGCGTTCAGCGCTTCTTTCAAAGCATGGGCTCCCTCCCTTGAGAAAGGCGCATCCAGGCAGCTTTCCAGTTGCGTGACCGCATCTCGCGCTTCCTGTGAGCGAACTTCCTGTTCCGCTTTGCGTTCGGCATGCTGACGGTTGCGCTCGGCAAACAGGGTGTCCATGGCCTTTTTGAATTTTTTCTGACCGGCGCGATGCTGCGCCGGCGGCAACCAGGGCGTGTCACGCCATTGCTTCTGCAATTGCTGCGCCTGCCGGGTCGCTTCGCCCACATCATCCAGTGTGGCCAGGTTTTTTGCCTGGGTGATCAGGGCCTGTCGAGAGGTTTCGGCGCCCTCGATATACTCTTTGAGCCTTTCGTCCAGGCCGGACAGTATCGCGGAGAAGCGTTTCTGCACCTCACGAGCGTGAGTAAAACGCACCGGTTGAATGGCTTTCCAGTCTTTGGGTGCCTGTTGGCGGATTTGCCAGATGCCTTGCCAGTCAGCCTGGCTCCAGTCCTGTGCGGCAACAAATTGCTCAAGCTGCTCGCAAAGCTGGCGGCGTTTTTCCAGATTGCTCTGGCGTAGCGCATCCTGCTCGGCAAAATGGGCCTGGCACGGCTCATAGGCGCGATCGGAGGCAGCCTTGAAGCGATCCCAGAGGGCCTGATCCTCGTCCTGGTCGGAGCTCATCAAGGCGCGCCATTCATCGTGAAGTGCCTGGATGGCGGAAGCCAGTTGCGGCGCATCCATGCTGCTGCCAGCCAGGGCTTCCATGGATTCGCACAGCGACACCTTTTTTGGCTCGGCAGCAAAGCGATGCCAGTCCTGCAGTTCGGCGCGGCGGGCTTCGAGTTTTTTCAGCTGGCTGGCCAGGGCCGCATCGCCCTGTTCGTCGATGATGGCCTGGGCCTTGTGCCAGAGGCGATTGGCGTGGCGCAGATTGCCCTCTCGCAGCTCCCGCTTCAGTGCAACCAGTAGCCCCTGATGGGGGCTCGGTGCTTGGCGAGCCGGGGCCGTTGCGGGTTTTTCTTCGCGGGGCGGGGCGGTGAGGGCAGCCAGCAAAGGTGGCTTGGGGTATCCCGTGGGCCACTCTGCAGCCAGGCTCTGCAGGCGAGCGGGATCATCGCGGGCTTCAAGAATATCGGCCGCCAGATTCAACATGCGCTCGAAAGCACTGACCAGATCCTCGAAGGCCCGTTTGTCATTGTCCGGGGCCGGGGCCTGCTCATTGGCACTGTCCCAGCGACGTTTCTGGGTGGCAAGGGCAGAGCGCAACTCGCCCAGCTGGTCTTCCCAGGCTTGCGGTTCGCTCTGGCTCAATAGTTGATACAGGTTGTGAGCTGCCGCTTCCCGTTCTGCGCGGGCGGTATCTGCCAGTGCTTGACGGTGGTTTTCCTCTTGCAGGATTGCCAGTTGGTGGCGGCATTGCTGCAGTGCTTGTTGAACCCGCTCGGCCAGCTCTGGTGTCGCCCGGTTGCTGCTGTCCTGCCATTGCTGTTCCAGCTGTTCCAGACGCGGGCCATACAGGGCGTCAACGGAGCGGCGAGCGTGTTGTTCCAGCCGATCTGCCAGTTGCACGACCCGTGCGGACTCAGCTTCTTCCTGCTGTATTTTTTCCTGCAGGGCCTTGGCTTGTTCCCGGGCCAACCGGGTGACGCGTTTGTCACGGCCTTCGCGGCTAAGGCGCTTCAATAGGGAGAGGCTGCGGAGCTGCTGGGCGGCTTCGAGCCGCAGGGTCTCTGTCCTGCTTTCCAGGGCCAGCTCGAACAACAGGTGGTCATCATCAAGACGCTCGATGGCGGCCTGTTGGCACATTTCATCGGGGCTGTTACGGGCAATATAGCCAAGCGCCTCGCGATTGCCGGTGAGGCGTATCAACCTTAATCGGGTTTCGCTGTTGGGGGCGCCATCCACGGTGCCGGCCAGCAGTGCCATGATCCGCATGGAGGCGGCTTCGCGCACCGAGGGCTCTTCGTCGCGCTGATGGATTTCGTCCAGCAGGGAAAAGTCCGTAATTCTGCCGCTGGCGGCGGCTCGAACCAAGGAGTTGGAGTCGCCGCGCGCAAGACGAGCCAGGGTCGCCTCGTCGTCAACGGGGGACAGTTGTTCCACGGCCTTGAGCCGCATGTCGGGATTGCTGTGCTGCCAGCGAGGTTTCAGAAATCGGCCAAACATATAAATTCTCAAAAAGGCGCCAGACGCTTGACGCTGGATGCCTGACGCGGAAAAGGGCTGCGTCAGGCGCCCGGCGTGGTGCGTCCGGCGTTATTATTTTCCAGTAAGGCATCCTTTTCCGCCCAGAGGTCGCCAATCCATTGCTGGAATCGGGCGCGGAATTCCGGGTCCGATTCGTAGTCGCCTTCCGAGGCCCAGGCGGGGATCACGCGCTGTTGAACGATGACGTCAACCTCGTTCATGGCGCCGCCGAGATAAGCCAGTAGAGAGCGGGGTGCCTCCGGGGGGTAAATAATGGTCACATCAAGTAAATTTCGCAAATGCCCTGACATGGCATTAAGGGTGAAAGCGGCGCCACCGGCTTTTGGTTTAAGCAGGTGCTTGTAGGGGGATTGCTGCTTGGCGTGTTTTTCGGCCTCAAAGCGGGTGCCTTCGAAAAAGTTCATCACCGAAGTGGGGAAGTAGGCAAATTTCTCGCAAGCCTTGCGAGTGGTTTCCAGGTCCTTTCCTTTCAGGGACGGGTTCTTTTCAAGCTCGGCCTTGGTGAACCGCTTCATGAAAGGGAAATCCAGGGCCCACCAGGCCAGCCCGAGCAGCGGTACTTTTATCAGTTCCTGCTTGAGGAAAAACTTCAGGAAGGGAATTCTGCGGTTGGAGATGCGCTGCAGAACCAGAATATCCGCCCAGGATTGGTGGTTGCAGGTGACCAGATACCACTGATCACGATCCAGCGTGTCCATGCCGGTGATGTTCCACTTCACCTGGCTGGTCAGGCCGATAATGGCGTTATTGATGCCGATCCAGGTCTCGGCGATGAAGACCAGAATTTTTGACAATACCACCTGGGATTTTTCCCCGCGCAGCACCAGCCGAAGCAGGGCAAAAACGTAAAGCGGAAGGCAGAGAAGAAGGGTGTTAAGCAGGATGCCCACCAGGGCCAGTGCGCCACGAATCTTGTGCCAGATAGTCATAACCGTCGTCGTCAATAGCAGGGTAAACAGGCATGCTACCCAAAGCGCTTTGGCATGTCCCGTGTCCGTTTCGGTCATTTTTGCCGAAAATACAGGGCGTTGGGGGCCTGAGTGCAGCAGAAAGGCCATGCCGGGAAGGCATGGCCTTGGCAGGGATAATCAGTGGATGATCAGTTTGCCCAGCCGCTGTTACGGCGGCGGCCCGAGCGTGAACGCATGATCATGCCGGCAACCAGGCCGAGCAGCAGAATGCCGACCCCGGTAATCCACTGCTGGGAAGTGTTGTTGTTGCGCAGCATCACGTTCTCGCCTTTCACTTGATCCAGCTCGGAACGGAGCAGGCTCAGTTCCTCATTGAGGCGACGGTTGGCCTGGTCCAGGCGGATCGGGTCAGAGGCTACGTCCTGCAACTGTTCCAGCTCATCGCTGCGGGAGCTCAAGGCATTCTTCAGTTTCGAGGATTGCTCGGAAAGTGCCTCATGCTCGCCTTTGAGCTCGGCCAGCTGGGTGCGCAATTTGGCCGCTTCTGCCTTGGCCTGTTCGCTGGCCTGGTTGGCTCGCTCCAGCATGATTTCAGCGGTGGGGCTCTGGCTCAGATACTGCTTGCCAATGTAGCCCTCAATGTCCTTGTAGCGGATTTTGGCCCAGTCACCGTCGAAGCCGAGAAACTCGATGCGGGTGCCGCTCTTGATGCCCCGGTGGAGAATGCGGCCAGCGGGGTTGGCAGATGAGCGAATCGGTACATAGATGCTGTCATCTACCCAGGCAGTGGAGGCAACAGCCGTATGGCTGGCTACCATTATTGCCAGGAAACAAACCAGTCTTGCGAGCATGGGGGTCTTTACTCCTTGATGTCAGGCCGCGCAGTCTAGAGAAGTCATCAGGGTTGCGGCGCTACCATAATCACATTTCGCGCTGCGGGCCGTGGTGTCTTTGTAAAAAATGGCAAACCGTCCCGCTGAAGGTCAGGGCAGTACCTTCTTGAACGGTTTCACCGTAACGCCAGCGTAAACACCGGCAGCGATGTAGGGGTCCGCATCCGCCCATTGTTGAGCGGCTGCCAGGGAGGCGAATTCGGCGACGACCAATGAGCCGGTGAAGCCGGCCTCACCGGGATCGTTGCTGTCGATGGCCGGGTGCGGGCCGGCCAGTATCAGCCGCCCCTGTTCTTTCAGGGTTTCCAGGCGGGCCAGATGGTCCGCCCGAGCCTGTTTGCGCAAGGGAAGGGAGTTTGCCACGTCCTCACTGATAATCGCGTACAGCATGGTTTCGCTCTTTATTCAGGGTTAACGGTGGTGTGCAGCCATGATGTCTTCCAGCTTGAGCCCGGTCAGCTTGCCGATGCGGCGAAACAGAAAGACCATGGCAAGAATCAGCACAATCATGGAGGGCACGACAATAACCGGGTAGCTCAGGGCTGTCATCTTGCCCAGTTCGGCATTGAACGCCTCGCTGCCCGGCGGGCTGGTCAGAATCACCTTGGCCAGCACGTAGTTGAGTACCGAGGACAGGAAAAAGGAGGCCGCCACCATCCAGGAAGCCTGCTTCAGGGTCAGCTCGAAGGCGCCGAGGTTGTTATTGTCTTCCAGTTTGGCTGCGATTTTGTCGGTATCCAACACCTTGTCGTTGTAAAGAAAGGTCTTTACCAGCGGCCAGCGGGTGCGCAGGGATACCACCGTTGCGATGCCCAGCAAGGCCGGAATAGCCGCCTCTTTCATGGCGATATATTTGGCATCCAGCTCCATCAGACTGATGCCGCCGGTCAGCAGAATGCTGACAATGCCCAGGCCAGAGAAGAAATTGGCCTTGCCGTTCTGCAGGAAATCCCGCAGGCCGTAGAGCAGGGGGAAGGCAAGCGCCACCACAATGGCCCACTTGGTGCCCAGCCAGTCATCCCCGGAGAGTTTGGCCAGGATCAGGGCAGGGATAGCGATATTGATCAGCAGGTTGGCCAGCAGGCTTTCCTGCTTCGGTGGCGTGGCGCTGGCTGGCTTGCCGTTCTGTTCCGGGGTGTTGCTTTCGCTCATTCGGGATTCCGTTTGATCAGTTTATGGCAGCCGGAGGGCGTTAAAGATGCCGATGAAGGGCTCAAAAATGCTACCCTGCGCCTTGATTCCCGTCGTCAGCCTGTTATGACCCATTGAGGGAGTCACGGCAGACACAACGAGAACCTTGAGAGGATCTGGCTATCTCCTGTAACCATACAATTGACTTGCACAGTCACAGTACGGCGTCCGACGGTATTCTAAGCCCTGCAGCGCTGGTGTCGAGGGCTGCGGACTATGGAGTGACCTGTCTGGCCTTGACTGACCACGATACCCTGGCCGGGTTGCCGGAGGCCCATGAGGCTGCCCGGAAGCACGACATCAGCCTGGTGAACGGTATCGAACTGTCCGTGCGCCACGAAAACCGCGAATACCATGTGTTGGGGCTGTGGTTGGATACCGATTGTGGTCAGTTGCAGGAAAGGGTTGCCGCCCAACAAGAGGCGCGAGTCAACCGTGCCAGGGAGATTGGCCGCCGTCTTGATCGTGCCGCCACTCTGGCCAACAGCTATGAGCGCACCTGCGAACTGGCAGGCACCGACGCGCCAGGGCGCCCTTTGTTTGCCCGGTTTCTTCAAGAAGCGGGCCGGGTGCGCAACCACCGGCACGCCTTCAACCGTTATCTGAAGCAGGGCCAATCTGCTTTTGTGGCGACGCCATGGTGCACCCTGGAAGAGGCTATCGCTGATATTCATGCTGCCGGCGGCAGCGCGGTACTGGCTCATCCGCAGGCCTACAACATGACGCGCAAGAAGCTGCGCCAGTTTCTTGCCAGTTTCAAGGAAGCCGGCGGCGATGGTCTCGAAGTGGCCATGCCCGGGCTCTCCCCGCAACAGACGGCGTTGCTGGATGAATGCTGGCGGCACTTTGATCTGCATGTGTCCGCCGGCTCCGACTTTCACTCGCCGGAGCAGAAATGGCTGGCACTGGGGCGGCTGCCGCCGGTGCCGAATGGCGCGAGGCCGGTGTGGGAAGGGCGACAGATCTCAATTAATAGTTAATAGTGAATAATTAATAGCTTTAAAAACAATACACTATTAGCTTTTTTTGATGTTAGTTATTAACTATTCATTATTCATTATTAACTGCTTCTTATGACCGAAATTCTCTACATCCATCCCGAAACGCCTCAGCCGCGGCTTATCCGCCAGGCGGTAGACGTTATTCGTAACGGCGGGCTGATTGCCTACCCGACGGATACCACCTACGCGCTGGGCTGCGGTATCGGCGAAAAAAATGCCCTGGATCGTCTGATCCGCCTGCGCCAGCTGGACAAGAAACACCAGTTCACCCTGCTGTGCCACGATCTGTCTGCGCTGGCGATTTATGCCAAGGTGGAAAATCCGGACTATCGTCTACTCAAGTCCCACACTCCGGGCCCTTATACCTTCATCCTCAAGGGCACTACGGAAGTGCCGCGGCGGTTGATGGACCCGAAAAAGCGCAATATCGGTATCCGCGTGCCGGATCACCCCATCTGCCAGGCGCTGCTTGCCGAGCATGGCGAGCCGATCATGACATCTACCTGCCACCTGCCCAACGACGAGTTCCCGCTCACTGATCCCCAGGATGTCCGCGACTTCCTGCAGGGGCAGGTGGATCTGGTCATTGATGGCGGTTTCTGTGGCGTCATGGAGACGACTGTGATTTCCATGGCCGACGGTGATGGCCCGGAAGTGATCCGGGAAGGGGCCGGGCCGGTGGACAGTATTTACTGAATGTCGCCCTGGCTGGCTATGTTTTACCCAGAGTGCCGCAAAGGGCCTGCTTGCCACTGTCCCTGATACCCCGGTTCACCGTATAATCGCGGGCTTTCCCCCGCGTGATGCCCGTCGCATCGTGCGGCAGATCGGGTTTAGTGCGCTCCTGCCTGTGAGCAATACACAGCGGCGTGCGGGTATAACCCAAACAAGATTCTAAGGAGTAGGCTTTGAGTTCCGTGGTTCCTTCCCAGCGAGTTGTTTCCGGCATGCGTGCTACCGGCCGCCTGCATCTGGGTCATTACCATGGCGTGCTGAAAAACTGGGCGCGTCTGCAGCACGAGTATGAATGCTTTTTCTTTGTGGCAGACTGGCACGGACTCACCACCGAATACGAAAATCCACACAATATTGAACAGCATGTTTGGGATCTGGTTATTGACTGGC
The DNA here is from genome assembly GCF_047495475.1 of Alcanivorax sp. IL2. Lineage (NCBI taxonomy): Bacteria > Pseudomonadati > Pseudomonadota > Gammaproteobacteria > Oceanospirillales > Alcanivoracaceae > Alcanivorax > Alcanivorax sp. IL2. The sequence goes on along the minus strand of NZ_CP179932.1, from coordinate 2,442,109 downwards.
TGGCTGCCGGGGTGAACCCCGGCTCAGCCACTCTGTTTATCCAGAGCCAGGTGCCGGAGCACGCCGAACTGCATCTGCTGTTGTCCATGATGACACCGCTGTCCTGGCTGGAACGGGTGCCCACCTATAAGGACCAGCAGGAAAAGCTGCGCGAGAAGGATCTGAGCACCTACGGTTTCCTGGGTTATCCGCTGCTGCAATCTGCCGACATCCTGGCTTACCGGGCCGGGCAAGTCCCTGTGGGCGCCGATCAGGTGGCGCATGTGGAACTTACCCGGGAAGTGGCGCGCCGCTTCAATCACCTCTATGGCCGGGAGCCGGGTTTCGAGGAAGCGGTGGATGCAGCCATCAAGAAGATGGGCAAGAAGCAGGCAAAGGTCTACCTGAATCATCGCCGCCAGTACCAGGAAAAGGGCGATGAAGCCTCCCTGGAGACTGCGCGCGCCTTGGTGGAAAGTCAGCAGAACATCACCCTGGGAGACAAGGAACGGTTGATGGGCGACCTGGAGGGCGGTGGCAAGGTAATCCTGCCCGAGCCCCAGGCGCTGCTCACTCCCGCCTCCAAGATGCCTGGGCTGGACGGGCAGAAAATGTCCAAGTCCTACGGCAACTTCATCACCATGCGTGAGGAAGAGGCAGATATCGACAGCAAGATTCGCCGTATGCCCACCGACCCGGCCCGGGTTCGCCGTACCGACCCGGGTAACCCGGATAACTGCCCGGTATGGCAGTTTCACATGGTCTATTCCGATGACAACACCCGCCAGTGGGTGAAAGAGGGCTGCACCAGCGCCGGTATCGGTTGTCTGGATTGCAAGAAGCCCATCATCGAGGCAGTCCAGGAAGAGCTGGAGCCGATCCGCAAACGTGCCGAGGAGCATCTTCGCAACCCGGATCTGGTCCGCACCTTGGTCGCTGAAGGCTGCGAGGAAGCCCGCGAGGCTGCCCGCGCCACCCTGGAAGAAGTCCGCGCCGCCATGGGCCTCAATTACCGCTGAGGCGCCGTGGCGCACTCGGGAGAGAAGATGACTGAACCGGCAGAACCTACAGTCACACCCATAATGAAGCCGCTGCATCCCAGCCAGGCAGAGATGCCCTTTGGCTTGATGTATGGCAAGGCGATCACAAAGCTGCCGGACGACCTGTATATACCGCCGGATGCCCTGGAAGTCTTCCTGGAAGCCTTTGAGGGCCCGCTGGACCTGCTGCTGTACCTGATCAAACGACAGAACCTGGACATTCTCGACATCCCGGTCTCCACCATCACCACTCAGTACATGGAGTACGTGGAGTTGATGAAGGCGATGAACTTCGAGCTGGCAGCGGAATACCTGGTGATGGCCGCCATGCTCGGAGAGATCAAGTCGCGCATGCTGCTGCCTCGCCAGAAAGAGGACGAGGAAGACGAAGAACATGATCCGCGTGCAGAGCTGATTCGTCGTCTGCAGGAATACGAGCGCTTCAAGCAGGCAGCAGAAGACATCGACCAGCTGCCGCGCCTGGAAAGGGATATTTTTCCGGCAGAAGCCAAGCGGCCGGAGTTTACCCGGGAAAAGGCGCAGCCTGATGTGGACATGCGTGAGCTGCTGCTGGCCTTGAAGGAGGTCATGCACCGGGCCGATATGTTCGAGAGCCATCAGGTGTCACGTGAAAAGCTGTCTACCCGGGAGCGTATGGCCAATGTGCTGGACAAGCTCAAGGGCCGGGACTTTGTGCCCTTCGTGGAGCTTTTCACCCCTGAAGAAGGCCGGCTTGGCGTCGTGGTCACCTTTCTGGCCACGCTTGAGCTGGTCAAGGGCAGCCTGATTGAGCTGGTACAGAACGGGCCCTTCGCTCCCATTCATGTGAAAGCGAAGACCCTGGTACTGGAAGAATCTGATGTGCTGGCCCAACTTGAACTGGAAGACGAACCCGATGACGGCGTGGATGATGAACCCGATGCCCATGACGGAACCGAGGGGTAGCTGTGGAAGCTGAACAGATAAAAAGAATCATTGAGGCTGCCATTCTGGTCGCGGAAGGACCGCTTGACCGGGATGCACTGCAGGCGCTTTTTGATGAGGAAGATCGCCCCAGCAAGCAGGATCTGGGCAAATATCTGGAAGAGATCGGTGAGGCCTACACTGACCGGGGCATCTTTCTTAAAGAAGTGGCTTCTGGTTTTCGTTTCCAGGCTCGCCCGGAACTGGGCCAGTGGGTCAGCCGCCTGTGGCAGGAAAAGCCCCCCCGATACAGTCGGGCCATTCTGGAAACCCTGGCACTGATCGCCTATCGCCAGCCCATTACCCGGGGCGAAATCGAAGAAATTCGTGGTGTTTCAGTAAGCTCTCATATCGTTAAAAGCCTGCTGGAGAGAAACTGGGTACGCGTGGTTGGGCACCGGGATGTGCCGGGTCGGCCGGCCATGTTTGCCACCACCAAGCAGTTTCTCGACTATTTCGATCTGAAGAGCCTGGAGGACCTGCCATCGCTGTCCGAGATCCGCGACCTGGACAAGATCAATGAAGAGCTGGCACTCAGCGATGTGCCGCCCGCCAAAGCGGGCCCGGGCGACATGGATGAGGCGCCGGAAGGCGAAGATGGCCATGGTCTGCTCGACGATGAGCGTGAACAACGGCTGCCAGGCGACCAGGAAGCCTTCCCGGGTCTGGAGCAGGAACCGGAAATTGATGATGACACCTTGATGAGCATGGACAAGGTGGATTCGGTGTTATCCGGCTTCGAGCAGGAATTCCGCCGCAAACCGGCGGCCGACAAGGATAAGCAGGCAGCCGTTGCTATCGATGAAAGTGTGGCCGAAGAGGCCGAGACGGCTGACAATAGCCCCAATGACGCTGACGGCGAGGATGCCGCTGCGGAAAATAGTGCAGAGGACAGCCAGACACGTCATGACTGAAACTGAAAAATTGCAGAAAGTGCTGGCGCGAGCCGGACTGGGCTCCCGCCGGGAGCTGGAGAAATGGATTGCTGATGGCCGGGTTTCGGTCAACGGCGCGGTGGCAACCCTGGGTGACCGGGTTGGCAGCGAAGACACCCTACGCGTAGATGGCAGGATTATTAAAGTGAAGGCGGAAGAAGAAATCGTTCAGCGCGTGATCATGTACCACAAGCCCCCCGGCGAAGTGTGCTCCCGCAATGATCCAGAAGGGCGCGCCACGGTGTTTGATAACCTGCCGCGACTGCAGGGCATGCGCTGGGTACAGGTAGGGCGTCTGGACATCAACACCACCGGCCTGCTGTTGTTCACCACCGATGGTGAGCTTGCCCACCGCCTCATGCATCCATCCAACGGTTTCGTGCGAGAGTACGCCGTGCGTGTCCGTGGCGGTATGACCCCGGAAAAGCGTCAGGCCATGCTCGATGGCGTGCTGTTGGAAGATGGTGTCTCCAAATTCGACAGCATCGAAGATGCCGGCGGCGCGGAAGAGGGCGCCAACCACTGGTACAAGGTGACACTGACCGGGGGCAAATACCGGGAAGTGCGCCGTCTGTTCCAGTCTCAGGATCTGGATGTGGCGCGCCTGATGCGGATCCGCTTCGGCGATCTGACCTTGCCGCCCCAGTTGCGTCAGGGCCGCTGGATGGAGCTGGAGCCCGAACAGATCCAGGCTCTGATCGGCAAGGTGGAGCTCAAGGGCAAGAAATACACCGGCCTCTACGGCCGCGCCCGCCTGCGCCACCAGCGCGCCGGCAGCAAGCCGCCTCGCAAGGCTCGCGGCCCTTACCGCCGGTAAGTCTCTTCTGGAGGAGCGCCTCTCGGGGCGCGAATCCCCGGATCGTGCCAATCGCGGCTCGAGCGCCGCTACTACGGAAGCCTCATGACACGTCCCACCAGGGCCGGCAGTGCCGTCTCCACCCTCAGAATCCGCGCCCCGAAACTGTGGCAGGCAAAGCCCTGTTGCTGCAGCATGCTCACTTCGTAATCGGTCCAGCCACCCTCGGGGCCGATGGCCAGGGTCACAGGCTCGGTGAGATCGCCCGGCATGGGCGGGTAATCGCCCGGATGGGCGAGGATACGTTGGCCCGGGCCGGCCCAGGCGTTCAGGTTATCTTCCACGAAGGGTTTGAAACGCGGGGCGAGAACCAGCTCCGGCAGGGTGGTGTCACGGGCCTGCTCCAGTCCCAGCAGCATTTTTTCGCGGAGCAAGTCGGCTTTCAGGTTGGGGGTTTGCCAGTAGCTCTTGTCCACCTTCCAGCTATTGATCAGCACGATGCGCTTGATGCCAAGGCTGGTCGCGTCAATCAGAATCCGCTTGAGCATCTTGGGGCGCGGCAGCGCCAGCAGCAGGGAAAGTGGCAGAGGAGGGGAGGGGCGAGAATCCTCTTTAAATAAAATCTGTATCTCATTGTTTTGTAGTGATTCTATCTGCGCTTTTCCCATGCCGCCACCAACGATCCCGGCCCGGCAGCTACCCCCTTCCGCCAATCCCAGAATGTCGCGCACATGGCGGCACTGGCGCTCGTCCAGACGCCAAAGATTGCCATGAAGATGTTGATGAGGGTGCAGCAGCAGCAGATTCATGGGGCCGATTATGGCACAGCCTGCCCGGGAATCCGCGCTCAAATCCTCACAGCAAAGTGACGTAAATCGCTGTTTACTTGGCTGTTCTCGCCCTTTGCCGGGTGGCGCAGCCTTGCTAAATTGCCTGCATTAAGCCTTATCCGCTGCAGGAGCCTGCCTGTAGTGAGGGTGGCGATTGGCCCGCGGGTAACTGGCGGCCTCTTCGGGCCGCTGGTAGAGTGTGCCGCCCGTTCACCCGTTCGATTAACTGTTCAAGTGTGGAGAGTTTCATGCAGTTTCAGGGTACTGACCAATATGTGGCCACCGACGACCTGAAAATGGCCGTTAACGCAGCGATCGCCCTCAAGCGCCCGTTGCTGATCAAGGGTGAGCCGGGTACCGGCAAGACCCTGTTGGCAGAACAGGTGGCCGAGTCCCTGGGACTGCCGCTGCTGTCATGGAATATCAAATCCACCACCAAGGCCCAGCAGGGGCTGTACGAGTACGATGCAGTATCACGCCTGCGTGACTCCCAGCTCGGCGCCGAAGGGGTGGAAGATGTGGGCAATTACCTGAAAAAAGGCAAGCTGTGGGAAGCCTTCACCCATGAAGGGCAGGTAGTGCTGCTGATCGACGAGATCGACAAGGCCGACATCGAGTTCCCCAATGATCTACTGCAGGAACTGGATCGCATGGAATTCTTCGTCTACGAGACCGGGGAAACCATCCGCGCCGAGCAGCGCCCGATCGTGATCATTACCTCCAACAACGAGAAAGAGCTGCCCGATGCTTTCCTGCGTCGCTGCTTTTTCCATTACATCAACTTCCCCGATGCCCAGACCATGCAGGCCATCGTGGATGTGCATTTCCCGGAGATCAAAAAGAACCTGGTCACCGAGGCTCTGGAAATCTTCTTCGACCTGCGCAAAGTGCCCGGCCTGAAGAAAAAGCCCTCCACCAGCGAGCTGATCGACTGGCTCAAGCTGCTCATGGCTGACGATATTCCGGCGGACATCCTGCGCAACCGCGACACCAAAAGCGCGGTGCCGCCGCTCTACGGTGCGCTGCTGAAGAACGAGTCGGACGTACAACTGCTTGAGCGCCTGGCGTTCATGAACCGTCGCGAAAGCTAACCGCAACGCTGGCTGATTATGCTGATTGGTTTCTTCGAAAATCTGCGCCGTTACCGGGTTCCGGTGACTCTGCGCGAACTGCTGGATCTCTTTGATGCGCTGCAGGCCCACGTGGCCTTCGGCTCCATCGAGGATTTCTATCTGCTCAGCCGGGCGGTAATGGTCAAGGACGAAAAGTTCTACGACCGCTTCGACCAGGCCTTTGCCAACTACTTCGAAGGGCTGGAAAACCTGGAGCCGGACTGGCTTAACAAGGTGATCCCGGACGAGTGGCTGCGCAAGGAGCTGGAGAAGAACCTGAGCCCGGAAGAGTTCGAGAAGCTCAAGGGCCTGGGTAGCCTGGAAAAGATCATGGACGAGCTGCGCAAGCGGCTCGAAGAGCAGGAAAAGCGCCACCAGGGCGGCAACAAGTGGGTCGGCACCGGTGGCACCAGCCCCTTTGGTGGCTATGGCGCCAACCCGGAAGGGGTACGCATGGTCGGGCCATCGCGCAACAAGCGGGCGGTAAAAGTCTGGGAAAAGCGCGAATTCCGCAACCTGGACGATTCTGTGGAGTTGGGCACGCGTAACATCAAGCTGGCCATGCGTCGCCTGCGCAAGTTTGCCCGTACCGGTCGCGATGAAGAGCTGGATATGGATGACACCATCCGCTCCACCGCCCGCAACGCCGGTCTGCTCGACATCAAGATGCGTCCGCAGAAGGAAAACCGCGTCAAGGTGCTGATCTTCTTTGATGTGGGCGGCTCCATGGACCCCTACATCAAACTCTGCGAAGAGCTGTTCTCCGCCGCCCGGATGGAGTTCAAGCACATGGAATATTTCTACTTCCATAACTTCATCTACGAGTATGTGTGGAAGGACAATCGCCGTCGCTGGGACGAGAAGATCTCCACCTGGGATGTGCTGCATAAATACGGCAGTGACTACAAGGTGATCTTCGTGGGCGATGCGGCCATGAGCCCCTACGAAGTGAACTCCGTGGGCGGCAGCGTGGAGCACTGGAACGAGGAGGCCGGCGCCGTCTGGTTCCAGCGCGTCATGGAAACCTACGAGAAAGTGGCCTGGCTAAACCCGGAGCCGGAGCGCGCCTGGCAGATGACCACCTCCACCCAGTGGATCAAGCAGCTCAGCGAGCACAAGATGTATCCGCTCACCATCGAAGGCCTGGAAAAGGCCATGCGTCACCTGAGCAAATAAGCCTTTTTGTAGGAGGCTGCCTGCAGCCGAACCGGGTTAGGAAGGTTCGGCCGCAGGCAATTTATTCTCCACGCTCCTTCAGGCACAAAAATCTGCATTCCGCTCGTCCGCCCACCCTAGAATTTTGCCGCACTAAACATTTCGTCTAGTAGCGAACAACGCCTGATATCCGTATTCTCCGCGCCTTTCGCGTTTCACGCCCCGGACAGCCCATAAGGCACACAACCCCGGGACGCCGAAGCAAAAAGATGAACGCCCACCGTGATCCGGTGGACTTCAGGAGAGATTTCCATGTCCAGGGTGCGAACCACCATCTGGGCGACCGTTTTCAGCAGTACCGTACTGGCCACAACAGGCCTGTACGCGGACACCACGCAGTCTGAAATCCGTCGTCTTCAACAGGAGCTGGATCAGCTCAAGGCCAACCTGGCCCAGGATGCGCCAACCCATACCCCCTCAAACCCCGTGCAATGGCCCGGCTTCGCCGTGTTCGGCAAGGTCAGCGTGGATGCCATCTACGATGACAAGAACGCAGGGCTGAATGATCTGCTTATCCCCAGCACCATCCCTGCCGGCGACACCCACCAGCAGAACTTCGAGCTGCATGGCAAGAACAGCCAACTGGGCCTGCGGGTAGGAGAGGGCAGTGGGCCCCATGCGGTGTTCGCCGTTGACCTGTTCGGCAGCATCGATGGCTACGATTTGCGAGTCCGGGATTTCTATTTTGAGTATGGCGCCCTGCGTGCCGGCTACGGCTATACCGCCTTGCTGGATGGTGCGGCCTGGCCGCTGACCCTGGATTCCCAGGGCCCCAACAGCGCCATCTTTGCCCGCCAGACGGGCGTGCGCTGGCAGGGCGAACATCTGACCTTGGCGGTGGAAGACCCCAATCCGGAAGTCTATGACCCGGATAACCTGAGCAGCGCCAGTGGCCGCCGCCCTGACGTCATCGCCGCCTGGAATCAGCCCCATGGCCGTGGTCACGTACGGACCGCGCTGGTGAACCGGGAAATAGGGGTGGAATTTGCCAATGGCGACCAGCAATACGCCAGCGCTACCGGCGGTGTTGTCAGTGGCACCCTGGGGATGACCGACAGCCTGACTCTGCTGGCCAGTGCCAGCTACGGCGAGGCCATGGGGCATTATTATAATGACCTGTCAGGCTTCGGTGATGCCGGTATGGATGGCTACGTCTTTGCTACCGATGGACTGAAGCCGCTTCTGGCTCAAGGCGGCTATCTGGCCGGGCAGTGGCAGTTCCGCCCGGACTGGACACTGGCCATTGTCGGCGGCGAAATCACCCTGGAAAAGGACGCCGAGCTACCCGGGTATGCCATGCGTCGTACCCGCTACGGCACCTTGAGCCTGATTCGTCAGCACGATAACAGCCTCAGTTATGGGGCAGAGCTGGCATACGGCATGCGCGACAACCAGGCAGGGGATCGCAGCGAAGCGCCACGGGTGCAGTTAAACCTGACTTATCGCTTTGAACATACTCACAACCGCGATCACTGATCAATGCGAAAGCGTAAAGAGCAGAATGGGCTCTTTACGCTTTTCTCAAAAGTGAACCCGAGCGGCATTGGCGTTCTTTGGCGCTTATTGTTCGTGGCCTCCACGGCTGGTGAAGCTTTCAATCAAATCCATGGGGAGCGGGAAAACAATCGTGCTGGAGCGCTCGTTGGCTACCTCGGTCAATGTCTGCAGGTAACGTAGTTGCAGCGCCTGGGGCTGCTCGGAAAGCGTTTTCGCCGCTTCCAGCAGCACCTGGGACGCTTCCTTCTCGCCATTGGCGTGGATCACCTTGGCGCGGCGGATACGTTCCGCCTCGGCCTGACGGGCGATCACCCGCACCATGCCTTCATCCAGATCCACGTGCTTGATCTCTACATTGGTGACCTTGATGCCCCAGTTGTCGGTCTGCTCGTCGAGGATTTCCTGAATGTCGCTGTTCAGTTCATCCCGTGAGGCGAGCATCTCGTCCAGTTCGTGCTTGCCCAGTACCGAGCGCAGGGTGGTCTGGGACAACTGGCTGGTGGCGGCGTAGAAGTCCTCCACATTGATGACCGCTTTCTCGGCGTCCAGCACGCGGAAATACAACACGGCATTCACCTTTACCGAGACGTTATCCCGGGAGATCACATCCTGGGTGGGCACATCCAGTACCCGGATGCGCAGGTCCACCTTTACCATCTGCTGGATCAGCGGCACCACCAGGATCAGGCCGGGGCCTTTCACCCGGTAATAGCGGCCCAGCATGAAGATCACCCCGCGCTCGTATTCACGCAGAATGCGGAACATGCTGATCACAAAGCCGACGACAATAATCGCCAGCGACAACCAGAAATAGGGGGTCATGATGTCTCCTCCTTGCCGTCCGGTTTCACATCCAGCATCAGGTCGCTACGGTCGGTGACCTGTAGCAACTGGCCCCGGCGTACCGGCTGCTGACTGCGTGCATGCCAGATTTCTCCCAGCACCCGCACCTGACCGTCGTCTTCAAAATCATCCAGCGCTACGGCGGTTTGCCCGACCAGTGTGTCGGCCCCGGTAACCGGGGGACCCTCGTGGGCTTTCACCGCCAGCCGTACAAACAGGCCCACCAGTAACAGCGAGCCCACCCCCACCGCGGCAATCACTGGCAGGGCAATACGGAAAGCGGGCAGATCTGTATCCATCAACATGATCGAGCCGATCACGAAAGCGATAACCCCACCGATACCGAATACCCCGAAACTTGGTGATATGGCTTCCAGAGCCACCAGCACCGCACCCAGCAAGATAAGCCCCAGGCCCACGTAGCTCACCGGTAACATCTGCAGAGCGTAAAGCGCCAGCAACAGGCAGATGGCACCGAGTACGCCCGGCACGCCCATGCCAGGGTTGGAAAATTCCAGCACCAGCCCATAAATTCCCACCAGCAGCAGCAAGTAGGCAATGCTGGGATCGGTAACAATGGCAAGAAAATCCGTGCGCCAGTCCCGTTCCACCTGATGCAATTGCGCATCAGCCAAAGCCAGGCTGACCGCTTGATCGCCCCAGCTCAGTGCTTGTCCATCCAGCTGAGCAAGCAGGTCATTGAGGTCCGCCGCTTTCAGATCAATCACGCCTTTCGCCAGGGCATCGCTGGATGACAGGCTCACCGCTTCACGTACCGCTTTTTCTGCCCAGTCCGCATTGCGGTCTCGCAATTCCGCCAGGCCACGGATATAGGCCACTGCATCATTCACCCGCTTGCGATGCAGGGCCGAGGCGCTATCCGGGCTGGCGGCAGCACCCTCGTCGTCCTCACTCTGATCACCGGGAGAGGAGGGCGAGGGCAGGCCGCCGCCCCCACCGATTTGCACCGGCGTTGCTGCGCCCAGATTGGTGGCAGGGGCCATGGCGGCAATATGAGAGGCATAGAGAATATAGGTACCCGCACTGGCCGCTCGGCTGCCACTGGGTGATACATAGGTGGCAACCGGCACCCGACTGTCGAGAATCCCCCGAATCATGTCGCGCATGGCGCTATCCAGCCCGCCAGGTGTATTCAGCTGCAACACAAACAACGCCGCAGAAGCCTTATTGGCTTCTTCCAGGGAGCGAACAAACCAGTCACTGAGTGCCGGCCCGATTGGGCCGTCCAGGGTCATTACCCAGACAGAAGCGGAAGCAGGAGAGGGGGCGGGAGAGGGTGAGTTCTGGGCGGGAGACGCCGGAGCCAGCAGGAACAACAGCGCCAGCAACACACAAAGGAACAACCTGGCCGCAAGCCTGTGGCCATGATGCGGTGTGCTTTGATATTCGCGGCCCATGAGAACGCTCCCTTGGCCATCCATCTAACCCCATGAAAGCCCATTTCACGGGCATCTATCAAGCCCCTTCGTGGTAGCCGCAATTAAGGCCGGTAAGGCCGGCAGACACCATGAATCGACAAGCGTCGTTATCATTTACCAGAGTTCAACGCCAAAGGGCCTGACGAGTAGCCCGAGAACCACAAAGCAGCCCACACTGCAGCCCATGGAAACGAGAAAACTCCTAACGGTCCGGCATGATGGTGCACAGGTCGATGGCGTGGGCACAAGTTGCTCCAAGTGGACGATCAAGCGGTTAGTAATATTGCGACCTGAAGCAAGAAGCTGAGTAGTAACGAGCATAAAACCGATTGACGCTCGGTTTTGTGCTCGTTACTGTTCAGGTCACTGCATCGCTGGATTCGCACCCTGCCCATGAAAAAACACACCCCACCAACATCTCACTCCGTCCCCGCACTGGGGGAGCTCGAGCTGACTGTCCTGAATCTTCTCTGGGAAAATCCCGGCCTGTCACCGAAAGACGTCCATGCCAGGGTCGGGACGGAAAGGGGCATCTCCGTTAATACGGTGCAGTCCACCCTGGATCGTCTCTACAAGAAACAGCTCCTCACCCGAGAGAAGCAGGGTTACGCCTATCACTACACGGCCATTGTCGAGCGCGACAGCCTTATCGCCAACATGATCAGTGATGTGATGGGGCGGTTTCAGCTTGATGGCGCCGCTTCTATCGCGGCGTTTGTGCAGGCCACAGAGTCCCTCGCGGATGAGGACCTGGCGCGCCTGGAAGAAGAAATCCGAGCGCGCCGAGCCCAGTCCGGGGGCAAGCAATGAGCGCCATGGTGCTGCTTGATACCGTCTTTCCTGCTGCCATGCTCGGCTGGTTGCTCAGCCAGGTTCTTGGTGCGGTAACCGCAAAGTGGCTGACTCCTTCAGGCATCGCTCCCCGGATACGTCAGCAGCGAATCCTGATGGTGGCGTTTTCCGCTGTCTTTCTGCCACTGGTGATGATGGCGGCCATCCTGGCTGCGAACCTGTTCCCGTCCTCGGAGTGGATGGCCAGCCATTGTGGCACCCATAGCCATGATCATATTCATGCCTGTTTGAATTCCGCCGAACAGGGCGCACTGCCTGCCTGGCAGGGTGCCGTTGCCTTGCTGGCCCTCGTTATGGTCATGGTGTCCCTGTTCCGTACGCTGGTAACGGAACGGCGGTTGCAGCGGCGGTTGCAGGCCCTGATAACACTGTCCAAAGGGCAGGGCAGATTCCGCCGTCTGCATGACACGCGAGCAGTGGCGCTGGCGGTGGGTGGCAACGAGCCAGCGGTACTCCTTTCCTCCGGTTTGCTTAACAGCCTGAATCCGCACCAGCGGCGCATTGTGCTGGCCCACGAAAGTGCCCATTTACGCCACGGCGACCCGCGCCGTAATCGTCTGGTGGTGCTGCTTCTGGCGCTTTTTGTTCCGCCGTTGGCAAAGCGTCTGCGAACGGCGTGGGAGAATGCCCTGGAAGAAGCGGCCGACGATGCCGTAACCCAGCGCTTCAATCGATTCGACGTGGCAGAAACGCTGCTGCGGGTACTGAGTCTGCAGCAACTTCATATGAAAGGGGCCCAGTCAGTAAACAGCGGGGACACCCAGGCCCGCATCCAGCGACTGATCACGCCCCATCAAGTAGATCCCGTGTCAGGTCGCTGGTTCGAATGGACCTGTCTACTGGTACTGCCTGCCATGCTGGTTGCCGTGCTGGTTCAGCACCATGCCATCGAGACACTGCTAAGCTGGCTGGGAGCCTGAGATGCGAATCCTGACGCTGCTGTTTATTGGTGCCGGGCTGCTGCTGGCCTTCCCGACCCCGGCGCTGGCCTTGAACGAGGGGGATGCCGTCAAGCAGGCATTACGCAATAGCACCTTTCAGCAAACCCTGTCCGCCAGAGAGCAACAAGCACAAGGGGAAAGCCGCGCTACCGGTCGCTGGTTCAACCCGGAGATCAGCTATGAGCGCGAAAGTCTGGATGTGCCCGGCGGGGAAAGCCGCGAAACCACACTGTCGCTGAGTCAGCGCTTTAATCTGGCGGGCATCAAACGCCTGGAGCGGGCTGCAGCGCGCCACCATGTGGATGCCGAGGCCGCCCGGAATACCCTGTTAAAACGCGAAAGGGTGGCGCAAACCCGGGCGGCATTTTATCAGTCGCTGATGGCGGAACAGCACTATGCCCGGCTTGATGCGCTGTATAACGACTTGAATCAACTCAGTACCTCTATTCAGGCCCGTGCTGAAGCCGGGGATGCCTCACGCTATGACGCCATGCGCATCGCCCGGGAAGTGGCCATTTATGCGGGCCGTCGCTTGCAGCTTGGCAGTCATCTTCAGGCGGAAAAGGGCCGCCTTGAAGTGCTGACTGGTGCGGATGCTTCCACTCTGGAAGGCGCGCTTTTACCGCGAAACGACGTTACTCCTTCAGAAGAAGCCGATCTGGCGTTGCACCCCTTGATTGCCGCCTACGATGCCCAAGTTAGCCGCGCCAGTACCCAGGCCACGGCGGCGGGTCGCCAGCGCTGGCCTGACATGACATTGAGCCTGGGCCGCAAGGACGTGGATGAGCCGGGCTTTGAAACGGACGGCCATGTGGTGGCATTGGGCATGGAGCTGCCCATCGGCAGTAATGGCAAGCACCAGGCGGCGGCAAGCCGTTCCCGGGCCGACTTGCTGGAAGCGGAACGTCAACTTGCGGTTCAGCAATTGCAGGCAGAGCACACTGCGTATATCGAGCAGTTCCAGGCAAATAAACGCGCCAGTGAAACTTTGGCTCGCCATGGCGGTGACAGCGAGGAGGGCGCCTTGGTGACCACTGCCCGCGCTGCCTATAACGCCGGTGAAATCAGCATCATGGCACTGCTCGATGCCTACCGCGCGGATTATGAATTACAGGAACGCAGGCTGGAGCACGCTCTGGCTGCACGACAGGCTTACATCCAATGGCAACAACTGACGGGGAAATAACCATGCAAAAAATCAACGGCATCTGGCGTCCGATTGTACTGGCAAGCCTGTTCGCGGTACTCGCCGCCTGTGGGCAGGACCATGATGGCGATCATGGCCACGCCCACGAGGGCGATGCAGCCCATGCCCATGACGGAGAACATGCCCACGATAGCGCGCCGGAAACTGAAGCGTTCTATCCCGGAGACGACGAGGCCTCCACGGACACAGCTTCCGATGAGACAACCAGCGATGCCACCGCTTCCGAAGAGACCATGGAAGCGAGCCCGCAAACCGATGACCACGGTCACGCCCATGGCGATGACGGCCATCATGCGCACTAAGTCCTGTGCTCTTGGCATTCTGATGCTGGCGCTGGTGGGCTGCGACAGCCCCCAGCCCGGCAACGGCGATGCCGGGCATCGTGCCGAGCTGTCCTATACGCACTACACCGACGCCAGCGAATTGTTCGTTGAATTCCCGGCACTGGTGGCAGGTCAGCCCTCCCGGTTTATTGCGCACTTTACGCGCCTGGCAGATCACCAGCCGGTGACCGAGGGCAGGGTGGATGTGGTGCTGCGCAGGGATGGTGACATCGTGGCCGGCTTTCGGGTCAGCAGCCCCACCCGCGACGGGCTTTTTACACCGGTGGTGACGCCCAAATCGGCGGGAGATTTCGATCTTGCCGTGATACTCCATACCGGCAACAACAAGGTCACCCACGAACTGGGGCCGGTGACAGTATTTGCCGATGCGGCGGCGGTGAGCGTCAACCAGGCTGCCGTGGAAGGGGAAATCAGTTTCCAGAAAGAGCAGCAGTGGCAATCGGATTTTGCCTCTGGGCCCGCCAAGCCCCGACCCATGAGACCGTCGGCGCCCGGTTTTGCCACGGTCATGGCGCCTGCCGATGGCGGGGCGGATATTCCTGCCCCCGGCGATGGCTATTTTTCCAGCCAGGGCCTGGCCAAGGCGGGGCAACAGGTGGAAGCCGGAGAAATATTGGGTTACCTGATTCCCCGTCTCGGTACCGGTGCCGACCTGGGGGAATCCCGGGTTGCCTTTGAACGGGCTCGCAGTGCATTGGCGCTGGCAAAGGCCGATGTAGAACGGTTAACGCCGCTATTTGAACAAGGCGCGATCCCTCGCCGTCGCTTGGACGAGGCGCAGCAAAGCCTGCGGGTCGCCCAGGCAGAATTCCAGGCGGCACAGTCCCGTTTGACACAGACACAGACCGGTGCCGAGGCATCCGGGCTGGCGCTGCGCGCCCCGGTGTCCGGCGAAGTCATCGACGTGCAGGCCCGGCCCGGGGCCTTCGTGCGCGCCGGCGAACGGGTCTTCCGCATTGCCACGCCCACACGGCGTTGGCTGCAGGTGCGGGTGCCGGAGCATTATGCCGCCCAGCTCCATGCCACTAGTGGCGCCTGGTTTGACCACCCGGTAACGGGAACACAGATTCTGGACAGCACCACCGGTGCCCGTGTGGTGCAGGTCAGTGCATCGGTGGAACCGAAAAGCCGCACGGCCTCGGTGACCCTGGAATACCCGAGAGAAACCGGGCCGGATCTGGTGGGCAGCCGGTTTGCTGCCCATCTCTTCACCCGCCCCGCAGAGCCGCGGCTGGCAGTACCCCGCAGTGCCCTGGTGGACGATGGCGGCCGCCAGGTGGTGTTCGTCCACAGTGGCGGCGAAACCTTCGCCCGGCGGGAAGTGCAAACCGGCATCGTCGATGGTGACTGGATAGAAATCGTTTCCGGGCTGAGTGCCGGGGAGCGGGTTGTCTCCCAGGGGGCCTGGTCCGTTCGTCTGGCTGCCAGTGGTGGCGACGACATCGGTCACGGTCACGCCCACTAAGCCCTTACCGGCCCAGGATTGCTCATGATAGATCAGATAATTCGCTGGTCGCTGCACAACCGTTTGCTGGTGCTGGCGACATCCCTTGGCCTGCTGTTGTGGGGTGGCTGGGCGGCGCTGAAAACGCCCATTGATGTGTTCCCGGATCTCACTGCGCCTTCGGTGACCATTGTGGCGGAAGCCCATGGCATGCCGCCGGAGGATGTGGAAGCACTGGTTACCATCCCCATCGAGAGCGCCATGAACGGCGCAGTGGGGGTGCGCCGGGTGCGCTCCAATACCGGTGTGGGCAACAGCGTGGTGATTGTCGAATTCGAGTGGGGCACAGACATCTATCTGGCCCGCCAGATCGTCTCCGAAAAACTGCAGGGGGCTATGTCCAGCCTGCCACCGGACCTGCCGCCGCCCCAGCTGGCGCCGGTGTCCTCGGTGATGGGCGAAATCCTCTTTATTGCCCTGCATTCGTCCGTCCATGACGAAATGACCCTGAAAACCGCCGCCGACTGGACCATTCGCCGCCGCCTGCTGGCCGTGCCCGGGGTCGCCGAGGTGATTCCCTTCGGCGGGGAAACCCGCCAATTTCAGGTTATCGCCAATCCTGAGCGGCTCGCGGCTTACGAGGTCACCCTCACTAAACTGGCCGATGCGGTACGTGACGCCAGCCGCAATGCGGCGGCGGGTTTCATCACCCACAACAACCAGGAATTCCTGATCCAGGGACTGGGCCGGGCCCGGGATCTGGACGCGGTAGGGGCCTCAGTGGTCACACGCCGTGATGGCATGCCGGTGCTGGTCCGGGATCTGGCCCGGGTGAGCATTGGTCCGGCGCCGCGCCGGGGCACGGCAGCCTATAACGGGGATGCCGCGGTGGTCATCGGCATTCAGAAACAGCCCAACGCCAACACCCTGGCGCTGACCGGGAAGCTCGATACTGTACTGGCAGACCTGCAGGACTCCCTGCCGGATGGCATGGTGATCGAGACCCGGGTGTTCCGTCAGGCCGATTTCATCAATACGGCCGTGTCCAACCTCAGCAAGGCGCTACGTGACGGGGCCATCCTGGTGGTGGTGATCATGTTTGCCTTCCTGCTGAGCGGCAGGGCCACCGCCATTGCCTTGCTGGCGATCCCGCTGTCATTGCTGGTGGCGATCCTGGTGATCCGCTGGATGGGCGGCACCATCAACACCATGACCCTGGGAGGCATGGCCATCGCGCTGGGGGCGCTGGTGGATGACGCCATCATCGTGGTGGAAAACATCATTCGCCGACTGCGCGAGAACAAACAGGCCGGCACTGACCGGGACCGGGCCCTGCAGGTGATTTTCAAGGCCACCCGGGAAATCGAGGGCTCCATTGTCTTTGCTACCCTGATCATCATTCTGGTGTTCCTGCCGATCTTCTTCCTGGCTGGGGTGGAAGGGCGTCTGCTGGCGCCCCTGGGCCTCGCCTATGTGGTCGCCCTGGGCGCCTCCCTGCTGGTGGCGCTGACCGTGACGCCGGTGTTGTGCCTGTTCTGGCTGCCCGGCTCCAGGGCCATCGATAGCGGCCATGACACCCGCTTTATCATCTGGCTGAAAGCCCACTATCGCAGCTGGCTGGACAAGGCACTTGGCAGCCCGAAGTCAGTGCTCGGCGGCGCTGTCATCTTGCTGGTGGTGTCGCTGGGCTCGCTGGCCTTTGCCGGCCGTGCCTTTCTGCCGGCCTTCAACGAAGGCAGCCTGACGGTCAGCGCCGTGACCCTGCCCGGCACCTCCCTGGCAATGTCCGACCAGATCGGCAGCCGGGTGGAAAAAATCCTGCTGGCCCAGCCCGAGGTACGCACCACGGCGCGCAGGACGGGCAGGGCAGAGCTGGACCCCCATGCCCAGCAGGTGTTCGCGTCGGAAATCGAGGCCTCGCTGGTCATGGGCGAGCGCAGCAAGGAAGCCCTGCTTGAGGCGCTACGCCACGATTTCTCCGCCATCCGCGGCGTCAATATTGTCATTGGCCAGCCCATTTCCCACCGGATTGATCACATGCTGTCCGGTACCCGCGCCAATATCGCCATCAAGCTGTTCGGCGAAGACCTGTATGAATTGCGCCGTCTGGGCAAGCAAACCGAGGCTCTGGTGAAACAGGTGCCCGGGGCGGTGGATGTGGCCATGGATCAGCAGAGTGAGATTCCCTTTGTGACAGTACGTTTTGATCGTGCTGCCATGGCCAACTACGGCGTTAGCGCCGCCGAAGCGGCGGAATTGCTGGAGGGCGCCTTTACCGGCATTACCGTCGGCCAGATTCGCGAAGGGCTGGCCAGTTTTGATCTGGTCGTCAGGCTGCCCGAATCGGCGGGCAAGGATATCGACTCGTTGCGGCAAACCCTGATCAACCTGCCGGATGGTTCCGTGCTGCCGTTTGAAGCGCTGGCAGAGATTCGGCAGAGCAGGGGAGCCAACACCATCAGCCGTGAAAACGTGCAACGGAACCTGGTGGTCATGGCCAATGTGGCCGAGCGCGACCTGATCAGCGTGGTGGAGGATATCCGCGTGATTCTGGACGAGCAGCTGGAATTGCCCACCGGCTACCACTTGGACTTCGGGGGGCAGTTTGAAAGTGCCCAGGCGGCCAATACCCGCCTGATGCTCCTCGGTGCCGTGGTGATTGCCGGCATTTTCCTGCTGCTGATGACGGCGTTCGGCTCTGCCAGGGATGCCGGCCTGGTGATGATCAACCTGCCCCTGGCGCTGATTGGCGGGGTCGTGGGGGGCTGGCTGACGGAAGGCATTATCAATATTGCGGTGGTGATCGGCTTTATCACCTTGTTCGGTATCGCCACCCGCAACGGGGTCATCCTGATCGACCACATCCGCCGGCTGATGAGTGAGCACAAGCTGGACCTGGAAAAGGCCATCCGTCAGGGCGCCGAAGAACGTCTGGTGCCCATCCTGATGACCGCGCTGGCCACGGCGCTGGCCCTGGTGCCGCTGGCCATGGCCGGTGGTGAGCCCGGCAGCGAAATCCAGGCGCCCATGGCAGTAGTGATTCTCTGGGGACTGATCAGCTCAACCGCACTGAATATGCTGGTGGTGCCGGTTGCCTATCGATGGCTGGGGGAACGCCCTGGTTAAGTCTGGTGTTACCAGAGCTCGATACCGAAAGGCCGGACCAGTAGTCCGAGTACCACAAAGCAGCCAATCGTGAGCAGCACACTGCAGCCCATGGAAATGAGAAATCCCCAGCGATCCAACATGAACGGAAACAGGGCAAACATGGGTAGCGTCGGGATGACGTACCAGAAGGTGTACCAGGCGTGGTTGCCGATTTTCTCCGCGGGCTGATTCCCCATGTAGAGCCAGAACATGGCAAGCAGGGTTACCAGTGGCAAGGCACCGATCAGGGCGCCCAGTCTGTCGCTGTGTCGAGCAACTTCAGAGATCAGCACGACCAGCGCAGCGGTAATGAGATATTTGAGGTAGAGGGGCATGCGGATTTCCCTTTGGTTTGGTTGCTCCTGAAGTATCCCGTTATAGTAGCAATTACTCTATTTACCATGTATGCACACCAAGTGGTGTATTTTATTATGATAATCAATCGGGTAGCACGAATGCCGTGTCAACTGTGCGCGACGCAACCGCTGCATCCCTGTTACATTATTGGTGGCGCCGGGCAGGGGATCACAAAATCTCTTTACCGACCGGACCATCGCTAAGCCACTCGCGGTCTTCCTCGCTCAGTGCGGTATTCTCTGGTGTACAAGCTGCCAACATCTCTTCCAAGGTCGGCATGGGCTTTGGGCGAATGATCAACTGCTCATCAGTCAGTTCCATATCAACGATACTTCCCACATCAAGACCAAGATGCTGCAAGACAGTTTTAGGGACTCGAAGTCCTGCGCCATTACTAATTTTCTGCACTTTCAATTTCATAAGCACCTCACACATTGGGTGTAACCTCAATTTAAATAGATAAATCACCCGTAACAACCATGTGGTAGTGATGGTCAAGAATTTAGCCATGCAATATATAGAGGTTCGGCCACGGACAAATAACTATGGATCTTCTGTTGTTTGGCGATTGCAATGATTTCACTGTGTGTGCACAAATGATCGGACAGAGGCTCAAATAGAGGGTGCCGGCGATCAATCCCTGATAAATAGCGATTAGCCCACTCCTCAAGTCGCTGGAACTCCTTGCTGTTTTCGTCGGGCGAGCCAATTGTGTCTGGAATAATCTGGTTCAATAACGCATATACCTGCCCTTGGTTCGTGGCGTGCAGCTCTGCTTCCTGCCTTGGCAAGCAGCACTTCTTGTATTTAACCCCGCTACCACATGGGCATGGCGCATTTCTTTGCAGGTGAGACATTCTCCACCCAAACGGAAAATGGGTATTATAGTCCGTGGATGCTCAGGCATCAAAAAATGATAGTTCTCACTTTTAGGTGAGACTTCCATGAGCAATGCTCGTCTTCAGGCATTTGGCGCAAAGGTTAGAGCAATGCGAAAGCAGAAAGGCCTATCCCAAGAGGAGCTTGCAAGTTTAGCAGGCTTGGACCGCAGCTATATGGGTCACATTGAGCGTGGCGAAAAGAACATTACTCTGCTCAAAATCTACCAGATTAGCGACGCTCTCTCGCTTCCTGCTGCTATTTTTCTAACCGATGAATGATATTCCTATCATGTAGAACCGGTATCAGGCTTTAATTCACTATTTTCGTTCAAGCGGTTTTGTGTCGTCAGGAAGTTGTAGGGGGGAGGGGAGGTTGAATTCATTCTCCAAGAACTCATCTAGCCGCTGCGCGATACGGAAGGCCTCCGCATTCTCCGATCGCTTGCCTTCAAGGTTTTAGACCTGGCAAATGAACTTGCGATGGACTATCTACAGGATGACCCGCTTGCCGGGTCTGAGCAAAACACGATAAGAAGCCCACGCTTAGCGAACCGCACATTCTTCCCAATGGCGTTCATAGCTGTAACGTCAGCCTTGCCTATCTGGGTTTGTATTGGTGTTTGTTTTTTCGCCCAACAAACTGCCGGAAACGAAAAGCAAGGCACCGGTGACAATAGCAATATCAGCCAGATTAAAGGCCGGCCAGTGCCAGTCCCGCCAATAGAAATCAAAGGAATCCACAACGTAGCCGCGAAATATTCGGTCAATCAGGTTGCCCATGGCGCCACCGAGGATAAGACTGTAAGCGAAGGCTTCTCCTTTATGACGATTTTCAAGAATCAGCTTGATCAGGAAAATCGAGACCACCACCGCGATTCCGATTAAAAAATAGCGCTGCCAGCCTCCGCCATTCGCAAAAAGACTGAATGCGGCACCGGTGTTCCATACGTGCACCCAGTTAAAGAACGGGGTCACTGAAATAGACTCGCCATAGGCCATTGATTGCTGCACCAGCCACTTTGCAGCCTGATCTGACGCTGCCAGCAGGCTCGATATGGAAAACAGGGCATACGACGAGTGCTTGTTGCCAATAATGAGCAATTATTTAACCCTTCAACGCCAGAATACGCCTGGCCCCGTTAAGTACAATGACTCCCGATATGGTGCCGATAATCAGATCCGGATAATTGGACCCGGTCCACGCGACCAGGGCGCCGGCGGTGATGACCCCCAGGTTGATCACCACGTCGTTGGCCGAGAATATCCAGCTTGCCTTCATGTGCGCCCCGCCTTCCCGATGTTTGGATATGAGCAGCAGACAACTGGTATTGGCAATCAATGCGACGAATGCGATAGCCATCATCACCAGCGATTCAGGCTCACTACCGAATACAAAGCGTCTCACCACCTCTACGAGCACGCCCACAGCCAAGATCAGTTGCAGTACACCAGCAAGATGCGCGGCACGTACCTGCATTTTCACGCTATGTCCAACCGCATAAAGGGCAAGCCCGTACACCGCCGCATCGGCAAAATTGTCCAGGGATTCTCCAATCAGGCCGGTGGACTGGGCGATCAGACCGGCAGTCATTTCCACCACGAACAGAAGTGCATTGATGCCGAGCAACCAGCGCAGGGTCCCGGATTCTTGCTTAGCAGAAGCTGCCGAAAACTCGGCGGCCTTGATGGTCTCCGGATTTGCAGCGACGGTTTCCTGAAGCGAGGCGCCTAGCCCCAAGGTCTTCAGTTTCGAGGTGACGGGCTCGACCTCGCCGTCATGCACGACCTTCAGCCGGCGGTTCGACAAGTCGAAGGACAGCGCCCGAATCTCCTCAAAGCCGTTCAGGGCTAGGCGAATCATTCGTTCTTCTGATGGACAGTCCATCTTCGGCACGGCATAAACACTGACCCATCTCCCTGGCGCCTCGGAGGAGGCCTGTATATCGGTATCCGCTGCGGACGTTGCATCACCGCCACAGGCGCCACCACAGGATTTGCTCATGATACGACTCCACTTGAACAATGTTGTGGTACCATTTAAAACTATAAAGCTACTATAAGGTCAATAGAGTAAAGAATCCGTTGGGGAGGAGGCTGATGCGCATTGGTCAGTTGGCGCAGTTGGTAGGGGTCGAAACACAGACGATCCGCTTCTATGAACAGCAGGGCTTGTTGCCGCCGCCTGATCGGCAGGACAACGGTTACCGTGTCTATACCGAGAAGCATGGTGAGGGGCTGGCCTTCATCCGTCGCTGCAGAATCCTGGGCCTGTCACTGGCTGAGATTCACGAACTACAGAGCTATCAGGACGACCCTCATCAGCCTTGTACCGCCGTCAACGCCTTGCTCGATGATCACATCTCTCATGTGCGGTCGCAGATAACCGCTCTGCAAGCGCTTGAGAAACAACTCGTTTCACTGAGAGCGAGTTGCAACGATGACCGGGAAGTTGAGGCGTGTGGGGTTCTTGCTGGAATTAGCGAAGGAAACATGCACCAGCAGTAGGTGAAGCATCAACCAGATAATCCGATGAGATGCCGGTCTGTCTCACTCTCATGCAAAGGTAAGATCAACTGAATCGCCACCGGTTTGCTAGACACCTTTCAGCCATACAAAATGGTGGCCGCCGTACTGATAATCTCCTCAGGCTTAACGTAGCCCTGTACGTGGTACAGGCCCAGCTCGCTCGAATATCCATAGAAACTCCAAAACGGCATGAAAAAGCCCGCACAAGGCGGGCTCTGGCATGCAGTGAAAGGGGGGGAGTGTAAAATTCATGATCAAAAGCATCGGTTTGCTGTTTTGGGTTGCAAGTAGAGCAAGTAGTGTTAGTGGGTGTAGATTCAGTATCCTTCAGGAAAAGCTCATTATAGAGCGGTCGAGATTGAACAGGCTGGACGAGACTCCAAATCATCATCCCAACTATTGATGAATTTGACTTGAAGCATAGAGAATGGAGGGTGAAGGTGTCAGTTGTCTGACCGGTCGCCGAATCGATCAGAACCAGGGATTACAACAACTGCAGTAAGGCCTCCTACCTTACTGGACGTGTAATGAACCTGTCCCTGATAACGCTCAACTATTGCGTGGACAATAGCCAGCCCCAATCCATGACCGGGTGTTTGCTCGTCCAGCCTCAATCCTCGCTTGCCCAATTGTGAGTGGGCTGTTTCTGATACGCCCGCTCCGTCGTCGCTGATGATAATTTTTAACTGCTCTTGATCTTCACTCAGCGTGAGCTCCACCCAGCGGGATGACCATTTGCCTGCGTTATCCAGCAAGTTGCCAAGGATTTCGTTCAGATCATGCTCCTCGACAGGCCAGCGATGGTTTTCAGGCAGATCCGTTGACAATTCAAAAGATTTATCGGGGTAGAGGCGGCCAAGCATCCACAGCAGATCCCGGGCCTGTTTGATCGGACATACACTTTGGCCGACCTGTGGACCCGCAAACCGGCTTCGCCGCATTTCGGCCTCAAGCTGAGCATCTATGTCGTCGAGGCGCGCCGCCATTTCCCATCTCAGCTTCTCATCGAGCGGGCGACTGGTGTCTTCCAGGATCTGTCTGACAGCCGCTATGGGGGTTTTCACGCTGTGGGAAAGGTTGGCAAGTGCGTCACGGGAGCGTTCCAGCCGGTCATCCAGTGAATCCAGCAGTCGATTGAGTTGCCGGACGAGGGGCCGGAACTCCTCCGGGCCGTCTGCGTTAATACGGGAGAGCTCGCCTGACTGAAGTTTTTTCAGGTTCATCTGAAGGCCCGCTATTGACCGCAGGGCCAGAGTGATTCCCAGCCATATGCTCCCGATCATCAGAATGACCAGTAAAACCGAGACGACGGCAGTCCAGATATGGAGTTTGGCCTGGCTCCGATGAAGCGCCTCCATATCCTCGGCAACAATGATCACGAAGGGGTTTCCGTCGACCGTGAAGGCACGGCGATACCCAAGCATTTGGGAAGGCGCAGATGGTACCTCAGCATCCCTGGCTCTCACGGCTCCCTCCTGCCCGGAGGTGAGCAACGGCCTCAGAATCGGAGTCCAGGTCTCCGGTGAGATGGACTGCCCAGACGGAGAAGCGATGGCGATGGCGAAGGCGTGGAGGAGCACTTCCTGAAAATAGTCGCCGGTCTGGAGTGTATCAATCTGGCCACCGGATTGGCGGATCTGGTGTTCCAGAAAAGCTACCTCATCTTTCAAGCGGCGTTCTACTAAGTCCATGGTCATCCTCTCCAGCAAGGCCCCATGGATGATCCAAGCCAGTGCCATCAGACCAATACCGGCCGGAAGTAGCAGAATCAGGAGCATCCCCCTGACTGAGCGAGGTCTAGCGGCTATCGGCATCGAACAGGTACCCTTGACCACGTCGGGTCTTGATGGTGTCCGGTCCCACCAGCTTCCTGAGCCGCCGCACATACGCTTCGATCACGTTCTCGCTGGGTATGTCGTCGATGCTGTATAGCTGGTCGAGAAGCTGTTCTTTCGAGAAAACCTGCCCGGGACGACTCATCAGACATCGGAGCAAACGGAACTCCGTACCGGTCAGGCTATGTTCGGTCTCGTCACCGGCCCTTAACGTCTGGCGATTTTCGTCCAGCTCGAACCGGCCCGCTGTCAGGGTATCCATTATTCTGCCTTCGCTTCGCCGGACGATGGCGTGAAGTCGGGCAATCAGCTCTTCGGTCTGGAAAGGCTTCGCGAGGTAATCATCGGCGCCGGCCTTCAAGCCATTGACCTTGTCCTGCCAGTCTCCCCTGGCGGTCAGGATCAACACCGGGAAACTGACCTTATGCGTCCGCCACTGTTTCAGTACGTCCAGGCCGTTGCCGTCGGGCAGGCCCAGGTCAAGAATACCGGCGCGGTAACTTTCCTGCTGCCCGAGGTGCCGGGCTTCCCGCGCTGTACGGGCGGTATCCACGCTGAAACCGGCCTTTTCCAGTTGGGCGCTTAGCCCATTTGTCAGCAGGTAGTCATCTTCCACCAGAAGTAATCTCATTCCTGAACTGCCTTTCTAAATTGAGCATCAGAGTCCGTCAGTGTCGCTGCCCAAGCTGAATTGTGCCAGAACAAAAAATAATTCCGATTTTCAGCCTGGATTCAGGTTGCTGAGCGATGGTAGCAACCGCTTCTGGATATTGCTCAAGTTTTGAGTGAGACAACCCGGCCCTCAGGGCCAAAGCTGTTCAAAGGAGAAGATATATGACCGTATCAAAATTCCTCGTTGCTGCCGCAACTATCTTATTGTCGGCGACCACCTTTGCCGCTGGAACCCATGGTGGAGGACATGATCACGGCGCTGCGAGTGGTGAGCCCGGCAAAGCCTCAGAGGCCAGCCGAACCATAACAGTCGAAATGTACGACAATTACTATGAACCGGGATCAATCATCGTAAGCCCCGGGGAAACGGTGCGGTTCGTGGTGGAGAACAAGGGGAACCTCGTTCACGAGTTCAACATCGGCACACCTGAGATGCATGAGGGGCATCAGGAGGAAATGATGATGATGGTCGAACATGGCGTCATCCAGGGCGGAAAGCTCAACCACGACATGATGGAAATGGACATGGGGAACGGCCAGTCCATGAAACACGACGACCCTAACAGCGTCCTGCTGGAACCGGGCCAGAGGCAGGAAGTTATTTGGAAGTTTTCCGATAACAGCAATATCGAGTTCGCCTGCAACGTGCCGGGTCATTACCAGGCAGGGATGTACGGTGACGTCAAGGTCCAGTAACTGAGTTCACTAATGGGGCGTTGATCCAGTGGGCTTGTAGGTATTTATTTTGAGGGTTCTTAGTGAAGAGCGATTTGGAGCAAAAAGTATGAACAGCCGTTTAGGTTCAGTGTTGTTAAGCCTGCTGATGTCTGCATCGGTCATGGCTGGCGAATATAATCTCACGGTTGATCGGGTCGAAATTGACACCGGCGATTTCGTGAAAGACGGCATCGGTTATAACGGTGCATCTCCCGGGCCGGTGATGCGCTTCAAGGAAGGCGAAAACGTCAAGATCAACGTGACCAACAACCTGGATGAGATGACTTCCATTCACTGGCACGGCCTGATCCTTCCTTTTGATCAGGACGGTGTGCCTGGTATCAGCTTTCCAGGCATCAAGCCGGGTGAAACCTTCACCTACGAATTTCCCATCCAGCAGGCTGGTACTTATTGGTTTCACAGCCACTCCGGTTTTCAGGAGCCGGATGGCGCCTACGGTTCCATCGTTATCGAACCTGAGGGACGTGAACCGTTCCGCTACGATCGCGAATACGTAGTTCAGCTAACCGATAAGCACCCGCACTCCGGTGATCGCATCATGCGTAACCTGAAGATGATGCCGGACTACTACAACCGCGAGCAGCAGACTGTCGGAGAGTTTTTCTCTGACGTGTCCGAGAACGGCCTGATGAACACCGTTCGGGACCGTATGGCCTGGGGTGGCATGCGGATGATGAAAGCGGATGTCGAGGACTTGCAGGGTTTTACAGGGCTGATCAACGGTAAAGGGCCGGATCAGAACTGGACTGGGCTTTTTGAGCCGGGCGAACGCATTCGGCTGCGTTTCATCAACTCCTCGGCGATGACTTACTTTGATATCCGGATCCCCGGTCTGGACATGACCGTTGTGCAGGCTGATGGAAACAACGTTCAGCCGGTTAGTGTGGACGAGTTCCGGATCGGTGTGGCGGAAACCTACGATGTGATCGTCCGCCCGAAAGGTGAGCAGGCCTACACCATCTTCGCCGAATCCATGGGGCGTTCGGGCTATGCCAGAGCGACACTGGCCCCAGAAGAGGGTATGGAAGCGTTCGTGCCGCAACTGCGTGAACCGGCCCGCCTGACTATGGCTGATATGGGCGGTATGTCCGGTATGGACCATGGCGACATGGATATGAATAGCTCAGAAGAGATGTCCGGAATGGATCATTCTTCGATGGAGGGAATGGATCACGCAAACATGAGCAACATGGACCACTCAAATATGAAAGGAATGGATCATTCGGGCACGTCCGGCATGGACCATGGTTCCATGGCGATGGGAAAAGAAGGTCCAAGCGACCCCTTCTATGCGAAGGGAAGTGGCCTCGTCCCCACGGCAGCCAATGGCGGCAAGTTCCTGTCCTACGCTGACCTCAAGGCCCAAGATCCACTGTATGAAGACCGCGAACCGACTCGAGAAATAGAGCTTCGTTTGACCGGCAATATGGAGCGGTACACCTGGAGTATCAATGGCGTTAAGTACGAAGATGCCGATCCGATCCGCCTGAAATATGGTGAGCGGGTCCGCTTCAAGTTTGTCAACGAAACCATGATGACTCACCCCATGCACTTGCACGGTATGTGGTCCATTCTAGATGTTGGCGCAGACCAGTGGAATCCGATCAAACACACGGTCAGTGTGCAGCCCGGTACCACCGTTTACATGGAAACCGAAGTCGACGAGCCAGGCCAATGGGCGTTCCACTGCCACCTCTCTTACCACGCGGCCGCTGGTATGTTCCGTAAGGTGATTGTTGAAGGTGGGCCAGAGTCGACGCAGGCCAAAACAGACGCGGCTGCTGAAGAAGGAGGTGAGGCATGAGTTGTATTCGATCACTTGTTGCGGTCAGTTTCTTTGCCTCTATCGGATTCTCAACGGCGGTGACAGCTCAGGAAATGATCTCCGACACCACCGCTCGTAAACAGCCGCTCACAACCTGGGGTGTTCAATTCGAGGAGTTTGAATACCGCTACAGCGACGATGACGAGGAACTGGGCGTCTGGAATGCGGATGCTTTCTATGGCACCGACGAGTTCAAAGTCCGGTTGCTCACAACCGGGGAGTACGAGATAGAGGAGCAGGCCTACGAAACACTGGAAAACCAGCTGGTCGGCCAGATCCCCATCTCCAAGTTCTTCGACGCCAAAGCGGGCGTACGTTTCGATACGCCCGAGGGGCCGGACCGTACATATGCCGTTCTCGGTGTAGCCGGGCTGGCTCCCCAATGGTTTGAGATCGATGCAAACCTGTATGTCAGTAAGGATGGCGATACGTCAGCCGAACTGGATGCAGAGTACGAGCTGCTTCTCACCAACTACTGGATTCTGGCGGCAACGCTGGATGCCACGGTTGCGTTTAGCGAGGACCGGGAAATTGGCGTTGGTAAAGGACTGGTTTCTACCGAAACCGGACTCAGGTTGAGCTATGATCTGATCGACCGTGCGTTCTCGCCTTATGTGGGCGTGGTGCATGAGCGCAAATACGGCGATAGTGCCGACTTTGCCGAAGCGGACGGCGGCAGTACAGCAGATTGGTTTGCTGTGATTGGAGCGCGCATCGCACTCTGATCAGGTACTTAGGGGCTAAAGATATTTCTTTGGCCCGTTTTTCTCGACATTGATGCAAGTGAGGTCTACCCAAGCCAGCATTGGCTATTTATTGAGTATCAAACGCCGTTCAAAACAACAGGAGGTTGTATGAGCAGCACGCACGACAGAACCACGCGCTATCAGAAAGGCAGTCTTACACTTCCGGGAACTGTTATGCTGGGCACCGGTGTCATGATTGGCGCCGGTATCTTCGCCCTTACCGGGCAGATGG
Source organism: Alcanivorax sp. IL2 (assembly GCF_047495475.1). Classification (NCBI taxonomy): domain Bacteria; kingdom Pseudomonadati; phylum Pseudomonadota; class Gammaproteobacteria; order Oceanospirillales; family Alcanivoracaceae; genus Alcanivorax; species Alcanivorax sp. IL2. The sequence goes on along the minus strand of NZ_CP179932.1, from coordinate 2,413,713 downwards.
CGCAGATGACTGGCGTTCTTTTCCCGTTGGCGTTTCTGGCCGCGGCGGTAATCGTAAGCTTCAGTGCCTATTCCTACATCAAAATTTCCAATGCCTACCCGTCAGCCGGGGGCATAGGCATGTACCTGCACAAAGCCTATGGCAATCGGTTACCGACGGCTTTCAATGCTTTGCTGATGTATTTCTCGATGGTGATTGCCCAGAGCTTTCTTGCGCGAACCTTCGGTTCTTACACCATGCAACTGTTCGATGGCGATGAAAGTGGCCGCATGGTGCCCATTCTTGGCGTCTCACTAATTCTGGCCGCGTTTCTGATCAATCTGTTGGGCAGCCGAATGATTCAGGGCGTGGCTTCCTTTATAGGTATCCTGAAGATCGGAGGCATTCTGGTTTTCGGGCTGGTGGGTATCTGGATTGCCGACAGTGTTTCTGTTGATTTCTCTAGCCCCGGTGAGGCTGGAACCTTTGGCAATTTCCTGGGGGCAACGGCCCTTGGCATTCTGGCCTTCAAAGGTTTTACCACCATCACCAACAGCGGCTCGGAAGTCATAGACCCCAAGAGAAACGTGGGGCGAGCGATTATTATTTCCATCGCAGCCTGCGTGGTGATCTACACCCTGGTCGGTTTCGCCGTTGCCAGTAACCTGTCCCTGGCGGAAATCATCAAAACGCAGGACTACTCTCTGGCGGCCGCTGCGCGTCCCGCATTGGGCGACTACGGCGTCTGGTTTACCGTCGCCATTGCGATGATGGCCACCGCCGGTGGCATTCTGGCCAGTATTTTCGCCGTCTCACGCATGTTGGCCATGCTGACTGAAATGAAGCTGGTCCCCCACAGTCATTTCGGCATGCCCGGTAGCATCCAGAAGCACACGCTGGTTTATACCGTGGTGCTTGGGCTTATCCTCACGGCCTTCTTCGACCTGTCCCGAATTGCAGCGCTGGGCATCATTTTTTACCTGATCATGGACATTGCTATCCATTGGGGCGTTCTGCGCTATTTACGGGAGGATGTGAAGGCCAATGTGTGGGTGCCCACGGTGGCAATTGTTCTGGATTTGCTCGCTCTTGGTGGCTTCGTTTGGGTCAAACTGAATACTGACCTGTTTGTTATTGGCGTGGCGGTTGTCACCATGATTGTTATCGCAGTGGCCGAGCAACTGTTCCTGAAAAAGGCCACAGAAGCCGAAGAAGCGGGACACAAAGAATCTCATGCTCATCATCACTAATCACCAGAACTCGATAGGGAGGGATCGGCCATGACGGCTGAGCACACGGTCAAAGATCCTGTTTGCGGCATGTCGGTGAATCCACACTCGGCGGAACATCGCAGCGAGCATGGCGGGAAAACCTGGTATTTCTGTTCTTCGGGGTGCAAATCGAAGTTTGACGGCGACCCGGGACACTACCTCAGTGGAGAACAGAAACAGGACGAACCCGTGGCTCCGGGCACCATGTACACCTGCCCGATGCATCCGGAAATTCGCCAGCAGGGCCCCGGAGATTGCCCTATCTGTGGTATGGCCCTGGAGCCCGAGCAGGTAAGTCTGGATGACGGGCCCTCGGCAGAGCTCAAAGACATGACCCGTCGATTTTGGATTGGCCTGGTGCTGGCCCTGCCGGTATTGGTGCTGGAAATGGGCGGACATCTCACCGGCCTTGACCAGATCGTTGCCCCACAAATGTCCAACTGGATTCAACTGGTGTTGGCGACGCCAGTAGTGGCCTGGTGTGGCTGGCCTTTCTTTGTCAGAGGCTGGAAGTCCGTCGTCAGCCGCAATCTGAACATGTTCACGCTCATTGCCATTGGTACTGGCGTGGCGCTGATCTACAGCCTGGTGGCGACACTGGCGCCCCAGATTTTCCCCGACGCCTTTCGGCAGGAAGACGGTTCTGTCGCCGTCTACTTCGAGGCGGCTGCGGTCATCGTGGTGCTGGTTCTGTTAGGCCAGGTGCTTGAACTGCGGGCCCGGGAGAAAACCTCGGGCGCGATCAAGGCGCTGCTGGATCTGGCACCGGCGACGGCCCGAAAGCTGGATGACCAGGGCGACGAGTCCGATGTGTCGCTGGATCAGGTCAAGGTGGGTGATCGCCTGCGAGTGCGCCCGGGGGACAAGGTGCCGCTGGACGGTGAGTTACTTGAAGGCAGCTCCAACGTGGATGAGTCCATGGTGACCGGTGAGCCTCTTGCAGTCAGCAAAAAGTCTGGCGACCAAGTGATTGGCGGCAGTATTAACCAACAGGGCAGCTTTATCATGCGGGCCGACAAGGTTGGCCGGGACACCATGCTTTCCCAAATCGTGCAGATGGTGGCCAGCGCCCAACGCAGCCGCGCACCGATCCAGGGGCTTGCCGATAAGGTGGCGAGCTGGTTTGTGCCCACCGTGATCCTAATTGCCATTGTTGCCTTTATAGCCTGGTCATTCCTTGGGCCGACACCGCCCATGGCGTTCGGGCTGATTGCGGCGGTCAGTGTTCTGATCATTGCCTGCCCTTGCGCACTGGGTCTGGCAACGCCGATGTCGATCATGGTAGGTGTTGGCCGCGGCGCCCAAAGTGGTGTGCTGATCCGCGATGCGGAAGCCCTTGAACGCATGGAAAAGGTAGATACGGTGGTAGTGGATAAGACCGGCACGTTGACAGAGGGGCAGCCACAAATCACCCGAATTGTTACAGCGAATGGGTACGATGACGATGCTTTGATGCGTTTTGCGGGCGGACTCGAGAAAGGCAGTGAGCATCCACTGGCCCACGCCATTCTGGACAAAGCCAAGGGCATGGAGCTGAAGCTGCCGGATGCGGAAGACTTCGATTCTCCCAACGGTAAAGGGGTAACAGGAAAAATCGACGGCAAGCGGGTGCTGCTTGGTAATCGTCTTCTCATGGAGTCGGAGAATGTCGACACCACTAGATTTGACAGCGATGCCGACGAGCATCGCAAAGATGGTGCTACCGTGATTTTTGCCGCCGTCGATGGAAAAATCGCTGGGCTGTTGGCCATCTCCGATCCCATCAAGAGAACGACCCACGCTGCTATTGTCGCGCTGCAAAAAGACGGCATTCGAGTGGTCATGCTGACTGGCGATAACTACACCTCGGCCGAGGCGGTTGCTCGCAAATTGCATATCGATGAAGTGGAAGCGGAGGTACTGCCGGAAGATAAGGGCAAGATCGTCCAGCGTCTGAAAGATGAAGGGGGTGTTGTCGTGATGGCGGGTGATGGCGTTAACGACGCGCCTGCATTGGCAACGGCGGACGTGGGGGTGGCCATGGGCACCGGCACAGATGTGGCCATCGAAAGCGCGGGCATTACGCTGCTGCGCGGCGACTTGATGGGTATTGTAGAAGCGCGTCGTCTGTCGCTGGCGACCATGCGCAATATCCGACAGAACCTGTTCTTTGCTTTTGTGTACAACTCCGCGGGCGTTCCGATTGCGGCGGGGGTTTTGTACCCGTTCTTCGGGATACTGCTTTCACCGATCTTCGCGGCTGCTGCAATGTCGCTGTCGTCTTTCAGCGTGATTGTGAATGCATTGCGCCTGCGAGTTATCAAGCTTGGCCCTAAGTAATAATCGCTGGTGCCGTACACTATTGATCGAACCATAGAAGATGCTGATTTTGAGGCGATTGACAAACGAGCGCGTCAGTCTCTCACGGATAACTGCTTCGGGGTGCTGATCGAAATCGACGTCAAAACCACGATGAAGGAGAAGCTGGGCACGGAAATACCTGCCTACCGGATCTTTGGGCATGCAATCCTAGGCCATCGGCGTGGAGCCTCGAGTAGGGGCTATTTTGCCATAGCTGGCGCCTTAAGCGACTTCATCCGTGATCTGTTGACCGTGATCAAGTTCCACGGGGTTTGCTCAGCCCGTTCAACTTTAATCCAACTCATTGTGATTAACTCTCTAGGTGTGTAAAGCCAACAGGTTGCTTATAACAGGAAGTCTGCTGATGCGCGGTCGCAGATAACGGCTTTGCAATCGCTTGAGAAGCAACTCGTTTCCCTGAGAGCGAGGTGCAACGATGGCCGTGAAGTTGATGCTTGCGGGGTTCTTGCAGGCATCAGCGAAGGCATCGTACAACCGCAATAGATCAAAGTGTCGATTTTATAGTTCTTAACCACGCCGCCACCTGTCGACATAAGCCTCGGTACCCAGCATGCCAACAGGCGCCTGGAATGGCATCGAGAGACACTTTCACGCTTCATCAAGTAATGCTATTGAAGGCTGTGGCGTAGCAGAAGAGCATGCCAGAGGGAGCAGAGCTGGCGATCAATAGTTACATAGCTCAATATTAAACGTTGACATGGGGGCTACCCCAAGGTTTATGTTGTTAATAGCACATTGCTTCGGACTATGCTGACACCATATGTTTATTGCTCGGTTTTTCATTAGTTGCCTATTTCTGCTTAGCATCTCCTTGCAGGGGATGGCAGCGGTGCAATTGGCGCAGCCTTGCCCCATGGAACAAACCATGATGCAGGCAGACATGGATGACCGTTGCAGCATGATGTCCGCCATGCCACAAAACGATTGTTGTCTGGATGGTGAATCCAACACGCACAGCGGCCCGGTTTGCAAGCCTGGCCAGGAGTGCCATGCTGGGCAGCTCTCGATCATGAATACGGCTCCGGCGGTTTCTTTTCAGGCAGCAAATCCGGCTACCCCTCATTTTTCTAACCCTCTCTATCTCCCCCTTGCCTTATCTACCATCTGGCGACCGCCTCTAGCACTTTCTCACTGATCTTTTCGGGGTCCGGCCTGGTCTGGGCCCACTGAGGGCGCGTTGCGCGCCATGATCCGTGTTGGAGTGACACATGTATTGGATATTTCTGAGCGCCGGCCGGTATCGGCGCGCACTCGGCTGGCTAGCGCCCTCCCTGCTGCTAGCTAGTGTCCAGGCGTTTGGGGCAGAAGGCCTGACTTTTAATCAGGCGCTACAGCTCGCCTTACGTCAATCACCGGAACTGCGGGCGGAATCGGCCCGCGTCGAGGCCGCTCAGCAGGCAGAAGGGCCTGCCGATGCTTTGCCTGATCCCACCCTGATTCTTGGCCTCGACAATGTACCTGTGGATGGTGCCGATCGTTACAGCCTGTCGAGTGATTTCATGACCATGCAGCGTATTGGTGTAACCCAGCGTTTCCCCAATCGCAGCAAACGCACAGCAAGGGCAGAAGGGGCCAGACAGCAAATCGGCTTAACGGAGGCCACGAAAGAGGCGACTCGTCTGGCCGTGCTGCGTCAGACCGCTCAAGCCTGGATCGAGCTCCACACTCTGGATCGTCAACTAGTCCTGCTGGAAGAACTCATTGCTGAAAATCGTTTGTTCGACAAGGCAGTGCGTGCCCGGCTTTCATCGGGTCAAGGAAAGGCTATTGATAGCGTGGCACCCAGGCAGGAAGCCGTGACATTACTGGATCGGCGAGATGCTCTTCTGGCCAGGCAGCGCCAGGCTAAGGCTCGTTTAATACGCTGGCTGGGGGAAGCCGGCCGGCAATCACCGGCTGGCCAAGCACCTGATTTCGCCATCAATGCTGAACAGTTACTGAATAGCCTGCATAAGCACCCTGAACTTGAGATAGCGTCGCGTCAGGCTTCTGTCGCCCAGGCTAACGCGGACGAGGCTCGTGCCGCCAAGAAGCCGGACTGGGCTTTAACTCTGGCTTATATGAATCGTGAAGAATTCAGTGACATGGCGATGCTACAGGTCAATGTGGACCTGCCATTGTTCAGCCGGTCGCGCCAGGGGCCTCGCATTGCCTCGGCGGAAGCTGAGTGGCAAGCACTGGAATCTCGTGCAGAGGCGGTACGTCGTGAACATGAAGCGATGCTGCAGAGCGATCTGGCCGAATATGAACGCCAGGAACGCACGCTGGCCCGGCAACGGGAGCAACTGGTGCCTCTCGCAAAAGAGAAAGTGGGATTGGCTAGGGCAGCTTGGCGCGGCGGTGATGGCAGTTTGGCCGATCTTGTACGGGCACGTAGCGAATGGCTGGACGCCAAACTGAAAGAAATTGATCTCAGCGGGCAGTATGACCAGCAGGCAGCCGCCCTCCATTTTACCTACGACCACCACGGCATGGTGGGCGAGGAGCAAGATGATGAACATTAAACGCAATGCCTTGATCGGGTTGGCTGCCTCGCTGTTGTTGCTAGCCGGAATATATTTGGGCCGTTACGTCACCCCTTCGCAGAGCAGTATATCGATGGCGATGGACAGCGGTGAAACCAACAGCAAAGCGGATGAAAAGGAAGTGCTGTACTGGTATGACCCTATGTATCCCCAGCAGCACTTTGACGAGCCTGGGCCCTCACCTTTCATGGATATGGAGTTGGTGCCCCGTTATGCCAATGGTGGTGATGATAGCGATCAGCCAACGGTCCGTATTGATGCAGCCATGGTACAAAATCTGGGAATTCGCAGTGCCTCGGTGGTCGTGGCTCAGTCACAATCTCAGCTTGATGTCACGGGGTTGATTGCTTACAACGACCGCGCCCTGACACGCTTGCAAAGCCCCGCGCCTTCCTTCGTAGACAAGGTCTGGCCTCTGGCTGAGGGCGACACTATCTCCAGTGGTCAGCCGCTGATGCAATTGAGAGTTCCGGCCTGGACTGGAGCTCAGCATGAATGGCTGGCCGTGCTCGGCAGCGGCAACAACGAACTGATCGTCGCCGGGCGGGAACGCCTGTTGTCATTGGGCATGCCTGCATCCCTGATCCGGAGTATTGAACGCCAACGTAAACCGCTGAAAACCTGGACGGTGACAGCTCCGCATGATGGCGTGATACGCAGTCTCAATGCTCGTGCTGGCATGACGCTGCCGGCCGGTGCTCCCGTGGCGGAGATTCAGTCACTCAACCCCGTGTGGGTGGAGATAGCGGTCCCGGAACGCCAATTGGGGCAAGTCAGTAGTGGTAACGCTGTTGACGTGACCGTTCAAGGAGTGAAGCCAGCACTGCGTGAGGGGCAAGTTGCCGACATTCTGCCTCTGGTGGATCAGTCCAGCCGGACTGTGCCGGTGCGAGTGACCTTGTCCAATGACGAGGGTGATCTGCGTCCGGGCATGAGCGCTCAGGTACGCATTCATGGCGAAGCCACACAGAAAGCATTGGCCGTACCAACCGCAGCCTTATTGCATACAGGAAAGCGCAGCCTGGTGATGCTTGATGAGGGGGAGGGTCGATATCGTCCGCAGGCAGTGCTGCCGGGGGGCGAGCTGGGAGACCAAACGCTGATCCTGGCCGGGCTGAAGGAAGACCAGAAGGTGGTTGTCAGTGGTCAGTTCCTGCTCGATTCCGAAGCCAGCCTGCAAGGCATTGCCGTTCAGGAGCTGGCTATGTCAGATGAGACGGAAATGATGAACGCACTGCACTATGCCGAAGGTGTTGTCGAGCAACTGAATGGCAGCAAAATAATGCTGGACCATGGCCCTTTCAAGAGCTTGTCCATGCCTGCCATGACCATGCGTTTTAACCTGGCGAATGAACAAGTAGGCAAAGGGATATCGGTAGGTGATCGCGTGCGCATTGGCATTCGTGATACAGACAAAGGGTTGATTGTGGAGCGCCTAGAAAAGCAGGTGGCGGAACAAAAAGACACCCAAGTGAATTCGTTGCATTACGCCGAGGGGGTTATCGAGGGGCTATCCGACGGCAAGGTCAAGCTTAAACACGGTCCTTTTGAGACGCTCGGTATGCCTGGCATGACCATGCGCTTTCGTCTTGCCAGCGAACAGGTGGCCAGCGATATAGCAGTGGGCGATCGTGTGCGCGTCGGCGTCAAAGATACCGATAATGGCTTGACTGTGGTGTCTCTCGACAAACAGGAGGTGACACCATGATCGCTACCCTGATTCGCTGGTCGTTGGCTAACCGATTTTTGGTGCTGCTGGCGACGCTGTTCATGAGTGCGTGGGGAATCTGGTCTATCAACAATACCCCCGTAGATGCTTTACCGGATCTGTCCGATGTACAGGTGATTATCCGCACCAGTTACCCAGGTCAGGCACCGCAGCTGGTGGAAAAACAGGTTACCTATCCACTTGCCACCACCATGCTGGCCGTGCCAGGTGCGCGCACAGTACGTGGTTACTCGTTCTTCGGTGATAGTTATGTTTACGTGTTGTTTGAAGATGGTACCGACTTGTATTGGGCACGCTCACGGGTGTTGGAATACCTTAGTCAGGTCCAGTCTGAATTGCCGCGTACAGCACGACCATCACTTGGGCCAGACGCTACCGGTGTCGGCTGGATTTATCAGTACGCATTGATCGATCGCACCGGCCAGCATGATCTATCGCAACTAACCTCGATACAGGACTGGTTTCTAAAATACGAGCTGCAGACTCTGCCTGACGTTGCAGAAGTGGCAACTATAGGCGGCATGGTACGTGAATATCAGGTGGTCCCTGACCCGGTCAAACTCGCCAGCCATGGGATTAGTCATCAACAAGTACGCAAGGCGATAGAACAAGCTAACCAGGAAACCGGGGGAGCAGTGCTGACGCTGGGCGAAGCGGAGTTCATGGTGCGCTCCAGTGGCTACCTTCAATCACTCGAAGATTTCCGAAAAATCCCACTAAAACTGGTTGATGGAGTGCCAGTACAGCTTGGAGATGTGGCGCAGATTCGCCTTGGTCCGGAGATGCGGCGTGGTATTGCCGAGCTGGACGGTGAAGGGGAAGTCGTCGGCGGGGTCGTAATTCTGCGTTCAGGCAAGAACGCCCGCGCCGTGCTATCTGCCGTGCATGAGCGACTTGAGACACTGCGGGAAAGCTTGCCGGAAGGGGTTGAGATCGTCACCACCTATGATCGAAGTGAGCTGATTGATCGAGCGGTAACAAACCTCAGTTACAAATTGATTGAAGAGTTCATTGTAGTTGCACTGGTGTGCGTATTGTTTCTTGGCCATTTGCGTTCGTCACTGGTGGCCATCATTTCCCTACCGCTGGGAATCCTTGCTGCCTTTATTGTGATGCGTTACCAGGGCATCAATGCCAATATCATGTCGCTTGGCGGCATTGCTATCGCTATCGGCGCTATGGTGGATGCAGCAGTGGTGTTAATCGAGAACGCTCACAAGAAAATTGAGATTTGGCATCGGGATAACCCAGGGCAATCTCTGACTGGTAATGCGCATTGGCGAGTCATAGAGCAAGCAGCTGTCGAAGTGGGGCCAGCGCTGTTCTTCTCGTTGCTAATTATTACCTTGTCGTTTATTCCTGTCTTTACCTTGGAAGCACAGGAAGGGCGGCTATTTGGCCCACTGGCATTTACCAAAACCTGGGCTATGGCGGCGGCAGCCGGCCTATCGGTGACATTGGTTCCACTGTTAATGGGGTACTGGATTCGGGGAAAGATACCTTCCGAGGAAAGTAATCCAATCAGTCGCTTTTTGATTAGTTGTTATCAACCCGTACTAGAGCGAGTCTTGGCGTGGCCGAAAACCACCTTGCTGGTTGCCGGTTTAGTTTTTGTTACCGCCTTTTGGCCGCTAAGTCAGCTTGGTGGTGAATTTTTGCCACCGCTGGATGAGGGCGATTTGCTGTATATGCCAAGTGCCTTACCAGGCTTGTCAGCACAAAAAGCTACCGAGCTTCTACAGCAGACCGATAGGTTGATCAAAACGGTGCCTGAGGTGGAGCAGGTGTTCGGCAAGGCGGGGCGTGCGCGGACAGCGACTGACCCTGCACCATTGACGATGTTTGAAACCACCATCCGTTTCAAACCCAAGGACCAATGGCGTGAAGGCATGACAACGGAGAAGCTTGTCGAAGAGCTGGACCGTATTGTACGCGTGCCTGGACTGGCAAATATCTGGATTCCTCCGATACGCAATCGTATCGACATGCTTGCCACTGGCATCAAGAGCCCAATTGGCATCAAAGTAGCGGGTAATGACCTAGAGATCATTGACCAGGTGAGCCGTCAAATCGAACAGGTAGCCAAACAAGTACCCGGTGTCTCCTCAGCATTGGCTGAACGGTTGACTGGTGGTCGTTATGTGGATATCGATATTCGGCGTGGCATTGCGGCTCAGTATGGCCTCAACATCGCGGATATTCAGTCGGTGGTCAGTGGTTTGATTGGTGGTGAAAACATCGGTGAGACAGTGGAAGGGCTGGAGCGTTACCCGATCAGCCTTCGATATCCTCGCGAGTGGCGCGACACGGTGCATCGCTTACGCGATTTGCCCATAGTCACTCCCGAAGGAAAACAAATTACCCTCGGAACCGTGGCGGATATCAAGATTACCGATGGGCCACCGATGTTAAAAAGTGAGAATGGCCGACTGTCTGGGTGGGTGTATATCGATGTGCGGGGGCGTGACCTGGCCTCGGTAGTGGATGATCTACGTGCCTCAGTGAATGACGGAGTCAGGCTGCCAGAGGGGTGCAGCTTGTCCTTTGCCGGTCAGTTTGAGTTCCTGGAGCGGGCCAATGCGAGACTGAAAGTGGTGGTGCCGGCGACCTTACTGATTATTTTCGTACTGTTATTCCTGACCTTTCACCGTATCGGTGAAGCCTTGCTGATTATGGCTACGTTACCGTTTGCGGTGACCGGCGGTATCTGGTTCTTGTATCTGCTGGACTACAACTTGTCGGTGGCTACTGGTGTCGGCTTCATCGCCCTGGCGGGTGTCGCTGCCGAGTTTGGCGTGATCATGTTGCTGTACCTAAAGCAGGCGTGGCAGGAGAGGCAGGAGCAGGGCCAAAAGGATGAAGCTGCCTTGATGGGTGCTATCCGTGATGGCGCGGTATTACGTGTTCGACCTAAGGCGATGACTGTAGCTGTTATTATTGCCGGCCTTCTTCCGATTTTCTGGGGGGGAGGCACAGGTAGCGAGATCATGAGCCGCATTGCTGCACCCATGGTAGGAGGGATGGTAACAGCACCTTTGTTATCACTTTTCGTGCTGCCCGCAGCCTATCTGCTGATGCAACGACGTGATAGGAATCCGGATTGACCAAGCTTAAAGCTTGGGTGGTAATCTCCTAGTCTTGGCGCCGGATCAGCTGCTGATCCGGCACTGATAATTGAGGGGGGGGCTGCGATACCCCCCCGAAACGAATAGTCATGTCCAGATGCCCTATGGATGGCTGGTTGTGGTAGAGAGTCACAGGGGTAATAACTTATTTCTCTATAGAACAATAGGTTACGATGTTTTTGGGGGATTTTGCACGTTTGTCTGCCAACCCTCAAGATGGCACCATTTACCTCCGGGCTGAACGAAGTGGCGGCGGAGATGGACGAGTTTACACAATCACTTATCGTGCAACGGACGAAAACGGTAATGTAGGCTTCGGTTCTGCCGAGGTTCTCGTTCCGCATTCCAAGGGCAAGTAGGGCAAGCAAAGCCTTATTCGTGATTAACCTGCCGGCCAAGATAAACTGGCCGGCAGGCTTTCTACGCTCAAAACCAGCAAGGAACAAATTTTGGGCGGCTTCAAAAATTGGCACTTATCAATTTATTACTTACCTCTTGAATTTATCCAATTTTTCCGAAAATGCTCAGACTTCCCTCGCTCTTTTTCAAGCGCTTGTTTAAGCCTGGAATTCTCATGCCGAACAGAGCCAAGTTCTTTTTTTAGTCGATCTATCTTGTTTCTCAGCAGGGCTTCAACATGCCGAGACTCCTCGGGTGTTCTAGCTGGAACGGTGACATTATCAATTTTTACGCTCGAAGCCCGGTCTCCCTCCCTCATACTAGAAATCTGGTCTTTAAAGTTGTTGTAAAGATACTGTCGGCTTACACCAGCCAGCTTGGCAACAGCTTTAAATGTGATCGTTTCATTGCTCTGCTTCAATTGATCAACCGCTTGCTCGACGGCTCTACGCTTTTGAAGGCTGCGCTCATCCCTGGCCTGACGCAAACCATCAAGGTTGTCTTCACTCATTTATCCTCCAGTGAGGTTTTGCGCGCTTGTTGCTCACGACCTTGATACTGGCCATCAGCTTCAATCGAAGAAACTATGTCATTAAGCCGCTTGTATATTTCCTTGTTTTTAGCAAGTCTGCGGCCTGTAATTTCAGACATACGACTTTGCTGATTCTCCTGCAAAGCCACAAGCTCTTCTTGCTGCTCTTCAATCAGATTAATTACTGCGCCTTTCTCATTCTTAAAGAAATCTACATCTTTAGCGTCAGCGCGGTAATGTTTGCATGTATAGCAAGCATTCGCATGCTCGCACCAATCACCAATTTGAGCAGGCATTGTACAAGCGCCGCCACACACCCGTGTAGCTCTTATCTGACCTTTTCTTACGAGGAGGTTGGCTACGCTTTCATCTACCTCCCCCTCAATTGTGTAAAAGCGGCCACCGCCATTTTGCAGAAGGGCTTTTTTCTTGAGCTCAAGCCGGTTGTTTATATATGCGGTGGCCATGTCAGGACTGGCATGTCCAAGCTCCATCATAATCGATAATATGTCATGGCCATCTTTGGCCATTGAGGTGCCTTTGGTATGCCTCAGAGGATGCCAGGAAAATGAAAGAGGGGACCCGTCATCAGATAATACACCAGTGCTTACGCATTGTTTTTTTATTTCGCCCATAGTGTAGGCGGGCGATGTAAAGCTTTCATGAGTGCCATTGAATACAGGGAAAAGGTATTTGGTCTTCTTTCCGTGTCGTTTAATAACTGCAGACCGTTGCTCTTCAATCGCGTTAATTATCTGAGCATGGTCTTTATTATTCTTGTGCAAAGGCTTTACATTCCACTTGCTAACTTTGCTCTGCCAGAATGTAAGCAGCATGAAATCTGCGTCGTTCGGATCTTCATCTAGACAATCAAACAAAATGGCATGGCCATCTTCAGACCTCATGCCAGCCCCCATTATCAAAGTAAAAACACATGGGGTAGGTGAGGGCGCATGCTTTACTGCGGAATAGAGCTCATCAACAATTCTCTGAGAGTAAGCACGGCCACCGCCTTCCTGCGCATAACCCAACCTTCCAAGACCTTCTTTATAATGCACATTCTTAATTTTCTTCGAAGATCGACCTGAAACAGTTAAGCTAGGCCAAATGTCAGGCCACTTCCTGGCTGCTGTAGCCAGCATAGCCAGTGTGTCGGTATACCAGTTTCTGCCATACAAGCCTTTTGCGTTCCCCCAATCAACAAACATATCACCAATAATAACATCCGTTATTGAGCTGGGAGATGGCCGCTCGAATGTCTCATGCATGAAATTACTAAAATGCTTGAGTCTCGCAACATAGCCGGTAAGTGTTTTGGGGCCCAATTCTCCGTGCGTGACCTTGTCGACAATGTGTTCTCTGACAGCATCCCTTAACCACTCCGGGAACTGGTATAAATTGGCGTAGCTACTTTTTTGCTTCTGGAGATCCTTGTACCTTACGTGATACTCAGAGTACAAGTCATCGAAGAGCAATATATTCCGTTTTCTTAGGCTTTTAAATTGGTCGCGCTGAATAATTATTTTTTTATGGAAGTCGCCAACAACAGTAATTTGTGGGGAGGTGTATTCCTTTTCCTTCAACTCGCCCGACTTAGTGTACTGTATTTTCACCATCGCCCTGTTAGGGTTTTCATCGAACAACATAAAATGTGCAATCAGATCTTTATTGTGGCCTTTCTTGTTAGGACCAATTGAGCCTTTTTGTGGGAATTCTGGATGAGGAATATCGGCTATGCATGTCACCCCAAATTTTTGCAGCGTATTCTCACAGCATGCCATCAACCAGCTCATTGGGAGTCTTCTTCTTTGGACTATAGACTGCGAATTCATTCTTGGATCAGAAAGAAGGTTAGCCCAGTAGAGCTTGACCTCTAGTGAAGGTGTCTCAGGAATTCCAACAAATGAAATAGGGCTTCGGTCGGCTATATATTCATTAACGAAACATGGGGTCTCATCGAGAAGGCTTTTATTCCATACACTTTCTTGTGCTAATACTGGTGATATAGCGTTTAAACGTGCTTCCATTTGCGCCGAATATAAATCAGCGCCTTCCTTGTCATGTGAAATCAGCTCTAAATCCATTTAATGCCTCGCTCAGCCAATTGGGTGCCGGATTCCATAAATTCTTCAAGCCGCTCCTTCAGCTTGTTTGGGCCGGTCAGATGTAATTTTCTAACCTCACTACTAAAGAGGTGCTTATAAAAATCGAGAGTTGTTTGAGGGCTGGCATGCCCAAGTCGATCAGCAACGGCTAGCAACCCGTGCCCATCAGCGATAGCCTCACTAGCATGTGTGTGGCGAAAGTGGTGCCAAGTAAATGTATAGCCCGTACGTTTGATTAAATACGTTTTTAGATTCTCGGCGTAGCTCCGAGATAGGGCTTTTCCAATCCTGCCTTTCTTAACATTACAGAACACATATTCCGTGCCTGATTCAAACGCTGCCAGGTATTCTGTGCTTGTAATGTAATCTTCGTACATTTCAAGCAGGTAAGGCATTACAGGGATTGCTCTAGCACGCTTGGATTTGGCCCTGGCCCCATTTTCATTGTCAGATCGAGGAATTACCCAAATAACACCGTCAGCAAGGTCAACATCAGCATGGCGAAGTCCCAAAGCTTCTCCAATCCGCATTCCGGTGTTGTAGAGGAGGGTGACAAGAAAGGCGTCGCGGACCAGGCTGCATGCCTTTATGAGCTCCAGAACCGCCTCAGGCGACATCCTTTTTTCAGTTACTCTCTTCCTTACGGACCCCAGATCCCCTTTAAGGTAAGGATCTTTCTTCCTGACACTTCTGCGTTGATTGATGTGTTCAAGGAAAGGCTTATAGCTGTCTACAGGCTGATGTCGATTGCTGACAGCGACTGATGCAAAAGCAGGCCCTCTGCCTGTCAAATAGCGATAAAAGGACTTAACGGCCAGGTGCACCTGGTTATTCACCGTTGGGCCCAGCCTAGCTGCAGGCTCCAATGAAGGAGAAAGAAAGGCAAGATTTGAGGAATCATCGGCCATACCACTCAGATGGTAAGGCAGCCACTCAAGGAAACGATCATAGTCGGAAACAGTTATCCCGGTGATTTCCTTACTGTTTGAGTGGAGGTAAGTCCCAAGACGAGCAACATGACGTGCATATGCCTGGATTGTATTGGGAGAGAGGTTGATCTGTTCAAGATGCACGATCCAATCACGAATCTCGTCTACTGGGTTTCCGTGATCATCTATAACGGTCCATGAATAGTTAGAATCATCAAATCGGATCTTTACGAGTTCCAGCACAAGCTGCTTCCATGCAGAGTGGACAAGGTGTGCATATACTGACTGGCCATTCTGAGAAGCTCAACTACATCCTCATAATGTACACAGTGGACATAGACATGCTTGGTGTCTATATTAACATAATATACATTATGCGTAGCCATAGTTGGTCCTGTTCCAGAGTGGATACGTACAATACTTACGCCCGCGATTCACCCGGACTTGCCTTTGGCCCTGCTAGACTACGAATCAAGATTGAATCTGAAAATAACCAACAAGGACACGTATGCCGTCACTGTCCCTGCCATTTCACTTTCTCTTCCGGGTTGTTCTTCTCATGTCATTCACCGTTGCTGCACTGGCGGATGATCGCAAGCCTGTCTCCGTGGCAACTGTGAGTTTGTCGCGCTCCCAGGATGCATTGTTGGTGAACGGCACCCTGGTGGCGGATCGTGCCGCCCGGCTGTCCGCGTCGGTATCCGGTCTGGTGAGCAAACTGCTCGTGGATATCGGTGATCAGGTGGACGCCGGTGCGCCGCTGATTGAACTTGATGCGGAGCTGAATCGCCTGGAGCTGCAACGCGCCCGGGCCAATTATCAGCAGCAACAGGCCACCCTGACCGATGCCCGCCGGCGTCTCGAGGAAGCCAATAGCCTGGTCGCCAAGCGTAGCATCGCCGCCAGTGAGGTGCGCAGCCTGGAATCCGAGGTTCAGGTGGCCAAGTCATCCCTGGCGGCCAGCCAGGCCGAGGTGGCACGCCAGCAGGCGCTGCTTGAGCGGCATACCCTGAGAGCCCCTTTTGGCGGTGTTATCAGTGCAAAACTCACCGAGGTGGGCGAATGGCTCACTCCGGGCAGTACCGTGTTCGAGCTGGTAGGCAGCGATGAGCTGCACGCGGATTTTGCCGTGCCACAGCGTTATTTTCCGCAGATTTCCCGAGATACCGGCCTCGAGGTCTGGCTGGACGATGAAAACAACAAGCCCATGGGCGCAGAAATCACCGCTATTGTTCCTGTAAACGACCCCACGGCGAGAACCTTTACGGTGCGGGCCAGCATTGACGAAAAAGGGCTGACCCCGGGGATGGCGGTCAATGGCCGGCTAGCGATGCTGTCAGCGAATGCCGGCCCCACGGTTCCCCGAGACGCCCTGCTCCGTGACAGTCAGGGTAATGTGACGGTCTGGCTTGCGGAGGGTAACGGTGATGACTTGGTTGCACGTCGTAAGGTAGTCAAAGTCGCGTCAGGCCAGTCACCACAAGCTTCCGTTCTCGAAGGCCTGAAGCGCGGCGATCGCGTGGTCGTGCGCGGCAACGAAAGTCTGCGCGAGGGTGATCAGATCCGGGTGGTGGAATAATGTTCGAGAGGATCGTCCGCCATGGCACCCTGATGACCGTCGTGGTGCTGATCATCACCCTCCTCGGCGTTCTCGCCGCACTGCGCATCCCGGTGCAGATGATACCGGACCTGGAAGTCCGCACCATTTCCGTGGTGACAAGCTGGCCCGGTGCCACGCCGCAGGATGTGGAAAAGGAAATCCTCATTGAGCAGGAAGAATACCTGCGCAACCTTCCCAACCTGCGACGGATGACCTCCTCCGCCGGCAGCGGCGAAGCGGAAATCGAGCTGGAATTTCCCTTCGGCGTGGATATCACCGATGCGCTGATCCGGGTCAATAACGCCCTCAGTCAGGTTCCTGCCTATCCCGACAACGTAGATCAGCCGCGCATTCTGTCCAGTTCCTTTTCCAGCAACGCTTTTATGTATTACCGCGTCTCTCCCCTGCCTGATAATCCGCGCGGGCTCGACATGGACATGATGCAGGACTTCATCGACGATGAAGTCCGCTCGCGCATGGAGAGTGTGGCCGGGGTATCCCAGGTGGAAGTGCGCGGCGGTGCCGAACGGCAGGTTCAGCTACTGCTGGATGCGCAGAAGCTGGCCCAGTTCGGGCTCAGTGTGGTGGATGTGCGCGATGCCCTGCGTGAACGCAACCGGGATGTGTCCGGTGGCGAGCTGGAAAGCGGCAAGCGGCGTTATTTACTGCGCACGGTGGGCCGCTTCAAGGATATCGACAGCCTCAATGAACTGATTCTGGTCCGCAGCGGCGATTCCCTGGTGCGCCTGAAAGACGTGGCGACCGTGGTGCTCGATCACTTCCCGGTTCGCAGCCTGTCACGGGTCAATGGCGAACCGGTAATCAGCCTGGCGGTGCGCCGGGAAACCGGCTCCAATGTCATCGACATCAAGTACGCCATGTTTGATCAGGTGGTGCAGATCAATCGGGAGGTGCTGGAGCCGGCGGGCATGCGTATGGCGCTGATCGCCGATGATGTGCGCTACGTGGAAGCCTCGGTGGCCAACGTGTGGACCAATCTGGCCATCGGTGCGGTGTTCGCCACCCTGGTCATGTTCCTGTTTCTGCGCTCGGTGAAGATCACCGCCGTGGGCGTGATCGGTATTCCCATCTGTACCATTGCGGCGTTTCTGGGCCTGCTGGTGGCCGGGCGCACCATTAATGTGATTTCCCTGGCGGGTATCGCCTTTGCCATCGGCATGACCCTGGATAATTCCATCGTCGTGTTGGAAAGCATCGAAATGGAACGGCGCAAGGGGCTGGATCGCTTTCGCGCGGCGGTGAGCGGCATCCAGAAGGTATGGCCGGCGGTGTTCGCCTCCACCATGACCACGGTGCTGGTATTTCTGCCTGTAGTGTTTATTCAGGAAGAGGCCGGCCAGCTCTATTCTGATATCGCTATCGCCGTGTCCGCGTCGATTCTGGTTTCCATGCTGGTGGCCATGACGGTGATCCCCACCCTCTCCGCCCGGCTAGACTTCAGTGCGGTGGTCGCCCATGACGGCCAGCACAGCCGCTGGATGACCGCCCTGCACCTCCTTTCCGATCGCCTCTCCAGTAGCCGGCCCCGGCAAGTGACTACCCTGCTGGCAACCGTGTTGATGGGGGGCGCCATTGTGCTGTTCCTGACGCCGCCAGCGGAATATTTACCCGAGGGTGAGGAACCGAAAACCTTTGCCAGCATGAGTGCGCCGCCGGGTTACAACCTCAGCACCATGAAAGCCATCGCCGACGAGGTGGAAGCAGAATTCCTGCCGCTGGTGGGCGCCGACCCGGCGGACTACGAGTCGGGCGAACTGGCCAGGCCGCCCATGAAGTATGTGAATATGGGCGTGGATGCGGAGCGTCTGCGCATTATCGCCGAGCCGGTGGACCCGGCACACATGGAAGCGATGATGGATGCCATCACCGAGGTCTATCAGCGCTACCCGGGCATGGGCGCCTTTGCGGCTCGCGGGTCGATCATTTCCAGTAACGACGGCGGTACCCGCAGCGTGACGCTGGATGTGGCCGGGGCGGATCTGGCGGAAATCTACACGGTGGCATCAAGGCTGGAGCGTGAGGCCGAGCAGATCTTTGATAACCCGCGCATCCAGTCCCAGCCTGCCAGCCTGTCCCTGGCCCAGCCGCTGATCGAAGTCCATCCGCGCTGGAACCGTGCCGCCGAAGTGCAGTTTTCCACCGAAGACCTGGGCTTTACCGTGGCCGCGCTTACCGATGGCGCCTATCTGGATGAATTTTTCCTGGGTGACGACAAGATCGACATCTATGCCTACAGCCACCGTACCGGCACCCGACCGGAGCTGGCCGCCCTCCCCGGCTTGCCGGTCCATACGCCTATCGGTGCAACGGTGCCGTTGTCGTCCCTGGCCACCCTGAAAGAAACCGTGGACACCAGTGTGGTGCGACGGGTCAACGGCCGGCGTACGGTCACCCTGAATATCATCCCGCCCCGGGGCGTGGCCCTGGAAACCGGGGTCAGCCGGGTGCGTGGAATGATTCAGCAACTGCGTGATGCCGGCGAGATTCCGGACACCATCAGCATCACCCTGTCCGGCGCCAGCGACCAGTTGCAGGCTACCCAGGAGTCCCTGTCCGGCAATTATGTGGTGGCGCTGATGTTGGTTTACCTGTTGCTGGTGGCCATTTTCACCCACTGGGGTTTTCCTCTGCTGATCATGACCACGATTCCGCTGGGCATTGCCAGCGGCTTGCTGGGCCTGGCGATGATGAACGGGGTGGGCGCATTACTGCCTGTGCTTGGGTTGCCGCCACTGACCCAGCCGTTCGACATGATCACCATGCTCGGTTTCCTGATTCTGATGGGCACGGTGGTGAATAATCCGATCCTGATCGTGCATCAGGCGACGCTGAATTTCCGCGATAATGCCATGAGTGCCGTGGACGCAGTGAGCGAGGCCGTCGCCTCACGGTTGCGCCCCATCGCCATGACCACCATCACCACGGTCTGTGGCCTGGCGCCGCTGGTGCTGATTCCTGGTGAGGGCACTGAGCTCTATCGGGGTGTCGGGGCGATTGTCCTGTTCGGGTTGCTCGGCACCGCCATCGTGACCATCACTTTCCTGCCGGCGCTCACTGCGCTGGTGCTTTCACTTTTCCAAAAGAGGGTCTGAATCCGCACCGTTTCCTTCCGACAGTTGACGACTGCGCCAAAAGTGACCACAAAGGCAGTGTACCTATCCAAGGATGGGTGAGACATTTTGTCCCAGGGTTACGAACGGCGCAGTTGATCTATATCAAGAAAGCCGGGGAACACGCTTGGTATCGTCTCCCGGCGCATCATTCGGAAGGGAACGCACATGGAAAACTCAGCGGTTTCACCCTCTTACAACTACACGGTGGTACGGCAATTCACCATCATGTCGGTTGTATGGGGGATTGTGGGTATGCTGGTGGGGGTGATCATCGCCGCCCAGCTTGCCTGGCCAGTCCTCAATTTCGAGTTACCCTGGTTCAGTTTCGGCCGGTTACGGCCACTGCACACCAACGCAGTCATCTTTGCCTTTGGCGGCTCAGCCCTCATCGGTACCAGCTACTACGTGGTGCAGCGAACCTGCCAGGCCACCCTGGCGTTTCCCAAGCTGGCCGCTTTCAGCTTCTGGGGCTGGCAGGCGGTGATTGTGGCCGCGGCCATCACCCTGCCCATGGGCTACACCAGCAGCAAGGAATACGCGGAGCTGGAATGGCCCATCGACATCCTGATCACCCTGGTCTGGGTGGCCTATGCCATCGTGTTCTTCGCCACCATTGCCCGGCGTAAACAACCCCATATTTACGTAGCGAACTGGTTCTACGGGGCCTTCATCATTGCGGTGGCCCTGCTCCATGTGATCAACAATATCGCCATTCCCGTATCGGCTATGAAGTCCTACTCGGTCTACTCCGGGTCCATCGATGCCATGGTGCAGTGGTGGTACGGGCACAATGCGGTGGGCTTTTTCCTGACCGCAGGCTTCCTGGGCATGATGTATTACTACGTGCCGGTACAGGCCCAGCGCCCGGTATATTCCTACCGTCTTTCCATTGTGCATTTCTGGGCCCTGATCGCCGTGTACATGTGGGCCGGCCCGCATCACCTGCACTACTCTTCCCTGCCAGACTGGGCGCAGTCTGTGGGTATGGCGTTCTCCATTGTGCTGTTGGCGCCCAGCTGGGGCGGCATGATCAACGGCATGATGACCCTGTCCGGCGCCTGGCATAAGTTGCGCACGGATCCGATCATCCGCTTCATGATCGTCGCCCTCTCCTTCTACGGCATGAGCACCTTCGAAGGGCCGATGATGTCCATCAAGACCGTCAACGCGCTCAGCCACAATACCGACTGGACCATCGGCCATGTGCATTCCGGCGCGCTGGGCTGGGTGGCCATGATTACCATCGGTGCTATCTACGTGATGATTCCCCGCTTGTTTGATCGCAAGCAGATGTACTCCATCGGCTGGATCAATGCCCACTTCTGGCTGAGCACCATCGGTACGGTGCTGTACATCGCTTCCATGTGGGTGTCCGGCATCATGCAGGGCCTGATGTGGCGGGCAGTGAATGCGGACGGCACCCTCACCTACAACTTCGTGCAGGAGCTGGTAGAACGGCAACCGTTCTACGCCATCCGCCTGCTCGGCGGGGTGGTTTTCTTCGCCGGCATGGTGCTGATGGCTGTCAACGTCTACAAGACCATCGTTGCCGAGCGCGATACCCATGGCGACGACAACGTGCTGCAGGCTGCCTGAGGAGACCGACATGTCCAATGCCCATGAAAGAGTGGAAAAGAATGTCGGCCTGATGATTGTGCTGACATTGATTGCGGTGAGTTTCGGTGGCCTGGCGGAAATCGTGCCGCTGTTCTGGCAGAAGGCCACCACTGAGCCGCTGGAAAGTCTGGAGCCTTACACGGCTCTGGAAATGGAAGGTCGTGACATCTATATCCGCGAAGGCTGCCACGTCTGCCATACGCAGATGGTGCGCCCCCTGCGTGCAGAGACCGAACGCTATGGCGCCTACTCCGTGGCCGGCGAAGATGTCTGGGAGCATCCGTTCCTGTGGGGCTCCAAGCGCACCGGCCCGGATCTGGCCCGTGTCGGCCTGCGCCCGATCACCGATCAGTGGCACCGTGAGCATCTGCGTGATCCCCGCCAGGTGGTACCGGAATCCAATATGCCGGCCTACCCCTGGTTGCAGGAAAATCTCGTGGACTGGCGCGACACCGAGCGAACCCTGCGCTTGTTCAAGGACACCTTTGGTGTGCCTTATACCGACCAGGACATTGCCGAGCAGCTGAACAAGATCGAGGGGGAATGGGCCGATGCCACGGAAGAGGATGCCCTGGTGGCCTATCTGCTTTCCCTGGGCCAGGAACGTAAGGAGGTAGCACAATGAGCTTTCAAGCCCTGTTTACGCTGGTCTTCTTCGTCGCTTTTATGGCGATGACCCTCTGGGTGTATCGCCCCAGCCGCAAGAAAGACTACGAAAAACTCTCACACATGGCCCTTGAGGCTGACCGCCGCAAAGAGAGGGACGAGCAATGAGTGATTTCTGGAGCTGGTTCATCATCATTATCGTTGCCATCAATCTGCTCGGCTGTGCGGGCCTGTTGTTGTGGAACAATCAGATCTCTCCCGAGGAAGCGGCCAAGGAAACCACCGGCCACAGCTTTGACGGTATTCAGGAACGCAATGCCCCGCTTCCCCGCTGGTGGCTGTTCCTGTTTATCGGCACATTGATCTTCGCCTGTGTATATCTGGTGCTCTATCCCGGTCTGGGCAAGTATCAGGGTCTGCTGAACTGGAGCAGCACACTGCAATACGAAAAGGAAGTCGCCCTGGTGGCGCGGCAGACCGATCCGTTGTTTGAGCAGTTTGCCAAGGTCCCTGTGGATGAACTGATCGAGTACCCGGAAGCTCTGGCCGTGGGTGGTCGTCTGTTTGCCAACAACTGCGCCATTTGTCATGGCTCGGATGCCCGCGGTGCCAAGGGCTACCCGAACCTGGCGGATGATGACTGGCTGTATGGCGGTGAACCCAAGCAGATTATTGCCAGTATTGCCCAGGGCCGCACCGGCATGATGCCGCCCATGGCCGCGGCTATCGGTAACACCGACAAGGCCGTGCGCGACATGGCCATCTATGTGCAAAGCCTGAGCCGCCCGAATCTGGCCAAGGATGCGGATAAGGCCGCCGCCATTGAGCGCGCGAAGCCAAAATTCGCAGTCTGTGCCGCCTGCCATGGGCAGGATGGCAAAGGCATTCAGGCCATGGGAGCACCCAATCTGACAGACACCACCTGGCTTTACGGTCCGCGCCTGGAGGACATCGAAACCACCATTCGCGAAGGGCGCAAAGGGGAAATGCCCAAGCATGAGAATCTGCTCACTGAAGAGAAGATTCATGTCATTGCGACCTACGTTTACAGCCTGTCCAACAAGCCAGCCCCGTAACGTCAGGGCCATTGTCGCAGCCTGCAAAAGGCTGCGACAGGCCGTGTCGGCGGATCACGCCAGCAGTCTTCGAGGTGCGTAATGAGTGAGCGCGACCGCATTAAAACCGTTGATGACAGCCCGCACGCACAAGGGCCCATCAGCCTCTATGCCAAGCGTAAACGGATCCAGGTGAAGTCCATCACTGGCCGTTTCCAGCGTATTCGCGATTTCAGCATTATCAGCACCATGGGGCTCTATCTTGCCCTGCCCTGGATTCGCTGGGATGGCCAGCAAGCGGTGCTGTTTGATCTGCCTAACCGGCAGTTCCATATATTTGGCCTGACCCTCTGGCCGCAGGATTTCCTGTTTCTTTCCTGGGCGTTGATCATTGCCGCCTTCGCGCTGTTTTTTTTCACGGTTCTGGCCGGGCGCGTTTATTGCGGGTATGTCTGCCCGCAGACGACCTGGACCCGCTTTTTCCAGTGGATAGAGCAACTTTGTGAAGGCGACCGGCACAGCCGCATAAAAATGGACGAGGCACCCTGGTCCATCAGCAAGCTGCTCCGCCGTGGCAGTAAACATGTGATGTGGCTGGCGCTGGCCTTTCTTACCGGCCTCTCCTTTGTCGGCTATTTCTCCCCGATTACCGATCTGACTGTCCGTATTTTCAGTTTTGAATGGGGTGGCTGGGAATTGTTCTGGGTCGGGTTCTTTACCGTTGCCACCTATATGAACGCCGGTTTCATGCGCGAGCAGGTGTGCCTGTATATGTGCCCCTATGCCCGCTTCCAGAGCGTCATGTTCGACCGTGAAACGCTCATCGTTTCCTATGACGAAGAGCGCGGCGAGCCCCGTGGTCGAGGCAGCAAGAAGCGTACTCAGACGCCTCAGGCTGTCGAAAAAGGCGACTGCATTGACTGCGGAATGTGTGTTCAGGTCTGCCCGACGGGCATTGATATTCGCGATGGACTTCAATACGAATGCATTACCTGCGCGGCCTGTATTGATGCCTGCGACGATGTCATGGATCACATCGATAAGCCCCGGGGCTTGATCCGCTATACCACAGAGAATGCGCTTGAAGGGAAGGAATCCCGGGTGCTGCGACCCCGGTTGATCGGTTATGGCATCGTCTTGCTGGCCATGGCTACCCTGTTCATGGTGACGCTCTATAACCGTGTGCCCTTGCAGGTAGATGTACTGCGCGATCGTAATCAGCTTTTCCGGGTTGCCAGTAGTGGTCGCGTAGAGAATGTCTATCGCCTGGAAATTCTCAACAAGGGCCAGAACGCCCATCGTTATACACTGAGCCTGGAAGGCCCTGAAGGGCTGCGAATGGAAAACCGCACCGAGTTTACCATTCAGCCCGGGCAGCACCTGTCCTTGCCAGTGACAGTGAGTTATGACCCCTACGAGGTGGAAATGCCGTCATCCACCATCTGGTTTTCAGTAAGGTCACTGGACGACCCGGACCTGGAGAAACAGCATGAATCCCGTTTCATCACCCCACGTTGATGATCGCCCCTGGTATCGCTACCCGCTGCTGTGGCTGGCCATTTTGCTGCCAGCCAGTTCAGTGATTGCCGGCCTGACTACCCTGTATATCGCCGTCATCAATGCAGACGCTCCGGTGGTCGACGAGTGGTACAAGGAAGGCCGGGGCATTAACCGTTCCGTGGAACAGGAACAGATTGCCACACGGCTGGGTATTGGTCTGGTGATGTCCCAGGTGGGTGCCGGGGTTCAGGCAAGGCTGACCAGCGACGCCGGAATTCCCGCGCCAGACGTTATTACCGTGGCGCTGCGCCACCCCACCCTCAAGGAAAAGGATGTGTTGCTGACATTCCACCATCAGGGCAATGGCGTTTTCCTTAGCGACGGCATCCTTCCCTCATCGGGCCGTTATATCGCTACCGCCTCCACGCCTGAGGGGCATTGGCGTCTTTACCAGAGCGGCAGCATTGAAGGCGGTAGCGTGCGCCTGGGGCACGTTGCCACGCCATGAACCAGAGCCTCACCCCACCCTGCTGGCACTGCGGCCAACCTGCACCGTCTGGCGCCTTCTCCGCCCGCACCCCGGAGGGAAACCGAGATGCTTGCTGCCCGGGATGTGCTGCGGCCATCGAAACCATTTATGGGATGGGGCTGGATGACTACTACCGGATTCGACAGGACGAAGCACCGGCGCCGGATGCGCGCCGGGCAGAACTGGATCTGGCACTGTTCGAGATCCCCGACCTGCTGGCGCCCCACTGTAGTTCGCTGCCTGACGGCGAACGCCTGCAGCTGCAACTCAGCGGCCTGACCTGCGCGGCCTGCAGCTGGCTAATCGAGAAAGCCCTGTCCACACAACCGGGGGTCAGTCGCGCCAGCGTCAATCTGGCGGGCATGACACTGACGGTGGACTACCAGGGGGCACCGCAAGCCCGGGAAACCGCCCGCCGTATCCAGCAACTAGGCTATGGCGTGAGCCTGCCCGGTGATCCTGCCGCCACCGCTGCGAACCGCCGCGAGCACAAGCGCCTGCTGGGCAGACTGATACTGGCCGGCCTGGGTGCCATGCAGGCCATGATGTACTCCATGGCCCTGTATATCGGCGTGTTTGATGGTTCGGATGCGGTTTACGAGTGGGTGTTCCGCCTGGCCAGTTTTTTTGTCGCTACCCCGGTGGTTTTCTATGCTGGCTGGCCCTTCTTTCAAGGCGCATGGCGCGGGTTGCGCAATGGCAACCTGACCATGGACACCCCTATTGCCCTGGCGCTGTTCCTGGCCTGGGGCGGTAGCCTGGTAGCCATGTCCACCGGCGGCAGCCACGTTTACTTTGATTCCGCCGCCATGTTCGTTTTCTTCCTGCTGATCAGCCGCTGGCTGGAGCACCGTCAGCGCCAGGCCATCCACGCCGGCTATGCGAGACTTGGCGATACCCTGCCCCGTGCGGTCCGGCGTCTCAGTGATGATCAGCCACAATGGGTCAGTCTCAGGCAGGTAACAGCGGGCGACCGATTGCTGCTGATTCAGGGCGATGTGGTGCCGGTGGATGGCCGTATCATCGACGGCCAGGGCACCTTCGATGAAGCAGCACTTACCGGTGAATCGGTGCCGATAAGCCGTGGCCTGGATTCGCGTCTGGTGGCCGGAGCCCGTCTGCAGGAAGGCTCAATCACGCTGGAGGCAGAGTGCGCCGCAGACCACAGTCAGATTGCCAGAATCGCCGAGCAGGTGGAGCTGGCCAGCCGGGAGCGGCTGGATGTCATCCGTGACTGGCACCGCATCGCCCCACTCTTTACCGCTGCCGTGCTGCTGCTGGCCACCTTTACATTGCTGTGGCACTGGCCTGCCGGTGCCGGTGAGGCCTTCGACCACACCCTGGCGGTATTGGTCATCACTTGCCCATGCGCGCTGGCCCTGGCTGTGCCTCTGACTCTCTCGGCGACCCTGGGCACGGCGCTGCGTGAAGGGGTGCTGGTGGCATCCCCCCGCCAGCTGCTGCGATTGCCCCATATCGGCGGGGTGCTCTTCGATAAAACCGGCACGCTGACGCTGGGACGTTTCTCGTTGGTGGATACCCAGGTTGTCGGTGAAGAGCAAACGCCAGCCCTGCTTGCCATTGTCGCCGCACTGGAATGGAACAACCCTCACCCGCTGGCCCAGGCCTTTCGTGACATTGCACGCAACCCGCAAATGGCAGACATCCTGCCGGATGGCAATGGCATCACCGGTATCCTGCACGGTCAGCAATGGCGCATCAGTGGCGCACCGCAACAGGCGCGCCCGGGCACCACCTGTCTGCAGCTAAGCCGCGACGGCACTGTGCAGCTGTATTTGTGGCTTCAGGACAGCATTCGCGAAGAAAGCGCTGCGTTAACCCGGGCTCTTCACCAGCAAGGCCTGGTTGTACGCATGGCAACCGGTGACAACGATGCCGCTGCCGCGCCGGTGGCCCGTGCGTTATCGCTGGAGGAATGGCGTGCCGGCATGCAGCCCGCTGACAAGACCCGCTGGCTCAAGGAGCTGCAGATGAATACAGCGCAAATGATGGTGGGTGACGGCATCAATGATGCCCAGGCCATGCTGGCGGCGGATGTATCCGTGGCCACTGCCAACGCCACCAGTCTGGCCCAGCGGGCGGCAGGCCTGTATCTGCTCAAGGATAACCTGGATGCTATTGCGGCCCTGCCAGCCCTTGCCAGGCGTTGCCGGCGCACCATTCGCCAGAATCTCACCTGGGCCCTGCTCTATAATGTGTTGGCGGTGCCCTTTGCTGTTGCCGGGTGGATTCCGCCCTGGGCCGCGGCTATCGGCATGTCTGCCAGCTCATTGCTGGTCACCCTCAACGCGACGCGAGTTACCCGATGGAAATCGTCCTCCTCCTGATTCCACTGGCATTGCTGTTCCTGGCCGGGGCGATCTGGGCCCTGTTCTGGGCCCTGCGCAAGGATCAGTTTGATGATCTGGACAATGCCTCCTGGCGGGTAGTCTTCGAAGACCGTGAACAGCGCAAAGGCCGCCCGGGCACGAGCAAAGAGGCTGCAGATAACGACGACGAGCGGAACCCATGATGCCAGAGAGCCCCGAAGCCCTGCTGACTCTGCTTGCCAGCGCGGTTCTGCTGGCGTCTGCCGGCAGCGTCCATTGTATCGGCATGTGCGGCGGTATCAGCAGCGCACTCACCTTCTCGATCCCGGAATCGCGCCGCCAGGGCAAGTCGCTGTGGGGATGGCAGCTACTCTTCGGTATCGGCAGGGTGACCACCTATATGGTGCTTGGCGCCCTGGCTGGCATGCTGGGCAAGGTGCTGCTGGATTGGCTCCCTGGTCCCTCCATGGCCATTGGGCTGAGCCTGTCCGGCGTTCTGATGCTGCTGCTCAGTGGTTATCTGCTCGGGCAAGGCGTGTGGCTGAAAAAACTGGAAGGCATAGGGGCCGGGCTGTGGCGTCGATTACAGCCCCTGACCCGGCGGCTACTCCCGGTGGATCGCCCGCTGAAAGCGCTGGCGTTGGGCGGCTTGTGGGGCCTGTTGCCCTGTGGCCTGATTTATACCGCCCTGACGCTTGCCGTTACGGCTGGCAGCGCGTTGGCTGGCGCCCTGGTGATGCTGGTTTTCGGTGTGGTGACTGTGATCCCGGTGGCCATTACCGGTGTGATCGCCTCGCGACTGCAGCATTTTCGCAGCGGTATCTGGCCAAAAGTGGCGGCATCACTGACGTTTCTGCTGGCGTTGGTATTCTTCTGGCAGGCCTGGTCCATGAGCCAGATGCAGCATCATGGTCACCATGGCGCTGTCGATAAAAACACACACAGCCATCACCATCAGCCGGAGACTTGATCCAGGTCAACACAGTCCATTCCAGGGCCGCAATAATGGAGGAAATCATTTAACCGGAGAGCGGGCGTGGCTACCTGGGACAAAACATTGATCAGCCAGTATGGCGGTCCCGGACCGCGATACACCTCTTACCCCCCTGCCCCCCAGTTTCATGAGGAAATCAGCGAGGCGGATTATGCCGGAGCCATTGCTGCCGGTAATGCCGCTCGCCGGCCCCTGTCGCTGTATATGCACATCCCGTTTTGCAGCACCGTCTGCTATTACTGTGCCTGCAACCGGGTTGTGACCGCCAACCGTGGCAGAGCGACGGAATACCTGAAGCGCCTGAAGCAGGAAATCGGCCAGCGGGCTGAACAGGTCGACAGCCAAAGGCCGGTCACCCAGATTCACTGGGGTGGCGGCACCCCCACCTTTCTCAGCGATGCCCAGATTACCGAGCTGGTGTACTACATGGCCCGGCACTTCACCTTGCGTGAAGATGACCGTGGTGATTATGCCATCGAGATTGACCCTCGCACCGTGGACCAGGCCCGTCTGGGGCTGCTTCGCGGCCTGGGCTTCAATCGCATCAGCCTCGGGGTTCAGGATCTGGATTTGCGTGTTCAGCAGGCGGTCAATCGGGTCCAACCCTATGAAATGATTCGTCAGACCATTGGGTGGGCGCGGGACTTCGGCTTCAAGTCCATTAACACCGATCTGATCTATGGCCTCCCCTGGCAGTCTGAATCGAGCCTCGCCCGGACCATCGAGCAGATTGCAGAGCTGCGGCCCGAACGAATCTCGCTCTACAACTACGCCCACCTGCCCGCGCGTTTCAAAATTCAGCGGCAGATACCGGATATGGCCTTGCCCAGCCCGGAAGAAAAGCTGTCCATGTTCGTCCGTGCCGGGCGCATTCTTCAGGATGCCGGGTATACCTTTATTGGTATGGACCACTTTGCGCTGGAAAGCGACGAGATTGCCGTCGCTCAGCGCAACGGGCTTCTGCACCGCAATTTTCAGGGCTACACCCTCCACGGGGATGCGGATTTGCTGGGCTTCGGGGTCAGTGCCATCAGCCAGATCGGCAATCTTTATGCCCAGAACATGAAATCATTGAGCCACTGGTCCGATGCCATTGATCAGGCCCAGTCCACCATTGAGCAGGGCTATCTCCTCAATCGCGATGATCAGATGCGCCGTGACCTGATAATGCGCCTGCTGTGCGACCTTTACGTGGACATGAATCTGTTCAGTGAGCAGTGGCAAATCAATTTCCCGGACTACTTCGTGGATGCCCTGGCCTCCTGGGTGGAATTTGAGGATCAGGGCCTTGTGCGCGTGGACAAGCAGCGGCTGGTGATCACCGAGCAGGGCCGGCTGGTAAGCCGGGCCCTGGTGATGCCGTTTGATCGTTATACCCAGAACGAGGCCATTAACCGTTTCAGTCGCATCATTTGAACCTTGTTCGCTTGTTGTTCACCCTGCCCTATACTGTAAGGTGAAATTTGCATTACGCAGCTATTAACCGGAGACGCATCGTGTCCCAACATGTTTCCTGCAATGATTGCAGCCTGAGTCCCATCTGCCTCCCACTGGCAGTGGCGCCGGCACAGCTCGACGAGCTGGATCGCATCATTCACCGGGGCCGCCCTCTGAAGCGCGGCGAGCACCTGTATCGCGCAGCGGATGATTTCCAGGCCGTCTATGCGGTTCGTTCTGGCGCACTAAAGACCTACGTGCTCAGCGATGAAGGCGACGAACAGGTCACCGGCTTTTATCTGCCCGGTGAAGTACTGGGTATGGATGGCATCAGCACCGCACACCATGTTTCCAATGCCAAAGCCCTGGAAACCGCTACCGTCTGCGAGATCCCCTTTTCGAAGCTGGAAACGCTCTCCCAGCGTATTCCTTCTCTGCAGCATCATTTTTTCAGCTTGATGAGTAATGAAATCCGCTCTGACCGTGAGCTTCACATGTTGCTCAGCAAAAAAAATGCCGATGACCGGGTGGCTTCACTGCTACTTTCCATGTCAGCTCGACACCAGCGGCGTGGGCTCAGCGAACGCGCATTCCGCCTGCCCATGTCCCGCTATGACATCGCCAACTATCTAGGCTTGGCGGTGGAAACTGTCAGCCGTATCTTTACCCGTTTTCAACAGAATGAATGGCTGCGGGTAGAAGGCCGCGAAGTGGAAATCCTTGATCGACAAAGCCTGTGCGGCGAGCGTCAAACCCTGGAAGCCAGCCTGTGAGCGCTGCGGTACTGGCCATTCTCGACAGTGATCTGAAAGCCACCCAGCCGGCCCTGCACAAAGCCAGACAGGTAGCAGATTCCACCAAGGCGCCGCTACATGTTCTGGTCAATGCCTATTCCTCCGCCATGGTGCGCGCCGTTGGCGTCGACCAGGAACGACAGGACGCCGCCCGCACACAGATCCATAAGGCCTGGCAGAAACGGATCGGTGAATTGACAGACAGGGATAGCTGCGAGCTTTCCATTTTGTGGCACAAAGACAGCATGGCGGCCCTGCGCGAGAGCATCCTCGACCTGCAACCCGCCATGGTGGTTGTCCATACCAGCGAAGAGAGCGGCCTGCGCCGGCATCTTTTTACGCCCCGGGACTGGCAATTGATTCGCAAGGCGCCCTGCCCGGTGCTGTGTGTGCATGGCCGCCAGTGGTCGCCCTCCCCAAGAATACTGGCCGCCCTGGATCCGGGCAGCGAGGAGCTGGCGAATGATCCCCTGGCAATCGAGGTACTTGATGCTGCAGGCCAGTTTTCAAGCAAGTTAGGCGGTACCTTGCGGGCCTGCCATGTGCTGGATGAAATGGACGACAGCCTGATTCTGCTGGTGGGGGAAGCGATCCCCGATTACAGCGGCGGCATGGACAAGGTGCGCGAATTCTACCGCGAGCGCTTCCTGCAATTCGGTGCCGCCCACGGACTTGGCCCGGATCAGATGGCAATCCTGTCCGGCCCGGTAGCGCCAACACTGGCCAGATATTGTGATGAACAGAAGATGGATGTGCTGGTGGTCGGCACTGTGCATCGCAACCTGCCGGAAAGGTTGCTGCTGGGCGCCACCGCAGAATCCGTGATAACCCGTGCCAGCACGGATGTGCTGGTGATCAAACCCGATGGTTTCCAGAGTCCCTGGCAAGCCTAATCAGGAGCATAACGTAATGACAGACAAGAAGGATTTTGCCGACAACATTCGCCAGAAACTGGAAGACTGGGATTATCAGCTGGATCGGCTGACCGCCCGGTTGGGAGACAAGCGCGAAGAGTGGCGTAGCGAGGCGAAGCAGAAAATCGCCGAGATTCAGGATCGTCGCGACGAGCTGGAAGCAAAACTGGAAAAACTGGAGTCCCACGGCGAAGATGCCTGGGATGACATCAAAGCCGGCGTGGAACTGGCATGGGATGGCCTGAAAACCGGCCTGCTTGCCGCCCGCAGCGAATTCGAAGATAGAGACTAACCCCTGTTTCAGGAGCGCCACCAGCGGCGCTCCTGCGCAGCTCTACTGCTCGGCCCGACGAAACACTGGCTTGTCCGGGCTCGACAACTCTGCAGCGAAACGATATCCCGCCACATCGAAATTCTTCAGTTTGTCCGGGTCCTTGATGCCCTTCTTGATAACCCACGCCGCCATCAGGCCACGCGCCTTTTTGGCGTAAAAGCTGATCACCTTGTACTTGCCGTTTTTCTCATCCTGGAAAACCGGTTCAACAATGCGGCCATTGATCCCTTTCTTGTTCACCGACTTGAAATACTCATTGGATGCCAGGTTGACGAGCACGTCGGTTTTCGCCGCTTTCATATCCTTGTTGAGCTGTTCGGTGATAATGTCGCCCCAGAACGTATAGAGGTCCTTGCCGCGGGGGTTATCCAGTTTTGTGCCCATTTCCAGCCGGTAGGGTTGCATCAGGTCAAGCGGGCGTAGCACGCCATATAGTCCTGACAGCATGCGGAAAGACGTCTGGGCTTCCTTGAGCTGGTTGTCAGTAAAGGTACCGATTTCCAGGCCGGTATAGACATCGCCCTTGAAGGCAAACGCTGCGGGTCGAGCATTGTTCTTTGTGAAGGGCCGCTGCCACTGGGCAAACCGCTCCACATTCAAGTGCGCGATCTTGTCACTGACACCCATCAGGCTGCTGACATCCGCCGGGGAGAGCTGGCGAGCCCGCTCGATCAACACGTCGCTATCATCCAGCAATCGGGGCTGGGTGGTTTTCAGTGCTGGCAATTCGCTCTCGTAATCCAGGGTTTTTGCTGGCGATACAACAATCAGCATGGCCTACTCCTTTACATATGACTCCCGGGATTATATGAATCAGAGGGAGCGAGGTCTGCAATTGTGGAGAATAAATGCGCCTATTACTGGTATTGACTGTCATTATCGCGGTTACCGTTCTGCTCTGGGGTAGCTGGCAATGGGGCCGTCGACCGTTTTATCTGGTGCTGAGCCTGGTATTGGCCAGCCTGATGGTGCTCGGCATCGGTGTCTGGCAAGGCGGCCGTGACGATCAGGTGCGCCTGCCTCCGGATGGTATCCAGGTAACGCTGAAAGAATTCCTTGCCTCTGAATCCGGCGTGCGCCTTACCGGGAATCTGGCCAATCGCAGTGAGATGAATGTGGCAGCGGTAACGCTTCAGGCCCGTGCCCTGTCCTGCCCGAAGGCAGAGAATGACTGCACGGTGATCTACCAGCAGACCATTGATGTGCAAATGTATCTGCCCGCTGGTCAGGATTACCCCTTTGCGGTTGTCAGTCGTCACCCGAAAGAAGACACCCCGGTGGATCGCTGGGAACTGGAAGCGATCGACAAGCTGGCCTACCCGGAGTCGTAGACTGGCATCCTGCCGGGTGAATCGTCACAATGCGCCCTCCAAACTCCCAGGAGTCATTATGGCATCACTGATTCCCGGCCAGCTTACCCCGATTGGCGATAATGCCTGGCGGGTTCTGGCGCGTAACCCGGGCATGATGACCGGGCCAGGCACCAACAGTTATCTGTTTGGCAAGGATAGCCTGACTGTCATTGATCCCGGCCCCGAGGATCAGGAACACCTGCAGGCACTCCTGCAGGCCGCCCGCACCCTGGGAAAACCCATCGACCAGGTGGTGGTCACCCATACCCATCGAGACCATTCCCCCGGCGCTCTGGCGTTGGTGGCAGCCACCGGCGCCCGTTGCCTAGGGCCTTCGGTACCCGACGACGGTCTGCAGGATGAAAGCTGGCAGTCAGACCGTCTGTTGGGCGAGGGAGACCGGGTGGATTGCGGCGGCGTTTCACTACAGGTGATCGAGACCCCGGGTCATGTGGGCAATCACCTGTGTTACCTCAGTGATGATGGCATGCTGTTTACTGGCGACCACCTGATCCAGGGCTCAACAGTCGTGATCGCCCCACCCTCCGGTTCCATGCAGGCTTACTTTGCGTCCCTGCGCAAACTGCAGCAGCGCGGCATCATGGTGATGGCCCCAGGCCACGGTGATCTGATCAGCGACCCGGAAGAGACCCTGACCCATACGCTGGCGCACCGCCAGAAACGCGAAGACAAGGTGCTGGAAGGCCTCTCAGGTGACCCGCAAACCCTGGCGGTGTTGGTGAAGGTGGTCTACGACGACGTGCCCGAATTCCTGCACGGCGTGGCCCAATTCTCTCTGCAAGCCCACCTGATCAAGCTGGCCGAAGATGGCAAAGCCGAAGAAACCGATCAAGGCTGGCACAAGACCTGATTGCGCCAGGCCAGGCGAGCAGTGAGTGTCAAAAGGTGAAAAGCAAACCGGCGCTATGGTTTTGGTTTTCGCGACTCGTTACTCGCCTCCTGCTCAGTCCATTCGCATCTCAAGCGATGCTCCTACCAGGCGCTCCGCCGAGGGGTTTTCCGCTGTTAACTATTCACTATTAACTGTTAACTGCCTTTCACAGCCACCCTTTACGCTTGAAAAACCAGTAAGGCGTCATGCCGGATAGCAGCATCAGGCATATTGCCATGGGGTAGCCATAAGCCATGTCCAGCTCCGGCATGATCTCAAAGTTCATGCCGTAGATACTGGCAATCATGGTAGGTGGCAGGAACACCACCGCGGCAATGGAAAAGATCTTGATGATCTGGTTCTGCTGGATATTGATGAACCCTTGCGCTGCATCCATCAGGAAGTTGATTTTGTCGAACAGGAAGGTGGTGTGCGACATCAATGTGTCCAGGTCATGCTGCACCTCGGCACAGGTGCGCCGGCGAACCTTGTCGGTGCGGACATAGCGCTGAATAAAGGAAATAGAACGCTGGGTATCCATCAGGCACAGGCGAATCTTGCCGTTGGTATCCTCCAGCCGAGCCAGTTTTTCAATATCGTCTTCCAGCTCCCCGTTTTCCTCCTCCAGCACGCTGTAACCCACTTGTTCCAGATCACGGTGCACATCCTCCAGGGCGTCAGCCAGGTTCTCCACCTTTTGCTCGAGAATGCTCAGCAGGATATCAATGGGCTGTTGAGCCTTGACCCAGCCGCGCCGCACACGTAGCCGCAATAGTCGAAAATCCGGTAAGCGAGAATCGCGGAAAGACAGCAGCCGGCCTTCCTGAACCACAAAAGCCACCGTTGAGGTGCGCGCACGACCCTCAGACTGGAACAGAAACAGGGAGTGGACATGCAGCCCCTGCTCGTCGCTGAAGAAACGGGCGGACGCTTCGATTTCTTCCATGTCATCGGAGGCCGGCAGTTCCGCTTCCAGGAATTGCTGCACCAGCTCGCGCTCGTTTTCCTCCGAGTCCACCAGATCGATCCAGCTGGCATCATCAGCCAGAGTGGGCAGGATGGTTTCCGTGTCCTTTTCACGCAGGACACCGTTTTCGATGCGGAAGATATGCAGCATGATGTTTCCCTGATCACCATTGCCGGCAAGATACCGGCAGCAATTTGATATAGCACGGAGCTTATGACTGTCAACGATTCCAGGTCTGCAGCCGGCATGAAAAAGCCGGAAACGATTATCCTGGCCGGTAAGGCCAGGTTATGGCTTTGGCGTCATGCCCTGCCGGCTGCGCAGCACCGGTCATTACAAGCAGATCTGAATGCGGCTCTGGACTGGCAGCAGCCGCAGATTCAGGTATTTGGTCGTTATCATACCGTACCACGGCTTACCGCCTGGCATGGCGATGATGGCATTCCCTATCGTTACTCCGGTCACCAGCATGTGGCGGACGGCTGGCCGGACGTGTTGGAGCCCGTGCGCGATGCGGTGAGCGAATTGTGCGGGCAACGGTTTAACTCGGTGCTCGCCAATCGCTATCGCAACGGCAAGGATTGCATGGGCTATCACAGTGACGACGAGCCCGAGCTTGGCCCGGAGCCCTGGATTGCCTCCTACAGCCTGGGGGCGGACAGAGATTTCGTGTTTCGTCCCCGTGGTGGAGGTCGCCAGTGTTTCTCGCTGGCACTACCGGATAACAGTCTGCTACTGATGAGCCCGCAGGTGCAGCAGCAATTCCAGCATGCGCTGCCGCGCCGACAACGGGTTCAGGGTGAACGTCTCAATCTGACGTTTCGCAGAATCTTCACCGGGATCAGCCCCAGAACGCGTAACTGAGCAGAATGGCCGCGATCAGCCCCGCCGCATCCGCGGCCAGACCGCACCACAGGGCATAGCGGAAATCACGAATCCCCACGCTGCCGAAGTACACCGCCAGAACATAGAAGGTGGTCTCGGTGGAGCCCTGCATCACTGCGGCCATGCGTGCAGCCAGGGAATCCACACCCTGAGTCTGCATCACGTCCACCATGGCCGCCCGGG
The DNA here is from genome assembly GCF_047495475.1 of Alcanivorax sp. IL2. Taxonomy (NCBI): domain Bacteria; kingdom Pseudomonadati; phylum Pseudomonadota; class Gammaproteobacteria; order Oceanospirillales; family Alcanivoracaceae; genus Alcanivorax; species Alcanivorax sp. IL2. The sequence continues at coordinate 2,377,635 of NZ_CP179932.1, read as the reverse complement.
CCCCCGAACCGCTCAGGGGTTTGAGGAACGCCACCGGTAGCGCCTCGACAAAACGGGTATCCCAACCAATGGCGGCGGCCGCGAAGCGAATCCCGTCCAGAAACAGGTCCAGTACCCCGCCCGCTCTCAGCATGGCAATGGCCGCCAGCATGGCCACCAGATAAGGGATCAGCCGTACCGCCAGGGTGAAACCCTCTTTGGCACCTTCCACAAAGGTGTCATAGCTATCCACCCCGCCCCGCCAGGCGGCGATAAAGAAGGCGCTCAATACCAGCAGCAGAATGCCGTTGCCAAGCAGGCTGGAGAGCGTGTTGGCGAGCTCCGTGGGGGCCAACCAGACAATGGTCCCCAGCACGGCCAGTATGGCCAGCCAGATACCGGCCACCACCAGCAACAACGGATCGCGCAGGGAGATACGCTGGACCCGAGCGGTAACCAGAATCCCCACCAGAGTGGATACGGTAGTGGCCATCAGCAAAGGCAGGTAGACAGCAGCCGGGTCGCTGGCGCCCTGCTGGGCCCGGAACATCAGCACCGTCACCGGCACCAACGTGACCGACGAGGTGTTGAGCACCAGGAACATGATCTGGCTATCCGTGGCCCGTGCCGGTTGCGGATTGCCCTGCTGGAGGCGTTCCATGGCCTTGAGCCCAAGCGGTGTGGCGGCATTGTCCAGCCCCAGCATGTTAGCGGCCAGGTTCATGGAAACCGGTGCAGATGCTTGCGGAGTGTGCCGGACCCCCGGCATCAGGCGAGCCAGCACCGGCTCCACCCAGGACGACAATCGGGCCGCCAGGTTGCTGGCCTCAGCCATCTTGAATAGCCCGCTCCACAGTGCCAGCACCCCGATCAGTCCCAGGCTGACCTCCACGGCCAGGTCGGCCGCCGACCAAAGGGCATTGATCAAGCGCCCTGGCGCCGCCATGTCACCACCAATGAGCTGGATCACCGCTCCGGCGATACCCGCAAGGAAAAACAGGCTGAACAGTCTGTGCAAAGCATCCCCCGTAAGCTAGGGTCGTGGTAATTTGTTGAAAATCCGTAATTTGGCGACTTTTATGACAGTGCAACTTCGCGCTTTCACGGTAGTCTACAGGTTATAGAGGAATTCAACCGCGAATGACCGCTTTCGGGCCGTCGTCTATACTGCAGGTAAACCGTTTGAGAAACAGCATGTCACTAGTTCGTAAGTTCTTCCCTCTGGCACTGGCACTGGTCCTGCTGGGGGGCGCCATTCAGGGAGTGAGTGGCCTTCGTTCCGAGCCGGAGGTTCAGGGTGACCTGAAACCCAACAGCGACCAGCTGGATGCCGCCGCGGAAATTGCTGCCAACTTGAAGCACCACTATCGGCGGCTGGAGTTCGACAACTCCCTGTCCAGCCAGGTTCTGGACAGCTATCTCGAAGATCTGGACCCTAATCGCCAGTATTTCCTCGCCAGCGACATTCGTGAATTCGAGCGTTACCGCAACAAACTCGATGACCAGTTAAGCGATGGCCAGCTGGAAGCCGGTTACACCATCTTCAATCGCTTCCAGGAACGCCTGGAAACCCGCCTGGAGAAATTGCTCGACACCATCGAGAACGACCTGGAATCGCTGACCTTCGACGATGAAGAAACCGTACTGGTGGATCGCGGCGAAGCACCCTGGGCAGCGGACGAGGCGGCGCTGGATGCCATCTGGCAACGACAGCTGAAAAATGCGGTGCTCTCCATGCGGCTCAATGACAGCTCACTGGACGATATTCGCACGCGGTTGACCCGTCGCTATGAAAGCCAGCTCAAACGAATTAACCAGAACACGCCAGAGGATGTATTTCAGGTCTACATCAATGCCCTGACACAGACCTTTGATCCGCATACCAACTACTTTACACCGCATAATTCGGAAAACTTCGACATCAGCATGAGCCGCTCCCTGGAAGGTATCGGGGCGGTGCTGCAATACGAAGACGGTTATACCAAGGTGGTGCGCCTGGTTCCCGGTGGTCCTGCGGCCAAAAGCGGTCAGTTGAAACCGGCGGATCGGATTGTCGGAGTTTCCCAGGATGACGAGGCGCCAGAACCGGTGATCGGCTTGCGCCTGGACGAAGTAGTGGACCAGATCCGTGGCCCCAAGGGCACCAAGGTTAATCTGGAGATCATCCCTGCCGGCAGCGCTAGCGAACACGACACCCGCACTATCACCATTGAGCGCAACAAGGTGGTGCTGGAGGAACAGGCCGCCAAGAAGGATGTGATTACCATCCAGCGTGATGGCGAAGCCATGAAACTGGGCATTATCGAAATCCCGGCGTTTTACCTGGATTTTGCCGCCTTCCACCGGGGCGATCCCAATTACACCAGCACCACCAGTGATGTAGCCAAACTGTTGGTGGAATTACGCAAGGAAAACATCGACGGCCTGGTGATTGATCTGCGTAACAATGGCGGTGGCTCCCTGCTGGAAGTGAACAAACTGGTCAGCCTGTTTATCAATCGAGGCCCCACCGTACAGGTGCGCGAGTCCAGTGGTCGCGTCAGCATTGAAGGCGATAAATTTCCCGGGGTGCTCTATGCCGGCCCCATGGCGGTAATGGTCAACCGTTTCAGTGCTTCCGCCTCGGAGATTTTCGCCGGCGCCATGCAGGATTATGGCCGCGCCCTGATTGTTGGCGACCAGACCTACGGCAAAGGCACTGTACAGACCTTGCTGGATCTGAATCACGGCAAGCTGAAGATGACCAATGCCAAGTTTTACCGGGTTTCCGGTTCCAGTAACCAGAACCTGGGCATCGTGCCTGACGTGGATATGCCTTCTCTTATCGACAAGGATGAGGTGGGCGAAAGCTCCCTGCCCAATGCCCTGCCCTGGGACGAGATCGATTCGGCAAAATACCAGCGGGTAAGTGATATTGTCCCTTATCTGCCTCAGTTACGTGAAAAGCACTCCAGCCGTATTGATAAGGACCCGGAGTTCATCTACGTGGAGTCGCTGCGCAAGCTCCTGGAGGAGAATCGCAACCGTATCGAGCTTTCTCTGAATGAGAAAAACCGCACGGCAACACAGAAAGCGCTCGACAGCGAACGCCTTGCCATTGAGAACAGTCGCCGCAAATCCCGCGATGAAGAGCCGCTGGGCAGTATCAAGGAACTGCGTGATCTGGAGGAACAGCGGGCGCTGGACCCGGAAAGTGATGATGAGTCTATCGACGAAGACCCCTACGTGCGGGAAACCGGGGAGATTCTGGTGGACTACATGAACCTGATACGAGAGAACCAGGTGGCCCGTCAGGGCTGACCTTGGCTGCTGCAATAAAAAACCGGCGAAAGCCGGTTTTTTATTTTTCAGGCCAGCGCCTTGAACCCCCAGCGGGCCGGGTTGTCACCCAGTCCGGCTTTGAGCGTTCGTCGACCCAGTTGGTGATTCAGATTTTCCAGGGCCCGCTTGGCCGGATCCGGCAGAAGCCGCACTCCAAAACTGGCAGCACTGACAGCGGTCTTGACTACCCGCACTGCTGTGGCAGCCGGAACACTGCTGTTGATGTTGAGATCATCCGCCACCTTGTCACCGATAAGATAGCGGCTGAAACCCAGCAATACCTCATAGGACAAGTTGAACGGCGGCTTGCCGGCCATGTCGCGCAATAGCGCCTTGGCAAGAGACTCGCTGTCTGCAGTGGGCTCGTACAGATGCGAGGTCAACTGCATGGCAAGGATTTCCTGCTCTTCCAGAGTGGTTGTCAGCAATGCCTCGTCGACACCGAGCAGGTAGCCCGCATAACGCCAGAAATAGTGCATGGATTCATGCTCATGACGACTGATCTGCAGGCCGAGACGCTTAAGCCCCCGAACCACCATGAAATCGAACTCCAGGATGGTCCCAGCCATGTCTTCCTGATTGATTGGCAGGTCGTATTTGGCATTGTCCCAACGGGGATTGCTGGCAAGAAACTGGCGAACTGCCGCATGCAACAGCCGCACCTCCATCAGCGTACGGTGCCCCAAGCTACCGGGGCGGATGCCGTCGTCGCCAACGATGTTGTGAAGCATCTGTCCGGTTTCGTAAATCCTGCGGGAAACGTCTTTCTGCAAGCGACCGGTTGCCACCAGCACCTGGGAGGGCTTGTTGTGCGCGTAGCCCTCAACAAGGCTTGAGCACATCAGCACCAGGCCCTGGAGTGCGCCATTACGCCGGTACATGCGCCGACCCAGCTCCATGGCGTCGAAATCCACCCAGGGTGGCACTGTATGGCAATGGTCCAGAAAGGCCTGGAAGTCACCCCCCTCTTCCCTGGCCCGCCTTTCTACTTCCTCCAGCAGACCGGAAGGACGAGTGAACTTGATCTGTGCCGCACAGCGGTCCGCCAGCGGATCTTGCACCTGCCGCCAGGTATTCAGTCGTTCATGGGAATAGCGGTCCCACCAGATCCTTTCCCGGGGGCTCTGTGGTCCTCGCTCGAAGCGGGTCAGTTCCTGCGGTGTTGCCATCATTACCTCGCGTTTCTTGTTATCACAGAACTCATGGGTTCTGTGATAACGCTAGGCGCACCGGGTAAAACGGTCAACACACTAAACAGCGAAATCTGTTACCCCTTCGATCAGGGTGTTGATCAGCCATTGCGGGGCATCCAGGGGAAGGTCGTGACCCGCCTGGGGGTGGGATTTCATGGGCAGATCCCATGCCTGGGCCAGGGTCTGTGAGCATGCCGGGCTGACCAGGCGGTCCCCTGCCCCATTAATAATCAGCACGGGCACGCTCTCCGGCAATGCAGCCGGAGCGCGAAAACGCATGGCCGCCAGTAGCTGTCTCAGGCTGTTGCGCAACGACACGGGCTGTTCGCGGGCATAGTCGGACCAGGCTTGTGCCAGTTGATGAAGAAAGGCCTGCTCGCGCAGATTGGAGGTAATTTCCAGGATGGCCGTTTCCTTGCGCAACCGGTCACGGCTGAACACCGCGTCACTCAACAGGCGCCGGTAATTCGCCGGCCGCAAGCGTCGCCAGAACGGACTGTAACGGCTGGCACTGGTGTTGATCAGGCCCGCAAAAGCCACCTCACGTGGTGCCTGGCACAGCCACTGCACCGCCACCATGCCCCCCAGTGACAGCGCCACCAGGTGATAAGGCCCCTGATGGCCCTGCGCGACCAGCTGTTCACGAAGATGCGAGACCATTGCAGCAACCCGCGTGGGGCTCCGGTCCTGGCAGAAACGACCATTTCCTGGCAAATCCACCGTTACCACCTGATCCTGTGGCACACTGGCCTGAAACTGCTCGGGAAAGTTCTCCCAGTGCCTCTGCTCACGAACCAGGCCCCGCAACAACACCCAGGTTCTTCCCATGCTGACTTACCTCTCCAGATACAAACAAAATCGAACCGTGACTTTCGGTACATCAATGACCCGGTATTCAATAACGGCTAGAATGCCACCGGCGTTCAGGATGGCAAACGGAGCTTCTTCGCGACTATGACACGAAAAACCGTAAAACGGGTTAAGACCGGCTCGGTAGAGCGACGCTTTTCCATGGCCAAGGCCGGATTTCTGGCCGGTGCCAAGTATGCGACCGCCAGTGCCGGGTCCATCTTTACCCCAAAAGACCAGCGTGAGGCTCGCCGCAAGGAGAACCTGTCCGCCCGTGCCCAGGAGCTGGTGGATGAACTGGGCAGGCTGAAAGGCTCTGTGGTCAAGATTGGCCAGATGATGGCCCTGTTCGGCGAGCATTTCCTGCCCGAGGAAGTGACCACGGCCCTGCATACGCTGGAAAACCAGACGACCGCCCTGGAGTGGCCGTCCATTGAGCGCCACCTCAAGCGAGAGCTCGGCGAAGTCAAAATGGCGGAGCTGGAGATCGAGGAAACCCCGTTGGGCGCCGCCTCCCTGGCCCAGGTCCACAAGGCCATCCGCAAATCCGACGGCAAGGAGCTGGTGCTCAAGATCCAGTACCCCGGCGTAGCCGATGCCATTGATTCAGACATGCGCGCTCTGGTGCGCCTGCTCAAGCTGAGCCGCCTGGTTCCCATGACCGAGCAATTCAATCTGTGGCTCGATGAAGTACGCGAAATGCTGCAGCGGGAAGTGGATTACGATCTGGAGGCTCATACCACTCGCCATTTCCGACATGTGCTGGCCGAAGATACCCGTTTTGTGGTGCCGGAAATCGTCACGGAATACTCCAGCCACAACATCATGTGCATGACCTTCGAGCGCGGCATCAGCGTCACGGACCCATCCGTGCTGAAGCTGTCCCAGGAGCGGCGCAATTTTATCGGTCGCGCCATCATGGAGCTGTGCTGCCGGGAAGTATTCGAATGGAACAAGATGCAGACCGACCCGAATTTCGGTAACTATCTGCTGCGTTTTGGTGACAGTCCGGAAAACGACCAGATCGTACTGCTGGATTTCGGCGCCATTCGTGACTTTGATAACGAGGTGCTGGGCCCGGGCCGGGAAATGATTCGCGCCTCCTTCCATCACGATGGCGACCGCCTGGTGCGCGCCCTTAACGCCCTGGATTTTCTGGCTCGTGGCGCCCCGCGCCGGCTGCTGGATGACTTTTGTTCGCTGTGCTTTGAAGCCATTGAAGTGCTGCAGGACCCGGACCGCTATCCACCACCGGCAGAAGTCCTCAATGACAAAGGGGAATACTGCTGGGGCAACAGCGACTTGCCCAATCGGGTCATGAATCGCGCCAGCCGCAATGCCTTGTCACTGCACTTTGACGTGCCGCCCAAGGAATTTATCTTCCTGGCCCGCAAGCTGCTCGGCGCCTACACCTTTTTGCACGTTATTGAAGCGGAAGTACGGGGCAACACCATTCTTGAGCCCTTTATTCACATGCAGGAAGAAGCTGACGTGATCCTGGTTGATCAAAAAACCATCAGTCCGGTAGATTAATTGCTCAGAAAGTGACAAAAATGCGGGTTTATCACCCGCTTATCGGTGCGATAACGAATTGTCATTTGCCAAGGTGGCATAGCCACAATAAGGTTAGCACCCTGCTGAGAGCCTGTTTCAGGCCTTTGCGCCACCGACGGAGATCGTGCTCCGGTTTGCCTCACTGCAAAGATTGCAGTATCGGGTCCACCGGCGGTATTCGACCTTCGCAGTGTGATGGATGACAGTAACGGCCAGCCGGCCACCTCGTTTCCAGCACACTCGGGACGCAAGGGCCTGAGACAGGCTCTTGTCGGTCGGCTCCCACGAAGCGACCGTTTAACGAGGCTTTCAGGCGCCGGGTTGCCAACTCTGCCGCCCTGATAGCCGATTATTTGCGAACCACAGACGGGGGTAACGCAGGTGATTATCGGTGTTCCCAAGGAAATCTGCCCTGGCGAGCAGCGCGTTGCTATAACGCCTGCCAATGTCAGCGCACTGCTGAAAAAACAAGGTGTCGAGATCATCATCGAGCGTGGTGCCGGTGATATTGCCGGTTACCCGGACAGCACGTTTGAAGCTGCCGGCGCCAAACTGGTTGATCGCGACGAAATCTTCGCTTCCGCTCAGGTGGTACTGCAGGTGCAAACGCCTGGCAGCAACACCCAGAACGGCAATGAAGATCTGGAGAAATTCAAGCAAGGCCAGATCGTTATCGGCATGACCGATCCACTGGCCAACCCGCAATTTGCCCAGACCCTGGCTGACAAGAAAGTCACTGGCCTGGCTCTGGAACTGGTGCCGCGGATCACTCGCGCCCAGGCCATGGATGTTCTCTCTTCCATGGCGATGATTGCCGGTTACAAATGCGTCCTGTTGGCCGCCAACGAATCCCAGCGCATGTTCCCCATGAACATGACCGCTGCCGGTACCATGAACGCCTCCCGCGTGTTCGTAATGGGTGCTGGTGTGGCAGGCCTGCAGGCCTGTGCTACCGCCAAGCGCCTGGGTGCCGTGGTCGAAGCCTATGACGTTCGGCCCGCTGCCCGCGAACAGATCCTGTCTGTTGGCGCCAAGCCGGTAGAGCTGGACCTGGATACCGGTGAAGCCGAAGGTTCAGGCGGTTATGCCAAGGCTCAGGGCGAAGACTTCCTCAAGCGTCAGCGCGAGCTGATGACAGAAGTCATCAAGGAAATGGATGTGGTGATCACTACCGCTGCCGTTCCCGGCGCCAAAAGCCCGATTCTGGTCACCGAAGACATGGTCAAGGCCATGAAACCCGGCTCCATCATCGTGGATCTGGCCGCAGAACGTGGCGGCAACTGTGATCTGACCGAATCCGGCAAAACCGTTGTTAAGCACGGCGTCACCATCGTCGGCCCGGAGAACGTACCCTCCTCCGTAGCATTCCATGCCAGCCAGATGTTCGGCAAAAACATGGAAAACCTGCTTAACCTGCTGCTGGACGACAACGGCGATCTGCAACTGGACTTCGAAGACGAGATCGTTGCCGAAACCGTGGTCAGCCACAATGGCGACGTCCCACAGGCTCGCTTGCGCGACCTGCTCGGCCTGCCCGCTCTGGCTAAACCTGAGCCCGAGGCAGACGAATCCGCCGATGCGGACTCCGACGCCACCAAGGAGGAGGAGAAATAATGGATTTCGTAGCCCAACTAACCCTGTTTGTGCTGGCGATCTTCCTCGGTGTGGAACTGATCACCAAGGTTCCGCCCACCCTGCACACCCCACTGATGTCCGGTTCCAACGCGATTTCCGGTATTACCGTGGTGGGCGCCTTGATCGCCGCCGGTTCCGACTCCGGCATGCTGATCAACGTGCTGGGCTTTATCGCTGTGGTGCTGGCCACCATCAACGTGATTGGCGGCTTCATGGTCACCAATCGAATGCTGGCGATGTTCAAGAGGAAGTAATTCATGCAGAACTGGATTGATATCGCCTACTTGATCGCCGCCTGCCTGTTTGTGGTGGGCATCAAGGGGCTGACCAAGCCGAAAACTGCCGTGCGCGGGAACCTGCTGGCTGCTGCCGGTATGGGTGTTGCCGCCGTGGTTACCCTGCTCAACGAGCATATTGTTACCTATGAAGTCATCATTGCCGGCGTAGTGGTCGGTGGCCTGATTGGCGCCGTTATGGCCAAGAAGGTGCAGATGACTGCCATGCCGCAGATGATCGCTCTGCTCAACGGTTTTGGTGGTGGTGCGTCCTTTTCCGTGGCTTCCGCCGAGTTTTTCCGCGGCTCTGCCAACGACACAGTGTCCATCATTGCTACCGGCGCCGCCGTGTTGATCGGTGCGGTCACCCTGACCGGCTCCCTGGTCGCGTTCGCCAAGCTGCAGGAACTGATCGACGGCAAGCCCATGGGCTTCCCCGGCATGAAGCTGGTCAATGCTGTCCTGTTCATCGGCTCCATTGTCGGTATCGGTTACCTGGTTGCCAATCCGGGCAATGAGATGGTGTTCTGGGGTCTGGTGGCTGCTGCCATGGTTCTTGGCCTGTTGCTGGTGCTGCCAATTGGTGGTGCAGACATGCCGGTGGTTATCGCCCTGCTGAACTCCTACTCTGGCGTAGCAGCCTCCGCTGCCGGTTTCGTGATGGGCAACAGTGCCTTGATCATCACCGGTTCCCTGGTCGGTGCGTCTGGTCTGATCCTGACCAGCATCATGTGTAAAGCCATGAACCGCTCCCTCACCAACGTTTTGTTCGGTGTGATGGCGGAAGCCGGCGAAGCCATGGATGAAGACGAAGTCTATGCTGGCAAGGTGAAGTCTACCTCTGCAGACGAAGTTGCCATGATGCTGGAAACCGCACGCCGCGTTGTCATCGTGCCCGGCTTTGGCCTGGCCATGGCTCAGGCTCAGCATGCGGTCCGCGAAATGGCGGACACCATGGAAGCGATGGGTATCGAAGTCGAATACGCCATCCACCCAGTTGCTGGCCGTATGCCCGGTCACATGAACGTACTGCTGGCGGAAGCCGAAGTGCCCTACGACAAGCTCAAGGACATGGATACCATCAATCCTACCTTCGAGCAGACCGACGTAGCCATCGTGCTGGGCGCCAACGACGTAACCAACCCCATGGCCCGCGAAGACAAAGGCAGCCCGATTTACGGCATGCCCATCCTTAACGTGGACAAAGCCAAGACCGTGGTTGTGGTAAAACGCTCCCTGAGCGCCGGTTTTGCCGGCCTGCCCAACCCGCTGTTCGCCAAGGACAACACCCTGATGTTGTTCGGCGACGGCAAAGGTGCGGTGCTGGATATCACCACCGCCCTGAAAGAAGGCTGATCAGTCAGCTGATCAGAAAAAGGGGGAGCTTCGGCTCCCCTTTTTTATTTGCGCCCTGGGCGTTTCTGCAGAGTGAGCCAGTCTCCTGCTCAAAAAAAAGCCCGCCTCACATTGAGGCGGGCTTTTTTGTTATCTGCAGCGTGAAGCATGCTGCGTATTACAGGAACGTATAAACCAGACCTACACTAACCTGATGATCCGTCTCTTTGCTGCCTGCCGGCACCTTGGATTCATGCTCAAGAAGGTGGCGTAAGCGCAGGGCGAAATGGCTGTTGATCTTACTGGTCAGGGACGTTTCCATGCGGGTGCTGGTGGAATCCTCACCCACTTCGCTGCTGATCTCTTCCTTGAATTCAGCGTTTTCGCTGATCTTCCAGTGATACTTCAATGCCAAACGGGCAATCGCGCTTTCTTCCGTATCGGCACAGTCGCCGTAAGAATCTTCCGGCTCCAGACACTGAACGCGATAACCGGGACCGGCTTCGAGATCCAGCGTGTGGGCATCACGTTCAATGACTCGACGACCCAGACCAACAGCATAGCTGGCCTGGTAGTGAAACCCGGAGAAGTTGTCTTTCTCATAGGTAACGACATTGAACAGGTAGTTCCGGGATTCTTCGCCAAGCTTGCGGTCAAGCTTGTAAGAGGCAAAGTAGTTCTCATCGGTACGGGTATAATCTTCCGTATCCGGGTCGCGCTCTTTTTCGTTGTTGGCATCTGCCTTGAAATGGTGACGCCATAAAGCACTGTCACGGCTTGCATTAACGTGGGCATTCACCGAATCGGAATCCGTGTTGCCGCGCTTGAACAGCAGACCAAGAGACACATCCCCGGACCACTTGCTCGCTTCGCTGGTGCCTTCCTCGGCCGCTGCCGATACCACCGGCAAACCGGTGGCAATCAGCATGGCAGCGAGATACTTACTGCGCATGAATCTCTCCTCTACTCACTCTTGTCCAGATGCACATCCATCTGCGGAAACGGAATGCCAATCCCTGCTTCATCGAAGCGGCGTTTCACGGTTTCCGTGGTGCCCCAGAGTACCGGCCAGTAGTCCGCACTCTTCACCCAAGGACGACAGAGGAAGTTCACAGAGCTATCAGCCAGCTCGCCTACCACAATGGTCGGAGCCGGATCTTTCAGAACCCGCTCATCGGCAGCCAGTACCTCTTCCAGGACTTTCTTCACCACGGAGAGGTCCGCATCGTAAGCAACACCGAACACCATATCTACCCTGCGGGTAGGCAATTCAGAATAATTGGTGATATTGCCGGACATGATTGACCCGTTCGGCACGGTGATCACCTTGTTATCCGGGCTGTTCATGACCGTGGCAAAGATACGGATTTCCTTCACGGTGCCGGAGGTGCCGCCCGCTTCCACGTAATGGCCGACCCGGAACGGTTTGAACATGATCAACATCACCCCGGCGGCGAAGTTGCCCAGGGAATCCTTTAGCGCCAGGCCAACGGCCAGGCCGGCGGCACCAAGAATGGCAACCAGGGATGTGGTTTGCACGCCCAGCTGATCCAGAGAGGCAATAATGACAAAGACAAACAGCAGCACATGGATGATATTGCCAAGGAACTTGGCCACTTCCGTATCCAGTTTTTTGTCCATCACCCGGCTAAGCCAGCCGGCCAGTTTGCCCACGATCCATTTACCGACAATAAAGATGACCAGCGCCGCGATGATATTCCAGGCGTAGGGCATCAGGTTTTCGTTGGCAAAGGTTTCAAGTTGAGACAGATATTGATCCATTAAACGTACTCCTCATCCAGTGAGCGCGAATTATGCCGATTCCTGCGTTCAGCCCAAGATGCATCGATCTGGCGAAGCAGGATTTTACAAAGGTTTCACCTGGCGAAAACGAGGCAGACGCCCCACCCAGCCACCGGCTTGCTGCACATAATGAAACCTTCACGCGTCCGTGACCAGTCTCAAGGCCCTCAGGGCTCCGATTTCCTATCAATCCATGCTCATGTCTGGGTATCTGTCGGGCTGGCCGGTATAATGCGCGGTCACATTTGCTGTCCTGTCGGAGTCTTCAATGCCCAAGAGCGTGCGTGCGCCCCTGACCGCCCAATTGCAACAACGCATTCTGATTCTGGATGGTGGCATGGGTACCATGATCCAGGGCTGCAAGTTCACCGAGGAAGACTTCCGGGGCAGCCGCTTTGCCGACTGGCCCAGTGATCTGAAAGGCAATAATGACCTGCTCTGCATGACCCAGCCGGAGCGGATCAAGGAATTGCACAAGGGCTATCTGGACGCCGGCGCTGACATCATCGAGACCAACTCCTTCAACGCCACGTCCATCGCCATGGCCGACTACGACATGCAGGATCTGGCGCGGGAGATCAATGTGGCGGCCGCCCGCGTGGCCCGACAGGCTGCTGACGAAGCTTCTACCCCGGACAAACCACGCTATGTGGCCGGCGTACTCGGCCCCACCAACCGAACCGCCAGTATCAGCCCGGACGTGAACGACCCCGGCTTCCGCAACACCAACTTCGACAAGCTGGTCGAAGCCTACCTGGAAGCGCTGGATGGCCTGGTGGAAGGCGGTATCGACCTGATTTTGATCGAGACCATTTTCGATACCCTGAACGCCAAGGCAGCGGTATTCGCGGTGGATCAGTACTGCTACGAGAATGGCCTGGACCTGCCGGTGATGCTCTCGGGCACCATTACTGACGCCTCCGGACGCACGCTCACCGGGCAGACCACCGAGGCCTTCTACAATTCTCTGCGCCACGCACGGCCGATCAGTGTCGGGCTGAACTGTGCCCTGGGCCCCATGGAGCTGCGCCCCTACATCGAAGAGCTGTCCCGGATTTCCGAAACCTATGTGTCCGCCCACCCCAACGCCGGGCTGCCCAATGAAATGGGGGAGTACGATTTGGACCCGGCCACCATGGCCAAGGAAATTCGTGGCTGGGCAGAAAAAGGCTTCCTCAACATCATCGGCGGCTGCTGTGGCACCACGCCGGAACATATTGCCGCCATGGCTGAGGCCGTGGAAGATTTGCCGCCGCGCCAGCTCCCCGAGATTGAGGTAGCTTGCCGGCTGTCCGGTCTGGAGCCCTGCACCATCCGCAAGGATTCCCTCTTCGTCAATGTGGGCGAGCGCACCAATGTGACCGGCTCCAAGCGTTTCCTGCGCCTGATCAAGGAAGATGATTACGACGCCGCCCTGGATGTGGCCCGTGACCAGGTGGAGAACGGCGCTCAGATCATCGATATCAACATGGACGAGGGGATGCTGGAATCCGCCGAGTGCATGGTTAAGTTCCTCAACCTGGTGGCATCGGAACCGGAAATTTCCAAGGTGCCGATCATGATCGACTCCTCCAAGTGGGAGGTGATCGAAGCGGGTCTCAAATGCATCCAGGGCAAAGGGGTGGTGAACTCCATCTCCATGAAGGAAGGCGAAGACGCCTTCCTGCATCAGGCGCGCCTGCTGCGCCGCTACGGCGCCGCCGTGATCGTCATGGCCTTTGATGAAGAAGGCCAGGCTGACACCCGCGAACGCAAGGTGGAGATCTGCACCCGCGCCTACAAGCTGCTCACCGAAGACGTGAACTTCCCGCCGGAAGACATCATCTTCGACCCGAATATCTTTGCCATCGGCACTGGCATCGAAGAGCACAATAACTATGCCGTGGACTTCATCGAAGCAGTAGGCGATATCAAGCGCACCCTGCCCCACGCCATGATTTCCGGTGGGGTGTCCAACGTCAGCTTTTCCTTCCGCGGCAACGACACCGTCCGGGAAGCGATTCACGCAGTGTTTCTGTACTACGCCATCAAGAACGGCATGGACATGGGTATCGTCAACCCGACCATGCTCGCGGTGTACTCGGATATTCCCGAGGAGCTGCGCAACGCCGTGGAGGATGTGGTCCTCAACCGGCGCGAGGACGGTACCGAGGTCTTGCTGGATCTGGCAGAAAAATACCGTGGCAGCGGTGCAGAGAAGGTCAAGAAGGAAGACCTGGCCTGGCGCGAATGGGAAGTGGAAAAGCGCCTTCAACATGCCCTGGTGAAAGGCATCGCCGATTACGTGGAAGAAGACACCGAGCTGGCCCGTCAGAATGCCGCCCGCCCCCTGCACGTGATCGAAGGCCCGCTCATGGATGGCATGAACGTGGTCGGTGACCTGTTTGGCGAGGGCAAGATGTTCCTGCCCCAGGTGGTCAAATCCGCCCGGGTGATGAAGAAAGCCGTGGCGTACCTGCTGCCCTACATGGAAAAGGAAAAGGAAGAGCTGGGCACCCAGGACGAGGCCAACGGCAAAATTCTCATGGCCACGGTGAAAGGTGATGTCCACGACATCGGCAAGAATATCGTTGGCGTGGTGCTGCAGTGCAATGGCTACGATGTGGTGGATATGGGCGTCATGGTGCCTTGCGAAAAGATCCTGGAAACCGCCAAGGCCGAGAAGGTAGACATCATCGGCCTGTCCGGCCTGATCACACCGTCACTGGAAGAAATGGTCCATGTGGCCAGCGAAATGCAGCGCCTGGGCATGAACCTGCCGCTGATGATCGGCGGCGCCACCACCAGTCGCATCCATACCGCCGTAAAAATCGATCCTGCCTACCAGGAGGCGGTGGTTCACGTGGCCGACGCCTCCCGGGCTGTGGGCGTGGCCTCCAAGCTGCTTTCCAAGACCGCCAAGGCCGACTATGTCGCAGAGCTCAAGGAAACCTACGAAGGCCTGCGTGTGCGTCGCAAACAGCAGCAGGTGGATCGCAGTCTGATTTCCATCGAGCAGGCCCGGCAGCATCGCTTCCAGCCAGAGTGGTCCAGCTACACCCCGCCTGAGCCAAAAGTAAAAGGCCTGAAGGTGTTCGACGACTATCCCCTGGAAGATCTGGTTCAGCGCATCGACTGGACGCCCTTCTTCCGGTCATGGGAACTGGCTGGCAAATTCCCGCGCATCCTGGAAGACGAGGTGGTGGGCACGGAAGCCACCAAACTCTACCGTGACGCCCAGGTAATGCTTGAGAAAATCGTTGAAGAAAAGTGGCTAACTGCCCGTGCTGTAATAGGTTTTTGGCCAGCAAACTCAGTCATGGATGATATCGAGCTGTACCGCAACCCCGGTGATGAGGAGGCCTTCATGACCCTTCATCACCTGCGTCAGCAGCTAGACCGGACCAAGAACGACAAACCCGATTTCTGCCTCAGTGACTTTATCGCACCCAAGGAAACCGGCCTCACTGACTGGCTCGGCGGCTTCGCCGTTACCGCAGGTAGCGGGATTGACGAACACGTGGCTCGCTTCGAGGCAGATCACGACGACTACTCCTCGATCATGCTCAAGGCCCTGGCGGATCGTCTTGCCGAGGCGTTGGCTGAGCGCATGCACGAAAAAGTCCGCAAGGAGTACTGGGGCTATGCCAATGACGAAGCACTCAGCAATCAGGACATGATCAGCGAGAAATATCGGGGCATCCGCCCTGCCCCCGGTTATCCGGCCTGCCCGGACCACACCGAGAAAGCCTTGCTGTGGGAGCTGCTGGACCCGGAACACAATGCCGGCATGACGTTGACAGAAAGCTACGCCATGTTGCCCGCGGCGGCGGTGTCCGGCTGGTACTTCTCACACCCCGAGGCCAAATACTTCGGCACCGGCAAGCTGGCCAAGGACCAGATGGACGACTATGCCGCCCGCAAGGGAATGACCCGCAAGGAGATTGAGCGGATGGTGCCGCATCTGCTGGGCTATATGGACGAAGAACAAGGCTGACGCGCTGGGCGAGCGCCTTTAAGGCGCTCCACAACCGCAGTCTTCAGCGGCGCTGAGGCGGGAGCTCGAAACGGGGCTCCCAGTCGCTGGCATCAATGGATTCCTGATAACCATGCCAGGTGGCATAGCCGAGCACCGGAAGCAGCACAGCAAGGCCCAGATAGGCCGTCAGCAGGCCCACCAGCAAACACACCCCGATCAGGCAGGCCCACACAAACAGCGCCAGCTTGTTGCGTAATACCGCATTAATGCTGGTAATCACGCCTGTCACCATATCCGTACGACGATCCATGATCATCGGCAGCGAGAACACGCTGGCGGTAAAGATAATGGCGCAGAAAACCGCACCGACACTGCTACCCACCCCGAAAAACAGCAGGATGTCATTCCAGTGCCATTCATTCACCGGGTAGAAGATATAAATCAGGTTCGCCGCCCGCGCCCAGATCAGAAACACCACAATCATTATCACGGTATAGGTCAGTGCATCTCCCATGCAATGCCGGGCTTGGCGCAGGCTTTCCTTGAGTGTCGGGGTCTGATCCTGCTGGATCTGGATACTGATATCGTAGAGATTCAGGGCGAGAATCGGCCCGAGAAAGACAAACCCGGAAATCAACCCCAGGTAGAGACCCATATTGCCAAACCACCAGGTGGCGGCCGTGATCAGATAGCTCAGGCCGACCATGATAAAACCATAGATCAGGCTTGGCCCCGGTGCGGCACGAAAGTCCTGCCAGCCCTTGCGCAACCAGCGCAAAGGCGCCGACGGGGCAATGCTGTGACAGGGCGCCACAAAGGGGCGGGTATCTTCTTCCTGCTGATTATTATCGTTGTTCATGGCATGGCCGCATGGTGAGACGATACCTGTTCAATCTTCGGCAATCTTCGCGGACACATCAAGACTGCCCTGGGTGGCATCCAGATGACCAATCAGCTCATCCTGGACGCTGTGCATCACATCACTGGCGGACCAGATGGCAGGAATCCCATAGCTGACCGCCAGGCTGGCTGCACCGTTGCAAGGGTCTTTCTCGGCGATAACCAGCCCCCCCGCCTGAACCAGCCAAGGCAACCAGGCAGGCTCCACCTGATCGACGACGACAATATCCCCGGGGCAGATCCGATTCAGGCTCCAGGCGCTACACACCCGCCGTATCGGCCCCTCTACCCTGCCCGGCACCAGCGGCAAGCCGCGCAGTAACGGACTAAGGCGCTGGCCGCCGCCAAAACCGTAACCAATCTGGTCCATTTTCCAGTCCGGCGCACCCTGCAAACCGTCATCCAGGTAACGTAATTTGCGGTCGCCAATCACTTCCCGACTGGCACTGGCAGGCAATTGTTGCCCCATCCAGAGCTGCCAGAGTTCATCGAAGTACAGAAAATAAATATCATCCGGATGTTGCAGCCGCCCCTGATTCACCGCCACCGCCCCCATGGCGCGCAGCAGAGCACGCAGCCGGTTGCCGATCGCAAAGCGCAGGCCACGGGCCTGGCGAGCCAGTGACAACCAGCGAGCATCGTCCACTGAGGGCTCGGCACAGGCGGGCAGATCCCCTGTGGCGCTGGCATACAAACCATTGAGATTGCCGGCCTGTGCAGGGCTTTCATTCAGTGGCGCGTGGACCGGGTCAGCCCCCGGGCGCAGACCGGTTTCCCTTAATGCCTCGGGCCGCTCAGCCACCAGAGCATCGATGGCACCTTTCTCGGCACCGGTAACCAGCATTTCCAGAGGAAAAGGCGCCGTGTAGCGGCAGCTGCGGTCAGGCAAGGCCAGGTATCCGGTCTCCCCCTCCACGCCGCTCAGTCGTTCGCCCATGCCGTCAAGCTGCATGAAGGCGCGCCATAGCCCTTCCTGGGTAGCGGCCGGCTGCTGCCAGCGCTTCAAATCCCTGCTCACCCTGGCCAGCGTCAGCTGGTGCCGGTAAACCGTGAATCTGTCCGCCAGGTGGCTGCCCGTAACCGGATCAGCACGACCCTCAAGCTGTTGCCATGCCGGTGGCAGGAAGCGGCTGGCCCCTGCATGCTGACTTTGCAGCTCACGGAAAAATGCACAGTTGGTGTACAGGTGGCTATGCTGGCGACGGTAAGGTTCAACCTTGGCCAGCGATTGCCACCCCTCACGGACAACCAGTGGCTCCCAGAACGCGGTTTTCAGCCAGCGCCCTGCCAGGGTATACCACAATGGCGTTTCCACCTGAGTGAACAATCCGTTCCCTGCCCGGCGTGTCCATGCCTCCCTGGGCATGGGCAGTGAGCCCACCGGCAAGGTTTGCAACAGCCACAATTGCTGCCCATCAAAGACCCATTCACCGGCCTGAGGGCGCTGGAAGTTTTGTTTAAGCCGCTCATGGAGCTCGCGCAACAGTGGCGCGCCCACCTGGTCACCGAGGGCCAGCTCCTCGTGGGAGGCATGCACCAGACGGCCATCATCATCGAAGATCAGCCGTTGGCGCTCGCTGCTTCCATCAAGCACCCCTTCCACCACCATATGGGGCAGGTCCTGCCTTAACGGGTGGCGGGTAAAAAGTACACCGGCGGCCTGCTGCCGTGGCAATGCCTGAATCACTACATGATCCGGCCCTTGTTCTCGCTGGAAGATGCTGCGCAAGGCCGCCGCAAGAGACTCATCGGAGTCCAGATTGAGCAAGCTTTCACGGCGCGAATCCGGATTCATCGGCCCCTGTTGCAGGACCCAATAACGCTCTTCGCTGAACATGCGCGGCAAGGCGCGCAGTTGTTGTGCCAGCGATTCCGGGGAGCTGTCCTGCACCACATCCCGGCCCACCCGCCAGCTTGGCGGCACAGGCAGCCCCATGGCCGCCCAGCGCTGCAGGTTTTCGCTGCCCTGCGCGTCAGCAGTCAGTACTTCAATGCCCATGACCTGATTCTTGTTTGACGATGTTTTTCGACAGCCGCAGCCCTAACCAGTACAACACCGGTATCAGCAACAGCGCCCCAATAGCGATTGCCGCGGCAATTCCCCCGAACAATACCGGCGCCTTCATCAAGGTGCTCATTAGCGAATCCTGCCAGTAGAAGAACCACTCATTTTCGGCAGGAAATAGCCACACGTGTAACTGATAGAAAACCTGAGTCGGCCCGGCAACGGCCAACCACGCTATCACAGCCCCTACCCCGAAAACAGTTATCCCCATGCGCTGCCGCATGGGCGGTATCCCCAGGTGGATACACAGCACGGCCAGCGGCAGCCACAGCAACGCCAGGGCCAGCATCAACCAGCGCCCGATATCAATCAGGTCTGCCACATCCTGCAAATGACGGACCTCTGCGTCATGCAGAAGCGGTATCGGTGCCCTGCCCGGTAGCGTGTAGTGAATATCTGCCAGGCCTTCGCCCTGCTGGTGAACGGCATCGCGGATTTGCTCGAATGCCCGATGGTGTTGCTCGCTCGGCAATTGCTCAAAACCATAACGGAAGCGATTCTGTGGGCCGTACTCTTCGATGTGTGCACCGATATCGAGCTGCTGATACCAGAAGCCATACCCATAATTGGCCTGGCTGTACAGCGCCCAACTGATCAGCACGGAAAGCAATACAGCCGTGACAGCGTAGAAGAACCACACTAAAGTGGCAGCGATCGGGCATTTTTGTACTGTTTTTTTCATAGCACCCCACAAGCATAAACCAGAATAATAAACAGAGGACGTAGCGCCATGCGACCGCTCTTCATGTCGATAGCCCTTTTTTTGGGCGCCATCGCCATTACCGGCTGTACCACCACACTTCCCAACACCAATGATCGTTTTGCCAGGCAAGCCCTGGAAGCCGATTACTACCAGGTTCGCATCCCGACCCGGGACGGCAAGAAACTGGCCGCCACGGTATATCAACCGGAGCTGCAAAGCGGCCAGAGTGCGCCACTGGTGATTGCCACCCATGGCTTTGGCGGCTTCCGCGCCAAGCGGCCACTATCAGTCTACGGCAAGGCCATTCTCACCGGTGAAGCTGCCATTGCCGCCTGGAAAGCCGGCTACTGGGTGGTCTTCTATGACCAGCGTGGCTGGGGCCAGTCCGACGGCCGAGTGCATATGATGGACCCGGATTATGAAGTGGCAGACCTGAGTCAGGTGATCGACTGGTCACTGTCCCATCTGCCCGGCGTTAAACGCCTGGAAGACGGCAGCCCCGCCATCGGCATGATCGGCGAGTCCTACGGTGCCGGCCTGCAAACCCTGGCGGCATTTACCGAGCCTCGCCTGAAAGCTCTGGTTCCGCTCACCGGCTGGTACGACATGAACAGTATCGCCCCCAATGGCGAATTTCGCACTGCCTGGGGCGCAGTATTACTTGGCTTTGGCGGAATCAATAGCGGTTTTGATATCGGCGAGATGTTTGCCGACCCCTGGCGCAGCGCCTTCGATGGCACTGTCAGCCGAGACATGCAGACGCTGATGTACGAACGCAGCGCTGCCAGCTTCTGCGACCAGGGCAAGACACCCTATGCCGATGCCCTCTTTATCCAGGGCTTCAGCGACAGCCTGTTCCCTTTTCAGCAGGCAGAAATGAACTACGACTGCTGGCAGGCACAGGGCCGTGACGCCAGAATCATCGGCCTGGAAAGCGGCCATGTGATGCCCTGGCCTATCCAGAAATGGCGCGGCTGGCTCCCCTTCTACCAGACCGATGACATGGTGCACTGCGGCGACTATAGCGAGACCACCGTGGACACCATCATTAACTGGTGGGACGAAAAACTGCGCGGCGAAGAACCCAGCGTGCCGCAATACTGTATCAATGTAACCAGCGACCGGGGGCTTGCCATGGAAGGCGGCGGGATTATGGATGGCGGTAGCCGCTATAGTCTCTCCCCTACCCGCGTGACCATTCCCCTGGCTGGTGCCTTCGAGTGGCTGATGGCCGGCTTCGATATCGGTGGTGACATGTTCCGTGCCATGTGGCCTGGTGCCGACCTGCGAGAATTGAAGCCCAATGGCGGCTTCGGGCGACCCAAATTTGTTCCCCTTTATGTGGCACGTGGCGATGATGAAGTCCTGCTGGGCAAGCCGCGCATTGATCTGAACCTGGCCGGCACTTCCGGCGGTAAAAGCATGCCGGTGTTTGTGGGGGTTGGGATTCAGCACGCCAACCGCCGGCGGGTACACGTTGCCAGCGAACAACTCACGCCGCTACCGGAAAAGGGCATCCATAACATGGAATTGCCGGCGGTAAGTCAGCCGCTGGAGGACGGGGATCGTGTTGGTCTGATTATTTACGGATTTACGGCCCAGTTTCCGCTGAACTCCGCCTTCCTGGCCAGAAACGCCACGGTCAAAGGGGACATATGGTTACCGTTGACCCGTGAAGAGGCTATTTCGCTGGTACCGGACCGACCTTTCTAACCACAAACGCCGTCTTGACGGTGGGGAGAAAGAGGGTGCGGGACACATGACCAGGTAAATTCCACACCCTCTCATTGATTGATCTGAACAGGCACCACGGCAGATCGTTGACGCGCGAACTCATCCGCCGCAAACCCTTCCAGTCCATCCTCGAAATACAGGCTCACCGTAAACCGCAGCTCTTCCGGCTGCGGCCACCCGTGCAGAGAGTATCCCAGGTTGGGCCACTGGCCGGGGAACTGCTCGGGCTCAACGGCCAGCGAAGCATCATCCTGATAAATCAGCGCCAACGGCGTTTCCATGAGTTCATCAGGAACGGTCAGATGGGTAAGCAACGCAAAATCACGCTTGCTGTCAAACAGGATCCAGTTGGCATCCATGGTCATGGTCTGATCTGCAAAGGCCTGATCATCCGCCTTGCCGTCAACAATGACCGGATTATCGACAAAATTCGCTGTGTACACAGCGGCACCTGACTGATTATTCCCATCTACCGTCACCGACACTTCCGGCTCTTTCAGTGTGGCCCGGTAAAGGTCCGGAATTTTGGCATAGGTGTGAGCTTCATAGTGAGATGCATAACGCATGGCCTGCACCTGGATGGTCATGACGGGAATGCCAGCAAGCACTACCCGGGTGCGCAGGTGCATGACCGAGCGGATCGGCCCCACAGAAAATCCCACACGTTTCGGCCGCAGATTATGGTTATCCAGTGTCATGCGGGTAAACCGGGACAGCACCCCTGCGCTCATGCGCATCTTCAAGGTATCAATGATGGAGCCTTCACCCTGATACCCGCGGTAGCCGAGATAATGCCAATTCAGTTCGTTGTCTGGATCCACGTCCAGCCGATAGAGCGCTGTACGGGTTTCCCCGCTATCAACATCGTGAGCCACATAATAATTGCCACTACGCTCATTGTTGCCTCGCACCAGATAAAAATGGCAACTATCGGCAACGGTGAGTTCGCTGATCACTTCTCCCTGTTCAGGCTCGAGCCCCTCCGGAGCGTGCGGCCCGGCATCTGTCAGCATCATCAAAAGCTGGTCATCTGCATCCAGCTGGCCCGGTGAACCGGCAAGCGCAAAGCCGGAGTCCTCAAACCAGACCATGCCCTTCTGGTCCATTTCATCAAACTGATAGGCCACCGGGACAAAACGCCCCCGCTCAACCCGCATTACCGACAGGGCCGACAGCTCCATTGCGGATGCAGCCGGGAGCTGGGCACCGGAAATTTTCACCACTCGGCCGCGGTCAAGAGGGTCGAAGCGACACTGAGCGTCGACCGTAGCGGCGAGAATCAGCGTACTGAAAGCCAGAAGGAGGCGAAGCGTCATATTATTGCTGCAGAGTTGCCCGAACGGTTGCAGTGCCGGATTTGCCTCCCGGCGTCATTTCCAGGTTCCCCAGCTGCACCCCCTTCTCTTGCAGGGACTGCAACCAGAGCACGGTCTGGGCGGCAGGCTGTTCTTCAAGCTGGATACGGACTGAGCGATTGCCATCCGGGGAAAAGCCTTTCAGGGTAAGGCCAAAATCATCCGCACTGCGGCTCACATCACTGACCCAGTTGTCGGGCAAACGGCTATTGCTGTTGCTGCCGGCACGGGCGGCCTGCACCGCACCGCTGTTAGCGTTAATCCATTCCAGGGTCTGCATGTTAGCCACGTATTGCTGGCGGGCTTGATCCCTGGCAGCCAGTGACGGCGCCCAGATCAACCAATACAGCACCACGAAAACCGCCACCCCGGCGAGCACTTTGAGTACCGTCTGTTCGCGGGCTTCTCGGCTGGCATACCACTGCTCCAGCTGCGACCAGCGTTCGGAAGCCAGTTTCTTCAATTCAGCAGATGTCATCCTGGCTGCTCCACCTTGATCCGCGCACTGACGCCCTGGGCGCCGTTGCGATAATTGGCAATGGAAGCATTGCCTCCCTGCTTCCTTATGGCGTTCTGCAGGGCTTCAAGCTGGGCGTAATCCTTGGCCCCCACATCTACCAGCAACACATTCTGGCGCTGATCATACTGGAGTCGCTTGGGCTCCACCTTCATGTCCTTGAGGACCTGCGCTACCGGCGCCAGCAGCGGGAAAAAGGCCGCACCGCCACCATCCGCACCACCACCAAGGCGAGCCAGACGCCCCTGAAACTGGCGATTCAGTGCAGAGGTTGCCTTGTCTCCGGGGAACAGTTGCTCATAGCGATCCTTGGCTTGCGCCAGGGCGGCATCCGCCGCCCGTTGATAACGCCACTGCTGGACCCAAACGGCCACCACGGCCACCAGAAATACAGCCGCTGCCAGGTAGGCAACCGGACGCCAGGGCCCTAGCAGCGCACTTTCCCTGCGGTTTTGGCGTGGCATGTAAGGGCCGGTAAGCAGCTCCTGTCCGTGGCGATGGCGCAGGTCGGCAAACAGGACTTGCAGGTCGACCTGACGGGCCTGATCCAGGCTGTCACCCAACAGCGGGGCAAACGCTTCCTGCTGGTCTTCGTCAATAACCAGCCCCTGCTCCCGGTCAATTAACAACAGTTGCTGGCCATTTCCCAGGTCTGCAGTCAACGGCAGCACGGCCTGCAGGCAATCCGCATCGACTTGTAATGAGGCCAGGTGGGCACCGGCCTCCCCCGCCCATTGCTTGAGGTTGGTGATCAGTTCGCGACGCACCGCCGACACCTGATAGTCGTCGCCGCCCCCCTTGCGGGAAACGAACCAGAGGTCATCCGGATTATCGAGCAGCTGTTCTTCCAGCAAATAAGGAAGCACTCGCTGGAGGTGGCGTGCCTGTTTGCGGCTGAGAGTGACATGGGTCAGCCTTGCACAGGAGACACTGACAACCACAGCGACTTTGCTGCCCTGGCAGGCAGCCAGCGCCTCACCCAGGGCAAGCCATTGTACGGTTTCACCGTTGCGGTACTGGTACAGCACCGGGCTGTCCGGTTGCCATTCGGTTTCCCCGGCGCCGGCAAGGTAAATCAAGGGAGCATCTGCCACGCTAATCCGTCCTTCCATCATTATTCTTCAGCATGTGCCACACAATTGCGGAGCCACATCTGGCTTTTGTCAGGTACCGTCAGCATTGTAGAAGGGATTGCACGCCGGTTCGAGTGGCGTCAGCAGTGGACTGACCTGACGACTGAACACGGAGGTTGTTTTCCCTTGGCCATTGGCCCGATGAAGGCGGCTGACCAGTCGACTGAGCTGGCCATCCACTTCCACATTTACCATTACCTGAAAATACTCGCTGCTGACACCCAATAGACTGGCAAGATCGTTTTTCTGATTGGCGTTAAGGCCATTGAAAGCGGGTTCCTGCATTAAATTACTGATTGCCGTTATGGGGGCCTTCTTGCGTTCCTCTATTACTGCTTTGACTGCCCCTGTGCCAGCCACGCTGCCAATCACCGCATCCAATACCTGCGGTGGCGCAGTATTGACGTTCAAGGTAGTGCCTTGCGGTAATGCAGTAAACAGGCCCCACACCAGCGATTCAGCGGGCTGACTATTGACCCGAAAACTGAGCAGTGCGCGCAGTTCTGACTCGTGCGACACAGGCATATTAGGCGTACGTCGGTTTCGGTACTCCGGATCTTCTGCCCCTTCCACACTGTCTACAATATTGTTGCTGTCCAGCCAGTCAGCCATTTCATTGGCCAGCCGTGAGGGATTGGCTTCGGGCGGAAACGTCTGTTCGATGAGGCGGGTCAACTGAGTGATGGCTTCGGGGTTTCGGATAAATTGTCCGCCGGATGTCGTAATCAGCCAGTTCAGGTTAAAACGCCCCTGCAAATCCTGGACGCTGGCGCTGAGCATGGCGTCGTCATAGGGGGTGGGCGGCAACTGCACAGCCCACTGCTCTTCGACACAGTCGTCCACCATGGCATTGTTGTTGCGATCATCATCCAGATCATCGATCAGCCCCTGCTGGGCGACCACCTCTGCCGCCATGGCGTATTGATAGCGCTTATCCCACTGCAGCAAGTTATCTGCCCGGGTCAGGAAGCGATCCTGCCGGAAAACAATTTCCAGGGTAATGGTACTGAGGATGGCGAACAGCATCAGCACGATAATCAGAGCCACACCATGTTGCTTGCTGGCTGTCATGTCCACGGGTTCACCACCGTACGGTAGAAACGGTGAATGGTATCGCCATCTTCCAGCTCAATTTCCACTTCGATGCTTTTCGGTAATCGCTGCTGCCAGACGGGAACCGCAGCCAGGGCCACATCCGGCCACAGCTCCAGCCATTGCCACTCTCCCTGTGGAGTCTTGTCGAGATAACGCACCGTAAACCGGGCCACATCGTCGATCAGCACATCTTGCTGATATTCGGTGGCCACATTGGTATCCAGCACTGGCCAGTAACGACGATAGAGTTTGCCGTCTTCCAGCGTATAGATAACCCGCTGCATCTCACTGCGCTGACGCAGCCCGAAGGGGTTGGACCAGCCAAGTCGGGTAAATTCCACGTAATTGTCGCGGCCGATAATGGCGGGTTGCGGGTCGCCATAGGGATCGCGGACCGGGCGGCTGATCAGTTGCTCGAAATCCAGGGTCAGGTAGGTGATGGCGCGCTGGTTGCGCTCCATGATGCTGGCGTTGGCATTGAGTTGCTCACGGCCCTGCAGCGCACTGCCGAGGAAGCTGGCTACCCACACATAGATAAACGCAAAGATGGCGATAGTGACAACCATCTCCAGCAGCGTGAAGCCTTTGATCGCAGCGCGCCCTGTCATCATGACGCCGGCTTGCCGATCAAACTTGCCAAGCGGTAGGCCATGCCACCCTTGTCGTCACCCTGAAGCGGACCCACTTCGATATCCACACGCCGGGTATCCGGATAAGGACCTTCGGAAATGGTGGTTTCTATCCACCAATCACGACCGTTACGGGTGACTTCACTGTCAGAGGTGCCGGTAGTGGGCCATTGCTGATACACCTGCATTTCCACCAGCTTGTCAGACGCCACCAGAAATCCCAGATGCGTTTCGTTGATATTGGTGTAGGCCCGCGCGGTGGCGCCCATGCTCTGCCCGAGGGTCACCATCACCAGGGCCAGGATGGACACGGCGACCAGCACTTCGACCAACGTAAAGCCCTGATGTCCACGTCTCACTGCTCGCCCTCCTCGTCATCCCCGGCGTCAGGATCACTGAACTGGCCCAGTGCGGAAACGCGCAAACGTTGCTCGGCCTCCACATCATCATAGGCACGAAGCGTCACTGTCAGCGGCGAGACTTCACCACTGGGGAAGAAAAACACCTGGGGAAAAACCGCCTCGTCCTGATCGGAGCCGTCGCTTTCTTCGTCATCAAGCAATGCCTTGCCCGACCCGGCCATTACATCGTCCTGCACCAGGGTTTCGGCCACCTCACTCAGGCTGGCCTGATCTTCACCCAGATCATCAAGCTCCCAAACCAGCTCCAGTGAAGGCGGCAGTCTGTGAGCCTTCAGTGCCGTATCATCCACGGGCAGAAAATCACCCTCAATTCTGTCGTAGGCCAGTGGAGTCCAGCCGGTGGTTTCCAGCCGCAAGGCCAGCAACTGGCCAGAGAACAGGCTGCGCTCATTGAGTAGCGCCAGGGTATCTTCCAGGCGGGCCGCTTCCTCTTCGAGCTGGCGGTCATCACTGGTCCAGTTTCCCTGGGATACCAGCACCGCCGTTAGCAGCCCCATCAGCATCACCACCACCATGATTTCCAGTAGCGTGAATCCGGCCTGACCGACGGGGCGTAGGCGCATATTACTGAATGTCGCGCCAGTTGATGTCCGCATCAGTACCTTCACCACCCTCTACCCCATCGGCGCCCAGGGAAAGCAGATCGAAGGGCCCTTCGACACCGGGAGAGATATACACATAGTCATTATTCCAGGCATCCTCGGGCACGCTGGACAGATAGCCGCCGTCAGGCCATTTGCGGGCAGACGCCGGGCGCTCAACCAATGCATTGAGCCCTTCTTCACTGGTGGGATAACTGCCGTTGTTGAACTTGTAGAGGTCCAACTGCTGGACAATCTTGCCCATATTGGCCTTGGTCAGGTCCACTTTGGCCCCCTCGCCCTGCCCGATCACATTGGGCACGATGACTGCGGCCAGCAGGCCGATAATGGCCACTACCACCATAATTTCCAGCAGGGTAAACCCTGACATGGCGCCTTTCGTTTTCATTCTTCCACCTATCCGGCTAGTAAATTGTTCATTTGCATGATGGGCAACATGACCGACAACACGATAAGCACCACCACTCCCGCCATGAACAGCAGCATGATAGGTCCCAGCAGACCCACCATAGTACTGACAGTGCTACTCAGTTCTCGTTCCTGATAATCCGCGGCCCGGGTGAGCATATGATCCAGCTCACCGCTGGCCTCACCGCTGGCAATCATCTGTACCAGCATGGGCGGGAAATAGCCGCTGGCATCCAGGGCACGGCTCAGGCTGCCGCCCTCACGGACCTTGGCGGCGGCATTCTTGACCGCGTTTCTCACTTCAAGGTTACCCACCACCTGGGCGGCAATAAACAGGGCATCCACCAGGGGCACGCCGGAACGGCCGAGAATCCCCAGGGTGCTTGCCAGGCGGGCACTGTCCGCGGCCCGCAGCATGGTGCCCACCATCGGCATGGTCACCAAGCGGCGATGCACCCGCAGGCGGAATGCCGGGTCACGCATGGCTCGCATGAAAGCCACCACCGCGACAACAATCAGCAAGCACAGCAGCCAGCCCCAGTCGCGGGCAAAATCACTGAGTGCCATGACAATGCGGGTCAATAGCGGCAGCGTCTGTTCACGCCCTTCGAACACAGCCACCAGTTTGGGCACTACAAAGGTCATCATCAGCATGATGACAATGGTGGCAAACACCATGATAAAGGCCGGATAGATCATCGCCTGAGCCACCGAGCGGCCGGTGTCATGGCGGGTTTCCAGGTAATCGGCCAATTGCTCGAGGACTTGCTCAAGGTGGCCGCTCTGCTCGCCGGCCGCCACGGTGGCCCGGTACATTTCCGGAAAAGCCCGAGGAAAGGATTCGAAGCTGTGGGCCAGGCTGAAGCCCTCGCGCACCTTGGCGCGAACCGCCAGGATAATCCGTTCGATGCGGTCATTGGCAGCCTGCTTGGCCACCGCCGACAGGGCCTGCTCTACGGGCAGGCCGGATTTGAGAAGAGTGGCCAGCTGGCGGGTCAACAATGCCTGCTCGGCGCCATTGAGCTTGCCGGAACCGGAAAAGCGCCCCAGGCCGGCAGAACTGCTGCTGTCCTGGGCCTCATTGACCTCAATGGGAACCCAGCCCTTGTCACGGAGCTGTTGACGCACCTGGCGAGCACTGTCGGCTTCCAGCGTGCCTTTCTTGATTTTGCCCCTGTGATCCAGGGATCGGTATTCGAATGCAGGCATGGATCAGGGGTCCGGTCAGTCTTCGCGGGTCACACGCAATACTTCTTCCACACTGGTGTGTCCAGCCAGTACTTTACGCCAGCCATCCTCGCGGATGCCACTGGTGAGGGTACGGGCGTGTCGGTTCAATGCCAGTTCGCCGGCCTGGTCATGAATAAGCTGGCGCATGGTTTCATCAATCAGCACCAGTTCGTAAATACCGGTTCGCCCGCGGTAGCCCTGCTGGTTACAGGCATCGCAACCATTTGGATGATAGAGCGTACAGGATTCCCCTTCCGGCAACCCCATCATTCTCAATTCGCTGGCACTGGGCTGATACGGTGTCTTGCAGTCATCACACAAGACACGCACCAGTCGCTGTGCCAGGGCCCCGAGCAGGGAGCTGGAGAGCAGGAATGGCTCGATGCCCATATCCTGCAGCCGGGTCATGGCACCCACGGCAGTATTGGTATGCAGTGTAGACAGCACCAGGTGACCGGTCAGTGATGCCTGCACGGCAATTTCAGCGGTTTCCAGGTCACGGATTTCACCCACCATCACTACGTCCGGGTCCTGGCGCAGAATGGCGCGCAGCCCGCGGGCAAAGGTCATATCCACCTTGGTGTTGACCTGAGTCTGGCCGATCCCCTCGAGCTGGTACTCGATGGGATCTTCCACTGTGAGAATATTACGGGTGCTGTCATTGAGATCCGCCAGTGAGGCGTACAGCGTCGTGGTCTTACCGGACCCGGTAGGGCCGGTCACCAGGATAATGCCGTGGGGCTTGTGAATCAGTTCGCGCATGTGCTGGTCGCACACATCGCCCATGCCCAGATGGGACAGCTGCAGTCGCCCTGCCTGCTTGTCGAGCAGGCGCAGCACTACCCGCTCTCCATTACTGGACGGCATGGTGGACACCCGCACATCCACGTCACGGCCGCCAATTCTCAGGGAGATACGGCCATCCTGGGGAATCCGTTTCTCGGCAATGTCCAGCCGTGCCATCACCTTGATACGCGAAACCAGCAGTGGCGCCAGCTCCCGTTTCGGGGTGAGTATTTCACGCAATACCCCATCGACCCGCATGCGAACCACAAGGCGCCGTTCGAAGGTTTCAATATGGATATCGGAAGCATCCTCGCGGATGGCTTCCTGCAACAGGGCATTGATCAACCGGATAATCGGCGCGTCATCTTCCTGTTCCAGCAAATCGGAGGTTTCCGGCAATGAATCCGCGAGGCTGGCCAGATCCAGTCCTTCCAGGTCACCAGCCGCTTCCGCAGCAGCGCCGCGCTGCTGCTCGTAGGCGATGGCCATGGCAGCGGTAAAAGCAGCCTCATCCATGGGCACCAGCGCCGGCAACCGTCCTATATAACGCTGAACCTCACTAAGAGCGGACAGCGGCACATCCTTGCGGTAGCACAACTCGCGATGGCCATCTTTTTCACGCAACAGCACACCGTAGCGCCGGGCAAACCCATAGGGCAGCAACGACGGGGGAAGGTCTTTATTTTCCGGCGTCTCGATGTGCTCGTTCATTTCAGTATTTATCCATCAGATTCTCGATCACATTAGCCGTGATCTTTGTCAGTTCCATGAACTGGAAACCCACCTGGTATTCCCCGGGGGCATCCAGAATTTCCGACCATACCACCCGCGCATCGAAGCTGATGGTGTTTACCCCGGCAATTTGATCCGGCAACACCATGCCCATATGTAACACCTCACCATGGGGAAGCTCACGGCGGGTAAACAGCTTGAAGCCGTCCAGGCTGATATTCATCAGGCGGCCCACGTTACCACCGGTGCTGCGATCGAACACCACCATTTCCCGAAACAGCTTCTTGCGCGGGTGGCGGCGATGATCCTTGCGACTGTCTCTCACATCATTTTCGTCGTCAGCCTTACGCAACACAATGACGACACCGGTAAAATTGCCGGCATCATCGTTGATAGCGTTACCGCGTACCGACAAGGCTACCAGTCCGTCTTCATCTTGTGTGTACAGGCTGTGTTCGTTTTTCCAGCCTTCCCCCTGCTGACAGGCCTGACGTAACGGTGATTCCTTCCACTCCCAGCGACGCTTGCCAGTGTCATCATTGAAAATCAGCGCCGCAATATCCTTACCTACCAGCTCATCGCGGGGGCGGCGCAGCAGGGCACAGGCCGCCTCATTACAGAAAGACACCTTGCCGCGGGCATCAGCCCCTATCAGGGCCTCGCCAAGGGCGTGTAGCAGGCGTTCGTTTTCGTCCTTCAGGCGTTTCATCTGTACCACAGCCTGCTGGAGTTTCTTTCGCTGGCGATCCAGTTCAAGAAACACATTGACCTTGGCTTCCAGTATTTTCTGGTCAATGGGCTTGAACAGATAGTCCACCGCGCCGCATTCATAGCCCTTGAACACGTATTTCTGCTCTTTGGATATGGCGGTGACGAAAATGATGGGGATATGGCGGGTTTTGTTGTTCTTGCGCATCAGCTCGGCGACTTCAAAGCCGTCCATTTCCGGCATCTGCACATCCAGCAACACCAGCGCGAAATCATATTTCAGCGCCAGTGAGAGTGCCTCGTTACCCGATTGTGCCATAACGAGGTTACGCCCTTCCCCGTCGAGAATTGCTTCAAGGGCGATAAGATTTTCCCTGTGGTCATCCACAACCAAAATGTTTTGCTTCATAGGTCTACTACCCTGCAACCTGTTCTGCCAGAAAGGGCCCGATTGCTTCAAGGTCGAGCACTCTGGAAACCGCACCTGTTTTTATTGCCGCTTCGGGCATGGCCGGTGCTTCTGCACTTACCGGTGACTGGGCAATGGTGAACCCGCCACGACGGTGAATATAGTCAATTCCTTTTGCACCATCTTCGTTGGCGCCGGTGAGAATAACCCCGGCAAGCTGTTTCCCGTAAACCGCCCCCGCGGAAAGAAACAGCTCGTCTACCGATGGGCGAGAAAAGAGTACAGCCCTTCCTGCAGAAAAAGCCAACGTCTCATCCTCTTCCACCAGCATGTGATAGCCGGGCGGTGCCACATAGACACAGCCCGGCTGTATCTCTTCCTTGTCTTCCGGCGCGATCACCGGCAGTTGACAATAACGGGCCAGCAACCATGGCAAACGATTTTCCGCGCTGGCATGCTGATGCTGAACCAGCAGAATGGCAGCCGGAAAGTCGGCCGGCAACGCCGACAGGATGCGAGTATACGCATTAAGGCCTCCCCAGGAGGCCCCCATGACAATCGCCTTTACCGGCCCGATTCTGTTCATCACGATGAGTTACCGCTACCCTCCCCTCGCTGGGTTTTTCCGGCTTCGTAGGCAGCACGATGGGCCTGAGCTTCACGCAGCTTCTCCTGAAGTTCGCGCCGCTGCTTGTCCAGGCTGAGAAAGAAATCCACTTTGCTCTTTAAGATCAATGGATCCAGGGGTTTGAACAGGTAATCCACGGCTCCGGCCTGGTAGCCCTTGAATACGTATTTCTTTTCCTTGCTGATGGCAGTCACAAAAATAATGGGGATGGTCTGCGTATCCTTGCGCTGACGCATCAATTCAGCAACTTCAAAGCCATCCATACCTGGCATCTGCACATCCAGCAGCACCAGAGAAATATCTTCCTTAAGCAGAACCTTCAAGGCTTCCTGACCGGAATGTGCCTTGATAAGGGTACGCCCCTCGCCTTCCAGGACTGCCTCCAGCGACACCAGGTTGGCGGGTTGGTCATCCACGAGTAGCAGCTTCTGCTCTATCATTGGTTGTCTCTAGTCATGCGTTGTGAAGTAATTGCCGCTTGCGGAAAATCCGTAGCGGTGTGTTGATCACATCAAAGGTCTCTTCCTGGCCGCTGAAACGCAGGCTTTCCTTGGTGCCCAGGCAGAGATAGCCGCCCATGTCGAGGCTGTCGCTAAACAAGCGAATCACACGGGCCTGCAGGGCACGATCAAAGTAGATCAGCACATTGCGGCACAGGATAACGTGCATTTCACCAAAAACCTGGTCCGTTGCCAGGTCATGGTCGGCAAAAACAATATTGCGCTTGAGGCGCTGCTCCATAATCACGCTGTCATAGCGCGCAGTGAAATAATCAGACAGTGAGTGTCGCCCCCCTGCCCGACGATAATTGTCACCATACTGTTTCACCGCCTCAATGGAATAAATCCCTTTTTTCGCGGATGCCAGCACATTCTTGTCGATATCAGTGGCATAGATCATGGCGCGGTCGTAGAGCCCTTCTTCTTCCAGCAGGATGGCCATGGAATAAATTTCCTCGCCGGTGGAGCACCCGGCATGCCATATCTTGATGAAGGGAAAGGTTTTCAATACCGGCACCACGTCTTCACGGAAGGCCCGGTAGAACTCCGGGTCCCGGTACATCTCGGTCACATTGACGGTGAGATCGTTGAGCAGGGTCACGAAGAACGGCCGGTCGCGCAGTACCTTGTCGGTCATTTCCATGATCGAGGCGAAACCGGACATGGTCATACGATGCATGACCCGGCGACGAATGGACGCCTTGCTGTAAGAGCGGAAATCGTACCCATACATCTGGTAGATAGCCTCCAGCAATAGCCGGATCTCGATATCCTCCACATTGATCTCATCATCATCGATGGGGTACGGCTCAGCCATTCATTGATCCTCCAGGGCCTACTTGTGGAGCCAAACCCGCAACAGCGAGGTGAGTTTTGCCATATCAATCGGCTTGGAGCAGTAATCGTTGGCGCCCGCCTGAATACATTTGGCCCGGTCGTCCTTCATAGCCTTGGCGGTGAGTGCCAGCATCGGCAACTTCTGGAAACGAGCCTGCTCGCGGATAAGCGTCATGGCCTCGTAGCCATCCATCTCGGGCATCATGATATCCATCAGCACGATATCCATATCCGGATGCTCCTCCAGAACATCCAGTGCTTCGCGACCATTGTTGGCAATGGTGATAGCGAAGCCCAGCTCTTCCAGCTGGGCCGACAGCGCATAAATATTGCGCATGTCATCATCCACCAGCAGCAACTGCTTACCTTCGAAAATATCGTCGCGATGCTCGATGGCATCCGTGCTGGGGCGGCGGTTGGCAGGCAGCGTAGACTCCAGCCAGTGCAGGAACAGAGACGCTTCATTCAGCAGCCGCTCGTGGGAACGCTCTGTCTTGAGAATGATCCTGTCAGCGTATTTGCGCAGCTTCGCTTCTTCTTCGCGAGTCATGTCCTTGCCGGTGTAAATGACCACCGGAACGCTGTCATAACTTTCACTGGCATGCAGGGTTTCCAGCAGTTCGAAACCGCTCATGTCCGGCAGGGTCAAATCCAGAATCATGCAGTCGAACACGGTCTCGCGCAGGGCTTTCAGGGCCTCTTCACCACTGGTTGCAGCGGTGATTTCCACACCTTTCTGATCAAACAGCTCGCGAATACTCTCGTGCTGGATCTCACTGTCTTCCACTACCAGCAGACGGCGCACATTGGTTTCGATGGCTCCTTCAATCTTGGCAAAGGCAGAGAGAATGTCATCCTGTTTGGCTGGCTTGGTGAGGAAATCGATGGCGCCCAGCTCAAGGGCTTTCTTGCGCTCATCCCGTCCCGACAGGAAATGTACGGGAATATCCTTGGTGCGCGGGTCGGCCTTGAGTTTCTCCATGACTTCCCAGCCATCAATGCCCGGCAAGCCGATATCCAGAATGATGGCGCTGGGGCGATAGTGGCTGGCGTATTCCAGTGCTGCCTCCCCATCAGAACAGATATGCCCTTCCAGCCCATAATCGGCTGCCAATTCCAGCAGGACATTGGCGAATTCGCTGTCATCCTCGACGATCAGTACGGTCTTTTCACGTACGACGAAATCATCGCGGGCGGGTTCGGCATGAGTCAGTGGTGCGGTATGGGCTTCCGCATTCGTGCCGATGTCTGCTTCCTGCGGCACACCGCCGGCTGATGCTTCCATGGACTCCTCGGAGCCTTCCGGCAGATACAGCATGAAGGTAGAGCCCGTGCCTTCTCCGTCGCTGTAGAGACTGATCTCGCCACCCAGCAAGCGTGCCAGTTCCCGGGAAATGGTCAGCCCCAGACCGGTGCCGCCATATTTGCGGCTGGTAGTCCCATCCGCCTGCTGGAACGCCTCGAAGATCAGCTTTTGTTTTTCAGCCGCGATACCGGTGCCCGTGTCGGTCACCGCAAACTTGATGGTCTGGTCACGCAGTAACTGTCGGGACGGCAGCGACTCGTCTTCTTCGGGGCGGGCGATGGTCAGCGTCACCGAGCCTTGCTCGGTGAACTTCAAGGCATTGGAAAGCAGGTTCTTGATGATCTGCTCCAGGCGCTGACGGTCGGTATAGAAGTAATCCGGCAGGTTGTCGCCCAGATTGACATGGAAATCCAGATTGCGACTTTCCGCCACATGGGCAAAGTTTCGGCGGAAATGCTCACCAATTTCCTGTGGGGACAAGTCATCAATGATGACATCCATCTTGCCTTCTTCGATCTTGGAAATATCGAGAATATCGTTGATGAGGCTGAGCAGGTCCGAGCCGGCAGAGTGGATTACCTGGGCGTGCTCTACCTGCTTGTCATCCAGATTGCCTTTTTTGTTCTGACCCAGCGCATTGGAGAGAATCAGGATCGAGTTGAGCGGTGTCCGCAGTTCGTGGCTCATGGTGGAGAGGAACTCGGATTTGTATTTGGAAGACATTTCCAGTTCGCGGATCTTGTCTTCCAGCTCGTGGCGCAGCAGCTCAAGCTCATCGTTCTTCTGCGCCATCTCACTCTTCTGCTCGGTAAGCAAACGCGCCTGAGCTTCCAGTTCTTCATTGGTAACGCGCAATTCTTCCTGTTGAGCCTGCAGACTCTCTTCGGAGGCGCGCAAAGCCTGCGTCTGGGATTCCAGTTCTTCGTTGATCGCCTTCAGCTCTTCCTGCTGCTGCTGCAGGCGGGATTCCGAGGCGGACAACTCCATGGCCTGTTCTTCCAGGTCTTCATTGACCTGGGCCATCTCTTCTTTCTGTCGCTCAAGAGCGACAGCCTGCTCCTGGGTCTGTTCAAGCATTTGCGCGAGACGCATGCGGCTTTGCACGCTGTGCACAGACACCGCGATCACAGACACGCATTGCTCCAGGAATGTCAGGTCTTCGTCACTGAATTCACGGAAAGCGCCGATTTCGAGCACACCCTTGATTTCATCATCATGGACAACCGGCATCACCATCACATTGCGAGCCTGCCCGGCACCGGTCCCGGAAGCGATACTGATGTAATCCTCCGGCACCTGCTCCAACAGGATGCTCTTGCGCTCAAGCGCACACTGCCCCACCAGGGACTCACCCAGCTTGAACGCGTTAGCCAGATGCTTACGCCGCTGCATCGCATAGGAGCTACTCAGGATCAGCTGCTCGGTGGAGGGGTCAAAGCTGTAAAACGCACCCACCTGAGCTTCCAGCACCGGCACCAGGAAACTGAGCATGTTATTGCCCAGCTGTTCAAAGCTCATCTCGCCGCGCATGCGGTTATTGAGCTCCGCCAGATGATTCTTGATGGTTTCCTGACGGCGGTCCTCGGTGTGGCGCTTTATCAGCGAGTCACGCATCTTGCGGATGGCGTGCAACAAGTGGCCGGTCTCGTCACGGCCACCCTTTTCAATCTTGGTATCCCACTTGCCATTGGCAATGTTGTCCGCCGCGTTCACCGCGCCTTCCAGCGGCAAGGTGATCGCACGGGTCACACGCAGGGCAATCAGGGCCAACAAGGTAAAGGCAACCAGACCCAGAAACAGGCCGATTTTCTGGGTGCTGAGGTTATCGGAACGACTGGCATTGAGCGTTTCACGAAACGCTTCGTAGCGCTGTTTCTCAAACGCTTTCTGGTGTGTCTCGTAGGCATCCTGCAGGCTGCGAACATGACTGATTCGCTGGTATAGATCATCGGAAGCCGTATCGTTGTCAATCAGGCTGCGCGCCAGAGTGGTGGCCTCACCGATGTAGGCACTGAAGCTACTGCGCAAGTCTTCAACGCTGCCCGACAGGCTGGGGTCCGTACGGCGGATATCCGCCAGCCGTTGCTCGAACTCGGCGGCACGACTCTGCGCTTCCTGCAACAGATCCGGATCGGCCTGGGTAATGGCCGCAATAAAGGATTCACTGATAGCAATGAAACCCACATTGTTGGCGTTGACCAGCTCCAGAACCGGAAAGTCCTGACTTTCGATCCGTTTCAGGTGATCAATATTGGTTTCGGCAATATAGAAGCTGTAGGCCGCATAGACCAAAAACAACACAATGCCCAGTGCGGCCACAGACAGAATTTTCAGCCGCACAGACAGGTTCTGGAACCAGTTCATTCAGATAGCCCTCTCGCCTTTCCGGCTTTTTGTTCTCATTGCCCCCCGAAAGGGCTAGGCCCGAATCCGCGATCAGATCGCAGAAGCAGGCTAAGACTAAAGTGTGAGGCTACCAGAAAGCCTGGCA
Source organism: Alcanivorax sp. IL2 (assembly GCF_047495475.1). Lineage (NCBI taxonomy): Bacteria > Pseudomonadati > Pseudomonadota > Gammaproteobacteria > Oceanospirillales > Alcanivoracaceae > Alcanivorax > Alcanivorax sp. IL2. The sequence goes on along the minus strand of NZ_CP179932.1, from coordinate 2,340,543 downwards.
ACACGGCAATAAAGTGCCTGAAGTTGCGTAACCAGGTGGTTGATTTGGCTGGAATTATTTCCGACTAGCGGCGATGCTAATTGATACTGGAAATGGGGGGTGTCACAGGAAGGGATAAAAGCTGGTGCCCGGGGCGGGACTTGAACCCGCACGACCAAAGGTCAACGGATTTTAAGTCCGTTGCGTCTACCAATTTCGCCACCCGGGCGGTGACCGTGCAGGTCAATAATTGGAGGCGCGGGTCGGAATCGAACCGGCGTACACGGAGTTGCAGTCCGCTGCATAACCACTCTGCCACCGCGCCTTTAAACTGGTTTACCAAGAAAAAACCTCGGCGGAACCGAGGTTTTCGAAAACTTGGAGCGGGAAACGAGATTCGAACTCGCGACCCCAACCTTGGCAAGGTTGTGCTCTACCAGCTGAGCTATTCCCGCTTTTTTTCTGCCCCGAATCATGCGTCGTTGCGGGGAAGAATTCTACCCATCGCCCTCTCACTGTCAAGCCGGGCCTGGTTGTTTTTTCTGATTTTTCAGCACTTTGACTAAAAAATCCCCGATTCGGACCCGCCTCGGCACCAGGCCAGGCTGGTGCGGTCGACTCAGTCCCCGCTTTTCAGTAACTCAGGGGCTGCCGCGCGCAGATAGGAGCCCATGGACCAAAGTGTCAGCGCCGTGGCCAGATACAACAGGCCATAACTGAGCCACAGCCAGGGGGTCATGACGATATCGCCAAACGCATCGAAGCCGGGCTTCTGAGCCAACAACAGGGTGATGGCTGTCATCTGGGTTACCGTCTTGATCTTGCCGAGCTGGCTCACCGCCACTCTGCCCCGCTGCCCCAGTTCCGCCATCCACTCACGCAGGGCTGACACGGCAATTTCCCGGGAAACAATCACCATGGCTGGCACCGCCAGCCAGGCTGTAGCATGAATCTGTACCAGCATCACCAGAGCCACCCCGACGATCAGCTTGTCCGCTACCGGGTCCAGAAACGCCCCCAGAGGGCTGGTCTGATTCAGGCGTCTGGCCAGATAACCGTCTAGCCAGTCGGTCACACCCGCTGCCAGAAACAGGGCCGCCGCGCACATGTCGCTCCACTTGAACGGCAAATAGAACACCAGAACCAGAACGGGAATTGCCAATACACGGATCATGGTCAGAATATTGGGCAAATTCAGGATCGGGCTCGTTTTCTGCATATGCACTACCGCCAAAATAAGGGCCTGTTGATACACTGCTCGGCCGTCGCATACCTGAAAAAAGCATGGAGAGCGGCACGAACGCAGCGCATGGCCAGCCTCAACACCCGCGGAACCGGAACACCGCGGGCACTAACAGGCCGAAAGCGCCAGTATAACGGAAAGCCGACTGTGACTCATTGCCGATTTTGCGATCAGGGCCTAGTCATGAAACCAATCGTAAAGGGTTTGCGCCATCTGGGCATTGATCCCCGGCACCCTCGCCAGCTCTCCGGCGGAGGCATTACGCAACTGCTTGAGGCCGCCAAAATGGGTAAGCAGCGCCTTGCGCCGCTTCGGGCCGATGCCGGGTATCTCGTCCAGGGAAGACTGTTTACGGGTCTTGCCGCGCCGGGCCCGATGGCCAGTTAGTGCAAACCGGTGGGCCTCATCGCGAACCTGTTGCAGCAGGTGCAACGCAGAATGGGATGGGCCCGGCACCAGCTCTTGCCCATCGGGCAAATACAGCACTTCAAAACCTGGCCGCCGGCTGGGCCCCTTGCCGATACCCATTACCCGCACGCGCTCTTGCAACCCCAGCTCCTGGGCCACATCCCAGGCGCGCTGCATCTGTCCCTTGCCACCATCGATCAGCAACAGATCCGGCAACCTTCCCTGCTCCTTGATCACTCGCTGATAACGACGTCGCACCGCTTCTTCCAGCGCTTCATAGTCATCCCCGGCATGGGCCGGGGCCACGTTGAAGTGGCGATAGTCGGTTTTCCTTGCTCCCTGCTGATCGAAGACCACACAGGACGCCACCGCCTTCTCACCCTGGGTGTGACTGATATCAAAACACTCAATGCGGCGCACCGGCTCCTCCGCCCCAAGCAACGCTTCAAGGGCCAGAAAGCGCTGCTCCATGTGTTCGCGGGCCGCCAGCTCTGCCGCCAGGGATTGCTGGGCATTGGTCTGCGCCATGTCGATCCAGGCGGCGCGCTCGCCCCTGACTCGCCAGGCGAGACGAACCTTCTTGCCCCAGTGGCCACTTAATGCCTGCTGCAGCGCCTCGGCACTGGTCGGCTCAAGCCCCAGCAGGATTTCCTGGGGCTGCACCGGATCTTCCCGGTCGCCCAGGTAATACTGGGCCAGAAACGCTTCCAGAATTTCGTTTTGGTCCTCTTCGCCACGGGTATCCGGGCGGAAGGTGCGGTGGCCGAGAATCCGGCCACCGCGAATCATCAGCACCTCCACCACTGCCAGGCCATGACGGCTTTCGATGGCAACCACATCCAGGTTGCCCTGCCCGGTTTCCGCGTATTGCTTCTGCTGCACAGATTGAATCGCTGCCAGCTGATCGCGGACGATGGCGGCCCGCTCGAAATCCAGAGATTGGGACGCAGCATCCATTTCCGCACTGAGCTGCTCGACCACTTCCCGGCTGCGACCATCCAGGAAGTCCATGGCCAGTTTCACCTGATGGGCATAGGCCTCCTCGCTGACCAGCCCGACACAGGGGGCAGTACAACGATTGATCTGATGCTGCAGGCAGGGCCGGGTCCGATTGCGGAAGTAGCTGTCGCTGCAATTGCGCACCTGGAAGACTTTTTCCACCAGGGAAAGCGCTTCTCGCACCGCGCCGCCACTGGGGTAAGGGCCAAAATAGTGACTGCCGCTACGGCGACTACCGCGATGAAAGGTGATGCGTGGAAACCGGTCCGCGGAGGTAATACGAATGTAGGGATAGGATTTGTCGTCGCGCAGCAGAATATTATAGGGCGGCCGCAGTTCCTTGATCAGCGATTGCTCCAGCAGCAAGGCTTCTGCCTCACTGCCGGTGACCGTAGTCTGGACACTGGCAATGCGGGCCACCAGAGCCCGGGTCTTCGCGCTGGTGATGTTTTTCTGGAAATAACTGCTCAGTCGCGCCTGTAAATTGCGCGCCTTGCCCACATAGAGGACATCACCGTCCTCATTGAGCATGCGATAGACGCCCGGCTTGCGGGCGCAATGATCCAGAAAATGTTGGGGATCGAACTCTGACAAGGGATAGGTCTCGGCCAGTTACTGCACCAAAAGTGTAACAGCTTAGGCCGGCCTGTTACTCCCTTTTGCGTTCAGGGAACCGTGTTCTCTACCGCATCCAGCATGCCATGGCGCACAGCCAGCAACGCCATTTCCACATCGCTGGTCACACCCAGCTTGTCGAAAATGCGATACCGATAGGTATTGACGGTTTTCGGGGACAGGCACAATTTATCGGCCACGTCCTGCACCTTGTGACAGTTGACGATCATCATCATGATCTGCAACTCACGCTCTGAGAGCATATCCAGAAGAGTGGCTTCATCACCGGTGTAGGGCTTGAGAGCCATGGTCTGGGCAATTTCCGGGCTGATGTAACGCTGTCCGGTGGTGACAATCTTGATGGCGCGGACCATTTCTTCCAGGTCGGCCCCCTTGGTCATATAGCCAGCGGCGCCGGCCTTCATAAGGCGGGAGGGAAAGGGCTCTTCCTCACACATGGTTACGGCGATGACACGGATACCCTCGTCCACGCGCAACAATTTACGGGTGGCCTCCAGACCACCGATGCCCGGCATCTTGATGTCCATGAGCACCACATCCGGCACTGTGTCCTTGGCCACCTGCACCGCCTGCTCACCGGAGCTGGCTTCGCCAACCACCCGCAAGCCGTCCACTTCATCCAGCATTCTGGCAATGCCGGTTCTGACCAGATCATGGTCGTCCACTACCAATACTTTGATCATTACTGCTTCCCCCGGGTAATTCCTTTACCCACTTCTTTTTCATTAAGGCACGAAGGGTAGCGTCTGTGCACCCACATGCATAGGACCGTGTTATCAAACGATGACATATCTCACGCCACCCCAGATATTTCCATTTTTGTCACAGCTCAGCATCCATGCAAAACGCCAATTTTCCAAATCGCGGCCCGACCTCGCACAGACACAAACCGAAACCTGTTAGCCAATGGTCGCGTTGACGCCCGAAGCAAAAGCACTAACCATGGGCATCATCATACGCCCCAACGGGCCACCAAAAGCGACAATGACAAAGGGCACTCCATGAGCGCAATCGTCCTGCTTCTGCTCGGCCTGGGTGGCATGGCCGCCGGCTATTTATTCTACTCCCGCTTTATCGCCACGCGCATCTACAAGCTCGACCCGAATTTTCGCACGCCGGCCCACGAATTCGAGGACGGCGTGGATTTTGTTCCTACCAACCGCTTTGTGCTGTGGGGCCATCACTTTACCTCTGTGGCCGGCGCCGCACCGATTGTCGGGCCTGCCATCGCGGTAATCTGGGGCTGGCTGCCCGCCTTCCTGTGGGTCGTTTTCGGCACCATCTTCTTTGCCGGCGTCCACGATAGCGGCGCCCTCTGGGCCAGCGTCCGCAATCGAGCGAAATCCGTTGGCGCCCTGACTGGCGAGGTTGTCGGTCGACGCGCCCGCACCGTGTTCATGATCGTCATCTTCCTGGTGTTGCTGATGGTCAACGCCGTCTTCGGCGTGGTCATCGCCAAGCTGCTGATCAACAACCCCGGCGCCGTGGTGCCGGTGTGGGGCGCCATTGCGGTGGCACTGGTAATCGGCCAGTTGATCTACCGGCGGGTAATCGGCCTGGGTGTGGTGTCCGTGGTGGGCGTCATAGCCCTCTACAGCCTTATTTATGTGGGCCCGCAGGTCCCGGTGGAATTGCCGGAACAGGTCATGGGCCTGTCCGCCAATGCAAGCTGGATCCTGCTGCTGTTCGGCTATGCCGCCATCGCCTCCCTGCTGCCGGTGTGGGTGCTGTTGCAGCCGCGGGATTACATCAACGGTCTGCAATTGTTTGTCGGCCTGATCCTGCTCTACGGCGCCGTACTCATCGGCAACCCGCAAGTGGTGGCGCCGATGATCAATCATGATGTGCCCGCCGGAACTCCCTCCCTGCTCCCTCTGTTGTTTGTCACCATCGCCTGCGGCGCCATCTCCGGCTTCCATGGCTTGGTGGCGTCCGGCACCAGCTCCAAACAGCTGGACAAAGAACCGGATGCCCGTTTTGTCGGCTATTTCGGTGCCGTGGGTGAAGGGGCCCTGGCCCTGGCTGCGATCATTGCGGCGACTGCCGGCTTTGCCACTCTGGCTGACTGGCAGGCCGTTTACACTGCCTTTGGGGATGGCAGCCTCACCGCCTTTGTTAACGGTGGGGCCAACATCCTGGCCGGCGGTACCGGCATGGATGTGGGCGTGGCCGCCACCCTGCTGACCGTCATGGCAGCCCTGTTTGCCGGCACCACCATGGACACCGGCTTGCGTCTGCAGCGCTACATTTTCCAGGAATGGGGAGAAATCTATCAGCAGAAATGGCTGACCCGCCCGCTGCCCGCCACCCTGCTGGCGGTTGCCAGCTGCCTGCTGCTGGCCTTCGGTGCCGGCGGCGCAGATGGCTCCGGCGGTCTGCTGATCTGGCCCTTGTTCGGCACCACCAACCAGTTACTCGCCGGCCTGACACTGCTGGTGATTACCATCATGCTGGTCAAACGCGGCCGACCCGCCATTTATACCCTGGCGCCATTAGTCTTCCTGCTGGTAATGACCCTGTACGCGCTGTTGATCCAGCTGAAGAGCTTTTATGACAAGTCTGACTGGTTCCTGCTGGGTCTGGATCTGGTGGTCCTGGTGGCAGCCCTGCTGGTCACCCTGGAGTGCGCCGCCGCTCTGAAACGGGCCTTCAACGCCCCGCCGGAGAGAATCTGATGCCCGGCAAGACCCGGCTGTTTTTCCGGCGCCTGGGAGAACTGGGCGCCCAGTATTACAACGCTCCCTACCGGGCCGCCATTGCCCGCGCCAAACGGGATGAGGAAGATCTGTTCATGTTGCTGGTATTTGCCGAAATGATGGGAGTGCCCAACCCCGCTGCCTGGAGCACCCTGGAGCTACAGCCACTGCTGATGGACCGTTTTCACGACTGGCATACCCGCATGGGCATGGAACGCTCACCGCTCGACCATTTCCGCTGCTGCTGATGCCTTCACTGAATCTGGACAAACTGCTGGCGGAAAAATCCCTGCTGATGGTCGGCGGCAAGGGCGGCGTAGGAAAGACCACTACCGCCTCCGCCCTGGCGCTGCGCGCTGCCGAACAGGGGCGGCGCGTGCTGCTAGTGTCCACCGACCCGGCCCACAGCCTGGCCGATGCCTTCGACCGCCCCATCGGCAACCACCCTACCCGCCTGGCCACCAACCTGGTGGCCCTGGAGATAGACCCGGACCAGGAAGTGGATGCCTACCTGGACCGGGTCAGCGCCCAGATGCGCCGTTTTGCCGGCCCGGATCAGGTGCGCGAACTGGAAAAACAGCTGCGCCTGAGCCGCCAGTCTCCCGGAGCCCAGGAAGCAGCGTTGCTGGAGCGTATCTCCCGCATCATTGACGATGACAGCCGCGACTATGATCTGCTGATTTTCGACACGGCCCCCACCGGCCACACCCTGCGCCTGCTCAGCCTGCCGGAAGTGATGGCCGCCTGGACCGATGGCCTGCTGCGACATAATGAGAAAGCTCGGACCCTGGGCAAGGTGCTCGGGCACCTGACGCCTGGCAAGGATCTGGACAGCCCGCTGCAGGATCCCACCGAGCACGCCACCGCCGACCTGGATCCACGAAGCCGGGACGTCGCAGAGACATTAATGGCCAGACAACGCCTGTTCCACCGCACCCGCAGACAGCTCAGTGACCCCGCGTACAGCGCCTTCCTGTTTGTGCTGACACCGGAGCGCCTGCCTATTCTGGAAACCGCCCGTGCCGTAGCAACCCTGCGCGACAGCCATATTCCGGTAGCCGGGGCCATCGTCAACCGTGTGCTTGCGGATGCCGCCGACAGCGCCTTCTTCGCGGCCCGACTGGCACGCCAGCAACGACATATGATCGAACTGGGTGACACTCTCAAAGGGCTGCCAAGAGTCCAGTTGCCTTTGCTGGAAGATGATATTCAAGGGCTTGAGGGACTACAGGCGTTCGCCGCCCTGCTGGAACCGACGGCCTAGGCGAGCAATCCATTCAACAGAGGAATGAGCGAATTTGCTCGCCTGGCGTCATGACAAGCGAAACAACAGGCCGCCCACTGAGCATAAAAAAAGCCCGCACTCATTTGAGTGCGGGCTTCTTGTTTGGCGGAGGGGGTGGGATTTGAACCCACGGACGGTCTCCCGTCGCCGGTTTTCAAGACCGGTGCATTCGGCCACTCTGCCACCCCTCCGGACAGGGCAGCAATAATACATGAGCAGTAAGGTCAGTCAATCTCGGCAAGCGTAAACGGTTGAAAGTTAACCAGACTGACTCACTTAATCGCCTTCATCATTCATCAACAGGACTAAATTCGCTGATGTTTAGGTCACACAGCGTTGCCTCTGCTCTTAATGGCCGAAATTGCATGCCTGGGACGCCGCAAAGAACCTGTCAGGCGCGCCTCGGGGCTCCGGTTAAACCCTTGTTCGAGCAAAGCCGACGAAATAGCTGACAAACCCGGTTTATCCCTTGTTTCATTGCTTGATTTTGACGCGGCCGCCCTTATGATCACAGGTACAATTCGCAGGATGAGTGCAAACACATGAATAACCAGACCAACCCCTATTCCGTCTCCTCGCACGGCGCTGCCGTCACCGGAGAACGTGCGGCCCAGGTATTGAAGAACACCTACATGCTGCTGGGGCTGTCACTGATTGTCGCTACCGGTGCATCCTGGTTTGCCATGGCCAGCAACATCGGTTTCGTCAACGTATGGCTGACCCTCGGCGTCTACTTCGGCCTGCTGTTCGCCACCAATATGCTCCGCAATAGCGCCTGGGGCATCCTGGCCGTATTCGGCCTGACCGGGTGGCTGGGCTTTACCACTGGCCCGATCATCAACATGTACGCGCAAATGCCTGGCGGCATGGAAACCGTGACCATGGCTCTGGGCGGTACTGCAGGCATCTTTGTGGCCATGTCAGCCATCGCGCTGGTGACCAAGAAAGACTTCAGCTTCATGACCAACTTCATCATGGTCGGTATTCTGGTGGCTTTTGTTGCGGCAATCGCCAATATCTTCTTCGCCATACCGGCACTGGCCCTGGCGATCTCCGCCGCTTTCGTATTGCTGTCCTCAATGCTGATCTTGTGGCAGACCAGCGCCATCATTCACGGCGGCGAGACCAACTACATCATGGCCACGGTGACCCTGTTCGTGTCCCTGTATAACCTCTTCATGTCTCTGCTGCACCTGCTCACCGCCCTCGGCGGCGACGATTGATGCGGTTTGCCCTTCTGGTCAATGCGGCGGCGGATTCCGCCGCCGCACTGACCGCTCTCCACACCGCCCAAGCCCTGCTGGGCCACTCAGATCACCAACTATATCGCCTTTTTTTCTACCGGGATGCCGTGCACCTGGCACATCGTCATGCCTGGAGTGCCGACGGAGCCCAAGCCAATGCGGCCCAGCAATGGCAGCAATGGCTGGCTGACAACCCGCTGGACGCGGTGGTTTGTGTGGGGGCAGCACAGCGCCGGGGAGTGGTAGCGGATACCCTGGCGGACGGTTTCTCCCTGGCCGGACTGGGACAGTGGGCAGATGCCCTGATTCACAGCGATCGGGTAATACAGTTTGGCTAATCAGATTCTCTATATCGCCAGTGGCAGCGCACCGCTGTCCAGCCAGTTTCAGGAAACCCTGGATATGCTGCTAACCGGGGCAGCCTTCGGCCAGCCCACGATCCTGTGGCTCACCGAAGTGTGCCTGCAGCAGCTGCAACTGGCTCCCAGCGATAGCCTGGCACAGCTGCCGGACTTCGGCGTACGCTGTGTCACTGACGGGCCGGCGCCGCTCGCGCCAATCCCGGTAGAGACTCTGGATTCTCAATCCTTACAGACGCTGCGCGACCAGTGCGGTCAGGTTCTGGTGTTCTAAGGCGATGATTCACCTGATTGGTTTCACCCCGGACAGCCCCCAGCGCCAGGCATTCGAAAGCCTGTATCGGGACGGCGATATCTGCGTATTCAGCGATGCGGGCCTGTTGTTTGCTTCACGGTTACCCCTGAAGGGCGACGGCTACCTGCTTCAGCATCCCGCCCTGGCCCTGCCGGACAGCCCCTTGCCTGTTATCGACCATGCCCGGCTGCTGGAGCTGGTCGCCGAGCATGGCCCTTGTACCAGTTGGTATTGATATAACGCTCACACGCAGTACGCTGCTCGCAACATCCGCCCTTGCAAGCCTGAGGCACGACGAGCATCCACGAGGTTGTCCATGACTGAACATGCTTTTGCCCCCTTTGTACGCACGCTTGGCCGCGGTAAACGGGCCCGGCGCAGCCTCACCCGCGAGGAAGCCCGGGACGCCATGCAAGCGATCCTCGATGGCCAGGTGGAGGACATTCAGCTTGGCGCCTTCCTGATGCTGCTGCGGGTCAAGGAAGAAACCCCGGAAGAGCTGGCCGGTTTTCTGGATGCCTGCCGCCCGGTTTGCTACCAGGTGCTGGAAAGCTTGCCTGACGTGCATCTGGACTGGCCCAGCTATGCGGGCAAGAAGAAACACCACCCCTGGTACCTGCTGGCAGCGCTGTTGCTGGCCAACCAGGGCATCCGCACCCTGCTCCACGGTGGCCCCGCCCATACCCCCAACCGGGTCTACAGCGATCAGCTTCTGCCACAACTGGGCCTGCCGGTGGCCAACTCCCCAGAGGAGGCCGCCGCGCATCTGGATCAGCATGGCCTGGCGTATCTGCCGCTGGAGACGTTCTGCGCGCCACTGTCACGCCTGTTGACCCTGCGCTACTTCCTCGGCCTGCGCTCCCCCATCAACACGCTGGCACGCAGTCTCAACCCGTCCAAGGCCCCCCTGTCCATGCAGAGCGTCTTCCACCCGGCCTATATCGAACTGCACCAGGGGGCCGCTGACCTGGCCGGTGATAAGGACCTGCTGCTGTTCAAGGGCGAAGGCGGCGAACTGGAAATCCGCCCTGATGCGCGCACCCAGATCACCGGCATCCGCCACGGTGGACATCTGGAAGGCGCAGCCGTTCTGGACAACGTCATGCCACGGCAAAGCCCCCCTGGCGAGCCCGATGCGCAGACGGTGCTGGCGGTATGGCGTGGCGAACAGAGCGATGACTATGGCGAAAATGCAGTAATTCAGACGGTAGCGGTAGCGCTATGGGGGCTGGATCGGGCGGCTTCGCTGGACGAGGCGCAGGGACAGGCACGTGAGTTGTGGCAAAAAAGGGACAAAAGCAGGGTTTATCGGCCAGAAATTAATAGTTAATAATGAATAATTAATAACGTGGCGAGAAAGCGCGTCTCTTTCGAAAGCAAAAAGCCGCGACCATGGCCATGGTCGCGGCTTCTTTGTCTGAAAAACCCATACGCGTGACCGCGTAACTATTAACTATTCATTATTAACTATTAATTGCTCTTCCCGAACCATTCAAACTGCGAATGCAGGCTCACCACACTACCGACAATGATCAACGTGGGCGCATGGATTTCCCGGCCTTCAATCTGGTCCGGCAGGCTGTCCAGGGTGCCGGTGATCACTTCCTGAAGATTGGTGGTGCCTCGCGAGACCAGCCCTATCGGCGTATCCCCGGCGCGACCGTGCTCCATCAACTTGCTACAGATCTGCCGCAGACCGACCAGCCCCATGTAAAACACCACGGTCTCGGTTTCACTGACCAGATGCTGCCAATCCAGGTCCACGGTGCCGTCCTTGCGGTGGCCGGTGACGAAACGGACGGACTGGGCATGATCCCGGTGGGTAAGCGGGATCCCGGCATAAGCGGCACAGCCACTGGCAGCAGTAATACCCGGCACCACCTGAAAGTCGATGCCCTCGGCCACGATCAGGTCGATTTCCTCGCCACCACGACCGAAGATAAAGGGGTCGCCTCCCTTCAGGCGGCACACCTTCTTGCCCTGTTTGGCGTAGTGGACCAACAGCTCGTTGATGTTGTCCTGGGGTAAGGCATGCTTGTCGCGGGCCTTGCCCACGTAGACCAGCTCCGCATCGCGACGGGCAAGATCCACAATGCCCTTGCCTACCAGTCGGTCATAGAGCACCACGTCCGCTTTCTGCAAAAGGCGCAGAGCACGGAAGGTGAGCAAATCCGGGTCACCGGGACCGGCGCCAACCAGATACACCTCACCTCGACTCAACCGTGAAGCATCCGCCGCCTCAATGGCCTCGGCGAGCATGGCTTCCGCCTCGCTGTCCTTGCCGGCCATGACCTTTTCGACCAGCGGCCCTTCCAGGGCCTGCTCCCAGAACAGACGGCGTGCGCCCACATTGTTGAGCTTGTCCTTGAGGGGCTGGCGAAACTTTGCCATCAGGTCGGCAAGGCGGCCCCAGCGAGCCGGCAACATGGACTCCAGCTGGCTACGTAGCTTGCGCGCCAGTACCGGAGAGGCGCCAGAGGAGCTAATGCTGATCAGTACCGGCGAACGATCCACGATGGCCGGAAAAATGAAGTCACCCAGGGAGGGGTTGTCCACCACATTAACCGGCAATCCCCGAGCCTGGGCCTGCTGGGCCACCGCCGCATTCACCGCCGGATCATCGGTGGCACAGATAACCAGTGTCTTCCCGCTCAGATCGGTACTTTCAAAGGCCCGCTCGTGGATGACACCCTGGCTCTGCACCGCAATGTCGCGCAGATCTGCGCACACATGGGGAGCAACCACACTTACTTTTGCACCTGATCGGTGCAGAAGGCGCCCTTTGCGCAGGGCGACTTCTCCGCCCCCCACAAGCAGGGCAGATTTGCCCTGCAGTCGCCAGCTGATTGGTAGGAATTCCATCAATGCTCCCGGTTTCAATGAGCAGGAGCGTGCTACTGCAACCGCTCCAGGCCTCTCATGTAGGGGCGCAATGCCTCCGGTACGGTCACGGAACCATCGTCATTCTGATAGTTCTCCAGGATCGCCACCAGTGTACGCCCTACTGCCAGACCAGACCCATTCAAAGTGTGTACCAGTTCGGGCTTGCCGGTTTCCGGGTTACGCCAACGGGCCTGCATGCGACGGGCCTGGTAGTCACGGAAATTGGAGCAGGAGGAAATTTCCCGGTAACGCTGCTGACTGGGCAGCCATACCTCGATGTCATAGGTTTTGGAGGAGGAAAAGCCCAGATCGCCACCGCACAGGATCACTACCCGATAGGGAAGATCCAGCTTCTGCAGAATCGCCTCCGCATGGCCGGTCAACGCGTCCAGGGCCGCATCCGACTCTTCCGGGCGTACCAATTGCACCAGCTCCACCTTCTCGAACTGGTGCTGGCGGATCATGCCGCGGGTGTCCTTGCCGTGACTGCCCGCTTCGGAGCGGAAACAGGGGGTATGGCAGGTATAACGTCTGGGCAGCGCCTCCGCATCGAGAATTTCATCAGCGGCCAGATTAGTGACCGGCACCTCGGCAGTGGGAATCAGATACAGCTCGCGCTCACCTTCCATCTTGAACAGGTCATCGGAGAACTTGGGCAGCTGGCCGGTGCCGCGCAGGGCTTCCGGGCCCACCAGGTAAGGCACATAGACTTCTTCATAGCCATGTTCGCTGCTGTGAATGTCGAGCATAAAATCGATCAGCGCACGGTGCAGACGGGCCAGGCCACCGGTCATTACCGCAAAGCGGCTGCCGGAGAGTTTGGCGGCGCGCTCGAAATCGAGACCGCCCTGCCCCAGTGCCTCGCCCACGTCCACGTGGTCTTTCGGCTCGAAGGCAAAGGTCTTCGGCGTGCCCCACTGGCGCACTTCCACGTTGTCATCTTCATCGTTGCCGGCGGGCACGGCCTCCTGGGGCACATTGGGGATGCCCATCAGGAAGTCACGGATTTCCTCCTGGATCGCCTTGGCGTTGGCCACTTCCTGATCCAGTTCCTGATCAATGGTCTTCAGGGATTCGGCCACCTGGGCCTTGGCCTGCTCCACATCCATACCGGACTGGATCAGCTGCCCCACCTGCTTGGACGCTTTCTTGCGTTCGGCCTGAAGATCCTGGGAGCGCACGTCCGCCTGTTTGCGGCGGGCATCCAGCGCAGAAAAAGCATCCAGATCCAGGTCAAAACCACGCTTGCTCAGCGCCGCCTTGATGGCTTCACCGTCCTGACGCAGGGCACGAATATCCAGCATGTTTGTTTTACTCCAAGCAAAAAACGCCCGACGCCAGATGTCTGACGCAAGACGCTGATAAGATTCTTTCCTGTAGGAGCCATGCTTGCATGGCGAACCTTCTCGCGAGAGCGCCCTGACGGGCGGTTCGCCATGCGAGCATGGCTCCTACGGTGTATTTTTTCGGCGGTCGTTATTCGAACACCAACCGCCCCAGCAGCAACCCCAGCCCGCCGAGACAAAAACAGACCAGCACCGACGCCAGGCCGTAACCTGCCGCCATGCCGAAGGCTTTCATCTCCACCAACCGAACCAGCTCGAAGGAAAAAGTGGAAAAGGTTGTCAGCGCGCCGAGCATGCCGGTCATCAGTGCCAGGCGCCAGAGCTCACCCACTGGCAGGCTGGCCAGTGCCACGGCCAGAAAACCGAACAGAAAACTGCCCACCAGATTCACCCCGAAGGTGGCCCAGGGCCAGGCCGGCATGGACGGTACGCCAATCCACAGGGTGGTGGCGAAACGTAGGCAAGCGCCAATGGCACCACCGCCGGCAATGGCGAGCCAGGGCGCCAGGGTTGCCATGCTCATTGCTCGTCTCCGTAGCGCTTCCAGTCGCTCTGCTCGTTCAGTCCACGCAGGCGGGCCAGTTTTTCCGCCACCTTGATCTCCAGCCCCCGGTGGACCGGTTCGTACAAACGCGTGCCACTGAGGCTGGGCGGAAAGTAGTTTTCGCCGGCCACAAAAGCATCCGGAAAATCGTGGGCGTAATGATACTCGGCCCCGAAGCCTTCGTCTTTCATCAACTGGGTGGGCGCGTTACGCAGATGCAGCGGCACTTCGTCAGTGGGATGGTCGCGCACCAGCGCCCGCGCCTGATTGTAGGCCTTGTAAACCGCGTTGCTCTTCGGCGCCACGGCCAAATAGGCAATGGCCTGGGCAATGGCCAGCTCCCCTTCCGGACTGCCCAGCCGCTCCTGCACATCCCAGGCCTGCAGGCACAGGGTGAGTGCTCGAGGGTCAGCGTTAGCCACCTCTTCACTGGCCATCCTCACTACGCGGCGGGCAATGTACAGGGGGTCACAGCCACCGTCCAGCATGCGGGCAAACCAATACAGGGCCGCATCCGGGTCGGACCCGCGCACGGATTTATGCAGCGCGCTGATCTGGTCATAGAACAAATCCCCGCCCTTGTCGAAACGTCGTACCGCATCGCGCAGCACTTCACGCATCAGTTCCGCATCGATAACGGGCGTTTCGCCGTCGGCCAGATCCGCTGCGACTTCCAGCATGTTGAGCAGGCGCCGGGCATCACCGTCGGCGTAGTTGAGCAGTAATTCGCTGGCGTCATCGTCCAGCTGCATGCCCTTCAGGCTCGGCTCCGCCAGAGCCCGCGCCAGCAAACCGCGCAGGTCATCCGCCGTCAGCGATCTCAGCCGATACACCCGGGCCCGGGACAGCAAGGCGTTGTTGAGCTCGAAGGAGGGGTTTTCCGTTGTGGCACCGATAAAGGTAATGGTGCCCTCCTCCACATGGGGAAGGAACGCATCCTGCTGGGCCTTGTTGAAACGATGCACTTCATCCACAAACAGCACAGTGCGACGCCCCTGACCCAGACGCACCTGGGCCTGCTCCACCGCCGCGCGGATATCCTTCACACCCGACAGCACCGCGGAAAGCGTTATAAAGGCAGCGTCCACCGCCTGGGCCAGAATCAACGCCAGGGTGGTCTTGCCGGTGCCCGGCGGGCCCCACAGGATCATGGAGTGCAGTTGCCCACGCTCCAGGGCCTGGCGAAAAGGCTTACCCTCGCCCACCAGATGCTGCTGGCCCACGTACTCGTCCAGCGAGGTGGGACGCAGGCGCGCCGCCAGGGGCTGGGCCTGCTGGGCGGCATCGGTGGCGAACAGGTCGTTCATTGCTGTTGCTGAATGACATCCGTGCCTTCCGGCGGCACGAAGCTGAACAGGGAGGCATCAATGCCTGAGTTGACCCTGAGATCGCGAAAATCGATCACGGTCTGCTGCCCCAGGGCATCCTGCAGACGCATGGAGCTGGGCTGATCGCCCTGAAAGGTGACATCCAGTTGGTCAAACAACGGATCCTTCCCTTTCGGCTTCAGCCGGTAGGTAATCGTTTTCCCCTCCCGGCTGCGCTCGGAAATGGTGAAGGCTTCAGCCACATCCGCGGGCTTGCCACCAAACAACAAGGCCGGAGTCTGGCCCAGGTCCTGGCTGAGGGGACGCACGACTACCTGCTCCAGATCCTTGTCATAGACCCAGACGGTATTGCCATCGGAGACCGCCAGTTGCTCGAAGGGCATTTCCGTGGACCAGTAGAAGCGATTGCCTCGGGCCACCTGAAAGTCCCCTTCCGCTTCCTGCATATGGGTGCCGCCCTGATCCAGCACCATCTGCTCGAACTGGCCCTTCATGGATTCCAGCTTCTGCAGCTTGGACAACAGTTCGTCAGTGGGGGCCGCCCACAACAGCGACGGCATGATCAGTAAACCCGTTACCAGCTTGCGCATTGAGACTCCTTGTTGGCCGTTTCCGGCCTGATTACACCGGCGGTGGCGCCAGCACTTCTCGCTGGCCGTTATTTCCCGCCTCGCTGACAACCCCGGCCATTTCCATGGCTTCCACCAGACGGGCGGCGCGGTTGTAGCCGATTTTCAGTTTCCGCTGCACGGAGGAAATGGAGGCCCGGCGCGACTGGGTCACGTAAGCCACCGCCTCATCGTAAAGCGGGTCGTTTTCGTCATCGCCCCCGCCACCGGCACTTTCCATACCGGGCATGGGTGCATTGAGGTCGCTGCCGCCATCGAGAATTTCTTCCAGATAGTTGGGCTCTCCGCGCTTGCGCCAGTCGTCACAAACCCGGTGCACCTCCTCATCTGAGACAAAGGCGCCGTGAACACGTTCCGGAACACTTTTGCCGCCGGGCAAATAAAGCATGTCCCCGTGACCGAGCAGTTGCTCCGCACCGCCCTGGTCCAGCACCGTGCGCGAATCGATCTTGGACGATACCTGGAAGCCGATCCGGGACGGTACGTTGGCCTTGATCAGGCCGGTAATCACGTCCACGGACGGGCGCTGGGTGGCCAGAATCAGGTGAATGCCGGCGGCCCGGGCCTTCTGGGCGATACGGGCGATCAGCTCTTCCACCTTCTTGCCGACGATCATCATCATGTCGGCAAATTCGTCGATCACAATAACGATGTAAGGCAGATGTTCCGCCAGCGGCGCCTCTTCCTCCAGATTCATGGGGTCGTCGGGCTTCCACATGGGGTCCTTGAGAGGCTGACCCGCTTTCTTGGCATCCGCGACTTTGCGGTTATAGCCGGAAAGGTTACGCACGCCCATGGACGCCATCAGCCGGTAACGGCGCTCCATTTCACCAACGCCCCAGCGCAGAGCGCCGGCGGCTTCTTTCATGTCTGTAACCACCGGGGTCAGCAGATGAGGAATGCCGTCGTACACAGCCAGTTCCAGCATCTTGGGATCAATCAGGATCAGCCGCACATCTTCCGGGTTGGATTTGAACAGCATGGACAGCAGCATGGCGTTCACGCCCACGGACTTACCGGAGCCGGTGGTACCTGCCACCAACAGGTGGGGCATCTTGGCCAGGTCGGCCATCACCGGGTTGCCGGCGATGTCCTTGCCCAGAGCCATAGTCAGCGGCGACGGCGACTGGTCAAACATCTGGGTGCCGACCACTTCGGTAAAGCGGATCATTTCCCGCTGCTCGTTGGGAATTTCGATACCCACGGTGGTCTTGCCGGGAATCACCTCGACCACACGCACGCTGATCACCGCCAGGGAACGAGCCAGATCCTTGGCGAGATTGGTGATCCGGGACACCTTGATGCCCGGTGCAGGCTGAATTTCGAAACGGGTAATGACCGGGCCGGGCTGTACCGCTACTACCTCGGCCTCGATATTGAAGTCCTTGAGCTTGATTTCCAGCAGGCGGGACATACCTTCCAGGGCTTCCTCGGAGAAACCGCCCTTGGCCTCCTCTACCGGGTCAAGCAACACCAGTGGCGGTAATTCACCGCTCACTTCCGTGGTAAACAGTTTCTGCTGCTTCTCTTTGTGGACTCGTGCGCTTTTCTCCACCGGTTTGGCCGGCTTGGCTATCTTCGGCGGTGTGCGGGTCTCCGCCTTCTTCTTGGCTTCGCTGATCACCTTGGCGCGCTTTTCATGGGCCTGTTTCTTCTGCTGCGCTTCCTCACGCCGTTTGCGGCGCGCCTGCCACCAGGCGGGGATTTTCTCGAAGGCACCGAGCACCATGGCCCCCAGGCCCTCAGCCAGGGCAATCCAGGACAGATCGGTAAAGATGGTGACCCCGATCAGAAACAGGGCAACCATGATCAGGCTGCCGCCCAGAGGATTGAAACCATTCAGCGCGGCGGCGCCGACTTCGTGGCCGAGAATTCCGCCTGCCCCTTCCGGGAGTGCATCCCCAACGGTGAAGTGCATGTAAGAAAGCGCGGTGCCGGCCAGCATGGTCAACACGAAGCCGACCAGGCGCAGGCTGAATAGTGGCCAGCTGCCAGGCAAACCGGCGTGACGTTCACGCAGCACCTTGGTGGCCCAGAAGCCCACCAGCACCGGAAACAGGTACGCCATATAGCCAAACAGGCCCAGCAACAGATCGGCGCTGAATGCGCCGGCACGGCCAGCGGCATTGCGCACGGCGTCCACATTGCCCACGTAGGACCAACCCGGATCCCGGCTGTCGAAGCTGATCAACGCCAGCAGCAGATACAGGCACAGGGCAATCAGGGCGATCACCATGCCCTCGATCAAGCCGCGCTTGAGATGGCGGGAAAACCCGGACTGTCCTTGCCCGGCAACCGTTTTACTCACGCCTTACCCCTTGAATTCATAAAGTTAAGCTTAAGGAAGTGCCGATAACGAATTGAAATTATTGCGATTGTAGTCAATCCCGCTGGGAGCGGCCAGCTTTGTCGCCCCGCCACTGGCGGGCCGGCGGGGATTATCGCATAAATCCTCTCGACTGCCTGCCCGAGCGGGGTGCAGTTGGCTTATCCTATGACACTTATAGGCTTCACGAACCCCCTGTTTTACGGTAGTTTTCACACGCCTTGAATGCGCAGGGCCGCGCCCCCATTTGTTTGGGAGCCATCAGTACCTGACCTTACCTATCAACTGGAGTTCTCAATGAGCGACGTGCAGCACCATCGCCTGATTATCCTCGGTTCCGGCCCTGCGGGTTACACCGCCGCCGTTTACGCCGCCCGTGCCAACCTCAAGCCGGTGGTAATTACCGGGATTCAGCCGGGTGGGCAGCTCACCACCACCACCGAGGTGGATAACTGGCCCGGTGACGTTGAAGGGTTGCAGGGTCCCGACCTGATGGTGCGCATGCAGCAGCATGCCGAGCGCTTTGATACAGAAATGGTGTACGACCACATCAACGAAGTGGATGTTCGCAATCGCCCCTTTACCCTCAAGGGTGACAGCGGCACCTACACCTGTGATGCCTTGATCATCGCTACAGGCGCCACCGCCATGTATCTGGGTCTGGAGTCCGAGGAAGCCTTTATGGGCCGCGGCGTTTCCGCCTGCGCCACCTGTGATGGTTTCTTTTACAAGAACCAGCGCGTGGCCGTTATCGGCGGCGGCAACACCGCTGTCGAGGAAGCACTGTATCTGTCGCACATCGCTGAACACGTGACCCTGGTACACCGCCGCGACAGCCTGCGTGCGGAGAAAATCCTCCAGGACAAGCTGCTCGCCAAGGACAACATCAGCGTTGAGTGGGACCACACCCTCGAAGAGGTGCTGGGCGATGATAGCGGCGTTACCGGCATGCGCATCCAGTCCACCAAGGGCGAAGGCAGTAAGGATATTGAACTGCAGGGCGTGTTTATTGCCATCGGCCACAAACCGAACACCGACATCTTCCAGGGCCAGCTGGACATGAATGACGGCTACATCAAGATCCACAGCGGTATCGAAGGCAATGCTACTGCGACCACCGTTGAGGGCGTCTTTGCCGCCGGCGATGTGGCGGATCACGTCTACCGTCAGGCGGTGACTTCCGCCGGTGCCGGCTGCATGGCGGCTCTGGATGCGGAGAAGTATCTGGACAGCCTGAACCACTAAGGCATGGTGCCGTGGCTGGAACCGGGAACGGCGTTCCCGGATACCCGCACCGCCCTGAGCGACCCGGAGGGCCTGTTGGCCGCCGGGGCCGACTTGAGCCCGGAGACCCTGCTCCGGGCTTATTCGTTGGGCATCTTTCCCTGGTATGACGCGGACTACCAGCCAATCCTGTGGTGGTCCCCTGCCCCGCGCTGTGTCATCCATGCGCACAAGATTCATATCAGCCGCAGTCTGACCCGCCACCTGCGCCGTAGCGATTTCACCGTCACCCTTGATCGGGCTTTCGAATCTGTGATGCGCCTGTGTGCCGCTCCCCGCGCTGATGGCACGGGCACCTGGATCAGTGAAGAGATGATCGCGGCCTATGTGCGCCTGCACACTCTTGGCTACGCCCACAGCCTGGAAATCTGGCAGGACGGGCAGATTGCCGGTGCTGTCTACGGCATCAAGCTGGGAGGGCTGTTCTTTGGCGAATCCATGGTTTCCCCGCAGCCCAACGGTTCCAAGATGGCCTTCGCCGCCCTGCGCGCGCTGGCGCCCACTCTCGGCATCCAGCTTATCGATGCCCAGGTCGAGAACCCGCATCTGCTCACGCTGGGCGCCGAACTCATCAACCGCCCTACTTTCGAGGGATTGCTCAAAGCACTGATCCCAGACGCCCCAAGGGCCGAACGCTGGCCTGAAACCGAATGGAGCCGGTCCCTGGTCCTGACGACTGACGACTGACGACTGACGACTGACGACTGACGACTGACGCCAATGATGCGACACCAGAGACTCCATGCCAGCAGGCATCAACGCCTTTCGGTGATTTCTGCTTCCTGCCTCACGCATCTGGCGTCTGGCGTTATTTCTCCTCTACACTGAAGGCATGACTGATCTGTCCACGCTGCGCTTTTTCCGCACCCCGGCCCACAGCTGCAGTTACCTCGAGGACCGCCAGGCCTCTACGCTGTTTGTGGACCCACAGGCCAAACTGTCACCAGAGCTCTACAGTGAATTGAGCTTGCTGGGGTTTCGTCGTAGCGGTGATTATCTGTATCGCCCCCACTGCGAAGGCTGCAACGCCTGCATCCCGGCCCGGGTGAGGGTGGCGGATTTCCGTCCCCGTCGCCGCCACCGGCGGATCGAGAAGACCAATCAGGATCTCACCGTCCACCGGGAGCCGGCTCGCTACACCCGCGAGTTCTACAATCTCTACGCAGCCTACATAGATCAACGTCATGGTGACGGGGATATGTATCCCCCTTCAGAGGAGCAGTTCACCAACTTTCTGACCTGTGACTGGGCAGACACCCATTTCTACTGCTTCCGGCAGGGCGAAACCTTGCTAGCCGTGGCGGTCACCGACCAACTGGAAGACGGCCTTTCTGCGGTCTACACCTTCTTTGATCCGCAGCTCCCTGAGCGCAGCCTGGGAGTAATGGCGCTGCTCTGGCAGATCCGCCACTGCCAGCACCTGGAACTTCCCTACCTGTATCTGGGCTACTGGATTCATCAATGCCAAAAGATGGAATACAAGAGCCAGTACCGCCCCCTGGAAATTCTCCGCAGTGGTGCCTGGAAAGAGTTCGACCCGGACTGAATCGCTTCTCCAGGCCCCCTGCAATGAGCCGAATAACCCGCTTTTTAACCGCTTCCCAACTTCTTTTGCAGCCAGCCGTCTTTTCCGGCACAATTGCGCCCGCTAATAGCCGGTAACCCAAGGTATTCGTTGGATGGCGAAAGAAGAGCAGATTGAACTAGAAGGTGTCATCGTTGAAACCCTGCCAAACACGATGTTTCGTGTGAAGCTGGACAACGGTCATGTTATTACCGCCCATATCTCCGGGAAGATGCGTAAATTCTATATCCGCATTCTCACCGGCGACCGGGTCAAGGTGGAAATGTCCCCCTATGACCTGAGCAAGGGCCGTATTACGTTCCGCATGAAATAAGTGAAAGGCAGTTAACAGTTAATAAGTAACAGTTAACAGCTAAAAAAATACCCCCGTCTTTTCACAGAGCCGGGGGTATTTTTGTTTTTTCTTAGCTATTAACTATTCACTGTTAACTTTTCACTGCTTCTCTTTATGCTGGCTCCGGTTCCGCCGCCTTTACGGTGAGCGACAGCTGGCCATCCTTCTCGGTCACATCGACCTGCCCACCGTTCTCGGACAATTCGCCGAACAGCAATTTTTCCGCCAGCGGCTTCTTGAGCTGCTCCTGGATCAGGCGTGCCATGGGGCGGGCACCCATATCCTTGTCGTAGCCCTTGTCTGCCAGCCAGGTTCGGGCGGCCTTGTCCACGTTGAGCACCACACCCTTCTCGTCCAGCTGCGCCTGCAGTTCCACCAGGAATTTGTCCACCACACCGAGAATAACCTCGCTGGTGAGCGGCAGAAACTGGATGGTGCCATCCAGGCGATTGCGGAATTCGGGCGTGAATACCTTCTTCAGCACCTCCATACCGTCCGTGCTGTTGTCCTGCTCGGTAAAGCCGATAGAACGCTTGTTGAGGACCTCTGCGCCGGCGTTGGTGGTCATGATCAAAATCACATTACGGAAGTCCGCCTTGCGACCGTTGTTATCGGTCAGGGTGGCGTTATCCATCACCTGCAACAGGATATTGAACACCTCAGGGTGGGCCTTCTCGATTTCGTCCAGCAACAGCACACAGTGCGGCGTCTTGGTCACTGCTTCAGTCAACAGCCCGCCCTGGTCGTAACCCACATACCCTGGCGGCGCACCAATCAACCGGCTCACGGTGTGACGCTCCATGTACTCGGACATGTCAAACCGCACCAGTTCGACACCGAGAGCCCGGGCAAGCTGACGGCTAACTTCGGTCTTGCCGACGCCGGTGGGGCCGGCAAACATGAAGCTACCAATGGGCTTGTGCTCACCCTTGAGGCCGGCACGGGACAACTTGATGGCTGCCGAGATGGTGTCGATGGCCTCTTCCTGGCCGAACACGGTCATCTTCAGGTCCCGCTCCAGGTTGCGCAGCAGCTCCTTGTCAGACGAGGACACCTGCTTGGGAGGAATGCGGACAATCTTCGCCACCATGTCTTCCACATCGGATTCGTCGATGGTGTGCTTGCGCTGATCTTCCGGGCGCAGGCGCTGCCAGGCCCCTACCTCGTCGATTACGTCGATGGCCTTGTCAGGCAGGTAGCGATCATTGATATAACGGGCACTCAGTTCCGCCGCCGCTTTCAGGGCCGCATCGCTGTAGCTCACATCATGATGCTTCTCGAAACGACTTTTCAGCCCCTTGAGAATCCCCACGGTATCTTCCACGGAGGGCTCCACCACATCGATCTTCTGGAAGCGACGTGACAAGGCACGGTCCTTCTCGAACACGCCCCGGTATTCCTGGAAGGTGGTCGAGCCCATGCACTTGAGTTCACCGCTGGCCAGCATCGGTTTGAGCAGATTGGAGGCATCCATAACGCCACCGGAGGCCGCGCCCGCGCCAATGATGGTGTGAATCTCATCGATAAAGAGAATCGAGTTCGGGTCTTTCTTGAGCTCCGCCAGTACCGATTTCAGGCGCTTCTCGAAATCGCCCCGGTACTTGGTGCCAGCCAGCAATGCGCCCAGATCCAGCGAGTAGACGGTGGCATCCAGCAGCGGTGCCGGTACCTTCTCTTCCACGATCATGCGGGCCAGCCCTTCGGCGATGGCCGTTTTGCCGACACCGGGCTCGCCGACCAGCAGCGGGTTGTTCTTGCGGCGACGGCAGAGAATCTGCGCTGCCCGCTCAATCTCGAAAGCCCGACCCACCAGCGGATCAATGCGATCAGCGCGGGCCAGTTCATTCAGGTTGCTGGCGTAGTTTTCCAGGGCACTGGCTGGCGCGCTCTCACCGCCGTTCTCCATGTCCTGTTCCGCCTCCATGGACGGCTCCGCGTCCTGCACCTGGGAGATGCCGTGAGCAATGAAATTCACCACATCCAGGCGATGGATATCCTGACAGTTGAGGAAATACACTGCCTGGCTTTCCTGCTCATTGAAGATGGCCACCACCACATTGGCGCCGGTCACTTCTTTCTTGCCGGAAGATTGCACGCTGAACACCGCACGCTGCAGCACCCGCTGGAAGCCCAGGGTTGGCTGGGTATCGCGGTCCGGGTCGCTTTCCGGCAATAACGGCGTGGAATCCTCGATAAACTGGCTTAACGAATCGCGCAGTTCCTCCAGATCTGCGCTACAGGCACGCAGAACCTCGACGGCCGCCTCGTTATCCAGCAGCGCCAGCAGCAAATGCTCAACGGTCATGAATTCATGCCGGTGGCTACGTGCGTGGCGGAACGCTTCGTTGAGCGTCATTTCCAGTTCTTTGCTGAGCATAAGGCTACCTCACTGCAGTACCCGGACATTCAGCTGGGGGGCCTGAATCAGGCCTTCTCCACCTGACACATCAGCGGATGCTGATTTTCACGGGCATATTCCACCACCTGAGTGGCTTTCGTTTCGGCGATATCCTGGGGATACACCCCGCACACCGCCTTTCCTTCAGTATGGACCGTAAGCATCACACGGGTTGCCTGCTCGCGGCCCAGATTGAAGAAGTCTTCCAGTATCTCTACCACAAAATCCATGGGGGTGTAGTCATCATTGAGCATCAACACCTTGTACATGGAGGGGGGCTTCAACTTCGGCCTGGCCTCTTCCACCGCCAGATCACCATGGCGATCCGGGTCGGAAGGGGAATCTGCAGGCCCGTTACGGAGATCATCTTTTCCGTGAGCCATCACCGAGTGCCCTTGTTGTTGCCAGTTCATAATGCCTCAAAACCGTTGTAACCCTGCTGGCGTCAGCAGGCAATGAAGAAATGATGGGCGGTAACGGATTTTTCAATCCCTGCCCGTAAATATTTCACGGGCTTGACACCCTGCGACGCATGTTTAAAAGTTGCACGATAACTCCGGTTACCAGTTTACCGTAGCAGTCGGCCCGGGGATAACAACAAACAATGACAGCCATTGGATAGGCAAGAGGGAAGGACCATGGCAACGGGACGAGTAAAGTGGTTTAACAATGCCAAGGGGTACGGGTTTGTCAGGCCAGATGAAGGGGGAGAGGATCTGTTCGTCCACTACTCCTATATCCAGATGGAGGGCTACAAGAGCCTGAAGGCAGGCCAACCCGTGGAATACGAGGTTCAGCCGGCCAACAAGGGCTTTCATGCCGTCAATCTTCGTGCTGATGGGGAATACGTGGAAGCCGATAACGAAGAAGGCGCCGCTGAAAAACAGTCGACGCCTTCCTGATAGCACCATGAGTGGGTATCTGGCTGATCAGATACCCATATGCTCAATCACTGCATCACCGAATTCAGAGCACTTCAGCAACGTGGCATCCGGCATCAGCCTCTCGAAGTCGTAGGTCACGGTCTTGGCGGCAATGGCCCCTTCCACACCATTGATGATGAGGTCGGCGGCATCATTCCAACCCATGTGCCGCAGCATCATTTCCGCTGACAGGATCAGAGACCCGGGGTTCACCTTGTCCTGACCGGCGTACTTCGGTGCAGTACCGTGGGTCGCCTCGAACAGGGACACGGAGCCACCGATGTTGGCGCCCGGCGCGATGCCGATACCGCCCACTTCCGCTGCCAGGGCATCGGAGATGTAGTCCCCATTCAGGTTCAGGGTGGCAATCACGCTGTAGTCGGCTGGACGCATGAGGATCTGCTGGAGGAAAGCATCCGCAATCACATCCTTGATGATGATTTCCTTGCCGGTACGCGGGTTCTTCATGGTCATCCAGGGGCCGCCATCCAGCAATTCAGCGCCGAAACGGTCGCCGGCAAGCTGATACCCCCAGTCTTTAAAGGCCCCCTCGGTGTACTTCATGATGTTGCCTTTGTGCACCAGGGTGACAGAATCCTTGTCGTTATCGATGGCGTACTGGATCGCCTTGCGAACCAGTCGCTGCGTCCCTTCACGGGACACCGGCTTGATGCCGATACCGCAGCCTTCCGGGAATCGAATCTGGGTCACGCCCATTTCCTCACGCAGAAAACGGATCAGTTTGGTCGCTTCCGGGCTGTCCGCCGCCCATTCGATACCCGCATAGATATCTTCGGAGTTCTCGCGGAAGATGATCATGTCGGTCAGTTCGGGGTGAACCACCGGGCTCGGAACCCCTTCAAAGTAGCGTACCGGGCGCATACAGGTGTAAAGATCGAGCTCCTGACGCAGGGCCACGTTCAAAGAGCGGATGCCACCACCTACCGGGGTGGTGAGCGGTCCCTTGATACCCACGGTGAATTCACGCAGCGCTTCCAGGGTCTCTTCAGGCAGCCAGACATCGGGCCCGTAGACGACGGTGGCCTTTTCCCCGGCATAGACTTCCATCCAGGTAATGCCACGCTTGGTTCCATAGGCTTTTTCAATTGCGGCATTCACCACGTTCATCATCACTGGTGAGATATCAACACCAATGCCGTCCCCTTCGATATAAGGAATAATCGGGTGGTTGGGGACATTCAGGGACAGGTCCGCATTGACTGTGATTTTGTCACCGTCTGCGGGGACCGTGATCTTTTGGTATCCCATCTACACTACTCCCTCTGAATAAAAGCGAATTAGGCGCCTGTCGGCGAGTATAGCACCGAGATGAAGCTCGCGGACATCAAGGGCAAAGCCGGGTTCACCGTGATTCTGCCCTCCTCTGCGGCTCCTCAGATCGTTCAAATCCTCTTCCACAGAAGCGAAATCACCGCAATGATGCTCAGAAGTGCCAGCATGCCCGGAGTGGGCAAACAGGGACAGGCTCAGCAATGCGGTTACCGCATAACGGGTACCGCCTGACAGAAAAAAACCGGCTTTCGCCGGCTTTTATCTTTGCATCTGACGCTTACAGTTTATCCATAATATTATTGAAGGTGGCACTTGGCCGCATGGCAGCGGAGACCTTGCTGAAGTCGGGGTTATAGTAACCACCAATATCAATGGGAGAACCCTGCACCGCTATCATTTCCTTGACGATGTCATTTTCGTTTTCGGTGAGTGCAGAGGCAATCTCAGTGAATTTGTCTTTCAGCTCAGCGTCATCATCCTGTGCAGCGAGTGCCTGGGCCCAGTACATGGCCACATAGAAATGACTGACCCGGTTATCGGGCTCACCCACCTTGCGTGACGGTGACTTGTTCTGCTCAAGATACTGCTCGTTGGCCTTATCCAGGGCTGCAGCAATGACGCTGGCCTTCTTGTTGCCATACTTTTCGCCAAGCTCTTCAATGGACACCGACAGGGCCAGAAATTCGCCCAGCGAATCCCAACGCAGGTGGTTTTCTTCCGTGAATTGCTGCACATGCTTCGGCGCAGAGCCGCCAGCACCGGTTTCATAGAGACCGCCGCCGGCCATCAAAGGCACAATGGAAAGCATCTTGGCGCTAGTACCGAGCTCCAGAATCGGGAACAGGTCCGTCAGATAATCACGCAACACATTACCTGTCACCGAAATGGTATCTTTGCCGCGGATCATGCGCTCCATGGTATAGCGAATCGCCTGAACCGGAGACATGATGCGAATATCAAGCCCTTCGGTATCATGATCCTTGAGGTATTCCCTGACCTTCTGGATAAGCTGCGCATCGTGCGCCCGCTCTTTATCCAGCCAGAAAATGGCAGGCGTACCGCTTTGCCGGGCTCGGTTTACTGCCAGCTTCACCCAATCACGGATAGGCAGGTCCTTCGCCTGGCACATGCGCCAGATATCGCCCTTCTCCACCTCGTGGGTCAGTAGCACCTGGCCATCTTCTCGGACGATACGCATGGTACCGTCCCCTTTTACTTCGAAGGTCTTGTCGTGAGAGCCATATTCCTCGGCTTTCTGCGCCATCAAACCCACATTAGGCACAGAACCACAGGTCACCGGGTCGAAGGCGCCATGGGTTTTGCAGAAATTGATGACTTCCTGATAGATGGTGGCATAGGTGCTTTCAGGAATAACGGCCTTGGTGTCTTTCAGCTTGCCGTCTGCGCCATACATTTTCCCGCCCTGGCGAATCATCGCCGGCATGGAGGCATCGACAATAACGTCAGATGGCACATGCAGGTTGGAAATGCCACGGTCTGAATCAACCATGGCCAGTTCAGGACGATGCAGGTAACAGGCCCGAATGGTGGATTCGATTTCCAGCCGCTGGGAAATCGGCAGTTCCTCGATCTTCTGGTAGATATGGCTCAAGCCGTTGTTCGGGTTGGCGCCGATCTGTTCCAGGGTTTCACCGTGCTGGTCAAACAGCTCTTTATAGAAACGACGAACCGCATAGCCGAACACAATGGGATGAGACACCTTCATCATGGTGGCTTTTACGTGCAGGGAGAAAAGTATGCCCGTGTTCTTGGCATCGTCGAGCTGCTCGTCAAAGAAATCACACAGCGCCTTTTTGCTCATGTACATGGCATCAATCACTTCGCCATCAAGAAGCGGTAATTCCGGCTTCATGACAGTGATGTTGCCATTGGCATCCTCAAACTCGATGCGTACGTTGCATGCCTTCTCAACCGTGGTAGAGGTCTCATGGGAAAAGAAGTCACCGCCACGCATATGGGCAACATGGGTACGGGATGCCTGGCTCCAGTAGCCCATACTATGAGGATTCTTGCGGGCGTAATTTTTTACCGCAATCGGGGCGCGACGGTCCGAGTTGCCTTCGCGAAGTACCGGGTTGACCGCTGAACCCAGAATCTTGGTGTAGCGGGCCTGGATCTCCTCTTCCTCTTCGCTGCGAGGCTCATCAGGATATTCAGGCACCTTGAACCCGTGTTCATTCAGCTCCGCGATAGCTTCCCTGAGCTGATGAATGGAGGCACTGATATTGGGGAGTTTGATGATGTTGGCTTCAGGATCTTGCGTCAAAGCACCGAGTTCAGAAAGAGCATCCTCCACCTTTTGCTCTTCTGACAGATAGTCAGGGAACGTAGCGAGAATGCGTGCAGCCAGTGAGATATCACTGCTTTCAACGTCTATGCCAGCGATCGACGTAAATTTTTCAATGATGGGTAAAAAGGAATAGGTCGCCAGCGCTGGCGCCTCATCAGTTATGGTATAGATAATTTTAGGGGTGGTCATAAAATTACAGGTCCCAATTGTATTGGCAGTGCTTCCCGCCCGATATGAGCCGGCTTTTGGCCGTCAGATCAGCGAGACCGAACAGGAGTGCTCCCTCCAGATAAACCGTATTCTGCATCAGCTGGCGAGTATAGCACCGACCGCCTACCCTTGTTAGCGTAGCCACCCGGTAACGCGACTCAAATCATCAATGACAGCCATCAGGAATGTCAGGCCATATGGCGCAACTGATTTTGCTCAACAAACCCTTTCAGGTCCTTTCCCAGTTCAGCGACGATCAGGGGCGCCGAACGTTGCGCGAGTTCGTGCCAGTACCCGGTGTGTACCCGGCCGGGCGGCTGGACTGGGATTCTGAAGGGCTGCTGTTGCTAACCGATGACGGTCCCCTGCAGGCACGCATCAGCCAGCCGCGCTTTCATCTGCCCAAGACCTATCTGGTGCAGGTGGAAGGTACGCCCGGGGAGCAGGAACTGCAAAAACTGCGCCAGGGGATCACTCTCAAGGACGGTCCCTGTCGGCCAGCCAAGGTGGAAGCCATCCCGGCACCCGATCTATGGCCGCGCCACCCCCCGGTCAGGACTCGTAAAACGGTAACGGATAGCTGGCTGAGACTCACCATAGACGAAGGTCGAAACCGGCAGGTACGACGCATGACGGCGGCCATTGGCTACCCCACCCTGCGCCTGGTTCGCTGGCAGATCGGCGACTGGGACTTGACCGGCCTGGCTCCCGGAAAATGGCACTCTACGGCAATTCATGCCCCGAAAGCCCCTGCAGCCAGGCGGCCGCGGCCTCGGCATCCCGCTCGCGGGCCTCGACCCAAAACCAGCGGCCGCCGATAAGCTCTTTCTTCCAGAACGGTGCCCGGGTTTTCAGCAAATCCATGATAAACGCACAGGCCTCGAAGGCGGCCTGTCTGTGAGCGGCACTCACCGCTACCTGAACGATGTCATCACCAGGCGATATCGTGCCAACCCGGTGCACCACCCAGGCACCATTAAGGTGCCACTGCGTTGCGGCCTGCTCGACAATGGTGCTCAGCACCGACTCTGTCATCCCCGGATAATGCTCCAGATGGAGCGCTTCCACCCTGCCCTGCTCATCGCGCACCTGCCCGGCAAACTGCACCTGGGCACCGCTGAGGCCGGCATCACCCAGCCATGCGGCCGGCTCGGTACTATCCAGTGGCCCATTACGAATCTCGATACGGGTTTTCATCCGCCGGTCACCGGAGGGAACAGGGCAACCACATCACCGTCGCAAATCGCCGCATCCTCGGTAGCCAGCACTTCATTCACTGCCACCATACGCCGCGGCGTGGCGGCCAGCGCCTGAGCGACTCGCGGGTCCTGTTCTGTCAGCCAGTCCGCCAGCTTCGCTACTGTATTAACCGTTTCCGGTGGCGATACCGTCATATTGTCGTTGCCGACCCGCTCGCGCAGGGCTGCAAAAAAACGCACTTCTATCATCACTCGTCGCCCAGTTCGCAATCCTCTCGCTGGTAATGGCCACTGCGACCACCGCTCTTCTCCAGCAAACAGATCTCTTCAATCACCATGCCACGATCCACCGCCTTGCACATGTCATAGAGTGTCAGTGCGGCCACCGAGGCCGCCGTAAGCGCCTCCATTTCCACACCAGTCACCCCCTTGAGCTTGCAGGTGGTGAGAATTTCCAAGCCATCTTGCCCCGCTTCTTCAATCGCAACCGTCACCTTGCTAAGCAACAGGGGGTGACACATGGGGATCAGATCCCAGGTTTTCTTGGCCGCCTGGATACCGGCTATACGCGCGGTGGCAATCACATCCCCCTTGGGATGCCGCTTATCGCGGATCATTGCCAGGGTTTGCGGCTGCATGCGAATGCGCGCCCGGGCGGTCGCCTCTCGCTGCGTTTGCGCCTTGTCGGTCACGTCCACCATCTGGGCGCGTCCCTGGTCATCCAGGTGGGTAAACCGGTCACCGGGCATTGATCACTCCTGTTGTCTGTGGCGCTGCTGCGCTACCATTCCCGCCTTTATTGTCCGTCTGAATCCATGGATCCATGGTGACAGAACGGATTACGTTATTATTGTGCCCCATTTGGACGGGCCAGTACCGGTAGGGTTGCTATGAACAGCTTTGAGCCGCACATTACTGTGGCCTGTGTGGTGGAACAAGACGGGCGCTTCCTCTTTGTTCGGGAAATGAGCAAGGGCCAGGAAGTGCTGAACCAGCCCGCCGGGCATGTGGAATTCGGTGAAAACCTGATTCAAGCGGCCTACCGGGAAACCCTGGAAGAAACCGCCTGGCAGGTGGAAATCACCGACCTGCTGGGCTGGTATATCTTCCAGCCCTTCCGCGGCGCCGGGGTCTACTACCGCACCTGTTTTGTGGCCAGGCCAGTCAGCCATGACCCGGGCCAGAAGCTGGATACCGGTATTCTTGGCGCCGAATGGCTGACACCGGACGAACTACGCAGCCGCCGCCCCCAACACCGTAGTGCCCTGGTGGAAAAATGCCTGGATGACTACCTGTCAGGCCGGCGCCTGCCACTGGACACCATCTATCAGCACCCCTGGCCGCTGCAACGCGGCTGAGATGAAGGCAGCACCATGAGCCAAGTTTCCGCAAAAGCCCCACAAGACACCCATGTGATCGTCGGCATGTCCGGCGGCGTTGATTCCTCGGTGGCCGCGGCGCGTCTGCTGGATGCGGGTTATCACGTCGAAGGCCTGTTCATGAAGAACTGGGAAGAGGACGATGGCACCGACTACTGCACCGCCCGGGAAGACCTGATGGATGCCATGCAGGTAGCGGGCGTACTGGGTATCGAACTGCATACGGCGAATTTTGCTTCGCAGTACTGGGACCGGGTATTCGAGCACTTCCTGGCCGAGTACAAGGCCGGGCGCACCCCCAACCCGGACATCCTCTGCAACAAGGAAATCAAGTTTCAGGCGTTTCTGGATCACGCTATCACCCTGGGCGCGGACTACATTGCTACCGGTCACTATTCCCAGGTGAGCCACGACGGCAAGGGGCGCCTGCTGCGAGCTGTGGATACCAACAAGGACCAGACCTATTTCCTCCACGCCGTGGATCACCGCAAGTTCGAGCGCACCCTGTTCCCCCTGGGTGACCTGGAAAAGCCGGAAGTCCGTCGCATCGCCGAAGAAAAGGGCTTTGCCAACCACAAGAAGAAGGATTCCACCGGGATCTGCTTCATTGGTGAACGGCGCTTCAAGGATTTTCTCGAACAGTACCTGCCCGCCCAGCCTGGCAAGATCGAGGACGACCATGGCAATGAGATCGGCGATCACGACGGACTCATGTATTACACCCTGGGCCAACGCCAGGGCCTGGGCATTGGCGGCCTAGCCGACGCCGGCGATGCACCCTGGTATGTGGCCGGCAAGGACCTTGAGCGCAACGTGCTGATCGCCGTTCAGGGCACGGATCACCCGTTGCTTTACAGCCGTGAACTGACCAGCGCCCCCATGCAGTGGGTCGCCCTGGCACCGCCGGCGCTGCCCGCCCGACTCACCGCCAAGACCCGCTACCGGCAACCGGACCAGGCCTGCACCGTCAGCGACGCCGGCAATGGCCGTGTTCACGTGGTGTTTGACGACCCCCAACGCGCGGTCACTCCAGGTCAGTCCGTGGTGTTCTACGATGGGCCTGTGTGTCTGGGTGGTGCTGTTATTGAGGAGACCGCATGAGCGAACGCTTCAGCCCGCAACAACAACAGCTTCTGGCCCTGGCAGCGGTCTTTCAGGCCGCCCAGCTGGCCGACGACATTGCCCTGCGTGGCGATTGCGACCCTCGCGCTTTCGAAGCCCTGATGCAGGGCGTCATGGCTCTGGATGCTGAGAGTTTTGACACCATTTACTCACAACCGGCCCTGCTCCGTGATGGCGTCAGCCTGCTCAACCGCAGCCTCAACCGGGATTCCGCCGGTGGCAACCTGCGCCCGCTCAATTACGGCCTGGCCCTGCTGCACTTGGCGGCCAAGTTGCGCAAAACCGATGACACCGTGAATATCCTGCGCCATCGGCTCAAGGCACTGGATGGCCAGCAGGCCCATTTCAGCAGTGTGCGGGACGATGCCTTCTGCCATCGCTTGGCCGGCATTTATGTGGACACCCTGGGCACTTTCCGTTTCCGGATCCAGGTAAAGGGCGAACCGGCCCACCTGCAGGACGAGAACAAAGCCGCCCGGGTCCGGGCCCTGTTCCTGGCGGGGGTGCGTGCCGCCTTCCTCTGGCACCAACTCGGCGGCCGCCGCTGGCAGTTACTGTTCCAGAGAAAGCGACTTTTGAGCGCCATAGAGTCTATAGATATCAACAACCTGTAAGGCTTTCTTAAAGTCACCTGTAGGAGCGGCGCTCGAGCCGCGAACCGCCCGGTAGCGTGGAAATCCCCCAAAGGGCGATCAGGCGAATCAGAGCCCTGCAAATCTCCGGAACGCTTGTCGCAACCCTCTCGCGCTGTCGCCTCGCTTCGCTCGGTTCGCCCCTCAAGCGGGGCTCCTACAGGAAGCATCCGCTAACCCGGCAAACAACAACGCAGCCTTTGCCGATTTACGGTATCATTGCGCCGCTTTTACCCTCACGGAAACGATTCGGGAGCCATTTCCATGTCCAGCCTTACCTCTCTGACTGCCATTTCACCGGTCGATGGCCGCTATGCCGGCAAGGTGGATGCCCTGCGCAACACCACCAGTGAATACGGCCTTATCCGCTTCCGCGTGCATGTGGAAGTGAGCTGGCTGGAACAGCTCGCCCACGACAAGAACATCCCTGAAGTCCCGCTGATGAGCGGCCAGGCGGCCTGGCACCTGCGTGGCGTTACCCGCGATTTCGACGTCCAGCATGCCGAGCGCATCAAGGCCATTGAAGCCACCACCAATCACGACGTGAAAGCGGTGGAATACTTCATCAAGGAACAGATGGCCGAGCACGACGAGCTGGCCGGCATGAGCGAGTTTGTTCACTTCGCCTGCACCAGCGAGGACATCAACAACCTGTCCTACTCCCTGATGCTGAAAGAAGCCCGGGAAATCCTGTTGCCGAAGATGGATCAGGTAATCAGTGCCATTCGCCGCCAGGCGCACGCCCAGGCCGATCAGCCCATGCTGTCGCGCACCCATGGCCAGTCTGCCTCCCCCACCACCGTGGGCAAGGAAATGGCCAATGTGGTGGCCCGCCTGCAGCGCCAGCGCGACCAGTTCGCCGCCGTGGCACTGCTCGGCAAGATCAACGGTGCCGTGGGTAACTACAACGCTCACTTGTCCGCCTACCCTGACGTGGACTGGGAAGCCTTTGCCCGCCGCTTCGTGGAAGGCCTGGGATTGTCCTTTAATCCTTACACCACCCAGATCGAGCCCCACGACTGCGTGGCCGAATACTTCCACGCCCTGATGCGCTTCAACACCATCCTGCTCGACTTCGACCGGGACGTGTGGGGCTATATCTCCTTGGGCTACTTCAAGCAGAAAACCGTGGAAGGCGAAGTGGGTTCCTCCACCATGCCGCACAAGGTCAACCCCATCGACTTCGAAAACTCCGAGGGCAACCTGGGCCTGGCCAACGCCATCATGGATCACTTGGCCGCCAAACTGCCGATGTCCCGCTGGCAGCGCGACCTCACCGACTCCACCGTGCTGCGTAACGTGGGGGTGGGCCTGGCGCACAGCCTGATTGCTTTTGAAGCCAGCCTGAAAGGAATCAGCAAGCTGGAAGTAAACCCGGCACGTCTTAACGACGACCTGGACGCGGCCTGGGAAGTACTGGCCGAGCCGATCCAGACGGTCATGCGTCGCTACGGCATCGAGAAGCCCTACGAAAAGCTCAAGGCACTCACCCGTGGCAAGGACGGCATCAACCAGGAAACCCTGACCGCCTTCATCAATGATCTGGCGATCCCGGATGAAGCCAAGGAAATCCTGCTGGCCATGACCCCGGGCAGCTATATTGGTAACGCGGCCCAGCAAGCGCGTAATATCTGATGAGCGACGCCCTGGGCCTGCCCACCTTCACGCTGCCGCTCACCCCGGCAGCGTTTTTGCGTGATTACTGGCAGAAAAAGCCCCTGTTCATGCCTGGCACTGCCAGCGGCCTGGATGAGCCAGACGCGGACACCCTGGCCGGGCTGGCGCTGGAAGAGAATGTGGAAGCCCGCATCATTCGCGGCGCTGCTGGCGGCACCTGGGAACTCAAACAGGGGCCGTTCGAGGAAACCGTGTTCGCCGAGGTGGGCGAGCGGGACTGGACCTTGCTGGTGCAGTCCGTGGATCATTATCTGACCGATGTGTCCCTGCTGCTGGACAGCTTCGCTTTCCTGCCCAACTGGCGGCTGGAAGACATCATGATGAGCTATGCCGCCAAGGGTGGCAGCGTGGGCCCCCATTTCGACCGCTATGACGTTTTTCTGATCCAGGCCGCCGGCAGCCGCCGCTGGCAGATCGGTGATGTCTGCGACGAAAAAACGCCGAAATTGCTGCATCCAGATCTGAAGTTACTGGCCGACATGCCGGTGCGTGAAGAGTTCGTGGCCAACCCCGGCGATGTACTCTACCTGCCCCCGGGCGTGGCCCACCATGGCGTCGCCGAGGACAGTGACTGCATCACCTGGTCAGTGGGTTTCCGGGCTCCGGATTACCAGATGCTGATGGCGGAAATCGCCGGCGAATGCCTGGCCGATGCGGACAGCGAGCTGTTTACTGACGCGGACCGGCAGGAGCCCAAAGATCCGGCCGTACTGGCCGATGCAGACCGGCAGCAACTGATTCGCGGCGCCCTGGACCTGCTCAATCCGGCTGCGATTGAGCGGGCAGTTTATCGCTGGCTGTCCACTCCCCGGCTGGATGGACTTGAATTTGCCGTCGATGATGCCCATATTCGCCAGCGCGATCCATCGATCGCCCTGGTGCGCCATGGTAGTGTGCGCCTTATTTTGCAGGGCAATATTGCCTGGCTAAACGGTGAGCCTTACTCACTGACAGAACAACAACGACCACTGGTGCAGCTGCTGGCCCGCCAGCGCTGCTATACCCGTGAAGCGCTGGATGCCGTCTTGCAGCCAGCCGGGAGTGAATTGCTACATGACTGGATTGAACAGGGCTTCTTCGCCCAACTTTAACGAGACCCCTATGGCTATCAGCATTATCGAGACCCGCTGGGACGAAAACGAAACCGCCCTGCGAGCCCTTCGCCAAACGGTCTTCATCAACGAACAGCATGTTCCCGAAGAGCTGGAATGGGATGGCGAAGATGACAAGGCCATCCATTTTCTGGCCCTGGATCGGGAGCAGAATCCGGTAGGCTGTATTCGCCTTCTTCCCAGCGGCCAGATCAGCCGACTGTGCGTCCTGTCCGAGCAGCGCAACAATGGCGTCGGCAGCTCCCTGTTGGTGGCGTCGGAAGAAGCCGCCCGCGCCAAGGGCATGGAAGAAATCTTTCTGCACGCCCAGACCCATGCCACCAGCTTCTACGAAGCCGCCGGTTTTACGGTTTCCGGTGGCATCTTCATGGATGCCAACATCCCCCACCGGCAGATGTTCAAACCCCTCGCCTGATGCCTTTTGTCATCGGTGACGACGACACCCTGCTCCACCCTGAATTTCGCGAGGCAGGCACTGCGCTGGCTTCGCTGATTTCAGCCTGCCGTCGCAGCCTCTGGCTGCGGGTGCCGGAACTGGACGCCCTGACCGCCGACCACGCCGTGTGCGATGCCCTCAAGCGCCTGGCCCTGAGCAGCGCAAAAACCGATATCCGCATTCAGTACGACAGCCAAGACAAGGCCGTGCGCAATGGGCATCGCCTGGTCCATCTGGCCAGACGGCTCCCTTCTCGCATACAGATGCGCCAGAGTCAGGATGATGACCGGGACAATCAGCTCTGCTTTGCTATCGGTGATGGCACCGGGCTGTTCGAAGCCCCGGGCTGGCCCCGGCCCGGACGGATAGACCTGTGCGGCCACCGTCTTCCCCGGGCACCGCGTCTGGCCCGACAATTCCAGGAACAATGGGAACGGGCCTCAACCTCAACAGAGTTGAGAGAGCTGCGTCTGTAGGGTGTGTAGGTGCGTAGGGTGGATTAGCCCGAAGGGGCGTAATCCACCAGAAATGTCGTGCCAGGCCTCGAACCTTGTGGTGGTGGATTACGCCTTCAGCTAATCCACCCTACCCGCTACGAATCTACGTTCTAGCGAAAATCATTATTTACCACAGAGGGCACAGAGTTCACTGAGGAAAAGATTCTTTATCTCTGTGTGCTCTGTGCCCTCTGTGGTAAAAACTACAGCCCTACAGACTCGCTGTCAGCCGCCAGTTTACCTGGCCGCTGGCCTGGTATTTCTCCTCGAAATCCGTCAACGGTTCACTCTGCATCGGCAGCTGCGACAACTCGGCGCGGATGTCACTGATCGCCAGCGCATCGCGCACCTCCTGCAGATACAGCAGCCAGTTGCTACGCATCTCCAACTCGCCACCCAGCGACAACATCGTTGGCCATACCGGGTGTCCATGCCAGCGCCGCTTCAGATGAGCGCTTTTCGGCCACGGGTTCGGGTAAAGAATCTGATGGCGCTGGAGCTGCCAGCCTTCGCCGGCAATCAGCCGCCACAAACCCGCACAATCAGCCCGCAAGAGCAGAAGGTTGTCCGGCAGCTGGAAACGCTTACTGGCACGCTCCAGGCGAACAGCAGACTGATCTACCCCCACCACCAGTGCCTCAGGCTGCTGACGGGCCAGCAACAAGGAGGAGCGCCCGGTGCCACAGCCGGAATCCAGTATCAGGGCTCTCTCGGCTCCCTGGGCTTGCCGCCATTGCTGCAACCGGGCAAACGCCTGAGCATCATGGTCTGCAATAGGCGCCCGCCAGGGACTTTGCAGATGGCGACGGACCACCCGGTCCAGGTCACTGTGGATTCCGGTCTGATTCGAGGTAACGCTACGACTGTTGGCGAACATGGCAACTCTGGGGCAACTTCAGGCGGCGGCCATTATGCCTGTGATCCCGTAGAGATGCGCAATGTAGCCGCCATGATAGAGTGAGAAAAAGCGTGCCGGAGTCGATCATGATGCAACCCATACCCCGCAGCCGACATCTCGTTCTGCTACTCAGCCTGCTGCTGGGGACGATCGGACAGGCCGTGGCAGATACCATGCGCATCCACGTATTGCCGCGCCCGGATGCGCCGGCACTGGTGTCGGTGATCGAACCCCTACTGCCCCCGGGCGGCAGCGTACGGGCCTATCAGGGCAAGTTGATCGTGCGTACCACCGACAACAATATGGCCGAGCTGGAAGGGGTGCTGGGCAGCCTGGAAGCCACGCCCAGCGCTCTGGTTGTTCACCTTCGTCGTCAAGGCACCAGCAGCGGCCAGCGCAGCGGCGTGGATACCCGTATCCAGGGCCGCATTCCTGGCGGCGTCTCCGCTGATATCCGCATTGAACAAAGCCGGCAGCACGGCAGCCAACAAGACCATTACCAGATCCGCACCCTCAGCGGTTACCCGGCCCATATCAGCCAGGGCACCCTGCTCGCCCTCGGCGGCGGCTATTACGGCACCGTGCTTGCTGAGCTGCAACAGGGTATCCAGGTAATTCCGCAACTGACCCCGGACGGCGACGTGGTACTGCAGATCAGCCAGCGCTATGACCAAGCCGGCGGCCCGGGCCTGGCCAATACCCAGTCCAGCGGCACCACCCTGCGGGTACAACCTGGAGTCTGGCAGCCGATGGGCAGCATTAGTGTAGACCGACAACAGGACCAGCGAGGGCTTGGCGGGGTGCAACGCCGCAGCCAGCAGGTCAACCTGCCGTTGGAAGTCATGGTGGAGATCAGTGAATAGTTAACAGTGAATAGTTCATAGTTGCGCGGCGAGCAACAGGCAGGGATTAAAACGCAAGAGGCCGCGCCCAACGATTGGGCGCGGCCTCTTTGCTTTCAAGAACTGCGACACGAGAACGCGTCGCTGTTAACTGTTAATTATTCACTGTTAACCGTTGTTCTTCAGCTCACGGCGACGACGGTGCAGGACCGGCTCGGTGTAACCGCTGGGCTGGGAGCAACCCTCGAACACCAGCTCCATCGCTGCCTGGAAGGCCACGGAGTTGTCAAAATCCTTGGCCATGGGCACGTAGGTGGGGTCGTTGGCGTTCTGACGATCCACCACTTCTGCCATGCGCTTCAGGGTTTCGGTCACCTGTTCTTGATTGGTGATGCCGTGGTGCAGCCAGTTGGTTACGTGCTGGCTGGAAATCCGCAGGGTGGCGCGGTCTTCCATCAGGCCCACATCATTGATGTCCGGCACCTTGGAGCAACCCACACCACTGTCGATCCAGCGAACCATGTAACCCAGAATGCCTTGGGCGTTGTTATCCAGCTCCTGCTGGATTTCTTCAGCGGACAGCTCACGGGTCAGCAACGGCACGGTGAGGATGTCGTCCAGGGAGGCACGCTTGCGGTTAGCCAGCTCTTTCTGGACTTCTGCCACGTTAATCTCGTGATAGTGGGTCACGTGCAGGGTCGCAGCCGTCGGGGACGGCACCCAGGCGCAGTTGGCGCCGGCTTTCGGGTGACCAGCCTTGGTGGCCATCATCTCTGCCATTTCGTCCGGCTTCGGCCACATGCCCTTACCAATCTGGGCGTGACCCGGCAGGCCGCATTCCAGACCGATATCCACGTTCCAGTCTTCGTAGGCGTTGATCCACGGCAGGGCTTTCATGTCGCCCTTGCGTGCCATGGGGCCCGCTTCCATGGAGGTATGCATTTCGTCACCGGTACGGTCCAGGAAGCCGGTGTTGATGAAGATCACACGCTCCTTCGCCTGACGGATACACTCCTTCAGGTTTACGGTAGTGCGACGCTCTTCATCCATGATGCCGATCTTCAGGCTATTTTTTTCCAGGCCCAGGGCTTTCTCGACACGCTCGAACAGCTCAACGGCGAAGGCCACTTCTTCCGGACCGTGCATCTTCGG
This sequence comes from Alcanivorax sp. IL2, assembly GCF_047495475.1. NCBI lineage: Bacteria > Pseudomonadati > Pseudomonadota > Gammaproteobacteria > Oceanospirillales > Alcanivoracaceae > Alcanivorax > Alcanivorax sp. IL2. Next base: position 2,301,059 of record NZ_CP179932.1, on the reverse strand, counting down.
CTTCACGATGTACATGGAACCGGTGCGGCTGTTGCTCAGCTTGTTGAGCTTCTTCAGGTCGTGGATGCCGGCCAGCACGGTGACCATGCCGTCCATGATGCCTTCCGGGGTTTCTTCCCCGTTCATGAGGATGGCCGGGTTGGTCATCAGGTGACCCACGTTCCGCACCAGCAGCAGGGAGCGGCCATGCAGGGTCAGGGTGGAGCCGTCCAGGGCGGTGTACTCACGGTCACCGTTCATGGAGCGAGTCAGGGTCTTGCCGCCTTTCTGGAAGGACTCCTGCAGGTCGCCCTTCATCAGGCCGGCCCAGTTGCGATACACCTCGACTTTGTCTTCCGCATCCACGGCAGCCACGGAGTCTTCGCAGTCCTGGATGGTGGTGATGGCCGATTCCAGCAGCACATCCTTCATGTTGGCGGCATCGTCGGTACCAATCGGGTGGCTGGCATCGATCTGGATTTCTGCATGCAGGTTGTTGTGCTTGAGCAGGATACCGGACGGCGCAGAAGCCTCGCCCACATAACCCTGCAGCTGGCCTTCGTCTTTCAGGCCGGATTTTTCAGCGCCCAGAGAAACTTCCAGCTTGCCATCAACAATGGCGTAACCGGTGCTGTCTTTATGGGAACCAGAGGCCAGCGGGAAGTAGCTGTCCAGGAAGTTACGGGCCCAGGCAATTACCTTGGCGCCACGCTTGGGGTTGTAGGCACCGCCTTTCTCGGCGCCACCTTCATCGGAAATCACGTCGGTGCCGTACAGGGCGTCGTACAGGCTGCCCCAGCGGGCGTTGGCGGCGTTCAGGGCGAAACGGGCATTCTTCACCGGTACCACCAGCTGCGGGCCGGCGATGGTGCCGATCTCGTCATCCACATTTTCGGTGGTGACCTTGAAGTCGTCGCCTTCCGGCAACAGGTAGCCGATCTCGGTCAGGAACTGCTTGTACTCAGCCATGTCGATGGCCTGGCCTTTACGGGCCTTGTACCACTCGTCCAGCTGCGCCTGGATGGTTTCACGCTTTTCCAGCAGCGCCTTGTTCTTGGGCGCAAGGTCCTTGAGGATGCTTTCCAGCTCGGCCCAGAAGTGTTCCGGGTCCACGCCGGTACCCGGCGCAATCTCGTTGACTACCAGATCATGGAGTTCGGCAGCGATTTCGAGGCTACCCTTCTGAATACGATCGGTCATGGTGCTCCTACCCTTCTGGTCGAGAGAGTCTTGGTTAATCGGGACATCCGGCGAAAACCCAAGGGTCGACCCCGCTTGAAGGGGGTCGGAGGAAGTCGCAGAAGCCCGGGGAAACGGTTACATGGCGGCCTGACAGACCGCACCGCAAAAAGGCGCGGGTATTTTACCGGAAACGGCGCCGTGAATCATGTTTAGTAGCAAAATCGCCGGAACGATGCTTTTTTGATCAACCGAACAGGTTGACCACATCCAATCGATGGGCCTGCTCACCGCCCTGCTGCCGGCCGTCTTCCAGGTTTTCGAAGTCGAACAGACGCGTATCGGCCAGTTGCGAGGGGGCAATATTCTGGATGGCGGCGAAGATGTTCTCGATGCGCCCTGGCTGGTCTCGGTCCCACTTGTTGAGCATATCCTTGATCACCTGGCGTTGCAGGTTCTCCTGGGATCCGCACAGGTTACAGGGAATGATCGGGAAATCCTTGAACTTGGAGAACTCGATGATGTCCTTTTCGCGGCTGTAAGCCAGCGGACGAATAACAATATTGCGGTTATCGTCGCTACGCAGCTTGGGCGGCATGGCTTTCATCTTGCCGCCAAAGAACATGTTCAGAAACAGGGTCTCGACGATGTCATCGCGGTGGTGGCCCAGGGCGATCTTGGTGGCGCCGATCTCTTCGGCAAAGCCATACAAGCTGCCACGGCGCAGCCGTGAACACAGCCCGCAGGTGGTTTTCCCCTCCGGCACCTTCTCCTTGACGATGGAATAGGTATCCTTCTCGAGGATGTGGTAGGCCACCCCTTCGCGCTCCAGGTACTCAGGCAGTACATGCTCCGGGAAGCCAGGCTGCTTCTGGTCCAGGTTCACCGCAACCAGCTCGAAATTCACCGGCGCTGAATGCTGCAAATTGCGCAGGATTTCCAGCATGGTGTAGGAATCCTTGCCGCCAGACAGGCACACCATCACCTTGTCGCCCTCACTGATCATATTGAAATCAGCAATGGCACGACCGACCTCGCGCCGCAGCTTCTTCTGCAGCTTGTTGAGGCGAGTTCGTTGTTTGGCGTCCAGCGTGTCCATGGGAACCCTTTCTCTCTCTGTGTAACAGCCATCACGCTTCATGCAACAGCAATGACGCGAGAAGCGGATTTTGCGTGAAGCGTGTGGGCGATTATGTGACCTTCATTTTACGGATCAATCGGCGGTACAGCGCGGGGCTCCAGCGTTTCAGGTAGATCCCGGCACCCTCGCGGCCGGCGATGATAACCTGATCGCGGCCTTGCTGCACGGCCTTCACCATCCGTTTGGCGCATTCGTCAGGGGCAATACCGGCTTCCTGGGCGTCATCCATACTGCCCTGGGCGGAACCGTCGGCAGTGAGTGCGTTAAGAGAGACCTGGGTGCGGATAAAGCCGGGCATCACCAGGGTCACCCGAATACCAGAATCGTATTCTTCCGCCCGCAATGATTCGAAGAAACCGTGCAGGGCATGCTTGCTGGCGCTGTAGGCACTGCGCAGTGGCGTGGGCAGCTCACCGACCAGCGAAGTCACCACCACAAACCGACCTCGGCCCTGCTCTTTCAGCCAGGGCAATACCGCCTTGGTCAGCGCCACGGAGCCAAAGAAATTCACCTCCATGATACGGCGATCGACCGCAAGATCGGTGTCGGCAACCAGGGACCGCTGGGAAATGCCGCCGTTGTGGACCACCTGATCAAGACGATCAAAACGCTGCCGCACCGCCGCTACGGCAGCAGGCATGGCTTCAACTTCCGCCAGATCCAGCGGCAAGACCAGATGGTCATCACCATTGACCAGCCCTTCCCTGACCCGGTTCAGCTCTTCTTCCCGCCGGGCGGAGAGCACCAGGGTTGCACCCCTGCGGGCATATTCCTTCGCCAACGCCTCGCCAATCCCGGAGGAGGCCCCGGTAATCCATACCACCTTGCCAGCCAGCGTTTCGGCCATCTCACACGCTCCTTGAAGTCAAAGACACCGCAAGGGTAATGCCATGGCCGAGAAATCCAAAGGCTGAAACAGCAAATACGCTAACTACGCAGCCGCTGTAGGAGCGCCTCTCGAGGCGCGAACCGCGCTTGCGCGGAAATCGTCCGCGGGACGATCAGGCGTTTCAGGGCTCGCCAGTTGTATGCAGGTTAGTCTGTAAGCTAGAAGACAACTTGCCACGGCCAGTTCGCGCCTCGAGAGGCGCTCCTACAGCGGCCTTGTCGCTAGCTATTTCAGCTCTTTGGAAGACAGCCCAAGCAGGTGCCGCGCCACGATCAACTGCTGGATCTGCTGAGTGCCCTCGAAGATATCGATGATCTTGGAGTCCCTGGCGAGTTTTTCCAGCAGGGATCGCTCGGAATAGCCCAGTTCGCCACACAGAGCGACGCACTTGAGAGTGACCTCATTGCCCATGCGCCCGGCTTTGGCCTTGCACATGGATGCCTCCCGGGAGTTTGGTTGACCATTATCGGCCATCCAGGCGGCTTTCAGGGTCATCAGCCGGGCGGCTTCCAGGTCGGCTTCCAGCCGGTACAGCTCCAGCTCACGCGCCGTAGAGTTATAAGGTTGTTTCGAGAAATCAGCCTCAACACCTTCTTTTTCAAGTGTTTCCCTGGTTATTTCAAGTGCCGCCCGGGCCACACCCAATGCCATGGCGGCCACCTGGGGACGGGTGTTATCAAAGGTCTGCATTACCCCGCCGAAGGCCTTTTTACGGGCCTCTTCGGTATCGCCAATCTCTGCCGAACCAAGGATATGATCCTTGGGAATGCGGCAGTTGTTGAACGACAGGGCCGCCGTATCGGACACCCGCAGCCCCATTTTGTCTTCCACCCGTACCAGCTGCAGGCCCGGGTTATCACGGGGGACGATAAAGGATTTGATCGCCGCCTTGCCCAGGGACTTGTCCAGAGTCGCCCAGACCACCACCGCGTCGCAGCGCTGACCGGCGGTGCAGTAGATCTTCTCGCCATTGAGCTCCCACTCGTCACCGTCCAGTTCGGCGGTGGTGCTGACGGCGGCAGAATCCGAACCCGCACCCGGCTCGGTGATCGCCATGGCACAGTAGAGCTTGCCGTATTTTTCTTTCTGCTCCGGGGTGCCAACGGCCATGACGGCCGCATTGCCAAGCCCGGAGCCGGGAACGGAGAGCATGAGCCCCACATCTCCCCAGCACATGGCTTCCACCGCCAGGATGCCGGTCATGTTGCTACCGTTCTTGATCTCGTCGCCACCGCCCTTGCCGCCGCTGCCGCGAGGCATGGCCGCCATCATCTGTGCCACCGGTTTCAGTTCTTCCGGGGTGTCGCAGTGCTCGATGGCGTCGTATTTACGGGCAATGGGACGAAAGACGCCCGCTGCCAGTTGCTGGGCCATCTGCTGGACCTGTTCGAGCTTGGCCGGAATTTCCAGATTGATCATGACTCTCTCCTATACCATCAGGCTGCCGTGCAACACGGCAATGCTGCGCAGGTTGCGGTACCACATTTCCAGGGGGTAATCGCGCACAAAACCGGCGCCACCAAATAACTGGATACCGTTGGTACCGATCTCCATGGCCTTTTCCATGCACTGCAACTGGGCCAGATAGGCGTCCTTGTGAAAATCCAGGCCTTGCTCTGCCCGACTGGCGGCACGCAGCATCATCAGGCGCATGCCTTCAATTTCGATGCCCATGTTGGCCACCATGAAAGCCACGGACTGACGCCAGGCAATCGGCTCCCCGAACGCCTTACGCTCTTTCACATAGGGGATGCTGTATTGCATCACCGCCTGACAGCAGCCCACCGCCAGGGCGCATTGGCCGATACGACTCAGGCCCAGCAGACGATTCAGGTCGAAGCCCGGCAACCGGTCACGAGCCTGAACTGCCACGTTTTCCAAGGTCAGCGTCGCCATGTTGGCACTGCGCAGGCCCATGTACGGCTCGGACTCAATGCTCAGCCCTTCCGCTTCCGCTGGCACCACAAAGCCCGCCACCTCGCCATCAATAGCCGCCACCACCACAAACCACTCACATTGCGCAGCCATGGGGACCAGACTCTTCACGCCGTTGAGGGTGTAGATGTCGCCGTCTTTACTGGCCATGGTGGCCGGCGCAGCAGGCTCGAAAGTGGCACGAGGCTCGTTGACCGCCAGCGCTGCGCCGGTAAACGTCTCCGCCGCCAAGGCCGGGAGCCAACGCTCCTGTTGCTGCTCATCACCGAAATCCATCAATGCATTCACTGCTGCCATGGGCTGAAGTGCGGCCAGGGTATGGGACATGTCCCCCTGGGCCAGATCCTCCACGGCCAGGGCGTTCGATAACGGCGAACGGGGCATGGCTACGCCACCCAGCGCTTCCGGCATGGGCATCAATGCCAGCCCGAAACCACTAATAGCATCCAATAAAGCCGGATTGGCCATCGCCGCGTCGTCAGCCGCTCGAGCCTGGGGTGACAGGGAGTCGCGGGCAAGGCGTCGCATGCTCTCGCGGGTAATGCGCTGCTCTTCTGTGAGCGTGAGATCAAACAGGGGGGTCGACATGATCGGGCCTCAGGGGGTCGAATTAACACAACCAATCAAACGATTGTTTCACTCGAGACAGTTTGTCAGCCCCTGTCTACCTCTCACAATGACATCCCTGTGACCTCGAATGAGAAAAACGGTAAAGTTGGCCAAAAAGCCATCAGGCCACCAACAGGATCCTATTACTTACGTGTTTACCCTGATTCCCGCCGACCCGCCGGAGCGCGCCACCCGCCTTCGCCGCCAGATAATGGCTGTTTATTCCTATTGCTTGCTATGGGTGGGCACCATCCTCGGCGTCGAGCTCAGTGCCTTTGCACCGGATACCCCGCACCTGATGATGTTCTCGGTGCTATTTGCGATCAACCTGGTGTTCTTTGTGCTCATTCGCAGTGGTCTCAGCGAACGCCTCGGCGACCCCAGCCTGACCATTTTGCAGATGGCCACCGGTATCATCCTGACCACGGTGATTCTGCATTATACCCGCGAGCTGCGTGGCGCCATGCTGAGTATCTACTTTATGGTGATGACATTCGGCATTTTTGCCCTGGACCGGCGTCGGCAAATGGCCATGGCCGGTTTTACTCTTTTTTGCTTCACCACGTTGCAGGTGTACGAGTGGCTGGAAACACCCCAGCAGGCGATCTTTTCGTTTCTGATCGGGCACTGGATCATTCTTGCCCTGATCCTCTGCTGGTTTATCTACATGGGCGGTTACATCCATAACTTGCAGAGCCGGGTAAGAGACCAACGGGAAAACCTGCGTGACGCTCACACACGCATGGAAGCCATTGCCGTGCGCGATGACCTTACCGGGCTATATAACCGCCGCCATTTCCTGGAGAGACTGGAAGAGGAGCTCTCCCTCGCCAACCGTAATCACACCCCGCTTTACCTGGCAATTATCGACCTGGATCATTTCAAACAGGTAAACGACAACTATGGTCATCACAGCGGCGACGAGGTTCTCAGCCGTTTTGCCCGCATCGCCAGTCAGAGCCTGCGCAAGTCAGACCTGCTGGCCCGCTATGGTGGCGAGGAATTCGTGGTGCTGTTCCCCCACGCCTCCGAGGGCGCCAGCGAAGCCGCTCTCGAGCGCTTGCGCAACCAGTTTTCTGAACAGCATTACGATTTTGCTCCAGAGCTTCATACCTCCTTTTCTGCCGGTCTCACTGCTTATCAGGAAGGAGAAACCGCGGATCAATTAACCAAACGGGCAGACACTGCTCTGTATGACGCCAAATCCAGGGGACGGGACCGGATTGCTAAACTGCCCTGAGTCATAATGCCGGGAATGCCTGGAGCCACTGAACAACTCCCGGTATGCTTGCCGGCAGCGGAGGACTCCATGTCAGACATTACCAATCCCAGCCTGAAAAACACCGTTCGCCAGTACTTCCAGGACCTTGGCGAAGACGCCCCTACCTGGACGGAAATCCATGGCATGCTCTGTGCCCTGGCCGTCGGGCCAGATACGGACACGGTGGACTACAGCGAAGAGCTGGAAATGCCGGTTCCCGAGGAAGTCACCGATGCCCTAAACCGGCTGCGTGAAAGGCTGGTGACCCAGTTACTCGGTGGCGACGCCATCAACCTGCCCTGCCTGCTTGACCCTTATCAGGAAGATGACGGCCAGGATCTGGCCAGCTGGTGTGCCGGTTTCATGACCGGCGTCTTCGTGGCTGAAGATAACTGGTATCAGGATGATGAAGAGCAGATGGCGCAACTGCTACTGCCCTTCATCCTGATCTCTGGAGTGGATGATGACGAAGCCCTGGACACGCTCTGGGAAAACAGCCAGGTAGTCCGGCAAATGGCTCTGAGCATTCCGGAAATACTGGAAGAGCTGTACCTGGTGTTCCATGGCCCGGATCAGGGTGATGAATCCGCCTCGGCAGACTGATTGTCCATAGCCGAACGTTCACCGCTAACGTGACGCAGTTCTGCGCCTTGTTGCCGCTGTACCACTAGTCTTGTTGTAGACGCTGCCGCTATCCAAAAAACGATTCAGACATAAGCGGCAGCCAGACAACATTCTGGGGGGTATCAAGGTGCGTATCTGCATTGTCACCGGCCTGCTGATTCCGGCATTGGCCTTCGCTGAAACTGCCACCGACAACGCATGCCCGACGTTGGTCAGTGCCGCTTTCACCACCGCGGTGGAAGAACGGGAACCGCTCGCTCAGCTCACAACCGCCCCGCTCTCTGTCGATGAGCTGCTATTCTTTACCGCCATCCAGGATGGCAACGGCGAGCAGCTTCACCATACCTGGTCTTATAACGGTGAGCCCATTGTTGATGTGCCGCTGGCAGTGAGCTCGGATTACTGGCGCACCTGGTCGTCAAAAACCTTCGCCGGCCTTGATCTGGCTGCCGGTGGTCAGTGGCAGGTAAACGTCAGCACAGAAAGTGGCTGTGAGCTGGGTAGCTGGACGTTGACGCTCAGCGATGATGGCGAAGCCACTGAGTCGCCAGCCCCAGCAGCATCTTCGCCACCAGCGCTGAAAAAAACCTCAGAAACGCCTCCCAAAGCGCCGCCGGGAAAAGCCAAGAGCGACGCAGTGGATCTCAGTGAAAACTACGCGGTGATTCGCCAGCTTCTTGATCTGGGCGATACCCGCGCGGTCAAGGTAGCGATACGCCGTGCTCGCGCGCTCACAGCCAATCCGGAACAACAGGCTGAGCTGGATACCCTGGCCGCAGACAACGAAGCCTTTGCCCAACTCGACAAACTGATCCGCCAGCGGGATGTAAACGGCGCCCGTGAACTTATGCAAACGCTGGTGATTTCCATCTCCCCAGACAGCCCGGTTTATCCGGCGCTGCAAAGTCGTCACCGGCTATTGAATCGCCTGGAAGGTAACGAGCGGGAAACCGTATTCCAGGCCGCATCCAGCCCCTGATGTCATAACCGCACGGTCGTCAGTCGTCTTTCAGAGACAGATGGCTGATATCCGGTGCCACCGGTGTTTTCTCCTCTTTTTTCTGCCCCAGCACTTCTCCTGGCTGAGCCATGGTCAAGTGCCCCACATCCGGCGCTGGTGGAGGAGCGACCTTTTCCCTGTTATCCATCTCCGCACCCACTTCCGCCACCGAGAAGGCCCCGGAAAAGCCGGTCCCCCCGGTGCGGATGGTACCCACCGTTTCCAGCTCGCCTGACGCAGGCTCTGTCGGCTCTCGACTTTCCGGGGCCGCAGAGGCTGCGCGGGGTTCCGGTACCGGCGCCGATGAGGTAGCCGGTGTCTGGTCAGAGGCGGCTACCGGTCGCAATTCACACTCAGCGCCAGCCTGTTTCAGCACCGCGCGGAATTTCATTGCGGTGGCCTGGTCAGCATCCTTCTTCAGCACTACCGGCTGCCCGGAAAACAATTTCTCCACCCGGGCGGCATCCATCTTGAAAATTTTTCCCAGGTTGCTCTTTACCGTCGCAAGGTCCGACCCTTTCACCAGCTGACCGGCAAAGACGATATGGAAACGGGCATCGGCCATTGTGGATTCCTCTCTGATTCTCTACTGACTACCAATGTATCGTACCCGGAAATGAGCAGCACGCTTGCCTTGCTGACAACACGTAAACCGCACGGTGTCAGGGGTTTCATGAAGCAAGCCACGTGAAGCCACGCTCATCCCATTTCACTGGCGGCGTACTCGGCCAGCGCAGCAATGGTCCGTGATGGGTTCAAACCCAGTGCCCGTGGCACCATGGCACCATCAATCACAAACAGATTGGGATAGTTGAACACTTCTCCCCGGTGGTCTACCACGCCCTGATCCACAGAATCTGCCATATTGCAGCCCCCCAGCGGGTGCGGGGTCACCAGGTCCTTGAACCAGTCCCAGGTCGCTGGCGTCATCGGATCCCCGCCGGTGGCAGCGGTCAACGCAAGATGGCGGTCAGCCAGACCCTGTACTGCCTTTTCCGCCTTGCGATAATCCCAATCCAGTTTCAAGCGGTCTTTCTTCCAGGGCCAGTACCAGCGGCGGCCCAGATAGAAACGGCCACCGGGATCGTCCATGGCCTGTCCGAACCAGGGCATCATTTTGGCAAAAGGATCGCTACTCTCTCCATACTTGAGCATGGCGGCACCCAGCCGGGTACTGGCAAAGCGGGGATCCTTGCCCAGTCGCTCCATCCAGCTGCCGAGAATATCGGGCACGCCCCCATCTTCGACAAAATAACGGGCGCCACCATCTGCCCCATCCAGGTAATCAATGGCGCTGGTAATGGTCGGCCCCCGAGTGGGAGAAATCTGGCGTTCGTCGTAAAACGCCATGGTGGCAAAGTCACCATTGCAGGACCAATTATGGCCAAGCGTGCGGCTCAGTTTCGGCAGGGTCTTGTACTGATCCCGGCAGCGCAACAGCAATTCCGTGGAGCCCATGGAACCGGCAGCCACGATCACCTTTTCCGCCTTGAAGCGGCGCCAGCAATGATTGTCCAGGTCACGGGCCAGCACTTCATAGCCGCCGCCTTCCAGGGCGCGAATGGTGCGCACATGATGAAGCGGCCGGACTTCGGCGCCGGCATTCTCCGCCGCCGCCAGGTAATTCAGATCCAGGGTGTTCTTGGCCTGCACCGGACAGCCGAGGTCGCAGTTACCACAATGCACGCAGGTGCCCTGGGTTTTACCCTGCGGATTTACCCAGCTCTGGCTATGGCTATAGGAGTAAGGATCATCCCGTTGCGTGCTCCAGTCGGGATCAAAGGTGATCGCCTGGGGCACAATACGAAACCGGTCGCCGGCCCCGACGGCGTCAGCGCCTTCCTTCATCAGATGGGTTCGCGGCGTCCATTGATTGCCCGGCAGCTCCTGCACGTTGAGCATGATGCCAGTGGTATCGTAATGGGGCTTTAGCGTGGCGTAATCGATAGCCTCCGGCCAGCCCTGGGCAAAGGCCTCAGGCTTGGCTTCGATACTGACATTGGCGTAGATCAGCGAGCCGCCACCCACTCCGGCGCCCATGGCAATACTCATGTCGCCGAAGTAGCGGAAATCAATCCAGCCGTTCTGTTTTTCCGGTTCATCTTCATCCCAGAACCAGTCGCGCTGGGACACAGATGGGTAATCGTCCGACAACCAGCGCCGCCCCCGTTCCAGCACCACCACCCGACTTCCCTTCTCCGCCATCCGGCAGGCCATCACTGAGCCGCCAAAGCCGCTGCCGATGATCAGGACATCCACATTTTCCATCATCTCCCCCAACCCCTGTTCTTTTCGTCGCCTTTGCGACAACGCTTTTTTAATCAAGGTTTTGCACTATAAAATTAACGGCCAATCCTGTCTATTTGCAGCACTTTCCAGTAATCTGGCGACTGTCTTCGCCGGCCTCATTGCAGCACCCATGGAACAGATCGATTTCGTCACTATTGAAGAGCAGCAACGCCCCCGCAAGCGTAACGGTGCCGCTCGTAAACCCGGTTCGAAGAAAGCCGCGAAGCCACAGCGCCCGGGAGCTGTTCGTGATGGCTACCGCCGCCTCACCGCCGATATCCCCGCCGATCTGCACAAACGTCTGAAAATGCAGGCCCTGATGGAAGACCGCTCCGTCACCGAACTGATCGTGCAAGCCGCCGAGTGTTTTTTGCGCAATCGGGATTAGTCCGCAGAATATCCGCCAAGCACTCCTTTCCAGTTTTATTCAAGCCGCTAGTTAACCTCGCACTTTCTCGGATCTTCCTTGAATCTTGCTGCGCTCCACCTTCATACAACCGTCACCTGGCTGTCATTCCTGCGCACTGATATACCCACATGCTGAGCCCTGACGCTACCGCTGAAGGAACTCGCTATGGCTGTGGATCTGTTTCTGTTGGGGTGCGCCCTGATCTTCGGGGCAGGTTTTCGCTTTCTGTTCCGTCATCTGCCCGAAGAGCGCTGGCAATTCGTGGCCTCGTTACCCCTGAAGAAAAACCATGATGGCTCCTGGCAGGGACTGAACCTGACCTTCTACGGCCTCTTCACCGGTATCGCCGGCGGGCTAGGGGTTGCCTGCTTTATTCTATTAACCGCTTCCGCCGGTGTGTCGCTGGGCACCGCACTGATACTGACGCTGGGGACACTGGCAATCTGCCTGCCCGCCGCCAAGATCATTGCCACCGTGGTGGAAAAAAACCGCCATGGCTTCACCGTCGGCGGTGCCAGCTTTGTCGGCATTATTATCGCCCCCCTGTTCCTGTGGCTGGCGGATCTAGCCAGCCAGCACTGGTGGCAGACTGCTTTACCGATTCTGCCCATGCTGGCAGCCATGTCGATTGCCTATGTGCTGGGCGAAGGCATCGGACGACTGGCGTGCATCAGCTTTGGCTGTTGCTATGGTAAGGCGCTGCGGCACTCACCGCGTTGGGCCCAGCGCCTGTTCTGCACCCTGAATCATGTGTTTATCGGCAAGACCAAAAAGATTGCCTTTGCCGGGGAGATGGAAGCCGTCAAGGTGATCCCCATCCAGGCGGTCACCTGTGTGGTTTATACCGCCCTCGCGTTGGTCTGCAGTGCCCTATTCTTCCACCGCCAATTCGCCCTGGCTTTTGCCCTGAGCCTGGTAGGAAGTCAGTTGTGGCGGGTATATTCAGAAACGTTGCGGGCAGACTATCGTGGTGGCAGCAGACTGTTCTCGGTATACCAGATGATGGCATTGCTGGCCGCACTCTACGGCATTGCCATCAGCCTCGCCCTGCCGGACCATGCGGGCCTGTCGCCGGATCTTGCTGCCGGCCTGGGAGCCCTCTGGTCACCGGGGGTTATTCTCAGCCTGCAGGTCATCACCGTGGCCATGTTCTTCTTCTCCGGCACCAGCACCATCACCACCGGCGAACTCCGCTTCGGTCTCGCCGCAGACTGGCGCAGCCAGGCGGGCTGTGACGAGGAAGGCTGCCAGGCAAAGGAAAACGCGGCGGCTTGAACAGCTTCAAGCGACAAGCCTCAAGCTACAACACGAGAAACGAATGTAAGGTTTCCAACGCAAGAGGCCGCGCCAAGGACCCGGGCGTGGCCTCTTGTGTTTCAAATACCAACATTATTGAGCCACGTTCTAGCTTGAGGCTTGTAGCTTGTAGCTTTGACCTCACCCCAGCGCCACCGCCTTTACCTGCGCATAAAGTCGCGTCCCCGGGAACACCTCAAGTTCGCGGGCGGAGCGGCTGGAGATGCGAGCCAACAACCGTTGGTCTCCCAGAGCCAGCTGTACCACAGCCTGTCCCGGCCCTACTTCGCGCAAAGCAGCCACCTGCACCGGATGGATATTGAGAATGCTGGAATCCTGCGGCGCCTGACGACACAGGCTCACATCCCGGGCAGCGATGCGAAGTCGTACCGGCTGTTCGCCAGCCACGGGCTGCGCAGCCGGTAGCCAGAATGTCTGCTGTGCAACGGTCACCGCCTGCAGGTGATCCCGGTTGTCATAATCCCCCAGTTCACCGTACAACAAGGCCGTGGCATCGCCACGCTGTGCCAGCGGCCCATCCAGCCGGGCCAGCTCTTCGTGAGCCTTGCCCCGCGCCACGATACGTCCCTGCTCCATCAGCCAGACTTGCCGCGACAAGGTCAGCAGCTCATCCAGATCATGGGTGACATAGATCACCGGTACCTGTCTGGCGATGTCACTGATCATCTTCAGCAGTTCCTGCTTATGACCGTGATCCAGCGCCGACAGGGGTTCATCCAGTAACAGCAGCTCCGGTCCGGCCAGTAACGCTCTAGCCAGCGCCACCCGCTGAGCCTCGCCCCCGGAAAGTGTCTGCACGGAACGCCCCAGCAAACCCTCAATACGCGTCTGACTTACCACGCTGTCCAGGTCCCCTGCTGCTCCCCGACGTTTCACCACATAGTCCAGATTGCCGCGCACACTCAAATGGCGAAACAGGGTCGGCTCCTGAAACATCATGCCCAGGGGACGCTGCCAGGGCGGCAGCGTGGCGTCGTCGGTTTGCCAGAGCTGATCACCGAAGCGAATCTCGCCATCGCAATCCTGGAGCCCGGCCAGCATTCTCAGCAGCGTGCTCTTACCAGACCCGGAAGGACCGAACAGAACGGTCACACCATTGGCAGCAAGTTGCGCCTGCGCCTGCAAACGACATGGCCCCACCTGGCCAGACAGAGAGAATGTCAGACTCATGGCATCACCCCGGTGCTCTGCTGCTTTCGTTGCCAGCGAAACAGAGCCCACAGCATCAACACAGACGCCACCAGCAGCACCGCTGCCAACCGATGCGCACTGGCGTAGTCCCCCGCCTCCACATGCTCATAAAGAGCCACGGAGGCAACCCGGGTTTCCCCGGCCAGGCTGCCACCGATCATCAGCACCACACCAAATTCCCCGAGGGTATGCGCAATACCGAGAATCACCGCACTGGCATAGCCATGCCGCGCCTGGGGAATCACCAGCGAGAAAAAACGATCCATGGGCCGGGCACCAGAGACCGCCGCCATATCCAGTTGCCGTGTCTCAATGGCCGCAAAGGCGCTCTTGAGGGGTTGCAGGACAAAGGGCAGCGAGTAGACCAAAGATCCAATCACCAGGCCGGTAAAACTGAACGCCAGGGAACGGACACCGCCCCATTGTGCCAGCCAGCCGCCCGGCCCATTCGGTCCCAGCCCGATCAGCAGATAAAATCCCAGCACCGACGGCGGCAACACCAGAGGCAGGGCCAGCAAGGCTTCCAGTAGCGCCTGCCCGGGCAAACGACGGCGGGCCAGCCACCAGGCCAGCGGCGTGCATACCAGCAGCAGGATGAGGGTGGTAACCACTGCCAGTTTGACCCCTACCCACAGGGCGAGCCAGTCGCCATCACTCAACATCATCGGCGGCCTCATCAGTGCGATACCCCAGGCTGCGTATCATTGCCTGAGCCTCGCCAGAAAACAGAAAATCGTAGAAATGATGTACTGCAGGTCCATCCCTCAGTACACCACCCTGCTGACGTATCGGTGGATAGAACGCCTCGGGAATACGCCACTGTCGCCCTCCCTGGTCCTGTACCTGGCTTAGGCCCACAAAGGCAGCCTCTGCGGCGCCACTGTGAGCAAAGTGATAGCTCTGCGCCACATTCTCCGCCTGCACCAGGCTCACCGAATCCGGTAGTGGAAACCGTTCCAGCACTGCCTCGGCAGCTTCGCCATAGGGAGCGCTACGCGCATTGGCCATGGCCACCGGAGTGACCATGCCGGTCACCAGCGAAGAGCCATCGAGAACCGCCCCGGCATCCGGTGACCACAACACCAGCCTGCCAATGGCATAGGTGCGCACTGTGTCGGCCTCAAGCAAACCTTCAGAAGCCAGCTCCTGCGGCCGCCTGTCATCCGCCGCCAGAAAAATATCATAGGGAGCCCCCTGGCGAATCTGGGCGGCAAGCTTGCCGGTGGAACCCACAGTAATTTGAATATCCGTCCGCGGGTATTGCTGGCGATAACGCTGGACCAGTTGTTTCAGTGGGGAGGAAAAATTGGCAGAAACAGCAACCTGAACGGGCTCAGCCACTGCGATGGTGGTGACTACCGCCAACAGGCTGACAAGCAAACACTTCATGGAGACTCCACGAGGACCTGGCAGCGCCCAGTCTATGTCATCGCGCCCGGCGGCACTATTGGTGATCTGTCCCGTTAAGAAGCGACATGCTGTGATCGCGGAACGAAAATCCAGCAGCGAAAATCAACAACCGGGATCTTCGCGACTGGTGGCTCGTGTCTGGAAACTGGAGAGCTCAGGACGGCTTGCGCGGGTTCTGTCCACGATGCTGGCGACCGCGGGCGCGGGCCAGTTCGATCTGCTTCTGACGTTCGGCGAAACGCGCCTTCTGCTCAGGAGATGACTCGTCGTAGCACTTGGGGCAAGAGACGCCCAGCTGGAATTTTTCCGAGGCCTTTTCGTCGTCATTAATGGGACGACGGCAGGCATGACACTGGTCAAATTCGCCAGGATTGAGATCGTGATCAACCGTGACTCTTTCATCGAAAACAAAACACTCACCTTCCCACAGGGAGTCTTCCTTGGGCATCTCTTCCAGATATTTGAGGATGCCACCTTTCAGGTGATAGACCTCATCAAAGCCCTGCTCTTTGAGGTAAGCGGTGGATTTTTCGCAGCGAATCCCACCGGTGCAAAACATGGCCACTTTCTTGTGTTTCGCCGGGTCCAGCGTGTCTTTCACATAGTCCGGAAACTCACGAAAGGTGCGGGTCTCCGGATTGATGGCACCCTTGAAAGTGCCCACTTCCACTTCGTAATCATTACGGGTATCGATCAGGAGGGTTTCCGGGTCACTGATCACCGCATTCCATTCTTCCGGGCTCAGGTAGGTACCCACTGTGCGGTTGGGGTCGATTCCCTCCACGCCCATGGTGACGATTTCCTTCTTGAGTTTAACCTTGGTACGCAGGAAGGGATGTTCGTCGTGGAAGGACTCCTTGTGCTCCAGGTCCGCCAGACGCGCATCCTCGCGGAGCCAGCCAAGCACCGTATCAATGCCGGACCGTGGCCCGGAGATGGTGCCGTTGATGCCTTCCGCGGCCAGCAACAGAGTGCCGCGCACATCCTGTGCCAGCATCAGTGCCAGCAGCGGCTCCCGCAACTGCTCGCAATCATCCAGGCAGACAAACTTGTACAGGGCAGCAACGACAATGCTGTCCGACCTTTCCACTTTATGCTGACTCACGCCTTGAACTCCGGATCATGCTTGCTGCCGCCAAGACAGTCAGGCGATTCGCTCACCTCCCCCCCTTTGGCCTGCCACTCCGCCACGGTATAAGTGTGCAGCGCCAGCGCATGCACCGGCCCGGCCAGCTCGTCGGCCAGTACCTTGTAGAGCAACTGGTGGCGACGCACCGGCAGCATGCCGTCAAAGGCATCACTCACCAGCACCAACTTGAAGTGGGTTTCTGAATTGGGCGGCACACTGTGCTTGTGGCTTTCGTTTTCCAGGGCCAAATGTGCCACAGGGACGGCCTCGGAAACCTTGCGCTCGATCAATGTTGCTACGCTCATGACGCTCACCACTCTCTACTCGCCCACATCGCAAATGTGGCAGATCACAACCCGTATAGCGCGGTAGCAGGGCCGCACGGGGGCGGTATTCTACGCGCTTTAGGGGATTGTGAGAAATCTCCGGCGATCGAGCGCTATTCACTTACTTCGGGACGGGAATGATGGTTTCCCAGAGGCCCTCGCCAGCCTCATCCAGCAAACCGGCCATCTCCTCGCCCGGACCGAACTGGCGCACCTGCCGTCCGGCGGACCAGCCCTGCCAACCCGGATCATCACCGTGGGCAAACGCCCCCCAGGCATCCTGCACCTTACGGGACAGGGCCCTGGCGGCATCACCGCCGCCGGTGAAATACATTCCCGCCGGGGTATCAGTGACACCAAACACAAAGGGCACATCCACCACATGGCAGGCACCCAGCGGCAGGCCGAAGGGCTCGCTCTGCCAGGTAAACTGGAAGCCCCAGCAATCCGGGTTATGGCGACTCTGGGCATCCAGCAGACGGACCGTGGGCACACGGAAAAGGCGATCGGATTCCATGGCTGAAAACACATCCAGCGGGCTGCGACGCGGATCCGGCGTTACCTTGGTGCGATAATAGTCAAATGCCCGGGCTCCGTTTCCCGGCAGCCCACGCTCAAAACGACGCTGGATTTCTTGCTCATCCACGTCTCGCAGGGATGCCATTTTCACTGTTCCGGCCAGCACCCCGGCGTACTGGAAAAAGTGGTATTCATCCTGGCAGACCCCGGCCAGCAGTCTCTTGTCAGCGGCAGCACCGGCGGCAATGGCCTCGATCGGTAGCAGCGGCAACAGGTCACCATCTACCATGGGAAGAAGATTCATCGCGTACTGTGGCGTGGTAGTGCGCAGCCCCCGGTCCACCAGCACTTTCACTGCCTGGTTCTGGGCTTTGACCCAGTCTTTGGCGGTGGCATCGTGCAGCTTTTCCGTCGCACTGCCCTCGCCGGGCAGAGCGGCCACAAAGGCATCGGTGACCTTGCGAACCTGTTCCGGCGCCAGTACAAAATCCGCCGCACCGGACTGAACGATAGCTGCATGAAACAGTGCTGCGGCCCGCGGGCATGCCAGTAGCGCACAGACACTGAAGCCACCGGCGGATTCCCCGAATACGGTGACCCGATCCGCATCACCGGCAAAACCGCTGATGTTTTCCTGGACCCATTCCAGCGCCGCCAGCTGATCGCGTAGCCCCAGATTGGTGTCGGCCTGAAGCTCCGGCGCCACCGCCGTGAAATCGGCAAAGCCCATGGCTCCCAGCCGATAGGCAGCATTCACCACCACCACCTGCTGGCTACGGGCCAGCTCAGCACCGTTGTACAGCGGCTGGGAAATGGCGCCGGCCAGATAGGCACCGCCATGGAACCAGACCATCACCGGAAAGGGGCCTTGCCCCTCCGGCACCCAGATATTCAGGTAAAGACAGTCTTCACTGGAGTCATGAACTCCCATCAACGGGTTCTTCATCTGCAGCGAGGGCTGGGGATATTGATCCGCCGTGATCTCGTTATCAGCGTCCGGCAGCGCCCGCGGCGCCTTGAAACGATGCTCGCCCAGCGGCGGCAAGGCAAAGGGGATGCCTCTGTATTCGGTGACACCGTTACCGCTAAGCCCTTGATAGTGGCCCTGACGAATCACTACTGACATGGATGGATCCTTTTCTGATTTCTGTCCGACAGCCCGGTCATGCCCGAGGCGCTTCATCCGCCGGAAAATGGTGCCTCAGAAGCGATAATGACTACCCCCGCAAAGGCTGGATGTAGACCTTAGCAAATTACCTACTGATGAGTAGGCCAAACCTCATGTTTAATTGTTAGACAACATTAACAACACTGTCAGAATCCTGACTTACACTTGTTCACGCCCTCGCAGCCACCGCCAGAGGGCTTTGCTAATCCATTTTTTCTACGGAGGGAAGCCCCCTATGAGCAACGCTACGATCGAGCAACTCAACGAGCGCTATGAGCAAGTTACTACCGAAGCCAAAGCGGCTCTGGAAAAATTGAACACCGCCGTACGCGGTGCTTACACCCGTCTGGAAGAAAACGGCAATGAGCTGTTTCAGACGCTGGTGAAAACTGGCGAGAAGCGTCAGAAAGCCGTAGCCAAGCCACAGAAAAAAACCACTGCCAAGAAGCAGCCGTCCCAGCTGGACGAAGTCCGCGGCAAAGTTGCTTCCGCCCTGGGTCTGCCCACTCGCGATGAGGTAGAAGCCCTGAACAAGAAGTTGGCCACCCTGACCCGCAAGGTCAACAAGCTGGCCAAAGAAGCAAAATAATCGCTTTGCCAGCCTCAGGGGCGGTACCGCCGCCCCTGCTCTCCCCGCTTTGTCCCACCTGAACCGTTGACTTCGTCGCTTGCCTCTCGTTATCTAGTAACCTCTGCAGATAACAAAAACGACGCGAGCCAAGATGTCCGCCAGCCTGTCTTCTTCACTGAAATTACGTACCGTCGCCCCTTTCTGGCTTGAATTCCTGCTGGATGCCGCCCTGCGTGCCGGTGTCGATCTGAGTGGTGCCCTGGTGGATCTGGGTATCAGCAACGACGATCTGGAAAACCCCCAGTCCCGGATTGCCATGACGGTGGAGAACCAGCTGCTCAAGCAGGCCATGAAAGAAAGTGGTGATCCGCTTTTCGGTCTGCATATGGGCGAAGGCATCCGCCCGCGCTTCATGGGCGAGCTGGGCTATGCCAGCATGTCCAGCGCCACCCTTGGTGACGCCATCGAGCTGATGATTCCCTTCACCAAAGTCACCAGTGAATGTGCCCAGCTGCGCTTTGAGTGGCGCGACAAGTCCCTGTGGCTTATCTGGGAAAGCGACCTGGAAGACCTGGCCACTTATCCGGCTCGCATAGATGCCAACTTCGCCGGCGCCATCGTTTACGGCCGCTGGTTGATCGGCAAGGAAATGTCGCCAGCCAGGGTGCTGTTTCGCCACCCGCCCCAGGGCGATGAGCTGGAATACCAGCGAATCTTCCGCTGTGAGGTGGCCTTCGAGCAGCCAGTGAATGCCATCGTGCTGGACGCCGGTTTGCTGGACCTGCCGCTGCGCGATGCGGACCCGGAAATGCACAAGGTGGCGCGTTCTCGCATGCAGCGGGCGGTAACCCAGTACCATGCCCGCGACAATTTGCTGGAACAGGTGCGCCTGGAGATTCAGAAACGCCTGCAGCAGGGTGTCCCGCAACTGGAACCTATCGCCGACCAATTGGGGATAAAGCCCTGGACCCTGCGCCGCCAGTTGCGCTCAGAGAACACGGATTTTTCCAGCCTGCTGGAAGATGAACGCCGACGTCTGGCCTGTGACTGGTTATTGCACAGCGACCGCTCGGTAAACCAGATCGCCCTGGATCTGGGCTATTCGGAACAAAGCGCTTTCAATCGGGCCTTCAAGCGCTGGTTCGGTGTAACCCCGGTTCACTACCGGGAACAACAAGGCAGCGCTTTATCTCCCGACGATTGATGCGCCGCGCCAGCGGCGCTTGCATTGGCCCAGGGTAAGTCCCCGGGCAAAGCCCTCAACCAGGGTCTCTCCCAGATTACCCTGCAGCATGCGGGTAGACAGCGGCATTAACGGGTAAAAGAGCCGCGCCAGCTGCTCCACCGTCGCCACCTCTTCGCGCCAACCCGCCAGCCACTGAGGGTAGCTCGCCAGTTGCCCGGCAAGAATCGCCTGGGCGGCCAGCTGACCGCTGAGAACGGCGCCATAAATCCCCTCACCCAGCAGCGCTTCAGTACAACCGGCCGCATCGCCGGCAAACAGGATTCTGCCCTGACACAAACGGGACTGAGGCAGCCAGGTACCCAGCGGGTAGCCCTGTACCCCAGAGGGACGGGTGCCCAGCTGTTGCTGACTGTAGCGATCGAGCAGCTCACGGCTCGGGGAGGCAATACCCTGGCGCCACACGTAAAGCCCGACGTTGACATGATCTCCCTTGGGGAACAGCCAACCGTAGCCACCTTTGATTGCCGCAAAATCAAGCGTCATGCCCGGATAGCGAGAGAGCTGGTCTCGAGGCACAAACCCTTCGATGGCCACCGCGCCGGCAAAACGGCGCTCGCCCAACAGTTTGCGTACCGGGCTGTGGGCACCATCGGCGGCAATCAATGCGTCGGCCTGAAAGCGCTCGCCCTCACGGGTGGTCAGGGTGACAGAGCGGCCGTCCTGACGCAGGGACTGAACCCCTCGTGTCTCCACAAAACTGGCGCCCTGCTGCTGCGCCTGTTGTCGGCAAAACGCATCCAGTTCGGCCCGTTCGGTCATCACACAGAAGGGGTTTGGGGCATGCAGAGCCTGGCTGTTTGCGGGAAAACGCCCGACCCAGAGAGTGGAGACCACTTCACGAACTACTGGCGCAATGGAAAATCGGTAGCGATTCAGGGCCTTGGCTGTCACCCCGCCAGCGCAGGGTTTGCCCTGCCCGGCAGGCCGTGACAGCACCAGTACACGCCGTCCGGCCGCCGCCAAATCCCAGGCGGCGGCACATCCGGCCTGAGCCGCCCCGACAATAATCACATCCCATTTCGTCATTCCGTGCCTCAAGTCAGTCAACCGGACCTCGGTCCAAGTATGAATAGGCCTGTGCTTCCTTTATAATGCGCCCCGTCCGGGACCCCTGACCCATGGCGGAATTCGCCATTGCTCAGTGGCTCCCCTGGTTTCAGCCCCATAAGTTCTCCCGAATTAAAGCTAGGAGATTGTTAATGAAAGCACCCGTACGCGTAGCCGTTACCGGCGCCGCTGGCCAAATCAGCTATTCCCTGCTGTTCCGTATCGCCTCCGGCGACATGCTCGGCAAAGACCAGCCCATTATTCTGCAACTGCTGGAAATCACCCCGGCCATGGAAGCCCTGAAGGGCGTTATCATGGAACTGGAAGATGGTGCTTTCCCGCTGGTCGCCGGCATTATTGGCACCGACGATGCCAACGTGACCTTCAAGGACGCCAACTACGCGTTGCTGGTTGGTGCTCGTCCGCGTGGTCCAGGCATGGAGCGCAAAGATCTGCTGGAAGCCAACGCAGCAATCTTCTCTGCCCAGGGCAAAGCCATCAACGACAACGCCAGCAAGGACATCAAGGTGCTGGTTGTCGGCAACCCGGCCAACACCAACGCCCTGATCGCCCAGCGCAATGCGCCGGACATCAACCCCCGTCAGTTTACTGCCATGACCCGCCTGGACCACAACCGTGGCATGGCGCAACTGGCCAACAAACTGGGCAAGACGGTCAACGACATCACCAAGATGACCATCTGGGGCAACCACTCCTCCACCCAGTACCCGGATCTGCACCACTGCGAAGTGGACGGTAAAGTGGCCGTCGACCAGATCGAACAGGACTGGTACGAAGGCACTTACATTCCGGAAGTCCAGCAGCGCGGTGCCGCCATCATCAAGGCCCGTGGCGCGTCCTCTGCCGCTTCTGCAGCCTCTGCAGCTGTTGATCACATGCGTTCCTGGGCCCTCGGCACTGCCGACGGTGACTGGGTTTCCATGGGTATCTACAGCGACGGTTCCTACGGCATCCAGGAAGGCCTGATCTACTCCTTCCCCTGCACCTGCAAGGATGGTGACTGGAGCATCGTTCAGGGTCTGGAAGTGAACGATTTCTCCCGTGGCAAGATGGAAGCCACCGAGAAGGAACTGGCGGAAGAACGTGACGCCGTTTCCCACCTGCTGCCGTAAGGTTTCGCAGGAATAAAAAAGGGGCTCTTCGGAGCCCCTTTTTTTATACCCGATGTAGCGCTCTTGCTCTATTGCTCAGTAGTCATAGTCGTACTGCATTTCAGAAGCAGCCTGGGCACGCTCGACATATTGATTGTAGGCCGGCACGGCCACTGCCATCAGTACACCGATATAACCCACGAACAATACCGTCACCACAACAAAAGCCGCTATCACCCCACCGCTGTTAGCTACCGGCCTGGGGCCGAATTTGTTCGCTCCCCTGGTGCCCGGCATGAAGATCAACAGCAAGCCCATGATCAGATTCACGATCGGGACAAGAAATAACAGCACAAACCAACCGCTGGCATTGATGTCATTCAACCGGCGGATTGCATAGATAACCGTCATCACCAGAATAAACAGCATCACCACCATAGCCAGAAAACCCAGCAGCATGGTGGCCCCGGAATTGGCAGAAGCACTGTCAAAGCCGCCCATGATCGCGGCAAGAATGCCTCCCACGACGGCTATCGCCAGATAGGACAACATGGTCAGACCAAAGGCATAGACTACATAACGCATCCGACCGATACGGCCTGAGGCCGCAAAGAATTTGGGTTGATAACTTTCATCAGCATTGGCGGCGGACACATCCGCGGATGGAGCCTGATAAGGCTGGTTCATGGTTCCCCCCCTTGGGAAAGTGATTACATATTAAAAGGTCAGCCTCAGTAATGGCGGCTACTTCCTGCAATGGGTCAGAGAAATAACCGGACA
Source organism: Alcanivorax sp. IL2 (assembly GCF_047495475.1). NCBI lineage: Bacteria > Pseudomonadati > Pseudomonadota > Gammaproteobacteria > Oceanospirillales > Alcanivoracaceae > Alcanivorax > Alcanivorax sp. IL2. Next base: position 2,277,928 of record NZ_CP179932.1, on the reverse strand, counting down.
GAAGACTGCAACTGCGAATTTGGCTATTACCAGTGACTGGCTGGAGCCGGCCACTGTTGATTCCTTATAGAGTATGCTTTCGACTGAAATCATCCATCGCCCTCAGTAGATCGCGACGGCTGATCTGCCCGACAAGCTTGCCCTTATCTACCACCGGAAGACGACGCCGATGATCGGCAATAAAGATTTCTGCCGCATCCAGTATTGAGCTGTCCGGCGAGATAGTCTGAGGATCTCGGGTCATATACTCGGCAACCGGGCCAATTTCTGTTTCATGGTAGCTGGCCTGCAAAGCACCCTTGAGACAATCCGACTCGGAAAAAACCCCTACCAAACCTCCCGCTTCATCCACCACTGGGGCACCGGAAATTCGGTTTTCCAGGAGGATACGAATGGAATCATTGACCGAAACATGGGGTTTCAGGGTAACCAGGTTGCGGGTCATGTAATCGGCGACCCGAATCGACTTCAGCATGAGAGAGAACTTCCCTGTGTATCGGACCGAAATAGGCCAATGGTTCCTTTTATAACAGATATTGCTTTGATCACCACGGGCTCTGTTTAGCCGCTGAACGACGAACGGCGGTAGATGCAAATAGTTACACAATGTTACCTTTTGAAAAAGGCCATATGCAAAAAAGGGAATTTTATGAAAGTCAGAGCCGAAGACATGGAAGCAAAGACCTGGTTTCGCAGCGATCGCTTTTTTAACGAAGGAGGACGCTGGTTCTTTTCGACCAGGGAAAATACTGTTGAAGGTCCTTTTGATACTCACAGAGACGCAGAACAGGAATTGATGATGTATATCCGCGATATGCAAGCAAAAGCATCATTTGGGCTGGCACCAGAAATCCGCACCTAAGCTGCCCCTTTGGGGCAGCTGACAAAGATAGGCTACAGCAACGCCTTCGGCGAAGTAATAATGCCGTTGTTATCCGCGTAGACATAATCCCCCGGGTGAAACGTAACGCCACCGAAAGTGATGTCGATATTGAGCTGCCCTTCATCGCGGCGCACGGATTTGATCGGCACGCAGCCCAGAGTGACAACGCCGATATCGAGCTTGGCCAGCTCGTCCACATCCCGGCAGGCGCCATAGATGATCACACCTTCCCAGCCATTCTTGACCGCGTTCTCGGCAATCATGTCGCCGATCAGGGCATTGCGCAGGCTACCGCCACCATCTACCACCAACACCTTCCCTTTACCGTCGGTGCCCAGATGTTCCTTGACGCGACTGTTGTCCTCGAAACATTTCACTGTCACGACTTCCCCACCAAAGGCACTACGTGCACCGTAGCTGAACCAGTTATAGCCGGTTACCACAGACACGCTGTCGGCATTGTCATCACAGAGATCGCAGGTCACAAAAGTCATACTGACTCCTTAAAACAGTGGTGAGAAAGGTGTTCCAGCGTGGCAGGCGACAGTCGCGCCGTTTTAACCACCAGCTCTACTCGCCTTTCACTTCTCGTTGGTTACGGAACTTGCCGGCAAACACCAGAAAATCCCGGTAGCGTAGTTTGTAGAGACCGGTCTGCGGCCCCTCAAGGGCCATCCCCACCATGGCGTCTGCCACTTTCTGGCTGTCTACCGGCAGCCAGTGGGCGTCAGTCCAGCGGGTTAGCGGCTCAATCACGCGATTGAAGATGTTGCCCCAGTCCTCCGCCGGCCGCCGGTCATTTCGCTGACCGCGCAGCAGGGAGGGCTGGAGGATAGCAAGTAACGGCAACTCCAGTTTAACCAGTGCTTTTTCCATCTGCCCTTTTACGCGGGCGTAAAAAAACGGGGAACGAGCTTTGGCATTGACGGCCGAAACCACCAGGAAACGCTGCACGCCGGCGCGCAGGGCCATTTGGCCGGCCAGCACCACCAGATCATGGTCCACATGGCGGAAGGCTTGCCGCGACCCGGCCTTCTTCATGGTCGTGCCCAGGCAGCAAAACACATCATCTACCTGAAAAGACGCCTGGCAGGCTTCCATCTGATCCAGATCAACCACATGAACATCGAGCTTGGGATGCTCTATGGAAAGGGGACGACGGCAAAGTACCCGTACCTGTTCGTACTCATCACTTTCCAGCAGATTGGCAAGACAGTCGTTACCGACCAGTCCGGTGGCCCCCAGCAGCAAGGCTTTTCTTGTCATTCATCATCCTCATCAACGTCTGGCTCCGCAGGCAACCAGCGACGCAGAACCGTTTCCAGTGCGTCCAGGTGCACCGGTTTCGCCAGAAAATCATCCATTCCCGCCGCCAGACAACGTGCTTGCACGCCTTCCGCCGTATTGGCGGTAATCGCCACAACCGGAGTTCGCGTGCCATCATTCTGCTTCTCGCGGTCGCGCAGCCGGCGGGTCACTTCAAAGCCGTCCATTTCCGGCATCATGCAATCCATCAGGATCAGATCAAAGCCTTCCTGGTCCACCAGGGCCAGTGCCGTTTCCCCATTACTGACGGTTTTCACCTGATAGCCCAGCTTGCTTAGCATGCCCCGGGTCACCAATTGGTTGACCTCATTATCTTCCACCAGCATCAACCGGAACTGCTTGCGCCGCTGGCGCTCCTCACGGGTCTGCATGGGCGCATCGCCAACCGGTTGCTGACGCTGCAGGCCCACCAGACGAGCCAACGCGTTGCGCAGACTGCGGCGATGGGCCGGGCGCACCAGCACCACCAATCCGTGCTTGTCGATCAGCTTCTGTACCGCCGGGGTGCCACGCTCTTCGATAGTGGCCAGCAGCACCAGTCGCACCGGTCGCAGGGAAGGATCTTCCAGCACATTGCGGCACAGGTTCAGAGCCAATTCCGGGCGCGTCCAGGTATCCACCACCAGCAGGTCAAAATCACTGTGCTCCCGGTGGCCGGCCCGCAGGGCCTGCAAGGCATGGTCATAACCCTGGGCGGAAGAGCACTGGCAGCCGAGCGTCTCAAGCTCTTCCTGCAGGCAGGCAACGGTACCGGAGGCGGCACCCACTACCACGGCTTCGGCGCCATCAAGGGCACGTACCAGATCCTGGGCCTCGCGCATGTCAGGCTGCATTTGCACCGGCACAGTGAACCAGAAGGTGGAGCCCTCCCCCGGTACGCTCTCGGCGCCAAGGGTGCCTCCCATGGCATCAATCAGGCCCTTGCAGACCAGCAGGCCGAAGCCGGTATGACGGCTACTGTAGACATCCTGGCCCTCTTCGATAAAGCGATCCTGGAACAGATGGCGCAACGTTTCCGGATCCATACCCGAGCCCTGGTCGCTGAGGCGCACCCGCAACACACCGTTGCTTTCGCTTTCCACGGTAAAATCCACATCGAGACGGATCTCGCCGTTATCACTGAATTTGATGGCATTGCTGAACAGGTTGTTGAGCACCTGCATGAGGCGCTCACGGTCGCCGCGAATGCGTTTGGGGAGCAACCGGTCGATTACACAGGTAAGTTCCAGCCCCGTGGTCTGGGCCATGGGGCCGAAGGCTTCCAGGGCCTGTTCAATGGCGGTGCGGAAATCAAAGAATTCGGAATTGAGGGTGACCCGCCGGGACAGGATGCGGGAGTAATCGAGTACGTCATCAATCAACGACAACAGCAGCTTGCCGCTGCGCCCGGCTACCTGCAGGTAATCCTTCTGTTCATCATCGAGACGGGTATCTTCCAGAAGGGACATCATTCCCATCAGGGAATTCATCGGCGTGCGCAGTTCGTGGGCCAGTCGGTAGACCAGACTGAGCTGCACCTCCGTACTGCTGCGAACCGGCTGCTGACTGCTGCTTTCGCCCCGTCCGCGGCGTTCGCGGGTCATCGCATGCCAGAAGGTTTCATACTGCCCGCGGTAGAGCCGGAACAGGTAGAACGCATAGATGCTGATCATGATCGCGATCACCCAGTCGTGCAGCGACCCGGTGATCAGCAGTACCAGCACGGTGGGCAGAAACATCAGCACGATATACGCCTGACGCACCCGCAGACCGGCCATCCAGGAGCTACCCAAGGCCGTGGTGACACCGACGTTATAAAGCAGTACCGCGAAGAAGTTGAAGCCGGAGCCCAGTCGCCACGCCAGCCAGGCCGGGAGTATCCCCCACAGCAGCGCATGCATGGCCAGACCGGCGCCAAACAGCTTGCGCCAGCGTGCCGGCCCCGAGCCGTAAAGGGCATCGAAACGGGCAACCAGCCATAGTCGATAGGCAGTAACAGCCAGAACGACCCCGCCTCCGATGAGCGCTTCCAGTTCGAAACTCTGATAAACCTGCCCCCAGGCAAAAACCAGGGCATAAATCAGAAGGGCCGCCAAAACCCCCATCAGGGAGTTCTTGGCGGCCCCGTAATCGACGCGCTTGAGAACCTTGCGATCTTTCTTGTATGTCACCGTGTCTTGTTCCGTGGAACGTTTCCGGACAATGTGGCGCTACGTTAGCACTGCTTTTCCGGGCTGGCTACTCCGCCGCGCACGATCCAGGGCAATCAGTAACGGTACAAAGAAGAAAAAGTCCACAAACAGGGCCATGGCAATGGTTATCGCCGACAGCAAGCCCATGCTGGCATTGGGGTAGAAGTGGCTGGTGCCAATAATCGCAAAATTGGCAACCAGCACCACGGAGGTGGCAACCAGGGCGACCCCCACGGTGCGAAAGGCATAATCCACCGCTTTCTCGGTATTCAGACCCAGCTCCCGCTTGGCACGCACATACTTGCTGAGAAAATGGACCGTATCGTCCACCACGATGCCCAGGGTCATACAGGCCACCACCGATACCGCCAGACCGATTTCGCCATTGATCAACCCCCAGAGACCAAACGCCATGGCTGCGGGCAGCAGGTTGGGAATCAGCGACAGCAGGCCGTAGCGAACCGAGCGAAGGGCGAAGATCAGCAATAGCGAGACACTGATCAGTGCGATCAGGGCGCCGCCCAGCATGCTTTCGATATTCCGCATGGTGACCCGGCCGAACAGGATATCCATGCCTGTCCCTTTGGTCTGCATGGCCGCGGGCCAGTTATCCTGCATCCACTGCTCAACCCGGTCGTTGAAATCCAGCACCGGCTTTGAGCCGATATTTTCCAGCACCACGATGGCGCGAGCCTGGCGTTTGTCGATATCGAGCTGATCTTCCAGGCCCAGCCCCTGGGGCAGCGACAACTCGTACAACAGGGTGTACTGGGAAATCAGTTCCCGGGAATCCGGAATGCGATAGTAAGCAGGGTCACCACCGTGCAAATCCCGGTTAAGGCGTTTGATCACATTGGTGTAGGAGGTGGCATAGACCACTTCGTCCTGCTGCTCCAGCCAGGTCATCAGATCATCAAGGTGCTGAAGGTACTCCGGCTCCATGGTGCCGCCGGATTCACCGGAGGGCACCGCATAATCAATACGGTGCATGCCGGTCATTTCCGACATGGCAAAATCGTTGACCCGCCTTACCTCGAAGGTCTCGTCAAAATATTCGTTGAACACATCGTTGGTACGGTTAAGCCCAACACTCGCCGTCAGCACCACGACGACAACCGACATACCTGCCAGCCAACGCTTGTAATGACGGCTGAGATGGCCGGCCAATGCGCTCATCCAGGGCGCATAATCACGCTGTCTGCCGGGTTCGATGCGGTGCGGTAACAGCATCACAAGCGCCGGTAGCAGTAGCACAGAGAACACAAAGGCCAGCAGCACCCCGATCAGTACCACATTCCCCAGTGCCCGGAACGGTTGTGACTCGGAAAAATTGAGGATGGCAAAGCCGATTGCCGTGGTCAGGCTGGTCAACCAGATTGGCTGCAGATTGATACGCAGGCTTTCCAGCAGCGCCGGTGTCTTGGCAATTCCCTGCAGGCGCTCATGACGATAACTGGCGAGAAGATGCACGGAGTCCGCCACTGCCAGGGTCAGGATCATGGCCGGCGCCATGCCCACGATGGGCGAAAACTCGATACCCAGCCACATGGCCACGCCCATGGCCGACGCAATGGAGAAAGCAATCACCACCACCGTGACCGCCACAAACATGGCACTACGCAGGATCAGCCACAGGCATACCAGCATGACCACAAAGGCCAAAGGCAGCGTGGTCGCCATGGACTGCTCTGTGGCTTCGGCAGAGGCCTGGGAAAACACCACAGTGCCGGTCACCATGAATTCGATATCCGGGTATTGCTCCCCATAGGCCCGGGCCATTTCCCGGGCGGCGGCAGTGATTTCCGGGGCCTCGGTATTGCCCTCCCCCATGGTCACTGTCGCCACCACCCCGGCCACATGCCCCTTGCCCGAGACGAGTCGGCCCACCAGCGCGGGCTCGTCGAGGGCAATCTCGCGGGCTTGCTCGATATCCTCCGCCGACATGGAAAGCGCGTCTTCCACCAGCGGTGCCACAAAGAGGTCATCGCCCTCCACTTCCGTGTGCTGAAAATTGGTCAGCGAATCCACCCGGGTGGAATGCGGCAACGTCCAGGCGTCGTCGGTCAGGCCTTCAATGGCCGCCAACGTTTGCGGTTCAAACACCCGATCGTTTTTCGGGTGCACCACAAACAACACCATTTCGTTAGCGGTGAAACTGTCCTCCAGGGAAACAAAGCGCTTGAAATCCGGATTCTCTTCCGTGAAGAAGATCCGTGGATCGTTGTTGTTATGGAAGTGGCTCATGCCACCGGCCATGGCAAGGCACAGGCCAGTACAGGCCAGCAGTACCCACACCGGATGTGCCACCACCCAGCGACTCCATGCGTCTTTCATGCGTATCCCCCTTATTCGGTAGCCGCAGTCTAGGCAGGGGTAAACACTGTGTCACGGACCGAAAGGGCCAAAACCCAATACTTTACGTTAACGTAAACTTCCCCTACTCTTTTACCATGAGCAAAAAACAGACCTACAGCATCGGCGAGCTGGCCCGGGAATTTGATGTCACCACCCGCACCATCCGCTTTTACGAAGACCAGGGCCTGGTAGCCCCTGAGCGTCGTGGGCAGACACGGGTCTACACCCCTGCCGACCGGGTCACCCTGAAACTGATTCTGCGTGGCAAGCGACTGGGCTTTTCGCTGGCCGAATCCCGCGAGCTAATCGGCATGTATCAGCCCCAGAGCGATAACCGATCCCAGCTGCTTGCCCTGCAGGAAAAAATTCACCAGCGCCGCGTACAGCTTGATCAGCAACTGCGTGACATCCAGCTACTGCAACAGGAACTGGATAACGCCGAACAACGCTGCCTGGAAAGTCTTAACCAACTGGAGTCCAAGGAAAATGTTTAACAGCACCTTCAACTTCCACCTGGGCGAAACCATTGACGCCCTGCGTGATACGGCTCGCGCCTTCGCCCAGAAGGAAATCGCGCCCATCGCCGCCGAGATCGACCGCAGCAACGAGTTCCCTCTGGAGATGTGGAAGAAAATGGGTGATCTGGGGCTTCTTGGAATCACTGCCGGCGAAGAATACGGCGGCGCCAATATGGGCTATCTGGCTCACACCATCGTGGTGGAAGAGATCTCCCGCGCCTCTGCCTCCATCGGCTTGTCCTACGGTGCCCATTCCAATCTGTGTGTTAACCAGATTGCCATCAACGGTAGCGCTGAACAGAAAGACACGTATCTGCCTAAACTGATCAGCGGCGAGCGCATCGGTGCTCTGGCCATGAGCGAGCCTGGTGCCGGCTCTGATGTGGTCAGCATGAAGCTGCGCGCCGAAAAGAAAGGCGACCGCTACATCCTCAATGGCAACAAGATGTGGATCACCAACGGCCCTGACGCCCATACCTACGTGATCTATGCCAAGACGGATAGCAGCGCTGGCCCCCGTGGCATCACGGCTTTCATCGTCGAGCGTGATTTCCCCGGTTTCTCCCGGGCCCAGAAGCTCGACAAACTGGGCATGCGTGGCTCCAACACCTGCGAGCTGGTGTTCGAAGACTGCGAAGTCCCCGCCGAGAACATCCTTGGCAAGGAAAATGAGGGCGTAAAGGTCCTGATGAGCGGCCTGGACTATGAGCGCACCATTCTGTCCGGTGGTCCGGTGGGCGTGATGCAGGCCTGCATGGATGAGGTGGTGCCCTACATCCATGAACGCAAACAGTTCGGCCAGGCCATCGGCGAATTCCAGCTGATGCAGGGCAAGATCGCCGACATGTATGTGATGCTCAACACCAGCCGCAGCTATCTCTATCACGTGGCCCAAGCCTGTGACCGCGGCGAGACCAACCGCAAGGATGCCGCCGGCGTAATCCTCTACTGCGCCGAGAACGCCACCAAAATGGCCCTGGAAGCGATCCAGACCCTGGGCGGCAACGGCTATATCAACGACTACAACACCGGCCGCCTGCTGCGCGACGCCAAGCTCTATGAAATCGGCGCCGGCACCAGTGAAATCCGCCGCATGCTGATCGGCCGTGAGCTGTTTAACGAAACAGCGTAAAAGATGATTTACCACAAAGAGCACAGCGTTCACTGAGAAAAATCTTTTTACTCTGTGTGCTCTGTGCCCTCTGTGGTTAACAGTGTTTTGTGAGGCGCCCATGCCCAAGATCAATAGCCAGATCAATCCCGCCAGCCCGGAATTCCAGGCCAATCGGGAACACAACCTGACACTGCGCCAGCAGCTGCAGGAAAAACTGGACCACATCGCCCACGGCGGAGGTGAGGCTGCCGAACAGCGTCTGCGCGAACGCGGCAAACTGCCGGTGCGCGAGCGCATCAATCTTCTCCTGGATCCAGGCTCACCGTTCCTGGAGATTTCCGCCCTGGCCGCCGAAGGTGTCTATGGTGAAGACGTTCCGGCAGCGGGCTGTGTGGGTGGCATCGGTCAGATCCACGGCGTGGAATGCATGATCGTCGCTAATGACCCCTCGGTGAAAGGCGGCAGCTACTACCCGCTCACCGTGAAAAAACACCTGCGGGCCCAGGCCATTGCTGCCGAAAACCGTCTGCCCTGTGTCTATCTGGTGGATTCCGGCGGTGCCAACCTGCCCCGCCAAGACGAAGTGTTTCCGGACCGGGATCACTTCGGTCGCATCTTCTTCAACATGGCCAACATGTCCGCCCGCGGCATTCCCCAGATCAGTGTGGTACTGGGGTCCTGCACCGCCGGCGGCGCCTACGTGCCGGCCATGGCCGACGAAGTGATCATGGTGAAGGAACAGGCCACCATCTTCCTGGCCGGCCCACCACTGGTGAAGGCTGCCACCGGCGAGGTGGTCACCGCCGAAGAGCTGGGCGGCGCCAACCTGCACTGCGAACAATCCGGCGTGGCCGACCATCTGGCCGACGACGAACCCCATGCCCTGGAGCTGGCACGCCGTTCCATCGCGCACCTGAACTGGCACAAGCCGGATCAGGTAAACCGTCAACCGGTCCGCCCGCCGGCCTACGATCCCACCGAGCTATACGGCGTCATCCCCACCACTACCCGCCAGCCCATGCCGGCGCGGGAACTGATTGCCCGTATGGTAGACGGCTCCGAGCTAGATGAATTCAAGGCCCGCTATGGCACCACCCTGGTGTGCGGCTTTGCCCATATCCATGGCTACCCGGTGGGCATTCTCGCCAACGATGGCGTGCTCTACTCCGAATCTGCCCAGAAAGGCGCGCACTTTATCGAGCTGTGCAACCAGCGAAAGATTCCGTTGCTGTTCCTGCAGAACATCACCGGCTTCATGGTGGGCAAGAAATACGAATCCGAAGGTATCGCCAAACACGGCGCCAAGATGGTCAACGCCGTGGCCTGTGCCAGCGTGCCCAAGTTCACCGTGATCACCGGTGGCAGTTTCGGTGCCGGCAATTACGGCATGTGCGGGCGCGCCTATGATCCGCGCTTCATGTTCATGTGGCCCAATGCCCGTATTTGCGTGATGGGGGGCGAACAGGCCGCCAGCGTTCTCACTCAGGTAAAGCAGGCGTCGCTGAAGAAGAAAGGCCAGCAATGGAGTGACGAGGAAGCAACCGCATTCCAGGCAGATATGACCGAGCGCTACGAAGAGATGGCGCAACCCTGGTATGCCAGCGCGAGACTGTGGGACGACGGCGTGATTGACCCGACGGATACCCGTGATGTCCTCGGGCTGGCCATCTCAGCCAGCTTGAACGCACCGATCGAAGAGACGCGTTATGGCGTGTTTCGGATGTGATCAGGTGACGCTTGCACGCCTCCCTCGGTACGCAGTAACGACCTACAGGGTGCACTGAGCCTACGACAACACCGGACGTATAACATGAGCGTAACGACACAGATCAAAGACCGTGTGGCGCAAATCACTCTGGATAATCCGGACAAGCGCAACGCCTTCGACGACACCATTATCGCCTCGCTCACCGAGGCCTTTGAAAAAGCCGGTAACGATGACAGCGTGCGCATTGTGGTGCTTCAGGCCACGGGCAAGCATTTCTCCGCCGGTGCAGACCTGAACTGGATGCGCGCCATGGGCAAACTGGATGCGCAACAGAACCGCGACGATGCACTGAAACTGGCGCGGCTGATGCAGGCTATCGACCAGTGCCCCAAACCTGTCATCGCCCGGGTGCAGGGCGCGGCCTTTGGCGGCGCGCTGGGCCTGATCTGCGCCGCCGACATGGCGGTGGCTGCCGACAATGCCCGCTTCTGCCTCAGCGAGGTAAAACTGGGCATTGTACCGGCGGTGATCAGCCCCTATGTGGTGCGCGCCATGGGCGCCCGGCAGGCCAATCGCTATTTCATGACGGCCGAGGTCATTCCTGCCAGTAAGGCAGTCGCGCTTGGGCTTGCCCATGAAGTGGTACCGGAGAGCGAACTGGATGAGGCGGTCAGCAACCTCATCACCGCCCTGCTCAGCGCCGGCCCCCGTGCCCAGATCGAAGCACGCAACCTGATCGCCCGCGTCAGTGACGGCCCAATCGATCAGAGCATGCTCAACGACACCGCCAACCTGATCGCCAGGCTGCGTACCGGCGAAGAAGGCCAGGAGGGACTGAGCGCCTTTCTGGAAAAACGAACAGCGAACTGGATCTGACCCACTATCCGCAGGAGCGTCGCTGGCGGCGCGGCAACCCACGCCGGAATCGCGCCACCGGCGACGCTCCTGCGGCAGGACAAAGGCAACAACATGGCACAGATAAAAAAACTCCTGATCGCCAACCGTGGCGAAATTGCCCGGCGTATTATCCGCACCTGCCACCAGCAGGGTATTGCCACCGTGGCGGTCTACTCCGAGGCCGACGCCACCCTGCCCCATGTGCGTGAAGCGGATCAGGCGGTCTGTCTGGGTCCGGCCCCGGCGCGGGAAAGCTACCTGGTCATCGACAAGGTCATCGCCGCCGCCAAGGATACCGGCGCCGATGCCATTCACCCGGGTTACGGATTCCTTTCCGAGAACACTGCCTTTGCCGCCGCCTGCGAAAACGCCGGCATCATTTTTGTCGGGCCTAATGCCCGCGCCATCGACGTCATGGGCGACAAGGCCGCCGCCCGGCAATTGATGGCAACCAGCGGTGTGCCGGTATTGCCCGGTTTCGACGAAGAAGGCGCCAGTGATGACGACCTGGTTCGTGCCAGTGAGCAGGTAGGTTTCCCGCTTCTGATCAAGGCGGTGGCCGGCGGTGGCGGCAAGGGCATGCGTGTGGTCAACAACGCCGGCGATTTTTCCGAAGCGCTGGCGGCAGCACGCCGTGAAGCCCGCGGTGCCTTCGGCGATGACCGGGTACTGCTGGAGCGCTATCTGCCCACGGCTCGCCATGTGGAAGTGCAGGTATTCGCCGACAATCACGGCAACGCCGTACACCTTTTCGAGCGCGACTGTTCGGTACAGCGTCGCCATCAGAAAATCATTGAGGAAGCCCCGGCACCTGGCCTGGATGAGGCCACCCGGGACGCCTTTGGCAACGCCGCAGTTCAAGCGGCCAAGGCCATTGATTATCGCGGTGCCGGCACCGTCGAGTTCCTCTACGGTCCCGATGGCCAGTTCTACTTCATGGAAATGAACACGCGTCTGCAGGTAGAGCACCCGGTGACGGAAATGATTACCGGCGAAGACCTGGTTGCCTGGCAGCTCGCCGTCGCCGCCGGCGAACCGCTGCCCAAAGCGCAGCATCAGATCGAGCGTCACGGCCACGCCATGGAAGTGCGTCTCTACGCGGAAAATCCGGAGCAGGGATTCCTGCCCTCCTCCGGCCTGCTCAGCCATCTGCGCTGGCCCCATGAAGTGGCCCGGGTGGACGCCGGTTACGAGAATGGCGATCGGGTGGACGACCATTACGATCCCATGATCGCCAAATTGATCTGCCATGGCGCGTCACGCAATGAGGCCCGCCAGAAACTGATCACGGCTCTGGAAGCCCTGGAACTAAGCGGCATCCATCACAATGCCCCCTTCCTGCACCGGGTACTCAACGACGCAGCCTTTGCCGGTGGCGAACTGGATACCCGTCTTCTGGAACACCGCCCACAACTGCTGGAGGCCACGCAGACGGCCCCCGAGCTGTTGGCCCTGGCTGCCAGCCAGGTATTTGCCACCGACAACACCGGCGATTCCCCCTGGCAAAGCCTGCAGGGCTGGCGGCCGCTGGGCCGACGTTTCCGGCAAACCCTGCTTCAGGTCGATGGCGAGCTGATCACGGTCCGCGAACAGGATGACTCCGCGTCTGTGGGCGACAAGCAGGCCCCCCTTGTTGCGACAATGGATGCGCAGACCATCAACCTGCACTGGGGTAACACCGGTCTGCGCGCACGCTATGCCCGCAACGATGACAACACCCTGCTTTTGTTCGTGGCCGGCCAGGCCCGTGCGGTCACATTGAACCCCAGCCGGGAGAGTGCCCGGCACGACGATGAAGCCGGCTTCATCGCGCCCATGAGCGGCACCATCGTGGCCCTGCATGTGTCTGCCGGCGACACCGTTGCTGCTGGCGATGCGGTGATTACACTGGAAGCCATGAAGATGGAGCACACCCTGCGCGCTACGGTGCCGGGGACAGTCCATGATTTTCATGTGGCCGTCGGCGACAGCGTCAGCGAAGGCACCTTGCTGGTGGAATTTGAAGAGACCGCTGACGCTTGAGACAGTCGCGGCCATCCGGCCGCATTACCGAGCTGATTGAAACCGCCGGACACTTGCTGCCGGACACCTGACACTGGGGAGAACACAATGTCCGCACCGCTTTGGCAACCGGGTGAAGCACAACAGAACAGCCGGCTGGCCAGATTCTGGGAACAGGCCCGTCACCACAGCGGCCAACCGCTGGTCGATTATAATGCTCTGCATGCCTGGTCAGTGGAGCAGCCGGAGGCATTCTGGCAACAGGTGTGGGACTTCTGTGGTCTGGTGGGCGAGCCCGGCGACACCGTACTGACCCGCCGCGACCGTTTCCAGGACACCCGCTGGTTTCCCCAAGCGCAGCTGAACTATGCGGAAAACCTGTTACACCGCAACGATACCCACCCGGCCCTGATAAGCGTGCTGGAAGACGGCACCCGCACCCAGGTCAGTTACGCCGACCTGCGAGTGGCCGCCGGCAAGGTCGCCGCCCAATTGCAGGCTGCCGGCGTGAAACCCGGTGACCGGGTCGCCGGCTACATGCCCAATCGCATTGAGACGGTGATCGCCGCCCTGGGCGCAGCCTGGATAGGCGCGGTATGGTCATCCTGTTCGCCGGACTTCGGTGTATCCGGCGTGCTCGACCGCTTCGGCCAGATCGAACCCACCGTGCTGGTGGCCTGTGATGGCTACCACTACAACGGCAAATGGATCGACCTTGGCGAGCGTATCGACGCCCTGCATTACGCCCTGAAACCGGAACTGATGGTGGTGGTGCCCGGCAAAGGCAACAGTACGCCGGTGCGACGAGCACTGATCTGGCAAACCTGGCTGGATAGTGCCGGGCCGGCACCGGACTTCGCCTCACTGCCGTTCAATCATCCGCTGTTTATTCTCTATTCCTCCGGCACTACCGGGCAGCCCAAGTGCATCGTTCATAGCGCCGGCGGCACCCTGCTGCAACAGACCAAGGAATTGCAGCTGCATGCGGACGTGGGCGCGGATGACACCCTGTTCTATTTCACCACCTGCGGCTGGATGATGTGGAACTGGTTGCTGTGTGGACTGCATACCGGCGCTACCCTGGTACTCTACGATGGCAACCCGGCTTACCCGAACACTGCCCGGCTGTTCGATCTGGTGGATGACGAAGCCATCACCCATTTCGGTACCAGCGCCAAGTTCATCCAGGCCGTGGAGAAATCCGGCCTCAAGCCCCGCGAAAGCCATGATCTGTCTACCCTGCGAACGCTCTTCTCAACCGGCTCTCCCCTGCTCCACGAGAGTTATGACTATCTCTATGAGCAGGTGAAACCGAATCTGCTGGTCAGCTCCATTTCCGGCGGCACCGATATCATTTCCTGCTTTGCTCTGGGCAATCCGTTGCTGCCGGTATACCGCGGCGAATTGCAGTGCCCGGGCCTAGGCATGGACGTGGCCGTGTTTGACGACAACGGCGCTCCCCTGGCGGATAGCAAAGGCGAGCTGGTGTGTCGACAGCCCTTCCCTTGCTGCCCGATACAGTTCTGGAACGACCCGGATGGCAGTCGTTTCCACAAGGCCTACTTCGCCCGTTTTGACGGCGTCTGGGCCCATGGGGATTACGCCCAGCTGGTTCCCCATGAACAACACTGCGGGCTGATCATTCACGGCCGTTCCGATGCGGTGCTGAACCCGGGCGGCGTTCGCATCGGCACCGCAGAAATCTACCGTCAGGTGGAAACCCTGGATGCGATCCGCGAAGCCATTGTGGTCGGCCAGGAGTGGCAAGGGGATGTGCGCGTGGTGCTGTTTGTGGTGCTGGCCGATGGCGTCGATCTCAGCGAGGCACTGCAGACGCAAATCCGCAAAGCGATCCGTGAAGGTGCCACGCCCCGCCATGTGCCGGCGGTGATTGCCGAGGTGCCCGAAATTCCACGCACCGTGAGCGGCAAGATTGTCGAACTGGCAGTCCGGGAAGTGATCCACGGACGCCCGGTCACCAACCGCAATGCCCTGGCCAATCCGCAGGCACTTGAGCATTTTTGCAACCGGCCTGAGTTGGCAAAATGACCGTCCGTTTACCGGGCCATTGACGGCCCGGTTTAAACGCGCATCATGTAGGCTTATACCGGCCCAGTGATGTAAAACATGAAGAATAATAAACGCTTGCCGACGTTGGCAGCTGCCCTGCTGTTCCTTTTGCCGGCTCTGTCCGGCACCTTGCACGCGCAGATCATTACGCTTACCGGCGAAACCTTCAAAACCCTGCATGGAAAGCAGAGCGGGCTCTATTCGTTCTTCACCATTCAGGATGGGCGGCTGGCGCCCGTGCCGCATCAGTGGGTGCAATGGTCAGAACAGGGCTACCCCTATTTCGAAGAAGATGACAGCACCAGCCCGGTTGGCGACCCCCTGCGGATCGATGCCGAGGATCGCCTGCTGCTGCGTTTTGAAGATGGCGGCCAACCCCTTGATGGCCCGGTTACCGAACAGGTGGCAGCAGAACTGGCCGTGGAACAAGGTGGCCAAACCCGTTACTTTTACCTGATCAAGAATGCCTACCTGCAGAATACTGATCGTTACGTTCAGTTCGACCCGCAGTCCATGACCATCAAAAGCACCGACTATGCACTGAGCATGGCGGGCGGCAACCTGTTCAACTGGAGCGACTTTTACTTTCGCGGCTTTGAAGGCGAAAACGGTGAGCGACAGAGCATTCTCGATACCCTTAAATTACGCCTCAGTGCCGGTCTCTTCGGAGAAAACAACCGGATCACCCTGAGCAACAACAACCTGGACCCCAAGGTCAAACAGGTCATCAATGGCCCTCTGGCAGCGCTGGTTTACGCGTCCACGTCGGTAACCGTTGCCAAGGTTCCCGTGCTGCGCATCAACAATTATTTTCTGGTGATGCCCAAACAGATGGAGATCCATAGTCGCTTCACCCTGCCCGGCATCGCCGAAACCGTTGTGAAACGCCCGGCACTGGACATTTCCCTGGACGGCAATGGCCTCTATGACAGCCAACTGATGACCAGTTGGACCGGCAATCATCTTGCGATCACGGATGGTCGGTTGTCCGACGCCGAAAAGGCCATGCTCGACAAACCGCTGGGCGGTGACAACTGGATATGGTTCAGCACTGGCCGTGGTTTTGATCTGCTCGCCCAGTTGGCGTTCCTGAAGGGCTTTGATACCCCTGCCCGTCTGCTCTACCAGGATGATGCTTCACTAGTTAACGACCCTGAACGTTTCCCTGGCCAGCTTCCCAATGTGGGCTTTTCATTGACGGACATACCCTTTGGCCAGGAGTTTTATTTTGTTACCCGGCTGTTCTACAGCAAGGACAGCCAGGGGCTTGCGCCAGGTAACTACGCCCGCCAGCAACTGGACGAGCCGAGCGCCACCCTGACATTGGAATAACATGAAAGAGTGCCAGGTACGGCAGAAAACTTGTCATTCCCGTCGAGGGCTTTGTAGAGTGAAAGCTCTCCCGGTAAGGCGTTCGTTCATGCAGGCACTGTGTCCCGGTACGCAGCGGCAACAACTCTCCCGGGCCGGGTTTGGCATTTCCTGGCTGACGGCATTCCTGTTGTTGTTGCCCTTGCCGAGCTGGGCCTCCTCCCCGGATGAAAGCTGTAACGTTATCTACGATTACGGTGATCCTGCCCTGTTTGAATTTGTCGAGACCCGCCAGAACGTGGACTTCAGTGACTACCAGGGACGTTCCATCGGCGAGATTCACTACACCGTGCTGCCCATCTTCAACGAAGACGATCCGGCTGAGGATAACTGGCTGTATCGGGCAGCCAACTTTCTGCATATCGAGACACGAAAAAGCACCCTGCAAAAGCAGATGATCCTGACCCGTGGTGAGTCGCTTGAACGGGATCGCCTCAGGGAAAATGAACGACTACTGCGTGGTAACGACTATCTTGTCGATGCCATGATCGTCCCCCACAAGGTCTGTGCAGACACCATAGACCTGTTGGTGGTAGTTAGGGATGTGTGGACTTTTTCACCCTCTGCCTCGGCATCGCGTTCCGGCGGCGATGACAGCACCAGCGCCGGTTTCACGGAAAGTAATTTGTTGGGCAGCGGCCAGAGGGTCGCCACCGGCTACTTCGATGATGCCGACCGCAGCGGCCATTTCTTCAGTTACCGCAACCCTCTGCTCCCCGCGCGGGTACAACTGAATCTTAGCTATACCAATGCCAGTGACGGTGAATCCCTGTCAGGCGGCCTGGTACGGCCCTTCTATCAACTGAACAGCCACTGGTCTGGCGGCGTCGACGTACAGCGGGAAAACCTGCTGGAACGCATCGAGGTAAATGATCAGACGGTCAATCGCTATCGTCTTGAGGATAACCGTTACGAAGCGTTTATTGGCTGGTCGCCGGGGGTTAAGGAAAAAGCTGTTATCCGCTGGCGGCTGGGGATCACCGACGAAGAGGAACGCTTTAGCGCGGTCCCCGACGAAACCACCTCGCTGCCCGAGGACGAGCGTCGCGTGTACCCCTGGTTGTCCCTGGAATATCAGGAGAACCAGCATCTGGTAGCCTCAAATCTGAACCGCGCCCAGCGTCAGGAAGACATTCGCCTGGGCTGGTATCACTTTGCGCGTGTGGGGCACGCCAGCGAATCCCTCGGCAGCAATGCCGAGTCGATCATTTTCAACATGAGCACCAACAACACCCGCTTTATTCGCAAGCATCACTTGTTTCGCAGCGGCTTGTCTGCAAGCGGGCGTTATCAAGACGATGATTTTGTCAGCACCATCTATGGGGGAAACCTCAGTTATTACTATTTCCTCAACCAGAACAATCGCTGGTTCGCGCGCCTCAATCTGAACGCCGGTAGCAATCTGCGTCAGGATGAACAACTGACCATTGGTGGCAACGATAACCTTCGCGGTTACCCAACCAACTATCAGCGTGGCGACCGCCGCTGGGTCTTTTCCGTTGAGCGACGCCGCTTTACCAATTGGCAAATTTTCAACCTGGCCTATGTGGGCGGAGCCGTTTATGTGGACGCCGGGCAAGCCTGGGAACAGGGTGAGCCCCGCGGCAGCACCCTGGCTAACGCGGGACTGGGACTACGCCTGAGCCCCAGTAAATTCAGAGTGGATCGGGTGCTGCATCTGGATGTAGCAGCACCACTGGTAGATCAGGACGAAGTCGACGATGTCCAGTTCATTGTGTCAGGAAGGGTGGATTTCTAGGTGCCCTACGTCACTGCCTGTGGCGAGTCACGAAGAGCAAAAAAAGCCTGCTTTTCAGGACTCGTAACGGAAATTTAAGACTTTTTCTCAAACAATAAAACTAGCTCGCTTCATTGTTGAGACGATGGTACACCTCGTCCTTCAGCCTGATTCGTTCCCGCTTTAAGCGCTCCATATCCAGGTCAGCAATCGGGCTCTCACGCATCTCAAGGCCTCGTATCTGCTTGTCCAGCTTGTCGTGCTCCATCACCAGCGCCTTGAATCCGGGGTCATGGCTTACCAGATCATCGATCTTCTGGTGTTGATCCGGAAATTCATGGTGGATGCTGTGATTCTCTCCCAACATGGACATTTCTCCTTTGCGGTAACGTTGCGTAACCCGGTAAGGGCTACGTCTAACTCTCGGACACAAAAAACTGCGCCACTGTTCCCATACATCATTAAATCACCACATTTCCTGATTAGATTCAATCAGGCAGGCCCGTAAGATGAAATTATAGCGCTACGTTGTCACCGCCCAGCACGGTAGGTAGTCGGAACCCACACTGCACAAAGGAGGCGTGCACATGGCGTTACCGCAATTACTGACCCGCGACCATATCCAGAACGGCTTGATCCAGGCCAGCGAACAATGCCATCAGCCCGACGCGGGCCTGTTCGGCCCCGGCTCCATCTGCTGGCAATTGATGCGCGAGAACCTCACCTCCCTGGCACATGGCCGAGTGGTGCTGTTGGCACTGGCGGACAGTCGCCTGTCCCAGTTACTGGCAGATTCCCATGATCTGGTACAACGACTTCAGCACACCCAGGTGTTCATGCTGAAACTGGTCTTCGGCAACCTGGACCAGGCATTGCTGACACTGGATAGCCCACGCATGCGACGCAAGACCCTGTTCGACGTGGATGACAGTGAAACCCTGCTGTATGCGCTGACAGCCTGGATGGACTCCTGCCTGACTGTGTACCAGGAGGTTATAGAGCCACTGAATACCGCGCATCAGGAACGATTGTTCGAGGAAACCATGTTGCTGGCGCAGGTCATGGGAATTCCCGAAAGCCGGCGACCGGCAGACTGGCACGCCCATCGGCGCTGGTGGAAACGTCGTTTCAACCACCATGGCCCGATCAGTGATCGACGCCGCCAGCTGGGCCACGACCTGATTCGCGAGCAGGGCTACCCGGGCCGACTGCCCTATGGACAGTACTTGCCGCTGGCTTCTTTCCAGGTCCCCGAACACCTGAGACAGACCTTCCAGTTACCGCAAACCGGCCTTGACAGCCACCGAGCCTACCAGAAGCATCTGAACCGGCTAATGGACATCACCCGCCGACTACCACCGCGATTGCGCTATCAGCCCGCCTATCACGAAGCCAGCCAGCGTCTGGAGGGCCGGGCTCGTGCCGATCTGGCAACCCGGTTGCTGAATCGATGGTGGACGGGAGAAAGCGATCTGGTGAGCAGTGGCTGGTCGATCCCAAAAGTGGACCGGCTACCCAGCGTGAGCTATTGAAATATCGCAACCGGCCTGACGCGGCACTCGGCGGTTAACCGTTGGAGCTTTGCAAGCAAAGCTCCAACAGTGGGCGTATTTCCTGTTGTGCCGCCTACTTAAAGCCCCGGTTTTCCTTGATCATATCGTAGGCCTTGCTGATTTCTGCGGTCTTCTCGGTGGCCATGCGGATCATCTCGTCCGGCACCCCTTTCGCCGCCAGCTTGTCCGGGTGATGTTCGCTCATCAGCTTGCGATAGGCCTTCTTGATTTCCTGGTTGGACGCCGACTCACTGACACCCAGCACCTGATAGGCCTGCCCCAGTGATGGCCGCGATGGACCGGCAGCACTGCGCCCGCCGCTATAGGCTCCGCCAGCACCGGAGAACTGGGCCTGGGCCAGCAGCATGTTGAGGATTTGCTGAAACTGGGCCCGCGGCACACCCAGCCCTTCTGCAACCCGAACCAGAACATCTTCTTCCGCCTGATCAATCTGGCCATCAGCCAGGGCCACTTGCAGCAGGATTTCCAGCAGCACCAGAATCAGTTGCTTGCGATGTTTTACGGTAGCGGCGAAGTCCGCCACGGTGGCATCCAGCGGGAAATCGGCCTCCTTGCCACGATTGAACAGGGCAATGGCTTCAGCGCGCTGTTCCTCGTTGAGCTGCATGCGATCCATCACTGCCCTGGCCTGGGCGATCTCATCCTCGCTGACCCGGCCATCCGCCTTGGCAAGATGCCCCATGATGGAAAACACCGTATCGAACAGGGCCTTCTGCACTTCTCCCTGTTGCGGGCGAAAGCTCTGCACCTGGGCCGCACCCTTGTCCAGCATGTGCCCGATCAGCACCCCGATACCCAGGCCGATAGGCCCGCCCACCAGCATCCCCAGCAGGCCGAGAATAATTTTGCCGCCCCAGTTAAGTTGCATCATCAATCAATGAGTCCCTGGTCTGAACCAGCCAAGGCTGGTCTCGGTGTCCTGTTGCGGACGATATTCCGCACTGACCCAGCCCCGATAATCAAGCGTATCAAGGTGGGCAAACACCCTATCAAAATGAATTTCGCCGGTACCCGGCTCATGACGCCCCGGGTTATCGGCAAACTGAATATGTCCTATATGGGGACAAAGTCGGGAAAGGGAACGACACAGATCCCCCTCCATGATTTGCATATGGTAGAGATCGAACTGTATCCGAATATTCTCTCGCCCCGCTGCCTCGATCGCCGCCATGGCAGCAACAGACGTATCGATAAAGAACCCCGGCATATCCACTTTCGAATTGATCGCTTCCACCGTCAGGGTCCTTCCTTTAGCCGCCAAAAGATCCGCAGCAAAACGCAGGTTTTCCACCAGGGTCTGGAACGCGATATCAGCAGGCAGTGAGCCCGGCCGAATGCCCGCCAGACAATTGATCCGCTGGCAATCCAGCACATCGGCATACTCCAAGGCCTGAAACACCCCTTCGCGAAACTCCTCTACCCGGTCAGGCAAGCAGGCAATCCCCCGCTCACCGGCCTGCCAGTCCCCTGGTGGCAGATTGAACAGTACCTGGGTCAGATGATGCTGTTGCAGCTTTTGCGCCAACGTCGACGCCGGCCAGTCATAGGGAAACAGGAACTCCACGCCCTGGAAGCCAGCGTCAGCGGCGGCAGCAAAGCGATCCAGAAACGGCAACTCAGTGAACAGCAGAGACAGATTGGCGGCAAATCGTGGCATCAGTGTTCCTCGTCAGC
The DNA here is from genome assembly GCF_047495475.1 of Alcanivorax sp. IL2. Taxonomy (NCBI): domain Bacteria; kingdom Pseudomonadati; phylum Pseudomonadota; class Gammaproteobacteria; order Oceanospirillales; family Alcanivoracaceae; genus Alcanivorax; species Alcanivorax sp. IL2. The sequence continues at coordinate 2,256,528 of NZ_CP179932.1, read as the reverse complement.
GCTGCCTAGTCGGACGCCATTGAGCCGCTCCAGTTCCAGCAACAGCCCACTGTGGTCCACCTCGCCATTACCGCTGGCGAGCAATGCCCGGTATTGCTCGAACACCCTTTGACTGAGCGGTAACGTCAGGCCTTCATGGCGAGCCTCATCCAGGATCATGCGCAGATCCTTGAGCTGAATCCGCGCCGGCGCTCCGGGCTCGAAATTACGCTGCAGCATACGCTCGCCATGCTGCTCGAGAATTTTGCTGCCGGCAAAACCGCCTAACAGGGCCTCACGGACCTTTTCCGGCCGAGCCCCGCCCTTGGCTGCCAGCAACAGGGCCTCTGACACGGCGCCAATGGTGATACCGACAATGGCCTGATTGGCAAGCTTGGCTAGCTGACCGCTACCCACCGGGCCGATATGGGTCACGATGCCCATGGGTTGCAGTACCTCAGCGGCACGGACGAAACCCTCATCGCCACCGCCGGCCATGATCGACAGGTTGCCGGCTTCTGCGCCCCGGGTGCCACCGGAAACCGGCGCATCCAGGTAAGTCCCGCCCTGCGCTTCCACCAATGCCCCATGACGGCGGGCCATGGCGGGCTCAATGGAGCTCATATCAATGACCAGGGCGCCCTGGCGAAGCTGATTGATGGCACCACTGTGATAGAGCACCTGATCCACAACCGTGCCGTTTTCCAGCATGGTGATCACCACATCCGCCTCGGCAACCGCATCCGCCGGACTGACAGCCAGCCGCGCACGCTCGCCCAAGGCCTGCGCCTTTTCCGCTGTGCGGTTCCAGAGGGTCAGGGAGAAACCGGCGTCCAGCAGACGCGCCGCCATGGGCGCGCCCATCAAACCGATGCCGAGAAAACTGATTTTGGTTTGTGACATGGGGTACCGCTTTCAATCTGAGGGCAACTGGCCGTCTGCAGGGCAAGCGCCGACCTGTCGGGCCAAGCGGAGCTAAGCGCTCCGCTCTGATACTGCCGGGCATTATTCCCGATAATGGCACCGTACACACCCCCAGGCATTGCAGGAGCCCCCATCAGTCCGGCTTGCTTCCCCGTAACCACAGCAGAACACCAAGCAACACAGCCATTCCCTGCGCCGTCACGCCCTGCACCGTAGGGAAGAAACCCAACCACTCGATGGTCGGTACCCCCAGGTAATAGGCATCCAATACACCCGCTTCCTGCAGGGCGGCAATGCCTCGGCCCAACAGCACCACCGAGAGCACCAGCAGCACCAGGCTGGTCACCCGGAAGAACAGGCTAAGGGGCAGCCTCATACCAATGCGGAAGAACAGGAAACAGACCACCGCCAGGGCTGTCACAGCCGCACCGATACCATAAAACACGAAGGCCTGGGTCGCCGTCGTCACCTGACTCCACAGGGCCTGGTAGAACAGGATGGTTTCGAAAATTTCCCGATACACCGAAATAAAGGACACAAACGTCAGCACCCAGATGGTGCCACTACCCAGGGCATCGTCCACCTTGTTGCGGATATACCCCAGCCACTTCTGGCTGTGGCTGTTGCTGTGCATCCAGAAACCCACATAGAACAGGATCAGCGCCGCGACCACCCCGGCCACCCCTTCGGTCATTTCCCGGGAGGCGCCACTGAAGGTAATCAGGGAGTTGGCTGCGTACCAGGTCAGGCCGCCGGCCAGCAGCGCAGCGACCCAGCCCAGATGGATATGGCGGGTGGCGCTTGCCGCATTGGCCTTGCGGGTAAAGGTAAGCAGGGCTGCCACCACCAGCAGGGCTTCCAGCCCCTCGCGCAACAGAATGAAGAAGCTGGCGGAAAAGGTTGCCGCAGGGCTCAAGCCGTCTCCGGATAAGGCATCCGCGGCTGCCGCCAGGGAGGCCCGGGCTGTCGCCGCCCGCTCACTGACAATGTCGGCCTCGTGACGTCGATCAATGGCTTCACGCACAGCCATGAAGTCCGCCTCGGCCCGGCGCATGAGGTCACCATCCACCGCCGCCAACTGCTGCTCAATCATCTCGAAACCGTCCAGATAGGCGGACAATGCAGCGCTCCGGGCTGCCTGGTGATCACCGCTGCGGTACGCCTGCTCGGCTTCATGCAAACGCTCATCACTCAAGGCAATAAAGCGGTTTTCGTTGAACAGTGCTGACGGCTCCCGACGCAGATAGCCCAGAGCGGCATAGGCCTGCTCACCCTGCTCTTTCAGCACATCTTCCGGGGCCTGGGCCACCAGCGTATCGAGGGTCAGGGAAGTCTGCATGCCGGGAATCCGGTTGAAGGCGGCCTTGCCATTTTCGGCCATCTCATCGCTGACCGCTTTGGCCCCCACGAAGAACGCCAGGGCCCAGCGGTCTTTGTCGCTGAGGGTATCGCTGTAGGCGGCCATACCGGTGCCATCCACCCCCTGGGTGATGGTGGTATGCAGACCCAGCAATGAACGGCCGTTATAGCGGGAGACGGCTGTAAAGTCGGTGGGAGCCGGTTCCAAAGCCGCCCCAGCGGGCCCATCACCCCGGCCTTGCTCGCCATGGCAGGCGGCGCATTGGGTTTGATACAGCTCGGCGGCGCGCTCCAGGTCCGGCGCCGCTTTTGGTGACACCGGGATACCGTAGACGGTGACCAGGGTGGCACGGACAGACTGGGCCAGCGCCTTGATTCGCGGTTCCGTGGCCTTGTCGATCACCGCCTGTTGCAGGGCATCCGCCTTATCTTGCAAGTCTTGCTTGCCATCAGCGGCGGGGAGCTGAGCCACCCCTTGCGCCAAGAGAGCGGTAAACTCTTCCATCTCGGCGTACTCTTCCGGGCTGACGATATCGCCATCCACCACGGCATTGATGTAATCCGCTCCCACGTATTCAACCAGCTGCACCAGCGCAGTCTGGTTATTGGCAAACGCCGGCAGGCAGAAAGAGAAAAGCGTGATCAGCAGCGCGCTAAAACGGGCCTTGGCGGCAACATCAACCATAATTGAACCAGGTTCAAAATAGAAAGGAGAGGCATTATCATTTAAATGGTTGCCGCCATCAAGGACCTCACGCCTTTGACACCGCCTCAACCGATCGTGAACGCCAGTACCTTGCTGATATGAGCCTGTGGCCAACCACTTTCCCGCTGCCAGACGTTGAACGCCGCCTGTGCGGCCCGCTGGTCACGCTGGCTGGCTGGGGGTTTGTCGATGATGTTCTGGGCCTTCAAGGCAGCAATCACATCACCGGTGGGGTACCAGGTATCGCGCCCCACCATGCGCAGGAAGGCGGCGCCTGAGTTGCCACCCAGTTGCTTGCCACGCTTCTTTAGCAGCAGCCACATCCCCACGGTGTCATCCGCCGGCCAATCCGCCAGCCAGTTGCCAACACTGCCGTATTCTTCGGCCAGATCCAGCACCAGTTGGGCATTATGGCGGATGGCTTTCATCTTGCCCCAGTGGCGAATCAAGCGCGTGTCCTGCATGCGGTCATCGAGCATGGTGTCCGGCATCAGCACCAGTTTTTCCGGATCAAACCCGAAAAAAGCTTCCTCGAACGCCGGCCACTTGTTGTCCACCAGGGAATGCTTGAGCCCGGCCCGGAAAATGCGCCGGGTCAACGCCGAAAAATAGAACGCATCATCGCGGCTGCGCAACAGCTCAGCATCCGCCACGCCAGGCAGTTCCGCCTTCACCGCTTTTAAAGACCCCTTGCGGTTTACCGCCAGGGCCAGCAAATCCTTGAATGGGGTCACGCTTTACTCCGGTTGCGTTTTGTTTGTAGTAACTCGATACCTGAATCCGTGATTTGAGCGTGGCGGCAAAGGCTTGGGAACCTCTGAATAATTCCTTGCGCCAGACGTCGCGATGAAGTCAGGGATTCAGGTCGATATACAGTAATTTGGGGACATTGTAGAATCAGCCTCTTGGCTCTATCCAATTCAACGGGACCGGCATGACCAACGACCAATACCACGTCAACAAATCCGACAAACTGCGCGGTGTATGTTACGACATTCGCGGCCCGGTGCTGCGTGAAGCCCATCGCCTGGAAGACGAAGGTCACCGGGTTATCAAGCTGAACATCGGCAATCCTGCCCCCTTCGGCTTCGAGGCACCGGAAGAGCTGCTTCAGGACGTGATCAGCAACCTGCCGGATTCCACCGGATACTGCCACTCCAAGGGTCTGTTCCCGGCCCGCAAGGCGGTGATGCAGTATACCCAGACCAAGGGCATCGAAGGCGTCACCGTGGATGATGTGATCATCGGCAACGGCGTCTCCGAATTGATTGTCATGTCCATGCAGGCGCTGCTCAATAGCGGCGATGAAGTGCTGTTGCCAGCACCGGACTACCCTCTCTGGACCGCTGCGGTGCGCATGTCCGGCGGCACCCCGGTTCACTATCTGTGCGATGAACAGCAAGACTGGCAACCGTCACTGGACGATATCCGTGCCAAGGTGAACAAGAACACCAAGGCCCTGGTGATCATCAACCCGAACAATCCCACAGGCGCCAACTATGAACCAGCCATGCTGCAGGAGTTGTTGCAGATTGCCCGGGAAAACAACCTGATCGTGTTCGCCGACGAGATCTACGACAAGATCCTCTACGACGGCGAAGAGCACACCTCTATCGCCTCCATGGCTGACGATCTTCTCTTTATCACCTTCAACGGCCTGTCCAAAAATTATCGCGCAGCCGGTTTCCGCGCTGGCTGGATGGTGATTTCAGGCGCCAAACACCGGGCAGAGAGCTATATCGAAGGGCTCGATATGCTGGCCAGCATGCGCCTGTGCGCCAACGTGCCCAGCCAGCATGCCATCCAGACGGCTCTGGGCGGCTATCAGAGCATTGGTGATCTGGTGCTGCCCACCGGGCGCCTGGGGCGCCAGCGGGATCTGGCCTGGGAAATGCTGGATTCCATTCCCGGGGTCAGTTGTGTCAAACCCAAATCTGCCCTGTATCTGTTCCCGAAGCTGGACCCGAAGGTCTTCCCCTTCGAGGATGATGAGGCCTTTGCGCTGGATTTACTGCGCGAAGAAAAGGTCCTGATCGTTCAGGGTACCGCCTTCAACTGGCCAGACCCGGATCACTTCCGTGTGGTCTTCCTTCCTCGGGTGGATGATCTGGAAGATTCCATCGGCCGCATTGCCCGTTATCTGGATCGGGCACGAAAAAAATAAAATTTGCCTGTAGGCGCGTCGCTGGCGGCACGATAACCCAAAATCTGAAAAGCGGTATTTACCACAGAGGGCACAGAAATCACTGAGGAAAAGACAGGTTTTTCTCTGTGTGCTCTGTGCCCTCTGTGGTGAAAATGCTTTTGATCCTGGTTTGGCTTATCGCGCCGCCAACGACGCTCTTACATTTGCTTGAAAGAGCCGCCCATGTCACACCTGCACATCGACGACTTCAGCCATGACGTTGCCCGCATTCTCATGCAGGCCTACATGAGCTTCCCGCGCCCTGGCGCGCTGTACGTGGAAGACATCATCGGGCCCACGGAAGTGGACGATGTGGGCCTGCACAGTAGCCGCCACATGGCCTGCCTGGGGGCTATGCTGTGGCTGGCGGAGGAAGGGTTGCTGCGTTATGAAGCGACCATCTTTCAGGAAGGCATCGAGCAGGCCGTACTGACCAACAAGGCGTTTGTGCTGCTCACCGCCCTCAGTGAACTGCGCTTCGACAACACCGACCCGACACTCCCCGCCACCGTAAAACACGAAAAAGCCACCCTGGCCGAACAGTTCCTGCAGGCTATTCGCGCTCAGGATTCAGTGCGCACCACTGCGGTAGTCCGTTATCTGCTGTCACGCAATCCGCAGCCGGTACAGGCCGAAGAGTTTGCCGATTTGCTCAAGCAGAATGACAACCCGCACTTCGTCAACGAAGACGGCTTTTAAGCCCCGCCCGTTGCCTATGCGTAGGGTGCACTGAGCCTAAGGCGAACTGCACCATCAAACGCCGGATCAGTGCAGTTCGCCTTAGGCTCAGTGCACCCTACGGTAGCTGTTGGAATGCAGGAGCCAGCGATCCAGCTCAGCTATCGAGATCTGCCGGTCGCCGGTAGCGATAATGCACCGTCTTCAAGGCCGGTTCCCCCGCTTCGTCGAAGCCCGGAGCCCCCGGTAACCGCCCTACCCGCTCTGCTCCCGTCAGATTCGCCTCCACACAGGCTTCCAGCCACCCGTAGTCCAGCCAGGGGGCATTCACACAGGCCAGGATCTCCGCCTCCGGGGCCAGCAACTTGTGCAGCTTCTTCAGTAATTTCGGATAGTCCTTTTCCACCATGAAACTGCCCTTCTGGGCGCTGGGGGGATCAATCACGATGATGTCGTAACGGCCCAGGCTGTGAAGCTTTTTCCAGCTGCGGAAAATGTTGTGCGGCAGGTAATGCACCTTGGCATCCTCGAACCCGTTGAGCCCATGGTTCTGCTGCCCCAGTCTGAGCGCCGGGTCGGAGAGATCAATATTCACCACCGAATCGGCACCACCGGCCAGGGCCGCCACGGAAAAGCTGCAGGTAAAGCTGAACAGGTTGAGGACTTTTTTGCCCTCGGCGCGTTCGCGGATCCAGCGCCGTCCTTGCGCCATATCGGCAAAGAACCCCAGATTCTGCCCGCGATGAAAATCCAGCTTGTAGACCAACCCGCCTTCCTCCGCCAGCGGCGACTCGGGCAGCTCGCCACACACCAGCACATTCTCCGCCTTGCCGTCATAGCGATGCTGTACCACCAGAGTGTCACAGCCCTGGTCGGTCAGCGCTTTTGTCAGGCTGGTCTCCAGTGCTTTCAGAATGGCCTCGTCCTGGGCCCGGAATACGGTGGCGACCATCACTGGCGCAAAACAGTCGATGGTCAACCATTCCAGGGCCGGCACAGTTTTTCCCCGGCCATGAAAAAGGCGGTGCCGGGTCGGCGTGGAGGGAACCAGATAAGGGGCAAGCAGGTCTGACAGTTCGGTGGGTTGCATAGGATCGGAAAGGCAGTGATAGAGACGTGGCAGGATGCAATTTTGCCGCGCAGTATACCTTGCCTTCACACCCTTCGCCCCCATAATCAAGTTTCCGATAAGACGTGGAGATAACCGACGATGATGCGCATTGCGCTTTATCTGCTGACCAACATGGCGGTGATTGTGGTCGCCAGCATTACCCTGAGTCTGCTCGGGGTGAATTCCTATTTTGCCGCCAGCGGCTCTGGGCTGGACCTGACCAGCCTGCTGATCTTCAGTGCGGTATTCGGCTTTGCCGGCTCGTTGATTTCCCTGTTGATTTCCAAGCCCATGGCCAAATGGTCTGCGCGGGTAAAGATCATCGAGCACCCCGGCAACGACGCGGAACGATGGCTGTTGCAGACCGTCAAAGAGCTGTCTGACAAGGCGGGTATCAAAATGCCGGAAGTGGGCATTTTCCCGGCCCAGCAATCCAACGCCTTTGCCACCGGCTGGAACAAGAATGCCGCCCTGGTAGCGGTGTCCCAGGGCCTGCTGACCCGCTTCCGCCCGGAAGAAGTGCGCGCGGTGCTCGCCCACGAAATCGGTCACGTGGCCAACGGCGACATGGTCACCCTGAGCCTGGTCCAGGGGGTGGTAAATACCTTCGTGATCTTTGCCGCCCGCGTAGTGGGCTATGTGGTGGACAGCTTCATGCGCCGTGACGGCGGGGGCGGTCTGGGATTCGGTTACTACATCGTGGTAATCGTGGCGGAAATCATCTTCGGCATCGCCGCCAGCGCCATCGTCATGTGGTTCTCCCGCTTCCGGGAATACCGGGCCGATGTGGCCGGCGCCCAGCTGGCAGAGCGCCGCGACATGATCTCTGCCCTGCAACGCCTGAAAGCCGAATCCCAGATGCCCAACCAGATGCCGGATACCCTGGTGGCCTTCGGTATCAACTCCGGGTTGGCCAAAGGCTTCAAGGCCCTGTTCGCCTCGCACCCGCCGCTGGATGATCGCATTGCGGCATTGCAGGAGAAGCGGCACGGGTGAAGATAGTGAACAGTTAACAGTGAATAGTTAATAGCGACGCGTGCCAGCGCGTCATCACTGAAAGACAAGAGGCCGCGCCCATGGTTTGGGCGCGGCCTCTTGCGTTTCAAAGCATGACAACCCCTATCGCGGCGCTGTTAACTGTTAACTATTCACTGTTAACTGCCTCCGTGCTTACCCGATACAACACCTGATCCTCATACCCGGTAGTCACCGGCCACAGTCCGCAAAGCTCCCGGTCGAGTTCCGCATCGCCGGTATCCACCAGCAGTGGCCGTCCTTCCAGCGTCTTCAGTTTGGTGCGGGTAGCCAGTATCTGGATATTGTCCTTGCCCAGGCGGCGAATCAGGGCCGGGCTGAATTGCTGGTTGCCACGACCGAACAGGTGCCCTTGCCCGCCAATCACGGTGATCACCGCTTTGGCAGGCGCATCACCGATCTGCTCCAGCAGCGCCCGTGCTCCCAGATCCCGGCCAACCACTTCCTGGTTGTAGACCAGGTCCACACCCAGCAGCGTGTTCTCCAGACCCAGCTGTTCCATCACCACTGCCACCGTAGAACCGGAGCCCATCAGGTAAAAAGTATCGTCTTCCAGGCTATCCGCTATCCAGGCGGCCACTTCGGTGACCACCAGATCTTCCACTTCGCGGCCGCCACATTTTACCTGCTGCAGGTAACGGGCTTCAGCAGGGACCTGTAGCTCACCATAATGCCGAGCACGGACAACCCCCTCGCGGAAAGCGTCCTCATCGATATCCCGGACTTCTGCCAGCTCCAGCCCAACCAGCTCGCCGGTAGCCAGTTCTGCCAGCAGGCTACCGGCGGCTTCCGGGTTGATGGCATAGACTGCGGAATGCATCTTGCAGCCGGCCGGAACGCCCAGTACCGGTGTCCCCTGCCCCAGGGTATCCACCAGATCCCGAGCTGTGCCGTCACCGCCGGCGAAAAGGATCATTTCCGCTCCCGCGTCTTTCAGAGCCTCTGCCGCCCTGCGGGTATCCTGCGGACCACTGGGCATGACGGATTGGCCGATGACCTGGCAGGACAGTCCGGCTTCACGGCAGCTAGTTTCACCCATCTCGCCGGCCCAGGTCAGCACGGTCAGATTTTGCGCCTCGGCAAGCGCCTTGAGCGCGCGGGTCATGCGGGCCGGGGCCTGGGGCTCGGCACCGCGTCGCAGCGCTTCGTCACGGGTTGCCTCGCCATCGCTACCCTTCAGGGCCACGCTGCCACCAAGCCCCGCGTAGGGGTTTACCAGAACACCGAGGCAGAGACTTTCGTCGACTTTCATAAAGCGGTCATATCCAGATACAAAAATGGCATTGCTGTCCACGGTGGTCAGCGCCTAAATAAACGACCCAATCATGCAGACTCAAGGGGATGCAGCCATGAATCTCGACAGCCAGCAACCCGGCAAGAATTTCCACGGGGCCGCCATCATTGATGAGCAGGGCCGGGAAATTCCCATTACAGAAGCCATGATCCAGCAAGCATTCCAGCGCCTTGAAAAAAACAGTCAGGCTTCTGCCCAACCGTTTACGCCGGCGCAAAAAGCCGGCGCATGATCGGCTGCCAGGGCGCAGTAATATCCCCCTGGTAACGCCAATCATGGAGCTCATGACGCAACGGGTACTCCTTGCGCAGCCGGTCAAATGCCTTGCCGGGATCCGCCGAGGCAAGGCTGTCACCGAGCCGCCTGTGATCCTCCGATAACCGATACGCTATCTGCAACACCCTGAGCAAATCCTCTTCGCTCGCCACCGGCTGCGTAATGATCTCATTACCTGCCGAGATCGGCGCCGGTTGCGCCGTCACGTCGAGCCAGTCACAGAACGCGCGATAGAGCATCTGGGTCCCCTTGAGCTTGCCCTCTGCGCTGTAGCCGGCAATATGCGGTGAGCCGAGCAGGACCTGCTTGAACAACGCAGGGGGCACCCGTGGCTCGGTTTCCCAGACATCTAAAATGGTAGCCGGCCCTCGACCCGTATCAAGCCCCGCCAATAAAGCCCGATTATCGATCACCGGCCCCCGGCAGGTATTGATCAGCATCTGCGACGAAGACAGCTGTGCCAGCCGGCCCGCATCCAGCAGATGGCGGGTGGCGTGATTGCCATTGTCTGTCAGGGGTACATGCAAGGTGATCAGGTCCGCATCAAGCATGGCATCCAGGGGCTCCAGTTCGTAGGGGCCCTCATAGCCCTGTTCTGCCAGAAGCGGATCACAGGCACGCACGATCATGCCCAGATCGGACAGCCAGTCGGCTACCCGGTGCCCCACATTGCCCAGCCCTACTACCGCCGCCGTTGCCCCCAGCGGGGAACGGTTACCTGCCTGACAGAGCCGCAGCACTGCCTGCAGCACATATTCCGCCACGGCTCGGGCATTGCAACCCGGGGCGTGAGCGAAGCGAATGCCCTGCTCCTGCAGATAGCCGAGATCCACGTGATCCGTGCCGATGGTCGCCGAGCCCACAAACCGTACCCGGGATCCAGCCAGCAACCCGTCATCCACCCGGGTCACCGACCGCACCAGCAACACCTCGGCATCACCCAACTGCTGTCGAGTCAGGCTTCGACCATCCACCCGGGTCACCGTGCCCAAGGCGTCAAAGGCTTCCAGTCCCGGCATGTTGGCATCGGCAATAATCTGCATCGCTTTTCCTGTCAACGGGAGGCCAGCAAGCGGCGGGCAGTGTCATCCACTGCCCGGGCATACTGGCCACCAAAAAGAGTGTAGTGATTCAACCAGTGATACAGGTCATACACGGGCCAGGCCTGGTATCGCAACGTAGAGGGATACTCCGCCTGATAGCCTTGATAGAACGCCGCAGGCACACCGCCAAACAGGTTCAACATGGCCAGATCCACCTGCGGATCGCCATGATAACAGGCCGGATCGTAGAACACCGGCTCCCCGTTCACCTGCCCCAGGTTGCCCTGCCACAGATCACCGTGCACCCGGGCACAGGGCGGCCGGGAAGGAAGCCAGCGGTCCAGTTGTTCGATGACCCGGGCAGTGCGCTCCGCAGCCACTGGCGGCAGCCCCCGCTGAGTGGCCCGTTGCAGCTGGGGCGCCAGCCTTTCGTTGGTAAAAAAGGTGATCCAGTCACCGTGGTCCGCGTTGCTCTGCGGGCTGGCGCCGATAAAGTTATCCGGGTGACTGCCGTACCGGGCAGGCCCTTCAACCCGGTGCAGGCAAGCCAGCGCTGCTCCGGCGGCCATCCACTGGTTGCTTCCCGTCAGGGAAGCAATAGGAAGGTGCTCCAGAATCAGCACACCGCCTTCACTGGATGAGTAACAGTGCACCACCCTGGGGACTCTCAGGCTTGCTGCCAGCGCCTCAAGGCCACGCGCTTCCGCTTCCAGCAACAGAGGGTTGCGATGTTGTTTAACAAAATAACGACTCACGCCATCCTCGAGCACGCCACTACGGGCGGTGTCGCCACCCGCCACTGGCGTCAGAGTCCAATCCCCCTGCAAACCAGCCTGATTCAGGGCATTCATCAGCAATAATGGCAATTTCATAGCAATTAAACGCAATTCCTTGACTATAGAAGCCACCAAAATCGGCTCTCACGGCCAATAATGACTGACTGTTCCCCTTGATTTAAGGCATTCTTCTGATTACAACTAGTCACTACGCCAGCCGGTTACCGGCCAATAACAACAACACAAAGCGATCGCCACCCCATGAAAGCACTCTTGCCCCTGTGCGGCGCCTTCCTTATCGGCCTGTGTACGGTCGCCAGCGCCGCCGATGACGATGGTCTGTCCGAGCAGATCCGCCAGCTGAAAAGCGAAGCCCTGGACCTGAACCGGGACCTCACCCTGCTCGAGCAGGAGCTCCTCTATGCCAGCCCACAAACCAGCATCTTTGTCTCCGTGGATGTGGGTACGCCGATCCGCCTGGTCGACGTGAATCTGACCATTGATGGCCAACACGTGGGTTACCATTTTTACAGTGACCAGGAATTCGAGGCCCTCACCAAGGGCGGCATCCAACGTCTTTACACCGGTAACCTGGCCAGTGGCCGCCATGTCATGGAAGCCACCATCACCGGCTATGATCCACTCGGCAAGGATTACCAGAAAACCACCAGCTATACCTTCACCAAGGGTGCCGGCAAGAAAATGGTGGAAATGCAGGTGGTGGACGACCTGAACAAGCAGCAACACAAGTTTGAATTCCGTGAGTGGAATCAGCAATGACACAGGTGCGGCGAAAACGGTGGCTGGTCGCGGCGTGCCTCGCCACCCTGTTGTCCCCCGTCCAGGCGGCAAAAGTCGAGTTCTTCGATGATATCAACGAAGGTCCGATACCTCTTGGCCAAGAGGAGCACCGCTACCTGGCTTTTGGCGAGGTCATGTTCGACTACTATCGTCATGCCAACTTCAATGCCATCAACACGCTGCTGGTCAATCAGCAGCAGGCCCTATTCAATGAGGACACCGACTACGCGGAGCTGTTGCTGGGCGATCTCTATGTAACCTATGGCCTGCCAGGCAAGGCAGAGGTCATCTTCAACCGCCTGTTGGAAAAGGACATTCTCAGCCGCACCCGGGCCCAGACCTGGCTGCACAAGGCCGCTCTGCACTATCGTGAAGGCAATCTGGCGGAAGCCGCCATGATTCTGGACGGCGAAAACGTGGAAGGCCTGGATCCGGCAGACGACGCCCGCCGACGTCTCATGCTGGCCAATATCTTCATGGCCGAGGAAGATTTTGCCGGCGCCCTGGATTATCTGCACTCCGTTCCCCTGAGCACGGACGAAGGCCGCTACGCCACTTACAACATGGGCGTGGCATTGATTCGCGGCGGTCACCGTGAACAGGGGGTAGCCCTGCTCAAATCCCTGCTGGAAGCCGGTGGCAGTTCTGACCAGGCTCTCGCCCTGCGCGATCGGGCCGCTCTGGCATCCGGCCTGACCGAATTGAGAGAAGGTAAATTGCAAAGCGCCCGTGCAGACCTGCGCCAAGTCCGCAGTGACGGTCCCTTCTCCGAAGATGCCTTACTCGCCCTGGGACTGGCCAATTACCGGGCCGGCGAGATAAAACGCGCCCTGCCCCTGTGGCTGGAAGCGGTACGCCGCAACAGCAGCCACCCCTCCGTGCAGGAAGCGCTCATGCTGGCCCCCCGTGCCTACGAAGAGCTCGGAGGTCTGCCCCAGGCCCTGGCCGGCTACCAGTATGCCGCCTCGGAATACCGTCAGGCATTGAAAGATATCCAGAAAGCCATCGACAACATCGCCAAACCCGGTTGGTCGGAAGCCTTGCTACCGGAAGACGGTAATCAGGCCGGCCTGCTGCCAGCCAATAGTGGTGATCTGGCCCAGGGCAATGAACTCTCTTATCTCTACAAGCTGTTCTCCAGCAACGCCTTTGCCCAACGCTTCGAGCACTACCGACAGATTCACCAGATCAAGAGCATGGTAGAGAAATGGCAGCAGTCACTGCCTGCGCTTCAGGAAACCTATCAAATCCAGCAGCAAAGCCTGAGCCGCAACCTGCCCCATGTGCGCGGCGAAATGACCCGCCACATGAGCCGACAGGAACAGCTGGCCCTGGCCAGTGACAAGGTCTCCGCAGCGATCCCCAACTTTGTCGACATGAGTAAACCGCAAGACGTGGCCAACGCCGAACAGGCCATCATGTGGAAGAAAGTGGATGCCATGGCACGCCAGTTCGGCACTTTGCCCGGCTCAAGCCATGCCAATGCCCTTCGTTTACGCAAAGTACGCGGCCTGTTGTTGTGGGATATTGCTCACCAGTCGATAGAACAACGGCAAAAACAGGAGCAAGCTGCTACCCAATTACGAGAAGAAAGCAGTGTTCTGGGCGAACGAATTGCTGCCGTACAACAGCAGATCCGTGATGCCACTCTGCGCACCCGGGACGACCTTGGCCAAAGACTGGCCGAGCAGACCCAGCGAATTGAAACAATAAAGCGTCTTACCGAAGACACCCTAGAGGCTCTGGAAAAGAGCATGCAGGCCGATGCCCTTGCGCTGCTATTGGCCAACCAGCAGAAACTGGCAGACCAGTTGGCCGAGGCCCATCTGGCCGTTGCCCGCCTGCAGGACTCTTCGGCATCCGACGGCAGCAAACAGAGGACAGGATCGTGAACCGATTTCGCCTGCATGGGCTGGCAGCCGCAATCATTGCTCTTGGCGGCTGCGCGTCTGCACCGCAGAACGGCACACTGGAGCAACAGGCCCGTTTCGGGGGGACAACCCTGGCGGATCTGGAAAGCACCGACATCATCATCGAAGAACAGCAACTGGAAAGTGCCAGCACCCAGGATGCATTGAACAGCTACCGGCAGGCCGCTGAGCTGTTCGACGACCCGGAGCGTCGAGCCAAGACCCTCCGGCGCATGGCGGATCTGGCCCTGTCCTCCGCCACCGAACAGGAAATGGGTATTGAAGACGCCGACAACGAGCGTCTCGAACAAAAAGTGGACAAACTCGTCTACGACAACGCCATGGAGCAGGTGAACACCACACCGGATACCGAACGCAAACTGGCGCTGCTGGATCTGGCCGGCACCATGGCGCCATCGCTGGCCGATAAGGACGTGGATTACAACACCGCCATCGCCCTGTATCAGGAATTGCTTAACAGCACCAACGACCCGGAGCAGCGCGCCGAAGCCTATTACCTGTTATCCAAGGCCTACGCCATGGATGGCAACCTGGAACAGGCTCGCGCCAGCCTGGACGCCCTGGTAGCGCAGTATCCAAACAGCGAATGGGCACTGGAATCCCAGTTCCGTCGGGGCGAAATGCTGTTCTCGGACGGTGATTACGATTACGCAGAAAAAGCCTACGCGGACGTCATCAACCGCGGCGCGAATAATGAATTCTACAGCCAGGCGCTCTACAAGCATGGCTGGAGCCATTACAAACTGGGCGACTACGAGCTGGCCCAGGCCAGCTTCTTTACCCTGCTGGACACCCTGAATGGCGCCAGTGAGCTCAATGACGACACCAGCATGGAAAATAAATTGTTCGCCGACACCCAGCGCGTGGTGAGCCTGGCATTCAGTAACCTGGATGGTCCACAGTCGGTGAAAAAATGGTTTGCTCGCAACGGCAAGCGGGATTACGAACCGGATATCTATCGCTCCCTGGGCCAGGTCTACCTGAGCCAGGAGCGCTTCCGCGATGCAGCAGAAGCCTTCGACATGTTTGTCCAGGTGTACCCGGATTCCACCCTGGCACCGGAATTCTCCAGTCTGCAGATCGACGCCTACCAGAAAGGTGGCTTCCCTACCCTGGTGTTGCCGGCCAAGGAAAAATTCATTCAGCATTATGGGATCAACAGCGATTACTGGGTCCGCCATCCCGATATTCGTGAAGAGTATGTATCGCTGCTCAAGGGCCATATTCTCGACCTGGCCGAATACCACCATGTGCTGGCCCAGAAATCCGGCAACCCGGGGGATTACCGCAACCCGGCGCGCTGGTACCAGGAATACCTGGACACCCCTCCTCCGAGCGAAGACCAGGGCAAGGTTAATCACCGCTATGCGGAAGTGCTCTACGCCGCCGAGGATTTCCCTGCCGCTATCAGCGAGTTTGAACGTACGGCCTATCAGTACCAAGGCTATGAAAAAGGCGGTGATGCCGCCTTCAACGCCCTGGTAGCCTACCAGCAGATTCTCGACAGCAACCCGGACGAGGAACAGGAAAGCAGTTGGCGGACCAAGAAAATCGCCAGCGCCCAGCAATACGGACAACGCTTCCCGGAACACCCGGAAGTCCCCAATGTGTTGCATGACACCGCCGAGGACCAACTGGCGCTGGGTGACGTGGAAGGCGCTGTGAAAACCGCAGGCATTCTGGTCAATCGACAACCGCCCCCTTCCGCCGAGCTGATGCGCTATGGCTGGGCCACCATTGCCAACGGTGAATTCGATCTGGGCCGTTTCAAAGTGGCCGAAATGGCTTACGGCAAACTGCTCGATATGCAGATGTCCGCCAAACAACGCGCACAATACCGGGAGAAACTGGCGGTCAGCATTTACCGCCAGGCCGAGCAGCAGCAGGAACAGGGTAACCTGGATATCGCCGCTGCCACCTTCCTGCGTGTTGGCCAGGCCGTGCCGGAAGCGGCGGTTCGCAAGAATGCCGAATTCGATGCCGCCACCCTGTTCATCAACCAGGGCCGCGGCGCCGATGCCATCCCGGTTCTGGAGGCCTTCCGTCAGCGCTACCCCGACGACCCGCTCACCGACACCATCCCCGACAAGCTGGCCATTGCCTACGAGAAACAGGGCAACTACACCGCCGCAGCCGGCGAGCTACAGTTGATTGCCGCCAATTACAAAGGCGACGATCCGGAGCTCTCCCGCCAGGCGTTATGGAAAGCGGCGGAAATGCAGGACCGGGCCGAACAGCCCCAGGCCTCCATTGCCCTCTACCAGCAGTATCTACAGGAATGGCCACAACCCTACGATTTCCGCTCTGAAGCGCAGTTCCGGCTGGTAGAGCTGAATCGGAAAACCGGCAACAGCGAGCGGGAAAACCATTGGCTGCAACAACTGGTGACCAGCTACCGCCAAGCCGGCAGTGAAGCCAATGACCGGGTTGCCTGGCTGGCTGCCTACGCCAGCTTTACCCTGGCAGAACCCAACTTCGCGGAATTCAAACGCATTACCCTTACGCAGCCGCTGAAACCCTCCCTGGCCGCCAAGACCGCCGTCATGAAAAAAGCTCTGGCGGATTACCAGGCAGTCGCTGACATTGGCGTCGCGGAATATGCCACCGCCGCCAACTACAAAATCGGCGAAATGTATCGGGTACTGGCCCGCGACCTGATCGCATCTGAACGCCCGAACGGGCTGGATGAACTGGAGCTCGAAGAGTACACCATGCTGCTGGAAGACAAGGCCTTCCCCTACGAGGACCAGGCTATCGACATCCTTATCGCCAATACCAATCTGGTCACCGACGATATTTATGACCAGTGGGTAAAGAAAAGCTTTGGCGCTCTGGCAGAACTGATCCCAGGCCGCTATGCGAAGTTTGAACAGGTAGAAAGCTATGTGGACATCATTTACTGATCGTGGCCGCCTGGGCGCGGCCACCGCACTGCTCGCCGTCCTGGCACTGTCAGGCTGCGCCAGCAAAGGCGGCATCGGGCTGGAGGGCTCCGGCGAGGGCGGCACCAGCAAATATGAGCAACAGAAAGACGGTGGCGCTGCCGCCGACAGTGACGCCATTCATATTCCGCCAGTACCCCATGATCCCAAGGTAGAAAAGATCGCCGAGCAGGCCATGGCGGAATATGCCCGTGCATTGCAGGCTCGAATAGCTGGCAAAGACAAGCAAGCCCTGGTGATGTTCCGCTCCCTGGGTGAGCGTTTCCCGCAACTGTCCGGCCCTCAGCTCAATGTGGGTCTGATCTACATGGAACAGGAAGACTACGCCAAGGCACAACAGGCTTTCGAACAATCCCTTGCCATCAATGATGCCAATCCCTATGCCCACAATGGGCTGGGCTTGGCATTACGTGAGCAGGGCCAGTTCGATGACGCCCGTATCCATTATGAGCGGGCTCTGGTTCTGGACCCGAAATATGCTCGCGCTCATTTCAACCTGGCGGTTCTCGCCGAGCTTTACCTGCAGGATCTGCAACTGGCACTGGAACATTTTCAGGCCTACCAGAACCTGCAGAAATTGCCGGATGAGAACGTGTCCAACTGGATTGTAGACCTGCAGCGCAGAGCGCCGGACGCTCCCAGCCAGCCAGTGGCGGACCAGGATGCCGGTAACAAGAATGGAGAGTTGAACTGATGCGCCCTTTACTCGTGATCACCGCCCTCATGTGCGCCACAGTCAGCCACGCTGAAGGCGATGGCCAGGAAGCGTCAACCAATGTGATCGGCACCCAGGAAGCCCCCACGGTGCTCAACGTGGTGCCCTGGAAGGACCGGGAGGTAAAGCTGGAGAAAAAAGATCCCACCTCTTCCCTGCTAAACCGGGTACTTGAGCCCCTGGACCAGGAGGTGTTGATGCGGGAAATCGAGTATCACCAGCTCCTTAATCAGGAGCCGGATAATGATGATCTGTTCCTGAAATAGCACATCAACCGATATCACTAGATGCGCCCACGCCTTTTTTCTGATAAAAATTGGCGCTTTGGGGAAGGTGTAGCAGCCACCACCACGGCATTGCTGCACGCGAAACAATAACACTAACAGGAATACCGCAGGAGAAGTCCATGCCAACCACCACCGCCGCCCAGAACTCTGGGGTTGTCGAGACCGCCATTACCTTTATTCAGGATGGCGGTTTCTTCATGTACCCCATTCTTGTCGTCCTGGCCCTGGGCCTTGCCCTGTCCCTGGAACGAATCATTTACCTCCAGGCCACCAAGGCAAAGAACCAGAAAACCTGGAAAGACGTCTATCCTTTGATCGCCAAGGGCCAATTTCGCCAGGCGCTGGATGTGGTCAGCAACAGCAATACAGGCATGGCCAAAGTCATCGGCTACGGCCTGGAGCGCGCCAAGACTGCCAAGCGTCATGACGATATCGAGCTGGCCATGGAAGAAGGCCTGATGGAAATCATCCCACGCCTGGAAGCCCGCACCCCCTACATCGGCACCTTTGCCAACATCGCCACCCTGCTCGGCCTGCTGGGTACCATTCTCGGTCTGATCAGCGCCTTTACCGCGGTGGCCAGTGCTGACCCGGCCCAGAAA
The DNA here is from genome assembly GCF_047495475.1 of Alcanivorax sp. IL2. NCBI lineage: Bacteria > Pseudomonadati > Pseudomonadota > Gammaproteobacteria > Oceanospirillales > Alcanivoracaceae > Alcanivorax > Alcanivorax sp. IL2. The sequence goes on along the minus strand of NZ_CP179932.1, from coordinate 2,237,884 downwards.
GCCGACCTGCTTTCCGCCTCCATTTCCGTTGCCATGAACACCACCGCCTTCGGCCTGATTGCCGCCATCCCCATGCTGCTGGCCTTCGCCTTTATCAACGCCATGGCCGGCAAACTGGTGGATAGCATGGAAATGGCCTCGGTGAAATTCGTTAACGTCTTCCGCCAGGTTTCTGCCCAGCAAGAGCGCAAGAACGACGGCCAGTAAGCCGTACTTTCTTGTTTTCGCCAATCTGGTGTAAGGATCTGGTATGCGATTTCGCAGACGACGTTCGCGCGACACCGATGTGGAACTGAACATCACTGCCTTTCTGAATCTGATGGTAGTGCTGATTCCCTTTCTGCTCATCAACGCGGTCTTCGCGCAGGTCTCCATCCTGCAGTTGAACCTGCCGGCGGTGAATGAAAGCAGTCCACCTTCGGAAGACGACGAAAAAGACAAGCTGGTGCTGGAAGTGCTGATTTACGGTAACCGCTATGAAGTGGTGGACCGTAACACCAGTGCCGTCCTGAAAATTGTCGATAATCAGGGCGAGGATCACGACAGTGCCGCCCTGCATGATTATCTGGTGACACTGAAAGAAAAGTTTCCCGAGGAAACCGCCATAACCCTGCTCTGTGAGGATGACACCCCCTATGAGGTGATGATCCACACCATGGATGCCGTGCGCCTGTACAACACGCAGGTCAATGGCCAGACCATCAAGAAAGAGCTGTTCCCGAGTATCAGCATCGGTTCAGCGCCACAGGATCAGACTGGCAGTAACGGAGGTGACGCGTGAAGAAATCCGCCCGCGCCCGCCGTATGGCCCGTCACCATGGCCGCCACAAGATGGTTGCCACCCTGAACCTGACTTCACTGATGGATATCTTCACCATCCTGCTGATCTTCCTGCTGGTGAATAACAACAACGCTGCCAAATTACCGGAAGATCAGGATATTCAGCTACCGGAATCTACCGCACAGGAACTGCCCAACGATGTTCTGATCATCCAGGTCAGTGCCACTAATGTGATTATCGATGGCCGTAAAATTGCCGATACCCAAGCGGTTAAAGTGCAAGAAGAACGTACCGTCGATGCCCTGGTGGAAGAGCTGAAATTCCGGGCTTCCCGCGCTATTGCGATAAACCCGGAAGACGAACGGGAAGTGATGATTCAGGCCGACCGGGATGTGCCCTATGCCGTCATCAAGAAACTGATGCGCAGTTGCATGGAGACGCCCTACACCAAGGTCGCCTTTGCTGTCCTGAAAGTGGCAGAGGAGGAGTCTGAATGACGCAGAACAATAACAACAAACTGCGCATACTCATCGATGGTTCCCTGCCCTGGGACAAACAAGAGGGGGAAGACCGGCGCCTTTACGGCATCATTATCATTCTGCTGATTCTGTCATTGCTGCTGATGATTGTGGTGGAATCGGTCACCATCGAGAAACCGGACCCGCGTGAACAACAGGAAATCCCGGAACGTCTGGCGCAGCTGGTCCTTGAGAAGCAAAAAGAACCGCCGCCGCCGGAGCCCGAACCGGAGCCTGAGCCTGAACCCGAGGAAGAAGAGCCGGAACCGGAAGAACCCAAACCGGAGCCCAAACCGCAACCGAAGCCCGACCCCGTCGAACCACAGCGGGAACAGGCCCGGGAAAAAGCCCAGGCTCGACTGGAAGAAGATCTTGGCGATTCCCTGGCGGGTCTGGATGATATCGGCCCATTGGTGAATTCCGGCGACAACCTTCGTACCGGCGGCGATAGCGCAGCCAAGGCCGAGCGAGATCTGATCGGCAAGCGTGCCGGAACCGGCTCCGGCGGTGTGGCAACTGCCAGGGCCTCCAGCGGCGGTGGCGGCGGTGGCACCCTGTCCGCTGGCACTGTTGGCGCCGGCAAGGTGGACAGCAAGATTGCCGAATCCGGCCAGGCTGCCAGCACCAGTCGCAAGGGCAGCGATGGCAAGAGCCGTCGTACCCAGGAGCAGCTGCGGCGCGTATTCGATCGCTACGCTGGCAAGTTCAATAGCCAGTACCAGCGGGCGCTGCGCAGCAACCCGGCCCTGCAAGGCACTGTGGTGCTTTACCTGGTGATTGCTCCCAATGGCGATGTGCAGGATGTGAAAGTGAAATCCAGCCAGCTGGGCGACAGCCAACTGGAACGGCGCATCATGCTGATTGCCAAGGGCATGAACTTTGGTGCCATGAATGTGGAAACCTGGAAGGGAGACTACAAGTTGAACTTCTTCCCCAACTGATCATAACGATCGGCCATAAAAAAGCCCGGCTCAAAAGGCCGGGCTTTTTTGTATCCGTAGGGTGCACTGAGCCTAAGGCGAACTGCACCGATCCGGCGTTTAATGGTGCAGTTCGCCTCAGGCTCAGTGCACCCTACTTTATCCTCTGCCCATTAGAGAGACCTTAAAGGTAAAACGAATCTGTCTGTCAGATCAGTTTATCCAGCGCTGCGCGCAACGGTTCCGGGATCGATACCGGTCGACCGCTTTCCCGATTCACAAAAACGTGCACAACAAAACCGGTCGCCTTGGCCGGCCCTTCAGCACCGAACAGTGCCAGGCCATAACGCACTGAACTGTTACCCAACTTGTCCACCTTCATGCCCACTGACAACGAGTCCGGGTAAGCAGCGGCTTCCAGATAATCACAACCGGAACTGACCACATAGGCGATATGCTCGCCATCATGAATATCCAGGCCGCCGCGCTCAATCAGATAGCGGTTGATGGTGGAATCAAAATAGCTGTAATAAACCACGTTATTGATATGGCCGTAGATATCGTTGTCGCTCCAGCGGCTGTCCACCGGGCAGAGATACCCATACGCATCACGACCAGGCCGGTTGCCCTTCTCTGCCATCAGTACACCGCCTTGTAGATCGCCAGAGCATCCGCCTCGGAGACTTCCCGTGGATTGTTGATCAGCAAACGCTGCTGAAGCATTGCGTCCGCTGCAAGAGTTTCCAGGCTATCTTCGCTAACCCCGGCATCGCGCAGACGCACGGGCAATCCAACCGCATGGATCAGAGCCTCCAGCGCCTCAATCAGTGCCTCGGCACCACCTCTGGCATCAGTAAAACTCCGATCACTGAGAATCGGCGCCAGCTCTGCGTACAGAGGCGCAGCCGCCTCGGCATTGAATTTCAGCACTTCGGGCAGTACCAGGGAGTTGCTCAAACCATGGGGAATATGAAAATGCCCACCCAGCGGATAGGCCAGCGCATGCACGGCGGCCACCGGAGCATTGGCGAACGCCTGCCCGGCCATCATCGCTCCCAGCAAACAGGCTTCACGGGCCGCCAGGTTGCTGCCATCGTTCACTGCTGTCACCAGGTTATCGCCTAACAGGCGCAAGGCCTCGCGGGCGAGCATATCCGAATAAGGATTTTTCTTGTGAGCACTGGTGTACGCCTCGATGGCATGGACCATGGCATCCACACCGGTGGCAGCCGTCACAGGGGCCGGCAGGCCGAGGGTCAGCTCCGCATCCAGCACGGCAAGATCCGGTAGCAGGGAGGGTGCTACCACACCCGCCTTGGTGGTAGCACCGGTAGTCACAATAGCGACCGGGGTAACTTCCGAACCGGTTCCTGCCGTGGTGGGCACCTGTATCAACGGCAGGCGCGGCCCTGTGGCCAGGCCTACCCCGTAGATATCGGACAGTTGCTGACTGGCATCCGGATGCGCCAGCAACGCCACCAGCTTGGCCACATCCATGGATGAACCGCCACCGAACCCAATCACAAGGTCAGCTTTCGCCTCTCTGGCCTGCCGCGCTGCATCCAGCACAACCGTATCGGCTGGATCAGCGCTGACCTGATCGAAGATGGTCAGCGACATACCGGCTTGGCGAAAACTGTCTTCCACCGGGCCAAGCAGTGGCGTGCTGCGGATACCCGGATCCGTGACCAGCAGTACCCAGCTGGCTCCACGCTCCTGACACAGCCCGGGCAGACGGCCGGCGGCGCCCGCCTCTACCAGCACACGATGGGTGGTTGCGAATTCGTAACCCGGCATGATGACTCTCCTGAAATGACGTGCCGATTAGGGCATCAATGCTAGCACAGGCGGGGATGGCGAATGACGCCGTGGGGGCCGCGATTTGCGTCGTGGCTACCAGCAGGAAATCATTTTTTCCCACAGAGGGCACAGAGTTTACTGAGAAGAGAAAAAACGGGGTCAGGCTGGAAGCTAGCCATACACTCAGGAAGAACGGTAGCCCCGAGACGGAACGCCTAGCGTTCCGTCTCGGGGCTGTTTCCTGGTTAACTGATAAAGTAGCTGTGCGCGTTCTCGTTGATCTTGTCGCTCACATACTGAGCCAGCGCCTGCACGGTCCACTGTACCGGCGCCGTCATGGGTTCGGGGATCAGGCTGGCATCAGCCACGAACAGGCCTGCTGTGCCATACACCTGCCCCGTGGGCGCCACCACCGCCTCGTAGGGGTCAGACCCCATCCGGCAGGTACCATGGGGGCTGAAGCTGTTGGCCCGGAAGGTGTACATGCCTTTCAGGCCGAAATCCACCTTGTCCAGGGTTTCATCCAGCGCAAAGACCGAATCCACTTCCAGGTTCTGGAAGGTAGGCATGTAGACCTTTTCCGCGCCGCCGGAGAAGAAGATACGCGCCGCCAGAGCAGCAGACGCCTTCATATTGTTGAATTCTTCCCGGTTCGGGTTCCAGTGAATGGTCTTGTCGCCGCTATAGGCGTCCCCGGACCATTCCACGTATCCCCTGCCCTGGTCCGTGCTGAACGCATTCACACCGGCGTAGTACTTGTAGTTCTTCATGAAGTCGATATGGGCCTTGCCCGCCTTCATGTCACCCTGAGCCAGCAGGGATTCCGGCTCTGCCAACCCCGAGAAGATGGTATAGCCATCGGTGCGGGTGAATTCATCCACCTGCACCCCGACCAACGCACCGCGGAAGCCATAAAGAGGCTCCTTGAACTTTCCCAGTACCTGGGTGAAGGGCTGAATGGACAGGTTGCGACCCAGTTGGCCACTGCGATCTTCCACCTGACTGCGCTGCATGATCAGCGGTGTATGGATAGCGCCAGCGGCCAGTACCACCATGTCCGCATCCACCTGCATGTCGGCCACGTGGGCACCGCTGTCCGGGTCGGTAATTCGCGCTTCGACGCCACGGGCACGACCATCACGGGTAAGCACGCGTACCACTTCGGTATCCGAGAAAATTCGTGCGCCATGGGCGGCAGCCCAGGGCAAATGCGTCACCAGAGAGCTCATTTTCCGGTCAGAAGGACAACCGGCCAGGCAGTGCCCGGTCAGCGCGCACTGCTTCACGTTGCGCTGGGCCGGTTTCCAGGAAAACTCCATTTTCTCGCAGCCCTGGATCACCTTGTGGGCACAGGCATTGATTTCATGAGCCTCGTTGATATGGATCTGCAACTGGTCGGCCACACCATCCAGGTAAGGCCGGAATTTTTCCGCCGACAGATTCTCCAGGCCATACCGGCTCGCCCAGCCATCCAGCACTGCATCGCCGGGCTCTTCCATCACGCAGGCACCGATCACCGTGGAACCCCCAACACAGGCGCCCTGGACGAAAATGATGTCCGCCGTGGTATTTACCTGGCCGACCTGATCCTGATAGATCTTGGTCATGGTATCGCCCAGGTGTTCGGTAAACTGGGAGCTGGGGTAATAGCGGCCGGATTCCAGCACCAGTACATCGCGACCGGCTTTGGCCATTTCATAGGCCACAATGGAACCGGCAGCACCAGAGCCCACCACCACCACATCGGTTTTCAGGGTGAAGCGTTTGCCCAGGTTTGCATCCAGGGCCACATCCTTTGCCTCGGTGACGGGGACACCGTCACGGGCGACACGTACAAAAGCCATAATTCCCCCTGTCAGGCTCGCGGCAACGGTGCATTACCCAGACGCCGCACGCCCCACACTTCGGTCACCGGGCCATGGTATTCCAGCCCCGGCCAGGTGCGCTCATCACGCCAGTAGTTCAATGCCACCAGCGCTTTCAGCGTAGTCATCAGGCCACGCTCGAAGAACGACCCTTCCTGCATGGCGTTAACGTAATCGAGCGCCTTGTCATCGGAGAGGGAGGTGAACTGGCTGAACTTGAAGCTGACCATGGGGCGGTTGTTGAACACCCAGATGCCCAGGCCGAGCAACTCGCGGGTCTGCTGGGGCATACGCTGGGTCATGGCGTCCACATTCTTGACCGTCGGCACGACCTCGGTACTGGATGGCAGCCCATAACTGGCGGTGGGTAGCATGACCTCGGTCAGGCGGGTGATAACCCGGGCTTCGTCCTGATTGAGGCTATGATATTGCAGCGCTTGCGGGGCATTTCGTCGCCCGAACATACTGGCACAACCGGAGGTAACTGCGGCGCTGGCAAGCACGGAGCTGCGCAAAAAACTGCGACGACTCAACGGCTCCAGACCGGCCAGAAAGCCGGGCAGCGGCGCACGCTTGTTGTTATTCATCTAACCCTCTCCTGGGCAGACCCTGTTCCTTTGGGTCCTTGTTGTTATTGGTGGAGCGGTAATTTCTAGTGACCTGTATCCGTGGCTTCAGTGTGGATGCATGGCGCAAGAATTTGTTGTCACAGGCAATTTTCTGAAGAAGCGGCGTATCAGGCAATACGACCGACTGAAGAAAATTGTCTGTGGCGGCAAAGGCTTACGTCAGGCGCCGCGATGAGGCCACGGATGCAGGTCCCAGTCTATAACAAACCGTTACAAACGCCAAAGCCCCAGTGACCGGGAGCAACCGACATCCTGTCAGCCACCCCCGGGCAGGCTGTTGAAGGCACTGAATCAGCCCATATGGCGGGCAATGCGTGTCGCCAGGGCATACACGGTGATCTGAGGGTTAACGATGATAGAGGTGGGTAACAGGCTGGCATCGGCCACATAGAGGCCGGGTACATCATGGCTTTGGCCATTCGCGGCGACCACACTGTGGTCCGGGTCCGCCCCCATACGGCACGTACCCTGTGGATGGTAGCTGACCATGCGCAGATGCTGGGGCTGGTTTTCCAGGCTGTCCACCTGGCTGTCGATATCGGCCTCGCTGCGGATGACGCGCTGATCGCTGGCAGGCACATAGACTTCGCTGGCTCCAGCAGCGAGGTGCAACCTGGCGGCGGCCTTCAGCGCCCGCTGCATGGAGGGGAAATCAATATCACTCAGCTGGTAGTTGATTTTTTTACGCTCGCCATCCCATTCGATGCTGCCCACATTATGATCATGGATCAGTGTCACCAGCCCGGCCAGATATTTGGCATTGGCCATATAATCCATAAACGGCTTGCCGGTGCCGGGTTCTGCGGCCATGGTCAGCTCTACCAGCCCTGCCCCGCCATCTTCCAGCACAAACCCACCCTTGTCCGGATGCATAAATTCATCCACATAGACCCCCAGCATGGCCCCACGCCAGGGGTACACCGGCTCCGGGTAACGGGCCGGCACATACAGGGAGGGGTGGCAGGCAAAGTTTCTGCCCACCTGTCCGGACCGATTTGCCAGCCCGCTCTTGAGCAGCAGCAAGGGGGTCTGCACTGCCCCGGCGGCCAGGATGACACGGGGCGCAGACACCGACAGCGTTGCCGCCACCGTGCCATCGTGACGGGTAATGATCGCCTCCACGCCACTGGCCTTACCCTCGCGGGTGAGGATTTTTTCCACCCGGGTATCCGCGTATATCTGCGCCCCATGAGCCGCCGCCCATGGCAGATAGGTCACCAGCATGGATTGCTTACGCTCGGTCTTGCAGCCGGACAGGCAATGTCCGGTAAGGCCGCACTGGCGGATATTGCGCTTGAGCGGTTTCACCGACCAGCCCAGTCGATTGGCACCAGCGCGGATCAGACGACCGTGCTGGGGAATTTCATGCTCACCGTTATCATGAACAGCCAGGTTCTTTTCCACTTCGTCGAAATACGGCGCCAGTTCGTCAACGGTGAGTTCATTCAGCCCGAAATCCCGCTGCCAGTCCTGCAGAATAAAGTCCGGGGTTCGGAAACAGACACAGCCATTGACCACCGTGGAGCCACCCACACAGGCCCCTTGCAGCACCAGCAAATCGCCGTCGCTGTTACTTTGACTGCCGTGATCTTGATAGAGGGTGTCCAGGCTGTCAGTGAAATTCTCGGTAAAGTCCTTGGACGGCACATAAGGACCGGCCTCCAGCACCAGTACCTTGAATCCCCGTTTCGCCAACTCATAAGCGCTGACTGCCCCACCGGCGCCAGAACCGACAATCACCACATCGGCTTCCAGCTGCAGATGATCGCGGCTGACATCACTGGCCTGATGGACTCGCAAGCCGGATGCCTGCCACTTCACGTCGCTCATACCCGCACCTCCCCATCAGTAACACTGTCCGGCAGCGGTGCATTGCCCAGATACTCCAGCCCCCACTTGTCACTCACCGGCCCATCGAACTCAGTGGGTGGCCAGGTGGCGGAATCCTGCCAGTAGGCGCTATAGACGAGCTGCTTGATAACGGTGGCCAGGGTCCGCTGGATCACATTGCCCTGCCCCCAGCTATCGAAATAGGCACGGGCATCCTCATCATTCAAATCGACAAAACGGCTGCCTAGCGTGAACACCGCAGCGTTATCAAACAGACCCAGGCCGGCCGCCACCTCCTTTCGCGTCAGTGGGTGCAAATGCCCCAACAGGGTTTGCACATTCTGCACAACTGGCACCTGCTCGCTGGGCAGCAAAGCGGTGCCGTCAACGGGCAACAGTACCTGGCGTGCCCGGTTGAAGAGATGGTATTCCGCCTCAGACAAGCCTTGTGCCCAGGCCGGAGCCGCTTGCTTGTCCAGGGGGGAACGGCGCAAGAAGGCGAAGCCCCCGGCGGCCACAGCCGCCACACCTGCGGAGCCCAGCAGGCCCCATTTCAGAAACCGCCGGCGGGCCATGCCCTGTTGCCAGATGGCGGAAACCCGCCGCGCCTGAAGCTGGCTTTTCATGGTCTGTCCTCAACGCAAAAACACAGCCTTGAAGCTACTCAAAAGACCACATGAATACAATGTGTTTACTCTGACAGGGAGGCTTGACCGCACAGAACAAGCGGCCAGCAAACGCGTATCAGGAATCGCTGTGATGGGGGCGTGCCACCGGCACGCTGGGGCCTACCGCCACCGGATCCTGGTGGATAATCACATCCGCCGCCGGATAGGCCTGCCGGATCCCCTGCTCGATACGCTCAGCCAGGTCATGGGCCTCACGGAGCGACAGGTTCTGATCCATATCCACATGTAACTGAATAAACTGGGTGCGGCCAGACTGGCGGGTACGCAGGTCATGAAACCCCAGTGCCGGGGCGTGTTCCGCCACAATGGCCCCGATTACATCCCGCACATCACCGGGAATCTCCCGATCCAGCAGCAACTGAATGGACTCGCCGGCAATCGACCAGGCGCTGTAAAGAATAAACAAGGCAATCACCAACCCCATGGCGCCATCCAGCCACAGAAAACCATACTGGCTGACCACCAACACCAGAATGATCCCGGCGTTTACTGACAGATCTGACAGATAGTGAAGTGAATCAGCCTCAATGGCGGTTGAGCCGGTCTCTCTGACCACGAATTTCTGGATCAGCAGCAGTCCGAAGGTCAGCGCGATGGAAAACACCATCACTGCTACCCCCACGGCATTCTGCTCAATCGGTTGCGGATCCATCAGTTTGAAAACGGACTGCTGAATCAGGAATATTGACGAGCCGGCAATGAAAATTGCCTGCCCCAACCCCGCCAGCGCTTCCGCCTTGCCATGGCCAAAGCGGTGCTCTTCATCGGCAGGCACCAGAGAATAACGAATGGCAAAGAAATTGATCAGCGAGGCCAGCGAATCCATCACCGAGTCCACCAGCGATGCCAGCAGGCTCACCGAGCCGGTCATTAGCCAGGCCACCGTCTTGGCCGCGATCAGCAGCAACGCCGTAAAGATTGATGCCAATGCGGCAATCATCAAAAGGCGGTGTTCCCGGCGGGTTTCACTGGTCATGGATGGGTTCCATTGGTAAGCAGAGGCGTTATTTCTTGGGCAAGTAGGTGAGCGGATCTACCGGTTTGCCATCCTTGCGAATTTCAAAGTGCAACTGGGTACGGAAAGTACCAGTGGCTCCCATGGCGGCGATCTGCTGTCCGGCCTTTACCGCATCTCCTTCCTTGACCAGCATCCTGTCATTGTGGGCATAGGCACTCAGCCAGCGATCACTGTGTTTGAGAATCAACAGATTGCCGTAACCGGTCAGGCCACTGCCACGATACACCACTCGCCCATCCGCCGCTGCCACTACCGGGCTGTTGGTTTTACCGGAAATGGCAATGCCCTTGCGGCCATGGTTGTCACTGGAAAAGGTTTCTACCACCTGCCCGCCTGCCGGCCAGCGCCAGCTCACCGGGCCCACCGTGGAGCCTGCAGAAGCAGTCGCAGAGGGTTTGGGCGCAGGTGTTTTTTGCTGCTTGGCGGGTGCCGGTTTGCTGGTGGGTTTGTCCTGGGCTTTCGGTGCCGGTTTACTGGTACTTGAGGAGGCCGATGAAGTACCGCTGGAGGGCGCTTTCAGCGCCAGGGAAATACGCTGCCCCGGATAGATGGTATAGGGCGCCGGAATCCTGTTGGCCCTGGCCAGCTCACGATAGTCCCAACCATAACGCCAGGCGATGGAATATAAGGTTTCTCCCCCGCGCACTTCATGGGTGCCAGCGGTGACCTTGCTGGTTCGCGGCTCTTGACCATAGATATCAACGACCGGTGCAAAGTTTCCCGCACTGCAGCCGCTTACCATCACGAAGATCAATGCCGTCGCCAGGACACGCATCAGAATGAGTCGCTACCTGTCGGGTGTTGGCACGCCATTAACCACTCCCTCGAAATGGCACCGGATTACGGTACCGGAAATTCAATACTTACGAATCCTGCGCAACATTATGCACTGGCGCCAGCCGATACAGTAGCCACACCAGCATTGCCGCGACCAGCGCGGCCAGCAGGGCCAATGCCAATTGCGAACCGTCACCGGTTTCACTGGCATATTGCGCCGGTGACAACCAACGATCTTCCAGACCTTGTTCACCCGATACCCGCCAGGGCCACAGCTTCAGCAACGACCCGGCCATGAACCCGGCCAGCAAGGCCATCACGGTGTCGTGATATCGGTGCAGGGTCCATTTGAGCACATGTACAAAACTCAACAGCCCGATGGCACAGCCGGCTATAAAGGCCAGTAACAACGGTATCTCACCTTGCTTCACTGCCTCCAGCACCGGTTGGTACATTCCCAGTAAAAGAAGGATAAAACTGCCGGAAATGCCGGGCAGGATCATGGCGCAGATGGCAAGCATGCCGCTGAAGAAGAACACCGTTGCACCACTGCCCACCGCTGACAGCGCCGGCGCCAGCCCGATGGCCACGGCAATGCCAGTGCCCGCCACAAAGGCGGCGATCTGCACCGGGCCCCGCTTTCGCAGGGGTTTCAATACCAGGAAGATGCTGGCCAGAATCAGGCCACTGAAGAACGCCCATACCGGCACCGGGTGCGTGTCCAACAACCAGGTGATCAGACGAGCCAGCACGGCAATACTGGTGAATATTCCCGCCAGCAGCGTCACCAGAAACGTCAGATTGGCCTGTTGCCAGAACGCCACAACGCCTTGCTGGTGCCATACCTTCAGCAAACGCGGCGTCAGCCCGCCCAGAGTATCGATCAACTCTTCATAAATGCCGGTGATCAACGCCAGGGTGCCACCAGAGACCCCAGGCACCACATCAGCTGCGCCCATGGCCATGCCGCGAAAGAAAATACCGGGTCGGATCATGTTGCCCCTGCGTTGTTGATAAGCCGCAAGCTACAAGCTTCAAGCTGCAACACGGGCTCAATATTGTATTTTCATCGCCACCAGATCCCTCGCTCCAGACGATTGGTCGCGGGCAATGCTTATTCGCTAATTTCCATTCTGGTCGCGCCTTGAAGCTCGCAGCTAGTAGCTGCCCTACCGCATCACCCCACGCTGGAATGGCACGAAGCGGACAGCATCCAGTGATTGCACATGGAACTGGTCGCCATCACGATCGACCACAGTAAGGATCTGCTGACGATCACCGCCCACTGGCATCACCAAACGGCCACCGTCTGCCAGTTGTGACAACAGATCATCAGGAATGTCCGCACGGGCGCAGGCAGCCAGGATCGCATCAAAGGGGGCTTCACTCTTCCAGCCAAAGCCACCATCCGCGTGTTTGAGCTGTACCCGAGCCAGCCCCAGCTTCATCAAACGCTTGCGCGCCTGATCCTGTAATGGCCGGATGCGTTCCACGGAATAGAGCGCGTCACAGAATTGGGCCAGCACCGCCGTTTGATAACCACAGCCTGTGCCGATCTCGAGCACCTTGGTAGGTCTGCCGTTGGCGATCAACAATTCGGTCATACGTGCCACTACCCAGGGCTGGGAAATGGTCTGTCCGTGGCCGATGGGCAATGCCGTATCGTCGTAGGCCTGGTGGGCCAGAGCTTCTTCAATAAACAGGTGACGCGGCGTATTGCGGATGGCATCAAGCACACGTTCGTCACTGATACCGGCATCACGCAGCCGCTGCACCAGACGATCCCGGGTCCGTGCAGAGGTCATGCCGATGCCACTAAGTTGGATATCCATCTGTACTTCTTTTGCCTCTGGATGTGCCTCTCGGCGGATCACTCAGGGTTAACCTGCGGTCTGTGACTCAGGTTTTATTATTTCCGCCATGACTGTCGTGGCAAAAGCGCCTGTGGGCAGCGTAAACGCCAGCTCCAGGCACACTTCCCCTTCCCTTTCAGGTTGCCAGGACCACTGCAATTCCCGTACCGGCAACCGTGTTGCCCGGCGGGCTTCGTCAACGCCGATGCGGCACAGGCCATCAATTACGGTAGCGTAGGGTGCGAGTATTTGCTGTTCCAGTTCCCGGCAAGGGCCAGATGATGCCATGCCCGGCACCCCCGGCAAAGGGGCGGTTGGATGAACCTCACCGGCAATCACTCTTTCGTAGGCATCTGTGTCGTCGTCCGCAGGGAACAGGCCGCGGCTCCCTTGCGGCTGCAGCAGATCACCGGCCAGTACCCGGTCCCAGCATTGTCGGTTAACGCGCTCGGCAAGGACCTGGTTGAACAAGTCGCTGCGCACCGCTGACAGCCACAGGCCGCGCAGCGCTTTCTTGCGCGGCGCTTCACCCCCACACAACCACTCAGTTCCACGCACCAGGTTACCGGCACCGCGACCAAAGCGTTGTTCACCAAAATAGTTGGGCACGCCCTGACGCTCAATGGTGGCCAGTTGTTGTTCCAGCTGCTGGCGATCCCCCTGGAAATCGGTGACACGAAGCACAAAACCGTTGGCACGATGAGTACCCCGGTTCAGCTTGCGGCGGTGGCGAAGGCCTTGAAGCACCCTCAGCCCTGGCGGCCAGTCAAACTCCGGGTCTGCCTTGCCGGGCAGATGCAGGCTGAACCACTGGCGGGTAATGGCATGCTTATCTTTAAGCCCGCTGTAGCCTACAGCCAGGCGGTGCACGCCCGCCTGTTTGGCCAGTAACAACGCCACATCCTCGGTGTTCCAGCCGGTCTTCTCGATCTCCAGCCACAGGTGCTCGCCCTCGCCTTCCGGGCGCACATGCATGTGCTCGAATACCTGAAAGTCCGCCGGGGAAGCTTTCAGCACCCCCGTGGATGCCGGGCCGCCATGGGCGCAGGGAAGACTCATCGAGACTCCACAAGTACCACGGCCTGCACCGCAATACCTTCCTTGCGACCAGTGAAACCGAGTTTTTCGGTGGTCGTCGCCTTGACGGAAACCTGCCCCACCTCGCAATCGAGCAGATCGGCAATGCGCTGGCGCATGGCGCCAATATGAGGAGCCAGTTTAGGGGCCTGGCAGATGACGGTGATATCCGCATTGCCCAATTGCCAGCCGGCCGCGGTCACATCCTGATAGATCGCCGCCAACAAGGTGCCAGAATCCGCGCCCTGCCATTGCGGATCGGTGTCCGGGAAGTAGTGACCGATATCCCCCAGAGCCAGAGCTCCGAGCAAGGCATCCGACAGGGCATGCAGGGCCACATCACCATCCGAGTGAGCCTTGAGTCCATGGCTGTGAGGGATCGCCACACCGCCCAGCATCACGTGGTCACCGTCTGTGAACGCATGCACATCGAAGCCCTGGCCGATACGAATACTCACAGCATGCTCTCCTCGTCGCCCAGCTGGCAGGCCAGATAGAAACGGGCCAGTGCAAGATCTTCCGGGACGGTAACCTTGATATTGTCACCATGCCCCGCCACCAACGCCGGACGGCGTCCCACTCGTTCCATGGCAGAGGCTTCATCGGTAATGCCGGTCAGATCACCCTGCAGGGCATCGTGCAACGCACGAGCAGGGAACAACTGCGGCGTCAGCGCCCGCCAGATACAGTCACGATCCAGAGTGGCGGCAATATGGTTGCCCTCATCGGCCTGCTTGATGGTATCTACCACCGGCAAGGCCAATATAGCGCCCTGACTGTCGGTCTGGTCGAGCAGGTTCTGAATGTCTGACAACCGTACCAGAGGCCGGGCCATATCATGAACCAGCACCCAGGCGTTCTCTCCACCCAGCTCCAGCGCCCTGGCGACGCCGTTGCGCACGGATTGGGCCCGAGCGGCTCCGCCACTGACAGTGGCAATACGCGAATGCGTGGACACCCCCAGCGTCGGCCACCAGGGATCCTGAGCGGATACGGCTACCAACACCCGGTCGATGGGGGCAAACGATAACAAACGATTGAGGGTATGCTCGGCCAGGGTCTTGCCGGCCAGTGACAGGTACTGCTTGGGAAAACCCGCCCCCATGCGTTCACCGATACCGGCAGCCGGTACCACCGCAAAGAGAGGGCCGTTAATGACAGGATTCACTCACCGCCCCGGGGTTGTTCGAGAATCAGGAAAAAACTTTCACCGTCGCGGATCATGCCCAGATCCTTGCGGGCGATCTCTTCCACCGCTTCGGTGCCCTGCTTGAGATCTTTCACATCGGCTGCCATCAGCCGGTTGCGTTCGTTCAGTTTGGCATTGCTCTGCTTGAGTGTGGCCACCTCTTTTTCCAGTGTCGCCACATGACGCAGACTGCCCTCACCAAACCACAGCCGGGCCTGCAGGCCAACAAATACCAGAGCCAACAGAGCAATCACAATCTGACTGGCGGGAGACAGCTGCATGGCCTCCCGCTTGCCAGATTCCGTCCCTGCCCTGCTGGTTCTGGTATCCGGCATCATTTAACCGAGGAACTTGAACTCTTTGCGACCATGGTAGGCAGCACGCCCCAGTTCCTGCTCGATGCGGATCAGGCGGTTGTACTTGGCCACCCGGTCGGAGCGGCACAGAGAACCGGTTTTGATCTGCCCGGCGGCCGTAGCCACAGCCAGGTCGGCAATGGTGCTGTCAGCAGTTTCACCACTACGGTGGGAAATCACGGCGGTGTAACCGGCATCCTTGGCCATCTTGATGGCATCCAGAGTTTCGCTGAGAGAACCGATCTGGTTGAACTTGATCAGGATGGAGTTGGCCACACCCTCATCGATGCCTCGCTTGAGGATTTTGGTGTTGGTTACGAACAGATCGTCGCCTACCAACTGAATCTTTTTACCCAGCTTATCGGTGAGGATTTTCCAGCCATCCCAGTCGGATTCATCCATGCCATCTTCAATGGAGATGATCGGGTAACGGTCGCACAGCTCAGCCAGATAGCTGGCGAACTCTTCAGAATCCATGCTGCGCCCTTCACCGGCCAGCACGTATTTACCGTCTTTGTAGAATTCGCTGGCTGCGCAGTCCAGGGCCAGGGTCACGTCATCACCGGCCTTGTAGCCAGCAATCTCGATGGCTTCCATGATCGCTTCCAGAGCCGCCTCGTTGCTGGGCAGGTCCGGGGCGAAACCACCTTCGTCACCCACTGCGGTGTTCAGACCACGCTTTTTCAGCACGCCTTTCAGGGCGTGGAAAATCTCGGCGCCATAGCGGATTGCTTCAGCCACCGTGGGAGCCCCCACCGGCTGAATCATGAACTCCTGGATATCCACGTTGTTATCCGCGTGCTCGCCACCGTTGATGATGTTCATCATCGGTACCGGCAGGGAGTATTCGTTGTCATCGTCCTGCAGGTCGGAAATGTACTCGTACAGGGGCTTGCCCTGATCCACTGCAGCGGCTTTGGCTGCAGCCAGAGACACTGCGAGAATGGCGTTGGCGCCGAACTTGGCTTTGTTCTCGGTGCCGTCGGCATCGATCATGGCCTTGTCCAGGGCCTTCTGGTCGCCGGCTTCCATTCCTACCAGCAGTTCCCGGATGGCGGAGTTCACATTGCCAACGGCCTTGGTAACGCCCTTGCCCAGGTAACGGGCCTTGTCGCCATCACGCAGCTCCAGCGCTTCGCGGGAACCGGTAGAGGCACCACTGGGGGCACAGGCACTGCCGGAGGCGCCGGATTCCAGAATCACATCAGCTTCGATGGTGGGATTGCCACGGGAGTCGAGAATTTCGCGGGCTTTGATGTCAACGATCTTGGACATGACAGTCAATCTCTCTTCAATCAGTTGTTTTCAAAGGCAGGCAGTGCCTTGACGGTATTATCCAGGGTTTGCATTCGTGTCAGGAATGGCTCCAGACGGTCCAGACGCAGGGCGCAGGGGCCATCGCATTTGGCATTGTCCGGGTCCGGGTGGGCTTCCAGGAACAATCCGGCGATGCCCTGGCTGATGCCGGCAAGACCGAGTTCAGCCACCTGAGCACGACGACCATCGGCGCTGTCCGCACGACCCCCTGGCTTCTGTAGGGCATGGGTCACGTCGAAAAACACCGGGTAGTTGAATTGTTTCATGATGCCAAAGCCGAGCATGTCCACCACCAGGTTGTTGTACCCGAAGCTGGAACCACGCTCACAGAGGATAAGCTGGTCGTTACCGGCATCCTCGCACTTGTGCAGGATATGACTCATTTCGTGGGGAGCCAGGAACTGGGGCTTCTTGATGTTGATGATGGCCCCGGTCTTTGCCATGGCCACCACCAGATCCGTCTGCCGGGCCAGAAAGGCCGGCAACTGGATGATATCCGCCACCTCGGCCACCGGTGCCGCCTGATAGGGCTCATGCACATCAGTGATCACCGGACAATTGAAGGTTTGCTTGATCTCTTCAAAGATCTTCAGCCCCTCTTCCATCCCCGGCCCCCGGTAGGAGCTCAGCGAGGAACGGTTGGCCTTGTCGAAGCTGGCCTTGAACACCCAGGGAATGCCCAGCTTGCTGGTCACTTCCGCATAGGCTTCCGCCACCTGCATGGCCAGATCACGGGATTCCAGCACATTCATGCCGCCGAACAGAGCCATGGGCTTGTCGTTGGCAAATTCCAGCTCGCCTAGCTTGATGGTCTTCTGCATAACAGGTCCTTAGTGTGCTTTCTGTTCCGCCAGGGCCGCAGCCACATAGCCCCTGAACAGACCATGCCCATCACGAGGCGTGGACGTAAACTCCGGGTGGAACTGACAAGCCACAAACCAGGGGTGGTCTGCCACCTCGATCACTTCCACCAACTCGCCATCCGTTGAACGGCCAACAATCTTGAGGCCGGCGGCTTCCAGTTGCGGCAAGTAATTGTTGTTCACTTCATAGCGATGACGATGGCGCTCGATAATACTGGTATCACCATAGCACTCGGCGGCACGGCTGCCCGCCTCCAGAATACATTCCTGGCCACCCAAACGCATGGTGCCACCCAGATCGGATTCCTTGGAACGCTGTTCCTTGCGACCGTCTTCCGTGGTCCACTCGGTGATCAGCCCTACCACCGGGTCCGGCGTATCCGGACGCAGTTCGGAGGAATGCGCGTTTTCGATACCGGCCACGTGACGGGCGTATTCGATTACTGCCAGTTGCATACCCAGGCAGATGCCCAGGTACGGCACCTTGTTTTCACGGGCATAACGGATGGCAGCGATCTTGCCTTCCGTGCCGCGATCGCCAAAGCCACCGGGGACCAGGATGGCATCCAGGTTTTCCAGCACCCCAGTGCCTTCGCGTTCAATATCTTCCGCATCCAGATAAAGGATATTCACCTTGGCCCGGTTGCTGATGCCAGCGTGGATCAAGGCTTCATTGAGTGACTTGTAGGCATCGACCAGCTCGATGTACTTGCCCACCATGCCGACGGTGACTTCGCTTTCCGGATTCAGCTGGGCTTCTACCACACGATCCCATTCGCCCAGATCCGGCTCCGGCAGATCCAGGCCGAACTTCTCCACCACAATGTCATCCAGGCCCTGTTCGTGCATGCCACGGGGCACCTGATAGATGGTTTTGCAATCCGGGGAGGAAATCACCGCCCGCGCTTCCACATTGGTAAACAGGGCAATCTTGTCGCGGGCACTCTGCGGAATCGGGTCATCTGCCCGGCACACAAGAATATCCGGCTGCAGGCCGATGGAGCGCAGCTCCTTCACGGAATGCTGGGTGGGCTTGGTCTTGATCTCACCTGCAGTGGCGATATAGGGCACCAGAGTCAGGTGCACCAGCAAGGACTGGCTGGAGCCCAACTCCACACGCATCTGCCGTGCCGCTTCCAGGAATGGCAGGGACTCGATATCCCCGGCGGTACCACCGATTTCCACGATGGCAACGTCCGCATCCCCCGCCCCTTCGCGGATCTTCAGCTTGATCTCGTCGGTAATATGGGGGATCACCTGCACGGTGGCACCCAGGTACTCACCGCGGCGCTCCTTGTCCAGCACGTCCTGATAGACACGGCCGGTGGTAAAGCTGTTGCGACGACTAAGGCGAGTGCGAATAAAACGCTCGTAGTGACCCAGGTCCAGGTCGGTTTCGGCGCCGTCTTCGGTCACGAATACCTCACCGTGCTGGTAAGGGCTCATGGTGCCGGGATCCACATTAATATACGGATCCATTTTGATCAGGGTGACGTTGAGGCCGCGGGCTTCCAACAAAGTGGCCAGGGATGCTGAAGTGATCCCCTTACCCAAAGACGACACCACACCGCCGGTGACAAAGATGAAACGTGACATGCACTCACCAGATTGCTAGTGGGTTGGTAGCACTCTCACCAGTGTAACCGGCACCAATAAAAAAACACCCTGCACGCATGACACGGGCAAGGGGCTTTCTGAATCGGGTTGGCCAGCTACGCAAGTGATGGTTGAACACCTGAAAATTCAGGGGCTTGCGCTACATCAGGACGGGAGAAAATGTTAACAGAAGGCGCCCCTCGCCTCAATCGGAATCGCTCTCGGGAGCGTAAAAAGTGGTGCCGGCTGATGCACGGCGCAGGACTATCCTGAAGGACTCAGTCGTTATTTCATCTACCGGTGCCACTTTCGATGCTCAAGGAGTTGCGGGTGCGGGTTGCGAAATGGGAAACCGGCCCGGCCTTTGGTAACTCGCAACTGCCATCCTGGGCAGGTCTGAATTAGCCAGGCTGCGCCAGGTGATCGGAATTCCCCCCCGTGCCCCCGGTGTCAGTCGCCCTTACAGGCGGCCAGCACCTCGGAAAACGGCGCCCCCATCTGTGAGCCGAACGACGGGTGTCGGGCCAGGCGGGCTCGGCTGGCTCTGGGGCTGGTGATGCCGCAGAGAAAGCGGGCCAACTGCCGGGGCGTGGTCAGGGCCTGGTGGTTTTCCTCACGCATGGCGTGAATCACTGCCGGGTCCGGTGCACGGTGGCGACGGGACGGCAACTGCGGCTGTTCGCCGAGGCAGGCGCTGCACTGGCCGCAGGGCTGCGCGAGAGTCTCGCCGAAATAGCCGACCAATGCCTGCTGGTGACAATCACCACTCCCCGCCCAGTCACACACCTGCTGCAAGCGCTGGATATCGCGCTGCTCACGCAGGGCAAACTGCTCCTGCATCCGCACGATCAAGGGCTCACTTTCCGCTGGCGGGTTGAGCATTCGATACCCCTGACGCACACCGGCCACCCGTAGCTCGATCATCTGCTGCTGTTCCAGATAGTTCAGGGCATTGAGGATCCGCAATCGATCATCGCCCAGTGTCTGGGCGGCGTCGATGGGCCGCAAGGTCAGCCAAACTCGACCCTCCTTACCAGTGGCAAACAGGCGATCCAGAAAAGCGGCCCGCTCCGGGTTGAAGCCGGCAAGAATCTCTTCCCTCGAACCCTGGAAAGCCACCTTGTATTCGGTATAGAACGGCGCCGTAGCGCGGATCACCCCTTCCAGTTCCAGGTAGGTCAGCAAGGTGTTGATGACCAGAGGCCGCACATCGAACTGCCCGGACAACTCATGAACGGCAAGGTCGAATTGCCCCGGCTGCGACAACAGCCAGCGAATCAGGGCAGCCAGCGACTCACCGTCCGGTGTATCCCCATAGGTGAAATTCTCCAGCACCGTCAGGTCATCCCGGTTGGCAAGCAGATGGCAATGGGAGGATTGTCCGTCGCGACCGGCCCGGCCAATTTCCTGCATATAGTTTTCCAGGGATTTGGGCAGGTTGTAGTGATAGATCGCGCGAATGTCGGCCTTGTCGATCCCCATGCCGAAAGCGATGGTGGCAACCACGATGTCGGTCTCCCCGGCCATGAACGCCTCCTGCACCTGATGGCGGGGCTCATCTTTGAGCCCGGCGTGGTAGGCCTGGGCATTAAATCCCTGTGCCTGCAAAAAGGCCGCCACCGTCTCGGCGGTCTTCTGCAAAGTCACATACACGATAGCGGGTTCAGCAGGCCGACTGGTGAGCTGATCCAGCAGGTACTGATCACGCTCGGCAGTACGGCAAGGGCGCACCGCCAGGGCCAGATTGGGACGAAAAAAACCGGTCTGAATATGATCCGCCCCGGCGATGTCGAAACTATCGCAAATCTGCTCTGCCACCTGCGGGGTGGCCGTGGCGGTCAGCGCCAGCACCCGGCCCACCTTGAGATCCCGGGCCAGCTGCGCCAGCTTCAGATAGTCGGGTCGAAAGTTATGCCCCCACTCGGACACACAGTGCGCCTCATCCACTGCCATCATGCTGATAGACAGGCGCTTCAACCGGGCCAGGAAACGCTCATTGGCGAGACGCTCCGGCGCCACATAGAGCAGCTTGATAGTGCCTTCGTCGAGACCTTGATAGATGGCCTGCAACTCTCCGGCGTCGACACTGGAATCCAGTCGTGCTGCCGGAATATTCAGGCGATTGAGCTGGTCCACCTGATCCTTCATCAGCGCAATCAACGGCGACACCACCAGCGTCAGCCCATCCAGCATCAATGCCGGCAACTGGTAACAGAGGCTTTTACCGCCGCCGGTAGGAAACACCGCCAACGCCGAGCGGCCAGCCAGCAGCGCGTCGATGACTGCCTGCTGACCGGGACGAAAGGTCGGGAGCTTGAATGTTTGTTGCAGTAATTGTTGCGCGTCTTGCATGGATACTCTTTTGGCTAATCAGGCGAAGTTCGGGGCACGCTGGCCAGGGTCATGGCTGCCTGCTTGCAGGCCCATAATCCAAAGGTACAGACCTGAAGTCCCCTGCTATATCAGTCAGCGTTGATCAAATCTGTAGGACATTGGCCAATCTGGAACGCTTCGTAGGGTGCACTGAGCCTAAGGCGAACTGCACCGTAAAACAGGCTGAAGGCCTCGCGGAGCAACCATCACTTCACATGGCTAACGAGAGTCCGGCAACAAAAACCATTCTTCACAGCTTGCTGCCTCTTCGCCATCCGCCAACCCTACCAGCGGCACCGATACCAGCGTCTCGCCCCGGTATAACAGTGGCCACTGATGACGCTGCCAGGGAGGCACGCCGGCCGCTCGCCACAGTTCCTTGATGCGCTGGTGCATGCCATTACGCAACAGACGGGCGCCACCAGTGAAGGGGCGCAGGGTGAGGTCACCAGGCGGGCGCATCAGGCTTACCCCGCCCTCCTCGGCCGTGGTCGCCAATCGCCAGAATGGCAGCGGGGGCGGGGGCGAGTCCGCCGACCAGAGCAACTCGCCCTGCCAGGGCGCCAAGGCGTCGCGGGGAAGCAAATACAAGGCCCCCTGAAACAAGCGCACTGCCCAGTGCCCCCATTCCACCCTGGCCTGGCTGTCTTGGGCGGCACCCCGCAGGGCCAGCAACTCGGCCAACACAGCTGCACTGGGCGCGCTGGCACCGCGACGATGAAGCCACCAACGTAACAGGTTTCGCTGCCGGGGCGGGCCTAATGCTGCCAGTGCCGCCAGTGGAAACTGTTCACTAACCCCACCGGCGTCAGCATCCTGTTGCGCCCTTTCGTCCAGCAACTCACGGGCATCGCCCATGTGCTGGGCAGTTCGGGCCAGAATTTCATCGGCCCCGCGCCAGCGCTGACGCAGGGCCGGTAAAATGCTGTGGCGCAGATAGTTACGGCGCAGGGATTGATCCTGATTGCTGGGATCATCCTGCCATTGCAGCCCCTGCTCATGGGCATGGCACTCCAAAACAGATCGGGGTTGGTCCAGCAGGGGACGCCATACGGCTATTCCCTGACGATGATCCAGGGCACGCATGGCGGCAAGCCCTTGCACACCCGCGCCACGCAGCAAGCGCAGCAGCAGGGTCTCGGCCTGATCATCGCGGTGGTGGGCGGTAATCACGGTGGCACCATCCCGGTGGGCGTCAGCAAACAGGGCCTGGTATCGCGCTTGCCGGGCCCCGGCTTCAATGCCCTTGCCGGCCTCCACCCGCACAGCGATTACCTCACAGGGCAACCCCATGGCTGAGACGACCTGCTGGCAATGTGCCGCCCAGTCACCGCTGTCAGGCTGTAATTGATGGTTGATATGAACCACTCGCAGGCGCGAGCCAAAACCGGCTTCCACCAGCAGGTGCAATAATACGGTGGAATCCAGGCCGCCACTGAAGGCAAGCAACAACGGCCCCGGTGGGGCCTGCTGTGCCAGATCAGAAATCAGGGGAAGGTTTGCCATTGGGAATCAGATTATCACGCTTGCCGGAACCGGGTTTTAGCAAAAAGGCGCCGCCGCCTTCGCTATGCAAACCTAGCTTCCCACAGCAGCGTGACGGGCGGCTAGAGGACGGCCGGCAGACGGTTATTCGTCGGCGGTAGCGCTGACGACATTGCCGTAGCTCATCAGCCGGTCGTAGCGGCGCTCCACCAGTGCTTCAACCTCCAGAGTCTTGAGCTCATCGAGTTGCTTGACCAGCGCCTTGCGGATGGCATCCGCCGCCTGGTCATAATCACGATGAGCGCCACCCAGCGGCTCCTTGATGACCTGATCGACGATACCCAACTCGTGGAGTCGGCCCGCGGTGAGGCCCATGGCCGCCGCGGCTTCCGGGGCCTTGTCGGCGCTGCGCCAGAGAATAGAGGCGCAACCTTCCGGGGAAATTACCGAATAGGTAGAGAATTCCAGCATCTGCAGGTGGTCACAGACACCGATGGCCAGCGCCCCGCCAGAGCCGCCCTCACCTACCACCGTGGCGATGATCGGTACTTTCAGCTGGGACATGACGCGCAGGTTGCGGGCAATGGCCTCGGACTGGCCGCGCTCTTCCGCATCAATTCCCGGGAACGCCCCGGGAGTATCGATAAAGGTAAGAATCGGCATTTTGAAACGCTCGGCCATCTCCATCAGACGCAGGGCCTTGCGGTAGCCTTCCGGCTTGGGCATGCCGAAATTGCGACGCACCTTCTCCTTCACTTCGCGCCCTTTCTGGTGACCGATCACCATCACCGGCTGACCGTTCAGGCGGGTAATGCCACCAACGATGGCCGGATCATCGGCAAAGGCACGGTCCCCATGCAGTTCATCGAAATCAGCGAAAATCCGCTTGATGTAATCCAGCATGTAAGGCCGTTTGGGGTGACGGGCCAGTTGCGAGATCTGCCAGGCACTGAGGTTGCTGAAAATGTTCTCGGTAAGCGAAATACTCTTTTCCTGCAGCTTGGCCACTTCCTCGGAAATGTTGACCTCGCTGCCACTACCTACCAATCGTAATTCCTCGATCTTCGCTTCCAGATCTGCGATGGGTTGTTCAAATTCGAGGAAGTTCGGGTTCATATCTCTGAGCCTGTTTATGGTGTTTTGCTGGCAACGCCGGGAAAAATCGCCCTCTCTGGCGCATGGCTGGCAGAATCGTCATCCCTGATCCCGCCGGAATTGGCCTGCACAAGTGTAGCCGTAACCGGATGACAAGGTCGAGACGCGAAGCCCACGGCTAGGTTGCAAACTGTTTCAGGGAATAAATCAGCTTCTAGCTTTTAGCTCGCAACTAGAGGCTAGTAGCTAGAAGCTGCTGTTAATACTCCATCCGCACTGCATCTTCGCCGAACTGCACTCGCAGCTCCTCTACCAGGGACTCGTGGGGGCTGATTTTCCAGGCCTCGCCCATCCAGAAGCTGGCAGCGGCGATGGGATGGTCCAGATCCAGCAGCACCGGGGTGCTCCCTCCCTGGTACGGAGCCAGCGTCTGTTGCAGGCGTCGGGGCAGCCCGTCGGATACCGGCACCGCCACACGCAGTCGCCGGGCGAAGGTTTCCCGGGCCTGGCGCATGTCCATGATTTCATCGGCGATGAGATTGAAACCGCCAGTATAGTCATCGTTACGGACACCGCCCTTGAAGATCAACAGGGCATCCTTTTGCACAAGATCCCCGTATTCAGCAAAGGTCTTGCCGAACACGGAGACTTCAACACGCCCGGTCTTGTCATCCAGGGTGACGAACGCCATACGCTCGCCGCTGCGCTTGCTGCGGGTTATACGCAAAGCCACCACCAGGCCGGCCACCGTTGCGGCCTCGCCTTTACCGGTGGGTAGCAGCGAGTTGAGCCTGGCGGAAACGAACTGGCGCACTTCGCTCTCATACTGATCAATGGGGTGGCCGGTGAGAAACAGCCCCAGGGTGTCACGCTCGCCGTTAAGACGAGTGTCGTCGTTCCATGAGCGGGCCGGTTTCCATTCCACGGCCGTGGCTGGACTTTCGTCCACCGCACCGAACATATCCATGATGCCGGCGGCCTCATTACGGGCATCCTGGTCGGCGGCGGCGATGGCATCGGGCAAGGTCGCCAGGATCGTGGCGCGGTCATGGAAGCTGGATCGCTTGTCGGAGGAAGGGGGGCCCAGCTTGTCCAGCACCCCGGCTCGCACCATGGCTTCCAGGGAGCGACGGTTGATCTTTTTCAGGTCGATACGGCGGCAGAAATCGAACAGGTCCTTGAAGCCACCACCGTCGGCGCGGGCGGACACAATGGCCTCGATAGGCCCCTCGCCCAGTCCCTTGATGGCGCCCAGACCGTAAACGATGTCGCCTTCCGGGTTCACCGTAAAACGGTAACCGCAGGAGTTCACATCCGGCGGCAACACCTGCAAGCCCATGGTCTTGCACTCGTCGATGAAGGTCACCACCTTGTCGGTGTTCTGCATATCGGCCGAGATGGTAGCGGCCATGAATTCCGCCGGATAGTGAGCCTTCAGCCAGGCGGTCTGATAGGCCACCAGTGCATAGGCAGCCGAGTGGGACTTGTTGAAGCCGTAGCCGGCAAATTTTTCCACCAGGTCGAAGATCTTCATGGCCAGGTCCGGGTCAACGCCCTTGCCCTTGGCACCCTCTTCAAAGATGACCCGTTGTTTGGCCATTTCTTCCGGCTTTTTCTTGCCCATGGCCCGACGCAGCATGTCCGCACCACCCAGGGTGTAGCCAGCCAGCTCCTGGGCGATCTGCATCACCTGCTCCTGATACAGGATGACCCCGTAGGACGGCTTGAGAATCGGCTCCAGCCATTCGTGCTGGTACTGCGGATCCGGGTAAGCCAGCGGCTCGCGGCCGTGTTTACGGTTGACGAAGTTGTCCACCATGCCGGATTCCAGTGGCCCCGGCCGGTACAGGGCCACCAGTGCAATGATGTCTTCAAAGACGTCGGGCTTGAGCTTCTTGATCAGCTCCTTCATGCCCTGACTTTCCAGCTGGAATACGGCGGTGGTATCGCCTTTCTTGAGCAGGTCGAAACTGGGCGAATCATCCAGCGGAATATGGTCGATGTCGAGATCATCCAGCCCTTCCCGCTGACGTTTGACGTTGGCAGCCTTCACCGCCCAGTCAATGATGGTCAGGGTCTTGAGGCCGAGAAAGTCGAACTTCACCAGCCCGGCGGATTCCACATCGTCCTTGTCGTACTGGGTTACCAGGTTGGTGCCGTCTTCCTCACAATAGAGCGGCGCGAAGTCGGTCAGCTTGCCCGGTGCAATCACCACGCCCCCGGCGTGCTTGCCCACGTTCCGGGTCAGGCCTTCCAGTTTCAACGCCATTTCCCAGATTTCGTTGGCGGAGTCCTTGTCGGAGTTCTCGTCGCTTTCCAAAAACTCGCGCAGGGTTTCTTCCTGCTCAAACGCCTTTTCCAGGGTCATCCCCGGGGTGGGCGGGATCATCTTGGAGAGCCGGTCTGCCAGGCCATAAGGCTTGCCCTGCACCCGCGCCACGTCGCGCACCACCGCCTTCGCCGCCATGGTGCCGAAGGTGATGATCTGGCTCACCGCATCACGGCCGTACTTGTCGGCCACGTAGTTGATCACCCGGTCGCGCTTCTCCATGCAGAAATCCACATCGAAGTCAGGCATGGATACCCGTTCCGGGTTAAGGAAACGTTCGAACAGCAGGTCGTAGCCAATGGGGTCGAGATCGGTAATCTTGAGGGCATAGGCCACCAGCGAGCCGGCACCGGACCCCCGCCCCGGCCCAACCGGCACCTCGTTGTCCTTACCCCACTGGATGAAGTCGGCAACGATCAGAAAGTAGCCGGGAAAGCCCATCTGGTTGATGATATCCAGCTCGAACTTGAGCCGGTCGTCATAGTCTTTGCGCTTGCTCGGGTACTCCGGGTCATTTCTGTCCAGCAACACCGCAAGGCGGTCTTCCAGGCCATCCCGGGAAAGCTTTTCGAAATATTGCTCAATGGTCATGCCATCCGGGATCGGGAAGTCCGGCAGGAAGTTTTCGCCCAGGCGAATATCCAGGGTGCAGCGACGGGCGATTTCGACGGTGTTTTCCAGCGCTTCCGGCAGATCGGAAAACAGCGCCGCCATCTCATCTTCCGATTTCAGGTACTGCTCTTCGGAATACTTCTTGGGCCGGCGCGGATCCTCCAGGGTGTTGCCATCATGGATGCAGACGCGGGCCTCATGGGCCTCGAAATCCCCCCGGCGAATAAACCGTACGTCATTGGTCGCTACCACTGGCAGAGCCAGTTCTGCCGCCAGAGCCACGGTGGCGTGCAGGCAATCTTCATCCCCCGGCCGGGAGGTGCGCTGGACTTCCAGGTAGACACGATCACCATAAACAGACTGCAGCCAGCGAGCCTGCTGGCGCGCCAGGTCGGTTTTTTCGGCCAGCAACAACTGCCCCACTTCACCCTGGCTGGCGGCGGACAGCACGATTAACCCCTCATGGAGTTCTTCCAGCCATTCTGCCTTGACCAGAGCCCTGCCCCGGTCCTGATTGGTCTGCCAGGCGCGGCTGATCAGCAAGGTCAGGTTCTGGTAGCCCTGTTCGTTCTGTACCAGGAAAGACAGCTTTGCCGGCTCTTCGATATGGGCGCTTTCCACCCACAGATCCGCCCCCATCAACGGCTTGACCCCAGCATTCATGGCTGCGGAGTAGAACTTGATCATGGCGAACAGATTGGAATCATCCGTCACGGCCACCGCCGGGATGGCCTGGCTGGCACAGGTCTTGATCAGTTCCTTGACCCGCACGACCCCGTCCACCAGGGAATAATCGGTGTGCAGGCGCAGGTGGACAAAACGGGGGTCACTCAATGGGGTGTTCCTCAGTGTTGCTGTGTTCGTAACGTATTTCGGCAAGCCGCCCCGGTCAGTGCCAGGTCAAACATGGACGCCGAGAATTCTGGCCACCGGCGCAAAGGAGCGGCGGTGTTGAGCCAGAGCACCATGTTGTTCCAGCGCGGCCAGATGCACCTTGGTTGGGTAACCCTTGTGGCGATCGAAGCCATACTGGGGATGTTGCTGGTGAAGCTGCTGCATTTCCCGGTCGCGAGCCACCTTGGCCAGAATGGAGGCTGCGGAAATGGCTGGCACCCGGCCATCACCTTTCACCACCGCCTCTGCCGGACAGACAAGCTCGGGGACGCGGTTACCGTCCACCAGCACGGCGTGCACGTCAAGAGGCAAGGCAAGTACCGCACGCTGCATGGCCAGCAAGGTGGCATGGAAGATGTTCAGCTCATCAACTTCTTCCGGTTCAGCGCGCCCCAGCGACCAGGCCAGAGCATGAGACTTTATCTCAACTTCCAGCTGCAACCTTTTCTTTTCACTGATTTTCTTGGAGTCAGCCA
Source organism: Alcanivorax sp. IL2 (assembly GCF_047495475.1). NCBI lineage: Bacteria > Pseudomonadati > Pseudomonadota > Gammaproteobacteria > Oceanospirillales > Alcanivoracaceae > Alcanivorax > Alcanivorax sp. IL2. Next base: position 2,209,542 of record NZ_CP179932.1, on the reverse strand, counting down.
GACCGGGGATCGGGCGCGCAGGATCCAGCACCACTGCGGCGGTCACCACCGCTCCCACCAAGGGACCGCGACCGACCTCATCCACACCGGCCACTCGCATACCCGGCTGCCAGCGAAACACGGAAGGAATGAAAGGCTCGGCCAGGGCGTATTCGGAAAACGGATCCATCAGCTGCGCTCCAGCAGTTGGCTGACCGCATCCGCCGCTTTTTCACTGGCACCACCACGCAGCTGTTCGTGCACGGCACGGAAGCGGGACTTGAGGGCATCAGCCTGATCCGGGTTATCGAACCAATGGCCCACGGACTGCACAATGGCGTCGGTGGTCAGGCCGTCCTGGATCAGCTCGGGGACCATTTGTTCGCGACAGAGCAGGTTGGGCAGCGACACGAATTCGCTCTTCACCAATCGACTGGCGATGGCATAGGTAATGCTACCCACCCGGTAGCCCACTACCATGGGTTTACCCACCAACAGGCCCTCAAGGGTCGCTGTACCAGAGGCCATCAGAATCACATCTGCCGCCGCCATCACGGTACGGCTTTGCCCGTCTACCAGGGTGACCGGCAAATCCGTCGCTGTATCCAGCAATGCCTGAATCTGTTCACGGCGGGCACTATTGGCTGCGGGAATCACAAAGTGCAGATCCGGCCGCCGAGCATGCAGGGCCAGCATGGCATCCAGAAAGGCGGGCATCAGCTGCCCCACTTCCCCGCCCCGGCTGCCTGGCAAGACTGCCAGAATGTCGGCACTTTCCGGCAGACCAAGCTCGGTACGCGCCGCCGGGGTATCCGTTTCCAGGGGTACACGGTCCGCCAGGGGGTGGCCCACAAACGCCACCGGCACCTGGTGTTGCTCGTAAAAGCGCGCTTCGAACGGCAGCAAGCAGAGCATCAAGTCGATGCTGCGCTTGATGCCCTTGATTCGGCCCTGCCGCCACGCCCACACCGAAGGGCTCACGTAATGGACGGTTTTCAGACCCTGTGCGTGGAGGCGTCGTGCGATGGGGAGAGTGAAATCCGGCGAATCAATGCCGATGACCACATCCGGGCGCTGTTCGAGCAGGAAGCTCACTAGCTGTTTGCGCAGGCGCAACAGTTCCGGCAGATGCGCCAGCACTTCGGTAATTCCCATCACCGAGAGCTTTTCCATGGGAAACAGGCTGGAGAGACCAGCGGCGGCCATTTCCTCGCCACCGACACCGATAAATCGGGCCCCCGGATAACGAGCCTGCAGGCCCTGCATCAATCCTGCACCAAGAATATCGCCGGAGGCTTCTCCGGCGATCAGGGCAACAAGCGGAGCGTCCTTGCTGGCTTCCATCTCAGCGGGTGATACCGCGTTCGGATGCCTTGAGCGAATCAATAAGCAGTTGCAGCTCGTCGGAGGCTTCCATGGCTTCCATCTCTGCCAGAGCCTGCTCCAGGGTCAGCCCCTGGCGATACAACACCTTGTAGGCGGTACGCAGAGACGCGATGGTCTGTTTGGACCAGCCACGGCGTTTCATACCCTCGAAATTCATGCTGCGAGCCTGGGCCGGGTTTCCGGACACCATCACGTAGGCGGGAATATCCTTGAGTACCAGAGAGCAACCGGAGGTCATGGCATAGGAGCCAATCTTGCAGAACTGATGAACCCCTGTCATGCCACCCAGAATCACGCCATTACCCACATGGGCGTGCCCGGCAATAGAGGCATTGTTGGCGAAAATGCAATCATCACCCACCATGCAGTCATGGGCTACATGCACATAGGCCATCAGTAGATTACGGCTGCCGATCCTGGTCAGGGAATTGTCCTGAATGGTACCGCGATGAATGGTCACCGACTCACGGATCACATTGTCATCACCGATTTCCAACCGGGTTGGCTCACCCTTGTACTTCTTGTCCTGGCAGTCTTCACCCACGGACGCAAATTGGAAAATATGGTTGTTCTTGCCAATGGTGGTCGGTCCCTTGATGACCACATGAGAGGCAATGACGGTACCGGAACCGATTTTTACATCGGGGCCGATGACCGTATAGGGGCCGACCTGCACATCCTCTGCAAGCTCCGCGGCCGGATCGATAAGGGCGGTCGGATGTATCATGGAATTTTCGCTTTATTCTGCTGTAAATACAGGGAGTATACGCCAAACCGTTATGGCATATGCCGCCCGACTCAGACCTTCTGTTCAGCCACAAGCATTTCGGCACTGGCGACGATCTTGCCGTCAACCTTGGCCTCACAGGCGAACTTGAGGATGTTGCGTTTGGTCATGATGAACTCGGCACTAAGGTGCAGCGTGTCACCCGGCACCACACGACGCTTGAAGCGCGCGCGGTCAGTGCCAACCAGCAAATAGATAAAACCGTCGCCAGGTTTCTTGTTCTCGGTAACAAAACCGAGGATTCCCGCCGCCTGAGCCATGGCCTCGATGATCAGCACACCCGGCATGATCGGTTCATGGGGAAAATGACCATTAAAGAAGGGCTCGTTAATGCTCACGTTCTTGATCGCTTCAATGCGCTTGCCGGGCTCCACATCAAGAACACGGTCAATCAGCAAAAAAGGGTAACGGTGCGGCAGGTATTCCCTGACCGCCTGAATATCCATCATCATGTGTTCCACACAGGCAAGTGCCGCAATACGCGGTCGTTAATCGCTTGAACGTTCCAGTTTGCGCACACGGCGAGCCAGATCATCAAGATTTCGGAAGCGAGCCACATTTCGACGATAGCGACTCTGGGTATCCACGGGTAACGCTGAGCCATAAGTACCAGGCTCTTTGATGGAACTCGACACCAGTGACATGGCCAGTATCTGCACCTTGTCACAGACTTCGATATGCCCGGCAATCCCGGCAGCCCCGCCGATCAAGCAGTAGGCGCCGATTTTGGCAGAACCGGCAATACCGGCTTTACCCGCGATAGCCGTATGGTTCCCGATCACCACGTTGTGGGCAACCTGGATCTGATTATCCAGAATCACACCATCACCAATCACAGTGTCTTCAATGGCACCCCGATCCACGGTGGTACCGGCGCCGATTTCCACATCTGCGCCGATGATGACACCGCCGACTTGATGCAGCTTGGTCCAGCCGCCGCCATTGAAGGCGAAGCCGAAACCATCGCCGCCAATCACGCAATTGGCATGTATGATAGTGCGCGGGCCCAGTGTCACACCATGATAAATTGTAACATTTGGCCAGATCTTGCACTGATCCCCGATCACCGAACCGGCGCCCACCACGGAATTGGCCATGATCACGGCCCCCTCGCCTACCGTTACACCGGCATCGACCACCGCATTGGGGCCGATGGAGGCGGAATCGGCAATCCGGGCCTGCGGATCCACCACGGCAGAGGGATGAATGCCCGGGGTTGCTACCGGCGCGGTTTCGAAAAAGGCACTGGCCCTGGCAAAACTCAGATACGGATCTTTCACGATCAACGCAGCCACCGGGCAGAACTCCCGCTGGGACTCGGGGATCAGCACCGCAGCAGCCCGCGTCTGCTCCAGGAAGCTGCGATATCGGGGATTCGCCAGAAAGGTCAGCTGGCTGTCCGTGGCAGATTGTATTGTACCCAGACCGTCCACCGGCTGGTCGGGATCTCCGACCAGCTCGGCGTCCAGCTGCCGGGCCAGTTCACCGAGAGTCAGCATTACTTCATCTTGTTCAGTTGTTTGGTTACCGCTTCAGTGATATCCAGATCCGGCTTGGTGTAAATCACTGCCTGGGCGCTGACAACCAGATCCAGGTTTTCTTTCTTGGCCACTTCGGCAACGGCACTTTGCAGCTTCGGCTCCATTTCCTGCAGCAGTTCACGCTGGGCATCGTTGGCACGCTTTTGCAGTTTGCGCTGCAGGCTCTGGATCTCGATCATTTTCTGCTGACCTTCGGTCTGCATCTGCTCTTGCTGCTCGGAAGACATGGTCATGCCTTCTTTCTGCATTTTTTCCTGCATCTTTCCCACTTCCTGACGCAGGCTGTTGAGACGCTGCTCATCGGCACCCAGCTCTTTTTCCAGTGCACTCATGCGGGATTTCACGTTGTCAGCAGCCTGCAGCGCACCGATGGGGTCAATCACGCCCACACGACTTTCAGCCATGGCGAGTGCCGGCAACATTACAGCAAAAACAGCAATCCATTTTTTCATCATTATTAAACTCCTAAAAAGTCTGTCCCAGAGAAAATTGGAAAACTTCCGTATCATCGCCGGACTGGTCATTCAGTGCCTTGGCGAGGTTGAAACTGAGCGGGCCAATCGCTGTCAGCCAGGTCAGGCCTACCCCCACGGAAGTACGCAGGTCTGTAGCTTCGAAGTCGGCCACAATGTCACTGCGTTCGGTTTCAAACACGTTGCCCGCATCGGCGAACAGGAAGGTTCGCACGCTTCGGGATTCCGGCGCAAACGGCGTCGGGAAGATCAGCTCCAGGCTGGCCTCGGTGAGCAAGTTGCCACCGATGGGATCCGGGTCCGGGTCACGGGTGCCGTTGAGGAAAAACGCCAGCCCTTCAGAGCGCGGGCCCAGGGAACGCGATTCATAGCCCCGCACCGAACCGATGCCACCGGAGTAATAGTTCTCGAAGAACGGCAATACGGCATCGTCACCGTAACCATCCCCGTAAGCCACATCTGCCCGGGTACGCAATGTCCATCGCTGAGTGATCGGGAAATATTTCTGGCCGTTCCAATTCAGTTTATAGAAGCCATAGTCCGAGCCGGGGACGGCAACTTCCAAGCCAAGGCTGCTGGACCAACCGCGATCCGGCAACACACCTCTGTTCAGCGTGCTGGTCTGCAAGGAGGCATTGAGCTTGTACTCGTTAAACTCGGTACCTTCCTTCTCCAGGAAGTTGAAAATATCCACGGCAACGAAATCACCGGTGGTGATATCGGTTTGCTCATAGGTGCCACCGAAACTCAGCCGTGAATATTCAGAAATCGGATAACCGAAGGTCACCGAGCCACCCAGACGATCGGCCGCGTAGGAGGCTACCGAGGTTTCATCAAAATCAATTTTGGAATAGAACAGGCTGAAACCACGGCTCACACCGTCCAGGGTGTAGTACGGGTTGTAATGGGAAAAGCTGTAGGAATCGCGGATATCCGAACGGCTCAGTGCAAAAGACACCCGGTTACCGGAGCCACGCCAGTTGTTCTGGGTGACATTGGCACCAAAGATAAACCCGGAGGCATCGGAGAAACCCACATTGGCGCCGATGGAGCCAGAAGGCTGCTCTTCCACCTTGTATTCCACATCTACCAGGTCTTCGGAGTTCGGCACACGGGGAGTGTCAGCTTCCACCACACTGAAGTAGCCCAGACGCTGCAAGCGCTGCCGAGACAGGTCCACCAGGGAGGTATTCGCTGGCGCCTGTTCAAACTGGCGAAGCTCACGACGCAGCACTTCATCATCGGTTTTAGCGTTACCGCTGAAGTTGATACGGCGCACGTATACCTTGCGCCCAGGCTCCACATAGAACGTCACGTCGACGGTGTTGTCTTCATCGTTGGCGTTGTGGTCACGGCCGTTGACCTCGGCAAAGGTATAACCCTCATTGCCAAGACGGCGCTTGAGCAGATCATTGGTGTAGGTCACCAACTGCTGGCTGAACACCTGCCCTTTTTTGACGATCAAGAGGGGCTCGAGCTGCTCCTCGCCCACCACCAAATCACCTGCCAGGCTCACTTCATTGACGGTGTACTGCTCACCTTCCGCCACATTGACCGTGATAAACACGCTGCGACGGTCCGGAGTCACGGACACCTGGGTGGATTCGATAGAAAAATTGATGTAGCCACGATCAAGGTAATAGGAGCGCAACCGCTCCAGGTCACCGCTCAGTTTCTGCCGGGAGTATTTGTCATCACCCTTGATGAACGACCAGAAGCCGGTGGAATTCAGTTCGAAATCTTTCAGCAGTTCCTCGTCATCGAACAGATCGTTGCCGACGATATTGATATCGCGAATACGAGCGGCCTTGCCTTCGTAAATCTCGATCTTGAGTCCGACCCGATTACGAGGCAGCGGCACCGATTCGGTCTTGATATCGGCACCATAACGACCCTGGCTGACGTATTGGCGCTCCAGCTCACCGGCGATCGCCTGCAATGTGGAGCGCTGGAACACCTCGCCTTCGGCAAGACCGGCTTCGGTTAGCCCCTTGCGCAGGTTTTCCTCGTCGATGGACTTGTTGCCTGATAGTTCGATGCGGGCAATGCTGGGACGCTCCGCGACCACCACTACCAGATCATCGCCATCGCGACCCAGCTGAACATCCTCGAAGTTGCCAGTGGCAAACAGACGCTGAACCGCATCAACGATCTGATCGCGGTCCACCGTGTCACCTGCCTGAATCGGCAATTCCGCATAGACCCGCTCCACCGGCAGGCGCTGAAGCCCTTCCACACGTACATCGTGCACCTTGAACGGCACCAAGGATTCCGCGTTCACCCAAGGTGCCAGACACAGGCAGGCTACCGCCAACAGGCCCTTCAGGGGGCGGTTTAGTTTGTCCCCAAATATCATGAAAACTGCTTCACCAAGTCGTTGTAAATGGCCAGTAGCATAAAGCTGATCACTAGCGTCAGCCCTACTCCTTGCGCGGCCATAAGAAACCGCTCCGGTAAACTGCGACCGCGAATCATTTCAATGATTCCAAAGAAAATCCAGCCGCCGTCCAGCATGGGTACCGGGAGCAGATTGATAATACCGAGTGTGATGCTCAGATAGGCCAGCAGCGCCAGAAAACTGGCAATGCCATAGGAAGCACTCTCCCCAGCCACCTGCGCAATGGTAATGGGGCCGCCCAGATTATCCAGGGACAACTTGCCAGTCACCAATTTTACCAGGCTTGCCCAGACCACTTCGCTCTGTTCCACAAAACGTTCGGAGGCCGCCACAATGGCACCGCCCGGGCCGAATTGCTGCTGGTAAATTCCGCCCATGGCTACGCCGATACGGCCGAAACTCCGCTCTCCTTCTGTCACTGTTTCCGGGGTGACAGCAAAACGCCGTACTGCCCCGTCTCGCAGCACAGTGAGCTCCAGAGTCTGCCCTGCAGACGCCATGATGGTTTCCTGCCAGGCCTGCCAGCCGCTGAGCGGCTCGCCGTCCAGTGCTATCACCTGATCACCGACCAGCAAGCCGGCCTGATCTGCAGCACTACCCCCGACAACCTCGCCAATCAACACCGCCTGACTGATGCCAAGTGCATCCAGTGGCAGCTTTTCCAGGTCCGCAGACCAGGGCGACGTATCCAGCTCGCGCACCGCCGTATCACCGGATGCGGTGGCTACTGTCACCGGAAGTTTTTCCTTTTCTCCCAGATGCAGGATTAATTCGTTGTAGAAAGGACGCCAGCCCTCAACAGCGGTACCACCCGCCTCCAGAATGCGATCTCCAGGGGCAAAGCCGGCCTGTTCCGCCACCGTCCCCGCTGCCACCGGCCCCACCACCGCCTGCATGCGACTCTGGCCGAAGCCGACCATCAGCAGCCAATAAATGAGCAGGGCTAGAATAAAATTGAATACCGGGCCAGCGGCATAGGTAATCACCCGTTGCCAGGCCGGTTTGCTGGAAAACTCGCCCGGATCACCTTCGGCAGTTTCATCTTCACGAGCATCCAGTGGCTTCACGTAGCCACCCAGAGGGATCCCGCTGACGACCCATTCAGTCCCTTTTTTGTCAGTAAACCGGAACAGCTTGGGGCCAAAGCCCACAGAAAAAGTCAGCACACGAACGCCAAAAGCACGCATGGCCAAAAAGTGACCCCACTCATGGAAGGCCACAATAATGACGATGGTGACTACAAAAGCCAGAAGCGTCAGCATTCGCGTTCCTTGATCAGTCGGCAGGCCATTTCACGAGCCTGGCGGTCGATTTCCATCACAGCATCCACATCCGTACAGGCGGGTGAAGCCTGCTTTTCCAGTGTCAGTTCCACGACCGCCGGGATGCCCATAAAGTCCAGCCTGCCAGCCAGGAAAGCGGCAACAGCTTCTTCGTTGGCCGCATTCAATACTGCCGTGGCTGTGCCTCCGGCGCGCATGGCATTCCTCGCCAATCCCAGGCAGGGAAAACGCTGCAGATCCGGCGCCTCGAAATTCAGTCCGATGAGGGCAGAAAAATCCAGGCGCTGGGCGCCGGATTCCACCCGCTCTGGCCACGACAAACCGCAGGCAATGGGTGTTCTCATATCCGGTGTACCCAGTTGAGCCAGCACCGAGCCGTCCCGGTAGGCCACCATGGAATGCACCACGCTCTGCGGATGCACCACCACATCGATCATGTCCGGGGACACGTCGAACAACCAGCAGGCTTCAATGAATTCCAGGCCCTTGTTCATCAGGGTGGCGGAATCCACCGAAATCTTTGGGCCCATGTCCCAGTTTGGATGCTTCACTGCCTGCGCCGGCGTCACCGCCGCAAGCTCGGCGGCACTGAATTCACGGAACGGACCGCCGGAGGCCGTCAGCAACAGACGCTCCACACCGGCATTAACGCCCTCATCCGGCAAACACTGGAAGATGGCGTTGTGTTCGGAATCCAGTGGCAGCAGCGTGGCTCCGTGACGCTTTACCGCATCCATAAACAATGAGCCGGTGACCACCAAGGCTTCCTTGTTGGCCAACAACACTCGCTTGCCGGCCTCCACCGCCGCCAGGGTGGGCCTGACCCCAGCCGCCCCGACGATGGCGGCAACCACCGTATCCGCATCGGGATGGGCCGCCAGATCCGCCAGAGCCGTGGGCCCGGACAATACTTCAACTTGAGACCCGGCCTCGGCCAGATGGTTCCTGAGCGCCGCCGCCGCTGCCGGGTCAGACATGGCGGCAAAACGCGGCTGGACTGTCTGGCACAGCTCGGCCATCAGCTGCCAGCGGGAACTGGCCGTGAGGGCAAACACCTCATAGCGTTCCGGATGTCGGCCCACCACATCCAGGGTCTGCTGGCCGATACTGCCAGTGGCACCAAGAATAGTCAGACGCTGTCTGGCAGAGGGTGTCACAGACTGCCTCCCGGCAGGGAAAACCAGTTGAAACCGGCCAGAGCAATGGGCAGGGCCGCAGTCACACTGTCGATGCGGTCCAGCATGCCGCCATGGCCGGGCAGGATGGTGCCACTGTCCTTGAAGCCGCGCTCACGCTTCACCATGCTCTCGAACAGATCACCCAAAGCGGATGCCAGCACCGTCAGCAGGGCCACAATCATCAGTGGCAGCAACTTGGCATCGAGAAGACCGGCCGCATAGACACCCGCCACCACTGCCAACGCCAACGCCACACCACCGGCAAGTCCTTCAATGGTCTTGCCGGGGCTGACCAGTGGCGCCAGCTTGTGTTTACCGAAGGCTCGGCCGGCAAAATAGGCGCCGGTATCCGCGGCCCACACCCAGAGCAGGATGAACATCAGTGCCCACGGGCCCGCCAGACCCAGCGCACCCTCGTCCTGGAGTTGTACGATTGCTGCCCAGGAAGGCACCAGCAACAGCAACCCGACCAGAGCCATAAGGGCCGGGCGGTACCAGACACGGGCATTGCCCGGGTAACCGATAACCAGAATCAGGGCCAGCAACCACCAGACAGGAATAGCATTGAGTAACCAGGCAGGGCGATAGATCTCTGCCAGGGCCATCACCACACCAAGACCGATGACCCAACCGCTACGAACCGCGGCTGACACCTTTCCCATCATGGCCGCCCATTCCCAGCCGGCCATCAGGAAGAACACACCGGCCACCAGAGCAAACGGCAATCGGCCAAGCCCGAAGACGGCGCCCAACACAATGGGCAGCAGGATCAGCGCTGTAATCACGCGCAGTTTCAACATTCTTATTCTCCTTTCAATCCGGCCACTTCTTCACCAGAGCGTCCAAAACGACGCTGGCGGCCGGCATAATCCTGCAAGGCGGCAGCAAAGGCGTCCGCATCGAAATCAGGCCATAACAACGGGGAAAAAAACAGTTCGCTGTAGGCCAGTTGCCACAGCAGAAAGTTGCTGATGCGCTGGTCGCCACCAGTGCGGATCAGCAGGTCGGGCAGAGGTAGATCGGCCATGGCCACATGCTGCCCAAGGGCTTCGGCCGTGATTTGGTCGGACGTGATGCTGCCCTGCTCCACCTGAATCGCCAGCTGACGGGCCGCCTGGGCAATATCCCACTGACCACCGTAATTCACCGCGATGACCACCGTCATGCGAGGGTTATCACCGGTCAGCGCCTCGGCTTCTGCCATGCCCTTCTGCAGGTCCTCGGCAAAAGCACTGCGATCACCGATAAAGCGGATACGCACACCGTGGCCATGCAGCTCTTCCACTCGACCGCCCAGGGCCTTGAGGAACAACGCCATCAGGTGGTCCACTTCCCCTTGGGGGCGACGCCAATTCTCCGAGCTGAAGGCAAACAGGGTCAGCGCTTCGATACCCCGCTCAGCCGCACTGCGGATAATAGTCTGCACCGTGGCTTCACCGGCACGATGCCCTTCTTCCCCCGGCAGCCCCTGCTTGCGGGCCCAGCGATTGTTGCCGTCCATGATAATGGCCACATGCCGGGGGAGTTCGCCTTGATGGGAATCGATATCCGGGGCACTGGAGTGGATGTTTTCGCTGGCCATACTGCATCCGCCAAATAACAAAAAGCGGGCTGACGCACACCTGAATCCTTGGCTTCAGGTCACAGCCCGCATCCGTGAACGATGACCGGTTGTATTAAACGGTCATCAATTCCTCTTCTTTCTCTTTCAGCACGCGATCCACTTCCACCACCATCTTGTCGGTGAGCTGCTGGATCAGCTCTTCGCCGCGACGCTCTTCATCTTCGGAAATTTCCTTTTCCTTGAGCAGTTCCTTCAGGTCATTGTTGGCATCACGGCGAACGCTACGCACAGATACCCGTGCCTGCTCGGCTTCAGCCCGAACCACCTTGACCAGATCCCGACGGGTTTCTTCCGTCAGCGGAGGCAGTGGCAACCGGATCATGCTGCCAGAGGTAGAGGGGTTCAGGCCCAGGTCAGAGGTCATGATGGCCCGCTCGATCTGCGGAATCAGGCTCTTGTCAAAGGGAGAGATGGTCAGGGTGCGCCCCTCTTCCACGGAGATGTTGCCCAACTGCTGCAGCGGGGTCGCCGCGCCGTAGTAATCTACCGTTATATTGTCCAGCAGACTGGGGTGGGCACGACCGGTGCGCACACGTTTCAGCGCGGTATCCAGCGCAGCCAGGCTCTTCTTCATGCGGGATTCCGCATCTTTGCGAATATCGTCAATCACCGTTATTCCTCGCCTTTCTTTTCAGCAGAGCCTGGAAAGCCTCGAGAGGCCAACCAGACCCTTGTTATGCAACGTCCGCAGGGCGGACAACAAAAAACTTCCAACAGCGTCAGCCGGGGATTAACCGGCCTCTACCAGGGTCCCTTCGCTGCCACCCAACATCAGGTTCAGCAGCGCACCCTTCTTGTTCATATCAAACACACGCAGAGGCATGGAGTGATCGCGGCACAGACAGATAGCCGTCAGATCCATGACTCCAAGCTTTTTATCCAGCACCTCGTCATAGGTCAAGGTGTCATACTTGATGGCCGCCGGATTTTTCTGCGGATCATCACTATAGACCCCATCCACCTTGGTGGCCTTGAGAACCACATCGGCACTGATCTCGATACCGCGCAGACAGGCCGCAGAATCGGTGGTAAAGAAGGGGTTGCCGGTGCCGGCACAGAAGATCACCACTTCTCCATTCTTGAGATGGCGATTTGCATTACGGTGATCATAATGCTCCACCACCCCGCTCATGGGGATCGCCGACATCAGGCGAGTGCGGATATTGGACCGCTCCAGTGCATCACGCAGCGCCAGGCCGTTCATCACCGTCGCCAGCATGCCCATATGGTCACCTGCCACCCGGTCCAGACCAGCGCTTTGCAACGCCGCGCCGCGGAACAGATTACCACCACCCACTACCAGGCCTACCTGGACCCCGATACCGACGAGCTGACCGATTTCCAGGGAAATCGCATCCAGTACTTTGGGATCAATCCCGAAGCCCTCGTCACCCGCCAGCGCTTCACCGCTCAGCTTGAGCAGAATCCGGTTATAGCGCGGCGAGCGCTCCTTGTTCGTCGGCATGTCTTGTTCTCCACCACTCATAAGAAAGCGCCACCCATGAATACCCGCTTTTACACTGTTACCGGCCTGGCAGCTGCTGCCAGTCCGGCCTTTACGCTGCGCTCATCCCGCGTCGGTATAAGGTCTGCTAGCACAGTACCGCCCCGCACGATGGTTGCAAGCGCTTTTCCCTGAATCGCCCGTAACAGCCTGTCAACAGGCGAAAAAAACGCCCTGCTGATCTCGCCAGCAAGGCGTTCTTTGGTCATCGATAGTGCTCAACCTCAGCCTTTGGCCGCAGCCTGTACCTCGGCAGCAAAATCGACTTCTTCTTTCTCAATACCTTCGCCCACAACCAGACGCTCGAAAGCGACGATCTCGGCGCCAGCACCCTTCACCAGGGCACCTACAGAGGTATTGGGGTCCTTCACGAACGGCTGATCCAGCAAGCTAACCTCTTTCAGGTACTTGTTGATCCGGCCGCCGAGCATCTTCTCGACGATCTCAGCCGGCTTGCCTTCCATATCAGGCTGGGCACGGATGATCTCTTTCTCTTTTTCCAGCACTTCAGCCGGAACCTGATCACCGCTGATCACCATCGGGTTAACCGCAGCCACATGCATGGCCACATCTTTACCCAGCTCGGCATCGCCGCCCTTCAGGGCCACCAGTACACCGATACGACCGCCATGGACGTAAGCGCCGATGGCGCCTTCTGCTTCCAGCTTGGCCGCACGACGGATCTGGATGTTCTCACCGATCTTCTGAACCAGCGCCTGACGCGCCTCTTCAACGGTGGAGCCATCTTCGAGCTTCAGCTCGCCAATTTTGGCGGCGTCAGTTTCGCCAGCAGCCAGAGCTGCGCCAGCGACTTTGTCACAGAAACCCAGGAAGTTGTCATCACGAGCAACGAAATCGGTTTCAGAGTTGATTTCCACCATGACAGCCACGGTGTTGGCCTCGTTGGTCGCAACCACGACACCGCCTTCCGCGGCGGTACGACCGGCTTTCTTGGCCGCTTTGGCCTGACCGGACTTACGCATATCATCAATGGCTTTTTCGATATCGCCATCCGCTTCCACCAGCGCCTTCTTGCACTCCATCATGCCAAGACCGGTACGCTCGCGAAGCTCCTTAACCATTGCAGCAGTTACAGCAGCCATGATTATCCTCTCAATTTGGTAAGTTAATACAGGCAGGCCGCAGGGGGCCTGCCTCGACGGATCAACCTTCGGCTTTCTCGCCTTCGGCCTCGTCGGCTACCTCGACGAATTCGCTTTCACCACCGGTCTGGTTCTGGGCGTACTGCTTGCCTTCCAGGATGGTGTCGGCCGCCGCTTTCACGTACAGCTGAATCGCACGGATGGCGTCGTCGTTACCCGGGATCACGTAATCCACGCCATCCGGGTTGGAGTTGGTGTCCACTACCGCTACAACCGGAATACCCAGCTTGCGGGCTTCCTGCAGGGCAATGTCTTCGTGATCCACGTCGATCACGAACAGGGCATCGGGCAGGCCGCCCATGTCCTTGATACCACCGATGGAACGCTCAAGCTTGTCCATCTCACGCTTGCGCATCAGGGCTTCTTTCTTGGTCAGCTTGTCAAAGGTACCGTCCTGGAACTGGGCTTCCAGCTCGCGATACCGCTTGATGGACTGACGGATGGTTTTCCAGTTGGTGAGCATGCCGCCCAACCAACGGTGATCAACGAAGGGCATACCGCAACGCTGAGCTTCTTCGCTCACCGCTTTCTGCGCTGCACGCTTGGTACCAACAAACAGGATCTTGTTGTTGCTGGCAGCCAGCTTGTTCAGGAACGCCATGGCGTCGTTGAACAGAGGCAGGGTCTTTTCCAGGTTGATGATGTGAATCTTGTTACGGGCGCCAAAGATGTAAGCGTTCATCTTCGGGTTCCAGTAACGGGTCTGGTGGCCGAAGTGCACACCGGCCTTCAGCATATCGCGCATAGTTACGCTGGACATTGTTAATACTCCACTTTGGGTTAGGCCTCCACGCCCCCGCATAAACCCAACCAGCACCCTTAAACAGGAATACCAGCACCCGGAGCTATGTGACGGGGCATGTGTGATTTCCTTCCCCACCCAACGGCGGTTACAATGCGGCACTTGTTGCCACAGGGCCGACAGTGAGCGGGAAAGCGCGCGCTTTATACCACACACGCCCTTTGCGGGCAACGCCAAAGGCGCATTGCCGGCACAGAGAGCACCGCCTCTCGCCCGCTCAACCCACTGAAATAGCTGGAGTTTCCTCAAGTCTCATGAATGTTGTCATCAAAACCCCCGAACAGATCGCCAAAATGCGCGAAGCGGGCAAACTGGCCGCTGAAGTCCTGGAGATGATCGGCGAGCACGTCAAGGCGGGGGTCACCACCGAGGAACTGGACCGCATCTGCCACGATCATATCGTCAACAAGCAGCAGGCCATCCCCGCCTGCCTGGGTTATGGCGGCGCGCCGGGTCGCATTCCGTTCCCGAAATCTGTCTGCACCTCAGTGAACCACGTGGTCTGCCATGGCATTCCCAATGACCGCAAAGCCCTCAAGAACGGCGACATCGTCAATATCGACGTCACCGTGATCAAGGATGGCTGGCACGGCGATACCTCCAAGATGTTTTATGTGGGAGAGCCCTCGGTACTGGCCCGCCGGCTGGTAGAAACCACCCGCGAATGCATGATGGCCGGCATCAGAATGGTCAAACCCGGTGTCCGTCTGGGTGATATCGGCCACCGCATCCAGAAAATGGCCGAGGGTGAACGCTTCTCGGTGGTACGCGAATACTGCGGCCATGGTATCGGCGAGGGCTTCCATGAAGAGCCCCAGGTGGTGCATTACGGCAAGCCTGGCACGGGTCTTGAATTACAGGAAGGTATGGTGTTCACCATTGAACCCATGATCAATGCCGGCAAGGCCGCCAACAAGCTGCTGCCGGACAACTGGACCGTGGTCACCAAGGATCGCAAATTGTCTGCTCAGTGGGAGCACACCATCGCGGTAACCGCCGATGGTTACGAAGTTCTCACCGCCCGCAGCGAAGAGACCGATTTGTACTGACACGGGCCGCCAACCGGTTTCCTGCCAGTCACCGTAACGGTGACTGGCATGCCCGCAACACCACCACAGGACATTCATGACCTTCTCCCCTGCCCTGCCCCAGGAACAACTGTTTGAGGCCCTCCAGGAAAGCGCCCAACCGGGCCAGTATGCCCGCCAGTATCTTGAGCAGGGTCAGGAGCGCCTCAACCTGGCCTTTGCCTCCACCGACATTACCGAACTGGTCCGCGCGCGGGCCGATCTGGTGGACCAGGTAATGATTGCAGCCTGGTCCCTGTTCGGACTCACCGACCGGGATGGCGTGGCACTGGTAGCCGTGGGCGGCTATGGCCGGGCCGAGCTTCACCCCTGTTCTGATGTGGACGTGCTGGTGTTGATGGCTGACAGTCCGGATCAGACCCTGCGCGACTGCCTGGAGCGTTTCGTCGCCTTCCTGTGGGATATGGGCCTGGAAATCGGCCATGCGGTGCGCACTCTGGATGAATGCGTGGATCTGGCCCGGGAAGACATCACCGTTGCCACCAATATCATGGAAGCGCGCACCCTGGGTGGCAGCGACACCCTTCGCCTACAACTGGAAGAGCGCACCGGCCCCGAGCACATGTGGGACTCCGCCGCCTTCTTCGCCGCCAAGTGGCAGGAACAGGTAGCCCGCCACAAACGCTTCAATGACACCGAATACAATCTGGAACCGGATCTGAAGAATGCCCCCGGTGGCCTGCGCGATGTGCAGATGATCGCCTGGGTGGCCAAACGCCACTTCAATGCCGACAGCCTGGAAGCCCTGGTGGATGTGGGCTTTCTCACCGCTGAAGAATACGGCGTGCTGCGCAAGTGCCTGGATTATCTCTGGGAGGTGCGCTGGCAATTGCATGTGCATACCGAGCGCAACGAAAACCGGCTGCTATTCGATCATCAGCGCCAGCTCGCCACCCGCCTGGGCCACGAGGATTCCAGTGCCAATCTGGCGGTAGAACATTTCATGAAAGGCTTCTACCGGGTGGCGCTGGCCCTGTCGGTACTCAACGAGATGCTGCTGCAGCTGTTCGATGAGGTGATCCTGCACAACGAGAAGCCGGATCAGGTGCGCCCACTCAACCGCCGCTTCCAGGTCCGCAATGACTACCTGGAAGTGACCAGCCCGCAAGTCTTCGAGAAACACCCCAGCGCCCTGCTGGAAGCCTTTGTGCTGATGGCCCAGAACCCGGAGCTTAAAGGGATTCGTGCCTCTACGGTTCGCGCGCTGATCTACAATCGTCGACAGATCAACGAGGCCTTCCGCAACGACCCGGAAAACACCGGCCTGTTCATGCAGTTGCTGCGCAGCCCCCACGCCCTGTTCTCGCAGCTGCGGCGCATGAAACGCTACGGCATCCTCGGCAAATACCTGCCAGAGTTCGGCGGCATCATCGGCATGATGCAATACGACCTGTTCCACATCTACACCGTGGATGCGCATACCCTGCTGGTAATCAAGAACATGCGCCGGCTGCGCTATGAAGACCTGCGCGAGGAATTCCCCTTGGCCAGCGAGGTGTTCTATCGCCTACCCAAGCCGGAACTGCTCTATGCCGCCGGTCTTTACCACGACATCGCCAAAGGCCGTGGCGGCGACCATTCCGAACTGGGCGCGGAAGACGCCATTGCCTTCTGCCAGCGTCACGGGCTCACCGCCTGGGACGGCAAACTGGTGGCCTGGCTGGTGAGAAGCCACCTGATGATGAGCGTGACGGCCCAGCGCAAGGACATCTCCGACCCGGACGTGGTCTACGAATTTGCCCGCAAGGTGGGCGATCTGGTGCACCTGGATTATCTCTACGTGCTCACCGTCGCCGACATCAACGCCACCAACCCCACCCTGTGGAATTCCTGGCGCGCCTCCCTGCTGCGTCAGCTCTACACGGAGACCAAGCGTGCCCTGCGCCGGGGCCTCAACAACCCGGTGGAAAAACAGGACTGGATCGACGAAACCCGCGATGCGGCAATGAAAATGCTCACCGAGCGGGACCACGACCCCAGGGCAATCGAAAACCTGTGGGCCAATATCGGCGACGAATACTTCCTGCGCGAAACACCCCGGGATATCTCTTGGCATACCGAAGCCCTGCTGGACCGGGATGACCCGGAAGACCCCCTGGTGCTGATCCGCGAATCCAGCCAAAGCGTGCTGGCCGGCGGCTCGCAGATATTCATCTACACCCCGGACACCCGCAATCTGTTCAGCGCCACGGTGAACGCCCTGGACACCCTGGGCCTGACCATCATGGACGCGCGCATCATTACCAGTGCCGACGGCTTCAGCCTGGATACCTACATCGTACTGGACGAGAATGGCACGCCCATTGGCGAGGACTGGCCGCGTATCGAGCAGATTCGCAAGACGCTCACCGAGACCCTGAAGCATCCAGAACGCTTCTCCTCCACGGTGAGCAGACGTATGCCTCGTCGACACAAACATTTCGACGTGCCCACCCAGGTACTGATCAGCAACGATATCGTCAACGACCGCACCGCCGTGGATATCCAGACCCTGGATCGCCCCGGCCTGCTCGCCCACATCGGCCGCATCTTCATGCGCTTTGAGTTGCTGGTGCAGAATGCCCGCATTGCCACCCTCGGCGAGCGCGTGGAAGACGTCTTTTTCATTACCGATCTCGATGGTGACCCGGTTTCCGACCCGGCCCTGTGTCAGGAGCTGCAGGAAACCCTCATCAAAGAACTCGACGACAAGAACAACGGAAACTCCTGACCCTATGAACCCAGATCTGGAACGGTTGCACCCTTACCCGTTTGAAAAACTGAAACTCCTGTTCAAGGATTTGCCCGCATCGGACAAGTCGCCCATTGCCCTGTCTATTGGCGAACCCAAGCATCCCTCGCCGGACTTTGTGCAACAGCTGCTGCGCGACAACAGCGCCCTGCTGTCGCGCTACCCGACCACCGCCGGCATCCCGGAACTGAGCGACGCCATTGCCTCTTGGCTCAAGCGCCGCTTTCACCTCAACAGCGTGGATGCCGCCAGCCAGGTACTGCCGGTGAATGGCACCCGGGAAGCCCTGTTTGCCTTTACCCAGGCTGTCATCGATCGCCAGCGCCAGCCTCTGGTACTGATGCCCAACCCCTTCTACCAGATCTATGAAGGCGCCACCTTGCTTGCCGGTGGCGAGCCAATGTACCTGCCTTGCACCGACGACACTGGCATGCAGCCGGATTTTGATGCAGTCAGCGAAGACACCTGGATTCGTACCCAGCTGCTGTTTATCTGCACACCCGGCAACCCCACCGGCGCCACGCTCACCAAGGCCCAGCTCAAGGCGCTGATACAGCTCGCGGACAAGTATGATTTCGTGATCGCCTCAGACGAGTGCTATTCGGAAATCTACCGGGACAAGCCACCCGCCGGTCTGCTTCAGGCCTGTGCGGAGCTGGGCCGTGATGACTATCGCCGCTGCGTGGTGTTCCACTCCCTGTCCAAACGCTCCAACCTGCCCGGCCTGCGTTCCGGCTTCGTGGCCGGTGACAGCGAAATCCTCAAGGGTTTCCTGCGCTATCGCACCTACCACGGCTGCGCCATGCCCATTCATCATCAGCTGGCCAGCATCGCCGCCTGGAATGATGAAATCCACGTGGAAAAAAACCGGGCTTTGTACCGGGAAAAATTCGACGCGGTACTGGACATTCTCGGCGGCCCACTTAAGGTATCCGCCCCGGCCGCCGGCTTTTACCTGTGGCCGAAAACACCGATTTCCGATGAAGAATTCGCCCAACGCCTGCAAGCGGAGCAGAATGTCACCGTACTGCCCGGCCGCTACCTGTCACGTACAGTGAATGGCAAAAACCCGGGCAAGAACCGGGTACGCATGGCACTGGTAGCACCGTTGGAAGAATGTGTGGAAGGGGCGAAACGCATCAAGGCGTTGCTGGATACGCTGTAAAAGGTAGCTACAAGCCACAAGCTTCAAGCTGCAACACGGATCAGGATGATCTCAACCTGAAGCCCCCTGCCCGCGCACAAATACACAAGTGAAGCGCGGCGATAACGCTGAAGTGCTCTGCGGCACATCCCGCGTTGAGGCTTGTAGCTTGAAGCTTGTTGCTCGAAGAGGAAAACACATGGAACTAACCATCTTCGGTATCAAGAACTGCGATACCATGAAGAAAGCCATGAAATGGCTGGATGACAACGGCATCGTCTATCACTTCCATGACTACAAGAAGGAAGGCGTGCCCGAGCAACGTCTTCGTCAGTGGCTGGAAGCGCTGGGCTGGGAAACCGTTATCAACAAGCGCGGCACCACCTGGAAAAACCTGGACGACGCGGTAAAGGAATCCATGAACACGGAAAAGGCGATTACCGTGGCGACGGAGAATCCGTCCATCATCAAACGCCCGATTCTGCAAAACGACAATTTCATCCTCGCCGGTTTCAAAGCCGACGAGTGGAAAGATACTTTGAATTAAGAAACGTCAGACGCCTGACGTCCGACGCATTAGAGAGGACACCATGAGCAACTTTTTCGCCATCGCCCTGGGCTGCGGCACCAAGAACCGCAACGACAACTGGCTGGAAGTGTTTTATCCCGATCCGGCTCTCAACCCGGATGACAAACTGGTCGAGGTCATTCGTGAAGAACTGGGTTATCAAGGTGGCAATGCCGCCATCGAACTGACCCACCGTCAGGTGCAGCACATTGCCCGCGAATGGCGTGAAGCCGGCTTCGAGCACGAAGCCAGCTATGCCGTCGCCTTCCAGGAGTCCGATCGTCCGGTGGTTCTCACCGTACTGGAAACCGATGCGGAGCCGGCGTCCACCCCGGAGGCCTACCTGAAGCTGCAACTGATCTCTCACCGCCTGGTGAAGCCCCACGGCGTCAACCTGTCTGGCATGTTCCCGCTGCTGCCCAATGTGGCCTGGACCAACGAAGGAGCCGTGGACCTGGACGAGCTTCCCGAGCGTCAGCTGCTGGCTCGTCTGAATGGCAAGGTGCTGGAAGTGAACAGCGTGGACAAGTTCCCCAAGATGACCGACTACGTGGTGCCCAAGGGCGTGCGTATTGCCGACACCGCGCGGGTCCGTCTGGGCGCCTACGTGGGCGAAGGCACCACCATCATGCATGAAGGCTTTATCAATTTTAACGCCGGCACCGAAGGCCCGGGCATGATCGAAGGCCGCATTTCTGCCGGCGTTTTCGTCGGCAAGGGCTCCGACATCGGCGGTGGCGCCTCTACCATGGGCACCCTGTCCGGTGGCGGTAACATCATCATTTCCCTGGGCGAAGGCTGCCTGCTGGGCGCCAACGCCGGCACCGGCATCCCCCTGGGTGACCGTTGCACCATCGAAGCCGGCCTGTACATCACCTCCGGCTCCAAGGTGCAGCTGCTGGACGACAAGGGTGAAATCGTGGACACCGTGAAAGCCCGCGACCTGGCTGGCCAGTCCGACTTGCTGTTCCGTCGTGACACCCTCAGCGGTGCCGTGCAGTGCCTCACCAACAAGAGCGCCATTGCCCTGAACGAAGAGCTCCACAAGCACAACTGAGGCACCAAGCCACGACCGGGCCACCTGTAGGAGCACCTCTCGAGGTGCGAACAAAGGCCAGAAGCGAGTAACGAGGTACGAGTTGCGAAAATCAAAACCGGTTTTGCCGTTCGCTTCTCGTAACTCGTGACTCGCAACCACCCTTCGCACCTCGAGAGGTGCTCCTACAGCGGCTTTGAATCACCGATACTGGAATACCCATGTCCCGCACCCTCGACTACACCAAAGAACTCATCCGCCGTGCCTCCGTCACTCCCGAGGACGAAGGCTGTCAGGACTGGATGATTGAAAAACTGGAAGCCCTTGGTTTCCAGTGCGAAACCCTGTGGTTCGAGGAAGTGCGCAATCTGTGGGCACGGCGCGGTACGCAAGGGCCGGTGTTTGCCTTTGCCGGTCACACTGACGTGGTGCCCACCGGGGATGTGGCGGCGTGGAAGTACGACCCTTTCACTCCCACCGAGGAAGGTGATCTGCTCTATGGGCGCGGTACCGCGGACATGAAAGGCTCCATCGCCGCCATCATGGTGGCCATTGAGGATTTTGTGGCAGCCCATCCGGACCACAATGGCAGCCTGGCGCTGTTGATCACCGCCGATGAAGAAGGGCCGTCAGTGAACGGCACCGTCAAGGTGGTCGAGCATCTGCAGGCCCGCAATGAACACATCGACTATTGCCTGGTGGGCGAACCCTCCTCCACCAACACCGTGGGCGATGTGATCAAGAATGGTCGCCGGGGTTCCCTGGGCGCACGGCTCACCGTCAAAGGCATTCAGGGGCACGTTGCCTACCCGCACCTGGCCCGCAACCCGGTCCACGATGCGGCACCGGCCCTGGCCGAGCTGGCCGCTACCGAATGGGATCAGGGTAACGATTTCTTTCCGGCCACCAGTTTCCAGATTTCCAACATCAACGCCGGCACCGGGGCCACCAATGTGATCCCCGGCACCTGCCAGGTCATTTTCAACTTCCGTTTCTCCACGGAACTGACCGATGCCCTGCTGCGCGAGCGTACCGAGGCGGTGCTGGACAGACACGGCCTGGATTACGATCTGCAGTGGACCCTGTCCGGGCAGCCGTTCCTTACCGATCGTGGCGCCTTGGTGGACGCTGCCGTCACCGCCATCCATGATGTCACCGGCCTCGACACGGAACTGTCCACCGCCGGCGGCACCAGTGACGGGCGCTTTATCGCCCCCACCGGCAGCCAGGTGGTGGAGCTGGGTCCTACCAATGCCACCATCCACAAGGTGGACGAACATACCAGTATCAGTGAGCTGGACACACTGACCAGGATCTACACCCGCTTGCTCGAAAAGCTGATGCAGTGAATCGGCAGCAGAAATAGGGATCAAGCCGACCTCTCTTATGGCACCTGTAGGAGCACCGCTCGAGGTGCGAACCGCACGTCAGCAAGAACCTATCGATAGCTTCGGGGTTCGACAGATTCGGAAAGGCACTGAAAATCATGCCCCTCGCCTGGGCTCGGGTTCGCACCTCGAGCGGTGCTCCTACAGCATCCCACCATTATCCGTTACCATGCTCGCTAACGTGACACTGCCAGGGAACAACAATGTGGCTGCATGAAATTCCGGTTGGCGGACTGCTGATCAGCCCCATGGTGCTGTTCGTGCTGCTGGGCATGATGCTCACCCTGTTGACCTTCCTGCTGCTGCGTAAACTGGGTTGGCATCAACAACTCTGGAAAAGTGCCTGGGTCTATCTGTCACTGTTTATCTGCTTTGTCGCCCTTTCCTTACGAGTGCTGAGCCAGGGATAACGCATGCAACAACCACTACGTATTCTGCTCACCGTGGTTCTGGTCATTCTCGCCCTGCTGGCCGGTAACTGGGTGTGGAATTATTACCTCTATGCGCCCTGGACCCGCGACGGCAAGGTGCGCGCCGAAATCATTACGCTATCCCCGGATGTGTCCGGCTGGGTCCGCGAGCTGCACATTCGTGATGACCAGGCCGTACAACAGGGCGATCCCCTGTTCCGGATTGATGACATCCGCTACCGGGCAACACTGGCCCGGGCCGAAGCCCAACTGCTCCACGAGCAGGAGTCCTTGCGCCTGGCGGAACATCAATACGAACGGCGCAAACGCCTGCACGCCGGCAACAGCATCAGCCGTGAAGAACTGGACAGTGCCCGTATCGAGGCCCAGCTTGCTGCCGCCAATGTGGCGCTGGCCGAGGCAGAACTGGCCAGCGCCAGAATCAACCTGGAGCGAACCAGTGTGGAAGCTCCCGCAGACGGCACCATCGTCAACCTGACCCTGCAGCAAGGAAACTTCGTTAATCAGGGCACTCCGGTAGTGTCCATGGTCAAGGCCGGCAGTTTCTATGTCACCGGCTACTTCGAGGAAACCAAACTACCCATGGTGAACGTGGGCCAGCGTGCCACAGTGGTACTGATGAACGGCGCCCGCAAACTGCGCGGCAAGGTCACCAGCGTGGGCCAGGCCATCGCCAACGCCAACACTCAGACTGACGGCCAGCTATTGCCCCAGGTCCAGCAGACTTTTAACTGGGTGCGCTTGGCCCAGCGCATTCCTGTGCATATCGAGCTGGACCACATTCCCGATGACATTCTGCTGGCCGCTGGCATGACTGCCACCGTGCGCCTCCACGAGCGGGACACCAAGAGCGCCCCATGAAACTGGATCCGCGACTGGCCGTTCTGCTCACTCCTGACCGCCAGTCTGTCCTGTTTGCCGCCAAGGGGGTCATCGCCATGGCCCTGGCACTCTATCTGTCCATGCTGCTGCAACTGGACCGGCCCTACTGGGCGCTGATCTCCGCCGTGTTCCTGCAAGTCCGCCCGGAAACCGGGCTGGTGATTGAAAAAGGCTTCTGCCAGATCGGCGGTACCCTGGTAGGCGGCGCCATGGGGCTGCTGATCCTGGCCTGGTTACTCCCCTACCCGGCCCTGGCCATTGGCGCACTGACCTTGTGGATCGGCATCAATGCCGGCGCTTCCGCCTGGGTCCGTCAGGCCAATTTCATCTACGGTTTCGCCATGGCGGGCATCACCGCCACCCTCATTGTCGTGCTGGCCATCGCCGACCCGGCCAATACCTCCAGCCTGGGCATCTTCCACATTGCCAACGCCCGGGTCAGTGAGATCATTCTCGGCGCCGTCTGCGCCACCCTGGTGAGCAGCTTGCTGTGGCCTGTACGAGTCAGTGGTCTGCTCAAGGAGCATGCCCGCACCGCCCTCAATCAGACACTGGCCTATCTGGAACTGGAACTGGACCCGACGGGCACCCACGCCAAACGCCATAATCAGGTGGATACCCTGCTGCAGGGCATTTTTGCCCTCAGTGATGACAGCAGCGCCGTTCACTACGAGGGCAGCCATGGCCCGGGGCGGGCCCGGGCGGCCACGGTGATCTGCCACAAAACCCTGTCACTGGTAGCCCGCATCCGCGTGATCGGGCGCCTGATGCGCAACCACGATGACCTGCTCACCCCGGCCCTGCGCGACCTGCTGGATGCCTTGCGCACCGCCTTCCAGCGCATGCGCGAAACCAGCTCCGCCGAGCAGGCCATGAAAGAAGCCCAGACCCTGCGCCAGCAACTGCGCGAAGCCCGCGGCGAGCAAGCCGAGGATGCCCCGCCTCTGCAGCGGCGCTTCTTCCAGGTCAGCCAGAACCTGACAGCGGATCTGATTCTGGCCCTGGAGGCCAACCGTGCCCTGCATTTCAGCCATGAAGTGCAACTGCGACCGCAGGGCCTGCGGCCTTACCGGGATCTGCAGATCGCCGCCGCCGTGGGCCTGCGCAGTGCGCTGGTGTTTGCCCTTGCTGCCGGGCTCTGGGTAGGCACTGCCAGCCCAATGGCCATCATGCTGATGATCATGCCGGTCATGTTCACTATTTTGTTTGCACGCCTGCCAGAGCCGGATCTGGTGCTGAAACGGGCCACCTTCAGTTCCGTGCTGGCCGCACCGGTGGCCCTGTTTTTCACCCTGCCCCTGCTGGCCCTCAATAACGGCAACTTTCCCCTGCTCATCCTGATTCTCGGCGCGCCTCTGTTTGTCGGCCTGCTGGCCATCAGTAAACGCCTGACCCTGCCCCTGGGGCTGGGCTTTTGCACTCCCTATATCATTCTGGTGCAGCCGGGCAACGCCATGGATTTTGATGTGGCCCGGGTGGCCAGTAACGGCCTGGCAATCACCGCGGGAATCGCCATCGCCTTCCTCATGTTCCGTCTGATTACGCCACCCAATGGCCCCAACCTGCGCCGCCGGCTGATCCGCCAGACCGCCACCGACCTGACGTTGATGGGCAATCCCTCTGCGGCCACATCAGGTGCTGCCAACATCAATGAGGAATGGTTCAACGCGCGCATGGCCGATCGCCTGCGCTGGCTGACCATCTGTGACAAGGCCCTGCCCGAGGCCCAGCGCCACTTCACCGATCTGGGCCTCACCGGACTGAACCTGGGCCAGGTCTCCCTGTGGATTCAGAGTCGCCTGCGCAGCAATGCCCCACCGGCGCTGCTCGACAGCGCCGATCGCTGGCAACTGGCTCTGGCTGCTGCCTACCAGTCCTGTTCCCGTGGCACCGTCGACGAGGGCTTTCGCCAGCAATCAGAAAGGCTCAAAGTGGATATGGAGAACGCTGGCAACCTGGCTCAGCGCGACAGGGAGCTGATTGCCGGCGCCTTGGAGCGTATTGCCCTGACCTTCGAGCGCATGGCGTTCCGGCTGACGGAAGCACAGCAAAGCCGTGGTGTCACGGCCTGAAATCGGCCCGAACAGCACTAGCCACAATGTCTACTCTGTGTTTACCTATGTGCCTTTCCCGGAGCCAGACACTGGCCCTCTCAGAACAGCCCGCAGGCCGCCTTTGCGACCTGCCGTGATGGAGACTTCCTCACATGACCGCGCAAGAAAAACTCGATAGCAAAACCGTACTGGACACCAACCCGGCCACCGGCACCGCCGTGGCCGAGCTGAATGAAACCGACCTGGCCAAATTGCCCGAGATCATGGCCAAGGCCCGTGAAGCCCAGGCGATCTGGGCGGCCAAATCGTTCAAGGAACGGGCCCGCCACATCACCATGATGCGCAGCTATATCGTGGACCGCGCCGACGACCTGGCCCGCACCGTCAGCGAAAGCAACGGCAAGACCCTCACCGATGCCCTGGCCACCGAAGTACTGCCCTCCGCCCTGGCCTGTAAGTGGTATGCAAACAACGCGGAAAAATACCTGAAAGAAAAAAACCGCCCCGGCGGCAGCATCCTGTTCTTCAACAAGAAGACTCACATGCTGCGTGTCCCTCTGGGCGTGGTGGGCATTATCAGCCCCTGGAACTATCCGCTGTCCATCCCCTTCGGTGAAATTGTCATGGGCCTGATGGCCGGTAATGCCGTACTGCTGAAAGTGGCTGCCGCCACCCCGGCAGTTGGGCGCGCCATCGAGCAGATCATTGCCGCCGGTGAATTGCCTGAGGGTCTGTTCCATCACATCGTCGGCTCCGGCTCCAAAGTTGCCACTGGTTACTTTGAGAATGGCGTGGACAAGCTGTTCTTCACCGGCAGCGTCCCCGCCGGCAAAACCCTGATGGCCCAGGCCGCTGAAACCCTCACTCCGGTGTCCCTGGAGCTGGGCGGCAACGACCCCATGCTGGTGCTGGAAGATGCGGATCTGGAGCGGGCCACCAACGGTGCCGCCTGGGCCGGTTACCAGAATGCCGGTCAAAGTTGTGGCGGTGTGGAACGGGTGTATGTGGTGGACGCGGTCTACGACCAGTTCGTGGATCTACTCGCCAAGAAGACCCGCCAGCTGCGTCACGGCGTAGGCTGCAACGATTTCAATGTGGATATCGGCAGCCTGACCACTGCCGGCCAGCTGCGCACCGTGCAGCAACACCTGGAAGATGCCCTGGCCAAGGGCGCCCGTATCGAAGCCCAGTCCCGCCCGGTAGGCAACGTGGAAAACGGTTTCTTCCACCCGGCGACGCTGCTGACCAATGTCACCGACGACATGCTCACCATGTGCGATGAAACCTTCGGCCCCCTGATTGCCGTGCAACGCGTGGCTAACGAAGAAGACGCCATCCGCAAGGCCAACGAATCCAAGCTGGCACTGACCTCCTCCGTGTGGACCAAGAACAACAAGCGTGGCCGCGCCATTGCTGCCCGTCTGCAGTCCGGGGTCACCACCATTAATGATCACCTTTACAGCCACGGCCTCTCCGAAACCCCCTGGGGCGGCTGGAAGGAATCCGGCATCGGCCGCACCCACGGCCCGGAAGGCCTGGAGGAGATGACTCAGGCAAAAGCAGTCAACTGGGACATCCTGCCTTCCAAGCGCAACATCTTCTGGTACCCCTTCGACGAAGCCACCTACAACGGCATCAAGAACGCCCTGCACTTCGTCTTCCCCAAGGGCATAGGCCAGATGCTCAGCGCTTCACTGAAACTCACGCCCTTCCTGGTGAAGAAGATGTTTACCAAATGGAAAACGGATTGAGGCAGTGAATAGTTAATAATGAACAGTTAACAGCGGCGCGGTTTTCGCGCCTTCTGAACTGAAAACAAAGAGGCCGCGCCCATGATCTGGGCGCGGCCTCTTACGTTTCAAAGCAATAAAACCTATTTAGCGAAACTGTTCACTATTAACTGTTAACTATTCACTGATCTTATCTAACCACTCCTGATCCGGCGCATACCACCACGAGCCCATCACCGGGCGAGTGTAGTCCAGCAGGCGGTCTTTGACGGTATCGTCGGCGATGCCGTACATGCGGCGAAGCAGGTAGTCGTAGCGATCCAGTTCGCAACAGAAGGCCAGGAAGTACAGGCCGTGTTCACTGCTGTCGCCGTACGGTACCGAGCGACGCCACATTTTCTGGGGGACACCGTCCCGATCAACATCCGTGCGCCCTACATGGGAGTCCGGCGGCATGCGTTCTTCGTCGAACTCCACCGCGTCTTCCTTGGTACGGCCAAACACATTCTCCTGATCGCTCACCGGCAGCTGATTGAATGTCTTCAGGTCGTGGACCCATTTCTGGGTCAGCACCCAACTACCACCGGCACCAGGATGCGGCTCGGCAATAAAGGCCGCCTTTTCTGCCTTGTCGCCGATAGGGTTACCGATACCATCGACAAACCCGGTCAGGTCACGCATGTCGTGGTAGACAAAGCTGTTC
Organism: Alcanivorax sp. IL2; assembly: GCF_047495475.1. Lineage (NCBI taxonomy): Bacteria > Pseudomonadati > Pseudomonadota > Gammaproteobacteria > Oceanospirillales > Alcanivoracaceae > Alcanivorax > Alcanivorax sp. IL2. Next base: position 2,181,669 of record NZ_CP179932.1, on the reverse strand, counting down.
AGCTCCAGTTGCGTGGAAAGCAGCTCGCCCACGGTATCGCGTACCTGCATGCCGGTATCGAATAGATCACCGCGCTCTTTCGCCTGCACCCAGACCCACAGATCCCCCTGGGTTGCCGGCACATGGCCTTCCAGGGAGAACGGCGGGAAGCTGAAGCGGGTGTCCAGTTGCTCCCAGAGGGCTGGCCCGAACGCCATCAACACCGGTGTCTTTTCACTTTTCAGCGAATTCAGCTGGTGCAAAGCGGTTCTGACTGCCTGCATCTCCTGGCCACTGCCAAGGCAGAATTCGAAGAACAGATGATGTTGATAACTACGATCAAAAATCCCCGTTTGCGGTGTCGACACCGTTAACTCCTTAGTCCTTATCAATAAACTGCCAACAGTCTAGCAAGGCTACCTGACTTGTTCCCGTGAATATAACGGTATACTGGACCATGGTACGAGTTGGCAGACGCAATTCTGAAACAAATTGAAATATGCGCTGGTGTTCCCTGCCCAGGGCTTTCGCTACACTTGCGGCACACTAGTTAACTGAATCCGACTATGACACCTTGGCTTGGCCTGGATCGCCTGGGCTTCTTCCTGATCCGCATTTTCCTGCGTTTGTGCACACGTGCTAACGCGCTGCCTTCCAACCCTGACGAACTGCAACTTGCCCCCAATACCCCGGTGGTCTATGTGCTGCGTGATCGCTCTGCCGCCGATGCCGCAGCAGCGGATCAATCCGCACGACAATTGGGCCTTGCATCTGCACTGCATGGGTTGACGCTTGGCAAAAGCCACCTGAGCCATAGTTACTTCCAGCTGTACCGGCGCAAATTCAGTAATGGCCGGCAGCGAACACCCGTGTCACCGCCACGGCTGGAAAAACTGGTCAGCGCACTACGCGCCAATCCCGAGGCCGATGTACAGCTGGTGCCGGTATCGGTGTTCTGGGGCCGCCGTCCGGAAAAGGAAAGCTCTCTGTGGCGCATTCTGTTTTCCGACAACTGGTCGCCGGCGGGTTTCATCAAGAAATTCTTTATCATCGTCACCCAGGGCCGGCAGTTGTACGTCCATTTCAGCAAGCCCATGTCCCTACGCACCCTGGTGGATCAGTGCCCCACGGACGAACAGACCGTGCGCAAGGCCTCCCGCATTCTGCGTGTGCATTTTCGCCGTCAGCAGGAAGCCGCCATCGGCCCGGATCTGTCGCACCGTCGCACCCTAACCAATACCGTGGTGGACTCCATCCCGGTACAGGAAGCCATCCGCGCCGAGGCCCAGCGCCAGGAAACCAGTATCGAGAAGGTGGAAGCCAAGGCTCGCCATTACGCCATGGAAATCGCCGCGGATTACTCCCATACGGTGATTCGCTCCCTGGAGTTATTCCTGAACTGGGTCTGGAACCGACTGTATGCCGGGGTCAGGTTGTATAACATGGACAACCTGACCAAAGTGGCCGGCGATCACGAAGTGATCTATGTGCCCTGCCACCGCAGCCACATCGACTATTTGCTGCTGTCCTTTGTGGTATTCCGCAATGGCTTGGTGCCACCGCACATCGCCGCCGGCATCAACCTGAATATGCCCATCGTCGGGACTATCCTGCGACGCGGCGGTGCGTTCTTCATGCGCCGCAGCTTTCGTGACAACCCCCTGTACGCCACCGTCTTCAGCGAGTACCTGCATACCATCACCGTGCGTGGTTATTCCATCGAGTACTTCGTGGAAGGTGGGCGCAGCCGTAGCGGCCGGATGTTGAAGCCCCGCACCGGCATGCTGGCCTTGACTCTGCGCAGCTTCCTGCGTGATGCCCGCAAGCCGATTGCCTTTGTGCCCGTTTATGTGGGCTATGAAAAGGTGATCGAGTCCGGCTCCTATATCGGTGAGCTGCACGGCAAGAAAAAGCAGAAGGAATCCGTGGGCGGGCTGATGAAATCCCTGGCGGTGCTGCGCAGTCACTTCGGCCAGGTGCATGTAAATTTCGGTGAGCCCATCAAGCTGGTGGACTTCCTCGACGAGCATCACACAGCCTGGCGCAGCGAGGACTTGGCTGCCGATGAAAGCCCAGCCTGGTTCAAGCATGTGGTCAATGAACTCGGACAGGAAGTGGTGGAATCCATCAATGCCGCCGCCGTGGCCAACCCGATCAACCTGCTCAGCCTGGCCCTGCTGGCGTCGCCCAAGCACACCATGGATGTGGCCCAGTTACGCCAGCAGCTGAACCTGTACATCGCTCTGCTCAAACAGGCCCCCTACAGTGAAAGCGCCTCCATCGCCACGGATGATGCCTCCGCTATCATTCAGTACGGGCTAGACAACGAGTTCCTGGAGCGTATCGAGCACAAGCTGGGTGACGTGGTGACCACCGATGAAAAAACCGCCCTGCAGATGGCCTACGTCCGCAACAACAGCCTGCACCTGTTTATTCTGCCCGGCCTGATTTGTTCGCTGGTGATGAACGCCCGCTCCATCAGTATGAACACCCTGCAGAGCATGGTGCATCTGCTCTACCCCTTCCTGCGCAATGAGTACTATCTACACTGGCAGGACGGCGACGACCTGTCCCGGGCGGTGAGCAAGACGGTGGATGTGCTGGAGAAGGAACAATTGATCAGCCGCGAAGACGACTGTCTGCACGGGGCTCCGATTCACACCCACGAATCCGACATGCTGGACCATCTTGGCCAGACCGTCATGCCGTCTCTGGAACGCTACTATCTGACCATTCGTCTTCTGGTGCAGTATGGTTCCGGCATGCTGACCGCCAATCAACTGGGCGAACTGGCTCATCAGACGGCACAACGGTTGTCGCTGCTCTACGAATTCAACTCACCAGAATTCTTCGACAAGGTGGTACTGAAAAACTTCATCAGCCAGCTGTACGGTACCGGCCTGGTCACTACTGACGACGCTGGCGCGTTGGTCTTTGACGAAAAACTGGAATCCCTGGACGATGAAGCCCGTCGCATCCTCAGCCCGGATATCAGCGACGCCATTCAACGGGTGACGCGGGTGACAGACATTGAGCACCTGGTAGAGCCGGCCCCCTCTGTTTCCTGAGGCCGGCAGCAATAGCCGACAAAAAATACCCGCCATTTGGCGGGTATTTTTATTTCCTGGCAACACCGCTAACCGCTAGATGGCAATGGAAGCACCCAGGCTGTAGTTGATGCTCTGCAGATCCATTTCCAGTTCCCGGGACAGTGCCACCGCGCCACCAACCCCATTGGCCGTATCACCACTCTCCACGGTACCGGCATCCACATAGAAAATGGAGAAATCCACGGAGGCTGCATCACTGAGCCAGTAGGCAACACCCGCACCAAATTTGAAGGCAAATTCGGTGCTGTCACCGTCTTCAATGGTTGCAGAGCCGCCACTAACGGCAACGGTCATATCCTCCAGTTCGTTATCGGCAAGGCCGATACCCGCCCCCACATAGGGGTCAAAGGCTCCGGTGCCGCGGTCATTCATGAAGTGGTAGTAGCCATTGATCATGAGAAGATGGCTGGTGGTCTTGGCCTCGAAAGTCCCCGCCTCTGAAACCCCACCGGAGCTGACGGTAACGCCATCGTCTTCCTTGGACGCCAGAGAGAAATCCAGTGCAACTTCTGCGCGCAGGTTGGGGGAAAGCCAGGTACCTCCGGCTACGCTCAGATAGTCCGCATTCCCCGGGTCATACCCATCGATGTTGAGTGTCTGGTCAGGGGGACCGGCCACCGTAAAATCCATATCCTGTTCATCGTAATCGGCAAGGCTATAGGCAAACCGCAGATAGTTATCGGCCATGGCCGATACCGGCAAAACCAGAGGCAGTGCCGCAGTCAACGCAAGCAAACGGAAGGTATTCATGATTGGATCCTCATGTTTGAAGTGTCATTCCTTAACACCGGAACATCAGGTGCGCCTTTGACGCTATCAAAGCGACATCATTGTGTCTATTTTATGATCAATTCATGAAAGCGTTACGCGGCAGGGTTCAGTGCTCGATGATTCAGACTACTCATAGACATCAAAACGAATAGCCTTGCCGGTAATCTGATGATGGGGACTGCGTTTTGCCAGCGACTCTGCCTTGCCAGGCCGTTTCACCACTACCCGATGCGGGTTGAGTCCAAGTGCCCACTCCAGCAACGCCGCTTCCTCGCGGTGATCCGGATACGCTGCCAATTGCTGGAGCCATTGCAGGTCTTTTTTTACCGCTGCACTTTTGTCCCGTGATGGAAACATGGGATCAAGATAGACCGCATGCAGCGGTGGCAAGGTGTGCGCACCCGCATCGGCGCAGGGTAGCAACTGCATGGCAGCAGCGAGCTCTGCAGGCGCCCGCCGCAGCCCGTCAGCGAGCATGGCATGGAGAATCGGCGAGCGTTCCGCCAGCAATACCGGGAACCCGGCTGTGGCAATCAGGGCCGCATCCCGGCCCAGGCCGGCGGTAGCATCCAGAACCGTAAAGGTGTCGTCCCGGGTTTTTCCCAGTGCCTTGATCAATCGTTCGTGGCGGACTCGCTCCGCTGTCAGCCGGTAGCCCTGTTTGCCATCATTGAAGCTCACGCTCAAGGGCGTTTCCCGCCCTTGCGGTCGCCACAGGCTGAGGCGCTCTTCGTGCCAGCCCAGCACCAGTGGCAGGCCCAGTTGCACAGCTCTGTCAGCCTCTTCTACCGGCGTACCGGGAAGCCCTTCAGGACACCCGGGCAACAGGCCCAGCACCGCCCCTACCATGGAATCAGGCCAACCACGCCAGCAGCGCAACACCAAGGATCAGGCGGTACACCACAAACGGCAACATGCCGATGCGCTCAAGCAGACGAATGAAGAATACGATGGTCAGATATGCCGTAATCGCACTGACCACCGCGCCCAGGGCCATCAGCCCCCAGTCCACCGCTACCTGCTGCTCGACAAGATCCTTTGTCTTGAGCAATCCAGCGCCAAGGATGACAGGAATGGAAAGCAGGAAGGAAAAGCGTGCTGCATCCTCGCGCTGGTAACCCAGCGCCAATGCCGCCGTGATGGTAATACCGCTTCGCGAGGTACCGGGAATCAGTGCCAGGGCCTGAGCCAGACCGATAAAAACCGCACCAATGACTCCCAGTCTTACAAGACTGAACTGACGCTTGCCGAAGGCATCGGCAGCCCACAGCAGCGCGCCAAACACCAGGGTAGTAACGGCAATTACCAGTGCAGAACGCAACTCCCGTTCAATCCAGTCATCACCAAGAAAGCCGAACACCACCGCGGGAATGGTAGCCAGCACTACCAGCAGCCCCAGTTTCAGATCGTCGTTCATGGTGCGCTGGGTCACCGCTTTGCCGGCACCGCCAACCATGGCAAAAAGATCCCGCCGGTAGTAGGCCATCACAGCCATCAGGGTGCCCAGATGCACGGCCACATCAAAGGCCAACCCCTGATCAGGCCAACCCAATACCTGGGATGGCAGAATCAGATGAGCAGAACTGGAAATGGGAAGAAACTCGGTAAGTCCCTGTATCAGGGCAAGCACCAGGGCCTGGAACCAATCCATGGAATGTCCTTGTTGAATGGTACGTCAGTGACGAGAACGAGTTGCGAGGGGCGACGATCAAGACGGGAGTGGCGCGTCGAAATGCGCGTCCCGTCACTCGCAGCGTTTTACTCTTCTGTGGCGGTGATTTTGTAACCCTGCAAAAACTCCGGGGGCATGCGACGGGGCTTGCCGGAATCCAGTGCCACACACACCCAGCGGGTACGGCCGCGCAGCAGAGTTCGCCCGTCTGATTCGCGAACGATCTGGTAACGGCGTGTGATACTGATGCGCTGGTCGTTTTCCACAATCCAGGTACCGATTTTCAGGTGCTCGCCTTCAAAGGCCGGTGCCAGGTAATCCACTTCGGTATGCCGGGCCACCATGCCCCGGTTGAGCTTCTGGTACAGATCCCAACCCAACCCGAGGCTGGCGGTATGGTCCCAGGCAATTTTCTCCATGAAACGCAGGTATTCGGTGTTGTTGACGTGCCCCATCACATCGATGGCTTCGGCTGGCACAATCACCGCCAGTTCATGGACATTGGGAAGGTCCCAGTTGATCATCGTACTGCTCCCTGAATTACCTGATCGCGAAGATAGACCGGCTGTGCCAGTTCTGCACTCACCCCCTGACCGCGCTGGAAACCGGATAATGCCAGCTGCGCCACCGCTTTCGCATGGGGATGCACGTCGACCTCACAGTGACTTGCGCCATAGGCCTTGCAAAGGGCCTCACGATAAACCAGCCCGGAGCCGACAATCAGCCAGTCTTTTTGCGGCAGAGAGGGCAAGGTGTCCGGGTGAAACAGCCCGTCGTCGAACACGGTTCTGGCAACGCCACCCTCACAAGTATAGGCGCCCAGATAGACCTCACCCATGCGCGCATCGAACACCGCGACCACATCCCGGTGTGGGATCGTATCCTGAGCGCTGAGTGCACAGGCCGCCAGAGTGGACACCCCGATCACCGGCAAGTCCGCCGCAAAGGCCAGGCCCTGAGTAACCGCAGCCGCGACACGTACCCCGGTAAAGGCACCGGGACCATGGCCAAAGGCAATGCCGTCCAGCTGGCCAAGCGACAGTTGCGATTGCGCCAGCAGTGCCTCCACCATCGGCAACACCCGTTCGGTTTGACGCCGTGGCGCCTGCTCGAAATGTTCAAGCACCTCGTCGCCATCCATGATGGCCACCGAACAGGTTTCACCGGCGGTTTCCAGAGCCAGAATTCGTGTCATGATTCTATCTGTTCCGTTGTCTGCCCTTCTTGTTGCCGGGCAAGGTAATCAAAAAACCGTTGTACCACGTCCAGCTTCCGGGTGCGGGTCATGTTTGGCAGACTGTTTACAAAGAGCTTTCCGTAACTGCGCGTCAGCAAGCGAGGATCCGCCACCACCAGCAGGCCGGTGTCCTTGGGATCACGAATCAGACGCCCGGCTCCCTGGCGCAATGCCAGCACTGCCTGGGGCAGCTGATAATCGCGGAAGGCATTGCCACCATTGCGATTGATATGTTCGATACGTGCCGCCGCCACCGGGTCACCCGGCGAGCCGAACGGCAGTTTATCAATAATCACGCAGCTGAGGGCCTCACCGCGCACATCAATGCCTTCCCAGAAACTGCTGGTGCCCAACAGCACCGCATTGCCTTTTTCCCGGAAACTGTCCAGTAACTCCCGCCGACCGGACTCCCCCTGCACCAGCAAGGGGTAATCCAGACGGGGACGCAACAACTGGGCCGCTTCCCGTAATGCTCTGTGACTGGTGAAAAGGAAAAAAGTGCGGCCCTTGGCGGCATTAATCACCGGCACCATGGCATCGCAAAGCGCGGCGGTATAGCCCGGGTCATTCGGCGCCGGCAGACCGTCAGGGGCATAAAACACCGCCTGGCGTTTGAAATCGAACGGGCTTTCCAGCCGCAGGGTGGTAGCCGCGTCCATGCCTAAGCGCTTCTGGATATGCTCAAAGCGCCCGCCCACAGACAGGGTCGCCGAGGTAAGCACCCAGCTGCACGGCTGGCGCTCACGCTGGGCACGCAGCTGGGCTGCCACGGACAGGGGCGTGCTATGCAGCACCACAGTCCGTTTGAAGGTTTCGAACCAGTACACCCGGTTGGGCTGTTCCCCTTTCAGGTAGGCCGCCAGGCAATCTACCTGCTCACTGGCACGGCGGGCACAGGCTTCCATGCCCCGGCTTGCCTTGGCGAGGGGGCCGAGGAACATTTCCAGATCACGCAGGGCGTCCAGCAGGGTCTCGCCCGCTTCGATGACAGACTCTTTCTCCGCCACTTCGGACCAGGGCTCGCGGCGCTCGCCGTCTCCCAGACTCAGACGCAAATCCAGGCAGCCCTTCTCCACCGCTGCGATCAATTGGTTCAGACGCGCCAGGTCGGCCGTGGTCTGTCCGGCTTCGGACAAACTGTCGCGGCCCAGTTCCTGGACCTGCCGTGTGCTGAGAGTATCGCCGAAAAAGGCGGCAGCGATTTCCGGAAGCTGATGCGCCTCATCGAAGATCACCGTATTGGCACTGGGCAGCAGTTCCGAGGCCGAACCGTTACCGCGCAGGGCAGCATCGGCAAAGAACAGATGATGATTGACCACCACCAGGTCCGCTTCCTGCGCTTCCTTGCGGGCCTTCATCAGCGGGCATTCCTGGTAATTGGGGCAGTCGGTACCCAGGCAATTGTCGGCGGTACTGGTGACCCAGGGCCATACCGGCGCGTCTTCAGGAATCTGTTGCAGCTCGGCGATATCACCGGTTTTCGTGCGACCAGCCCAGTGAGCCACGATCTGCAATTGCTCGGCGGTTTCCCGGGTCAGAAAACGGGCCTCTTCCTGATGCAGGGTCATCCGGTAGGGGCAGAGATAATTGGCGCGCCCTTTCAACAAGGCCACCTTGCGCGGCAGCCCCAGAGCCTTCTTGACCAGCGGCACATCCTTGAAAAAAAGCTGATCCTGCAGGCTCTTGGTGCCTGTGGACACCAGTGTTGGCCCCTCTGACAACAGGGCCGGCACCAGGTACGCCAGAGTCTTGCCGGTGCCGGTTTCCGCCTCGACCATCAAGGTCCCGCCGGTGCCGATGACCGCATCCACTGCATCCGCCATGGCCAGTTGCGGTTCACGGGGGTGATAGCCCGGCAAAAGCGGCGCAAAGCGCGTCAGATCGGTAAGATGGTTACGGGCGCTGGTCACACGATGTCCTGAGGATGTCAGAAAGGAAGCAAGCGACAGAGCATAGCATTAGACGCCACAAGCAGCACCTCCCACGCGACGCGGAAAACCCGCCAACGGATGGTTTCTGTGCTCAGACATCCCATCATCAATGGAGGCACCCCATGGACTACACCCTGATCATTCTCGCCGGCGGCCGGGGAAAACGGGTCGGCGGCGCCGACAAGGGATTACTGGAGGTGGACGGCAAGCCGCTGATCGCTCACCTGCTGGATCACCTGGCGCCCTCCCCGGCCCGTATCGTGATCAGTGCCAACCGGAATCAGGCCACCTACCGGCATTGGGCCGATCAGGTGGTCAGTGATGAACGGGACGGGTTTCAGGGGCCAATGGCCGGTCTGGAAGCGGCGCTGGATGCCAGCCAGGGGCTCTGTCTGTGCCTGCCCTGCGATCTGGTCCAGCCTCCCGCCTCATTGCCCGGCGACCTGCTGAACAAAGCCGGGCCGGACCATGTCTGTGTCGCCCAGGATCCGATCCGCCGCCAGCCCCTTTGTCTCGCATTGCATGCAGAAAAGTGGCGGGAGTCGCTGCGCACCTATCTGGATAACGGTGGCCGCAGCGCCTATGGCTGGCTGGATCAACTGCCCATACATCCGGTAGCCGTGGCCACACCATTGCAGAACCTGAATCACAGCCTGCATGGCAAGGATAGCTGATAGATCGCCCCACCCGCAGATACCGGCTTTCTTGTGAAAGCGCATCCCCAAAAACAACAATGCCCGCACGAGGCGGGCATTGTCAGCAAGCGATAAACCTGGCGATCAGGCAGTCACTTCCTGGATCTGCTTCATCAGGGCAACCTGGTCAGCAGAAGGCTGGGCGGTTTGCAGCGCCATCAGCTTGCTCATGTCGCCTTCGATACGGATCTGGCCGCTCATGAAGCCCTGCATACCAGCGGACTGGTCGCCTTCAATGAAGATGCGCTTGGCAAGATCAGCCGGCAGGATCATGGTAGTCGGCGCGTCAGCGTGATGACCTTCTTCGATCATGCCACCGACCAACGCCATTTCCTTGTCGCCACCATCGCCGGATACAGTGATGTTGATTACCAGATCTGCCAGGGCAGCCGGGGTTTCCACATCACCGGCACCGTCACGGATCTCTTTTACTTTCGCAAACCACTCGTCAGACAAAAATTCCAGGCTCATTCTTATATCTCCTTAACCTATCGTTGTGGCTTCGACACCCCGTGTAATCAGGCATCACCATTCAAACAAGCGTTCGAAACTTACCCGTACCTTATAGAAAGGCCCGGGGGGTGGCAATAGCCGTACAAGCGTCTATCGGGGACAAAAAACCCGGCGCAAGGCCGGGCTTTTTTGCGGTTGTCATGCAGGGGTAATCAGAGGTCGTAACCACGCTCTTCGTGCAGCGCAATATCCAGCCCCTGGGTTTCTTCGTCCTTGTCCACACGCAGTTCCGCGAACAGGCCGATCAGCTTGAGCAACACCCAGGTCACCACAGCGGTATAAACGAACGTGGCGACCACGCCCAATGCCTGCACCCCGAACTGATCCAGCATGGTAAATTCCGGCTTGGCAAAACCGTAACCGGAGAACAGGCCCAGTTCCGTGGAAGCAAAGATACCGGCAAACAAGGTACCGAGAATGCCGCCTACCCCATGCACCGGGAACACGTCCAGGGAATCATCGATCTTCAGTTTGTGCTTGATAAAGATGACCGAGTAGAAACAGATCACACCCGCAGACAGACCGATCACCAGTGCTGCCGCCGGCCCGACGAAACCGGACGCCGGGGTAATGGTACCCAGACCCGCTACCATGCCAGTGGCGATGCCCAGTGCCGAGGGCTTGCCGAATTTTTTCCACTCCATGGTGATCCAGGCCAGAGAACCCGCCGCTGCGGAAATGTGCGTGACCAACATGGCCATGGCGGCGTCGCCGCCGGCAGCCAGTGCAGAACCACCGTTGAAACCGAACCAGCCTACCCACAGCATGCCGGCACCGGTCAACGTCATGGTCATGTTATGGGGCATCATGCCCTGCTCCGGAAAGCCTTTGCGACCGCCCAGTACCAGCGCCGCAACCAGCGCCGCCACACCGGCAGTGATATGCACCACGGTGCCGCCGGCAAAGTCATACAGGCCCAGGTCGGCCAACCAGCCGCCGCCCCACACCCAATGGCAGACAGGAACATACACACCCAGCAACCAGAGCACGGAAAACGCCAGCATGGGCCCAAAGCGCATGCGCTCGGCAAAGGCACCCACGATCAGCGCCGGAGTGATGATGGCAAACGTCATCTGGAACAGGCCGTGCAGGCTTTTCGGCAGCGTCCCCTCCAGAGTGTCCTTGCCGATACCGGCAAAGAAAGCGTGATCGAGACCACCGATCCAGGCATTCATGCTGCCGCCATCGGAGAACGCCAACGAGTAGCCGCAGATCAGCCATACCAGCGATACCGCACAGGTAATGGCAAAGCATTGCATCAACACGGAGAGTACGTTTTTGCTACGCACCAGGCCGCCATAGAACAGGCTCAGGCCTGGAATGGTCATGAACAGCACCAGCGCAGTGGCCGTCAGAATCCAGGCGGTGTCACCGGTGTCGAGGCCATCGGCCAGGGCCAGGGACGGAAACATCAACAGTACAGCAAGCAGTTTTTTCATCGTGGCCCCCTTAAATGGCTTCGTTGCCGGTTTCACCGGTACGGATGCGGATTACCTGTTCCAGATCACTGACGAAGATCTTGCCGTCACCAATCTTGCCGGTACCCGCGGCCTTCATGATGGCTTCGATGGCCTGATCCAGGTCCTCTTCGCGCACCGCCAGCTCCAGTTTTACCTTGGGCACGAAATCGACCACGTACTCTGCACCCCGGTACAGCTCCGTGTGGCCCTTCTGGCGACCGAACCCTTTGACTTCAGTAATAGTCATGCCCTGCACCCCAACCTGGGCCAGCGCATCGCGGACTTCGTCCGCTTTGAACGGCTTGATCACCGCTGTCAGCATTTTCATGGTTGTCTCCTGATCCACGTGCAGCCAGCCAGCGGCTGCACCAACACAATACGTGCCGAAAAGTTTGCACCGGCATAGCGCATACAAGAATCAGGCCAGCAATATTGCTTTTTAATTTCAGTCACTTGGCTGCAGCGCACCCGAAATATGCACCACAATAGACCTAATGCACCACGCAAACGCACCCATTTAATGCATTTTGGCATGCCAAGATGATGCAGCGAGGAAGAATCCAGAAAAAAAAGACATGCAGATGCACCAGCAAGACGCAGTGCATCGACGTGCGGGGGGGGGGATTCAGCAAGGAGAGAAGTGCCACGCCTGCCCGGCCAGGGGGAGGCGTGGCGACAGATCAATACAGGTAATTGAACATCTTGCGGCGGTATTCGCTGGCAAGCGGGTCCCCCTTGGGCAGGCACTCGAAGACTTCCAGCAGCGCGCTGCGGGCAATGCCGTCGCGGAAATCCCGGTGCTCGCTCAGCAGTTGCAGCAGCGCCTCCAGGCCCGCCTGAAACTGGCCGGCCGCCGCTGCCTGCAAGCCAAAGGCATAGAGATCTTCCGGGTTGGGCTGATCGCTGATGCGTTTACGGAGCTCTGCCAGAGAGAGGCTCTCGCCTTCCAGTTTTTCCAGCAGAGCAAAGCGGGCACGGAACGGCCGTAATGGCTCCACATCCTCGGTTACCTCCGCCAGCAGCGACTGCGCCTCGTCCAGACGCCCATCACCCAGCAGGTATTCCACCAGCATGGCACGGATCGCGTGCTTGTCCGGGCTCTGCTGCAAGGTCTGGCGCAGTGCCGCTTCTGCCTGGTCACCATGGCCGGTCTCAATAGCCATCCGGATCTGCTCAATGAAGCCCTCTTCCTGCTGTTGCTCGGCAGCTTCCGGGTCCACCACAGGAGCCAGCCACTGGCGCAACGCCCCCTCCGTCTGGGCACCATCCAGCTCGCTGACCAATTGCCCCTGATAGACCAGTTTCAGGCTGGGCAGACTGCGCACCCCGAACTGGCTTGCCAGCATCTGCTGCTCATCGGCGTTGACCTTGGCTAGCATCACCTTGCCCTGGTACTCATTCACCAGGCGCTCCAGAATCGGTGCCATCTGCAGGCAGGGCTGACACCAGCTCGCCCAGAAATCCACAATCACCGGCACCTGCCGCGACTGTTCAAGAATTTGCTGAATGTTCTGTTCAGTTGCTTCAATGATGTAGTTGTTCGGTTGCAACGCCTTGCTCCTGAAAGCTTTAAAACTGGGTGCGATTGTAAGGTATGACCGCCATTAAATCCGGTTAAATCCTGTGCAACTGATCACTTTCACGGGTTAGACTCAAAACAGTAAGGTCTGCAGGGCTTCACGCCATGTACATGACCTGTGAGTACGCTGGATTGTATTCAAAACAACCCGGGTCCAGGCGGGCTCGGGTTCACGGCAAAGGAGATCACCATGCTTAGCCTGTTGGCTATTGTAGTGTTAATTGCCACGCTGATGACCCTGTTCTATCAGCGCATCAGTCGCGGCATCGGCAGCGCAGTTTTTGTGGTTGTCTGGCTGTTGAGCGCCTTCCTGGCCCCCTGGCTGGTTCATCCGGTTTCACTGATCCTGCTGGCCGCCGGCGTTGCCCTGCTCAACCACGTCGACCTGCGCCAAAAGTTCATCACCAAGCCGGTCTATAACGCCCTTGGCAAGGTCATGCCAGCCATCGGCGACACCGAGCGCGAGGCTATTGAAGCCGGTACCACCTGGTTCGAAACCGATCTGTTTTCCGGTCGCCCGGACTGGGAAAAATTCGCCCATATCCAGTTTTCCACGCTCACCGAGGAAGAGCAGTCGTTTGTGGACAACGAGGTCCAGGAACTGTGCGACATGCTGGATGAGTGGAAAATCTTCCACGAGTTGAGAGACCTGCCTGAGGAAGTCTGGGATTTCCTCAAGCACAAGGGCTTCTTCAGCCTGATCATTCCCAAGGAGTACGGCGGCAAGGCATTTTCTCCCTATGCCCAGAGCCGCATCATGAGCAAGATCGCCACCCGCTCATTGACTGCTGCGGTCACCGCCATGGTGCCCAACTCTCTCGGCCCCGGTGAACTACTGGCCGAATACGGTACCCAGGAACAAAAAGACCGCTGGCTGCCCGGCTTGGCCAAGGGCGACGAGATCCCCTGCTTCGGCCTCACCGGCCCGGAAGCGGGCTCCGATGCCGGCGCCATCCCGGATACCGGCGTAATCTGCAAGGGCGAGATTGACGGCAAGGAAGTGCTGGGCATGCGCCTGAACTTTGCCAAGCGCTGGATCACCCTGGCCCCGGTGGCCACGGTGGTAGGTCTGGCCTTCAAGCTCTACGACCCGGAGAAACTGCTCGGCGACAAGGAAGAGCTTGGCATCACCTGTGCGCTGATCCCTGCTGACACTCCCGGGGTGGAAATCGGCCGTCGCCACTACCCTGGCTCTCCGTTCATGAACGGCCCCATCAATGGTAAGGATGTGTTCGTACCGCTGGACACCATCATTGGCGGACCGGACATGGCAGGTCGTGGCTGGCGCATGCTGATCGAGTGTCTGGGTGCCGGTCGCGGTGTCTCCCTGCCCGCCCTGGCCACTGCCAGCGGCGAAGTCGGTTACCGCATGACCGGTGCCTTCGCTCGTATCCGTCGTCAGTTCAACACTGCGGTGGGCCAGTTCGAAGGGGTGCAGGAAGCCTCTGCCGAAGTGGCCGCCATTGGCTACACGCTGGAAGCCTACCGCCACCTGGTGACCCGTTCACTGGAAGACGGCGCACCATCAGTCGTTACCGCCATGGCCAAGTACCACGCCACGGAAATGATGCGTGAGCTGATTAATCACGGCATGGACATCGCCGGCGGGCGCGGCATTCAATTGGGTCCGCGTAACTTCCTGGCCCTCCCTTATCAGTCCACGCCAATCGCCATCACCGTGGAAGGGGCGAATATCCTCACCCGCTCGCTGATGATCTTCGGCCAGGGCGCCATGCGCTGCCATCCGTACCTGTATGACGAATTGCAGGCGATTCAGGCGGAAGACAAGAAACAGGGGCTGCAGGATTTCGATGCCCTGTTCTTCTCCCATGCCGGCCACACCCTGGGCAATATCAGTAGCGGTATCATGCAGGCGCTTGCCGGTCCCTACCTGTCCGAGGCACCGGGCAATGCGGACGCCTTCAGTGCACCCTGGTATCGGCTGGTGAACCGCTATAGTGCGGTGCTCTCCAGTACTGCAGATATGGCATTGGCCCTGCTGGGTGGCGATCTGAAACGTCGCGAGCTGCTCTCTGCGCGGCTGGGCGATGTGCATAGCCAGTTGCTGATCGCCTGTTCCATTCTCAAATACCACGCCACCCTGCCACGGGACGAGGCCAACGACGCCCACGCCAGCTATGCGCTGCGCCGGTCGTTCAGCAAGGCCCATGACGCCCTGGATGCCTTCTACCGCAACTTCGGTTTCTTCGGCGTGGGCTATGCGTTGAAAGGGTTGTTCTTCCCGTTCGGTCGCCCCTGCAAGGCTCAGGCCCCAAGCGACGACCAGATCCGCACTCTGGGTGACATGATCATGGCGCCCAGCTCGGTGCGCGATGCACTGGCAGAACCGGCCTATATCTCCCAGGACCCGGAAGATGCCATCGGACGCGTGGAAGCCACCTTCAACAAGCTGCTGGAAGTGGAGCCGGCCTACCTGGCGTTCCTGAAAGCCGACGGCAAGGGACAACTGGAAGGCAACAGCGTGCTGGAAAAGCTTCAGGACGCGGCCAGCAAAGGCATCATCGACGCCGACCAGGTAGAGCCGGTGAACGAATACGATGCCATGCGCTACGACTGCCTGCTCACCGACGCCTTCGATATGGACCTGAAGGACGTCAACGTGCATGCAGAACGCCCGATGATGTAAACCCAACCAGGCGGAGGGGCCGAAATGCCCCTCCGCTTTTCCTTCCCCATTCTCCGAGCCCCCGTAGGAGCTATGCTTGTCCCCCAAGGGGGATCTGCGACATGCGAACCGAGCATAGCGAGGCGGCAGAAATCAACATTTATCCGCCATCGTTTCTGGAGAGACCTGTCGAGCTCTGAGATTCCTGATCGCCCTCCGGGCGATATCCGCGCAAGCGCGGTTCGCCATGCAAGCATAGCTCCTACATCGGCTTCGTAGCAGTAGCCTCCGTGGACTTTTGGCAAGTAGGGAGAGCCCTCCAACGCCAACCGGTGCACACTTTCACAAAAAGCCACAAAGTCGGGTCAGCGGGGGAAATGCTGTTTTTTTCAGCAGTTATTCCGCTGTCATCCCCATATCACGCAGATTTAACATTCATATCACCCTTTTGGCGCTTTTACGGATCGCCGCTTTCGTCTAGGCTTTGCCAAAATTACGCCCCACCTGGGCCCGGCGTATCTCTTGCGCCTATTGCCCCTCGGACAACAGGTCAGGAATGACAGCAGTCGTCGAAGAAAATACCGTTCTCGAGTTCAAGGGCCGCATGTTGATGATGACGGTCCTGCAACTGAAAAACCTGGATGCCAACCTGCTGCATCAGGAAGTCAGCCAACGGCTGGAAGATGCCGCCCAGTGGCTGCAGGAAGCCCCGGTGGTGATTGACGTGAGTCAGGACCTGGAGGTGGACCCGGTAGCCCTGATGGCCGCGGTGGACACCCTGCGCAGCCTGGGCGTGAACCTGGTGGCCCTGGCTCGCACGACCGGCATTGATAGCGATACCGCCGCCATGCTTGGCTTGGGTACTCTGAGTCTGTCCGGTGGCCGCGATGTGCCGCGCCGCAGCGAGCCCGCGCCACAGGTAGAAGCAGAAAAAGTCCCCACCGCTACCCAACGCATCGAGACGCTGGTGGTGGACCAACCGGTACGATCCGGCCAGCAGGTCTACAGCCGTGGCGATTTGATCGTGCTGGCCCCGGTGAGCACCGGCGCCGAGCTGATGGCGGAAGGCAACATCCATGTCTACAGCAAACTGCGTGGCCGCGCCTTGGCCGGCGTCCGCGGGGACTGCAGCGCACGTATTTTCTGCCAGCAACTGAATGCCGAACTGGTATCCATTGCCGGCCATTACCGGGTAGCCGAAGATCTGCCCGAAGCGCACCGCAACCGGGCTGTCTATCTGTCCCTGGAAGGTGACGCCATGCAATTTACCGCGCTGAGCTAGCGCCACAGAAAGACGAAGGTAAGGAGAAAGAGCGTGACGAAGATTGTGGTCGTGACATCCGGCAAGGGTGGCGTCGGCAAAACCACCACCAGTGCAGCGCTGGCCACCGGCCTTGCCCTGCGCGGTTTCAAAACCACTGTCATTGATTTCGATGTGGGCCTGCGCAACCTGGACCTGATCATGGGTTGTGAACGCCGCGTGGTTTATGACCTGGTGAACGTGATCAGTGGCGATGCCAACATCAAACAGGCGCTGATCAAGGACAAGAAGGTGGACAACCTGTTCATCCTTCCCGCGTCCCAGACCCGTGACAAGGACGCCCTGACCACCGAAGGTGTGGAAGGCGTGCTCAACGCCCTGCGCGATGACATGAAGATGGACTACATCATCTGCGACAGCCCGGCCGGCATCGAGAAAGGCGCCCTGATGGCCGCCTACTTCGCCGACGAAGCCGTGGTAGTGACCAACCCGGAAGTCTCCAGTGTGCGTGACTCCGACCGCATCATCGGCATTCTGGCCAGCAAGACCCGCCATGCCGAACAAGGTGACGGGGATATCCCCGCCCGCCTGCTGCTCACCCGCTACTCTCCGGAGCGCGTGGAGAACGGCCAGATGCTGTCCGTGGAGGATGTGCAGGAAATTCTCGCCATCGAATTGCTCGGCGTGATTCCCGAATCCCAGGCGGTACTGAACGCCAGTAACGCCGGCAGCCCGGTAATTCTGGATATCGATTCCGATGCCGGTCAGGCGTACAGCGATGCGGTAGCCCGCTTCCTGGGCGACCAGCTGCCCCATCGTTTCGTCAACGTTAACAAGAAAGGTCTGTTCGGCCGTCTTTTTGGAGGCTAAGGGATGAGCATCTTCAGTTACCTGCTTCCCAAGAAGCAGAGCTCCGCATCAGTGGCCAAGGAACGCCTGCAGATCATTGTGGCCCGCGAACGCTCCACGCGTGGCGGTCCGGATTATCTGCCGCAGCTGCAGCAAGAGCTGCTGATGGTAGTACGCAAGTATGTTCCCGTGGGGGAAGACGCCGTGAATGTGCAGGTGGATCGTGATTCCGGCTGCGAAATTCTCGAGCTGAACATCACCCTGCCGGAAGAAGAAGCCCAGCAGCAGTACTGAGCTGGCACCAGGAGCCGCCGCCGGGCGGCTCTTTTCTTTCCATTCCCCGGAAAATCTACGAACGTCCCGCTGCTGCGCGATCCGTGACATCAACAAAGCCGCTGTAAACGTGCGGGGTGACGAGCTACAGCAGCCAGCCTATTCCGGCAGCACCTGCCATTCCGGTTCATCAAACTCCCCGATCACCGTCACCTCGCATACCTTGGCATGCTTGGCCAGGATCGCTTTCACCTTTTCACTGCGGCTGTCGTCCTTGGCATCCCGGTGGGCCTTGCTATCCCAGTGGGCAATGGCCAGCACCTTGTCCGGTTCGCCGATCTTGCGGTGCAGGTAGGTGCCCCGGGCGCCCGGCGTCTGCTGAATGATTTCACTGGCTTCCACCCAGCCCTGAGCATATTCCTCTACGGTAAAGCCCGGCTTCACCCGCACTTCGAAGATAAATTTCATGGCTGTTCTCCCTGTCGGTAAAACTGCGCCAGCAGCCGGTACAGATCCGGCCAGTCCCGGTGCAACGATTCTGGCGCCTCAAAAAAGGCTTCGCTGCAAACCGCAAAGAACTCACCCGGCCCGGTCAGTGCATAGGGATCAATAGACAAGGGCCTGTGCTGCTCATAATCATCGAACAGCCGATCCCAGGCCGCCGTGAAGGTCTCGTGCCACTGGCGCGGATTCATACCTGGATGCAGCGGCGGTGCGCCATTGGCACCGTTGCGTCGCATATCGAGTTTGTGGCTCATCTCGTGGATCACCACGTTACTGCCCTGCCCGGCTTCAAGCACCGATTCCCATGACAGTATTACCGGGCCCTGATGCCACGCCTCACCAGCCAGCACCGGACTGCTGGCATGCACCACGCCATCCTCAGTCTGCCAGGGCCGATTGGGAATGAAATCGCCCTCATAGAGAATTACCGTATACCAGCCGTCATACCAGTCCAGCCCCAGTTCCAGAATTGGCACACAGGCCATAGTGGCGATACGCAGACACATGGCGTCGGTAATGGCGAAGCTGTTCCCCGGCGCCACACTCTTGCGCGCCAGAAAGCGAAAGCTCAGATCCCGCAGGCGGGCGCGTTCGTCACCCTGGTACCGCTGCAACACCGGCCAGTCGCCCACCGCCGCATCCCACTCTGCTTCGGTATACCCCATCTTCTTGACCCGGCGCGTGTCACGCCAGTTTCGCCAGGCTGCAAACATTGTTACCTCAATTCATAAAGCCACACCCTGTTCGAGCGGCCAGGTATATCACCATCGTTCTCGTACTTGGCAATCTTCAAGTCGCGAGTAACGAGTCGAAAGTAGCGAAAAGATCAGAGCCCGCATTGTTATATGCCTTTCGCTCCTTTCAACCTGCGACTCGTAACTTGCTAATCCGTGTCCACTTTGACCTGATAGATGTCGCCTGAACAGTCGTTACCCGGCACAGGCCCTGTGCTACCATCGCCAGCTCTTTTGCCAAGCGAATCCTGTTCAGTGCCTGTTAGCCAAGCTCACAAAGCCGATCTGCTGCTTCTGGTGGTCACCCTGCTGGCCGCCATCAGCTGGATGTTCTCGCGGGAGGCGGTGTTGGCGATGCCACCACTGCTGTTCATGTCCCTGCGCTTCCTGCTGGCCGCAAGCCTTCTGGCCATGGTCGCCCACCGCCAGCTACGTCGGCTCAGCGCCCGGCAACTATTCCGTTGCGTCCGGGTAGGCGCCGTATTCGGCATCGCCATGAGCTGCTGGGTCATGGGGCTGGCCATGGCCGAACATGTGGGCGAAGGAGCCTTTCTCACCAGCCTGGGCGTGGTTCTGGTACCCGTGATTGCCCGGCTGATCTTTGCCGAACCAGTACCCGGCAGTACCTGGCTGGCTTTACCGGTGGCGGCTGCGGGCCTGGCCTTGCTGTCCCTGGAGCAAGGACTGCATCTGGAGGCGGGACAGCTGTTCTTCGTGGCAGCCGCCACCATCTTCGCGCTCTATTTCAACCTTAACACCCGGGCCGCCAATACCATTTCCACCACTGACCGCAACGGCAACCCCATTGAGCACCCGCGCATCCCCGCCCTGGCCCTGACCACGGTGGTGCTGGCGGTGGTCGGTGTGCTGACGGGCAGCCTGTCCGCCCTCTTCGAGCCCTGGGGCGAGGCCGCGGCAAACGCCACCTTCGAGTTGGCAATCTGGGTCATCCTCAGCGCCACCGTGGGTACCGCCCTGCGCTTTCTTGTGCAAACCTATGCGCAAAGCCTGTCACTGCACAGCCACGGCGTTGTCATCATGGTCCTCGAACCCATGTGGACCGCCCTGATGGCGGCCGCCTGGTTCGGCGAGCAGATGACGCTGATGCAGCTGGCCGGTTGCGCCCTGATTTTCCTGTCACTGCTGGTCAATCGCTGGCGGGCAGTGAGAAGCCTGCTCAAACAGGCTCTGTCACGCGTTTCCACTCACCATTAAGTTGCTCACTCCCGACGAAAAGGATGTCTTATGGGACCCGATATTCTCTCCCTGATCCCGGCCATTGCCCCCGGCACTCTGGTGGCCATTACCGCCTTTGTGCTCGCCGGAATATTCATGCAGCGTGCCCGCACTGCGGCCATGCTCGTGATGATCGCCGGCCTGCTCACCCTGCTGCAGAATGGCTGGATCATCTTCAACCAGACCGTGTTGCTGGAATGGATGTTTGATGACGTGATCAGCTCGGATACCTACTCACTCATCGCAACCGCCGCCTACAACCTGTTCTATCTTGTCATCAGCGCCCTGCTGCTGTTTGCTGCCTTTGCCGGTCGCCAGTCTCTCGGCGCACCCGCATCCACCGCTCCTCAGGCCGAGCCCCGTCCCGAAGGTAATCTCCCGGCCCATCGAGGCGGGCTGGTGCTGACCTTCGGCCTGCTAGGCATCCTGCTGTTTGCGCCGCTGGGCATCGTCGCCTGGATACTGGGCAACAAGGATCTCCACGCCATGGGCAGCGGGCACATGGACCCGTCAGGGGAAGGCATGACCACCGCCGGCAAGGTGCTTGGCATCATTGCCACTGTCCTGATGGCGGTGGGTTTGCTGGTGGCCATGGCTGTGATCAGCATTATTGCCGTCAACTTCCGGGCCTTCTGATTCCTGCCGCCCGGGCCTTGCCCGTAAGGCCCAGGCAAAACGCTCGGGTCGGTTTCCATAAACCATCGCGGTAATGCCTCTGCCATACGCCGTATGCACATTTGTGTATCGCGCTGTGACCCAGTTCCTTCTCTCCATCCCCAGTTGGCGCACCATTTGTTTCTGGCAGGAAATCACCGTTTATCATTTGCACTGCCATCGCAATACCGGTTACTGGTATTGCCTGAGCGTTCAGCCCTGATAACCAATAACAAAACGATGGGACAATGAGAGCAATCAACCAGGCTGTTTTCTGCCTTCTAGGCACACTGCTAATCCCCAGTCTGCAGGCGGCACCTGCTGACTGCCGGGCAGATTCGTCACGCCCCCTGGTTCTCTCCAGCCAGGACCAGCAATTGCTGGAGATACTGGGAGGACATGCCAGTAACAGCCACACCCCTACCCTGATCCGCTACAACGACCAGACTCCTGGCATCAACCAGCCAATTCTGGGCAACTATGCCCGTCTGCGCCTGGCAGCCATGGCTCTGCGCGATGGCGATACCGAATTCGCCCGGCAGCAATTGAATCAGGTGGAACAGAACAGCCCCGCAGCGGTGGATGCGGCACTGCTATTGGCGGAAAGCTATCGACGGGACGGGGACCGCGAACGGGCAAGGACCTGGTTCGTGCGCATTGCCGCGCGTTTCCCCGGTAACCCCAGAGCCGTCTCCGGGCTGGTACTGGCCGGCGATGACTGGCGCAAGCAAGGGGCTGTTGAGCAAGCCCTGCCAGTCTACAACCTGGCCCTGAACAAGGTGGCGGAAAACATGAAGGCGCTGCAAACCCTGGCCGACGACCCGGATCGCCTTTACCGCTCGCTGACCAACAGTGTTGCCGGCAACAGCACCACCGTGATGGACCAGCTGGTACTGGCTATGATCCGCGACCGCGACAGCCAGGTTCTGGATGCCACCGGCAAGCTGATCAATGCCAGCAATGTGCGCAAATGCCTTCGTGAGGAGGAAAAAACCTTACATAACGCCATCCAGCACGCCACCGCCCGGGACCTCTCAAATGGCGCCTTTCGCACTGCCGCCAACATGGAAAAAGCCGCTACCGAACAGGAAATTGCGGACCTGCAGCGGGTTCTGGCCAATGCCCCGGATGCGGAAGACTTCCGGGCCCGTCTGACGGACGCCCGGGATCGACTGAAACGTATTGAAGACCGCCTGGAAAGACTGGGCAGCACGGCCCTGCCGCCGGCACTGGAAAAACGAAAGAAACAGATGCAGGAGGACAAACAGCGGGTAGAAACGGAGATTGAGGATGCCAGGCAGCAGGTGCGCCAGGCCTTGAAAGCCCAGCTACCTGAGCTACAACGGTTTTACCGCAACCTGGCCGGGGAAGCGCAGCTGGGCAAGGCCCAACTGCTGCAGGCAAGGGGGTGAATCATCAGCCCGGAATGCGGTTTTAGCCCTTGTGGCTTTTCAGCAGGCTGTCCACCTTGTCGATGTACTTCTGCTTGGCGTCGTCCGCAGACATGCCCTTGAGCTTGGCCCAGGCGTCATACTTGGCCCGGCCCACCATATCCAGCATGCCCGGACGTTTGCCACTCACATCGCCAGCACTACCCTGTTTGAAGTGGGCATACAGAAACAACAGATCATCGTTGCCGGGCTTGCGATCCAGGGTTTTCACATCTTTTTGGGCTTGTTCAAAACGGGCAGTATCGGTCATGATGCTTCCTGTTGGTTGTGATCATTATTGAATATCGCGACAGGCTTTATTCGCGATCAGGCTGTCAAAATACTGCGCTGTCACAGCCTGCGAATCAAGGAGCCTCTGGATAACTCCTTGCATGCTCAGTCTTTCAGGCTGGCCTGCAATCTAGGCGCAATGTTGAAGGTGTGTGTCGACCCATCAAGACATTGCAACAACGAGTGCGGGCCAGCCTGGGAGACCCGAAGGGCGCGGCTTGAAGGGCCCATCTGCTGCGCTTTGTCGCTAGGAAAGGGAACCCACCCTGCCCGTCGCGACAAAACACAACAGCTGCACCCTTCAGGCCACGCTGAGCACGCAAGGAGTTATTCAGAGGCTCCTCAAACGGAATAATAATCAGGTAACGCCATGCCCGCAGCATCGGAAGCAGCGATCAGCAAAAACCAGGAAGGCGTCCTGCGCAACGCGCTCGACAGCCTTCTGGTCACCTTTGATGGAGAATTGGAAGCCCGCTACCGGGAACATGCTCATCGGCGCGCCCGGGACCTGATAAGCCATTCGGTCTATCTTCTCGGGCTGTTGTACCTGGTGGTGGTGCTGCCGGTAATGCTGCTGGTAGATACCGCTGAGATGGTCGCCTGGCGCAATTACGGGGTCTATCCCATCGCGGTGTCACTGCTGGCTCTGTGGTGCAGCACCCGGCTGTCCTGGCTCACAGCCCACACCATCGGCGTCATGTATCTGGCCCTCGGCATTGCCCTGGCCGGCACTCTGCTCGGCGCCATCCGCTTTCACGATCTTTTTCCCGGGCAGATTTCCGCCTTTGAAACCATCTATATCCTGATTATCGGTTTTTCCATCTTGCGCTTGCCGCCGCGGCAGACGCTCATCAGTTGCCTTTGTGCCCTGGCGGTAACCCTGCTTGCTGCCCTGTTTCAACAACTGCCTCTGCCTCTGCTATCCATGCTGCTGTACTTCGTCATTCCGCTGATTATCTGTGCGCTCAATGGCTACATTCTGGATATCAGTGCCCGCCGCAATTTTGCCAACAATCTGCTGCTGGAAAGTGAATCCTCGCAGCTGGCCCGCTGGCGGGAACAGGCAGAAAAGGACACCCTGCGCCAACAGCAGCTCAACCTGTTTCTGGAACGGATTGCCGGCAACCTGACACCGGCGCAGCTTCTCGAGCGGGTGCTCGGTTATCTAATCGAACAGATCGGCGCGAAAGCCGGCGCCGCCTACACCCTGGAAGAGCAGGAACTGGTCCGGCAGGCTGGCTGGGGGCTCAATGCCAGCGCCTCGGAACGCCGCAAAGTCCCCCAGGATGAAACCCTGCTCGGCGCAGCCCTGAACCAGAAACTGCTGATACAACAGCATAGTGTCCCGGCAGGCTATCTGGATCTGGAAGTCGGCGAAGGCAAACGCAAACCCGCCACCCTGCTACTGTGGCCAATACATCAGGGAGAGTTTGCGTTGGGTATCGTGGAAGTGGCCGGCTCTCAGCCGTTTTCGACCGCCGACGAGGCCCTGCTCAACGAGTTGCACCGCCCACTGGCCTTTGCCTTGCAATCGGCCCAGCGCCGCCAACAGTTTCTCAGCCGCCTGGACGAGCAGGACAACGTCGCTCAGGCCTGATTTTTTTGCCGAAGCTCCCGCAACGGGGCGGACAAGCGCTCCGGGCGGCGCGGCACGATATCCGCCAGTGCCTGCACAATCCTGGCCATGTCCTGCTCCATGTCTCCGCTGGGCATGAAGCTGCCAACAATGCGAACCTGACGCCGCTGGTAACAGAAACCGATCACCACAATGGGGATCTGCATCTGTTCGGCTATCCGGTAAAAGCCGGTTTTCCAGCGCTCGGCACCCTCCCGCGTGCCCTCTGGCGCGAGACCCAACCAGAAAGGTTTGTCGCGCATCACCGTCGTCGTTTGGTCCACCACATCGTCCGCGCTGTCACGGTTAACCGGTATTCCGCCCAACCAGACCATCAAGCGTCCCAGACGACCTTCGAACAGGGTGTGTTTCGCCATGAACTTCACATGGATTCGCAGGCACTGAATCGCACTGATACCCACCACACCATCCATATTGGAGGTGTGCGGCGCTACCGCCAGAACCGCGCGCTCCACATTGGGCAGCGTGCCGACGATCCGCCATCCCATGGCCGAAAGAATCACCCGGCCCAGGCCGGCCAGCAGCCAGTGCCCACGCCGTGGCACTCTTTCACCCAGGGTTCTTGCCTTGATCGGCGGTAGTTCTGTTTTCATGCAAATACCGTAAATGTCTGGCGGCTCAGCGCCACCGCTTTGCCTTCCCCATCCCAGATTGTCGCCTGACTCTGGCCGTAACCGTCACTACTCTGGTCCGTCTTTACCCGATACTGCCACAGGGTATCCGCAGGGCGCGACAGCGGATCGTCAAGCAGCTCCATGGTCCAGGTCAATGAGCTGGCCGGGGCCGGCTTCTTCAACATGGGGAGCACCGATGGCGGCCAGGTATCGACCAGCGCGATCAACGCCGCCGTGCTCATGGCCTGCGGTGGCGAGCGAAAGCCCATATAGCCACTGAAATCGGGCACTTCGCTACCACTGAAAGGGGGCATACCATCGGCATAACGCATCTGGAAGTGCTGCAGAAAATCCGGCGTCAGACCGGCAATGAAGGGCAGCTCGATACAACGGTCCGGCGCTGGCATGGCCGGTGCTGCCGGCGGCGCCACGATCACCCGGGACTCCCGGGCCGCACCCAGGCTCACCAGCATGGCGGCCACCACCTGCCCTTCCTGGCGAGCTGACACGATGGCCTGCATCACCGATTTTCCTTCCCGGAACACCTCACTGTGTAGACTGATCGGCCCCGGCGCCATGGGCGCCACAAAGGACAGGGAAAAACTGCGCAACGTTCTGCCCGCGGCGACGGTTTTCTGCAGGTGATCAAACAACACGGCACCTACCAGCCCACCAAACAGGGCACGACCCTGGCCCCAACCTTCCGGCATCATGCCATTCCCTTGGCCATCCACCGTGGCCAGGATCTCGTCAAAATTCATTTCCGTCTCCCGTCAGCGAATGCCTTTAATAACACTGCAACCGCATGGGTGAAAGCCATTAACCCGTCATTGGCCAAGCCGGCTACGACATCCTGCTGGAATTTGTCCAAATAACCGGCAAAAGTGGTGATTTGGCCATGCGCGAACTGGCCCTTCCCGGTAGCATAGGCGCCTGTTTTTTCAGTTCCGCCAGTACGGAGTAATCGGCATGACCTGGTTGAAATCCCGACGTCTGCACTATCTGTTGGCCATGACAGCGCTCTTCTTCAGCCTGATGGTCATCCTGCGGGCTATTTTCTATTTTGGCTTCTCCGAGGTACCGGGTAACCCGGATTATGAAACCGGCGCCATTCTCAGCGCCCTGGGTATCGGCCTGCGCTTTGATCTGCGTCTGGCCCTGCTGATGATGCTTCCTCTGGCTGCACTGGCCTATCTGCCACGCTTCAATCTGCTTAACAGCCGCCTGATGCGTCTCCTTGCCCATGGCTATCTGATCGTTGCGCTGGCGCTGCTTGGTCTCACCTATATTCTCGACTTTGGCCACTACGCCTATCTCGGTGAACGGCTGAACGTTACCGCCCTGCGCTTCCTGCAAGACACCCGGGATTCCACCCTGATGGTATGGGAAAGCTACCCGGTGATCTGGATTACCCTTGGCCTGGTTGCCGGCGTGGCCGGCAGTTACTGGCTCGCTCGTATCGCCGAACGCAAACTGCTGCAACGGACGGCTGCCGGCATCTCCGGATTCCAGGCCACCGTCGGTTTTCTGATCTGCTTCACCCTGTTCTTCTTTGCCATTCTTGGCCGGGTCAGCAACATCAATATCCTTAACCCCATTCCGCTGCGCTGGAGTGAAGCCTTTGTGTCCGGCGACCGGGCCATCGGCGCCCTGGGTTTGAACCCGGTCCTCTACTTTCGCGACACCCTGCTGATTCCCGTGTCCCCTTTCGACAAGGAACAGGTCGCCGAGTATTACCCGCTCATTGCTGATCATCTCGGCATTCCCGAGGATCAGCGTCAGGATCTCAATTTCGTACGAACGGTGGAGGTGCAGAGTCACAAGCTTGACCATGAGCGCCCGCCGAATGTGGTCTTTGTGATGCTGGAATCTCTGGGTGCAAGCCGTGTCAGCAGCTACGGCTTACCGGTGGAAAGCAGCCCCAATCTGGACCAGCTGGGACGTGATGGCTGGCGCTTCGAAAATTTCTATGTGCCCGTGACTGGCACCGCCAAGACGATCTGGGCCACCTTTACCGGCATCCCTGATGTGGCTCCCACCGAAAGCGCCAGCCGCAACCCGCTGACCAGCCACCAACGCACGGTGCTGAATGAATTCGAGGGCTACCGGAATTTCTATTTCATTGGCGGCAATGCCGGCTGGGCCAACCTGGACGGTCTGGTGCAACAAACCATCGATGGCTTGGAGCTGTATCAGGAAGGTGACTGGCAATCGCCGGACGTGGACGTATGGGGCATTTCCGATCTGAACCTGTTCCGCGAATCCAACCAGATTCTCGCCGACCTGCCGGATGATCAGCCGTTCTTTGCCTTCATCCAGACCGCCGGTAACCACCGGCCTTTCACCATCCCGGACAATAACGGTGATTTCCAGCCACGCACGGACCTGTCCGATGAGGAGTTGGCCGAATACGGCTTCCGCAGCGCCGCCCAGTTCAACGCGGTACGGCTGCTGGATTACAACGTGGGCGAGTACATGAAATGGGCTCGGGAAAGCGATTATTTCGACAACACCATCTTTGTGTTCTTTGGTGATCACAGCAACCGCATCACCACCCTGCCCCACATGCCGGCCATGGATCAGCTGGGGCTGGAAAGTAACCATGTGCCGCACATCATTTATGCACCCCGCTACCTGAAACCCAGAGTGATTGATGAATCGGTCGGCCTGGTCGATGTGCTACCCACCGTTGCCGGTATGCTGGGACTCAACTACCGCAACACCACCCTGGGCCGGGATTTCCAGATTCCTGCCCCGGAAGGGGATCGCGCCAGTTTTGTGGTGCTGCGAGAAGGGCCTACCCCCATCTACGGCATGGTCACGAAAAACTTTCTGGTGCGAATCAATGCCAATGGCAACAACGCCACCCTGCATGATCTGCACAGCGACACCCCCAAACAAGACGTGGCTGCAGAGCACCCGGAAGTCTTCGAACGGCTGCTCAAACTGGCTCGCGGGCAATACGAAACCGCTCGCTACATGTTCTACGACAACGTGGACGAGTAATCCGCAGGCCCTTGTCCGCTACCCATAACGCCCTCAGACTGAGGGCGTTATCATTTATGGGCTAAACCGAGTGCAACCACGGGAAACCACCGACACCGTCATCATCGGCGCTGGCGTCATTGGCCTGGCCATCGCCCGTGAACTTGCACCCTCCAGATCTGTTGTGCTGCTCGAGCAGGAAAGCCGTTTTGGCGAACATCTTTCTTCCCGCAACAGCGAAGTCATCCACGCCGGTCTCTACTATCCGCCAGATTCCCTGAAAGCTCGCCTGTGCCTGCGTGGCAACGCCCTGCTGTACCAGTACTGCCAGGAACAACAGATTCCCTATCAACAGTGCGGCAAGCTGATCGTCGCCTCACAGGGCCAGCAAGAGGCGCTGGACAATCTGTACCGTAACGCGATGGAGAGTGGCGCCACAGGACTGCATCGGTGCAACCCGTCATGGCTGCGTCAGCAGGAGCCATGGTTACAGGCCAGTGAAGCCCTGCTCAGCGAGCACAGCGGCATCCTTAATAGCCACGCCTTCCTTTCAAGACTGGCTCAGGAAGCGGAGGGCCAGCATGCCCTGCTCTGTTATCGGCACCGGGTGCAGCGGATTGACTGTGGGCCAGGGGATTTCCTGCTGCAGGTAGAAAGTGACGACACAACCTTTGAACTCCGTTGCCAGCACTTGATCAATGCCGCAGGCCTCCATGCCGTTCCCTTGCTGAAAGACTGCAACGGCTTTCCCGCAGAAAAGATTCCCGAACAGCGGCTGGCCCGAGGCAACTATTTTTCCCTCAGCGGGGGCAGCCCCACCCGGAGGCTGATCTACCCGCTACCGGAAGCAGACGGATTGGGTATTCACCTCACCGTGGACCTGGCCGGCCATGCCCGCTTCGGCCCGGATGTGGAATGGATCAAGCACAGGGATTACCAGGTCAATACCGCCCGGCTACCGCAATTCGAAGAAGCGATACGACGCTACTGGCCAAGCCTGAATACAGACAGACTCACCCCTGCCTACGCCGGCATCCGCCCCAAGCTGTTTATGGAAGGAGAGCCCTATCGGGATTTTCTGATACAGGGAGAGAAGGAGCACGGCATCAAAGGGATGATCAACCTGCTGGGCATTGAATCTCCGGGGCTGACAGCGGCACTGGCCATTGCGGAAGATATCGCCAACCACGGTTAAGTTTACGTAGGGTGCCACTGAGCCCAAGCGAACGGCACCATTCAAACGCCGGATCGGTGCAGTTCGCCTTGGGCTCAGTAGCACCCTACGCTCACTTTGAACTTTTAACTTCTTCTACCGATGACGCCCCATTACCCTTCCCGCCAAACGTGTCACCCAGCTAGCAGGTAATACCCGCACCAAAGAGACCATGATTCGATACAAGGCACCGGGAACCACCACCGCTTTCCCACTGGCCAGCGCCTTCAGCCCGACCGCTGCCACTACGTCCGCGGGCATCATCGCTTTTTCCAGATCCGGATCCATCCGCTCACGGGCGATGGACGAAAACTCGGTGCGGGTGCCGCCGGGGCACAGTGCCGTCACCACAATGCCCGCTGGCTTGAGTTCTTCGTGGAGAGCACGACTCAGATGCAGCACACAGGCCTTGCTGGCTGCATAGGTGGCCATGCCCGGGATCGGAAACCAGGCAGACACCGAGCTCACATTGAGCACCCAACCCTGGCCCCGTTGCGCCATGGGCGCGGCAAACCGCTGAGTCAGCGCCAGCAGGCTTCGTACGTTTACATCGACCATGCCCAGCTGATCCGCTACCGGCAGCGACAACAGCGGCTTCTGGAAACCAAAACCCGCATTGTTGATGAGAATATCCACCTGCCGCCCGGCTGCCTGCGTCTGGGCATACACCGCCTCGGCCGCTTGCGGCTCAGCCAGATCGGCGGTGATCACATCAACGGTGACCGCCGCCAACTCCCCGGCAAGGGAATCGAGTCGCTCGGTGCGCCGCGCCACCAGAATCAGGTTGCAGCCCACGGCAGCCAGTTGCCTCGCCATCTGTTCGCCGATGCCACTGGAGGCGCCGGTAATTAACGCGGTTTTTCCCGAAAACATTATTTGCTCCAGCTTTCAGCTTTGGTCGTCCTGATGAGGTTCAAGGCACCTGCAGGAACGTAGCGTAGCGGAGTAACGCCCGCCAGGGCGGCCCGCAGGGTGAGCGCAGCGAATAATTCCCTTCCAGGGGACGAACCTCGCGAAGCGAGGCGACCGAAGGGAGTGATTTCCAATTCCCGAGTGACAGAGACAGATACGTTTTTGGTATCTGAACCGTTTTCCTCGCTGTCGCTCGGTTCGTCCCTCAAGAGGAACTCCTACAGCGGCTTCGTAGGAATTCATCATTTCGCGGAACGTTTGGGTCTTCCCCACGCCATTAAGCGTAGTTTGTACCCCAAAAACAAAAAACCCGGCACAAGGCCGGGTTTTTTGTTGGTGCGGGAAGCAGGCTTTTTACAGCTTGCCGTCCAGCTCCGGTACTGCTTCGAACAGGTCAGCCACCAGGCCGTAGTCCGCCACCTGGAAGATGGGGGCTTCTTCGTCCTTGTTGATAGCAACGATGACCTTGGAGTCTTTCATGCCGGCCAGATGCTGAATGGCACCGGAGATGCCCACAGCAACGTACAGGTTCGGCGCAACGATTTTACCGGTCTGACCGACCTGCATGTCGTTGGGTACGAAACCTGCGTCAACGGCAGCACGGGATGCACCCACGCCAGCGCCCAGCTTGTCAGCCAGCTTGTACAGGATTTCAAAGTTCTCACCGTTACCCATGCCACGACCACCGGAGATAACGATCTCGGCAGAGGTCAGCTCGGGACGATCAGACTTGGCCAGCTCTTCACCCACGAAGGAGGAAATGCCAGCGTCTTTGACAACGTCCAGGCTCTCAACAGAAGCGGAACCGCCTTCTGCTGCAACGCCATCGAAGGAAGTACCACGTACGGTGATGACTTTCTTCGCATCGCCACACTTAACGGTGGCAATGGCGTTACCGGCGTAGATCGGACGCTTGAAGGTATCAGCGTCAACCACGTCGGAGATTTCGGAAATCTGGGCCACGTCCAGCAGAGCCGCCGCGCGGGGCGCGAAGTTCTTGCCGGTGGTGGTGGCAGCAGCCAGGATGTGGCTGTAATCGGCACCAACTTCGGCAACCAGATCGCCAATGTTTTCGGCCAGCTGATGCTCGTAAGCATCGTTGTCAGCGCACAGTACCTTGGAAACGCCATCAATCTTGGCAGCTTCTTCAGCAACAGCGCCACAGCCTTTACCGGCTACCAGCACAGTGATGTCGCCGCCGATCTCTTTGGCAGCAGCAACCACACTCAGGGTGACCTTGTTGAGCGCGGCGTTATCGTGTTCGGCGTAAACTAATACACTCATCAGATCACCTTCGCTTCGTTCTTCAGTTTCTCGACCAGCTCGTCAACGGAGCCAACGATGATGCCAGCCTGACGCTCGGCCGGGGCTTCCACACTGACAGTGGTCACACGCGGAGTCAGGTCAACGCCCAGATCAGCGGCTGTTTTGGTATCCAGCGGCTTCTTCTTGGCTTTCATGATATTTGGCAGAGACGCGTAACGCGGCTCGTTCAGGCGCAGGTCAGTGGTAACCACTGCCGGCAGGTTCAGCTCAACGGTCTGCAGGCCGCCGTCGATTTCACGGGTAACCTTCACTTTACCGTCGGCCACGTCCACTTCAGACGCGAAAGTGCCCTGCGGCATGCCGGTCAACGCAGCCAGCATCTGGCCGGTCTGGTTGTTGTCGCCGTCGATAGCCTGCTTGCCCAGAATAACCAGCTCAGGCTTCTCTTCGTCAACGATGGCTTTCAGCGCTTTGGCGATGCCCAGCGGCTGAACGTCTTCGTCGGTTTCTACCAGGATAGAGCGGTCAGCGCCCAGAGCCATGGCAGTACGCAGTTGTTCCTGAGCGGTCTTGGGACCGATGGAAACAGCAACGATTTCGGTAACCACACCCTTCTCTTTCAGACGTACCGCTTCTTCTACAGCGATTTCACAAAAGGGGTTCATGGCCATTTTGACATTGGCGAGATCAACACCAGTGTTGTCAGCCTTCACGCGAACCTTGACGTTGTAATCAACGACTCGCTTGATGGGTACAAGAACCTTCATAGGATCCTCGGAATGTTCCATTGGGTGACATGTAGAAGGAGGCGATAATTGACGCCGTTGCCGGGTCCACCCCCGCGAAAGAGCCGCTATCTTGAACGCTCGGCCAAAGCAGGTCAATAGGCCGAAAATCTGTAAGCGAATGATTTTGCTGCAAATAGAACAAATAAGGTGTCCACTTTTCGTGACTTTGCAGTCGGCCATTTCCTTGTAAATCAACCAGCTAGCAAGGGATAATCCGAACACCTGTTTGAAATGGTTGCAGTGCGCCGCCCCGCCGGATCAACACCCGGTAACAATGCAGCGGGCGTTGCGGCCAACCCAGGCAGTGGTGCGGTTTCGCCTATCTCTATATACTCCGCGCCACCCCAAGGCTGGCCCCAGGTGGCTGCTGAGAAAGGTTTTTCTGTGGCAGAGTGTTTCAGAACCCCTTTCTCAGTGGCTTCAGGGCCGAACACGCAATCGATAGCGAGGAGACAGGCTGTGGAACGCGAATCTATGGAAGTCGATGTAGTCATCGTCGGCGCCGGTCCTTCCGGTCTGGCAACCGCCTGCCGTCTGGGCCAGATCGCCCAGGAAACCGGTCAGGAAATCAGTGTGGTCGTGGTAGAGAAAGGCTCCGAAGTCGGTGCCCATATTCTCTCCGGTGCGGTGCTTGAGCCGCGCGCCCTGAACGAGCTGTTTCCCAACTGGCAGGAAATGGGCGCTCCGGTGAACACCAAGGTCACCGGCGACGAGATCTACTACCTCACCGGCCCGGAAAAGGCACAGAAAGTGCCGAACCTGTTCGTACCCAAGACCATGCACAACGAAGGGAACTACATCATTTCCCTGGGTAACCTGTGCCGCTGGCTGGCAGAACAGGCCGAAGGTCTGGGCATCGAGATCTTCCCCGGCTTTGCCGCCAGCGAAGTCCTCTACAACGAAGATGGTTCGGTGAAAGGTATCGCCACCGGCGATTCCGGCATCGGCCACGACGGCGAGCACAAGCCCAGCTATACCCCCGGCATGGAGCTTCACGCCAAGTACACCATCTTCTCTGAAGGTTGCCGTGGTCACCTGGGCAAACAGCTGCAGGAAAAATTCAACCTGCGCGAAGGTACCGACCCACAGCATTACGGGCTCGGCATCAAGGAACTGTGGGACATCGATCCGGCCAAGCACCAGGAAGGTCTGGTGGTTCACACCGCCGGCTGGCCGCTCACCGAGTCCGGCTCCCCGGGTGGTGCGTTCCTGTACCACATCGAGAACAACCAGGTTGCCCTGGGTCTGATCACCGACCTGGCCTACTCCAACCCGCATGTGTCTCCGTTCGACGAGATGCAGCGCTGGAAGACCAACCCGGAAATCAGCAAGCACCTGGAAGGCGGCAAGCGTGTGTCCTACGGCGCCCGTGCCATTTCCAAAGGTGGCCTGCAGTCTCTGCCGAGAATGACCTTCCCCGGTGGTCTGCTGGTGGGCTGTAACGCTGGCACCTTGAACTTCGCCAAGATCAAGGGCACCCACACCGCCATGAAGTCCGGCATGATTGCCGCCGAAATCCTGGCAGAAGCGTTGAAAGGCGGCCGTGGCAGCGACGAGCTGACCGAGTACAAGGACGCCTTCGACAAGAGCTGGGTACACGAAGAACTGCACGCTCAGCGCAACTTCGGCCCGGCCCAGCACAAGTTCGGTAACTTCATCGGCTCTGCCTTTGCCTTCGTGGACATCAACCTGTTCAACGGCAAACTGCCAATCACCATGCGTGACACCACTCCGGATCACGCCACGTTGAAGCCGGCAGATCAGAGCAAGAAGATCGACTACCCGAAACCGGACGGCAAGATCACCTTCGCCAAGCTGGACAGCGTATTCCTGTCCAACACCAACCACGAAGAAGATCAGCCGTGTCACCTGACGCTGAAAGACCCGAACGTACCGCTTGAGGTGAACCTGCCCAAGTGGGACGAGCCGGCCCAGCGTTACTGCCCGGCGGGTGTGTACGAAGTGGTTGAGGACGAGAACACTGGCGACAAGCGTTTCCAGATCAACGCCCAGAACTGCGTGCACTGCAAGACCTGCGACATCAAGGACCCAACCCAGAACATCAACTGGGTGGCTCCGGAAGGCACCGGCGGCCCCAATTACCCGAACATGTAATTGGCCGCACGGCTTCCGTGTTGCAAACAAAAAAGGCGCCTTCTCAGGCGCCTTTTTTGTGGATGGCAGGCAGGTAATTGAACCTTGTGGGCTTGAGGGAAGCGATGTTTCACATCGCGAAAGACCAGAGGCTGGGCAGCCCCTGGTCATACAAGCCCCACAAGGCACTGCCTACGAGTGGCAGACTCAGACCGGACGCTGCAGCCGCTGGATCACCCGGGCTCGCCGCTCCGCGCGATTCTTGCGCAGGCGATACCAGGCCAGACGAATGCGATAGTCCAGCTCATCCATCAATGCCAGCGACGGGATCGGCGGCATCGAAAGATCCGGCTTGCGGGACTGAATCCGCTGGGGAGCTTCCAGTGTCTGGGGGTCATTGCGTTTCATGGTCTCCTCCCTGTTCGAGAACGTTGTGGAGTGGCTGGGCTGTGATTGGCCTCCATGATGCAATCGGGTTTACTATCAGTAAATCGAAAAGATCTTTACCTATCGTTCAATTTTTCTGAAAGGTGAAACATGCCACCGGACAGCCCACTTCAGCCCCTGCTGGACACGGAAATCCTGCGCAGCTTCGTGGCCATCGCCGAGACCGAAAGCTTCACCCAGGCCGCCGCCGAAGTGTTCCGCACCCCCTCTGCCCTGAGCATGCAGATCAAGCGACTGGAACAACAGGTAGGCCAGCGTCTGTTCCTGCGCGAAGCCCGCCGGGTGAGTCTCACGGCCGAGGGCGAAGCCATGCTCGGCTATGCCCGACGCCTGCTGAAACTGAACCAGGAGGCCATCAGCCATTTCACCGCTCCGGAGCTGGAAGGCACGGTACGACTGGGTACCCCGGACGATATCGGCACCCGTATCCTGCCCCAGGTACTGACCCAGTTTTCCCGCTCCCATCCGGCGGTACAGGTGAATGTGATTGTCGGTCGCAGCGCCGACATGCTCAAGCAGCTGGATGCCGGCAAGCTGGATCTGATTATGGTCACCACCGGTAAGCAGGCCCGTCCGGCACGGGGGGAAGTAGTGCATAGCGAACCGCTGGTGTGGGCCGGCGCCCAGGGCGGCATCGCCGTCAGCCAGACTCCCCTGCCCCTGGCGCTGGCCAGCCAGGGCTGCCCCTGGCGCAAGGTGGCCCTGGAAGCCCTGGACCGCAGCGATCACCGCTACCGGGTTGCTTACACCAGCGAACACTGCGCCGGGCAGGAAGCCGCCATGCAGGCGGACCTGGCCATCGGCCCCTTCCCCCTCAGCCTGATCCAGCCTCCCCTGCAGCAACTGGGCGATGAATA
The DNA here is from genome assembly GCF_047495475.1 of Alcanivorax sp. IL2. NCBI lineage: Bacteria > Pseudomonadati > Pseudomonadota > Gammaproteobacteria > Oceanospirillales > Alcanivoracaceae > Alcanivorax > Alcanivorax sp. IL2. The sequence goes on along the minus strand of NZ_CP179932.1, from coordinate 2,146,052 downwards.
CCAGTTACCCGAACTGGGCGATTACCAGATCGCCATGCTTTATCGGGGTGAAGAAGGCTCTGCCACCCATGTGCTCGCCGGCCATGTGCGAGCGGTTTTTCGAGCACTACGGCTATAGCCGGTCAGAAAAAGCCACAATGATACAAATAATTAATTTTGTCTCATTGTTTGATGGCGCACTCCTCGCTAGCATGAAATGAAACAAGCGTATGAACCACCACGCTGACTGCGAGGACAGAAAAACAATGACAGCTCAAGCCAATCTGGAAAGCCGCCAGGCCCGACTGGAACACGACTGGCCCACTCCCCTCACCGCCAGGGAACTGGACCAGCAATTCCCCGGTATCTTCGATGGCGCGATGCTGTTGGCCGGTGGCGCCAACATCATCCTGCAACTGGCCCTGCCTGCGGTGGGCTATGGGGTGGCGGAAAGCCGGGTGGAAAGTGGCTCGATACTGCATCATCCGATCAAGCGCTCACGCACCACCTTCACCTACCTGGCCGTCGCCATGATGGGCACCAGTGAAGAGAAGCTGGCCTACCGCAGGGCAGTGAATCGCTCCCATGCCCAGGTACACTCCACCGAAGACTCACCGGTGAAATACAACGCCTTCGATGAAAACCTGCAGATGTGGGTCGCCGCCTGTCTCTACTGGGGTTTCGTGGACACTCACCAGAAACTGCATGGGCCAATGAGCCAGCAGGAACAGGAAACCTTTTACCAGCTGGCCCACCCGCTGGGGACCACGCTGCAAGTGCGGCAGGATACCTGGCCGAAAGACCTTGAGGCGTTTGACGCCTACTGGCAGGAAGGTCTGCAGAAGCTGCACATCGACGAGCGCATCCGCCAGTATCTGATGATGATTGCCGACCTGTCATTCCTCAGCTCGCCAACCCGGTTTCTGTTGGGGCATTTCAACCGGTTTGTGACCACCGGTTTCCTGCCAGCCGAGATTCGTGAGCAAATGCAGCTGGAATGGAATGACAAAAAACAGCGGCGTTTCGAGCGTACCGTGCGCACCATTGGCCGCATCAGTCTGCTGCTTCCGCGTGTGATCCGGCAGGCCCCCTACAACCTGGTGCTGTGGGATTTCCGCCGGCGCCTGAAGAAAGGCAAGCCGCTGGTTTAAGGGGCTTCGCGGATTAGAATGAAAGAGACCGCAAACCCCCACGGCTTTCCAAAACGTAGGGTGCACTGAGCCTAAGGCGAACTGCACCGGACCGGCGTTTGGTGGTGCAGTTCGCCTTAGGCTCAGTGCACCCTACGCAATCTGTGGCGCCGATCCCTTATGAAAAAATCGAGGAAACCTTTAGCGCCGTAAGCTCACGCCATTCACCCGGTTTCAAGGTGTCATCCAGCACCAGATTACCAATCGCCAGCCGATGCAGCGTCAGCACCTTGTTATCAAACCGCCCGAACATGCGCTTGATCTGATGATAGCGGCCTTCGCACAGCCACACGTCAGCCTCGAAACGGCTGCGGATCTTCAGCGTAGCCGGGCGCGTCGTAATGCCCTCGTACTCGAACCACATACCCTCGGCGAACGCAGCCACGTACTCTTCGGCTAACGGCTTCTCCACCGTCACCCGATAATGCTTACTCACCTGATTCTCCGGCAGACTCAACTGCCGGGACCAGTCGCCATCATTGGTCAGCAGCACCAGGCCGGTGGAATTGAAATCCAGCCGCCCGGCCAGATGCAGCCCTTCACGCTGATCCTCCGACAGCAGCTCCAGCACCGTAGGGTGATGATCATCACGGGTAGCGCTGACCACCGCGGCAGGCTTGTTGATCATCAGATAACGAGGCCGGTTTGCCTGCAGAATCTCACCATCGCAAACCACCACATCAAACGGGCCGATCCGTCGCTGTCGGTCACGCTCCACCTTGCCATTAACCTGCACGCGCCCGGCCGCCAGCGACAGCCGCAGATTACTGCGGCTGATTTGCAGGCGGTTGCTGAGAAAACGGTCCAGGCGGTGGTATCGGGAAGTCATGGCGGAATCATAGAGCGCGGCGCAGAGAATACAATCTCCCGCCCGCAGGAGTGGAAAGCCACATCGGCAAGCTACTGAAAGGTTTTGCCATCATGTTTCAGCCAGCCATCCACGTGGCGCCCTTGCGGATCATCGTGGGTCCAGTGGATCACCCCACCCCGCTCATTCCACTCGTACTCGCCGAAGAAGCTGACGCTCTCGCCCTCACGCAAGTCTGGAATCCGTGGCGCCAGATCGATGTTATGGGCGATCAGAAGGGTCTGGCCAGAGGCGAGCTCAAGAATGAATTTCTGGTGGCGGCTGCCTTCGTTATCATCCGGCAGTACCTTGACCACCCGACCGGCGCCTTCCACCTGGACATCGCTTTGCCGGTTTTCATAGGCCGCCTGAATAACCTGATCACCGGCAACCGCGGCCGATGTCGTTTGTGGCGCCTGAGTGGGAGCCTGGCTGACGGCGCTGTCGTCACGAAGGTTATCCAGCCCGTACAGTGCCAGCACTGTCACGGCTGCAGCGATAACCGGGACCATTTTTTTCATCGACTTCTCTCTGACCTGTTTATTCCCCCCTTTTTTACCACAAGCCATCCGCAATGCCAGACACCCCATACACAAAAAAAGGGGCAGCCCAGGCTGCCCCTTCCTTTTAGCCATCCACTCAACACACCGTCAGGCTTCCACGGTTTCCTCGGCATTCGCACACACAAAGTCATAATCCGTGGAGCGCACGTTGCGGGTTTCCAGCCAGTAGCGCCAGGTGGAGCCCGGCCACAGGGCGAAGTTCTTGCCATCGTCCTGTTGGTACCAGCTGGTGCAACCAGAGGTCCAGGTGGTGCCCTGCAGACGGCGCTGCACGTTGGCATTAAAGGCTTCCTGGGCTTTCGGTTTCACATCCAGATAATCCGCGCCTTCCTCACGCAGCAGCGCCATGCATTGCAGGATGTATTTCACCTGACACTCGATCATGAACAGAATCGAATTATGGCCCAGGCCCGTGTTCGGCCCCACCAGCATGTACAGGTTCGGGTAGCCACTCACGGTAACCCCGTAATGCGCTTCCGCGGACTTGGCCCAGTCCTTGTGCAGGTCATGGCCCGGCAAACCGGTGAGCGGGAAATCTTTCATGTAGATGCGCGGGTCCACCACAAAGCCGGTACCGAGAATGATGCAATCCGCGTCATGTTCTACCCCGTCGTCGGTGACCACGCTGTTGGCTTTCACCTCGCGGATCCCGGCGGTAACCAGCTCCACATTGTCGCGGTTGAACATGGGGTACCACTTGTTGGAAATCAGCACCCGCTTGCAGCCGAAGGTGTAATCCGGCGTCAGCTTTTTCACCAGGGCCTTGTCTTTCACTTGCAGGCGGATGAATTGCTTGCACAAGGCACCCAGCAGTTGCGCGGCCTTCGGGCTGGAGGCCGGTGCCACCCGTGATTCATTGCTCCAGTACAGCCGCGCCCGGTGCAGTTTGCGTAGTGCCGGGAAGCGCTTGAACAGGCGTTGTTGAATCCCCCAGTAACCGCGCTCATCCCGGGGAATTACCCAGGCTGCGCTGCGCTGGAACACGGACAATTTTTTCACCTTGGGCGCAATTTCCGGGCAGTACTGAATGGCGCTGCCACCGGTGCCGATGGACACCACCTTCTTGCCCACCAGATCATAGCCATGATCCCACTCGGCGGAATGCATCACCTTGCCCTTGAAGCGCTTGAGCCCTTTGATGTTGGGCACGTTCGGCACATGCAACGGGCCGGAGGCCAGCACAAAGTGGCGGCAATCGATGGTCATGCCCGAGGCGGTGCGTATCGTCCAACGCCCGGTGGTCTCATCGAAATGGGCTTCGTTCACTTCCTGGTTGAACTGGATAAAAGGCCGCAGCTTGTATTGCTCCACGGTATCGAGAATGTAGTTCTCGATTTCATCCCGGGGCGCATAACGTTTGCTCCAGTCCGCCTTGCCGGCGAACGAAAAGGAATACAGGTGCGACTGCACATCGCAGGCCGCCCCCGGATAGCCATTGAAGTACCAGGCCCCGCCCACTTCCGCAGCCTTTTCCAGGATCACAAAATCCTCGTTGCCCGCTTCACGCAATTTAATCGCCATGCAAAGCCCGCCTAAACCGGCGCCCACGATGGCCACATCCACGGAAATCGTCTTTGCTGAAATCTTCGCTTTACTGGTCATGTCCCTGTCCTCCTCAGGCGGCTTTCAGCCGGTTCACATCGAAGGCCGCCACTTCGTCCATCAGTGCCTCGGCCTGGTCCAGGAATTCCCGGTTGTCATGCATCCAGGGGTGAAAGCCGGGGCGGAAGAAATCCAGCCAGTCCGGCAGTGCCCGGCGCAGCACGCCCGGGCGCCCCACCGTCAGGTTCAAAACTTTCCACCAGCCCTTCAGGTTCAGCAGGCCGCCGCCCTTCGCCACCATCACCGTGTAGAACGGCAGGTACAGGCTCCAGAACAACGCATTGGCCAACAGAAAGGCGCCCACACGCAGGCCATAGGCCTTGATGCCCTTGCCCACCACCTGCTCGAAGGCATCGAAGCACACCGCCTTGTGCTCGGTTTCCTCAATGGCATGCCAGCGCCAGATCGCCGAGTAATGCGGGTCCACCCCTTCCATCAATTCGGTATTGCGCAGCAGCATGTCCCCCAGCACGGCGGTCAGATGCTCCAGTGCCACCGTGGCAGCCAGTTGCAAGGAACGCGGCGCCTTCTTCACCAGCTCCAGCAACCGCACCACCACCGCATCCATGGCCTCGATAGGCATACCCTCGGCCACCAGTGCTTCGTTGTATTCCTCATGCTCGCGGGTGTGGAAACCCTCCTGGCCGATAAAGGCCGAGACTTGTTCCTTCAGGTGCGGGTCGGTGATTTCCTGGCGATAGTTGCGCACGCTCTGGATAAAGAAGCGCTCCCCCGCCGGAAAGAAAATCGACAGGGTGTTATAGAACTGGGAGATATGCAGCCCGCCCGGATTCCAGCTCAATGCCTTACCGGCGGGCAGCCCGAATTTGAGATTCCGGCGTACCGGATCAACCTGAATTGTCATTGTCATGCCCCTTGAACAGATCGGATTGATCGGATGCTAGGGCCAGGTGGATGACAGGCTCAATGGTTACATTGGTTAATGTTATGGTTTGTTGATATGGGTCAAATCAGGCGGGCCGAAGAATACAAAGCAGCAAATACCGTCTACTTAACGACAGGAAAAATATCGCATACATCACCTCAATCAGACCGCATACCCGCAGCGTATTGACCCTTCGCTCCCAGGCTGAGATCGTCGAGGCCACACCAAACCATCAGGAAAACAACAACATGCGTTTGATTGGATTACTGCTGGCCCTGCTCGCTGTGGGCTGGCTGGTCATGACTCAACTGAAAAGCACACCGACCCCAACCGTCGACGGTGCCGGCACCACCGTCAAGGCACCTCGAAATGCGGAAGAGCTGAAGGCCTTCGAAGACCAGGTGAATCGCTTGTCGGATAAGCAGAACGCCAAGACCCGGGAGGCGCTGGAGCAGATCCAGTAGGAGCGCCGCTTGAGGCGCGAACCGACAAGCCCTACGGCAACGTCTGCATCCGATAAAACGCCAACCCTGAATCTGATCAGCCGTTGGACCGTTGCGAAAGGAACACCCAGCCAAAGAACAGCATGAAGGCCAGATCATTGAGCCCGTAGATGCTGTAGAAAACCCCGGCAAACAGATCCTGCTCATACACCGCGCCAAGGCTATGGTTCGACATCCACAGCCCCCACACCACCACATACACCAGCTTCTCGATGGCAAAGGCCGCTGCCAGCCAGCGGATATTGCCCTGGATAAACGCCGCCCCCAGATAGGCCAGCCCCCACACCATGATCATCAGCAACCCGAAGTTGGACATGACCACCGGATCAGCCTGATTGATGGCGTCATTGGTGAAGGCTCGGGAGAAAAGCAGGACGCCGCCGATATTCATCAATGCGGCGGCGATAAAACCGTTTCTGACCAGGTTGGTGTTCATTGTCTCTCCACTGTTTTTGAGGATTATTCTGATTTCATTGGAATTGACCGACGAACAATAAAATCTCATTTATGCGTCAGCTTGGGAAGCTGCTGTAGGAGCGCCTCTCGAGGCGCGAACAGCCTGACCGCCAAGAGTCGATGGGCTCTGTGAAATGCACTGGCAAGACCTTACTGTCTAGCTGCCAATGTCCACTGCAACGAAATGTTGAGCCTCATGACTTCAGCCCGGCAATTGGTTTAATCGACACTGCCAATTCGTATTCCGCCAATGCAACATCTGGCAAGCCCGCACAGGCGAGCCGAAGATCTTCACTAATGTTCTTTGCGACGATCACGCCTCTGACGCTCTGACCTTCGTCAGCTTGATTGATCTTGATCCAGTTCACGTAGCGAAGGAGCTGGCCGACTACCCGATCATAGCCCTTCGATACCTTGAGCTCGATCACGACGTAATTCCCAGATGAATCAACAGCTAGTAGATCGATGAAACGGCCGCCGACTGGAAATTCCACACCAGTGATACCTTCATCGGTGTACAGAGTAAGGCCTGGCTCAAGAAGTTGAAGATTCCTAGCAAGGAAATCTCGAAGGTCGTGCTCATAAGCAAACTGACCAGTTCCCTCTGAAGTGGCTTCAGCTGGCTCTTCACTGGCCGGGGTGGATTCTGAGATCGGCGTTGGGTCTCTTCCTAGTTCGTATAGGCGAAAAGTGCTGCTATCGATCTTGAAGAAATGATCATCCGACCCATCTGGCCGAACGCTATATTGCAGTCTGGTCGGCACATTGGTCGAGAGACGGACCAAGTGTGCAGCGACAGTGCCCTGTTTAATCTTTGGATAATTTTCAGCGAACCATTGGACAGCTTGTTCCCGGGTGAAAGTATCACCTGGAGAAAGCTTAAGGGCGGGGATCATTTCCTGCATGAGAATTCGGACAGGCTTGTCGTACATCGCTGGCATTTAATTCTCTCCTTATGACGCCCAACCCAACGTCACCATGCACGCGCTATTCGCATGCATGGTCTTGTTACGTAGTTGCACCGAACAAGGCCGCATAGACTTCGTCGACATATTCAAATTTTCTGAATTTACCCTTTGGAAGGACTCTGATATTCGGCCTTTCAGCCTTAAATCCGTCCTGATCGCCCTTGCTATGCTTTGCGACTTTGAGCCCGTCAAGGGCTGGAAGTCGTTCGCCTGGCTGTGCCCCAAAGAAGAGGAATGGACCAAGCTCTAACGTATCTTCGTTAAAGTAAACCCAGAGAACACACCCAGATGGCTTATCAGAAAGTCTTGTATGGACTTTCTGGTTAGCTGTTCTACCGCCAATGTATGAGGCTTTTAGTTGTATATGCCTTACTATTCCATTGTCTTCTGCTATTACATCGTAGCCAGCATTATCGACTTCTGGGCTGGCCACCTCTAGCGTGCAATTAGAACTCTTCCAAGAGAGCTTTAGTAGCTCCCCAATAAAAAGATGCTCTATGAGCTTTTCTCGAAATGATGAGTTCTCAGTGTGATTCATTTACTCTTTCCATGTAACGCCCGCCATAAACGGCTGAGTAAAACGAGATCCGGCGACCGCAGGGAGCATATTTGATGGCTTTGTTAGCTACTCTTTCGGGTCCAGACGCAAATACCAGATACAACTTCATGGCTTTCATCCTCATAGAACGCGCTGTGTCCTTCCAGCTTTGTACCGTTGTTCTTAAGCATTAGCGTGTATGTGCCCCTATCAAGGCTTCTCCTGTCTACGGAGTGATAGTTTGCGGTTAGAATTAAATTTTTAAAGCTTCCGGAAATTTCGTAAGTTTTTCCTTGATCAGGCCCTTCAACGATAGCTACAACGCCGTCGACCCTATGCGCGACTCTTTTCAGAGTAATTATTTCTTTTAGCTCCAGTCCGGGGTATACGCCTTCCCAGACACCCTCTAGCTTGGCGTCTTTGTATATGCGTTCTTCATACCAAGGTTCTATCGCGCTGACCCAAATCTTTTGGATTACTACGACAATAAACGTGGTAAATAGGCCCGATATTATGCCTATTGCTACCGCTTCTAGTGGCAATGCTATTCCTCCATGTAGCTAACAGGTACTAGGAAGCCGGCTGGAATATCCAATAAACACGCCGGCTTCATATCACATTTATCAAATTTATATACCGACCGATAAAAGCAGAAATCTCAGCGGGTTACAACGGCGGTCTTTTCGGGCAATTGTGATATGAGGAAGGCGGTATTTTCTGGTAGGCGCTGGGAGTAATTTTTTCCCACCTGTTTAAGCACAGCTGACTGACGTGAGTACGATTTTGGCGGGGGTGTTCGCGGCTCAAGCGCCGCTCCTACGGTGCGCGTAGGCGCGAAGGCAGGCAGGGCTAGTGGCCCTGCCCTGGTGGGTATCAGCCTTTATTCTTCCAATCCAGGCTATACAGGTCGTGGCGGCGATCGCGCAGGTTGGTCACCGACCCTTCCCGGTGCAGCAGTTTCAGTTTTTCCAGGTCCACGTCCGCAAACATCAGCATTTCGGTATTGGGTACCGACTCACTGATGATGGCATCGTGGGGGAAGTAGAAATCGCTGGGGGAAAACACCGAGGACTGGGCGTACTGGATGTCCACGGCATCGACCCGTGGCAGGTTGCCCACGGAGCCGGCGATGGCCACGTAGCATTCGTTTTCGATGGCGCGGGCCTGGGCGCAGTGGCGCACGCGCAGGTAGCCGTTTTTGGTGTCGGTCCAGAATGGGACGAAGAGGATGTCCATCTTCTCGTCGGCCAGGACGCGGCCCAGTTCGGGGAATTCCACGTCGTAGCAGATCAGGATGCCCACGCGGCCGGCATCGGTGTCGAATACCTGCAGCTTGTTGCCACCCTGGATGACCCAGTCGCGACGTTCGTGGGGGGTGATGTGGATCTTGTATTGGGCTTCCACGGAGCCGTCGCGGCGCATCAGGTAGGCCACGTTGTAGACTTTTTCGTCTTCGATGACGGGCATGGAGCCGCCAACGATGTTGATGTTGTAGCTCACCGCCATGTCGGCCAGGGCATCGCGCACTTCGTCGGTGAAGCTGGCCAGGAAGCGCACCGCTTCCACGGAGTTCAGTTCCGGGCGTAGGCCCATGAGGGGGGCGCTGAAGAACTCCGGTAGCACGGCGAAGTCGGCGCGATAATCCGATAGCGCATCGATGAAGAATTCCACCTGGTTGAGCAGGTCCTGCACGTCGCGGGCGGCGCGCATGCGGCGCTGCACCACGCCCACGCGCACCACGGTACGGCGCGGCCATTCGGCGTCGTCGTCCTCTGGTTCGTAGAGGATGTTGTCCCACTCCAGCAGGGTGGCGTAGCCGTGGGAGTCTTCGTCTTCCGGCAGGTAGGCTTTCATGAGACGTTTCACGTCGAAGCCGTTGGAGAGCTGGAACGACAGGATAGGATCGTAGATGGCGCGGGCTTCTACCTGCTCGATGTATTCGGTGACCGGCATCTGGTCGGAATAGTTGGTATAGCCGGGCAGTCGGCCACCGGCAAGGATGGCGCGCAGGTTTTCCTCGCGGCACAGTTCCTTGCGGGCTTCATAGAGCCGACGGCCCAGGCGGTAGCCCCGGTATTCCTTGTCCACGAACACATCCAGACCGTAGAGCGCATCGCCCTTCTTGTCGTGGGACTGCACCTTGTCGTCGGTGATCAGGTCTTCGTAGCGATGCGGGTTGGAGAACCGGTCGTATTTCACCTTGATGGTCAGCGCGGTGGCCACCAGCTCGCCGTTGTCTTCGATCACCAACTGCCCGTCCGGGAAAATGCGGATCAGGGTCTTGATGGTCTCTTCCGGCCAGGCACCGCCGATGTCGTGGTAGACCTGGTTCATGAGAAGCGCCAGCGCGGGGTAATCCTCTTCGGTGAGGGTGCGCAGACGCAGGCGAGTGGTTTCTTCTGCCATAACAGCTCCTTGATATATACGGCGCAGCTTATTGGTTCCCGAAGGAAAAGGAAGCATTGTCCGGGCATCTGCGAACCCGAAAGCTTGTCGCACCCTTATTCGCTTCGCTCACCCTACGGGCCAGCCTGCGGCTGTTCTGCGCTTCGCTGGTCCCTGTCCCTCTCCCCTCAAGGGAGAGGGGACCTGTCTTAAAGTTTTTGAGCCAGTATCAGCGCAGTGTATGCGGATAGACCTGTTTCTGTCTTACGCATTAAGCGGCGGAAAGGGAATCAGCCAGCTCATGTCCCGATTCTGCAACGCATGCATGCCGCTGGGATAGAGCGCCACGCCGTCCGGACGGATAAATATCACGCCACCGCCGTTGAGACCCACATAGCCGGATTGATGCTCGTTCACAAAGCCGCAGTCATCCTGCCAGTCCGGTTGCAGGGAGGGTGGAATGGTTTCATAGCCGATGACACCATTGGCCAGGGGGTCGTCGATGGCCACGCGGTCGCGGTACAGGCCCACGGCATCCTCCCCCACCAGCAGTACCATGCCCTGGTGAAAATGCAGCAGTGTGACATTGCCGCGCCGGGGCAACGGGAGGTTTTCCTGTAGGTCGATAATGGTATCCATGAAACAAATAATCCTGACTAATCGGACGGATAAATGGCTGAAAACATTGTAGTACTTACCGGCGCGGGAATCTCGGCGGAATCCGGTATCAAGACATTCCGCGCCGCAGACGGGCTGTGGGAGAACCACCGGGTGGAAGATGTGGCCACGCCAGAGGCGTTTTTGCGCGATGCCACCCTGGTGCAGACCTTCTACAACAAACGCCGTGAACAGCTGCTCAGCGGCGCGATCAAGCCCAATGCGGCCCATCAGGCGCTGGCGAAGCTGGAACAGGCCTTTCCCGCCGGCCAGGTGCTGCTGGTGACCCAGAACATCGACAACCTGCACGAACGGGCCGGCAGCCGCAACCTGATTCACATGCACGGCGAATTGCTCAAGGGCCGCTGCCAGGCCTCCGGCGGCCTGGTGGAGGTGACCGGCGAGCTGACCCCGACCCTGCCCTGCCCGCTCTGCGGCGCCAAGGGCTGCCTGCGCCCCCATGTGGTGTGGTTCGGGGAAATGCCCCTGGAAATGGAGCGCATCTACCAGGCCCTGGCCCGCTGCGACCGCTTTATCAGCATCGGCACCAGCGGCAATGTGTACCCGGCAGCGGGCTTTGTGGAAGAAGCTAACCGCCACGGGGCGCATACGGTGGAGCTGAACCTGGAGCCTTCGCAACGGCTCACCGCCTTTGCCGAGCACAAGCATGGGCTGGCCACGGAGCTGGTGCCTGCGTATGTGGAAGCGTTGATCAAAACATTATAGCTACGAGCTGCTAGCTTCTAGCTGCGAGAACAACCCGTTCACTGCCAGGCATGGGGGCTCGGCCTGAACGCGGGCACTGACTATGCATAACCCAGGCGCTACCTCGCGCCTAGTCGCTAGCAGCTCGTAGCTAGTAGCTGGTGGTCGTCCTTCATTGCCCCACCCTATGACACAGACAGGCCCCGTGATATTTCTATAACCGCCTGATTGGGCTAGACTGCTTCACCTCTACAAAAGGAGTGTCAGCCAGAGCCGCCCGCCATAGAACGGGGCCCGGGGCCTCCAGCAACGACAGGTAGTAAAGACCATCATGACCGATAAACAGGTAGACGATCTCAATATCGCTTCACAGGAAGTGTTGATCACCCCCAATGCGCTGAAGGCAGAGCTGCCGCTTTCCGACAATGCCCTGCAGACCGTGATTGAGGGCCGCGAGACGATCCGTAATATCCTCGACCGCAAGGACCACCGTCTGTTCGTGGTGATTGGCCCCTGCTCTATCCATGACACCAAGGCGGCCATGGAGTACGCGCAGAAGCTGAAGGCGCTGGCCGAGGAAGTGAAGGACACCATCTACCTGGTGCTGCGCGTCTATTTTGAAAAGCCCCGTACCACGGTGGGCTGGAAGGGGCTGATCAATGACCCCTACATGAACGATTCCTTCAAGGTGCAGGACGGCCTGCACATTGCCCGCAAACTGCTGCTGGATGTGGCCGAGCTGGGCCTGCCAAGCGCCACTGAGGCGCTGGACCCCACCACCCCACAGTACGTGCAGGACTTGATCGCCTGGAACGCCATCGGCGCCCGTACCACCGAGAGCCAGACCCACCGGGAAATGTCCTCCGGTCTGTCCAGCCCGGTGGGCTTCAAGAACGGCACCGACGGCAGCCTGGATGTGGCGGTGAATGCCATGCTCAGCGTGAAGCACCCGCACCGTTTCCTGGGCATCGATCCGGAAGGCCGCGTGGCGCTGACCACCACCAAGGGCAACCAGTACGGCCACGTGGTTCTGCGTGGCGGCGGCGGCAAGCCGAACTATGATTCCGTTTCCGTGGCGCTGGCTGAGCAAGCGCTGGAGAAAGCCGGCGTCTCCACCAACATCATGGTGGATTGCTCCCATTCCAACTCCAACAAGGACCCGAGCCTGCAGCCGCTGGTGATGGAGAACATTTCCAACCAGATTCTGGAAGGCAACCAGTCCATTGTTGGCTTGATGGTGGAATCGCATCTGAAATTCGGTAACCAGAAGCTCCCGGCGAATCTGGACGACCTGGAATACGGCGTGTCGATTACCGATGGCTGTATCGCCTGGGACACTACCGAGAAAGCCATTCGCGACATGGCCGACAAGCTGCGCGACGTACTGCCCAAGCGCAACGGCTGATCGCTGGTTGATACGAAAAAGCCGCCTTGATGGCGGCTTTTTTTGTGTCCAGGGTTTTGATCCTCTGTAGGAGCCAGCCTGCTGGCGATCTGCTGGTGTTGCGCATCGATCGCCAGCAGGCTGGCTCCTACAGTTGGTTTTTCCATAAAACGGTTCCCTTCAATCTGCCCCCTGACCGTCGCCACCGACCGCGTAGGGTGCACTGAGCCTAAGGCGAACTGCACCGATCCGGCGTTTGATGGTGCAGTTCGCCTTAGGCTCAGTGCACCCTTCGCTTGGTAATCCGTCGGTGTTTGCGACCATAAAAAAAGCCCGGCGCGAAGGCCGGGCTTTTTTATGTTGCGGTACTGAGTAGATGCTTAGAGCAAGCCACCCAGCAGGCTGTCGAACAGATCCGTCAGGGCGTTGCCGGATTCCAGAGAGATGCCCTCTCCAGTTTCCTGGTTCGCCAGACAAGCCAGACCCAGAGTCAGCGACAGATTGCCTTCGTCATTAAAGGCACTCAGCAGCGGACAGCCGGGCAGCAGACCGATCTGCTCGGAGTTGAGTAGCTCCACGTTGTCCAGGGACTCGATGAAGCACTGAGTCGGATCCACGGTACCGGTTCCGGAGGTTTCCGGGCACACCTGATCGGTGAGCGGGTTGGGCTCGCTCAGCGGGCCCAACAGCTCTTCCAGAGCGGCAAGGCCGGCACCGGCTTCGGTCAGACAGTCAGTGGGCGTGGTGGGACCAATCGCACCAGCAGCGGTTTCCGGGCAGAACTGCTCCAGCAGCGGGGCCAGCGGGTTGTCACCACCGCCGCCACCGGGCAGACCACCACCGGCCGCTTCCATGAAGCAGGCTGCCGGATCAATCGGCGCGTTGGCCGCCGCTTCCGGGCACAGCGCCTCGGTCAGTGGGTTGGGACCCAACAGCAGCTCTTCCACGTTGCCGAAGCTGTTACCGGCTTCGGTCAGGCAGTCGATCGGCGTGGTCGGGCCCAGATCCGCATCAGAGGTGTTGGGGCAGAACTGCTCCAGCACTGGACCCAGCGGGTTGCCATCGGCACCCGGCAGACCACCGCCACCCGGCGCAAAACCTCCGGCCGCTTCCATGAAGCAGGCTGCGGGATCAATCGGGCTGTTCGCCGCTGCTTCCGGGCACAGTTGCTCGGTCAGCGGGTTGGAACCCAGCAGCAAGTCCTGCACGTCGCCGAAGTTACCACCGGCTTCGGTCAGACAGTCGATGGGGGTGGTCGGACCCAGGTCGGCTTCAGACGTCGCCGGGCAGAACTGGTCCAGTACCGGCTCCAGCGGGTTGCCGTCGGCACCCGGCAGACCACCGCCACCCGGGGCAAAGCCACCGGCTGCTTCTTCGAAGCAGGCAGCAGGATCAATCGGGCTGTTCGCCGCCGCTTCCGGGCACAGTTGCTCGGTCAGCGGGTTGGAACCCAGCAGCAGGTCCTGCACGTCACCGAAGTTACCACCGGCTTCGGTCAGGCAGTCGATGGGGGTCGTCGGACCCAGGTCGGCTCCAGAGGTTTCCGGGCAGAACTGCGCCAGTACCGGCTCCAGCGGATTGCCGTCGGCACCTGGCAGACCACCACCACCCGGGGCAAAGCCACCGGCGGCTTCTTCGAAGCAGGCTGCGGGATCAATCGGGCTGTTAGCCGCCGCTTCCGGGCACAGTTGCTCGGTCAGCGGGTTGGAGCCCAGCAGCAGGTCCTGTACGTCGCCGAAGTTACCACCGGCTTCGGTCAGACAGTCGATCGGAGTCGTCGGACCCAGGTCGGCCATGGAGGTTTCCGGGCAGAACTGCGCCAGTACCGGCTCCAGCGGGTTGCCATCGGCACCTGGCAGACCACCGCCACCCGGGGCAAAGCCGCCGGCTGCTTCTTCGAAGCAGGCTGCGGGATCAATCGGGCTGTTAGCCGCCGCTTCCGGGCACAGTTGTTCTGTCAGCGGGTTGGAACCCAGCAGCAGGTCCTGTACGTCGCCGAAGTTACCACCGGCTTCAGTCAGACAGTCGATCGGAGTCGTCGGACCCAGGTCGGCTTCAGAGGTTTCCGGGCAGAACTGTGCCAGTACCGGCTCCAGCGGGTTGCCGTCAGCACCTGGCAGACCACCGCCACCCGGGGCAAAGCCACCGGCTGCTTCTTCGAAGCAGGCTGCGGGATCAATCGGGCTGTTCGCCGCTGCTTCCGGGCACAGTTGCTCGGTCAGCGGGTTGGAACCCAGCAGCAGGTCTTGCACGTCGCCGAAGTTACCACCGGCTTCAGTCAGGCAGTCGATCGGAGTCGTCGGACCCAGGTCGGCTTCAGAGGTTTCCGGGCAGAACTGCGCCAGTACCGGCTCCAGCGGGTTGCCATCGGCACCCGGCAGACCACCGCCACCCGGGGCAAAGCCACCGGCGGCTTCTTCAAAGCAAGCAGCGGGATCGATCGGGCTGTTGGCAGCCGCTTCCGGGCACAGTTGCTCGGTCAGCGGGTTGGAGCCCAGCAGCAGGTCTTGCACGTCGCCGAAATTACCACCGGCTTCGGTCAGACAGTCGATCGGGGTCGTCGGGCCCAGGTCGGCCATGGAGGTTTCCGGGCAGAACTGCGCGAGTACCGGCTCCAGCGGGTTGCCGTCGGCACCTGGCAGACCACCGCCACCCGGGGCAAAGCCACCGGCTGCTTCAGAGAAACAGGCTGCGGGATCAATCGGGCTGTTAGCCGCCGCTTCCGGGCACAGTTGTTCTGTCAGCGGGTTGGAACCCAGCAGCAGGTCCTGTACGTCCTGGAAGTTACCGCCAGCTTCCGCCAGGCAGTCGATCGGGGTGGATGGGCCAAGGTCCGCCATGGCGGTTTCCGGGCAGAACTGCTCAAGGGCAGGCGCGAACGGATTGCTACCGCCGTCGCCGCCACCGCCGCCATCACCACCACCTGGAATGCCACCGCCCATCAGGGCTTCAGCAAAACACTGGGGCGGATCAATGCGACCATCCGCATTATCTTCAGGACAAATCTGCTCGGTCAGCGGATTGCTGGCGGTGAGCATGTTGTAGATGTCCATGTAGGCACGGCTGGCTTCGTTGAGACAGTTGACTGGCGTTTCCGGGCCCAGCTCCTGTTCGCCGGTTTCCGGGCAAAGCTGCGCAAGTAGCTGGTCAGAACCGGGCAGACCGCCATCGCCACCGGGCAAGTCGCCACCGCCGCCAACGGCTTCGGTAAAGCAGGCCGCGGGATCAATCGGGCTATTCGCCGCCGCTTCCGGACACAGTTGCTCGGTCAGCGGGTTGGAGCCACCGATCATGTCGCCGATGTTCTGGAAGTTACCGGCCGCTTCCTGCAGACAGGCCGCCGGGAAGGTGGCGCTACCGTCAAAGGAGCTGTCGGTATCGTAGATGAAATCCTGATCCAGCATTTCACCATTGAACGTCAGGGTGGCATCAAATACCTGTGCCGCTTCCGGGCAGAATTGCTGTACTACCGGATTCAGCGACAGCTCGTAGCCGGTATCTTCCTCGGCAGCGTCTTCGCTTTCATCCAGACAGGCTTCCGGGTCAATGGAACCGCCCTCCCCTGCATCACCGGACGCACCAGGACACAAGGCATCGGTCAGCTCGTTCTGATCGTCGATGATCTCTGCGATTTCTGGAGGCAGGGCGCGCGCGGCCGGGCCAGAGTCGGCAGGCGCTGAGCTGCTGCCTCCACCGCCACAGGCCGTCAGCAGTGCCGCCAGGGCGCTGCTGCCTACCAGAAGTTTGAGTTGATTAGCCAAGATGAACCCCTCCATCGTACTTTGTCGTTATGGTCTCCGAGCGGAGACTGGCATCAGCGACTATGGAAGGGATGTGCAATCTGCTGTAGAGCAAGGAAGTTGGCCAACTGTAATCAAGCGTAGCCAGCGTTACGGAACCGTGTCTGAACTCAGGTCAGGGCTACTTTTGATAACAATTTACACTTTGCCTGCGGAATCCAGCCTGCCGACCACCGTTGCCCGCGCGCGGACATGACTGTCTCGATCACGATCGTTGAGATGGCCATGCACAAAGGCCCCGATTTCCTGCAACGCCAGGCCGGCCTCGGGGAGCCAGGCGGCCAGGGCATGAAACACATGGGGCATACGTTCCCAGACCTGCAATTGGCAATCCACGCCCGCCTTTTCTGCCTGCCCGGCAATACGGATCGCATCACTGTAGAGCAGCTCGGTGCTGCCCACCTGCACCAGCAACGGCGGCAGGCCGGTGAAGTCGGCAAATACCGGTGAAATCATCGGGGACGCGGGATCGTAACCCTGACTGTATGACGCGGAGACAAAGTTCAGCGCCCCCAGGGGAATCAGGGGTTCTTTGTCTGCATTGTCACGGATGCTGTCACCGGAGCAGGACAGGTCACCCCAGGGGCTGATCAGCACCGCCGATGAGGGTAACGGCAGTTTCAGTTCCCGTAACCGCAGCATGGTAACCAGCGCCAGGTTGCCGCCGGCGGAATCTCCGGCAAAGACGATATGCTCACTGCTGTAGCCGGTATCCAGCAATGCCTTGTAAGCGCGCACCGCATCTTCCAGTGGCGCCGGGTAGGCCCAGTCCGGCGGTTGTCGGTAATCCAGCGCCAGCACCTTGGCGCGACAGTAATGGCTGAGCCGCCAGGTAACGGCTCGATGGGAACGGGGCGAACCGAAAAAATAGGCACCGCCGTGGAAGTACAACACCACCCGGTTGCTACGTACGCGCCGCCCGGTGATCAACCATTCGCCGGGCACCCCGCCCACCTGGGCCCGTGAGATATGCACGTCGGACGGCACCGGCAATGCCAACGTGACAGCATCGAAACCGAGCTGGGAAAACTTCATGAAACGGCGGGAAAATTTCAGCCGGCTGATAACCGGTTTCACCATGCCCTTGGCCACCGCGTTGATGACCCTGCCCTGCCAGCTCAATGCTGGATAATCTGTCTTGTTGCTCGTCATGGCTTGCGTCACATCGAAACCGATGCTTCGAGACTAAGCGCTGATAGTGATAGGGACAAGGTGACAGGAAAGCGGGAAATGTAGAAACGTGCGAAACAGATCTGCATCGCCTTCCATTTTTATTTTTGTTGTACCACTTAATTTGCCAGCAGCCTCTCTGCGCGACGAGTATCCGTTCGCCATGCAAGCATAGCTCCTACAAAAAAATCGGCGATCAATGTGTAGGGTGGGTTAGCCGCAGGCGTAACCCACCATGGCCAGATTGGGAATTGGTGGGTTACGCCTGCGGCTAACCCACCCTACGTTTCGATCACTGATTGGAGAATGCTCAAACGCTGCAGGTTTCCAGCAGGCCGCGTAGTTCCGGAATGCAGGAGCCGCAGTTGGTGCCTGCCTGGCAGCCTTTGCCGATGGCTTCCACGCTGTCGGCGCCCGCTTCTACGGCGGCTTCGATAGTTTTCTGGCGGACCTGGAAGCAACTGCAGATCACCGGCCCCAAGTCCGGGCCGGCATCCACCGGTTGGCCAGCGAGCAATGCCAGGTGCTGGGTTTCTGCTTCATCAGCAAAACAGTTTGCCAGCCATTCCACATCGCACAGCGGCAGCTCTTCGCCGATGGCCAGCCAGGCCAGCAATCGGCCCTCACTGTCCAGGGCGGCGCGACGAAAATGTCCGCTGGCGGGATCGTTCAGTGCCAACCACTGAGCGGCTTCGGGCATCCAGTCGTGAAGCTGTTGTTCGGTTAGGTCCGCATCGCCGGCCAGCCGATAGCGCTGTACCTGGCCCGTCTGCAAAAAAGCATCAACGGGAACTCGGGCCCAGTACTCCACGGCGGGCGGGGGTGCCGCCGTGAACAACCAGCCATGCCAGCGGGGTTGCCAGTCGCTGACGTTGACCGGCGTGTGTTTGAACGCCGGCTGGCCGGAATGCGGATCCAGACGTGCCGGTACCAGGGCATCCACCCGGGCACGGCGAGAAAACTGATCGGTCCAGTGCATGGGCATGAAAGCGGTACCGGGCCGTTGCCCGCTATCGCTGGTTACCCGCACCAGGGCGTCACCGACCTTGCTGGAAAGGCGCACGAAACCACCCTCCTTCAATCGGTAACGCTCAATATCCTTGGGGTGCAAGGCGGCAAAGGGTTCGCTCAGGTGGGCAAACAGGCGACCGGCACGGCCGGTGCGCGTCATGGTGTGCCACTGGTCACGAATACGGCCGCTGTTGAGAATGATCGGGAAGGCATCGCCGATCTGGCGGACTTTGGGATTCTCGCAGGCGACAAAACGGCCACGGCCATTGGCTGTGGCGAAGTGTCCGTCAGCAAAGCAGCGAGGGTCCCCTTGCAGCGGCCACTGTTGTGGATGCCACTGCTCATACTGGTCGGCGCTCAGGTCCGCAGCCGCGGTCATATCCAGCCGCTTGCCAAATCTGCCCGCCAATGCGGTGAGCGCCGAGTACTCGGCAAAAATCTCGTGTTCGTGCTGATAGGGAAACGCGTAGTCGTAGCCCATGCGCCGAGCCACTTCGGTGACAATCCACCAGTCCGCCTTGGCGTCGCCCGGGGCTTTCACAAAAGGACGCTGGCGGGATACGCACCGTTCGGAGTTGGTGACCATGCCGGATTTTTCCCCCCAGCCCAGGGCCGGCAGGCGAATATCGGCACAGGCCAGGGTATCGCCGCTGGCCACGCAGTCGGACACCACCACGGTGTCGCAGGCCATCAGCGCATGGCGTACCCGATCGGCTTCCGGCAGGGAATCCACCGGGTTGGTGGCCATGATCCACACCGCTTTTACCTGACCGCTTTCCACCGCATTGAACAGGTCCACGGCGGTGAGACCATTTTCAGTTGCCAACGTCTCGGTCTGCCAGAAATCCGCCACCGCGGCATGGTGTTCCGGGTTATCGATATCCAGGTGCACGGCAAGCTGGTTGGCAAGCCCCCCCACTTCGCGACCGCCCATGGCGTTGGGCTGGCCGGTGATGGAAAACGGGCTGGCACCGGGC
This sequence comes from Alcanivorax sp. IL2, assembly GCF_047495475.1. Taxonomy (NCBI): domain Bacteria; kingdom Pseudomonadati; phylum Pseudomonadota; class Gammaproteobacteria; order Oceanospirillales; family Alcanivoracaceae; genus Alcanivorax; species Alcanivorax sp. IL2. The sequence continues at coordinate 2,126,431 of NZ_CP179932.1, read as the reverse complement.
TTGCCCACCCGCCCCGTGGCCAAGTGGGCGTTGATAATGGCATTGCCCTGATCGGAGCCGTTGCGAGCCTGGTTAACGCCCTGGGAAAACACGGTAACGGTACGCTCGCAAGCGGCAAACCAGTGATAAAAGGTGGTCAGATCGACCTGGCTGACACCCATCTGCTCGGCCAGTGCGTGCCAGTCATTTCCCTGCTTGCGCGCTGTGTGCAAGGTGCTATCAAAACCTTCGGTGTGCGCGTCGATGTAATCCTGGTCCAGGGCGTTGTGGTCATCCAACCAGGTGAGCAGGCCATTAAACAGGGGTACGTCCTGCCCCGGGCGAATGGCAAGATGCAGATCGGCCAGATCACAGGTGGCGGTGCGACGGGGATCAATCACCACCACTTTCATGTCCGGGCGCGCTTGTTTGGCGGCGGCGATGCGCTGATAAACGATGGGGTGCGCCCAGGCGGTGTTGGAGCCAGTGAGAATCACCAGGTCCGCCAGCTCCAGATCTTCATAACAGCCGGGCACCACGTCTTCGCCAAACGCGCGCTTGTGGGCCACCACCGCGCTACTCATGCACAGGCGGGAGTTGGTATCGATATTGGCGCTGCCGATAAACCCTTTCATGAGTTTATTGGCCACGTAATAGTCTTCGGTGAGCAACTGGCCGGACACATAGAATGCCACCGCATCCGGGCCGTGTTCATCAACGATACGACGGAAACGGTCGGCCACTTCATCCAGGGCACGATCCCAGGGCACCACTTGCCCATTCACTTCCGGCTGCAACAGGCGATCCTGATCGCCCAGGGTTTCCAGTACCGAGGAGCCTTTCACACACAGGCGCCCGGCATTGGCCGGGTGCTGCTTGTCACCCTGCAGTTCGATGCCATCGGTTTTAATGCCACAGCCGACGCCACAGTAAGGACAGGTGGTGCAAATACTCATGCGGCAATTTCCTCCTGCTTGTCGCCGCCATCGCCGGGCAGGTTGCAGAAGGCCTCACCCAGTAACAGGGTGGCGCGTACCGCACTGATGTCGGTCTGGTTCCGCCACAGGGTTTCGTAGAAAGGGGCTTCGGCCACGTCGCCATACAGCACCATGCCGACGATGCGGTTGTCGCGAATTTGCAGGCGACGATAACCACCGGGCAACGCCAGCTGCAGGGTGTCCCCCTCTCCGGAGAAATCCCCGAAGGACACCAGATCAATACCGGAAATTTTCAAGCGGGTGGCACTGTCCGCATACAGGTAACGGCGATGACCCAGCTCGGCAAGGTGGCTGGCACACACGGATGCCTGCTCATACAAGGGTGCAACCAGGCCGAAGGTGCGTTGGCGATGCTCTACGCATTCGCCGATGGCGTAGATGGCCGGGTCGAAGGTTTGCAGGGTATCGTCCACGCGGATGCCCTGGTTAACGGTGAGGCCAGCCCGGGCGGCCAGCTCGGCGCGGGGCACAATGCCCACTGCCTGCACCACATAATCCGCGGGCAAGCGCTGACCATCGGCAAGGTGGACGGCCGCAACCGCGCCCTGGCCGTTGTCTTCGATGGACTGCGTGCGCGCCTGCATGACAAATTTCAGGCCCCTGGCTTCCAGATCCTGTTGCAGGCGATGGCCTGCCGCTTCATCCAGTTGCTGGTTAAGCAGGTGCCCACGGCTGTGCACCAGCGTCACATCGTGGCCCTGTTTCACCAGCGCATCGGCCGCTTCCAGCCCTAAAAAGCCGCCGCCCACCACCACTACCCGGGCTGCCGGCAGCGACAATAATGTCCTGACGTCATGCAGATCACGAAAGCTCATGACGCCCTTCAGTGCCACACCGTCCACCGGCAACTGACGCGGTGCCGCGCCGGTGGCCAACAGCAGACGATCATACTCAAGCACATGCCCCGCCGCCGTGATCACCTGGCGGCGATGACGATGAATCTCCACCACCGGGGAACCGGTAATCAGACGTATACTCCGCTCGCGATACCACTGGTGGGGATAGGTGGTGATGGTCTTTTCATCCGTGCCACCACAAAGCAGTGGCGACAGCATGACCCGGTTGTAACCGGCAAAGGGCTCCTCCCCCACCACCGTGATCTGATACAGATCCGGTGCCAGGCTGGTGAGCTCTTCCAGCAGGCGGCACGCCGCCATGCCGTTACCAATTACCACCAGTCGCTTCATTACTACATCGCCTTTGCGGTATTCAGGCCGGGACGGCCAGTTTGATCACGTCGTCTTCCACCTGTACCGGATAGACCGTGAGGGAAACGGCTTCGTCTTCCAGACACTGGCCCGTTTCCAGATCGAAATGCTGCTTGTAGATTGGCGACGCCACCACACGCTTATCACCCACCGACCCGAGAATGCCCCGGCTCAGCACGTTGGCCTGGCTGAACGGGTCGCGGTTATCCAGGGCATACAGGCTGCCATCGCGGGTGCGAAACAGAGCTGCCTGGCGACCGGGCAGGCGTACGCCTACCCCGGTGCCCGGTAATACGTCATCAAGCTTGCACACGGCTTGCCATTGCACGGCAACGGAACTGTTCATGCTCATGCCTCCTCGACCAGTTCGATACGTTCATGTTCAAAGGCCGGACGACGCTGGCCGCGCTCGCGCACGTATTTCAGGTTGTCGTCGGCGCTGTTGTCGTTGACGAAATGCTTGAAGCGTTTCACTGCTTCGTCGTCTTCGATGGTGGTCTTCCACTCACACTGGTAGGTGTCGATCACGTGTGCCATTTCCGCTTCCAGCTCGGCACCGATGCCCAGGGAATCCTCCAGAATCACCTGCTTCAGGTAATCCAGGCCACCTTCCAGGTTTTCCAGCCAGACGCTGGTGCGCTGCAGACGATCCGCCGTCTTGATGTAGAACATCAGGAAGCGGTCGACGGTCTTGATCAGCTCTTCATCGGTCAGATCAGATGCAAACAGATCCGCATGGCGCGGGCGCATGCCGCCGTTGCCACAGACATACAGGTTCCAGCCTTTCTCGGTGGCGATCACACCCACGTCCTTGCTCTGCGCTTCAGCACATTCACGGGTACAACCACTCACGGCCATCTTGATCTTGTGCGGGCTGCGCAGGCCCTTGTAACGCTCTTCCACCTGGATGGCGGTACCCACCGAATCTTTCACCCCGTAGCGGCACCAGGTGGAACCCACACAGGATTTCACGGTACGCAGGGACTTGCCGTAGGCGTGGCCGGTTTCAAAGCCGGCATCCACCAGGGTGCGCCAGATATCCGGCAGCTGCTCAACGCGAGCACCGAACAGATCCACCCGTTGGCCACCGGTGATCTTGGTATAGAGGTCGTACTTCTTGGCCACTTCGCCCAGCACGATGAGCTTGTCCGGGGTGATTTCACCGCCGGCCACACGGGGCACCACGGAATAGGTGCCGTCGCGCTGCAGGTTACCGAGGAAGTAATCGTTGGTGTCCTGAAGGCCCGCGTGGGGCTTGTTCAGCACATAATCGTTCCAGCAGGACGCAAACACCGAAGCCGCGGTGGGCTTACAGATATCACAGCCTTCGCCGCTGCCGTGTTTTTCCAGCAGCTCATCAAAGGTGGTGATCTGCCCTACCCGTACCAGGTGATAGATTTCCTGGCGGGAATACGGGAAGTGTTCGCAGAGGTGGTTGTTCACTTCCACGCCACGTTTTTCCAGTTCGCTGTCCAGCACCTGTTTCACCAGCGCCGAACAACCCCCGCAGGTGGCGGACGCCTTGGTGCAGGATTTCAGATCGCCCACGGTCATGGCGCCATCATCAATGGCGGCACACAGATCACCCTTGGAGACGTTATTACAGGAACAGATCTGGGCAGTGTCCGGCAGCGCATCGGCACCCAGCAGGGGCGCACCATCGGAAACCGGCGCCACCAGTGCCGCTGGACCACCGGGCAGGTCCATCTCGTTCAGGCACAGCTGCAGCAGGTTGCCGTAGTCGTTGGCGTCCCCCACCAGAACCGCGCCCAGCAGTTTCTTGCCGCACTCACTGATCACCGCCTTCTTGTAGATGCCGGCGGTTTGATCCATGAACACGGTACTGCGTGAACCCGGAGTGTTGCCGTGGGCATCACCGATGGACGCCACGTCCACGCCCATGAGCTTCAGCTTGGTGCTCATGTCGGCACCGGTGAACTGTTGCTCAAACTTACCCATCAGGTGCTCGGCGGCGATCTCCGCCATCTGGTAACCCGGCGCCACCAGACCGAAGATGCGACCTTCCCACAGCGCCACTTCACCGATGGCATAAATGCTGTCATCGGAGGTGACACAGTGGTTGTTCACCACGACGCCGCCACGCTCGCCCAGCTCCAGCTCACAGGCACGGGCCAGTTCGTCCTGGGGACGGATGCCGGCGGAGAACACGATCACATCGGTTTCCAGGTAATTGTCTTCACCGAAGTTCATCCGGTGTTTGCAGGTTTCACCGTCCACAATGTCTTTGGTGCCGGTGCTGGTGTGTACGGTGACACCCAGTTCCTGAATCTTGTCCTTGAGCAGGCCGCCACCAAAGTCGTCCACCTGGACAGCCATCAGACGCGGGGCAAACTCCACCACATGGGTTTGCAGGCCCAGGTCATGCAATGCCTTGGCTGCCTCCAGGCCCAACAGCCCGCCCCCCACAACGGTGCCCACTTTGCCGCCTTTACTGGCAGCGATCATGGCATCCAGATCATCGATGGTGCGGTACACGAAACAGTTATCACGATCGTTACCGGGTATCGGCGGCACGAACGGATAAGACCCGGTGGCCAATACCAACTTGTCATAGCTGAGCGTTTCACCCGTGTTGGTGGTGACGGTGCGTGCACCACGATCAATGACATCCGCCTTGGTATTCAGCTTCAAGGTAATGTCGTGCGCGGCGAAGAACCCTTCAGGCACCAGCGACAGGTCGTCGGCGGTCTTGCCGGAAAAGTAGCTGGTTAGCCCCACGCGGTCATAGGCCGGCAGTGACTCGGCGCACAGTACGGTAATGTCGAAGTGCTCGCGGCCACCCTGGGCCACCAGCGACTCTAGATAACGTTGGCCCACCATGCCGTGGCCAATAAGTAGAAGTTGTTGCTTTGCCATAAGGCTCACCCTCGCGGTGCATAACTGACACCCATCACTGAGCAAGGCCTGTGCCAACTTGCTAACTCATTATTTTTAATGGATTTATTTTATTTTTTGGGCAATAACCACAGAAACCCTGCTTTCTTTTAATGCGTTCGTGCACGAGAAAAATGCATTTTTTCGTGCACCGAGATGACCCATAAACGCTCCCGATTTGCGCACAGTTATTGCTCTCCCCCCGGTTAATTCACTTTTAATTCATTGAAAACAGACACTTAGCAAGGTGGCACAGGAGTTGCTCAGATCAGCCTGTCGTTAACCGCCCATGCATGGAGAAGTCATGAGCGATCAAAAGCTGAATCTGTTGAATCTTTCCGCGCCACGCATCCGCCTGTTACACCTGAGCTGGCTGGCGTTCTTTATTACCTTTGTTGTGTGGTTTTCCCATGCGCCATTAATGGGGCATCTGCGGGACGCCTTCGACCTGACTCCCGAACAAATTAAGGCGCTGCTGATTCTCAACGTGGCGTTGACCATTCCAGCCCGGGTGGTGATCGGTTCCCTGGTCGATCGCTTTGGACCCCGGTTGGTGTTTGGCTCTCTGCTGATGCTGGCCGCTCTGCCCTGCTGGGCATTTGCTCTTTCCACTACCTATGAACAGCTGGCGGTGACCCGCCTGTTGATGGGCTTTGTGGGTGCCGGTTTCGTGGTGGGCATACGCCTGATCAGCGAATGGTTTCCGGCCCGGGAAGTCGGTCTGGCGGAAGGCGTCTATGGTGGCTGGGGCAACTTCGGCTCTGCCGCCGCGGCAATTACCCTGCCTTCCCTGGCTCTCTTTTATGGTGGCGATGACGGCTGGCGCTGGGCCATTGCCACCACCGGTGCCGTTTCCTTTCTCTACGGGATTTTCTTCCTGTGGCGGGCACGCAACACGCCCCAGGGCGCGTCCTATTTCAAGCCCAAGAAAGCCAGCGCGCTGGAAGTGAGCACCAAGAAAGACCTGTTCTTCTACCTGGCCATGAGCCTGCCCCTGTATATCGCGCTGCTGGTGATCGTCTGGCGCCTGGGGCCCACCAACCTGAATCTGTTCGGCCAAACCACACAGATTCTGTTGGCCGCACTGATTATCAGCCTGGCAGTAGTACAGCTTGGCCAGGCCTGGCGGGTAAACCGTGAACACCTGAAGGAGGGAGTTCCCGAGCACGACCGCTACAGTTTCAAACAGGTAGCCATTCTGGATCTGGCGTATATGGTGACGTTCGGCTCCGAGCTGGCGGTGGTTTCCATGCTGCCATTGTTCTTTACCGATACCTTTACCCTGTCAGCAGTTACTGGCGGTCTGCTGGCCTCCGGCTATGCCTTTATGAATCTGGTGGCTCGTCCCGGTGGTGGCTGGGTATCCGACAAGTTCGGGCGCAAGAAATCCTTGGCCATTCTGCTCTGCGGTCTGATGGTGGGCTACGGCCTGATGAGTCAGATCGGCAGCAGCTGGCCCATTGCCCTGGCGGTGATTGCCACCATGTGTTGTTCCTTCTTTGTGCAGGCTGGTGAAGGTGCCGTGTTTGCCACCGTACCGCTGATCAAGCGTCGCCTTACCGGTCAGATCGCCGGCATGGTAGGCGCCTACGGGAATGCCGGTGCGGTGATCTTCCTCACCGTGCTGACCTTTGTGGACCCGTCCACTTTCTTCCTGGTGATTGCCGCCAGCGCTGCCGTGGCCCTGGCCGCCGTGCAGTTCCTGGATGAACCCAAAGGGCACATTGCGGAAATCGACGAGAAAGGCGACGTTCAGCTCATCGAGGTGGGCTGAGTGTTATCGGCAGGTCATACACAGGAGTTTTGATAATGGATGTTGCCAACGTCACGGCCGAGGCACCGGCCATTGCCCCCGAGCCGGACCTGCACCCGCAGGTCCGCATCGGCCAGTACAGTGATGCCGGGCCCAAACTGCACAACCAGGATGCGCTGGCCATGCAGATTCCTGATGGCCCATTGCTGCGTACCAAGGGCATTGTCGCCGCCCTGGCCGATGGCTTGTCCAGCGCCGGTGCGGCACGGGAAGCCGCGGAATCCTGTGTACTCGGCTTTATCAATGACTACTATGCAACGCCATCATTGTGGAGTGTGCCCCGCTCCGCGCAGCGGGTACTGGAAGCCCTGAACCGCTGGCTGTGCCGGCAGACCCTGGCCGGGGAAAGCCACCTGTGCACCCTCTCCCTGCTGATCCTGCGCTCGCGTACCGCACACCTTTTCCAGGTGGGCGATTCGCGTATCTGGCGACTGCGTAATGACCGTCTGGAATGCCTGACCCGTGACCACAGCCGCATGATCGGGGACAACCGCCAGGTTCTCACCCGGGTCATGGGCGGCGATACCCGTCTGGATGTGGATTACAGCAGCAGCGACTTGCAGGTAGGCGATGTGTTCCTGCTTACCAGTGATGGCGTGCATGGTTTCCTGTCCCGTTCACGCATGCAGGGCATCGTGCGTGCCAGTGGCCAGCCGGAAGTGGCTGCCCGCAGCCTGGTGGAAGCGGCCCTGGCCAGCGGTAGCGATGACAACCTGAGCTGTCAGGTGCTGCAGGTGGATGGCCTGCCCGACGCCAGCGCCGACGAAGCCCTGCGCCAGCGCGGCAGCCTGCCACTGCCCCCGCCGCTGAGCCCGGGAATTCGTGTCGACGGTTTCACCATAAAACGGGAGCTGTATGCCAGTGTGCGCAGCCACCTGTATCTGGTGGAAGATGAAAGCGGCAAGCAGTCGGTGCTCAAAACACCGTCGGTGAATCTGGAAGACGACCGGGATGCCCTGGAGCGGTTTGTCATGGAGGGCTGGGTAGGCCAACGCCTGCGCAATGCCCACCTGCTGCGCACCCTGCCCCTGCCGGACAACCCCAGCTGCCTCTATCAGCATCTGGAGTTCATCGACGGTGTGACGCTGCAACAATGGCTGAAAGAACACCCGGATGTGGCGGTGGAAGAAAAACTGTATCTGGCCGATCAGTTACTTAACGGTATCCGTGCCCTGCACCGTGCCGATGTGATTCACGGCGACCTGAAGCCGGATAACATCATGGTGGATACCGACGGTCTGGTCCGCATCGTGGATTTCGGCAGTTGCCATTGCCGCGGCATGGAGCAACACAATGCGGGTATCCCCCTGGGCACGCGGGATTACAGCGCCCCGGAACTGCTGGATGGCGCCGCCCCCAGCGAACAGAGCGACCTGTTTTCCGCCGCAGTGTTCATCCATGAAATGCTCACCGGATCGCTACCCTGGCAGGGCCGCTACGAAAAATCCGCCCATCGCCCCCTACCACCCTTGCAAGGTCACAATGCTTTCGTGCCGCTGTGGATCAACAACGTGCTGCAGCTCGCCCTGCAACATCAACCCAAACAACGCTTCAGCGACGCTGCCGAATTCCGCGACGCCCTACGCCGCCCAGTACGCAGCCGCAAACCGGCGGTCGACAACGATGTCCGGCAGCTACGTATCTGGAAAGGGATCAGTATTGTGCTTGTGGTGTTGTTGTTGATTAGCGTGGCAGGAGGGTTTTAGTGAACAGTTAACAGTGAATAGTTAACAGCGACGCGATCAGCTTAATAGGGTTTGCAACGCATGAGGCCGCGCTCAGTATCTGGGCGCGGCCTCATGCGTTTTTGTTGCGGCTACGTTTCTCGCGCAACTATTCACTGTTAACTGTTAACTGTTCACTCTCCCAGAGCGCCCAACTCAAAACGCCGACCATTACTCTCCACAAACAGCTTTCCCTCTTCCTCAAACGCCCAATCCACCAGTTGGTAAAACGCAGAGCGACCGATCAGGGCTTCCAGGTTTTCGCGGACTAGCAGATACGGTGACGGTTCGCCGGTTTGCGGGTCGGTTTCTACGCGTAGGGGGTGGTTGTCGCCGGCCACTACGTGGCTACCCACATTGGTGGTGAAGACCAGTTTGGTGACCCCGCCCTCTTCCAGGCGCTGCACTTCCACCGCCACAAAAGGAGCATCGTCCACCTGGATGCGCAGCTTTTCCACCGGGGTGATCAGGAAGTAGTCATCGCCTTCGCGCAGCAAAATGGTGGAGAACAACGCCACCATGCGTTCGCGCTGGATGGGGGAATTCTGGTAGTACCAAGTGCCATCCCGGGCGATGCGCATGTCGATATCCGCATGGCGCTCCGGCTTCCATTGATGCACTGGCGGCAGGCCGCTTTCATCCTTGCCTGCCTTTTCCAGCAGCGCCAGCAGTTCCTCCGCCTGTTTCATCGTGGCCCCCGTTGCCCCTTGTTGCCCATGCGAATGCCGATCTCGATCAGGAAATCCAGGAAGTCATCCTTGTCGTCGATCAGCTTCTGGTAGAACGGGGATTCCATCAGTGCCACCGCACCATGGGCCAGCGCCCAGGCGGAGCAGATGTGATAGATCGGGTCCACGTCTTCCAGTGAGCCTTCGGCAATACGTGCCTTGACGATATCGGTGAGGCGGGCAAAGTTGGCTTCGCGAATGCGATGCAGCTTGTCCACCAGTTCCGGCAGGGCATGGTCCTTAATCACCTTGTTCTCAAGGCGATCGAACAACTGGTAACGCTTGGGATCACTGATCCGGAAACGGAAATACTCCCGTGCCAGCCGCTCCTTGTCATCGCCGCCGGAGATGGTCTGGAATACCTCGGCCAGATCCTCCTCATAACGGAGCATCAACAGCAGATAAATCTCGTTCTTGGTCTCGAAATGCTTGTAGATGGTGCCCTTGCCGATACCGACCCGGTCAGCAATCATTTCCACGGTCACACGGTCCTCGCCCTCTTCCAGGAACAGCTCAAGGGCTGCATCCAGAATCTGGCGCTCCCGTTGACGAAATTCCTGCGCCTTGCGCGTGGCTTTTTCCAGGTCACCCATCTATTTCTCCTTCGAACCCGCCATACCAGACGTAAAGACGGCTTAACTGCCGCAATTCTAACGTATTCCCTTTTTATAAACACAGGCTTGTATTGATGGAAATCCCTCAGGGGGTAGCATAGCGTCATGACTTACCCGCCCAGCATGGAGACATCATGGCTCACCCGGAATTTCCCCACCGTGAAGACCTGCTTTACCTCAACCACGCTGCGGTGGCGCCCTGGCCTGCCCGTAGCCGCGATGCGGTGGCGGAATTCGCTCGCCAGAATTGTGAGATCGGTGCCCGTGATTACCCCCATTGGCTGAAAGTGGAACAACGCCTGCGCGAGCGACTTTCCTGGCTGATTGGCGGGGTCAATATCGATGAAATCGCCCTGCTGAAAAACACCTCAGAGGGTTTGTCGGTGATTGCCCAGGGCATTGACTGGCAGCCCGGCGACCAAATCGTGATCAGCGATCAGGAGTTCCCGTCCAACCGTATCCCCTGGGAAGCGCTGGCGGATCAGGGCGTGGAAGTGATCGCCGTAAGCCTGGATACGCCGCAACCGGAACAGTCAGTGATTGAGGCACTGGGACCGCGAACACGGCTGGTGTCCCTGTCCGCGGTGCAATACGGCACCGGCCTGCTGATGGACATGGCGCCCATCGGCGCCGCCTGCCGGGAGCGGGACATCCTTTTCTGTGTGGACGCCATCCAGATCCTCGGCGCCCTGCCCTTTTCGGCGGAACAGGCCAAGGCGGATTTTGTGGTGGCCGACGGCCACAAGTGGATGCTGGGCCCGGAGGGGCTGGCATTGTTCTACTGCCGCCAGGCAGTACAGGACAAACTGACCCTGCGCCAGCACGGCTGGCATATGGTGGCCAATGCTGGCAACTACACCACCACCGACTGGCAAGTGGCCGATAATGCCCGTCGTTTCGAATGCGGCAGCCCCAATATGCTCGGAGCCCATGCCCTGGAGGCATCCCTGTCCCTGCTGGAGGAGGAAGGCATGATCCAGGTGGCCGAGGCCCTGCAGGATCGGGTCCAGCGACTGATCGACGGTCTGCGGGACCGGGGTGCCACCCTGCTCAGCCCCGTGGACCGCCAATGCCGGGCCGGGATTGTCACCTTTACCCTGCCCGGTGAAACGCCAGCAGACACCTTCCAGCGCTTGCGACAGGCCGGCGTGGTTTGTGCGGAACGCGGTGGCGGGGTCCGTTTTTCACCACATTTCTATACCGACTATTCGGTCATCGACCGGGCCCTGAGCCTGTTGTAAGCTCCAGAACCTCGTTTCCCGCACATGGAGTGCCCATGAGTCGTCAACTGGCCTTTTATCAATGGATCTGCCGCCGCCTGCAGCGAGACGAGCCGTTCAGTGGCCAGCCCAGTGCCGACCTAGACAGCCTGCGCACCGTACTCAAGCCCTGTGATGTGCTGCTGGTGGCCGGCCATAGCAGTGTGGACCGCACCTTCAAGGTAATCGGCGACAGCCGCTTTGCCCGGGCGGTGCTCTATATCGGTCGACTTCATGACGTGGCTGACCCGGCCCTGCGTGCCTTGCTGGGGGATTACACCCCCTGCGAACCGGATACCCAACTGGTGATTGATGCGCGCCTGGAACGGGGCCTGATCGTGGAACCGTTGTCTGCCCTGGAAGGCCGACAGATACGTGTCTGCCGGGCCCAGGGACTGAGTGACAATGAAGCCCAGGACGTATTGCGCTATGCCATTAGCCGAATCGGCGCCGGTGGCAGCCAGTCCTGGGTGGCGCTGGCGTTATTGACCCTGATGCCATGGCGATGGCTACCGCTACGCTGGCGCGTCAACCTGTTCCGGCGCTGGGCCGGGGAGTTGGCCCGGGCACTGACTGGCACCGTCGTTGCCGATGCGTTCAGTTTCGTACAGTTCCCGGTGCTGCCGCTGGTGAAGGAAAACGGCTCCGGTAGCCGCCTGCTTCGACTACAGCCACGAGCCATTACCGCCGCAGATTTCGATCACTCGCCCTACTTCGAGATTATCAAGGCGCCGTTCCAGCTCGCGGAAGTCCCCAAGGGCATGGATGCGGTGCCCTGGAAAGGCAATCAGGGCGCGCTGGCGCCGGAGCGCCATTTGTCACTGGTGGAGCCGTCGAGCGGCAACCAGGGCTAGGCCCAGCAGCGCCAGGAACGACAAGCTGCCTCCCCCGCCACCACCACTGTCAGTCCCTGCCGTCGTGCCGCCACCGCTGCTGGCGCTACGGGCTTGAGCGGGGCGGGTATACGCTTTGCTGTCGCCGGTAGGAAAGTCACCGTTATCGGTCCACACCTGCACGGTCATGGGGTCATAACCCTCACCGGAAAGCAGCAATTGCTGGGCCACAAACTGCTCCGGCCCCAGATCCCCAAGACCGCACTGAATGTTACGACTGCCACTGCAGTTGCCCGGCAGCTCAACGGTTTCCCACCCTGCAGGCAGGGTGAAGCCCAGACGCACCCGTGCCGCTGTCTGATGAGTCGCCGCATTGCGCACCAGGGCACTGACGCGTACATGGCCATCACTGCCGCGGTTGGTGGTCAGGCTGAGCACCACATCCGGCTCGTTACTGAATACCAGATTGAACGCTTCGCTGCGCAGGCTGAAGTAATCGTAAGAGTCGCTGATCGGGCTGACTCGCACCTGATCCGCCCAGCGGGACGAAGCCTTCAGAGTCACGGCATAGGTGGCACTGGTCTGTCCCAGCGCCAGGAACAGACTGTTCCGACAATCGGTGTAGCCGGTATAGGTCCGGCAGGACAGGCCCGGGACTGACACAGACAGACCGGCCTGGTGCTCGATACGCAGGCCCACATTGCGGGCGTCATTGCGGGTACTGGTGTTGGCAATGCGCGGATACAGGGTCACCGCACTGGACGTGTTGCGGTACTGATCACCGTTGAGGCCTTCGGTCTGTAGGTCCACCAGTCCGCCGGAGGTAGTCTCTTCCAGCCAGGGCAGGTATCGATCCACGCGGCTATAGACCGCCGGCACACCATCGGTGGCACAGGTTTCATGGCCGTAGCTGGTCACCCCCACCAGCCATTGCTGGTCATCCTTGCGATAAACCAGCGGCCCGCCGCTATCGCCACGGCAGGAATCCTGCTTCTGACCCTGGGGGTTCATTTCACCGGCACAAATCTGGTTGCCAGTGAGATTACTCCACTGGCTGGCGCAATAGTCCGGCGACACGAAGTCCAGATCCGCTTTCTGCAAGGTCTCGGTCAGGGCAAAGCCATCCGGGGTGGTGGAACCCCAGCCCAGTACCTGCAGAGCTTCATCGTGGTTGCCCACCGCCAGCTCGGTAACAATGTGAGGCTTGGCCATATCCAGTGGCGTGAAGCGGCTCGGCGCCGCCAGCTTGAGCAGGGCCAAATCATTATGGAAGTGGGTGGCATTGTAGGCGGGATGCACCTGCAGTTCGGTTACCGCCAGTTGCTCCGGCGCTTGTGTACTAGTGCGATTAACACTGCCCAGGGAGACAAACAGCATGTCCGCCTCGACACTGGCCACACAGTGGGCAGCAGTCAGCACCCAACGGGGAGCAATCAGAGTGCCGCCACAGAGCGTCGCCGTATAATTGGGATTGCCGGACCGGCTGATTTCCACCTCGGCCATCCACGGCCGCACCTGTGTGACATCCTGTCCCCCGATAACCCGGGGTTGGGCTTCCAACGCCGATACCGTCTGAACCAGACCCGCCCCCAGCAGCAGGGCCACCATCAAACGATACATAAAATTACCCTCAGTTAGCGTTTCGTTACGCAACGGATACTAACTAAGGATTTCGGCTTATACCTGTGACCTGGTTCTGATATTAGAACGATGGCACATTGGTGCCAGAAAATAATTAAAAATGACTGCCAAGTCCGGGCATTTTGTCGCTATTTTTGTCGTTTTTGACGACATATAGCGTCATATTGCGCGTAGTTTTACTGCATATTTTTTATCATGCAAAACGCTTAATATAAAAGCAAGCTTTTACAACATTCACACCGCATTGTCCGACTGACTTATCAGTCGGTACTGTCGTCCTGCAGGTCTTCAGTGTCTTCTTCCTCATCCGGTGCCGGCAGGCTGCGGCGAGCCTTGGCACCCAGATCTTTCAACTGATGGGCCTGGCGAAGCAGGTTGCCATTACCGCTGGTAAGACGCTTGCGGGTCTGCTCCCAGGACGATGTTGCCTTGGCCAGCTTGTCACCCACGTCTTCCAGGGATTCCGTGACCAACGACACCTGATCACAGATTTTGCCGGCACGGGCGGCGATATCCAGGGCATTGCGGTTCTGGTACTCGTAGCGCCAGATGTTCTGGATGGTGCGCAACGTGACCAGCAAGGTGGTTGGGCTGACCAACACGATGTTGCGGGCAAAGGCATCGGTATAGAGGCTGGAGTCCTGCTCCATGGCCACCATGAAGGCGCCTTCGATGGGAATGAAAAGCAGCACGAAGTCCAGGCTGCGAATCCCTTCCAGGCCACTGTAATCCTTGATGTCCAGGCCCTTGATATGACTGCGCAGGGACATCAGGTGATCGCGCAGGGCCTGCTCCCGCTCTTCGCTGGTGGACGCCGATGACAGGCGCTCATAGGCCACCAGAGACACCTTGGCATCGATCACCACGTCCTTGTTCTCGGGCAAATGAACAATGGCATCAGGCAGGCGTCGCTGGCCGCTTTCGTCTTTCAGGGTGACCTGGGTTTCATACTCGCGCCCACGGGTCAGCCCGGAGGATTCCAGCACCCGCTCGAGGATCATTTCCCCCCAGTTACCCTGGGTTTTCACCTGCCCTTTAAGGGCATCGGTAAGGTTACGGGCATCCTCGTGCATCTGCTGGTTAAGGCTGCGCAACTGGCCCAGCTGCTCGATCAGGGAAGCCTGGGCCCGGGTCTCGTCACTGTGGATCTGATCGACCCTGCGGCGGAAGTCCGCCAGTTGCTCGCGGAACGGCTTGAGCATGCCGTCCAGCCCTTGCTGTTGCTGTTCCTGCAGCTGCTTGCCCCGCTGCTCGAAAATCCGTGCGGACAGGTTTTCGAATTCCTGCTTGAGCTGTTCACGGCTCTTCTCGGCAAAGGTCAGTTTCTCTTCCTGGCCGGCCAACCGCTCTTCCAGCCGTGCCTTGTCCGAGGCCAGCTGCTGCAAACGGGACTCACTGTCCTGCAAACGGCGCTGGCTGGTTTCAAGCTGCTCTCGCAGCAGCGGCACCTGGGCCAGCGGCTCAGACAGAGCCTGCTTCTGGGCCACCAGCTCCGCTTCCCGTCCAGTGCTACGACGACGCTCGAATAACAGCACCAACAGCGCCGCAAAGACTGCACCACCAAGGACAGCCAGCCCCAGCATCAAATTCGGATTCATGGTTGCGCCTTGTTGAAGAGGGTAAAGAAATTGTCGCGGGTAATGCGCGCCAGTTCAGCGACCTCAACCCCCTTTAGCTCCGCCACACATTCAGCCACCTGGGCCACATAGCGAGGCTCATTGGGCTTGCCCCGGAACGGTACCGGCGCCAACCAGGGGGAATCGGTTTCGATCAGCAGCCGTTCCAGTGGCAGAGCCTTGACGGTGTCACGCAGGGTTTGCGCATTGCGGAACGTGATAATGCCGGAGATGGAAATATAGAACCCCATATCGATGGCCTGCTGCGCCATGTCCAGGTCTTCGGTAAAGCAATGCAGTACGCCACGCACCTGCCCCTGACCATGCTCTCTGAGCAACGCCAACGTATCGTCCTTGGCACCACGGGTATGGATCACCAACGGCAGCCCGGTCTCTCGGGCTGCATGGATATGGGCAATGAAATATCGCTGCTGCCACTCCCGCTGCTCTTTGGCGTAGAAGTAATCCAGCCCGGTCTCGCCAATGGCGACCACTTTCGGGTGCGATGCCCTTTCTACCAACTCACTGACCTGGGGTTCGCGGGATTCCTTGTAGAGCGGATGTACGCCGACACTGGCATAAACATGGTCATGCTGCTCGGCCAGTGCCTGCACATCGGGAAAGGTTTCCAGGTCCACGCCAATGCACAGCATGTGGCTCACGCCTGCCTCGGCGGTGGCGGCCATCATGGCATCAAAGTCCCCGTTATGGGCGTCCAGATTGAGGCGATCCAGGTGGCAGTGGGAATCCACAAAAGCGACGTCAGACATTCAATGCTCCAGCATGACAAACGCGGGCATTGTAGCAGGCATCACGGTGGATGTTTTACCACAGAGGGCACAGAGCTCACTGAGTAAAAGCACTAGGACCGGAAAGATTCTGTCGTGCAATCCCACGCCGTCAGCTTCCACCGCCACAGATCATAACGACCAAGAAAATGCTTCTTCCTCAGTGAGCTCTGTGGCCTCTGTGGTAAAAGCCTGTCACATGGTATGGGTAGGACGATCGGATTCCAGGGAACCGGCCAGATGGTTTTCGATGGTGACCCGGGCAGTGTCGTCCTGGTCGGAGAACTGCACGCCGATTCCGGCACTGCGATTGCCCTGGGCCCCTTTCGGGGTGATCCAGACCACCTTGCCGGCCACCGGGATCTTGTCGGATTCATCCATGATGTTGAGCAACAGGAAGATTTCCTCGCCCAGCTTGTATTGCTTGTCGGTGGGAATGAACAGGCCGCCATTGGTGATGAAGGGCATGTAAGCGGAATAGAGTACCGCCTTGTCCTTGATGGAAAGCGACAGGATGCCGCTGCGGCCGCCGGGCATTTTCATAGGGGAGAGCCTCGTGTGACATACCGGCTTGTCCCCATGCCCGTCAGCGCATGGCACAGCCAGTAAGACTTTATTATTAATAGCGTAAAGATTAGTGGGCTGCCGCCGCAGCGTCAACGCCCACCAGCACCAGCAGCCACTGTTCGTAGAGCAGATCCTTGTTGGGGTTGGCACCGGACATCAATGCCCGTCGCCCTTCCAGTACCCGCTGGGCAGCGCGCAGCAGGCGCGCCGGCGGCACGGCACGGGACAGTCGGGTCAGCAAGGGCGCCAGTGATGCATCGGCGCTTTGCTGTCCGGAATAGGCCTGATTGAGGCAGCGGGACAACCAGCCATAGATCACCCCGGCCATTTCCGTGGGATCATGCTTTGACAGCATGGGGGACGCCTGAGCAACCGATTGACGCCCTTCCGCCACCGACACCAGCACCTCCAGCAAACGGGCTCGATCGGCAAACCACTCCGCCTGCTCCAGGTCCAGGGCTCGCAGAGGCGCCCCCTGAGCCGCATCCAGCAACGAGCGGGCACTCTCCCCTACCTGGCCCTGTAACCACTCCAGAGCCTGCTCCTGGGGCGGCAGAGGCAGAATTCGCTGCTGACAGCGGCTGCGAATCGTCGGCAGCAACAGGGTCGGCTGATCGCAGACCAGCAACAGCAACGTCTGCCCACCGGGTTCTTCCAGGGTCTTGAGCAGAGCATTCTGGGCGTTGCGGTTGAGCGCTTCCGCTGGCGCGACAATCGCCACGCGGTAGCCGCTGTACTGGGCAGTACGGGTGGCGAAGCCCACCAGCTTGCGCACCTGATCGATCTTGATGGCCCGACTCTTGTCTTCCGGGCTGAGCCGGTGCAGATCCGGGTGGGTGCCTGCGGTACTCAACTGGCAGCCCTGACACTGACCACAGGGCAGACCACCGGCAGGTTTGTCACACAGCAATGTCTGCGCCAGTGACTCTGCCAGCCGCAGCTTGCCGATCCCTTTCGCGCCAGTGATCAGCAACGCATGGGGAAGGCGCCCCTGCTGATGCTGATCAAACAGCTGGGCCATAGTGTCCTGATGCCAGGGACACGGTACCTGGATACGTGCGCGCTCTACGACCATGTGAGCATTTCCTCCAGCAGTGGCTGTAGCTGGGCACGGACCTGCTCCAGATCGCATGAGGCATCCAGCACCCGAAAGCGGCCCGGTTCGTTGCCGGCCCGCTGCTGATAACACTGGCGAATCCGCTCGAAGAACGCCCGGTCTTCCTGCTCAATGCGGTCCAGCGCCGCCCGTTTGCCGGCACGGGCCATGCCCACGTCCACCGGCACATCAAACAGCAACGTCATGTCGGGCTGGGTATCGCGAACCACCAGTTGCTCCAGACGGGCAATGGCGTCGCGATTGAGGCCTCGCCCTGCCCCCTGATAGGCCCAGGTGGCATCCACAAACCGGTCACTGAGCACCCAGTCGCCACGCTCCAGAGCCGGACGAATCTTTTCTGCCAGGTGCTGGGCCCGGGCCGCGAACACCAGCAGCAACTCGGTATCATCCGCCATTTTTTCATCGCTGGGCGCCAGCAGGACATTGCGAATGGATTCCGCCAGCGGCGTACCGCCCGGTTCACGGGTTACCAGCACGGTCTTGCCTGCCTCGCGCAAGCGGGTGGCAAGCCAGTCCAGGTTGCTGCTCTTGCCGGCGCCCTCGCCCCCTTCCAGGGTGATGAAACGGCCCCTCACTGTGAGCCCCCCGGCGAGGAGCGATACCCCTCGCGACGGCGTAACTGATAGTCACGAACGGCCTTGCGGTGTTGTGCCAGGGTTTTGGAGAAGTAATGACTGCCATCGCCCCGGGCAACAAAAAACAGGGACTCGGTTTCCGCCGGATTGACCGCCGCCTGAATCGCTTCACGCCCGGGCATGGCGATGGGGGTGGGAGGCAACCCGGAGATCGTATAGGTGTTGTAGGGGGTCGGTCGGCGCAGATCGGAACGGCGAATATTGCCATCATAGGCCTCGCCCATACCGTAGATCACGGTGGGATCGGTCTGCAGTCGCATACCTTTGCGCAAGCGGTTGGTAAAGACGCCGGCAATTTCCGGGCGCTCGTCCGGTACCCCGGTTTCCTTTTCAATGATGGAAGCCAGGATCAGCGCTTCATAAGGGCTATCAATGGGCAGGTCATCCGCTTTCTGTGACCAGGCCTCTTCCAGCAAGGCTTCCTGCCGTTCCAGCGCCCGGCGCAGGATGGTCAAGTCAGAGGTGCCACGGGTATAAAAGTAGGTTTCCGGCGCAAACCAGCCTTCCGGATGCAGGTCCGGGCGGCCCAGCTTTTCCATGATCTGGTCATCGGTGAGACTGTCCAGGCTATGGCTCAAGGTCTCCTGAGCCGCCAACCGCAGGCGCAGCTCACGGAAGTTCCAGCCTTCCACCAGCGTCAGGCTGCGCTGAATCACTTCACCACGATCCATTTTTTCCAGCAGGCTGAGCAGGGAGTCACCGGGCCGCAAGCGATACTCGCCCACATGCATGCGCCCGTCCATATCCGTCAGGCTGCTATAGAGCCGCGCCCCTACACGGCGAAAATCCGCCTGATAGCCTTCGCCCAGCAAGCCGCGTTTTTTCAGCGCATGCAGTACCTGACTCAACCCAGCACCACGGGGAACCTCAACCACACTGGGCTCTGTCAGCGGCAAGGGCTGGTGCAAGTAGCTGCTGACCCAGGCCGTCACCAAAGGAATGGCGACCACCAGCAACACCACCAGGAGTCCGAAAATTCGAATTTTTTTACGCATGAGAGAAATTGTAGGGCCTGTGTTGCGGAATGAAATAAATACTTTTCCAGAGCAGAACGATCACCCAGCGGGCGCGTGAGTCAGGGGAAAAACTCCACCTCTCAAGGCGCCAATCACCGGGTAGCTCAGGGATCCTGATGTCTCAGGCAGGTTGGCAGCGGTGTTACCGTGGCAGAAAAAGGGCATCCACAGAGTGCTGCAATTGCAGCACTGAATCCAGCACCGGCCACTGCCATTGCGCCAGTTTACGCACCGGGAGCACGCCGACAACACTGTTACACAAAAACAGCCCCTGAGCGTCAACAAGCTGTGACAGCGGCCGCAGATCGCAGACCACCCTCTCCCCTTGCTCCGTCAAGTGCTCATCAAGCCACTCACGCATCACCCCCGCCACGCCCGCCCGGGCCGCCTGCAGGTCCGGCGTCCACCAATAGCCATCAAACCGGGCGAACAGGTTCATCGAGGTGGCTTCCAGCGGTTGGCGACGGGGACTGAGCAACAGCCCTTCGTGCCAACCCTGGCGAGCCACTTCGCGGCGAGCCTGTACCTGGGGAAGACGATTGAGGTGCTTGAGCCCGGCCAGGGCCTCCGGGTGCAATGGCTCACCACACAGGCCCAGCACAATGCCCTGCTCACGCAGCGGGTGAGACCAGGCTGGCAGCGGACCGGCCTGCCATAACAACGTTGGCTGTGGGTTCGAGGGAGGCAGATAACCGCGCCCCCCCGGCCCCCGGGTCAAGGTCAGCTTGACTACACCGGGCTTTCCGCCCAGAGCGGCAACCCCTGCTTCAACAGCAGACAGATAACGGGTTTGCGGCAGGGATGGCAGCCCCAACGCCTTGGCACCGCGCAGCAGACGCCGCAGATGCCAGGGCCAGAGCGGCACTGCGCCATCCGCCGTCACCCTCAGGGTTTCAAACAGCCCGTCGCCATAGGCCAGTCCGCGATCACGGGGGTCGACCATCACACCTTCTTGAACAGCAGGGTACCGTTGGTACCGCCGAAACCGAAGGAGTTGGACAGCGCATAGTCGATATTGCACTGCTGGGCGGTGTTTGCCACCAGATTCAGATCACACCCCTCATCGGGTTCATCCAAGTTGATGGTGGGCGGCGCAATGGAGTCACGAATGGCCAGAATGGAGAAGATCGCCTCTACCGCACCGGCCGCTCCCAGCAGGTGACCGATCATGGACTTGGTGGAGCTCACCGCCAGTGTCCCGGCATGCTCGCCAAACAGGGACTTGATGGCAGCAATTTCCGCCAGGTCGCCCATCTGTGTGGAGGTGCCGTGGGCATTGATGTAATCCACTTCGTCCGCGGCCACTCCCGCATTGCGCAGCGCATTTTCCATGGCTTTCATGGCACCCACACCACCCTCTGCTGGTGCGGTGATGTGATAGGCATCATCACTCATGCCGAAACCTGCCAGCTCGGCGTAGATGGTAGCGCCACGGGCCTTGGCGTGTTCGTACTCTTCCAGCACCACCGCACCGGCACCATCGGCCAGCACAAAGCCATCACGGCCCTTGTCCCAGGGGCGGCTGGCGCCCTGAGGGTCATCATTACGCGTCGACAGCGCTCGCGCTGCAGCAAAGCCGCCCATGCCCAGCGGCGTGGAGCCTTTCTCGGAGCCCCCCGCTACCATCACGTCTGCCTGACCCAGCATGATCTGCTGGGCGGCAAAACCGATGTTATGGGTACCCGTGGTACAGGCTGTGGTGATGGCAAAGTTGGGCCCCTTCATGCCGTACATGATGGCCAGATTACCCGCGATCATGTTGATGATGGTGCCAGGCACGAAGAACGGGGACAGCTTGCGCGGGCCGGAATCCAGCATCTTGCGGTGGTTGTCTTCAATATTGGTCAGGCCACCGATTCCCGATCCGAACGCCGCACCTACACGGTCGGCATCTTCCTTCTCCATATCCAGACCGGCATCGCGGATGGCCTGAATCGCCGCCACCAGACCATACTGGATGAAGACATCCATCTTGCGGGCATCTTTCGGAGACAGGTAGTCGGCGATGTCGAATTCCGGCACAAGGCCTGCGAAACGCGTGGCGAAGGATTCCGTATCGAAATGCTCGATGTTACGGATGCCGCTCTTACCTGCTTTGATACCTTCCCAAGTGGAAGCCACATCCGCACCCAGCGGGGTCAACATTCCCAGACCTGTAATCACTACTCGACGTGACGTCACCCGAATACCTCCCATCCTTTATTGTTGGGGCACTACGCACAAGATTACTACAAAGAATCCCGATGCTCGTCGCCGTTGTGTAAGCAAAAATCAACGTTCAGCCATGAATTAGCTCGAAGAACACCCTTCACTTTGGCCACTCATGATGGCAAAGCCAGTGTGACTTCAGCGGCAACAAAAAAGCCGCAAGTTCATAGAACCTTGCGGCTTTCCTGGTACTGCTTCAACAACTGAAATCAGCTGTGGGCTTTGATGTAATCCACAGCGGACTGAACGGTGTTGATTTTCTCCGCTTCTTCGTCCGGAATTTCAGTTTCGAATTCTTCTTCGAGGGCCATCACCAGCTCAACGGTGTCCAGGGAGTCGGCACCCAGATCTTCAACGAAGGACGCTTCTGGTTTTACGTCTTCCGGCTTAACACCCAGTTGTTCAACGATGATTTTGTTTACGCGATCTTCGATGCTGCTCATGATCCTATAACTCTCCTGATTAATGGTGTGCTAGCACCTGTCAGCGGCTATTCTAGGTGAACGCTGTTTGCGCTTGCAACCCAACTGAGCCAGTGCCGTTACCTGAAGTTTTTCCAAATATTTTCTTCTGTAAAAACAGCGTATTAGACCGCTTTTTCAGAAACCCTCCGGTGCCCGTTTTTTGAGCTACCCGGTAAACATGCCGCCATTGACATGTAAAGTGGTCCCGGTGACGTAGCCGCCACCGTCGCTGGCAAGCCAGCCAACTGCACTGGCAATTTCCCCAGGCTGACCCAAACGACCCAGCGGAATACCCGCCAGAAGCGCCTCTTTCTGCGCCTCGGGCAGGGCCTCCGTCATGTCCGTCTGAATAAAGCCCGGCGCCACGGAATTCACTGTGATGTTACGTGAGCCGAGCTCCCGCGCCAATGCACGGGTGAAACCTTCTACTCCACCCTTGGCAGCGGCATAGTTCGCCTGGCCCGCGTTCCCCATGGTACCGACCACGGAGCTGATATTGATAATGCGCCCCCAACGGGCCTTGGTCATGCCTTTCAGACAGGCCTTGCTGACCCGATAGAGGGAATTCAGGTTGGTGTTGATGACATCTTCCCACTCGTCATCTTTCATCCGCAGCATGATGTTATCGCGGGTAATCCCTGCGTTATTCACCAAGACCAACGGGGCACCGAACTCGTCATTGATGCTCTTCACCGTGCTGGCCACGGATTCCTTGTCGGTCACGTTCAGCACCTTGCCGGCACCGTTGGCACCCAGTGCATCACCGATAGCCGCAGCGCCTTTTTCCGAGGTGGCAGTGCCAACCACGAAAAAGCCATCTGCCACCAGCTGCTCGGCAATGGCACGACCGATACCGCGACTAGCACCGGTAACCAGCGCGACTTTCTTTTCTGACATCCTTATTCTCCCTTCAGAGCTGCCTCGAAGGCCTCTCCGGTTTCCAGCGGCCGGGCAGCGATGTCCCGGTCAATCCGTTTGATCAGACCACTGAGCACCTTGCCCGGCCCGCATTCGTATACGTGGCTGACACCCTGCTCTTTCAGGGCCTGAATGGTTTCCACCCAGCGCACCGGCGAATAGAGCTGGCGAATCAGCGCTTCGCGGATCTGCTCCGGCGCGGTTTCCATGGCCACATCCACATTATTGATGACCGGCATTTCCGCTGCATGAAAGCTGGTGGCCTTGAGAGTCTCTGCCAGTTGATCCGCTGCCGGCTTCATCAGCGCACAGTGGGAAGGTACGCTGACCGGCAAAGGCATGGCGCGTTTGGCGCCGGCTTCCTTACAGGCGGCGATGGCACGCTCCACCGCGGCGGCTGAACCGGCAATGACTACCTGGCCTGGGGCATTGAAGTTCACCGCTTCAACCACATCGCCATCGGCGGCCTGCTCACAGGCCGCGCGGACCTGATCATCATCCAGACCCAGCACGGCTGCCATCTTGCCCTCACCGGCGGCCACGGCCTGCTGCATCAGCTGTCCACGGGTACGCACCAGACGCACCGCATCGCCCAGGGTGACCACACCGGCACAGGTCAGGGCGGTGTATTCACCCAGGCTGTGGCCAGCCAGCAGATTGGGGCGCGGACCACCGCTCTGCTCCCACAGCCGCCACAGGGCAACACCTGCCGTCAGCAACAGGGGCTGGGTATTTTCAGTCTGGTTCAGAGCTTCCTGAGGACCATCCTGACAGAGGGCCCAGATATCCAGGCCGAGGGCGCCGGACGCTTCTTGAAAGGTCTGCCTTACCGCCGGACGGTCGGCAAAGTCAGCGAGCATGCCAAGGCTCTGGGAACCCTGACCGGGAAAAATAAAAGCAGTTTTGGACATTCACTATCCCCTTAACAATGCAGGTCGCAGTATGCCGGCTTTGCCACTGGCTGTCCGGCCCACCCTGCAACAAAGTATTAATGTACTGTTTCAGGCGTCCGCGCTGCTGCCCACTGGTGCCAGGGCATCGCGGATCAGTGCCGGCACATTGCGGCGAGCTTCCAGTTCGGCCACTTCCAGGGCACTGGCGAAGCCTTCCACCGTGGTACCGCCATGGCTTTTCACCACCACACCGCGCAGACCAACCAGGCTGGCGCCGTTGTATCGGTCCGGGTCCATGCGCGATTTCAGACCGCGAAATACCGGCAGGGCCAGCAAGGCGGACAGTTTGCGCAGCCAGGAACGTTCCGCCTCTTCACGGATCATGTTCTTGAGCATCTTGGCCACGCCTTCCATGGTCTTCAGCGACACATTGCCCACGAAGCCATCGCAGACCACCACATCCGCTTCACCGGCAAAGATGCCATCACCCTCGATAAAGCCGGCGTAGTTAATGTTCGGGGCATCACGCAGCAGGCCGGCGGCCTCCTTGATCTGCTCATTGCCCTTGATGTCTTCCTCACCGATGTTGAGCAGGGCCACCCGGGGGTGGCGCACGCCATCCACCGCATTGACCAGCGCCTGCCCCATCAGGGCAAACTGCAACAGGTGTTCGGGTTCGGAATCCACATTGGCGCCCAGGTCCAGCATATGGCAGTGGCCAGACACGGTGGGAATGGCGGTACAGATGGCAGGACGATCCACCCCGGGCAGGGTCTTGAGCACGAAGCGGCTCACCGCCATCAGGGCACCGGTATTACCGGCACTGACCGCTGCCTGAGCGCGCCCTTCCTTGACCATATTGATGGCCACACGCATGGAGGAGTCTTTCTTCTGGCGCATCGCTACAGCCACAGAATCATCCATGGCCACCAGTTCGCTGGCGGGCTGGACTGTGATGCGGGCATGGCCATCGAGACCAGCCTTCTTTATGGCGTCCGCCAGCGGTTCAGGCTGGCCGACGAGAATGATGTGCAGATGTTCCTGGCGGGAAAGCATTGTTGCCACGGCGGGCACTGTCACGGCAAGACCGTGATCTCCCCCCATGGCATCCACCGCCAACGTCACAACCGACATGGGCTGTTTCCTTGTTATCAATTCAGCGGCGGCTATTCTGACAAATTTCCGCCCATGGAAACATGGTGGCTATCATCCACTTACAAAAAATCCTCCCGGAGGAGGATTTTCTGGGTGCCTACTACAGGCACACAGCAAAACGGGAGCCCGAGGCTCCCGCGTCACTTATTCGTCGTCGGTCTCGACCTGACGAATCACCTGGCGGCCACGGTACATGCCATCAGGGGAAATGTGGTGACGACGGTGAACTTCACCGGTATTGGTATCTTCGGTCAGCGCGGCAGAAGTCAGCGCGTCGTGAGAACGGCGCATGCCGCGCTTGGAACGGGTTTTACGGTTCTTCTGAACAGCCATTTCGAACTCCTCGGGCGTTTATTCAGCCTGAATTTACTTGCCTTGACCTTTTAATTTGGCCAGAACGGCAAAAGGGTTATCCGCGTTTTCCTGTTTCTCAGGTTTACCGCTTTCGTGCGGTAACACTGTCGGGCAAGAGTCATGCAGTGCCACCAACGGCATGGCCAGCAACAGCTCTTCTTCAAGCAGGTCGGTGAGTACCATGGGATCATCACCCACTAGCCAGGGATCCAGTCGCTGCGGCAAGGCTTTCGCCTGATCCTCGTTCCGTACCAGCGCCACATCAATGGTCGCGTGCACGTCACAAACTACTGGCTCCAGGCAGCGCTGACACGGCAGCACCAATTGCGTGCTGACCTCGCCCTCGATACGCCGATGCCCCTCTTCATCACGACCGAACGCCAGCGAAATTACTACTGGCTGGTCCAGACTTTCGCGGTAATCCTGCAGGCGAGGCAGGTCACTAACGGTAAGCCGGCCCTCAACGACGCGACCCTGATCCGCATATTTGCGGGGATCGAGGAACTGTGGCAGTTGCCCTGAAAACATAAGCGCGCAATTCTAGGGCCGCAAGGCCCGCCTGTCAAAGTTAATGTGGCCAGCTAAATCGCTGACAGCAAAAGAGTTTTTCGTATCCAGGAAAAAGATTACCGGGCTGAGTGCATAAATCAGGCCGAACCCGCTCATTTTGGCAGCTTTATCTGCCCTCAACCCTTCTTCCATCAAGGGAAAATCACTACACTCTGCCGCGCCAGAAGCGGAGATAATCATGACTGACACCCCTGCCCTGTTACTTGCCTCGTCCTCGCCCTTCCGTCGCCAGTTATTGGACAAACTGGGGCTGGATTTTATCCATCAGAGTCCGGATATCGATGAATCCCGCCTGGCGGGCGAATCCCCGGTGGCACTGGTAATGCGCCTGGCCAGGGAAAAAGCCGCCGCTCTGGCCGACTCACACCCGGATACCCTGATCATCGGCTCTGACCAGGTGGCAGTGATTGGCGACCAGGTGCTGGGCAAGCCCGGCACCCGGGAAAAGGCCATTGAACAGCTCAGCGCCGCCAGCGGCCAGCGGGTGACATTCCTCACCGGCCTGTGCCTGCTCAATACTGCCACCGGGCGCACCCAGGTGGCCTGCGACCCCTTCCATGTGCAATTTCGCACTCTTCGTCCCGCGCAGATAGAACGCTATGTGGATGCAGAACAGCCGCTCAACTGCGCCGGCAGCTTCAAATCTGAAGGACTGGGTATTGTCCTGTTCAAGGCCCTGGAAGGCCGGGACCCCAATACCCTGGTGGGCCTGCCATTGATTCTGCTGACCGAGTTTCTGGCAGCGGAAGGAGTCGCCCTGCCCCTTTAAAGGCAGGAGCGCGAGCTCCGAGAGCGATGCCGCTTTTCGGAACTCGTTTTTCTAGCTTCTAGCTTCTAGCTTCTAAGCTCGCAGCTCGCAGCTAGTAGCTAGTAGCTAGTAGCTGTCATTATCTCAACGAATTTCCGGCGCTGCGGAAAGACCCAGCTTATTAGCCACGCCCTCACCGATGGACACACCAAAACGGCGAACAAACTCTTCGAAGGGCGAGCGACTGACGGTGTAGTTCACCATCTCTTCCAGGCCGACTACATCCCTGGCCACATTACCGGGGCTCTTCAGGCCATCCACCAGGCCCAGTTCCATGGCCTTCTCGCCGGTCCAGAACAGGCCAGAGAAGATTTCCGGATGGGTGTCCGCTTTCAGACGATCACCGCGACCGTTTTTTACGGCCGTAATAAACTGCTGGTGGATTTCATCCAGCATCACCTGCATGTGTTTACGGTCTTCCGGGCTGATCGGGGAAAAGGGATCCATCACCGCCTTGTTTTCACCAGCGGTGAGCACGCGACGCTCTACACCCAGTTTCTCAGCGGCTTCCTCAAAACCGAAGCCGGCCATGATCACGCCGATGGACCCAACGATGCTGGCCGGGTCCGCGTAGATTTCATCAGCGGCTGAGGCGATATAGTAGGCGCCAGACGCCCCCAGATCGGTGATCGCAGCGTAGACCTTTTTCTCGGGATATTCGGCGCGCAGGCGTTTAATCGCGTTGTACACCTGATTGGACTGCACCGGGGAGCCACCCGGGCTATTGATTTTGAGAACAATCGCCTTGGTATTTTCCGCTTCGAAAGCCCGCGTCAGCCCGGTAACAATCATATCCGCACTGGCATCCTGATCCGGCGCGATCACACCGGAGACCGTCACGAAGCCCACATGCTCTTCAGTGACCTTCATGGTCTCTCCCGCCTTGCCCGGCAGCATGATAAATAGCAACACGAACAGGTAAACGAAGGTCAGAATCTTGAAGAAAATCCCCCAGCGACGGGATTTACGGTGTTCTTCCTGGGCCTGACCCAGCAGCTTCTCGATGAGTTTCCACTCACGCTCGTTCCCGGGACGGGATGAAGGGGGCTGATTTTCCATTTACAGACTCTCCGTAACCAGTTCAGTCGCTGCCAGCCCTAGCACTGGCAGCAGATGATGCAATCTATCAATGACAGCCAGAGGCTCACAAGGCAACAGTTTCTCTACCGGATGAGCGCCATAACTGACTGCCACACGGTCAACACCGGCGGCTCTGGCCATATCCAGATCAAAGGTGGTATCGCCGACGACAATGGCTCTTTGCGCTGGCACCGCCATCTCCTCAAGCAGCTCCAGCACCATGGCCGGGTGCGGCTTGGAGTGGCTCTCGTCGGCACAACGGGAGGCGTCAAAATAGCGATCAAGTCCGGTGTTGCCCCATACCCGTTGCAAGCCCTTGCGGCTCTTCCCCGTGGCCACCGCCAGCTTCATGCCCGCTTCCCGTAGTCCAGTCAGCAACGATTCGGCCCCCGGATAAAGTGCGCTGGGAGTGACTTCCGCCGCAATAAAGTGAAAGGCATAACGTTCGCGCATGGATTCGACACCCACACCGTCCAGTACCGGGTAAAGGGACCCAATGGCCTCCGGTAACCCCAAACCGATAATGCCGCGCACGGTTTCATCGGGCAATGAAGGCAGCCCCAGATCCACCGCCGCCAGCTGCATGCAGCTGACAATACGCCCGGTGGAGTCCATCACGGTGCCATCCCAATCAAAAATCACCAGATCGTAGTTCACCGGGCACCCCGCAGCGTCTTCAGGATGGCCTCGAAATCCTCATCCAGCGGCGCGGTGATGGTCAGCTTCTTGCCGGTATTGGGATGGGGAAAGACCAGAGTCCGGGCGTGCAGACACAGACGCTTGTGACCAATGCTGGCGAGTAACGCGGCCC
This sequence comes from Alcanivorax sp. IL2, assembly GCF_047495475.1. Classification (NCBI taxonomy): domain Bacteria; kingdom Pseudomonadati; phylum Pseudomonadota; class Gammaproteobacteria; order Oceanospirillales; family Alcanivoracaceae; genus Alcanivorax; species Alcanivorax sp. IL2. Next base: position 2,097,739 of record NZ_CP179932.1, on the reverse strand, counting down.
CCTTGTCGGTGCCGTATTTATCGTCCCCGAGCAACGGAAAACCGCCAAACTGACTGTGAACGCGAATCTGATGGGTGCGGCCGGTTTCCAGGGTCGCCTCCACCAGCTGCACATCCGCCAGCCGCTCCAGCATGCGAAAATGGGTGACCGACGCCTTGCCCTCGCGGGACACCCGGACAATCCGCTCGTTGCCGTTCTGCATTTTCAGCAGTGGCGCGTCCATGGTGCGCTCTTTGCCCTTGAAGCCCTGACAGAGCAACCAGTAGCGCTTCTCTACCTCTCCTGCCTGCATCAGTCGCTGCATCTTGCGCAGGAAGGCACGCTTGCGAGCCACCATGATCAATCCACTGGTATCGCGGTCCAGCCGGTGGACCAGCTCCATCTCCTTTTCCGCCGGATGAATCACCCGCAGGGCCTCAATCAACCCCAGGCTTACTCCGCTGCCACCGTGCACCGCCAGACCGGCGGGCTTGTTGAAGATGAAAAGCTGATCATCCTCATAGATACAGGCCCGGCTGAGGCGCTCGGTGAGACCACTGCTGACCACCGGCGGGGCCTCGGATTCGCTGGTGCGGATTGGTGGAATACGCACCACATCTCCGGTGGCGAGCCGGGTGGTCTGCCGGGCGCGCCCTTTGTTCACCCGCACTTCCCCGGAACGAATGATCCGGTAGACACGGGATTTGGGCACCCCTTTGAGATGGGTGAAGAGAAAATTGTCCAGGCGTTGACCATGCCGGCCTTCGTCGATGGTCACGAAGCTGACACGGTCCGCTGCGGGGGTCTCGTCTGACATGGCGGCGATTCTATAGAAAAGCAGTTAATAGTGAACCGTTAACAGTGAATAGTTCCGCGCAAAAGTGCGTTCCCACCTAAAATGCCGCCAGCCCACGCCCAACTCACAAGCGCGGGCGCATGCCTATCAACAACACAGAATCGATACCGCGAAGCTATTAACTGTTAACTATTAACTATTCACTGCACTGTTCCTATCTGATTGATCCCCCTTGTCTTTTGCTGCTATAGTCAAGCGTCGACCTGAATATAGGCGACGGCGACGCGCAGCGAACATTCGCCGTCTGGCCCACTCCGGCATAGCCGAGAAGACAGAGCCCGCCTCAGGTCTACAATAAAGCGTTATCGCCCATTCGCAGATTGCAGTGTGGGCAAACGCTGCAGATGAACCCGTTTAAACAGCGTCCGATGACGGACCCTGAACATTAACGATGGTGGCTGCAGCGCCGGTCAAACGACCTGGAAAACAGACAGACAAGAGTTTACACATTGCTGTGTGACGACAAACCACGGCAATCGCGTGAAGCATTACAGGCTGGCCTATTGCCAGTACGATTACGCACTAAACATTGCACACAACTCGGAGAGCCGCTGACTCAGGCACTATAATCACCCAGGAAAGCGATTAAACACGCCCCGCGTGCGCCCTGCCCGTGACAAGCCTGCCAGCACTCCCCCTGGTCTGCTACCGGTTACATTCCGGCCCTGCCTCATGCCACCACAAACTTGTGGTAGCACCATGAAACGTATGCTTATTAACGCCACTCACCCTGAAGAGGTTCGGGTGGCACTGGTCGACGGCCAACGGCTGTATGACCTGGATATCGAACACAGAACCCGTGAACAGAAAAAAGCCAACATCTATAAAGGCAAGATCACCCGGGTGGAACCGTCCCTGGAAGCCGCGTTTGTAGACTTCGGCGCTGAGCGTCACGGCTTTCTTCCCCTCAAGGAAATTTCCCGCCAGTACTTCCAGAAAGACCCGAAAGACATCCAGGGTCGCATCAACATCAAGGAAGTGATCAAGGAAGGTCAGGAAGTCATCATCCAGGTGGCCAAGGAAGAGCGTGGTAACAAAGGCGCCGCCCTCACCACCTTCATCAGCCTGGCCGGTCGTTATCTGGTATTGATGCCCAACAACCCCCGTGCCGGTGGCATTTCCCGTCGCATTGAGGGCGAAGAACGCCAGCAGCTCAAGGAAGCCCTGGGCGCGCTGACCATCCCCGATGAAATGGGTGTGATCGTGCGTACCGCCGGGCTGGGCCGCAGCGCCGAGGAACTGCAGTGGGATCTTAACTACCTGCTCAAGCTGTGGAATTCCATTGACGATGCCTCCCAGGATCGCAAGGCACCCTTCCTGATCTATCAGGAATCCAACGTTATCATCCGTGCCATCCGCGACTACCTGCGCAAGGACATCGGCGAAGTCCTGATCGACTCCAAAAAAGTCTACGACGAAGCCCAGGGCTTCGTGCAGCAGGTGATGCAGGACTTCCAGCACAAGATCAAACTGTACAGCGACGAAACCCCGCTGTTCTCACGCTTCCAGATCGAATCCCAGATTGAGACCGCCTTTGAGCGTGAAGTGAAGCTGCCTTCCGGTGGCTCCATTGTTATCGACCCCACCGAAGCGCTGGTGTCCATCGACATCAACTCCTCCCGGGCCACCAAGGGCGCGGACATCGAGGAAACCGCCCTGAACACCAACCTGGAAGCGGCAGATGAAATCGCCCGCCAGTTGCGGTTGCGCGATATCGGCGGCCTGATCGTAGTGGACTTCATCGACATGGGTCCGGCCCGCAACCAGCGGGACGTGGAAAATCGCATGCGCGATGCCCTGGAGGCCGACCGCGCCCGCATCCAGCTGGGTCGCATTTCCCGCTTCGGTCTGCTCGAGCTGTCCCGTCAGCGGCTGCGCCCGAGCCTGGGGGAAACCTCCAGCATTGTCTGCCCGCGCTGTAACGGTCAGGGCCACATTCGTGATGTGAAATCCCTGGCTCTGAGCATCCTGCGCCTCATCGAAGAAGAGGTAATGAAAGAGCGCACTGGCGAGATCCAGGCCCAGGTGCCGGTGGCAGTCGCCACCTACCTGCTCAACGAAAAACGCGAGCCCCTGCGCGCCATCGAAGATGCGCACAATGTTCGCGTGGTCATCATCCCCAACCAGAATCTGGAAACCCCGCATTTCGAGGTAGAACGGATTCGTGATGATCAGACCATCGCCCAGCCCAGCCATGAACTGGAACTGCTGGAAGGGAACAAGGATGCGGATATCGCCTCCGCCCAGGACACCGAAATCAAGACCCAGGAGCCGGCCGTCAAACTGATGGCGCCGGACACCGCCCCGCCACCACCGAAACCGGCTCCGGCACCCGCGGCTACCACGACAGAAAACCTGGGCATCCTGGCCCGTTTCTTCACCTGGCTCGCGCAGATCTTTACCAGCGAGCCCAAGCAGCCCAAGGCCAAGAAACCCCAGCCCCAGGGCAAGAGTAGCCCGCGCCAGCAGAACACCCGCGGTGGTCGCGGTGGCAACAACCGCAACCGTAACGACAACCGTAACAAGCAGGATGCCAGCAAGAGTGGCGGCAAGGGTGGCGATAACGATAATCGCAACCCGCGCAACAAACGCCAGAACGACAAGGACGGTGGCAATCGCAAGAGCGACAACCGCCAGTCTGATAATCGTGGCGACAACCGTTCTGCAGAGCGCTCCGGCGACAACAAGGACGACAACCGCAACGAGCGTCGCGGCCGTAACGACAATCGTCGTAACCGCAACGACAACCGTGGCGGCGACAACCGTAACGACGGTCGTAACAATGAAGGCCGCAATGACGGTCGCAACGACAACAAGGGCGACAAGAGCGATGGCGGCAACAAGCCACGTAACAAGAAGCCCCAGCAGCAGGACATCACCGAAGGCAACAGCGACAGCAAGGGTCCCAAGGCGCCCCGTCGCAACGAGGCCAAGGATGACCGTCCGCTGCGCGAACGTCAGCGTCCAGCAAAATCCGCAGCCAATGGCGACAAGCCCGCTGGCGAGCAGAAGGCCCAGCCGGCCCGCAACGTAAAGCAGGACGACAAGCCGCAATCGACTCGCGCCCCTGCCCAGCCAACGGTGATGGACAACGAAGGCCACCCGCCGGCGAAGCTGGTTCCGGCACAGGAACCAACTGCTGGTGAGCAGCCTCAGGCAGCCACCAAGGTTGAGAAAACCGAGAAAGCTCAGACTGAAAGCGCTGCCAAGCCGGAACAGCCGCAAGAAACGGCCAAAGCCGAAACGGTAGAGAAAGACGCCAACGCGCAAACAGCAGAGCAGCCTGCCGCCCCGGCCCCGGTTGCGGAAAAGCCGCAAGCGCCGAAAGCAGAGCCGCAACCCGAGCAGCAGGTAAACGAAGAGCCGCCAGTAAAAGCTCAGGCGGAACCGCAAGCTGAAGCGCCCGAGAAGCGGGAAGAAAAACCGGCAGCGCCAGCGCCTGCTGCAGAGAAACCCGCCCAGGAAGCTGACGCTCACCAGGCCGAAACACCGAAAGCCGACGAGCCCAAAGCAGAGCAGCCCGCAGCTGCACCGCAACCGGCCGCAGCCAAGGCACCTGAGCAACCTGAGCCGCAGCAAACGCAGGACACGGCCAAGGCAAACACTCCAGCCGAGCCGTCAGCTGCACAAGCCCCTGCTCCGGCTAAAGCGGAAGACAAGCCTGCTGCCAGCGAACCAGTGGCAGAAGAAAGCGCCGCCGAGGAGGATGCCACGGTCAGAGCCAGCAATGATCCGCGTCAACCGGGCTACCAGCGCACCGCGCCGGCTCCCCGTGAAGCGGAACAGCCGAAAGAGGCCCCCAAGCCGGAAGCCAATGAGCTACCCAGCCGGGCCACCGAGGTGAAAGCGGTACGTGCCGAAGCCAAACCCGCCGCCGCAGAAATGGGCCGGGCCAGCAACGACCCGCGCCAGCGCCGCCGGCAGCAGCAGGCAGAAGCGGCAGCCGCCGCCAAAGCTGCAGAAGAGGACGCTTCCTCGGAATCCTGAGGCAAGCTGATACTTCGCCCATAAAAAAAGCCCCGCTCTTTAGCGGGGCTTTTTTTATGGGTACTGCTCCCAGCATCTTTCCAAGACGTAGGGTGCACTGAGCCTAAGGCGAACTGCACCAACCCGGCGTTTGAATGGTGCAGTTCGCTTTAGGCTCAGTGCACCCTACGCAATCTGTGACGGCAGGGAGGAATTCAGTATCTGACGTTCCGTTGCAGGAGGGAGCCTGCAGCCGAACCTTTCCCTGCAAGCAGCTGCTTCAGCGGCTTAGTTGCGCGCTTCTACGGTAGCAGGATCGGTTCCTGCTCCAAGTTGACACCAAAACGCTCCCACACATCCCGACGCACGGCAGACGCCAGTGCCAGCACATCCTCGCTGGTAGCGCCGCCATGATTGACCAGCACCAGGGCTTGCTCACTATGCATGCCCACGGGACCCAACCTGCGACCCTTCCAACCAGCCTGCTCGATCAGCCAGCCAGCGGCCAGCTTGATGCCCTCGGGCTGCTCGTAGCCCACCAGACCCGGAAAGCTCTTTTTCAGTTGCCCCGCCTTGTCGATACTCACCACCGGGTTCTTGAAAAAACTGCCGGCATTGGCCAGTACCGCGGGGTCGGGCAATTTGCTCTGGCGCACGGCAATCACCCGCTCTCGCACCACTGCCGGCAACACATCCTCCACGGGTAGATGGCCAAAGTGATCCTTGAGGGGGCCATAACTCACATTGCATGCCGGCACCTTGTTAAGGCGCAACTCGATACCGGTAATCACATAGCGGCCCCGGTCGCGGCTCTTGAAGCGGCTGTCCCGGTAAGCGAATTCACAGTCTCCAGCGGCAAAGTGCGTCACCCGGCCGGTGGCCACTTCCATTACCGTGACCTGTTCCAGCACCTGGGACAGCTCCACCCCATAGGCACCAATATTCTGGAATGGTGCCGCCCCGGCAGTGCCGGGAATCAGCGACAGGTTTTCCAGCCCCTGCCAGCCCTGCTCCACCGTCCAGGCCACCAGGTCATCCCAGTGCACCCCGGCCCCAGCGGCGACCCAGACGAACTGCGCGTCCTCTTTCACCCAGGCCATACCGTCCATGGCCGGACACAGCGTAAGACCGGGCAAATCGTCATTGATAACCAGATTGCTGCCCTCGCCGATCACCTGTAACGGCTCGGCCGGGTCACGCTCGGCCAGCACCTGTTCCAGGGCATCCAGGGTCGCCGGCCTGGCCAGTCGTCGGGCACGGGCAGGCAGGCGCAGGGTATTGAGTGCGCTCAGATCCGCATCCGCTTCCACTAACGGTGGCTGGGGCTGACTCATAGGCGCCCTCGCAGTGCATCCAGCAGTCCGTCGGCACCGCCTTCAATCAAATCCAGCACCCGGTCAAAGCCGTCCTCGCCCCCATAGTAGGGGTCCGGCACTTCACGCACTGACGCCCCGCTGGAGTAGTCCAGAAAGCGCCCCAGGGTCACGGTCACATCCGATGGCTGCATGGCCTGCAGGTCCGCCAGATTGGCATTGTCCATGGCCAGCACCACGTCGAACTCATAGAAATCCTGCGGGCTCACCTGACGGGCACGCAGGGCATCCATCTGGTAGCCCCGGCGGGCCGCCGCTTCCCGGGTACGAGGATCCGGGGCGCGACCGATATGCCAGTCTCCGGTGCCGGCGCTGTCGATACGGATTTGCTCTTCCAGGCCGGCGGCAATGACACGCTCACGAAAGACGGCTTCAGCGGTGGGCGAGCGGCAGATATTACCGAGACAGACAAAAAGCACAGAAACCGTCATGCCTGCCCTCCCAGCGCCGCGCGCAGACGTTCCAGATCCGCTTGCGTATCCACACCACCCGGTACGGCCTCAATGGCCGGTGCCACATGAATGGCAACACCATTGGCCATGGCCCGCAGCTGCTCCAGGGATTCCAGTTGTTCCAGTTTGGCCGGGGGCCACTGCACATACTGGTGCAAGAAAGACACCCGATAGGCATAGATGCCGATATGCCGCCACCATTGGCCGCCACTGATATCCCGGCCGCCTTCGGCAAAGGCATCGCGATGCCAGGGAATCGGCGCCCGGGAAAAATACAGCGCGCGACCATGGTCATCGAATACCACTTTCACCACGTTGGGATTGAACAGGTGGTCCGCGTCGTCGATGGGCTCGCAAAGCGTGGCCATCTGGCAGGAGGGATTGGCGGCCAGGTTGGCAGCCACCTGGTTAATCACCGACGGCGGGATCAGAGGCTCGTCACCCTGCACATTGACGATGATGTCATCGTCCGCGAGCTCCAGTTTGGCAGCCACTTCCTGCAGGCGGTCGGTGCCGGAGGGGTGATCCTCCCGGGTCATCACCACCGGCACCTGCCCCTCCAGCGCATCCGCTATGCGGCTATCATCGGTGGCGACATAGACCTGCCCCGCCTTACTTTGCTGGCACCGCTCGGCCACCCGTACCACCATGGGCTTGCCGGCAATATCGGCCAGCGGCTTGCCTGGCAAGCGGGTCGATGCATAACGGGCAGGCACCACCACATAAAAACTCATCAGAAAACCTCATTCAGTAAAGCTTCAAGCTACAAGCCGCAAGCTACAACGCGAACAAAAGGTTGTTGTTTCTGAAACGCATCAGCCGCGGCCAGAGATTAAGCGCGGCCAGCAACACTCAAAATAAAACAAACCCCATTCCGCGTTGTAGCTTGCAGCTTGTAGCTATTCCTTTCCCAGCGCCCGGTCCAGCATCTGCTCCAGCAACCCGTCCGGCAGACTGGCCGTCACCGGCAGGTACCACCAGTGCGGCTCGGCGAAGGGGGCGCATTTTACCGCATCCTTTTCGGTCATCAGCACCGGCAGACCATCGGCAAACGCCAGATCCGCAGGCTGGAAAGCATGATGATCCGGGAACACATGGGGGGTGGCGCTCAGGCCGAGAATGCTGAGCAGATTGAAAAACCGCTTGGGGTTGCCGATGCCGGCCACCGCGTGGACCTGGGGATGCTCGCGCAGGAATGTCTGATGATCCAGTGTTTCGCCCGTGGCCAGGGAGGTGATGTCTGCAGGGCGCATGATCATCGGGTGCGCACCACTCCAGCCGCCACCGGTGCTGACCACGAAATCCACTTCCTTGAGGCGGGTAGCCGGCTCTCGAAGTGGGCCTTCCGGCAGGCAGCGGCCATTGCCCAGGCCTCGCTGTCCATCCACCACGACAATTTCTGCGCTGCGCGGCAAGGCGTAATGTTGCAGCCCGTCATCACTGATCACCAGATCCGGAGCGTGATCGCGGATGGCCACGTCCAGTGCATTGCGACGATCCGGGTCCAGAATCACCGGCACGCCGGTGCGGCGGGCGATCAACACCGGCTCATCCCCCACATCGAGGGCATCGCTGTCGCCAGTAACCAGACAGGGGTATTGATCGGTCTTGCCGCCGAACCCCCGGGACACCACCGCCACCTTCAAGCCACGGGCAACGGCGGCCTGCGCCAGGGCAATCACCAACGGCGTCTTGCCAGTACCGCCCACGGTAATATTGCCGACCACCAGCACCGGCACCGGCGGCGACGGCTTGTCCTTGCGAAACCGTTGCAGACGCCGTTTCGCTTCCAGGGACACCAGCATGGAGAGCGGCCGCAGCGGCACCAGCCAGGGGCTACCCTTATACCAGCCCTGTTGAATCCATTCGCTCAATGAGCCCATGGCCGACTTACTCCTCGGCAAAATCCATGCGGTACAGCTGGGTGTAAAGGCCATTCTTGTCCAGCAGTTCCTGGTGTGATCCCTGCTCGATCAACTGGCCCTGGTCCAGTACCAGGATCCGGTCGGCCTTCTCGATGGTGGACAGGCGATGGGCGATCACCAGGGTGGTGCGCCCGGCCATGACCTGTTCCAGCGCCTGCTGGATATGATGCTCGGATTCCGTATCCAGGGCACTGGTGGCTTCATCCAGAATCAGGATCGGCGCGTCTTTCAGCAACGCCCTGGCAATAGCGATACGCTGGCGCTGACCACCGGAAAGCTGAACACCATCCTGCCCAAGCCGGGTATCCAGGCCATGCTCCAGCTGCTCGATAAAGCGCCAGGCATGAGCGTCACGGGCGGCCTGTTCAATCGCTGCATCATCCACGCCACGAAGCTCACCATAGGCGATGTTGTTGCGCACGGTATCGTTGAACAGCACTACCCGCTGACTGACCATGGCAATCTGGTGACGCAGGTCGGTAAGCTGGATTTCCGGCAGCGGTACGCCATCAAGCAGAATGCGGCCCTGATCCGGATCGAAGAAGCGGGGCAGCATGGCACTGATGGTGCTCTTCCCTGCCCCGGATCGCCCGACCAGTGCCACGGTTTCACCGGACTTGATGGAGAAACTCAGATTTCTGAGAACCGGTTGCGCCGGATCATAACCATAGGTGACGCCGTCAAACTCGATATCCCCACGTGCCTTGGTTGGCAGTACATAGGTACCGGCATCCTCTTCCTGTTCGGTATCCAGCAATTCGAACAGACTGGACGCACCGGTCACCCCACGCTGCACTTTCACGTTCACATCCGTGAGCTGCTTGAGCGGTTTCTGGATCATGCCGGCAGCGGCGATATAGGACAGAAACCCACCCACGGAAAGATCTTCGCCCATCAGGTTTATGTAGAGAAAGGTGATCGCACCGATGCCCACCGCCACAAACAACTGCACGATCACCGTGCTGGCAATCTTGCTGGCGTTGAGTTTCACATTCTGCTTGGCAAAGCTGCGGCTGACGCCGTGAAAACGATCGGCTTCCTGCTCCTGGGCACCAAAGATTTTCACTTCCCCACTGCCCTCGATAGCTTCGCCGAGAAAATGGGTAATGTTGGCCATGGAAGACTGGATACGACGACTGATCTTGCGAAAGCGCTTGCTGGTGACATTCACCACCAGAGCAATCAATGGCGCCACTGCCACCAGGATCAGAGTCAGCTTCCAGTTCTGCCAGAGCAAAAAGGAGGTCAGCCCAATCACCGTAAGCCCTTCGCGGATAATCACGATGATGGCATCGGTACCGGCACTGGTGACCTGCTGGGCGTCGAAAATGATTTTCGACATGATGCGCCCGGACGCATTGCGATGATATTCCGACTGAGGCAAACGCAGCACATGGCCAAACACGTCATTGCGTAATACATACACCAGCTGCTGGGCCACCCAGTTCATGGAGTAGCTGCCCATGAACTGGCCCAGACCCTGGAAAATCACCAGTACCAGTGGCGCGATAGATACCAGTAAAACCCGGGTCTCAGTGGGCTCGACAATGGTTTCACCAAGGAAGCCGGCAAGCTGGGCAGCGCCGGCCTGAGTCGCCGCGTAGAGCGCATAACCAATGACGCTGATGACCAGCATCAACCAGTACGGTCGAACATAACTGAGCAGCCGCTTGTAGGTCGGCCACACGTCCACAGAGGATTGACTCATTGTGCCTCGTTGGGAGATTCGCGAGTAGTGAGCGACAGCTTAACAAAACCCAGCTGTCCGGCCACGTCATAAACGCGAACCACCGACTGATAGGCCACATTGGCATCCGCATAGATTTGCAACGGCAAGTCGGTTTTTTCCTGCCCCAGTTTCAGCAGCGCGGTGCGCAGCGTCTTGCTATCACTGGCCGCCAGCTTTTCGCCATTGACCAGATAATCGCCGGTCGACGTGATCGTCACCTCCACCTGGTCCGAAGACTGCGCCAGCGGCGCCGCTTCAGCCTCCGGCAACGTGATGGACAACTGGGTCTTGTCATCAAACGTGGTAGAAACCATGAAAAAAATCAGCAGCAGGAACACCACATCAATCAGTGGTGTCAGGTTAACGCTGATTTCCTCCTGGCTGGGCCGGGGAAACTTCACGCCTTGCCCCCCGGATCCGCCTCACGATCACCGTGTACCAGATCCACCACATGTACGGCGCTTTGCTCCAGTTCCATGGTGATTTCTTCCACGCGACGAACAAAGAAACGGTGGAAGAAAATGGCAGGAATCGCCACCACCAGGCCAGCAGCAGTAGTCAGCAGCGCCTGGGAAATGCCGCCGGCCAACTGGGCCGCATCACCGGTGCCGTGCATCATGATGGCGGCAAACACATCGATCATGCCGATCACTGTGCCCAGCAAGCCAAGCAGCGGCGTGATCGCCGCGATGGAGCCCAGAGTGCTGAGAAACTTTTCCAGCTCATGCACCACGCTGGTAGCACTTTCCTGGATACTTTCTTTCATGATGTCGCGACCATGGCGGGCATTGGCTAACCCGGTAGCCAGAATGCGACCCAGCGGCGAGCTGTCACGCAGCTTGACCAGATTGCCCTCGTTGAGAAGACCCCGCTTGAGCAGCGTCTGCACCTGCGGCACGGTATCTGCCGGCGCCAACTTGCTCGGACGCAGGGTCCAGAAACGTTCCACCACAATGGCAAGAGCCACCACCGAACAGATCAAGATCGGGAGCATCATCCAACCCCCGGACTGCACAAGATCCTGCACCTTAACTTCTCCCCTCACTCACGGCGTCGCTTTAAGAGCGCGCGTCGGGTTAATCGTTACCAGAAACGCCAGGCCGCTGGCCGATGCCAGGGTCTTTCACGAAATTGGCGCCATGTTGTTATAAGCGGCACATTATCAGCGGCACCCCAGCGAAACACAATCATGCCATCCCGGTCGGTGCGTAGAACTGTGACCCCGGCATTGCCCAGCCGTTGCAGCACCTGCGGGTGCGGGTGATGAAAACGATTCCGATAACCGGCACTGACCAGCGCATAGGCGGGCCGCACCTGTCGCAACAGGGCTGCACTGGTACTGCTGTTGCTGCCATGGTGCGCCACCACCAGCAAATCCGTGCGCGGCAGCGAACCCAGCAATCGATATTCACTCTGTTTGCCAATATCACCCGGGATCAGCAACGATCTCCCTGCGCCGGACACCTGCAATACACAGCTTGACTCGTTGCCCGGCACCTCCTTCGGCCCGGGCCACAGCAGCGTAAACGTCACGCCATCCCAGCCCCACTGCTGCCCCGCCCTACATGCCTCGCTATTCGGCACACGTTGCGGCTCACCACTCAACACCGGCGCCATACCGGCTAACACCTTCATGCCACCGGCATGATCATTGTCCCCGTGGCTGATAATAATGCGATCCGGCGTCAGTCCCTGGCGGGCCAGCCACGGCAGGATAATGCGCCGGGCCATACTGTCACCGGGCCATGAAGCCCCGGTATCGTAAATCAGTAGATGCTCCCGGGTGCGCACCGCCAACGCCAGCCCCTGCCCCACATCAAACGCCACCAACTGCCACTCCCCCTCGGGTAATGACGCGGGTCTGTGACACAACCAGGGCAACAACAGGATCGGCAGCAACCGCCGTGGAAACGGCACTGCCGGCACCAGCAGCAGAGCCAGTGCCACCATCGCAAACAGCCCACTGGTTGCCGTTGGCAACGGTAACCGCCAGGCACTGGTCGAGGACGCCAGCGATGCCATCAGCCACGCAGACAACTCCGTGCCAGTGGCCGCCCCCTGCACAAGCCAGCCCTGCTGCAACAGGCTACCCAGCAAGGCCAGCGGCACCACGATGCAGGTATACAAGGGGATCAGAACCAGGTTGGCCAGTGGCGCACTGATTGACCATTGCTGAAATAGAATGGCACCTAGCATGGCCATCATCACCGGCAGCAGCACCAGTAACCAGCGGGCCCCATGACTGGTCACCAGCATGGCAATGGCGGCCACGGCGCCGAACGACAACCACAGGCTTTCCGAAAGCGCCGACAAAGGGAACAGCAGTAGCACCATCAGCAGCGCCACCCCGAGGCTCTTCCACAATGGCACTGATACGCGGGCACACTGCGCCACCGCCACCACCGCCAACATGATCACCGCGCGTACTGTGGGCAGGCTGAATCCGGCCAGGGCGGCATAACCCAGAGCCGCCAGCAGTGCCGGCCCCCAGGCCAGTTGCTGCAAGGTAAAAGCGGATAAAGCCGGACTCAGCCGCTGCGCCACCGGCCCCAGCAACCAGCGACCCAACCACCAGAACCAACCGGCCACAATGGCGATATGCAGCCCGGAAATGGCCAGCAAGTGGGCACCACCGGTGAGCTGAAATTGTTGCCATAGCTGGCTGGACAACCTCGACCGATCACCCACCACCAGGGCCGGCAGGATCGCTCTGCCCGCCGGCGACACGGATACCTGCTCTACCACCCAGTCCGACAACCACTGTCGCCAACGATCCAGCCCCTTATCACTACCTTGCACGGTCCACGACTGCACCGTTCCCCGTGCATCAATGCCCGCAGCCAGGTCCCGCCGGGCCGCATCCACCCCGGTGACATTGTAGACGCCACGGGGGGCCTTCAGCTTCACCATCAGTGCAAGCCGCTGATCTGCCGTCACCTGCACCGGCAGCTCATAGGCATTCACCCGAATACGGTGGATCCCGGGCCAGCGGCTTGAGCCCCAAACATGCAGCGTCAGCGTCTGGCGATATCGCCAACGGCCGAAACGAAACTCGTTAATCGTGGCCGGCAGCCCCACCACCTCGCCTTGCATGGCCAGGGTTTCCCCTTCCAGGGAAGCAGGCAACCTTGCTGACACGCCACTGTGCAGTTGCACCACGCCGTAACACCACAGCAGCGGCAACCATACCAGCCAACGCCGCCCGCGCCGCCAACCCAGAACCGCTACTACCAACAGTACCGGCAGCGGCCACAACACGCCCAACCAGCATGCTGTCGCCAGCGCTGCCGATAAACACCACAATCGCATCCCTGCTCCCGTGGAAAATAGTCGCTTTATTCACGGTCACCCTTTGTATGATGCTCAGGAGACACAAAGGCCCGTGTAGGTGTATGCCTTTTTTTCCGATCCGGGCATAATAGCCAGCCGCGGGGTGCAGCCAGGTAAGTTTCTGACGCTATCTCATGCCCGCCATGCGCCATGAAACCTCTGACGAGGCTTCCAACGCATAACACAAGTCGGGTGGTACCCCGCCTGCCGGGCACCTACGCTGATACCGACACGACATTTACGGGATTTTCCCGACACGGTCTGCAGACGTGAGTTCATGCCAAAACGGATCTTCCGAAAATACCTGCCAAAACCGGATCGCCTGCGCGAACACAAAGCGTTGAGCTTTCTGGGTGAGGTATTGGCCGATCCGAACCTGTGGCATATCAACCGGCGCTCACTGGCCGGTGCCGCCTTTATCGGGGTCTTTACTGCCCTGCTGCCCATTCCCTTGCAGATGGGCCTGGCCGCCCTGCTCGCTGTGCGCTTCCACTGCAACCTGCCGCTATCGGTGGTGCTGGTGTGGATCTCCAATCCGGTCACCTACGTACCGATTTTCTATTTCACCTACCGCATTGGCGCCTGGATGCTGGGCATGCCGCCCCATACCGGCGAAGGCATCACCGTGGCCTGGTTTGTGGAGCAGCTGGTGCCGCTATGGCTGGGGTCAGTGATTTGCGCGATGGTATTTGGCGGGCTTGCCTACGCCGCCGTGAAAGTGGCCTGGCGACTAGCCGTGGTACGCAGCTGGAATCTGCGTGCCCACCGACGCGCCAGAGTGCTGCGACGGGAAGCGCGCAAACAGGAAGAAGAAAAAACGACAGAGGGCGACGACTCAGTCGAGCCGCCGCAGTAAGCCATCATGCAGCTCGTATTGCTGCGGGCAACGGGAAGCAAATTCCCGGTCGTGGGTAACGATCATGAACGCGGTACCCAGAGTGTCGTTGAGCTCCAACATCAGTGCCTGCACCTGGGCAGCGGTTCGCTCATCCAGATTGCCGGTGGGCTCGTCCGCCATCACCAGGGCCGGCTCCGTCACCAGAGCCCGGGCAATGGCTACCCGCTGACGCTCCCCGCCACTCAGTGCCGACGGCTTGTGCTTGAGACGATGCTCCAGCCCTACCTTCTCCAGAGTGGCCGCCGCCTTCTCCTGGCAGCTTGCCGGGCTGTCACCACGAATCAGCAGTGGCATGGCCACGTTCTCCAACGCAGTGAATTCCGGCAACAGGTGATGAAACTGGTAGACGAACCCCAGATAGCGATTGCGCAGCTTGCCAGTGTCACGATCACTCATGGTCGCCAGCGCATTGCCAGCAATGGAGACACTGCCACGGGTTGCCCGATCCAGGCCCCCCAGTAGATTCAGCAAGGTGGACTTGCCCGAGCCGGAAGTGCCAATGATCGCCAGGATATCTCCCTGAGTCACGGTCAGATCCACACCGCTGAGCACTTCCAGCTCGTTGTTGCCTTCGTCGTAGCTCTTCACCAGTTTCTCGGCTTGCAGCACGACACCGGTGCCGGTGGCATTGCGGGAATCATTCATAACGCAGGGCCTCCGCCGGTTGCACCCGGCTGGCACGCCAGGATGGGTAAAGGGTGGCAGAAAAGCTGATCACCAGGGCAATGGAGACGATAGTGATCACATCCGACCACTGCAGCTCCGAAGGAAGATAGTTCACAAAATAGGCGTCAAACAGGCGGGTATTGAAAGTCTTCTCCACCCACTCAGCCAGCTTGCTCACATTGGTGGCCAACAGCACACCAAGGCCAGTGCCCAGCAAGGTACCGGCAAAGCCGATCACGGTGCCCTGCACCATGAAAATTCGCATGATGGTACCCGGCGAAGCCCCCAGGGTACGCAACACTGCAATATTGCCGCGCTTTTCGGTGACCAGCATCACCTGACTGGAAATGATATTGAACGCCGCCACCGCCACGATAAAGCTGAGCAGCAGCGTCATCATGGTCTTTTCCATCTTGATAGCCTGGAACAGATTACCGTGGCTGCGGGTCCAGTCCCGAGTGTAGTAATTGGGGCCCAGTTCCTGCTGCAGCGTCCAGCCCATGGCCGGGGCGCTGAACAGGTCATCAAGCTTCAGCCGCACGCCCTGCACGGTACCCGCCTGGCGTGCCAGCTTGGCAGCGTCCTGCACATTGACGTAGGCATACAGAGAATCCACTTCCGCCCGCACCCGGAATATCCCGGTGACGGTAAAACGTTTGAAACGGGGCATCACCCCGGCAGGGGAAATGGTGGCTTCCGGCAGTACCAGGGTAATCTTGTCCCCCAGTTCGGCGCCAAGACGACGGGCCAGGCCATAGCCGAGCACCATGCCAAACTCACCGGGCTCCAGCTTCTCCAGCTCGCCCTGCTCCATGAAATCGCCAACGATGGATACCTTGCGCTCGGCCCGGGGCTCGATGCCGTTGATCATGGCACCGGCAACATTGCCACGATGGCTGAGCATGCCCTCCAGCTCCACAAAAGGCGCCACGGCTTCAATCTCATCGTGATGCCCCAGCCGGTTGGCCAGCGCCTGCCAGTCCTGGACCGGCTCGCGCCCCTGCACGGACAAATGGGTCACCATGCCAAGAATGCGCGTCTGCAATTCCCGGTCAAAACCATTCATAACGGAAAGGACCGTGATCAGTACGGCAACCCCCAGCATCAGACCCAATGCGGAAATCAGCGTAATCACGGATATAAAACTGTTGCGGGCGCGGGCGCCGGTGTAGCGCAGCCCCACATAAAAGGATAGAGGTCGAAACATGGAGCGCATTTAACCCGAAACCCGGGACAAATACCACGGGTCTGGAAAACTGCTACATTACTCATTCTGCTTTGTGAACAGTGTCCGCGCTCATGATCTAGCAAAATGGTTGAATAAGCGTCTGTAACTTTCTAATATCGAAAGAAAATACATCTCGCCGGGGGAAAAAATGAAGATAAGAATAATGACGCTGCTGGCCTCGGCAGCGCTGGCCATGCCGGTTACAACCCAGGCCGCAGAGGCTCCCCAGCGCGGCATGTCAGAAGCGCAGGTACGGGCAGACTTCGGTTCACCCGCCTCCGTCCGGGGCCCGGTGGGCTCACCGGCCATTACCCGCTGGAACTACGACGGCTTCACCGTCTACTTCGAAAACGGCATCAGCCTGCATACTGTGGTCGACCGCCCGGCTAGTGCCGCACCGGATGTGGTGTCCGGCACTCGGGAACTGCCTGCTATTGAGGAAACCCCAGCCGACACCGAACAGGAACAGCAAGCAGCGCCGGAGAGCGCCGCCCCGCCCATGTTCGATCCGGTAACCGGCAGCTTTGTTGGAGCGGAAACGGAACAAGACGCCCCGGCCAAGCCAGAACCTGCCACCAGCAAGACTGCAGAACCAGAAGCCTCGCAACAGGCCCCTGAACCGGCGCCAGAGTCCGAACCGACTCCCAAGCCACAAGCCAAGGTTACAGAGGATGCGCCAGAGGCGGTGACAGAACCGGCCACCCCACCCCAATCCACAGAGCACCCCCCGGCCGACGGCGAATTTCGCTTTGACCCGGTTACCGGTCGCATCATCATCGCCGGCGAAGTGACTCCCGAGCAGGCTGCCGCCAAAAAGCAGCAACAGGCCGAAGAAACCGCTGAGGCAGCAAAAGCCGAAGCCAAGCAGGTAGAAGCAAAAGCGGCTGACGCGACTGCTGATGCCGAGCAACAGACCGACCAGGCCGCCGCTGACGCAGAGCAAAAGGTCAACGAAGCCGAACAACAGGTAAAGGCCGACGTACAGGAACAGGCTGACGAGGCCGAGCAGAAGGTCGAGGAAGTGGAGGAAGAATCGCAAGGCGGCTTCTCTATTGACTGGGATGCACGCCGGTAGCAAACTCGCGCGCATCGCCCCCTCCCAGCGGACTTCCCGAGCATGCGCCGACTTCTTCCTGAATGGCACCCCCAATGGGGGGTGCTGCTGGCCTGGCCCGACACCCACACCGATTGGGTGAATCATCTGGCCGACGCCGAACACTGTTATCTGGATCTACTCGCCGCCCTGCTGGACCATCAACAGGTGCGGCTGGTATGCCGTGATACTGCCAGCGAACAACGCGTCAACACCCTCGTCGCCGATCGCGGCCTGGATACTGCCCGCCTTGAACTGATCATTGCCGATTACAACGATACCTGGGCCCGGGATTTCGGCCCTATTGCAGTGGAAGATAACGGCAACGTTGAGCTGCTGGATTACACCTTTACAGGCTGGGGCGGCAAGTTTGACGCCGACATGGACAATACCCTGAACCGTCGCCTGCCCTGGCAGCTACCACTGCACAGCCCCTCGCTGGTATTGGAAGGCGGCGCCATCGACACCGACGGCCAGGGCAATCTGCTGACCACCCGCCACTGCCTGCGCAATCCCAACCGCAACCCGGACCTGTCCGAGGCAGAACTGGTCGCATTGCTCAAGGAACAACTGGGCGTTACCGATATCTGGTGGCTGGATCACGGTGAGCTGGAAGGCGACGACACGGACGCGCATGTGGACACGCTGGCCCGCTTCGTGGATACCCGCACCATCGCCTATGTGCAATGCCGGAACCAGGCAGACAGCCACTACGCCAGCCTGGCCGCCATGGAGCACGAGCTACAGACACTGGCCCGGCAACACAACCTGACACTGGTGCCCCTGCCCCTGCCCACCCCGCAGTTCAACCGGGAAGGCGAGCGACTGCCGGCCACCTATGCCAACTTCCTTATTACCAATGAGAAAATCCTGCTGCCCATTTATGGCTGCGATACGGATCAGCAGGCCATTGATGCCTTGCAGAGCGTATCCGGTGACCGCCAGGTGACTCCGGTAAACTGTCGGGTATTGATCGAACAACACGGCAGCCTGCATTGTGTCACCATGCAACTGCCCCGTGGCGCGGTCTGAACAAGGTTTTTAGGAGATACTCATGCGCGTGGCCGTTATCCAGCAGAAAAACCACAGTGATCTGCAAGCCAACCTGGATCATTCCCTGGCATTGGTTCGCGAGGCCGCTGACAAGGGGGCCGAGCTGGTACTTCTGCAGGAATTGCATCGCAGCCTGTATTTCTGCCAGACCGAAGACACCGCCGTGTTTGATCTGGCAGAAACCATCCCCGGCCCCAGCACCGACACGCTGGGAGCGCTGGCCAAGGAACTGGGCATTGTCATCGTCGGCAGCCTGTTCGAAAAGCGAGCCACCGGCCTCTATCACAACACCGCCGTTGTGCTGGAAAAGGACGGCAGCCTGGCGGGGATCTATCGCAAGATGCACATCCCCGATGATCCGGGCTTCTACGAGAAGTTCTACTTCACCCCGGGGGATGCAGATTTCAACGATGGCCGTAGCGGCTTCAGCCCTATCGAAACCAGTGTCGGCAAACTGGGCCTGCTGGTCTGCTGGGATCAGTGGTACCCGGAAGCCGCGCGGCTGATGGCCCTGGCCGGTGCCGACCTGCTGCTCTACCCCACCGCTATCGGTTGGGACCCCAGTGACGATGACGGGGAAAAACACCGTCAGCTCAACGCCTGGATCACCATCCAGCGCGCCCACGGCATCGCCAATGGATTGCCAGTACTGGTCGCCAATCGCACCGGTTTCGAACAAAGCCCTGAAGATGACGGTGGCATCCAGTTCTGGGGTAACAGCTTTGTTTGCGGTCCCCAGGGCGAGTTCCTGGCCCAGGCAGACAATGATAGCGAACAGGTGCTACTCGCCGACGTGGACATGCAGCGCAGCGAGTCCGTACGCCGCATCTGGCCCTATCTGCGTGACCGGCGAGTGGATGCCTACAGCGATCTGACCAAACGGTATCGGGATTGACCCGACCCGGTCGACAACATTACAGAAAGCCCCTTGAGGCCAATGCTCACGGAAAGTACTTTTCCCGTTTTTCCGCTATTTCATATGGAGCGCACAATGACACGCCTATCCGTTCTCTTCGCTGCCGCCTTGCTCGCCGGCTGCGCCGCCCCCTCTGCCATGATGGTCAGCGATGGCAACCAGTCCGAAGGCACCGTGGTCATGTCCTATGACTACAGCCTGATGCAAAGCCCCAAGGTGGACTGGCAACAGGGCCTGCAGAAAGCCAGCGCACAGTGCCAGAGCTGGGGTTACAACGGCGCTCTGCCCTCTGACACACCCAGCAAATCCTGCAAGACAGAAACCCAGGATGGCGATTGTATCGCCTGGACCCTGAGCACTACCTTCCAGTGCACGGCCAAGGCCCAGCAATCCCAGCAGTAAGCGTTTTCAACAAGGCCAAAGCCTGTTGATGCGGCCCAGGAGGCTGAAAGCCTCCTGGTTGTTTCGAAAATAAGTGACAGCAAAAAACGAAACCGGGGTCGCCCTTTATTTCCGCACGCTCACAGCGCCGCAGACATTTATCAGAGTTATTAAAGAAGGCGGGGGTCTCTTTGCAGGTCCACCGCGTCCCCGTAGGTCAGACTGGCGGATACCGACTGCGCCATCGGAATGACCTGATTGCGCAACCGCAAGGAAAGATCCTGGGGATGAATACCAATGCGCAGTGGCTGATCCGAGTGACTTGCCCTGCGCCAATTGAGATGATTAAAACCGCGCAGCAACCACTCCCGTAACGGGGTATCGGCTTCAAAGCCCACCAGCGGTAGCGGATGCATCTTTTGCGCTTGCGCATCGTAAACACCGCTCAGGGTTTCGAATAGCCGAAACGGCATGTCCGCCAGTTGTTGGCGATGAATCGCGCCCATCGCCCAGGCCGGGGGTACGTACAGCTCGCAGGGTTGCAGCCCCTGATCCACAAACCATTGGTGGCAATTGCGTATCAACGCCTCGATACCACTGGCCGACAGGGAAAGATGCTCCGCCACCCGCCGCGACAGCAGCAGGCTGTGCAGGCGGTGATAGAGACTGATGGGTGGGTCGCAGCGATGCAGCCAACCATGGCCGGCCAGCGGGTATCCCTGCTGCTGAAGCTGGTGCAGCCAGTCCAGATCCGCTGTTTGCCAATCCCGCCCCGGCACCACCAGCAGGGTCACCGCCTGCGGAGCCTGGGGCAGCAGAGACAGAATCTGGCTGACCTGCTGGCGGGTTTCCGGCATCACATCGTGGATGGAGACCAGAGCGCGTGGTGCCGGTAGCGGCTCAGAGGGCGCTGCGGGCATAGTTACTGCTCAAGCGGCGCAGCAGCGCCAGGGTCGGGGAAGGCAGGGAACGATTGGCAGCGGGTACCATCTGGGCACACTGGCCCAGCACTCCGGCCCAATGTTCGATGGCATCCCGGTTCATGGCCAGTGCCGCCTGCCGGGCCTGTTTTGCTTTCAGGTCACGCACTACCGGGCTCAACGACTGCAATCGGTCCAGGGTCTGGTTCAGGCTTTCCTGGGGCTCCATGATCCACAACCCCGCTGCCAGGGCGGGCCATTCGTTGATGCCACAGGCCGGTGTGGTGATTACCAACCGAGCACGGGCCATGGCTTCCAGCGCCACGGTACCGAACGCTTCCACCGATGAGGGCAACACCAGCACCTGACAGCGGTCGAGAATGTCCACTACCTGCTGACGGCTACACCAGCCATGAAAGGTCAGGTTGGCGGATGCCTTGCAAGCCTGTTCCACCTTGCTGCGTAGTGGCCCGTCGCCGGCCACTTCGAATTGCAGGTCTGGCCGCGACGCCGCCAGTGCCAGGAAAGACTCGATATTCTTTTCCGCCGCCAGCCGGCCCACATAACAGACCCGCCTTACGCTGTCATGCAACCGGGTGACCGGCGTGTTCACAAACTCCCGGGCCAGCGGTGTGCCCACCAACTGCGGATTGCGGGCGCCGGCGGCGCGGGCCTGGGCGATCATGGATTCACAGATGGTGGCGGCGGTTTCACTGCCCTGGAACAGGGTGCGGTTGACCCAGTTGAGCAGCCCGCCGGCCAGCCTGGCCAGGCGGCGCCCCCAGTACAATTCCACCAGCCTGTTGTAATCGGTCTGGAAGGTGACGCAGACCGGGATGCCCCACTTGCGGGCGATCCAGTAACCGATCATGGAAAAAATACCGGGGCCGGGAATCACGATAACGTGGGGTTTCATCTCCCAGACCAGGGCGCTCAATTCACGCACCTTGGGAAAGAAGAGTCGCTGGGTGGGGTCGCCGGGGATTGGCATGGAGGCACCCTGACAGGGATGCGGTTCCTCCATGCAGGGCTGCACCAGTTCCACCTGGGCCACATGGTCCTTGAGATGCGAGACCAGGTCCTGGAAGTAGGCGCCAACGCCATTCCGACCCTTGATCGCATCCACCACAAACAGTATGCGTAGCTCTTTGGTATCCATGGGCGCCAGTATCAGCGCCACTCATGTCGATAATGTGACAGCATTGCCGCGCTATGACGGTGTAATTGCGACAAGATGTAACAGGCGTAAGAAAAAAGAATTTTTACCACAGAGGGCACAGAGTTCACCGAGGAAAAACATGGATTCACTCTGTGTTCTCGTTGCGCTCTGTGGTGAAAAAGGGTTTTCTTTCGGTATCGCTCAGTCTCGTGGCGAAAGCGCAAAACCAAAGCGTTCGTAAACCCAACCAAAGGTTTGCAGCAACTCCTCACCACTGACACCCAGGGCGTCCAGTGAGTAGTGATGGCCGCTGCGGTACTGTTTTGCCTTGCGGTCTTGCGCGTCAAGTCGCTGGCGAAAAGCCGTGCCGGGTTGCCAGCCAAAGCGCTGATAAAACGCCAACACGGTGTCCGCCGGCGCCGGGGCCAGTTGTTCCATTACCGACAGCACCTGGCGTTCCGGCGGCAGGCTTGCCAGTACCTCAAGCACATGGCGATAGTAATAATCGAGCATGGCCATAAAGCCCTGGCGCCAGTACTCGGTGGTATCGCGACCATCAAACAGGCGCGCGCCAATCAGGATGGAATTGATCTGGGATGGCACCGCCGCGCTGGGGTTACGAATACAGCCGATAAAGCGGGCATCCGGGAAGGCCTCTGCGAGCGTTGCCATCCAGGGCGTGAAAGACGGGTTCTTGGACAGCAGTTGTTTATGGCTACCATGAAAATAAAGATGCCTCTGCACAAAGCGCCGGTACGCCGCGACCAGCCTCTCCTTTTCCTTGTCGGTGCCATCCCGGTCCAGATAGGTAAGACGCCACAGGGCCGGCACCGGCACGGCGAGCACCAGCAGGAAACAGCCCCACACCGGCATCAATGCCAGGTAATCTTCCTCCGGGTCCAGCAGCCCGGTCTTGTGCACGCCATCCAGGCCGCCGAGCAGGCGCCGTTCGATCCATAACAGCAAGCGCCCCGCAGGCCGACCTATCCATCCATCAAGACGGGCAATAGCGGTCCAGAAATAGCGCTGGGTAATCGACGGAGCAAACAGCAGCTCCCACAGGGCCGTGGTGGTAAAGCGTTCGTCCATGGCCAGCAGGCGATGCAGGAAGGTGGTACCGCTGCGGGGCACGCCCACCACAAAAAGCGGCTCACGCACCTGGACGCGACGAAAATCAGGAAACAGTAAATAATCCAGCAGCAGGCCCAGGCCATTGATGGCCTGCACCAGCAGGAACAGTGGCCAGAACAGCGTCATGACCAGCAGCCGCTGCAGGGAAAACCGCTCTGCCCGACCATCGTAGGCCGGCAGCCAGCTCATCACAAAAAACTGCACATAGCGTTTCAGTACTGCCAAACCGTTCTCCCGGCTATTCCATGCAGCGTGCACGCTACGCCTCACCCATGTCATAAAAATGACAATTTTCCCTCTTGTCTCCAGGTCATCGCGCTGTCATCTTTCACCAAAACAATAGTGGTATGACTATCGCGATGACAGCACCCAGCACAGCCCCTCGCCACCCGACACTGGTCGGCCATCGGGGCGCACGCGGCGAAGCCCCGGAAAATACCCTGGCCAGCTTTCAGGTGGCACTGGAGGCCGGTGTCACGGAAATGGAACTGGATGTGCGGCTCTCCGCCGACGGCCATCTGATCGTGCTGCACGACAGCGACGTCACTCGCACCACAGGCATGCGCGGCGATGTGCGCCAGTACACCCGCTCGCAACTGGGCACCATGGATGCCCGTCGTAATACCCCCGGCTGGCACAGCCCCACGGGCATTCCTTCTCTACAGGAAGTGGTGGAACTGTGTGGCCCGGCCATGCGTTTTCAGTTCGAGGTAAAAGGCGCGGATCGGGTGGTGCTGCATCAGCTGGCCCATCACCTCACTCACATGATCCATGAGCAGCAGCTGCAATCGCGGGTGGTGGTGACCTCCAGCCATACCGGTTTTCTGCGCATGATCGGCACAATGGCGCCGGATGTGGAGAGGGGTTATGTGTGTCAGTACCGCTACCTGCAACCCACCCGCCGGGCCCACGGCCTGGGCTGCAACTGGCTGATGCCCCACTATTCGCTGGTGACCCCGGCGTTAATGCGCCGGGCGCGCAAACGGGGTCTGAAGGTGTCAGTGTGGACGGTGAATGATCTCACCGAAGCGGACCGCCTTGCCCAACTGCAGGTGGATGGCATCATCACCGACTACCCCACCAGCTTTGTCAGCCATTTCCGTCGCAGCCCCCGTTATTCCTCCTCGGAAACCGCCGCACTGAGCGGCTGATCCGCGAAGAACGCCAGAATTTCTTCCTTGCGCGCCATGGCATCCTTGCGGCCCATCTCGATCAGGCTGCGGGTAAAGCCGGGCTCGAAGAGCAGATAACTCATGGCACTGGCCCCCGGCGACCGGGTGGCACCGGAGCCCCGCAGGAAGAAACGTAGCGCCCGGGGCAATTCCTTGATGTGTTCGGCGGCAATTTCGTCAATGGGCCGAGATGGGTAGATCTTCAGCACATCCACCTGTCGCAGCTGGATACCATGCTTGCGCCGGGAACGCTCACTCATGGCAGACAAGGTACGGTTGATCCGTTCCAGGCGCTCAACATCCCCTTCCAGGGTGTCCACAAAGACGCTGTTGAGCACATGGCCGAGCACCTGGGCCATGGACGGATAACCGCTTAGCTGGCGCTGATGCCCCGCACTCATGTTGCCGGACACCCCGATCACCAGCAGCCGGGACGCGCCCAGATGCAGCGCCGGGCTCAATGGCGCCAGTTGCCGCAGGGCGCCATCACCGTAATAGGCACCGTCTACCTTGCTGGCGGGAAACAGGATAGGGATGGCCGCAGACCCCAGCAGATGCTGCACATCGATGTCAGAGCGCTTACCCTTGCGACGGGCTCGCACCCATTCCGGCAATTCACTGTCACCCTGGAAAAAACTCACCGACTCACCACTGGCATAACCGGAAGCGGTGATCGCCAGCGCGCGCAAATGGCCCTGATCCAGGTTCTCGCGAATACGGCGAAAATTGATCACCAGGGTAAGCAAGCGCTGCAACGGCATATTGTCCAGCAGTGCACTGCGTTCCGGCGTCTTGCCGGTGGTGACGCCGGAAAACAGCCAGCGCACCACGGCTTTCAGCAGCGCATAGGTATCCGTGCGGTACACCTGTTCGGCGGTAATATTGGCCCAGACGCGCTCCAGCCCGCGAATCGCCGTGCGAAAATTACCGGCATTGGCGGCCAGTGACGCCGCGTTGATCGCCCCTGCGGAAGTTCCGCAGATAATCGGAAACGGATTTGGCTCCCCGCGAGGCAGCAATTCAGCAATCGCTGCCAGCACCCCGACCTGATAGGCGCCACGGGCGCCGCCCCCGGACAATATCAACCCACGAACCGGGTCCTGTTTCTGCATTTCCACCCTCCAAATTTCCACCAGTATGCCGTGGCAGACATTCTGTCACCACAGCCGCAATACCACTGGCGATCTGCCGGTTCCCTGCCTTATGCTGGGGCATCTTCTGGAACCCGCTTTATGTACCGCTTTCAGCTACGCCCCGCCACCACCGATGACCTGGACGCCCTCACCGCGCTGGAACAGCGCTGTTTCTCATCGGACCGTCTTTCCCGACGCAGCTTTCGTAAATGGCTCAAACGCCAACACAGCGGCCTGATTATCGCCGTTGATGATGACAATGCGCTGGCAGGCTATGTGCTGGTGCTGTTGCAACCGGGCACCCGCCTGGCGCGACTCTACTCCATCGCCGTGGATCCGCAGCAACGGGGACGCAATCTGGGGGAAAAACTGATGGAAGCTGCAGAAGACTACGCCCTGCTACAGCGCCGCCCCTACCTGCGTCTGGAAGTGCGCAAGGATAACGCTGCCGCTATCGCCCTGTACGAAAAGCGCGGCTACCGCCTTTTTGCCCAGACCCCGGATTACTACGAAGACCACCAGGATGCCCTGCGCTACCAGAAGCGCCTCCTCTTCCTGCCCGATAACGCGGAACGGCTGCATTTGCCCTGGGTGCAGCAGACCACGCCATTCACCTGCGGGCCGGCCTGTCTGATGATGGCTCTGGCGGCGCTCAAGCAGCAACCACCCAGCACCACCGAAGAACTGTTGCTGTGGCGCGAAGCCACTACCATCTTCATGACCGCCGGTCACGGTGGTTGCCACCCCATGGGGTTGGCCCTGGCCGCTCGTCTGCGAGGCCTCGAAGCGCGTGTCTGGTGCAATCAGACCGGCCCGCTGTTTGTCGATTCGGTCCGTGACCCTGAAAAGAAGGCGGTGATCACCACCCTGCACAACTATTTCGTGGAGGCCTGCAAGGCTCAATCCCTGCCGGTCTGTTACGAGGATTTCAGTGCCGCGGACCTGGACGACGCCATCACCGCCGGCAACATCGTGCTGGTGCTGATCAGCACCTGGCGCCTGGATGGCCGCAAGGCCCCGCACTGGGTCGCCATCAGTGGCAGCGATGAGGAATGCTTTTATATTCACGACCCGGACCCGGGCGAGGACCAGGTCCCCCTGGACTGCCAGCATGTGCCGATCACCCGGGAAAAGTTCGACCAGATGCGCAAGTACGGCCAGGCCAAACTGCGCACGGCGGTGGTGTTGAGTGTTTAGCCTGGTGTTGGGGGGTATGGTTTTTACCACAGAGGGCACAGAGTCACAGAGGTAAAACCTGATCCCTCCTGCGGCGCGTTAGCATGAAATAATTCTTCCCACGAACTTCAACCCTAGTGTTTTCTTTTTCTCAGTGAAATCTGTGCCCTCTGTGATAAAAAATGTTTTTCCTGCCCCAAAGAGGCAGACACAAAAAAGCCCGCGCAAGGCGGGCTTTTTGCCGGAAGGCGTGAATCACATCTTCATCACGTCCTTGCCCAGGGCAGCGGCTTTTTCACCGTCCACCTTCTGAGTGTTTTCCTCACACTTGCCTCGGTCACCACCGCAGATTTCGCAGCCTTCTTTCATACCCAGAGTGGCCAGGCCACCACAGGAGCCCTTGATCGGCTTGTTGGAGAGAATCACGCCGACCGCCATGGCCGAGAAAAGCAGGCCGATAAAAATCACTGCGGCCATAATGGTCATCAACATGTTATTTCTCCTCCACGATTGCATCGAAGGCAGGCGTGGAAATTTCTTCTACGCCCTCACCTTTTCTGACAATAAAAAACACGGCCAGTTCGTGCTGTTTGGCAAACGCCATACCTGCCTCCGGGCCCAGCACGGTCATGGCAGTGGACAGACCGTCCGCCATCATGGCGCTTTCGTGCAGCACCGACACCGATGCCAGCATATGATCCACAGGATAACCGGTTCTCGGATCCAGGGTATGTGAATACAGTTGCCCATCCGATTCGAAGAAGTTGCGGTAATCGCCACTAGTGGCCACGGCCATGTCTTTGAGAACCACGACCTGTTCCACTTCCCGCACACCGGCAATCGGGCGCTCCACGGCTACCCGCCAGGGCTGACCATAGGGCTTTTTACCACTACCGCGCAACTCGCCACCCACTTCCACCAGATAGTTTTTCAGCCCCTGGCTTTCCAGCAGTTCTGCCACCTTGTCCACGGCAAAACCTTTGGCAATGGAGGACAGGTCCACATACGCCTCACCAGGCTGCAGCAGCTCATTGTCATTCAACAACAACTGTTGCCAGCCAACGCGCGCCATGGCGGCGTTGATTTCGTCCGCTGACGGCGGCTCAAAACGGTCCGGGTCCGGGCCAAATCCCCACAGATTGACCAGTGGCCCCACCGTTACGTCATAGGCCCCGCCAGTTTTTGCAGAAATACTGAACGCCGCAGACAGAACCTTGACCGTATCCTCCGGCAACGCCATCAGCGTGCCGGCGTCAGCCGCATTGAAACGACTCAGATTAGAGTCCGGCCGATAGGTGCTCATTTCTGCGTTGACCTGCTCCAGGGCGGCTTCGATATCCGCTTTCAGATCGTCTATGCCTTCCTTCGGCGTACCGCTGAACTTCACACTCCAGGTAGTACCCATGGTCGGGCCGCTGAGAACAGACAGGCGATTTTTGCTGTCGTCACAGGCGGTGAGCAGTGCAACGGAAAGAACGACAAAAGCAAAAACGAGACGGGCCATACCTGTAATCCAAGGGAATTCAACGTTCTGCAGGAAACACTCTGGCAAAGGCCAACGTGAGGCGAACCTCACTACTCGGAACTTGCCGTCCCGTTAGCCATGCAAGCATAGCTCCTACATAATAAAAAAGGCTTAACAACAAAACGCCGACCCGCAGGTCGGCGTTTTTGGTGTTATCCGCCGAAGTCATCCAGCAGGATGTTTTCCGGTTCTACACCCAGGTCATCAAGCATCTTGATTACCGAGGCGTTCATCATCGGCGGCCCACACATGTAGTACTCGCAGTCTTCAGGGGCCGGATGGTCCTTCAGATACTGCTCGTACAGCACGTTATGGATAAAGCCGGTGAGTCCGTCCCAGTTATCTTCGGGCTGGGGATCAGACAACGCCAAATGCCATTCGAAGTTGTCGTTCTCGTCGGCCAACAGGTCATATTCATCGTTGTAGAACGTCTCACGCCAGCTACGGGCACCGTACCAGAAGCTGATCTTGCGCTTGGAATTCAAACGCTTGAGCTGATCGAAGATATGGCTGCGCATGGGCGCCATGCCGGCACCACCACCGATGAAGACCATTTCCGCATCGGTCTTCTTGGCAAAGAACTCGCCGAAGGGACCGAACACGGTGATCTTGTCACCCGGTTTCAGGTTGAAGACGTAGGAGCTCATGATCCCGGGCTGGATATCCTTGGAACCCGGAGGCGGAGTGGCGATCCGGATATTGAACTTGAGGATGCCCTTCTCTTCCGGATAGTTCGCCATGGAATAGGCGCGAATCACTTCCTCGTTGTTCTTGCAGTTCAGATCGAAGAAGTTAAAACGCTCCCAGTCACCGCGGTACTCTTCGCTGATATCGAAATCAGCGAATTTCACGTCGAACGGCGGCGCTTCCAGCTGTACATAACCACCAGCGCGGAAGTCCACGTTCTCGCCTTCCGGCAGCTTCAGCGTCAGCTCTTTAATGAAAGTGGCTACGTTATCGTTAGCGATAACCTCACACTCCCATTTCTTCACACCGAAGAACTCTTCCGGCACTTCGATCTTCATGTCCTGCTTCACGTTCACCTGGCAACTCAGGCGCCAGCCGTCGCGAATCTCGCCCTTGGTGAAATGCCCCTCTTCGGTAGGCAGGATATCACCACCACCTTCCAGAACCTGACACTTACACTGGGCACAGGTGCCACCACCGCCACAGGCGGAAGACAGAAAGATACCCTGGTTGGCCAGGGTACCCAGCAGCTTGGCGCCAGCCGGGGCGTCGATGGATTTTTCTTCATCACTGTTGATGTTGATGTGCACGTTCCCGCTGGCTACCAGCCGGGAGCGCGCCACCAGGATCACCGCCACCAGTGCCAGCACAATGGCGGTGAACATGACCACACCGAGAATAATCTCAAAACTCATGATTCAACCCCTTCGCTTACAGCTGCACGCCGGAAAAAGACATGAAGCCCAGAGACATCAGCCCCACGGTGATGAAGGTGATGCCCAGACCTTTCAGGCCGTCCGGCACGTCGCTGTACTTCAGCTTCTCGCGAATACCGGCCAGCAGCGTAATCGCCAGCGCCCAGCCAACCCCGGCACCCACGCCATAAACCATGGACTCCCCAAAGCTGTAGTCCCGCTCCACCATGAACAGTGACGCACCCAGAATGGCGCAGTTCACGGTAATCAGCGGCAGGAAGATACCCAGGGCGTTGTAGAGACTGGGCACATATTTATCCAGGGTCATCTCCAGGATCTGCACCAGCGCGGCGATAACGCCGATGTAGCTGAGCAGGCCCAGGAAACGCAGGTCCAGGCTGGCCAGGGATTCAATCCCGGTCCACGCCAGGGCGTTCTCGTCCAGCAGGTAGGTAAGGATCAGGTTATTCACGGGCACGGTGATGGTCAGTACCACTACCACCGCAACCCCCAGACCGATCGCGGTCTGGATCTTCTTGGACACGGCAATAAAGGTACACATGCCCAGGAAGAAGGCCAGCGCCATGTTTTCAACAAAGACGGCGCGGACGAACAGGCTCAGATAATGTTCAAACATTACTCGTCTCCGTTAAAACGCGTCGCTGACACGGGTGTGTGGCTTCATTTTGAAGGTATCTTCTTCTACCTGCTCAGGCTTCCAGACCCGGATCGCCCAGATGAACAGACCGATCAGGAAGAAGGCGCTGGGCGGCAACAACATCATGCCGTTGGTCACGAACCAACCGCCGTCAGCGGCCTTGGTCAGGATCTGGTGTCCGAACAGGCTGCCGGCGCCCAGCAGTTCACGAATGAAGCCCAGACCCAGCAGGATCACCGAGTAACCCAGACCATTACCCACACCATCCAGGAAGGACGGGATCGGCGGGTTCTTCATGGCGAAGGCTTCCGCCCGGCCCATCACGATACAGTTGGTGATGATCAGCCCCACGAACACCGACAGCTGCTTGGAAATGCCGTAAGCGTAGGCTTTCAGGAACTGGTCCACCACGATTACCAGCGAGGCAATAATGGTCATCTGCACAATGATGCGGATGCTGGACGGAATGTAATTGCGAATCGAGCTGACGAAAAAGTTCGAGAACGCGGTGACGGTGGTCAATGCAATACACATCGTCACCGTCGTGCTCAGGTTACTGGTTACCGCCAGGGCGGAGCAGATACCGAGGATCTGCAGCGCGATGGGGTTGTTGTCGAAAATCGGACCTAAAAGGATGTCCTTCGTTTTCTCCGCCATTACGCGTCTCCTTCCTGCTGTTCGACCACTTCACCTTGCTGCATGCGCTTGAGGTAAGGACCGAAACCGTTTTCACCGACCCAAAAGCGCAGCAGGTTACTGACACCGTTGCTGGTCAGGGTCGCGCCGGCAAGGCCATCCACCTTGTGTTCGGCGTTCGGCGTCTTGCTGTCCACGGCGCCTTTGACCACCTGGATTTCTACTTCACCCTGCTCACCATAAAGCTTTTTACCTTCCCACAGGGCTTTCCATTTCGGGTTGTCCACTTCGCCGCCGAGGCCAGGGGTTTCGCCGTGTTCATAGAAACCCAGACCGGAAACGGTGTTGGCATCCGGCTCCAGGGCCAGGAAACCATACAAGGTGGACCACAGGCCATAGCCATGCACCGGGAGGATGATGCGGCTCAGGTCACCGTTATCACCGCGGGCAAGGAACACTTCTGCAACGTTCGCCTGGGATTTGATACCGGCAATATCCTCTTTCCCGCTGAGGCGTTCGGACCGCTGGGGGTCCTTGGCTGCCTTGCGCTGGTCATAGGATTCCGGCATCTCTACGTATTCACCGGTGTCGATGTCAACAAAGCGGCGTTCAATGCTTTTGAATACCTCGTTCACATCCACACCGGGCTGGTACAGACCAGCGGCCTGCAGGATGTTCATGCGTTTGTCCAGCAGCTGGTTCTTGCTCTGTACCGGTCGCAGGCTTACCGCAGCGGTGGCAACCACCACACCGCAAACCACACAGACCAGAAAGGCAACCAGCAGCGTTTTGCCGACACTTTCTTTATTTGCTGACATTTACACTTCTCCCCCGGTCCGGCGCAGGCGGCGACGAACATTCGCCTGCACAACAAAGTGGTCGATCAACGGCGCACACAGGTTGGAGAACAGGATGGCCATCATCACGCCCTCCGGGAACGCCGGGTTCACCACCCGGATCAATACGATCATGACACCGATCAGCGCACCGAAGATGTACTTGCCCACATTGGTCATGGAGGCCGACACAGGGTCAGTGGCCATGTAGATCATGCCGAAGGCAAAGCTGCCCACGGTCAGGTGCCAGTACCAGGGCATGGCGAACATGGGGTTGGTAGCTGAGCCCACCGCATTCAGCAGAGTGCTGAGCGCCACCATGCCAAGGAATACACCCAGTACGATGCGCCAGGAGGCCACTTTGGTGAGCAGCAGCGCCGCGCCACCAATCAGAATCGCCAGCGTTGATGTCTCACCGATGGAGCCCTGAATACCGCCCAGGAAGGTCTGCATCCAGCTGATGTTGGCACCGGCATCGGCAGTCAGATTGCTGGCAAAGTCCAGTTGACCGGCAGCGGCCAACGCCAGTGGCGTCGCCCCGGAGAAGTTATCCACCGCGGTCCATACCGCATCCCCGGACATTTCTGCCGGATAGGCGAAGAACAGGAACGCCCGCCCGACCAACGCCGGGTTGAGGAAGTTCTTGCCGGTACCCCCGAACACTTCCTTACCGATGACCACACCGAAGGAAATCCCCAGGAACACCTGCCACAGCGGGATAGACGGCGGCAGAATCAGGGTAAACAGGATACCCGTCACGAAGAAACCTTCGTTCACTTCGTGGCCGCGCTTCCAGGCAAACAGCCCTTCCCAGATGAAACCACCCAGATAGACCACAAGCAGAATAGGCACGTAATAGACCATGCCGTGAAGAAGGTTGGACCATAAACTGGCCGCATCAAACCCTGCCAGGGCCATCACCAGATCACTGCGCCAGCCGGGAATCGGGCTGAAGCCTTCAGCGATTTGCAGGTTGGCCTGATAACCGGTGTTCCACAGCCCGAACAGAATCGCCGGGAAGGCGCAGAACCACACCGTCATCATGATCCGTTTCAGATCGATACCATCACGTACATGCGCAGAGGACCGGGTCACCGAATCCGGGGTGTACAGCATGGTGTCGAACATTTCGTAGAAGGTGTAATACTTCTCGAACTTGCCACCCTCGTGGAAATGCGGGGCGACCTTGTTGTCCAGAAAACTTCTCATGCCCATGCTCAGCTCTCCGCTTCAATGGTGGTGAGATTGTCGCGCAGAATCGGACCGTACTCGTATTTGCCCGGGCACACGAAGGTACACAGGGCCAGGTCTTCTTCCACCAGCTCGAGCGCGCCCAGTGCCGTGGCACTGTCGGTATCACCAACGATCAGCGCACGCAGCAACTGAGTCGGCAGGATATCCAGCGGCATCACTTCCTCGTAGGCCCCCACCGGCACCATGGCCCGCTCGGAACCGTTGGTGGTAGTGGTGAAGTTGAAACGCTTGCCCGGCATCAGCTTGGACAGGTAGATGTTCAGCACCGAGAAGCGATTCACGCCCGGGGAGATGTACCCCAGCAATTCGCGTTTATGGCCTTCGCACAGCGCCGTTACCTGGTTACCGGTGCGGCTCAGGAAAGCCACCGGCCCCTGGGCATTATGGCCGCCAAAGACGGAGCCACTGATCAGGCGGTTGTCACCTTCTTTCAGCTCACCCTGGGCGAAGTCGTCGGTGCTGGCACCCACACGGGTACGCAGGGAACGAGGCGTTTTCACCTGTGGGCCGGCCAGAGCCACTACCCGGGAGGAGTAGATCTTGCCTTCGGTGAATAATTTCCCGATGGCAATCACGTCCTGATAACCCACAGACCAGACGATCTTTTTCAGGCTAACCGGATCCAGGTGATGAATGTGTGTACCCACATTGCCCGCCGGATGTTTGCCGGCAAAGGCTTCTTCACGGACCTGGCCGCCGGCGAAGCTCGGCAGATCGGTGTTGGCGCCACGACATACCCATACCGGGCCATCGGTAAGACGGCTCAACACGGCAAGACCGTGACGGAAAGCCTGTTCGTTTTCCTTGATCACCAGTGCCGGCTCCTGGGCCAGCGGGTTGGTATCGAGAATGGAAACGAAAATGGAATTCGGGGTGCTACCCGGTGCCGGTACCTTGCCGAAGGGGCGAGTCCGCAACAAGGTCCACTCGCCAGAGTCCACCAGCTGCTGCTGAACCGCTTCACGGTCCAGGCCGGCTAGCTGATCGGCGCTGAAGGAATCAAAGGTGACTTCGTCTTCCTGCTCGGCCACTTCAATCACTACCGATTGAAGGACGCGCTTGTGGCCACGGTTGATAGCCACCACCTTGCCAGCGGCAGGAGCGGTGTATTTCACACCCTCGGTTTTCTTGTCCGTGAAGATCAACTGGCCTTTCTTGACCACGTCTCCCTCGCGGACCTCCATGGTGGGTTTCATGCCCACATAGTCACCGCCGAGCACGGCAACAGAACGAACCTGGTGGCCTTCCTCAATCGCCTGGCGCGGTGCACCAGTGATGGGCAGATCCAGGCCCTTCCTGACTTTAATCATAGTTTCTCGCCCACGTTGCGTGTTGCTGAAGTCGAGGCACATCCGCCTGCAAGCCCCGAAAAGCGGGAAATGCCGTGGATGTTCGCTAAAACCGGAATTTGCACTTGGGAGCCGGCAACAAGCCGGCGGCGCCATTATAAAGACGCACCTGCCCGTTCGCCAGCACCGTGCGACCCGTCTTTCGTCGCACAGAACCACTTTGGTGCAAAAGAAAACCCGGTGATGCACCGAAAAAAAGCCCGCAGCGCGGGCTTCTTTTCAAACGCAGTTCAGTCTTTCGGGTACGCCGGGTATTCCACTCCGGAGATCTGCTGCAGGATACGCAGTACCTGGCAGCTGTAACCGAACTCGTTGTCGTACCACACGTACAGTACGCAATGACGCCCACTGACAATGGTAGCCTCCGCATCAATCACGGAAGCGTGACGGGAACCCACGAAGTCGGTGGATACCGCATCCGGGCTGCTCACGAAGTCCACCTGACGCTGCAGCGGAGAGTGCAGGCTCACCCAACGCAGGTACTCGTTGAGCTCTTCCAGGGTAGTTTCTTTGCCCAGGGTCAGGTTGAGGATCGCCATGGACACGTTCGGCGTCGGCACCCGGATGGAGTTGCCGGTGAGCTTGCCCTGCAGGGACGGCAGCGCCTTGGCAGCAGCCGTCGCCGCACCGGTTTCGGTCAGCACCATGTTCAGGGGAGCGGAGCGACCACGACGAGGACCTTTGTGGAAGTTATCCAGCAGGTTCTGGTCGTTGGTGTAGGAGTGCACGGTTTCCACGTGGCCGTATTCGATGCCGAACTTGTCTTCCAGGGCTTTCAGTGGCGGCACGATGGCGTTGGTGGTGCAGCTGGCAGCGGAAATGATCTTGTCGCTGTCTTCGATCATGTCATTGTTCACGCCATGAACAATGTTTTTCATATCACCCTTACCCGGTGCAGTCAGCATCACACGGGCAACGCCCTTGCACTGCAGATGCTGGGAAAGGCCTTCAGAATCACGCCACTTACCGGTGTTGTCGATCACCACGGCATTGTTGATGCCGTACTCGGTGTAATCGATGGAAGACGGATCGCTGGAGTAGATCACCTTGATGAAGTTGCCGTTGGCGATGATGGCGTTTTCGTCTTCATCCACGGCGATGGTGCCGGCAAACGGGCCGTGCACGGAGTCACGACGCAGCAGGCTGGCACGCTTTTGCAGGTCGCCCTTGCCAGATTCGCGCACCACGATGGCCTTCAGGCGAAGACCATCGCCGGAACCCGCTTTCTCGATCAGCAGACGGGCCAGGATACGGCCGATACGGCCAAAACCGTACAGCACCACGTCCGTGGAGCTGGGCTCTGGCCCCTTGTTATTGACCGCTTCAGCCAGCTCTTCACGGACATAGTCCTCAATGGACAGGCCGCGATTATCTTTCTTGTACTCTACCGCCAGTTTGCCGATATCAATGCGGCAGGGGCCCAGGTCCAGCTTGTTCACTTCCTGCAGAACCGGGAAGGAATCCACCACAGACAGCTCGGAATCTTCGACCTGCTTGACGAAACGATGGGCTTTCAGGATCTGGATAACAGACTTGTTGACCAGGGAGCGGCTGTAAACTGTAGTAGTGATGTTCTTTTCGCGATGCAGCTTGCCGATCATCGGGATCATGGCTTCTGCGATTTCTTCGCGGTTCTTCCAGCGTCCGAAGTGGTCTTCCAGTTTGTTCACGGAGATGCCCCTCTCAGGTTGGGTTCGGGTGAAGAAAACCGTGGCTGGCACCGAAATGCCCGGTTTCTACGTTCACCGGCGGTGGAGTTTGGGGCGCGAATAATATCGCCAAACGCCGCGTTTATCCACCCAAATGGCGGGGATATTACGGTTTCACGGACATGGGAGTCTCTGCACAACCCCTTGCATGCTCAGTCTTTCAGGCTGGCCCGTACTCGTCGTTGCGCTTTTGAAGGTGTATGTCCATCCATCGAAAAAGCGCAACGACGAGTACGGGCCAGCCTGGAAGACCCGGAGGGCGTGTCCTGAAGCGCACATCTGCTGCGCCTTGCCTCTAGGAAAGGAAACCACCCTGCCCGTCGAGACAAGACACAACATCTGCACGCTTCAGGCCACGCTGAGTACGCAAGGGGTTATGCAGAGACTCCCAAAGCTTTCACACGTTCACGCAACACCGGCAACACCTCCTCCTCGAACCAGGGCCGCTGGCGCAGCCATAACCGGTTTCGCGGGCTCGGATGAGGCAGGGGGAAGTAGCCATGCTGCAGGGCCCGGGCGAAATCACGAACATTGTCAGACAGGGTCTTGCCCGGCTCCGGCAGGTAGTACTTCTGGGCGTACTGCCCCACCAGCAGGGTCAGCTGCAGATCCGGCAGCTCCGCCAGCAACTGTTCATGCCACTGGGGGGCACATTCCGGGCGGGGCGGCAGATCGCCCCCCTTGCCGCGGCCCGGATAACAGAACCCCATGGGAATAATGGCAATGCGGTTTTCGTCATAGAAGGCCTCCCGGTCCATTTGCAGCCAGTCGCGCAGCCGGTCCCCGGAAGGATCATTCCAGGGAATGCCGGTTTCATGGACCCTAGTGCCTGGCGCCTGCCCCACGATCAGCAGCCGGGCCCCCTCCCCGGCCCGCACCACCGGGCGCGGCCCCAGGGGCAGATGGGCCTCACACAGCCGGCAGGCCCTCACCTCCTCCAATAAAGGAAGCAGCCGGCTCATGCCGCCGGGCTGTCCGAGCGGTGCAGACGCATCAACCCTTCCTGGGCCACCGAGGCCACCAGGGTGCCATCTTGGCGATAGATGGATCCGAAGTTCATGCCCCGGGAGCCGCCAGCAAAGGGGCTCTCGCTGCGATAGAGCAGCCATTCATCAATGCGGAAATCTCCGTGGAACCACATGGCGTGGTCGATGCTGGCGCACTGCACATGGGGCTGCCAGAAATTCATGCCGTGGGGCAGCATGGCCGTGCCCATCAGCCCGAAATCCGAGCAATAGGCCAACAAGGCACGCTGGGTCATGGGGTCGGCGTCCACCGAATCGACCACCTTAAACCAGACCTCCCGCAACGGCGGTTCCGGCTGGGAAGAAATCGGATCACGGGGTGTCACCGGGCGGAACTCTACCGGCCGGTCTTGCAGAAACGCCTCGCGATACTGTTCCGGCAACCGGGCCACCAGCTTCTGTCGGGCTGCCTCGTCATTCTCCAGACCTTCCGGACCGGCCACCTCCGGCATGGGCACCTGATGGGCAACGCCCTCTTCTTCAACCTGATACGACGCCGCCAGCGAGAAAATCGGCCGGCCATGCTGGATAGCGTTGACCCGGCGGGTAGTAAAACTCCTGCCGTCTCGAATGCGGTCCACGTCATAGACAATGGGTTTGGTGAAATCCCCGGCCCGCAGAAAATAGGCATGAAGAGAGTGCACCGACCGGTCCGTCGGCACGGTTTTCGAGGCCGCCAGCAACGCCTGCCCGGCCACCAGGCCGCCAAACACACTCTGCTGGCCATTGGCCTGGCTCTGACCTCTAAACAAATTATTCTCGAGCTGTTCCAGATCAAACAGCGTCATCAGCTCCCGAACCGATGCATTCATAGACGTATCCTCAGCGCAAAACACAATCAATAACGGATCATGGTAACCGCAAGCCCGCTAAAATTTGAGGTCAAATCACGAATCGGCTCAACCTGCCGGGGTTCTGCGCGGGCGCAGAGGCAGCCCAGGGAATTAACAACACCATTGTGGTCTCGTCCCCCTGCTTGCCACAACGCCAGAGAAAACATCACTTTTAGCGCTTGTTTGAACTGAGTCACACTGTTTACTATATGCACAAATAGACAAAGGGGGCGCCTAGATCGCCTTCGGGGGGACAATTCGATGTTTCAGCTTCTTCGCGGTGGCCTGGCGGCCATGGCGCTCTGCATGTTGCTTTTCTCTCAGGCCGTGCAAGCCACCGTTCCATCACGCCTGGTCATACAAGGCTATCTCAGCGATCGCTCCAGCCAGTTGCCCCTGCATGGCACCTACACGCTGACCACAACCCTTTACGATCTATCCGGGCGGACGACCGACTACCAGAATGATGGAGGGACCAACACCGATCCCCTCGGTCTTGGCGCAGTCCTCTGGACCGAAGACATGACCGTCAGCGTTGAGAACGGCCGATACAGCCTGGTGTTGGGTGATAGCGACAGCAACCCCCTGCCCGATGACCTGCTGGAAAGCAATCAGGTAGAACTGGGGCTGGCGATTAATGGCGACAGTGAAATGTCTCCGCGCCTTGTCGTCACCACCGGCAGCGTGCCCTATGCCCTGCAGGCCCGCGAAGCCGAGCAGGTCAACGGGGATATCACTCCGCGCACGGTAAGCGTCGCCGATCAGCTTTTGATCAATGAAAATGGTGAGTGGGTAGGCCCGGACAGCGGCTTGGTCGGCCCCAAAGGTGACACTGGTGAAGCCGGCCCCACTGGGCCCCAGGGTGAAGCTGGACCACAAGGCATCGCCGGCCCCATTGGCCCCAAAGGCGAGACTGGCAGCCAGGGCCCCATCGGTCCTATCGGCCCCAAAGGGGATACCGGTAATACAGGCCCACAAGGCGCAGTCGGACCGCAAGGTATCGCTGGGCCCACTGGTCCTAAAGGCAACACTGGAGACCAAGGCCCCGTTGGACCTATCGGCCCCAAGGGCGATACCGGCAATCAAGGACCTCAGGGTGAAACCGGCCCGCAAGGCATCGCCGGCCCCGCTGGACCCATCGGCCCCAAGGGCGATACCGGTGATCAAGGACCTCAGGGTGAAGCCGGACCGCAAGGCATCGCCGGTCCCGCAGGACCCAAAGGCGACACAGGTAACCAGGGCCCTATAGGGCTCACCGGCATGACCGGCCCAGCCGGCACATTCAGTACCAGCAATGTAGCCCAGAAGGCCTGCACCAGTGCGACAAGCTGCCAATGTGACAGTGGCGTGGTACTGGCCGGTGGCGTTCAGTGTGCCAGCAATAGCTACATTACCAACAGCTACCCCAGTGCCGCCGGCGCCTGGAGCGGCAGTTGCGAAACCTGGCAGACTGGCGCGGCCGCCACGCCTACCGCCATTACCATCACTTGCGCGGTAGCCAACTAATGGCTATCACGCGACGGCAGTTTATCGCGGCAGGCGGCGCGGCCGGGATACTGCTCAGCACACCCTTGGTCGCCGGCACCACGGCAGCCCGCGTGGAACTGGTCAGTGCAGCGCGGGCGATTGCCCTCGGCGAGAACCAGCGGCTGCAGATCACCGACCATGGCCGCCAAGCCCAGTGGTATCGCAACGGCAGCACCATCAGTCTAGACACCGGCGCTCCCCACGAAACCCGCATCGTTGCCGCGGCCCTGGATGGGGATAACGCTGTCCTGCTGGACCGCAGCCAGCGCCGGCTAAGCTGGTTCCGGCCCGACGGTAGCCAGGCCCGCCATATTGATCTGACCGATCTGCAGGAACCTGCCGACTTTGTGCTCCATGGTGACCACGCTGTGATCGCGGATGTACACGGCCATCGCCTGATGCGACTGCATCTGCGCAATGAAGCCAGAGTCTGGCTGCAAAGCGACCGGCCCCTGAATGGTCCCACCTCTCTGGCCAAAACCGCAGAGCGCATCACCCTGCTCACCCTCGGCGATCGGCGGCTGCATCACTTCAACCTGGCAGGCGACAGCCTGGGCAGTGAAGTCAGCACATTAACCATGCCCAGCGGTTTGACCGCCGTGAACGACCAGCTATTGATCATGGATCGTTGCCAGAAGCAGCTCTGCTGGGCTGACCGAGCTACACCGGTACTGGCACTCCCCCAAACCAGCGCCCAGCAGCTGGCTCATCTGAGCTGGCAACCGGGCAGTAACCTGCTGATCAGCGTGTGAGGCCACTATGAGCGAACCTTTTATTGCTGAAATTCGCATCTTTGCGGGTAATTTCGCCCCTCGCAGCTGGGCCTTTTGCAACGGGCAACTCTTGCCTATCAGCCAGAATACCGCCCTGTTCAGCCTGATCGGCACCACTTATGGCGGGGATGGTCGTACCACAGTGGCCTTACCCAATCTGCAAGGCCGAGCGCCCGCACATCCCGGCAGAGGCCCCGGACTGCCAAGTTATCGCCTTGGTCAGGTGGCCGAGAACAACCCGGTAGAGGTTGTACAGAACGTCACGCCCGACCGTAACCTGGGCAATAGCCAGACCACCCGCACTATCGCCGCCAAAATACCCGCTGGCGATCAGCGCCATCCTTATCTGGGTCTGAATTTCATCATTGCTCTGCAAGGGCTATACCCATCCAGAGGCTAGGAGTCTTTTACTGATGAGCGAACCCTTTCTCGCCGAAATCCGCATTTACGGCTTCAACTTTGCGCCCCGCGGTTGGGCCTTCTGCGATGGACAAATCTTGCCGATCAATCAGAACCAGTCCCTTTATTCTCTGCTGGGCGCTACCTACGGTGGCGACGGTAGAACCAGCTTTGCGCTTCCGGACCTGCGCGGCCGCACGCCCATGCATCCGGGAGCGGGTAGCATCAATCAGGGCACTAAAGGGGGAACGGCGAACACAAGCGGGCCTGCCGATGATGGAGACACCCTGGACAGCCTGACCCTGGATCGCAATCTGGGCAGCACCTTGAATAGCACCCAGGTCGCTACTAACGGTGCGCAGATGGATTCTATCGCGCTTAACTTTGCCATTGCCCTGCAAGGGCTTTTCCCAAGCAGAAGCTAGAGGCTCCTATGTCAGAACCCTTTGTAGGCGAAATTCGCATGTTTGCGGGCAATTTTGCTCCGCGAGGCTGGGCACTCTGCGATGGCCAACTATTGGCCGTATCACAGAATGATGCCCTGTTTTCCCTGTTTGGCACCATTTATGGCGGTGATGGCAGAACCACATTCGGTCTACCGGATTGTCGTGGACGCTCTCCGGTACACGCCGGCACGGGTCCGGGACTTCCTCAGGCTCGTCTGGGCGCCAAAAGTGGCAGCAATGCCAGTGGTGCCGTTGCTGCCACTACCAGCGTCAGCATTGATCGCGGCCTGGGGAAAACCCAACAAACCTGGCAGGCGCATTCGAACAACCAGGAATCGCTGACCCCCCAGCTCTTTGTGCACTTCATTGTGGCCCTGTTCGGCATTTACCCTTCCCGCTCGTAATGCACAGCTACCGTTTACGCCCGGCCAGTGACAGCGACACACCGATGTTACTGGCCATCTACACCAGCACCCGCCAGGAAGAAGTGGCGCAGACCGGCTGGCCCCAGGGGCAGCAGGATGCCTTTTTGGCCATGCAGGCCAAGGCGCAGCACGAACACTACCTGCTGCATTATCCGGAAGCGGAGCGTCATCTGATTGAGTTAAGCGGGGAGACAGCCGGGCGGCTGTACCTGTCCGATTGGGAGCAGGAAATCCGCATCGTGGATATTGCCCTGCTGCCGGCCTTTCGTGGCAGCGGCCTGGGGTCACAGGTTCTCGCCGCCCTGCAGGCCCGGGCTCGCCGGGCCGGCAAGCCCCTGACTATTCACGTGGAAACCAATA
This sequence comes from Alcanivorax sp. IL2, assembly GCF_047495475.1. Classification (NCBI taxonomy): domain Bacteria; kingdom Pseudomonadati; phylum Pseudomonadota; class Gammaproteobacteria; order Oceanospirillales; family Alcanivoracaceae; genus Alcanivorax; species Alcanivorax sp. IL2. Next base: position 2,056,066 of record NZ_CP179932.1, on the reverse strand, counting down.
ACCCGGCACGACGGCTCTATGAGCGGCTGGGCTTTGTGGAACAGGCAGACAAGGGTGTCTACCTGCTTATGCGCTGGCAACCTGACGATTGAACACCGCTTCGAAATGGTAGGTACCATCACTGGCGCCCAACGGCCCCACCGGTACCAGAAACACTGATGTCTCACCAAGCACGTCGTTACGCATGACAGTGGCGCCCTGCTCCAACTGCACCTGCCCCGCAAACAACAGGGAGAAACATTCCCACCCCTCCGGCGAGATCGGCATCGTCACTTCCGCCAAGGTCAGGCTATCGCCATTTTCCAGCGTAAACGCCTGTCCTTCACAATCTTTCCATTGTTGTAATGTAATCATGCATCCTCCCCAATCAGACCGGCAGTCTAGCCGGCACTGACGGCACCGTCACCCTTGGCTACAATACGCACCCACCGAACACGCAGGACACGGGCTTTAATGAAGTTACTCCCCGACAGCAGCCTCTTCCCCACCGGCCGCGAGCACTATAAAGACTGGGCCGGGCTGGACAGCGGTAGCATGGCCGCCGTGCTGGCCGAACTGGCGCGCAGCCAGGATCACTTGTTTGTGGTGCTGGCTCCCAACAGTAGTCGCGCACAACACCTTGCCGACTCGCTGGAGTTCTACCTGACCGGTAGCGGGGATCAGGGCAACGATACGCCGGTGATGCTGTTTCCGGACTGGGAGACCCTGCCCTACGACCTGTTCAGCCCTCACCAGGACATCATCAGCGATCGCATCCGCGTGTTGCACCAGCTGCCCAGCAGTCACAAGGGCATCCTGGTGGTGCCAGTGAATACCCTGATGCAGCGGCTGGCCCCGCCACTGCACATCACCGGCAACAGCTTCCTGCTCAAGGTGGGCGACACCTTCGATATGGAAGCCACCCGCAGCCGCCTGGTGTCCTGCGGCTACCGACAGCGGGATAACGTTTATGAACACGGCGAATTCGCCGTGCGCGGCGCCATCATGGATATCTTCCCCATGGGCGCCGATCAACCCTTCCGCATTGAGCTGTTCGACGACGAGATCGAATCCCTGCGCCTGTTCGACGCGGAAAGCCAACGCTCCACCGGCAAAGTGGATGACATCACCCTGCTGCCAGCGGCGGAATACCCGCTCAGCGCCGACGGCATCAGCCGTTTCCGCACCGCCTTTCGCGACACCTTCGACGTGGACACCCGTGGTGTACCGCTCTATCAGGATGTGTCCGACGGCCTGTCTGCACCCGGTCTGGAGTACTACCTGCCGCTGTTCTTCGAGAACATGGCCACGCTGTTCGACTACCTGCCCGACGATGTGCGGCTGGTGGAACTGGCCGAATGCCAAAGCGCCATAGAGCATTTCTGGGCCGATGTGGAGCAACGCTACGAATCCCGACGCCACGATATCCACCGGCCCATCCTGGCCCCCTGGAAACTGTATCTGCGCCCGGAAGAGCTGGCGGCGGCCCTCAAGCAGCATCCCCGGGCTCGCCAGGCAGACAGCACCACCCCCAGCAGTAACGCTATCCAGTTCGATGTGACCCGGATGCCGCCGCTCACTGCGGATGTGCGTGCCAGCAACCCTCTGGCCCTGCTGCACACCTTCTCCGACGCCCATCCGGACACCCGCATTCTGCTCTGTGCGGAAACCGCCGGCCGCCGGGAAGCCCTGCTGGAACTGATGCAGAAAATCGGCATCCAGCCGGCCCTGAAAGACAACTGGCCGGACTTCATCGCCCAGCCAGAGCGCTGGAGCCTGACCCGCGGCGAGCTGGATGCGGGCTTCTACGCCCCCGAACACGAGCTGCTGGTGGTCACCGAGAACGACCTGTATGGCGAGCGCGTACTGCAACGCCGGCGCCGTAAATCCAGCAGCGACGACGGCGCCGCCGAACAGGCCTTCCGCTCCCTGGGCGAACTGACCGAGGGCGCTCCGGTGGTACACATGGAGCATGGCGTGGGCCGTTATCTTGGCCTGATCCACATGGAGGTGGACCGCCAGCAACACGAGTTCCTGCTGCTGGAATATGCCGGCGGCGACAAACTCTACGTGCCGGTGTCCTCCCTGCACCTGATCAGCCGCTACGGCGGTGGCGATAGCGCCCCGCTCAACCGGCTGGGCACAGAGCAGTGGAGCAAGGCACGGCAGAAGGCCGCGGAAAAGATCCACGACGTGGCCGCTGAACTGCTCAACACCTACGCCCGCCGCGAAGCCCGCCAGGGCAAGCAGTTCGACGTGGACATGAACGATTACGAACGCTTCAGTGCCGGCTTTCCCTTCGAGGAAACCCCGGACCAGCAGGCTGCCATTGCCTCAGTCATTGCCGACATGCAGTCCAGCCAGCCCATGGATCGGCTGGTGTGCGGCGATGTGGGTTTCGGCAAGACCGAAGTGGCCATGCGCGCCGCCTTTGTGGCCGTGGAAAACCAGACCCAGGTGGCGGTACTGGTGCCCACCACCCTGCTCGCCCAGCAGCATTACGAATCCTTCACCGACCGCTTTGCCGACTGGCCGGTAAACATCGAAGTGCTGTCGCGCTTCCGCAGCGCCAAGGACAAGACCCAGGTGTTGCAGCGCCTGAAAGAAGGCAAGGTGGATATCCTGGTGGGCACCCACCAGTTACTGCAGGAAACCGTGTCTTTCAGCGATCTGGGCCTGATCATCGTGGACGAGGAACACCGCTTCGGGGTACGCCACAAGGAACGCCTCAAGCAGATGCGCGCCGAGTGTGACATCCTCACCCTCACCGCCACACCGATCCCCCGAACCCTCAACATGGCCTTCAGCGGCATGCGCGACATTTCCATCATCGCCACCCCGCCGCAGAAACGCCTGTCGGTGAAAACCTTTGTGCAGCAGCACAATGACACCACCATCAAGGAAGCCCTGCTCCGCGAGCTGCTTCGGGGTGGCCAGGTGTACTACCTGCACAACGATATCGACACCATGGAACGGACAGCTGCCGACATCCGCAAACTGGTGCCCGATGCCCGCATCGGCATTGCCCACGGGCAGATGCGCGAGCGGGAACTGGAAGCGGTGATGAGCGACTTCTATCACCGGCGCTTCAATGTGCTGGTCTGTTCCACCATCATCGAAACCGGTATCGACGTGCCCAGTGCCAACACCATCGTCATCGACCGGGCCGACAAGCTCGGCCTGGCTCAGCTGCATCAGCTGCGCGGCCGCGTGGGCCGCAGCCATCATCAGGCCTACGCCTATCTGATTACCCCCAGCCCCAAGGCGATGAGCAAGGATGCGCTCAAGCGACTGGAGGCCATCGAACAGGCCACCGACCTGGGTGCCGGCTTCATGCTGGCCAGTCAGGATCTGGAAATCCGTGGTGCCGGGGAGCTGCTCGGCGAAGAGCAACACGGCAACATCCACACCATCGGTTTCAGCCTCTACATGGAAATGCTGGAGCAGGCGGTGGAAGCCCTGAAACGGGGCGAACAACCGGACGTGGAAAAACCGCTCAGCGGTGGCCCGGAACTCAACCTGCGCATCCCCGCGCTGATCCCCGAGGATTACCTGCCGGACGTGTTCGGCCGCCTGACCCTCTACAAGCGCATTGCCGGCTGCAAGACCCGCAATGGCCTGAAAGAACTGCAGGTAGAGATGATCGACCGCTTCGGCCTGCTGCCGGAACCGGTGAAAAACCTGTTCGCAGTCACCGAACTGCGCCAGCAGGCGGAAAGACTGGGCATCACCCGACTCGATGCTCACGCCGGTGGCGGCAAGCTGGAGTTCGGCGAGCGTACCCCGGTGGACCCGCTGACCATCGTCAAGCTGGTCCAGTCCGGCCCCAACCGCTACAAGCTGGAGGGTGCCAATGCACTGCGTTTTGTGGAAGACAGTGAAACGCCCGAGGAACGCATCGAGGTAGTAGACGCCCTGCTCAAGCGCCTGGCAGCCCAGAGCATCAAGCAGGACACAGGCAGCTAATTCGTGAAAAACGACCGGCCAGGTGGTTAATCGTGAATTGGCGGTGTGAACTGGTTATAGTCGTTGAAATAAAAAATGACGTGGGTGCAATTTCCAGGGGACACGCCAGGTCCTAACCGGGACAAACAGGCGTAAGGAAATCACCGGACTCTCCGCCCTCAGCGGAGCATCCGACAGGCAGCAGGAGGGGCACGCCTCCGCGTCAGTATCAAGATAAGGCCTGCTCACAGGCCACCAGAGGAGATCCCGATGCTTCGCGCATTCGTTTTGGCTGTGCTGGCCCTCATGGCCACCCCTGTCATTGCCCAGAGCTGGTACAACGTTGAAGTCCTGATATTCGCCCGTGATCACGGCAGCAGCGAAGAAATCTGGCCCGCCGATTTGCAACCTCGCTACGCCCCGCGGTCAGTGACCATCGGCGCACCGCAAGCCAGTGAGTATGCCGACCCGGACGCCCTGTCCCGCGGCGCCTGGCAACCCCTGCCGGAAGACCAGACCGTGCTGCAATACATGATGGAACGCATGGCCGGCACCGGAGATTATCGCCAGCTCTACCACAAGGCCTGGAGCCAGCCCATTGGCGACAAGGGCAATACCTTGCCAGTGTATCTGAGCGGTGGTCAGACCCTGGCCACAGGGGACGGCAATGTGCCAGAACTGGAAGGCACCCTGCATTTCAGTGAATCGCGCTACGTCCACGTTGAGCCGCGCATCTGGTTCAATACCCAGAGCAATGGCCAACGTTTCTACGTGGATATCAACGAGAGCCGTCGCCTCACTGGCCATGAAGTCTATTACTTCGACCACCCCATGTTCGGCATGCTGGTGCGCATCACCCGCTAACGGCCTTCCATATTACTGCACCTGTAGGAGCGCCTCTCGAGGCGCTCCTACAACGACGACCCTACCGTGTGTTGTTATTCCCCCACCCCATAACGCCGCCTGTCAGAAATAACAGATCCGTACAGGCACACTGCCGTTTCCCGCGCTAAAGTAAATTCAAGGGCCCTACCCGGCCCGGACAATACGATCCCGAACGGGCCTACCCGCCCCACCGGGAAAGGAGCCGTTGCCATGTTCGCTACCCTCGAACAGACCGACGTCGCCGAACTCCACCAATTCCGGGATCCGGCAACCGGTCTGCGCGCCCTGATCGCCCTGCACTCCACCCGACTGGGCCCTGCCCTCGGTGGCTGTCGCTGTCTTCCCTACCCCGATGAACACACCGCCCTCAATGACGTCTGTCGTCTCGCCCGTGGCATGAGCTACAAGGCCGCCCTGGCAGGCCTGCCGCTGGGCGGCGGCAAGGCAGTAATCATGGAACCGGAAAAACCCTACAACCGGGCCGCCCTTTACCGTGCCTTCGGCGACGCCGTTAACCGCCTGGGCGGGCGCTATATCACCGCCATGGACGCCGGCACGGAAATCACCGATCTGGACCAGGTAGCCACCCAGACCCGCCATGTGTGGGGCTTTTCCGGCGACGGCATGGACCCGTCGCCCTATACCGCCCTGGGTGTATTCGCCGCCCTGGATGCGGGGATTCGCCACCGCTTCCAGCGCCATGGCGCCAGGGGCCTGCACATCGCCATTCAGGGCCTGGGCCATGTGGGCAGCCAGCTGGCCCTGATGCTGGCCCGGGCCGGTGCCCGGCTGACCCTGGCGGACCTGGACCCGCGCCGGGCCCACCGGCTGGCAGACCGCCTGAATACCCAGTGGGTTCCCGCCGACAGCATCTACGACGTGAACTGCGATATCTTCATGCCCTGCGCCCTGGGCGGCGTGCTGAATGCCGATACCATCCCACGCCTGCAGGCCGGACTGATCGTTGGCGCCGCCAACAATCAGCTGGCCAGCGACGACGACGCTCAACGGCTGCGCGAGCGCGGCATCCTCTACACGCCGGACTATCTCAATAACGCCGGCGGCCTGATTTCGCTGGCGCTGGGGCACCGACAGAAAGATAACGGCGTCATCCGGCAACAAGTCATCGGCATTGGCCACACCCTCAGCCAATTGCTGGACGAGGCAGCCCGGCATCAGATCAGTCCGGCACAGATGGCCGACCGGCAGGCAGAACAACGTCTGCAGGGAGAAACCGGCAAACACGCCTGGAAAGTTGCCTGAAAGCCGCCAAGGAGGATGCCATGTTCACTACCACTCCCTACGACATGCACCACCGATTACCGCACCTGCCGGAGAACACGGACTGGCCACGACTGGTAGACGGCTACCGCCATATGGCGCTGATTCGTACCTTCGACAAGAAAGCGGTGAATCTGCAACGCACCGGCAAGCTGGGCACCTATGCCTCCTGCCTTGGCGCCGAAGCCATCGCCGTTGCCGGTGGCATGGCCCTGCACGATAGCGACGTCTTCGTGCCCTACTATCGGGACCACGCTACCCAGTACCTGCGCGGCGTCCCGCTCTATCAGATACTCCAGTACTGGGGCGGCGACGAGCGCGGTAACGCCTTCCCGGCGGATACCCCCGCCGCCCGCGACCTGCCCAACTGCGTGCCCATTGCCACCCAGCTCACCCAGGCCGCCGGCATCGCCACCAAGGCCAAACTGGACCACGCGAGAGCCGCCGTGCTGGCCACCTGCGGCGATGGCGCCACCTCACGGGGTGACTTCCACGAAGCCCTCAACGTGGCCGGCGTCTGGCAGCTGCCGCTGATAGTGATGGTCAACAACAACCAATGGGCCATCTCCGTCCCGCGCAGCCTGCAGACCGCCAGCGACACCATCGCCCAGAAAGCTGTGGCTGCCGGCATCGAAGGCTTCCAGGTGGACGGCAACGACCTGCCCGCCCTGCTGGAAGCGCTGGACTATGCCCTGGACAAGGCACGCCATGGCAAGGGTGCCACCCTGATCGAAGCAGTGAGTTACCGGCTTGGCGACCACACCACCGCCGACGACGCCAGCCGCTACCGCAAGGCCAGCGACCTGCACAACGCCTGGCAGCGCGAACCGGTGGCACGGCTGCGCCAGGCTCTGGCCGACGCCGGCCACTGGAATGCCGAACAGGAGAAGCAGTGGCTGGCCGAGTGCCAGCAACAGGTGGATAACGCGGTGGAAACGTACCTCAACCAACCGCCACAGCTGCCCACCGACATGCTCGACTATCTCTACGCCGAGCTGCCCGAGGCCCTCAAGGCACAACGGGCTGCACTGGCAACGCTCAGCCCGGAGCAAACGGGAGGCCACCATGCATAGCGCCCAACCACATCCGGACACCAGCGTCCCGCTGAATCTGCTGGAAGCGGTCAACCAGGCCCTGCGCCACGCCATGGAAGCCGATGACAAGGTGGTGGTACTGGGCGAGGACATCGCCACCAATGGCGGCGTTTTCCGTGCCACCGAAGGGCTGAAAGAGACATTCGGTTTCCGCCGGGTCATGGATACCCCGCTGGCGGAAAATCTGATCGCCGGCCTGGCAGTGGGCATGGCCAGCCAGGGCCTGAAACCCGTCGCCGAGATCCAGTTCATGGGCTTTATCTACGCCGCCCTGGAACAGCTGATCAGCCACGCCGCCCGCCTGCGCAACCGCACTCGGGGCCGGCTGAGCTGCCCGCTGGTGATCCGTGCCCCCTTCGGCGGCGGCATCCATGCCCCGGAACACCACAGCGAAAGTAGCGAAGCCTTGTTCGCCCATATTCCCGGCCTGCGAGTGCTGGTGCCCTCTTCCCCGGCGAGAGCCTACGGCCTGCTGCGCGCCGCCATCGCCTGCCCGGACCCGGTGCTGTTTCTGGAACCTAAGCGGCTCTACCGCCTGCAACGACTACCAGTGGAACTGGAAGACGAGCCGCTGCCCCTGGACCGCTGCTTCACCCTGCGTGCCGGCGAAGATGTGAGCCTGATCAGCTGGGGCGCCATGATTCACGAAACCCTGGCCGCCGCCGAGCAACTGGCAGCAGACGGCATCAAGGCGGAAGTGATCGACGTGGCCAGCCTCAACCCGCTGGACCGGGACACCCTGATCGCCACCGCCAGCAAGACCGGGCGCGTGGTCATCGTCCACGAGGCCCCCCACAACGGTGGCTTCGGTGCCGAGATTGCTGCCACCCTGGCCAGCGACGCCCTCATGCACCTGCACGCGCCTGTCGAACGCGTCACCGGCTACGACTGCCCCATGCCCTACTTCGCCATGGAACAGCACTACATGCCGAGCGTGGAGCGGATCGTGGCGGCGGCAAAGAAAACGTTGGAGTATTGAGAGAACGCTGACACGCAAAACGCTTCACGCAGGAACGCGGGTGGATCGTAGGAGCTATGCTCGCATGGCGAACCGCCCGACAGGGCACCCCATTTATTCGCAAGCAGGTTCCCCATGCGAGCATGGCTCCTACAGTGAAAGCAGCGTGTTGTATGCCAGCGAACAACAAAGGAGCAGTCCCATGCCCTACTTCACCCTGCCCGATCTGGGCGAAGGTTTGCAGGAAGCGGAGGTGGTCGAGTGGCACGTGAAGGAAGGCGACACCGTGAAGGTGGATGACCTGCTGCTCAGCGTGGAAACCGCCAAGGCCATTGTTGATATCCCCGCTCCCCAGGACGGCATCATCGCCACCCTGTTCGTGGCCAACGGCGATCTGGTGCATATCGGCGAACCGCTGCTGGCCTTTGCCGGTGACGAGGGCAGCGGCAGCCAGACCGTGGTGGGCAACCTGCAAAGCAAGGAGGATGCGGAAAATCCGGACAGTTTCGTGGTCGGCGCCGTCCCCGACTCCCGTCCTTCCGGCGGCACCACTCCCGCCATCCGCGCCCTGGCCCGCCACCTGGGCGTCAATCTTGACCAGATCAAGGGCAGCGGCCCGGCAGGCAGTATCACTCTGGACGATGTGCAACAGCAGGCGAATCTGAAACACAGCCACGGCGACAGCACGCCACTAAAAGGCGTGGCCCGCACCATGGCAAAGACCATGGCCAGCGCCGGGCAACAGGTGGTGCCTGTGAGCCTGTTCGACCAGGTCAGCGTCAGCCACTGGCCGCAGGACACGGATATTACCCTGCGCCTGATCCGTGCCATCGTCGCCGGCTGCCAGGCAGAGCCAAGGGTGAACGCCTGGTTCGACGGCGAGCATCTGAGCATGCGGGTGGTGGAAAAGGTGGACCTGGGGATTGCGGTGGACACCCCGGACGGCCTGTTTGTGCCGGTACTGCGGGACGTGGCCAACCGGGAACCAGCGGATCTACGCGGCGGCCTCAACCACCTGCGCCGGGATGTGGAACAACGAAGAATTCCCGCCAAAGAATTACAAGGCGCAACCATCACCCTGAGTAACTTCGGCACCCTGGGCGGCCGCTACGCCACCCCGGTGGTGGTGCCTCCCCAAGTGGCCATTGTGGGGGCGGGAAAACGCTTCACCCAACCGGGCATTCGCAATGGCGAGCTGTTTGAAGACACCCAATTACCGGTCAGCCTGACCTTTGATCATCGCGCTCTGAATGGCGGGCAAGCGGCACGCTTTCTGGCCGCCCTGCTGGCAGATCTGAGCCGCTGACACCGCCCACCGTAGGTTGGGTTGAGTGGAACGAAACCCAACCTACAGGGGAAGGTTATTCCGCCAGATCCACGTTGTGATACACGTTCTGCACATCGTCCAGATCGTTGAGCATGGCCAGGAATTTATCGAACAGCTCCCGGTCATCGCCGCTCACCGTGGTGAAGCTGTGCGGAATGAACTGGATTTCATCCACCTCGAAGTCGATCCCTTCGAAAGCACCGGTCAGCGCCTGGCGGGCCTTGGCATATTCGGTGTTGGGAGTGAATACCGTGAGCATGCCGTCTTCGCTCTCGATATCGGTGACATCCACATCCGCTTCCATCAGTGCTTCCAGCACCGCTTCTTCATCATCATGACGGAACACGAAAATGGCCGCATGATCGAACATGTGAGCTACGGTGCCCTGGGTGCCGATCTTGCACTTGGTCTTGGTGAACGCTACGCGCACATCACCGAAGGTGCGGTTGGGGTTGTCGGTCAGGCACTCGATGATCGCCATGCAACCGCCCGGGCCATAACCCTCGTAACGGGCCGGCGCAAAATCTTCACCGCCGCCGCCTTTAGCCTTGTCGATAGCTTTATCGATCACATGGCCAGGCACCTGATCTTTCTTGGCCCGGTCAATCAGACCACGCAGGGCCAGATTGGCGGATGGATCCAGGCCACCGGCCTTGGCGCACACATAGATCTCACGACCATAGCGGCTGTAAACCTTGGCTTTCATGTCCGAGGTTTTCGCCATGGATTCTTTTCGGTTCTGGTAGGCGCGGCCCATGGGATACTTGCTCCGAGATTGATAGTCAGCCGCAGATTCTAGGGGAAAAACGGGAAATTACCTACGCCCGGCGACTAACACCCCTCGACATCACTCCTGAAGTCTAATCGTTCAGATAATGCACCCCGGTCAACCGCTCCGATTCCTCCCACAACCGCTGTGCAACTGCTTGGTTGTCAGTGATCTTGCGGGCGAAGGCCGGGGCGGGATAGCCGCGTAATTCCATCAACTTGCCATCCGGGCCGTAATAGCCACCCGCCTCCACCGCATCGCTGGTGGCGGCCATGACACCGGGCAGGCAGCCCATCTGTGCAGACTGAGCCATGATCTTGTTGAACAGACCACCACCGGGCACCGTATCCTGAAGGTGGGTAGCGGAATAGCCAGGGTGAGCAGCCATGACCCGGATGCCCGACCCTGATGCCTGCAGCCGACGCTGCAGATCCTTGGCAAAAATCAGGTTGGCCAGCTTGCTCTGACAATAGAAGGGCCAGCGGGAATAACGCTTCTCTGCATTGAGATTCCCCCACATCAACTTCCCGCCCCGATGAGCCAGGCTGGATATCTGCACAATCCGCGGATCGCTGGCAGTCTCGAGAAGCTCAACAAGCTCGCCGGTCAGCGCAAAATGTCCCAGGTGATTGGTACCGAACTGCATTTCGAAACCATCCCGGGTTCGCTGCAACGGCGGCGCCATCAGGCCTGCGTTGTTCAACAGCACATCCAGCCTTGAAAAGCGCTGCTTTACTGCATCGGCAAACGCCTTTACCGAGGCAAGATCTGCCAGATCCAGTGCCATGATCACCAGCCTGGCGTCAGGCTGCAGGGCTTTCACCGCCTGCGCCGCCACGTTGGCCTTGTCCACATTACGACAGGCCATGATCACTTCTGCGCCGTTACCAGCGAACAGCTTCACCGCTTCCAGGCCGATGCCGCTGTTGGCACCGGTTACCAGAATCGTCTTGCCGGAAAGATCCTTAATCATCTCCGGCCGCCAGGTTGATTTGCCCATGAGAGAACCCTTTCCTGTCGTTGCGATGCAAATGATTGTGCACGGCGCCGGGGACTACCACCCCTTCCTGCTGGGCCAATCTTGTGACGGCATGCAACGCAGGCAAACCCACAGACCAATGTGAAACGGACGACTACTGAATTCTACAGGACCCTCACTGAAAATCAGTGGTATGGTTCCGTGCTTGTTTTGACCGACCGGTGGCAGCTGTCTTGGCTACCGTGTACACCGACTTACAGGGAGATCAGCACGTGGGCAAGAAGTATGACCTGAATGGCAAGGTGGTTCTCATTACCGGTGCAACCGGCGGGATTGGTGCGGCAAGTGCTCGAGCACTCTACGCAAAAGGGGCCAATCTGGTACTGACAGATTTATCCCAACAGACTCTGGACTCACTTGCCGCAGAATTTGATGTCACCCGCGTGCTTTCCCTGCCCCTGGACGTAACGGATGCCAGCGCCTCAAAAGCCGTAGTCCAGCAAGCCGTAGAACACTTTGGCCGGCTGGATATCGCTTTTGCCAACGCCGGCATTGCCTGGCGAAACAACCCGGCGACCATCGCCAGCTGCGATGAAGCCGAATTCGAGAAAATTATCGATGTGGACCTGTTCGGCGTCTGGCGCACCCTGCGTGCGGCCCTGCCGGAAGTCCAGCGTAATCATGGCCAGATTGTCATCACCTCCTCGATCTATTCGTTCGTCAACGGCATGGTCAATGCCCCCTACGCCGCCTCCAAGGCAGCCGTGGAAATGCTCGGCAGAGCCTTGCGGGCTGAGCTGGCCGGTACCGGCGCCAGCGCCAGCGTGCTCTACCCCGGCTGGACGGCAACGCCTATCACCGAGCTGGCCTTCGGTGGCCATGCCACCGCTTCTGAGCTGATTGAAAGCGCCTTCCCAGCCGTATTGAGAAAGCAGGTACAACCCGAGGAAATTGCCACTGCCCTGGTTGCCGGCCTGACAACCCGCTCCGCCGCCATTATTGCCCCGGCCCGCTGGAAACCCTTGTCCATGCTGCGGGGGGTGATGAGCCCACTCAGCGATGCGCTGCTGGATCGCAGCGATAAAATTCACCGCCTGGTTAGAAACATCGAATCGAACCGCTAGCAAGGGCGTGACTCGACTCTTGCTGCCTCCTTGGGGGGCAGCAAGAGTCGAGTCGCGAGCGTTCCCTATCCTGTCCTGTGCAAAGCGTTGACTCCCCCGCCACCACTGGCATGATCGAAGTATCCCAGCCCGCAGTGCCAGCCAGGAGTCACCATGTCCAAGCCTGTCATCGCCGATATCAAACCGCATAAAACCGACCTCAAACCCGGTGAAACCTACTACTTCTGCCGCTGCGGTCGCTCCACCAATCAGCCATTCTGCGACGGCTCCCACGCAGGCACCGGTATTACCCCTCTCGGCTTCGAAGCAGACAAGGACCAAGGCTACCTGTGCATGTGCAAGCACAGCGCCAACGTCCCCTACTGTGATGGCACCCATGCACGATTCAGCAAGGATCAGGTGGGCGAAGAAGGCCCCGGCCCGGAGAGTATCCAGCGCGATGGCATGCCACAGCCCAAGGCCACCGCCGAGGAACCCAACGTGGCACTGATCCACGACTTGGCAGAAAACGGGCTCGATAAAGTCGGCCATCATGGCCCCATGACCGCCATGGGCGTGCCCCGGGATTGCCTGCCCAAATGGGACGACATCCAGATCATGGTGGCGCAGATGGCCACCCAGCCGCTGCTGGACGACCAGCCGGTGGGCACCGATCTGGTGATCGGCCCCAAGGCGGACAAACCGCTAACGCTGGATATTCCCCTGATGGTTTCGGACATGAGCTTTGGCGCGCTCTCCGAAGAGGCCAAGGTGTCATTGGCGTGCGGTGCGGAAATGGCCGGCACCGGTATTTGCTCCGGTGAAGGCGGTATGCTGCCGGAAGAACAGGCTGCCAATTCTCGCTATTTCTACGAGTTGGCCAGCGCCATGTTTGGCTATACCGAGGACCACCTGAAGAAGGTGCAAGCGTTCCACTTCAAGGGGGGCCAGGGCGCCAAGACCGGCACCGGCGGCCATCTCCCCGCCAACAAGAACGTGGGCAAGATTTCCCAGGTACGCCACATTCCCGAAGGCCAACCGGCCATCTCCCCCGCCACCTTCCGGGAGCTGCACAGCAGCGATGATTTCAAACGTTTCGCTGACCGGGTCCGGGAGGTGTCTGGCGGCATACCGGTGGGATTCAAACTGAGCGCCAACCATATCGAAAGGGACATCCAGTTCGCCCTGGATGCCAGCGCCGACTACATCATCCTGGATGGCCGAGGCGGCGGTACCGGCGCGGCGCCCGCCATGTTCCGCGATCACATCAGCGTCCCCACCATCCCCGCCCTGGCTCGCGCACGCCGCTATCTTGATGACAAAGGCGCCAGCGGCAACGTCACCCTGATAATCACCGGCGGCCTGCGCATGCCCATGGATTTTGTCAAAGCCCTGGCCTTGGGCGCTGATGCCATCGCCCTGTCCAACAGCGCCATGCAGGCCATTGGCTGCGTCGGCGCCCGCATGTGTAACACCAACCAATGCCCCGCCGGCATCGCCACCCAGAACGAGCAATTGCGAAAACGACTGGACGTGGACCACGCAGCCCAACGCCTGGCAAATTTCTTCCATGCCTCCACAGAACTGATGCAAGTCATGGCCCGCGCCTGCGGCCACCATCATCTGAATCAATTTACGCTGGGAGACTTGGCGACCTTTGATCGGGAAATGACCGCCTTGGCCGGTGTTCGCTATGGCGGAATCGGCTAGCGTGGGAAGATAACAGAGTGGGGAATTTCAACCATCGGTAAGCAATGTATTACAAGCTAATCGCAAATGTAGGAAAAGGCGTACATTTATTTCGTGACCTCACAACCAGCGTCACTTATTTTTTCAAATAACAGTATTTACCTTATCAATCAGTCTGTTAGAAACAAATCGTTCGTTCGCTTCAGAAAACCGCCAACAAAGCCGGTCAACAGGACGTGATCGCAACATCAACTCATCCCTTGAAAGTCTCCGCCTGTCGCGATCCCTTTGCCCTGCTGGGCGCCCCGCTACTAATAATTGAGACATAGATCACTAACTGATGGCGATCAGCAGTTTTCGCCTTTATTGCTGTAACCGGTACTACCGGATCTCGGATGGCACAAATGCAAACACAGCGTCTTGGATTTATCGGATTGGGAGATGACACGGTCAGTGCCTGTCTTTCCATGCTGAAAATCATTGATGGCCGTTCCTCAGTACACTGGAGCCAGGCAACACCCGCGATGGCGGATGTCCTCATGGTTTCCAGCCTGCAAGAGGCACAAACCAGCCAGGACGACCTGAGCCAAAAACCGTGTATCGTGATTTACCCCAGCTCTGAGGAAAAACCAGCATCCGCTTTTGCGCTGCCACACCCATTTCGAGTCATGCAGCTGCTCGATGTGCTGGATGAGGTACTGCGGTCTTTGGATACGTCATCCAATCATGCTGAGCATAATCGTGAAGTGTCTGAATCAGAAGGCAACTCATCACTACCTACCGTTGATTTTTGTGCCAGTTTATACCGGGTCATCAATAACAAGGGATCGACTGAACTGTACAGCAGCCAAAGTCCGGAAGGCCTTTTGCTGGTAAAACCCGCAAGCCACCGATTTTACGCACGGCCGGCATTGCTACACGCCCTGTCCGCGGGCCCGGTGTCTTTTAGCCCGTTAAGCCCCAGCAGCGAACCAGTTTCCGAGGGCATGGTGCCTCGGCCATTGTTTGAGCTCGCCTGGCTAACCGGTGCCAACCATTGCAATGCCCTGTTGCCCTGGCTGGATGAAGACAGCCATTTCAAATTGAGCCGTTGGCCCAGTGCTGCAGCGTTGAACAAATCCCGGCAATTGCTCTCCTTATGTGCGCTGATGACCCGCCGTGCACTGACACTTTCAGAGCTAAAAACACTTTCACATTGTGATGACAAAGCGCTTTATCACTTCATCAATGCTTGTGAAATTAGCGGGTTATTGGTGAGTCAGGTGAGAGCCCCCTCTGCGATAGCCCCATCAATACAAGCCGGCGCGGAGCACCATCGCCTCGGAGGGATGATCAAAGGCCTGAGAACACGTCTGGGATTGAGCTGAAATAATGACAAGCAACGAATTCAAAATCCTTTTCACCGGCCCGATGGGCGCCGGTAAGACTACGGCAATCACTCAACTCAGTGATCAGGTATGTGTATCCACAGATGTGGTTAACACTGATTTAGAGCAGTGCAACAAGGAAATGACTACCGCCGGTCTGGATTACGGTTATATCAGTCTGCCTGACGGTAGTGGCGTGCGCCTTTACGGCACACCCGGGCAAGAACGTTTTCAGTTCATGTGGCCGATCCTCGCCAACAACGCCGCAGGTGTCATTCTCTTGCTGAATGGCGAACACCCGGATATGGAAGCTCATCTGGATCTTTATACCAACGCCTTTTCCAACAATGGGGAAACACCTCTGGTTATTGGTATCGGCCGGATTTCCAGCGATGACTTCGCGCGTATCGACCGGGTTACGGAAAAACTGGCAGCCAAACATCTGTTTGTACCAGTGATTTCCGTAGACGTCAGAGAGTGTGAAGACGTTCTGCTTCTGGTTGAAACCCTCCTCTGTCAGATCGAAGCCAACGAAATGGAACTGATGCAAGTATGAAAGACAGGAACCCTCTTAGCGATTCTGCCGTGGCAATGGCGCAGAAACAGCTTCACATCCTGCAGGACTCCACCCCGGGGATCACCTCTGCTGTGCTACTGAGCAGTGATGGCTTTGAAATAGCCACGTTGGAAAACGATAAAGGGAAAGCCAGCCGGCTTGCCGCAATGGGTAGTTCTCTTGCAGCAATCAGCTCGGCAATAGCAAAAGAAGCGGGCATTTCTGAATGCAGCCGCATGATTGTGGAATCCGAGGAGGGCGTTGTGGCCGTGATGAAAGTGCCCAACAGCTCACCTCCCCTGGCATTGGCCGTAGTCGCCAATGACGCCTCCAAGCTCGGACAACTGATCTGGGGCGCCAAAAACTGTTGTGCAGCTCTATCGGAATCACTAAAAGCAGCCAGTTAGTTCCCCTCTTTAGGGAAAATATAAAATAATAGGAGTAAGTTATGGGCAACGTTACTGAGAGTCTGAAAACCCTGTTGGAATCCGATGGTGCAATGTGTGCCGCTATTGTTGATTCAAACAGTGGCATGGTGTTGGGTCAGGATGGGACCGGACTGGATCTTGAATTGGCCGCCGCCGGCAACACCGAAGTGGTTCGTGCCAAGCTTAAAACCATGAAATCACTGGGACTCAAAGACACCATCGAGGATATTCTGATCACACTGGGAACCCAGTATCACATCATCCGCCCAGTGGCGAAAAATGAAGGTCTGTTCATGTACCTGGTGCTGGACAAGGGAAAATCCAATCTGGCGCTGGCACGGCGCAATTGCCAATCGGTTGAAGCTGACCTGAGCGTTTAACCATCACGTCGTGGGTATGGAGCAGCACCATTGCTGCTCCATACCCTACGTTTTTCCATGGCACGATGCCCTCAGACGACGTCCTGGGCCGATGCAAGTTTTGCCAGAATATCTCACACCGCCCAATACATAATCCTGTTTCACTAAACCCGATAGACCTTGCCACACTCCTCTCCCTTCCCCGCTGGAGACTGCAGCATGGCCCGCGTTACACTCGATCTGCCTGAGCAATTCCTCTACACACACACCATCAATGTGCGCATGACCGACCTGAATACCGGTAAGCATGTGGGCAACGACCAGATGATCTCCCTGCTCTCAGAAGCCCGTTACCGATTTTTCTGCCACATCGGTTTCGACCAGTTCGATACCGACAAGCAGAGCATTGTGGTGACTGATCTCGTGGCCACCTACCAGGCAGAAAGTTTCGCCCAGGATGATCTTCAGTTCGAGGTTGGGTTAATGGACTTCAACAAGTACGGAGCAGATCTGATTTTCCGGGTCACCAAACAACCTTCCGGACGGCTGGTGGTGCTGGCCAAACAGGGTTTTGTGTTTTTTGATCATCAAAAGCACGGAGTCATGCCGGTGCCGGCTGCGTTCCGGGAACAGTTTGCCGACCTGGACTGAGTCCGCTAACACCGGGCCAGCAAACCGCACTAACCAATGCGATGAGCTTGCTGCTCAGGGCAAGTCCAACAACTCGGTCAGAAAGTCCTTCCACATCGGGTAGACCATAAAACGCCCAAGGCCCGGAAAGCTGCGTAACCGCACCCCGGGTAAATCCCCCGCCAGGCCACGAGCGCTACCGATGGAAATAATCCGGTCGTCTTCGCCGTGCCACTGCATGACCGGCATGGTGATCTTGCTCAAATCCACCTGCCAGGGATGCTGCATGCGCAGATACTCATCAATCATGATGCGCGCGCCCTGGAAGTGACTGCGACGCATACATTTGATGGTTCGCTGCAGCAGATCCGGGTTAGCCAGCACAGCTTTGTCCTGATCGCACAATCCTTTGGCGATCATGGCGAAGAACTTCTCCGGCGCCTTCTGTACCCCCCGGATGCCTAATCGCCCTACCAGCACGAACAAGCGGGGGTCACGCCGAAACAGACGCAAAAACATGTTGTGTAGCGGGTCCAGCTTGTCCAGTTCGAAGTGCTCAATGGGGACAGTACTGGCCAACAGTCCGAGTCGATCGAAGATGTCCGGGTAAAGGGCTGCCGCACACAGTGCATAGGGCCCACCCCCACAAAAGGCGGCCATGGGCGGACGATGCAACTCAAGATGCTCACATAACGCCAGAATATCCGGCCCGAAATCCCGGAACTCCATGTCCGCCTTGTAGGTGGATATGCCGTAGCCGGGGCGCACAATCATGATCACGCGCAGGCCTTTCTCGCGATACCAGTCATCAAAATAACTGTGATCCGGCAGCGCCGCCCCCAGGTTATCCAGCGTCAGTACCGGGCGGCCGTGCGGGTCACCATATTCGTACCAGCTCAGCACGCGCCGGTCCGGCAGGCTCAGGGTGTATTCCCGATCCTGCTGGATCTGCGGGAGTTTTGCCGCCTGCACCAGGGCATGCCCCATGGCGTGGCTGACCAGCTGTACCTGACTGTTGGCATTGAGTTTGGCCATGGTGGATTTGAGCTGGGTGCGGGCCGTGTGAATACTGACATTCAACAGCTTGGCGCTCTGGCTCAGATTGCCGATCTTGCACAGCAAGTGCAGCAGACGGGATTCCGCCTGGCTGATATTGAACAGGGAGCGAAGCATCTCCGGGGATGGTGTCACCACGCTGTGCCCGGCCAGCACCCAGACGATGGTGCGCAGCTGGGCAATGTTGCCCGGTGCATCAGATTTCTGCACCGGCAGACATAACAGGGACACCCCGTCCTGGGGAGAACTGATGAGCTGGGTTTCGCGACCCTCAGCCAACCGGTTGATGCGATCGAGGGCCTGTTTCAGCTCCCGGTCGGCAAACAACAGAGTGCCATCCTCGCGCAGCTGCACCGGGCCATCCGCCAGCACCTGTCTGGCCACCGGATTGCATTCCAGTACCTGCATGCTGTCGTCCAGCATCAGCATGGGCCAGGGCATCTGGTTATACATGGCATTAAGCACCTGGGTGCGATCTTCCAGGGCATGCATGTAGGCACTGCTGCGCACCGCTCGCTCCAGGTGGGCGATCAGTTGATCCACATCATTGGAGGATTGTCGGGGTTCCAGCGCCGTGCCAGTGTGGCCGGGCTGCGGGCGGTTATCGGTCCAGCCGGCGATGGTATCCAGCAACTCGACCCAGTCGCCGGGGGACAGCGCTGTTTCGTAGATTTTACCGATCAGCGCATCGTTATTGTTGTCGTCTTCCACTCAGCCTCGCCCATAGTCAGCAGTACCGATCATAGGAAGTGCCGGGAACCACGGCAAGCAGGCAAGCGACGACTAGCGACTATTCCCGCACGTCCGCCGGTGCAGCCCGGCGTTTGGCCAGCCAGCGCCAGACCAGACCATCCGGCCGCTGATGGCCCGTCTGTACGTAACGCAAGGCGTTAAGATGGCGCAGGCTCCATTGCATCTGATTATTGGCCTTGTCCGTGCCGCAAAACAGCAAGCGGTCACCGGGCTCCAGCTTTTCCTTTTCATCGGGCAGGAGAGTATTGCGGCCATTGCGACGCAGCATCAGGGGAATCGCATCAAGACAAGTGAGCCGATGCCGGGGGCTACGACACAGATTGCCCAGGGTAACCGGCTCCCCCAGACGCAGAGCCAGGGTCACTGCGGGGGTCTCTTCATCGCCTATCTGCACGTGCCAGCTTTCCGGGGTGATCGTAGTCGTGATACCGGCCATACGCTCCAGCAGTTGCTCATTCCACCCATTGCCCTGCTGTTCCGCTTCCCGCAGAAACTCTTTCAGCAGAGGCGCATTGAGAACCGAAAGAAAACGACTGGCCACCAGAAAGCTGGTCTGCACCGGCAATTCCGGATTGACTGCCTGGAACAACAGACGGTTATGCAGGCGGTTTTGCAGTGCCACCATGTAGATACTGCTGTTCAGCTCACGAGCGGTCATCATCACTGACAGGTTATCGGCGTCGTCAGGCGTTGCCACCACCAGGGCGACGGCCTTGTCGATGCCCGCTTCGCGCAGGGTCACAGCCTCGGTGCCTTTGCCTTCCACGCTGCCCGCAGGCACATCCGGCTGATGCGGATGCGGGGTGACCACCACCAGTTCAATACCTGCCTCCTTGCTGAGCGCTTCGTAGACGGCGCGACCGAAGGGACCAAAACCACAAAGGATCCAGCGGCCCTGGGGAGGCATGGGCCTCTCAGGCAAGGCGGCGTCGGGCAGAGAGGTAAGCCAGTCGTACACCCGGTGAGTATCCGGCTGGCGAATACCCAGCAACAGCCGCCGGGCAAAATCCTGATAGGGATTAACCACCAGGTCGGTGCCAAAGGACAGCATGTTGTTGGCGTTTTCTTCGCTGCCCGCCCGGCAGAACACCTGGCTGTGCTTGTTGAGCAGCTTCACCGTGGTGGCAATTTTCAAATTGGTGTGATTGTTGTCGGTCACCGCCAGCACACCGCGACACAGCGGGTGCTTGAGCCCGGCCTTGACCAGATTCCCGGGAATCTCTGCATCCACGGTAAAGCCTGGCACATACAGCCCCTGATCCTTGACGCGCAGGGAATCGATGGCTTCCGGGTCCTTGTCCACAATGACAACCCGCATGCCACGGCTGAGCAGAGAGCGGGTCAGCAACTTGCCAGTATCGCCATAACCGCAAATCACATAGAAGGGTTCACGGAACCGCCGCAGACTGCGTTGCAGTTGCACCCGACTCAGCTCCTGACGAAAACTCTTGTCCTGTAGCAGGGAAATGATAATGCCCACGGAATACAGCCAGGAGAACACGGTCAGGTAAATGCTGACCATGGTCCACATACGCTGACCGCCGGAGAAATCGTAGGGCACTTCGCCAAAGCCAATGGTGCTACCGGTGTAGCTGACCACGTAGAAGGCTTCGAAAAAACTCATCCGCCAGGGATTACCCTGATCATCAACGCCGGGGATCAGGGTGAAACCCACGGTGGCGATACTGTAAGCCACAATCAGCACCACCAGCGGCACACGCATGCGCCGCAGGATCATGGGAACGACAGAAGGCATGGCTGTTATCGCTGCAGGGTGATGGTTTCCACCGTCAACAGCACGGCGGATACCAGGTTGGCCAGCAGAGCACCACCTGACAGGGACACAATGGACGCCATTACCGCCGGCGTCAGCCCGACTTCAAGCACATGCACCGCTACCGCCCAAACGATGGCGGCCACGATTAACTGCAGATCTGCCACCAGGGAGGAAGCCAACAACACAGCACCAATCTGCGTGCGTTCGCCGAACTTGAGCACAGTCGCTATCAGGCTGACCACCAGTGCCGCAAACAACTCATAGACGTCATGGTGTTGCGGGTTATCAATCTCCCCGTAGAAGAATCCGAAGTTAAGCGTCAGCGCAAGCAGAATGAAAAAACCAAAAACCACCTTCTCGAGGTTCATCGTGCATCCTTGTTTTGCCCGAGGTGTTGGCGATCATTGTGGCAGGGAATGGACTGGTGGGCTACAGGCGTGCCCAAGGATGAATCCACCACAGAGGGCACCGAGTCCACCGAGAAAAACGGCTTACCCTCAGTGGCAAACCTATGTCTTTGAAAATGACACTACAACGCCAAGCCCGTGCACCAGCCGCTGGCCCAGGCCCACTGGAAGTTGAAGCCGCCAAGCTGACCGGTGACGTCCAGGACTTCGCCGATGAAGTGCAGGCCGGGGACGGTATTGACTTCGAAGGTCTTGGAAGAGATAGCGTCGGTGTCGACGCCGCCAAGGGTCACTTCGGCGGTGCGGTAGCCTTCAGTGCCGGAGGGTTTGAACTGCCAGCCCTTGAGGGTGGCCGCTACATTGGCCAGGCGCTCGTTGCTGAACTGCTGCAAGTTGCCCTGCCAGCCGAATCGCTCTACCAGTGCCCCGGCCAGCCGCTGGGAAAAATACTGCCGCAGCCAGCGTTCCAGGCCGCGATTCGGATGCTGGTTGCGCTCGGCCACCAGCTCGGCGAAAGGATCGGCCACGGCGGGCAGCCAGTCTACGGTCACCGGTTGGCCCGGTGCCCAGAAGCTGGAGACTTGCAACATGGCCGGGCCGGACAGGCCCCGGTGAGTGATCAGCATGGGCTCGGCAAAGCGGGCGTCGCCGGCCTCCGCCACTACTTCGGTGCTGATGCCGGACAAGGCAGACAACCAGGCCTTGTCATCCGGTTGCAGGGTAAACGGCACCAGCCCGGCACGGGTGGGCAGCACATTGAGCCCGAACTGCTCGGCAAGCTGATAACCGAAGCCGGTGGCACCCATGGTGGGAATCGACAGGCCGCCGCAGGCCACCACCAGTTTCGCGCAACGGATGACGCCCGAAGAGGTAGTAAGCACAAAGCCCTGCCCTGCCCGCTCCACCCGGCGAATCTCGGTCTTCAGGGAAATGTCCGCCCCGGCCCAGTCACATTCGGTGAGCAGGATACCAAGTATTTCCTTGGAGGATTCCGCACAGAACAGCTGCCCAGGTGCTTTTTCCACATGGTCGATGCCGTGGCGCTCCACCAGCTCCACAAAGTGCCAGGGGCTATAGCGCTTGAGGGCGGATTTGCAGAAATGCGGGTTGGCGGAAACGAAATGTTCCGGGGTGGTGTTCAGGTTGGTGAAGTTGCAGCGACCGCCGCCGGACATGAGGATCTTCTTGCCCGCCTTGTTGGCGTGGTCCAGCAGCAACACCCGATGACCCTGATAGGCGGCCGTGGCGGCACACATCAGTCCAGCCGCGCCGGCGCCGATAACGACGATATCCACTTCTGTACTGACTGCCATGGGGCCCTCCGGTTACCGGCCGCAAGGATAGCGGGGATCAGAGGCTGAGGCCATCGCAGTTGAACGGTGAATGTCGCCGACGGCTAATCCCCCGCAGAGCGTGGGGGATTCGGGCTTAGTGATTAGCGGATGACGGAGACTTCCGCAGTGGTGGTGTAATTTTCACTGCTCGAGGGTACCGGCTGGGCGCCGTTGGCAACCTGGATATCAGTGCGATAGCGGCCACTGGCCATCTGTTGATCGGCGGGTACCAGCCGGGCGGCTGGCTGTTGCTGGCCCAGTGGCGGGCGGTTTTCCACCTCACCGCTACGGCTCACATCACTACTGTCTCCATAGCAACCGGCCAGTGAAACCAGACCGGCCAGCAACAACATTGGTGCTTTCATGCTTCCCCCAGACCGCTTTGCCAGCGGTTTTCTTAACTCAATAATTTGCATTTATACGGCACAGGGGCGGCGCTGTACAGCGCCAGCGGGCAAAGCCCGCTAGCGTTGCGGCTGGCCACCATCGCAGGGTGAAGATCGCCCGCAGGCCGGGCCTACTGATTCAGCTCCTGATCACTGAACATATCCGCGAACAACGGGGAGGTAAGGTAGCGTTCGCCGGAGTCAGGCAGCACCACCACAATGGTCTTGCCGGCGAATTCCGGCAACTGGCTGATACGGTCCGCTACGCACATGGCTGCGCCGCAGGAAATACCGGCAAGGATGCCCTCTTCCTGCATTAGTTTGTGGGCCCACTCCATGGCGTCTTCGTTGCTCACTTGCTCACAGCGATCCACCACCGACAGATCCAGGTTCTTCGGCACAAAGCCGGCACCGATGCCCTGAATCTTGTGGGGGCCGTGGGTGGGTTCTTCGCCTTTCAGTGCAGCAGTGATCATGGTGGAGGAGTCCGGCTCCACCGCAATGGAGGTAATGGCCTTGCCTTTCTGGTTCTTGATGTAGCGCGATACCCCGGTGATGGTGCCACCGGTACCCACGCCACTGACCAGCACGTCGATATCGCCGCCGGTGGCGTCCCAGATTTCCGGGCCAGTGGTTTTCTCGTGGATTTCCGGGTTGGCCGGGTTGTTGAACTGCTGCAGCATCAGGAATTTTTCCGGATTGTCGCTGACCAGTTCCTCGGCTTTGGCGATGGCACCGGGCATGCCTTTGGCGCCGGGTGTCAGCACCAGCTTGGCGCCCAGAGCCTTGAGAATTTTACGGCGCTCCAGGCTCATGGTATCGGGCATGGTCAGGGTCAGGTCGTACCCCCGCGCCGCCGCTACATAGGCCAGGGCGATGCCGGTATTGCCGCTGGTGGGTTCTACCAGAGTCATGCCGGGTTTGAGCTTGCCGCTTTTTTCCGCATCCCAAATCATGGAGGAACCGATACGGCACTTTACGCTGCCTGCCGGGTTGCGTGATTCCAGCTTGGCGAGAATCTTGCCCTGGCTGATGCGGTTGATTCGCACCAGCGGCGTCTTGCCAATGGTTTCGCTGTTGTCCTTGTAGATTTCGGTCATGGTTGCCTCTCCTGAATCGGCTGATACTGCTTCCTATTGCGGCTTTTCCTGCTTTTTCAACCGCCGGCTCCAGCGCTGGCGGGCATAGAGCCGCAGGTCTGCCACGTGATCGGTTTCGTCCATGATCTCACGGCCGAGAATACTTTCCAGGATATCTTCCAACGTGATCAGCCCTACCCAGGTGCCGTGCTCGTCATAGACCACTGCCATGTGCTGGCGCTGGGCCAACATGGCGTGGAACAGCTTGTCGATCCCCATACCCGTATGGACCAGCGGCACTTCATGGGCCAGCACGCTCATGGTCTGCTCCGGGTCGCAGCCCAGCAGGTCGGATTTGTGGATATAACCTTTGCCCTCGCCTTCCTCCGTCATCACCGGAAAACGGGAAAAAGGCTGGTCTTTCTCTTTTTCCAGGAACTCGGCCACGGTCATCTCCGGGGTCACCGTTCGACAAACCGTACGCGGGGTCATGATAGTGCCGACCTTGATGTCGTGCAGGCGCAGGACGTTCTGGATCACCTGGAATTCGTTGTCGTCCAGGGCATCCTGATCCTTGCCCATGTCGGCCAGGGCGCGGATTTCCGCGCGCACTTCCACATCGTGCTCGCCACCCCCAATGCGGCTGGTAATCAGCTTGGACAGCCACACAAAGGGCATCAGGGCAATCATGATGAACTGGAGAACCGGCGGCAGCATAGGCGCCAGGGCGCGCCAGTATTTGGCACCGATGGTCTTGGGGATAATTTCCGACAACACCAGAATGGCCAGGGTCATCACCGCAGAGGCCGCGCCCAGCCAGGCTTCGCCAAACACCACTGCCACCTGGGCGCCGACCCCGGTGGCACCGACGGTATGGGCCACCGTATTGAGGGTGAGAATCGCAGACAAGGGTTTGTCGATATCGTCCTTGTAGGAGCGCAGTGTCTCGTAGAGCTTGGGCCGGGTTTCCCGCAGCCCGGCGATGAAGCTCGGGGTAATCGACAATAACGCCGCTTCCAGAATCGAGCAGAGAAAGGAGAAGCCGATGGAGACGGCGGCGAAGATGATCAGCAGGGTCACTGTGCGAAGCTCCTTCCGAGAGCCGCTGGCAATCAGCGGCCGTTATAATCAGGCTGTGTAGCTACCGGCAAAATCCGCCAGCACCCGGCACACATTGGCCATGCCATCGTGAATCACCGCTTCGATTTCCGCCATGGTGATCTCATGGCTGGATTTGCCCGCTGCCGGATTCACCACCAGCGACAGCATGGCATAGGGCAATGCCAGCTCCCTGGCCAGCACCGCCTCGGGCATGCCGGTCATACCGACGATGTCGCAGCCGTCACGCTCCAGGCGAAGGATTTCGGCGGCGGTTTCCAGTCGTGGCCCCTGGGTGGCCGCATAGCAGCCGCCGTCGTTCCACTTCAGCTCCGACTCAGCCAATTTTTCCTTCAGGCCATTGCGCAGGGCGCTATCGAACGGCCAGCTGAAATCCACATGCACCAACGGCTCCGCCGGGTCATCGAACAGGGTCATCTCCCGGCCCCAGGTGTAGTCGATAATCTGGTCTGGCAACACCAGGGCGCCGGTGGGAGCCTGGGCAGTGATGCCGCCTACCGCGTTCACCGCCACAATGGCGGAGGCCCCCGCCTCTTTGAGAGCCACCAGATTAGCCCGGTAGTTCACCTGATGAGGCAGCAGTACATGGGGGTCCCCATGGCGGGCCAGGAACAGCACATTCTGGCCATCCAGCTCCCCCTCCACCACCGCAGCGGACGGATCGCCGAAGCGGGTGGAAATCGCCTGTCTGCGGATAATGCGCAGATTATCCATGCGCGTCAGACCCGTGCCGCCAATAAACGCCAACATACTCAGTGTTCCTTTACCGCGTAGATCCCCGGCGCATTACGCCAGAAACCCTTGTAGTCCATGCCCATGCCGAAAAGATAATGATCCGCCGCGTCCAGTGCCGTGAAGTCGGCTTTCAGGCCCGGCTTTGCCTTGCGGTCATGCTGTTTGTCCACCAGCACACAGGTCTTCACCGAGGCCGCACCCTGAGCCTTGCAGGCGTCAATGATGGACAGCAAGGTGGTACCCACATCAAGAATGTCATCAACAATCAGCACATCTCGCCCGGCCAGGCTGGCATTGGGGGTGACAATCCATTCCACATCCCCCCCCGTGGTTTCCCCCAGATAACGGCTGGCGTGCAGGTAATCCATCTCCAGCGGAATATCCAGGCGCTTGACCAGCTCGGCAGCGAAGATCATTCCTCCGTTCATGATGGTCAGCATCACCGGCACCTTGCCTGAGTAGGCGTCGGTTACCGCGAAGGCCAGCTTGGCGATGGCTTCCTGAACCTGGTCAGCAGAATGCAGCTCGATGGCCTCGCGGCGCACCCGCATCAGTTCCTGTTGCAGTTCCTCAGCGATGGACATGCTGTGCGTCCTCAGTGTTGTCGTTTTCCAGGCCCGTGGCGGGGTGATCGTCGTTGTGGCTGACAAGATGCAGGGTGCGAGTGGGGAAGGCAAACTCCGCCCCGTGCTCGTTGACGATGGCCATGATCTTCATCAGCACATCCTGCTTGATCTCATGGTAACGCACCCACTGAGTGGTCTTGGTGAAGGTATAGATAAAGAACTCCAGGTGCGACGCGCCATAGCTGTCGAAGTTGACGATCAGGGTACGGCTGTCGGTTTCCAGCTCTTCGTGGTCGATCAGCATCTGTTTCACATCGGCGACGATGCCCGGCATTTTCTGCCAGTCGTCATAGCGGATACCGATCTTCTCGTTGATACGACGGTTAAACATGCGTGACGGGTTTTCCAGTACCACCGTGGTGAACATGGCATTGGGGATATACAACGGACGCTGATCGAAGGTGCGGATACAGGTCAGCCGCCAGCCGATGTGCTCCACGGTACCTTCGATAGAACGGTCTGGTGAGCGCACCCAGTCTCCGATGCGGAACGGCTTGTCCAGGTAGACCATCATGCCGCCGAAAAAGTTGGCGAGCAGATCCTTGGCGGCAAAGGCCACCGCCATGCCACCGATACCGCCAAAGGCAAGCACCCCCGACACGCTGTAGCCCATGGTCTGCAGAATGATCAGCAAGGAGGTGATGATCACCGACACTCGCAGCAACTTGGCGATCGCCGCCGCCGTGGACTGATCCATGGGTTTGCGCATGCGCGATGGGTCGATCAGGTTTTTCTCCGTGTAGGAGATAAACCGGTTGAGGAACATGGCAATGATGATGATGAAGGCAATCTGCCGCACCTTGGGAGCCAGATCGAACAATTCATTGGCTTGCTCGGTCACTGCCTGCAACAGCTCCACGGAGATCGACAAACCGATTACCCAGAACACCAATCGCAGGGGAATCCGCGCCGCTTCCAGCAGAGCATCGTCCCACAGGGTTTCCGTCTTGTTGATCAACCGGTCAAGCACATCAATGACGCGCATCAGGATAAAATTCACCGACACCGTACATAGCACGATGATGAACAATTGAGTCAGCCAGATATCCGTGGGGGTCTCCACGTTCGGCCATTGCAGCAGTTGATTCCAATCCCAGTTCATGTGAGTCCTTAGCGAGGTTCAGTCAATGCCGCCGCCAACTCCGTGGCAGCGTGTCGTTTGGTGGTTTCCATGGGGCGGCGTGGGCGGGCACGCAGGCCACTGGCCGGTACCTGGCCGCTGAAAGGCGTCGCGGCGAGGAAATCCAGCACCTGTTCTGCCCCTGGCCGGTTATTGCAGGCCAGCACCATGTCGCACCCGGCATCCAGCGCCGCCATGGCCCGCTCCGGATAACCGCCCACGCCGTGGGCCCCGGCCATGGACAGGTCATCAGAGAAGATCACGCCGCGAAAGCCCATTTGCTCGCGCAAGCGGGTCTGTAGCCAGTAGCGGGAAAACCCGGCGGTCTGGTTTTCCACCGCACTATAGATCACATGGGCGGGCATGATGCCATCCAGCTTCTGTGCCAGCGCCACAAAGGGGCGCAGGTCTGCCGCTTCAATCTCGGCCAGCGGGCGCGGGTCCACCGGCAACTCCAGGTGGGAGTCGGCGACCACGTGGCCATGGCCGGGAAAGTGCTTGCCGGTGGCAGCCATGCCGGCGGCGCTCATCCCGTCGATAAAGGCACTGGCCAGGGCGATCATGGCATCCGCATCGCCATGAAAGCTGCGGTCACCGATTACCGTGCTGGTGCCGTAGTCCAGATCCAGCACCGGCGCAAAGCTGAGATCGATATCCAGCTCGGTGAGCTCCGAGGCCATCAGCTCACCGAGAAGCGAGGCTTCCGCCATCGCAAGCTGCGAGGCCTGGTCGTAGCGACTGCCCAGGGCGGCCATCGGCGGCAGGCGCACGAAACCTTCACGGAAACGCTGTACGCGCCCCCCTTCCTGGTCCACGGCGATCAGTATCTCCGGGCGCACCGCGCGAATCTGGCGAATCAGCTCAGCGAGCTGCTGCCGATCCTGATAGTTACGGGTAAAGAGAATCAGCCCACCGGTACCTGGGTGACTGAGCAAGTCTTTCTCCACATCGCTGACCTGGAGGCCTTCCAGATCAAGCATCAACAGGGGGGAAACGGATGGCATGGCAATCCTGATTATTCGGTAATGGTGACAGCGGCGCCCACTGGCACCTGATCGAAGACGCGAATCATATCCGCATTGCGCATGCGTATGCAGCCATGGGATGCAGGCGTGCCCATGGGCTCACTGTCCGGTGTGCCGTGAATATAAATAAAGCGCCGGAAACTATCCACGTCACCACCCAGATTGTGACCGGGTTCCATGCCCCCCAGCCAGAGAATACGGGTGAGCACCCAATCGCGCTGGGGATGCTCACGGACTTTGGCAGTATCGCAGATTTCGCCGGCGAATTTGCGCCCGCTGAACACCGCACCTTCCGGCAGACCCTCACCGAAACGGGCCCGCACCAGATGCTGACCCAGCGGTGTGGCTTCGCTGCCCATGGCCTGTCCTGCCCCATTGCGGGCAGTGGACACGGGAAAACGCTCGGTGCGCTCACCGCGCAGTTCCAGCCATTGTTCAGAGAGGTTGATGATCAGTTCCATACCATCCTTTTGTAGGCGCTATGCGTGCAGGGCGAAAAACCGTTTGGCCGCAGGAATGAGCCAGTTAGAACATTACCTTCGCTACGCTCAGTTCGCCATGCAAGCATAGCTCCTACAGAAAAGCGGGTTATTCCGGCACATCCGCCTGGATGCCGCCGACCAGAAACGGCAGCAGCCGCCGGGTGATATCCGCGGTGCTCACATCCAGGTCGAAATCGGCCTTGCTGATGGCCTGCAGGGACTGCATGCCGGACAGGGTAAAGATCACGGCGCCCAGGCTGAATTGAACACGCCAGAACAGCTCCATGGGCGGTACGCTCGGCACCGCTCGCTGCAAGTGCTCCTGCAGGCGTTTAAAGACAGCGCCGTAGTGTTTGTGCAGGTAGTCACGCAAGTGCCCCTGAGGCTGACTGTAGGCCTGCCCGGAGAGACGAAAGAAGATGGCCGCGCGCTGGGGGTCTTCCGGGTGGGTCCCCAGGGCCAGACGAAACACGATGCCGAGCACATTTTCCGGCGTATCCGGAGTGCCGGTCGCTTCCATTTCATCCAGCTTAGCACCGAGCGCCGCACTGAACGGCGTCAGAAAGCGTTCGAATACCGCCTGTATCAGCGCTTCCTTGGAACCGAAATGGTAATTCACCGCGGCCAGGTTTACCCCGGCCTTGCTGGTTATGGCACGCAGACTGGTCTCCGCAAAGCCCTTCTGGGCAAACAATACCTCTGCGGTATCCAGAATCCGGTCTACCGTACCCGCCTGTGCCATGCGCCCTGCCCTGTGTTCAAAACATACGTTTCAAACATACGTTTGGGTCTGTAGGGGGTCAAGGGATGATTCCATAGGCCCACTGTAGGAGCGTCGCTGGCGGCGCGATTCCATAGATCAGGCTACCGCGCCGCCAGCGACGTTATTTACTGCGCTCACCTTCGGGCCAACCTGCGGTCGTTGCTACGCTCCTACGGAAAGCTTAGAAGTAATACACCACTTCCGCCTGGATGAAATCCGAACGACTGACCGGGCTCAGGCCCGGATTTTCCGCCCTGCCCTGCAGGGCTGACAGGTACAGCTGCGAGGCCGAGAGAGGCTTCGCGGTATCGGTGTAAAAACGGGCCTCCAGGCTGGCCTTGAGGTTATTGCCGAAGCGGCGGCTGGATTCCAGATTGATGGCCTTCTCGTCATTCTCCAGATCGTAGATCACACCGGCGAGAATCTCCGTGGAGGCCACATCGTTGAAGGTGAACCGGGTCGCCAACAGTACATCGTCCTGAAAAGGCGACGCCAGCAACGCATCCCGGTCTTCCCACAGGTATTCGAGCAACCAGCCCAGGTCCGCGGCACTGTCGAAAACGCCCACCTGGGTATACTCGAAGCCGCCGTCCAGGGCGCTGAAGCGATCGCCTTGGCCAGAGCGAGTGATGGCCTCCAGCTTCCACAGCCAGCCGCTGTTCAGGTACTGCAGCTCCAGACCAGTCTGATCAATCACGTTATACAACGGTACCAGTTGCGGATCGCTGCCGGCAGGCAGGCTGCCGGTGAGCAGCAGAGCCTGCAGCTCTTGAGGGCTAAGCGCTTCGGGAAGCAACAATGGCTCGCGGCTGGTGCCGGAGAAATGTGACAGGGCCAGCTGCAGGCCATTGTTGAAATACTGCTGGTAGCGAAATCCCACATCCACGCGCTTGTCTTCGGCGCCGGATTCGTAACGCGCATCGTCGGACACCGGCAACGGTGTACGCGGTCTGCCCTCTTCGCCGGCGTAGGTACGCTCACGAAATCCGGGTAGCACGAACAGGTCGACAATACCCCAGTCACGTACCGTAGACAGGTTCAGCATGGGCTGGCCGAGCTTTTCCTCGCCATCCACCTGGTCCACCAGGTCGGTCTGGTTGATGATATCCACCAGGTGACGCCCTTCCGTGACGCCCCAGAACACCCTGCGAATCCCTACCCGGGATTCCCAGCCGCTACCCACGTGGATCCAGGACAGCTCACGGATATCCACATGGGTCCGCTCGCTATCGTTTTCGTCAACCCGGGCGTAGGGAATAAAAATGAACTGATCGTCCCGGTTGTTCCACTCGTGAAAGACCTCGCCTTTCAGATACACGGAGCCATTAGTGGAATAGTCCGCCGCCTGGTAAGGGGAATCCTGGGTGAAATAACGTCCCTCCAGCCCGGTTTCGCCACGAAACTCCCAGCCGATGGCCAGGGTGGGCAGCACCAGCAGTGCCACCAGCGTTTGTCGCAACAGCATGATCAACGGGCCCGTTTCAGGCTGTTCTGGTTGAAGTCCGCTTCGCTCAGACCCGTGTCATAGCGATAGTTGCTCCAGAACAGGTCCGTGGCCTTGCCGGTCTGGTGATTGACCATGGCCATCTTGCCGGGCTGCCAGAATTTTTCCTGGTACTGGGCAAAGTCACTCATGGTCAGGGTTTTCAGGCGGGATTCCTTGCGGTCGTAGTAGTCCACCTTCCAGGTACGGTATTCCTGCTGGTCGATCCAGGCGACCTGCTTGGTGTAGCCGGAATTCTCATCGGTGGGATACCGCTCCATGACAAAACAGGTCAGCTCGCCGCAGGGCTCGTCGCGCAGGTATTTGTAGGTGTATTTCTCCACTTCCTGGCCACGCATGTCCTCGAAACTGAATTCGCTGCCCATGAAGGGGCCGGACTTGTTGCGCGAGGCGATGGTCTTCACCCGGCGCAGGGCCGGAAGATACAGCCACTGATCATCATCACCGGTCTTGTAGCTGTAGGTGAGCAAGGCAGTACCACGCACATCGCGGGGGGTATCGAAAATGGTCAGGCTCTTGTCACCCTCCTCACCCGTTCCTTCCAGGGTGCTGACCCGCAGCTCCCGCTCCGAGGTATCACCACGCTGGGTGATCAGCACCATGCGCATATCCGCCTGGAAGTCACCAAACCCCGCCCCGCGACGATCCGCTTCACGGGCAATTTCCAGCCCTTTCTCTTCCGACGTCTGGGCATGGAGAACAGGAACGGCACAGGCCAAAGCCAGGCCGGCCAGCAGCAGGCGAACTTTCATGGTGAACCTCGATTTGGTTATTTTGTTGATCACACCGTTGTGGGTAACAGTGTGTTTACCATGATAAAGAGGATAGCGGAAAGTGCGATGCCAAAGAGGCCAAAAGTCAGTTAACAGTTAATAGTGAACAGTTAACAGCTACGCGAATTGCGACAGTTTTTGCTTTTAACGCATGAGGCCGCGTCCACAGAATGGGCGCGGCCTCATGCGTTTGAAATTAAACCATTGCTCAGCGCGCGAGCTGTTAACTGTTCACTATTAACTGTTAACTGCTTTCACCACTCTTCCAGATACCCCACACAATGCTCCACCAGCTCACTGACCCGCTGAATGGCATTGTTGAGGCGTTCCAGGTCGCCTTCTGCCAGGGGGGCGTAGCGGTCTTCGGCCATCAGGTTGAGGGCGTTGGCGTCGCTGGGCGGGGTTGGCCGGCGGGCCAGGCCGGCGGCGCCCATGGCGTTCTGCATTTCCCCGTCCAGCCAGGCGATCAGGTCCGCGCGGTCGGCCAGGGCCTGGCCGAGGATGGCCATTTCCGGGGCTTCCACTTCAGAATCACGAAACGCCTGAACCAGGGCCGCCAGGCTGAACAAATGGTCGGCACCGGCTACCTGATAGGTGCTGGCAGACTGGCGAGCCAGACCGACCAGGGCCGAATAGAGGTGAAATACCACGGCACCACGCAGGGCCAGGCGTACCGCAGGCACCGCGTCGGCCTGTTCGCGGGTGAGCTGACGTAGCAGGGCCTGAGCAAAGTAGATCCGCTCGCGCAGACCACTAACGGCATTTTCTCGGACCATTCGGGACATGAGAGGACTCGCAGAAACGATGGGTATAACGGATTAACCTGACCGTAGGAGCTATGCTCGCATGGTGAAAACCGGGGTCTTCGCGAGCAGGTTCGCTATGCGAGCATAGCTCCAACAAGTAAAGCGGTCAGGATTTCTTGGCAGCGGCCTTTTTCTTGGCCGGGGCCTTCTTCTTGGCAGCCGCTTTCTTCTTCGCGGGCGCCTTCTTCTTGGTCTGTTCCTCGATCCACTTGCCATCCCGATAGAAGGCCATCCAGCCGGTGGCCTTGCCGTCGATCTCGCTCATCACGTACTGCTCTTTGGCCTTGCGGCTGTAGCGCAGCACCCCGGGATTGCCTTCCGGGTCTTTCGCTGGCGCCTCGGCCAGGTACTTGTGCTTGGGATCGAGTTGCTCGGCAACACTCTGGATTTCCAGAATCAACGGTGGCCGGGTTTCCCGGTTTTTCGGGAATTTGCTGGCGGCCAGGAACAGACCGGAAGCACCGTCACGCAGCAGATAGTGGTCGTCATCGTATTTTTCGCACTTGAGGTGCGGCATGGGAATCGGGTCCGCCCGCGGCGGTGCTGGCTCGCCGCTCTTGAGCAATTTGCGCGTATTACCGCACTCTTCGTTGGTGCACTTGAAGAATTTACCAAAGCGGCCGGTGCGCAACTGCATCTCGTTGCTACATTTTTCGCACTCCAGTACCGGTCCATCGTAGCCCTTGATACGGAACTCGCCCTTCTCGATCACATAGCCATCACAATCCGGGTTGTTACCGCAGATGTGCAGCTTGCGCTTTTCATCGATCAGGTAGTTTTCCATGGCGGTGCCGCACTTCTGGCAACGCTTCTTGTTACGCAGTTCCTTGGCTTCCGCTTCCTCATCATCGGCATTCACCGATTCCGCTTCTTCGCCCGGCAGCAGATTCAGGGTGGCGGTGCAACGCTCCTTGGGCGGCAGGCTGTAACCTGAGCAGCCCAGGAAAACCCCGGTGGAGCCAGTGCGTATCTGCATGGGCCGACCACACTTGGGGCACTCAATATCGGTATCGGTGGGCAGGTTGGCGCGCATGCCGCCGATGGCCTGCTTGCCACTACCCTCGCCCTGGGCGGCTTCCAGTTTGCCCACGAAATCGCGATAGAAATCGTCGAGCACATCCTGCCAGTTGCGGCGGCCCTCGGCGATTTCATCCAGGGTTTCTTCCATCCGGGCGGTAAAGCTGTAATCCATCAGATTGGGGAAGCTTTCCGTCAGCCGGTCAGTGACGATATCGCCCATCTTTTCCGCATAGAAACGGCGGTTATCCTGGCGTACATAACCACGATCCTGAATGGTGGAAATGATCGCCGCATAGGTAGATGGGCGGCCAATGCCACGCTTTTCCAGTTCTTTCACCAGGCTGGCTTCAGTGAAACGGGCCGGCGGCTTGGTGAAGTGCTGATCGATGTCCACCTGGTCGATGGTCAGGGTGTCGCCTTCTTTCACATCCGGCAGCAGGGTATCTTCCTGGCCCTTGCGTGAGGCCGGCGGCTGGATGCGGGTCCAACCGTCAAATTTCATGATGCGACCCTTGGCCTTCAGCTCGTAGTCATTGCCGGTGGCGGTGAGCGTGGAGCTCAGGTATTCCGCCGGCGGCATCTGACAGGCAATGAACTGACGGCGAATCAGCTCATACAGACGCTGAGCATCACGCTCCATATCCTTGAGAGAATCGGAAGTGCGGCGCACATCGGAGGGGCGAATCGCTTCGTGAGCTTCCTGAGCGCCTTCCTTGCTGCTGTAGGACAGCGGCTTCTCGGGCAGGTATTTGTCACCCAGCTTCTCGCCAATCCATTCCCGGCAGGCGGCAACCGCATCACTGCTCAGGTTGGTGGAATCGGTACGCATATAGGTGATATGGCCGGCCTCATAAAGGCGCTGGGCCATCATCATGGTCTTCTTCACCCCGAAACCCAGGCGGGTGCTGGCTGCCTGCTGCAGGGTGGAAGTAATAAAGGGAGCGGAAGGCTTGGAACGGGTGGGCCGCTGCTCGCGCTGGCTGATGGTGAGCGTGCCGGCCTGCTGCAACGCCCGGCGGTGCTGCTCCGCGTCGTCACCATTGTCCGGGCGGAAGTTCACGCCCTTGTGTTTGGCCACTTCCAGACGCAGGGCTTCGCCCTTGTCGCTGTGGGTATCGCTGTGCATCTCCCAGAACTCTTCCGGGATAAAGGCACGGATTTCCCGCTCGCGCTCCACCACCAGCTCCACGGCCACGGATTGCACCCGGCCAGCGGACAGGCCACGGGCGATCTTCTCCCACAGCAGCGGGGAGATCATGAAGCCCACCACCCGATCCAGGAAACGGCGGGCCTGCTGGGCTTCCACCCGGCTCAGGTCCAGCTTGCCGGGCTGCTCGAAGGCGGCCTGGATGGCTTTCTTGGTAATTTCGTTGAACACCACCCGATCAAAGCGGGTATCGTCGCCACCGATCACTTCCCGCAGGTGCCAGGCAATGGCCTCCCCTTCGCGGTCCAAATCCGTTGCGAGATAGATGCGGTCGGCTTTGGCGGCAAGACGTTTGAGTTCATCAATCACCTTTTCCTTGCCGGGAAGAATCTCGTAATGGGCCTTCCAGCCGTGTTCCGGGTCCACGCCCATGCGGTTGATCAACTGGGCCTTGGCCTTCTTCTTTTTATAGGCCTCGCGCTCTTCCTTGGGCAGGGAGCGGGTGTAGGCCGCTTCCTTGGCGCGCTCCTGAGGGGTGCTCTTCTTGGAGCCACCACTGACCGGCAGATCGCGTACGTGGCCGACACTGGACTTCACTACGAAGTCGTCGCCCAGGTAGCGGTTGATGGTCTTGGCCTTGGCAGGCGACTCCACAATAACAAGAGTTTTTCCCATTCTCAGGTTCTCAATGGCGGCGGTTTGTTGAACAGAGCGCACCAACTACAGTGCCCCGATATGGCGGTCACACAGGCGGCGCCAGTCTTCTTCGGGCGCTATTTAGACAGCGCCGGTATGGCCGGGTCAAGCTCTGCTGTCACCGACCGTCCTTTTTTAGTAGTAGACCAGAGAGAGGGTCCCCGGCAACCCTCCCAGTGAGAAACAGGTTCTGGCAAGCCACCCAAAGAGCGTTATACTGCGGGAAAGACACCGTTTCAGGGAGAGAACCGTGCCCAGTCCCTATCGCCGAATTCTGGTCGCCATTGATTGCAGTGATGAGTCTGCCCAGGTGTTGTCCCGGGCCGCCGGGGTACTCTCAGGCAATGATGGTGAACTGCATCTGATCCATGTGATCGAGCCCCTGGCCCTGGCCTATGGTGCCGATGTGCCCATGGATGTGACCGATCTGCAAAGTGGCCTGATGACACAGGCCCGGGAAACCGCCGACACCTATGCCGGCCGGTATCAGATACCCGCCGATAATGTCCATGTGGAGCTGGGTTCCATCGAGAAGACCATCCTTGATCAGGCAGACAAGCTGGACGCCGATCTGATCGTGGTCGGCAGCCACACCCGCAGCGGCCTGGCCCTGCTACTGGGCTCTACCGCCCGCGGCCTGGTACCGGGGGCGCATTGCGATGTGTTGGCGGTGAAAGTGGATCAGAAAGGCAGTTAATAGTTAACAGTGAATAGTTAATAGCGCGCGTGCCGGCGCATCCCTGACTGAAACGTAAGAGGCCGCGTCCATCCCCTGGACGCGGCCTCTTGCGTTCACAAAACAGAAAACCTGTTCCGCGAAACTGTTCACTATTCACTGTTAACTATTAACTGCCTTCACGTTAGCTGCAACGCCCCCGTCCCTTCCGCTCCCTCTTCGTTCCAGCGACATAGCAGCTCCGCCAGGCCCTGGGCCTGCACCTTGAGGGCGGCCAGTTCTTCGCGGCTGCCTTTTTCGCCATGGAAAACCGGAAGTTTGCGCATAGACTGAACCAGTTCATGATCTGGCGACTGCATACGTTTGACTTCCAGGGTCCAGCGGATGTGATGAACGATCATGTGAAAGAACGCCAGCCGGGTGGTCAACGAATAAGGGCTGTCATCCTCATTGAATTCATTGAAATCCAGGCTCACCAATACCGCTTCACGGGCAGTCTCTGACACCTTGATAGTGGCGCTGCGCGGGGTGCCGAGCAACATGGAAAGGGTGCCAA
This sequence comes from Alcanivorax sp. IL2, assembly GCF_047495475.1. NCBI lineage: Bacteria > Pseudomonadati > Pseudomonadota > Gammaproteobacteria > Oceanospirillales > Alcanivoracaceae > Alcanivorax > Alcanivorax sp. IL2. The sequence continues at coordinate 2,018,877 of NZ_CP179932.1, read as the reverse complement.
AAACTTCCCCCGGCGATACGTAATAAAGCGGCGCTTCGCCGGTGGTATCAGACAGCACTTCAAGCTGCCCTCGCAGCAGGAAATACAGGGTGGAATCCACATCCCCGGCACGAATCACAGTATCACCGGAACCGGCTACCCAAAGGCGGGTATTGTGCTCAAGCTGGGCAAATTCGCTTTGATCGTCACGGGCAATTTCATTGAAAAACGGAACACCGGATAACAGCTGCCGGATCCGTTGTTGGCCGAAGTCATTATTATTGGCCTGCTCCATCTACTATCCCCAGGTCTGATGGAATTATTATCGAAGAGCCTGCCTGCAGGGCGAATCAACACAAAGACCCGCAACCATCCAGACGCTCCTTGCATTATGCTAGTGCCACCGCAGTCACAGGGCAACGATATCCTCCCGAAAGCGATGAAATTCAGCCCACCACAACTGTTCAAATAGCACTGTTCATATTATCAGTACCTATGCTAGCATCGGTTTTGTAGCACTGTTTGTCAGCCTTGGCTGACAGCCTGGTTAGCCAGAAGCGTCGATGACGCCCGGGTATGGAACCGAAATCCTGCGGGAAACATGGAGAAGGTTATGAGCAGCAAACTCACCGATCGCCAGCAACAGGTGCTGGACTGTATCCGCGAATGTATCGCCGATACCGGTATGGCACCCACTCGCGCGGAAATTGCCGACATCATGGGCTTTCAGTCCAAAAATGCCGCCTCTGACCATTTGCGAGCCCTGGAACGCAAGGGCTTTATCAAACTCCACAGTGACCGCTCCCGGGGCATTCAATTGCTCGACAATGCTTACTGGTCGGAAGAAGAATTACCGATAGTCGGCAAAGTGGCCGCAGGGGTCCCCATTGAGGCCATCGAAAATGTGGAACGCACCGTGCCGGTGCCCCAGGGTCTGTTCAAGCAACGCCCTACTTACCTGTTGAAGGTACAGGGCGACAGCATGATCGAAGCAGGCATCTTTGATGGCGACCTGATTGCCGTGCGCAAATCCAACGTGGCACGCTCCGGAGAGATCGTGGTTGCCCGCATTGACGAAGAAGTCACAGTGAAGACCCTAAAGTTGAATAAATCCAGCGCCACCCTGTTACCGGCTAATGAAGCTTATGAGCCCATCAAGGTGCCGGCTGATCAACTGATCATCGAGGGGATTTTCGTGGGGTTGATCCGTGATCCGAATTCTTACTAGTGCCATTCTGCTATTTATGAGTGTTGCCGCCATGTCCGATACGCATCTGCTCGCTCCCTGCCCGGATTCGCCCAACTGCGTCTCCAGCCTGGCCAAAGACGAAGATCGCCGGGTAGCGCCTCTGCAAGTAGCAAAAACTCGCAAGGCCAGCATGACTCGTCTACAGGCTCTGCTGCGGCAGCTTGACCGCGTCGAGTTCGATGTGGTCGGCCAGTCCCGTATTCAGGCCCGCTTCTCCAGCCGACTGCTGCGTTTCGTGGATGATGTGACCTTCTATATTCGTGAAGACGGCGTGGTAGAGGTTCGTTCCGCATCGCGAGTGGGCTACTGGGATTTAGGTGCCAACCGTCGTCGGGTAGAATCCCTGCGCGAACAACTGGCGGAGCAGGCCCCTGATGAAAGAACCTCACACTACTCACTGCAAGACCGACATTCCCCATTGGGCTGATATCGGCGTCAATCTGACCGACAAGCAGTTCCGGGATGATCAGGATGAGGTACTCGAACGGGCCCGTTCTGCCGGGGTGACCTGGCAACTACTGACCGGCACCAATGTGGACGAATCCCGCCTGGCCATGGAGCTGGCCAGCCAGCACGATGACCTGTTTTCCACTGCCGGCCTGCATCCCCATAGCGCCCGTTTCTACTCCCCTGCCCTGGAAAAGGAGCTACGGGAATTGCTAACCCAGAAATCCGTAAAAGCCGCCGGCGAAATGGGGCTGGATTTCAATCGTGACTTTTCCCCACGCCCGGACCAGGAACGTGCCTTCGAGGCCCAGCTCGCCCTGGCTGTGGAATACCGGCTACCGGTGTTTCTCCACGAACGCGATGCCCACGAGCGCTTTGCACCCATTCTGAAAGCCCACCGGGATCACCTTGTCGGTGCGGTCGTACACTGCTTTACCGGCTCGCGTCAGGCGCTTTTCGATTATCTGGATCTGGATTGCCACATCGGCATCACCGGCTGGGTGTGCGATGAGCGCCGCGGCAAGCCGCTGGCCGAGCTGGTGCACAATATCCCGGATAACCGGCTGTTGCTGGAAACCGATGCCCCCTATCTGTTGCCCCGCGACCTGCCGGAACCCCCTCCGAAAAAACGGCGCAATGAACCTTCATTGCTACCCTGGATTGGCAAACGGGTGGCGACTTTGCGGGAGCAGGATGTGGCCAGCGTAGCGCAGTTGACCTCTGCCAATGCCCGAGCGCTGTTTACACCTAACCTCTGACTCCAGGCATCCAGGATCCCATTCTTTGTTGTGGGAGGCCCCCAATCCGACGGCTTGGGCCTGGCAACGTTTCAGCTCTGGCTTCGCCAGTGAAAGCGCACCCGAAGGGGCGGGATCACCTCCCCTTCGGGCTGGCCAACCATTTCCGCATGGGCGGAATGATGCAGCAGATGTGCCGTGCCAGTGGACAGGGTCTGGAGCTGGTTATTGGCATGCTCCGGGCCATTAAAGCGCATAATTTTGCCGCTGTCGTCGGCCACCCAGTACCAGGTATCGCCGAAGCGGACCTTGACCGTGCACACCGACAGGCAGGCCGAGAAAATCTCGACTTCATCGGCCTTGCGCTTGTGCAGTTTTTTGGGGCTTATCGTTTCCATGGCAACAATGATGATCTTGCCGCTGTGAAGCCTGCATCAATCAGCCTGCCAGAAACTGCTGTACATCCAGCAGACTGAATGGCCAGCCCAGCTCCCGCCCCTCTTTCATCAGCACGGGAATGCGTTCGCCATAGCGAGCCAGCAGATCATCGTCCTCGGCCACATCAACCAGTGTCAGCGTGAGATCCGGTGCCACAGTGGACACCAGCTCACGGGCCTGATCGCAGAGGTGGCAGCCCACCGTGGTGTAAAGCACTACGCTCATCAGTCCTCCACATGCCGAATGGCATAGCAGACATGAATCCTGTCATTCCGGCGAAAATCTTCCGGGATGCTCCAGCGGGAAATATCATCTACCTGATACCACTTGCTGATACTCGGGTCGAGTTCAAAACGGCGGTAGTTGCAGGAGAAATACAGTACCCCGCCCGGCTCGAGCCGGCGCATGATCTTGCGGATCAACTCACCATGGTGCTCTTCCACCACGAAGTCACTGCGCGACTTGTTGTTGGAAAAAGTGGGCGGATCACAGAACACCAGATCGAACTGCTCCTGACATTCGTCCAGCCAGCGCATGGTATCAGCGCGGACCAGCTCATGCTGGTCAGTGGAAAAGCCGTTGGCGGCCAGGTTGCAGGCCGCCCATTCCAGATAACGCTTGGAGGCATCCACGGTGACAGTGCGTTTGGCGCCGCCAACAGCCGCATGCACGGTGGCTGAGCCGGTGTAGGCAAACAGGTTGAGGAAGCGCTTGCCACCGGCTTCCTCGGCAATCTTCAGCCGCGTGGGACGGTGATCGAGGAACAGTCCCGTATCCAGATAGTCCTGCAAGTTGATGAGCAGCTGGGCCTGGCCTTCGCGCACCAGCCGGTAACGCCCCTGGCCATCCAGCTTCTGATACTGCTGGTTGCCTTTCTGGCGCTCCCGGGTACGCAGGTGCACCTGTTCGCGATGCACCCCCAAGGCCGCCCGGACAGCGGTGACCGCCAGATCCCGTCGCTGTTTGGCCTTCTCCGGGTCCACGGTTTTCGGCGCCTTGAATTCCTGCACCAGCACCTGGTCACCATAGATGTCCACGGCCACATTGAACTCGGGCAGGTCTCGATCGTAGAGGCGATAGCACTGGATATCTTCGCGTTCCAGCCAGCGGCGCAGGTGTTTGCCATTCTTGCGCAGGCGGTTGACCAGCGGCTGCGCCCCTTCCGGCACCTCAAAGGCGGATGACTCGGCGATGGTCACCACCTCCACCGGCGCCGGCTGGCGAGAGTGATACAGGCGAATGAAGTTGTTGAACGGCCCGTTTTTCAGTCGCCACTGGCTCTGCAGGTCCATGCCGGAGCGATCCATGACTTCCGCGTCAGCGCCAAGCAACACCGCTTGCCAGTTCGGCGCCAGTTTGGCCAGCAACCGGCCCAGGGCGAAATGCAGCCAGCCGGCCTGTTGCTGCTCGTCAAGACGCTCGCCCCAGGGCGGGTTCGCTACCAGCAAGCCCTGCTCGGCAAAATCCCGGGAACGCAGAGCGCCCAGTTCCCGGCGTTCGAAATGAATGACCTGACGCACCCCCGCCCGATCGGCATTCTGCTGGGCCAGCTGGATCGCCCGGCCATCCACATCAAATCCCTTCAGGGACATCTCCGGCAGCGGCTGGCGTGCGCTTTCGGCAGCCTCTTCCATGGCATCCTGCCAGAGCTGACGGCGACACGCCCGCCACTGCTGGAAGCCATAATGCTGGCGCTGGGCACCCGCCGCCCAGCCGGCAGCGATCTGTGCGGCTTCTATCAACAGGGTGCCGGAGCCGCAGAACGGGTCCATTAGCGCTGCCGGATGATTGCCCTGGCGCCAACCGGCGGCCCACAACATGGCGGCGGCCAGGGTCTCGCGCAGAGGCGCCCGACCGCCGGCCAACCGATAACCACGCCGATGCAAGGGATCGCCAGCCAGATCCAGCCACAGATGCGCCTCATTGGGATCCAGCCGGGCCCGGATACAGCAACTGCCACGGGCATCCCGGGATACCGTGAATTGTGGCGGCAGAGCCTGAATAAAGCGCTTGCTGCTGATGCGGTTATCCCCACGAACACCCGGTCCGTGCTCAAGATGGATATGCAGCGGCGCATCATTGCCCACCAAGGACAGCCAGTCCTGGCTGGCGGCCAGCTTTTCCGGTGCGATGTCCGGGGTGACGCCAAGGGTCGCCAGGGACAACAGCACCCGTTCTGCCAACCGCGACCACAGACAGACCCGAAGTGCATCCGCGGTACCGCCGGTAAATGCCACATGGGCACGGCCGGTTTCTGTTACCGATATGCCCAGTGACGACAGTTCATCGGCCAGCAACTCGGCGATACCGGGCATGCTGGTGGCCACAAATTCCATTACTGATACCTCGTAAGTGACTGTTTTATGCGTAACGATAAAATTAAGTATTTAACTTTCAATGCGTTACACAAATCGTCGTCAAGTTGTCCTTTATACGTCATATGCTTAACAGGCACGAACCATATTGCTACATGATATTCGACACTACCCCAGCGCTTTCCCATACTGAATGTGTCGACCCCGATAACTGGCCTTGTTCTCTGCCAGGGGTCATTTTCAATACCGCTATCTGTGAAAGGGAAAGCGTCTATGAAGCGACAAAAAAGAAACAAAGACGACCGCGCCTACAGCCGGGGATACAACGCCGGCCTGGATGGAAAATCTCGTGAGGAATGCCCGTTTGGCGCCCTCAGTGCTCGCACCAACTGGATGGGCGGCTGGCGCGAAGGTCGCACCGATTTCGCACATGGAATGCTCGGGGTCTCCAGCATTCAGAACCTGAAAAATATCGGCTAACACCTGAAACCCGTTCAACACCACGCCGGCGCATCAAACGCCGACTCACAGGGCCCCTCCCGGGCCCTTTTTAATTTCTAGCTTCTAGCTTTGATCGTCCTGCGGACGATGCCGTGCTTCGCACGGTTCGCCATGCAAGCATGGGTTATTCGCTTCGCTCCCCCTTCGGGCCGCACGGGACTACGTGCGTTACTCCGCTACGCTCAGTTCCTACAGCGGCTTCGTAGCAATGACGAAGTCCCGGCAACTTCTCAGCCCTTGCCTATCTAACCCGCGTAGCTCGTAGCTCAGAGAGCTTTGGGCCAAGCGCGGGCAATATCACCAATCAGCCCCGGCCCCTGATAAATCAGGCCACTGTAGATCTGAACCAGATCGGCGCCCAGACGCTGTTTTTCCAGCGCATCGTCGGCGTTATTGATGCCGCCCACCCCGATAATCGGGATTCGTCCTTTCAGGGTTTCGCTCATGGTCGCCAGAGCCTGATTGGCAATGGGTTTCAGGGGGGCGCCGCTGAGGCCGCCCTGCTCATCACCCTTGGGGAGGCCCTGCACCCCTGCCCGTGACAGGGTGGTATTGCCCACACAAACGCCGTCAATGCCGTGCTGCACGAACGCTTCGCCCATGGCCTGCAGCTCTTCTTCGCTGTTGTCCGGAGCAATCTTGATTACCAACGGCACGCGCCGGCGATGCTGCGCGTCCAAACGGGTCTGGGCTTCGCGCAAGGTGCCAAGCAATTCATTCAGCGCATCACCATGCTGGAGGCTACGCAGACCGGGGGTATTCGGTGAGGAAACATTCACCACCAGGTAGGACGCATAGGCGTGGACTTTCTGCTGGCAACTCAGGTAATCCTGAACCGCATCTTCAACAGGAGTGTCCTTGTTCTTGCCGATATTGATACCCAGCACCCCCTTATAGCGGCTCTGTTTAACCGCACCAACCAGATAGTCCACTCCCAGATTGTTGAACCCCATCCGGTTGATCAGCGCCTCGGCGTTGGGCAGACGGAACAGGCGAGGCTTAGGGTTACCCGCCTGCGGACGCGGGGTTACCGTGCCCACCTCGATAAAACCGAAACCCAGATCCGCCAAACCATCTATGCAATCACCATTCTTGTCCAGACCCGCTGCCAAGCCCACCGGATTGGGGAATTCAATACCCATCACCTCCCGTGGGGATGCCGGCACACTGCCCGGCCACAGCTTACCCGACCGCTTGCGAAGCATGGCCAGAGTGAGCTCATGGGCGTGTTCTTCAGACAGGGAAAACAGCAGAGGGCGAGCAAGGGAGTACAGCATGGGACAACCCGGATTGTGATAATGGCCGGCATTATAGCCAAGCTACCCCGTCACTTCGATGTTTTGTGTCGGACAGACCTGGTGAGTAAGAGCCCCTGTAGCCAGGATTGGCGGACACTTCCCCTTGTGAACCCGACTCCTCCCAAGCCGGATTGTTTGCATACCCTGCCTTTACGAACAACAAAAAAAAGCCCGGCAGAGCCGGGCTTGAAAATAACCAACAGAAACCAGCGCGTCAGTTAGCTGTTCTGACGAGCGCGGGCCGCATCAGGCTTGAGCAGGAAGCAGCCCAGAGCGGGCAGCAGCCACAGGGCGCCAATCATGTTCCACAGGAACATGAAGGTCAGCAGGATCCCCATATCCGCCTGGAACTTGATGGAACTGAATGCCCAGAAGATCACGCCCACGGCCAGGGTGATGCCGGTAAAGGCCACCGCCTTGCCTGTGGTCTTGAGGGTTTCCCTGTAGGCAGCTTCCAGATCCATGCCCTGTTTCAGGTAGTGGGCCAGCTTGCTGTAGATATAAATACCGTAATCCACACCGATACCGACACCCAGGGCAATCACCGGTAGTGTTGCCACTTTCACGCCAATACCCAGATGCGCCATCAGTGCCTGACAGAGGATGGAAGTCAGCCCCAGCGGCACGATGATACAAATCACCGCACGAATGGAGCGGAAGGCGATCAGCACCAGAATCGATACCACCGCGTACACCAGGGCGAGCATGGGATACTGGTTGGCCTCGATAGTCTGGTTGGTGGCAGCTTCCACACCGGCATTGCCTGACGCCAGCTTGAACTCGATGACCTCTTCGTTGTTGCGCTTCTCGGCAAAATCGGCCACCGCTGCGGTGACGCGATCCAGAGTTTCTGCCTTGTGGTCATCCAGGAACACATATACCGGTGCCAGGGAACAGTCCAGATTGTAGAGGCTGTCCGGCATGAAGCTCATGACATTGTTGAGCGCGTACTGATCCCGGGAAATGGTGGCCCATTTCAGGGACCCCTCATTCATGTTGGTGGAAATCAGCTTGGTTGCCGACGCAATGGTAACCACATCCTGCACCCCATCCACATTGCGCAGGGTCCATGACAAATCATCCACGGTCTGCATGGCGGGATAAGTGTTACAGGACTCCACCGGCGTCTTGCCCATCACCACCAGCACATCCGCACTGACAGAGTAGTTGGACACCAGGAAATTGACGTCGTGGTTATAGCGATAGCGGGGCTTGGGTTCATAACCGCGCGGGCAATCCATTTCTTCACACGGGTCCGGCCAGAGCTCAGGCGCCCCTTTGTCCAGGTCACCGATTTTCAGATCCTGGCTCATATAGATGCCAACCCCGTAACCGGCCACGGCAATCACAATGGAGAGGGCCGCCAAAGGCTTACGGGTAAAGCGGGCAAACAAGCCGGCCAGCGGGTGATCTTTCTTCTCTCCCGCCTGAATCTTGCGCACTGATGCACCGCTCACGCCCAGGTAGGAAAGCACCATCGGCACTACAATCAGGTTGGTGATGATGATCACCGCCACCCCGATACTGGCCGCCATGGCCAGTTCCCGGATCACACCTACATCGATGATATAGAGCGTCAGGAAACCAATGGCATCTGACACCAGCGCCACCATGCCCGGTACATACAAGGACTGGAAAGTATTACGCGCCGCATCCAGCGGGGTCTGCCCTTCTGCCGCGTAGTTCGCCAGGGTGTTGACGATCTGCACACCATGGGACACCGCAATGGCAAACACCAGGAACGGCACCAGCATGGAATAGGGGTCGATGGTGAAGCCCAGCGTACTGACAATCCCCAACTGCCAGATAACCGCCACAAAAGAGCAGACGGTCACTGTCATTGCACTGCGCAAACAGCGAGTATCAAACAGCAGCAGTACCGCAATCAAAGCCAGAGTGAAGAAGAAGAACATGGCCACTTCTTCTGCTGCGGCCATCACATCCCCGGCTTTTTTGGCCAGGCCGACGATATGAATACGAACGTTGGGGTACTTTTCCTGATAGGTAGCGCGAATCTCTTCCAGACGAGCGGCCAGCACCGGAATATCCACGCCGTTTTCACCCAGTGCATCCAGCAGATGCGCATGCACCACACTGGACTGGAAGTTATCCGCCACCAGACGGCCAACCTGGCCAGACCGAAGCACATTGGTGCGCAGGTCTTCGAGCGTCTCGTCGCTGCCATCGTAGCCGGCAGGAATCACTTCACCACCCTGGAAGCCCTGCTCGGTTACCTCATTCCAGCGTACATTGCTGGTCCAGAGGGAACTGATCTTGCTGGGATCCACACCATCCAGAGCAAACACCTCGTCGGTGATTTCCTTCAGGGCGGTCATGTACTCGGGATTGAAAATGTCGTCACTCTGGGTTTCTGCAACGATGACACGTACATCGTTGCCCAGGCTCATATCATCCTTGTGTTCCAGAAAGTTCTGGATATAAGGGTGACCCAGCGGGACCATCTTTCGGATATCGGTATTAAGCTGAATCTTGCTGGCCTGAAAGCCCAGGAAGACAGTCGCTGCAATAAACAGCAGCAGCACAACGGGACGAATGGAAAACAGCCCGCCGGCAATGGTTTTGGAAATACGACCTGACATGCTGTGCCCCTTATTTTACGTCTTCAATCACGCGCACTCCGCCCTGGCCGGCGACAAGAACGCCGCCCGCTTTTCGGGGCAAAATTGCGGAGATGGATTCACGGTCCGGAAGGAACCGCAGGGAGAAGGTTTGACCACCATCATGGCTGGTGAGAATACCGCCGGCATTGGTCACCAGCACCACGGTGCCGTCGTCCAGTACCGTGCCGTCATTCACACCACGGGTCAGCTTGGTGGGTACCTTGACCCAGCTACTGCCGCGATTGGCGGTTAACCACACATTGCCTTGCAGGCCGTAAACCAGCACCTGGTAATCGGATATCGGGGTGGCACCGAACAGGGTGCCTTCATAGGGGCTGGTCAGTGCCTCCCAGTTCTGGCCCTTGTCAGCAGAGCGAAAGATGACGCCTTTTTCACCAACCAGATAGCGATCGCTGCTGGCAGGAGCGGCCGCATAGCCGTACAGGTGCCAGCCATCATTATTACTCAGTGCAGCAGTTCGTTTTTTCCAGGTATCGCCGCCGTTGGAAGTTTCCAGATAGTAGCCATAGCCACCCACTGCCACGGCTTTGTCACGGCTTTCACAGTGCACATCCAGTAGCGGCGCGCCGGAGGTATCAACAGGTGCAGCAGCGATTTCCTCGTAGGGATCATCGCTGTAGAGGTCATCCCCGTAGGCATCGTCCTCATAGGGGTCGCCATAGATATCGTCCATGGACAGATCATCCATGCTCTCATCAGCGGGTTCGCTATCATCGCTGCCACCCAGCGGATCACTGTACTGAAGCGTCCAGCTTTCTCCGCCATCACGGGTACCCAGTACCACGGCATCGTGGCCCACGGCCCAGCCGTTGCGGGCATCCGCAAAACAAACCGCTGTCAGAAGCACCTCTTCAGGCGTTTTGGCCGCCTGCCAGTGGTCCCCATCATCATCGGAGTACAGAATTTTGCCGCGGTCACCCACCGCCACAATCCGGCCATTGGCATTGGCCAGGTCCAGATAGTTGTTGGCTGTTACCAGCGGAGATTTGCTATCAATAAACTGTGCCTGCAAAGGGGCAGACAGCATGGCTGCAGCAGCCAGCAAAAGTGTTTTTTTCATTGTCCCATCTCTTCCCGAAGGCTCGTTTGCCGAGCCGAGTGCAAAACGACCGGGGGCCATGGGCGTCCCGGTCGCGTTGCCAGTGCTGCCGTTAAACGGTCAGCCTTTTCTTGTCATTACCGTCCACGGCGGCGCAGGGCGGCCGGATGGAAGTAGCGGTCATCCGGTACCGGCTGGCTGTAATCCAGAATGGACGGTTCTTCGTTATCCAGGAACTGTACGTGGTACCGCTGGGCCCGCAGATCATGGAAGGTGTCCAGAGCGGTCCACTGGGTCGGTACTTCGTAGTAGTTCTTGATGTAGGCAAGGCTTACACGCCACAGCTCATCACGACGGTCATACTGGTCGATGGCGGCGATCTGCCAGGAATCCGCATCAATGTAGAAGCGACGCTTCTCGTAGATATGGCGCTCACCTTCCTTCAGGTTCGCTTCCACTACCCATACACGGTGCAGCTCCCAACGCTGGTAGTCCGAATTCACGTGGCCCTGTTGCAGCAGGGTTTCGTATTTCACATCCGGGCTGTCCATCTTGTAGTTGTTGTAGGGGATAAACATTTCCACCGGCTTTTCATGAACCAGCTTCCAGTTGTACTTGTCCGGGGCACCGTTATACATATCGGTGTCATCGGCAGTACGCAGGCCGTCGGCTGCAGCGATCGGGGTGTCGTAAGCCAGGTTGGGAGCACGACGAACACGACGCTGGCCGGCGTTATAACCCCAGGCCTGACGCGGCATTTTCTTCTGGTCCAGCATTTCATGAACCAGCACCGCCCCACCGGCCAGACGTGCCGGCGCCTTGGTGAAGGACAGGTAGTAGAAAATGATGTTGTCCAGGCTGTCGAAGTTGTACTTGGGATCGTAGTAACGGAAGTACACTTCCTGCTGAGAAGTGATCAGGGAGTAGGCACCGTTACGCTGCACCGCCACTTCTGAAGCACGACGCACCACGTACAGACCGCGCCACCGCAGGATATGGTTCCAGATCGCCTGCTGGGCCTTGTCTTCGTTGCTACCACTCAGAATCGGGAAAGGAATCCCGCCGAATGCGTTGTTAACACCGGTTTCTGCCAATGAAGCCTTGGTAGCATTGCTCTTGGTATTGTCGTAAACCCATTGCGGTGCGGAGGTAGAGCGACGGCTCGGGTAGACATTGAGTTTAAAAGTATCCGGGTAGGTTTTCAGCATACCCTGCACACCCTCAGGCACCTTGTCCGCATACTTGGACAGGTTCTGGGCGGTGATGGTGAACACTACCTTGTCATTTTTGAAAGGGTCCGGGTGGTGCTGGCCGGGGCGGGTATATTCCTTGGGGATATCCTTCTTCTGGATACCACCGGTCCAGTCCGGAATGCCAAGGCCAGTGGAAACGGCTTTCCCGTTACCTTTGACGTCAGCCCCGAACGGAGTCAGGGATTTACCCAACTTTGCCGCTTCTTGCGCGGACACGGCAGCCTGCACATTGGCCGCTACGCTCAGTGACAGCGCAAGCGCGCTGCCCATGGCGGTCAATTTCTTCAACATGATTGCTCTCCGAATAAACGGGCCGGAAACCCGGCCCGGAAAAAATTAAAAAGAGTACTTAACAGAAACCGAAGCGTTGTTCCGGTCCGCCAGTTTGTTGGAATATTTGGCGCCCCAGAAGCTGGTGGCAGACATGCCCACTTCCAGGTTGTTCAGGTACACAAAATCCAGCCCCAGGGTAGCGGCTTTGCGGTCTTCCATGAAGTTACCACCGATGGGTGAATTGCCACTTACATCGTGGGCAATCCGCACGCTCGGGCTCATGGAAATACCGGCGAAAATGTTGTTGTAGTCTGCCTTCAAGACCGCACGGTAACCCCAGGATGTGTCATCCAGATTATATTTATTGGGGTCATCCGGGCTCAGAATCTGGGCCTCGGAACCAAGAATGGCAGCAGTGGAGTTATATTCCAGCTCCGGGTTTTCCAGACCTTCAATATGCTCAACGCCCAGTTCAACCAGTGCGATCAAACCATCGGTTCCCCAGGTCGGTCCAAAGTTGAAAATGCTGACCAGGGAGCCGTTATAGCTTTCCACTTCGTCGTAGAAGTAATAGAGCTGACCTTCCTGAACCGCCGTGTTGGAACTCAGGCAGCTACCACCAAGCTCTGCCCGCACACAGTGCGGAGTCAGATCACCCAGGGTTGGGGCCGGATTTGCTGCTGCTCCTGCCAGAGACTGGATCAGGTTGTCACCGATTTCATTGATAATGGATCGCTTGGGGCGGTACGCCAGTTCGCCCGCCAGAGACATGGTGCCGACGACAGTGTTGAAGCTGGCACCGAACATGTCCTGGTCTTCCACATAGGCCATCTGGTATTCAGTGGTATCGATGGTTTCCGGCACACCCGCCAGGCCTGAGGTGTTGATCTTGTTGATGCGGGAACCCACCACAGGCGTACGTGCATGAGTGCGGGTATAGTAAAGCGCGAATTCCGTACCATTCAGGGCTTCGGCAAAATAACGATAGGCCAAACCAAACTGGCCATTATCTTTCGCGTCTTCATCACGAATCCGATCAACCGTTACCTGAGTGGCTTCGTACTCGTAGCCAGGACCAAACTGAGCCGTGTAGGCAGCGAACGCATTTTCCAGACCCGGTGCACCAGCCCCCAGAGCCACGACACGACCATCAATAATCACGTTGTCAGCACCCCTGCCCGGGAATGCATCATGAGTGGAGAAGTAGGTGCCCGCTGGCGCATCTTCGGAATTTTCCCACTCGAACTGGTAGAAACCTTCCAGTGTCGCGTTAAAGGTCAGGCCGTAGGAAAAGTACAAGCTATCCAGTGGCAACAGGGCTTCCTTGATTTCAGAGCCCGGCAAGCGCAGCGCATTGAGATCAAAGTAGTTGGCAGTGTTAACGCCACCCTGAATAAACAGCGCTTCACCCCAGTTGATGACCTGCTGACCCAGACGCACGTTCAAGGGCTTCTCGAACAGATCGAAACTCCCCCAGACATAGGCATCCAGCATACGAGCACGCTGACCCGCATAGCGCTCTGCATCACTGTTGAAATCGTCACCGATACCGTTGTTGGCATAATCGGAGTATGTGGCATAACGGGTAAACCCGTTACCCGGCACGAAGGGACCCGATTTCATCAGAGCCCCACCATCATGACCACCGCCCATGATCTGCTCATCGTGGAACGCGGTGGCACGGACGAACATGCCATAACGCCCCTGCCAGTTCAGCTCCATCTCCGGGGTGATCTTGTAGACCAGAGACGCCAAACCAGTGTCAAAGTTGTTGTTGGCATCGTTCTTGTTGACCTGGGAGCCATAACCTTTCAGGGTCATGTCAACCACGTCTTCGTTGGCCGCCAACATCCGGTCCTGCCCTTCTGTGCGGAACAACGCACCGACGGACAAGGCAGTATCCAGTCGACCGGTCCAGTCAGGGTTATCGAATTGAAGCTGAATTGCAGAGGCAGGAAGTGACAAGCTGGTAAGGGCTGCAGCACCAGCAACAGCCATCGCTAACCTGGTTTTGCGCAGGGGATTATTATTCATGTAGCTCTCCGAATTGCCATGCATGGCTTTATTGTTCTTGCCCGGGCAGCGGCTTCTCCCGTTGTATCATCGGTCCCATCATTCTCCCCGATGCACACCACTACCCAGACTAAGTCTTAATTCTTACATATCGGGACGAAAAAGAAATCCCCCCTCAGTGTACATTTAACGACCAGCCAGTCATCACTATTTTTTCATCTTGTAGTCGATTCGCATCAAACAGCCAAAATCCGCCCAAGGACCTCGCTGAGATTGTCCGAGGCATCCTTTTCCACTCGCTCCAAGGCCGACGCTAGCTGCTTGCGGCGCCCGGGCTCCAGCTTTGACAGACGCGCGGCCGCATTGGCCAGCCGGGCAGCAATCTGGGGGTTAATCCCGTCTAGCCGACTCAATGCTGCCGCGAAAAGGCGGTAGCCTTCGCCGTCGGGAGAATGGAAGGCAGACGGGTTGCCATTTGCGAGAGTACCCAGCAAGGCTCGCACCCGATTCGGTACTGTCCAGTCAAAAGCAGAATGGCTCATCAGCGCCTCTATTCTGGACAAGCTGGCCGGCCCCGGAGTCGCCGCCTGGACGGCAAACCACTGATCCATTACCAGGGCCTCATCTGACCAGCGTTCAGCGAACTGGGACAGAGCCTGATCGGCGCCGGCTAAATCGTAATGCACCAGCACCCGCAGTGCGGCCAGTTCTTCGGTCATGCATAACGGTAATTCAAACAGTTCTGCTGCCAATCGTGGCGCTTCCGGATGACCGGACGCAGCCAGGTAATCCAGTGCCAGATTGCGCAACTGGCGGCGCCCCATGGCCCGACCATCCATCTCCAGCTCGGTTGCAATCAGATTCTCAGCCAGTGACAGCCAGTGACTCTGCAATGCCTTGCCCAAGGCCTGCTTCATGGCACGGTGGGCAGCATGGACGCCGCCAGGGTCCAGAGGCGCATGCCTGTCTCCAAGGGCCACTTCGCCAGGTAATGACAGCAACAGAGCAGCTTGGGCCGGATCCTCATCAGCCCGGCCGATCACTTGCTCCAATACCGGCACCAGTGCTTGCGCCTCGGCGGCTGCGTCGCCAGTCCCTTTCACCAGACGATCCAGCGCGGAGAAGTAAAGCCGCTGGGCAGCACTCCAGCGACAGTAGCCATCACTGTCGTAGGCCAGCAGACGGGTTAGCTGGTCATGGTCGAAGGCGTAGTCGAGCACCACCGGCGCAGAAAAGCCCCGCAACAGGGAAGGGGTAACCGGCCCTTCAGCATCAAAACTGAGGGTCTGCTCTTCCCTGTCGAGAATAATGACCTTCTCGCGATTGCCCTGCTCATCCAGCGGCAACGGCTCACCAGCTTCGTCCAATAAGGCCAGACGCACCGGGATCATCAGCGCCTGCTTCTCAGCCTGCCCTGGTGTCGGGGGGGTGTGTTGGCGGAAGGAGAGCTGGTACCGGCCGTTCTCAAGGTGATCCGTCACAGTCAGCACCGGCGTACCGGCCTGGCTGTACCAGCGCTTGAACTGAGTCAGATCTCGCCCGGAGATCTCCTCCATACAGGCAACAAAGTCATCACAGGTGACGGCCTGACCATCAAACCGATCGAAGTAAAGATCCGTAGCGCGACGAAAATCATCGGCCCCTAGCAGGTGATACTGCATACGGACAATTTCGGCGCCCTTTTCATAGATCGTCAGCGTGTAGAAATTATCGATTTTCTGGTATTGCGCAGGGCGAACAGGATGGGCCATTGGCCCCTGATCTTCCGGGAACTGATGGTTGACCAGAAAATCCACATTCTCCACCCGTTGCACGGCGGCGGAGTTCATGTCCGCAGAAAACTGCTGGTCACGAAATACGGTGAAACCTTCCTTGAGACTGAGCTGAAACCAGTCCCGGCAGGTGACCCGGTTACCCGACCAGTTATGGAAGTATTCATGGGCCACCACGGACTCCACCCGCTGAAAACCGGCATCGGTGGTAGTAGACGGGTGAGCCAGCACACAGGAAGTATTGAAGATATTGAGGCCCTTGTTTTCCATGGCCCCCATATTGAAATGGCTTACTGCCACGATCATGTAGATATCCAGATCGTACTCACGCCCGTAGCTGTCTTCATCCCAACGCATGGCATTCTTCAGCGACAGCATGGCGTGGTCCAGCTTGTCCAGATCGCGGTGCTCTGCATAAAGACGCAGCGACACCTGGCGACCAGAACCGGTGGTATAGCTGTCCTCCAGACAGGCCAGATCACCGGCCACCAGCGCAAACAGATAGCAGGGTTTCGGGAACGGGTCTTCCCAGGTCACCCAGTGGCGATCGCCCTCTTCGCCCTGCTCTACCGGGTTACCGTTGGATAGCAGCAACGGATAGCGCTTCTTGTCAGCCCGCACTGAAGTGGTAAACCGGGCCAGCACATCCGGGCGATCCGGGAAAAAGGTGATACGGCGGAAGCCTTCCGCCTCGCACTGCGTGCAGTACATGCCGTTGGAGCGGTAGAGTCCGTCGAGTGCGGTATTTTTTTCCGGTTCGATATCTACAATCGACGTCAATTGGCAACATTCAGGCAGCCCCCTGACAATCAACTGAGAATCCCTGTACTCGTACCTCTCCTCTTCAAGCACAACACCGTCCAGGACCAACGAGCGCAGGACAAGCCCCTCGCCATTGAAACTCATCTCTCCCGCCGGGACCGGAGAAGCCGGGTTATGTTGGAGCGACAGCGTACTGGTAACTGTCGTCACACCATCATGGATATCCACATCCAGAACCACTTCGTCCACCAGATAGACTGGAGGCTGATACTCTTCCAATCGCGTGGTCTTGACTGCACTATGCGCGGTTTCCATGCATGACTCCTGCTGCGTTTCTGTTGCCGTCCATATTAGACACTTGCCCTAAACGACAACACCCCGCAGAAGCGGGGTGTTGTGATACAGGGATGGGAACCGGATTACGGAGTAGCTTCCACATCTCCAGGCGCCTGGGTACCTATGCCCACCTGTGCACCTGAGGACAACACAAAGCTGACTACCTGGGCCTGCATTTCTGCAGTAACCTGCGGCGCACCGCCAGACGGTGTCAGCAGCGAGCCATGCCCACCTGCTGTCATTTTCACGTAGCCCGGTGTGGCGGTCACATTAGCGGCACCAGGGCCAAACTGGGTTGCACCCGTTAGTGAAGCCAACGCCTCTGTCCCCATCAACGGCAGTGCCGGATCGCCATTCGGCACCACCATGTCACCATTCACCTGCTGAATCAGCACCGGCACACCAAGTGTTCCAAGGGTTTCGGCAAAATTCACCGGGTCACCAGAGGCTACTGTGCTTTGTGCAGCATAGAGGAATTTTTCGTAGTTACTGGTACCAACATTGACACCATTAGCTGCCAGGCCTGCCTGAATACGCGGGGCAAACGTCTGGGAGTTGTTAAGTATCTGGGTCAGCTGTGTCCCCCCTACCGACGCTACCAAGCCTTTAATCGGATTCAGGTTGCTACCAAAATTCATGTCGTTACCAATCGCTATCTGATTCACGGTGGTAAACACAGACCCGACGATCGCACCCAATGAAGCGCCCACGACAGTCACATTATCGGTATCCAGCGTGCCATTGGTGGCAATATCCAGATCGCTGATTGCCTGTAGGCTGGCATTCAGGTTCATCAGATCCATCACCGACTGACGCATGTTATCGCGAGTGTTCCCGAGGCTGGCCAGATTGATAAACCAGGCACCAGAACCATCAAGTGCTGTTGGTGTATCAAAGTTCATCAGGGCAGGATTACCCGTAGCATCCTGAACCACATTGAAATGGCGCTCGTGGAGATCTTCGCCGTATAGGGTGGAGAAAGGGATAAGCGCACTATTTTCCACATTCAACGCCGCTGCAAAAGCACTGTTGGCGGGCACACCATGTACCGGCAGGTCAATTGCTACGGTGGAGACACACTTGGATGCCAGTGTGTGCCCCAGCGCCATAACGGACGTACGATCGCTAGTGATGCCATGGACATAAATGACAACAGGGTAACCCGTGTTATCACGAACATTGGCACAGGTAGCGCCCATCAGTTCTGCCGGAGCAGTAGCCGGGTTCGGCAGAGTAACCTGAAGCGGCACCAACTCTTCACCGCTCTCTGCGGCAAAGGGGAAGCGGTAAGTCACATTGTAAGAACCGTCAATATCTGCGGGCGGAATACCCGGTCCTACCTGAGAGCCCAGCACCTGGTCCGCATTCCAGGTTTTTTGCAGGAAGCTGAAATCTGTAGGCGCAGCAGGCGCTGACAGGTAATAAGGCAACGAAATGCTACCGGTGTAAAGCGTACCAATTCCCGCAGCCAGCTGCCCGGCAGTCAGTGCCGAGAAATCCAGACCGGTTGCCGCATTTACGTCAATCGTTCTCTCTTTCGGCGTGCTCAGTAGCCCTCCGTTCTCCAGGTTGTTGGCCGCCGTTACTGCATCACCTGGTGCCGCACCACCATTAATCAGGGTTTGCGCAATTGCGCCACGGGGAGCCCCCATGGCAACCAATGGAGTTACCGGATCAGTAGTGGTAAATGTATAGGAAATCATCCACATCAAGCTCCAAAGCCTGGGCAAGAAAGCCGGAAGCGATCGCCTCCCACCCTTGCACAGCAGTGCGAACAGGCTGCAACGCGGAGGTCAGAGCAGGCTCGTTTTCCCCCAGAGTCTGATAAGAGCTTGATGGAGTAATCGGATCGCCATCCGTATCGAGAATGCCATCCGTCACGAAAACCAGATACTTGGTTTTAGCCAGCATTGGCTCCGCAGGGGTAATACGAAGAACGTTATCCGTGCCGCCATCCAGAGATTCTACTGAAGCAATGAAACCGGGGATCTGCTCAGCATTTACCGGATTCATAGGATCCACGTTTGCCGGATCCAGTGCGTCACCATTGCTGTTCAACGGAATCAGGAAAACATTGGGGACGCAGGCATCACCAAGCGCACAGACAGTGCTGGCATCAATGGAACCACCAGCAAATCCAATGTCGAAATACGCTGTCGTGGAAAACCCATCCAGATCATTGAGTGCAGCCTCCACCGCATTGGTAGGAGTCCCGACGTTGGCAGTGCCGTCAGAAGTGGCGGCCGCTGCAAAGATTAGATCAGTGTTAAGGGGCAGATCAGATGCCAGGGGGTCAAAACGGGGAAAAGTCCCGATTTGGGCAGCACCCTCACTTTGATCAGGGACGGTATCACTGCCGCCACCACAGGCCGCCAGTGCCAGGGCCACTGCCGCAGGCAGTACTTTCTTATAGATATGCATGGGTTCTCCCAAACCGTTTGTTATCTTTTTTATTTCTGCCTGCGCCGCAATCTCCCATAACGCAGCCAGAAAGACATCGTCCGCGTGCGCCGAATCTAGGCCGGCTAACTTACACAGTACAGTTGTCACCTAGGAAGAATACAGTATGTTTGGAAGAGCACCAACGGTCTTTGGCAGGAAAAGCTTGACGTTGGTCCGACAGGCGGTATCCGGGCGACGACCCGCCAGTCACCGCCCGTGGGACGGGCGGTCTGGCTACTGCAAACGATCCGGGGCGCGCAGGGTAACCGGCTGCTCCTCTGGCTCGTCCTTGCCACTCTTGCACTGCTGCTCCATGTAGCCTGAGCGCTGCTCCTCTGGCAGGTTCTTTGCCTCCCAGGCAATCACCGCCTGGAGGCAGGTTTCACGCTGCTCACGGCTCAGCGGCCGACCATCCGCCCACTTGCCGGTTTCAATAGCGCGGCGCATGTTGTCACAGACTTCCTGCGTCATGGCGGCGATCAGGTCATCAAAGCTTTGGTAGGTCATGACATTCACTCGTTTGAGGCACCCCGCCAGTTCGGCGGGGGTGGGCTTACGCCCGTTTCCGGCCTGGCTAGTCTGGGACGGATACAGGGAAGCCGCTGTTTGCCTGTAGCTATTAACTATTCACTGTTAACTATCAACGGGGTTTCAGCTGCTGTCACCGGGGCGGGTACTCCAGCCCAGCTTGGAGCGACAGGCCTGGTAGAAATCATGGCCAGGCGGGTGGATCAAATGCAAACGATGGGGCTTCTTGCGAATGGCGATTACATCGTCCACCTGCAGGCGAATCCCGGCGGTGCCGTCGCAGCTGACCAGTGGTCGGACCTTTTCGGTGGTGATATGAATCTTGATCTCGCTGTCCCCGGCCACCACCAGCGGGCGGCTGGTAAGGGTATGCGGATTGAGCGGCACCATCACCATGGCATCCAGCTTGGGATGCATGATGGGCCCGCCGCCGGACAGCGCATAGGCCGTGGAACCGGTGGGGGTGGAGATGATCAGGCCATCGGAGCGCTGGCCATAGACAAAATGGCCATCGATCACCAGCTCGAAATCGATCATGTGGACACTGTCACCGGAGAGCAGCACGATATCGTTCAGGGCGCAGCCCTCGCCCACCACGGTCTTGCCCCGGCGTACTTCCAGATCCAGCAGGAACCGCTTTTCAGTGGTGTACTCACCGTCCAGCACCTGCCCCACCCGGCTTTCGATTTCGGAGGGAAGGATGTCAGTGAGAAACCCCAGGTGACCCCGGTTGACGCCCAGCACCGGCACATCAAAACGGGCCAGTGTACGGGCGGCGCCCAGCAGGCTGCCATCGCCACCGACCACAATAACCAGATCACAGGCTTCACCCATCTGCGTGGCAGATGCCGCTTGCAGGCCCATTTCTGGCAGGCTGCCGGCGATGTTCTTGTCGAGGATAACGGTACAGTCACGCCCGTTGAGAAAGTGAATCAACTGGCGCAGTGAATACAGCGCCTGTTCACTTTCGGAACGGGCAATCAAGCCGATATTGCGGAATTTATTGCTAAAAGTCTCTTGCGCCACACGAATCCTGGGCAGCCGGAGCTGCATCCGGTGAAGGGCTCGCCCTCCATCCGGTGAGCGACCACCCTGGCCCGAATCCGTGATTGCTGCATGGCAGCCGCGGATTCAGGCCTGTGTCAGGTACTCGTTCAGGTTAGCAGCATTGGCATTCAGGCCGCCATCCAGAACGATTACGTCCAAGCCGGCGTTTTTTAACAGAAAAGCGGCTGTGGCGCTACGTCGACCGGTATCACAGTAGGCAATATAGGTCTTGCTGGGGTCCAACAGGCGGGATTTCAGCCGTAATACATTCAGCGGCATATTGGTGGCGCCCACCAGGTGCTCCTGGTCGAATTCATCGCTGGTACGCACATCCAGCCACCAGGCGCCCTTTTCTGCGGCGCCCAATACATCCTCAGCGGGCATGGTGTTGATGATCGGCTCGCGCAGCAGGGCATCAAAGTCCTGACGCTCCAGTTTCATCAAGACCCCGTCGGTAGCCATGGTCACCGTGGCATTACGGGGCTTGCCGGAAAGCAGCGCCTCTTCGCCGAACCACTGCCCTTCTTCCAGCATGGCCACGGGGGTTGGGGCATTGTCGCCCATACTGATGGCCACCTCACAGACGCCTTCCTTGAGAATGTAGCAACAGTCTGCTGCCTCACCCTGGCGGATAATCACATCCCCTTGCTTGTGGCGATGAGCCTTCAGGCGCCGGAAGATTTCCAGAATATTACTGGGCGGTACCCGATGAAACAGCTTGGATTTAAGCAGTCGAATCATCCACTCCCGATCATTCTGATAAGCGGAGTTGGCGTTGATATCGAGAATCACGTAACCGGCAGACTGGTCCCAGGAAAGAATGGTGTCCAGCCGAAAGCTGTCAAAGCGGACCACACTGACTTCGGTCAGAGCCCGAGCCGTACTGCGGCGGGGCTGGGCATGCTCCAGCGGATGCCAGGATGCGGTATCTCCGGCACTGACGGTACGGGTTTTGCCCGCTTCATCGGTAAGCTCTACCTTGCCGCTGAGCAGATAGATGGTGGTGTTGTCCTTGTCGCCAAGCGAAAAAAGGGCATCTCCTGACGAATAACGGCACACCTCCTGCTGATCCAGGAGCCAGTCCAGCTGGTCTCCAGACAGCGCATTCACTGGCACAAAGGTCTGTAAAAGGCTTTTATCAATGGATTCCTGTGCCATAACTGCCGCTCCCGGTGTTCTTATTGTGACAACAACATCATGCTTTCAGCGTAGATAATGCAAAAAACCTACCATTTTTCAGTGAAGTGGCACTGAGTCACATCTGTTTATCAGCGAAAGCGCAGCACGTTATCGATCGCCGAGTCGTTGCGACAGTTTGGACAACGATTGGCATTGCAGTCGGAGACGCCGGGTTTGAACTGGTTAGGCACTTCCACCCGGATCACTCGCTTACCGCAGGGCTGTTGATCAGAGCCCACCGATACCTGGCACACGGGATTTTCATAATGGGCCAGCCAGGCCCGGTAGTGATCTTCAGTGACGAGACATTTACGCGCAGCGAAAGCCACTGGATTTTCCATGTAACTGCCGATCTGATCGGCCGAAATGGAAATATGCCCCGCACCGGGGTGGAAGGCGATAAAGCTGAGGCCGAGATTTTCCAGTTTTTCCAGCATCTTCTGGGCTCCAGTGCTGGCTTCCTTCACCCGATTTCGTTTTAGCTCGCCCAGTTCCTCCTTGAGCTGGTTAATCAGATCATCGCGGGTCAGCACATCCATTTCCTTGGCATGGATCTGCTCGGAAAGCTTCGCCCGTTCCTCCTCGATTCGCTGCTCCAGTGCCAGCTTGTACTGTTCGGTAAGCACTTCCAGTTCGCTGCCCTGAGTCTGGCTTTGGTGGCTCTGCTCCTCCAGGCTCTGAGTCAGTGAGACCACCTGAGCCTTGAGAGAATCATTCTGTTCACGCAACGCCCCATTCTGGGACTTGAGCGTCTTGAACTGGCCCAGAACCTTTTCCAGCTGAGCATTGAGGATTTCCTCCTTTTGCTGAGCGGCGTAGCGGAGTTGGCCCACTTCTTCGGACTGGGAATTTTCCAGTGTCTGTACCCGCAGGCGCAGCTCCTTGATAATGCGAGCCAGTCGCACCCTTTCTTCATCGGCCTCTTTCTTGCTCTCGTCATCGTCCGGGGCAATGGTGGGCGCTGCCGTTTCGGCACCAATGACTGGCGGCGCAGCGGCAGGGGTCGAATCCAGCTCGTCATCGATTTCCAGCCCCAGTTTCGGACCGCGCTCACGAATGGTGTCGCGAATGGCGATAAAGTCGTTGGCTCCCGGCTTCATGCCCGGATCCCACATCTGATCCTGGTGCCAGGCCACCGGACACTGGCTGCGGCAGGCCAGACGAATCGGCCCGGCCCCCATATCCGGCCCCTGCCCGGCATGTTCTGCCAGATGGCGCAGCGGCACATTCCAGGTGGTGTCGGCCATGCCGTCTTCATCAAAATCGATTGTAAAAAGGACCAGCGAACGTACCCGTAACTGACCATTCACCAGGCAGTAGGCACCGCGAACTTCCTTATCTGCAAATTCCGGCACACCCACCATGCCATCGAGGATCGCCTCAAAATCCGCATACAGCATGCTTTTGGTAATGCCCCGATGATCAAAAAACAGAATCGCTTCGGACGTCACGGAGGATAGAGGCATGTGTCCTTCCTTCCCTTGAGAATTATTGTAGTTGGCCACTGACTCGCCACAACATCACTCCCTGCAAGATCCAGAAAACACAGTAGCGACGGCAAAATCAGGGTGCTGCCAATTATAGTCAGCCCCTAATAAAAGAGTGTGACCTGAATGGCAGTAAAAAAAAAGCATACGAAAATGCGCCCATTACTATGCCGCAAAGCAGCTGACGAAGACCAATAACGGCATCACGTTGCCAGAATCAATGTGTATTGAAGGGGATGGGATCAAACCGCGAAGGATTAACAGATAGGGATGGAGACTGGAAAATCAGAGAGGGGTGGTACGGAGAGGAATCAGAGCTCCTCTCCGTCGTCCACCCAGCTGTCTTCTTCCTGCCACTCTTCCAGGCATTCCATCAGCTGCTTCTCTTCCAGTCGCTCTTCCAGATAGTCTTCCATTTGCTTGCCCTCCTTGTCTTTTTCAGTGTTGTGGGCCTGAAATTAGACAGGGTTTAGGTGACAAGTTCATGAAATAGAACGCATCACGCCTGATGCTCGACGTCGAATGCAATAAAACAGAGCAAGGCACAACGCACAGCCGCAATAGATCAGGCGTCAGACAAAGGATGACAGGGGAGCAGAAACAAAAAAGGCCCCCATAAATGGGAGCCTTTAATGCTGAATAGTGGCGGAGCGGACGGGACTCGAACCCGCGACCCCCGGCGTGACAGGCCGGTATTCTAACCAACTGAACTACCGCTCCACTTTTCCTTACGGAACTCTTCACTTACAAAATATGGTGGGTGGTGACGGGATCGAACCGCCGACCCTCTGCTTGTAAGGCAGATGCTCTCCCAGCTGAGCTAACCACCCGCATCGCGCTGCGAAGTGGGCGCCATTTTAGGGATTGGGCCGGGGGTGTCAACGGCTTTTTGCAGAAAAAAGTCCGTTTGCCTAGAAAATGGGCGGAACGGGCAAATCTTGCACAGAATAGCCAGAACAAAGCCGCTGCAGCTTGCCGTTTCAGCTTTCTTCCGCCTCCAGCGCCTCAATCTTCGCCTTTGCCTGCTCCAGGGTGAATCTGCCCGGTACCGCCTGCCCGCTCGGTTTGGCAATCAGGTAATGATGCACATCCAGCGCCCAGGTCTGACGGTTAAGCTCTCCTTCCTCGATAATGGAGTACCCGCTCTGTCCCCAGCCGATGGCATTACCGATCATGCTCACCCACCACACGGGCCAGAATAATGTCCGCCAGGTCATCCAGGGTCAGGGAACCGTCCCGATCAAACCAGTTGGGCGCCCAGCCTGTCATACCGGTTAGCAGGCGGCGAACGATGAAGGGATCATCCCGGAACGCCCCCTGCGTATGTAGCGCATTGAGCGCATCAAGCCACAGTTGCTCATAGATGGCGCGCAACTCCAGGGCTTTGCGCTGCCTGTCCTCACCGAGACAACGCCACTCTGTCACCAGCACGGTCATGGCTTCAGCGGTATCGCCGACAATAGACTGCAGTTCCGCACGGATCAGTGCCCGCAGTTGCCCCTTCGGTGAGACTTCAGCTGCAATAGCCCGGCGCAGGCGATCCGTATTGAACTGGATCACCTCTTCCATCACCGCAAAAAGGATATCTTCCTTACTCTTGAAATGATGGAAGATGGAGCCGCTCTGGATGCCCACGGACGCAGCGATATCCCTTACCGTGGTGCGATCAAAGCCCTTGTCGCGAAACAGGTGGGCCGCCGCACTGAGCAGGCGCCCGCGGGGAGAATCATCGATTCCATTAATTGCCAGTGACTCAGCCATTGGTATCCTCTTTTTTGTATCCCCGCATTATCCCGAGTCTGCCCTGCAAGCTGCAAGCACAGCACAATCACCATGCGCCCACTAAAAACCCCGTAGGAGCGCCGCTTGGGGCGCGAACCACACAGGTTCGAATTGCAGGAAGCGAGTTCCGCCATTCGCTGCTCGCGACTCGCATCTCTGCAAAGCCCTTCGCGCCTCAAGCTGCGCTCCTACAGCGGCTTCGAATAAATGCTCAGCAAGACATCTGGCTCTTTACAAACCAAGCGCTTGCTTGGTAGCTTACGAGACCACGCTTATACACGCAAATGGAGCCACCATGACCGAGCCCGTTCGCATCGGCTGTGCCGCCGGATTCTGGGGCGATACCAACAGCGCCGCTTTCCAGTTGGTCAAGCAGGCCGAGATCGATTATCTGGTGTTCGACTATCTGGCCGAGGTCACCCTGTCGATCATGGCCGGTGCCCGCATGAAGGACCCCAGCGCCGGTTACGCCCACGACTTCGTCAATAATGTCATGGCGCCGTTGGCCAAGGATATCAAAGCAAAGAACATCAAGGTGGTCAGTAATGCCGGTGGGGTAAACCCCCGCGCCTGCCGGGAGGCCCTGGAGAAGGTGTTCGAGGCCGCCGGGATCGAGATGAAAATCGCCCTGGTAGAAGGCGACGACCTGAACCCGCGCCGCAACGACTTTGCCGATGTGACGGAAATGGACACCGGCGCTCCCCTGCCCCCCATGACAGTCACCATGAATTCCTACCTGGGCGCCCTGCCCATCAAGGCAGCTCTGGATGCCGGTGCCGATATCGTGCTCACCGGCCGCATCGCAGATTCCGCCGTGGTACTGGGCCCCCTGATGCACGAATTCGGCTGGGCTGAAGACGATTACGACAAACTGGCCCAGGGCTCCCTGGCCGGCCATGTGATCGAATGCGGCGCCCAATGCACCGGCGGCAACTTCACCGACTGGCGCGATGTGCCTGACTTCCACAACATGGGCTTTCCCATTGCCGAATGTTTTGCGGACGGTCACTTCGTCATTACCAAGCCTGACAATACCGGTGGCCTGGTCAACACGGCCACCGTCGGAGAGCAGATCGTTTATGAAATCGGCGACCCCCGTGCCTACATGCTGCCCGACGTGGTCTGTGACTTTACCCAGGTAGAACTGGAACAGGTCGGCGACAACCGGGTTCGCGTCAGTGGCGCCCAGGGCCTGCCCCCCACCGACAGCTACAAAGTCTCCGCCACCTACCCGGACGGCAATCGCATCACCGCCTCCTTCCTGATGGGCGGCATCGACGCTCCGCAGAAAGGCCAGGTGGTCGCCGACGCCATCCTGAAAAAGGTGGCCGGCCTGTTCAAGCAACTGGGCATGGCACCCATGCGCGAGACCAGCGTGGAAATTCTCGGCAGCGAAACCACCTATGGCGCCCAGGCCCGTCGCGGTGACACCCGCGAAGTGGTGGTCAAGATCGGCGCTCTGCACGATGACAAGAAAGCCCTGGGGTTGTTTGCCAGAGAAATTGCTCAGGCCGCCACCGGCATGGCACCGGGACTGTCCGGCCTGGTAGGCGGACGCCCCAAGCCGTTCCCGCGCATTCGTCTGTTCTCCACCCTGGTCAGCAAGAACAGCATTCCGGTTACCGTGGACCTGGGCGGCGACACCTTGCCGGTGACCATCCCGGCCGGTACACCGTTTGATGCCAACACCCTGCCAGAAGACAACCGGGGCGACATCGCTACCGGCGAGGTGGCCGTGCCACTGATCAAACTGGCCTGGGCGCGAAGTGGCGACAAGGGCAACCACGCCAATATTGGCGTCATCGCCCGCCAGCCGGAATACCTGCCGTACATCAATGCCGCCCTGACGGAAGACGCCGTGGCCGACTATATGCAGCACGTGCTCGACCCGGACACCGGCAGCGTCAGCCGCTGGTCACTGCCGGGCATGAATGCCTTTAACTTCCTGCTGAAGAATGCCCTGGGCGGCGGGGGCATTGCCTCCCTGCGCATTGACCCGCAGGGCAAGGCGTTTGCGCAGCAGTTGTTGGATATGCCGGTGAAAGTGAGTGAAGAAATCGCCAAGACACTGACTGACAATTGATGATGTTGTGGGAAGTCATGCTGTGCATGACGAATCGGCGTTAACAGCAGTCAACGTTATTCGCGATGCAAGCATCGCTTCCCACAAGGAATGAACAAACCAAGGATTAACGACAATGTCATACCGTTCCGTATTCAAGCCCGACCTGTTTGCCGGCCAGAACATCATCGTCACCGGCGGTGGCTCCGGCATCGGTCGCTGCACCGCCCATGAACTGGCTTCCCTTGGAGCCCGCGTGGTATTGGTCGGTCGCAAACAGGAAAAACTGGATGCCGTGGCGGCGGAGATCGAGGAAGACGGCGGCCAAGCCATCGGCTTCACTTGCGACATCCGTGACGAAGAGGTGGTCAAGGCCACCGTTGCCGAGATCTACAAAGCCGTGGAGGTAGTTCACGGCCTGGTCAACAACGCCGGCGGCCAGTTCCCCTCGCCACTGGCGCTGATCAACCAGAAAGGCTGGGAAACCGTGGTGCGCACCAACCTCACCGGCGGCTTCCTGATGGCCCGGGAAGTGTTCACCCAGGGCATGAACCGCAACGGCGGCGCCATCGTCAACATCGTCGCCGACATGTGGGGCGGCATGCCCGGCATGGGCCACTCCGGCGCCGCCCGGGCCGGCATGGTCAACTTCACCCAGACCGCTTCCTACGAGTGGGGCAGCTGCGGGGTGCGCGTCAATGCCGTGGCACCGGGCTGGATCATGTCCAGCGGTATGGACACCTACCCGGAAGGCTTCAAGCAGACCCTGAAAACCCTGCGTGCCGCCGTACCGCTCAAACGCATGGGGAACGAATCCGAAGTGTCCGGTGCCATCTGCTTCCTGCTCAGCGATGCCGCCGCCTTTATCAGCGGCGACACCCTGCGCATCGACGGCGCCGCCAGCCAGGGCAATGTGGCGAT
Organism: Alcanivorax sp. IL2; assembly: GCF_047495475.1. NCBI lineage: Bacteria > Pseudomonadati > Pseudomonadota > Gammaproteobacteria > Oceanospirillales > Alcanivoracaceae > Alcanivorax > Alcanivorax sp. IL2. Next base: position 1,990,375 of record NZ_CP179932.1, on the reverse strand, counting down.
CTTCCCGCTACCCGACCACGACAAGAGCGAGCCGTTTGACGGCTTCCACCGTGCCACCACCCCCGATGTCTTCAAGGACCTGTAATGTCAGTCATTGAATCCGCACTGGACCCGAACAGCGAGGAATACCAGCAGAACCGCGACGCTCTGCTGGCAGCCGTGGAAGAGTTCCGCGCCATTGAGCAGGCCGTGGTGGATACCGCTGAAGGCAAGCGTGCCAAATTCGAGAAACGCGGCCAGCTGCTACCCCACGAGCGTATCTCGCGCCTGCTAGACACCGGCTCGCCATTCCTGAGCCTGATGAACCTGGCCGGCTACAAGATGCACGACGACAAGGACGGCACAGAAGCCGGCGGCGGCACCATTGCCGGCATCGGCTATGTGTCCGGCGTGCGCTGTCTGGTCACCGCCTCCAATTCCGCCATCAAGGGCGGCACCATTTCGCCCTCCGGCCTGCACAAGACCCTGCGCCTGCAGCGCATCGCCATGGAGAACAAGCTGCCGGTAGTCAGCCTGGTGGAATCCGGCGGCGCCAACCTGAACTATGCGGCAGAAGTATTCGTGGACGGCGCCCGCACCTTTGCCAACCAGGCACGACTGTCCGCTGCCGGTATCCCGCAGATCACAGTGGTTCACGGCAACGCTACAGCCGGTGGCGCCTATCAGCCCGGGCTGTCTGACTATGTGGTGGTAGTACGCGAGCGCGCCAAGATGTTCCTGGCCGGCCCGCCCCTGCTGAAAGCTGCCACCGGCGAAATCGCCACCGATGAAGAGCTGGGTGGCGCCGAAATGCACGCCGGCACCGCCGGCACCGCCGAATACCTGGCGGAAAACGATGCGGACGGCATTCGCCAGGCCCGGGATCTGGTCAAGCTGCTGGGCTGGCGCCGGGCAGCACCGGATAGCGACGACATTGCGCCGCCCCGCTACGCAGCCGAGGAATTGCTCGGGGTGGTGCCCGCCGACGCCAAGAAACCCTACGACGTGCGTGAGATCATCGCCCGCATCGCTGATGGCTCCGACTTCCTGGATTTCAAAAACGACTGGGACAGCGCCACTGTGTGCGGCTGGAGCACCATCGAAGGCAAGCCCGTGGGCATCATCGGCAACAATGGCCCGATCACCCCGCGAGGCGCTGCCAAGGCCGCCCAGTTCATCCAGCTCTGCGACCAGACTCGCCGACCATTACTGTTCCTTCACAACACCACCGGCTTCATGGTGGGCACCGACGCGGAACAGAACGGCGTCATCAAGCACGGTTCAAAAATGCTGCAGGCTGTGGCCAACGCCCGGGTGCCGAAAATCTCCATTGTCGTCGGTGGCTCCTACGGCGCAGGCAACTACGCCATGTGCGGGCGAGGCCTTGATCCGCGCTTCATCTTTGCCTGGCCCAACTCCAAGGTTGCCGTCATGGGCGGCCAGCAGGCCGGCATGGTGCTGCGCATCGTGGCTGAGGCCAAACAGCGAGCCAACGGCATTGAGCCTGACGAGAAGGTGCTCGACATGCTTCAGCAGACCACCGCCCAGAAACTCGACAGCCAGTCCACCGCGCTCTACGGCACGGCCCGGCTATGGGACGACGGCATCATCGACCCCCGCGACACCCGCCGCGTGGTCGCTTATGCCCTGGACATCTGCGCCGACGCTCAGCAGCGCGAGCTGCACCCGAATGCGTTCGGGGTGGCGAGACTTTAGAGGCAATTAATAATTAAGAATTAATAGTTAATAACGTGAAAACCACATCCCGTTTTCACCAAACGAAAGGCCTCAAAGGGGTCTCGTTATTAACTATTCACTATTAATTATTAATTCACGCACCGGCATCGCCAGGTAGCACAGGCACAACAGAACACAACGTACTTCATTGAACAAAACAGGACGCTTCCCATGCTTTTCACTCAAGAACACGAAGAACTGCGCCGCACAGTACGCAACTTTGTCGAGAAAGAACTGAACCCCCACGTCAAGGAATGGGAAGAAGCCGGGCGCTTTCCCATCCATGAGGTGTTCAAGAAAATGGGCGATCTGGGTCTGCTCGGGGTGACCAAGCCGGTCGAGTTTGGTGGCATGGGGCTGGATTACTCCTATGGCATGGTGATGGCCGAAGAAATGGGGCGCACTCACTGCGGTGGTGTCCCGCTTTCCACCGGGGTGCAGACCGACATGGCCACCCCGGCCCTTGCCCGTTTCGGCTCCGACGAGCTGCGTCAGAACTACCTGGCCCCGGCCATTGCCGGTGACATGGTGGCCTCCATCGCCGTATCCGAACCTCATGCGGGCTCCGATGTGGCCGCCATCAAGACTACCGCCACCAAGGACGGCGACGACTACGTGATCAACGGCACCAAGATGTGGATCACCAACTCGCCCAGCGCCGATTGGTTCTGCCTGCTTGCACAAACCTCAGACGGCAAGCCGCACATGAACAAGTCATTGATCATCGTGCCGAAGGACGCCGCTGGCATCACCGTGGACAAGCCCCTGCACAAGCTGGGCATGCGCTCCTCGGAAACCGCCCAGGTGTTCTTCGACAACGTGCGCGTGCCCCAGCGCAACCTGATCGGCCAGGAAGGCATGGGCTTCATGATGCAGATGATGCAGTTCCAGGAAGAGCGCCTGTTCGCCGCCGCCAACAGCCTGATGGGCATGCAGCACGTGATCGACGAAACCATCGCCTATGCCAAGGACCGCCAGGTGTTCGGCATGCCACTGATCGACAACCAGACCGTGCACTTCCGTCTGGCGGAACTGCAAACCGAAGTGGAATCCCTGCGCGCCCTCACCTACCGGGCCTGCGAAATGTACATCAGCGGCAAGGATGTGCTGCAGCTGGCGTCCATGGCCAAACTGAAAGTCGGTCGTCTGAGCCGAGAAGTAGCCGATGGCTGCCTGCAGTACTGGGGCGGCAACGGCTTCATGTGGGACAACCCCGCCGGCCAGCTTTACCGCGATGGCCGTCTGGGCTCCATCGGCGGCGGCGCCGACGAAGTCATGCTGGGCATTATCTGCAAGACCATGGATATCCTGCCAGGCAAGAAAAAATAACAGGACACCCCGGCCCCGGAATACTGCCCGCTGTAGGAGCGGCGCTTAAGCCGCGAAAACCCAGGAGCGAGAAGCGAGTTACGAGAAGCGAAATGCACAACCGAACCATCGTGTTTCAGGTTTTCGGGCCTCGTAACTCGCGCCTCGCAACTCATATTCTGTTCGCGCCTCAAGCGGCGCTCCTACAGCGGCCCTGTAGACATGTTGAGAGGAGCGCATGATGACGCTACCGAAAACAGACACCTTACAGCTGAACCAGGACGGCCCGGTTCTGCATATCACCCTGAACCGCCCCGACAGCCGCAACGCCATGAGTCTGACCATGGTCAACGAGTTGATGGCGGTGTTCGAAGCGGTGAAGGATGACACCGGCGTGCGCGCTATCGTGCTGCGTGGCGCTGGAGGTCACTTCTGTGCCGGCGGCGATATCAAGGATATGGCCGGCGCACGCCAGCAGGCTGCCAGCGGCGACAGCGATGCCTTTGAGAAACTGAATCGCCGTTTCGGGGAAATGATCACCGCCGCTAATCATCAGCCCCAGGTGCTGATTACCGTGCTGGAAGGCGCGGTACTGGGCGGCGGGTTTGGTCTGGCCTGCATCTCCGATGTGGCCATCGCCCACAGCGGCGCCACCTTCGGCCTGCCGGAAACCGGCCTGGGGGTGATTCCCGCCCAGATCGCCCCCTTTGTCGTAGAGCGTATCGGCCTGACCCAGGCCCGGCGGCTGGCCCTCACCGGCATCCGCTTCCAGGGCGAAGAAGCCCGGCGACTGGGCATCGTTCACGAAGTGGCAGCTGACGCAGACGGCCTGGATGTCCTGCTGCAAGACACCCTGAACGCGGTGCGCAAATGCGCACCCCATGCCAACCGGGTGACCAAACAGCTGGTGCTGAACGTGGGCCATGAACCCATGGAGGTGTTGCTGGACCAGGCGGCGAAGGATTTCGCCGCCGCCGTGAACAGCGAAGAAGGCCAGGAAGGCACCATGGCGTTCGTACAAAAACGCCCTGCGTCCTGGAACAGTTAAGTGCTTGCCTCCAGAGAAGCACTGTCTTTGTGGGAAGCTATGCTTGCATAGCGAATGAGGGTGCCACCCGCTTCATCATGCAAGCATGATTTCCCACAAAAACCAGAGCCTCCCGGCCAACATGTTTTCTCCGGGGCCGCCCGGATTACGGTAAGGAACCACAATGAGCTTTGAAAAAATCCTGATTGCCAACCGTGGCGAGATTGCCTGCCGGGTCATCGCCACCGCCCAGTCACTGGGCTACCGGACCGTGGCGGTCTATTCCGAGCCGGATGGCGGTGCCCGTCACGTGCAACTGGCCGACGAAGCCGTCTGTGTAGGCCCGGCACTGGCCAGCGCCTCCTACCTGAATGTGGATGCCCTGCTGGATGCCTGTCGCAAGACAGGCGCCGATGCGGTGCATCCCGGCTATGGCTTTCTGTCTGAAAACGCCGGGTTTTCCAAGGCCTGCAAGGATGCCGGTATCACCTTTATCGGCCCCGATGAAGATGCCATCCACTTGATGGGCTCCAAGCGCCTGTCCAAGATCGCCATGATCGAAGCCGGCGTGCCCTGCATTCCCGGCTACGAAGGCGAAGACCAGAGCGACGCCACACTGCTCAAGGAAGCCGAACGCATCGGCCTGCCGCTGATGATCAAGGCCAGTGCCGGCGGTGGCGGTCGCGGCATGCGCGTGGTCACCGATGCCAGCGAGATTTCCGCCCAGCTGAAAAGCGCCCGCCAGGAAGCGAAAAGTGCCTTCGGCAGCGACGAGCTGATTCTGGAGCGCGCCGTGATGCAGCCACGCCATGTGGAAATCCAGGTATTCGGCGACCGCCATGGCAACGTGATCCATCTGGGTGAGCGGGACTGTTCGGTACAACGTCGCCATCAGAAGGTGGTGGAAGAGGCCCCCTCTCCGGCCGTGGACGAGGCCCTGCGCCAACAGATGGGCGAAGCCGCGGTCAATGCCGCCAAGGCCTGCAACTATGTGGGGGCCGGCACGGTGGAGTTTCTGCTGGCGCCGGAAGGTGATTTCTTCTTCCTGGAAATGAACACCCGCCTGCAGGTGGAGCATCCGGTTACCGAGTTGGTCACCGGCCTGGACCTGGTGGCCTGGCAGATCAAAGTCGCTCGCGGCGAGCCCCTGCCCTTGAGCCAGGACCAAGTCACGCTCACCGGCCATGCCATGGAGGTGCGCCTGTACGCGGAAGACCCGGCGCAGAATTACATGCCGCAGACCGGCCCGGTACTGTGCTGGCAGCCAGCCAGCGGCGATGGCGTGCGCATCGACCACGGCCTGACGGAAGGCTATGAGGTGGGCAGCCACTATGACCCCATGCTGGCCAAGATCATTGCCGTGGGCGATAGCCGTGAAGACGCCCGGCGACGCCTGATCCGTGCTGTGGAGGACACCGTATTGATGGGAGTCCGGGATAACCGGACCTTCCTGGCCGCTATTCTGCGTCACCCGGTATTTGCCCAGGGCGAAGCGACCACGGCATTCATTGGGCAGGACTTTGCCGACGACGCCAGCATGGCCGGCGAGGCTCCTTCCAGCCAACTCTGGGCCCTGGCCGCCCTGCTCCGCTGTGAAGTGGAGACACCGGCAGCCGAGCTACGTGGCTGGCACTCCAGCACCCTGGGGGCTCAACCGGTCCAGCTTCGCTGTGGTGAACACGAACAAACCGTATATATCCGCTATCGCGATGACCATGCCGAGCTGATGGTCGGCGAGAACAACCACCACATCGAGCCTCTGGGCCCGGGCCTGGCCAGCATTGACGGCATTCGCCAGCGCTACCAGATGTTCCAGGATGGCAAGCAAAGCTGGCTGCAATGCCAAGGCCACAGCGTCTGTTTCGAGGATGCTACCCATAGCGCAGCGGGCGCCAGCGATCAGGCCGGCTCCGGCCAGATCCGCGCGCCCATGGATGGCGCAGTGATCGAGGTATGCGCGAAGGCCGGTGAGGCCGTGCAGCGGGGGCAAGTGCTGGTAATCATGGAAGCCATGAAGATGGAGCATAGTCTCAAGGCGGACTGTGATGGCACCGTGGAATCAGCGGATCTAGCGGTTGGCAGTCAAGTGAAACGCCAGCAACTACTGGTCAGCATCAAGGCGGACAACCCGGAGTCATAATCCGTCAATGACATTTTACGAACGGAGAGGGACACTCCACTGTGATTCAATAGTTTGCACCGGGCAGATAAGGCCAAAACGGACCGCCGCAATCTGCCCTGGCACTGCGGCCGGGCAAGGCTCTTGCCCTGCCCTGGTGCTACGGTTAAGGTAAGCGCCCGCTTGCCAATACTGGGTTCCCGGCTGAACAGCCTTCGGATAACCGCTTACATGCCGTGATCGAATGACTGGCCTGTATCGACTCATCCTGTGGTGTTTTGTGCCTGGGCCTTCCAAGAACACAGACTAATGGAGATCCTATGAGCAACGCCGACATCATCACGTTGCCCAAGCTTCTGTCCAAGGTTCCCGAGGTGGTCAGCAATCTGCCAGGCCTGATCAAGGGCTCGCGGATGGCCAAGATCACTGACACGACCAAGCCTCTGGGGCTGGGCATGGCCATCGAGCGAGCCACCGGCATGAACCCCAACGGCGCCGCCCTGATCTACGAAGACACCGAGCTTACCTACAAGCAGTTCAATGCCTGGGCTAACCGACTGGCAGATTACCTGGCCTCCATCGGCCTGAAAAAAGGCGACACTATCGCCGTCAACATCGAAAACCGCCCGGAACTGCTCGTCACTGTAGCCGCCTGTGCAAAACTGGGCGTCTGCGCTGCGCTGATCAATACTTCCCAGCGTGGCAAGGTACTGGTCCATTCTTTCAATCTGGTGAAACCCAAGGCCGCCATTATTGGTGAGGAATTGGTAGACGCCGTGGAAGAGATCCGTGGCGACCTGGACCTGAAGGACAATTTCTTTTTCTTCGCCGACCAGGACACTCTGGAAAACCCGGGTGAGGCTCCCGCCAGCTACAAGAACCTGGCCAGCGAAATCAAGGACTGCTCCAGCGAGAACCCGGCTTCCAGCAAGCAGACTTTCCTGCGCGATCCGCTGTTCTATATTTATACCTCCGGCACCACTGGCCTGCCCAAGGCCGTGGTGTTCAACCACGGTCGCTGGGAAAAAGCCTACGGTGGCTTCGGTTATTCAGCGGTGCGTCTTAACGCTGACGATCGCCTTTACACTACCCTGCCCTTCTACCACGCCACCGGCATGGTCATCTGCTGGGCGTCTGTGCTGGCCCCTGCCGGCACACTGGTACTGGCGCGCAAGTTCTCCGCCAGCGGCTTCTGGGAAGATATCCGCCGCCACGGCTGTACCGCGTTCGGTTATGTGGGCGAACTGTGTCGCTACCTGCACGAACAACCGGAAAAGCCCAACGACCAGGACAACAAGGTTCATACCATTGTCGGCAACGGCCTGCGCCCGAGCATCTGGAAAGAGTTCAAGGATCGTTTCGGCATTGACCGCGTGGTAGAGCTGTATGCCTCTTCCGAAGGCAACGTGGCCTTTACCAATGTGTTCAACTTCGACAACACCGTAGGTTTCTCTCCGGTCAGCTATGCCATCGTCAAATACGACAAGGAACGGGACGAGCCGGTACGCGACAGCAATGGCAACATGATCAAGGTGGGCAAAGGCGAATCCGGCCTGATGCTCGGCGAGATCACCGACAAGACGCCGTTCGACGGTTACACCGACCCGGAGAAGACCGAGAAGTCCATCTTCCGTGACGTCTTCAAGAAAGGCGATGCCTGGTTCAACACCGGTGACATGATGCGCGATATCGGCTTCCGCCATGCGCAGTTCGTGGACCGTCTGGGTGACACCTTCCGCTGGAAAGGCGAAAACGTGTCCACCACCGAAGTAGAGCAGATTCTGGATGGCTATGACGGCATTCAGGAGTCCGTGGTCTACGGGGTAGAAATCCCCAACACCAATGGCCGGGCCGGCATGGCACAGGTTCGTCTGACCTGCCATCACAGCGAATTCGACTTCCAGGGGCTGTGTGCCTACCTGAAGCGTGAGCTGCCCCATTACGCCATTCCCGTGTTCCTGCGGATCAACGAGCAGGCCATGGAGACCACTGGCACCTTCAAGCACCAGAAGAACAAACTGAAAGAGCAGAAGTACGACCTGAGCCAGCAGGACAATGCGGTCTACGTATTGCTTCCCAAGGCCAACTGCTACCAGCAGCTGGACAAGGAGAGCCAGGAAAGCATCGATAACGGCGAGCACCGTTTCTGATCTTTCTCTTGCTGAAAAAAGGGTGCCTTCGGGCACCCTTTTTTTTGTTCATCATGGACTAGCGGGAACGCAAACGACCCGCTCCTGGGTAAGAATTCGAGCGTCTTGCCCCTCGCCCCCTTTCGGATACCGAACCTCAGATCTGGATCACCGACGCCACGCATTGCGTAGTGTGCACTGGGCCCAAGGCGAACTGCACACCACATCCAGGAAGCCGCCGGTGCTTGCGGCCATTTAGAGACTCATCTCGGCCTTGAGGGAGAGGAATCATGCAGCACGTTATTCTCCTCGCTCACGCGGCACCCGGGAGAGCAATTTGCCTTTGGTAGACGTCTCGCAACACAAACCCCACCCCCATAACCAGCCGCGCTGGACAACGTCCTGCACCAACGCACAACAGAGATAATTCTTCCACACCCCAACAACTATCCCCATGCTCTGTGGACAACTCTGTGCAGGACCTCAGGAAAACACTCTACAGCCCTCTTATAGCAAGCACTTCAGCTGTTTGCATGATTTTCCACCAGGACAGGGATTGACACTTTCCTCAACTCTCGGAGCGCATCAGCACAATCACAGGGGATTACTCACAAATTCTGTGGATAAAATTGTGGAAAAGCTGAGAAGAACCGTCTGTAGCCCCCGGCAAAAGGCCTTTCTCACTTAATGGTGGATAATTACACATATCGTAAATCTTATTATTCTCAGCAACTTAGCGGTGATTTTTTAGCCATGCCAGGTGACAACCGGATGACAGCCAGTTGCATGCGTCCGATAACAGCCTTGTGTAAAAACGCCATTTTCTTGTCGTAAGCAGGCCGTTCAGCTAGCCGATCATTACCACACATCGGCACAATCCTAACTTCTGAATTCTTTTCCACAGAAGCTGTGGATAACCCTGTGCATAGCCGGTACACAACCGCCCTATCTCACCGGTTTTTCACGGCTATTGACGACATGCCTATTTTTTAACCAATCAATAAATTCATTATATTTCATGTAGTTACGCTGTTTTTTATGAGCTATTCACGGGTTTGTCATATTTTATTGCAGAAAAAGCCCATTGACAGAAACCTGTGAACAAAATTGGGGCATGAAGACGTTACCAAGGGTGACAGCGTGGCACAGTCGTTCCGAGTCAATCAGGGCCGCACCCGCGATGAAAGCATCCCTCACCAACGGTCACTGAGACAGAGCGTCTGTACCTATGGATATCCTGCCTGGGCGACGCTTCGTCGCGAGAGAGCTTATTTCGAACATAAAAAAAACGGGTACCAAGGGGGTACCCGTCAAAAGACACCACTAAGGGGTTAGCGGTGTGCGCTACAACACTGTTTGGACGCCTCAGCTCTTCTTGCGGCTGCGGCGTTTTGGAGTGTCGGATTCAGAGGAAGCACTGACATCTTCCTCGGCTTTGCTCAGTGCACTGGTAAGCTCGTGAACCCGTTTCTCCAGCTCTTCGACTTCCCGTTTGTTGGGGAGCCCCAAGCGGGACAACGCCTTGTTCAGGCGATCGTCGAAGGCCTTCTCCATCTTGTCCATGGTCTCGCCGGTATGATGGCGAACCCGTTCCTTAATCTCTTCCACCCGGGACTCGGTCTTGTCCTTGGTGTGACGTTCCACTTCTCGGCCTGCTTCAACCAGGGCATCAAAAAAGCCGCTACCCTCTTCCTCGGCCCGTGCGAACGCCCCCAGACCGGCAAGCCAGATCTGGTGGGTATACTTGCGAATATCTCGTGAAGCTCCACTAAGAGCCTTCAGCGGGCTAGGATTCCGCTCTTCTTTTTCGTTCTGCTTATCGTCGGACATGATCCAAACTCCGAAGGTAATTCCACGAGCAGATGCAGCGCAGCAACAAGCAACGGCATCAACGCGAGGGAGTAAATTATAGGGGGGTAGTAAAGCAGGTTTGCACAGGTTTGTCTGACAATTGCTCAATGATCGTTTATGTGATCAATTTCTCATCAGATCAGGCTACTGTTCATCCAGATCATCATTATCATCCGGCCGCCGATTGCCGATCAGGCCCATGCCCCGGGCCAGATCCCGGGCGCTGTTGCGGATCACTTCCCGGGAGCGGCCGGTAAGCAGATCGACAATCCGCTTCCTCAGGCGCTCTTCCAACTGGTTGGCACCCTCTTCAAGACGGCGATCCACCTTGCGTTCAATTTTGGGCCCCAGATAAAAATGGCCAATCAAGCCCATGAGGGCCAGGGTCAGCAGAGAAGACGCTCCCGCCGCTGCAAACAGCAGCCACCCCAGAGTGGCTATATCTATCTGCAGCGTTTCCATCAGGCCGCTCCGAACATGAACAGCAGCTGCCCGACCCCGGCCATGGCACCCAGAAAGCCGCCTACCACGATCAGAATCCACTCATCTTCCTGGAAGGCCGGCCGCAGCAGGTCCTGGAATTCTTCCGAGCTGAGCGCCTGCATCCGTTCAGCCATGAGCCTCTCGACAATCAGGCCCCGCTCTTTGTTGAAGCCCTGATCTTCAAACGGCTCCACGGCAAGATCCACTGCTTTGTCTTCCACCGCTTTCTTGAGATCCGCGTAACCCTCAGGGCCCACCGTCAACTGGGCAGCCGTGCGCACCACACCACCATTGAGCAGTGGTTTGAGATGGCGTTTGATCAGGGCCTTGGTGCGATCTCCACGGGGACCGTTAACCACCTGGTACATGATATTGCGTAGGGTGATCACTTCATCCGTCGCAAGGCGCGCGAAGGATTCGGCCACATCCTTCTGCCGCTTCAGGAACAGCCCCTGAATGCGGAAAGGGCCGATTTTTACCGGATTGAGCGGCCGGAAAATCAGGTTGAGAGCCAGCCAGTTGGTGGCAATACCAACGATAAAACCAAAGAACGGCAGCACCCAGTTTTCCGGCACAAAGATGAACACCGGCACCTGAATCAGACCGAACAGGAAACCGAAGTAGAAACCGGAATTGGTAATGAAACGAAATTCAGGATCACCCACTTCCTGGAACATCTGCACCATGAGCGCTTTGTCTTCGCTCATCTGCGTGATGACCATGTGCTTCATGTCCACCAGGCTGTCCAGATTGCGGCTGATGTCATCAACCACATTGTCCATGACCGCTGGAATTGCCCGGCGTGCGCGGGCGTAGACACGCTTGCGCACCAACAGAGGCAGATTCTCCCAGAGCACAGCATTGCGCTCGGTCATCACCTCGTCGGTGTACTCTTCAATTCGTAGCTGGATGGTGCGGGTGAGGTGGGCGGATATCTTTTCCGGCTCCATCTCGCGAAAGAACTCGTCCAGACTGCCCAGTTTGGAAAGGGCCTTGTCGACAACTATACCTGCCATCTTCTCGACCTTGGAGGGAATGATCCCCTGCCAGCCGAAAATGGGCCGAATACCAATGAATTCCAGTGGATAGAACGTCATTTTGACGGCCATCCAGTTGGTGATCCACCCTACGGCACCGGCGATAAAAGGTATACTGACGTACTTCCAGAAGTCCGGGTACGAAAGCAATGATTCCAGCATTGAAAAACAACTCCCCTCCAAGGGCTTATGCACTGTAACGCGACAGTGCCAAGACAAACATATCCCGCTTTCGCCAATCCCGGTCTAAAAAGCCAATGTCGTTTTAAGGCAGCAACCTATCATGGGAGGTGCCCTTTATTATAAAAGTGCCTAGTATAGGTAGCTGGCACCCTAAATATAAGCAAGATAACGTAATTTTTGGCAACAAATCGGGACCCGAAGCGACAGCGCGGCCCCATTTCAGGACAGGATTTTCCGTCACTTATGCCTCAGACCGGTAGTTTTCCCCAGCTGATTGTGCTTGGTGGTTTGGAGAGCGCGCTCAATCAAGCGCTCACAGGTAGCCAGCCCGGCCGCGACAGGTTAGCCGCTCTGCACGGCACTGTCGTGCGGATTCGTGCTGAGCGCCCGCTCTGGGTGCTCTATGTGCTGATCTATGAAGATGGCGTGGAGCTGCTGACCGACTACGAAGGCAACGTGGATATCCGTGTCCGCGGCCCTATGGGAGCTATGGTGCACTGGCTGTTTGCCAGCGAGCCACTGACCGATCATGAATCCCTGCGCGTTACCGGCAGCGACAGGCAAATCGCCCAGCTCACCGACCTGATTGAAAATTTCAGCCTGTGGCCACTGGTTCGCAACTGGCTCGACGACCATGTCCGGCTCAAGGAGTTGCTCGACCTGCTGCGCCGTGAAGACCCGGTGTGGCTGGAGAAACTGGCCACCCTGCCTCAGCAAGTCGGAGAACTGGCAGAACAGGTGGCTCGTCAGCAGCTGATTCAGGAAGACATCCTCGAGGAGCTGCGTCACCTGCGCGGCGAATTACGACGAGCTCGCAAGCTGGACCAGTTCTTCACCCTCACCGGTACCCTGCTGATTCTGCTGTCGCTACTCAAGGCCTCCTCACTGTGGGAAACCACCTTGCAGGCATTGCAGCAGGATGTGTTGTCCCTCGCCATGCTCAGCCTTGGTATTGCCTTCCTGCTGGCTCGACTGCTTCCCGCCAGGGGCAGGCTGTAGCACTGAACGATGAGCTGCGAGGCGGGTTAGGCCAAGGCCTATCGTTCTTTCTGGAACCTGTCGAGCGCAGAGATTCCTGATCGCCCTGCGGGCGATATCCTTGCTGTGCAAGGTTCGCGGCTCAAGCGCCGCTCCTACAGCAGCTTCGTAGATATCTCTGGCTTGCCCTATCCAACCCGTGTAGCTCGTAGCTATCGATTCTTCTTCGGTGCACCAAAAATCTGCCCGAGGCGTTCGCCGACCAGCTCCGCGCTGGAACGGGCCAGGCTGCGGCTGGCGCCTTCCAGCACTTCCCGGGTATCAAGATTACGGACGCCATCCACCAGGCCGCGGCGCACTCCCTCTTCCACCCGCGAAGAAAGCACCTCAGCGGCTTTTTCCACCTGCTCATCCAGCTCTTTTTGCATGTTGTCACGCAACCGCGGCTGAAAGTAGAAACGCCCCCAAAGCGCCACCACCGCCAGTGTCATGGCCGAGCTCAACACCGCCGTCGCGATCACCAAGATTATGGACATGTCCTCACTCCTTCTTTCCATCCGCTCTAATTGGCTGATTAACAACCGGTTTTGGTAACAGAGCAAGACAATGTTGTTAAATAAAGTATGCGCGCAATGCCCACCCCAAGGGAATTGATTAGAGTAAAAACCAAGGGAAAGGATGCCCACTGTTAAGAGCCCGTACACGCTCCCACGAATGGAACGTCATCTTAATGTGTGGTCCCGAGGTACCCAATGACTGCCGTGACAACCAGCAGCAGCACAAGCAGCCATAGCCAGCAGATGATTCACCAGGCGATGTCTCTGTGTCGGCGACATCAGCAGCCCCTCAGCATTCTCGCTATCCGATTTCAGGAGCTGGGATCCGTCAAGGCGGATATCGGTGCCGAGCGAATTCAACGCCTGCTTGCAAAAGTTCTGCATCAAATGCATGCCACCAAACGCTGTGAAGACGGTCTGGTGAGCTGCCAGTCAGGGCAATCCCTGTTCGTAGTCTTGCCGGCCACCGCCGTGGACGGCGCCATGGCAATGGCGCAACGCCTACAACAGTGGTTCAGCAGCCAGGAATTCGAGCTGGATGAGTTCTGCATTTCCCTGCCGACACGCATCGGCGTGCATTGTGCCAGCCAACGGGAAGAGGAAGGCGTGGTGCAGCTGCTTAATCGGGCATTCAATACCCTGGAAGACACCACGGAAACGACTCATATTGCATTGAGTGGATCAGCACACAAACAACTGGCCGCGCTGCAATCCGCCCCCGAGGCAACCGGCCAACTGTCCCGGCAGCTGCTCGAGTTGGCCAATGACACCGATCAGACCTCGCTCATGGAAGTGCTGTCTCCTGCCTTATCCGTTCTGGATGAACGTCTGAGGCTAAAGCTGGTAGATCAGTTACTGGAAGCATCGACCCAGGCGAAGGCGATCTGAAAAGAGTGACAATATTGCCGCTGCGCTCATCGCGCCCTGCAAAGACCGCCCCTCCTGCCTCAGTCATTGGGCAAAGAATGCTATGCGCTTTTATGGTAAGGATTTTCTCTATCTCTGGCTTGCACAGCAGGTCAGGGTTTGCGGGCAATGAGCACGGCCCGGCGAGGCGCTGGATAACCTTCCCGGGTCAGGGTCGGGTCGTCCGCGTCCAGAAAATCCGGTAACGACTGGAACCGCATCCAGTCCGTGGCTCGCTGCTCTTCAACCGTAGTATCGCTCTCATCCACACAGCGAATATCCACAAAACCACAGCGCTGTAGCCAGCGCTCGAGCATCGCCACGGAAGGCAGGAAAAACACATTGCGCATCGCCGCGTAACGGTCCTCGGGCATCAGCACGGTCTGTGCATCACCCTCCACCACCAGGGTTTCCAGCACCAGCTCTCCCCCTTCGCTCAACACCGCTTTCAGTTCCAGCAGGTGATCCAGCGGGGAACGGCGATGGTAGAGCACGCCCATGGAAAACACCGTATCGAAATTCTCCGTCTGCGTCGGCAACTCTTCCATCCGCAACGGCAGAAACCAGACCGCGGTGGAAGGCGAAAAGCGGCGCACCGCTAGGTACTGCACCAGAAACAGGATGGTCGGATCGATTCCCACCACCTGCTGCGCACCGGCCGCCGCCATTCGCCAGCAGTGATAGCCGCTGCCACAACCCACATCCAGCACACGCCGCCCGGCCAGGGGTGACAAATGCGGCGCCACCCGCTGCCACTTCCAGTCAGAGTGCCACTCGGTGTCGATCTGCACGCCGAAGAAATTAAAGGGCCCCTTACGCCAGGGAATCAATCCCTCCAGGGCGCCTTTCACGACTGCCGGATCAACCTCACCGGGCTTTCCAATGCGCAGGGTATCCGCCGCGAGATCACAGTCCGCCGGCCCCTCGGGCAGCGCGTTGAGCGCTGCCATCCAGCGGGGCAAATCACCATGGGGCTTGTCCAGCAGGCGCTGCCGGCACAGGGCCATTAGCGTGTCCCGCTGGGGCTGGGCATAGAGTTCCCGCAGCGCGGTGTCGCACTGCTGCAGATAATCCTTCAGCATCAGCGCACCGCCAGCAGAGAGATGAAATTGAAGCAGCGGAACCAGACATGGATCTCCCGATAACCCGCCTGGCGCAGGCGTGCTTCATGATCCGCCAGGGTTTCCGGTATCAGCACGTTTTCCAGCGCGGTGCGTTTCTGGCTGATCTCCAGATCCGAATAACCATTGTTACGCTTGAAGGCATGGTGCAGCTCGGTCTGCAGGGCATTCTCCGCATCATCGGCAAAGCGGATCTTTTCCGACAGCACCAGAATCCCGCCAGGGACGGTAGCGTCGGCAAGGCGCTGGATCAGGGCGTCGCGCTTGTCCGGTGCGATGAACTGCAAGGTGAAATTGAGCACCGCCATGGAGCACGGCTCGAAATCCATGCTGGCCACATCGCCCTCCAGCAGACTGACCCGCTCGCTTTGCCCGGTTTGCGCAATCAGTGTGCTGGCCTGACGAATCATGGCCGCAGAATTATCCACGGCAATCAACCGGTTGCCCTGATCTGCCGTTAGCGTTGCCATGGCCGTGGTCGCTGCACCCAGAGAGCAGCCGAGATCATAGAGGCAGGTATCCGGCTGGGCATAACGAGCCGCCAGCACCCCTATCATGTCAATGATAGTGGGGTAGCCGGGCACAGAGCGGCGAATCATGTCCGGGAAGACACGCACCACGGTGTCATCGAACGAGAAACGGGTCACCTGCTGGTGCGCCGTGGCGTAAATGCGATCCTGCTGATCAGACATAGGGGTTCCGGTATCACAATGCGGGGCGAATTATAGCGGGTGATACCGGTGGGTAGAAATGGGGACAACACAGATCGCAATCAGTGCAGCCCCTTCAGTTCTCTGTGGGAGCGGTCGTTCGACCGCCATAGCTTCGGGCAAGGGTCGCGGTCGAACGACCGCTCCCACAGCAAAGCCAGAATTTGCCTTACTTCAGGCTGATCCGCAGGTTCGGGTTGAAATCTTCGTCGGCCAGGTCGCTCAGGTAGCTTTGCACAAAATCCTGAACGTCGCTGTCACCCTGCTCGCCAAGGCGCCGAAGGGCTTCTTTCAGGGGCAGGGTCTGCCCATGGAGCGCTACCTGGGAGGCGCTCAGGTTAAGGCCCAGGTCAATCACTGCGTACTCCAGATTCTCTGCCTGACGGGCCAGCACCATCTTTTCCAGCACGCTGCTGCCATCTTGGCAGGACAATGAGAGCACTTGCTCACCGGAGGTTAGCGCCAGCTCATCGCTTTCAATCAAATCATCGACCAGGGCGCCGAAAGCACTCTCCTGGCTCGCCGCCAGACACAGCCGCTCGCTCATGCCGCTACTGATTTGTGCATGGGCCGGCAGCGCCAGCACGACAAACAGGACAAAAGACAAATAACGCATGCAGGAACCCTCTATCCCAAAACCCGGAAGACACAATCGTCAGAGGCGGATTATACGAATTAAACACTACATAAGTTAACCACCCTCACACATAAAGATGGCAAAAAAGTGACGAAATGCAATATTCTGGCTTCATACGGCAGTCATTAATCCTTCCTAGAATCTCTGACAAAACAGGCATAACTATTGCTTAGGCTATCAAACAAGATCACTTGCACGATTGGAGATATCGATATGCCCGCTTTCCGCAAGCATGACTCCGCCAATGCCCTGACCTGCGGAGCCCTGCTTCTGATGCTATGTGGAGTGATGCTGGCTTTACAGGATGTGCAGTGGCAACTGGTGAGCATGGCCAGTTTCCATGCCGGCGTGATTCTGACCGCCGTGGCTCTGTGTTTTCATGGATGGCGGCGTCATCGGGCCTGGCGCCTGGAACTCCTGGTGCTGATGACACTGGGGTTACTGGTAACAGTGGCACCCTTGATGCCTCTTCCCTTTCAGGATTTTCTCGAATACCTCACGCCTTGATGTCCATGTACCGAGAAATGGCATCGCGCATAGCGGTCAAAGAAAGCGGTTTGATCAACTGGCCGTTCATTCCTGATCGCTGTACCCGCCCTCCCAGCTCGGATACCGCATGGGCGCTCAGCGCAAGAATCTGGCAAGGAGGCCAGTGTTCGCGTTCTTCACAATCGCGCATTCGCCCGGCACTGGTGAACCCGTCCATCACCGGCATGTCCAGGTCCATCAGTACCAGGTCATAAGCACCCGCAGCGTCCTGGAACATGTCCAGCGCACGGGCGCCATCCTCGGCAATATGAATCAGGCTGATTCCCAGCCGCTCCAGATACCCCTTTGTCACCATCTGGTTTACCGGGTTGTCCTCCACCACCAGCACCCGCAGTGCGGCAACGGCTTCTTCCCCTTCCACCTGTGAAATAATCGGAATACTACTGGGCATCTGTCGACCCAGTAACTGCTTGAGTTCATTGACTGTAAGCACCGACCGCCGCAGCAAATGCACCTGTGGGGGCAGCCAGTCGGGAGCGTGCGAGCGCATCCCGGTAAGCAGCAGAATCTGCAGTGGCACCTGACTGAGGCGCACCAGCTGCAGGGTTTCTTCCAACAGATCTCGGTCAGGCATACCGTTGATCAACAGAACCCCAGCCCCTTCCAGTGACCCCAGCGCCGCCAGTTGCGAGCTGTTACTGACCCGCTGAACCGCCTGAAACCGCCGGTCCGCCAGCATCCAGTCCGCCAGATTACCCTGCACATCCCACAACCAGGCCGGTGGCGCCTCCTGCTCCATCGTGGGCACATCCACCTTGTCCGCTGGCATCTGAACGCTGAAGCTGAAACGAGCCCCCTTACCGGGGGCACTTTCCACACGGATGTCTGCCCCCATCAGGGCCACCAGTTCACGGCTGATCGACAATCCCAGCCCCGTGCCGCCAAAGCGTTTCGCCGTATCCGCCGAGGCCTGGGCAAAATGCTGAAACAACCGGGCTTGCTCTTCCTGGCTGAGGCCAATGCCGGTATCGGTCACGGCAAAGCTGAACAAGGGCTGTTCATGACTCACCTGACGATAGGCCAGAGACAGTACCACTCTGCCGTTACGGGTGAATTTGACCGCATTGCCCAACAGGTTGATCAGCACCTGGCGCAGCCGGGTAGGATCACCCACCACCCGGGAAGGCGTATTGCTGTCCATATCGAGCAGCACCAGGGTACCGTTATCACTGGCGGGCAGATTGAACATCTGGGCGCACTCGGCCATCAGCAGGGGCAGATCAAACGGCTCTTCCACCAACTGCAATTTGCCGGCCTCAATCTTGGCGAAATCGAGTACATCATTGATCAGCGCGGTGAGGGTGCGCCCGGCACTGTCGATCAGGCTGATGTATTCCTGCTGTCGGGGCGTAGGGTCGGTTTCACGTAACAGCTCTGCCAGACCGATCACCCCATTGAGGGGAGTACGAATTTCATGGCTCATGCGAGCAAGGAACTGGCCCTTGGCCAGACTTTCTGCCCGAGCACTGATGGCGCGGGAATTGGAGCGGTAAACCAGCAGCGCCAAACCCAACACCAGGGCATAGAGCAACAGCACCGCCAGCATCAGGAAAATGCTGCCTCGCAGTTTCTCCTGGCGAGTGTGCTCTACCAGCTGTACTGACAGCTCTACCAGGTTGTCAGACAAGCCATCCAGGGACTGCATGGCGTGGCGGCTGCGATCGTAGGCCTGTTCCCAGCTTACCTGGACCCGGGGCGCCAGAATCAGCTCTTGTTCAGACCATAATAGAAACCGTTGCAGTTCGTCCTTCACCAGTCGCCACTGCTGTTGCAGCTCAATGGCGCCGGTTCTCGCGGACAGCGCCTTGATCTCGCTGTCGATGACCGAGAGCTGCTGCTGCAGACGCTGCCAGGCATTTTCCAGACGACGGGCGTCGTTATCCCCCAGGTATCCTCCACGCTGGCTGACATAAAGCGCCAGGGCACGAATCAACCCGATGTCATTTTGTGCCTGACGAAACGAGCCCAGCGTCAGGGACAACACTTCATTGGGCTCCAACCCCTCCCCCACAGACATATCCGAAGCGATCAGTACTGAGGAAAGGGCATTGCCCAGACGCTGGGCAATGCGATTGACGTTATCGTAGGGGCCCGCCACGTCTTCCAGGGGAATCCCGGTTTTCACCGTCAGGCCAGACCAGGTTTCGCTGAGCAGCCCTGCCTGATCATTCAGGCCGGGAATATCCCGTTCACGCACCTGCTCCAGAAAGGCCTGTAAGCGGCTGTCCGCTCTCGCCCCGCTAAGTTCAAAGCGGGACACGATCTCCGGATGCTGGGTATGAATCATCACCGGAGCCAGGTCACGCATGTCATCCAGGGGCGAAAAGGCAGCCAGACCACTTTCGAACAACCTGAGATCGCCCTGCATGGTCTTGTAACCCGACAGCAGATCCAGACGGTGTTGAACCATCAGGAAAGACGCAATCGCAAAGGGGACGGTAATAATGGCAAACAGCAATGCCATTGCAACGCCAGTGCGCATACCGTTATGTGATGGTTTTTCCATCCGCCTTTCCCTATAAAGGGTATCCTCATCGGGTAACTTGTATTGTGCCACCAGAAAATCGCCGCCACATCAGGAAAACCCGGAACACCTTGCCTCATGATGACAAAGATGAATGTAAAAGTTTGCTATCTGTTGCCGCTGATCGCTGTGCTGGGCCTGGTTTCTTGCGCCACACAGCCCAACCGGGAGCAACCCCCCACGGCCCTGAAGCTGCCAAAACTCAGCACTGAATCAAGCGACCAACAACGCCTGCCGGTGACGCCAACCGCCCAGGCCGTGGACCTGTCGCACTTCCAGGCTCCCCAGCACCTGGCCGGTCTGAAACTGGACGGGGAAATCAGTACCCAACGGGGTCGCACCCTGCACTATCGAAGCGAAGATAAAAAAGAACAGTTATCGCTGACCCTCAGCGGCCTGCCTGCGGGCTGGGATAACATGCCGGCACAGCGTGCTGTCGCCAGTTACTACAGCGAGGTACGACAAAGACGGGTGAACCAGGCCCTGCAAGACAGCGCCAATGCCTTGACCATCGTCAGCGAAACCCTGCTGGATCTGGAGGGTCAGCCCTCCGCCCAGGCACAAATGCGCTGGGTGGAAAAGGGAAGGCCGATCCAGAACCAGTCCCTGCTGGTAACGCTGATCGATGGTGTTTACATCCGCATCAACAATGCCAGCTACCAGCAGAGTCCCCGCTGGCTGCTGCAGCATGGCAAACGGGCGCTGGCCGAGTTCAAGGCGGCACAGAAGGCAGTTGGCAGCTGATAAACCCGGTCCGAGCCTGCGAATCGTTGCTGGCGCTATCTCACCCCAGCCTCCATGCCTGTTAATGGTGAGACCCGCAAGGTATCCTGCCTTCCCTACAGGCACCAACAGCAGACCAATCCCGGCTCGCGATGACACCCCCAACCTTCTCCCCCATCCAGCCGGCCACCGTTGACTGGCAAGAGACCACCCCGGTGGCGGTGGATTTTGACGATCCCTATTTCTCCCGTCAGGACGGCATGGCCGAGAGCGATTACGTGTTTCTGCAGGGCAACCGACTGCCGGAGCGCTTCCGGGCACTGGGCGCCGGCGCCACTTTCGTTATCGGTGAAACCGGCTTCGGTACCGGTCTGAATTGCCTGCTGGCAGCGCGGGATTTTCTGGAACATGCCCCGGACAGCACCCGGCTGCACCTGATCTCCGTGGAAAAGCACCCGCTACGCAAAGCGGATCTGGCCAGGGCCCTGGCTCACTGGCCTGCCCTCTCCTCTCTGGCAGACACCTTGCTGACAGAGTATCCGGCACCCGCACCGGGCTTTCACCGTCTTCAGCTGCACCCTCGTGTGCAGCTGACCCTGCTCCATGGCGATGCTCTGGCGTTGTGGCCACAATTCCACCACCCGGTGGATGCCTGGTTCCTGGACGGCTTTGCCCCGGCCCGCAACCCGGACATGTGGCAGCCAGAACTGTTCGCCCAACTGGC
Source organism: Alcanivorax sp. IL2 (assembly GCF_047495475.1). Lineage (NCBI taxonomy): Bacteria > Pseudomonadati > Pseudomonadota > Gammaproteobacteria > Oceanospirillales > Alcanivoracaceae > Alcanivorax > Alcanivorax sp. IL2. The sequence continues at coordinate 1,969,093 of NZ_CP179932.1, read as the reverse complement.
CAGACTGAGTCGGCCCGGCACCACCCTGGCCACTTTTACGGCCGCCGGGGTTGTCCGTCGTGGATTGGCCGAGGTCGGCTTTGTCATGCACAAGCGCGATGGTTACGGCCACAAACGGCATATGTTGGTTGGCGAGATCGAGGGCCTGCAAGCCCCCCACCCCGCACCGGCATCAGGGCACATCCTGGTCGTCGGTGCCGGGCTCGCCGGGTCCACCACAGCCCGGGCCCTGGCCGAGCGGGGCTGCCGGGTAACGGTGCTGGACCCGGATGGTGTCGCCAACCATGCGTCCGGCAACCTGGCCGGGGTGGTCTACAGCACCCCCAGCCCCCATCTCACCTCCCAGAACCGCTTCTATCAGCAAAGCTACGGCCACGCCCTGCGCTGGTTGCACCGCCACGGATACCCGGCACAACCGGAAGACGGCAACCTGAACGGGGTGATCCAGCACTACGTGGATGAGCGCCAGCGAGACAAGCTGGAGCAGGCCATGACAACCAGGGCCTGGCCACAGGAGCTGCTTCAGCCCCACGGCGATAATGCCGTGCAACTGCTCGGCGGCGGCTATCTGCGGCCGGACCGCTGGTGCCAGCATTTGCTGAACCACCCCGCCATCAGCCAGCTGTCAGCCCGGGTGGTGTCCCTGGAAGAAGGCGCCCCGGCGCGGGTGACGCTGGAACACGGGGAGACGCTCAGTGCCGATGCCGTCGTCCTGTGTACCGCCGGGCAAAGCGAGTCCCTGCCTGGCCTGGGCTGGTTACCGCTCAAACATATCCGGGGGCAGGTGAGCTATTGTCGGGCCACCGAGGCATCCCGGCGCTGGCAACAGGCCCAATGTCATGGCGGTTACCTGACCCCGGCCCTGAACGACCTGCACTGCGTCGGCGCCACCTTCAAGCTCCACGAAGATCACACCCATGCCACCGACAGCGACGATGCGGAAAACCTGGCCCAGCTGAAGCACTACCTCCCCACCCTCTGGCAGGAGCTGGGTGGCGACCACATCCAGATCGTCGACCGGCGTGTCGCATTCCGTTGCCAGAGCATCGATTTCCTCCCCCTATGCGGCCCGTTGCCCGTGGCCACGGACAATCCCCACCGCCCGGCACAAGGGCTCTACCTGAATGTGGCACACGGCAGCCGCGGCATTACCGGCAGCCCCTTGTGTGCGGAGCTGATCGCCGACATGATCTGTGGCCAGCCGCTACCGACGGATCAGGAAATGATTGACGCCCTGGCCCCGGCCCGGTTTATTGTCCGCAAACGCAAAAAACAACCCGAGTGGATGCCATGACCCTAGTCAGCTTGCCGATTACCGCCCTCTACGCCGCCCTCAGCGGCTTCCTGATCATCGCCCTGGCCGCCAACGTGGTGCGTCTTCGTCTGGGCAAGAAAGTCTCCCTGGGCGATGGCGGCCACAAGGACGTAAGCCGCGCCATCCGCGCCCACGGCAACACCATTGAATACATTCCGCTAGCGCTGATCCTCATGGCCCTGCTGGAAATCAACGGCGGCGGCAGTACCGCCCTGCACCTTTACGGCATCCTGCTGGTAGGCGGCCGAGCCCTCTACAGCTACGGCATGCTAATCCCCCGCAGCAGCGCCAACCTGGCTCGCCAGCTGGGCGTGGTGACCTCCTGGCTGGTGATACTGGGTGCCGGTATTCAGCTGCTGGTGATTTGAAGACCCTTTCCGTAGGAGCGGCGCTTGAGCCGCGAAGCATTTGGAGCAATATTGCCGAAGCACTCGCGGCTCAAGCGCCGCTCCTACGGAATAAATGCCTCAGTCAACATGGAATCTTATGCCTCCCATCATCGTCCCCTGGAAAGACCTCCCACCCGACACCCTCACCAACCTGATCGAAGAGTTCGTCACCCGAGACGGCACCGATTACGGTGATCAGGAAATCCCCACCTCCACCAAAGTGGAGCAGGTCCGCAATCAGCTAAAGAAACAGGAAGCGTTTGTGGTATTCGATGAGGTGACGGAGAGCGTGTCGGTGATGGGCAAGGAGCAGGCTAATGAGGCAGTTAACAGTGAATAGTGAATAGTTAACAGCTACGCGAAACCGCGTTTATTGTTCTGAAACGAAAGAGGCCGCGCCCAAAGTCTGGACGCGGCCTCTTGCGCTTCAAAAACCTGAAAAACCAGCCCGCGACGCTACTAACTATTCACTATTCACTGTTAACTGCCTTCAAGCGATCGCCCCTTCACGCGCCCACTCACAGCGCACTCTCAGCGGCGCCTCGGACGGTTCGTGGCAGACTTCTGCACTGTCCCAGACAAAGGTGTGGAAGCCGGACAGCTCGGTTTCCAGGTGTACCACCGCATTCACCCAGTACATGTTCTTGAGCAGGGATTCGAACTTGGCGATCCAGTGCTCCCACTCATACTCCACCGCCCGGTAGGACATACCGAAGTGGATCACCTGGGTCTGGAAGGTACCTCCCATCAGGTCATCGCCGGGTACAGAGAACATTTCCCGGCACAAGAACGGCCATTCATCGGCCTGCGGGAGCTGGCGAACGGCCCGGCGGTTATGAAAGCAATGGGTCTTGCGTTCCTGCAAGCTGCCAAACGGCAAATGTTTTATACACCCGTAAACGATGGATTCGTTATCCAAGCTGCCCCCTGACTGCACTGCTCATCTGACCCGCACTTTAGCAAAGCCATCCGCTTTTGTGAGCGGTAAATCGTTGAAACACGTGAAATTGCTGTACTGAACGCAAATCAGTAAAGCAGAGACACCGCCCATCGCATAAATAACGAGATGCAGATCACATTCCACTGCACACATGGCAGTATCGCTTTCAATATAAGGCCTGAGGCGCGATTGGGGTTGTCCAGGCTTACATAACACTCTTGTCCATCCGCTTAAGGGAATGACACCATGACAATCAAATTCTTTGTACCGGCTATCTTCTCCAGCGCCCTGCTTGCCTCCGGCCTGGCCATGGCTGCATCCGATGGCAGCATGGGAACCGGCGCCAGTGCCTCGTCCACTGGTACTGCCGTGATTACCCTGAACGTGCCAGACCTGATCAAGATCAGCGACATGAACGACATGACCATCAACCAGGGAAACAGCTTTTCCGCCACCGATAACGTGTGCGTGTTCCGTAATCTGGCCGGTGGCTATGGCGTCGTGGCGCAGAGCAGCAATGACGCTAACGGAGCCGGTACCAGCGGCGCTTTCACTCTGAGTGACGGCGGCACCAGTGAGGTCAACTATTCTGTAACCTGGGATGGGACTACGCTGACCGAAGATACCGCCGAAACAGGCCTCACGAGCAGCAATACCACCGAAGCCAACTGCCAGACCTCTGGCCCCAATGTGGCCCTCGGCGTCAGTGCTACGGAGAATCAGGTGGGTGCAGCCACTACTGCTACCGATCACACCGATACACTGACCGTGATCATCACTGCGGAATAAGCACCAGACAGATGGGCCGGAAACCCCGGCCCATCTGCTATAGTGCTAATTTTACGATAAAGAGAACCCTATGTGGTTGCGTATTATCGCAAGCAGCATGCTGCTTTTTTTCACAGCACATGCTCAGGCCCACATCCGCACCGATCCAAATGCCTTTACTACCACCTTTACCTGGAACGGCGGCGATCTGAATCACAGCTTTGAACTGTGTGTCAGCTCCGTGCAGCAACCCAATCCGCAAGGCAACACACCGATTGATTATGCCGTCGAGGCTCAGGGCCCTTTTGAGGTAGTTTCCGGCGCCGACAGCATTCCGGTTACGCTGTCGTGGGACGACCTTGTCGGTGGCCAAGCAGCGACACTGCAACCAAACCTCTCTACCGCAGAAATCTTTACTGGTGCTGCGCGTTACTGCCCCGGCGGCAATAACGCCCGTCTGGACGTATATGCCAGTGGCACAGACATCCAGGCCGTGCCCCCTGGTACCTACACTAGCCAGTTCAATTTCACCGCCACCAACTCAGGCAGGGGCAAGTCTTCCGCCAACTTCACCGTCAGCGTGGATATCACCATCCCCAACTCCATCCAGGTCACCCAGATCGATGACATCGCCCTGGGGACGTTCGATGGCAACAACAATATTACCCGCTCCGAAACCCTTTGCGTTTACCAGGCCAATGGCGGCCAGTACGCGGTTACCCTCACCGGCAGCGGCAACGGCGGCGCCTTTGAGCTGATATCCGCTGGCAGCAGCGTGCCCTATGCGGTGAGTTGGAACGATGGCAACGGCGCCCAGACCGCCACCGCCGGCATCCCCCTGCCCGGCATGGGTAACAGCCGCAGCGGCGACCCACAATGCAATGGTGGCGCCAGCAACAATGCCACCGTCAGCGTTGACGTACTCGCTACCGATATGAGCGCCGCCACTGCATCCGGCACCCACAGCGGCGTGCTGACGATCATGGTTGAAATGCAGTGAACAGTTAACAGTGAATAGTGAACAGCTTCGCGGGACCGGCTTGTTGGTTCTGAACGCCAAGAGGCCGCGCCCAAACTCTGGACGCGGCCTCTTTGTTTTCAACACACAACCAATTTTCACGCGCAGCTATTCACTGTTAACTATTCACTGTTAACTGAACAAACCACCGCCCCCAACCGCGCCACCCCGTGCTGGATCTGCGCCGCCCCGGTCTGCAGGGTGCAGCGACCTTCAGCGGTTTCCACATAAAGGCTGCCCAGACTGGATTCCGGGAGTTCCAGCTGGAAGTAGCCATCCTCGTCGGTGAATACCAGATTGTCGAAACCGGGACCCTGAATGCGGGCACGGGAAAGGATATTGCCTTCGCTATCCTGCAGACGCCCCAGGGCCACCATCACTCTTTGCAGCTCCCAGGCCAGCATCGCCACATTGCCCGGGTACAGCACCACGTCGCGGGGCGTGCTATCCAGATTCACAAAGTCGGTACCGCGATCACGCAGGGCGATCTTGTGTACCTGATAGGCCGGTAACGTCAGGGTGGCCGAGCTCCCCCCCTTCACCACCATCTCCGGATTTCCGTCGACCAGCACGTCGAATAACGCGCCGTCGGCGCCATCGAGCTTCAGCAGCACCGCCGAATCATTCAGCTGTTCACCACCCAGAGCGGCACCATCACCAATCACCAGACTGGTGTCATAACGCACGCTGGTCAGGGTATCGCGGCCACCACGGTCGGAATCGTTAAAGGCCACATCGGCCCGACCACGTCCATGGCGGGAGCCGTATTCACTGTTGAGCAGCACGGACTGACGACCCGGATCAAAGTTGACCCCCGCCCCCAGCGTCAGGTCCGCATCAAAACGGTCCCGGTCATTCCAGGCACTGGCCCAGGCGGCATTCACCCCATCCTCGGTACCGGGCGCATCGTCCTGAACCCAGCCCAGGTTGGCCTGATGCTGCCAGTCCGGACGGGTCATCAACCAGTTGGCGCCAAGCAGAATCTGATTGTCACCGTCGTTTCGCGTCAGGCTTGCAGACAGGTTGACCACCTGACCACTGCCCACCCGAAAGGTATGCAGATAGGCTGCCGAACTGATGGTCTGTTCGTTGGCACGACCCAGTCGCTGGCGACGATGGGAAAATACCAGCTGCCCTCGCCCTGCCGGCACCCAGAGCTCGGCGCTGTCACGGCGCACAGAGCGAGGCAGCAGCCGATACTCCTCTACATCAAACTCAACATCGAAGACGGCCGGATCGTCAGTCCAGACCCGCTGGCTGTCGAACTGGAAGCGCAAGTCCCTGAAGTTGGCATTACCGCGCAGGGTAAAACCACTGCCACCCTCACTTTCCACAAAGGTGCTGGCAAATAGCTGGGAATAACGGGAAAACCAGTCACCACTGACTTCCAGCAAGGCCTGCTCACCGGTAGCCGCCATCGCCACCCCGCCACCCCAGGAATCCGCGAAACGCTGGCGCAAACCCGTCATAAAGAGGGCGGTCTGTCTGTCTTCCGGCAACACCTGGTCACGGGCGAAGGCCGTTGCCTGGCCGAGCTGGGCGAACCACAACTTCTCGCCCTGCGGCGCCAGACGGCGACTTTTCACAAAAAACTGTTCTTCCACGCGGGTGTTGCCATTGGCATCGGTGATGCGCAATTCCAGCGTGTAGGCCCCGGTGGGCAGACGGGCGGTCTCCAGGCGGCGGCGCCCGGATTCCAGAAACTGGCTGCCGTAAAGGCGGCCATCCTTGTACACCTCAATGCGGCTTCGCGATGACAGGAACACTTCCACGGACGTGGCAAAGGCTTCCTCAAGGTCCTGACGGCGCACCAGCGAACGGGACACACCGACCCCGGCGATCGGCTGGCGGTCAATCACCGTCAGCATGTCACTGTTGGGCTGAAACAGGCCGGCGGTGACCTGGTGATCCGGGTAGTTGCGCTGCCAGCCCAGCTCATCAATCGACAGGGACTGCTCATCGGTGCTGACCCAGTTGGCAAAGCCATACTGGGCCCCCCGGCCTACCAGGCTACGGCCAAACAAACTGGTGTTGTTCTCCCCTTCGGCACTCCCTGCGTGACTGAAGCTCAGATTCTGCACACCGCCCCAGCGGGTTTCTGTGGGCTCAGGCAGATAACGGGGCGCCAGCGCTTCCGGGGCGTCCAGGTAGTTGGGGTGGATAAACAGGTCTGCCCGGAAGCGCTGCTCGTCGAAAATCACACCGGCGACTTTCGGCTCGATCAGACCGCAGTCCTGCTGGTGTTCGCTGACACAAACCTTGTCACCGTGGGGGTCCAGCGGCGTGGACAGCACCGCCAGCAGCCAGGGCTCCGGTTTCACCTGAGGCATGGCGCCGATCAACGCATCCGGCTCCAGGAAGGTGATTTCCTCAGGGGAATAACGGGCAGGGGTAGACATCACCAGGCGATCGCCGAAGTACACATCCACCAGGGTTTCCTGCGGCTCCATTAGCGTTTCGAACCCGGGCGGCACCGCATAATCCGCCGCCATGGCCTGTCCTGCCAGCACAGCAACCAGCAGGGCAATCCACCCGACCTGCCAACGCTTGCCCATGACGACCGTTCCGATCAGGGGTAACGCTGCTGCCGGGTCTCACCGGCAGTGGTGAGATTGAAACGCACCGGCGCATCCATGGGTAATGCCAGGGTAACGCTGTTACCCGGATAGAGGCGGCGCCCCTGCACTGGCTGACAGGGCTGGGTCGACGGGCTCGGTGGGCACTGCTCCCCTTCATGCAGCAGCACATTGACGTTGCCCTTGTTGGTCAACGTCAGGGACTTGCCATCGCGCTGGCCTTCCAGCGACACCCCGCTTTGCGACGGGGCCACAAACACCAGCAGCTGGTAACCCACCAGCACCCGTACTCCGGTGCCCTCCATCTGCTCCGGCGGCGCCACAGGCTTCAGATCTACCCGGTAGACCTTCTCCATGTCGCCATTACCATCCAGATTCACCAGTCGCACCCGGCGGCTTCCTCCCGGCGGCACCATCAGCCGTCGTGGCGTTGCAATTAAAGGCGCAGACTCCGGATCCTTCACCGGCAAGCGCTGCTCACGATCGGTACCGGGATCACTCACGGTAAGAATGCCCACATCCACAAACAGGGGCTCCTCACCGGGATTACCGATGACCACATCCTGACGCGGTGATTTGTCGGCGGGAAAATGAACAATGGCCTTGTCCACCTGCATGGCATACGCGGCCATGGCCCCACCTGCCCACAGCAGCAGACCGAATACAAAACGCAAAGTGTGTTCCCCTTAATCCATCGGTCCGCAAAGACCTTTTTTGTGCTTCTGATCACATTTTCACAGCGAACCACATTCAAACCGACCGGATTCCGATAAGACCGGAAAAACGGCAGTTCAGCGGTAAAAGGCAGTGACTAGCTGCGAGCGGCTAGCGGCAACGCGGGCAAGTTTGTTGCTAAATGAATCAACTCGAAACAGCGCCGGAAGGTTTTGATTTAGCTTCCAGCTCGTAGCTAGACGCTGCATTTTCAACGCCCGCAGCTATTCATCTGCTGCTGATAGCGGTTAGCCATGCTGGCGGTGCGCTGTGCCGCGCCCTTCATCCATTTATTGTTCTTCCAGGTGCCACGGGCATAACCGCCGTGACCTGCATAATAATTGAGGTACAAGTTGTAGGTATCGTTACGGGCGACGCCGTTTTTCCTGTGGCTCTGATAGTGATACCAGCCCACAAACCGCACCGCATCCTTGAAGTCATCGCGATCTGCACCATGGCGACCGGTGTCATCCTGATACCATTGCCAGGTGGAATCCAGCGCCTGGGGATAACCGTAGGCCGAGGAAGGCCGCTTCCAGGGGATAAACCCCAACAGCTTGGTACGGGGCGGTTTGGCCCGGGCATTGAAGCCGGATTCCTTGTAGATGGTCGCCATTAACACCGGTACCGGCACGCCGTATTCCTTTTCCGTGTTCTTGGCGTACTTGTACCAGTTGTTGAACCAGCCACCCCGCTGGTCGAACACCGCACAGACATTGTCTGTCTGGGTCGGGGTGCCAGCGCAGCCACCCAGAAGCAGTGCCGCCAACAGCAGGGTAAGCCTGATTCTCATAATGCTCCCGGATCAATACCGTGTTGTTCGAATACGGACAGTAGCGCGGCCTCATCACAGACCTCAACCCCCAGGGACTCCGCCTTGGCAAGCTTGGAACCGGCGGCAGCGCCGGCCACTACCATGGATGTATTCTTGGACACCGAGCCGGACACTTTGGCTCCCAACTGCTGCAGGCCCTGCTTTGCCTGGTCACGGGTGAATTGTTCCAGAGTGCCAGTGAGCACCCAGGTCTGCCCTTCCAGGGGGCGACTTTCCGTCTGCGCCGGAGCGCGGGCGACCAGCTCGGCCACCATGGCTTCAGCGTCCTGCAAGCGGGCCTGCCAGCTGTTGTCCGCCAATGCCTTGGCCAGCTGCGTCATCACACCGGAGCGTACCCCTTTGGGTTCTGCACCGGCGCCTTCCGCAGCCCCGGCACTCAGCTCGGTAACGCTGCGGTAATGGTTGCCCAGCGCGTCCAGTGACTTGTCACCGATACCCTCAAGGTTCATCCCCAACCGCTTCGCGGATTTCAACAGCTGCGCCAATGTCAGGCCGTTCACAAACGCCGCAGACGGTTCACCGCTGGACTGCGGGTTCACCCCGGCGGCCAGCAGGCCATCAATCACTGCCTCGTTATCGGCTTCGGCAAAGAAGGCGCCAATGGCCTTGGCCACTTCCATGCCCACATCCGGCACCGCCAGCAGCAATAACAACGGGGCCCGACGAATCGTGTCCAGGTCACCAAAACAGTCCGCCAGGCTTTTGGCCGTTTCCTCGCCAATCTGCAAAATGCCCAGGGCAAACAGAAAACGCCCCAGGCCCACCGTCTTGGAATCTTCCAGCGCGGCGATCAGGTTATCCGCAGACTTTTCGCCCATGCGCTCAAGGCCAGCCACCTGCTCCGCCTTCAGCCGGTAAAGATCGGCCACGGTGGCAATGAGCTGCTGATCCACCAGCGCATCCACCAGCTTGTCGCCCAGGCCATCGATATCCATGGCCCGGCGCGAGGCAAAATGCTTGATCGCCTCACGCTGCTGAGCGCCGCAGATCAGGCCACCGGTACAACGGGCCACCACCTGGTCATCACCACGGAGAATCTCGCTGCCACACACCGGACAGCTCGGCGGCAGGGAAATACCCTGTGCCTCCGCCGGGCGCCGTTCCGGCAACGCCCGTACTACCTTGGGGATCACATCCCCGGCCCGGTACACCACCACGGTATCGCCAATGCGAATATCCAGCCGCTGGATTTCGTCGATATTGTGCAAGGTGGCGTTGCTCACGGTAACGCCGCCCACCTGCACCGGCTCCAGCCTCGCCACCGGGGTCAGGGCACCAGTGCGCCCCACCTGCCAGTCCACGCCGTTGAGCACAGTGAGTTCTTCCTGGGCAGGAAACTTGTGGGCAATCGCCCAGCGCGGTGCCCGGCTGACAAAGCCCAGGTCCCGCTGCCAATCAAACCGGTTGACCTTGTAGACCACACCATCGATGTCGTAACCGAGGCGGTCACGCTTTTCCAGAATACCGTGGTAGAAATCCAGCAATGCCTCCACCCCTGCACACACGCGCACTTCGGGGTTGACCCGCAGGTTCCAGCTGCGCATGGCATCGAGCATGTCAGCGTGGGTGGCTGGTTCAGGCACACCTTCCAGTTGCGCCATGGAATAGGCGTAGAATTCCAGCGGCCGGCTGGCAGTGATGCGCGAATCCAGTTGCCGCAGGCTGCCGGCGGCGGCATTGCGGGGGTTGGCGAAGACCTTCTGCCCCGCCTCTTCCTGTCGGGCATTCAACGCCGCAAAGCCCTCATGGGGCATAACGACTTCGCCCCGCACCTCAAGCCGCGACGGCACCGTGTCACCCCGCAATGTCAGGGGTACCGAACGTATGGTGCGGGCATTAACGGTGATGTTCTCACCGGTCTGGCCATCGCCGCGTGTTGCCGCCCGAACCAGTTCGCCGTCCAGATACAACAGGGAAATCGCCAGCCCGTCCAGCTTGGGCTCGGCCACATAATCGACAGTGTCCGACACATCCAGCCGCTCACGCACGCGCTTGTCGAAGGCACGCAACTCGTCATCATCAAAGGCGTTGTCCAGGCTGAGCATGGGCACTTCGTGCTGCACCTGATCGAACGCTTCCAGCGGCACATCGCCTACCCGCTGGGTGGGTGAATCCGCAAACACCAATGACGGATGCGCCGCCTCCAGGGCCTGCAATTCGCGATAAATACGATCGTACTCCGCATCCGGCACCGCCGGATCGTCGAGCACATAATAGCGATAGGACCAGTCATTGAGCTGATCGCGGAGGTGCTGGGCTTTGTGAATGATGTCTTGGGAAGGCTGGCTCACGGGACGGGGATTTCCTGTGTCTTATCTTTTTAGGAGGCGGGTTGCCGGCGCGAACCGGTGTTGCCTCCTTTCCACCGGTTCGCGCCTCGAGAGGCGCTCCTACGGTGCCATATCAAAGGGAGGGTGCACTGAGCCTGGGCGAACTGCACCTTTCCGGCCTTTGCATGGTGCAGTTCGCTTAGGCTCAGTGCACCCTACGTTCCAGCCCGCAACGGTGCGGCTTTTCCTCGCAGCTAGCAGCTCGAAGCTAGTAGCTGCTTTTTACGCGCTCGGCACCCGCTGGCGGCGTTCGAATTCCTGCACTCGCTGGCGCAAATGTTCCATGGTCTGCGGGGTCAGCACACTGTGCTGTTCGTCTTTCAGGTCACCGTCCAGTTCACTGGCCAGGCGACGGCAGATGGACAGCATCTTGTCCAGCGCACCCAGAGCGTCCGTGGCACCCGGCAGTTTCAGGAAGAAGGTCACCCCGGCAAAGGTCTTTTCTTCCATGGTGTCCAGGTCGAAGGTGCCCGGCTCTACCGCATTGGCCATGGAAAACTGCAGCTCATCGCGGCCATCCAGAGTGACATGCCGATGGAAGATGTTCATCTGCCCGTAACGCAGGCCGGATTCCAGCAGCAATCGCAGCAGATCGTTACCGGCAAAGGGCGCGCCACGATGGGCAATCAGGTGCACCACGATCACTTCCAGCACCGGCTGGGGTTCGCGGTGGCGCTCCGTCTTTCTTTCCTGCGGTCGCTCGACCGGTTTCTTCTCGACAGGCCGTTGCTCCACTGCCGGTTTCGGCGGCTCGCGGGGCGGTTCCGGTTGTTTCGGCGGTTCCCGGTATGTCTTGGGCTCGTCCACCGGCTCGGGCTCCCTGTCGCCGTCGAACAGGTTCTGTTGTTCGGCGGTGGGGATCTCCTCGGTAACGGCTTCGTCCGGCTCCATCATGGTGGGCGGCGCGTCAGCCCGCTCCTGCGAGTCCATTTCCATGGCCCGACGTACCACACGGGCGGTGCCAATCAGCTCCGGGTTGTAATCGCTTTTCTCGGGTTCGTCTTCCTGAGCATCCCGGTAACGCGGGTCGATACGCATACGCAGCCGACCCTGCCGTTCCTTGATCATACGACGGACACCGTCCGCCAGGATCAGCAGGATCAAAATAACCAGAATGCCAATCAATGTTTCCAGATTCAGGCCCATTGCCTCATCTTCCTTGCTTGCGCTGAAGTGCCACCATTACGGAGAGCACCGGATTGCCTTACATAGCCGCCATTTCGGCAGCTTCTTCCACATCGACCGATACCAGACGGGACACACCAGGCTCGTGCATGGTGACCCCCATCAGGGTAGCAGCCATCTCCATCGCAATCTTGTTATGAGTAATGTAGATGAATTGTACTTTTGCGGACATTTCCGACACCAGGTTACAGAAACGCCCCACGTTCGCATCGTCCAACGGCGCATCCACCTCATCGAGGAGACAGAATGGCGCCGGGTTGAGCTGGAAGATACTGAATACCAGGGACAAAGCGGTCAACGCCTTCTCCCCCCCTGACAACAGGTGAATGGTGCTGTTGCGCTTGCCCGGGGGCCGCGCCATGATCGTGACACCGGTATCGAGCAGGTCGTCGCCGGTGAGCTCCAGGTAGGCATGACCGCCACCGAACACCTTGGGGAACAGTTCCTGCAGGCCCCGGTTGATGCGGTCGAAGTATTCCTTGAAGCGCGCCCGGGTTTCCCGGTCGATCTTGCGAATGGCGTTTTCCAGGGTGTTGAGCGCGTCTTCCAGGTCCGCGTTCTGGCTATCCAGGTAGTTCTTGCGCTCGGACTGCTGCTGGTATTCGTCGATGGCCGCCAGGTTGATCTGGCCCAACCGTGAAATACGCTGGCCGATCATATCCATTTCCCGGGCCCACTCCTGCTCGTTGGCTTCCTCGGGCAGGTTTTCCAGCACGGTGTCCAGGTCGAAGTTGTGCTCGCCCAGCTGCTCGGCCACGGTCTGGCGGCGGGTGGTCAGGTCCTGCCACTGCATCCGCTTCTGATCCATGGTGCTGCGGATTTCCTGGGCCTGGCGCTCGAACTGGCCGCGCTGGCCTTCCAGGTTACGCATCTCGTGGTCCACCGCTTCCAGTTCACGGCGGGCCTCGGTGAGCTTGTGCTCCGCTTCCAGGCGCACTTCCAGTTTCTCTTCCAGCTGCATCTGCAGCTCGGTGCCCGGCTCGTCGCCCTCGTTGGTCTGCTCTTCCAGCAACGCCTTGCGCTCGGCCAGGGCCTGCACCTGGGATTCCAGGCGGCTCAGATTCTGGCGCAGGGAATCCGCCTGGGTGCGGGCGCCCTGCACTTCCATGGCCAGATGGTGGGACTGGTCACGGGCATGGCGGGCTTTCTGGCGTGCCTCATCCAGACGCAGGCGCAGCTCATCACGGCGGGACAGCAAGGCTTCGCGCTGACCGCTGTCGGCCTCCATGGCGTCCAGCGCTTCTGCCAGCACACCCCGAGCCTCTTTCATCTGTTCCTGTTCCTGGGCGTGCTGCTCATTGGCTTCTTCCAGCTCACGGCCCAGACGCTCACGGCGCATGGTGATCTGCTCCAGACGCACCTGGCGGGCGCTGACCTGGGCATTGATCTCACCCAGCTCCCGGTTGATGCGGCTGGCCTGGCGCTGTACGTCCTCGCGCTCTTCTTCCAGTTCACCGATCTGTTCCCGGGTGCTGTCCAGTTGTTCTTTCAGGTCATCCACGGTGGCCTGCAGGGTCTCGATCTCGCCCTCCAGTTGCTCCAGCTCGCGACGGCGCTCGAGAATACCGGCTTCCTGATCTTCCTCTTTGGCCACCTTCAGCCAATCCGGGCCCAGGCAGATGCCGTCACGGGTGACCACGGATTCGTAAGCGTCCAGTTGCCCGCGCAGGGCCAGAGCGGCGTTCAGGTCATCCGCCACATAGACGCCGGCGAGCAGGCCTTCCGGTACCTGGCCCTGTACATGATCTCGGAGCAGTTTGCCCTTGCTGCCTGAGCCCTTCACCGAGGCCGGGCTGAACAGGGCCAGGCGGCCATGGGACAGATCGCCCAGCCAGTCGCTGACCTGGTCCAGGCCGCTGATCGCCACCGCCTGGATGCTGTCACCCAGCACCGCTTCCAGGGCCTTTTCCCACCCTTCGTCTACCTGCACCTGATCGGCCAGGCGCGGTTCGGCATCCAGCTCGTGACGGTTGAGCCAGTCGCTCACCGCCCCATCATCGCCCATGGCGGCTTTTTGCAAGGCTTCCAGAGAGGTACGACGGCCCTTCAGGGTTTGCAGCTTCTCGCGGGCCTCGTCCAGCTGACGGCCCCGGTCGCCGTTTTCCCGGCGCATGCGGTTGATGTCTTCCTGCAGGGATTCGCTGCGCAGTTCGTTTTCTTCTGACTGGCCGCGATATTGTTCCACCTGCTCTTCCAGCTGGCGCATTTCCTGGGCCAGCGGACCGGAATCCAGGGATTCCTGTTCTTTCTTGAGGCGCTCAATCCGCTCTTTCAGGCGATCCTGGGATTTTTCCAGATGCTGAATGCGGGACTGCTCCACCTCGGCCTGGCGGCGGGATTCCCCGGACTGGCCGTTGAATTCTTCCCACTCCTGCTGCCAGTTCTGCATGGTTTCTTCGGCCAGGGCCAACGCCTCGGCGGACGCTTCCTGCTGCTCACTGATCAGCTCCAGCTCCGGCTCACGCTCGGCGAGGATGGCATCCAGTTCCGCCACCTTCTCGCTGTCCACCCGCAGGTGTTCATCGGATTCCTGCCAGCTGGCCTTGATCTGGTCCAGCTCTTCGTAGAGCTGCTGCTTGCGCTCGCGCTGGTGTTGAATGCTCTGTTCCAACCGCGCCACTTCCGCGCCCAGGGCATAAAAGTGCTGCTGCACCTGGTTGAAATGCTCCTGCACCTCGTGGTGTTTCTCGCGCAGGCGCTCCACTTCTGCATCCACGTGGCGCTGCTCGGCCACCTTGGCTTCCATGGAGACATCCAGCTCGCCAATCACGTGGTCGAGCTGCTTGACCTGGCCATCCAGCCCCTTCCAGCGCAAGGCCTTGAGCTGGGCGCCCTTGAGGCGCTCCTCTTCCTTGTACTGCTTGTACTTTTCCGCCGCGCTGGCCTGACGGCTGAGGCGCTCCAACTGGCGCTCCAGCTCGTCACGGATATCGGTGAGGCGTTCCAGGTTCTCCCGGGTGCGGCGGATGCGGTTTTCGGTCTCGCGACGGCGGGCCTTGTACTTGGAAATCCCTGCCGCTTCTTCGATATAGACCCGCAGCTCTTCCGGCTTGGCTTCGATCAGCCGGGAAATCATCCCCTGCTCGATAATCGCGTAGCTGCGCGGGCCCAGGCCGGTGCCCAGGAAGATGTCGGAAATGTCCTTGCGCCGGCACTTGGTGCCGTTGAGGAAATAGTTGGACTGGCCGTCGCGGGTCACCTGCCGCTTCACCGAGATTTCGTTGAACTTGCCGTATTCGCCGGTAACGGTGGCGTCGGAGTTGTCGAAGATCAACTCGATGGAGGCCTGGGCCACGGGCTTGCGGGCATTGGAGCCATTGAAGATCACGTCCGCCATGGACTCACCACGCAGGTGCTTGGCGGAAGATTCCCCCATCACCCAGCGGACCGCATCAATGATATTGGACTTCCCACACCCGTTGGGCCCCACCACGGCGGTGAGATTCTCCGGGAAATTGGTGGTGGTAGGGTCCACAAAGGATTTGAACCCGGCCAGTTTTATGGATTTCAGTCGCATAGTGTCTGCTTAAACTCGGGCCAACAGGCCAAAAATTGGGCGAAAACAGGGATTTTCGCCGCCCCCTGAAGCGATTACGGCGCACCGTGGGCATTAAAAGGGGTAAGTCTAGCGACAACCCGGACTGAATTCATCAGCCGCAACGCCCTGTTTACAATAAGGCCAAGAATGCCGAGCCCCTCCGGGCGCTCTGGTTACATGGCGATAATGCCGTCGCCGGGCGGTTCGCCATGCAAGCATGGGCTCCTGCAAAGTCGGAGGCGAATTGAAAACAAGTGCAAAAGCCGGGCCCGGTTCACACGCTCTGCCCAGCCCTTGCCTGCACCGACACCCGGTGGAGCCTTACTCGCAAGGCAAAGAGCTCCCGGTCAAGGCGTTCGCCTTGCAAGCAAGGCTCCAACAGTGGACCGGTGACCCGGAAACGGTGGCTGGCTGACCCTGATAGCCCTTTACCTTACCAGCAAGGCTCCAACGAGCACGGGAGGATGAGACTTGCCGGCAGGGGCTTTCCCTTTTCACTTTCTGCTTGTAGCTTGTAGCTGCTTTCTCACAGCCAAGGATTTGCCGTGTCTCAAGTTGCCGACGCCATCAGCTATCTCAAACGCAGTGTCACCATGGCGAAAAGCCGGGAGCTGCGAACCTATGTGATCATTCCTCTGATCTTCAACATCCTGGTGTTCGGCGGCCTCTACTGGCTCAGCGGCAGCTGGATCGCTGGCTGGATCGCTGCGGCCACAGCGGACTGGGCACTGACCGGGTCGTTGAGCTTCCTCAACGGGGCCCTGCATTTCCTGGTCGACGCCGCCATTCTGCTGGTCTGGGTCCTGCTGCTGGCACTGTTTGCCAGCGTCTTCTCCATCGGCGTGCAGTTGATCGCCGCCCCCTTCATGGGCTTTCTGGCGGAAAAGGTAGACATCCAGACCACCGGCCACCCCATGCCCGACGAATCCATCCCGGCCATGATCCTGCGGACTTTCAAGCGCGAACTGCGCAAGACCTGGTACTGGCTGTGGCGGGCAGTGCTGATTCTGTTTGTGGTGCTGGTGGTCTACTTCATCCCGGTAGTGAACGTGTTCGCCTCGGCCATCTGGTTCCTGTGGTCCGGCTGGCTGCTGGCCATGCAGTACATCGACTTCGGCGCCGATAACCGCCAGGTGCCCTTTGAGGTAATGCTGGAGCGCCTGAAAAGCAAACGCTGGCTGGTACTCACCTTCGGCGCCGTAGTCATGGGCCTGACCATGCTGCCGCTGGTGAACCTGTTCATCATGCCGGTGGCGGTGATCGCGGGGACGCTGATCTGGGTGGAGGAATTGGCACCGCAAACAACGGATCAAGCCCCCCTGTAGGAGCCCATGCTTGCATGGCGAACCGAGCCCCGGCGAGGAAACGGCGGTGAGGTTTGCTCCCACTCTTATCAGAAAGACCTGCAGAGCGCCGATACACCTGATCGCCCCCGGATCAAGCCCGGGGCAGGCTCTGCGGGCGATTTCCTCGCTTCGCGAGGTTCGCCATGCAAGCATGGGCTCCTACAGCGGCGTTGTAGCCAGGTCTAGCGCATGAATCCAAGCTCGCGCAGCTGATGAATCCTGTCCCGTGTCGCCGCCGCGTCCTCGAATTCCAGGTTCTTGGCGTGCTCCATCATCTTGTTTTCCAGGGCCTTGATCTCACGGGCCACTTCCGCCGGGGACATGGCTTCGTATTTCGAGGCTGACTCGGCCACCTTCTTGCCCTTGTCGCCCTTGTATTTGCGGTCGAAACGGCTACCGCCGCTGTCGTCCATGATGTCGCGGACCTTCTTGTTGAGCTTCTGCGGCGTGATGCCGTGCTCCTTGTTGAAGGCTTCCTGCTTCTCGCGGCGTCGATTGGTCTCATCGATGGCCCGTTCCATGGAGCCGGTCATCTTGTCCGCATAGAGAATGGCACGGCCATCCACGTTCCGCGCTGCCCGGCCAATGGTCTGGATCAGCGAGCGATCCGAGCGCAGGAAGCCCTCCTTGTCCGCATCCAGAATGGCCACCAGTGCCACCTCGGGCATATCCAGACCCTCACGCAGCAGGTTGATGCCCACCAGCACGTCGAATTTGCCCAACCGCAGGTCGCGTATAATTTCCACCCTCTCCACCGTGTCGATGTCCGAATGCAGATAGCGCACCTTGATGCCGTGTTCGTTCAGGTATTCGGTGAGATCCTCGGCCATACGCTTGGTGAGCGTGGTCACCAGCACCCGCTGTTCCTTGGCGATGGCCTCCTTGGCCTCGCCCAGCAAGTCGTCCACCTGGGTAATCGCCGGGCGGATTTCGATCTGCGGGTCCACCAGGCCGGTAGGCCGCACCACCTGCTCCACCACCTGGCCCGCGTATTTTGCCTCGTAGGGGCCCGGCGTGGCCGACACGAACACCATCTGCGGCGCCAGACGCTCCCATTCCTCGAATTTCAGCGGCCGGTTATCCATGGCAGACGGCAGGCGGAACCCGAAGCTCACCAGGGTTTCCTTGCGCGAACGGTCGCCCTTGTACATGGCACCCAGCTGAGGAATGGTCACGTGGGACTCATCCGCGATCAGCAGGGCATTTTCCGGCAGGTAATCAAACAGGGTCGGCGGCGCATCCCCCGGCGCCCGGCCGGAGAACAGGCGGGAATAGTTTTCCACCCCGTTGCAGTAGCCCAGTTCCTGCAGCATCTCGATGTCGAAACGGGTCCGCTGTTCCAGCCGCTGGGCTTCCACCAGCTTGTTCTGTTCCTTGAGCTCGGCCAGCCGTTCAGTGAGCTCTTCCTTGATCATCTCGATCGCCTTGAGCACGGTCTCCCGGGGCGTCACGTAATGGCTCTTGGGATAGACGGTAATGCGCCCTACCCGTTTGAGTACCTCGCCGGTGAGCGGATCGAAGATGCTGATGGTTTCCACCTCGTCATCGAACAGCTCGATGCGAACCGCCTCTTTTTCCTCTTCCGCCGGAAAAATATCGATCACATCGCCGCGCACCCGGTAGGTGGCACGCCGGAAATCCATTTCATTGCGGGTGTACTGCAGCTCCGCCAGCCGCCGCAGCAGCTCGCGTTGGTCGATGCGATCACCGCGCACCAGGTGCAACACCATGGCGTGGTAGCTGGCCGGGTCACCCAGGCCGTAGATGGCAGACACGGTCGCCACGATAATGGTGTCCGGTCGCTCCAGAATGGCCTTGGTGGCGGACAGCCGCATCTGCTCGATCTGCTCGTTCACCGAGGCATCCTTTTCGATGAAGGTATCCGAGCTCGGCACATAGGCTTCTGGCTGGTAGTAGTCGTAATAGGAAACGAAGTACTCCACCGCATTCTCCGGGAAGAACTCCTTGAACTCCCCGTACAACTGGGCCGCCAGCGTCTTGTTGGGCGCCATGATGATGGTGGGCCGCCCGGTCTGCTCGATCACGTTGGCCATGGTGAAGGTCTTGCCGGACCCGGTTACCCCCAGCAGGGTCTGATGACCCAGGCCGTCGTCGATCCCTTCGATCAACTGGGCGATGGCCTTCGGCTGGTCACCGGCGGGCTGGTAATCGGAGTGAAGCTTGAAAAGGCTGTCGGACATGGAGATATCCTGGTGGCCGCCTCCCGAACCAGGAAGGCAGCAAAATCATGGTTTTAAAATCGGCAAATAGTGTAGCAGAGCCGGCGTGAATGCGCGGTGGAATAACAGCGCCAGAAACACCGGATTTCCCCCGTAGGAGATGCAGCTTGCTGAACGAATCGAGGCCGAGACCCCTGTAGGAACGGAGCGTAGCGGAGTAACGCACGTAGTTCCGTGCGGCCCGAAGGGTGAGCGTAGCGAATAATTCCTCTCGAGGGACGAACCGCGCGCAGCGCGAAACGCCCAAAGGGCGAAGGTTTTGGATGATGGCAGAGTGTCCGGCCGGTATTCACCTGGCCTGAAAGGCCCTGCGCAGATTCGTCCCCTGGAAGGGAACTCCTACAGAGGCTCTGTAGAGAGCTCGTGCCCTACAAGCCGCGCCCCGGTTGACGCGCCACCTCTCACCGGCTCCACAAGGAAATACGGGACATTTCAGCCCTGACCCGCTAAAATGCACGCCCCTTTCTGCGCCAAAAACGCAGCCAATACGACTCTTTAGACGAATGAGGAGTGCATGTCCGATATCAGCCTTTCCGACCGCGTACAACGCATCAAGCCGTCCCCTACCCTGGCCATCACCGCCAAAGCCGGTGAACTTCGCGCACAGGGAAAAGACATTATTGGGCTGGGTGCCGGTGAGCCGGATTTCGATACCCCGGATCATATCAAACAAGCCGCCATTGAAGCGATCAACGCCGGCAAGACCAAATATACCCCGGTAGACGGCACTCCCGGCCTGAAAAAGGCCATCATCGACAAGTTCAAGCGCGACAACAGCCTGGACTACGAGCCCAACCAGATCCTGGTGTCCAGCGGCGGCAAGCAGTCCTTCTTCAACATGGCCCTGGCCCTGCTGAACGACGGTGACGAAGCCATTATTCCTGCTCCCTACTGGGTCAGCTACCCGGACATGGTGCTGGTTGCCGGCGGTGTTCCCAAGGTTATCGAAACCGACGTGAACAGCCGCTTCAAGATCACCCCGGAACAGCTGGAAGCGGCGATCACGCCGAAAACCCGCCTCTTCGTGATCAACAGCCCGTCCAACCCCTCCGGCATGGCGTATTCCGTGGAAGAGCTGGCGGCCCTGGGTGAAGTGCTGAAAAAGCACCCGGACATCATCATCGCCACCGATGACATGTACGAGCACATCCTGTGGACCGGCAAGCCGTTCGTGAACATCGTCAACGCCACTCCGGAGCTGTACGACCGCACCGTGGTAATGAACGGCGTTTCCAAGGCCTACTCCATGACCGGCTGGCGCATTGGCTATGCCGGCGGCCCGCAGAAGCTGATCGCGGCCATGAAGAAGGTCCAGTCCCAGTCCACCTCCAACCCGGCCTCCATCAGCCAGGCAGCGGCAGAAGCCGCGCTGGCCGGCGATCAGGGCTGCGTGGACGAGATGGTCAAGGCATTCAAAGAGCGCCACGACTACCTCACCGCGGCACTGGATGCCCTGCCCGGCGTGAAATGCGCCCAGGGTGACGGCACCTTCTATGCCTTCCCGGACTTCTCCGAAGCGATTGCCAACCTGGACGGCGTGGAATCCGACACCGACCTGGCCGCCCTGCTGCTGGAAACCGCGGAAGTGGCGCTGGTACCCGGTTCCGCCTTCGGCGCGCCCGGCTGCATGCGCCTGTCTTTCGCCGTTGGCATGGACACGCTGAAAGAAGCCATGCGCCGCATTGAGCAAGCATTGGCTAAATAAGCAACAAACGCGCCTCCGGGGTGTTGACGACCCCGGAAGGCGTCACTAATATACGCGCCTCAAGACATTCCGCCTTAGCTCAGTTGGTAGAGCAAATGACTGTTAATCATTGGGTCGCTGGTTCGAGCCCAGCAGGCGGAGCCAAATAAGAAAAGGGCCTACCCATCGGGTAGGCCCTTTTTCTTTGCACCAATGATTGGTCGCCCTGCGGTCGACGGTTAATCATTGGTGAATTCAGCGAATTCACCTGGTTCGAGCCCAGCAGGCGGAGCCAAATAAGAGAAGGGCTTATCCATCGGGTAAGCCCTTTTTTTGTCTCAGGGTTTCAGCAATCGCGGTCGAACGACCGCTCCCACAGTGACTCTGCAGCCTCAAGCCTTGCTGGGGGAGCGGTCGTTCGACCGCGAAACCCGCTCAGCCCTTAAACCCCTCCGGGTTTTGCTCCTGCCAACGCCAGTGATCCTGGCACATAGCTTCAATGCCACGCTCGGCTTTCCAGCCCAGTATGTTTTCCGCGTAGGCGGGGTCCGCATAGCAACTGGACACATCACCCGGCCGACGCTCGACGATGTCATACGGCACCGCTTTCCCTGAGGCCTTTTCAAAAGCTGCGATCATTTCCAGTACGCTGTAACCTCGCCCGGTGCCCAGATTCACCGTCAGCAAGCCCCCCCTGTCTTCCAGCGCAGTCAACGCCGCCAGATGGCCCTGAGCCAAATCCATGACGTGAATATAATCACGCACACCGGTGCCATCCGAAGTGGGGTAATCTCCGCCAAACACATTCAACTTCTCTCGCTTGCCAACCGCCACCTGGGCAATAAAAGGCATGAGGTTATTGGGGATTCCATTGGGATCTTCCCCAATTTCACCGCTTTCATGGGCACCGGCAGGATTGAAGTAACGTAGCAGCGCGAGCCGCCAGCGGGGATCGCTGCGATAGAGATCACGCAACATATCCTCGATGTGCAGCTTGGTCGCCCCATAAGGGTTGGTCGCGCTTAAAGGAAAATCTTCCAGTATTGGCACGCTGGCCGGATCGCCATAGACCGTTGCCGAGGAGCTGAACACCATGGTCCTCACGCCGGCAGCCTCCATGGCATCCAGCAATCGCAACGTACCGGTGACATTGCAATCGTAGTAACGCAAGGGCTCGTCAACAGACTCGCCCACCGCCTTCAGCCCTGCAAAATGAATCACCGCACCAATATCATGATCAGAAAACAGGGTTTTCAGGCAATCTTCGTCACGAATATCGCCCTCAATCAGAAGCACTTTTTTGCTGGTCAGCGCCTCCACCCTTTTCAGGCTCTCCACACTACTGTTGCTGAAATTATCCAGCACCACCACATCGAAGCCTGCTTCCAGTAGCAGGAGCACGGTATGAGAGCCGATGTAACCGGCGCCGCCGGTAACCAGAATACGTTCCATGGTCTCGTCCTTAAGTCAGGCTGCAAATCAGGGCTATGGTCACACAAAGCGGAAGGAGAGTCAGGCAGGAAGGATGTAGAAACGTTGCCGTCGCAGGTGATAGCAAACAACCGCTCCCACAGAAGCCATGAATCTCAGAATCAGGCTTTGCTGTGGGAGTGATCATCCTGTTGCGATCAACCCGGAACGTTAG
The DNA here is from genome assembly GCF_047495475.1 of Alcanivorax sp. IL2. Taxonomy (NCBI): domain Bacteria; kingdom Pseudomonadati; phylum Pseudomonadota; class Gammaproteobacteria; order Oceanospirillales; family Alcanivoracaceae; genus Alcanivorax; species Alcanivorax sp. IL2. The sequence continues at coordinate 1,946,570 of NZ_CP179932.1, read as the reverse complement.
ACAATAGCCGCGATCAGTTGCTTCACGCAGGCTTCGATATCGTTCTCGGCGGTGTTCACCACCAGCTCCGGCTTCTCCGGCGCCTCATAGGGGCTATCGATACCGGTGAATTCCTTGATGATGCCCTGGCGTGCCTTCTGGTATAGGCCCTTGGGATCGCGCTTCTCGCACTCTTCCAGCGGTGCATCCACGAACACTTCAACAAATTCGCCGTCTTCGAACAGCGCACGGGCAGAATCACGGTCAGCGCGGAACGGGCTGATAAACGCCGTCACCACGATCAGGCCTGCATCCACCATCAACTTGGCCACTTCAGACACACGACGAATATTCTCGGTGCGGTCTTCATCGCTCATGCCCAGATTCTTGTTCAGGCCATGACGCACATTATCGCCATCCAGCAAATAGGTATGCTTACCCTGCTCAGTCAGCGCCACTTCCAGCGCATTAGCCAGCGTAGACTTGCCGGAACCAGACAGACCGGTCAGCCAGATACACTTGGGCTTCTGGTCCTTGACCTTGGCACGGTCATCCTTGGTCACATTGGACTCATGCCACACCACGTGGGCTTTGGATTCGTTCGCTTTCTCTTGGTACGGGGAAGACATAATTACCTCTCTGTTCAAAGGGCAGCTACAAGCCTCAAGCTACAAGCTGCAAGGAAAAACACACCGGACTGCAAGCCCGGCACCACTATTCAATCATTGCATCGTTCGGATAATCGCGAACAACATTCTCGACAGTTGCTCTACTTCATCAATCCATCGACTACCGACATCTTCAGGGATGTACCCGATTCGACTGCCAATATGTACTTGTGTCCGTAATTCGCCAGCGGAACCCTTTGCGTAATTCAGAAACAGGGCTTTCTCTCGATCAGAGTGTCGCTCATAACCCTCAGCAATGTTCGAAGGCAACGATAGCGACGATCTTGTTATCTGATCTCGGAACCCAAAATCACGGTGACCCGCAAAGTGTTCATAAACCTCAACGCTCAGCTCCACCGAACGCTGCCATACCTCCAACTTTTCAAACCGCATCCTTGCTCCTTAAAACTCCCGTCCCTGGGAACTTTCCAGATTACCCCAATCGAATTTTGTAGCTTGTAGCTTGTAGCTTGTAGCTTGTAGCTTGTAGCTTGTAGCTTGTAGCTTGTAGCTTGTAGCTTGTAGCTTGTAGCTTGTAGCTTGTAGCTTGTAGCTTGTAGCTTGTAGCTTGTAGCTTGTAGCTTGTAGCTTGTAGCTTGTAGCTTGTAGCTCGTAGCTCGAACCTCGCGACTATTAAAACCCCCAGACAAGGGGAATCACCGTCAACGTAATCACCGCCACCACCACACTCATCGGAAAGCCGATCTTCAGGTAATCGCGGAAGGTATAGCCGCCTGGGCCCATGACCATCAGATTGGTCTGGTAGCCCAGCGGGGTCATGAAGCTTGCTGAAGCAGCAAACATTACCGCGACAATGAATGGCATAGGGCTCACGCCCAGTTGTTCCGCAACGCCCAAAGCGATGGGGAAAACCAGCACGGCGGCCGCGTTATTGGTGATCATCTCCGTGAACATGGCGGTCAGCAGGTAGACAATCACCAACGCCATCCACGGGGAAAGGCCACTTTCCGGTATCACCTGCTCCACAATCCATGCGGCTGCGCCACTGCTTTCCATCGCTCGGCCCAGCGCAAAAGAGGCACCGATTACCACCAGTACCGGCAGATTCACGCTCACGTTCATGCGTGAGCGGTTTACCGTCACACAGCGTGTAACCAGTAGCAGACCTGCGGCGAGCATGGCCGCTTCCAGGGTCGACGCCAGCCCCAGTACATTCGCCATCACCATGGCCACCAGCACGCCGACCGCAACCGGCGCGCGGCGGAAATCCGGTGGCGTGGAATCCTTGAGCGGACTGACCAGCATGAAATCCCGGCGGTAACGATACTGCTCCACAAACTGCTCGCCGGTTTCCAGCAGCAGGGTATCACCCACCTTCAACACCAGCTCCCCCACCTTGCCAGGCAAGCGCTGGCCGCTGCGGCTTATACTGAGAATGGCGGCCTGGTACCGGGTACGGAAGCCCGTTTCCTTTACCGTCTTACCGATACCCGGGAACTCCGGGCTCAACACCACTTCCACCAGATGCCGCTGGTGATTGTTCAGCGCCAGCTTGTGCGCCCCACCATGGGCCGACTGCAGGCCATTGATTCGCTGCAATTCCCGGGCACACTCCGGCACCCCCACAAAGGCCAACAGATCCCCTTCCTGCAGGGTCATCTCCGGGCCTACCGCCGGAAACAGACGCTCGCCACGCTGGATCTCGGTGAGATAGCCATAAGTCAGATTACGCAACCCGGCGTCCTGAATGGAGCGCCCCGCCAGAGGGCTACCCTTCGCTACCAGCATTTCCACATGGTATTCGCGGCCATGCTCCCACTGTTCCACCATGCCCTCACGCTCAGGCAGGAGAAAACGACCAACCAGCAGCAGAAACAGCGAGCCACCCAGCAATACCGGGATCCCTACCCAGGCCACATCAAAGATCCCGAACGCCTCCATGCCTCTTTCCTGGACCAGGCCATCCACAACAAGGTTGGTGCTGGTGCCGATCAAGGTACAGGTGCCACCAAGAATGGCCGCATAGCTCAGCGGCAGCAGCAGCTTAGACGCAGACAGGCGCAGGCGCTGGGCCCATTCCTGCACCGCCGGAATCATCATCGCCACCACAGTGGTGTTATTCAGGAAAGCACTCAGCAGAGAAGCTGGCGCCACCAGCCGCAACTGGCTGGCAAACACGGATTTCGGCTGGCCCAGCAGTCGGTGCGCCACCCAATAAATGGCACCGGTATCACGCAAGGCGGCCGCCACCACATAGAGCGCGGCAATGGTCATCAACCCCGGGTTGGCAAAGCCGGACAGCGCCTCGCCGGGAGACACCACCCCGGTCACCAGCACCATCACCAGCGCAGCCATCATGGTGATATCCGCAGGCACCCGATTACTGGCCAGCGCTCCCAGCACCGAAGCCACAATCAGCAGCGTTATCACGATATCCATATTCACGGGGCGAATTCCCTCAGAAGGCCAACGGGGCCATGGGTTGCGCAGAAAAAGGGCATTTTACAGGGAAAAGGACATATAAAAAGGGGCGGGCTAGTTCAAAATCTTATAAGGAAAGAGGCCCGGAGTCCGCCAAACTAACCCGTTGGAGCCTCTCTCGCACGGCGAAAAGGTCATCAACCTTGTGCCTTCGCCTTGCGAGCGAGGCTCCAACAATGTGAAAAGCCGACTAGTCCGCCAGAGCCCGGTTATCCGACACCAGCCTGGGCAACTCCCGGGTCTGCATGCTTTCCAGCGAACGACTGCCATTAGTACCCGGCTGGTAGCCAGCCACATAACTGCGCAGCAGCGCTTTAAGGGCGTTCTTGTCGCCTTTCTCCAGGGCCTTGCGGAACGACTCCAGCGCAAACTGGATTTCATCCCAGCTCAGCCTCTCTTCGGTGGCCTGCATGATCATTTCATGCTCCGTGCCCACACTACACTCACCGATCAGCAGCTCCTCATAGAGCTTTTCGCCCGGGCGCAGGCCGGTAAAGGCAAGCTCGATATCCCCGTTGGGGGTCTCGTCGTCCTTCACAGACAGCCCCATCAGGTGAACCATGGTCCGCGCCAGATCCACGATCCGAACCGGCTCCCCCATATCCAGCACAAACACCTCGCCGCCTTTAGCCATAGCACCAGCCTGAATCACCAATTGGGAGGCTTCGGGGATAGTCATGAAATAACGGATCACGTCCGGGTGTGTCACCGTCAGCGGCCCACCGCGCTGAATCTGGTCACGGAACAAAGGCACCACCGAGCCGGAGGAGCCCAGCACATTACCAAAGCGCACCATGGAAAAAACCGTCTCGGAGCCCCGGTCCGCCATGCCCTGCAGCACCATCTCGGCAAAACGTTTCGTCGCCCCCATCACGTTGGTGGGGCGTACTGCCTTGTCAGTAGACACAAGAATAAAGTGCTTCACCCCGGCCGCTTCTGCGCCCTGGGCTGCTTCCAGCGTGCCGAGAATATTATTACGCACCCCCGCCGAGGGGTTCGCTTCCACAATCGGCACATGCTTGTAGGCCGCAGCGTGGTAAACCGTATCCACCCGGAACTCCCGGCACACCCGCTCGATATGCCCCCGGTTCACCACCGAGCCCAGCATGGGAAACAGGTCTACCTGAAGCCCTTTGGCGTCGATATACGCCGCCATCTCTTTCTCAATGGCGTACAGGCTCAACTCGCTCTGCTCAAACAGAATCAGGCAAGAGGGCTTCAATTTCAGAATCTGGCGACACAACTCGCTGCCGATAGAACCACCGGCACCGGTGACCAACACATGCTTGCCGCTGATACAGCGATGCAGCAACTCCTGCTTGGGCGGCACCGAATCCCGACCCAGCAGGTCCTCAATGGACACATCCTTGATTTCTTCGATACGCGCCTTGCCGCTGGCAATATCGGAAAAGGCAGGCACCGTCTGCACCTTCACGTTCAGGGTTTCCAGCCAGCGCACAATAGCCATTCGCTGAGAGCGGCTCAGCGAGGGCACCGCCAGCAATACCGATGTCACCTTGCCGCGACGGCAGGCCTTCTCCAGCGCCTTGCGATCCACCACCGGCACCCCAGCCAGCAGGGTGCCCTGCTTGTTGTAGGCATCATCCACCACCATGGCGGCGAACATCTCGGCGCTGGACTGCAAACCCGCAACAAGCTGGGCACCAGCCCCACCGGCACCAAACACGGCCACAGGCTGACGATTCAACGCGCCGCCCAGCACATACACCAGGAACCGGCGCATCAAGAAACGGCTACCCCCCAGGTACAACAGGGCAAGCATACCCCAGATCAGGAACACTGATCGGGGTACCGTTGCATCCGGAATCATGTAGGAGGCAGCAGCCAGCACGACCACAGAAGCAAACACCCCGGTCAGCATTGACCACGCCACTTCTGCCCCGAGATAGCGCACGATCGACTTATAGAACCCCGACAAATACAGCGCCGGAATCAACACCACCGGTGCAGCAAAGGAAAGCCAGAAATCATGAATCGGGGGGGCGAATGCGTTGAAACGAAGCGAAAAGGCCAACCAGACCAGCAAGGGAGCTGCCACCAGGTCAGACAGCAACATCACGGCACGCTTGGAGCGGCGAGAGAGGGAAATCAGTCGGTGAACTGAAGGGTACAATAACTTAGAAGGCATCGGGTCCATCCATGTGACCAAGAAGGCCAGCGGCAGCGCAAATTCTAGCCGATCTAATGTGACAGAAATCACACTCCTGAATCGGGAGAGCATTATAAGCGCTTTTTAGCATTATCCAATGGTCATTGGTCTTGTGAATGCAGTTCAAAGCGGGAATTTAACGTCTATCTAATCATTTCGAGCCAGAAATATCCCTGAACGCATCGACGATATCGCAGGATTTTGCGATTGATTACAACCAGTCGAGCCGACTCAGTAGCCGAGGCAGAGGCAAACGCTTACAAAAGCACGCGCTCTTGGCTGACAGTTATCGCACCAAACGCACGCTAGCCTAAGCAAAAAAACACGTATTTATTTGTTGCGCAACAAGCCAACAACTCAGATAAGGCCAAACCCATTCTTTGAGGCCCTCTCATGCCCTTGTATCGTGCCAGCTTCCGCCATACCTTTAGCAACGGAGATACCGTGGAGCTCACCTCCTCCCCCTACCCCGCCAATAGCTGGGACAATGCGCGCCAGCTGGCAGAGGCCTTCGGCTATGAAGATGTGCGAATTGCAGTTGCTGACCACCACCAACATGGCACCCGAACGGAATATCCCATGCTGACGGCAGTGGAATAAAGCCTTCATGGCAAAGCACGACACTCTAATGCCCTTGGCAAGATCAGATTAATCCTCACTATCTAAGAGCCATTACCACCACGGATTCCCAGAAGTGCCAACCAGTTAGGGCCAGGCAAAGTCCAAATTCCAAGCTTCAACCAGACAAAACACATCGCTGCGAGATTCTGAGCTACCAACACAAAAGCCAATGCCAATGCTGCCCCCAGTGCACCGAACAAGGGTGTCAGGCTAAAGAAACCCAGTAAGCCCATGGTGCTACAGACAATCGCGATGTTTCGCATGTAGCGCTCATAACCGGTCATGTTGAGGAGAAAACCCACCGAGCCCGTCGCCACATTCACCAACTGTGCCAAGGCTATGATGCGCAGCAAAGTAGCGGCAGGAGCAAACCCTTCGCCCAGCAGACCCAGCACCCATTCGGGCACCAACAGGCATAGCAACAGAAATGGTGCCGCCAGCACGATACCAAGAAGAGCACCACTACGGGCCAGCTTGCCGAGACCATCCATCTTTCCCTGGTGATAGAGACTGGCAAAACGAGGAGGAAAAATAGCGTTGATAACCATCAGCACAAAGCCAACGGAAATGGCTATTTGCTGCGCTGATTTGAACAGGCCCATTTCCTCGCTACCCAGGAACTTACCCGCAATCATGATACTGAGCGCCGACTGCATAAATGCCGCCAACCCCATAATGAAAAAAGCTTGTGATGTGACACGAAATTCCGTCTTATCAGCAACATCAAGCCCCCTGACACCTTGCTCTCTTTGATGGCTTCTTAACCAAAAAACGGCATGTAAGCCACCATGCAGGGCTACCAAAACCGCAGCCACAGCATACGCCCATCCAATATAAGCAATATCTTGCTTACCACCAGGGAGAACATAAGGAACAAGTAGAATCAGAGCACCAGCGACAAGAGAGATTGAACCATTTTCAAGAAATGCGGCCGTTGCGGGTTTGCGAATACCTTTGAAGAACCCAGTCAGTAAAAACGCCCAAGTGTAGAAAGGAACCGCCAATCCGATACCCAGCAAAACACTTGCCAGAGACGACATAGCAAAGAAATGCTCTATCGGGTAGCGAAAAACAATCAACAGGATAGACAATGGAAGACTAATCACCAAGCTTCGCCGGACTGCCCAATTGAGATAGCTACGCACCTGGGGAGAGTCTGCTTCACGGCCAACAAAACGCATGAGGGCATTGTCCATACCCCGCCTGCCAATGATCCCTGAGCCCAACAAAATACTCTGGGCCAACGCGAACACCCCAACCCCTTCAGGCCCATATAACCGGCCAACAACAACGACTAAAGCTAATGCACCAAGAGCAGACACAGCTTTCGCCAGGAAGGTACGAATCAACGCCCTACCCGTATCGCTACGCAAACGACTCTGAAAGGAAGACAACAAGGGGCGGATAACGAAGTCCTCTAGAAAAACGGGGGGAGTACAGCATCCCCATAATGTTATGGGGTTATCGAAGCTGACTTATATGCATACTAATGAAAAACTGCGGCGCCTCTGAACCATATTATGGCTTGAGCCCGTCGACTTTACTCCTTTTTATCCGCTAACTGCATAACCGATTTTAAAGCATCAATTGTTTTGTCAATTTCATCTTGTTCAAGTGTGGGATGAACCAGAAACATCAGGGAATTTTCTCCCAACTTACGTGCCACTGGTAAACGTTCCTTTGGTGCAAGACCTCGATCACTAAAAGCCTTCTCCAGATAAACCTCTGAACAGGAGCCAGAAAAACACGGAACACCCTCCGCAACAATCGCATTCATAATGCGGTCTCTGTCCCAGCCATCGGACAGCTTGCTCTCTTCCACGAAGACATAACATTTATACGCAGCATGGCCAATGTGCGCAGGCACAGAAGGAACATACAGTCCCGGGAGGGCTGCCGCAGTTTCCCAGACAGCGGCACAATGTTCCTGGCGTGCTGCTGTCCAATCCGGCATTCGCGAAAGCTGAATTCGACCAATTGCCGCCTGCAACTCCGTCATTCGCCAGTTTGTACCCACAGACTCGTGCAACCAGCGAAACCCCGGAGGGTGCTCTCGTTCATATACGGCATCCCAGCTCTTGCCATGGTCCTTGAAGCTCCACATGCGAGACCATAAGTCGCGGTCGCTAACCGTAACCATGCCACCCTCACCACCGGTGGTCATGATCTTGTCTTGGCAGAACGACCAGCAGCCTACATGGCCAAGGCCGCCAACAGGCTTGCCCTTATAAGTCGCACCATGGGCCTGAGCACAATCCTCAATCACAAAAAGCCCGTGCTCATCGGCTAAATTCATCATGCCATCCATGTCACAAGGCCAACCTGCCAGGTGAACACAGATAACCGCTTTGGTCTTGGGCGACAACACTGCCGCTACGGTTTCCAGGGTGATGTTTTGGGTGTCAGCATCCACATCGGCAAAAACAGGAGTTGCCCCGGCGTTGATCACCGCTGTTGCTGACGCCAGGAATGTGCGGGGAGTCACCACGACTTCATCCCCTTCGCCGATACCCAGCCCTTTCAAGGCAAGATCGAGAGCCACGGTGCCATTGGCCACAGCAATGGCATATTCTGTGCCGGCGAAGTCCGCAAATTCCCTCTCGAATTCACGACATTCCTGTCCCGTCCAGTAATTCACCTTGTTGGAAAGCAACACACGCTGTATCGCATCAGCTTCTTCCCGGGTGTAAGAAGGCCAGGGAGAGAAAGGACCGTTAAGCATAAAATTGTCTCTGTTGTGCAATCAGTAAGTTATGGCCGTCAGCCCGAAACAGTCACAAGTATGTAACGCAAATCGCCAAGAAAAGACCACTCACGAATATACTGCAGATTAATCTGTACCTTATCGGGATAAATCACTTCGCGGTTATACTGCTCGGGGTCGTCCTGCGCAGCCAGGATTTCCTCTTCATCACGATATTTCAACGTCGCAGGCCCAGTGATGCCGGGGCGTAAAGACAGTACAGCCCTCTCCACACCAGTCAGCTTGTCAGCATATCCGGGCACATCCGGGCGCGGCCCGACAAAGCTCATGTGACCCAGCAGAACATTCCAAAGCTGCGGCAACTCGTCAATTTTGGTTTTTCGGAAAAAACGTCCGAGGGGCGTAATCCGGGGATCACCGGAACGCGTCACTGTAGTAGTGGTTCTGCTATCCGGCCGCATGGTTTTGATCTTTACCACACGAATGATATTGCCATCCTTGCCCACGCGGTTCTGAATAAAAAACCCGTTGCTGCGTGTATCCAGCGACGCCGCCAGGAAAGCAATCAGGATCAACCACCATGAAACGAGAAGCCCCAGCAAGGCCGCGGAAAAGTCAAAAGTACGCTTTATCATCGCCTGCGAAGGTGTCAGTGAAGGCGCCATATATTCCATTTCAGAGATAGCCATAACGTTTAAGCGTTTCACCCGTTAATGCTTCCAGGCGAGCCACTTCCTCCTCACCCAACGCTTTTCGCCCTTTACCAAGGCTGCCATTGGAAACTCCAGCTACAGCAGCCTGAATCAAATCTGACGGAGCCTTATAACCAAGAAAATCGAATATTCTCTCTAATTCCGGAGCCGGATCAGAAACAAAATCCTCGTAACGAACCCGAATTACCCTCTCCGGTTCAATTTGAGCAAGATCACTGTCGGCCTTCTCAACGCAACGTTGCCATTGAAGGGCGCAGACCTCATTCAGGGTATGCTTCTCAAGAATCTCATCCATGTTATCGAGTTTCGGCCCCCAGAATGCCAAGCGCTTCTCCCGGGAGAACACTCGATAAATGCGACTCCAGAAATAGCGCAATCCGTAGTACGGCAAATCCGTCAACGGCACAAACCGGACCTTTTCCATAAGGTAGGGAATGTCCAGCTTGGCCGTCCAACGTAATTTGGCTGAACCCGTAGCATCAATACCATCACGGTAAATATAGACGTAACGAGCCTCGGGCAGCACCTTGTTTATGAAAGGAACGCGTAAACAGCTGGCACAGGTTTTCTCCACCACGATCCGGGCATTCTGCGTACGCCGAATGTCCTCGAAGCGAGCCCTGATATAAGCCGCTGCAGCCGGTGTCGCCCTGTCTGCGGGGATCTCATCGGACGGATACCGGACATTACCGTGACGCCAGATATAATTGATTTCATCACAGGGCCAGGTGCCAATACCGTCAAAAGAAGTGAGCACATCACGCAGCATGTTGGTGCCCGATCTGGGTGCACCGATAATTACCAGATCCATATTTTGCATCATCAATTCTTGTCCACGGGTCTAACCAGCGAAGCCCAGCGGGCCAACACCACTTCCGGTGAAAATGCCTGCTCAGCAAGGCCGGCAGCATTTTCCTTCATCTTCTGTAGTTGCTTATCGTCATCAGCCAAACGGGCAATTGCCTGTGCCAGTTCATCTGCATCGCCGCCCTGCACCGCCAATCCGGCGCTATTCTCAACAATATCTGCAGCCAGGCGGCTTTCTGGCTCCACCGCCACCAACACCGGGCAACCTTGCTCCAGGTATGTCATGGTCTTGCTGGGATAGGCATACCGGTACAGCTCCGGGACCAGGCTGACAAACCCTGCGCCAGCCTTTTTCATGGCAGCTTTCGCAACAGATACAGAGAGGTGACCCACGAAAGAAACCCGGGCACCACTCTCGGCGGCCTGCTTTTCCAGAGCCGCTTTTTCCGTTCCTTCACCCATCATCAACAAGCGAATGTCTGATCGCTCGCAAAGTTGTGCCATGGCGTTCATGAGCACATCCAGGCCCTGGAAACGACCGATGTTACCGGCGAAAAGCAGCACAAAGGGCTCATTCGGCCATGGGAATGGCAGATCACCCACAGCTTCGGACTCGGAAGGCAAGCTGAAATTATTAATCACGGCAGTCTGCGGAACAGCGCCCGACTCAGAGCGCCGATCAAGGCTGTCAGCCATGTCCTGTGACAACACCACAACAGGATTGGCCTGCCGGCATGTCCAGGCATCCATTCGTGCGAGCAGATGATATACCGCTGGGTTGCGAAACTCTCCGGATATCCGGCCAATTTCAGGGTGAACATCCATGCAGTGATACACAAATCTTGCACCGGAAAGGCGCGCCGCAAGTGCCGTAAACCAGCCAGCCAGCACCGGCGGAGAGGTTGAGACCATAATGACGTCATAGCGCCGCAGAAGTACCGCACGAATGAAAATGCCCAGCCCAAGTCGCAGGGCATTAAGCATCCGTATCAACGGCCGACCCGCCTCTGAAGGCAGAGTCATACGGTAGACGGTAGCACCATCAACAACTTCCTTGGCCGGCTGCTTTTCATTATCAAGCCCGGCCTTGTAGGAAGGCTGGGATGACAGCACGTCGACATGATGCCCCTCACCCACCCAACGACGTACGATCGCGCGCAACATGGATGCATAAGGGGGCGTGTCAGGCCAGTAATAGCGATGTATCGCCAGAACTTTCAGGCCATCGGCCTCAGTTCCAGTCATACCGGCTGAACTCATCCATATTTTTCCAATGACTGGCCAGCTTGGCCGTCCCGGTGATCAGTCGTACTACGCGCTCTGAAACATTGCGTATCTTGTAGGCTTCAGGGGTTTCGCGCTCTGTTCCAGAGAAAATATCCCGTGATGCAGTAGCAATACGCACACCGTCAATCAGCACCTCTTTGTCCAGCCCGGTCAACGCAATAGCCCCCGTGTCCAGCGCTTCAGGGCGCTCAATGGAACGGCGCAGAGTTACCGCAGGGAAGTCGAGAATAGAGGATTCCTCGCTGATGGTGCCGCTATCAGAAATGGCACAAAAAGCTGTCATTTGCAGCTTGTTATAATCAAAGAACCCGAACGGCTTCAGGAAGCGAATTGCCTCACTGTCATCCGCCAGACCCAGTTTCTCCAGGCGATTACGGGTGCGGGGATGCGTGGATACCACCACCGGAAACCCGAACTCTTCGTGAAGAGCCTGCAAGGCTTCAACCACCTTCTTCAGGTTCTCACGGCTGTCCACATTTTCTTCCCGATGAACGCTGACAATAAAGAAGCGGCCTTCTTCCAGCCCCAATCGCTCGAGGATGTCTGATTGCTGGATACTTGGCAGGGAGTGCTCAAGCACCTCACGCATTGGGGAACCAGTAAGATAAATAAACCGGTGTGACAAGCCTTCACTGATCAAGTGCCGACGCGCATGTTCTGTGTAAACCAGGTTGAAATCAGCCAGGTGGTCAACCAGTTTACGGTTAATTTCTTCCGGCACATTGGCGTCAAAGCTGCGATTGCCTGCTTCCATATGGTAAGTGGGGATCTTCATACGCTTGGCCATAAGCGTGGCCGTAGCACTATTGGTATCACCCAGAACCAGCACTGCATCGGGCTTTTCCTTCAGCAGAACCTCTTCCGTCTTGATAAGGATCTCACCCAGGCTTCGCCCCAGTGAAGAGGTGTCAACATTCAGGAAATGATCAGGCTTGCGGACGCCGAGCTCCTCGAAGAAAACATCATTCAGCTCGTAATCGTAATTCTGACCGGTATGGACGATCTTGTGATCCACAACCTGATCCAGCGCCGCCATCACACGGGCAAGGCGAATAATTTCCGGGCGTGTACCCAGAATCGTCATTACTTTCATCAATCAGCTCTCCTGATCCTGAAGGACCGGCAGGAAATAGGTGTCTGGCGATTCAGGGTCGAAAATCTCATGGCTCCAGAACAAGGTCATCAGCTCACCGTCACCCACATTGGTAATGCTATGTGTGTGTAGTGTCGGCATATCGATATAAACTGGCTCATCACCTGAAACCCGGAATTCCTTTACTTCATCATCAAATAACCGGCGCAAGCGAATCACGGCTTCACCACGAATCACCAGAAAACGCTCAACTTTACCGAAGTGAAAATGGTTACCCCGGGTAATACCCGGCTTCGTGGTTGAAAGGAATGCCTGCCCGCCATTATCTGCTTTTACGGCCTCAAACAATGAGCCGCGGTTGTCCGTATGCAGCGTAAGCTCACAAGGATAGTGAGCCGGATACAAGAATGAGCGCAGGGTATTAAACAACTGCAGATCGAATGCATCGCGCAGGTCTGGCACCACGTGCCCTGTATAGCTGGCATGCATGGCTGAAAGCTTGCCCGCGACTTCCGCAGCAGAGATAACCCGCCCTTTCAGACGCATTTCACCGGTCTGCCCGCGCTCCACAGACTCGACAATGCGTGCGCAAATATCCTGAGCGTGGAGCAATTCCAGCATACCCCCAGCATTGATCGACAGAGGCTCGCCATCGACAATCTGTTGGCAGAAAGTAAAGACAGCAGAATTATAGAAGGGGCGCCCACCTTCACCGAAGACATGCGGCAATACCAGTTCCGAATAGCGAGCGCCATGTGCCTCTGCCCATTCCTGAAAAACCCGACCTGCTCCTGCCTTTCCGCGACCATAAGCGTTGTCGCGCTCTTTATGAATGGTATTGCTATAGAGCAGATGCGGTTTGCCACCGACCCTGACGAGCGAATCAACCAGTCGATTGGCCAGGTTGATATTACCCTGTTCCAGTTCGTCGTCATCTGCCCGGTTGATGCCTGCACAGTGAACCACCGCATCAGCACCAGCCAGGGCGGCATCAAGCACGGCATCATCATTGAATGCCTGCCGATCCAAAGCAACAACGGTGTCTTTCCAACCGTCCAGCACACTCAAGTGACACTGCAAATGCCAGCCCAACAAGCCGGCAGCACCGGTAATTACCGTTTTCATAAAAACTCCTTCTTTCTCATCCAGCCCATATCTCAGTAGGAGCTATGCTTTCATGGCGAACCTGATCTCAACCGTTTAACGCTTCCTGAACCTCCGGCAAGGTCAGCAGAAGGTCCTTCAGCTCTTCTTTGGTGAGCTGGTAAGTATTATGGGAGTGGTAATCTTCCGTGTTCGCCTCCTCCACATCACCCTCGGTGAAGAACTTGGCATAATTAAGGTCACGGTTGTCGTAGCTGACACGGTAATATTCACCCATGTCCTGGGAACGAAGCAGCTCTTCCGCGCTGGCCAGGGTTTCATACAGCTTTTCACCATGGCGCCAGCCGATAACCTGAATCTCAGTGCTCGCTTCGAAGATTTCCAACAGGGTTTCCGCCAGAAGCTGCACAGTACATGCAGGGGCTTTCTTGATGAAAATGTCACCCTGGCTGGCGTTTTCGAACGCAAAGGCAACCAGCTCAATAGCATCGTTCAAGGACAACATGAACCGGGTCATGGTCGGTTCGGTAAGGGTCAGCGGCTTGCCTTCCTTGATCTGCTTGATAAACAGGGGGATTACCGACCCACGGGAACACATCACGTTGCCATAGCGCACACAGGAAATGACCGTATCATCGTCACCAAGCTGGCGACTGGAAGCCTGGGCCACCTTTTCCATCATCGCCTTGGACATGCCCATGGCGTTAACAGGCATTACTGCCTTGTCGGTGCTCAGGCAGACGAGACTCTTTACGCCTGCATCGACAGCGCTATCAATCACGTTTTGGCTACCAATGATATTCGTTTTAACTGCTTCCATTGGGAAAAATTCACAGGACGGAACCTGTTTCAACGCCGCAGCGTGAAAAACCAAATCAACTCCCTTCATCGCTTTATCTACAGAAGCACGATCACGCACATCACCGATATAAAATTTTAGTTCAGGCCTCCCATAGCTAAGACGCATCTCTTCCTGTTTTGCTTCATCACGACTTAGTATACGAATTTCCTTATATCCCTCACGCAAAAGCTTTCCAACCATCGCCTTTCCGAAGGAGCCTGTCCCTCCGGTCACCAAAACCTTGCAATCCATCCACCATTCTCCTTAATTAAAATTTAATCGAATTAAAAAATCTATCAACCGCCCTATCAACCTGGAGCTCGCGCCTTAAATAACCCTTACCATTCATGCCCATTTTTTTTGATTTTTTTAAATCTCGAGAAATCATAGAAATATTATTATAAAAAACATCAAAATCTGAGCCCACAGAAAAAAAGCCAGCCTTTGCCTCCTGTGAAATGACCTCTCCATAATCCGTTGTGGATTCGACATGCGCCAAAATTGGCAATCCCACATCAAAATAGTCAAACGTTTTAGAAGGAAAGGTGGGAACACTAGTTTTTGAATCTGTCAAAACCAACCCGCAATCACAGCTACTTATTAACTTCTTGTAATCCTCCCTGGGCCTAGGCGGCACAACCAATACATTAGGAAAATCTTCAGCGTATTTTTTGAATTTTTCAAAGTTAACCCCCCAGCCGATTATCAAAAACTTAACACCTGAAGGGGCTTTCTTTGCAGCCTCAAAAATCAGCTCTACGCCTCTTCCTGCATTCAGCTGACCACCATAAACAAAAACATAATCCTCCCTCGCAAAACCTAGCTCCGACCGGATGGCCGCAACATCGCACATATAAGCATCACCACTCTTTCCCCATATTGGAAAAACAACCTTTTTTTTATTTTTAAATTCAGGCCATGCTTTATCAAAAAAAACTACATTGGCTGGACTCATTAACCCTATAACATCATGCTTAGAAAGCATTCGCGACTCTATCTTTCTAGCCAAATCATAGATCCATCCGCTTGGAATTAGGCCAATTTGATTATGGTGCAAAGGGAAAAAATCCCATAAAACATGAAAAGATTTAATTTTATATTTATCCACTAATCTATTAACAAGCCCCCGATCCGTTGACGAGGGCGAAAAAGAAACAACAACATCAAAAGATGAAACGTCACACTTTCTAACCAGTTCTTTATAGGCCTTACCGGAACCGCCAAACCATTTCATGGCTTTTCCCAGAAGACCCAGTCGATAATTTTTTTTAGCAACAACTAAAACATCCAAGCCGCGCCGCTGCTCAAAAAAGGCACTTTTATTTTTCGTTGACCAATCTACAAAACAAACAACAACATGCACACCTCTTTCAACAAGGGACTCAGCAAATTCATTAGTCAGCCAAGGAGAATCCCCTGAAATATCATACTTAGTACAAACCATTAAAACTTTTTTTACATCTTTCATCGCAACCTTCTCGCAAAACCAAAAACCAAATAAATGTAAGAGACAGAAAAAATTAAAGCACTGTCAGCCGTCAAAAAAACCTGGTTATTCGCAGGCAGATAAAAAAAATAAATTAGCGAGTAAAAACAGAACATGAAAACCCAGAAGTCATGTTTTATTCTATCTCTGCTGGCCAAGGAGTAAGCAAAGAAAAAAGCGTGGATTAAAACAATCAAGGGAACAATCCACAAACCACCCAAAGAAGCAATCCATGCCGGAAAAGACACCCATTGGCCTTTCGACGTCCACACACCAGATGAATTAATGTACTCTATCGCTGCTCCATTATTCTTGCACAGCCCTAGCAACCTGTGCGCGAACGACGAAACCATCGGAGAAACACATGGCTCTGGCTTCACCAAAAAAGGACCATCAAGGAGGACTGACAGTCCCTTAAGTCCTTGGGCGCTATATCCAAGGATAAGTGACCATGCCTTTTCGAAAGTTGCTGCATCACTAGCCAAACAATACACATAGAAACAAATATCTTCTGCACTGCGCTCCAATTTTCGAAAAGCAATAAATGCAAGAAAGGCAATACTCGCAACAGAAGCGCATAGAAGTTTCACCCCCCCCCTCAGACGACCATCGAGATAATAAAAAAGAGCAAAAAATACAAATATTTCGAATATTTCTTTATCCGCCCCTTTAACCAAAACAAAAGAGAAATACAAAAGCAAAAGAACAAAAATTTTTATTTTCCTTTGCTTTATGGCTTTAAATCTAAAGAGATAAAAAAGAGCAGACCAAAAAGGAATTGCAAAAAAAGCGACACCAAGAGACAGCAAAGGGTTTGAATCTCTTTCTAGAGAGTACCTGACCATTGCAACGTAGTTCTCTTTTGCTGGATTTGACATTAGGCTCAACCCATCAAAAAGCGAGACCCCTGTCATTTGCAATGATTTCAGATACAGAAACACTCCAGCACAAGCAACCCAGAACCAGCCCACATCTTTTTCATCATAAAGATTATCACTCCCCATTCCTTCATATATATCTTTTTTTACCAATGAAAAAGAAAGCCAACCAATCACAATTGATAAAATCACAATCGCCCAGTAAAAAAACAAGGCCACCCGGTTATCGACTTTCCAATCTACCCCCCCCCAAAAAAAACCAACCCAAGCGAATAGCAAATATCCAACAATCGCCACCTTGATTTTCATTTTAAATAATAACCATATTTTTCCATTGCATCTCGCAAAGAGCTATCGTTTGATGCGAGACGTCTATTTGAAGCTGAAAACCTTTTTTTCGCTATCACCTCAAACTCTTTATCTTCCAAAGGAAGCCTTTCATTATTCTTTATTCTAAATTTATCCAGCACTCCACCAAAATTCCTCCAAATAAGACTCAACACATTCCTTATCAAAGGAAATTTCACAACAAACAAAAAAATCCTATTCTTTAAAATCAAAATCTCAACAAACCTTTTTAGGCTTTTATCTGGCAAAATTGTCATTCCGGACGAAGTTTTTTTATTGTTAACTACAGGCATATCCCCAATAGATCCAATATCAAAACCTATGAAATCCATAAGTTTCTCACATTCGAGAGATGGATTCTTCTGGAAATCTTCATAAAGAAAAACATACAAATTTGACGCCACACCTTTTGATATAAAACCATCAACAATAAGACTATAATCATAAGTGGCGTAAAGCTCTTCCCATGAATCATTGATCTTCGGTGGCAGAGAAACCCCCCCCAGAATTTTATAGTTAGAATAGAGTTCCTTGTAAAGAGAATAGCAAGCTGTCGCTTGATTTCTAATTGACAATATTAATTCTACAGGCACACCTTCAAGTACTTTTGACAATCTATCTATTTTGTCCTTAACCGTTATCTTTCCATTTACAGAATAAGAGACCACAATGAAGCTCTCATCAGAAACAAGCAACCCATCCGGATATTCTCGAATTTTCTCTCTAAGGGCTTCGTTAATAGCTTTATAACGATATAAAAACTCCTCTAATGACCATTTATTTATTGAGGAGCAGAGCTCCGAAAAAAAATTATTATTATTTTCCCCGTATTTCCCAATATAAAGAAAATTGCCTTTGTCGGGTTCAATTCTTTCGAAAACATTGCGCTGCAGAGCAGTCGAACCGGTTTTGGGCGCCCCTAAATGAAGATACAATTTTGACATATTTAATTCACCGATAATTTAGCATCAATATTTGTATTGGTAATAACCATACTCATTTGATGCCCTGCGCTCCATGCAATTTAGTATTGCGCCTTTTATCTCTACGTTGTTCTGAGCAAACCGTGTCAGGGTGATGTCTATTTCCTTCACTGAATTCACCCCGAATCGTGTAACAATGAGACTGCTGCCGGCTAATTGCCCAACAATGGCGGCATCCGTAACGGCCAAAATCGGCGGGGTATCCACCAATACAATGTCGTACTGCCCGCTCAAGGACTTCATAAGCGACTTAAAACGGTTATGCATGAGTAGCTCGGACGGATTGGGTGGCACCTGGCCTCGAGGAATAAAGGCGAGGTTTTCCATTTTGGTCGTCTGTATGACGGTTTCCTGCTCTTTCTGGCCCGAGAGGTAGTCGGACAACCCCTCATCATTACGGTTATCAAAGAAGCGATGCATGTGCCCTTTCCGCATATCGGCATCAATCACCACTACCTTTTGGCCAGTTTGTGCCAATACCGCAGCCAAGTTCGCGGTGACAAAGGATTTTCCCACCCCTGGGCTCGGGCCAGATACCATAAGAACCTTATTACTGGCCTCCATCATGGCGAAGTGAAGACTGGTGCGCAGGCTGCGCAAGGCTTCGATTGCCAGATCGTTAGGGTCGGACAGAGCAAGTAGAGGTATAGGTTCTTTACTCTTCTTCTGGCGACGACGCTTTAATGCCTCCAGCCTGTCTACTTTCAACTGGTGCTGTGACAATGGGATAGAGGCATAAACCGAGATGCCTTGTTCTTCAAGTTGTTCAGGGCTCTCTATACCACGATTGAAAGCGGCTCTAACAAGGACATAGGCCACGGAACTCATGGCACCGAGCATAGCCGCAAGAATAGCAACCAAAGGCTTCTTGGGTTTCACTGGCTCAGTCTGCACTAGTGCCCTATCGATAATACGAACACTACCCACCGTCCCCGCTTTCATGATGCGTAATTCCTGCACCTTGTTTAGCAGCCCAACGTAGATTTCCTGGTTCACTTCCACATCGCGCATGAGTCGCAGCACTTCCTGTTGAGTTTCAGGCAGGGTCTTGATCTGTTTGTTGAGCTCTTCTTTTTCCTGCATCAGGGAGCCACGCTGCTGAATCAGGGTGCGGTACGCGGGGTGCTCCTGGGTGAAGCGGGCCGACACTTCGCTTTCTTTTATTTTCAGTTCATTGATTTTGGCCTCAATGGCCACCAGGCGCCCCAGGACAGACTCGGTTTCCAGGGACAGGTCTACAGATTCGCTTTTCAGGCGGTAGGCATTGAGCTTTTCTTCCGCACTGGTGAGCTTTTCCTTGATTTCCGGCAGTTGCTCATCAAGAAAATTCAGGCTGTTTTGCGCTTCGGCGGACATGCGCTTGATGTTCTGCAGCAAGTAATTTTCGCTGATGCTGTCAAGAACGGTGCGGATGCGGGTTTTATGAGGGCCGGTTATGGACATAGCAATAATGCCAGTAGATTTGCCCTGTTCGCTTACAGACAAGCGGCCCCTCAGTTGATTCACCGCTCCTGCTCTGGTCTGTTTTACCAGATTCAAAGGCTCGCCCCCGTATTCCCACTCACCCAGTTCCAACTGGATACGCCCATCTTCACTTTTGATTGAGTCACCAACAGGGGCGCTGCCGACTTTCTGGTCTTCCAGATAAAGGGTTGGCTGGCTATTTTCTTCCAGTAAGGTGAAGGCTTCGCCTTTGAGAGTATCCGGTACCCTGAAGTTTTTTATGGTGACAAAGGTTTCGCTATCGCGGTAACCGGCAAACAGGGGCTTGGGCACGAATTCAGGGGCCGGATCGGGGGCTCTCAGACCACCAATCAGTGGCAGGCGATCAGGCTGCACCCGGATATCCAGGTGCAACTGATCGATTACATCCCCAAGCACCATACGGGAACGAATGATCTGGATTTCGGCATCAGCGGAAGATTCTTCGGTGAACAGCTCATTCAGTTCAGAAAAGCCGGGTACCCCACCCTGCTTATCTTCCACTTGCAGCAAGGCATCGGCTTTATAGATGGGGGTTGCCAGCAGGCCATAGGCCACACCCAGGAACAGGGCAATAAGGGTGGTGCCGATAATCAGCAAACGGTGATCCACCAGCAGACCCCAGAGTTTCTGCAGATCGATTTCGTCGGCCATGCCAGAGGATTGCGGCTGGCGATTTGAGGTGCTTGCGTTTTCTGTCATGTGTTTTGTTGCCCTGTTCACCGTGGTGTCATCTCGCCTTAGCGAGGGTTGGGCGGAAATGCGAATGGCATTTCTGCCCTAAGGGTGTTTCTTTTTTCTGTGGGAGGCTTAGTCGCAGGTATTAAGGCCTGTTGAATCCGCAGGCTTTTCGCCATGCGAGCATGGGCTCCCACAGTGTTTCTTTACAGTTTTGCTGCCCAAGCCTTGGTGGCTTCTTTCATCATCGGGTAAATCCGCTCGAAGGCATCCCGGCCCCGTTTGTAGGGGTCGGGGATGTCATGGCCGCCATTCCAGTGGCTGAGCAGGAAGGTTTTGCCACTGGCTTCCGGGAAGGCCCGGCTGAGCCGTTCTTTCTGCCGGCTTTCCATGACCAGAATCAGGTCGCTGTCGCGGCAAAGCTCGCTGTCCAGTTTGCGGGCGGTATGGGGCCCGCATTCCAGACCGTTTTCTTCTGCCACCGCCCGGGCGGTGGGTTCCATCTCATTGCCGACCAGGCCCACCAGGCCGGCCGACGATACGGTTTTGCCTGGCTTCAATTCATGCAACATCGCCGCCACCGTGGGGCTGCGGCAGATGTTGCCGTCGCAGACAATGAGTACTCGTTCAAACATCAGTCGCTCAGCACCTCAGCCCGGTCTGCTGCCAGCACCCCAAAGTAAACCGTTTGTACGGTGGGCAGAATATTGCGAATCACACGGTTCCAGCGAGCCAACGGCGCCGCTGTCACGTAGACGATATCGCGGCTTTGCAGCTTGAAGCTGTCTGCCAGAATCAGGGCTGTGGCATCCTTGGCATTCAGCTGATAGAGGTCCACCAAATGATCGCTGCCTTCCGGCGCCCGGCGCACAACAAAGATTCCTGATGCATCTGCCGTATCCTGTTGGTAACCACCGGATGTGGACAATGCTTCTGCCAGACTCAGGCCGTTGCGGGTCATGGGTACCGGGCGCGCCTCTTTCACTTCGCCCATGACAAAGACCTTGTTGTCGTCGTTGCGGCCCACATGGACCACATCACCGGGGCGCAGCAGTACGTTATGGGCAGGGTTGCCTTCCTGGTAGACCGCACGCAATGACAGGCTGTATTCCTTATCACCCCGCGACAGGGACACATCGCTCCAGTCAGAGAATTCGGTGAGGCCACCTGAGGCGTTGACCGCATCCAGCAAGCGCAAGGGCACATTGGTGACCGGGTAAGCGCCGGGCTGTTTCACTTCACCGGAGACATAGACTTTCTGGCTACGAAAGGCGGCGATGGTCACATCTACTTGGGGGTCTTCGATGTATTCAGCGATACGTTCGGCGATAAGGTCACGGATTTCGGTGACACGCAGGCCGACCACTTTGATCTTGCCCACGTAGGGATAAAAGATGGTGCCATCGTTGTGCACCCAGTTACCGGATTCCGAGGGGCTGCGCATGGAGCCGGCGGGAATGGTGAGCTCCGGGTGGTCCCAGACTGTAATCTGCAGCACATCACCCAGGCCCACCTCGTAGTCGTAATCTGCCGGCTCTTCTAGCAGATTATCAGCGGGCTGAGGCGGCTCTTGCGTCTCGGCCTGGAGTATCCGGGTATTGATGGTATGGACTTTCACCACATCGGGCAGGGATTCGGCTTCTTCGTTGCCTTCATCTTCTTCCAGGAACCAGCCAGGGGTGGTGGAGATATGGGAACCGGGTACGATTGTGCAGCCGGACAGTGTCGCCAACAGAATGGCGATCAGCATCTTGCTTCGGTGTGTTGTCATTGTTGCCTGCATGCTTCTCTCTTACCCGTTTCTTTTACCAACTGATGGGCCGGGTCCACTGGAGACCGGCGGTAAAGCGCTCACGCTCTTCGAAGACCGTTTCCACCGGTTCATCGGTGGCGGACAGCAGCCAGTCCAGGCGCCCCCCCAGCATTGGCATGGGGTGCTGAATGCGCAGCTCGGCGAGGGAAATATCCTGCTCCTCGACAGACTGCAAGATGGCGGCACCGTCTTCGGCAATGACTGCACGTATTGTGCCGTCCTGATTCAGGGTGGCGCGGGACAGATTCAGCCCTACAGTGACGCCCTTACGGAAATATTGCTGTAGGCCGAGTGTGACGGCCCGGGCATCCCCTTCCCAGGTAGAGGTCATCGTACGCCCGTAATGGCGGAAGCCGGAGCGGTAAGTGCCATGCTCCAAAGCGACATTGAGACGACGATCACTGAGCCAACTACCCGCTACAGTTTCCGTGGCTTCCAGGAAAAAGCGCTGGGAGCCCTGCCCGAGGCCGGTGACCATATCCAGACCCGCCAGAGAGGAGAGCTTGGAGGGAAGCCCCCCCGCTTCGTCTTCGCCCATGAACTGCCCATAAACCCCCACTGGCACATTGCCGGGGTTCAAGGAGAGGCGGAAATCGAACCCGGCAATCTGGTTGCTGGGGTCTTCGCCTTCTTTCAAACCGGATGTCTGACCATTGTCACGGCCGATGACGGCATTCCAGAAGGCATCCAGGTCCTGTGGTCGCCCTTCCCCACCCCACTGGGCAAGCCGGGTCAGGCCGATTTGCAGGGAGTCGATAGGGTTGAACACGAAACGCCCACCCAGCAGAAGGGCGCGGGGTACAGCTCGATCATTTTCTAGTTGCCCAACGATCACCTGCAGGTCCCAAGGCCCAATCCAGCTTAGCCAGGGGCTTTCCGGTGCCAGCGGCATGTGCCGGGACATCCACAGGCCAGGTACCGGACGTGCGTTATTGGACAGGGCCAGGGAGCTCTGCCAGCCTGGGCCCCACCAGCGGTCGATGGCGCCGACGCCAAGCTGCCAGTTGCCGACGATGCCGGCCAGGTAAGTGTCGTCGAAGCGCAGGTGGGTATCGTCACGCTCGCCATCCACGTAGCCCACCGCCAGGTTGGCGGCCCAGTGCTCGCCCATGCTGTAAAGGGCGATCTGGCTGGTGGCTTCATCTTCTGCCTGGGAGGAGAAACTGGTATAGAGCGGCTCTTGGGTAGCGCCGCCGATGGTCAACTGTGCGCCGGTAGAGGCCTGGCGGGTCTGCTCCAGGGCTTGTTGCAGATAGGCAGAGTGCTGGTTTTTACAAACGCTGACCTGATCGGGGGATTGTCCCGCCAGCGCCAGCCGATAGCCTTTCATGAGGGCCGCCCAGCTGATTGGCCAGGTCAGGGTGATGCCCTTGAGGCACCCCTGGCTTTGCAAGGCTTCAATATGGTGACGCGCCGTAAGGTCGCCGGCCTGCACCCAAGGAGTAGACGCCTGAGAAGATGCGCTGAGGCCGATGCAAAAGGCTCCGAGCCACCGAATTATGGAGGGAGATAACCGCACTAGGACGTCCTATCCTTCTTGTGGTGCATAACAAGAGGCGCATTATGCGTGCTTAATCTTGTCAGCTATATGACAAGGGGCCGCATTTTACAGTTTGTTTACGGGAATGCGAACGGTTTACGACGCCAATTAACAGGAATTCAGTCGGACGACTTAACCGAGCCTGTGAATAGTAGCGTAGGGGAGTTAACGGCAGTGGGCCCCTTGTCTGACAAAGCGGAGGGCCTGTGTCTGAGCAAGCCGGCGAAGGCGTTTAGCACTGTAGGAGCTATGCTCGCATCCCGAAAGGCTTGGGGGCGGATTCGCCATGCGAGCATAGCTCCTACAGCGGCTTGAAAGAGGCCAGCGGGCGACACCATGACGGTTAATGTGACTTAGAGCGCGTCGAGGGCATCCCGGATCGGGGTTGAGCCGGCAATGACGTCGAATTCCTTGTTAGGCAACTCACGACGAGCGGTTTCCGAGAGCACTTTAGCGACATCTTCGCGGGAGATATCACCAAAACCCTTCAACTTTTCGGCAATGTCTACTTTCTCCAGGGGCGGCTCTTCGGTAAGCCGGCCGGGGCGGACGATGGTGTAGTTGAGTCCGCTGGCGCGCAGGTGGTCGTCAGCCTTGCCCTTGGCCACAAAGTAATGGCGCAGTTTTTCCGGGCCGGATGCCGGGTCGTCGGCACGCATGGAGCTGACCATGATAAAGCGCCCGACTCCCTGCTCTTTTGCCTGATCGATCAGGCTGATGGCACCGTTCTGGTCCACGTCGATGGTTTTCTCCGGGCCCGTGTTAGGACCGGAGCCGGCGGTGAAGATGACGGCATCCTGGCCTTCCAGGGCCTGACGGCAGTCCCCTTCCAGATCCGCTTCTACGACTTCGTGGGCGCCCAGTGTCTCCAGGTCGGCTTTCTGGCGCAGATCACGGACCATGGCGCGCACCTGAATGTTATCCGCCACCAGATGAGGGATCAGGCGACGACCGATTTTGCCGTTGGCGCCGGCAATCAGGACTTTCATGGGAGCTCCTTCCTTGTCATGGCTGGTGGTTCAGTGATGGTGGGTTGGCGGTGGATTTCAAGGGGGGCGCAGACCTGGTCAGATCTGGGGGAGAGGCGAGTTACGAGTTTCGAGGAGCGAAAACCGACTGCTTTTCGAAACTCGTGACTCATGACTCGCCCTTAACAGCCCGGCGACTGGGGGATTGCTTGCAAGGCGTAGCGCTTTCGGACTACGCCAACCGGCTATTAATCCCACTGCTGAGGCACTTCTTGCAGGTCGTCCAGGCTGTATCCCCGGTCGCGGGCGATGTTTTTCAGTTTGCTGTAGGTGGCGTCGCTGAGATGCGGTTGGCGGGCCATGATCCAGAGGTAATCGCGTTTTTCCCGGCCAATGATGGTGGTCTGGTAATCCTCGTCCACATACAGCACCCGGAAATCCGCCTTGAAGGGCCAGATAAACCGCATGCCCCAGATGGCCGGATCCACGTCGCTGACGAAACCGGTGGGGGTCATCCGCTTGAATTCACCGTCAAATCCGCCTTTGCGGAAGGTGAAGGTGGTGGCGATCTTGTTGGGGCCAATGCGCTTGTAGTTCTCCATCGCATTGTAGGCGCCCTTTTCCGGCAAGGTGGGGATGTTGGCGATCACGTACCAGTCGCCCATGAAACGGTCCAGATTCAGGTTATCTGCAATCTGGATGGGGTCTTGCGGGTGGGTTTGGCAGGCTTGCAGCATGATCAGACTCACAATGATAAGGATGCGGCGCATTGGGGATCTCCTTTATGCAGAGATTGCCGCAAGCCGGGACAAGGCGAGGTGAATGTGTTTTTGAGGGATCAGGTTGGTGGGGGGCCGAATGACCCAAGCCGTGAAGGGTATGTTGTAGGAGCTATGCTTGCATGGCGAACCGGGCCCAGGATGTTCGCCATGCAAGCATAGCTCCTACAAAGACAGCGGCTTTAGAGTATTGATGGGGGTGTATTTGACCCGTGCTCACCGCCCCTGGCCGCAATGTGTTTTGCCGCATCTGCAAAGCTCAGGCTTACGCTCTACCCCGCCTTCTTCCGGCTTTTGGCGGCTTTGGCGGGTTCTACTTTTACCGGGATGCCGTTGAGCTGGGCCATGGCAGTGACCGCTTCGACGCGGTTGCTGCCGATGATGTCGTTGACGCTCTGCCCGGCCACCCTGCGGGCGACCCCCAATTGCACGCCTTCGCGGTCATGCCCCCAACCATGGGGGACGCTGATCACGCCGGGCATGATGTCATCGCAGAGCCAGGCAGGCAGGGTGATGGTGCCAGCCGGGGTGCTGACCACCACGTCGTCACCGTCGGCCACGGCCAGCCGTTGGCCATCGTCCGGGTGGATCATGGCGTTGCAGCGGCCCTTCCCTTTTACCAGCCGCTGGCTGTTATGCATCCAGGAGTTGTTGCTGCGAATATGGCGGCGGCCAATCATCAGCATCTGCTCAGGCGCCACCGGCTTGGGCGCCGGCAACCCTTGCAGGGCACGGAAATACAGGGCCGGTACCAGATTGATGCGCTGATCCCGGGTAAACAGGCGCTCAGGAAGCATAGGCTCCAGTGGCCCAAGGTCCATGCCATGGGGTTGCGCCAGCAGCTTTTTCAGGGTCAGCCCCTTACGTTCACCTCTGAGCACCTTCCAGGCCACTTTGGGTAGCGAGTGCAATCCATCGCGGCGCAGGTCATCCAGCACCTTGCCGCCAGTGCCGTAGGGCCCCAGGCGCAGGCCCAGATCCACCAGCCCGCGATCACCCAGCTTGCGAACGAAACGGTCAGTGGCGGCAATTTGCAGGCGGGTTTTGCGGTCCCGGGCGCGTAGGCGATTCAGCCTGGTGGTGAGGCCGTTGAGGATTTCCCAATCGTGCAGGGTACCTTCAGGCTTGGGCACCAACGGCGGGGTGAATTTGACCACGTTGCGCACCGCCACCGCCTGGAAGATGGGGTCGAACTGGGCATGCTCCAGTTGCCCGGTGGGCGGCAGGATGATGTCCGCATGGCGAGTGGTTTCGTTGATGTAGAAGTCGATGCTGACCATGAAATCCAGATTGTTCAGGGCCTGGTCCAGCTTCTGGCCATCCGGACATGACAACACCGGGTTACCGGCATGGGAGACAAAGGCTTTTACCTGCCCCTTGCCCGGGGTAAGCATTTCGTCGGCCAGGGTAGTGACCGGGAACTCGCCACCGAATTCCGGGTAGCCATGAACCCGGCTGCGATACCGGTCGAAGCTGCCGGTGTCGCCGCTGAGAGCGCCAATGGCCACGATGTCGAAGGCGGGTTTGGTGAACATGACGCCGCCTTCCCGGTCCAGGTTGCCGGTGAGGATGTTGATCACATACACCAGCCAGGCACTGAGTGTGCTGTGGGCACTGGTGGTGACGCCAACGCGGGAATAGATGGCAGCGCGCGGCGCGGCGGCGATGTCGCGGGCCAGTTTGCGGATAGCATCGGCGGGCATGCCCACGGTCTCGGCCACTTTTTCCGGTTTCCAGTTGGCCACCAGGCGAGCCAGGTCCTTTTTGCCATCGAGGATGCCGTCCAGCTGGCCCGGGGCCACCAGCAGCTCCTCGAACAGCACCTGAGCAATGGCCAGCAGCAGGTAGACGTCGGTCCCCGGGCGCACGAAATGGTGTTCGTCAGCCACCTTGGCGGTTTCGGTGCGACGCGGGTCGATGACCACCACCTTGCCGCCCCGTTTCTGCAGGGCCTTCAGGCGCCCTTTCACATCCGGCACGGTCATGATGGAGCCGTTGGAGGCCAGCGGGTTGCCACCGATGATCAGGAAATAGTCGGTGCGATCCACATCGGGGATCGGGAACAGGGCCTGGTGGCCGAACAGTTGCCAGGTGGCCAGCATATGGGGAAGCTGGTCGGCGGACGTGGCGCTGTAGCGCTGGCGGCTGCGCAGGGCCTTGACGAAGGGCAACAGGGTCAACAGTGCGCCGTGGTTATGGGCGGTGGGATTGCCGAAGTACAGCGCCACCGAGTCCTTGCCGTGGACCTCCTGGATGTTATGCAGGCGCCGGGCAGTCTCGTCCAGGGCTTCATCCCAGCTGATCGGCACCCAGCCGTCGGCGGTGCGCTTCACCGGGTGGCGCAGGCGGTCCGGGTCGTGGTGCAGGTCCTGCAGGGCCACGGCCTTGGGGCAGATGTGGCCTTTGCTGAACGGGTCCTCCTTGTCGCCACGGATGGCCAGAATCTCGTCACCGCGGTGCTCGATCTCGATACCGCACATGGCTTCGCAGAGATTGCAGGTGTGGTAATGCGTCCGTTTCATCCGTGACCTCGTCCTGGCGCTATGGCTTGGAGTGTTCTTGATAGCAGAGGTGCAAGGAGGATGCCATGACTTGTCGGGAAAAAAGGGCTGATGCCATCGGGGAGTGGCTCAACAGGGCCTGTTTGGTTGTCGCCTTATGCACATGTCA
The DNA here is from genome assembly GCF_047495475.1 of Alcanivorax sp. IL2. Classification (NCBI taxonomy): domain Bacteria; kingdom Pseudomonadati; phylum Pseudomonadota; class Gammaproteobacteria; order Oceanospirillales; family Alcanivoracaceae; genus Alcanivorax; species Alcanivorax sp. IL2. The sequence goes on along the minus strand of NZ_CP179932.1, from coordinate 1,918,516 downwards.
GAACCACCTTCATCACGGACCATTAAGAACCCGCTGATTTCTTATAGCCAGGCCGCATTCCAATAGGGGTACTCCCCTACCCGTTCAACCAGGCCGGCCCGGAGCGGGTTGGCGATGATGTATCGCGCCGTGGGCAACAGGTCCTTGTCCGCACGCAGGGCATGATCATGAAAACCTCTCTGCCAGAGAGGAATACCGGCAAGCCTCGAGGCTCTGCTTTTGATCATTCTGACCGTCTGCGACAACGCATAGGTATCCCGTAGGGAGAACAGCCAGTGCACGAGATCCGGCATAACCACATAACACCAGGTATGGCTGGCCGCTATCTGATCCGAATAGTGAATTGCCCTGCAAAGATGACGGGCGATTTGATGATTCAGGAAAAAGGGAGATCTTGCTGCAGTAACACAGGTGACCAGATAGGTTTGTCCGATCTGGCTGCAACGGCCTTTACGCAGATTTTCACCCTGAAAGATTGTGGTCATACCGCCAGTTTTCATGGCGTAGCGGGAAAGCGGTATCGGTAATATCTTATTTGTCTGTAGGAATGAGGCTTTAGGCTGGGATGATCCGATAGGTTTGCGGAATGGGTCGCCGTTGTCGTGTTATTGAACGGTTGGGGGGTGGTTCGCCATGCAAGCATAGCTCCTACAAAAACCGCCTGAGCCTTAGACAAAAAAAGCCCGCCATAAGGCGGGCAGCTGTCACTTGCGTCGAGGAAAAGCTTGGCTGGGGGAGCGGGCTCCCGCCAGCCTTATTTTTATTTAGAACTTGTGTTCCATGCCAAGGCCGAAGATGGTTTCTTCTTCGTCAGCCAGGTCGAAGTCGAGCTGGGTGCCGTAGACGTAGACTTTGCTGGCTTTGGCCAGTTTGTAGTCTGCGCCCAGGCTTACCTGAGTCACTTCTTCGTCAGACTGGTCGCCGTCGGTCATGCCGTACTGGGCTTTCAGTTTTACACGGTCGATCTTCATTGCCGCGCTGACCACGATAGAAGAATCTTCACCGTCGCCTTCAGTCTCTTCAGCCAGCTGGTACAGAGCGCCCAGTTCGAAGTTACCCGGCTTCAGGCCAGCTGCCAGACGGGTAATGTCCAGGCTTTCAACACCGGTGCTGTCAGCGATCAGCTCGTCAGACATGTCGGTATCGCGGGAGATGGCGCCGTAGAACATGTCTTTCTCGGCAACCAGGGAGATGGAAGTGGTATCAGCGATATCGGTATCCGCTTCGCCATCTGCATCTACATCGTCACCTTCACCCGGGATGAACGCCACGTTCAGGGTGATCATGTCGGCCAGTTTGGGAGTGCTGTACTGGATGATGTTGGACACACGGTTTTCACCGGCCAGGACATTCTTGATATCGCCACCGATATCGTTGAACTGGTCGATTTTGCCCTGTGCTTTTTTGGTCGGGGTGTCGAACTTACCCGCTTTGATGGTACCGAAGGAGCCTTCCAGGCCACCGAAGATGTTACGCTGGGTGAAAGTCTGGCCACTCTTGTCGCCGTCATCCACGCTGATTTCGAACTCAGCCTGGTAGATGGCTTTCAGGTTGGCCACGTCCAGGTCGAAATCCCCTTTTACACCCAGACGGGATGCGTTGCTGTTCAGCTCCCAGGTGTCTTCGCTGGTGGTGCCGTCGTCAACGTCAGAGTTTTCCAGAGAAACGTTTACTTTACCGTAGACAGTCGGACCGTCAGCCAGAGCCAGGCCAGGAAATGCAACGGCAGCCCCCACAGCGATCGCAAGCAAATTCTTTTTCATTCCAACACTCCTTCAATCAGGCAATATTTGTATGCAAAGCAACAGCGTGAATGAGACCTCGTCGTTCGGAGGTATCGTTTACTGCTTGGTGGCGCAGTATGGGGAGTTAGAGTGACGGAAAAGTTGCTCTAATGTGAAGTTTTTGTTTCAGCGGGAACTTTTGGGTAGTGAACACGGCAGAGCGCTTCTATAAAGCCGCCGTAACAGTAGGAGTTCCCTTTCAGGGGACGAACCGCGCGTTGCGCGGAAATCGGTCGTAGGACGATCAGGAGCACCAATACTCGACAGTTTTATCAGCAAGCGCTTGGCAAAGGCTGTTACCTCTTTTCCTCGCCAAGGCTCGGATTCGCACCTCAAGCGGTGCTCCTACAGCGGCTCCGTAGACGACCTTTTCGCCTGCTGCCAGGCGGCTTCCAGGGCGGCGTCGTCCAGGGTATTGAGGGGTTCGGGCTGGTCCTGCTCCATTTGCCGGAAGCGGCGTTCGAATTTGGCGGTGGCCTTGCGCAGGGCCTGTTCCGGGTCCAGTTTCAGGTGGCGGGACAGGTTTACCAGGGTGAACAGCACATCGCCGAATTCATCCTCAATGTCAGCACGGTCGCCACTGGCCAGGGCCTCATCGAGTTCCGCCAGTTCATGGTCCACCTGGCGGCGTACCGGCGCCGTCTCCGGCCAGTCGAAGCCGACTTTGGCAGCTTTCTTCTGTACCTTGGCGGCCCGTTGCAGGGCTGGCAGGCCCGCGGGGACGCCATCCAGGGCGCTGTCGTGCTCCCTGCCCTTGGCAGCCCTCTCCTGCTGCTTGATGGCCTCCCAGTTGACCTTCACCGCCTGCTCGTCGGCAGCATCCGACTCACCGAACACATGGGGGTGGCGACGCACCATCTTGTCGCATAGCACCTGAACCACGTCGTTGAAGTCGAACAGCCCCTGCTCCCGGGCGATCTGGGAATGGAACACCACCTGCAACAACAGATCCCCCAGCTCCTCTTTGAGCTCCGGGTAATCCCGCTGGGCAATGGCCTCCGCCACCTCGAAGGCCTCCTCGATGGTATAGGGCGCAATGGAGTCGAAGTCCTGCTTCACATCCCAGGGGCACCCGGAGTCCGGGTCGCGGAGTTGGGCCATGATGGAGAGCAATCGGTCTATGGAGTGGTTTGGCATGCTTTCCCTTCTTCCTATCGGCCATGCTTACGAAATTGCGGCGTGGATTAGTTAACAGTGAATAGTGAACAGTTAACAGCGCGCGGGCTATCGCTGTTGTGTTTTCAAGCGACGAGGCCGCGCCCAAACAATGGGCGCGGCCTCGGTACTGCAAAAACAGGAAGCCCTGTCCCGCGAACTATTAACTATTCACTGTTAACTATTCACTATTTTTTATACCGCCGCACCTCAAGCACGCCCTTCAGCTGGTCCATCTTGGCCAGCACCTTGCCCAGGTTGCCAAGGGTGGCGATTTCCAGGGTGAGGAGCATGGTGGCGGTGTTGTCGTCCTGGTGGGACTGGGTGTGGACGGCGGTGACATTGACCTTTTCGTTGGCCAGTACCGCGATCACATCCTTAAGCAGGCCCTGGCGATCCCAGGCACGCAGAAAGACATCCACCGGGTAGGTAATGCGGTCGGCTTCGCCCCAGGTGACTTCGATAACCCGGTTGGGGTCATCGCCCTGCATGGCCAGCAGCTTCTCACAGTCGGCCCGGTGTACGGTGACGCCGCGCCCGTGGGTGATAAAGCCCATGACCGGGTCGCCGGGGACCGGCTGACAGCAGCCGGCCATGTGAGTGAGCAGGTTGCCCACGCCCTGGATGGTCACATCGCCGGTTTTCGAGGCTTTGGGCTTGGACAACACCAGGTCCAGTTCCCGCTGGCTGTCATCCGGCTGCAGGGCCTGCACCTGATTGACCACATGCCCGGGGCGCAGGTCGCCGGCGCCCAGGGCCGCCAGCACGTCTTCGCCGGTTTTCAGGTTCAGATGCGGTGCCAGGGCATCCAGGTCCACCTTGTCCAGTGCCAGGCGGGACATCTCTCTCTCGAGAATGGCCTTGCCCTGAATGATGTGTGCATCGCGATCCTGGCGCTTGAACCACTGGTGAATACGCGCCCGCGCCGAGGACGTGGCCACGTAGCCCAGCGACGGGGTCAGCCAGTCGCGGCTGGGGCCGCCCTCCTTGGCGGTGAGGATGGTGACCTGCTCGCCGGTGTTGAGGGTGTAGTTGAGCGGCACGATGTGGCCATTGATCTTGGCACCCCGGCAGCGGTGCCCCACTTCGGTGTGGATGTGATAGGCGAAGTCCACCGGGGTGGCGCCGGCTTCCAGATCCACCACGTGGCCCTCCGGGGTGAACACATAGACCCGGTCGCTGACCAGGCCATGGCGCAGCTCGTCCACCATGGTGTCCGGGCTGTCTTCGCCCAGCTCTTCGTGCCATTCGAGTACCTGGCGTAACCAGGCAATACGCTGCTCGTAGTCGCTGACGCCGCTCTTGCCCTTCTTGGCGCCTTCCTTGTAGCGCCAGTGAGCGCACACCCCCAGCTCCGCCTCTTCATGCATGGTGAAGGTACGGATCTGGACTTCCAGCATCTTGCGTTCCGGGCCCACCACGGCGGTGTGCAGGCTCTGGTACCCGTTGGCCTTGGGGCTGGCGATGTAGTCGTCGAATTCCTTGGGCACGTGCTGCCACAGGGAATGGACGATGCCCAGGGCGCCGTAGCAGTCACGCAGTTCCGGTACCAGCACCCGCACGGCGCGCACGTCGTAGACTTCGCCGAATTCCAGGTGCTTTTTCTGCATCTTCCGCCAGATGCTGTAGATATGCTTGGCCCGACCGTGGACTTCGGCGCCGTGGATGCCGTTTTTCTCCAGGTAGCCGCGCAGCTGCTCCAGCACATTATCGATGTACTGTTCCCGGGCCAGCCGTTTTTCATCCAACAGTTTGGCGATCTTCTTGTAGGCGCCGGGCTGCAGGTAGCGGAAGGACAGATCCTCCAGCTCCCACTTGAGCTGCCCGACCCCCAGCCGGTGGGCCAGCGGCGCGTAGATGTCGAAGATTTCCTGGGCCACTTTGCGCTGGCGCTCGGGCTCGGATTCCTTGACGGCACGGATGATAACGGTGCGCTCGGCCAGCTTTACCAGGGCCACGCGCACGTCGTCGACCATGGCCACCAGCATCTTGCGCATGTTGTCGAGCTGGCCGTCCTGCTGGCCGAGCACTGCCTTGCGGGTGGGGTTCAGGTTGGTACTGATGGCGGCCATGCGCAGCACGCCTTCGATCAGGCGAGCCACGTCCGGGCCGAATTCCTTTTCCACTTCCGGCAGAGACATCTGCCCTTCGCGCACGGAGCGGTAGAGGATGGCAGCAGGTAGTACGTCCGTATCAGCGCCCAGGTCCACCAGCACTTCGGCCATTTCCAGGCCGATATCCAGGCAGCCCTTGCCGTAGGGCCAGTGGCGACCGGCGGCTTCCCCGGCCATCTGGCACTGTTCCGCCCGCTCACAGGCCTGCTCCAGTGCCTCGCCGTTGCGTACCGGGGCCCGGGTATCAAGCTGCGCCAGCCAGTCACGCCAGTGACCGGTAGCGCCTTCTGTGGGACGACGTACCGTTACCATGTGCTTTCCTTCTGGTTTGGGTGGCGAAACCACCCTCATTGGCGCCTAACCAGCCTGGCGCCAACAGCTTACGTCACTTCTTTTCAAACACCGCGATGGATTCCACATGGGTGGTGTGGGGGAACATGTCCATCACGCCCGCCGCTTTCAGACGGTAACCCAGGGCGGTGAGTTCCCCGGCATCGCGAGCCAATGTGGCCGGATTACAGGACACATAGACGATCCGCTTTGCACCAAAGCGGGGCATCAGCTTCACCATTTCCAGCGCGCCGGTGCGCGGTGGGTCAATCAGGATACGATCATACTTGCGGTTGGCCCAGCTTTGCCCGGCCACATCCTGGCTCAGATCCCAGGCGTGGAATTCCAGGTTTTCCAGGCCATTGCGGCGGGCATTCTCGTAGCCACGCTCGACCATGGCCCTGCTGACTTCCACGCCCACTACCTTGCCGGCTCGCTTCGCTGCCGGAATGGTGAAGTTCCCCAGACCACAGAACAGGTCCAGCACGGTGTCGTCCGGGGAGATGTCCAGCAAGTCCAGTGCCAACGGCACCATCTTGCGATTGATCTCTGCATTCACCTGGGTGAAATCCGTGGGGTGGAAGGCCAGTTCCACGTCGGCGGAGGGGTGACGGTAGTGGAGCCGCTCCTCGTTCTCCGCCCCGGTGAGGGCCGGCCAGATACGATGCACGGTGCTTTCGTTGCCTGGCTGCAGGTAGAGGTGCCACCCCAGAGGCTGACAAAAATCCAGCAAGGCCTGCTGATCTTCATCGGGCAACGGGTCCAGATGACGGATGATCAACGCCACCTCGTCATCGCCGGCGGCCAGTTCGATCTGCGGAATGCGGCTGCGGCTCTTGAGGCCGTGCATCAGGGTGCGCAGGTCGGACAAGCGATGACCAACGGACGGAATCAACACTTCGCACTGCTGCAGCTGGGCGATGAAGCTGTTGCGCTTTTCCCGGAAGCCCACCAGGGTTTCGTCCTTGGCTTCCACGTATTTTACGCCCATACGGGCCTTGCTGCGGTAGCCGGTGACCGGGCCCGTGAGCGGCGCCAACCACTCTTTCGGTTCCAGCCCACCGAAGTGCTGCAGCTGCTCGCGCAGTACCGCTTCCTTGCGGGCGATCTGCACGTCCGGGTTCATGTGCTGCAGGCTGCAACCGCCACACAGATTACTGTGCTGGCAGGGAGGCTCAACCCGGTCCGGTGAGGCGGTGACGATTTCCACCGCCTTGCCTTCGTCGAACTTTCGACGCATGTAGGTGAACTTGAACATCACCTCTTCGCCAGGCAAGGCGTTGTCGATAAAGGTGGTCTTGCCATCACGGCGGGCAATGCCGCGGCCGTCGTGGCTGAGCGATTCAATGCTGGCGGGTTCCGGGGTTTCCGGTAACTGCTTGCGTTTTCGGGCCATTAATATCTCAGTGTTCAGGGATTGGGGCTTTGTGGGAAGTGATGCTTGCATCACGAAGAAGGCCGGTGCCGACGTCATTCATCATGCAAGCATGATTGATTCGCTGCACTCACCCTTCGGGCCGCCTTGCAGACGTTACTCCGCTGCGCTCCGTTCCCACAGGGTTTCAGATGGGGTTTCGCTGTTAACTGTTAACTGTTCACTCTTAACTGTTAATTCCCCTGCCAGGCTTCCAGGAAGCCCAGGAAGTGCGGATGGCCCTCGGCTTTCAGGTAATCCTTCAGCAGGGTCAGCTCCTGTTCGTAGCCGGTGGGGTCCAGTTCGCCGCGCATCAGCTGGAAGCACAGGTAGACCAGCCAGGTGTTGAGCACATCGGTTTCGCAGTAATCGCGAATGCCCTTGAGGTTGCCTTCCTGGAAGGCCTCGAACACCTTGCCGCCGCTCATGCCCATCTTGCCGGGGAAACCCAGCAAGGTGGCGATCTGGTCCAGCGGGGCGTTGGCCCGGGCGTTGAACAGGGCCAGCTGGTCCATCAGGTCCAGATGGCGCTGGTGGTAGCGGCTGAGGTAGTTGTTCCATTTGAAGCTGGTGTCTTCATTACCGGTTTCCCAGTAACGACGGGCCTGTACGCCATGCTTGAGCGCGCGGTAGTGCAGCACCGGCAGATCAAAGCCACCGCCGTTCCAGCTCACCAGGTTGGGGGTGAAGCGGTCGATGCCGTCGTAGAAGCGCTCGATCAGCTCTTTCTCGGTGCTGTCTTCGTCTCCCAGGGACCAGACTTTCACGCCCTGGGTGGAGCGCAACACCACGGAAATGGCGACGATACGATGCAGGTGCAGGCGCAGGAATTCGGTGCCATTTTCCTGGCGGCGCAGGTTCAACAAGGCACTGGCTGTGTCCTTGTCGTTCAAGCCGTCCAGGTCATAGATGCGTCGCCCACCGTCCAGGTCGGGGATGGTCTCGATATCGAATACCAGTACGTTCATTCAGCTCTCCAAAAAAGGAAGGGCCCGCCTCATGTTGCGGGCATCCAGCGTCAGGCTTGTTGCTGGAACACCCCCGTGGACAGGTAACGGTCGCCGCGGTCACAGATGATGGCCACGATGACGGCGTTTTCAAGCTCTTCACTCAGGCGCAGGGCCCCGGCCACGGCACCGCCGGAAGAGACGCCACAACTGATGCCCTCTTCCCGGGCCAGCCGGCGCATGGTGTGTTCGGCTAGGGCCTGGTCCATATCAATGACCCGATCTACCCGGGAGTCGTCGTAGATGGAAGGCAGGTATTGTTTCGGCCAGCGACGGATGCCGGGGATCGATGAGCCTTCGGTGGGCTGCAGGCCGACAATCTGGATCGCCGGATTCTGTTCTTTCAGGTACATGCTGCAGCCCATGATGGTACCGGTGGTACCCATGGAGCTGACAAAGTGGGTAACGCCACCGTCGGTATCGCGCCAGATTTCCGGGCCGGTGCTTTCGTAATGGGCCATGGGATTGTCCGGGTTGGCGAACTGGTCCAGCACCCTGCCCTCGCCCCGGGCCTGCATGGCCTGGGCCAGATCGCGGGCGCCTTCCATGCCCTCTTCCTTGCTCACGGAAATCAGCTCGGCGCCATAGGCTGCCATGGCATCTCGGCGTTCCTGGCTCTGGTTGGCGGGCATGATCAGTTTCATGCGGTAACCGCGCATGGCAGCGGCCATGGCCAGGGCAATACCGGTGTTACCGCTGGTGGCCTCGATGAGGGTATCGCCGGGTTGGATCTCGCCCCGCGCCTCCGCCTTCATGATCATGTTCAGGGCCGGGCGATCTTTCACCGAGCCTGCAGGATTATTGCCTTCCAGCTTCACCAGAATGGTATTGGTGGTGTCGCCCGGCATCCGCTGCAGGCGAACCAGGGGCGTATTGCCCACGGTCTGTTCGATGGTTTTATGGTTCATGGCGCGCATTGTACCTAAAGCGACAACACGCAACACGCTTCATGTACCCAACGGCATACTCGACATTGGCGGGGTCCGTGGCAGTTGCCCCTATCTCGGGCATAATGGGCGAAAACAACAGCAAGAACGGGGATTCATGGTCAACCAAAGCCTTCGCTCACGCCTGATGTTCATGGCCATTCTACCCGCCCTGATGGCGGCGCTGGTGGTGGGTGGTTATTCCCTGGTGAATCGGCTGGTGGATGTACGCGATACCAATGCCCAGCGCCAGCAGCTGGTCACCGACAGTTTTGCCGCCCGGTTGGAAAGCACCCCCATCACCGACACTGCTCGCCAGCAACAGCTTTTGCGCCAGTTGCTGGAAGCCGAAGACGTGCGTGCTGCCACTCTGAACTTCAGTGGTGACAACCCTACCCTGCATGCCGGGCCAAGACTGCGTCCGGCCACAAGCGTTACCAAGAAAGACAGTCGACAGCGGCTGGTGACTGATACCAGCTGGCAACTGACCCGGGATATCAACCCCGGGAAACCGGCCACACTGACCGTGGAATTTACCCGCCAGGGCGAATACGTCTCCACTCTGGAAGGGCTGATCACCGTGATTGTGGTGATGGTAGGCCTGATGCTGCTGGCCATGGTGCCGGCTCTGCGCTTTTCCCAACAGCTGACAAACCCGATCGGGGAAATGGTGGCTGCCGTGCGGCGCATTCGCGACGGTGACCTGAGCATGGCCATTCATACCCAGGCCAAGGGGGAACTGGCAGAGCTGGAAACCGCCCTGCGCCAGATGGTGTCGGCCCTGGCGGATGCCCAGACCGAGCTGCAGCAGAACGTGGACCAGGCTACCCAGGATCTGCGCGAAACCCTGGAAACCATCGAAATCCAGAATATCGAGCTGGACATGGCCCGCAAGGAAGCGCTCAAGGCCAGCCAGATCAAGTCGGAGTTCCTGGCCAACATGAGCCACGAAATCCGCACCCCGCTCAATGGCATCATCGGCTTTACCAAGCTGCTGGAAAAATCCGCCATGAGCGCACGCCAGCAGGATTACCTGGGCACCATTCACAAGAGCGCCGATTCGTTGCTGGCAATCATCAACGACATTCTGGATTTCTCCAAGATCGAGGCTGGCAAGCTGTCCCTGGAGCATACCCCGCTCAACCTGCACGATCTGATTGAGGATGTGCAGACCCTGCTGGCTCCCATGGCTCAGGACCGGGGCCTGGAACAGGCTGCCATCATCTACTCCGATGTGCCGGTGAACCTGCTCGGTGACCCCCTGCGCATCCGCCAGGTGCTCACCAACCTGCTCAGCAATGCCATCAAGTTCACCGAGCACGGCTCGGTGGTGGTGCGCGCCATGCTGGAGGAAGACCGTGGCGCAGAAGCGATCATCAAGCTGACGGTGACGGACACCGGCAACGGCCTGAGCCCGGAAGCGCAGAAAAATCTGTTCAGCGCCTTTACCCAGGCAGACCAGAGTGCCCGCCGCCAGGAAGGCGGCACGGGCCTGGGGCTGGCCATCAGCAAACGTCTGGTGGAAGGCATGGGCGGCGAGATCGGCATCGACAGTAGCGAGGGCCAGGGTTCTACCTTCTGGTTCACCCTGCGGGCGGAGCGGGACCCGAAACAACGCCCTTCTCCCCACCTGGAACACTTCCGGGGTCGTACCGTGACGTTGGTGGAAACCGACGAATATGGCCGACTCGGGCTGTACCACATGCTCAGCCACTGGCAGATGCGCATCAACGAATTCCACAGCCTGGACGACCTGATGACGGCCCTGGACCGGGGTGAGCTGGTCAGCAGTGATTTTCTCATCGTGGGGCTGCCCGCCCACCCGGAAAAACAGAGCATGCAGCCGGTGCTGGATAACCTGGCCGCCCTGGGCCAGCCCATGCTTGCCCTGAGCAATAACCCGGAAAGCGTGTGCCGTTGGCTGGAGCACTATCCCCATTGCCAGGTGCAGGGCAAACCGGCCACCCGCCAGCGCCTGTTCAACGCCCTGCTGGCCTTGAGCGGCGAACTGGATAGCAGTGAGCTGGATGCCGACACCGACAACCGGCTGGACTATCCGGTATCGGTAATGGTGGTGGACGATCACCCCGGCAACCTGAAACTGGCCAGGGTCTTTCTGGAGGAGCTGGGCGCTATCGTCACACCCTGCGACAGTGGCCAGCAGGCCCTGGATGCATTTCGCGACCAGGAGTTCGATCTGGTGTTCATGGATATTCAGATGCCGGGCATGGATGGCAAGACCACGACGGCAAGAATGCGAGAGCTGGAAGCCCCAGGTTGCCACACCCCCATCGTTGCCCTGACCGCTCACGCACTGGAAAGCGAACGCCGGGATCTGCTCGACAGCGGCCTGGATGATTACCTGAGTAAACCGATTACCGAAGGGCAGCTTCGCCACACTCTGGAACAGTGGGTCATGGAAAAGCCACACCAGCCCCTTCCCGATTCAGGCGAAGACAGTGAACCGGCCAACGACAAGGTATTCGATGGAGACCTGGCCCGCCGCCGTGCCGGTGGCCGGCAATCGCTGGCCGATGAAATGCTGAAAATGCTGCTGGACAGTCTGTCAGAAGACCGCCCGGCCATATCTTCCGCCTTCGACAGCGGCGACCAGGACACTCTGCTCGAACGCGTTCATAAACTCCACGGCGCCACCCGCTACTGCGGCACACCACGTCTGGAGACGGCAGCAAAAACCCTGGAAGAGGCCCTGAAAACCGGCGCCGGCCGGGAGTCCCTGGCACCAATGGTTTCGGCACTCTGTGACGAGATCTGCGCACTGGAACAGCTATGGCAGGATCAGGGGGAGGAAGTTACTAGCTTCTAGCTTCTAGCTTCTAGCTTCTAGCTTCTAGCTTCTAGCTTCTAGCTTCTAGCTTCTAGCTTCTAGCTTCTAGCTTCTAGCTTCTAGCTTCTAGCTTCTAGCTTCTAGCTTCTAGCTTCTAGCTTCTAGCTTCTAGCTTCTAGCTTCTAGCTTCTAGCTTCTAGCTTCTAGCTTCTAGCTTTGATCGTCCTGCGGACGATGCCGTGCTTCGCACGGTTCGCCATGCAAGCATGGGCTCCTACAGGGGGCTTCGTAGAAATGACGAGGTCTCGGGAACTTTCCAGTCTTTCCCTATCCAATCGAGCGTAGCTCGTAGCTCGTAGCTCGTAGCTCGTAGCTCGTAGCTCGTAGCTATTCCCTCAAACCCGCACTTCTGTCTGCACCTTTTTCGCGGCGCGGCCCATCATGTCGATGATCTTTTCCCGTTCGCGTTTTTTCAGTTCGATGCTTTTGACATGCAGACTGAAACCTTCGGCTTCGAAGTCCACGTCCACCGGCTTTTCCTGTTTCAGATCCGTGGCGGATCGGGCCAGGGTCTTGAGGATCGAATTCTTGTCGAAATTGCGAATGCGTTCTACGTCCAGATGGATGCCGAAGCCCTGGGTCTCCGCAGAGACATAACGATTTCTGGCGCCGGCATCCTTCTTGGCGCCCATAGCCTCAAATACGGGAATCGGTCGGTTGAAACCCTTGACCTGGATATCGCCAATGTTGCGACACTGGATGCGATCCTTTACCAAGTCCTGGGTAGCTTCGGAAATCAGCACACCGCCCGGACGACAGGCAGATTCCAGGCGGCTGGCCAGGTTCACATCGGTGCCGAGAATGGTGTAGTCCATCCGGGAATCGGTACCGAAGTTGCCCACCGTAATGTAGCCGGTGTTAATGCCGATGCGGATTTCCAGCTTGTGGTCGATGCCCTCACGCTTCCAGCGCTGACGCAGCAATTTCATCTGCTCCTGCATTTCGATGGCCATCATCACGCAGCGGAACGCATCCTCCTGGGCACCGGCGCTTTTCGGGTCACCGAAAAACACCATCACTGCATCACCGATAAACTTGTCGATGGTGCCACCATGGCGAAGGGCAATACGGGTCATCTCGCTGAGATAGGTGTTGAGCATGCTGGTCAGTGTTTCCAGCGGCAGCTCTTCGGATATGGCGCTGAAGCCCTTGATGTCGGAAAAGAATACCGTCAGCCGCTTGCGGCGGGTTTCCAGCTTGGCATCACGCTTGCCGGAAAAGATCGAGCCCCACACCTGCGGTGGCAGATATTTGGCCAGCTTGCGGGACATGTCCACCGCCTGTTTCTGCTGGCGACGTACGGCGTCCTGCGCCTGTTTCAGGTAGCGGGCCTGAAGGTGCGCAAAGGCTGAGGATGCGCCCACATAAATACCCAGCCCGAGTAGAGAAATGACTGTCAGCAGCACCGGGGACTGTTCCATCGGCAAGGCAGGAAAACCCAAAACCCAGCCCATCACCAGGGCACCAATAGCTGTCATCAGCAGGTTCAACAGCCAGGGTTTCAAACCGCCGCTGCTCACCGCATTGGCGTGAACAATGATCAGCAACACCAGCGATGGCACCAGGGCAAAATGCAACAGAGCGCACACCACCCCGATGATCATCGCATCGGCCTGCATCAGCAGTTGATGCACCGGCTTTTGCGGTCGATCCTGTTTCTCGGCCAGAAACAACATGCCCTGGGCTATCAGTGGATAGGCCAACAGGCCTGCCACCCCAAGCATGTACAGCTGCGGGTACAGTTCCAGCTTCAGACCCGCCATGAGAATCATGGCGGCCACAAGGAAAGCCAGCAAACGGATGTAGTTGGCCTGACGGCGCGCCCGCTCCATCGGACCGATCTGGGGTCGGCGGGCTTTCTTTTTGATTGAACTTGGCATGTGAACCGATTCACGTGATTTGCGTGAAGCTTATCCGTTTCGGGTCTAAGAAAAAAGACTGGCAGGATCAAAGGTAGCCTGGAGCCTACCCAATGTCTTCGCCCCCCAAGCTGGAGGTCATTTCCAGCGACAACGGTGCGGTGTAACGGTCGTGGGAACTTCTGAACAGGCTCCCACGGGTGACTGGGACTTATTTTCAAATCGGGCTACCATGGCGCCCCAGTACAAGGAGCCCTGAATGGACACCATCACCGCCCTGACCACCCGTGTTTCCAGCCCGCGTCTGGACCAGCCCGGTCCCAGCGACGAGCAGCTCGACCTGTTGCTGCGCGCCGCCATCCGCGCGCCGGACCATGGTTTGCTGCGTCCCTGGCGCTTTATCGTGCTGGACGGCGAACAACGGGAACGGCTCGGCGACATCATGGAAGCCCAGCTGCTGGAAGAGCAGCCCGAGGCCGACAAACGCAGCCGGGAGATCGCCCGCAACAAGGCCCTGCGCGCGCCCACCATTATCGTGGTGGTGGCGGAAGTCACCGAGAACCACAAGATTCCCGTGTGGGAACAGGTACTGGCCGTAGGGGCCGCTGTACAGAACATGATGGTGGCCGCCTATGAACTGAACCTGGGCGCCATGTGGCGTACCGGCGCTCTGGCCAACTCTGATCTGGCCAAACGCATGCTGGGCTTCGCCCCCAAGGATCAGGTGGTGGCCTATCTGTACCTGGGTACCCCAATGGGTAACCAGAAAAACCTGCCCGACGATTCCCCCGCCGACTTCATTCGTACCCTGCCATGATGGATCTGGATGCGTTGGCAGAACGGGTCCGCGACGCCATCCCCCTGACCCGGCATCTGGACTTCACCTTTACCGATTTCGACGGCCTCAGACTGGTCGTCACCGCACCCCTGGGGCCCAACCACAACGACAAGGGCACCTTCTTCGCCGGCAGCCAGTCGGCCCTGCTCACCCTAGCCGGCTGGGGCCTGACCACCCTGCTGGCCCAACAGAGCGGCCACCCCGCCGACGTGGTAGCCGTGGAAACGTCTCTGGAATACAAGTTGCCCCTGGACGGAGATCTGCACATTGCCGTTTCCATCAACGAGGAAGAACGGGACCGCTTTGCCCAACGCCTGAGCCGGCGCGGCAAGGCCACCCTGCGGGTGCACGCCCAGGGCAGCGGTGCGGACGGCAAGGTAGTCTGTCTTTATCAGGGCCTGTACCTGGCACGAACCTGAGTCTCTGCTGAACAAATGCTCAAACCCTGACCAACCAGCCGCCGAGCGCTTGCCTCAAGCCCCACCCTCCGGTACTCTACGCGCCCTCAAGAGTTGGCCAGAAGGCTCTTGAGCACAATCAGTTTAAGGTGGGGTGTCCGAGTGGCCGAAGGAGCACGCCTGGAAAGTGTGTATACGGAAACGTATCGAGGGTTCGAATCCCTCCCCCACCGCCAATTTCCCTAAGTAGTATCAACTGCTTACGCCTCTCTCCCCTGATTACTGTCGATCAAGTGTCGAAAAAGTCAGGGGATTCAGAACGACCGCTTCCTTTAAATGATCCGGCGCAAGATGCGCATAACGCATCGTCATGTTCACTGTGGTGTGTCCCAGTATCTTCTGCAGTACCAGAATGTTCCCGCCATTCATGACGAAGTGTGCCGCGAAGGTATGGCGCAATACATGCGTTGCCTGCCCTTTCGGTAATTTGATAGCAGCTGCATCCATCGCATTATGAAAACCCCGAATGCAGTCGCGGAAATAGCCATGGCTATCCAGGTGGGCAATTAACTGGCTTTCCAATTCAGGGGAAATCGGTACAGAGCGGACTTTCTTGCTCTTAGTGTTTATGAACTCCACCCCCCCATTGCGGATTCGCTCACGACTCAGACTCAGTGCCTCAGACCACCGGGCTCCTGTTGAAAGGCACACCCTAACGACGCACTCCAGATCCGAAGGCGAATTTGTCTCGCCTACCCTGCTGAGCAGCTCTTTTATCTGTCCCGTGGTCAAGTACGTGACCGGACTCTCCTGAAACTTTATCGGCTTAACATTGGCCAGCGGGTTTGGGTAAGTAATGTCATCAAACGCAATCAGGGTATTGAACACCGCTTTGAGATATCCCAACCGATTGTTCACGGTCTTGCCTTTCATGCCCTCCGCCATAAGATGACCACGCTTTATCAGATACTCTTTGGCGGTGAACTGATGCCCTAACGAGTCACCTACTTCTTTCACATGCAGCAGGAGAATCTCCTTTCGGCGGACTCCATCGGCCAACGTGTGTCCATGCAATGAGAACCATCGGTCTACAAGCTCAGAAAGGCGTCGTTTATCCTTGGCCTTGGGTTCCCATGCCCTGTTGATATGCTGGCTGCGTTTATGGGCTTCAAAGCGTTTGGCCTCTGCTTTGGTGCTGAATCGCTTCCTGTACCGGGTCCCCTTTACAGGCTCAATATCGGCAAACCAACGGCCGTCCGGTAGCTGCTTGATCATATGGCCTTCCCATAGCGGATATAGCGCTCTTCAAGCAGATCCTTAACGTGTTTTTTTACCTCCCATGTTTTCTTACCCCGGTCCCGGTAGTGATCAAGGATCAGTTGGAAGAATGGCAGGGCTTCAAGGGCTTTCCATGCCTGGCAGTGGGACATGCGGTGACGGGCTGCACAGCTGATGTAGTTACCCAGGAGCAATTCCACGTTCTTGCCTGAATAGCCGGAAGAGGTCTTGTAGTAGCGCTTATAGTCCACTTCAGGCGGATCTGTAGGCAGTGCCTGGCGGGCAATCAGGGTCCAGAAGGGGTCGAACCAGCCGGGGCGATAGAGATACCGGAAGGAGTCGCAGCCATAGCGCCAGAGGGCGTCCAGGTGGTCGAACAGGTCGGCATAGTCCTGGAATGCGAGCACTTCCCCCGTTTCCTTGTTGATCGATCCCTGGGCGAATTGCTCCACAACGGAGTGATGGAAACGGAATTCGATCCGGTATACCGGTTGGTCATCCTGATAGTTCTCTTTCTCGGACCAGACAGAGCGCCAGTAGTCGAGTTTGTCCCGTAGTTTGGCCTCTTGGGTCTTGTCGTACACGGCAAGCTGAATGCCTGCTGGTGAGCCGAACAGGAAGGATTCACCACGGCCATAAACGGCGCTGGAGGTATCAAATTCCACGGTGTCGATGCCGTGATAGCTGCGTACCCGTCGGGATCTACAGTGCAGCTTGGTCTCAAAGTCTCTCGGGGGTGTCCATCCCTGCACGTCCAGGGCGATATGAACGGCGCATTGTGCGGGTGCTGGCTCTATGAGGACCTGTTCCGCAAAGTGGTTCAATGTGGCCTGTAGTTGCTGTGGGGTCTGTGATCGTAGGCAATGGGGGGAGACTTCAATTTTCAGGTGGGGGCCGACTGCATCGATCTGGGCGTGAAAGCTTTTGATCAGCAGGATCAAGCCAAGGTCAGCGTTCTGCAGGCGGTATTGATACCCCGAATCCCGGCCAATCCGCCCCGCAGACCACCGTTCCCCGGCAAAGCTCACCATGCCTGGTTCATCAAACAGGGCCATTACGTCCGGCTGCAGTTGGCCTTTGTAGAGTTGGCGGACGGTATCGGTGCCGAAGTGGACTACTTCCACGTTATTGAGGTTAAAGGTTTTGCCAGAAGCCGGGTCAATGAACAGCTTTCCCCAAGGGGCTTCGTTCAGTTCGTTATCCAGTGCGATGCAGTGTTTTGGAGCGCTTGCCATAACGAGTACCTAATGTGGTTTATTGTGGGACCTAAAGGTCACTTGTAAGACGTGTTACAGGGACGTCTGGCGCTGGCCTGCGGCAGCCGGCGTGGTTCGTGCCTCACCACTGCCGCTCTGCCGCTGGCCGCGTTCAATACGTTCCTCTTTGGCCAGGTGATTAAAGATCCCGTGCTTGATGATCTGGCGGCACATTTGATCTGGCATATCCAAAATGGTGGTGCCCTGCTGGGTGTAGCAGGTGCAATCACTGAAATCGGCTTTCATGGACATGCAGCCTTGTACGACCGGAATCACGGTAGGTTGTCGGGATTTGGGGCTATACATAGGGGCGGTGTAAGGCAGCCCCCTGACCTCCGGTTTCAACAACTCCCCCCAATCCTCGGGCTTATAGCTCTGCCGGGCCGCTACCTGAACCTGCTGTCCGTTTGTTGCCGTGGCTTGGGCTGTTGCCGGTGTATCGGTGCCGTAGTTATTCAGGAAGTACCAGATCATGAAGCCCGCCCCGGCGGCGATCACAGGCAAAATAAATAGGATCTTGGGAGGCTTGAATTTGTGGGTGTGGACTTCCGCGGATTTATAGAGCCCGTAGACACGTTTCGCTAAAGGCCGCTTGGTCTGAACACACTTATCTAATTCGGACTTGGTGTTCGGGTTCACATAGCCGGAACCGGCGTGATACTCGATGACGAAAGGCGCACCGAAAGGGCGTGAAAAATGGAAATGCTCGTTACAGATAAGGCGGGCATTCACATCCAGCAAGGCCGGGTCCAGGCTAATGAAGATGATATCCAGCCCGCGGTGACGGTGCTTTTCGAGGGCTTTAATGCCAGGTGGAACTGTTTTCGCGCTGTGACGCTGTGCCCAGAGTTCCTGGGCCTCGTCGATGATGACTACGGCATTATCCGGCACATGCTCATGCCAGTTTGTGGCTTCTTCATCTGTCAGCTCATGCCAAGGTAGTTGTACTTCCTTGATGCCACGGTAATAGACCGGGCGGCGGTTCGAGCAGTACTCGGTGTAGTCAGGGATGCCAAACGAGAAAAAGCGCCGGTAGGGGCTCTTTTTGCGCTTCTCTTTCTCTTTCAGGAACTGATCGTTGTACAGGACAAAGTCGATCACGTGGGACGTTTTGGACGAGCCCGGCTTACCTGAGAATATCCAGAACATCAGCCTTCTCCTGATACATCCATAAAGCCAAGGCGCTTAAAGGCACCCAGTAGCGTGCGGATGGTGACCAGGCCGAGGTAGGCGCTGATAACCAGGCCAAGGAAAACATCGAAGCCCGCAAGAGTCAGGACCCTGAGGATGTCGCTGGTAACGCCACCCATGGCGGATTTGATGTGGCTGATGATCTGATCAAGGGTGATTTGTACCCCAGTAATAGAAATGGCACCCATGCCAAGGGAGCCAAGGACACGGGCGGTACCTGCCCCGAGGTACTGGGCAAGGAAGGCGCCAATTGCTTCTAACCACTTAGGCATAGGATTACCCCTTCTCGGACATGGCTTTCAGGGCGATAAGGCCAGCGGCTAGCCAGCCCAATGCAATGATCAGCGGGCGGATCTTCTCGGCCCACTGACAGATATAAGTAAACGGGAGGGTGATGGAGCCGAAGCCCAGATTGATTTGTTTATCGGGCGGGCAGGATCTGGCGCCTCCAAAGCCCGAGCCGGAATCATCCAGCCCATCGAGGAAGCCGGAGAAGCTCACTTCTTTGGTATCAACGGTGTTATCGGGGTTGTCGCCGTCGGCGAGAGAGTCGCTCTCACGGAAATCATCGGTCCCTATAAAATCTTCATGGCGCTGCTTTTCTTCACAGCGTAGGTTCCAACTATTGAGGAAGATGCCGCACTGGATGGCATCGAGGTGGGGCTCACACTCGGGCTCGGTAACTTGTTGCCCTGGTTCACAGACACCCTGACCGTATTCGCCACCAGAGCTTTCGCCATTGCCACCGTCAGAATCATCACCGCCGGTATCACCTCCATCACCACCGCCACCATCATCGCCTGGGTCGCCGCCATGGTTAGGGTCACCCGGTGACGGGTCGCTAGAATCAGGGTTGCCATCGCCATCAGAATCCCACTCGTCCTCGTTGGTTTCTCGGCAGTACTTCTTGCCATCCACAATGACGAAGTTAGGGCATTGGTAGTCGTTGGGCTGCTCGCAGTAGGCTTTACCGTCGGCGGTAGACCGGTAGCAGCCTTTATCATCGGTGTGATCTGAGAAAGGACGAGACGAAGAGCCGTCTTCATCTTCACAGTAATTCCCGGTGCTGGTGTACTTGCTCCAGCAAGAGGTGGAGCCATCATCCAGATAGGTACAGGCACCACGACCGGAGCGAGTAAAGACGCAGTTGGAATAGCAGGTCGAGCCCATCATGTATTTGACAGACAACCCCATTTCCGTGCCCTCAGGTATAGAACACTCGGGGACTTCATCGGAATAAACACAGATCCCAGAAAGAGGCCCCGTTGAATAGGACCGCTGATATGGAAGCCCGGATGCTGTGTGAACAGAGCGGCACCATCGGCCGACTGCGTAGTATTTATTATCGACCGTTACCGTTGAGCATGAGTGGGCAGTGGAATTGGAAGGCGGGTTGAAGTCACTACCACACCAGCCGTCCACAAAATCCTGTTGGGTGTCGTAGCGGGAATCGGAGCTTGATGCTTCACACCCGGAGGGAAGGGTGCAGTACGTTCCCGGGGTGTTTTGTACATCCTCGATCGTTCTCGCTACTGCGGTGTTGGCGCTCAAGAAAATAACAAGTAGAACGCCCCCAGCGAGACGATTAAGTAAAGCCATGGGCCAAAGTCCGTTTCCATTATTCACCTCGAATCCCCTTGAGAAAAAAGGGACCCGAAGGCCCCTTCTGTTGCGGGTGGGTTAGCGAACAACCCGGCGCAGGTAGGACACGCCAGCGATCACCGCCAGGACGCCCAGCACAGCCACCGCGATCACTTCCACGTTGCCGGACTGGCCTTCGATGGCAGTGGTAACGCCAGCGGTGTCGATGGCGGCATTGGCGGGGCCAGTGGCGGCCAGTGCCATTGCGGTTCCGCCAGCCAGGTACAGGTGACGGCCTTTGCTCTGGATAGCCTCCAGACGGGCTTTCATTGCGTTTTTCATGGTGTTTCTCCAGTTGGTGTTGGTAGTGCGTTTGGTTGAGTTGCTTGCATTGGTGTTGCTAGCGAACGAGGCCAAAGAGTTTCTTTGCGCCCCACACCGTGGCGTACAGCATGAGCACGGCGCCGAGGATCAAGTTCGCGTCCTCGTAAGTCAGCTCGGGAAGTCCAAACGGGCCGCCCTGGCTCACTATCTGGAGCGTGCCGGTACAGAGGGCGGCACCATCTGGGGCCTGTTGCCACTCTCCGTCCG
The DNA here is from genome assembly GCF_047495475.1 of Alcanivorax sp. IL2. Taxonomy (NCBI): domain Bacteria; kingdom Pseudomonadati; phylum Pseudomonadota; class Gammaproteobacteria; order Oceanospirillales; family Alcanivoracaceae; genus Alcanivorax; species Alcanivorax sp. IL2. The sequence continues at coordinate 1,897,946 of NZ_CP179932.1, read as the reverse complement.
TACACGCGATTAAGGTCATGGATCACCAGTGCCTTACTTGTTGTCGGGCTTGCTGGTGCTGGTAGCGGTCTTGCTTTCCGGGACCACGCCAACGATGTACGGCTGGGACTTGCCGCCGGCAGCCATCTTGAGGACGGCCAGCAGGCGGCGTTCGGTGGGGGTCTTGTGGTCGGCCAGTTGGTCGAACACCACCGGATCGGCGCTGAGCTTGGTGACTTCATAGCCCCGGAAGTTGTTGGCGTTGTCGCCTTCCGGCATCTGGCCGGTGTAGACGGAGCAGTATTTGTTGCCATCGACGTTAACGAGACGGCAGCCGAGCAGAGTTGTGGGGATTTCGAATTGCATGGTTAGTTACCTTTGTGGGTGGTTAGCAGGTCGTGTTGGGCGTTCAGGCCCGTTTGGGTGTGGGTACTGCGTTGGAAACTGAGTGGCTTCATCTGGAGCTTCTGTTCTGTCTGCTCGCAGAGGGTTTTGGCTTTGGCTTCGGTGTCGGCGAAGCCCACGAAGCACCACGCCTTGGCATACAGGTGGGCGGGCTTCTCGAAGGGCAGCCAGGTGCGTTCAGAAACGAACAGTCCGGGGCGCAGTTCGCGCACTCGGTACAGACCGCAGGTGCTGTAGCTGCGTTTGGCTATACGGCGAAAGATAAGCTTGGCGGTAGTAGCGTTCATTGCTGGCCACCTCCCGTGTGCTGGCTAGCGGTTTGGGGGGCTGCTGGGTGACAAGCAGGGCCAGTAGCAGCATGAGCAGCAGGCTGATTTTTTCTTGTTCCATGGGCGTTCCCGGTGGTCTTGTCCGTGGTGGTGCGGTCTGCGAACAGGTCACCCTGTAGCTCCACCAGCAGTTGCTGACGGGCTTGGGGGTGTGGGTTGTTCATGGCACGGGGCGAGGGTGTGGCGGCTCGCAGGGTGTCACCCGCGCCGAAACGGTGGAGGAACCGTTGGGACGCGGTGGGTGTGGGCGTTGCGGGGGCAACGGGACGCCGGGGGCGAGGTTCCGCCCGGGAGACGTCGGGTTTCTTAGCGGCGCTTTCCTGCGGGCTGTTATGCCCTTTGGGCATGGGGGCGCTCATGGCTACAGCTCCCCTTCCTTGAGGTGATCGATGAGAGCGGCCACATTCACCATGCGGTGTTTGCCGAATTTCACGGTGGGCAGGTAGCCACGTTCGATCCAGCCTTGAACGACACCGGGCTCAGCACGGCACCAGTCAGCAAATTCACGCCAGGGCATGACGGGGGGCCAGTCCGGGTGAGAGGTGATTGATTCTTGTAGTTCCGCTACCATCGGCTTTGTTCCACTATGTTTGTTAAATTGGTTTGTGGATCTATTTCAGTGAAATAATTGAACTCGATGGCCAGACCATACGAGTGAAATTGTTTCAGTTCAACTATTTCACTCGGATTTTTTAGACGAATATGGAATCAATCCAGCAGCGTGCTAGATCTCTTATAGATAAGGCAGGTATGGATCGCTTGGTTAAAGAGAGCGAAATCGGCTATAGCAGATGGCAAAGTGTTCGCTATAAGAACATCAGGATGAGCTCGGAAGAGCTAGAAGTTCTCCAGGGGATGTTTCCTGAATTTCAGTTGTGGCTGATCAGTGGAAACATTGCTCCAGAGGTTGGGCAGGTAAGCCCTGAGTACGAAATTGCCGATGCAAAATTGCAAGGACGCAGCGGGGAATAAAATTAACCAAGATCGCCGCAGAGCGATGGTTTAGGTGCTAAAAGGTAGTGCAGTGAAATACACCAAATATTTTATGACGTTTTTTTATGTGGTTTCACTTGTTGGAATTGCAATACAAAGCATTCCATCGCTCCAGCATATTTTTAGTGAGGAAGTTTTCGAAGTAAAAAAACTGAGTTCAGAAACAGTCGGCTTCCACCTTCCTCCTAACACAGAGTCAGATGATTTTATAATGCTGGAGTACGATGGCAAATCGTACCATGGCCTTTTCATTGAAAAATTTTCTTTGACGAATAAATCAGGAAAAAATATAAGAAGCTCCGATTTTGAATCTGGAATCAAGTTGCTCATAAAAAATAATAAAGAAACGAATGCGGTTGCGATAGAGACCATTGATGCTAAAGGCGACAGAAAAAAGTTATATTTAGGCGATAGTGCTAACGAAATAATTATATTTGATCCGCATTTAATTAATGATAAAGAAACGCTGTACGTCAACATTGTAAGTTCTGAATCTCCTGCTATGCCTGAGTTTGAAGGGAGAATAGCAGGGATTGATGATTTCGTTTTCATATCCAAAATGGATTTCAGGCATTCGTTTAAGTCATTTATTTTCGTCGCCTCATTGATAATCATGACTTTTTCATCTTTTTTTATGGGGATATCTTCGGCAAAGACAATAAGAAAATTTTCAATGAGGTTTTCATACATTATTCTTGTTGGTGGAATGCTGGGGGTGCTGGGAGGTATCGCAATGTACGGGGGGACGTTCTACGATTTGTTCGGAGTGAAGAATAAAGATTATTATTATTTGGGAGCACTGCTGTGCTACCTCCCGTATTTGATATTTAAAATATATACCTCATTTAGAGGTGAGCATGCTTTTTTTTATTGGCTTTTCAATGGAAAAAATCTAGATGAAGAGGAATCCATAGAAGCAAGAAAATAAACCCGCGCAGCATATATGCTTTAATAGCCTTGTTTATTTGATCAGTTTTGAAAAGGTTGAAGAATATGAGTTCATGTCAACATCTGAGCTTTTGTTCTGTCCAGGGTCAGAAAATATATATTTTGCAATTTCTAATCTGAATTCATTTTTTGCATTAGAGTCATCTCCAATAGCTGCTTCAAAACCTTTATACTGCTGAAGGACCTTTTGCCTATGATTATAAAGGATGCCCAGATTTCTTTCGCTCTGAAACCTTGAATAAGTCACTTTCATGAAGGTTGCACCAGCAGAGATAAGAAGAATTTTTTTGAAGACAACCATTAACAACTCATTGCCACTATAATTGCTCACGTTGCTTGTGTAGATTGTCGTGACAATAAGAAGCATCACAAAACATGATGCAAAAAAAGCCCAAAACCAGTTCTCCTCATGCCTTTTATGGGTGCAGTAGAGCTCGCTAAAACTCAATGCGCTGTCCGCTAGCTGCCGATCAATAATCTCCTTTCTTGAATGATCAAGAAGTTTTTGCACTTCGATGTACTTGCTTCTTATGTCGTTAAGATAACTTTTTGCTTGAGCGGCATCGTCCAATACAATATTTTCATCACCGGCAGTGATGATATTTCGTTGCGCCCTGGCTTTCTCAGTCAAATATTTAGACCTCTTTAATATGGCACCAAGGTGATCTATTTTTTCTTTAAAGAAAGTCTTTAGATTCTCCTCATCAAGAAGGTAGGTCACAGTAAGCCCTGATAGCACAGTAGCCAGCTCTTCTACTAGATCGGTAAATGAGGTTCGATATCTTTCTTTGAGATTTCTAGAAGTTACAAGGCTAACGCTTTCGGTTATTCGACGGTACCTAATTAAAGTGTTGCATATTTCATTTTTTATTGAGTTTATTGAAATTGAAATGTCGCTATCGTCGATTTCTATATCTGTTTTTTTAATCTCTCGGAGCCTCTCAAAGGCTTCACTTTCCAAGCTATTCATCTCTTCTCCAGAGGTGCTGCTAGTAAAATAATTAATTGGGGCTGCTGATTTATCGTTACCGTGTTGATGTAGATCTAATAATTACTTAATAAGCACAAAGTAAAGATTTCCAGCGGGTAGTGTATGCAGGCGAAAGATTGCTTCTTCTCATTCCCCATTCTGGCTTATGTGATGCCATACCTTGAGCTGCAAGCCAGACCTTCCCGATCCCGAGTTGATTGATCCTGTCACAGGTTGCCATAACTTTTTCTCTTTGTGGACTCACAGGGGGATCAAACAGGCTTGGCTGGTGAAAGGTAGGGTCACAGATATCACCAAGCATTACGCCAGCTTTGGCGTAGCGGTAGTTATCGCGCCAGATTTCATCCAGCAGTTTGCGTGCTATGGCGACCAGATCGCGAGCGTCTGCCGTGGGGGCGGTGAATCTGCCGGTGGCTATGTTGGAGTATTTGGGTTCGCCTGGTGTGAAGGGGCTGGTGCGGATAAAGATGCTCAGTTGCTTGGTGCCCATGTGCTGGGCGCGTAGCTTTTCGGCGGCTCGCCATGCGTGGGTGGTGATGGCGTGTTGCATGGTGGTTTTGTCGGTGACGCGCTCACCGAAGGACCGGGAACAGACAATTTGCTTCTTCGGGGGTGGGGCCAGTTCCAGGGGGATACAGGGCTCACCGTTGAGTTCTCTCACGGTCCGGGCCAGTACTACGTTGAATTCCCGGTGTATGGCTTTTTGGCTGGTGTCGGCCAGATCCAGCGCCGTATGGATGCCCAGGGCGTTCAGGCGTTTGGTAAGGCGCCCTCCTACTCCCCAGACTTCGTTTACCGGTAGCAGGCTCATTAGCTTGCGTTGGCGTTTGCGTTCCGTGAGGGCAACGACGCCACCGGTGGCTGGCCAGTGCTTGGCGCCATGGTTGGCCAGCTTGGCAAGGGTTTTGGTTGGGGCGATGCCGACACAGACCATTAGGCCCTGGTGGCGGCTAATGGTGTGGCGTATCTGAAAGCCTAAGGGGGCTAGCTGGTGTTCGGGAATGCCATCTAGCCCTAGAAAGGCTTCATCGATGGAGTAGACCTCTACCTCTGGGGCGAGCTGTTCCAGGGTATCCATGACGCGGGCGGACATATCGGCGTAAAGCGCGTAGTTCGATGAGAACACCACGATGCCATAGCGGCGGATCTCCCTTTTGATCTCGAAGGCGGGCACTCCCATTTTGATGCCCAGGCGCTTGGCTTCGGCAGAGCGGGCAACGACACAGCCGTCATTGTTGGAGAGGACCACCACGGGCCGGCCACGCAGATCCGGGCGAAACAGGGTCTCGCAGGAGGCGTAGAAGTTGTTGCAGTCCACGAGGGCGAACATGGGGCTATTTCCGGTAGGTCTTGTGGATGGCGTAGGTGACGACGCCGAAGACGTCCAGCTGGGTTTCGTCGCTCAGTGGGATAGCCTGGTAATCCTTGTTGTGGGGCTTGAGGCAGGGCTGGGGGTGCAGACAGAGCTCTTTGACGGTGAAGTCACCCTCCAGGGCAGCAATGACGATATCACCGTGACCGGCTTCAATAGCGCGATCGACAACGAGGATATCCCCCGGGTAGATGCCGGAATCAATCATGGAATCCCCGGTGGCCCTGGCGAAGAAGGTGGCATTGGGATGCTCGATACACAGGGTATTGAGGTCCAGGCGCTGTTCTATGTGGTCCTGTGCCGGCGAGGGAAACCCGGCGCTGATGGTGGAGACGAACAGGGGCAGCTCAAGCAGGGGGTACTCTCCCGCTTTGCCGAGATATTCCGCTTTCATGGGGGTAACTCCGATATTAGCACTGTCTATATGGACAGTATAACCGGAAGCGTGAGGGGGCCATCAATATGATGTTATTTGAACCGGACGGGCGGCCAAAAAAGCGAGGCCAGGGGATGGCCTCGCAAGGTTTGGACGCAGTCAGGTGCTACATATAGGCACGGGTGCGCATATGCAGCGATGTGAAATGTATCACATAGACAGCTATTTTGAACCACATTCAAGGGAGGTTATGTTTCTTTGATGACTTTTGTAGGAGAGTTGGCTTTCACTGAATCTATGCCTTTCTCACTGACAGTAGAATTAGGGTACATCTCACTTCTTCCAATGATCTTATTGTTAGGGGCGGTAAGAACGAACCAGTGACCCGCGGCTGATTCTTTTCTCACATAGCGCTCATCTTTGGGACCATTAGTTTGGACTGACTCAATGCCGTTTAGGGCACCGGACTTTTCCGCATACCCTTCCGATTGAAGAATGATCTCATGGTTTCCGGCTTTGAGATTGAAGTACCACTCGTTGTTTTTCGGGCTCTTGAAAAGGGTGTAGTAGCCAGACATGGTGTCTCCTTGTGGTTTTATTACCCAACCTTGGGTAGGACTTACTGCAAACGCGCCTCACACAACGTACTGCAGCAACCATATTCATAGCATAAGCCTTAGACCCATAACAGCATGTGTCGGAAAAGAGTCGAAAACACAGCCTGAAATAGCGGGTTATAGCGGCTTTGGAGTGAATGGTAGCCCAGTGATTGCGGGGCTTTGGGGCGAATAGCGACACAATGAGGCCCTGCTAAATAGGGTTCGAATCCCTCCCCCACCGCCAAAAAACAAAAACCCCGCCAATTCAATGATTTGCGGGGTTTTTTATTGGGCGTTTTGTAGCAAACTTTTGTAGCATTTATTCAAAAATCAGGGCCACAAGCCCAAAGAACAAGCCCAGAATCAAGTTTGCCACAACAAAATGCCCCCAGATCGCAAAGGCACGATTCAAAAACTTGGGATCAACAACTCGTGTCGCAGCCCCTCCTCTTTTCTCAATCGCATCTAGACGATCTATAAGCCCTTTCACAACAACCCCAAGCTCCGCAACAGCAGCATCCCTATCAAGCTTTTTCCAAACCCCATTAACTTCTTTGTATCCCCTAAACAATAGCTCAAGACGTATCTCCGAGAGGAAATCAGAAGAATATTTCCCCCTCTCATCATTGATACTTTCTAGTAGTTCTTCATCCAAACTTTTCTCAATATCCATAGTCTAATATCCCTAACATAGACATTTGGCAAATGATTTGAATTATGGGACAGTGACTATAGCGTAATTTCAACCCGAGACAGACCGTGAAAACGACTATTGTAATTTTCTCATCGTCGCTAATTCTCCTTTCTGGGTGCGCAAGTAAACAAGATCCTTGCGCTGGGACAACAGGCCTCGACCGCTCAGCCTGCGGTGCTCTAGGTTTTCAGCCCAGTGACTGGGCCACCAAGAAACTATTCTACACCCCTTCCTCACCAACAAATGACTCTTACCACGACAGCAGCGAATACTGGAATAACCGAGTCAAACTGAACCAGATGAGATCTGACCAAGAAAAATACAATCGTCACCAAAAAGAAATGGAGCAAGACCTACAGCAACAAAGAAGAGAAGCAGAGAAACTCCAGCGTAATTATGAAAGAGAAATACAAGACATGAAAATCAGACAAGAATACGACACCGACCCTCGCTATCCTTCCTACTATTAACCGAGCAGCCCCAGCAAAATTCTATATATACCCTCTCTGTTCTCTCTTTCTAAACCCTGAAAGACGTTGGTTAGGTTAAAGACCATAACCCCAGATAATGCTTCCCCTCGGTTCCCTCGTGGGCGCGTTTTACTACTTTGCAGAGCAAAGTCCCCCTAATGACATCCACCCTATTTTTCTTAATTTGGGTGTGCCCGGAGCACTTTTGAGTGTTTGCTCTCTCAGGGTGCCAACCCCGGCTTTGCGTCGCTTAGCAAGTCTTTAACTATCTGGTGAAGATAGTCTCTGCACTGTTACTTGCGTCCTTGTCCAGTTATTAGCGTTAGTCAGCAGCACCACCTGATTGACTCGCTCTAATGTGTAAGCCAAGATCTCCACCTCGGCAGGGACAGCCCCCAGTATACGCGGGTACGCAGACAACCCTTGTACCGCTAAGAATAAAACTTATAGACAATCTCCCAATACATCTTGAATCCAAAAAATTGACGGATATAGTGAAAAAATTATTTTTTAAAAAGTTTGTTTGTGGAAAGGCTTGAAATACAAAAAATGAATGTTAATATTTTTTGTATGGTGTCAGTCCTTCCACAGACCTTCTTCTCACCATACCAAGAGTCGCCAAGAGCGGCTCTTTTTTATTCCTATAAAAAATGTTTTCATATTTTTTTATTTTGTCAAATTATTTTTTCTCAAATTCCGATTATCAAAGAATTATGGCCTAAGCTTTCTTCGGCGGCTTTGCCTTTCTTCTTCGTTTGGCACTTCCAAACCTGCTTTTTCAAGCTCTAATTCAGTTTTTTCAATTCTTTTGATAGTTGAGTTAACTCTTTTGTCGTTTTCTTCTTCCACGTATTTCAATAGCCTTTTGCATTGATCCACATAATTATCAATTTTTGATAACAACCATTCACTATCCTCAGATAATTTTTCTTCTTTTTCTTCTATCTCTCGCTTTTTAAGCATCATCTCAAACTTTAACCCATTAAATCCGGCTTTGTTATATTTGTCCTTCCATAGTTGAGCAATCTTGATTTCTTTCCTTGCCTTCTTTCTTGCTTCAATAATTGTTTTTTCTTCTTTTTCTGCCTGTTTCTTTCTGGCAAGCCATAGCGGGTCATCACGTCCTTCGCTTAATGCTTGGTAATTTTTATTGTCAACATCCAAGATTTCAAGCATGTAATCATTAAACGCTTGTTTTGAGGCGTATATGGATTTTTTTTGCGTCAACCCCTTGTGATACTTCCCATCAACAATGTTGCCGACAATGACGTGAATATGGTTGTTTTTGCTTTTCGTCGGTTCTTCATGGAAGACAACCCCGGTAACGTCCCAGAGCTTTTGCGGGTCAATCTCGTTTTCTTCCGCTATCGCTTTTACTGCCCTAGCTGCTATTCCTGCCCATTGTTTCTTTGTGGGCTGTGGAATATCTTTCGGCAGTGCGAAAACGTAGCTTTGCGCGTAATTTCTCACCCCTCCACCACTTAGCCCAGCCCTGCGCCTCTCTGCCTGCCTTATCGAATGCTCGGCAAGCATATTGCGCGTGGCTTGTCTTGGGTCTTTCAGCGGGTGGATGTTTGTCGCTGCATGGGAGGGCTCGTTTGCGCTCAGGAGATAGCGTGTGTATCGAATCAGACCTTCGTCTTTCTTCTTCACCGCTTTCACCTTCACCGTCCAATTTTTCATAATAATTTTTATTTAAAAATTATCATAAAAAATCGTACTTGCAACCTCGCTCGATGGTTCCGCTTTAGGGGGGCGCTCGCTCCACTTCGATTTCAAGATAGGGGCTTTACTTCGTAAACCATCGCTTGCGCTCCCTACTTGCTCAGGAGCTACGCCCCCGAGACCCCCAAAGTCCAAAGACAAATCAAAGGATTTTCAGGGTCGATATTGCTTTGAGTTTTTGCTTGGCATTTGGCCCAGCCGAATAAACGTCAAACGTAATCGTGCCGGTTTCATGGCCAACTATAGAGGCGATAGTTAAGCCGGGTATGTCGTTGTTTTGCAGGAAGGTGATAAAGGATTTTCTCAGGCTATGGAAAACATGATCCGGGCCATATCCAAGATCTCTTTTCAGCCTGCCAAATTGTTTGCTGAGCGAATCAGATCGCTTTCCATACTTGTTTCTACAGGACGCAGAAATAAGAAATTCTCCATTGGCGTCTTTCGCTAGACGCTTCACCAGTGGTTTTAACTCCTTATGAACAGGAACAATTCTCTCTGCATTCTCATTTTTTCCATTACTGATATAAAAACAATCCACTCCATCTTCTGACACAACATCAGTAACTTTCAACTGGCAAAGCTCTTCAATCCTTGCCCCCGTGTAAGCTCCAAGCATGATAAGATCCGCAAGGTTTTGGCGCTTATTCCTCCCCTTGGCTGACTCATAAAGTTTCTGAATATCAGCAACAGTAAAGGCTTTTCGCTCTTTCTTGCGAACACCCCTGATTTCTTCAAAATCGTGTTTTTCAAATGGATTAGCTTGGTTTTGGTACTGCTGTTTAAAAGTCTTGTCTTTCTTGATTGCCCATTTCCAGAAACTATTTCCAGCAAATAGCTGATTTTTCTTTGTCTTGGTGGCGCAATCGAGCGTATCTAAATACGCTTCAATACTCTCGTGGTTTAGCTCTCGCTGGTTTTCCTCAAGCCAAGCCTTTAGCTTTTTGAGTCTACTTAATTGCGTATCTATGGTTTTAGCCACGACACCACGGCGGCGCTGGTAATCTTCAAAGTCATTCAACCGGGTAATCGTGATTGGTGATTTAGAGCGGTAATGGCTGGGGTCTTTCAGAATCTGGCCAACCTCCTGTTGATTCACAGGGTTGATGGCTGTCACCACCTGCCCTTGCAGCAACTCTGTTAGCTCTTTCTGAAAACCTACCCAATCAGCAATATCACCGCCTTGATATTTTTGCACCAGAGGCAATACAGCTTCATAGTCCAAATCGAAGGCATCCAGCTCCTTAACCAGCTCAAAACTCGCCTCATTCGCTTCCTTCGTCTTTCCAAGGGCCGAGAGCCTTACTGAGTCGTTTAAATAGGCTTGAATAGCCTGAGAGGCCAAATATGCCCTCTCTCGTTGCTTTTCTTCCCTCTCAGGGGTCAAACCCCTAGCCTCTGCTATTTCGTTCCTCCAAGCCTGCAAAAACGGCAATTTAAGACGTTGCGCCTCTTGCTTCGATCCAGTCTTGAGGCTTGCAGTGTATTCCCTCCGGTTTAACACCGGGCGAACGTCAGCAGGGACGGAAAGGCGGACGTACCAGTTACCGCCTCTCAAAATCAGATTACTTGCCATAACTGCTCAAAAATTAGCCATATTCTCAGAAATTGTAGCAGTGGCGAGACCTTTTTTGTAGCAAAGATTTGTAGCAAAATCATTTTTAAGACATTGAAAATAAAAGAAAACAATGACTTAACCCCTAAATATGGAAAGTCCCTCCCCCACCGCCAAATTTAAAAAAGCCCCGCAATGCGGGGCTTTTTTGTGGGCGCCATGAGGGAGTTAACCCTCACATCGCTATGGCGATATTTCCCCGCAAAATCGCTAACGACGAATATGCCTTCCGTAGGAGCCATGCTTGCATGGCGAAGGGGGGGGGTGGAAGGTTCGCCATGCAAGCATAGCTCCTACGAAACACTCCTCTCGATCACCCTTGTTCCTGCTACCTGCTCCTCGCTAAAGTAATCCGATTGCAACTAGGGGGCACACCATGACCAACACCACCGGCTGGCTGGGCCGACTGGAAATTCTGGGCAACAAACTGCCCCACCCCACCATGCTGTTTGTCTGGCTGTGCCTGTTGCTGCTTCCCCTGACCGCAGTACTGGGAGCGCTGGAGCTTTCTACCCTGCATCCACTCAGCGACGAGACGGTGACGGTGCGCTCGCTGGTGGACGGGGACGGCATCCGCTATCTGTTCACCTCGCTGGTGGGCAACTTCACCGGGTTTGCGCCACTGGGCATTGTGCTGGTGGCCATGCTGGGCCTGGGTGTGGCGGAGCAGTCAGGGCTGTTGTCGGTGAGTCTGGCCAGTCTGGTACGCCGGGCCTCCGGGCGCACCCTGGTGATCACGGTAGCCTTTGCCGGCGTCCTCTCCAGCCTTACCGTGGATGCCGGCTATGTGGTGCTGATCCCGTTGGCCGGACTGGTGTTTCAGCTCGCCGGCCGTTCCCCCATCGCCGGCATTGCCACCGCCTTTGCGGCGGTATCCGGCGGCTTCAGCGCCAACCTGCTGGTGGGCCCGGTGGATGCCACCCTGGCCGGCCTGTCCACGGAAGCGGCCCGTATTGTGGACCCGAGCCGCACCGTGGATGCCACCGGGAATTACTGGTTCATTATTGTCTCTACCTTTTTGGTCACCGCGCTGGTGACTCTGGTGACTCAACGCATCACCGAGCCCAGATTGGCCAACCGGCCGGCTTACCAGTCCACCTCCCCCGAGGTACCGACCAGCCATGCCCGCGCCATGACATGGACGCTGGTCACACTGCTGTTCATGCTGGCGGCTATCGCCTTGCTGGTGGTTCCGGACGGTGCGCCCCTGCGTCACCAGGACACCGGCGGCGTGTTGGGCTCGCCGTTTATTCATGGACTGGTGGTGATCGTGGCGCTGATCGCCGGAATCTGTGGCGCGGTGTACGGGCGGGTCAGCGGCCAGTTCCGCAATGCCGGTGATATCATCACCGCCATGGAAACCACCATGGCCTCCATGGCCGGTTACCTGGTGCTGATGTTCTTCGCCGCCCAGTTCGTGGCCTGGTTCAACTACAGCCAGCTGGGCTTGCTGCTGGCCATCGAGGGCGCCGCCTGGCTGGGCAGCCTGACACTGCCCGACGTGGTGCTGTTACTGCTGTTCCTGCTGCTCACCACCCTGATCAATCTGTTGATCGGCAGTGCCTCGGCCAAATGGTCCATCCTGGCACCCATCTTCGTTCCCATGCTGATGCTGCTGGGCATCTCTCCGGAAGCCACCCAGGCGGCCTACCGGGTGGGCGATTCCAGCACCAACATCATCACCCCGCTGATGCCCTATTTCGTACTGGTACTGGGCTTCGCCCGCCGCTACCAGCCAGACACCGGCATCGGCACCCTGATCGCCCTGATGCTGCCCTATAGCCTGACGTTGTTGTTGGGGTGGTCGGTATTGCTGGGGGTGTGGATCGGGTTTGGCTGGCCGTTGGGGCCGGGGTAAATCAGTTGAAAGTTAAAAGTTCAAAGTTGAAACGCCCCGAAACGCTTCTACATTGAAAATCAAAGAGGCCGCGCCCATACCATGGACGCGGCCTCCAGAAGTTCGTGCAGCCTGAAACACAGGACCTCGTTTGAACTTTCAACTTTTAACTTTCAACTGCTATTTAATCAACCGAATGGTCAGCGGATAACGATAGCGCTCACCGCCATTGGCTTTCACCGCAGCGATGATGGTCATCACCAACCAGAAGATGCCGATGATCGGTAGCAGAAGACCGCCAATGACCACGAACATCAACAGGAAGGCGATAAAGCCGGCAATGGAGATGGTGATGTTGAAGTTCAATGCTTCCTTGCCCTGATCATCCACAAAGCTGCTTTGATCTTTCTTTACCAGCCACATGATCAGTGGCCCCAATATATTGCCGAATGGCACCACCAGGCCCGCCAGTGCCAGCAAGTGGCAGGCAAGGCCCAGGCTGCGTTCTTCCTGTTTGGGTTCACCCTGGGTCTGTTCCAGATCGGACATTGTTCGCTCCTTGATAACGATGTTGGCTTGGTGATGTTGTTACTGACGGATGGTGCGTCGGTTCGGTAACGGCTGCTCACTGTTCGAGCGGAACGGGTTGATATCGATGCCACCACGACGGGTGAAGCGCCCGTACACGGTCAGGTGGCGGGGTGAACACTGGCGCATCAGATCCACGAAAATCTGCTCGATGATCTGTTCATGGAAGCCCTGATGATTACGCAGGGACACCACGTAACGCAAAAAACTGGCCGGGCTGATGGCGCGGCCGGTGTAGCGCACCACTACCGTGGCCCAGTCCGGCTGGTTGGTCACCGGGCAGTGGCTACGCAACAGGTGGGAATAGAGCTGGCCGGTCTGTTCGGCACCCTGATCACACAGCAGCAGGTCGGGCCGGTATTCATAGTGCTCGAAACCGATATCGATGTTGTCCACGCACTGGCCGCGATCTTCCCAAACCGGAAAGCCGGCGGATTCTTCCAGGGAATACAGCAACACTTCCATGTTGCCACCCACCGTTTGCGCCACATCCTTTTCAATCGCCGCGCGCACCTGATCCCGGCTTTCAAAACGGGTGTTGGCAAAGGAATTCAGATACAGCTTCAGCGATTTGGATTCCACGATGTTGGGGGTGGAGCAGGGAATGCGCAGCTCACACAGGGCCACTATCGGCTTGCCCTTTTCATTGAGCCAGGACAGCTCGTAGGCATTCCAGATATCGGTGCCGTGGAATGGCAGGCTGGTATCTTCATCACCCAGCTCTTCCAGCTCCAGGGATTCCCGGGCATCCCAGCGCGGCACAGGACACAGCAGCGAGGGCGTATATTCATCCACGTAATCGCTGGATCGTCCCAGCGGTGTTTCCTTCAAGTAGCTCATGGCAACCTCTTGGTACTTCCGTCCTTGGCTTGAACCTTAATCATAATCCGAATGCTCAATGGCGAATACCCGTACCACGCTGCAATAACCACAGCGCCAACAGATAGAACGCCACCACAAATGCCAGGATCGCTCCCAGCGAGGCATAGACATTCACATCACTGACACCCAGCACGCCGTATCGGAAGGCGTTAACCATATAAACGATGGGATTGGCCAGGCTCACCATTCGCCAGAATTCCGGCAACAGGTCGATGGAATAGAACACCCCGCCCAGGTAGGTCAGCGGCGTCAGAATGAAGGTAGGTACAATGGAAATGTCATCAAACTTGTTGGCAAAGATGGCATTGATAAATCCTCCCAGGGCAAACAGGGCCGCAGTCAGTATCACCACGGTGATGGTGATCAGCAGATGCTGCATGGACAGCTGGGTGAAAAACAGACTGAGCAGACTGACGATCAACCCCACCAGCATGCCGCGCACCATACCGCCAACAATAAAGCCGTTGAGAATCACATGCGCCGGCATGGGCGACACCAGCATCTCTTCAATGGAGTGCTGGAACTTGGTGGAAAAGAACGAGCTGACCACATTGCCGTAGCTGTTCTGTATCACGCTCATCATGATCAGGCCGGGCACAATGTACTGCATGTAGTTAAAGCCACCCATCTCACCGATACGACTACCGATAAGATTACCGAAGATCACGAAGTACAGGGTCATGGTGATCGCCGGTGGCAGCAGTGTCTGCGGCCAGATGCGGGTAAAACGACGAATTTCCTTGGTAACGATGGTGAGAAAGGCCACCCACTGTTCGCGTGCACTCATGATGCCTGCTCCCCGGGCAGATTCTGCTCTACCAATCGCACAAACAACTCCTCCAGCCGGTTGGCCTTGTTACGCATACTCATCACTTCAAAGTGCTGTTCCGCCAGCGCCACAAACAATGTATTCAGGCTTTGTGATTTCGGCACGGCCACTTCCAGCGTACGGGAATCTTTCAACCACACCTCGAACCCTTCCAGTACCGGCACCTCGGTGACCGGCCGCGCCAGATCCAGAATGAAGGTTTCCACCTGCAATTTTTCCAGCAGGGATTTCATGTCGGTATTTTCCACAATGATGCCGTGATCAATGATGGCAATGTGGCGACACAGGGATTCCGCTTCTTCCAGATAGTGCGTGGTGAGAATGATCGTCTTGCCCTCGCCGTTGATACGGGTGAGAAAATCCCACATGGAACGGCGCAGTTCGATATCCACCCCGGCGGTGGGCTCATCGAGAATCAACAGCTCAGGCTCATGCACCAGCGCCCGGGCAATCATCAGCCGACGCTTCATGCCACCGGACAGAGTCCGCGACTGCTTGTCGCGCTTTTCCCACAGGCCCAGCTGGCGCAGGTATTTTTCCGCCCGCTCCCGTGCCAGGGGCACAGGGATGCCATAGAAACCCGCCTGAGTGACGACAATGTCGAACACCTTTTCAAACTGGTTGAAGTTGAATTCCTGGGGCACCACACCAATTTTCATCTTGGCCAGGGCACGCTGGGTATCCAGGGAATGGCCAAAGATGCTCACCTCCCCCGCGGTCTTGTTCACCAGGGAACTGATCACACCAATGGTGGTGGACTTGCCTGCCCCGTTGGGGCCCAGCAGGGCAAAGAAATCGCCCTTCTCCACTTGCAGATCAATGCCCTTGAGCGCATGCACGCCATTGGCATAGGTCTTGGTCAGATTACGAATCGTCAGAGCAGACAAGGATCACCTCGCCAAAATAGTCGAATGGATGATGAAGAGAGGGATCAGTGATCCAGAACCCGGTGGCCATGTTCACCGCGCCAGACCCAGTGCATCTGCCCGCCGCTGAACCACACCCACAGCCCTTCCATCATCCAGGGCCAGTCTTCTTCGCTGATACGTCGACGGCCATGCAGCTCGGCCACCAGCACCGCCAGGATAGTGTCATGGGTGACGTGAACATTGAGATGGCCACTGGCTGGTTCACGGGCCTTGAGGTAAGCCGCCAGCTTGGAGCGGCCTTCCGCCGGTGACAGCATTCCCTCAAACGGCTCTTGAAGGTGCCGATTGAGAAACCGGAAGGCACCCATTTTCAGGAAGGTAGGCCCCACCTGATTCAGGTCTTCCACATAGCACCCGGGCTCCACCAGGGTGGTATCTGTGGTCACCTCGGGGATATCCGCTATCAGTCCGGCCTTGCGGGCCCCTTCCGCCATGGCGATGGCGGTATTCACGCAACGCCCCACCGGGCTGGAATAAAACGCCTCCACCGGCCGCGCCAGTTGCGTACCCCACTCACGGGCCATCTCGATCCCTTCCGGGGTCAGCGGCAGCCGATAATCGGCAAAGCCGTTCTTGGCCAGCTCACGCACGGAATGACGCGTCAGCAGATGGACAGGCTTGTCCTTCGGCAACAGGTTAAGGGCTTCCAGCAATCGGGGGTGTAGGCGGGCCATAGTCTCTTCGCTTTCAGTCAACCTCTAGTGTACGAACGGTCAGGGTGAAAGCAAATAAACAGGCCGGAAACGACGAAGGGACCCGAAAGGGTCCCTTCTGATTTGGAGCGGGAAACGAGATTCGAACTCGCGACCCCGACCTTGGCAAGGTCGTGCTCTACCAACTGAGCTATTCCCGCTTAACTTTTTGCCAGCTAACTACCAGCGAATTAGTGGCGTCCCCTAGGGGAGTCGAACCCCTGTTACCGCCGTGAAAGGGCGGTGTCCTGGGCCACTAGACGAAGGGGACCCGGGCTTGACGTGGTACGTCAAAGCGGCGCGTAGAATAGGTATCTGATCGGCCAGCGTCAAGGAAAAATTTTGGCTTGGTCCGTCATTGACCCGAAAAACCTGTGCTGCTCTGATATTAGCGCGCTATAGCGGCGAAACTTTCGCCATGCTGTTGAAAAAACAACCATTTACCGGGAGAGACGCATGACCATCAAACTGTACGGAGCCGCCCTGTCGCCCTTCGTTCGCAAGACCCGTGTGGTCCTGGCACTGAAAGGTGTGGACTATGAGGCCGTACATATCGACCCCAACAACCCGCCGGAAGGCTACGAGAAAATCAGCCCCATGAAGCGCATTCCGGCCCTGGAAGTGGACGGCCAGTACCTGGCGGATTCCGCCGCCATCTGCGCCTACCTGGAAAAGGTCTACCCGGAACCGGCCCTCTACCCCACCGATCCCCTCGAACTGGGCCGGGCCATCTGGTTCCAGCGTTACGTGGATTATGACCTGGCCATGCGCTGTACCTTCGCGGTGTTCCGCAACCGAGTGGTCATGCGCCTGATCGGCAAGGAATGCGATGAAGAGAAGGTACAGCACGCCCTGACAAACACCATTCCGCCCCTGTTCGCCTACCTGGACAAGGAACTGGAAGGCCGGGAATTCCTGGTCGGCGACAGCATGAGCGTGGCCGACATCAGCCTGGCCAGCCAGCTGGTCAACTTCAAACATGGCGGCGAAAGCATCGACCCGAGCAAATACCCCAACCTGGCCGCCCACACCGAGCGCATGCACGCCCTGGAACCCTTTGCCAAGAGCATTGAGAAGGAGTCCGGGTTTATTCAGAAAGTGATGGGGTGAATGAGGCAGTGAATAGTTAACAGTGAACAGTTAATAGCGACGCGCTCAAGCCTGTCGCCATTAACAATCAATGAGGCCGCGCCCATACCATGGACGCGGCCTCTCACATTCCAGGTCACACCCACCCAGCCACGCGCGCTGTTAACTGTTCACTATTCACTGTTAACTGCCTCCGTCTCCACCTCTACCAACGCCGCCCGCCCATTCGGTGCCACCTTCACCACCGCCACAGCGCCATCGCGTAATTCCCGCTCCAGTTGCAGTGCCTGTTCCTTTGGGGCGAACAAGGCTTCGATACCGAACGTCACCCGGCTGGTGCCGCCCCAGGGCGAGCCGGTGACTCTGCCGCGCAGGTAGATGCCCTGCTCCGGGGGCTGGTGAGCGGGAGTCTGGCCGCGCCAAAGCTCGCCGTCCTGTTCCAGCGGCAGGTAGATCTCATCGCCGGGGCGAAAGCCCGCCGTGGGCAGGGTGCTGAAGTCATAGCCCAGGCGGGCATAGTTGCCGCGGAACAGATCCCGCGGGTCCACCGGGCGGGTTTCCAGGCGAATTTCCTTGCCCAGCCATAGCGGGTAGAAACCATTGACGAATACCCCGGCGAGAATCGCCACCTGCAGGGTAAGTGCGGCCAGCAAGGCCAGACCTAGAGTGCGCTGCTTCATGCCTGCCCCTCCCCGGATGCCTGCCCCGCAAGGCGTTGCTGGCGACGCCAATAGCGCGCCGCGCCGTAAAGCACCGCCGCCGCCACCAGGAACATGGCCGCCGCGCCCAGGTAATCACCGAACAGGTCCAGATAGCGCATCACCGCCAGCACCAGTACCAGGGCAATGCCGCTGTAGAAGAACTGGCTGAGGCCTCGCCGCAAACCCTCCTGAATCAGCACAATGGCCGACAGCAACGCCAGCAGGTTGACCGCCACCGCAAACAAAGCGGCGTCATCGCGGCTCAACAGGCCATGAATGCCCAGCATGGCAAACGGCAACAGCATTACCAGCAACCGCCCACCAGTCTGCCCCAGCCGCCGGAACACCAACAGTGATGACGCCAGCAAGGCGGCCAGCAGCCCCAGCCACAACCCCGGGTCCGTCAAACCGGCCTGTTCATGCAGGTAGCCTTCGGAAAATGCGCTGAAAGTGAACGGTAGCAACAGCAGCAGATAGCCCCGCAGGGTCCATAGTCCGATCAGACTGCCGGCACGTTGCCAGTGCAATGCGCTACGACTGCCCAGCCAGCACACCAGCGCATAGAGCAAGGCCAGCAGGCCCAGATTCAGGGTCAGATGACCGGCCTCGAAATCCGGGCCACGGGGGTAGCCATAGGCCCAGCCCAGCAACAGATTCAGCCAGCTCACCCCCACCGCCGCCAGCACCAGCATCAGCCCGGCGGACCGGGCCTGCACCGCCACGGTCAGCCCCACCGCCATAAACAGTGCCATGGCCCAGGGCGGCGCAAACTGCCCTTCGGCGAACAGCCAGAGCATGGCCACCGCCAGCATCAGCAAGGCGATCACCCGGCTGCGTACCAGCCAGGCCATGGGCGCCACGCCCAGCGCCCAATAAAACAGACCGTCGGGAAAGTGTTCGCCCAGGTGATAGATCTGCGCGATCAGCATGATGGAAGCACCGTAGCTGATGCTGCCGAGAAACAGCCAGCCAATGCCTTCACGGCGCTGCAGGTATTGATAGATCCCCACCCCGTTCAACGCCACGGTGGTGGCAATCAGTCCCAGCATTCGCACCGCCCGGGGAATCGCCTCCCAGTTGGCCGACACCAGTAACAGGATAGCCATGCCGACAAATAACAAGGCCACGGTCACCAGCACCTTGTAGGCCAGTGAGCTGTCCGAATCGTCGTCCAGACGGGTGCCGTAGCGAGCCAGGATCCGGTTGCCCTGGTCTTCACTGATATCGCCGTCATCCACCCACTGGCGACATTCGCTGCGCAGCTCGCGACGCAATAAACCGAGAAGTTGCATGCAGAGTCCCTTGTGCTTTTCTTCGATCAGACCTGACGAGGTGGCGAAAGGCAACGCCAGGGTGTTGCGAGAAATGAGCCAAGCCGTTCAATAGCGGCCCCTGTAGGAGCACCTCTTGAGGTGCGAACCGCGCTTGCGCGGAAATCGCCCGGAGGGCGATCAGGAATATCAGGTCTCGACAGGTTCCAGAAAGAATCTCGGACAACCTGGATTTCTGTTGCCTCGCTACGCGAGGTTCGCACCTCAAGAGGTGCTCCTACATTACTCCTCGCCAATACCCGAATCGTGCCGCCAGCGACGCTCCTACGGAAAGGGCTGGGTCACACCGGCAGGCCGATGCGCTTGGCTTCCATGCGGCGCAGGAACTCCAGCATCACCTGACGGTAGAGGTCCTCACCCAGCCAGGCGTCTTCCACCCCGGCATCGATGTTCGGGTTGTCGTTCACCTCGATCACCACCACCTGATCACCGGACTGTTTCAGGTCCACGCCATAGAGGCCATTACCCATCAGCTTGGCGGCCTTGAGCGCAGCCTTCAGCACCTTGGGCGGCACTTCCTGTACCGGCAGGGTGCGGCTGTTGCCGGATTCGGTCTTGCCGCCGCTCTGGTGGTGATAGATCTGCCAATGCCCCTTGCTCATGAAGTACTGGCAGGCAAACAGCGGCCGGTTGTTGAGCACGCCGATGCGCCAGTCGTAATCCGTGTACATGAAGGCCTGGGCCAGTACCACCGACGACTGCTTCAGATAATCACGCAGGCTGGCGGCCAGCTCTTCGCGGGTCTTCACCTTGCTGATACCACGGGAAAAACTGCCGTCGGGAATCTTCAGCACCATGGGCAGTTTCAGTTCTTCGATCAGCCGGTCGATCTGCTCGTCGTCATCGCTGAACACAAAGGCGGTGGGTGGCACCGGCACCCCATTGGCCTGCATCAACTCCGCCAGGTAGATCTTGTTGGTGCAGCGCAGGATCGAGCCCGGGTCATCCATCACCACCATGCCCTCCTGCTCCGCCTTGCGGGCGAATTGATAGGTATGGTGATCCAGCGCCGTGGTCTCGCGGATAAACAGGCCGTCGTATTCTCCCAGGCGGGTATAGGCATCACGACCAATCTGGTCCACGCGAATACCCAGCTGGCGACCGGCACGGATAAACCGTTTCAGCGCCGCCTTGTCACTGGGCGGCAGCACCTCTTCCTCATTGACCAGCATGGCCAGCTCGTAGCGATCGCTGCGGCGACGGCGCGGGTTGCGCCAGACACGAGCATTGAACTGCTCCAGAGACTGGGCAAAGGCATCTTCTTCCGCGCCTTTCAGCTGCTTCAGGGCCAGCGGTTTCAACGCTTCGATGGTCCACTGCTCACGGCGACGAAAATCCACCTTCAACAACGGGCAAGGCAACTGATCGAAAATCTGCCGACCCAGATCGGCCAGGCCTTCCTGGGTGGTATGGCCGAAGTACAGCATCAGCGAGAAGTGATCACTGCCACTGCCCTTGCGCTTCATGGCCTTGTCCAGCGCCGCCTCGAACTGGCCGAAATGCAGGCCGTAGAGTGCCTTGCGGCTCAGGTCATTCACCGTGCGCACGGATGGCAGCACCCGCTGCCCACGGGCTTCCGCCAGCAGGGAGCAGTAATAGCCCGGGCTCAGGTATTTATAGCTGCGGCACAGGTTGATCACCTGCACTTTCTTGTCGGTACAGACCGATTGCTGTGCCTGCAAATACTCCCGGGCAGAGAGCAGATGGCGGGCGGGATAGTAGGCGGCCCAGTCTGCGGGGTCGTCGACCAGAATAATGACCTGACTCATGAAAAGCCCTGAAAAAGGGAGGCACCGGAGGTGGCGCCGATAACCGCGAATGTAGGGCCAGAGAGGGAGAGGTAGCAAGCGGTTTTATTCAGTTAACAGTGAATAGTGAACAGTTAGCAGCGGCGCGGTCCAGCTCCTGTTCAGCCACAAGCAAAGAGGCCGCGTCCATGGCATGGGCGCGGCCTCTCATCTTGCAAAGCAGGACCAGGCCCACTCGCGAACTGTTCACTGTTAACTATTCACTGTTAACTGCCTTCGCCCCCGGATGCCCGGCCTTTTCCAGCGCATCCTGCACTTCCGGTGGCATGTAGGTTTCATCGTGCTTGGCCAGCACTTCCTCGGCTTCAAAACGGTTGGTGCTGATCAGGGTGCCATTGGCGACGATGCCCTGCCCTTCGCGGAACAGGTCCGGCAGGATGCCCTGGTAGTGCACGGTAAAGCTGCCCTTGCCGTCGGTGAGCACGAACTGCACGTCCAGGGTCTGCTGGTCGCGTACCACACTGCCCTCTTCCACCAGGCCGCCCACGCGCATCTGGGTATCCAGCGGGGCCTCACCGGCCATCACCTGCTGGGGAGTGAAGAACAGATTGATGTTCTGGCGCAGGGCGTAAAACATCAGCCCGCAGGCGATGGCCAGGCCCACCAGAATCGAAATCACCAGGATCAGTCGCTGCTTGCGTACGGCGTTCATTGTTCAGAATCTCCCAGAGTGTCACGGCGCTGTTGCCGTGCCAGACGTTGACGCACCTGTCCCTGAGCGCGAATCGCCAACGCCATGTTGGCGATAATCAGAAGCGCGCTGACTCCATAGGCGCTCCAGACATAAAACCCGTGTTTTCCCATGGCCAGGAAGTCGGCAAAGCTTTCAAAAGCCATCAGCGATTGTCCTCCTTCACCAGTTTGTTCACCCACTTGCTGCGTCGTTCCCGCCAGATGACTTCGGTGCGCGCACGCAGCAACACATTGACCGCATACAGCAACCACAGCCCCAACATGCTCAACAGCAGCGGATACTTCATGGCCGGATCGATGGTGGATTCCCCGAACATCTTCAGGGTGGAACCCTGATGCAGGGTCTGCACCCATTCCACGGAATATTTAACGATCACCACATTGATCACTCCCACCATGGCCAGCAGGCCAGCGGCACGAGCGGCCTGGCGAGGATCACGGATCACCGCCTGCAGGGCAATCACCCCCACATACATGAACAGCAGGATCAGCATGGAAGTCATGCGCGCATCCCACTGCCAATAGGTGCCCCAGGTGGGCTTTCCCCACAGGGCGCCGGTGACCAGGGAAATGGCCGCCAGCGCCGCACCGAAGGGGGCGATAGCCTTGAGCATCACTTCCGCCATCTTCATGCGCCAGACCACCGCCACCAGGCCGGACACGCCCAGGGCCATGTAGCCCATCAGCGCACCGCTGGATGCGGGCACATGGATAAAGATGATCCGGTAGCTGTTGCCCTGTTGGTAATCACTGGGGGCAAACGCCAGCCCCCACACCAGGCCGGCAGCCAGTGTCAGCACGGCAATGGGCACCAGCCAGGGCAATACCCGGGAGCTGAAGGTGTAGAAATAACGCGGTGACCCCAGCATGTGGTACCAGCGCTTCAATGTTTGCCAAACCATTTAATTACCCGAACTGATTTTGAGACCGGCGCTCACCGCCAGCGGTCCCAGACTGATCGTTAATGCCAGCAAGGCACCCAGAATCGCCAGAATGCCATCCACATTGGCGCCACCGGCCGCCGCACTCACCGCCCCGGCGCCAAAAATCAGCACCGGGATATACAGCGGCAGCACCAGCACGGCGAGCAGGATACCACCTCGGTTGAGCCCCACCGTGAGCGCCGCGCCAATGGCACCGACTATGGTCAGCGCCGGGGTGCCCAGCAGCAGGCTCAACATCACTGTCCCCAGGGCCGCATCCGGCAGCTGCAGCATGTGCCCCAACAGCGGCGAAATCAGCACCAGCGGCAGACCGGTCAGCAGCCAGTGGGCCAGCAATTTGGCCAGCACCGGCACCACCGGCATCACCGGCGCGGTAAGCAGCATGTCCAGCACACCGCTTTCCTGGTCCCGGCGGAACAGACCATCCAGCGACAGCATCACTGCCAACAGGGCCGCCACCCAGAGTACGCCCGGTGCCACTGTGGCCAGCAATTCCGGTTTCGGAGAGATTGCCAGCGGAAACAGGCTGATCACCATGACGAAGAAAAACAGCGGATTGATGATCTCCGCCGGGCTACGCCACAGCACCAGCAATTCCCGACCCAGCGCTGCACGAAAGGCATTCATGACAGCACCTCGGCACGGCCATTCTCCAGATGCAGACGCTGCACCCCCTCGCCAACCCGGTGGTGAGAGGTATAAATCACCAGGGAGCCGGCCTCGGCGGCCTGCTGCATCTGCGCGTCCAGTTGCGCCACGCCATCCTGATCGATGGCGGTGTAGGGCTCGTCCAGCACCCACACCGCTTTGCGCTCCAGCCACAACCGCGCCAGGGCAACGCGCCGTTTCTGCCCCGCGGACAGATGCGCTGCCGGCACATCCTCGAAGCCCCGCAACCCCACCGCAGCCAGGGCCGCCATGGGGTCGCCGGCCTGATCACTAAGGGCGCAGGCGTAGCGCAGGTTTTCCAGCGGATTGAGCTCTTCGCGGACACCGGGCTGATGTCCCAGATACAGCAGGTCCTGCTGCCACTGGGGCTTCCACCAGCGGCGCTCGCCCTCGAAGAAACCATGCAGCCCCACCAGAATCCGCAACAGGGTGGTCTTGCCGGCGCCATTGGCACCGGTAATCTGCCAGATTTCCCCGGCGCGGGCGGTCAGGCTCAGGCCACTGAACAGCATGCGATCGTCGCGCTCGCAGCCCAGTTGCACAAGCTCCAGTCTGGTGGATGAATCGGACAAAATTGCCTCCATGGAACAGCGCGGCAGTATAGCATGCCCATTCATGTCAGGCTTGATTCAGGCTAGCCTGTCACTCTACCTAATAAGAGGAAATCTCCATGCGCCTGATACCGGGATTTTTTGCCCTGCTGCTTGCCGGCCTGCTCAGCGCCTGCGGCGCAGATAAACCCCTGGCCACCGTCGACCAGGTGGACCTGGAACGCTACAGCGGTACCTGGTATGAAATCGCCCGGCTGCCCCAGTGGTTCCAGCGCGGCTGCTACAATTCCACCGCCAGCTACTCCCTCAATGAGGACGACACCGTACGCGTGGTGAACCGTTGCCAGCGAGAAGGCAAGGAACCCAGCGAGGCGGAAGGCACCGCCCGGGTGGTCCCCGGCTCCGACAACGCCAAACTCAAGGTGCGTTTCGACAGCTGGATCTCCCGGCTGTTGCCCACCATCACCGAGGGCAATTACTGGATCATCGCCCTGGATCAGGACTACCAGACCGTGGTGATCGGCGAACCGAGCCGGGAATACCTGTGGATTCTGGCACGCACCCCAACACTGCCGGATGATCAATATCAAGCTTTGCTGCAGCTGGCCGAGAACAAGGGCTTTCCGGTGGACGAGCTGCAACGTAACCGCGACCTGCAACCGGAACAGTGATCCATGGAACACCATGTCTATTTTGCGGTGTTCGGCTTTGACCATGATCCCCGCCAACTGGATCTGCTGCTAGGACAAAGTGCCGACGACTACTGGCATGAAGGCGAAACCTTCAGCGAGGCCTTCCCCGAAGCCCGCCGCCGGGAAAATCGCTGGATCCTGTCCAGCCAGCTGGATCACACCGCCAGCCACCGGGACCATTTCGAGAAACTGCTCTACAAGCTCAAGCGCCTGGCCCCGCAGCTACAGACACTGGAGCCGGACTACCGTTTCGGTATCGGCGTGTCACACTACTTCGTGATGGACGACCCGGCGTTCTACCTGCCCGCCGAGATTCTCGACGGCTATGAAACCCTGGGCTTTGCCATCACCTTCGATCAACTGGGACTGGACGGCAGCCATGGCACAGGAAATTGAGCGCAAGTTTCTCATCAGGGACGCAGGCATCGTGGATTCACTGGCCGGCGAGCGACTGACTCAGGGCTATCTCAGCCACGACAAGAACGCCACCGTACGCGTTCGCATTGCCGGCACCACCGGCTGGCTGACCATCAAGGGTAAAACCGTGGGCGCCACCCGCAGTGAATTCGAATACCCGGTGCCTGAGGAAGATGCCCGGCAAATGCTGGATGAGCTGTGCAACGCCGGCGTCATCGACAAGACCCGTTACCGCCTGCCCCAGGGCGAGCTGTGCTGGGAAATTGATGTATTTCATGGTGATAACGATGGCCTGATCGTCGCTGAAATCGAGCTGCCCAGTGAAGACACCCCCTTCGACAAACCCGACTGGCTGGGCGAAGAAGTCACCGGTGATCCCCGCTATTACAACAGCGCGCTGAGCAGCACGCCCTTCAACCAGTGGGCCGATGACTGAGCACCGCTTTACCCTCTGGCGCCAGGACGATAACGGCATCCGGGCGAGAGTGGCTGACTACCCGAGTCGCCAGGCAGCAGAACAGGCCCGCCAGCACTATGAAAACCTGGGGCACAAGCAGCTCTACTGGGTGGAAGAAAACCGTCAACGCGACAACGAGTGAATTCGCAGATTGCCCCAGGACATCACGACGTAGTCATAATGTCCCGACAGACTCAGGAGGAGGACGGAGGGAACCATGGACGAGAACACGCTGGTTGCACGGCTATGCCAGCAGGCCATCCACATCAATGAGCAGGCACTGGCGGATCTGCAGCATCAGCCCCTGCCCGCCAACGCCGTGCATGACTGCCGGGTGGCCGTGAAACGGCTGCGTGCACAGTGGCAACTGCTGCGGCCCTGGCTAAGCCGCGACGACCATCGCACCTTTGATCATGGCATCCGCAGTGCCGCCCGGCTGCTGGCCGGCGCCCGGGACAACCACGTCATGGCCGCCACCTTGCAGAAACTGGCCAGCAAAGCCGACAAACCTCAGCGACACTCCCTGAGCCGGGTGGCAAGCACACTGTTCAGCGACCCGGACCCGCAGCCGGAAACCCTCCACCATCAGGAAGCCATCACCGCCTTCGCCCAGGACCAGCAATATTGGCAGTCACTGGCACTGAGCATCAGCGACCATGAGTTGCTGGTCAGTGGTCTGGCGCGCACCTACAAGCAGTGCCGCAATCGCACCATCAAGGCCCAGGGCGGCAGCGATCCAGAGCCCTGGCATGACCTGCGCAAGTGGGTGAAATATCTGCTCTATCAGCAGCAGGCCCTGGCCGATCAGCACATCCACACACCGTGCCACGATGCGGACCTGGAGCGCCTGGGCAAGACCCTGGGCAAACTCCACGACCTGCACATGCTCCGCGAACATGTGCTGACACACAGCCACGCCATCGAGAAAAAGAAGGACCTGACCCATACGCTGGACGCCATTCACGGGCGGGAAAAGCGCTTGCTGAAGAAATGCCAAAGCCACAGCCAGCACCTGTTCCAGACACCCACCAAAAAATGGATTGCCCGGGTAGCCACCCACTGACCGCTCAGGGGAACTTTTCCTTCCTTGCCCACTTCCAAGGGCTTGATACAATCACCAATCCGGTGCCCGAGGACGACCTCGATCACGGCATCCACGGGCAGGCTGTTGAAAAGCCTGCCAGGGGACGACCCCATGCAGGAGTTTCTCATGGCATGGGTACTGGTTATTCTCGCAGGCATTCTCGAATCCGGCTGGGCACTGGGGCTGAAAGCCAGCCACGGCTTCACCCGCCCGCTTCCTTCCCTGTTAACCGTCATCGGCATGGCCGCCAGCTTCTGGCTATTGGCCAAAGCCATGCAGACCCTGCCCGTGGGCACCACCTACGCGGTGTGGACCGGCATGGGCACCATCGGCACCGTGCTGCTGGGGATTGTGCTGTTCCAGGATGCCGTCAACGCGCCGCGTTTGCTGTGCCTGGGGCTGATTCTGGCCGGCATTATCGGGCTGAAAATCTTCAGCCCGTAAGCCCGGCCCCTCTGAAGCGACACAATAGGGGCGTGTCCCGGTTACCGGTTCCCTGTAACATGGCGGCCACGCCCTCTCTTGTCGCTCACTACAGGTTTTCCATGCTCAATAATGACGTTCTGCGCCGCGCTCGCTATATCTTCGACTTTGACGATAACCGCATGATCGGCGTCTTCGCCGAAGCCGGCGAAACCGTGACCCGGGAACAGATCAGCGACTGGCTGAAAAAAGATGACGATCCGGCCTTCCAGAAGTGCAACGATCGCACCCTGGCCATTTTTCTCAACGGCCTGATCAATGCCCTGCGCGGCAAAAAGCCCGGCCCACAACCGGAACCCGAATCCCGCCTGACCAACAACATGATTTTCATGAAGCTGAAAATCGCACTGAACCTGCAGGCCGAGGATGTGCTGGCTGTGCTGGAGCTGGCCAACTTCCGCATGAGCAAACACGAACTGAGCGCCTTCTTCCGCAAGCCCGGCCACAAGCATTACCGGGAATGCAAAGACCAGATCCTGCGCAATTTCCTGGCAGGCTTGCAGGTACAGTTTCGCGACGGCGAATAAACCCTTACCTGAGAGGTAATGGCGTTACCCAACCATAACGGGTTTCATGGCAGTGACACTGGAGA
Source organism: Alcanivorax sp. IL2 (assembly GCF_047495475.1). Taxonomy (NCBI): domain Bacteria; kingdom Pseudomonadati; phylum Pseudomonadota; class Gammaproteobacteria; order Oceanospirillales; family Alcanivoracaceae; genus Alcanivorax; species Alcanivorax sp. IL2. Next base: position 1,870,185 of record NZ_CP179932.1, on the reverse strand, counting down.
CATGCCATGAAACCCGACCTGCCCCAGAGCCTTTTCCTGCTCAACAGCACCGTCCTGCTCACCCATCAGATCGATGCCGCCTACTGGAACGAATGGAACCTCTTCCACTTACCCGGCGGCAACCAACTCAACCTGATACTGAACCTTCCCATCATCGCCCTGGTATTACTGGCCTTCCTGCAAGTCGCCACACACAGCCCCCATCAACGCCTTTGCCATCAGTTCCTGGCTGGCTTGGGACTACTGACGGTGGCGATTCACAGCGGTTTTTTCCTGGCCGGACATCCTGAGTTTCAGCAGCCCATGTCACTACTACTGCTGGCGGCCACGTTGATCTTGTCTCTTACTCAATGGATGACATTGCCACCTGCAAACCACAGCAACCAAACCTGAGGAAAATTGGGCCGCCAGCGACGTTATTCACTTCGCGAACCACTCCGGGCCGAACGTTTCTAATGTAGGCCTGCCAGCACCTTCAGGTTTTATGTTTTCGCTATTAACTATTCACTATTCACTGTTCACTATTAACCAACCCGGCCTACAGAAACAGTTGTAGGAGCTATGCTTGCATGGCGAGCCTCCTTTACGCCGTGTTCGCCATGCAAGCATAGCTCCTACAGGAAAGGGTTAACTGCCTTTCACCGCCCGCACACCGCTCAATGTCTTGAAACACAATTCCTTGGCGGTTTCCCAGAATTCCTGCATGTACGGGGTGTGATCATCCTCCACCCGCACGGCCGCATACAGCGTGCGCCAGACGCCCTTCTCACCCAGCCGCACGGTTTTCAGCAGGTCGTGCTCGGTGTATTCGGTGAGAGCCCAGTTCGGTAACGCGGCCACGCCACGGCCCGCCGCCACCAGTTGTGCGGTCATGGGGGTGAGCTCGGCGGTGCGGATGGCGGCGGGTTCCGCGTTGGCCGGGTTGAGGAAGGCGGTGAACACGTCCAGCCGCTCCCGCTCCACCGGGTAGGTAATCAGGGTCTGGTCGGTAATATCTTCCGGTTCAATCCACTTGCTTGCCGCCAGCGGCGACTGCCGCGACACCGCCAGCACCAGCTCGTAGCGGAACAGGGGCAGGTATTTCACCGCCTCGTTTTCCACCGGGTCAGAGGTGATCACCATGTCCAGATCACCACGCACCAGCGCCGGTAAGGGCGCAAAGCTGAACGCCGCAGACAGATCCAGCTCCACCTCCGGCCAGTGTTCACGGAACGCATCCAGGGCCGGCATCAGCCACTGGAAGCAGGAGTGGCACTCAATGGCGATGTGCAGGCGCCCGGTCTGGCCAGCTGCCAGCCGTTTCAGCTCCCTTTCAGTTTGCTGCACTCTCGGCAACACCTCCCGCGCCAGGGCCAATACCCGCAAACCGGCAGTCGTGAATCGCACCGGTCGCGTGCGCCGGACCAACAAGGCCGCACCGAGCCTCCCCTCCAGATCCTTGAGCTGATGAGACAGCGCAGACTGGGTCACATGAAGGCGTTCCGCCGCTTCCATCAGAGAACCGGCCTCTTCGATGGCCAGCAGGGTGGTCAGGTGTCGCACTTCCAGCATGAGAATATCTCATATTCATAATTAGATATTTGATTTTGCCTCAAGTGGCATCGCGCACACAATAGCCCCATCGATGTCTGCACGTGGACTCACTCCGGTGTGTCCTCGTGCAGACCTGTTGCGTACAAGCAAACCAAGGATGTCATCATGACCACCCTGCACAACCTGGGATTTCCCCGTATCGGCGCACGCCGGGAACTGAAACAGGCACAGGAAGCCTACTGGGCCGGCGATCTGCAACAGAGCGAGCTGGAGCATGTGGGCAAGAGCCTGCGTGAACGGCACTGGACGCTGCAGGCCGATGCCGGCCTGGATCTGGTGCCGGTGGGCGATTTCGCCTGGTATGACCAGATTCTGGAATTTTCCTGCCTGTTGGGCGTGGTGCCAAACCGCTTCCAGCAGAACAACGACGAACCGGTCAGCCTGGACACCCTGTTCCGCATGGCCCGTGGTCGTGCCCCCACCGGCACGCCGGCGGCAGCCTGTGAAATGACCAAGTGGTTTGATACCAACTACCACTACATCGTGCCGGAACTGGCGGCAGACCAGACCTTCCGCATTGCCCGGGAAAGCCTGTTCGATCAGGTAGAAGACGCCAAAGCCCAAGGCCACGCCCCCAAGCCAGTGATCCCCGGCCCACTCACCTATCTGTACCTGAGCAAGGGCGACAGCTTTGATGGCGCCGACGACAGCAGCAAGCTGGCCCTGCTGGACAGCCTGATCCCCGTGTACCGCCAGATCCTGCAGCGGTTTGCGGATCAGGGCGTGGAATGGGTACAGATCGATGAACCGATCCTGGTGCTGGACCTGCCCGACAGCTGGCAGCGCAGCTACCTGCGTGTCTACGACCAGCTCGCCGCCGCCAGTGACTGCAAGTTGCTGCTGGCCACCTACTTCGGTGGCCTGGAAAACAATCTCTTCACCGCCCTGGAACTGCCCGTGGATGGCCTGCACCTGGACCGGGTGCGCGGCAACGATGATCTTGGTCAGGTGGTGCCGCGACTGGGTGACAAGGTGCTGTCGCTGGGTTACATCAATGGCCGCAATATCTGGCGCACAGATCTGGATGCCGCTCTGGATGCGCTGATTTCCCTGCGCAACGAACTGGGCGATCGCCTGTGGCTGGCGCCCTCCTGTTCCCTGCTGCACAGCCCGGTGGATCTGGATCAGGAAGACAAGCTGGATAGCGAACTGAAAAGCTGGCTGAGCTTCGCCAAACAAAAACTGCAGGAGCTGGCCCTGCTGGGCGGCGCGCTCGATGGCGACAGCAGCGTCAATGCCGGCTTGCAGCGTCAGCGCGAAGCCCTGCAGGCTCGCAGCTTGTCCAACCGCATTCATAACCCGGTAGTCGCCAAACGGCTGGCCGCCGCTGGCGAGATATCCCGCGACCGCCACAGCCCCTTTGCCGAACGCATTGCCAAACAACAGAAGTCGCTGCAATTGCCCGCCTTCCCCACCACCACCATCGGCTCCTTCCCGCAGACCCGGGAGATCCGCACCGCCCGCCGCGACTGGAAAACCGGTCGCCTGGACGACGCCACCTACAACGAGCAGATGAAGCAGGAAATTGCCCGCTGCATTCGTTACCAGGAAGAGGTGGAACTGGATGTGCTGGTGCACGGCGAAGCCGAACGCAACGACATGGTGGAATACTTCGGTGAACTGCTGGATGGTTTTGTCTTCACCCGCTTCGGCTGGGTGCAGAGCTATGGCTCGCGCTGTGTGAAACCGCCGATCATCTTCGGCGACGTGCAACGCCCCGAAGCGATGACCGTGGCCTGGGCGCAATACGCCCAGTCACTCACCGACAAACCGGTAAAAGGCATGCTCACCGGGCCGGTGACCATTTTGCAGTGGTCTTTCGTGCGCGATGACCAGCCTCGCGCCGATACCTGTCGCCAGATCGCCCTGGCCCTGCGCGATGAAGTGCAGGACCTGGAAACCGCCGGCATCAAGGTGATCCAGATTGACGAACCCGCCCTGCGCGAAGGCCTGCCGCTGCGCAAGGCAGACTGGGGCCAGTACCTGGACTGGGCCGTGGACTGTTTCCGCCTGGCCACCGTGGGCGTGGCCGACGACACCCAGATCCACACCCATATGTGTTACTCGGAGTTCAACGACATCATCGAGGCCATCGCCGCTCTGGATGCAGACGTGATCACCATCGAAACGTCCCGCTCCAACATGGAGCTGCTGGATGCCTTCCGGGATTTCCAGTACCCCAACGACATTGGCCCGGGCGTGTACGACATCCACTCCCCCAATGAACCGGATGTGGGCTGGATGGTGCAACTGATGGAAAAAGCCGGCGAGCGACTGCCGAAGGAACGGCTGTGGGTCAACCCGGACTGCGGCCTGAAAACCCGCAAGTGGGAAGAAACCCAGGGCGCGTTGGCCAACATGGTGGATGCGGCCAAGCAGCTGCGCGAAGCGGGTTAAACATCCTCTAACGAAACCGAAACCAACGCCCCCGTTGGAGCCTTGCTCGCAAGGCGAAAGGCAAGAAGCTGGCTCAGTGCCAAACCAAACGCCTTCGCTTTGCGAGCAAAGCTCCAACGGGGCGGGTTCTATTCGGCCGCCCCCTCCTCCGCTTCAATCACTTTCAACAACCGGTCCGGCCCCAGCTCTACCGGCTTGGGTTCGCCGGGTAACTGCCAGTGGCCTGCGTGGCGCTCGTCCGGTTTGCTGTCCATCAATGGCAGGCTGGTGAGGTCCGCCAGGGCGTCGCGGAACAGGTCGGTGCGGTAGCATTGGGCAGCAAAGGTCTGGGTTTCTTCCAGGCTGCACTGACGCCAACGCTGCATTTCTTCCAGCAGGAAACGGGCGTCAGATCGCCAGGGGAAATTGGCGTGGAAACCGGCGAACACATGGAAGTGATGGGCCGGAAACGGTTGTCCGGTCAAGCCACCGGGCAGGCGCTGGCTGAACGGTGCGCGAATGATTTCCGCCGGCACATCCAGCCAGGCCGGATGCGCCAGTAGCGACAGGCTCTCCAGCAAATGCTCGTCGGCATGGCGAGCGGCCTTATAGAGTGCCCGCAACATGGCGCGATGAGGCCCGGGATTACGGGCCACCCAGTCACGGGACACCGCCAGCACTTTTTCCGGTGCGTTTTCCCAGATCTGGTAACCGGAAAGAATGCAGTGCCCGGCGCCGGTTAACGCCGCCAGACTGTTCCAGGGTTCGCCCACACAGAAACCATCGATATGCCCCATGCGCAGGTGATCTACCATCTGCGAGGGCGGCAACACCACCAGCTTCACATCGTGGTCCGGATCCAGCCCGGCGACGCTCAGCCAGTGACGTAATTGATAGGCATGACAGGAAAACGGAAACACCACCGCCAGCACCAGCGGCGACTCGCCACTACTGGCACGGGCCGCCACCAGCTTGTTCATGGCACTGGCCATGTCGTTGGGCGTGGGCCCTTCAGACAAGGCACACAGCCCCTGAAACAACATGGGTGACACGGTAATACCGTTGCCGTTCAGCCCCATGGAGAATGCCGTGGCCAGGGGTTTCTTGATACACCCCAGCCCCAGCGACGTGGCCATCATCATGGGCGCCAGCATGGGGGCTGCATCGAGCTGGCCCACCAGCAAACGATCACGCAGGCTGGCCCAGCTCCACTCCGGCTGCAGCTCCACATCCAACCCTTCCGCCGCGAAGTAGCCCGCTTCCTGGGCCACAACTAACGGCAAGCTGTCGGTGAGCGGCATATAGCCGATACGGATTTTCATGGGGTTGGCTCCGCAAGGGGCTGACGACGAACGCTGGATGCCTGACGCTTGACCACCTGAACACCTTCAGCCGGTGTAGCACGCCATACTTTTTTGCTGGGTGCCTCGATCAGGCTGCGTGATTTTTTCAATGGGCTCACTCTTCTCATGCTCGCTCCGTTTTTTGTGGGGCCAGTCGTTTGCTATGCCCTGCGGGTGCGACCGCGACTCTCAACCGACAAGGGCAAGATAATTCGCGATGGAACCATCACTCCCACAGGGAAAGCTGGCCAATTCCATCACCCCTGCGCTTTCAGCATCTCGGCATAATCCAGCACTGATCTGGCCACCTGGATTAATGGCTGACCGGTATTCATGGCCTGGCGCCGCAGGGTGCTGTAGGCATCCTGCTCATTGAGGCGGCGGCGTTGCATCAGCAGGCCCTTGGCCCGCTCGATGATCTTGCGTTCCGCCAGCGCTTCGCGGGTCTGTTCCAGCTCTTCGCGCAGTGCCTGGTATTCCCGGAAACGGGCGGTGGCCACGCGCATCACGCCACGCACCCGGGCCAGATCGGTTTCCCCGGCCACATAGGCACTGACGCCGGCACGCAGGGCCGCCACGATCAGATCCTCATCGTCCTGGTTGCAGAACATGACCATGGGCCGCGGCATATCCCGCTGCACCAGTGCCATGCTTTCCAGGGTGTCCCGGTCCGGCGCGTCCATGTCCACAATCACCACATCCGGGTTACTGGAATGCACCTTCTCCGCCAGCCCCGCGGCACTGGTCAGGCGACAGAGGATCTCGTGCCCTTCGTCGATCAGGGCACGTTCCAGAATGGCGGCGCGCGGTGGCTGGTCATCCACCAGCATGATTTTCAGGGCCATAGTGTCGGAAGCATCCAGGGATTGAGTGTTACTGGAGTGGTTTGCAACGGTTGTGCCAGTCATGGGTGGTTTAACTCGCTGTTTTTGTTTGCTATTCCTTATTCACCACAACAGCACCCGCAAAGCGCACCATGACAGTGCACTCTGCGGCGCTAAAACGGCGCTGTATTGGTCAGAGCTTCAGTTCGGCCCAGGCCCACAGTTTTTGTGTATCGGCACCGAAATCATCGGCGTTGTAGTCGGCGTATTTCAGGCCCACCACGTAGTGCTTGCCGATGGGCCGTGCCACCAGCAGGTTGGTTTCCGTGCCGTAGTCACTGCTGCCTTCTTCGGCCTGGAAGTCGTGATACACCGCCGCCAGCTTGAACCCGGCCAGTTTGGTGCCGACACTGACAAAGCTGTCTTTCAGACCATCCGCCGGGGTGACCAGGAACTGGTCCGCCCAGCCGTTGAAGGCGTGCTTGGTGGCCAGCGGCGTCTGGAAAGCAATCTGGCCGTCATCAGAGCCCAGCACTTCCTGCGCCATTTTCACGGTGACCCCGGCCATTTCTGCGCCCACTTCGGCGAAGTAGTACTCGGTATCGCCGGCTTCCACCTCTTGCTGGGCGCCTTCCAGGGTGAGAAGCAGCTTTACGGCATCCAAATCGAAGGCACCGGCATACCGCAGGCCGTAGGTGTCGTTATCGGAATCGGGCACGTTATCGGTTTCCAGCAGGTAGCCGTAGGCGGTGAGTGATCCCCCTGGCATTCCCGCCCAGCTGGCGTTAAACAGGGTATTGGACACATTGGCATCGAACTTGGGCGTAATGCCGTTTACCTGGGTGAGATAGGCCGTTGAGAAAGAAAAATCACCGGTCCCGTAATCCAACTTGGCGCCATCAAAGGTCTGCTCGTCCTGGCGCCAGCCCACGTTGCCGACGAAGCGGGCGTTATCGTAAATGATGCGCTGGCGGCCATAGGTGGCCACCAGGCCGTCGAGGGCATCGCTACCGGTATAGCGTACCGCCGCCCGGTTCAGCTCGGTGACTTCCGGATCGGCAATCACCGGGTAACCCGTCATGTGCGGTGCAAAGTTATCGACTTTTCCAACAATGCGGGTGTCTTCAAACTCCCCCAACACATCAAAACCGTGCAGCGTGCCGCTTTGATAGCCCAGCCGGGTGCGCAGGGTGAGTGCCTGGGCGTCTTCCGCGGCACCGTCGCTATCCACTTCCTCATGGCGCAAGCGCAGATTCAGTAGCGGCTTGCCCTCTTTCAACGCAGTGATAAACGCATCGTCTTCGGCGTGAGCCGTCCCCGAAAAGCCGAGCGTGGAAAGGATAACGCCGGCAGCAATGGCAGAATATTTCATGGTCATTTCCTCGATGTAACGTCCCAAAATAAAAAACAGTGATGTGCTGAAATCAGGCACACCTTCCCCCTGCCCGCTTTTCCGTGTGCGAAAAAGCAGGCGAATCAAATCAGTCATGAACGGTTATCAGGCCCGTTTTCGCACGGCGCCAGTCTCAGCGTCAGTACGCTTGGGCAGCGGCTCCACCTTGCGCTGTTTCTCGTACAGGAATTGCAGCACCTGCTGACGACAACGGACGAAGGTGGGATCGTCGGCCAGGGCCAGGCGGTCCCGTGGACGCGGCACCTTCACATCCAGAATCTCGCCGATGGTGGCGGACGGCCCATTGGTCATCATCACAATGCGGTCTGACAGCAACACCGCCTCGTCCACATCGTGGGTAATCATGATCACCGTGGTGCCCAGCTGAGCATGGATCTCCATCAACGAATCCTGCAGGTGGGCCCGGGTCAGGGCATCCAGCGCCCCGAAGGGTTCGTCCATCAGCAACACCTGGGGCTGCATGGCCAGGGCCCGAGCGATGCCCACGCGCTGCTTCATGCCACCGGAAATTTCATCCGGCTTCTTGTGCATGGCATGGGCCATGTGCACCAGCTCCAGGTTGTGCTCCACCCAGTCGCGAATTTCCGCCCGGCTCTTGGTCTTCTTGAAGACCTGCTTCACCGCAAGCTCCACGTTTTCAAACGACGTAAGCCAGGGCAGCAGCGAATGGTTCTGGAACACCACGGCCCGCTCCGGGCCGGGTTCGGTGACTTCCTGCTTGTCCAGAATCACCCCGCCGTCGGTGGAGTGCAGCAGGCCGGCGACGATATTGAGCACCGTGGATTTCCCGCAGCCGGAGTGACCGATCAGGGACACGAACTCACCGTCGGCAATTTTCAGATTCACATCCTTCAGGGCTTCAAAGCTGCCCTTCGGGGTATCGAATTGCATGCCCACGTTGGACAGTTCCAGTAAGGCTTTCATGTTGATTCTCCTTTCAGCTGCTAGCGTTGTGCTGAAGCTTTGTCCCACACCAGCGCGCGCTGCAGCATCAGCATCAGGCGGTCCAGCAGGAAGCCGATCAGGCCGATGACGATCACCGCCACCATGATCCGGCCCAGGGACTGGGAACTGCCGTTCTGGAATTCATCCCAGACGAATTTCCCCAGGCCCGGGTTCTGCGCCAGCATCTCGGCGGCGATCAACACCATCCAGGCGATCCCCAGGCTCAGACGCAGGCCGGTGAACATCATCGGCAGCGCCGACGGCAGCACGATCTTGCGCACATGGCTGAGAGCATTGAGTCGCAGCACTCGGGATACATTGGTCAGATCCTGGCTGACCGAGGTGACCCCCACCGCCGTATTCATGAGCGTGGGCCACAGGCAGCACAGGGAAACCGTGAACATGGAAGTGAGAAAGGATTTGGACACCATCGGGTCATCGCTCACATACAGCGCACTCACCACCATGGTCACCAGCGGCAACCAGGCCAGCGGCGACACCGGCTTGAACAGCTGCACCAGCGGGTTCACCGCTGCATGCACGGTGCTGCTCAGGCCGATGACGATGCCCAGCGGAATGGCGATCATCGACGCCAGCAGAAACCCACTCATCACCGTGATCAGGCTGGTACCGATCTGATCAAAGAAGGTAGGCGCACCGGTGTAATCCCGGGTGACCGGCTCCCAGTCCGGCTGCTGTTGCAGCCGGGCGGCAATGTACTTTTCCTGCCGCTCATAAAACGCCACTTCCCGCTCACGGGACTGCTGGTGTTCACTGACCAGATTGCCCGCCTGCTCCCAGACCTGGGCCGGGCCGGGGAACTGACCCAGCGAGGTATCAATACGCTGGGCCGCGAACTGCCACAGGAGCAGGAACAGGCCTATCCCCAGCACCGGCCACAGCAGCTGGCGCATCAGCGCTTGCCACTGGTCACGGGATACCTTGCCCGTGGCCAGTGCGCGGTAGGGTTCCATCCAGGTCGGAAATGTCAGGGTCACCATGGTTGTCTCCTTCCTCTCGGGTCCCCGGTTACAGGGTGTCGCCGTCTTTCAGGCCGATGGGGAACTTGCTCAGGTACTCGTTGGGCTTGCGGCCGTCATAGGTGACGTTGTCGATGAACTCGCTCTGCGGCGGCTTGAAGCCATCTTCGCTGGCGAAGTCCGGGAATTCATCGGCGCTCATCTTGCCTTCGGCAATCAGTGACTTGGCCGCCTGGGTGTAGATGTCCGGGCGATACACTTTTTTCGCGATATCCATGTACCAGCTGTCCGGCTTGCTCTCGCTGATCTGTCCCCAGCGACGCATTTGCGTCAGGTACCAGATGGCATCGGAGTAGTAGGGATAGGTGGCGTTGTGACGGAAAAACACGTTGAAGTCCGGAATCTCCCGCTTGTCGCCTTTCTCGTACTCGAAGGTGCCGGTCATGGAGTTGGCGATCACGTCATAGTCGGCGCCCACATAGTTGGGGCGGGACAGGATCTTCACTGCTTCCGGGCGGTTGGCGTTGTTGTTTTCGTCCAGCCACTTGGCGGCGCGGATCATCGCCTTGACCACACGGATGTGGGTGTTGGGATATTCCTCCGCCCAGGCCTTGCTGACCCCGAAGACTTTTTCCGGATTGTTTTTCCAGATTTCGTAATCGGTAATCACCGGCACACCGATGCCCTTGAACACGGCTTGCTGGTTCCAGGGCTCACCCACGCAGTAGCCATGAATGGTGCCGGCTTCCAGGGTGGCGGGCATTTGCGGCGGCGGTGTCACTGACAGCAACACGTCTGCCTGCAACTGGCCGCTGGTATCGCCCTTGTGCGGCGCGTAGTAGCCCGGGTTCAGGCCACCGGCGGCGAGCCAGTAACGCAGCTCGTAGTTATGGGTGGACACCGGAAACACCATGCCCATCTTGAAAGACTTGCCGGCGTCCTTGTATTGCTCCACCACCGGCTTAAGGGTGTCGGCCTTGATGGGATGCACCGGTTTGCCATCCTTGCTGGGAATATGCTTTTTCATTTCTTCCCAGACGGAGTTGGAAACGGTAATGCCGTTACCGTTCAGATCCATGCTGAAGGCGGTAATGATATGGGCTTCGGTGCCATACCCGATGGTCGCCCCCAACGGCTGGCCGGCCAGCATGTGAGCGCCATCCAGCTGACCATCAATCACCCGGTCCAGCAGCACCTTCCAGTTGGCCTGGGCTTCCAGGGTCACGAACAGGCCTTCTTCCTCGAAGTAGCCTTTCTCGTAGGCAATGGCCAGCGGCGCCATATCCGTCAGCTTGATAAAACCGAACTTGAGGTCGGCCTTTTCCGGCCAGCCCACCGCATCATCCGCCACGGACGTTGCCGACAGGCCCAGTGTCATCGCGGCCAACACACCACAGAATGTTTTCTTGAAACCTTTCATCATCCTTCCCTCTTCTGCCCGTTTTTTTCGGGCATAAAAAAAGCGCTCAAAGCGTCCCGCCACCATTGGCAGGAATCTTTGAGCGCCTTTGCTCGCATCGGAGTGTGGTCGCCGTTGACCACACAGATGGTTATCTCGCGCACAACGCAGTGGTTGTGCTTACCCTGTCATAAGGCAAATGCTGTGCCAGTTTTGAAAAGGCTGATTTTTCATGACGTTACCGATACCGGGTGCAAGCCGGGCCGGCTTCAGCGCCCGCTTATTGCCCAGCCGGCACCGTTGTGAGTCAGTCCCGCCTCACCAAAATGCATCACGCTTTTGCTGCAACATCACTTTCGTGCCGCAAACCCCGGGTTTTGCCCCGACCTGGTGAAAAAACCACGCACTGCTTGGGAGCCTTTGCGACCAAAGCCGCATTTATCACTGCGGTGAATGATGAACATCATTCGAATGATAAAGCCGACGACGCCATGGCCTGTTAGGCTGCGCGCTGGATTACCGGAGAGACCCGGCACGTCGCCCTGTATTGGTTTTCCCGAGTGCGCCTTCCCATTTGATTACCTGCGAGACACTGCGTGACGACCACCGAAAGAGATCACCTGCTCACCGCCATAGCCGGCGCCTTCAGCCTGGTGATTGCCCTGGGCATTGGCCGCTTCCTGTTCACCCCGGCCCTGCCCGACATGATTGCGGAAAGCACCCTCACCGCCATCAGCGGCGGCTACCTGGCGGCGATCAACTATGGGGGCTACCTGGCCGGCGCCATGCTCGCCATGGCGGTACCCGCCCACCGGGCCCGCACAGCGTTCTGGCTGGCACTGTGGGTGAGCGTAGTCACCAGCCTGCTCATGGGCCTGAGCACCACCTTCACGCCCTGGGCTATCAACCGGTTCCTGGCCGGGGTAGCCAGCGCCATCATCATGGTCAACGGTTCCGCCCTGGTGCTGGGCGCCATGCCCAATCATCTGCGGGCCCGGCTCGGCAATATTCACTATGCCGGCATCGGCCTGGGCATCAGTATCGCCGCCCTCACCGTTGCTTTTATTGAAACCCTGCACGGCAGCTACGCCACCATGTGGCTGGCCTGTGGCGCCCTGGCCCTGGTCCTGCTACCACTGCTGCGCCGCATCCCCGCCCTGCCCCACGCCAAACACAGTCAGCACGAACGGGCGCCGGTGAACCGCTCCGCCCTGGGCTTTCTGATCGCCAGCTACACCTTGGCCGGCTTCGGCTACATCACCAGCACCACCTACCTGCCGGTGATCGCCAAAGCGCAATTGCCGGGCCTGGACAGCGCCGCCTTCTATACCTGGCTGGCCGTGGGCCTGGCCGCCGTGCCCGCCAACCTGCTGTGGGGCAAACTCGCCAGCCACACCAGCGAACGCAACGCACTTATGACCGCACTGGTGGTTCAGGCCCTGGGCGTCAGCGCCCCCGCCTGGCTACCCGGCCTCACCGGGCTGGTCATCAGCGGCCTGCTGGTGGGCGGCACCTTCACCGCCGTGGTCGCCCTGAGCATGTACTGCGGCCGCCAACTGGCCCCCCACGCCGCCAGCGCCGCCCTGGGCGCATTGACGGCCTGCTATGGGGTCGGGCAGATACTGGGGCCGGTGGTGACGGCGCGGTTACTGGAAAGCAGCGGGAGTTTTGCGCCCGGGTTGCTGGGGGCGGCAGTGGCGTTGATTGGGGCGGCGGTGTTGTTGGTGCCGTTGGGGAAGGTGCGGTTTTAGAGCCGGTTCACGGCCTGCTGGCGGACTAACAACGGCATGGCTGCAAACAGCAGCAAAGAAAAGAGATAGGCCATACCGGATACCGGGTCGCGTCCGGCCAGATACTCGCCCAGACTCTGCCCTTGAAACCGCATCACCGCCAACTCGGCACTGAGCATCATCAACAGGGCCGGCAAGCCAGTGCCAATACACTGCATCACCGTCACCAACCCAAATCGCCGCACCAGCCAGCGGGCCACCAGAAAACTGGCCAGCAATATGAAAGGCAATTCAACCAGCTCAGCCCAGCGTTCCCCAAGTCGCGGCACCAGGAAGGGAATGCGGATCATGGCCAGGGCGAAGCCTGTGGCAAAGATCAGGGTGAAGTAGATGAGAGCGGGTTTTATCAGTCGCATTTGGACAACCGTCTTCGTATTACTCTATGCCTTAACAGTGCGACAACAGCATCCAAATAAAAAGTCTAAAATCCCGGTCTCGCCTTTCTCAATCCTGCACTTCTGAAAACGAGTAAAACGGGAAATGGTAGACCTGACCCTAGATCCGCTTGCTGTTGTTGGTGCCGCTGGGAAAGGTGCGGTTTTAGGGTTTTGGGGCAGGAAGAAGGTGTCCGCTAAAGGGGGAGAGGATCAGTCCTTGCTTGAGCGCCTTGTTATAACGCTTTTAATTAAGCTCATAATTAACAAAATTATTCCATTCATCAATGGCATCACTGGCTGCTTCTTGATGCCTCCGAGCGGCTTCGTTTTGCTCATCAACAAAATCTGAAATGCACCGCTTGAAACTTTGAACCTCATCATTGAAATTATCTAACTCCCACTGAGAGTTGAACTGATATGGTTTATAAGGCGTGGAGCAAGAAAGGCTAGGAGTAAACATATCGGCCATAACTGGGAGCGCTATTGCCAACATCGTTGCGCCAATTAGGATCGCTTTATTGATTCTCATGTGTATTGCTCCATTGCGTTATAGTCCGGCTCACCGGGTGAATTTTTGATGGCGGCTTTTGTGCCGTATTCTGCACAAAAGGTGACAGCGGAAATTTATCCGGTCCAGCCGTTTGTTATGTTCACTTCGCACCGATTACATCAAGCGCCTTAAGCATGGAGCCAATATCTTCGCGCATACGGTCAGTGACGGTTAAATCTGAGTAGTACTGTTTTCCCTGGAAGCGAATTATTGCCTCCTTGGAAGAAACGATTTTATCAGCCAAGGCGCGATACTTTTTCTTGCTCAGATCAAGATATGCGGTCTCCCAAGCATTGCCGCCATAGTTATCTCGATTGAATCTCACGGCTGGTGATTGAAACGGAACACCGTCTGTTACTACCTTGAAGCTTTTGGCGAAAAGCCAAGAATCATCGTAGTAGTGAAGTTTAAGAAATACAGTTGCCTTTTCAGGGCGGAGAGTCCCTACCACAGCCACATAAGATTTCTTTGCATATGGCCCGGACATATAGCGGACTGGCTCAAAACGAATGAATCCTTCGACTTTATCGTAGTCAGTTACATGCCGAGTAATGCCCTCAAGGATTGTGTCTCGCTTTTCCGGCGGGAATGAATCTACATATGCCTTCAAGTATCCGTTCCAATCATCACCGCGAAGCAGCCTCTCATTACTGAGCTTCATTTCCGAAGGGTGGTACTTGTAGTTCTCGTCGTAGTTAAGCTCCGCTCCTTCTGTCAGAGACACCCATTTCGGCTCGACGGCTATTGGTGCCGGCGCCGCTTTGGTTACGACATCATGCTTTGCGCTGGTGGTGCCTGTTGCCGCGCAGCCAACCGCAAATGCGGCGGCCGCCGCAATGATTGTTACTTGAAGCTTCACCGCACTCTCCTTAGTGAACATGGCAGCGTATTCAGTCGAACGATTCGACATATCTTTCTTCGACATAATTCTTTTATGAATTCCGGGAGAAACACTTAAATTCGCAAGGCCGTCAAACAAGAACTCTTCTCGTCTGAAAAAACGCGAAGAAGCGGCCTATTTCCTGACTTCCCCCGATATCACCCCGTTCTGAAAACCACTCTATATCAACCGTTTAGCATTTTCTGTAAGCCATATCCTACAAAGATAGGGCTCGTTCTGTTGAGCACGGGATAGTCCGGATACCGGTTTGGAGGGGTACCGCCCAAGTGGGTCTGAATGAACCACTGGGCCCAGCTTACGAAGACGCAGAGGGTTTCGAAGGCACGGCAGTGACTTCAGCCCCTTCGCCTTGCGAGCAAGGCTCCAACGAGGGTTGGGGGGTTGAGGCGTTGAAGAGTGTTGGGGTAAGGGCCGCTTGGGAGCCACTGAACTCAGGGTGTGATGGTGAAGCGCATGACGCCGATGATCTGATTGTCAGCTGTGCGCACTTCCACTCGCCAGCGGCCTTGTGAGGGCACCGGGATATGGCGTTTGTGGGACCAGGTGCGAAAGCCGGATTCGCGGCCGCCGTAGAGCTTGAGGGGAATCCGGTCGACCTGCTCGCCGTTCTGGAACCAGTAATGATAAATCTCCTGACCCAGCCCCAACGGCGCCTTGATGGCGGTGTAGGCATAGAGGCCCGCGGTCACTTCATCGCTGGAGAAGCTGTGCCCGGTCACCAGTGGCTGGCGTTGCTCACGGTTGAAGGACAGCGCCATGGCCCGCTCTTCCAGGGACAGGGTAAGCGGCGGCACCAGCGGTGCCAGCCAGCGCGGTGCGAAGGCGATCAGGCAAGACACTGCCAGCAGCCCCAGCCAGCGAAACCATTTTCGTGGCCCGCCCACGCGCCAGAAACTGGGCAGCGCAAACAAGGCGGTGAGCCAGCCGGCCCAGGTGAGCGCGGCATCGGTGCTCCAGTGGAAGATCAACGGCAGCAGCACCAGCAAGGCCACGAATAACGCCCAGGCGTGAAAGCCGAAGTACAGGGCCCGGTGCCGGGCCAACCAGAAGTACAGCGGGTCGATGATGCTGACCAGGGCGGCACTGATCACCAGGGTAGTGAAGAAGATGTATTCCGCGCCGCCGGACCATTGCAGCAGCACGAACGGCAGGCTGAAGAAGAAGGCCTCCTGGTGAACCGCCTGTAACAGCAGCTTCAGCATGCCCTGGGACATGCCCTCCATGGCGGTGCCGGCCAGGCGTTGTTGCCACAGGCTCTCGGTAATCAGCAGCAACCAGCTGAGGATCAGAAAGCCGGTAAGTACCGCCGCCAGCCAGGGCTGGCGCTCCACCAGAAAATAACTGCTCAGCCCCAGCGCAAAGCTGATCACCGCCCACAGGTGGCGGATCCGGTAGAGCTTGTTGGTGAGGGTTTGGGGGGTGGGTGGCAAGGGTGTGGCTCCGTGGGGGTTTGGCTCTTCGACGTACTATAGGCGTTGGGGTTCCCGATGGCTGTAGATCAGCGGCCCGTTGGTCGCCTCTTGAGGTGCGAATTGCTTAGAGGGAAGCGGAAGAATCGGCTATGCCTGATCGCCCTCCGGTCGATTTCCTTGCTGCGCAAGGTTCGCACCTCAAGAGGTACTCCTACAGCGGCTTCGTAGAAATGCCAAGATCCGAGGAACTCGCCACCCTTTCCCTATCCAATCGAGCGTAGCTCGTAGCGGCGCGGCCTGGGGCCGCGCCGGGTTAGCCTGCGAAGTTGAGGAGGACGCCGGCGGCGACGGCGGAGCCGATGACGCCGGCCACGTTGGGACCCATGGCGTGCATGAGCAGGAAGTTGTGGGGGTTGGCTTCCAGGCCCACCTTGTTGGCCACCCGTGCTGCCATGGGTACGGCGGACACGCCGGCAGCGCCGATAATGGGGTTCACCGGGTGGTGACTGAGGCGGTTGAGCAGCTTGGCCATGAGCACGCCGGTGGCGGTGCCGATCATGAAGGCCACCAGGCCCAGCACCAGGATGCCCAGGGTTTCCATGACCAGGAACTGTTCGGCGCTGAGTTTCGCGCCCACTGCCAGGCCCAGCATGATAGTGACGATATTGATCAGCGCATTGCTGGTGGTGTCCACCAGACGGCTGACCACGCCGGATTCCTTCATCAGGTTACCCAGGCAGAACATGCCCAGCAGCGGCGCCGCATCGGGCAATACCAGCGCCACCAGCACCAGCAACAGGATGGGGAAAAGAATCTTTTCCGTCTGGCTCACCGGGCGCAGCTGCTCCATCTTGATGGTGCGTTCCTTGGCGGTGGTGAGGGCGCGAATGATGGGGGGCTGGATGATCGGCACCAGGGCCATGTAGGAATAGGCCGCCACGGCAATGGCGCCGAGCAGTTCCGGGGCCAGCTTGGTGGTCACGTAAATGGAGGTGGGGCCGTCTGCGCCGCCGATGATGCCGATGGCTGCGGCATCCGCCAGGGAGAATTCCATGCCCAGGAAGTTCAGTGCCAGGGCCCCCAGCAGGGCCGCGAAGATGCCGAACTGGGCTGCGGCGCCCAGCAACAGGGTGCGCGGGTTGGCCAGCAGCGGGCCAAAGTCGGTCATGGCGCCCACGCCCATGAAGATCAGCAGCGGGAAGATGCCGGTCATCAGGCCCACGGTGTAGATCAGGTAGAGGATGCCATCGCCGTAGTTGGCTTTTTGCGCCAGGTGGTGGAGTTGGTCCTGTACTGCTGGCCCGGCGCCTTCAGCGGCTTTATAGAGCGCTTCTCGCCCTGCATCGGCATCCATGCCGAGCACCTGGGCCATGCTGGCGAGCAGATCCTGGCTGCCGAAGTGCATGGCCTGGCTGATGGCGGATTCCGCCAGCCCGGCCACGGGGATGTTGGCCAGCAGGCCGCCGAAGCCGATGGGCAATAATAATAGCGGCTCGAATTTTTTGTTGATGGCCAGCCACAGCAGGCCGAGGCAGACCAGCAGCATGATCAGCTGGCCCCCGGACAGATGAAACAGGCCGGTGCTGTGCCAGAGCGTCTCCAGTTTATCCATGGGCCGGCTCCAGGCTGAGCAGGGTCTGGCCGACGGTGACCGCATCGCCCTCTTTCACCGCCATCTCGGTGACGATGCCCGCTTCCGGGCTGGACACGTCGGTTTCCATTTTCATGGCTTCCAGCACCATGATTTTCTGGCCTTCGGTGACCCGGTCACCGGGCTTCACCAGCACCTTGAAGATGTTGCCCGCCAGGGGCGCGGGGATCGGGGTGCTCTGGGACGGGTTGTGCACCACCGGCGGGTTGGACTGGGCCGCCCCTGCGCTTTCACCCAGGGCCTTGATGCCGGTCACGTCGCCACCGTCGCTGACTTTGACGGTGTACTCCCGGCCATCCACGTCCACGGTATAAACGCCGTCGCTATTGCCGGCAACAGGCAACACCTTGCCGTCGGGGACCGGCTCGAACGCGGAGGGGTCGCCCCGGTGCTCCAGGAACCGCAGGCCGATTTGCGTAAACAGCGCATAGGTGAGCACATCATCAATGCGGCGCTTGCCTTCCGCCAGCGTCAGGCCTTTTTCGCTAGCCAGGGTTTCCACTTCCCGGGTCAGGCTGTCCATTTCGTCGTCGATCAGGTCCGCCGGGCGGCAGGTGATGGGCTCGTCGCCGTCCAGGGCACGGGCCTGCAATTCGCTGTTGAAGGCCGCTGGCGCCGCGCCGTATTCACCGCGCAGTACGCCACGGGTTTCCTTGCTCAACGCCTTGTAGCGTTCGCCGGACAGCACATTGAGCACCGCCTGGGTGCCGACGATCTGGGAGGTGGGCGTGACCAGGGGAATAAAGCCCAGGTCTTCGCGCACGGCGGGAATTTCCTGCAGCACTTCGTCGAAGCGGTCGGTGGCGCCCTGCTCTTTCAGCTGGCTTTCCATATTGGTGAGCATGCCGCCGGGCACCTGGGCCACCAGGATGCGCGCATCCACACCGCGCAGGCTGCCTTCAAACTGGGCGTACTTCTTGCGCACTTCACGGAAGTAGCCGGCGATGCGATTGAGTTTTTTCAGATCCAGGCCGGTATCCCGGTCGGTGCCTTCCAGCATGGCCACCACGGACTCGGTGGGGCTGTGGCCGTAGGTCATGGACATGGACGAGATGGCGGTGTCCACATTATCAATGCCGGCCTCGGCGGCTTTCAGTGCGGTTGCCGTGGAAAGACCGGTGGTGGCGTGGCACTGCATGTGAACCGGAATAGACAGCGTCTGCTTGAGGCGGCTGACCAGCTCAAAGGCCACATTGGGGCGCAGCAGGCCGGCCATGTCCTTGATGGCCACGGAATGGGCGCCCATCTGTTCGATCACCTTGCCCTGCTCTACCCACATATCCAGGGTATGCACCGGGCTGACGGTGTAGGCGATGGTGCCCTGGGCGTGTTTGCCCTGTTTGATGACGGCGGCGATGGCACGCTCGATGTTGCGCATGTCGTTCATGGCATCGAACACCCGGAACACATCCACGCCACTTTCCGCAGCGCGTTCCACAAACGCATCCACCACATCGTCGGCGTAGTGCCGATAGCCGAGCAGGTTCTGGCCGCGCAGCAACATCTGCTGAGGCGTGTTGGGCATGGCCTTTTTCAGCTCGCGGATACGCTCCCAGGGGTCTTCGCCCAGATAACGGATGCAGGCATCAAAGGTGGCGCCGCCCCAGGATTCCAGGGACCAGAAACCGATGTCGTCCAGTTCTGCGGCAATGGGCAACATGTCGTCCAGACGCATGCGCGTGGCAAACAGGGACTGATGGGCGTCGCGCAGCACCACATCGGTGATGCCCAGAGGCTTGTGATCACTCATGGAAAAATTCCGGTTATTGCTGGGACTGCCGGTGCTGACGCACCGCCTTTTCAATGGCCTTGATAACCGCAGGGGACGGCATGTCTCCGGCGGGTGCTGCGGTCGTTGTCGCGGCGCTCACGGCTGGCGCCTGCCCGAAGCGTTTCACCAGCAACGACATTAACGTCGTTACGGCCACGAGAATAATCAGAAAGGAAAAGACCACACCCATGCCGATCAGCATGAGCTCCAGGCCCTGAGCCATCAGTGTGTTCATGGAACACTCCTTTACGGTTCCGGTGGCGGTTTGAGTAACCGCAGGCGAGAGGCGGCGGCCTGCCGTGTCAGCGGGCGTCACGGGAACACTCCCAGGGTTATTGGGAAGCGCTCCAGGTCTCTCTCGTCGATTTCTGGGAATGTAGAGGGATTGTCGACAACCTGCAATGAGGCCAGTGTACAGGGGGGGTGATTGATTTGATCAATTGGCGTGGGCCCAGACGCTGCCGGACCACTGCGAAAGGGAGATGGTGCGGTTTATGTTGTGCCAGCCAGAAACGAAAAAGGGCCCGCTAACTAGCGGGCCCTTTTAGGGATATGGCGCACCGGGGAGGATTCGAACCCCCGACCTACTGGTTCGTAGCCAGTTGCTCTATCCAACTGAGCTACCGGTGCATGTCTCGTTGCTGTATCGCCCCGAGAGGCTGCGCATTATTCCCAAAGCCCCGCCGGGAGTCAAGCGCCGGTCGCTCAAAACTTCAGCAATCAGTCTTCTGCGGTTTCCATTTGTTTTTGCAGGTAATTTTCAATGCCCACCAGCTTGATCAGGCTAAGCTGGGTTTCCAGCCAATCGATGTGCTCTTCCTCGGATTCGAGAATGTTCTTGAGCAGGTTACGGCTGATGTAATCCTGAATGGATTCGCAGTAGGCAATCCCTTCACGCAGATCCGGTACCGCCATTTTTTCCAGCTTGAGATCGCACTCAAGCATCTCTTTGGTGTTTTCACCAATCATCAGCTTGCCCAGATCCTGCAGATTGGGAATGCCTTCAAGAAACAGGATGCGCTCTACCAGCCAGTCCGCGTGTTTCATCTCGTCGATGGACTCGTGGTACTCCTTCTCATAAAGCGCCTGGAGACCCCAGTCCTTGTACATTTTGGCATGCAGGAAGTACTGGTTGATGGCTACGAGTTCGTTGCCGAGTGCCCGGTTCAGGTACTCAATCGCCTTGGCGTCGCCTTTCATGGGGGTGTCTCCGTCCGATGAACTTGGGTCTAAACTTGGGTTAATCCCCATTGTTCAGCAAGCGGATGACAGAGACAAGGCAGGAATGCAAAAAAGCGCTTGCAATACAAGCGCTTATGCAAATGAGAACGATTAGTT
This sequence comes from Alcanivorax sp. IL2, assembly GCF_047495475.1. Lineage (NCBI taxonomy): Bacteria > Pseudomonadati > Pseudomonadota > Gammaproteobacteria > Oceanospirillales > Alcanivoracaceae > Alcanivorax > Alcanivorax sp. IL2. The sequence continues at coordinate 1,849,521 of NZ_CP179932.1, read as the reverse complement.
ATGCGGTTTGCGGCCAGTAGACCACCACACCGTCAGGGGAAGGGTGCGAGAATGAGGGGGCCTCGTTGGCGCTACGGGCTTCACGCATCACTTGGCGGGCATGACGGGCACATTTACCACACTGACTTCCAACCCCAAGTTCCCGACGAAGATCACGCAGGCTGTCGCAGCCGTTGCCGACCGCTTCCCGTATATGGTTGTCAGTAATGCCCTTACAAATGCATACATACATAAGAATGCCATCCCTCAATCTCTAGTGGGCATGCTAACCCTAACGCGAATCATTATCAACTGCTTTCAAGAAAGAAAACATTGGCCTGACAGCACTTCGTCATGGTCAAGCCAGCCACTAGTCACATTTTTGCTTACGCCCACTCCTGCCCTGCCCTATCAACGCGCGCACGGATATAGACAGAGGGAGCAACCAGTCAGTGAGGGTTGTTTTGCCAGGAACAGGAATCAGGGGGTTTGGCGGTGATTCAGGACAAGGCGCCCGGTAGCTGCTCCTGACTGCCACCAATTGCGTAGGGTGCACTGAGCCTGGGGCGAACTGCACCGATCGGGCGGTTGATGGTGCAGTTCGCCCCAGGCTCAGTGCACCCTACGTTTTGGAAAGACGCGGGGTTTTGCGTTTGCGGCCATAAAAAAAGCCCCGCGATTGCGGGGCCTTTTTAAATCAGTCCGGATCGTGAGATCAGGACGTTTTTTTGGCGGCTGGACGCTTGGCTGCCGCTTTTTTCTTGGCCGGGCTCTTGCGAGCGGCGGCTTTCTTGGTGGCTGGCTTGCGCTTGGCTGCGGCTTTCTTGGCAGGAGCCTTACGGGTGGCCGCTTTCTTGGCCGGCGCTTTGCGAGTGGCCGCTTTCTTGCGAGGGGTGGTTTTTTTCTTTACGGCGCGCTTGGCTTTAGCCGCGGCTTTCTTGGCAGCAGCCTTGGCTTTCTGCTCGGCTTTCTTCTGCTCGGCCTTGGCTTTTTTCGCCAGCTTACGCTCGTGTTCACGCAGCTTGGTCTTCAGGTTGCGCTCGGCGGTGCGGAATTTTTTCACCTCGCGAGTGACCACTTTCTTTGCCGCCTGGATTTCTGCACGAATCAGCTTGGCTTCACCACGCAGATCCTGCAGTTTCAAACGAACGGTATTCATGCGACCGCGTGCCGTATCCACTGCACGCTTGGCGGCGGCAGTCGGAGTGGCCTTCGCTTTGTCACGTTTGGCGGCAACATCAGCACGCATTTTGGACAGCTTGCCATTCTCGGTATCGATCTTGGCGCGGTGCTTGTCCAGTTTCGCCTGAGTCTGTTCGACTTTTTTCTGCGCCTGATCCACGGCTTTCTGTTGCAGTTTTACCTTGGATTCAGCGTTAGTGACGGACTTTGGCAGAGCCGGTGCTTTTGCAGCGGTAGCCTTCTTTGCTGCGGGCTTGCGCGCCGCAGTTTTTTTCGCGGCGGCTTTCTTTGCTCGAGCCATGATTGATCTCCTAAGCTATGGCGTTGTCATCAGTACTGCGACAATTCGAAAAATAGCATAAAAAAAAATCAGTTGGTACATTATTTGACCAATTCGTTTTTGTTTTTTTCATTTTCCATGCTCTCGATTTATCCATGCCCCTTTTCTGATTCCTTTTCTGTTTCTGCAAAAACATTTTCAGCGGGGGTTCTGACAGGCTGATGAGCCAGCCTAAAAACCCCAAAGGAATATTTTTCCTGCTGATTTACGTACTTTTGTTAAATAAAACCCGGCACCATCACGTAGAAAAATCATCAAGCGACAGAGGCGGCTGGCGCACGAAGCGCTGCCTTCATTGCATGGCAAAACCCCCCAAAAGAGAACGAACATCCGCCAATGCCAGAACAACAACGACTCCACCCCAAGGCGACACCACAACCCCATGCCCGCTTTCCTGTGTAGAAACGTTACATTTTCGGGCCTTGTTAAAGACACACTGTGCTTGAGAAACACTGCACCAAAATGGGCGCCCCGGCATGACCGCTGACGGCACACACCGATAACAACGTCGTGCCCACAGATCAGGGAAATCCGCGCACAGGGTCAAGCGGCATTAGCGGATCATGCGTGTCCCAGTCATCGTCGCAGCCATCAAGAGGGTAACCGCCACACTTTCGCCCTCCCTTGCGCGTTACCTTTCAGAAAATCAGAAAGCGCAGGCAAAGTGCCGGGCATGGCCGTCGTTTAACAGAACGAGAAAGAAGCAACGCAAGGAAGAAGAGACGACGAGATCGGCAAGGGCGAGTGACGGTTGGCAAAAAATCACTGGCTCGCCAGGTGGCTGGAGAGCCGGCATCCCCCTTCGCAGAACCTCGAAATTATGCAATTTATGTCGCCAGACAACCGCTGAGAGCGACGAGCCGGCACAACTCTCGGCAAAGAAGAAAACCTCTTGCTACCGCAAAGCGTTGTTTGCATCGCCAAGGAAGGGTGTAACGCTGCCCTGAGGCGGCGCGATGCCAGGGAATGCTCAGAGCCTTTCAAGCGCTCCCTGGCGCTGCCAGGGAGGCTGACCGCCTGCTGAAACAGATATTGGCGCCCCGCCAGCGAATTCAGCACAAAAAAAAGGGAAGCCAGTGGCTTCCCTTTCTCTTTATCGCTGTTGTGCAGAGGCTCAGGCTTGCAGAGCTTCCAGCACGCGATTGCGGATATCATCCACCGAGCCAACACCGGCCACTCGCACATAGCGGGGCGCCTTGGCATCGTGCTTTTTCGCCAGGTCCTGATAGAAATCTACCAGCGGGCGGGTCTGGGACTGATACACCTCGAGACGCTTGCGAACGGTTTCTTCCTTGTCGTCATCACGCTGAACCAGCTCTTCACCGGTTTCATCGTCCTTGTCGGCTTCTTTCGGCGGATTGTATTTCACGTGGTAAACCCGGCCGGAAGAGGGATGCACACGACGACCGCTCAAGCGCTCGATAATCTCTTCATCGTCCACATCGATTTCGACCACGAAGTCGATATCCACACCCTGCTCCACCAGCGCTTGCGCCTGGGGAATGGTGCGGGGGAAGCCGTCGAACAGAAAACCGTTGGCGCAGTCGTCTTCGCTGATACGCTCTTTGACCAGGCCCAGAATGATGTCATCGGATACCAGACCGCCAGCATCCATCACTTTCTTGGCTTCCAAACCCAGGGGAGTGCCTGCTTTAACAGCAGCGCGCAGCATGTCACCGGTGGAAATCTGAGGAATATTGAACTGTTCCTTGATGAACTGCGCCTGGGTGCCCTTGCCCGCACCGGGGGCACCAAGCAGGATGACACGCATAGGATTCTCCATCTTTCTGTGGTCGAAAAGGCATCAGAAGGCCAAGTGAAATGCTCTGCCACAAAGAGAGCCGGCCAGAGCGCTCACATCAAGGCAATAAAGCGCTGAATCAGAGACCTGATTCAGGCGTTTCCATGCAGAGCTGGGCACTTTGACGACGCGAATATTGTTGCAGAACCTTCCGTTTGGGCCACTCAGGGGCCTCCGAAGGGGTGCAACTTTACCCTGAGGCCCGGTTCTTCACAAGTAATAGGAGGGTGCTACCTTGGTAGCACCCCGGGGAGTTGGCGGGATCAGGGGCGTTCGAGAACCAGCATGGCAGGGCTGCCCTGGGGCAGTTCCAGGGGTTTGACCGGGGCCATGATGGCAGCCTGGTCCACTGCGCCGCCGGGCGCCGGGGTGTAGCGGGCACCAATGACCAGCGCCGCATTGTCATCCGGATAGCGTTGCAGCCAGTCCTGGGCGGACAACGACACGGTGGCGGGAAAATGGGGCACCACCTGGCGACGGGCAGCGAGAGGCTGGCCGCTACTGCCGGCCTCGCGGAGATAGACAAACACAGTGCCCCCCGCGGGCAGGTCCTCCGCCGTGACGACGGCCTGGATACCGGCAAATTTTTCCTGGCGGGCCTTTTGTTCACGGGCATTTTCCAGGCCGCGACGCAGCAGGTCGCCGGTTTCACCCTGACTGTGCCGGGACAACAGCGCTTGCCAGCCCTGCTCGGCCAGGTCATAGCGCCCGGCCCGGTCCGCAGACATGGCCAGCATCATCCAGGCGCCATCGTGTGTCGGCTCCCTATCCAGTACCCAGCGCAGTTCGGCCAGGGCCGGGTCGGTTAATTTGCCACCGGCTTTCTGGATCAGCGCCCGGGCCAGCAACAGATGCATGGCCGGTTCCTGCGGGCTCTTCGCCACCGCCTTGCGGGCCGCCTCTTCGCTCTGCTCAGGCGCGCCGAGCTGATCGTACAGCGAACCCAGTGCATACCAACCCATGGCTGACGGGTTCTTCACCAGCTCCGCCTGCAATACACGCACCAGGGCGCCGACAGGAACCTCTGACGCCGCCCGCTCCGGCGACTCGCCAGCGATAATGGCTCGGGCCACCGACCGATATTCCTGCTGGTCGTTGAGCCAGTCACTGGTATGTTCATTGTAGCCAACCAGACCATACCCGGCGGCGGCCAACACCAGCATGATCAGGGGAATGCCAATGGCACCCCGCATCACCTTGCCCGCCTTGCGGGCTTCGCGCTGCCACAACAGCCATAACAAGACACCCAGGGCCAGTAGCAGAACCAGCGCAATCACAATCCACATCATTACCGGTCTCCCCCCTGGTTAACGTCGCTCTCATCAGCGGCATCATTGTCATCCACTCTGGCGCTAGCACGGCGCAGAAGAAGGACGATGACCACAGCGCCACTGCCCAGTAATAACAATGGCGCCAGCCAGAGAATGGAAGTGGTGGGCGTTACTGGTGGGCGGTAGCTGACAAAGTCGCCATAGCGGGAGACAAAATAATCGACAATTTCTTCATCGCTTTTGCCTTCCTTGATCATGCTCTCTACCCGAACGCGCATGTCCTGGGCAATGCCGGCATCGGAATCGGCCAGGCTCTGATTCTGACATTTGGGACAACGCAGCTCATCCAGTAATACGCGAAAACGCTGTTCCTGTTCGGGAGTCTCAAACTCATAGAGGTCGGTAGCGGCCATTGCCGACAGGGAAAGGCAAAGCAGAAACACGGTACGCAGGATCATGGTCATGCTCCGCCCTCCTGCGTGCTTTGCTCAAGCAAGGGAGCAAACTTTTCCTGCCAGACGCGCGCATTCAGGTCGCCGGCATGGCGCAACACAATCTCGCCGTCCGGGTTGATCAGGAAAGTTTCCGGGGCGCCGTAAACCCCCAGGTCCAGACCCAGCTGGCCATCGGCATCCACGATCACATGGGTAAAGGGGTTGCCCTGTTCCGCCAGATACTGGCGGGCCGGTGCACTTTCATCCTTGTAGTTCAGGCCGGCAATGGCAACGCCGCGGGCGGCCAGTTCCAGCAGAAAGGGATGCTCTACATAGCAGGTGGGGCACCAGGTAGCCCAGACGTTGAGCAACTGCCAGCGACCTTTCAGAGAGTCCTGGGTGAGCGTTTCGTCGGTCATCAGCGACGGCAGGCTGAAGGTTGGCACCGGTTTGCCCACCAGTGCCGATGGCAATTCCTGCGGATCGCGCCCCAGACCACTGGCCAGCAGCAACGCCAGCAACACAAAGCCGACCAGCGGCAGGAATACCCAGGGAGAATTAGCTTTCATGGGACACTCCTTCTTCGCTGTTCGCAAATCGCTGACGACGGTAGCGCTTGTCAGACAGTGCTACGGCACCACCCATCGCCATCATCAGCGCACCCAGCCAGATCCAGCGAATACCCGGTTTGAAATAGATACGCACGGCCCAGGCGTTGCCGTCTTCCAGCGGTTCGCCCATGGCGACATAAAGGTCGCGCCAGAAGCCGGCATCGATGGCAGCTTCCGTCATGATCTGGCCGCTGGCGTGATAGGTACGTTTTTCCGGATGCATGACCGCTTCCGGCTCTCCCTGATAGGTCACATGAAAGTGGCCACGGGTAGAGTCGAAGTTGGGACCGACATAACTGTCCAGGCTGTCAAAAACAAACGCATAGTCACCGATGGATGCCTGATCCCCGGGCGCCATACGAATATCCCTTTCCACTTCGTGGAAACTCACCAGGGTAATACCTGCCACCATCACCGCCAGGCCACAGTGAGCCATGACCATGCCCCAGTAACCTCGACCCAGCTTGCCCAGGCCATTGAGGAAACCCTGGTTATAGGCTCGGGCCCGACGCACCACGTCATCCATATGAGCAAACACCAGGAACAGGGCCAGCATGATCGCCAACACGCCCTGCCACGGGGATGGCTCGGGGAGCCGCGCGGCAAACCAGCCGGCAATGATCGCCGCCGGGGCCAACAGTGCCATGCGCTTGAGCAGGCCGTTGCCATCCTGACGCTTCCAGTTACTGAATACCCCCGGCACCATCAACAGGATCAGTACCAGCGTCAGTGGCACAAAGAACCCGTTGAAGTACGGACTGCGGATGGAGATTTTCAGGTCCATGGCCTCGAAGAACAGCGGGGCCACGGTGCCCACCAGCACCACAAAGGTAGCAGTGAGGAGAATCAGATTGTTGCCCAGCAAGAAGGCTTCCCGGGACACCGGCTTGAAGCCCTTGTTGTTGGTCAGGGCGGAGGAACGAAACGCAAACAGGGTCAGTGCGCCGCCAGCCACCACGCTCAGGAAAGCCAGAATAAAGGTGCCCCGCTCCGGATCATTGGCGAAGGCATGCACCGAGGTCAGCACCCCGGAACGAACCAGGAAGGTACCCAGCAGGCTCAGTGAGAAAGCAATGATGGCCAGCAACACGGTCCAGGCCCGGAACATGTTGCGTTTTTCCGTTACCGCCAGGGAATGGATCAGGGCAGTGCCCGCCAGCCAGGGCAACAACGAGGCATTCTCCACTGGATCCCAGAACCACCAGCCGCCCCAGCCCAGCTCGTAGTAGGCCCACCAGGAGCCCAGGGCGATACCCACGGTGAGAAAGCTCCAGGCGACGGTGGTCCAGGGCCGGGCCCAACGCGCCCAGGCCGGGTCCATATTGCCTGCCAGCAGACCGGCCACGGCAAAAGCAAAGGCCACAGAAAAGCCCACATAACCCATGTACAACATGGGCGGGTGAATGATCAGGCCCGGGTCCTGCAACAGCGGATTCAGATCCGCCCCGTCCAGCGGGAACCAGGGCAAGATTCGATCGAAGGGATTGGATGTGAGCAGCATGAACAACAGAAAGCCCACCGAGATCATGCCCATCACGGACAACACCCGGGCCACCATGTGCAGGGGAACACTGCGACTCAACACCCCGACCATGGCCGCCCAGCCGCCCAGCATCCAGCCCCACAGCAGCAGCGAGCCCTCGTGCCCACCCCATATGGCGGACAGCCGATAGGCCAGCGGCAACGCGGAGTTGCTGTGATTGGCCACATAGGCCACAGAGAAGTCGTTAATGTAGAAGCTGTAGCCCAGGCAGACCATGGAAAGAGTCAGTGCCAGCCACTGCACCCAGGCCAGTGGGCGGGCATACCATTGCAGGGCAAGAATGTTACGATGCACCCCGATCAACGGGAATACTGATAAACACAGGGCTGCAGCCAGTGCCAACCACAGGGATAGATGCCCGATTTCTGCCGCCACGAGAGCTCCTCAATCCGCTTTTTACTGTCCGATGCCTGTCAAACCGCCGTTACGCGCGGTCCGGCGCGCATAGCATCGGTACATGGTCCGGCAATTGCAAGTCCGTGGCGTGGGGGGAGTGGCTGAACCACATATAATGAATTTCAGCCGTTCCCGAGCCGCAATTGATTGTCACAGATCATAGACAAGGGTCTTTATTGTCCGTTCATCGGTCATTTTCGGTAAAGCCATCCTTTCGACATATTTTGAGACGCTTGCTATTCGTATGCTTTCACTTGGCTTTGCTAGTATGCGTTCGATCATGACACCGTAGGATCGTCATAACGGTGAAGATAAAACGTCATAAATCATCCATATACTCGGAATGTGCCATCGGGCCTTCACGGAGTAAGACTTTGAGCACTACAACAGAACAGAAATCCTCCTACGAACGCGAGGACCTGCTTGCCTGCGCACACGGCGAGCTTTTCGGGCCCGGCAATGCCCGCCTGCCCCTGCCCAACATGCTGATGATGGATCGTATCACCCATATCAGTGATCAGGGCGGCAAGTACGGTAAAGGCGAAATTATCGCCGAGCTGGATATTCGCCCGGACTTGTGGTTTTTCGAATGCCACTTCGAAAGTGATCCGGTAATGCCCGGCTGCCTGGGCCTGGATGCCACCTGGCAACTGCTGGGCTTTTTGCTGGGCTGGCTCGGCCACCCGGGCCGCGGCCGCGCCCTGGGCGTGGGGAGTGTGAAATTCTCCGGGCAGATTCTGCCAACGGCCAAGAAGGTAACGTACAAACTGGACGTGAAACGGGTCATTTCCCGCAAGCTGATTCTGGGCATCGCCGATGCAACGGTGAGCGTGGACGGCAAGGAGATCTATCTTGCCGAAGACCTGCGCGTAGGCCTGTTCACTTCCACCGACGGATTTTAGGAGCCAATCATGCGCCGCGTAGTCATCACAGGAATGGGCATTGTCTCCTGCCTGGGCAACGATACCGATAGCGTCACCCGGTCCTTGCGCGAGGGCCGTTCCGGCATTCGCTTCAAGGAAGACTACAAAGAGCTGGGCATGCGCAGCCACGTTGCCGGCACCCCGGAAATCGCACTGGAAGACTTCATCGACCGTAAACCCCGCCGTTTCATGGGTGATGCGGCGGCCTATGCCTACATCGCCATGCAACAGGCGATCACCGATGCGGGCCTGGAAGAAGATCAGGTCAGTCACGAGCGAACCGGTCTGGTCGCTGGCTCCGGTGGCCACTCCTCCTTTAATCAGGTGGAAGCTGCCGACATTGCCCGCAATCGCGGCGTAAAACGCGTTGGCCCCTACATGGTGCCCCGGGTGATGGCCTCTACCGTTTCTGCTTGCCTGGCCACGCCGTTCAAGATCAAGGGTATCAACTACTCCATTGCATCGGCCTGCGCCACCAGCGCCCACTGTATTGGTAACGCGGTGGAACAGATTCAACTGGGCAAACAGGATGTCGTGTTTGCCGGCGGCGGCGAAGAAGAGCATTGGACCCTGAGCTGTCTGTTCGACGGCATGGGCGCCTTGTCCAGCAAGTACAACGACACACCGCAAACCGCCTCCCGGGCGTACGATGCCAACCGTGATGGCTTTGTCATTGCAGGCGGTGGCGGCATGGTCGTCGTTGAAGAGCTGGAACATGCCAAAGCCCGTGGCGCAAAAATTTATGCCGAAGTGATCGGCTATGGCGCCACCAGTGATGGCCATGACATGGTCGCGCCCAATGGCGAAGGCGCTGCGCGCTGCATGCGCCAGGCACTGGCCACCATGGATGGTAACGTGGATTACATTAATGCCCACGGCACCAGCACCCCGGTAGGGGATGTGGCCGAGCTGAAAGCCATTCGTGAAGTGTTTGGCGACAATTGCCCGGACATCGGCTCCACCAAGAGCCTGTCCGGTCACAGCCTGGGCGCAGCCGGGGTTCACGAAGCCATCTACAGCCTGCTGATGATGCAGCATGACTTCACCGCCCTGAGCGCCAATATCGAAACCCTGGATGAAAAGGCCGAAGGACTGCCGATTCTGGTGCAGGGCAAGGATAGCGGCCCGACCACCGTGCTGAGCAACAGCTTCGGTTTTGGTGGCACCAATGCCAGCCTGGTACTGCGCAAGTGGGAAGGGTGAAAAAGGCAGTGAATAGTTAACAATTAATAGTTAACAGCGAAAAGAGCTCGGCATTGCCGGGCTTTTTTATGGTCGCAAACCCCGTAGCTTCTCGAAACGTAGGGTGCACTGAGCCTAAGGCGAACTGCACCGTTCCGGCGTTTGATGGTGCAGTTCGCCTTAGGCTCAGTGCACCCTACGCAATTAGCGGTGGCAGTCAGCGATTCTGGATTAAGGTTATTTCATCCAGAAGGACGCCCCAGGGTAAAAGAATTTTTCAGAGACTCCCTGACAAAAAAGCAAAAAAAAGCCTCCACAGAGGAGGCTTGAAAATACCGTCATAGCTATTCCTGCCTTGGCAGGTCCCGAGCCTGATGACGATAGGCACACAATGTTGCGCAATCAGAACCAGCGATTGTCCATGTTGATAAAGGTATCGTCGGCATCAATCAGCCGTTGCGCGTCCAGTTCCACACGGGGCAACTCCCAGTGGAAAAAGTACTGCGCTGCCTGCAATTTACCCTGAGCAAAATCCGTATCTTCAGGGGCATCCAGTGCCGCTGCCGCATTGGCCTGGCGCAACCACATCCAGGCGGCCACGGTATGCCCCATCAGTTGCAGGTACGCATTGGCGTTGGATAGCGCCATGCGCGGCCCCTGCTCCGCCATCAGCTTGCCTGCGGCTGTGGTGGCGGCTTCAACGCGCGGCAACATGGCTTTCAGTGCCTGAGCAAACGGCTGGCAGCGATCATCGGTGGTGCGTTCCACATCCGCCAGGATGCGCCGGGCCAACAGTTGCAGACCCTTGCCGTTGGCCATCCATACCTTGCGGCCCAGCAGGTCCATACCCTGCACACCGGTGGTACCTTCGTGAATGGGATTGAGGCGGTTGTCACGCCACACCTGTTCCACCGGGTATTCGCGGGTATAACCGGCACCACCAAACACCTGAATGGCCATGTCGTTGGCTTTGACACCGAACTCCGAGGGCCAGCTTTTCAGTACCGGCGTAAGCAGGTCCAGAAGCAGATGGGCATCCTTCGCTGCCGCCTCATCACCGGTCTCGATGTCATCCACCAGACGATAGCCATACAGGCTCATGGCGATGGCCGCTTCCGCGTAGGCTTTCTGGGTCAGCAGCAGACGCTTCACATCCGCGTGTTCGATGATGGGTACCTGCGGTTTGCTGAAATCCGCCTGATCCGGATGACGCCCCTGCAAACGATCGCGAGCGTAGTCCAGTGCGTAGCGATAGCCCCGATAGCCGAGCACCGCCGCGCCAAAGCCCACTCCCACTCGCGCTTCATTCATCATCTGGAACATGTAGCGCAAGCCCTGATGGGCTTCGCCGACCAAATAGCCATGGCAATCATCGTTATCGCCAAAGGTCAGCGCGGTACTGGTGGTGCCACGGTAACCGAGCTTGTGGATCAGACCGGCCAGCACCACGTCGTTACGCTCACCCGAGTTGCCCTGCGCATCGAGACGGTATTTGGGCACCACAAACAGGGAGATCCCCTTCACCCCTTCCGGGCCACCGGGAATCTTGGCCAGCACCAAGTGAACAATATTATCCGCCAGCTCGTTATCACCGCCGGAGATGTAGATCTTGTTGCCCTTGAGGCGATAGCTACCGTCTTCCTGAGGCACCGCGCGGGTGCGAATGTCGGCCAGGGAAGAACCGGCGTGGGGCTCGGTGAGCGCCATGGTGCCGGTAAAACGCCCTGCCATCATCGGTTCGAGAAACTGTGATTTCAGCGTGTCACTGGCGAAATTGCGGATCACATTGGCCGCCGCTGCGGTCAAAAAGGCGTACGCGGTAGAACTGGGGTTCACGCAGGTGAACATGCCCTTGCAGGCCGCCGCCGCGATTTCCGGCAACTGCATACCGCCCTCTTCAAAACTGGCACGTGACGAGAGAAAACCGGCATTGATATAGGCATCGAAGGCGGTTTTCACTTCCCCGAGCATGGCCACTTTGCCGTCCACAAAGGTCGGCTCGTTCTTGTCCGCCAGGCTGTTGTGATTGGCGAATTTTTCCCGGGCCAGTTTCTCTGCCGTATCCAGTGCTGCCTCGATGGTCTCCCGGCTGTGCTCCGCAAAACGGGGGCGCTGGAACAGGGCGTCGGTGTCCAGTACTTCGAACAGCTGAAAACTGAGATCACGACGATCGAGAATCACATCACTCACGGTTTGGCTCCGGTTGGTTTGAACCTGAATTCCTGGCTGCCCATGGATTCAGGTTGAACAGCTTGCCATCCCCCCTTCCGGTCTGGCATTGTCGCCTATGACTTATTCATGGTGGAATACGACACGATGTACCGAGTAGCCGTATTAGCCTTCGATGGCGTTTTTGCTTCTGCCCTTACCGGGGTGGTGGATTTGTTCAACCTGACCGGGGTGACCTGGAACCGCATCCACGACCAGCCGCTGGACCGGCAGTTCGAGGTGCGCGTTGTCTCCCGGGGCGGCAACCCGGTGCGCTGTACCAACGGCATTCGCATGGCCGTGGACTGCTCCCTGGAACAACTGGATCAGGCAGACCTGGTGATCGTGCCAACCATCGGCGGCAAGCTGGAAACCGTACTGGCCCAGGAGCAGGACGTTCTGCCCTGGCTGCGCTTTCTGCATCAAGGGGGAGCGGACCTGGCCAGCAACTGCACCGGCGCCTTCCTGCTGGCCGAAGCCGGTCTGCTGGACGGCAAGACCGCCACCACCCACTGGGGCTTCAGCCAGCAGTTTCGTCATCACTATCCGCAGGTAAAACTCAACGAACGCGAACTGATTACCCGCGATGGCAATATCTTCTGCGCCGGCGGCGGTACCGCCTGGCGGGACCTGACCATCCTGCTGGTAGAGCGTTACTGCGGCGCCGACCTGGCCAGGGAACTGGCCAGGGCCTTTGTCATTGATGTGCGCAACGACCTGCAAAGTATTTATGCCGGCCTGCCCGCCCACAGCTATCACCAGGACGACCAGGTACAGACCATCCAGGCGTGGATTCATGAGCACTACAAGGAAAGCACCAGCCTTGGCCAACTGGCGGAAATGGTTCACCTGAGCCCACGCCAACTGCAGCGACGCTTTACCACCACCCTGGGCGAACCACCGTTGCAATACCTGCAGCGGGTACGCATTGAAGCAGCGCGCAAGATGCTGGAGCGAGGCACCAACAACCTGGCACGGCTCTCAGAACAGGTGGGCTACCAGGACGTGAGCAGTTTTTCGCGCCTGTTCAAACGCCATACCGGGCTGTCGCCAAGCCACTACCGGCAGCGCTTTGCCCGCACCGGAACGCTCACTGACTGACAAAACCACTGCGGCGACGAACGTGAAGAACCTTGACGGGTTATTGACGACTCGGGCCTGATGATAGCCATAATCAAAAAAAGGAGAGCGCCCGTGGAAAACCTGTCCATCATACTCGTGGAAGACCATCGCCAACTGGCCCAGACCGTGGTGGAATTTCTGGAACAGGAAGGTGCCACGGTGGACTATGCCGGCAACACCAGCCTGGCCCGGGAACTGGTTCAGGAGCATCATTACGACCTGATGCTGCTGGATGTGATGCTGCCCGGCGAAGACGGCTACAGCTTCTGCCAGTACCTGCGCAAGGATCTGGCCCTGGACCTGCCGGTAATCTTCATGACTGCCCGTGACCAGTTGGAAGACAAGCTGGAAGGTTTCGACCGCGGTGGTGACGATTACATCGTCAAACCCTTTGCCCTGCCGGAACTGGCAGCCCGTGTCTCCGCCCTGATTCGCCGCCAGCGCAAGGAAGTCACCGCCAACACCTTGCAGGTGGCAGATCTGGAACTGGACCCGGCCCGTCAGGAAGTGCGCCGCGATGGCCAGCTACTGAAGCTTTCTCCCACCGCCTTCCGTATTCTGCGCATCCTGATGCGCGAATCTCCCCGGGTTGTCAGCCGCGAACAGCTTGAGCATGAGCTGTGGGGTGATCTGGTGCCGGACTCCGATGCCCTGCGCAGTCACCTGTACAATCTGCGCAAGGCGGTGGACAAGCCCTTCGAGAATGCGTTGCTCAATACCCTGCCCGGTGTCGGCTTCAGCATTCAAGCGGACCGCCCTACTGCTGTATAGTTGGCTTCTGGAAAACGCCCTGTGTCCCGCAGGGCTTGCACTGTGTGCCTCAAGGGCCTGACAATGTGCAAAAATAACAATATGCCTAGCCTTTATGCCAGCCGACGTGATTCCTCTACCGACCTATACCACCTGCCAATCCCTGCTTGATGCACATCTGGCGGAGCTGCAAAACCGCTTCGGCATGGCCACCTGGATGATTACCCGCCTGACCGGTGAAGATTTGATCCTGTTACGAGTGCGTGATGGCCATTACGGTCTGCAGCGAGGCGAACGACTGCAATGGCAGAACAGCTACTGTGTTCGTATGGTGGAAGTGGGTGAACCCCGTATCACCACGGATGTGAGCACGGACCCGGACGACCAGTTCGCCTCACTGAACCACTCTCTGGATATCGGTGCCTACATCGGTTTGCCGCTGGTAGACAGTGACAACCGCCTGTTTGGCACACTGTGCGCCATGGACCCGCAGGCCCAGCCGGCCGATCTTGCCAACGCCCTTCCCTCTCTGACCCACGAAGCCGCCCTGATCAGTTTCCTGCTCAACAATGCGGTGCGCGAAGCCAGGGAAAAACGGCTGACTACCTTTGTGGAACACCCGGACCGCTGTGACGATACCGGGCTGCCGGGCCGTAAGGGCTGGGAGGATATTTGTCGACAGGAGGCCAGCAATTGCCGGGATTTTGGTCTGCAGGCATCGCTTCTTTATCTACAGGCACCGGAAGACGGCAACAGCCTGACCATTGCCGACTCCCTGGCCGCACTGCTTCGCGAACAGGACAGCATTGCCCACCTGGGAAATAACCGTTTCGGTATTCTTCTTGCCGACACCGACGAGGAAAAATCCCGCCGCGTGGCAGATCGGATCCGTGATGCGCTGAATGCCAAGCAATTGTTGGTGCGTATCGATCAGGAAATGCTGGTTAGCGGCTGATCCTTAGGAAAAACGGATCGCCACTTCGGTACCGCGACCAGGGGCACTGGTTACCATCAGGTGCCAGTGATAGCGCTCACACAGCCGTTGCACGATGGCCAGCCCCAGGCCATGGCCCGCTTCCTGGCTTTGCCCACGTTCGAAGGGTTTCAGAATGCGCGCCAACTCATCCGCATCCATACCGGCCCCGTAATCCACCACGTGCACCATCTTTTCCGCCACCAGGATGGTGACGTCGCCAGAGCCGCTGTAGTTGATGGCATTGCGCACCAGATTGGTCAGCACAATGGTCAGCGCCACTTCCGGGCTATGGACCGTCAACAGGGCCGTCTGCCGTACTTGCAGGCGAATCTGCTTACGGTCTGCCAGCGGGCTGAGACGCTCCATCAGGTTGACCGCCAGGTCGTTGACGATCACGTCCTCGCTATCGGGCTGACGCTGCTCCGTACGCGCCAGCATCAGCAACGTTTCCAGCGTCGCTTCCATGTCCTCCACGGTATCTTCCATGCGGCGGATCAACGGGCGATCACCGATCTGGCTGACCAGCAATTCCAGGTTGGCACGGAACACGGCCAGTGGCGTGCGCAGCTCGTGACTGGCATCACGGGTAAACTGTCGTTCGCGCTCCACAAAGCTCACCAGCCTGTCCGCATAGGCATCCAGTGCCGACACCAGCACCGCCACCTCACTGTCGGTATCCGCATCAATACCACTGAGATCCGGCCGTGCAATACTGGGGTCTTCCACCGGTGTGTGCCGTAGCCGGTCAGCCAACTGCACTAATGGCGACAACAGATCGCGGGATTTTTTCCAGCCCAGAAACGAGTTGATATAGATCACCAGCAACACCCCGGTGAGCGGCAAAATGCCAAACAGAAAGGCCAGTACCGACACCCGCTTTTCATCGAAAATCAGATACAGCCGGGCATCTCCTTTGCGCTCCAGATAAACGATCGGACGCTCGCCGGCCAGGTCCGCCCGCTGGTAACCGTCGGGTAAGGACTGCAGCACCTGCGGGATGTCATCGTTGACCTTTTCGCTGGTCAACAATCCCAGCAGGTGACGCGTGTTGGGGCGAGGTTGCTTCGGGTTGTCATCCAGCAGGGTCCAGTAGTGCTCGGCTTCCTTGATCAGTGCCTGCTTCACCAGAACCTGTTCGATAATGTTGGCCGTGGCCCACACGCCCAGCACCGTAGCCAGACTGATCAGCAACAACTGAAGCAGGTAGACGCGGGTTATACGATGCTGGACGCCGGTTTTCTTCATGCAAGATGCTCAACGGTTTCAGCCGGCAGTATTCGCCGGACGGGAAAACAGATAATGGGCCACGAACCATTCTTCCCCGTCACGATAATCAAACAACTCCGCGCAGGCCATGAAAAACATGCGCCAGCGTTGCAGCCATACCTTGCCGTTGCCCTTGCCATAGACTTCATCCAGCAAGGGGATCAGCCGGGATTGCTTCTGGTCCGCCAGTTCCAGCCAGCCTTCCAGCGTCCGCGCGTAATGGGTTCCATTAACGGCCCAGCGCTGTTCTTCCTCCAGTTTGCCCGCACAGTGGGGCAACCAGTCATAGGAGGGCATCATGCCGCCGGTAAAGAAATACCGTGCCATCCAGTCGCTGCTGCCCTCGTCTTCAAACAGGTAGGTCAGATTGAGATGGCAAAACACATGAATGAACAGCTTCCCGCCCGGTTTCAACCAATCATGAATCCGTGACATCAGGGCACTGTGGTTGCGCATGTGCTCGAACATCTCCACGGAGACGACCCGGTCAAAGGGCTGATCAGGCTGAAACAACGACGCGTCTGCCGTTATCACTCGCACATTGGTGAGGCCCTTTTCCTTGGCCCGCCCCATGATGAAGGCTTTCTGGGATGCCGAGTTGGAAATGGCGGTAATACGGCTGCCCGGGTAGTGTTCTGCCATCCACAGGGTCAGTGACCCCCAGCCACACCCCATTTCCAGGATATCCTGGCCGTCTTCCAGTTCGGCACGCTCACAGGTCATCGCCAGCATGGCGCGCTCGGCCTCCGCCAGGTCGTTAACCCCGTCCGGCCAGTAGGCGCTGGAATACTTCAGATAGGGGCCGAGGACCTGTTCATAAAAACGCGAATCCACCTCGTAATGCTGCTCGTTGGCTTCATTCTGGCCCACTGCCACCGGGCCCTGCTTCAGCGCGCTTTCCAGGTCATCGCGATTGTGCTTCTGTCGCTCCTGTTCAAGCCGCTTTCCCAGCAAACGCCGGATACCGAAACGTACCAGGGCATCCGGCAACAGGCCGGACTCCGCCATTTGAATCATCATGATTTGGGTCTCCAGGGAAAGAACGCACTGGTAGTGCGCTGATAGTCTCGATAATCGTCGCCACGGGATTTCAGTGCCTGCTTTTCCGTATAAGGAATGCCGGTGACGAACCAGAGGAAAACGAACATGGCCAGCGGCAGACACCACAGCCAGGCCCCCTGACTGGCGCCAATGGCAATCAGCGGGTAGCTGCACCAGTGCAACCATTCAAAGAAATAATTGGGATGGCGGGAATAGCGCCACAACCCCTCACGGCAAGTGCGCCCGGCACTGTCGGGCTTGTGCTTGAAGCGCGACAACTGCCTGTCGGCCAGGCTCTCGCCGGCAATGGCCAGTACGCCAAGACAGGCGCCCAATACGACCGTAATGCCGTAACTGTGTTGCTGACTGCCAATCACCCAGAATGTGAGGGCAAAGCCCCATGCCAGCAGAGCCTGGCCCCAGTAGAAGAGCAGAAATACCGGCTGCGTTTTTTCCTGCAGGGCTTCGCGCATGGCCGCGTAGCGACCGTCTTCGTGGGACTCACTGGCCACCCGCCGAAAAATATGGCTGCCCAGGCGCACGGACCAGAGCAACAGCAATGCACCGGCCACCCAGCGCGGCAGGGAGTCGCCACTGCCCATCACCAGAAAAATCAGCCCGACCACACCCACTGACCAGGACCAGAACACATCCACCCAGCCCGCATTACGAGTCTGCAACTGCTGCAACCACAACACCGAGGCCACAATCAGCAGGGCGATGAGTAGCAAATAGTGAATCTCAGGCATGATGATGTTCCCTTTCACCGGTGAGTTGTGCTCCGTAGGCCAGCAGCGGCACCGCCAACGCCCAGACCACACCATAGGTCACTGCGATCGGCAGCCAGTCGAGCGGCGCGCTGGCCGCCCCCAGTCTGATGCCCATGGTGACGGAAAAGATACCACCTACGGCGCCAAAGGCGGCACCCAGCCAGGGCCTGCCACATAACCAGCGCAGGCTGTAGTGAAAGCTCACGGCAAATCCCAACCACAATGCCCAGATCCATCCCGGTGCCAGCCAGGGATGATCCCAGCTGGTATAAGCCAATAAACCGCTACTCAGCCAGATCGGCTCAAGCAAAAGACACAGCACAAGGCCCCATAGCAGCATGGACGTATTCTTGAACCAGCGGGGGTCAAACCACCACTGCCCTGCCAGCATCACTGCCAGCACAGCCCAGGACGGCCAGGACATGTCCCTGGCACCGCCAAACACAGCCGCCGCCCACAACAACTGGAAGCCGACAAAATTGATAATCAAAGGGGCGGGTAATCGTTTCATTCGCGAACAGTGCGCCACCACTCGTCAATGGCCTGTGAAATTCCTTCACAGGCGAATCACCCACCTGGGGGCACAGTTGACTGATGAAATCATTACTGATGACAAGCGTCCTCCTCGTGCCGCTGCTGCTAACAGGCTGCAGCACGGCACCACTTGGCCCCTATGGCTACACAGACCATTACCTTGAGCGCAGCAGTGATGCTACCCAGGATGCTGTGCTACCTGACGACGAGACCCTGTCCCGCTTTATCAGTTTCTACAATCCCCTGGACCGGGATCAGATTGCCGACAGCGTGGATAAGATCTACGCCGAGGACCTGTACTTCAATGACACCCTGGTCACTCTCCTCGAGCGTAATGCGCTTCAGGAGCATCTGCTGGCTACCGCCGACCGGTTGAGTCAGATGTCACTGCAGCCGGTGAATGTGATCCGCGACGATAACCAGGTTTATCTGGTCTGGGTGATGGAAGCACGCTTCTCCTTGCTGGGCAGAGAGCGCCTGTCGCGGACCATCGGCATCAGCCAGCTACGGTTCAACCGTAACGGACAGGTTTTCTTCCACCAGGATTTCTGGGACAGCAGCCAGGGCCTGGACCAACATCTGCCACTATTAGGACCGATGACACGATGGCTACGCGATCACTGACACGCCCTCTTCTGCTTTCACTGGCCTGCCTGCTGGGTAACACAGCCCACGCGAGCGACTGGCAGCTATGCCACCGCAGCGATGTAAAAGCATTGCGCTTTATCACCGTGGGAGAAGCCCGCCTGCTTCGTCAGGACTGTAATGTCGATGATCTGCTGGCAGCGCCAATGAGACTGGAATTCAGTTACCACCGTGAGGTTCCCGGCGATGCCTTTGCCAAGGCGGCCATGAACTTTCTGGAGAAAAACCTCAACGACAGCGATTTTGAGCAACTGAAACCGCGATTTGAACGTTTCAACAGCCATTACCGGGATATTGGCGATGGCGACACCTATGCCATGGTCTACCAGGATCAGCAGCTGCAGCTGATGCTCAATGACGAGCCCCTCACGGATGAACAGGGAGATCGTTTCGCCAAGGCCTACCTGCGAATCTGGTTCGGAGAGAGACCCTACTCAAACAACCTCAAGCAGGCCCTGCTGGGTAACCCCTGACTGTGCTTCCACTATTGCGCCTGGGCAGGGCAATCGGGATACTGATTAGATAAAAATCAATATCTTGTTTGGGGATATCACAGCATGTCCAAGCTGTTCCATGTGGTGGCCTCTTCTGCTAGGCAGACCAGTCGGCACGACCGTGCCTCCTCGCTGAAGGGCACCCTGCTGATTACGCTCAGTGCCGTGCTACTTTCTCTGGTGCTTACCAGCATCGCCATTCTTGTGGTTGGCGAAAGGGACTGGCTTTCCGCTCTGGTACTGGCCACTCTGCTACCGCTGCTGCTGCTGCCGCCCCCTCTCTACCTGGTAGGCAGCCGGTTGATGTCTCTGGATCGACAGAACCACCAGCTGCAACAGCTTGCCCGGGAAGACCATCTCACTGGTCTGTTTAACCGCCCTCACCTGCTCAGCATGCTGGAAAGAGAACTGGCGCTGAGTCAGAGACACAACTACACCGTGTCCATCCTGCTGCTCGAGATCAACGACTTCACCCAGTTGCTGGATGAGTACGGACGTCACACTGGCGAGAAGGCGCTGCGCCTGTTTGCCGACTGTATTCGTGAAAAAATTCGCGAAAGCGACCTGTTCGGGCGCTTCGACGGTGCCCAGTTCCTGCTGGTACTCCCGCACACCAGCTATGACGATGCCGCGCGCATGGGCGAAGGTCTGCGCGCTCTCACCGCCGGCATCAGGCTTACCAGCGAGCAACCTGAAGACATGCAACAGGAAAATGTCAAAATAAGCGCAAAAATCGGCGTTGCCAGTACAGAAAACAGTGGTCGCAGTATCAACCCGCTACTAAACGAAGCCGACTACGCGCTTTATCAAAACCGAAACGAAGGACGCGACCGTTCTGATCCGCCAAGAAACAACCTTTAAAGCTTACCCAAAAAATAGAAAGTAATGCTTTTACACTAGATAATTACAAAATAAAGACCTCCCGCTACCAAACAATTTCCATATTTGTAAATTTTTTTATTAATCTGTCATGTGAGGATTTACATGGGAGACAGGCTGCACAACACTGACCCCGTGTTTGTACTGCCTATTTGGACAAAACAAGGAAGGAGCTTATGAACGCTAAACATTTTTTGGCGGCTAGTATTGCTTGCGCATCCGTCACTGCGACCACTGCGGTCACTGCTGACGAAATCCCCGAGCGTTATTTCTACTTTGGTGGCCACATCAGTGAAAACTTTTTAGACCTGGGTGATCACATTAATGGTGACACCAGCGACAACTCTGTCACTTTGCCGGGTGCCCAGATGGGTTACCGCTTCAACCGTGACTGGTCTGTTCAGGGTTGGTGGGAGCGTAACAACTCCAACACTGCACTGCTCGGCGAGGCAGACATCAACATCGCTCACGGCACGCTGCGTAAGCACTTTGCCGGCAACTCCGCGTTCGAACCCTATGTGGGTATTGGTGCCGGTGAGTTCCGCACCGAGCCGACCAGCGACAGCTCCAATGATTTCAAGGAAACCATCGGTACTCTGGAAACCGGTTTCCAGACCATGCTGCACCCGCACTTCATGCTGGACGTGGGCGCTCGTCCCTACTACAGCTTCCGTACCGAACGTTGGGACGCTGAAGTCTATGCTGGCCTGAACTTCCTGATCGGTGCATCCGAGAAAGAAGAAGAACCCGCTCCGGTCGTTGAGAACGTGGTAACCGACAGCGACGGTGATGGCGTGCCTGATGATCGTGATCAGTGTGCCAACACTCCTGCAGGTGCCCAGGTTGATGCAACTGGCTGCGAACTGGACGACGACGGTGACGGCGTAGTTAACAGTGCCGACGAATGCCCGGACACCCCGGCTGGTGCACTGGTAGACGACAAAGGCTGTCAGCAGTATCTGGAAAAAGACGTTAAGGAAACCCTGTACGTTGAGTTCGGCCTGGACAAGGCTGAGGTCCGTCAGACTTCCTACCCCGAGCTGGAGCGTCTGGCTGAAGAGATGCGCAAGTATCCCTCTGCCAACCTGGTACTCGAAGGTCACACCGACAGCACTGGTGCAGCGAGCTACAACAAGTCGCTCTCCAAGAAGCGTGCTGATGCAGTGAAGAAAGTTCTGGTGGAAGAGTTCACCATCAGCACTGACCGCATCACCACTGAAGGCTACGGTGAAGAGAAGCCGATCGCCGACAACGGCACCAGTGAAGGCCGCGCGGAAAACCGTCGCGTAGAAGCCATCATGAAGGCCACTACCCAGGAAGCTCAGTACCAATAAGAGCCTTTCCTGAATAAAAAAGGGCCGGCATTTGCCGGCCCTTTTTTTATGCTCAAAAACTCTCAAGCCTGTCCGAAACCGTAGGGTGCACTGAGCCTAAGCGAACTGCACCACCCCGGCGTTTGAATGGTGCAGTTCGCCTGAGGCTCAGTGCACCCTACACACAGCTCACCCCTTGCGGCGAGCAGCAAAAAACGCCTTCAGCATGGCGGCACTCTCAGCCTCCATCACACCCCCCTCTACCAGCAATTTGTGGTTGTAAAAATCCACTTGCGGTAACTGCAACTGACTCTCGCAGACACCCGCACGGGGCTCTTTGGCCGCATAGACCAGGCGAGCAACACGGGCATGTACCAGCGCGCCGAAACACATGGTGCACGGCTCCAGGGTCACGTACAGCGTGCTTCCCGGTAAGCGGTAATTCTGCTCGGCATCGGCGGCGGCGCGTAATGCCACCACCTCGGCATGGGCGGTGGGGTCATGGCCGGTGATGGGTTGATTGAAGCCTTCTCCCAGTACCTGATCCTCGCGAACCAGCACCGCGCCCACTGGCACTTCACCTACCTCGGCGCCCTGCCGGGCCAACTCCAGTGCCCGCTGCATCCAAATGTCGTCGTTCATGGCTCTATCCTGATGGTCGCGCGGCAATGGTATGTCCCAGCAAGCCCTAGCCCGGATTTCTCACCCAAACGCTCCTCAATTCGGGTTTGGCACTACTATACAAGACAGAAAGCCATTTTAGAGTAGATTCCATTTGGTATCTCACGCTTGCCATGCATTAGACGAGCGCTAAAGCACCGCCAGCGCGCCCAGACAGCTTGAAAAGGCATCCAGCCTGTCGCTGCGCTGGCTGAACGCACTGGCGGCACTTTATCACTCGCCTACTACATGGCATTGGATGAAAAGTCCGGGCTAGCACCAACACCCCATTTCGTTACAATCATGCCATTAATCGCATTGAGAGCTGTTATGACATCCATCGGAACGCCTTTTACCGACAACGCCACCCGCGTCATGCTGCTGGGCAGCGGCGAATTGGGCCGGGAAGTGGCCATCGAACTGATCCGTTATGGCTGCGAAGTGATCGCCGTGGACCGCTATGATCACGCTCCTGCCATGCAGGTGGCCCAGCGTAGCCATGTCATCAACATGCTCGACGGTGCTGCCCTGCGCCAGTTGGTGGAACAGGAGAAGCCAACGCTGATCGTGCCGGAGATCGAAGCTATCGCCACCGACGAACTGGTACAACTGGAAAGCGAAGGCTTTACCGTAGTGCCCACTGCCCGGGCGGCAAAGCTGACCATGAATCGCGAAGGTATTCGCCGGCTGGCGGCAGAGGAATTATCCCTGCCCACCTCCCCCTACCGCTTTGCAGAAACCCTGGAAGACTACCAGCAGGCCGTTGCCGACATCGGCCTGCCCTGCGTGGTCAAACCGGTGATGAGTTCCTCCGGCAAGGGCCAGAGCACAGTGAAAACACAAACGGATATCCAGACCGCCTGGGACTACGCCCAATCCGGTGGCCGCGCCGGAGAGGGTCGGGTGATCGTGGAAGGCTTTGTGGATTTCGATTATGAAATCAACCTGCTAACCGTGCGCCACCGGGATGGCACCCGCTATGCCACCACTTACTGCGCACCCATCGGCCATCGCCAGGAAAACGGCGATTATCAGGAATCCTGGCAACCACAGCCCATGAGCGAAAAAGCACTGCAGGCCTCGAAAGAGGTCGCCGGTGCCATCACCGAAGCCCTGGGCGGCATGGGCATTTTTGGTGTAGAGCTGTTTATCAAGGGTGATCAGGTCTACTTCAGCGAAGTCTCTCCCCGCCCCCATGACACCGGGCTGGTGACCTTGCTGTCGCAAAACCTGTCAGAATTCGCGCTTCATGCCCGTGCTATTCTTGGTCTGCCGATTCCGTATATCGAACAACGCGGCCCCAGCGCGTCCTCGGTACTGTTGGTGCAAGGGGAATCCACAGAGATGCGTTACAGTGGGCTGGACAAGGCCCTGGCCCAACCGGAAACAGAAGTTCGCTTGTTCAGCAAACCGGAAGTCAAAGGCAGCCGCCGCCTGGGTGTTGCCCTGGCGCGGGGAGAATCCATCCAGGAAGCGCGTGACAAGGCCAATGCCGCCAGTGCGGCTCTGAAAGTCGACCTTTAAGGGGATAAGAAAAATGCAAAATCAGGACACGCACAGCAAGGTGATCGGCTATCTGCTGTGGATTTTCGGTTTCATGGGCGCCCATCGCTTTTACTATGGTCGCCAGATCACCGGCACTATCTGGTTCTTTACCCTGGGCCTGTTTTTCATCGGCTGGATCATCGATCTGTTCCTGATCCCGGGGATGGATGATGCGGCGGACGAACGCTACGAACCCGGTAGCATCGACTACAACATCGGCTGGGTTCTGCTCACCTTCCTGGGCATCTTCGGCATCCACCGTTTCTACATGGGTAAGGTGATCACCGGCATCATCTATCTGCTTACCGCCGGGCTGTTCGGGCTGGGCATTCTCTACGATTTCTGGACCTTGAACGGCCAGATCACCGAAAAGAACCGCCTGGCCTGAGCCCGGCATACGCCGCGCCCATCACGGGCGTGGCGTCAACGCATCACAAACCCCGCAAACAACACCGCGAAGCCACCTACCTCGGCCACGATCAACGACACCATGAATGTGGACATGGCCAACTCCGGCACACTGCCGCCGCCCAGCCGGTGGGGCCGTTGCAACTGGTTACGGGTGTCCTGCAGAAAACCGTGGAGAATATAACTGCCAATGGCCAGGCCGAAGAACAGCAGGCTCGCCAGAACGGCCAACGTATTGATCCAGTCGTCCCAGACGCTAAGTAACGCAAACCGCTCCAGCACCAGACAGGCAAAGGCGTACATCAGGCTGGCCCGGTGCGCCACATCCACGTAGTAATGGGCACGCCCCTTTTCACTGGTAGCCACCTGCGAGTACTTCCACACCCCGGTCAGCAGGCCGGTCAGAAAGTAAATCCCACAGCCCCACAACGCCCACTGGTCTGCTGTCATTCTGCTCTCTCCTTATAATTCGAAAAAATGCGCCAGGGTAGCCAGCATTTGCGGTTGGGCATGGCAATAACGCCGCCGCCCTTCCCGCTCCACCCGGATCAGCCCGGCCTCCACCAGTTCACGCACATGGTGGGATACCGTGGGGGCACCGATATTGAGACGCTGCATGAAGTCCCCGAAGGCACAACCCGCCGGCACTTTCGCCAGATCCGCATGACCATGGGCCCGGCAATGCTCCAGAATCACCTGGTAGATTCGCAAGCGGTTAGGATTGGACAGGGCCCGAAAGGCCGCTGCCAACTGCTCCGCCGAGCTCTCCGATATGTCTTTCCGTGCCAAAACCGGCACCTCCCCACAAAACAGTTTGACGGGTATAAAACTAACTTATAGTTTGACCATCATCAAACTATATAGCTGCTGACCTGCACAGGTCGCTGGAGGACAATCGTGAGCCACGCGGACACTCTCGGGCAATCACTGGCCCTGCCCTGCGGAATAACGCTGAAGAATCGCTTCGCCAAATCTGCCATGAGCGAAGCGCTGGGCACCATCGATAATCATGTCACCCCGGCGCTGGAGCGGCTCTACGGTCGCTGGGCCCAGGGCGGCACCGGGCTGCTGATTACCGGCAACATCATGGTCGACCGCAACCACACCGGCGAGCCCCGTAATGTGGTACTGGAAGATGAACGCGATATGACCCTGCTGAAACGCTGGGCCGACGCCGGTAAAAGCCAGGGCAACGATATCTGGGTACAACTCAACCACCCGGGCAAACAGATCCCGCGCATGCTGGCCAGCGGTGACACCCTGGCGCCCTCCGCCGTCCCCTTCGGCAAGGAACTCAAAAGCGCCTTCAAGACGCCGCGTGCGCTCAGCGAAGACGAAATCTTCGACATCATCCGCCGTTTCGCTACCAGCTCCGCGCTGGCGAAGAAGGCCGGCTTCACCGGCGTGCAGATTCATGGCGCCCATGGCTACCTGGTCAGCCAGTTCCTGTCCGGCCACCATAACCGTCGCACTGACAAATGGGGCGGCTCCCTGGAAAACCGCATGCGTTTCCCGCTGGAAATCTATCGCGCCATCCGCGACGCCGTTGGCCCGGATTACCCGGTAAGCATCAAACTCAACTCTGCAGATTTCCAGCGTGGCGGTTTCACCGAAGAAGAATCCATGACCGTGGCGGAAACGCTGGCCAATGAAGGCCTGGATCTACTGGAGATTTCCGGGGGTAACTACGAAAACCCGGCCATGGCCGGCGCCAGGGGCGTACGCGAAAGCACGGTTAAACGGGAAGCCTATTTCCTGGATTACGCCCAGGCGATTCGCAAGCGGGTCTCCACGCCACTGATGGTCACCGGCGGCTTCCGCTCCGCCCAGGCCATGGCGCAGGCCGTGGAAAGCGGTGCCACCGACCTGGTCGGCATTGCCCGCCCCCTGGCCGTGGAACCGGATCTGGCCAACCGCATTCTCGCCGGCCAGGAAGGGGTCATCAGCCGGGTCACACCGCGCAAGACCGGCATCAAGATGATCGACGAAATGGCCATGATGGAAGTCTCCTGGTTTTCCCGGCAGCTGCATCGCATGGGCAAGGGGCAGGACCCGAAACCGGATGAGAGCGTCCTGCTGTCGTTGTTCAAGGTGATCACCGAGATGGGGATTGGCAGCTTCAAGACCCGGCGGTTGCGGGCAAACAGCTGAGAAGCAATTAATAGTTAACAGTGAATAGTTAATAGCGAAAAACAAAAAAAGCCCTTGCCGAGATTTGCCGGCAAGGGCTTTTTTGTAGAAGCGGCATTCCTTAAAGGGCGGCGGCTACCTCGGCGCCCTGGCGGATTGCACGTTTGGCGTCTAGCTCTGCGGCCAGGTCGGCGCCACCGATCAGGTGGAAGTTTTTCGCTTCTTCCTGATACAGCTCGCGCAGGGATTCCTGACCGGCACAGATCACCACGTGATCCACATCCAGCACCCGGCTTTCCTCGCCGATCTTGATATGCAGGCCGGCGTCATCGATTTTCTCGTAGCTGCAGCCTTTCAGCATGTCCACGTTGCGCGATTTCAGGGTGGCGCGGTGTACCCAGCCGGAGGTCTTGCCCAGGTCCTTGCCCAGCGGGGTCGGCTTGCGTTGCAGCAGCGTGATCTGCCGGGCGGGCTTTTCCACCTCCGGCTCCACCAGGCCACCGGGTGCATCGCTATCCATGTCCACGCCCCATTCCTTCATCCACTCCGGCAAAGGTTGCTCGCCGTCACGGGGGTGTTCAGCCAGGAATTCAGACACATCAAAACCGATACCGCCGGCACCGATTACCGCCACTTTTTCACCTACCTGGGCCTTGCCACGCAGTACATCCACATAGGACAGCACCTTGGGGTGATCAATGCCGGGAATACCCGGCGTGCGCGGCAGCACACCCGTAGCGATAACGATTTCATCAAAACCCTGGGCCTGCAGGTCTGCCACTGCCACCCGGGTATTGAGTTTCAGCGTCACGCCGGTGTTTTCGATACGCTTGTTGAAATAACGAATAGTGTTGTGGAATTCTTCCTTGCCCGGCACCACCTTGGCCATGTTGAACTGGCCACCGATCTCGCCGGCCTGATCAAACAGGGTCACATCGTGGCCCCGCTCTGCCGCCACAGTGGCACAGGACAGGCCCGCCGGGCCGGCGCCGACCACCGCCACCTTCTTCGGCTTGGCAGTGCGCAGATAAAGCAGTTCGGTTTCGTGACAGGCACGGGGATTAACCAGACAGGACGCCCGCTTGAGCTGGAAGGTGTGATCCAGACAGGCCTGGTTACAGGCGATGCAGGTGTTGATCTCGTCGGCCTTGCCCTGCTCGGTCTTTTTCACGAAGTCCGGGTCCGCCAGCAACTGACGGGCCATGGACACGGCATCCGCCTGACCGCTCTTGAGAATCTCTTCTGCTACATCCGGATCGTTGATGCGGTTGGAGGCCACCACCGGAATGGATACCACCTCTTTGACCTGACGGGTGGCTTCGGCAAAGGCTGCCCTGGGGACAGAGGTCACGATGGTAGGCACACGGGCCTCGTGCCAACCGATACCCGAATTCAGCAGGCTGCTACCGGCCGCTTCCAGGGCCTTGGCCAATTCCAGCACTTCTTCACGGGTGGAGCCTTCTGGCACCAGATCGATCACCGACATGCGAAACATGATGATGAAATCGTCGCCACAACGCTTGCGGGTTTCGCGAACGATTTCCACCGGAAAGCGACGACGGTTCTCGGCATTGCCGCCGTATTTGTCCTTTCGCTTGTTGGTACGCGGCGCGGTGAACTGGTTAATCAGATAACCTTCGGAACCCATGATTTCCACACCGTCATAGCCGGCTTTCTTGGCCAGGTAAGCGGTGTGGGCAAAATCCTTTACCGTCTGCTCCACTTCCTTGGTGGACATGGCCTTGGGCTTGAACGGGTTGATCGGGCTCTTGATCGCCGAGGCGGAACGGGAGAACGGGTGGTAGCTATAGCGGCCAGCATGAAGCACCTGCAGGGCAATCTTGCCCCCTTCCCGGTGCACCGCATCGGTGACCTTGCGGTGATTCATCACATCAAAGCGGCTGTTGAACAGCCCGGAAAACGGGTAGAACCACCCTTTCTTGTTCGGGTTGAAGCCACCGGTAACGATCAAGCCAACACCACCACGGGCACGCTCGGCAAAGTAAGCCGCGAGCTTGGGAAATTGCCAGAAACGGTCTTCCAGACCGGTGTGCATGGACCCCATGATCACCCGGTTCTTGAGCTGGGTATGGCCCAGATCCAGGGGGGAAAGCAGGTTGGAATAGCGGTCGGCTGTCATGGTGTGTGCTCCGTATCGTCACCAGAGATGGCTACGCGTTAATTATCTGGACGGCGTCAAGTTAATGGCTTATTTTGACACTGTCAAGATTATTGCTGAAACTACCCTGGCAAGTTACAAGTTGAAAGTGTCAACGCGGCATCTGTGTGGCAATAATCTGCACCACCCTTCCCGCGCCCAAACCAGCTTGTTCGCGTAACCGGCGGCTCGTCTGCTGCCTGCTTTGCAGCGCGTTGTAACTTGCCACTTTCAACTTGCAACTGGATTTACCATGTCACGACCCGCGCGCTATCACCACGGTGACCTGCATTCCACCCTGCTCCGGGAGGCCAACCGGCTGCTGGACGAAGACGGGATTGACGGCCTGTCCCTGCGCAAGCTGGCGGAACGGGCCGGCGTCTCTCGTACCGCACCCTACCACCATTTCCGTGACAAGAATGTCCTGCTCTGCGCCCTGGCGACCCAGGCGTTCAGCCAACTGGATGAAATGATCGGGCGGCAATTACAGGGGGAAGGTTCGAAAGAACGGATTCAGCACTTTGTCCGCGAGTATCTTCGCTTTGCCACCGAGCACCCGGAACAGTACGAGCTGATGTTCGGGCGCACCATCTGGAAAAGTGGGGAACCCACCGAGGAACTGAAGGCGGTGGCCTACCGCAGCTTCCGTAACTATGCCGAACGGCTGGGGAGCCAGCTGCAGGGCCGACTTCCTGCCGATACTGATCCCCTGCGTGTGGCTCAGGCCAGTTGGGCCACCGTCCATGGCCTGTGCCGCCTGCTGATCGATGGTATCTACGTGAACCGGGAAGACATAGAGGCCGTCAGCGAACAGTCAGTAGCGCTGATCATGGCCGCCCTGGCCCCTTCAACATGATCGGCTAACGACTTTGTTGCAGAAATGTCCGTAGCGCCGCCATATAGCGATCAAAGGCTTCGAACTGGGGTACATGGCCAATACCCTCCAGTTCCACCAGGGTGGCATCGGGTATGCGCTGCACGGTTTTCTGGCCCAGCTGGTCGTAGCGGCCCAGAGTCTCACGAATTTCCTCGGGAGCCCGGTTTCGTCCCAGGGCAGTACGATCACGGGTACCTATAACAAGCAGCGTGGGCACCGTAAGGCGGTCAAAATCCTGCACCACTGGTTGGCTGAAAATCATCTCGTAGTGCAACGCCGAATTCCAGGCAATACGGGGGTAATCCGGGCCACGCATCCAGCCCTGTTGCAGGGTCAGCAGCGGGTCATAGGCCTCCTTCCACTGACCATCAAAATAGCTGGCGGTCATATAGGCTTTGACCGTCTCCGGGGTCTTGTTCAACTCCCCCTGATACCAGGCCTCCACGGACTGCCACGGCACCTGCTTGTGCTGCCAGTCTTCCAGGCCGATGGGATTGACCAGCACCAGTGAGCGAGTGCGCTCAGGAAACATCAAGGCGAAGCGGGTGGCCAGCATGCCACCCATGGAGTGCCCCACTACAGTGACATCATCCACCTTCAGGCTATCCAGCAACCGTCGGGTCTGATCTGCCAGCATCTGAAAGGAATACTGTAGATGGTCCGGCTTGGAGGACTTGCCGAAACCGATCTGGTCCGGCACCACCACGCGGTAGCCATCGGCCAGCAATTCGGTGATGGTTCGCTCCCAGTAGGCGCCGGAAAAATTCTTGCCGTGTAACAACAGAACCGTCTGCCCGTTACTCTGTTTCGGCGCCACATCCATGTAGGCCATGTCCAGCGATTGGCGTTGTGCATCAATGGCCAGAACCTGTACCGGAAACGGGTACTCATACTGCTCAAGGCGGGCATCCAGAGCCAACTCATCGGCCCATAGCGACCCTGACAACGTAATGCTCAGCGCACCGATCAACCACACAAACAATCGCTTCATCCCTTCTCTCCCGCATAGTGTTCACAGTATGTGAACTTGGGAGGGGCAAGGAGTTCCTGGCACCCTGCTACTCAGCACGGACCACTCACGCCCATTGCCGGCAATGAACAGGCATAAAAAAACCGGCCCGAAGGCCGGTTTTCTAGGTCATGCCAGCGATTACTTCTCGAGAATCGCTACCACGCCCTGGCCGCCAGCAGCACACACAGAGATCAGTGCACGGCCGGAGCCTTTTTCGTTCAGCAGCTTGGCGGCGTTGGCGATGATACGGCCACCGGTGGCAGCGAACGGGTGACCGGCTGCCAGAGAGGAGCCCTTCACGTTCAACTTGCTGCGATCGATGCTGCCCAGCGCTTTCTTGCGGCCCAGTTTTTCCTTGCAGAAGGTCTCGTCTTCCCAGGCTTTCAGGGTAGACAGTACCTGGGACGCGAAGGCTTCGTGGATTTCGTAGAAATCGAAGTCCTGCAGGGTCAGGTCCAGCTTGTCCAGCATGCTCGGTACGGCGTAGGCCGGTGCCATCAGCAGGCCTTCTTTCTTGCCGATGAAGTCCACGGCAGCAGCTTCGCCGATGGTCAGGTAGGCCAGTACCGGCAGGCCACGCTCTTTGGCCCACTCTTCGGTGGCCAGCAGTACCGTGGAGGCACCGTCGGTCAGCGGGGTGGAGTTGGCCGGGGTCATGGTGCCGTCCGGGCCGCCGAAGCAAGGCTTCAGGGTAGCCAGTTTTTCCAGGGTGGAATCACCGCGCATGTTGTTGTCGCGTTCCAGACCCTTGAAAGGAGTGATCAGGTCATCCTGCCAGCCATCTTCATAGGACTTGGCCAGGTTCTGGTGGGATTTCCATGCCAGCTCGTCCTGGTCTTCGCGGGCAATGCCCCACTCTTTGGCGGTCAGCGCCTGGTGCTCACCCATGGACAGGCCGGTGCGCGGCTCGCCGTTCTTGGGGATGTCGGGCATCAGGGATTTCGGGTTGAGCAGCTTCAGGCCCAGCTTGGCGCGCTCGCCGTTGGTCTTGGCACGGTTGAGAGCCATGAAGACCTTGCGGGCGTCTTCGTTCACACCCAGAGGCGCGTCAGAGGTGGTGTCGACACCGCCAGCGATAGCGCAATCGATTTGCCCCAGGGCGATCTTGTTGGCCACCAGGATGGCCGCTTCCAGGCCGGTACCGCAGGCTTGCTGCAGGTCATAGGCCGGGGTTTCCGGAGCCAGCTTGGAACCCAGTACGGATTCACGCACCAGGTTGAAGTCGCGGGCGTGCTTCATCACAGCACCGGCAGCCACTTCGTCGATTTTCTCGCCGTGCAGCTTGAAACGATCCACCAGACCGTCGATGGCAGCAGTCAGCATGTCCTGGTTGCTGGTATCGATATAAGCGGAGTTGGAACGGGCAAACGGGATACGGTTACCGCCGATAATGGCAACCTTACGTACGGCTTTACCTGCCAGCATAGTCATGTCCTCTAAAGATGGCGGTGAGCAACGACAGCGTGAAAACGCTACAGTATTCACTCGAATGGGCGCAGTCTACCCGCAACCGGCACGGCCTCATTGGCTCAAACGCCTGTTTGACTACCGGCGCCGGTCAATACACCTGCCACATTGCAGTGATTCAATACGCGCCAGTGTGCGACAGGGCTGATCCTCATGCCCTACGAAAGAAGTCTGATTTTGACGCTTCATTCCGCGGCACCACTTTAAACCCGCTCTGGTTGCACTAATGTAGCCAGACACATTCATCTTCTGATGGCAAAGGACAGGATCATGAGCGATACCTATCAGGCGATTGCCAATTCCTCTATGGGCAAGGCGCTGTTTGGCGCAATCAACCTCCCTATTCCGGTCATTCTCGAGCGCTGGCAGCCGGGCCAGGCTTCCTTCATCAAGGGCCGCGTGCTGGTGGGTGCCGCCAACGGTTCCACCGGTATCGATACCGTCCTGGCAACGCTGAAAGATGCGCCCGAAGCACAGGTAGCGGTACTGGCCAACACCGGCAACGCCACCGAGCTGCAGAAGAAAGCCGGCAAGCTGGGCGTGAGCGCGGACAACTACACCGCCAACCGCGAAGACGATGCCAAGTTCAAGGGCCTGGTATTCGATGCCACCGGCATCCAGAACCCGGACGAGCTGAAAGCCCTGTGGGAATTCTTCCACCCGGTGATCCGCAAGCTGGAAAAATGTGCTCGTGTGGTAGTCATCGGCCGCACGCCGGAAAAACAGACTGGCGCCGCCCGTGTGGCCCAGCGTGCCCTGGAAGGTTTCACCCGCTCCGTGGGCAAGGAAATCAAGAAAGGCGCCACCGCCCAGCTGGTGTATGTGGACGAAGGCGCAGAAGCGCAACTGGCGTCCCCCCTGCACTTCTTCCTGTCACCGAAATCTGCCTACGTATCCGGCCAGGTGGTTCGCGCCACCGAAGCGGGCTTCAAGGCTGCCAAGTTCGACTGGGACAAGCCACTGGCCGGCAAGAAGGCCCTGGTCACCGGTGGCTCCCGTGGTATCGGTGCCGCCATCGCCGAAGTACTGGCCCGTGACGGCGCCACCGTGACCGTGCTGGATATCCCGCCCATGGCCGACGACCTGAACCAGGTGGCCGAGCAGATCGGTGGCGATACCCTGGAACTGGACATCACCGCAGACGACGCCCCGGCCACCATCGCCGCCAAGGCCAAGGACATCGGCGGCTACGACGTGGTCGTGCACAATGCTGGTGTCACCCGCGACAAGATGCTGGGCAACATGCCGGAGAAATTCTGGGACATGGTGCTGAACATCAACATCGCCAGCCAGCTGCGTATCAACGAGAAACTGCTGGCTGACGGCGGCATGGGCAAAGGTGGCCGTATTATCTCCATCAGCTCCATCGCCGGTATCGCCGGTAACCTGGGCCAGACCAACTACGGTGCCTCCAAGGCAGCCGTGATCGGCATGATCGACGCCTACAAGGACGAGTACGCCGAGAAGGGCATCACCATCAATGCCGTGGCGCCGGGCTTCATCGAAACCCAGATGACTGCCGCCATCCCCTTCACCATCCGTGAAGCGGGCCGTCGCATGAACGCCATGAACCAGGGCGGTCAGCCGGTGGACGTGGCCGAAACCATCGCCTTCTTTGCCAGCCCGGCCTCTCAGGGCCTGACCGGTAACGTGGTGCGTGTGTGTGGTCAGATGCTGCTGGGTGCGTAACAGCCGCAAGCTGCAAGCCTCAAGCTGCAACACGGTTTGAGGCTTTCGCCACACGATCGACAAAAGAGCCGCGCCGCAAGGTGCGGCTTTTTTGTTTGTCTCATCGCTTAACGTAGGGTGAATTAGCCGCAGGCGTAATCCACCATCATATTGCGCAGAACGGCAAAGCGCGGTGGATGACGCCTGCGGCTGATCCACCCTACGCAAGACACTGACAGCAACGAAAAAGCCCCACCAGGCTATTACCCGGCAGGGCGTAAAGATCCCGTGCTCTCCCGCAACGAGACGCTACAACATCAGCGCGAGGTTCTCAGGCCGCTTTCGGTAATTTGTCTTCGCTCTTCTTTTTCGCTTTCGCCGCCCCACCGGGCATGTATTGGCGCACATCCCAGAAGAAATAACGCTTGAGTACACTGCTGGCCTCGTCATCCTTCTGACGCCAGCCGTAGGTCTGCGGCTTTTCCTTTTCGATGGCCAGGGTGCCGAAAATCAGCCAGTCATAGATGGCTAGCGTGGACGTCACGTTCTTGGCGGAATTGGGGCCGCGCGAATGGTGATGGTGATGCTGGGTCGGGAAGGTCAGTACATGGGCCAGCGCCCACATGGTTTTGCGTACCCAGGCCCACTTGTGATTATGGAAGTAGAGATCCCAGTTCCAGTTCACATGGGTCTGAGCCGCCCAGATACCCTTGATGGCCGTGCCCACCAGGAACACCTCCACCAGGCCCAGATACAGACACACCAGCTGGAAGGTGTAATTCGGCATAATCAGCCACCAGGCCCAACCATTCACAAAGGTCTGGGTCACCGACAGTTGCCCCTTGTTGTCCTGGCCGCCCGCCAGATGGTGGGGGCGATGGCTCATCTTGTAGAACGCCTGCACCCATTGCAGGAGTCGGTTCTTCGGTCGACGGCTATGGGCGAACAGGTGAAACGCACCATGAATGAATTCTTCAATACAGAAAAAGGCGATCAGCGTCGGCAGAAAATACTGCTCCTCCAGCCAGGCCAGCGAACCGGCACTGCCGGGAAACAGGCCAGATAAGCCCAGGGTGAGCAGCAGCAGCACCAGCGGGCGCTGCACTACCACCATCATCAAGGTAGCCAGGAAGGCGATTTTCCAGTCCTGCCGGGTCTTCTTGCCGTCCCGGGTGCGGCCGGCTACCACTTCCCAGATCGCTGTCAGAATAATGAACGCCGTGACAAAGGCGGTAAGTTGCTGATCCATTGTTATTCTCCGGTTTGAGCGTGTTTTGCGCACACCCCAGAAAATAGACAGTGCGTACTCCTTTTCCTAATTGATATTTGATATAAGTAATATCCATGAAACTGAATTTACGCAGTATCGACCTGAACCTGCTGCCGGTCTTTGATGCCATCATGGAGGCTGGGCAGCTGTCCCGGGCCGCAGACCAGCTGGGGATGAGCCAGCCCGCCATCAGTGCGGCACTGCAGCGCCTGCGCCACACCCTGGACGACGATCTCTTCGTGCGCACCCGCCAGGGCATGGTGCCTACCCCCCGGGCCCGCGAGCTGCACCAGCTGCTTGCCCCCCAGCTGACATCCCTGCGGGACTCGCTGGACCCGGGCAACCGCTTTGATCCAGCCAGCAGCCGACGCCAGTTCCGCCTGCTCAGCCTGGACTACTTCGAGATGGTGCTGCTGCCACCGCTGCTGCAGCG
This sequence comes from Alcanivorax sp. IL2, assembly GCF_047495475.1. Classification (NCBI taxonomy): domain Bacteria; kingdom Pseudomonadati; phylum Pseudomonadota; class Gammaproteobacteria; order Oceanospirillales; family Alcanivoracaceae; genus Alcanivorax; species Alcanivorax sp. IL2. The sequence continues at coordinate 1,814,233 of NZ_CP179932.1, read as the reverse complement.
GATCCGCCGTCAGGCACCGGATGTGATGCTGGAGATAGCCCCTGCCGGCGATGGCATGGCCGACGCCCTGCACAAGGCCCATGCCGACCTGGCCGTGGATTCGTTCGTCCCCGAAGACAGCCGGCTGCACCGCAAGGTGCTGCTGGAGGAGACGCTGGTGGTAGTGGCGCGACGGGGACACCCACAGATACAGGGCCGCTGCAGCAAGTCGCGCTTTCTGAAAGCGGAACATGTGGTGCTGCCGGAGCGTAACCGGCGCCTGCCCCTGGACCTGATTCTCAATGCCCCCGGCTGGCAACGACGCGCCGGCGCCCGGGTCACCCAGTTTGCCAGCATGCTCGCCGTCAGCGCCCGTTCGGACATGATTGCCACCGTGCCGGAGCGCCTGGCCCATCAGTACGCCGACGCCCTGGAGCTGCAGGTCCTGCCCTTCCCGGTCACCGTGCCACCGGTGCCCGTTTACATGCTCTGGCCCGCCGCCCTGGACAGAGACCCCGCCCATCGCTGGCTTCGCCAGCAACTGACCGATTCCGCGGCCACTGAACCTGCCCCTTGAATCCCTGTCTGACTATCACCATCTTAGTAGGCATATACGCTAAAACAGGACGCCCCATGGGTTTCGGTCGCATTTTCTTCTTCATCTTCGCTTTTGCCCTGCTGGAAGTACTGGTACTGGCGAAAGTCGCCGGCCTGATCGGCTGGCCCATCACCATCATCGCTACCGTGGTCACTGCCCTGCTGGGTAGCTACCTGTTCCGCCGCCAGGGACTGGAAACCTGGGTGCGATTGAATCAGCGCATGCAACAGGGCGATATGCCCGGCCAGGAAATGGTGGAAGGCATCATGCTGCTGCTCGGCGGCGCCCTGCTGATCACCCCCGGCTTCATCACCGATGCGGTGGGCTTTGCCCTGCTGCTGCCGGGCTCGCGCCGAGCCATGGCTCGCAAGGTCATTGAGAAAGGCACCCTGCAGGGTTTTACCACCATGCAAGGCGGTGGCTTCACCTACACCAGCCACACCGGACAGGGCCCCAACCCGTTCCAGCAGCCACCCCGCCGGAACGACGATGGCAATGTGACCATTGAGGGGGAGTCACGCAGAGAGTGAAAGCAGTTAACAGTGAATAGTTAACAGCGGCGCGGGATCGCTTCGAGGGAGTTCAAATCGCTGGAGGACGCAACCAGAAGTTGGGCGCAGGCTCTAGCGGTCCAGATACCACCAAGCGTGTTCGCGCAACTATTCACTATTAACTGTTAACTATTCACTGCCTTTCACCGCTGCGACACTTTGCCGCATTGGCCGCGCCCCCGATTTTGCCAATAATGCCCCCGCCATAATCAGGGGGTTATATGCGTCGCCGTCTTCTCGCCAGTATTCTGCTCAGCAGTTTTTCCTCATTGCACGCCAACGAACTGGAAACGATTTCCGTCAGCCAGTCCGGCTCCGCGCTGGACAGTGAGCCTGTGGGGCTGAGCATTCAGATCACCGCTGACGAGGTGGCGGACATCAACACTGCCGACAGCGAAGACGTGATCAAGTACCAGCCCAACCTGATGGTACGGAAACGCTTTATCGGCGACCGCAACGGCCTGCTTACCTTCCGCGATATGCACAACTTCCAGACCCCGCGCGCACTGGTTTACAGCGACGGTCTGCTGCTCAGTAATTTTCTCGGTGCCAACTTTGGCACGGCTCCCCGCTGGGATGTGGTACAGCCCCGGGAAATCGACCGGGTGGAGATTCTCTACGGTCCCTACTCTGCCCGTTACAGCGGCAACAGCCTGGGCGGTGTCACCGTGTTCCACACAACGATGCCCAGCCAGCCGATGGCCCATCTCAGTGCCGGTACCTTTTTGCAGGAATTCGACGACTACGGCACCGACGAGTCATATCTGGGCCATCGGCTGAACGCCGTGGTCGGCAATCGCAAAGGGGACTGGAGCCTGCTGCTGGCCGCCAGCCGACTGGAAAACGAAAGCCATCCGCAGAGCTTTGGCCTCACCCGTGGACCCGGCGCCAGTCCCGGCACACCGGTTACCGGCGCTTTCCCCTATTCCCAGGGCGGCTATCTCTACAATGCGGCCAGTGGCAGTGAGGTGACCGAACAGAATCTGAAGCTGAAACTGGGCTACGATCTGACCCGTGACCTGCAGGCCCGCCTCACCCTGGCCTGGCTGGACCGTCGCGATGAAACCCTGAAGCCCCAGACCTACCTGCGCGATGCCAATGGCAGCCTGATCTACAATGGCGATGTGACCATCAATGGTGAGGATTTTGCCGTCACCAGCCAGCGCCTGGGCCTGAGCCAAAGCCAGGATCTGATCACTGGTCTGGAACTGGATGGCAAGCTGGGTAATGGCTGGGACATCCAGACCGGAGTATCCGACTACCGGGTACTGGACGACACCAGCCGTCGCTCCGGCACCGATTTCGCGGTGGCCAAGGCAGGCGGCCCCGGCACCTTCAGTGACGACCAGGGCACCGGCTGGCAGACCTTCGACCTGAATCTGGGCCATCGCCACGACGGCGGCTGGCTGGGGCAGCGAGTGGCCTTCGGTTACCACATCGACCGCTACCGCCTTGACGAGATCAACTACGACACCAACGAGTGGCGCACCACCCAGGGCCGCACCCTGAAAAGCGCCTCCCAGGGCGAAACCCGCACCCAGGCCCTGTTTATCGAAAACCAATGGGCACTCAACGACAAACTGGACCTCACCCTGGGTGGCCGGCAGGAGTGGTGGCAGGCCAGCGACGGTCGCCTGGTCCAGAACGGTGTCTCCGCGGCCTATCCGCAACGCAACGAACAGGCCTTTTCTCCCAAGGCCAGCCTGAGCTATCGGCCCACCGACGACTGGCTCACCAGCCTGTCCCTGGGCAAGGCCCATCGCTTCGCCACCGTGGGTGAACTTTACCAGGGCAGTCTGGATAATAATGGTGACTTCAACGCGGCCTTCGACCCGAACCTGAAAACCGAGGTGGGTCTGAGCAAGAATCTGATGGTGAAGCACTTCTTCCCAGCGGCGACGGTGACCGTGAACCTGTGGGAAAACGATGTGGACGATGCCATCTTCCGGCAGACCAACGTTTTCACCGGGGTGAACAACTTCCAGAATATCGACCGGGTACGCTCACGAGGTATCGAGTTCATCGCCAACTGGCCGGACCTGCTAATGGACGGCCTGACCGTGGACTTCAACGTCTCCTACACCCGCGCCATTATCGAAGACAACGCCGCCCAGCCGGCCTCTGAAGGCAAGCAGTTCCCCCGCGTTCCCCGCTGGCGTGCCAACCTGCTGGCCCGCTACCAGGCCACACAAAAACTGAACCTGAGCAGTGGCCTGCGCTACGCCAGTGATCCCTACGACAGCCTGGATAACAGCGACGGCGATGCGGAAGGCTTCGGCTTTACCGACGACTATCTGGTGCTGGATGTACGCGGGCGCTACCAACTGGATAATCACATCAGCGTGGCGCTGGGCATGGATAATGTCACCGACCATCGCTACTACGTATTCCACCCCTACCCGGGCCGCACCTTGTTTGCCGAAGTTAACTGGGATTACTGATGTCGTATCGAGCACTCGCCTACCTGACGCTGACACTGCTGGCCATGTTGAGCGCAGTGTCAGCGCATTCTGCCCACAGTCACAACACCAACGTGGACTGCGAGAACCGCATTGCCCCCGCCTGCGGCCAGGCTCCGACCCCGGCCTTCGACCGTGATGGCAAGCTCTGGTGGGTCTGGTATCAGCAAGATCATATTCGCGTGCAACAGCAAGGCGGCCAACCGAGGATCGTCAACCCGGAACCGGAAGCGGTAGACGATCAGGGCGAAGACCGCCCGCAAATCGCCTTCGGCCCGGACAACCAGATTTACCTGCTGTGGACCCAAAAACCGGACAAACCCTGGACCGGGCATATCCGTTTCAGTCGCTCCCTGGATGGCGGCAACAGCTTCAGCGAACCGGTGACCATCAACGACGATCGCCGCACCATCGCCCACCGTTTTCCAGCCATGGTCGTCAACGACAACGGCGAACTGTTCCTGGTGTGGGTGGACAAGCGCGACCAACAGAACGCCAAGGTCGCGGGCCAGGACTATGTCGGCGCCGCGCTTTACTACACCCACTCCAAAGACCATGGCGCCAGCTTTGCCCGCAACCTGCGCCTGGCCGCCCATTCCTGCGAATGCTGCCGTCTGGCAATGAGCATCGATGAGCGCGGTCTGCCAGTGATTCTCTATCGGCAGGTGTTCACCGGCGGCATCCGCGACCACGCCCTGATCCGCTTTCAGGATGCCACCACCCCGCAGCCCGTCGAACGGGCCAGCGATGATCAATGGCAACTCAACGGCTGCCCTCATCATGGTCCGGCCCTGGCCATGGACGGCAACCGCCGTCATCAGCTCTGGTTCACCGCTGGGAAAAAACGTCAGGGGCTGTTTTATCAGCGCAGCGATGATGCGCCAATAAAGCTGGGCGGTGCCGCCGCCGCCCACGGCCAGGTGGCGGTGCTGGGCGATACCGTGGCACTGGTGTGGAAGGATCTGGACGATGGGGACCGCAGCTTTATCCGCTTGAAGCTGTCCCGGGATGGCGGTGCGCACTGGGCGGATGTACGCACCCTGCTGCACACCCGAAATGGTTCCGATCACCCCTTGTTGATCAGCAATGGCGAACAGATCTTTCTCGCCTGGCGCACCGACGATGAAGGCAACCAGCTGGTAGCGATTAGCGGAGAACACCAATGAAAAACCGTGCGCTTTGCATAGCGCTGCTGACGGTATCCTGCTTCGCCACGGCACTGGAGCCGCTGCACCGGGGGGACTATCAGCAGGTTCTTGACCAGCAACCACGGCCCTTGCTGGTGGTACTCTGGTCGGTGGACTGCCCGCCCTGTTATGACGAACTGGCCGCGCTGGGCCGCCTTTATCAGGACGGTGAGGCGTTGCCCGTCGTGCTGGTCAACACAGACACCCTGCGCAGCAGCGATGACGTAGCCGCCACCCTGCAGCGACATAATACTGACGCCCTGCCCAACTACCAGTTCGCCGACCCGATCCCCGCCCGCCAGCGCCGGGAAATCGACCCGAACTGGTACGGCGAACTACCGCGCAGCTATCTGATTGAAGAGGACAGCACCCAGGGGCACAGCGGTGCCCTCACCGAAGAGCGCCTGCGGCAGTGGCTGCAAAGCCTGCCTGACGATAAAAGCCAACATAGCTTCTGAAGCTATTAAGCCTATCTTTTCGTAGGAGCGTCGCTCGCGGCGCGATTCTAACGTCGCCAATCGCGCCGCGAGCGACGCTCCTACAGCCTTTCTGACTGCCGGCTTAATAACCGATCGCTGGCAGGGCAAGCGGTTCGCCATGCAAGCATAGCTCCTACATCTTTTACAGCGGCGACACGGCACATTGCGGGTTAGCAAGCCCTCCCCCACCCCTGCTAAACTCCGCGCCTGCAACCCGACCCAGCCCGCCCGGCGGAGGTGCCATGAGCCCGTTACTCAACCCCATCGTCTGGTCCGTGATTCTGCTCATGGGCCTGAGCATTGCGCGCATGAATGTGGTGCTGGCGCTGTTGTGTGCGGCTCTGGTGGCGGGTGTTGGTAGCGGGCTGGATCTGGAAAGTACCCTGGCGGCCTTTGGCGATGGTCTGGGTGGCGGCGCCAATATCGCCCTGAGCTATGCCCTGCTTGGCGCCTTTGCGGTGGCCATCGCCCGCTCCGGCATCACCGAATGGCTGGCCGCACGGATCATCGCCCGGCTGGGCCGTACTCCGGCCCCGCACCAGCTGCGCCTGATTCGCACCCTGCTGCTTACCGTACTGCTTGCCGCCGCCATCATGAGCCAGAACCTGGTGCCCATTCATATCGCCTTTATCCCGATACTGGTGCCACCGTTGCTGGAAGTGATGCACCAATTGCGCCTGGATCGGCGACTCGCCGCCTGCGTTCTCACCTTCGGGCTGATCACGCCCTACATGGTGTTGCCGGTGGGCTTCGGCAGTATTTTTCTGCATACCCAGCTCGGCCCCAGCCTGGCTAAAGCGGGCCTTGAAATACCCAAAGGGGAACTGCCACTGGCCATGTTGCTGCCCGCTGCCGGCATGGTCGTGGGGCTGATTCTGGCGTTTATCCGCTATCGCAAGCCCCGCGACTACCGGCCAGTGGAACTGCCCGGCGAAGAGCAACACGCGCCGCTCTCGCCGCGTAACGCGGTTGTCGCCGCCATCGCCTTGGCCGCAGCCCTGGCACTCCAGCTTTACAGCGACTCTATTATTCTCGGGGCATTGATCGGGTTTCTGGTGTTTACAGCAGGGGGTGTGGTGCCCTGGCGGGAATCCCAGGATGCCTTTACCAAGGGCGTGAAAATGATGTCCCTGATCGGCTTTATCATGATTGCCGCCAACGGCTATGCCGCGGTGGTAGACGCCAGCGGACAGGTGCCAGTGCTGGTGGAAAGCGTGACCAGTGGCCTGCAAAGTCCACCATTGGCAGCAGCACTGTTATTGCTGCTCGGTCTGTTTGTGACGCTGGGGATTGGCTCGTCGTTCTCCACCATCCCCATCATCACCACCCTGTATGTGCCGCTTTGCCTGGCACTGGGTTTCTCCCCGCTGGCCACCGCCGCCCTGGTCGGCAGCGCTGCCGCGCTGGGAGATGCGGGCTCCCCGGCCTCGGACTCCACGCTGGGGCCCACCGCCGGCCTGAATGCCGATGGTCAGCACGACCATATCCGCGACACGGTGATTCCCACTTTTATTCATTACAACCTGCCCCTGATCGCCACAGGTTGGCTGGCCGCCATGGTGCTCTGAATAAAGCGTCCGCTAGCTTGACCGTTGGAGCCTTTTTCACAAGGCTTCAACGAACCAACAAACGCTACAGCTCCGAATTACTTACTCTTCCACATCCGGGCCACCGCCTTGTCACTGCCCAACAGGCCCACCACTTCACACACCAGACCCACCGCCAGGAAAACAGCCACCGGAATCAGCCCGCCATACAGCTTCGCCACCAGCGTTGCCGCCAGGGCCCCGGTGGCAAGCACCAGAAACAAGGTACCGACCACAATCAGAATTTTTCGATGCGAGGGGCGATAGGCATAGCTGTCATCACCAGACTCAAAAGGGGTGAGAATGGGAGAGAAAACTTTGCGCAGAGACTCTTTCACTGGTTAACACCGACTAAACGTTTTGATGGATGCCCCACCACCCGGTGAGGCGAAGAATAACGGCACCCTTGCATGGTGACGCCTGAAAATATTTCTACGATAAATCGCAAAAAGGCGCCACTGGCGCCTTTCTTTTGCTTTCACCTTTCAACTCGCAACGCTCAACGGTTCTCCGCCGCGTCTTCTTCCGCCTTCAACTTGCGGTACTCAATCGGGGTCATGCCGACCCAGCGTTTGAAAGCCCGGTAGAACGTAGACGGTTCCGAGAAGCCGGTGAGATAGACGATTTCATCAATGGATTCTTCGGTACCGGCAAGAAGACGTTTGGCCAAACGGCAACGATAGTCAGCGACCAGCTGGTTGAAGTTAGTGCCGGCATCCGCAAGGCGAGTGCGTAACTGACGGGCCTTGATACCCAGGCGTTCGGCCACTTCTTCCAGATTGGCATGGCCGGATTCCAACAGCTCACCGATCAACCGGTTGACCTGGGCCACCAGGTCCTGCTTTTCCAGCCGCGCCACCTGCTCACTGGCGAGCTGTTCGTGCAGGTGCAGCAGTTCCGGCTCGTGGTGGGCAGACGGCAGATTCATGACCCGGGCATCGAAGTACATACCAATGCTCGGCATGTCGAATTTCACCGGGCAATCGAACAGACGCTCGTATTCCTGTTTGTCCGCATGGCGGGTATGACCAAAATGCACTTCCAGCGGCTCAAAAGCCCCGTCGGTAACAAAGCGGAAAAATTTGATCACGCCCATCATCATGCATTCGTTGAGATGGCTGAGGCGTTTGCTCCAGATCATCTGCTTGAGGAAGACACGATCCCCTTCTTCAAACAATTCCCCTTGGGCGGCATCGGACAGCAGGCGCTGGTAATCCAGAGCTCGCTTGAGGCCTTCGCCAAAGGTGGGGCTGGAGAGGAACAGGTATTCGAGCACCTGGCCCTTATAGACCGGAATATGCTCGCCCAGATGCAGGCCGATGTGTTCATCACCGGACACCTTCTCCAGGGCCTGCCAGAACCATTCCTGGGCGTCATGGGGGGTACGCAGGTCCGGTACCTGAAGGATGGATTTGTCGAGACCGACTTCTGCCAACACGGCATCGGCATCAATACCGGCGTTAATCATGGCCTTATAGGCCATTCGCAACAGCACACCGGAATCTGTCATTTCTGCCATGCGTTCTGCCTTGTCCCCAAATAAAAAAAGCTACTCTCAGATCGACTGAGAGTAGCATAAGGATGGCAGGGCCGGAACCAGCGCAGCACCGGCCCGAACCAGGAGATCAGACCGCTTTGAAGCGATCAGGCAGCCTTGCGGGTTTCTGACTGCGGTTCACGGGTCAGAGACACCACTTTGGCGCGCAGACCATTGAGCGGGCCCTTGCCACTGTCATCCTTGCTCTTGTTGGGCAAAGACAGTTTGAAGATCCGCTTCCAGACACTCAGGGACTGCTTCACGAAAGAGCCGGTGTTGTACGGCAGGCCATGTTTTTCGCAGATGGCACGGACTTCAGGCGCAATGCGGGCGTAACGGTGAGCCGGCAGATCAGGGAACAGGTGATGCTCGATCTGGAAGCTCAGGTTGCCGCTCATCACGTGCATCAGACGGCCGCCTTCAAAGTTGGCAGAGCCCAGCAGCTGGCGCACATACCACTGACCACGGGTCTCGTTCTCGATCACGGACTCGGGGAACTGCTCCACCTCTTCCGGGAAGTGACCGTTATAGATCACCTGGGAAGACCACAAGTTACGCGCCACATTGGCTGCCATATTGCCGGCGAACACGAAGGGGGCGAACGGACCCGCCAGGGCCGGGAACAGCAGGTAGTCCTTGACCAACTGCTTGCGCATCTTCTTCCAGGTCGGCTTGAATTCGGCCTTCACCTCTTCCTTGGTCTTGGTCTTGTAGATCAGGTAGTCCTCCAGCTTGAGGCTCTGTACCGCCACAAAGTGCTGGAAGAAGGTGGCCAGGATGCCTGCCAGGATCGGGTTGAAAATGAAGCGGGGTTCCCACTCCTGGTCTTCCGACATGCGCAGAATGCCGTAACCAATGTCATGGTCCTTGTCGAGCACGTTGGTGAAAGTGTGGTGCTCGAAATTGTGGGTCTGTTTCCAGGCCGTATTGGTGCAGGTGTTATCCCAGTCAAAAACCTTGGAGTTGATGGCCGGGTCACCCATCCAGTCGTACTGGCCGTGCATCACGTTATGGCCGATTTCCATGTTGTCCAGAATCTTGGACGCAGACAGACAGGCCACACCGGCCAGCCATGCCGGCGGCAGGAAACCCGCCATCAGCAGGCCGCGACCGGCGATTTCCAGGCGACGCTGACGCTTGATCAGAGTGCGGATGTAGGTGGCATCTTCTTCGCCCAGGTCCGCCATTTCACGATTACGGATGGCATCCAGTTCCTGGCCAATGGTCTCGAATTGTTCGGCGGTCAAGTTGCTGAAAATACTCATGTGCTTTCTCCTTAAACCCGGTTTGAAGATTCGTCTCGGGACGCTTCGGTTTGGGTGAATCCGTTTAGATGTCGAGGGTCACCGTGCCCACCGGCACGCTGATGCAAATTTGAATGTCTTCTTCACCACTGGTGATCTCACCGGTGCGGATATCGCGCACTTCACCGGCCGTCTTGCGGCAGGTACAGGCGTGGCAGATACCCATGCGGCAACCGGATTCCGGGGTAAGACCGGCGGACTCGGCCTGCTCCAGCAGGGTGGCGCCATTGTTGATGGCCATTTTTTCGCTCTGTACGAAGCGCACTTCGCCTTCAGCGCTGTCGCTTTCGATCTGTGGCGCCGCCAGGGTGAACTGCTCCTTGTGCAGACGCTCTGCCAGGCCGTCCTCTTCCCAGACTTTTTCCACCGCAGCCATCATCGGCGGCGGGCCACAGAGAAAAGTGGTTGCCTGTGCAAATTCCGGCGCAGCGATGTACAGGTGTTCACGGGAAAACAGACCGGAAAGTTCGCCCTGTTCACCCTCGTTATTGAAGCAGCGCACCAGGGTCACGTTGTCATGAGCCCGCGCAATCTCTTCCAGCTCGCTGGCGTAGATCATGTCGGCGGCGCTGTTGGCGTAATGCAAGAAGGTGATCGGGCCGCTGAAGCCCTCGTCACACAGGGTGCGCAGCATGGACATCACCGGGGTGATACCACTGCCGCCACTGATCAGCAGCACCTGCTCAGGACGCTGTGCCGGCAGGGCAAACTCACCGTCAGCCTGGGACAGCAGCACCACATCGCCAACACTCAGCTGTTCACGCAAATGGCGGGAAACAAAGCCGTTGGCGTGCACTTTCGCGGTCAACTCGATGCAGCCGTCAGCGCGGTGCAGGGAGTTGGCCGGTGAATAGCAGCGAGTCTGACGCTTGCCATCAATGGTGACGGAAAGCTGGACAAACTGACCGGGAATAAAGCCTTCCCAGTTATGATTGGGACGCAGGGTCAGGGTCACGCTGTCGTTGGTCAGGTAGCGCACATCTTCAACCTTGGCGCGCACCTCATTAACGGACCACAGCGGATTGAACACTTCCAGATAACGGTCAACACCGTGGGGATAGGAAAGAATATCCGCCACACGGGACTGCAGCAGGCGGGTCAGGCCTTGCTGGAAACGGCTGGAGGTCTGTGTCATTGCGTTCATTGGGTTCATCCCTGTAAGTGAACAGTTGTACGCATTATTCATAGACCCACGATTCAAGTCAACACCTGTACACTTAATTTTGTAAATACCTGCATTATCATGCAGTTACACATGTTTTTTGCGCACCAGTTGCATCACGGCCCCACAACGAGGAGAATTTACAGCGTATTTTCAGGGTCTGTTGGTGTCTTAAGCCTGCCACCACCCCGGCACATTCCTGCCCGGCCAGCCGGAAACAGGTGGAAAAACTGCCGGCCAGGCCTGACCAGCGACCTGAACCCCAATGCAGAGGCGATCGGTAATGACCAAGGAAACCACCAGCAGAGCCCGCAAGCCGAAACGGGGCCAGACCCGTGAGGCTCTGATGGCGGCGGCGCTGGATCTGGTCGTCAAGAAAGCCCCCTTCTCCAGCCTCAGTCTGCGCGAAGTCACCAAGCGTGCCGGCGTGGTACCCACTGCCTTCTACCGGCATTTCCCGGACATGAGCGCCCTGGGCCTGACTCTGCTGGATGAATCTTTCCGCACCCTGCGCCATATGATGCGCCAGGTCCGCCAGGAAGAGCTGCCCAACGAGCGCATGCTGCGCGGCTCCCTGGAGGTGTACTTCAACTATGTCCGCAACAACCGCGCTCACTTCCTGTTCGTCTCCAAGGAACTGGCCGGTGGCACCCCCACCATGCGCAACGCCATTCGCCGGGAAATCCGCATGTTCACCAACGAGCTGGCCATGGACATGGCACGCTTTCCGTTTCTGAATCATGTCAACGCGGAAGACCTGCAGATGATGGCCGGGCTGGTGGTCAACAATGTGACGGCCCTGACCCAGGAAATGCTGGAACTGGAAGAAGACGACGAATTCGGTCAGAACCAGGTGCTCGGCACGGCGGAAAAACAGCTCCGGCTTATCTATTTCGGCGTCGGCTTCTGGAAGTCCAAAGCGGATCAATGATCCCCGGGCTTGCGGCCCTTTCCTCCCGACAGCAAACCTCCATCACAGTTTTCTTTTCGTGTGCTTTAGTCCCTATACAGCTTGTCTGCACGGCCAATAGCGTGCCGGCTACCCTGCTCTATACTCCTTCCGTGTCGTCGTTCCATGATCTTTGCGCCTCTGCCTGTCACAACGCAGGGACATAAAGATCATGGGTCTGAGACCACCACACGACCAACGGGAAAGGATCGAGTAATGAGTGAGGTAAAATTCCGCGAACTGCGAAATGCGCCCCCCATGGTGATCAACTTCGCCAAGGCGGTCCTGCGCGCCACCGTGAAGCCGGGCAGCAACCCCACCCTGCCGGAAATCGGCCTGCGTCTGAACGACGTGGCACTGGATGAAAAACACCTGGCGGCCTACCGCAAGGTGTGTGGCTTTGCCGCCGACGGCAAGCTGCCGGTCACCTACCCGCACATGCACGCCTTTCCGCTGCATATGGCCCTGATCCTCAGCGACGGCTTCCCGTTCCCGGCCATGGGCCTGGTGCACGTGCGCAACAGCATCACCCAGTACCGTCCGATCAGCGAGCGCGAGCAGCTGAACGTGAAGTGTTTCCTTGGCAACCTGACCAAGGTGGAAAAGGGCTACGAGTTCTCCATCTTCACCAGCATCAGCACCGGCGGTGAACGGGTCTGGGAAAGCGAATCGGTGAACTTTTTCCGCAGCGGCGGCGGTGGCAGCAGCAAGAAGAAGGATGCGCCCAAACCGCAACCGGCCACCGATACCGTGGAGTGGAAAGTGCCCGGTGATACCGGCCGTCGCTACGGCGCTGTCTCCGGCGACCGCAACCCGATTCACCTGTATCCGCTGTCCGCCAAGTTGTTCGGCTTCAAACGCCAGATCGCCCACGGCATGTGGTCCAAGGCCCGCTGCCTGGCCGAGCTGCAGAACCAGCTGCCGGAAGAAGCTTTCACCGTGGATGTGCAGTTCAAACTGCCCATGTTTATCCCTGCCACCGTGAAGTTCGAGAACAAAGCCGCTGACGGCGGCAGCGACTTCCGCCTGCTCGCCAAGGACGGCATCAAGCCGCACCTGGCCGGCCAGATCCGCCCGGCGGAGTAAAAACAGCTACACGCGTCAAGCTGCAACGCGGGCAGGGCCGTGCGAATCGCACAGCGCCCTGCCCGCGTTTTTTGTGGGTGGGGACTGTAGGAACGTCGCTGGCGGCGCGATTCGAACCTTGGCGAAGATTGTTGATGTAGGAGCACCTCTTGAGGTGCGAACCGAGCGTAGCGAGGCGGCAAAGATCAAGGTCCGTCCGCCATTCTTTCTGGAACCTGTCGAGTTTTGAGATTCCTGATCGTCCTACGGACGATTCCCGCGCAAGCGCGGTTCGCGCCTCAAGAGGCGCTCCTACAGCGGCTTCGTTGAAATGGCGGGAGCCCGGGAACTTTTTGGCCTTTCTCTATCCAACCAGCGCAGCTTGCAGCTTGCAGCTTGCAGCTTGCAGCTTGCAGCTTGCAGCTTGCAGCTTGCAGCTTGCAGCTTGCAGCTTGCAGCTTGCAGCTTGCAGCTTGCAGCTTGCAGCTTGCAGCTTGCAGCTTGCAGCTTGCAGCTTGTAGCTTGTAGCTTGTAGCTGCACTAAACTCGCTTCCCATGCGCGACGATACCCGTGATTACCTGTCCCTGTTTCTGAACGACACGCCTCTGCTGGACGTGCGTGCCCCTGTGGAATTTGCCAAGGGCGCCTTCCCCGGCACCACCAATATCGCTCTGATCAACGACGACGAGCGCCACCAGATCGGCATCTGTTACAAGCAGCATGGCCAGCAGGCGGCCATTGACCTCGGTAACCAGCTAGTCAGCGGCGAGGAACGGGAACAGCGCATGCAGGCCTGGCAGCAATGGTGGCAGGCCAACCCGAACGGTTATCTGTATTGCTTTCGGGGCGGGCTGCGCAGCCAGACCACCCAGGCCTGGCTACGGGAAGCCGGGATCGATGCGCCGTTGGTTACCGGTGGCTACAAGGCCATGCGCCGCTTCCTGCTCGACGAGATGGAAGCCAGCATTGCCACCCTGCCCTTCGAGATCCTCTGCGGCCGCACCGGTTGCGCCAAGACCCGGGTCATCGAAAGCCAGACCAATGCCGTGGATCTGGAAGGCCTGGCCCATCATCGTGGCTCCTCGTTCGGCCGACGCCCCGGCGGCCAGCCTACCCAGATCGATTTCGACAATGCCCTGGCCATCGCCATGCTCAAGCAGCGGGCGCAGAACCCGGCCCAGGTATTACTGGAAGACGAAAGCAAGCTGATCGGCCGCTGCCACCTGCCCTTTTCCCTGCAGGACAAGATCAAGGCCTGCCCGCGCATCATCATCAACGAGACGCTGGAATCACGGGTGCAGGTGACCCTGGAAGATTATGTGGTGGGGCCGCTGGAAGAATACCGCCAGCACTTCGGCGAAAAACAGGCTCTCCACTATCTGGGGGAAGAGCTACTCGCCGCCATGGACCGCATCCGCCGCCGGCTGGGCGGGCTGCGTCACCAGCAGCTCCGCCAGCAACTGTCCGAAGCCCTGGCCGTTCAGGGCATCAGCGGAGACACCGTGCTCCACGAAGACTGGATCCGCACTCTGCTCAGCGACTACTACGACCCCATGTACGACTACATGCTTTCCCGCCGGGAAGGGGACATCGTCTTTGAGGGTAGCCGCGACGAGGTCATGGCGTTTCTGGAAGAACGCCTGACACCTGAAGCCTGAAGCCTGAAGCGACTGTTGGAGCCTTGCTCGCAAAGCTCCAACGGATATTTCTCTTTCGGCAAGGTTCCTGGCTGGCATCCCCGGCTAAGCGCTCTATAATCCCCTTGTCGTGTCTGGCCGGGCCCGCGATGAGATGTTCACTTTGTCCGGTAAGCCTCCCTATTGAACGGAGTCAACAATGCGCTTCAAGCTTCTTGCCGCCCTGTTTGCAGCACTGCTGCTTTCTGCCTGTAACGAACCCCATACCGGGACCTTCGTTTTCACCGCCATCCCTGATCAGGATGAATCGCAACTGGAAAAACGCTTCGGCGTGGTTGCCCTCTATCTGGAAGAGCAACTGGGCGTGCCGGTGAAATATGTGCCGGTGAAATCCTATGCCGCCGCCGTCACGGCCTTCCGCAATAACGAAGTGCAGATGGCCTGGTTCGGCGGTCTGTCCGGTGTCCAGGCCCGTCGTCTGGTGCGCGGGTCCCAGGCCATCGCCCAGGGCCTGGAAGACCCTGACTTCAAGTCCTACTTCATCGCCAACACCAGCACTGGCCTGAGCCCGTCCGAGACGCTCACCGACGCCTTTGTCGAGCAGACGTCCTTTACTTTTGGTTCCAAGGGCAGCACCTCCGGGCGCTTGATGCCGGAGTTCTACCTGCGCGAGGCCTTCAACGAGTCCCCGGACCAGCTGTTCGAGAAAGTCGGCTTCTCCGGTGATCACAGCGCCACCATTGCCCTGGTGCAAAGCGGCGCCTACGCCACCGGCGCAGTGAACTACAAGGTATGGGAGCGGGAACTGGAAGAAGGCAAGATCGACACCGACAAGGTGCAGGTCATCTGGGAAACCCCTGGCTATCCGGACTATCACTGGACCGTGCGCGGCGACCTGAATGACAAGTTCGGCGACGGCTTCACCCAGCGCGTCACCGACGCCCTGCTGGCTATTGATGATCCGGTTCTGCTGAATGCGTTCCCGCGGGAAAAATTCATTCCTGCCAGCAATGACGACTTTGCGCCCATCGAGGACACCGCCGAAGCCATCGGCCTGCTGGACGCGCAGTAACAGGATCGGATTTTGACATTCCATCTTGAGAACGCACGGCTTGGCCATCCCGGCCAGGTCGTGTTTGCGTCCCTGTCGCTGACCATTGCCGACGGCGAGAAGGTGGCGTTGCTGGGTCCTTCCGGTGCCGGCAAATCCACATTGCTGGCCGCCCTGCGCCAGCAGCAGGAAGCCCGCTGTGCCTGGTGCCCCCAGGCCGGTGACTTGGTACCCATGCTCAGCGTCTTCCACAACCTCTACATGGGCGCCCTGCCCCGTAACCCGACGCTGACCAACCTGCGCAACCTGATCTGGCCCAGCGCCAGGGAAAAGTCCAGCGTGGGAGAACTGGCCCGGGAACTGGGGTTACAGGACAAGCTGTTCACCAGCGTGGACCAGCTATCCGGCGGTCAGGCGCAACGGGTTGCCCTGGGCCGGGCGCTCTATACGCAGCGCGCGGTGCTGCTGGCCGACGAACCGGTCTCCAGTCTGGACGAACATCAGGGGCTTGATCTGCTGCAACGGTCGCTGGCCCGCCACCAAACCGCCGTGGTCGCCCTGCATGATCGTGAGCTGGCGCTGCAATGCTGCGACCGCATCATCGGTCTGGGCGACGGCAAGATTCTGCTCGATGCCCCCGCCAGCACCCTGAACCTGGGTGATCTGGACACGCTCTACCAATGAGCTCCGCCGTCCGGCAGCGCGTCAACACCACCGCCGCCCGGTGGCGTCGGGCCAGCTTCTGGCTGGCCGTGGCCGGGCTGATCGCCCTGGCGGCGGCCGACCTGGACATCACCCGCTCCTCCCCCGGTAGCGAACTACTGCGCATGGGCCAGGGCTTTCTGGTACCGGATTTTTTCTCCACCGATAACCTTTGGCGGGCCCTGGCCAACACCCTGGCCTTCGCCTGGCAAGGCACCGCCCTGGCCGCCCTGTTTGGCTTTCTCATGGCCATGGCCTGGCATCACCGTTGGGTGCGGGGCGTTGCCGCCAGCATCCGCGCCGTCCACGAACTGTTCTGGGGCCTGCTGCTGTTGCAGGTAGCCGGGCTGAGCACCGTCACCGGGGTACTGGCCATCGCCATTCCCTACGCGGGCATCTTCGCCAAGGTCTTCGGTGAATTTCTGGAAGAGGCGGACCCGGCTCCCGCCGGCGCCCTGCCTGCCAGCGGCCAGCGCCTGAGCGTGTTCTTCTATGCCCGCCTGCCGCTGGTCTGGCAGGCCTTCAAGGCCTACGGCGGCTACCGGCTGGAATGCGCCATCCGCGCCTCCGCCATCCTCGGTTTTATCGGCCTGCCCACCCTGGGCTTTCACCTGGAAACCGCCTTTCGGGAAGGCAGCTACGACCAGGGCGCTGCCCTGTTGTACCTGTTCTTTGCCATCATCTTTACCCTGCGCTGGTGGCTGCGCCCGGCCTTGATCCCCGTGTACCTGCTGGCCGCCATCGCCTGGGCACCGCCGTTGTTCACCGGCCGGCTCGATAATCTGGTGCGCTTCGTCACCGTGGACTTGGTGCCACTACCGTTACGCCAGGGCGGTGGGCTCATGGAACTGTGGCACTGGTTCGCCATGCTCTGGCAACAACAACTGTGGCCGGGGCTCTGGCAGACTCTGGTACTGGGCCTCGGCGCCCTGCTGCTCACCGGCTTGTTGTCGCTGCTGCTGTTCCCGCTGATCTCACCATTGTTCGGCAACCGGGCCAGTCGCACCGCCGGGCATGGCCTGCTGGTGGTCATGCGCACCACCCCGGAATTCTTTCTCGCCTTCTTTTTCCTGATTCTGCTCGGCCCGTCCATGCTGCCCGGCATTCTGGCTCTCGCCCTGCACACCGGCGCTATCGTCGCCCACCTCACCGGCCGATTCAGCGAAAGCCTGAAACTGCGCGCGGACGCTCCTACCGGCATCAACCGCTACGCCTGGGAAGTGCTGCCCCGGGTCACTCCCAATCTGCTGGCCTTCCTGCTCTATCGATGGGAAGTGATCATGCGCGAAACGGCGGTGCTGGGGATTCTTGGCATCCATACCCTGGGTTTCTATATTGATTCCAGCGTGGCGGAATTCCGCTTCGACCGGACCCTGCTATTGATCCTGGCCACGGTCATGCTCAATCTGGCGGTGGATGCGCTGTCGCGGGGGTTGCGCAAGCGGCTGCGGCTGAAGCCGGGGTTGGGATTATGAAACCAATGAAACGAACACGTTATTTTCAAGGCAGCTCATGAAACTCTATCAAGTCGATGCCTTCACCTCTTCCCTGTTTGCCGGCAATCCGGCAGCGGTGGTGCCGCTGGAACGCTGGCCGGACGATGTCCTGCTGCAGAACATCGCCATGGAGAACAACCTGTCGGAGACGGCCTTTCTGGTGCCGGACGACACCGGCTACACGCTGCGCTGGTTTACCCCCAGTGTGGAAGTGGATCTGTGTGGCCATGCCACCCTGGCCGCTGCCTGGGTGGTGTTCAATGCGCTGGGCTTTCCCGGTGAGCGGATTCGTTTCAACACCGCCTCCGGCGCGCTCTATATAGACCGTAGTGGCCAGACCTTCAGTCTGGATTTTCCTGCTCGCCCCGGGCACCCGGTCAGCCAGCACGAGCCCTTCGAGCAGGCGCTGGGCATTCCTCTCAAGGACGTGCTACAGGCCCGTGACACCCTGGTGGTGCTGGACAGCGCCGACCAGGTGCGCGACTTTCAGCCGGATTTCACCGCCATCGGCAAGCTGGATACCTTTGCGATCATGATCACCGCCCCCGGTGACGACTGCGATTTTGTCAGCCGCTTTTTCGCCCCCGCCAAGGGGGTGCCGGAAGATCCGGTAACCGGTTCCGCCCATTGCACCCTGGTCCCCTACTGGGCCGAGCGGCTGGGCAAAACGTCTTTGCACGCCCGCCAGCTTTCCGCCCGGGGTGGAGAGCTGCACTGCACCCTACAGGGTGACCGGGTCACCCTGAGTGGCCAGGCTCGCTGCTTTCTGAAAGGCGATATCCTGCTGTGATGACTCCGTCGGCCAATCACGATCTGGTACTGGTGGGCGGCGGCCACAGCCATGCGCTGGCCCTGCGCATGCTGGCCATGAAACCGGTACCCGGTGTGCGAATCACCCTGGTGTCTCCGGATGCCCTCAGTGCCTACTCCGGCATGTTGCCTGGCCTGATTGCCGGCCACTACAGCCTCACCGATACCCATGTGGACCTGTACCGGCTGTGCATCGCCACCGGCACCCGCTTTATCCGCGCCGCGGTGACAACGATCTGCAGCGCCGAGCGCCGCCTCACTCTGGACGATGGCAGCACCCTGGAATACGACTGGCTGAGCCTGGATGTGGGCGCCACCCCGAACCTGCAACCGGTGGGCGAAGACCACCCGGATATCGTGCCAGTAAAACCGGTGGCCAGTTTCCATCAACGCTGGCAACAATGGCGCGATGGCGACAGCCCTCTGGCGGTGGTCGGGGCCGGTGCCGGCGGCACCGAAATGGCCCTGGCCATCGCCGAGTCTCAACGCCGTGAGGGACGCCATACACCCTTGTCACTGATCAGCGGCGGCATCCTTCTGCCCAGCTACCCGGAGTCGGTGCGTCGTCGCATGCGACGGTATCTGGATGACTACGGTATCCAGCTGCGCGAGCACACGCGAGTGGAAAAACGCGATGGCACCCTTTACGCCAACGACGCCCCCCTGAACGCCTCGCGAGTGCTCTGGTGCACCGGCGTGCGTGGCACCCGAGTCATCGCCAACAGCGATCTGGACTTTGACGAAAAAGGCTTTGTGCATGTACAAGCCACCCTGCAAAGCCGCAGCGACAACCGCGTGTTTGCCGCCGGTGATTGTGCCGCCTTTCCTGACAGTCTGCCCAAGGCCGGCGTCTACGCGGTGCGTCAGGCCAAGGTGCTGGCCCATAACCTGCGCGCCGCCATCACCGGTCAGCCATTGCAGGTCTATCATCCACAAAAACATTTTCTCTCGCTGCTCTCCGCCGGGGGCAAACAGGCGGTGGCCAGCCGTGGCGGCGCCCTGTCCGCCGCCGGGCACTGGGTGTGGCGCTGGAAAGACCGTATCGACCGGGCCTTTATGAACAAGTTCGGCGATCAGTTACCCACGATGACGCCACCACCGGCGGACCCGGATACCCTGCACTGTGCCGGTTGTGGCGCCAAGGTAGGCAGTGGTGCGCTCCATGATGCGTTGCGGGATCTACAGCCTCATATCCGTGAAGGCATCGAGGCCGGGGTGGATGCCGCCGATGACGCGGCAATCATTCGCTGGGCCGACAACCAACGTCTCGTGCAGAGCCTGGATTTTTTTCCGGCCTTTATCGACGAACCGTTTTTGTTCGGCCGGGTAGCGGCGCTGCACAGCCTCAGCGATCTGTACGCCATGAACGCCACGCCCCACTCCGCCCTCGCCAACGTGACCCTGCCCTGGCATCACCCGAAATTGCAGGGCCGGGATCTGCAACGGTTGATGGCCGGTGCGGTGAAAGAACTGAACGCCGCCGGCTGCACCCTGGTGGGCGGCCACACCATCGAAGGCCCGCAGATGGCCGCCGGCCTTACCGTCAACGGTCAGGCGGACCCGCAACAACTCTGGCACAAGCGCGGTGCCCGGGAGGGCGACCGCCTGCTGCTCACCAAACCCCTGGGTAGCGGCGTACAGCTGGCCGCCATGATGCAGAAAGACAAACTGCACGGCCCCTGGCTGGATGCCACTCTGGACCACTTGTTGATCAGCAATCGCATCGCCCAACAGGTCATGCAGGATTTTCCCGTGCATGCCTGCACCGATGTCACCGGCTTTGGTCTACTCGGCCACCTCCATGAAATTTGTCAGCAAAGTCATGTGGCCATGGCCATCGATACCGACAGCATTCCCTTGCTGCCCGGCACCCTGTCGCTGATTGAACAGGGGGTGAGCAGCACCCTCAACGAGGCCAACCGGAACGTGTTGATGCACTGCGATACGCAGCAGGTTGCAGAGCCGCTACTGACTACCCTGTGCGACCCACAGACCGCCGGCGGCCTGCTATTCAGCATTCCCGAAGAGGCCCTGCCCCGGGCCCTGACGCAATTGCGTGAAGCCGCAGTGAACGCATCAGAAATTGGTAAAGTCCTTGTAAAAAATAACGAGTCTTCGAGAGATATTCTTCTGCATTAGGGTCAAGATGTTAGTGTTGAATTAATCGAGCTGAATGGAGATATCCCATGACCAAGCGTATTACCGGTATTCTCAGTGCATCATTGCTGCTTTTCATGCAGTTGATGATTGTGCCGGCCGCCCAGGCCGCCATGATCGGTAACGATACGGTCATTCAACAACAGGACCGCGCGGCCATGAAGGCGCAGGTAATGGAGCTGATGGACCACAAGGTCGCCGCCAAGGCATTGGGTGATTACGGTGTCAGCAAGGACCAGGTGAGCCAGCGTCTCGACCGTCTTACGGATCAGGAGTTGCAGCAGCTGGCCCAGAAAGCGG
Source organism: Alcanivorax sp. IL2 (assembly GCF_047495475.1). Classification (NCBI taxonomy): domain Bacteria; kingdom Pseudomonadati; phylum Pseudomonadota; class Gammaproteobacteria; order Oceanospirillales; family Alcanivoracaceae; genus Alcanivorax; species Alcanivorax sp. IL2. Next base: position 1,793,223 of record NZ_CP179932.1, on the reverse strand, counting down.
AAGAGTTGCCCGCCGGTCAGGGCGTAGTTGGCGTAATCCTCGCCATCATCCTGATTTTGATCCTGCTCGACCTGCTCGGCGCGACCAACGTTTTTCCGGCCATCGATCCCATTAACTGATCCATGGCTGTCCCCTACGGCGAGGAGCCCATCGCTCCTCGCCTTTCACGCCCAACGTTTACACGCCCTTTTAACCTGGCATGCCTTGTCAGCCTGCTGGCTCTGCTTTCGTTGAGTGGATGCCAAAGTGTCCCGCCTCCGCAAAGTGCCCAGGTGGAGACCGAGCAGCAGCTGGTGGTGCCCTTTGTCCCCCAGGAAAAATACCAATGCGGCCCCGCCGCTCTGGCCATGATGCTGCAATGGGCCGGCAAGCCGGTAAGCGCCGACAGCCTGGTAGACGAGGTGTGGTTACCGGAACGGGAAGGCAGCCTGGGCATTGAGTTGCGTGCCGCCGCCCGCAGCCGCGGTCTGATGGCTTATCCGGTGGAAAATAGCGAGGCGTTGTTCCGCGAACTGCAGGCAGGCCGACCAGTGCTGGTATTACAGAACCTGGCCCTGCGTCGCTGGCCCCAGTGGCATTTTGCCGTCGTCACCGGCTATCAGGAGCAGGGCAACACCATGGTGTTGCACAGTGGCACCGACGCCGGCAAGACCAGCCACTGGAACCGCTTTATCCGCACCTGGGCCCGCGCCGATCAATGGGGCTTCACTCTGGTCGAGCCGGGTAAACTGCCTGCCAGTGCGGAACCGGACACCCTGTTCCGGGCGATTTCCGCCCTGCCCAATGCCGAGGCCTTCTGGCCGGCGGCGGTAGAGGCGTTCCCGAGCAGCGGAAAACTCTGGTTCGGCCATGGCAACAGCCTGTGGAACCAGGGCCGACAACAACCGGCGCTCGACGCCTTCCAACGCGCTACCCGCCAGGCGCCGGACTTTGCCGCCGCCTGGAACAACCTGGCTTACGCCCAGCAGGCACTGGGCGATGCGGAGGGAGCCAGCGACAGCATCTGCCGTGCCCATGCCCTTTCCCCGCAGGACAAAGCCATCCGCGAGAGCGTCGTGGAGCTGACCGGTCAATCCTGTTCCGACGAGGCCTCGTCGGCCGGTTCTACCTGTAGTGCCGATAACTGATCACGCTGTTCACGCAACTTGGCCAGCTTGGCTTCGCCTTCCGCCAGTTGCGCCTCGCTGATGCCGCTGGCGCGGCCTTTGGCAATCATCGCTTCCAGTTCCGGAATACGCTGATCAACGGCGTTGGCAAACGAGGCATACACGCTCTGTTGCTGGCGCTGCTCGTACTGTTGATACAGCGCCGGGTCGGCCAGCTCGGCAGCGCTGGGCGGCTCACGCAGATTCGTGCGCGGGGCCAACGGCGGCTTACGCGGATCACCATGGCGCATGCTTTCACGCAGGGCCGTTACCGCTTGTGGCGAGGGCACCGGCCCGGCGGCAGGATCGGCCACGCGGGAAGCGCGCGATGGCCGCTGACGTTCCGCCACTGTGTCGGTCATGGGCAAAGGCGTGGCCGTTTTTTCCTGCTCTTTGTGCGTTGCGATCCCTTCGACCGCCGAGCCGTCATCGGTCACCCCCGGTAGCGGCGCCTGTGCTGCACTCGGCAACCACCTGGCCATCACCGCGACCACCGCGCCCAGCAACAGGGCAACCAGCAGCGCCTTCATCACAGCACCTCCTGATTGATTCGCAGCGATGCCTGCTCAGTGACCTGCGCCAGCAGGTTCTGGAAGCGTTGTTGCAACAGTTGCTGAGCCACCGCCCGACCCGCACGGTAGCGGACCGATTCGCTCTCCAGGCTCTGGTAGGCCGTCACTTTTTCTTCCACCAGAAACAGCTCCCAGTAGGGAGCGGCATCAGCACCGGGGCTGCGAAACGGAGGCGACACTACGCCTTCAGGCTGCACAAACGCCAGTGCCCGAGTCCAGTGATCCTGCCGGGATTGCCGATCAATCCAGCCCAGCTCGCCGCCCTGATCCCGGTCCGGTGCTACGGAGTAATCCGCTACTGCCTGGTCAAACGACAGGCCATCGTGGATCAGCTCATGCACCCGGTCCGCCTGCTGCTGGCTATTCACTCGCAGATGCCGCGCGCGCACCCGCTCCACACGGGTGAATTGTTCCTTGTTTGCCGCGTAGTAGTCGGCAAGCTGCACATCGCTCACCTGGGCAGCCAACTCTCGCAGTTCAGGGTTGTCGTCGTGGATGTCCTGCATCAGCCCCATGTCATGCATCAGGGTATCCCGTTGCAGGGCATCGTCGATGCTGCGATCCACAGCGGCGATGGCCGCTCGTGACAGACCGGCCTGTTGCTCAAACCAGTAAAACACATAGGCCATGATCAGCTGCTGTTTCACTGCTTCACGAATAAAACCCAGGTTGAGGTTATGCATCTGCACCTTCAACTGGATGTTCTGCCGCCGGTAAAGATCCCACAGGGTCAGCGTTTGTTCCGGCTGGTCGTCGGCAAAGCGATAGCGGGCCAGTACATAGTGGCTGGCCGCTTGTTGCTGGGCGTCAGTCATGGTGCTGTACAGTGCCTGCTCCAGGGTCAACATGGGCGCCAGCGCCTCGCGGGACAGGGCCAGCGGTGTGGTCAGGCTGTCCAGGCTGTTCTGCATGCCATGTTCGGTGACTGCTGCGCGTAGTTCCTCTGCATAGGCCGTGCGAATCAGTTTGAAACGTTGCTGCTCGTGTCGGGTGGCACTGTCATAACCCACCCGTTCAGGGTGAGCGTCATGGTCATGCTGCGCCTTCGCCACCGCCGCCAGCAGACGGTTTTCCACCAGCCCCTTGAGCACGCTTTCCCGGCTGATGTCCGGATCACTGCGACGAGCGGCAGCCACGAACACGTCCAGGGTTGCGGCGGGAATGGCATCACCATCCACACGGGCGGCCACGCTGTCGGGCAGCGGCCCCCACTGCTGCCAGCCGGCATAGCCAGCTACTGCAAACAGCGCCAACACCATCGCCAACATCCATCGGTGCATTGCCATGGAAGTTTTCCTCCATCCTCTCTTATCGCTCGTTCATTACCGTAGGGTGGATTAGCCGAAGGCGTAATCCACCAAAGCCACCACCCCGGACGTCGGATCATATAATGGTGGATTACGGCCTTCGGCCTAATCCACCCTACGCGAACTGCACCGATCTGGCGTTTGCATGGTGCAGTTCGCCTTAGGCTCAGTGCACCCTACGGGGAAACACCGGCCCGGTTATGAGCCGGTTACCGGTATCAGGGATTAACCTGGTGCGCGGCGTGGTTGAGCAGATGCACCACCATGGCGATGGCGTTGGGGATCACCGTCTGCCCTACCTGCACCCGGTCTACATGGTCGGTGCTGGACAACACGATACCGCCATTGCCATAGGCCAGGGCGCCACCCTCGGTGAGCAGCGGGCGGATATCCGTGCCAGTGGGCGACAGCGGGGTGAAGTTCTGCAGGGCCTGATCCACCAGGGCGGTGTCGTTCAGGTTTTCGCTGTCGTAGTAATCCGCCACCCAGGACTCCCAGCCGCTGTGATTCAGGGCCGAGGTGGTCCACACATGGTGGGGCTGCAGCAAGTCAGTGGTGTGCAACACAAACCCCAGGGTCTGGGCGGTGGGCTGGCTGAGGAACTGGCTGTACCAGTACTGCCCCAGGTTATCGATAGGCTGGAACGGCATTTCCTCGAAGTCGTCGTACATGGACTTGCTGGAATAGCTACCCTGCCGATAATTGGCTTCGGTAATACCGTAGGTGTTGTACTGCGGATCATCCGACCACCACCAGCCGGTCATGCCACCGGGGCCATCATCCAGGTAATCGCCATACAGCCAGGACGCGGCAATATTGTCGATATCGCCCCAGACCGTGAGCAGATCGTAGTTGTACCCGCCCAAGTCATTACCGTGCACATCGGAACTGCGGGTGTGATTCTGGAAGTGCCAGTAGGAGGTGTAGTTCACCAGCGACGCACCGGCGTTGAATACCGGCGCATAGACGCAATCACCGGAGACCGCCCCACACAGGTAGGTATCCTGGAAATCATCCACGTCATAGGCGCCCTGCCCGATCACTTCGGCGAACTGCTCCATGCTGTAACCGGCGGCGTTGACCCAGGCCTTGAGGCGGTTGTACTCGGTGCTACCCGGGTGATTCTTCATGTAGTCCACCGCATCGATAGCAATGCGCTTGTGGGTGATCTGCTGAAACGCCTGGGCAGGCGCAGTGACGATAGCGGCGGCCAGCAGGCCGCAGAGTGCGAGCTTGTTCATGGGTCCCCTCCCAATTCTTATGAAGTTTGTTGTGTTTATTGGTTAAACAATAAACACACTTACCCCTTCGCCCTAGGACGTAGCCGGACAAAAAATGGACATTTTCTGCCAGGGGCAGCAGAGCTCCTGTTTACAATGGCAACACTCACCCTGCCCAAAAGGGATGACAAAACAGGGACACCATCGTTTGTCCGATAACAGATGCCGGCACAGGCGGAACAACTGCTGCGCCCCTTGCAACGCCTTGGTAAGCTTGCACAGACTTGGGCGTAAAAAATCGTCTCTGCAGGGCGCGCCGACCTTCCCCTGCAAAACACATTGATAGCCCCCCTTACCCACTGGAGCTTTCTGGTTATGGATCGACGTCTGGCCCTTTTCCTGCTGATTTTTCTCCCCGTCATGGCACAGGCACAGATCGGTGGCTTTTCCCTGCCCGGCGTCGGCGACCTGGAAAAACAGATCTCCGGCAGCGACGACACCAGCAGCGGTGACAACGCCAATCCTGACAAGAAAATCCTGCAACAGACCCTGGAACTACGCCGCGAGATCGACAGCAACCAGCAAACCATCAAGGATCTGGAAACCTTCGCACGCCAGGCATCCACCCAGCGGGCGCGCCTCAACGCCGAGCTGGCCAAGGCCCGGCAACAGCAGGACAAGGACTGGGCCGAGCAGTACAAGAGCCTGGCGCTGCAGGCACTGATCGAGAGGCTGACCAGCCGTCTGGATGCGCTGGAAAAGAACCAGAGCCGCCTGGCTGAGGTCAATGGTGAGCTGACCCGCGCCCAGACCCTGCCCGAGCAAGCCCAGAATGTAATCAGCAAGGCCATGGAGCGCATGGATACCATCCGCTCGCGGCTCAATGAAGGTACCGACGAAAACGGTGAGCCGCTCAACGACAAACAGGAGCAGGGGCTCAATACCGAACTGCGTGCCCTGGAAACCCGTATCGAGCGCTACAACCAGGAACTCACCGTCGTCGACAAGAAACAGGATGTGGCCCGCCTGGAACAACAGTTACTGCGTACCGAGCAAGCCACCCTGGAAGCGCAGCTTGATGCCGTGCAGCCCCTGATCCAGAAACGCCGTATCAATCAGCTGGAAGAGATGGCCAACTCGCCGGAATCATCACTGCCGGAGACCGTGCTCGAAAACAAGCGAATCCAGAATGCCAGGGCGGAAAACCAGGCCCTGCGTGAGCAACTCGCCCGCACCAGCCAGGCCGTCAACAGTCTGCTGCGCCGCGCCATCGACACCAAGACGCAACTGGACAAGGCCCGCGCCCTGTCCAGCACCGTCAACGATCAGATCCGCCTGCTGGATGGCAGCCTGCTACTGTCACGGGTGCTGTACCAGCAACAGAAACGGCTGCCGCAAAGCCAGTCGGACATGAACCTGCAAAAGCGCATTTCCGACGCCCGCCTGGAGCAATTCGAGCTGGAGCAAAAGATCCAGTCGCTGGATAACTCGCCCCTGCCAGAACAGGAAAAACTCAAAGGGGAGCTCTCTGCGGATCTGGAGCAGGCCTTTACTATCCTGCATCGGGAGCGGCGTGAGCTGTACGACCAGCTCAATCAGGAATTGGGTCGGCAACTGGCCATCCTCACGCGTACCCAGCTCAACAAGGAGCAACTGGACAAGGTGTCGCGCAGCCTGCACAGCATTATTTCCGAGCAAACCTTCTGGATGCCCAGCACTCAGCCAGTGAGCCTGGAATGGCTCGGCAAGCTGCCCGGGCACATTACCCAGCAACTGCGCGACATGCCCTGGAAAGCCCTCTGGCAGGGCACCCGTGACCTGCTTACCGGAAAATGGGGCTGGCTGGTGCTGGCCGCCATCCCCGCCATTATTCTCGTGCTGCTGCGCCCACGACTGAAAAAACGCATCGACACCATGAACAAGGATGTGGGCTTCCTGCGCCGTGACAGCCAGCTGCACACGCCGTTGAGCTTGATCTATACCGTGCTGATCTCCTCTCCCGCACCCATCGCCCTGGCCGTGATTGCCGCCGGACTATGGCGTCAGCCCAGCACCATCACCAGCGTACTGGGGGCCGCCCTGGCACAACTCGCCCTGCTCTGGCTGGTGTTCGAAATGCTTTACCGGCTGCTAAAGAGCGGCGGTATCGCCCAGCGCCATTTCCGCTGGGACAGCGAGCATAATCAGCATATGCGTCGCCGCCTGGCGCTCACCGGCCTGGCCATAATCCCCATGACCTTCATCATCGCCTTCGGCGACCAGTGGCCCGCCCAGCTGAGCAACGACCGCCTGGGCCTGGTCATCATGGTCTTCAGCCTGGTGGTGGTGATGATCAGCTTGCCCTCGGTGGCGCAGAGTTACCCGGGGCGCCATTACAGTCGCACCATGAAAGGCCTGTCCACCGGCCTGTGCGCCGCCGCCCCGCTGATCCTCACCGTGCTGATCGGCATCGGTTATTACTACACCTCAGTGCGTCTGACCGGCCACATGATCTACAGCCTCTATCTGGTGGTGCTGTGGATTCTGCTCGACGCCGTGGCCGTGCGCGGCCTGGCCGTGGCCGCCCAGCGGCTGGCCTACCGGCGCGCAGTGGCCCAGCGGGAAGCCGACCAGAAGGGCTCTGACACCTCCTCGGCTGCATCAGAAGCCGTAGAAGTGGAAGAACCGCAGCTGGACCTGAAACAGGTCAACCAGCAATCCCTACGCCTGATACGCCTGGCACTGATCGCCGGTATCGGCCTGCTGGTCTATTGGGTCTGGGCAGATGTGTTCCACGCCTTCTCCTACACCGAAAACATCGTGCTCTGGGAAACCGCCGACGCTGCCGGCCAGGCCAGTGGCACCTCACCCATCAGCCTGGGCGATGTGATGACCGCCCTTATCATCGGCGCGGTCACCTTCCTGCTGGCCAGCAACCTGCCCGGCCTGTTGGAAGTGCTGGTGCTGTCACGCATGGACCTGCGCCAGGGCACCAGCTACGCCACCACCACCCTGCTCTCCTATGTGATCGTGGCCAGCGGCGTGATCATCACGTTCGGTGCTCTGGGGCTGAGCTGGGACAAGATGCAGTGGCTGGTGGCTGCCCTGGGTGTAGGCCTGGGCTTTGGCCTGCAGGAAATCTTTGCCAACTTTATCTCCGGCATCATCCTGTTGTTCGAGCGCCCCATCCGCATCGGCGACGTGATCACCATTAACAACCTGGATGGCACCGTCAGCCGCATTCGCATCCGCGCCACCACCTTGATCGATTTCGACCGCAAGGAAATCCTGGTGCCCAACAAGGTGTTCGTCACCGAGCGACTGATCAACTGGTCCCTCTCCGACACCGTCACCCGCATTATCATCAAGGTGGGCTTCGCCTACGGCTCCGACCTGCAGAAATGCCGCGACATCCTTATGCAGGCCGCCCGCGAAAACAAACGGGTGCTACGTGATCCGGAACCGGTGGTGTTCTTCCTCACCTTCGGCGCCAGCACCCTAGACCACGAACTACGCGTCCACGTGAACGACATCGGTGACCGCCTGGCCGCCACCGACGAACTCAATCGCCACATCGATGCCCTGTGTAAGGAACACGACATCGAAATTGCCTTCAGCCAGCTGGATATTCACATCCGCAATGGCGATGGCGACAAGCTGTGCATTGAGGGGGAAAAACAGGAAAAAACCGGACAGCAAAACGGCAATAAGCAGGCGCCCAAAGCCAACGATGGCGAACACAACGAAAGTAACGACCCCCGCTAAACCCGCAGGGCGGAAATACCGACCGGGTATCTCCGCCCTGCGCCCGGCTCTCCAGAAGCCACACGACCGAAATAACTACTTCCAGCCCTGCTTCCAGTTCGATTCATCTCTTAGTGCTTTCCAGTCAATAGAATCTGAACGGTTTGATATCACCGCCTCTATCAGGCAGTGAATAACCTCACCCTCTTCATCAAACTCGACCTCTGTCACCAGAAAATGTTTTTCTTTCTTCACTGGCTTGACCGCAGTCCACTTGCTGTTAAGCAACTTTTGGGGATTGATTTTATTCATTGCTAGCCTTCAATTGTCACTTAATAACGCCTGAACTCAGGTACGTTTGAGGCGACGCCTGCTTTTGCGGTAGCAAGAACGGGAGCGGGGTCAGGTCAAACGTCACCTGCAGCGATTTGTTAGAGTTTACGGTTGATATTTGACCTCTGGCCATATTTCGTTGATCTCATCAGCTTGGTGTTGTGCGGCGAATCGTTCCCACACAATGCCGTTTACGTCAGAGTCCTGTGAAAACTCTGTAGCCGAAGGATCTTCCCAACCCAAATGCCGCAGAGACCCCGGAGCACAAGAGGAATCTTGGCGCACGGAAACATTAAGAGACTCGGTTCTCCAAAGAGCATATTCGCCTGGAATGGAGGAGCAGGGCCGCACGCCTAACCGCTCTGAATAATCCTCGATGGTTTCATCGATTCTGTCAGTTGAGATTGCAATATGCAGTTTTCTCATTGTTTTACCTTTGAACTCTAACGCAGCGGCTTTGCGACGCACCGGAGCGCCAGCGTAGGGGCGTCGCAAAGCCGATTATTAAGAAGCCGGCCCTTGGATTTGAAGCCAACCTCGACGTTCGCAGTAATTGGCGAAATCTTGGTAGTTTTCATTGATCCACATTTCATTGGGATGATCATGAAAACCCACGATTCCAACATCCCGATCCCGAATCTCGAAATTGTTGAAGTTACGAATTCCCTTTTGGGTGAGTTTACCCCGCTCGGAGAAATCAGTAATAACATCATTATTTACTACCACGCAGGGATCGGACGCGATCTCTATAGCATGTAGGCAAATACTTCGATAGTTCGTGGGGAGCACAGGAATTAGCCTGAATGATCCTTTCCGCTTCCAGAACATGATGCCTCTTAGCGCCCAGCACAGCCGCCGCAGGTCGGCCTGCTGCTTATTGTTAAGTGCCTATACATCAGGCACCTGACCTTTGAATTAACTCCACACAGCACAGACTAGTGAACATATAGCTGCCAGGGATAGACTTCCTTTCGACAATCACATCCGATCCTTCCAATACTTTCTCTGAAACGACCCATTCCAGAAAGTCTGGCTCAATCTCCAAGCGGGAATAATCTTCACCAATCATAACCACCTTGGCGGAAGTGTATTGATCGGGGCCAGAATCAAATCTGACCATATCCCCTAACAGCACCTTCTCACCTGATTCGTATTTCATGAGCACTTAACGCCAGCCATCATGCGCTTGTCGCATGCATGGCATTGTTAAACGCTCACTCCCCTTGGCTGACAAAATTGAGAGCACCATTATTGTTTTCCCAAACGTAGGCGATTTGCTGGATCTCAGGTTCAACCCTGCCAAAACCAATCATAATTGAACCCACATCTGGGCGAACTTCTAAAGCAGCATTGGCAATTCTAAGGGCCAATTCCTGCCTCTTAGAAGCACTCATGTCAAAGGCGTTTTGGTCATTCACATTCACAACCATTTTCCCAAAACTGTAAACTGCCACCACTTGCTCGTTATCTACAACCGTCGCAACAGCGGCTTTAACCTCTGCATCCTCAGCAGTTCCCAGCGAGCACCCAGCAAGAAACAAAAATATAGACATTAATATTAAGTTCAGAGCCCTCAAGTTCACCTCTTCCGTTTAACGCCGCGCTCTGCCGCTTGTCGGCAGCAGTGCCTTGTTATGACTTACCCTAACAGAAGCTATTGCCGCCATCTGAGAAAGGACAAAAAACCACATAACTCACCAACAACACCGGAACTGCCACGGTCCAAACGACCACACCTCCGATAAAATCACCCGCTTTTTTGATGGCACCAGGTTCAGAAGTATTTCCCGATTTTTCTTCTGGTGGAGCCACCTCACAATTATCTTGGCAGGAAATTTGCTCACCAACTTTCTCTCTCGGTAAATCCTGATCCGGATTTCCTGCACACCCATAGACGGCGATGGTCATACAAATCAAAAGGAAAGCTTTCATCGATAACTCGTCATAACGCTGCGGACACGCGCTTGTCGCGTGCTCCGCCTTGTTAAACGCCACTGGCTTTCGCCTCAAGAAGCGCTATTTTCACGATTAATTTCTGAATCAGCTGGGCCGCGTCAGACTGATACTTCTGGAATACCGCTGAAAGCTGAGATTCCAGCTCTTTATGCTGAGCCTCGTTCAAGGCGGACGTAATGGGAAAGCTGATATTTCCGCCAAGAACAGACTTCGACTCTTTAAACAGAGGCATGGCAATGGCAATGGCTGCCTCCACCGCTTCTCCAGAGAACCCCTTACCAGTCAAGCCCTCGCGTATGCCTCTCTCGATTTCAGCATCGTTTCTCGTGGACGCACCTGGAAAATCTAGAATATTGCTCATTGCTCTTTCCGTTTAACGCCTGCCTCAGCCGCCGAAGGTCGGCTTGCAGGCTCTTGTTAGACGACGCCTAAATTCGCGAACATTTCCCAATAACCGAGTAATAATTGGCTCCTTTCTGCCCCTTAGGGTCCCCGCTTAAACTCATAACAACAAAAGAGCCATCATTATCCATCATAAAAACCCCACCCCAACTATCACCCGGCATTTCGCACCAAACTGGCCTTCCTGATTCGTCATAATTGCACTGTGAAAGCCAGTCAGCATCTACACCAAAATCCCGAAGGCCAGTCTGCTTTCCAACGATATATTTATTATCAGCATCACCAGAAAATGCTCCGAACCCACCCGCGCTCTTTTCTGTAACTGCCGCACCTTTCTCTGCAATGCACAAATATGCCGCACCTTGATCCGCTGCGGCGACCAAACCTGACAGAAAAACAAGCACTATTAGTATTGCCTGCTTGTACATACACCCCCCTGGGTCTAATGCGTCTAACGCCGTGCTCTGCGGAAATTTAGGAGCCCTAGCGAGTAAAGTTTCCGCAGCAGCACCTTGTTATGCTTCTCACCCAACAATTTCAAACGCTATATAAGCCGCCACCAACAGGACAATAAAGCCGAATATCCCTATAAGCAGCTCATCTCTCTCCGCCTGGCTGGAATTGGGATATTTACCCAATGTAATCACCAGAAGAACCATCCGACCCAGCCAAACGCTAAAGACCTGAAATCCAATCTCGTAAAAAAAATCGACTAGCACCCATGAAATTAATCTGGCAACTGGCCTGAGAAAGTCTGAATCATCTATCGCCAAACCCTACCCCCTATAGAATCCCTTCTGCATAACGCTGCCATCACGCGCTTGTCGCGTGCATGGCCTTGTTAAGTGAAACCGCGTGTTTTTTCTTTACCGATGAACTGATTCCGCAGCAACCCAGTAAACAGTGCCCGATGAGCGAACCCGAACCTTTGCCTTTCCAGAAAGCAACTTGATATCAGATATTGCAACGCTCAAACTCTTATTTGTAACACCGCACCCATACGCATATTTATTTATCCCTTGAGCCAGCATTTCAAATTGCTCATCGAAGCGGCTCTCAGACAGACAATAAAGAGTACCCTTATCAATCCATGCGCCCGCCGTGCTTGGGCGTGATGATGGATTACTCTTATTGTTGATTGCGGCAATCACAAGAAATACACCAAGACCAATCCATATCCATTTTTGGGCTTTTGGCACGATATATCTCTTCACAAGGCCATAAATCCCAACCGGATAAAAAATAATTAGCCAGAACCATAGCCATCCAGTCTCATACCAGCGTGGAGACTCTTGAACTTCCGATTCATTCTCTTCGCCATGAATAGCAGGAACCTGCTCAATTTCGCCTTCAGGTAATAAGTCCTGATCGGCTTCGTTGGCTTTGTCGGCGACATCAGTATCAGATCTCGTAGGCGCACCACATTCAGGGCAGAATTTGTAATCTTCAACAACCTCCGCATCACACTCAACACATTTCATATTAACACCCCCCCCCTTTTATACTTTCCCAAACAGCCTCAATATTACCTTTAGAGCATTAACTTCGATCACAAAGCCACTTAACAGCGTATTCAATTGCAGATGCGATATATCACTTTGCAATATATCCCCGTCTCCAGCTTTCTCTGAATCTACCCGAAAAGCCAAGGCAATCAGTCTTTTAACCGCGACTCAGGAACCATTCTCAGCTGACTTTTCTTGCATTTGCGTGTTGAACGGGAATTTTTTACCCGGACTTTTCTTGCAGCCAAAAATCTGAAAAATCACTTTATCTCAGCCACTTACAAAAATATGTAAGCCATATCCTACATATTCAACTTGCGCGCGGGTGAAAAAAGGAGGGCAATATCGTCTAACGCCTCGACAGGAGGCGTTACGACAAGTCACTACTTCCCTTCCCTCATCACCTATGGCGCACCCCAGGCCTTCGCTTTGCGAGCAAAGCGCCAAAGAGGGGGTTACAATCGTCGGCTGCGTCATCTTAGCCAGGAGTAATATGCGTACTTTCGTCCTCCGCGCCCGCGCCGCCCCCACCGACAGCCAAGCTCTGCTGGCCAATGTGGGTGGTGATGCCCATACGGAAATTCTCGCCCATACGCTGATGAACAGCCTGTTTGTGGCCCAGTCTCACCGGGATGATGTGGTGGTGCATCTGGTGCTGGAAAGCACCCAGGATTACTCCCGCACCATCAGCTTCACCGGGGCGGAGATGCAGAATATTGGCGGCTTCCATGAGAAAGCGTTGCTGGCCAAGGTGGCCAACGCGCTGGATGTGTCACAGGGGCTGGGCAAGGAGCAGGAACGGGCCGTGGAACCGGGCATCCGGGTGCGGACGCTGAGTTTTGAGCGGCTGGTGAAGGATCTGGCGGAGGATCATCAGCTGTATGTGATGGACAAGAAGGGGGACAGCATTCGTGAGGTGGATTTCGGGGAGAACCCCTGCTTTCTGCTCACCGACCATATCCCCATGCCAAAGAAGACCTTCAACAGCCTGAAGCGCCTGGGGGCGGAGAAGATCAGCCTGGGGCCGCGGATGCTGTTCGCGTCGCAGTGTGTGGTGTTGATTCAGAATGAGCTGGATTTGGCGGGGATGTAGGAGGAACGGTTCTACAGGGCCGCTCCTACAGCGGCTTCGTCCAAAGCGTCATTCGCGCCTCAAGAGGCGCTCCTACAGCGGCTCCGTCAGAGGTCATGCCGCGGTTTTCGCTATTAACTATTCACTGTTAACTATTAACTGCTCTTAATCAGCTTTCCAGCCACACCTCACGTGCCCACTGCCAGATAGAACTCCAATCCTCGTCCTCGTTGACGCCCTCCCCCGGTACCCAGAAGACGATCTGGCCGTCCTGGCCGATGGCGTAAACGCCTTCTTCGGCCTGGCAGACAGGAATCAGCGAACGGGGCATGCCCTGGCTCCAGGCCTGGGCGGCCAGCTCGGGGAGGAAGTTGTGGGCGTAGTCGTCGGTGACGGTGGCCGGTTCCAGGCTGCCGCAAATAATGTCGCCGGTGGTGAGCAGGAATTCCTTGTACTCCCCCGGCAGGGAAATGAGCAGCTGTTCTTCGATCTCCACCAGGCGGTCTTCGTCCGGCAGCTCCAGGGCTACCAGTGCGCCTTGGTGGCGTTCGCGCAGCAGGTCGATCAGGTCATCCATTTACAGCGTTCCGGTTGGCATATTCGTTGACGATATTTTGTAGGAGCTATGCTTGCATGGCGATCCCGAAGCCGGAGTTCGCCATGCAAGCATAGCTCCTACAGGAAAATGTTATTCCTGGCGGTGATCCCGACGGAACGGGAACAGGAACTGGTCGACCACGCCTTCCGGCACCTTGGTGCTGGCCCGAGTGCCGTACTCGGCAGCCAGCCGGTTGGGCATGATCAGGGTGCCGAACAGTTTATCGTAGATGGGCAGAAACGCGGCGTAATTTTTGTCCACGGCCTGGTCTTCCGAGGAGTGATGCCAGTGGTGGAATTCCGGGGTGGCGATGAGCCAGCGGATGCCCGGAAAGCGGAAGCGCACATTGGCGTGGATAAAGATGGCGTGGAAGGACACGAACACCAGGTAGGCGTACACCGCCGACGGCGAAAAGCCCAGAATGAAGATGGGCAGGTAGCCGATAAAGCGGTTGGCGATGATTTCCACCACATGCAGGCGTGAGGAGGCCAGCCAGTCCATCTGGGTAGTGGAATGATGCACGGCATGGAATTTCCACAGCCATGGCACTTCGTGGAAGGCCCGATGAATCCAGTAGCTGCCCAGATCGATGACGATGAGGATCTCAATGAACTGCAACCACAGGGGCTGGCTGGCGATGGCCTGTTGGAAGCCGATGTCCACCTTGTCGTGGAGCACCACCTGGATGGGAATGATGGTGAAGAAGCTGATCAGCTGCAGGCCCACATGGCTGAACAGGAAGTATTTGATATCCGTGACCCAGCCCCCGCGCAGGGTTTTCTGGTCCGGGTCTTTGGGGAAGGCCCGTTCCAGGGGGATAAACACCAGCGCCAGTACCAACAGGGTAAGGATGAAATAGTCGAGCCCGGCATAGAGGCTGCGACCTTCCACCGGCGGCACATCCAGCCGCCCGGAGCCGATCAGCGCGGCCATGCAGGCCAGCACCATGCCGATGATGCCGTAGCGCTTTTCCTGATGACGCAGCACACTGAAAAAGCCACAGACAAAGCCGATACCGATGCCGATGAACAGGGCAATGCGTAGCACCTCGGCGTTGTAGAAGGCACGGAATTCCGGGGTGGTTAGCAGCTCCGGGTAGAGGAAACAGAAACTACCCATCAGCGCCAGAACCCCCAATCCAATGGACACGGTGGCGGTGATCTTGCCCTGGCCCGGGGTCAGATCCACCTCTTCGTAACGTTCCCGCAAAAAGTCTGTCATCTGTTGTTCTCCTTCTGGGCCAAGGCTGCCCGATGATCCGTTCAGACACCACTACACGCCCGTAACAAGCTGCTACACTGCGCGTTCAAGAAACATAGCTGCAAGCTACAAGCCGCAAGCTGCAACGCGATCAAGCAATGGGGTTACGGAACAGCATTGAGCCCGCGACCACCCTGCGATAATCGCGGTCGGAGAGCTCACAGTATTCTGCCTGCCTGACCCGCGTTGTAGCTTGCAGCTTGTAGCTTGAAACTGCTCCGCCCCATTATTCACATATTTGGTTATCCATAAAGTATGCCTCTCATTACCCTCCGCGACATTCAGCTCAGTTATGGGCAGCAGCCGCTGCTGGATCACGTCACCCTGTCCATCGACCCGGGGGAGCGGCTTTGTTTGATTGGTCGTAATGGCGCCGGCAAATCCACCCTGATGAAGGTGATTGCCGAAGAGATCCATGCGGATGACGGCCAGATCGAGAAGACCCAGGGGCTGACCGTGGCCCGCCTGGAGCAGGAAGTGCCGGACGACCAGGACCACAGCGTCCACTTCATGGTGGCCGAAGGGCTGGGCGAGCACGGTGCCCTGCTCAGCGAGCACGCCGAGCTGGTCCACCACCTTGGCGATGCTGACGACAAGATGCTGGCCCGGTTTGAACAATTGAGTAGTGAAATCGAAGCCTGTGGTGCCTGGCAGCTATCCCAGCGCGTGGACACGGTGCTGTCCAAACTGAAACTGGATGGCGATCAGGCCTTTGCCGGCCTCTCCGGGGGGATGAAGCGCCGGGTGTTGCTGGCCCGGGCGCTGGTACAGGAGCCGGATATCCTGCTGCTGGACGAGCCTACCAACCACCTGGACATGGATTCCATCCAGTGGCTGGAAGAATTTCTCAAGAGCTACGGCGCCACCCTGGTGTTCATTTCCCACGACCGGGCCTTTATCCGTTCGCTGGCCACTCGCATCATCGAGCTGGACCGGGGCAAGCTGACCAGCTGGCCGGGCAGCTATGAGAAGTATCTGAGCGGCAAGCAGGCGGCGCTCGACGCCGAGGAACGTGCCAACGCCGAGTTCGACAAGAAACTCAGCCAGGAAGAAAAGTGGATTCGCCAGGGCATCAAGGCCCGCCGTACCCGTAACGAAGGCCGGGTACGTGCGCTCAAGGCCATGCGTGATGAATTCGCCCAGCGCCGCAACCGCACCGGCACCGCCAGCCTGACCATCCAGAGCGGCGACAACTCGGGCAAGGTGGTGGTGGAAGCCGAGCACCTGAATTACACCGTGGACGGCAAGACCATTGTGGAGGATTTCTCGGTCAATCTGCTGCGCGGCGACCGGGTCGGTATCCTTGGCCCCAATGGCTGCGGTAAATCCACCGTGATTCGCCTGCTGCTGGGTCGGCTGGCACCGGATAGCGGCAACGTGAAGCTGGGCACCCAGCTACAGGTGGCCTATTTCGATCAACTGCGCGATACCCTCAACGAGGAAAAGAGCGTGATCGACAACGTGGCCGAAGGCTCCGATGTGGTCACCATCAACGGCCAGAACAAGCATGTGATCGGCTATTTGCAGGATTTCCTGTTCGACCCGAGCCGGGTGCGCCAGCCGGTGAAGTCCCTGTCTGGCGGCGAGCGTAACCGGCTACTGCTGGCCAAGCTGTTCACCAACCCCTTCAACCTGCTGGTCCTGGATGAGCCCACCAACGACCTGGACGCGGAAACCCTGGAGCTGCTGGAAGAGCAGCTGATGAACTACCAGGGCACCCTGCTTTTGGTCAGCCACGACCGGGAGTTCATCGACAATGTGGTGACCTCGACCCTGGTGTTCGAAAACGGCGAGCTCAACAGCTATGTGGGCGGTTATCAGGACTGGTTGCGGCAGCGTCCGGAACCTGTGAAGGGAAAAACCGTCAAATCCGCCAAGCCAGTGCTCGAACCTGCCCCGACGGCACCCAAAGCCAAAAAACTGTCCTACAAGGATCAGCGGGAGCTGGAGCAATTACCGGAACGGATCGAGCAACTGGAAGCGGCACTGGAAGCGGTGCAGGCTCGTATGTCGGACCCGGCTTTCTTCAAGGGTGATCCGGCCGAGATCAGCGCCGCCCAACAGCAACAAACCGAGCTACAGGCGGAACTGGAAACCACCTTCGCTCGCTGGGACGAGCTGGATCAGCTTGGCTGAATCAAGGAGTTTTTGTGTATAAAACATGGTCCTCATTCGCTATCACGGCAATGTTTGTCCTGTTCGGCCTGGCGGCAACGCCAGGCTGGGCCAATGAAGTGGAAGACGAGGAACGGGCCGTGGAACGCCAGCAGGAAAGCGATGGCCAGGCCACTGCCGGTGACGGCAATACGGACACGGACAAGGCCGACAGCGCCGTAGCGGATGACCCGGCCCAACCGGCTCCACTGCCCTTGCCCCTGCTGGGACGGCAAGTGGAACCGGGCAGCTTTGCCACCCTGCACTGGACCCCGGATCAATCGTTCGCCTCCATCGCCACCCCGGTGCCCGTGCTGGTCGCCCATGGCGACAAGCCCGGGCCACGGCTGTGTCTCACTGCGGCCATTCATGGCGATGAACTGAACGGCATCGAGATGGTGCGCCGGCTCATGTACGAGCTGGAACCGGACCAGCTGGCCGGCACCGTGATCGGCGTGCCCATCGTCAATCTGGATGGCTTTCGCAATGGCTCACGCTACCTGAGTGACCGCCGGGATCTGAACCGCTACTTCCCCGGCAACAAGAAAGGCAGTGCCGCCAGTCGCGTGGCTCACTCCCTGTTCAGTAATATCGTGCGCCACTGTGATTACCTGGTGGATTTGCACACCGGCTCCCAGAAACGGGTCAACCAGCCGCAACTTCGCGCCGACCTGGACAACCCGGATGTGGTCGCCTTTGCCAAGCACTTCGGCGGCATGACCGTACTGCACAGCCCCGGTGTCACCGGCATGCTGCGCGACGCGGCGGTGAAAAAAGACATTGTCGCGGTGACCATGGAAGCCGGCGGCCCCAACCGGCTGGAAACCGAGGCCGTCAGCTACGGCGTACAGGCCATCGACACCCTGCTGGAAAACCTGGGTATGCGTAAGGCCAGCCGTTTCTGGAGTGCGCCGCAACCGGTGTTCTATGAGTCGGAATGGATTCGTGCCACCCAGGGCGGCATTCTGCTTGCCGAGGTAGAGCTGAACCAGAAAGTGAAGAAGGGCCAGGTGCTCGGCACCGTCACCGACCCGATCAGCAATACCGGCAGTGCCATTATTGCCCCTTATAACGGCCGGGTTCTGGGAATGGCGGTGAACCAGGTGGTCCACGCCGGCTTTGCCGCCTTCCGTATCGGCGAGGAAAAAACCACCGAGGAAGTGGAAGCAAAGGCAGAAAAAGCCACCCGGGAAAAAGAACAGAAAACTCAGCCATCCGAGGGCAGTCCCGCCCACGACTCACCGGCGCCGGACCCTGAAGCAGACCGGGCCGATGACCTGAGCCAGGCGGAAGAAGAGGAAAGTCATTCGGAAGAGTGAGAAAAGCAACAAGAGACACAACGCAAAAGGCCTCCGATGGAGGCCTTTTTTGTGGTGCTTTAAAACAGCTTGAAGGCTTCTTCACGAAGCGAAGATATTTTCGACCTCTTCGCTTTGCAAGCAAAGCGCAAGCGGAGAAGCCTTACTGCACGACCAGGCTGTCGCGCATCTTGGCCAGGGTCTTTTCACCGATGCCCTTGATGGCCAACAGTTGATCCACATTGGTAAAGGGCCCCTGGCTGTCACGCCACTTCACGATGGCTTGCGCCGTTTTCGGCCCCACACCCTTGAGTTCCTGCAGCTGGGTAACGTCTGCCGTGTTCAGGTCGATACGGTTTTCAACTTGGGTGTTGGCTGCATCCTTGACCGCGTCCACTTCCACGGCCAGAGCCGGCAGGCTCAATGCCAGCAGCAGGGACATCACAACCGCTTTCAATGCTTTCATGTTGATCTCCATTTTTATCAGTTGGAGACCACACCATAGAAAGCCGAGCGAGGAGACGTTATCAGTCGAGCGTGACAGATTGCGTAAGTGGCTCAGGCAAGACTTTGTAGTATCTCGTCCACTACCGCTGTAGGTTCCGCAGCCTGGGTAATCGGACGGCCGATCACCATATAGTCCACACCCGCATCCCGTGCCTGCACCGGCGTCAACACGCGACGTTGGTCTCCGGCATCAGCGCCTGCAGGGCGGATACCCGGAGTAACCAGCTCGAATTGCTGACCGCAAGCCGCCTTGAGCATGCTCGCCTCCTGGGCGGAGCACACCACCCCATCCATGCCAGAGCGCTTGGCCAGCTCGGCAAGGCGCTGCACCTGCACCCGGGGCTCGTCTGTGACCCCGACCTGCTCCAGATCTGCCGCTTCCATGCTGGTCAGCACGGTCACTGCAATCAGGTGGGGGCGACTGGCGTGGTTGGCGATGGCATTGGCAGCGGCTTCCATCATGCGCTGACCACCGCTGGCGTGCACATTGACCATCCACACCCCCATATCCGCCGCGGCGGACACGGCGCCGGCCACGGTGTTGGGAATGTCGTGGAATTTCAGATCCAGGAACAGCTCGAAGCCTTTCTTGTGCAGGCCTTCGACAATGGCCGGGCCACTGCGGGTGAAGATTTCCTTGCCGACTTTAACGCGCACCCTGGCCGGGTCCAGCTGATCGGCCATGGCCAGCGCCCGGGCGGCATCGGGATAGTCCAGGGCGACGATAACAGGGCTGGAGATAGGCATGGGAGCGTCCTCGGGGGATTGGTGGCGGGTATGGTATGAGTTGCGAGGTAGCTGTTCAACCGGTGCCGCAAGCCAGCCTGAAAGAATAACTGTAGGAGCTATGCTTGCATGGCGAACTGGCGCGAGCCTTCGCCATGCGAGCATGGCTCCTACAAGGAGGAGGCGGCTAAACTTCCTTGACCACCGGCTTGATGGAGCCCCAGCGCTTGCAGCTTGGGCAGCGCCATTGCATCAAGGGGGTTTCGAAACCGCAGCGGCGGCATTTGTAGAGGCTCTTGTCGTTGAGCAGTTGCTCCGACAGTTGCTTGAGCACACCCAGGTGCTCGCGGGCCTCTCCTTCGGCGCTGCCGGCCAGGCTCATGTCGATGATCCGGTTGAGGCCACGTACCGAGGGGTTGGCTTTCATGTATTCAGCAATGAAGTCCGCGGCTTCCTTGTCGCCGTAGCGCTCCTTGAGCGTTTCGGCGAGCAGCAGGATACGGCTAGTGCTGGGTTTCTCGGCACTGTAGTCCGCCAGCATCTGGATAAATTCCTCGTCTTTCTCCTGCTGCTGGTAGCTGGTGCGCAGCTTGTCGAGCGCTTCATCGAAGAAGTCGCTGTCCTGCACCCAGATGCGCTGAAGGGCCTGGATGGCAGCGTCCCAGTTCTGCTCGCCCATTTCCAGCTCGCCTTCGGCAAAGCTGGCGCGGACACACTTCTCATCGAATGACAGCGCCCGTCTCAGCATGCGGCGAGCCGGATTGATGTCGCCGTCGCGGCACAGGTTTTCTGCCTGTTCGCAGCAATACTGGGCCAGTACCGGCCCCAGCGCCGGGCGGTTCTTGATCAACCGCTCGCCCATGCTGATGGCGTTGACCCAGTCGCGTTCCTGCTCGTACAGACCCATCAGCTGCTGGCAGACTTCATCCTTGGCCTGGCAATCCTGGTCCAGCATTTCCAGCAGGACCTGCTCGGCCAGATCGAAGATGCCGCTGGCCAGGTAATCCTGGGCCAGTTCCAGCTGAATTTCTTCCTGCACCGGGCGGCCATAGTCGCCGTGTTCCAGCAGATGGGTATGCAGCTGGGCAGCGCGATCAAACTCGCCGCGCTTGCGGAACAGCTTGCCCAGGGCAAGATGGGTATCGAGACCCTCTTCGCTCACGTCCAGACTCTTGAGCAGGGCTTCAATGCCCTTGTCCGGCTCTTCATTGAGGAAGAAGTTGATGCCGGCCACATAGTCCTTGGACAGGGAGGCCATGCGCCGACGCTGCCGACGTTTACTTTCACGCTTGCCGAGGAAAAACCCGGCGGCGATGGCAACAAAAAAGAACGGCAGCAGCCAGAACGATTCACTCATGAAAACAGGCTCTTCAGGCCGCGCAGCCCGATACCGGCCAGCAAGCCAAGAAACAGGCCAATAGCCAGTACACCGATCACCAGCACGCCCAGGGACACGTCCCAGTGCCATTGATAAAACAGCATATCCAGCGTCACCAGATCACGGTTACTGGTGACAAACAGGAAAGCGAAAAGAAAGACGGCCAGTACAGCCAGAATTACCAGAATCCGGTACAGGTTTCGCATCGTAAGGTTCCCTCTTTACTGGCCAGGTCTGTGCCGGGCGGTAACAACAAACGGGGTTTAGTTAACGGCAGCCTGATTGCCGCTTGCGCCATTATCAACACCTTCACCACTTTCTTCATGCAGTGAATCGTTAACGCGCTCGCGCAGCTCTTTACCGGGTTTGAAGTGGGGAACATATTTGCCGTGCAGCTCGACGCTGGCACCGGTCTTGGGGTTGCGTCCCACACGGGGCGCACGAAAATGGAGGGAAAAACTGCCGAAGCCGCGTATTTCGATACGACCTCCGCCGGCCAGGGAATCGGCCATCTGTTCGATAAGCGTTTTGACTGCCAGCTCCACATCCTTGGGCGACAATTGGTTTTGCCGATCGGCAATCCGCTCAATCAATTCCGACTTGGTTAACGCCATTACAGCTTTCTCCCTGGGCTCCCAGCCCAGTGGGACCGGCACGATGCCGGTCCCCGGGAGGAGCCGTATTATGACTCGTTGCTGCTTTCCATCTGTTTCTTGATCAGATCACCGATGGTCTTCGGCGCATTGGCATCCTGCTGTTCAGACAGTCCGTCAATGGCTTCACGCTCGTCGGCCTGGTCCTTGGACTTGATGGACAAGCTCAGAACACGGTTCTTGCGATCAACGTTGGTGATTTTCGCTTCCACTTCGTCACCGACGTTGAGCACTTCGGTCGCATCGTTAACGCGGTCGCGGCTGATTTCGCTGGCACGCAGGGTGCCTTCCACGTTCTCTGCCAGCTCCACGATGGCCGCTTTCGCGTCTACCGACTTGATTACGCCCTTAACGATTGCGCCCTTGTCATTAGCAGCAACATACTGAGCAAACGGATCGTCTGTCAACTGCTTGATACCCAAGGAAATTCTTTCGCGCTCTGCGTCGATGGACAGAACCACGGTTTCCAGCTCATCGCCCTTGTTGAAGTTACGCACGGCATCTTCGCCCTGCTCTTCCCAGGAAATGTCGGACAGGTGCACCAGACCGTCGATGCCGCCTTCCAGACCGATGAAGATACCGAAGTCAGTGATGGACTTGATCTTGCCGGAAATGCGCTCGCCTTTCTGGTATTTCTCTTCGAAGGCATCCCACGGGTTGGACTGGCACTGCTTGATACCCAGGGAAATACGACGACGGTCCTGATCGATGTCCAGGATCATCACTTCCACTTCGTCGCCGATCTCTACAACCTTGGACGGGTGGATGTTCTTGTTGGTCCAATCCATTTCGGATACGTGAACCAGACCCTCTACACCTTCTTCGATTTCGGCAAAGCAGCCGTAATCGGTCAGGTTGGTCACCTTCGCCTTGACGCGGGTGCCTTCCGGGTACTTGCCCACGATGTCGTGCCACGGATCTTCGCCCAGCTGCTTCAGACCCAGGGAAACACGCATCTTCTCGCGGTCGAACTTGAGTACCTTGACGTCGATTTCCTGACCCACTTCGACGATCTCGCTCGGATGCTTGATACGCTTCCAGGCCATGTCGGTGATGTGCAGCAGGCCGTCGATGCCACCCAGGTCCACAAACGCACCGTAGTCGGTCAGGTTCTTCACGATACCTTTGACTTCCATGCCTTCCTGGAGGGTTTCCAGCAGTGCTTCACGCTCCTGGGAGTGCTCGGCTTCCATCACTGCGCGACGGGAAACCACAACGTTGTTGCGCTTGGGATCCAGCTTGATGACCTTGAAGTCCAGCTCTTTGCCTTCCAGGTGCGCGACATCGCGAACCGGACGGATATCAACCAGGGAACCGGGCAGGAACGCGCGGATCGGGCCGATATCGACAGTGAAGCCACCCTTCACCTTGCCGGAAATCATACCTTTTACGATCTCGTCTTCGTCGAAAGCTTTTTCCAGCTCGCCCCAGACTTCGGCGCGCTTGGCTTTTTCACGGGACAGGCGGGTGAAGCCCATGCCATCGTCGATGGCATCTACGGCTACATCTACTTCGTCGCCTTCGGCGATTTCAAGTTCGCCTGCCTCGCTAAGGAATTCTTCACGGGCAATAATGCCTTCGGATTTCAGGCCTGCGTTAACGGTTACCCAGTCGCTATCGATGGATACAACAGTACCCTTGATGATAGAACCACGGGCAACGTCCAGGTCCTTAAGGCTTTCTTCAAAGAGATCAGCAAAAGATTCGGTCATGAAATTCACTCAGTGTTTTCGCACATGCCAACCAGCAGACATGGGTTAGTAAAAAAATGAGACCCGCCCTTCCCCAGCTGGCTTACTTTTTCAGGGTTGAGCAGATCGGCCGCTTGACACAGAATCACCCCTCGACAGTGCACTATCGAAGGGTTTCAACAACGTGTGCTACCTTCACACCAGTTGGCGTGCGGCAGCCTCTTCAAGGATCCGGTTAACCACTTCATCAACCGTCAGGGTGGTGGATTCGATTACCACGGCATCGTCTGCCGGGCGCAATGGCGCCACCTCACGGTTCATGTCACGGTCATCCCGGGTGCGGATGTCCTCGACGAGGGTCGCGAGGGTAGCATCAAAGCCCTTTTCCTTCAACTGCTCAAAGCGCCGTCTGGCGCGCTCTTCAGCGCTGGCGGTGAGGTAAATCTTGAGGGGGGCAGAGGTAAACACCACGGTACCCATATCGCGGCCATCCGCCACCAGGCCCGGGGCCTCGGCGAACACCCGCTGGCGGGCCAATAGCGCATCACGTACCGGCTGCAGCACGGCCACCTGGCTGGCCAGTTCACCAACGCTTTCCTGGCGGATGATGTTGGACACATCCTCACCATCCAGAATCACCGCGGTTTCGCCCTCCCGCTCAATAAATCTTACCGGCAAGGTTTTCGCCAGTTCCACCAGGGCGGGCTCATCATCCAGAGCAAGCCCCTGATTTCTCGCGTGATAACCCAGAACCCGATACAGGGCACCGGAATCCAGCAGGTGCCAGCCGAGACGGATTGCCACCAATCGGGCAACGGTGCCCTTACCGGAGGAAACCGGTCCGTCGATAGTCAATACCGCGGTGGACGGAGCAGTCATTTCACCTCCAGGTTCAAGCCCGCATGGGCGGCCAGCTGGGCAAAGCCCGGGAAGCTGGTGGCCACATTGGCGCAGTCATTAATGGTAATCGGGCCAGTGGCTCGCAGGGACGCCATGGCGAAGCTCATGGCGATACGGTGGTCACCGTGGGACTGGATCTCGCCGCCGCCGAAGGTGCCGCCGCTGATGCGGATGCCGTCCTCGAACACTTCATGATCCACGCCAAGCGCGGCCAGACCGTCCGCCATCACCTGGATACGGTCGGATTCCTTCACCCGCAGCTCTTCGGCGCCGCGCAACACGGTGTCGCCTTCGGCGCAGGCAGCCGCAATGAAGATGGCCGGGAATTCGTCAATGGCCAGGGGCACCAGCGCCTGGGGAATCTCGATGCCTTTCAGGGGCGCCGCTTTCACCACCAGGTCCGCCACCGGCTCACCACCGGCATCGCGCTGATTTTCCAGGCGAATATCCGCCCCCATCAGCTTGAGGATGTCGATGACGCCGGTACGGGTGGGGTTAATGCCCACGTGGGGCAGGGTCAGCTCGCTGTCGGCGGCGATGGAGGCACCAACCAGGAAGAAGGCCGCCGAGGAGATATCCGCCGGCACTTCCAACTTGCAGGCGGTAAGTGTACCGCCGCCGCTCAGCGCACTGGTGGCACCCTCACGGCGCACGTCGTAGCCAAAGCCACCCAGCATCCGTTCGGTATGATCGCGGGTCGGGGCCGGCTCGGTCACCGAGGTGTCGCCTTCAGCGTACAGGCCGCCCAGCAGCACGGCGGACTTCACCTGGGCAGAGGCCATGGGCAGATCGTAATGAATGCCCTTGAGCGGCTGACCACCGCGGATGCGCACCGGCGGGCGACCTTCGTTACCGGTGGAAATCTGGGCACCCATGTCGCGCAGGGGGCTGGCCACCCGCTCCATGGGACGCTTGGACAGGGACGCATCACCGGTGAGCTCCACATCGAAGGCCTGGCCGGCCAGCAAGCCGGTGAGCAGACGCATGGAGGTGCCGGAGTTGCCCATATAAAGCGGCTTCCCCGGGGCCTTGAGGCCATGCAGGCCGACACCGTGAATGGTCACCTGACCATTGTGGGGGCCTTCGATGACCACCCCCATATCGCGGAATGCCTGCAGCGTTGCCAGAGCGTCCTCGCCTTCCAGGAAGCCTTCTACCTGGGTCACGCCTTCGGCCAGGGAGCCGAGCATGATGGAACGGTGGGACATGGATTTGTCGCCGGGTACCCGTACCCGGCCGGTGAGTCGGCCACCCGGGGTCACCACAAAGGTGGGGTTGCTGTTGCTGCTGTCTGTCATGGTTGTGTCGTCACCTGAATGGTGGGCGCGGGTATAGGACGTGCGCCCGTTCATGGCCATAAAATGGGCCCGGGCCGTATTGGCCCGGGTCATGATGCCCATCAGGGCATCGGAATCATCGTCACTCACCGCCTGGCGGAAGCGCGCGATACCGTCGCTGAACAGGTCCAGGGACTGCAGCAGCGCGGCCTTGTTCTCGCGGAAAATGTCATGCCACATCACCGGATCGGAGCTGGCGATACGGGTGAAGTCGCGAAAACCGCCGGCAGCATAGCGGAAGATCTCCGTGGAGTCGCCCTGCCGGGCCAGAGTATCCACCAGCGAAAAGGCCAGCAGATGGGGCAGATGGCTGGTTTCCGCCAGTACCTGATCGTGGTAATCCGGCGCCATCTGCAACACTTCCGCGCCCATGGCGGTCCAGATCGCGCGCACCCGGGCGGTGGCAGCCGGATCTGTGGCCTCGTTGGGCGTCAGGATGACCCGGTGATCCTGGTACAGGTCCGCATCAGCAGCCCCAACGCCGCTCTTTTCCTTGCCGGCAATGGGATGGCCGGGCACGAAGCGGGAATAATGCTCGCCCAGGGAGACACGGGCCGCGGTGATCACATTGCCTTTGACGCTGCCGCCGTCAGTGATGATTGCCGTGCGGGACAGGCCCGGCTTCAGCGCACTCAACACCTTGCCCATGGCCGAAACGGGGGTGGAGACAAAGACCAGATCGGCGCCCTTGACCGCTTCAGCCAGATCCTGGCTGCCTTCGTCGACCACGCCCAGGGCGATACCCTGCTCCAGGGTGCGCGCCGAGCGGGAGCCGGCCACGATTGACGCGGCCAGCCCGTGCTTGCGAGCAGCCGCAGCAAAGGAGCCGCCGATCAGGCCCAGGCCGATAACGGCAATGCGGTTGAAAAGGGGTTCAGACATGGCAACACCCCAATTTTGTTGTAGGAGCGCCTCTCGAGGCGCGAACCTGCTTGCAACAAGCCGTGCCAAGTACGATTCGCACCTCAAGAGGTGCCCCTATAGCGGGCATTTCCAAGGTTTGGGCGTTACCCATCCGCCATTTCCTTCAATACATGCTTGAGGGCGGCCAGGAAACGCTCGTTCTCGCGGCTGGTACCCACGGTGACGCGCAGGTGGTTAGGCATGCCGTAGCCACCCAGAGGGCGCACGATCACACCTTCGCGCAGCAGGCCTTCGTAGACCGGCTGTGCCTCACGGCCACAGTCGAAAGCAATGAAGTTGGCTACCGAGGGGATCTGTTCCAGGTGCAGCTTCTGCAGGCCTTCGGCGATCTGCACCAGGCCACTGGTGTTTTCGCCGCGGGAATTCTCGATGTGATCGTCATCGGACAGCGCCGCTTCGGCGGCCACCATGGCCGGGGTGTTGACGTTGAACGGCTGGCGTACCCGGTTCAGCACATCAGCAATTTGCGGGTTGCAGACGCCATAGCCGATACGCAGGCCGGCCAGACCATGAATCTTGGAGAAGGTGCGCGTTACCACCAGATTCGGGTATTTTTGCAGGCGTTCGATGCCGTTCGGGTAGTGGCTTTCTTCCACGTATTCGAAATAGGCCTCGTCCAGCACCACGATCACCCGCTCCGGGATCCGCGACAGGAACTCATCCAGGGCATGGGCGTTGAACCAGGTGCCGGTGGGGTTGTTCGGGTTGGCCACGAAAATCACCCGGGTGCGCTCGGTGACCGCCTCGGCCATGGCCGCCAGATCGTGGCCATAGAGATTGGACGGCACCGCCACCGGCCTGGCATTGCAGGCCAGGGTCACCAGTGGATACACCGCAAAGGCGTACTCGGAGAAAATCGCTTCATCGCCGGGCTGCAGGTAGGCACGGGCGATCAGGTCCAGCACATCGTTGGAGCCGTTACCCAGGGTCAGCTGATTGGTTTGCACACCCAGCTTTTCTGCCAGCGCTGCCTTCAGGGAAAAACCGGCGCCATCCGGGTACAGGTGCAGCTCATGCAGATGCTTGAGCGCATGCAGGGCCTTGTGGCTGGCGCCCAAGGGATTCTCATTGCTAGCCAGCTTGACGATATCGGTGAGGCCCAGTTCCCGCTCCAGCTCCTCGATAGGCTTGCCCGGCTCATAGGGCTTGAGCTGCTGAACGCCACTGTTGGCGAGTTCGATGTAGTCGCAAGTCATGATGACTCCTTGAACTGTGGGAGCGGTCGTTCGACCGCGATTTCCGGCCTGTGGTGAAATTTCCCGGTCGAACGACCGCTCCCACAGCTTATCGCCAGCCGATAGAGCATTGTCCAAC
Organism: Alcanivorax sp. IL2; assembly: GCF_047495475.1. NCBI lineage: Bacteria > Pseudomonadati > Pseudomonadota > Gammaproteobacteria > Oceanospirillales > Alcanivoracaceae > Alcanivorax > Alcanivorax sp. IL2. The sequence continues at coordinate 1,765,248 of NZ_CP179932.1, read as the reverse complement.
CCTGTGTCACAACACCGCTTTCGGGTACGAGCCCAGCAGCTTGATGGTATTGCCAGCCGCTTCCAGCTTGTCCAGCACCGGCTGCAGCTTGCCATCTTCCTTGTGGCCTTCGCAGTCCACGAAGAACACATAACTCCAATTGGACGTCCGCGAGGGCCGGGATTCAAGGCGGGTCAGGTTAATGCCTTCATCGCGGAACGGCGCCAGCACTTCATAGAGCAGGCCCGGGCGGTTCTTGCCGCTGATCATCAGGCTGGTCTTGTCGTTGCCGGACGGCGGCGTGTCCTGCCGGCCGATGATGATGAAGCGGGTGGTGTTGTCCGGGCGGTCTTCGATATTGCGTTGCACCGCTTCCAGCCCATACAGCTCTTCCGCCATTTCCCCGGCAATGGCCAGGGCATTCCATTCGTCCTTAAGGCGACGAGCGGCTTCCCCGTTGGAACTGACCGCTATGCGCTCAACCCCGGGCATGTGGGCATCCAGCCACTGGCGGCATTGAGCCAGGGTCTGCTGGTGGGAATAAACCCGGGTGACCTTGTCGCGACGGGTGTGCTCGCCGGCCAGCAGATGATGGTGAATACGCAGCTCCACCTCGCCACAGATTTTCAGGCTGGAGGTCATGAAGGTATCCAGGGTGTGGTTGACCACCCCTTCGGTGGAGTTCTCCACCGGCACCACGCCGTAGTGGGCAGCCCCGGCTTCCACTTCCCGGAATACTTCATCAATGGCGGCAAGCGGCACGCTTTCCACCGCATGGCCAAAGTGTTTGAGGGCGGCCTGCTGGGTAAAGGTGCCTTCCGGGCCCAGGAACGCCACTTTCATGCGCTGCTCCAGGGCCAGGCAGGCGCTCATGATCTCGCGGAAAAACCGCGCCATGGTTTCGCCATCCAGCGGCCCCTGGTTGCGCTCTTTGACCCGGCGCAACACCTGGGCTTCCCGTTCCGGGCGATAAAACACCGGGTTGGGGTCGGTGGCGGTCTTCACCTCGGCCACCTTGTGGGCCAGGGTGGCGCGCTCGTTGAGCAGATCCTGCAGCCGCTGGTCCAGCTCGTCGATCTGGTTACGCAAATTGTCCAGTGATTCGGTCATGGCGGTCCCCGCTCAGCCGTTGCGTTTTTCGAAGTCCGCCATAAAGGCGATCAGCGCATCTACTGCGGCTTCCGGTACCGCATTGTAGATGCTGGCACGCATGCCACCCACGCTGCGGTGGCCCTTCAGGTTCAACAGGCCGGCCTGGTCGGCTTCGCTGAGGAACTGTTTATCCAGGTTGGCATCGGCCAGCACAAAGGGCACATTCATCCAGCTACGGCTGATTTTCTCCACCGGGTTGCTGTAGAAGCCGCTGTTATCAATAAAACCATACAGCTTTTCGGCCTTGCGCTGGTTGGTTTCTGCCATGTTCGCCACCCCGCCCTGCTTCTTCAGCCACTGAAACACCAGCCCGGCCAGGTACCAGGAAAAGGTGGGCGGCGTGTTGTACATGCTGCCATTGTCCGCGTGGGTCTGGTAATTGAGCATGGCCGGCACGTGGGCGCCGGCCTTGCCGAGCAGGTCCTTGCGAATAATCACCAGGGTCAGGCCGGCAGGGCCGATATTCTTCTGGGCACCGGCATAGATAACCCCGAAGCGGTTCACATCAATGGGGCGCGAGAGGATGGTAGAGCTCATGTCTGCCACCAGGGGGCTATCCCCCACGTCCGGCACAAAGCTGTATTCCAGGCCACCGATGGTTTCATTGGGGCAGTAATGCACGTAGGCCGGATTGGCCGACAGCTGCCAGCTGTCCTGTGGCGGTACGGTGGTGAAATTGGTGTCTTCACTGCTGGCGGCCACGTTGATGTTGCCGTAGCGACCGGCTTCCTTGATCGCCTTCTTGGACCATTGCCCGGTATTGATGTAATCCGCCGTTTCGCCCTCGCCCAGCAGATTCATGGGCACCATGGCGAATTGCGAGGAGGCACCGCCCTGCAGGAACAGCACGGCGTAGTCGTCGCTGATCCCCATCAGGCTGCGCAGGTCTTGCTCGGCCTTTTCGGCAATTTCCACGAACACCTTGTCCCGATGGCTCATTTCCATGATGGACAGGCCCATGCCCTGGTAATCCAGCATTTCCTGACGGGCCTGCTCCAGAACATCCGTCGGCAACGCCGCCGGACCTGCGCAGAAGTTATAGGCGCGGGACATGCATTTTCTCCGTGACTAGATTGAAAGTAGCAAACCGGTGAATCAAAGAAGCCCGGTAACACCGGGCTCGGGTAATTCGTCGAATCATTTAGAAAACACCGTAGGAGCACCTCTCGAGGTGCGAACCACCCACGATTGGACAAGGTTCGCACCTCAAGAGGTGCTCCTACAGGTTATTCCTCGGCGTCGTCGGAGGCGTCAGACTCCGGTGCTTCAGAGGTAACATCCCCTTCTTCCAGCACTTCGCCTTCTTCGATGTCTTCGTCATCACCTTCCAGCTCGGGGATGGTGGCCAGGCCACACAGCTTCTCGCCGTCGCCCAGACGAATCAGACGCACGCCCTGGGTGTTACGGCTGGACGTGCTGACCTGATTGACGCCGGTGCGCACCAGAGTGCCCTGGTTGGAGATCAGCATGATGTCCTCTTCACCAAACACCTGAGCAGCGCCGACCAGCTCACCGTTACGCTCGTTGACCACCATGGCGATCACGCCCTGGCCGCCACGCCCCTTGGTCGGGTAGTCGGTGAGCGGGGTACGCTTACCGTAGCCGTTTTCGGAGGCAGTCAGGATCTGACCCTCTGCTTCCGGCACGATCAGGGAAATCACGTCCACGCCATCAGCCAGTTTGATGCCGCGCACACCACGGGCCAGACGGCTCATGACACGCACCTTGGATTGATGGAAACGCACGGCCTTGCCGTTACGGGCCACCAGCATCACATCTTCGTCGCCGTGGGTAATCGCCACATTGACCAGATGCTCGCCTTCCTGCAGTTTCACGGCAATCAGGCCGGAGCTGCGTGGACGGGCGAAGTTGGCCAGGGCGGTACGCTTGACGATACCACTGGAGGTCGCCATGAAGATAAAGGGACCGGGAATGGCGTCGGCCACCACTTCGGCCTCATCGCCATCTTCAACTGCGTCCTCGACCACCTCGTCCGCATCGATAGCATCGATAGCATCGATAACGTCGTCTTCGTCCACTTCTGCTTCCACGCCAGCGGCTTTCTGCTGACGTACCATTTCCGCATCGAGACGGAGGATGGCGGTAATGCGCTCGTCATTGCCCAGTGCCGGCAGCAGATTGACGATGGGCTTGCCACGGGACGCCCGGCCACCTTGCGGCAGCTCGAAGGTACGCAGCCAGAAGACCTTGCCGGCATCCGTGAACAGCAACAGGGTGTCGTGGGTGCCTGCCACAAGCAGGTGCTCCACGTAATCCTCGTCTTTGAGCTGGCCGGCAGACTTGCCACGGCCACCACGCTTCTGCGCCCGGTAGGTATCAATGGGCTGCATCTTGGCGTAACCACCGTTGGACAGGGTCACTACCACGGTTTCTTCGGCGATCAGGTCTTCCATGCTCAGGTCGAGACGGGAGGTGACGATTTCGGAACGGCGCTCGTCGGCATATTCCTCACGGACCGCCTTCAGTTCATCACGGATCACTTCCATCAGACGTTCGGGGTTACCCAGAATCTTCAGCAGTTCGGCAATCTGCTCCAGCAGTTCCTGGTAATCGTTGATCAGTTTTTCCCGTTCCAGACCGGTCAGCTTCTGCAGACGCAGATCCAGAATGGCCTGGGCCTGTTCCGGGCTCAGGTAATAAAGGCCATCACGCAGACCGAACTGCTCATCGAGGCCATCCGGGCGAGCCGCGTTTTCACCACCGGCGCGCTCCAGCATTTGCAGTACATCGCCGGGGGTCCAGCCTTTGCCCAGAAGTTTTTCCTTGGCTTCCGCGCCGCTGGGGGACGCCTTGATCAGCGCAATCACCGGATCGATATTGCTCAGCGCCACCGCCAGACCTTCTAGCAAGTGGGCCTTTTCGCGGGCCTTGCGCAGTTCAAACACGGTACGGCGAGTCACCACTTCACGGCGGTGACGAATAAAGGCATCCAGCAACTCACGCAGGTTGAGGGTCTTGGGCTGACCATCCACCAGTGCCACGGTATTGATACCGAACACCGACTCCATCTGGGTCTGCTGGTAGAGATTATTGAGCACCACCTCGGCGTTCTCGCCGCGACGCAGCTCGATCACGATACGCATGCCCTCTTTGTCGGACTCATCGCGCAGCTCGGTGATACCTTCAATCTTCTTGTCTTTCACCAGCTCGGCGATCTTCTCGATCAACCGCGCCTTGTTCACCTGGTAGGGAATCTCGTGGACGATAATGGCTTCTTTGCCACTTTTGTCGGTCGGCTCAATCTCGGCACGGGCACGCATGTACACGCGGCCACGGCCGGTACGGTAGGCCTGCACGATCCCGGCGCGACCGTTAATGATGCCGGCGGTGGGGAAATCCGGGCCCTTGATGTATTCCATCAGGTCGTCCGGCGTCAGGCTGTCGTCGTCGATCAGCGCCAGACAGCCGTCTACCACTTCGCCCAGGTTATGCGGCGGAATATTGGTGGCCATACCCACGGCGATACCGGAGGAGCCATTCACCAGCAGGTTGGGCACCCGGGTGGGCATCACATCGGGAATCTTTTCCGTGCCGTCGTAGTTGTCGACGAAATCCACGGTTTCCTTGTCCAGATCGGCCAGCAGCTCGTGGGCGATCTTGGCCATGCGCACTTCGGTGTAACGCATGGCGGCTGCGGAATCCCCGTCGATGGAACCGAAGTTACCCTGACCATCCACCAGCATGTAGCGCAGGGAAAACGGCTGCGCCATCCGCACGATGGTGTCGTAAACGGCGGAGTCACCATGGGGGTGGTACTTACCGATAACGTCACCGACCACACGGGCGGACTTCTTATAGGCCTTGTTCCAGTCGTTGTTCAGCTCGTGCATGGCGAACAGTACGCGGCGATGCACCGGCTTGAGGCCGTCGCGCACATCCGGCAACGCCCGCCCAACGATCACGCTCATGGCGTAATCCAGGTACGACTGTTTGAGTTCGTCTTCGATGTTGACCGGGGTAACTTCTCTGGCGAGATCCGTCATAGCGATCCTTACTTTCCACAAGTATCGGGAAAGCCCCTGCGGCTTTCCCAAGCCGGCCCCTGATCAGGGCCGTTTTCACAGCGTGCCGATGGCACCCTGTGCAGTCTGTTCTTATGACAGCCCGCTCGCTGCCGACAGCGGCGGACCGGGCGTACATTCCTGCTCCTGGCACGAAGCCCGGAAAAGCCCCGGATGATAGCACAACCGGGCGGCTTCGGCGCCATAGTCCGCCGCCATTGTTATCGTGGCGGCAAGAGCGCCACTGACACGCTATACTGCGGCCTCAATTTGAGGGCAAGCCCCTCTAGCAGGCCGCTGAAAAGCCCGCCAAGATATCAAGGAGTTATGCATGAGCGACAATCAGGCTGACCTGATCGTCCACGCCCGCTGGATTGCCCCGGTCGCGCAGGACAACGCGCCCAGTGCCGAGGTACTGGAAAACCATGCCCTGGTCGTCCGTGATGGCCAGATTGTCGACCTGCTGCCCGGCGCCCTGGCCGACGAAAAATGGCAGGCCGATACGGTCACCCGGCTGGACAGCCACCTGCTGATTCCCGGCCTGATCAATGCCCATACCCACGCAGCCATGAACCTGCTGCGCGGGATTGCCGATGACCTGCCGCTGATGACCTGGCTGGAAAAGCACATCTGGCCAGCGGAAGGCCAGTTTGTCAGCGAGCAATTTGTGTTCGATGGCACCCGGCTGGCGGCGGCGGAGATGATTCGCTCCGGCACCACCTGCTTTGCCGACCAGTACTTCTTCCCGGCCAGCGCCGCCCGCGCCACCGTGGAAGCCGGCCTGCGCGCCAGCCTGTTCTGCCCGATCCTGGATTTCCCCACCCCCATGGGCGCCGGCCCGGAGGATTACCTGCGCCTGGCCACCGATGCCATGGACGAGTGGCGCCACGATCCGCGCATCCAGATCGGCTTTGGCCCCCATGCGCCCTATACCGTGTCCGATGGCCCGCTACAGAAGGTGCTGACCCTGGCCGAGGAACTGGACGTGCCGATGATGATGCACGTGCACGAAACCGCCGGAGAGATCCAGATGGCGGTGGGCAACACCGGTGAGCGGCCACTCACTCGCCTGAAAAACCTGGGCCTGCTGTCGCCGCGTCTGCTGGCGGTGCACATGACCCAGCTCACCGAGGACGAAATTGCGCTGGTGGCCGAAACCGGCACCCAGGTCGTGCACTGCCCGGAATCCAATCTGAAGCTGGCCAGCGGCTTTGCACCGGTGGAAACACTGCGCAAGGCCGGGGTCAACGTGGCCCTGGGCACCGACGGTGCCGCCAGCAACAACGATCTGGACATGATCGGCGAGGCCCGCATGGCCGCCTTTCTGGGCAAGGGCGTCAGCCTCCAGGCCGATGCCCTGCCCGCCGCCGACATACTGCAGATGGCCACCCTGAACGGGGCCCGCGCCCTGGGTCGGGACGACCAGATCGGTTCACTGGAAATTGGCAAACAGGCGGATATGGTAGCGGTGGATTTGAACCGTCTGGAGACCCAACCGGTCTATGATCCGGTGGCGCAATTGATTTATGCCGCCAGCCGCGACCAGGTGACGCATACCTGGGTGGGTGGGCGCTGCCTGATGGACAACCGCAAACTCACCACCCTCAACGAAGCCGTGATCCTCAAGAATGCCCAGCAGTGGCAGGAAAAAATTGCCGGAGCCGACCGTGACTGAACAGCAACCGCAGATCCCCAATGTAGACGCCGGCGAAATCGCCAAATTCAATGCCCTGGCGGAGCAGTGGTGGGACCCCAATTCCGAGTTCCGTCCGCTGCACGACATCAACCCGCTGCGTCTCAATTACATCGACGAGCGCGTCAGCCTGCCCGGCAAGAAAGTCATCGACATCGGCTGCGGCGGCGGCTTGCTGTCCGAAGGCATGGCCCGGCGTGGCGCCGAGGTCACCGGTATCGACATGGGCGAGGCACCGCTGTCGGTGGCACGTATCCACGCGGAGAAAGCCGGCGTGGCGGTGGAATACCGGCAGATTCCGGCGGAACAGATCGCCGAGGAACGGCCCGCCCAGTACGACGTGGTCACCTGTCTGGAAATGCTGGAACACGTGCCGGATCCGTCATCCGTGATCCGCGCCTGCGCCACCCTGGTAAAACCCGGTGGGCAGATTTTCTTCAGCACCATCAACCGCAATCCCAAGGCCTTCCTGTTCGCCATCGTCGGCGCGGAATACGTGCTGCGCCTGCTGCCACGGGGCACCCACGAATACGCCAAGTTGATCAAGCCCTCGGAGCTGGCCGGCTGGGCCCGGGACGCGGGGCTGGAAGTGAAAGACACCACCGGCATGGTCTACAACCCGCTGACCCAGGTGTACAAGCTGAACCGGGATGTGTCGGTGAACTATCTGATGCACGCGGTGAAAGGCGAATAAATTTCCCCTGTAGGAGCGCCGCTTGAGGCGCGAAACGAGCGAAGCGAGTAACGAGGTTCGAGTTGCGAAAAGCCAAACCGGTTGTGCCTTTCGTCCTCGTTATTTGTACCTCGAAACTGTTTTTTTCGCGCCTCAAGCGGCGCTCCTACAGCGGCGTTGTAGAGAGAATGTATGGAAAAGCTTGAAGCCGTTTATTTCGATCTGGACGGCACCTTGATTGATACCGCACCGGATTTTTATACGGTGCTCAATACCCTGCTGAAACAGCATGGCCGACCGGAAGTAAGCTATTCCGCGGTGCGCGCCAATGTATCCAATGGCGCCCGCGCCCTCACCGAGCTGGGCTTCGGGGTGGGACCGGAGGATGCGGAATTCCCGCCCCTGCTGGACGAGCTGCTGAACGCCTACGAACAGCACCTGGCCGTGGACACCTGCCTGTTTCCCGGCATGGCACAAACGCTGGACTGGCTGGAGGCCAATGGCCTGCCCTGGGGCATAGTGACCAACAAGCCCTCACGGTTCACCGGGCCGGTGCTGGCGGGACTAAAGCTGGACCAGCGGGTGGGCGCGGTGATCTGCCCGGACCATGTGAAACAGCGCAAGCCGGATCCAGAAGGCCTGCTGATGGCCGCCGGCCGCGACGGCGTGGATCCTGGCAACTGCCTCTACGTGGGCGACCATCTGCGTGATATCCAGGCCGGCCAGAATGCCGGCATGGCCACCGCCGTGGCGGCCTTCGGTTATATCGACGCGGATGATGACCCCCACGGCTGGCAGGCCGATTATTATCTGGAACAGGGCAGCGACCTGCTGCCCCTGCTGCAAACGATGAACACAAGGAGTACCGCATGAGCGAGTTGTCTGCCGTGAATGCAAAGGCACTGGCCTACCAGTGCCCTGCCGATGCCTTCAAGGATCGCATCATTCTGGTCACCGGTGCCGGAGCCGGCATCGGCCGCAGCGCCGCCCTGACCCTGGCCCGCCACGGTGCCACCGTGATCCTGCTGGGGCGCACCCCGGAAAAGCTGGAGAAGGTCTACGACGAGATCAAGGCCGCCGGCGGCCCGGAGCCAGCCCTGGCGCCAGTGAACCTGGCGGTGGCCCGCCCGGAGGATTTCCAGGAGTTGGCCGGCCTGTTCGACAAGGAATTCGGACGCCTGGACGGCATCCTGCATAACGCCTCCGTGCTTGGCGACATCACCCCGCTGGAGCGCTACGGTGTCGGCACCTGGGACTCAGTCATGCAGGTGAACGTGAACAGCGCCTTTTACCTGACCCAGGCCATGCTGCCTCTGCTGCGTGCCAGCGACGATGCCCGTCTGCTGTTCACCTCCTCCAGTGTCGGCCGCAAGGGCCGTGCCTTCTGGGGTGCCTATGCCGTCTCCAAGGCGGCCACCGAAAACCTGGCACAGGTGCTGGCCGAAGAGCTGGAGAACACCAGCAACATTCGCGTCAACACCCTCAACCCCGGCGGCACCCGCACCGACATGCGCGCGCTGGCCTACCCCGGCGAGGACCCGCAGACACTGAAAACCCCGGACGAGATCATGGCGCCCTACCTGTTCCTGCTCGGCCCGGACAGCCGCGATGTGAACGGGGAATCCATCGACGCGCAGCCTAAGTAAAAACTCTGAGTTGAAAGTTAAAAGTTCAAAGTTGAAAAGGCGCGATCACGTTTGGAACGTCTCTGTCCGGTCCAGTGCCCGCGGCCAAATGCAGCGCGGGCACTGGACTGAAATGCCCCCCCGGCCCTGCCCGCGTTTCAACTTTAAACTTTGAACTTTCAACTCGCTCCACCATTGACCCTTTCGACTGGGATTGCCGTAACGCGGTCACCCCCTGCGCCAAAGCTCTCCCTTATCCTGCAAGCGCGTGATAAATGTATTGTCCATAACAAGAATGCGGCATCAGGGAGATCACCATGCGCACCCCCATTACTCTTTTCTTTCTGGTCAGTCTGCTGTGCTCATCACTGAGCGCGGCCAACCTGACACAAGCTCAAAAGCAGCAACTCCAGGCACTGCTGCCCGGCATCACATTGAATGACTCCACCCTCGAAAAGCTCGAGGATGTGTTTTACACCAGAGAGATGCCGGTTCGCAGCCGACTTAAAGCCATCAGCCAGATGGTGGGACTGGATCAGATGCCCGCCGGCAGCACCCTCAAACGTACCATCTGCATCTGGGATATCGGCGGGCGTAACGGGGTGGTATTCAATGCTGCCATGGAGCAACGGGCACTGGCCCTGGAATATGGCATCAACCTGGACTTGGTGCCTTATACCAATGAAACCGTGATGGTGGATGAGTTCAAGGCCGGCCGTTGCGATGCTGCCTTGATGAGCGGATTACGGGCTCGCCAGTTCAACCTTTACAGCGGCAGTGTGGATGCCATCGGCGCCGTGCCGTCCCAGAAGCATATGCAAACGTTGCTTAAAGTGATGGCTCACCCCAGACAGGCCGGTCACATGGTGCAGGGGGATTATGTCGTGATGGGCATCTACCCGGCAGGCGCCGCGCATATTTTTGTTAACGACCGACGCATCAGCTCCCTGGCCAAGGCTGCGGGTAAGCGGGTTGCCGTTCTCGATTATGATGAAACCCAGGCAGAAATGGTGGCGGCCATCGGTGCCACCCCCGTTACCACCGATATCGTCAGCGCTCCCAACAAGTTCAACAACGGCCAGATCGATATCCTGCCGGCGCCTCTGGTCGCCTATGAAATTCTTGAACTGTATAAAGGCATGAGCCCGGATGGTGGGGTGGTCGACTACCCGTTAACACAACTTTCCATGCAGTTGATCGGTCGCCTGGACAAGTTCCCCAACGAGGTAGCGCAATTGATTCGTGAGGCCTCCTTTGAAGCCTACCCAGACGTGATAAAGCGCATTGAACTGGAAACACGTCGAGTCCCTGAGCGCTGGATGATCGCCATTCCTGACAAGGACAAGCGGGAATACGAGGTGATGATGCAAGATGCCCGCGACGCACTGCGTGCGCAGAAATACTACAGCAGTGACATGCTGGATTTGCAGCGCAAAATACGCTGCAAATTCGACCCCACCCGCTCCGAATGCAGCATCACTTGAACAGACAATAAAGAGTCAATTACGCGGCGCTGCCAGGCGCCGCGTACAATTGTCATACAGGCGGTAAAACTTCCCATCTCTTCCCCGTGATATAAGCATGTCAACGAATGACTAAGGAAGCGTCATGGGGAATTACCGCACCCTTATTACCGGCCTTTTAGGCTTGGCCCTGCTATCTCTGGCCTGTACCAGTCAGGCTCTGACACTGACGGCCAAGCAGGAAAAACACCTGGCGCAAGCCCGTCAGGAAATGGGGCTGGGCCCGGACGACATGCTCAAGCGTCATATCTGCTTGTGGGATCTGTCCGGTCGCTCCGGCCCCATTTTCAATGGCGCCACCAACCTCCGCCTGGATTTGCTGCGCTATAAAATTGATATCAGCCTGGAGGCCTTTACCAACGAAGGCGCCATGGTCGCATCATTGAAAAACGGTCAATGTGACGCAGCCCTGATGAGCGGTTTTCGCGCCCGCCAGTTCAACCGTTTCAGCGGTACCATTGATGCCATCGGCGCCCTACCGTCGCTGAAGCACATGGATATGCTGTTGCGATCCATCGCCCTGCCTCAGCTCAGCGAAAACATGGTCAGCAACAAATATCAGACTCTGGCGGTCACCCCCGCCGGCGCCGCCTATTTATTTGTTAACGACAAGAGACTCAATTCACTGGAACGAGTCGCAGGGAAAAAGATTGCCGTACTGGATTTCGATCCGGGCCAATCGAAGATGGTTGCCCAGATCGGCGCCACCCCGGTGGCCACGACGCTTGCCACTGCCCCCAATCAGTTCAATAACGGCAGTGTGGATGTACTGCCCGCACCACTGGTGGCTTATCAGGTACTGGAACTGTACAAGGGCATGGAACCCGACGGTGGCATCGTTGATTACCCCATTGTTCAGCTCACCGCCCAGTTGATTGGCCACACTGATCGTTTTCCGCCCGCATTCGCTGCAGTGATACGGGAAGTGGCCGCAGACAGCTTTTCGTCTATCCAGAATGCCCTGGAAAAAGAAGCAGGCCAGATACCGGCAACCTGGTGGATCGACGTGGATCATCATGAAAAACAGGAATATGACAGCATGATGCGCGCTGCGCGTTTAAAACTGCGCGAGACCGGCTACTACGACGCCACCATGTTGAAGATCATGAAACGTATTCGCTGCAAGGTGGATCCTCAGCGGCCCGAATGCAGCCAGGATACGGAATAAAGCTGATGCGGTGACATCATCGTTGGCATCGCGGCCAGCCACCCCGGCTGGCCAGCCAGCGACTCACCAGTCACGACTGTCACAATGGGTGTTCAACCTGAAGCGACGACTTCCGGTTCAAACAATAAATGCCCATGGAGGCTTGCGTGACTTTTTTTCGCCAACTGCTCATTCTCCCCCTGCTGCTCGGCGCCCTCATCGCCCACGCAGACAACCAACTAAATCTGACGCCGGCACAACAAGCTGAGCTGGAAAAGTTTGCCCCCGGCGTATCGCTTACCCCTGAGCTCGCAGAGAAACTGCGCGCCATTGCCTACGATCAGAGTCGCAGTCTCGACGACCGCATCGACGCGATGCAGAAAGTGGCCGGCTTCAGCATGGGCGAACCCCTGAAACGACGCATCTGTATCTGGGATATTGCCGGTCGTGCCGGGCCCATCTACAAGGCAGCCGAAGATCAGCGCACCCGCCTGCTGGAATATGGCGTAGAGCTTGATATTCAAGCCTACACCAGCGAAAGCGTGGTGGTGGAAGACCTGAAGGCTGGCGTCTGCGATGCAGCCCTGATCACTGGCCTGCGCGGTCGCCTTTTCAACAAGTACACCGGCACCATTGATTCCATCGGCGGCGTGCCCAGCGACCAGCACATGAAAATCCTGCTGCAGGTCATGGCCAGCCCCAAGTCTGCCGACAAGATGGTGAGTGGCGAGTATGTCATTCTCGGCCTGGCCTCTGCCGGCGGTGCCTATGTGTTCGTCAACGACAGAGCGATCAACACCCTGGCCAATGCAGCGGGGAAACGGGTAGCGGTACTCGACTATGACCCAACCCAGGCGGAAATGGTCTCGCAGATCGGCGCCACCCCTGTCGCCTCCGATATCGTCTCTGCCCCCAACAAGTTCAACAACGGCGTCGTCGATGTACTGGCAGCCCCGCTGGTGGCCTACGAGGTGCTGGAACTCTACAAGGGCATGTCACCGGATGGCGGCATCATCGACTACCCGCTGGCGCAGATCACCATGCAACTGATCGGTCGCAAGGATAAATTCCCCAACGAGGTGGCACAGCTGGTTCGCGAGGAGTTTTTCAACAGCTATCACCTGATCAAGGAACGACTGGACCAGGAAGCTGCCAAGGTACCGGACCGCTGGTGGATCGAAATCCCGGATGCGGACAAGCGCGAGTACGAAACCATGATGCAGGAAGCTCGCCTGACCTTGCGCGAAAAAGGCTACTACGATGGCGACATGCTGACCCTGCAACGCAAGATTCGCTGCAAACTCAATCCGTCGAAAGGGGAATGTGCGGATCCGGTGGAGTGAAAAGCCGCTACAAGCTATTAGCGTCTAGCTGCGAGGCGAAGAAAGCGCCGTGGTAACGACATACCTGCTGACTCCGCGCTGAAATTGCCGATAGACAGACACAAAAAAACCGCGCCGAAGGGCGCGGTTTTTTTATGGCTCGTAACGGCTGTTAGTGCAAAAACCCGCCCGGCATATCATCCACCGCTCCGAACATATCCACGCGGTTATCACTGAACATGTCCATTTCCGGTGCCAGCACCTGCACATAACGGTCAAAGTAGAGGAACTGCTTGAGTAGCAGGGCGAATTCGCGAGGGAAACGAATGCCGTGGCCCTCACCGATTTTCACCAGATCCATCAGCAAGCGGTTAACTTCCTTGTCGTTGCGGTCGGCCTGCACCAATGCAGACGGGTCAACCTGGCCCAATGCGCCTTGTAGGCTTTCGATATCCCGCGCCAGCGCATCCACATCCACCTCTTCACGGGTCATGCCAATGATCGCCATGGCCTCTGCCATCTGGCGAATATCACCACGGCCGATGGCATCAAAGAATTTGGCCATACCATCCCAGGCCTCACGGCGGATCCGGCCGACAATACCAAAGTCGATGAACCCCACTCGACCGTCTTCCAGTAACATCAAATTGCCAGCATGCACATCCGCATGGAAGAAATCGCACAACATCAGGCTCGAGAACCAGGTATTGAGTGCAGAGATCAGGGTTTGCGCCGGATCATCCGTATATTGTTTGAGCACATTCATGTCAGTGAGGGGCACCCCGAAGAAGCGCTCCATGGTCAGCACCTTGCCGGTGGTGTGGGACATGACCGGATCCGGCGCCACCGCAGAGGTGTTGCCGGTGTTTTGCAGGAAAGCATTGAAAGCCTGGAGATTGTGCGCCTCCTTGATGAAGTCACACTCTTCCAGCATGCCGGCCTGCAATTCCTCAATCACACCGGAGATGGCAGAGCGCGACAGACCCGGCGCCAGCCGCTCGGTAACCCGGGCAGCAAAGTAGAGAAAATTGAAATCCGTCAACAGCACATTACGGACACCGGGCCGCTGAACCTTAATCACCACGTCCTGTCCGTTTTTGAGCTTCGCCGCATGAACCTGTGCAATAGACGCACTGGCCAATGGTTTGGGGTCAACCGACTGATAAAGAGACTCCAGCGATCCACCCAGCTCTTTCTCGATGGTTTCGCGAATATAATGAAACGGCAGTGCCGGGGTGCGATCCAGACAGCGCTGGAATTCCTCGACATACTCTTCCGGGAAAATCGACGGCGAACTGGCAATAAACTGCCCAAGTTTGATGTAGGTGGTGCCCAGCGATTCAAAGGTAGTACGCAGCAAAGCCGGTACTGGCGGGCGATCGCCAAGCATCCAGCTGAGCCCCTGGCGCCCCACCACCCCAATCGTCTCCAGTACCCGCAGGCCGCCACGGGCCGTGTTCATGGCCAGAGAAATGCCGCTTCTCTCGCCAGCCAGCCAGGCCTTCATGTCTTTGATGTCAGTATGATCGGTCATAATAAAGTCTTACTTTCCTGGTGGGTGCGCTGCACAACGTAACGTATTCCATCATAAAGCAAATTTATTGTTTGTAATTGCTTGCAGGCTTTTTTGTAATTGCCGCTTGTGCCAATAGACGGACTTTCGTACCTTTGAGTCCGCTAATCCGAGAACAACAACAAGGAGCTATAGAATGGGTTCTCTGACCTTGACAAAAATGCTACGACATTCCCGTCTGGCCCTGGTAGGGGGCGCCATCCTGGCTCTGCAAGGCTGTGGCGTCATCTACAAGACAACCGGTGACGTGCTGATCAGCTTCGGCCGCTCCGAGATGCTTCCCTACATGCTCACGTTTGACGATGTACGCATGGCCTGTGTCACCGGCGAAGCCCAGACCCCGCTGCTGATGGCCTTTGAGCGCGTCGGCTCTCATCCCGAGAAGCTGGGTGCCATGGTCTTCACCACGGCCGCCACCTGTGCCGAACAGATCGCCATCGATGCCGAGTTGCGCTACATGCGTGCTGTGAAAGATGGCAACGTGAACGAAGCTCAGGATGCTCGCATCGAGCAGAAGCGCTGGTCTGCCGTCGCGGCGCAGCGACAGTATACCGCCTACCAGAACATGCTCACCGCCTTTGGTGAACAGAAAGAAGGCGAATGCCCCAAGCTGAAAACCGATTTCGACGAGCTGGTGTGGATGGTCGGCAACATCTCCGGTGTCCAGGCCCTGCTCAATGACGGTGCCTCCGACGGCGCCGTGGGCGTACCCCGCGATCTCGCCGCCAAGGTAGAGCGCAACATGAAGTGCCTGGATAACGACAAGTGGTGGGGCGTACCGCGTGGTACCCGTGCTGCCGTCTGGAACCTGTTGCCCATGCTGGCTCCGGCCAATGCCGAACCGTGGAAAGAGCTGGAAGCCTCTGCCAAGGCCGGCTTTGATGGTGGCGTCCGCCTGGGCAGCGCCCTGTATGCCATGAGCGCCTTCAGCAAGGGCGACGACGAACGCATGCGCAAGGCCATCCGTGACTTTGCCGCCAACGACCAGAATCTGGATCCGGAATACGCCATGATGGATGCCATTGCCGGCTTCATCATCACTGGCATTTCCGACCGGGAATGGACAGAAAATACCGGTAAGCGCACCCCTATTGGTGGGCTTGGGACTTTCTGGGATGACGCCGCCAAATCCGGACCGGCGGTCAATATTGACGATTTGCTGTAAGCCTGTTTGCGGCCCCTTGGGGCCGCTTTGAATTAGATTAAGAAGTAACCAGGAGACAAGCCATGCGCTATTTGAAGGCGTTTACCACAGCAGCCACTGCTGCACTTGCATTGACACTTAGCCCCGCCCAGGCCGCCGAAAAACGGTCCATGTGCGTATTTGATATCATCGGTGCCAACGGTGATATCTATAACATCATGAAGGACTACAAGACCGCCGCCCTCGGTTGGGGTGTGGATCTGGAGCTGAAACCCTACACCGATGAAAAAATCGCCTCCGAAGATCTGAAAGCCGGCCAGTGCGATGCTGCGGTACTCACCGGTATCCGTGGCCGCCAGTTCAACAACTACACCGGCAGCCTGGACTCCATCGGTGCCATCCCCTCCTACGATGCCATGCGCACCGTGATCACCGTGCTGGCCAGTGGCAACCCCTCCATCAACGAGAAGCTGGTTTCCGGCCCCTACGAAGTGGGCGGCGTTGCCCCCATGGGTGCCGCCTACCTGTTCGTGAAAGATCGCACCATCGACACCGTGAGCGAACTGTCAGGCAAATCCATCGCCGTACTGGAATATGACAGCGCCCAGGCCAGCATGGCGTCCCGGGTTGGCATGTCTCCGGTAATGTCCGACATCACCAACTTCTCCGGCCGTTTCAACAACGGTTCCGTGGACATCTGCTTTGCGCCGATTGCTGCCTACTCTGCCCTGGAACTGTACAAGGGCATGCAGCCGGATGGCGGCATGATCGATTATGTACTGGGCCAGCTGACTGCCCAGGTCATTCTCAAGAAAGACCGCTTCCCGGATGGCTATGCTGACAGCTCTCGTAAGTACATGCTTGGCCAGTTTGACCGCGCCATGACGGTGATCGAGAACGCCAACAACGAAGTCGACAAGAAGTGGTGGATTCGTATCCCCGAGGCCGACAAGCTGCGCTATGACGAAATGATGCGCGAAGCCCGCATCGCCCTGACCAATGATGGCGTTTACAGCAAGGATATGATGTCCCTGCTGCGCAAGGTGCGCTGCAAGGAAGAGCCTTCCCGCGCCGAATGCGTCAATCCGGTCGAGTAAGCGCAGTACCGATCAAAGTGGGGCCCGGGTGGCCCCGCTTTTCTCCAGCGACCTATTTTCTGTCACCCGGCTCTTCTCTGCCGGGTAGTCAAGGTGTTTACACTGCCCTGGAATGCGGCGAATAAGGCTTGAGGGCCCAAGGGTTGCCTCTTTCCCGCTCCCTAAGGCGGTATAACAATAACCGGGTGCACAATGGACAAACCTTCTTCTATGAAAGTGGCGAACCGTTCCGTCGGTGAATGGTTGGCATCGCTACCAACCCTGATTCTCCTGTTGCTGACGGTGTTTCTCGCATCAGGGGAAGTTCTTCACTCCCAGCTGCTGAAAATCGGCGAAAACACCTGGGAAGGCTACTTCAAGTTACGGGGTGCCGGCATCCTTCAGGAGCCGACCTGTAATCCGGACGCCAACCTTGATGACCAACTTGAAGCGGCCATCATCAGAAAGAAACAGCAGATGGCTGACGATCCTCTGGCCGGCATGTTCGGCACCGAGGTAAACGAAGACGCTTTGCGTCAGTCACTGGAAGCTTCCCAGCAAATCTGCCGTGAGAAGTGGGCCACCTACACCATGGTGCAGGAAAAGGTCACCCCCGGCGTGATTGCTTTCCGGACCCTGGAAGGCGGCGTGGCCAAGGTAGTGACCTCTCTGGGCCACTACAAACGACTGCTGCTGTGTATCCTGGTCATTATCTGTGCCGCCACAGCCACCCTGACCCGCCACCATATTGCCCTGCGCCCGGCGCAAACCCGCAAGGACCATTTCGTATCCAGCCTTGGCCAGCTTTCCGCCAATGTGATGCTGCTGATGTCCGCCTGGATCTACCGTGGCGAGGAAGTCAGCGCCATGGCCGACGGGGTTCAGGTCAACCACTTTTACCTTCACCAGTTCTGGATCGCCGGTTTTGCCCTGCTGTCCCTGGCGGCACTCTGGCAGCTGATCAAGCCGCCCAAGGACCTGGAAGAAGGCGGCAGCTGGGGCAAGGCCCTGCTGACCATTCCGCTGTACAGCTTCATGTGTATCACCGCTGGCATCCAGTTCGTCAGCCAGGGTTACTACCACGGTATCAGTGTATATCTGGGCATGATGATGGAACTGTCCACCCTGTTCCTGAGCCTGGCCCTGTATATCTGGATTGGTATGATGCTGCGCCAGACCAAGATGGCCCATCTGGTGTTTGACGTGCTGCGTCCGTGGAAGATGTCCCCGGAACTGATGTGTTTCGTGGTGCTCGCGGTTACCGCGATCCCCACCGCCTACACCGGCGCTTCCGGTATCTTCGTTATTGCCGCCGGTGCCACCATCTACAACGAACTGATCCGTGCCGGTGCCCGCAAGCAACTGGCCCTGGCCGCCACCGCCATGTCCGGTTCCATGGGTGTGGTACTGCGTCCCTGCCTGCTGGTAGTGATCATCGCTGCGCTGAACAACTCGGTAACCACTGATGAACTGTTCACCTCCGGCCTGAAGATCTTCGGTCTGTCGCTGCTGCTGTTCTTTATCTACAGTCAGTTTGCCCGTACCGAAGCGGCTCGCATCGCACCGTTCTCGGAAGCCGTACCAGCCAGCATCAAGCGTCTGGTTCCATTAGTGCCCTACGTGATCATCATGGGCACCGTGGTCGTATTCTTCCGCGATGTCCTGGACACACAGCTCAACGAGAACTATGCGCCGATCATTCTGCCGGTGATGCTGCTTGCCATTCTCAGCTACGAGAAACTGAGCAATAAGGCCCTGCATCTGTTCACCATCGTGCTGGTTCCGCTGCTGGTGTACTCCCTGTACAACCTGACCGGTATCAATGCGGCTTTGGAGGCTGGCAATATCCCCACCGGCACTTCTGCCGAGGATCTGGAAGCCCTGTTCTGGGGGCTGCTGTGGCGCAACCTGCTGCTTGGCGCGGCAGTCGTGCTCTACTATGTGCTGAAGCAACCCACAGAAGACCCGGATTATCGGGAAGAACCCGGGGTTGGTGACCGACTGGAAAACTCCCTGCGCTTTGCCACCAATGAAACCACCGGCCACATTGGTGCCCTGCTGATGCTGATGGCCCTGTCCGTGAGTGTCGGCGGTATCATCGAGCGCTCTGGTGTCATGGAGAACCTGCCGGAAACCTTCGCCAACGTCTGGCTGGCCATGACCCTGCTGGTAGTCACCATGGTGATCATCGGCATGATCATGGACCCCTACGGGGCGGTGATTCTGGTGAACGCCACCATTGCCCAGGTCGCGTTCGACAACGGTATTGCACCGTTGCACTTCTGGATGATCACCCTGGTGGCCTTCGAATTGGGTTACCTGTCACCACCAGTGGCACTAAATCACTTGTTAACACGTCAAGTGGTGGGTGAGGCAGAAGTGGAATCCGCCAAGCTCAAGGAAGGCAGCTTCTTCCGTCGCTATGAGAAGTTCCTGCTTCCCATCGCGGTGATGCTGACAGCGCTGCTGCTGGTATCTTATCTACCGTTGATGTCCGATTCGGTGCATGAGTACATGTTCCAGAAGATCGAGATTGGCGGCTAAATTCCGCGCTCATCTCAACCCACCAAAGAAGGAGCCTCAGGGCTCCTTCTTTTTTGTCTGCCATTCGGCCGACAATCCCGCACTCAGGCAGCCGCCTGATTCGATACCAGTTTCCTATCGTCCGCGGATAGCTGATACTGTAAAGTATCGGGATAAATCAGGGAGATGGCTGATGAACAAAACGCAGGAGACCCGCACTCCACGGGAAACCGAACCCTTGCCGAAAACGGTTAAACCCGCCCTGCTGTTCCTGCTGTTCCTGGCAGGCGTGGTCGCTACCATGGCGATTGCGGCCTATGCGGTCGACAGAATGATTTACGGATAAATCCTATGGCAACGGCAATGGACAATCGTCGCTTCCCCCGCACCTCGCGCGAAGAAAACCTGGCGCTGACCTTGCTGCCCAGCCAGTCCGGCTCGCTGGACCCGGCCGATCGCCTGTACCTGACCACCCACGATATTTCCCTGGCCGGCATCAGTATCGAGCTGCCGGCCCCGATCAAGCCGAATACGGATGTGGAGCTCTGGGTGGCACTGCTGGAAGAGCACGGCACCTACCACCTGTACGGCACTGTCGCCTGGTGTGCCGCTCCGGAAGGGCAGCTTCTGGCGGGGATTGCGCTGGATCTGGAACGGGCAGATGGCCGCCTGTGGGCCGCCCACTTCGATGACGACGGCTTCTTCAGTGACTGAATCGCTGTTTCAGCGCGGCAGTCAGTATCAGCAGTTTCGCCCCACCTACCCCCCTTCTCTTTTCCAGTGGCTGAGCAATCAGAGCACAGGCCATCATCTTGCACTGGATCTGGGCTGCGGCAGCGGTCAAGCCAGCCGGGGCCTGGAGCCCTGGTTCCGGCAGGTGCTAGGTGCCGACATCAGCCATGAGCAGTTGCTGGCAGCCCCTGCCTCGCGCAGCCACTATCTGCTTAGTATGGCCCATCGATTACCGCTGGCAGACGCCAGCCTGGACCTGATTACCGTCGCCCAGGCCTACCACTGGTTTGATCAGGCTGCCTTTCACGCTGAAGCGCAACGCACCTTGTGCCCCGGCGGCATGCTGGCACTGATCAGTTACGGGGTCTGTGAGGTGACAGGACTGGGAAGCATGATCCAGGATTTTCACGACGGCCCGCTGGCGCCCTGGTGGCCGCCTGAAAGGGCCCAGGTGGTCGCCGGCTACCCGGATGCCGACCTGCCTTGGCCGGCACTGACTTACCCCGGCGACTGCATTACCCTCGACTGGTCCGCCACCGACATGCTCGGCTATCTGGACACCTGGTCCGCCCTGGTCCAGGCCGCCCGGACCGGGGAACATCCGCTGGACGACTTCGCACCAACGCTCAGGCAAGCCTGGGGGGACGGGCTGCGCACGGTACACTGGCCATTACGGGTACGTGCCTGGCGCAAACAGTGAACAGTGAACAGTGAACAGTGAACAGTGAACAGTGAACAGTCTCAGGCTGCGATCTGAGGTAACACTATCAAGTCTTTTGTTGTTCTTTTCCAAAAACAGGCCGCGCCCAAAGGCTGGGCGCGACCTTTTGCGTTCCAGATCCAAAACACCGCCAACTCGCGACGCTGTTAACTATTCACTGTTAACTATTTAGCGGCTTCCGGAAAATGCTCCGCCAGCAGGCCAGCCAGGCGATCCAGTCTTTTGCGGCGGCGGGCCAGGCCGAAGACGTTGAGCAGTCGGGTAGCCCAGGTGAAGGCGGTCGCCAGGGTGTCGCCACCGCGCCGGGGGATCACGTGCACATGAACGTGGGGCACGTGTTGATTGGCTTCACGACCATCATTGACCACCACGTTATGGGCTCTCACCGCCAATCCGGCCTTTTTCTGGGCCACGATGGTACGCCGTGCCAAGTCCATCAGATGGTGCGTCAAGGGGCTATCCAGTTGTTCCAGCAAGGGCGCATGGGTCTTGGGAATCACCAGGCAATGGGCTTCGCGGATCGGAAACAGATCCAGAATCACCATGGCCCGGTCATCCTCGTAGACCACACTGGCAGGCAGCTTGCCGTCGCGGATCTGACAGAAAATGCAGTCGCTCATTGCTCAGCGGCCCCGACGCTGTGCTTGCGCCGCTGACGCCACAGTTCCAGCGCCGCCACGATCAGGGCCACCACCAGCATGGCCAGCAGCGGGCCTCCAGCACGCCACAGGCTCACATCTTCCTGGGCCAACCCGTCGAACAGTGTCACCACCCAGGCCGGCGCCCATTCATCATGCTGCGGTGATACCGACCAGGGGGTCAGTAGCAGCGCTGTCAGCAGGATACGCAACGGCACCTTGGCCCACACGGCCAGCGGCCGGGTCAGCCACCACCAGACGAAGAGCACACCCACACAGCCCAACAAGTACGCCAACCAGCCCCACATATACGCTTGTGTTGTCACAATGACTCCCATCCGGTTCAGGTATCAGAGATAAAGCAGGCCGCACTGAGCCCAGATTAAAGCCGTCTACTCTATCCAGTGAATAATATGCTCTTCCCAATCGTCTTCGTGCACAAGCTGCTCGGAGACCACTCGCCCGGCCACGCTGATTCTCGCCTGCCTGACCGTTCCCGCATCCCCACTGATCAGCGGATGCCACGCGGGTAATGGCTGCCCGTGGGCACGTAGCCGGTAGGCGCAAGTGGACGGTAACCAGGCGGTGTTCCGAGCCACTGCTTCGGTGACCTGGATGCAATCGGGCACCTTGCTAAAGCGATTATCGTACACCCGGCACTGGCATTTTTGGCTATCCAGATAACGACAGGCCAGGTTCGTGAAGGCCAGCTCGCCACTGTCCTCATCCTGCAACTTCACCAGACAGCAACGGCCACAGCCGTCACACAGGGCTTCCCACTCCGGTTTCGACAACTCCCCCAGAGGCAGTTCCCAGAAACGTTCACGCAGGCCCTTCTCAGGCATCCGGCCCTGCCGGTTTGTCAGGATGGCCATCGGCCATGAACATGTCTTCATCCGGTGGCGGCGGCATTTGCAGGTAAAACCCCTTGATGCGGATGTCGTCCATGACTTTGGCGACCTCGGCCCGGGCCAACGGCCGGTCCGGGCTGAGAATCATGTCGCTCACATGCACCGGTTTGCCAAACTGCTTCAACAGCACCTCGGGCAGGTCTCCGGTTCCCTTCTGCCGATCCACATACAGGTACATGCCAGCCTTGCGGCGGCTTTTATAGATCGAGCAGAACAGCTTGCCCTTCAACATCAAAGCAACTCCAGTAAGGGCCTGGTGACAATCTCATGGCGCCAGCCAGTGAGTGGCTCGGGCACCTGATCCGGGTGGCGGATCAGGGACTCCAGCCAGCGACGGCGCATCAGCACATCCGGCTTCATGTTCATGGACTCGGCAATCTCACCGACCCGTTTACGCAGGATCTTGGCCAGTTTTTTCTGGTGAGCATCCGGCGGCCCCGGCAAGGGTTCCGGCGGCGTGCCGCGTCGGCCCTCTGCCAGCAATTCAAGAATGGTATCACCATCGCGGCGAACCACCTTGGGATGCAGACCCAGCTCCGAAAACAAACCCCGGTCGCTGCGGCTGGAGCGGGCCAGATCCAGTAGCTGGGCATCCTTGAGCACAAAGCCCTTGGGCAGATCCCGCTCCCGGGCCATGCGATCCCGCCAGGGGGTCAACACCGCCAGCACCGCCAGCGCCTGACCCTGTAGCAGGCCGGCGCCTTTCACATTGCGCCAGGCCTTTTCCGGCGCGGTTACCGCCTGGGCCTGGGCCAGCAGCCGCTCGCATTCTTCCCGCCACCAGCTTTCACGGCCCAGGTTTACCAACCGGCCCCGGAGGATGTCGGTCACCTCAGGCAGGTATTTCACATCATCCTCGGCATAGAGCAACTGCTCCTGGCTGAGCGGTCGCTTGAGCCAGTTGGTGCGGGTAGCCCCCTTGGGCAAGTCCACTCCGAGCAGCATCTGCACCACCCTCTGGTAACCCAGCTGCATGTCCTCGCCGGTGAGAGCAGCGGCGATCTGGGTATCTTCGATGGCCGCCGGGTAGTCACCGCTGAACGCAGCGATGGCCTCCAGATCCTCGGAGCAGGCATGCATCACCAGGGTGTGCTGCTGAAACATAGGCGCCAGATCCGGGCCGCTCGCCTTGGTGGTATCGATCAGCCGGATCTGCTCACCATCGTGAACCTGCACCAGGGCCAGTTGCGGCCAGAAGGTGCGCTCGCGCATGAATTCGGTGTCCAGATAGAGAGGCGTTGTCGCCGCCAACCCGGAGCGCCAGGAGGTGATGTCGTCGCTGTTGTCACACCAGAGATAAGCCATGAAGTCGCCTGAGTCTGAATTGGCGACGATTATACGGGCTCAGGGCGGCACATTTCAGCAACGCAGGCCGCCGATATGGGATTTATCCGCGAGTCGAGCAGATAACCGCCTGAAGACAGTGTGAAAAATTGCACTCAGCGGATCGAATTCCAGCGAAATATCCCGGCTCACGCTCAATTTCCCGGCGCTTTTCTGCTACGCTTTGCGCCGCACTGAAAACCGCACAGGAATAACCCATGAGCACGAAACTGGTACTGGTCCGCCATGGCCAAAGCGTTTGGAACAAGGAAAACCGTTTCACCGGCTGGAAAGACGTGGATCTCACTGATCAGGGCCGCGAGGAAGCCCGCAAGGCCGGCGAATTGCTGAAGGAAGCAGGCTTTGAGTTCGATGTGGCTTACACCTCCGTGCTCAAGCGCGCCATCCGCACCCTGTGGTCCATCCTCGATAACATGGATCAGATGTGGATTCCGGTGATCCGCGATTACCGTCTCAATGAACGCCACTACGGTGCCCTGCAGGGTCTCAACAAGGCAGAAACCGCCGCCAAGTACGGCGACGATCAGGTGCATATCTGGCGCCGCAGCTACGACACCCCGCCGCCGAAGATGGAGCGCGACGACGAACGCTACGCCGGCAACTTCCGGGTCTACAAGGACCTCAGCGAGAACGAGATCCCCCTGTCCGAAAGTCTCAAGGACACCGTGGATCGCTTCGTGCCCTACTTCGAAAGCGAGATCAAGCCGCAGGTCGAAGCCGGCAAACAGGTACTGATCTGCGCCCACGGCAACAGCCTGCGCGCACTGGTTAAGTACCTGGGCGACATTTCCGACGAGGAAATCGTCAAGCTCAACATCCCCACCGGCGTGCCGATGGTCTACGAGCTGGATGACAACCTGAAGCCCATCAAGAACTACTACCTGGGCGACGCCGAGGAAGTGGCCAAGGCAGCCGAAGCTGTGGCCAATCAGGGCAAGGCATAAGCAAGACGCTGACGGCCTGACGCAAAAGCCCGACCCGGTTTCCCGGGTCGGGCTTTTTCATTTCTGAGGACAGATTAACGCCGGGCAGGCTCTGATAGGCGAGTTCAAAGTTAAAAAGCGCGTCAACGATGGGTTGATTCTGGGCGGCCATGCCCGCGCCATTAGCGTTAATCGCGGGCACGGCATTCCTACCTTTGACAACTTAGTCCGCGTTTCAACTTTAAACTTTGAACTTTCAACTACGCTGCTCAGACGCATCCCGGTCGCTACTCTGATCCTGCCGACCCGCCTCCCAGGCGGAGCGGAGGACGGCATCCTGGTAGGGATTGGTGGTGACCCACCAAGCCGTCATGCGGCCCCGTTCATAGGCCACATCCACGCTGTCATCTTCCGAAACCTCCGGCGCCCGCCAGCGGGCCAGCCAGCGCTGCTGCACGGCTCGCACGTCATGGCTGACCACCAGCAGACAAGGCACCAGCAACAGACTCACCAGCGTCGCAAACAGCACACCGAAGGCCAGGGATACCGCCATGGGTATCAGAAAACGGGCCTGAACACTGGTTTCCAGCATCAACGGCGCCACCCCGGCAAAGGTGGTGATGGAGGTCAGCATCACTGGTCGTAATCGACCGCTCACGCCTTCGATCACCGCATCGCGCAGGCGCATGCCATGGGCCCGGAAACTGTTGATGGCATCAATTAGCACCAGGTTGTCATTGACCACCACCCCGCTCACCGCAATCACCCCCACCAGAGACCACAGCGTCAGGCTGTAACCCAGCAGGAAGTGGCCCATAAAGGCGCCAACCATGCCGAAGGGAATCGCCGCCATCACCAGCAGCGGCTGGCCGTAGCCGCCGAACAGTATCGTGAGCAGGAAGAAGATGGCCGCCAGGGCAATCAGATAGCTGATCGACAGATGATCGAGGAAATCCTGGATCGCCGCCTGCTTGCCAGCCACGGTCCAGCCGGCCTGTTCATCCGCCGTCTGCATGGGCGCCAGCACCTGTTCGCGCAACGCCGTCATCACCTGGGCGGGCGAGGTCACATGTTCATCCACGAAGGCACTGACGGTGGCACTGCGCCGACCATCGTAATGACTGATCATGGCCGGTACCTGGCGACGATCCAGATCTGCCACTGCCGCCAGCACGGTGATTTCCCCATCCGGCAGCTGCACCGGCAGGCGTTCCAGGTCGCTGATACGGCGGCTGTCGCCGCTGGCCAGGCGCAGCATCACCGGCACCTCCTGGTCCTGTTCGAACCAGCGGTCCAGCTCGATGCCGTGGAAGGCATTGCGGATCTGTGAGCCAAGCTGTTCTTCGCGCAGGCCCGCCAGCTTGCCCTCCTCGCGCAGGCCGATATCCACAATGGTGCGCCGCGCATGCAGGTTGTTGGCCACCTCGTGAACCCCTTCCATGCGCGACAGGGCCAGCGCCGTCTGCTCACTCAACCGTTGCAGGGTGGCCAGGTCCGGGTGGAACAGGTTGACGTGAATGTCCGGCTTCACCTGCATCAGACTGGCGTGGAATTTTACCGACAGGGCATCGGCGATCGGCCCATGCTGGTCGCGCCACAGGCTGGCCAGCTCCCGGGGCGGCAGGGCACTGGTATCGCCACCAATGGCCAGGGTCACCCGCACCCGGAAACGGGCACCCGGATCGCGGGCATTTGAGGTTTTCTGGCGTACCCCCTGCTCGGCAAACACCGCGTCCACGGTCACCGGCTGATCGTCGCCCTGCAACTGCGCAGACAGCTTGCGGGCAGAGCCCTCCAGAGCCTGCACTTCACGCAGCAGCCGCGCCTCGCCGGTACCCTGCGGAAACACCACTTCCGCCATCACCCTATCCCCCTCCACCCGGGAGAACAGCACCATGGTCAGCCAGCCGCTGTTGACCAGGGCGCAGCAGAAAATAAACAGCCCCACGAAAACCACCACCAGCACATAGCGCCAACGTAGCGCGCGGCGCAGCAATGGCCGGGCGCGGTGTTCCAGCCAGCGGTCCAACCCGGCGTTGATACGGGTGGAGAGTTGCTCGGACTTGCGCCAGATGCCCCGGGCCGGGCGGTCATAGCTGAGGTGCGAGGGCAGAATCCACAGGGACTCCACCAGCGACAGCACCAGAATGGCCATGGAAACGATGGGGATTACGCGCATCAAGGCCCCTTCCGGGCCGGGCAGAAACAACAGCGGCGCAAAGGCAAACAGGGTGGTGAGCACCGCAAACAGGATCGGCCTCGATACCCGCTGGGCGCCGGCGATGGCCGCTTCCTGGCCACTCATGCCGCCCTGTCTACGTTGCTGATCGATGCTTTCACCGACGATCACCGCATCGTCCACCACGATGCCCAGCACCAAAATAAAGGCGAACAGGGAAATAGTATTGAAGGATTCGCCCAGTACCGGCAGCAAGGCACAGGCGCCCAGCATGCACACCGGAATCCCCAGCGCCACCCAGCCCGCCAGGCGCAGGGTGAGAAACACCCCCAGCATCAGGGTCAGCAGCACCAGCCCCTGCAGGGCATTGCGCCACAGCAGGTGGGAGCGCTCACGGAACTGGGCGGCGTCATCGCTCCACACCCGCAGGGCCACGCCACGGGGCAGCTCCGACTCCTGCAGATAGCCGCTCACGGCCCCGGCCACGTCCAGCACGTTCTGGTCGCCCACCCGGTAGACATCCAGGGCCACCGCCGGCTGGCCGTCCAGCCAGGCAGCCTGACTGTCCCGGGAGAAACCGTCCTCGATATGCGCCACATCCCCCAGCCGCAGCAGGTCGCCCTGCTCCGACTGGCGGATCACCAGCTGCTCGTAGGCGGTGGCATCCCCCGGCTGCTGGCCGGTCTGCAACAGCCAATCACCCCGGTCGCTGCGCAACAGCCCTCCTGCGATACGCTCCACGCTCTCGCTGGCCGCAGCGGCCATGCCTTCAAGCGTGAGCTGGTAGCGGTAGAGATCATCCCGCGCCACGGTCAGCGCCATTTCCCGTTCCGGCAGGTTCTCGATATCCACGCTGGATACCGCCTCATGATTGAGCAGCTGCCTGCGCACATTGTGAGCGAGCTGATAGATATCCTGGCGCGACAGGCTGCCGCTGAGCAGCAAGCGCACCACCCGGTTACGCACGATCAGCTCCTGCACCCGGGGCCGCTCGGCGTCGCGGGGCAAGGTGTCCAGCCCTTCCAGGCGGGTACGGATCTGCTCCAGCACGGCGCGGGTATCATGGCCCTTGAGCACATCCAGTTGCACCGAGCACAACCCCTCGCGGGCTTCGCTGATCAGCTCGGTGCCCCCTTCCACATCGTCGATGGCGGTTTCCACCGGCGTGCAGACCATGGCTTCCACGCTTTCCGGGGTGGCCTGGGGCCAGGCCACGTAGATGCCGATGCGATCCAGCGGCACGTTGGGCAGGGTTTCCTGGCGGGTGTGGGGGATGGCCATCAACCCTGCCAGCAGCAGGGTGATCATCAGCAGGTTGGCTACTGCGCCGTTACGGGCGAACCAGGCAATACTGCGATTCACAGGGTTGTCTCAGTGACAGAACGGTCCGCCAGCCCACTGGCAGGAACGCGGGGATCGATACGCATGCCTTCCAGCAGTTGCAGATCACCGGCCAGTACCACCCGTGACGACGCTGTCACTCCATCGTGCAGGTAGAGGTAGTCGTCATCGTGATGCAGCACTGCCACCGACTGACGACGCAAGCGCTTGTGCTTATCCAACACCCAGACCGTATTTTCGCCGGCCTGAGCCGCCCGGGGCAGCATCGCCACGTTGCGCGTCGGCGCTCCACGCAGCTCCGCCTGCACCAGCACGCCAGGCTCAAGGGGGAGGCCGTCTTGCGAATTGGTGACCTGGACGATCAGGTGCATCATGCGGTTCTTGTTCAGGCCGCCCTCACGCCGCACCACCTTGCCCTGCCACTGGCCATCGCGGCCGGCAAAGCGGCCGCGCAGGGTAACGTTGACCCGCCGCAGGGTCGTTTCATCGCCGGGCATGATGCCAAGCAGAGCCAGCCATTCATCGCGCACCGGCAAACGCACTTCCACCATGTCTTCCTGATATAACCGCGCCAGCACACTGCCGGCCTGAATCTGCTGACCGGCCATCACCTGCACGGCTTTGAGCCGCCCGCTGATGGGCGCTACCAGCTCGGTCTGTTCCTGGTTACGCTGGGCCTGGCGCAATCCGGCACGGGCGGAGGCCAGCCGGCTGTTGGCTTCGTCCAGTTGTGGCTCAAAACGGCCCAGTGCGGAAGACCGTTTGTAGGACCCGGACACCCGTGCTCGCGCCCGGGTTTCTTCCAGATGCAGGCGCGCGGCGTGGACCGCGTTCTGCTGGGCGGTGACTTCCAGGGCAAAGGGCTCCGGGTCCAGTTTCAGCAGTACCTCGCCAGCAGTCACCCGTCCCCCGTCCGCCAGCAGCGGCGATACTTCCTGCACCCGGCCGGAGACTTCCAGACTCAGGGGTAATTCGTGACGAGCGCGAACCAGGCCCTGACTGTGCACCGGGATCACCACGTCTTTCCATTCCACTTGCCAGGTATCTAGCGCGAGTATGGTGTCTTCCGTTTTCAGGGTGGGGGTAGCCGGCGGCACCAGATAGAGCGCGATCACCGCCAGCCCCATGGCCAGGGTCGCTAGCAGGGCCACCAACGCACGCAGACTGAGAATCCGTTTCATGCCGTCACTCCCAGCCCTTCAACCCAGCGTTGCAGGCATTGCTCGGCCACCGCCTGTGATGCCCCCAGGGAGGGGTGCAGCTTCAGCGCCAGATTGAGGCTGCCGTTGACGATCATCATGCCGTTGGCCACCGGGTGATTGGGGCTGCCCGGACCGCAGCAAACGAACACCGTATCCGGGGGCAAGCCGGCAGAAACAAAATCGATTTGCCATTCTCCCAGGTTGGAAAAGGACCCCGCGTGTTGGGGGCCGTTGAGCAGGCGAGCACACAACCAGTCCACCCCCCGCTGGCCGATCACCCGGCCAATGCGGGCCAGGTGCCAGTAGCGCCAGTGAATATTGGCTTTCAGGTAGCAGCGGATAGTGCCATCCAGCTGCTCTGGCGTGTCATCTCGATCCACGGTCAGATAAAAGGCGCTGGACAGGTTCATCCCCGGCCGCCCCATGGGCACTACCCCGCGCATATTCACCGGGAAACACCAGCTCACCGGACCGGGGCCCGTCATCAGGGTCTCCGCCACGGCACGATGCAGAGCCAGCAACAGCAGGCTGTTGAGCGACACTCGCTTGGCGTCGGCACGCTGCCGTAACCCTCGGGTCTGCTGCGGGCTCAGCCACTGCACCAGTGGCTCATCCGGCTGTTCCTGCAGAGACGCGTCAAAAGCACGCCATTGTGGCGATTGTGGCAGACGTTGCTCTGGCCGTGACTGCCAGCGCCGCCAAAACGAGGGCGCCCGTGTCTGACGGCTGAGGGGCATGGTTGGCTGACGAACCCCCATACGCTTGAGGGACTCGGCGATACCCCCCACGCCATCATGGTCTCGATGGCGCAGCGCAACGGTATGGCGCTTGCCGGTACCCGGCGTGATGAAGATAAACTCGATACGATCATCAATACCGAGCCGGGCGCGGGCCCGATACCACATGCCGATGTAGTCTGTTGCGCTGGCACTCACAGGCGAGCGACCTCCACATAGGGCAGGCGCCCGTCGAGCTGGTCTCGCGGATCGCCGTCATAGCTCACCAGAAAATGGTCGCTGAGCAACAGCCTGCGACGGTAACTCGCTGGCACCCGGGCCAGCGGGTCCTGGGCAAAAAAACCACATACCAGTGCATCATAGTGACCATGGAAGCGGCTGATGGCATCGTCCAGCAACAGCCGGAGCAGCTCCGGGCGATTGTCCTCCACCACCAGGCTGTGCAGAGTCAGGTAGGACAGCACACCGCCCGGTGCCGGCAATTTCATACCGCCACGCAGCAGGCTGTGGGTGTTGTAAAGATGGCGCATGACACCCATGCCGCGGGCATAGGCCAGGACTCGTGTCTGCTTGATACCCTGCTGATCCCAGAACCCCATCAGCCCCTTGAGCGTTCCACCAATCCACAAGCCGATAAAGTTGCTCGGGCTGAGCCCGTAGCAATAGGCATCACCCCGCACGCGAGACACATCCCAATAGGGGAAAAACTGTTTCTGGGCGCCTTGATAGCGCAGCAGCTGGGAAATAGCATCCAGGTCTGTCTCACCAGTCTGGCGAATGACCACATCGTCAGGCAGTTTGCGGGGGCGAGCCCGGGTATAAAGCATGCTGGTTTCAATGGTGCCCGACGGATAATAAGTGGGCAGCCCGGCTCGACCACTGGCCACCGTGGACAGGGACGCCATGTTGTCGCGCAACACCGTGGTCTGCATCCACTCACCGTCCGCCAGTTGCTTGCGCAATTGGCGAAACAGCCGGTGCAGAATCATGCCGTCGCGACAGTGTGGTGCAATACGCAAATCGTGGGCGTAACGCACCGGCTTCGCCTGCCCGTTTACCCACACATTGCGCCAGCCTACATTGTAGACCGCGCCGATCGAGCCCTGGCCCTCACGGGGCTCCGCCACCCAGACATCCGGCTCTTCACAGGTCACCCGGGCGCCACGAAAGTAGTCCGGATTACGTTCGAAATTCAGGGTGACTGCACCGGGCTGAGGCGTGCCCTGCAACAGCGACAGGATAGCGCCGTTATCTTCCTGCCGGGCCTGGCGTATGCGGTAACTCACAGCACTGCCTCCCCGACTGCCCGAGCCGATGCCTGCGAGTGGCGAAGCCATACCGGCAACTCTCCGGGCCAGTACTGCAGGGACTCCATCTTGATGTTGCCTTCGATCATGCCCCGCTCGCGGCACTGCTGAAGGTAACGCTCGCGCATGTCCGGGTGAATGACGCAACGCAGCGGTGCCAGCTGTTCCAGATTGCGGGCCAGCTGGTAATGAAAGTGTTGCTGCAGGGCACTGTCGAGGGCAGTTGCCACTTTTGCACTTTCCGCGCTCTCCCCTTCCAGCAACAGCACATAACCGGGAATACCCTCACCGGCATCCTCCACTGCCACCGTGCACACAGGCAGGGTTTTTACCGGCAAGGCGATACTGGCAAGCACGGCATCCAGCGCCGCCGCGGTGAGTTTTTCACCGACCATGTCCGTGGTACCAGCACGCCCCAGGAAGGTCAGCGCAGGAATCCCCCCCGGCATGCCATCAACACGGACCAGATCTTTCAGGCGATAGCGCAGCAGGCCACTACCGGTACTGAGCAAGGGCATCACCTGCTGCCCCTGCTCCAGTTCCCAGGGCGCATAGATGGTGCCATCGGACGGGTCCTGAAATTCATACACATGGCTGCGATAGGCCAGCGCGTGTTGCCCCTGATAGGGAATGGTGACCACCCCTTCGGTAGCCCACAGCCCCTTGCCCTGGAACGCCGCCTGCGGCAACAGGGCGTGCAGCTGCCGGGCCCAGGGCCCGGACGCAGCAGTATCCCAGGCACTGACCAGCGCCAGTGACGGCCACAATGTCATAAAGAAATCCGCACTCAGGCGGCCATCCCACTGACGCAGTAGTTCCGCCCCCCGGGTGGATCGGGGGCAGGACTGGGTATTGCTGCCCAGCATGCGGTTGCCCCAGGAGCCGGTCGCCAACACCTCGGCCAATTCCTCACGCCACGTGGCCATGGACTTGAGCAAGCCCAAACCGAAAGTGGGGCTCCAGATGGACATCATGGACAAGGAAGAATCACTGATCAGATAGGCCAGCGTGGCAAAAAGGGAATCCTCGGACGTGCGCGCCAGAGACACATCCTGGGGTACTGCCTGGGTAGCACCAGCCAACAACCGCTTGCCCATGGACATGAGCTGAATATCGTCGTTGATATCCTCCCGCATGTTGTCCCGCAGCGAGGTCGGCACCCAGGACATGGACCAGTAGTGACGGCCCTGCCTGAGCCTGGGGAACTGACGGTACAGGTCCACGATCCAGGGGCTGATGGCGTTATCCAGTTCCGAGAGAAAATGGCGGGTATAGGGAATCCACTTGATCGCCGAAGTGGATCCGCTGGTGGGCTGATAGCGAACCACAGGAGACTGTATCAGGGCATTGCCACCAGACTCGCGAGCACGATCAACCGGGTTACGCCAGTGCTCGTACTCGCTGACCGGTACGCGCTCGGCAAAGGTCTCCCAGTGCCAGTCTGCCGTTATGCCCTGGCGCTGCCCGACCTCACAGGCTGCCACCTTGCGCAGCAGCAACGCCAGTTTTCGCCTTTGCACGCTTTCCAGATGTGCCCGCCCGGCGGCAAAGCGCCGCTCCCCCGGCCAGGCGGCCATTTTGAGCAAACGATGTCCGAACATGGTTACCCCGGTTTTATTCGCAGGCTACAGCTGCAATTTGCGTTTTTGTTTTTCTTCGTTGTTTACGCCACAGAGAGAACGGGTAACTGAACAGCAGGGAAAAGTTGATTTCCCCGATACAAGGCAATTCGGTACCCCGGTTCCAGGTAGGATTACGTGTTTCGAAAAATTGAATCTTTTCATTTGCCTGGCGCATTTCTGCGGTAATGTTTGCCACATCGGATTTCAAGTGAGTATAACCCTCACCGAAATCCAGCAGTTTTTTCTCTTCACAGTAGTAATCGGCAAACAAGCGCTCACAGTAGGAATCCACTAGAGGCGCAAGCTGGTCACTCTTTCCTTCCGGATGCGGGTAGTAATTGTGGAAGTTATTCGCCATCAACAAATAGGTTTTATAGCCTTTTGATATCAGCAACCAGAAAAGGGGGCGAAAAGGATGACGCAACTTCTCACGAATCATGCGAAAGAAAAAAGTCACCTGCAGAGCCCGGCTACCCCAGTATTTTTCTTCGATGATGGTATCGCCACTAAAGACGCCTTTTACCTGGCGGCCGGCCACATTCATGTCCAGGGTTTTCAGGGTAGAGAAACCAACCACGCGCTTGGTCGGTTTTTCCTCCACCAGGATCACGCCACTTTTTTCCACCATGTCCCGACAAAAAATATCCAGACTTATATTTTCGTAGTACCCCGAATAAATCTCATACATTCTTCGCATGATCGGAACTGATACTTTGGAAAGGGGTAGATAACGAGCTTTAAGGGTTTCTGTTTTTTCCCTTTGCATTTTTCTGCTCCATGATTATTTTTATGCACAAAAAAGCGGGGCTCATCATCTCCATGGAAGGTGACCGACTTAATAGTTAAAGCGGCCATTTTTTTGTTAAAAAGGGCAAGCAGTATTTAAAACCGGCAAGATAGCCAGCCTAATGAGAGCTTCATCACAAGCATAACAACAACTGCATCAGGCATAATAAAAATGAAAAACGACGGAATGGCACTCGACGTTCCTCTCATCTCAGTCCGTTATGCCCGCCGCTTTTTGCGGTTTGTACAAAAACATGGAATTAATGGCACGGTAGTGCTCGAAGGATCTGGCATTGATGGTCATATGCTCGACAATCCGGACGCTTATCTTTCCATGCGGCAGGTGCAACATCTGCTACACAACGGCAACCGTCTACTCAACGATCACACCGCACCGTTTCGTTTCGGTCAGGAGCTGGACCTGCAAGGTCATGGGCTGTTCGGATTTGCGCTGTTGCGACAACAGGATTACCGCAAGCTGGTGAACATGGTGGTGCAGTATCTACGGGTATCGCTACCACTGATGGATATGGAAATTCACTGCACTGGCGAACTGATTTCCATCCGCCTGCATGACAACTGGGACCTGAAAAAACTAAAACCCATGGTGGCCAAGATCTACATGGGCAGCATCCATGCACTGGCATCACTGGTCTGTCGAACGTTCACGTTCGAATTTGATTTTGCCTGCCCCGGCAACAGTCTCGCCTGGCAGCGGCTGGCCGACGGTGTAGAGGTAAAGTTCAACCGGCCACATAACCAGGTATTGATGCCGCTATCGGGGCGTCAGGCCAAGGATGACGATGCCAGCGTAGCCACCTACCTGGCCGCCGCCCGCTCCCGGGAACAGATCCAGGGCGATAACAGCCTGAAGGTGGTCATCAAGGTGCGCCACGAAATCATGAACGGCCCGGGCCGTGACAGCACCCTGGAGCGGGTGGCTCAGAAACTGGGCATGAGCCCGCGATCAGTACGGCGTCATCTGGGTCTGGCCGGTTTTGCCTTCAGCGGCATCCGCAATGACATCCGCGAAACTTTCGCAAGCCGCTATCTGCTGGAAACGGACATGCCACTGGAAAAGATCGCCGACCAGCTCGGTTACAGTGATCAGGCCAGCTTCAGCAAGGCCTACCGCAGCTGGACCGGACGTACCCCGGGGGAAGTCCGTCGTGCCAGTCGCCCTGACCGTAACTGATGGAAATTGACCTAATCGCTCCAGGGGCAGGCGCTTGGGTTTTTCCATTTCCCCATCATTCCCACTAGTATCAAGGGCACCATGCTGCACACCTTCATACCAGCAATAACAAGCAGGATAGATCCATGAAGAAGTTGATTATCGCCGTCACTACGGCCTTTGCCCTCACCGCTTCGCTGGCCGCCCAGGCCGAATCCATCAAACGCAAAATCTGTGTCTTTGATATCGTCGGCAACGTGGGTCCGGTAATGGGTGCCATGAAAGACTGGCAGACTGCCGCCCTGGGCTGGGGACTGGAAGTGGAGCTGATTCCCCATACCAACGAAGCCATTGCTGCTGAAGATCTCAAGGCCGGCGTCTGTGATGCTGCCCTGATCACGGGTATCCGCGGTCGTAACTTCAACAAGTACGCCGGCACCATCGATTCCATCGGCGCCATTCCCTCCATGGAACACATGAACGTTGTCCTGAAAGTGCTGGCGCACCCGCAAACCGCCGACAAACTCTCCCAGGGGTCCTATCAAGTCATGGGCGTGGCCCCGGCCGGTGCAGCCTATGTCTTCGTGAACGACCGGGAAGTCAACTCCCTGGCCAAGGCGGCCGGCAAGCGTGTAGCAGTGCTGGAATATGATGAAACCCAGGCCATTCTGGTTTCCCAGGTTGGCGCCACCCCGGTGGGATCCGACATCACCAACTTCTCCACCAAGTTCAACAACGGCGTGGTCGATGTCATCGTCGCTCCACTGGTGGCCTATGATGCGCTGGAACTCTACAAGGGACTGAGCCCGGATGGCGGCATCATCGACTACCCGCTGGCCCAGCTAACCATTCAGTTGGTTGCCAAGAAAGACCGTTTCCCCGCCGAGATGGCACAGAAGTCCCGCGAGTATTTCTACAACAACCTGAACCGCATCACCGAGCAGCTGGACAAGGAGGCCGAAAAGGTCGACAAGCGCTGGTGGGTGCAGATCCCGGATGCCGACAAGAGCGAATACGAAGTGATGATGCAGGAAGCCCGCGATCAACTGCGCGAGCAAGGCTATTACGATCCGGACATGCTCGGCCTGCTGCGCAAGGTACGCTGCAAGATGGATCAGACACGGGCGGAGTGCACCTGACAGCTACAAGCTACAAGCTACAAGCTACAAGCTACAACGCGATTGAAGCTTGTTGGCGCTCTAAAGCAAAGAGGCCGCGCCCATAGATTGGACGCGGCCTCTTGCGTTTCAGAATACAAAACCCTTTACCGTGTTGCAGCTTGAAGCTTGGAGCTTGCCACTCAAAGCCCCAACTGCTTGGCGATCACCTCGTTCATGATCTCGTGGGTGCCACCGCCGATGGAGAGGATGCGGTTGTCGCGATACAGGCGTTCGACCACGGTACCGCGCATATAGCCGCTGCCGCCAAACAACTGGACCGCATCATAGGTCACCCGGTCGGCACAACGGGTAGCCACGTTCTTGGCCATGGACACATCCAGCACACAGTTTTCGCCAGCGGCAATCTTGGCAGCCACCCGATAGGTGAACTCGGTGCTGGCTTTCACATCTGTGGCCATTTCCGCCAGCTTGTGACGAGTGACCTGGAACCCGGCCAGGGGACGACCAAAGGCTTCCCGCTCTTTCACGTACCGCATGGCCTCATCCAGCGCCAGTTGGGCTGTGCTGTTGGCGGTGACCGCCAGCACCAGACGCTCCATCTGGAAGTTGCTCATGATGCAGTAGAAGCCGCCGTTTTCCGGGCCGATCAGGTTTTCCGCCGGCACCCGGCAATCCTCGAAGAAAAGCTCGGCGGTGTCTGACGCCCACCACCCCATCTTCTTCAGCTTGCGGCCCACGGAAAAGCCCGGGGTGCCCTTCTCAACCAGTAACAGGCTGATACCGCCGTAGCCCTTGTCCCCGGTGCGCACTGCCACGGTGTAATAGTCCGCACGCACACCGCTGGTGATGAAAGTCTTGGCGCCGTTTACGACATAGTGGTCGCCATCGCGTACCGCGCGAGTGCGCAGGTTGGCCACATCGGAGCCGCCATTGGGTTCGGTAATGGCCAGGGCAGAGATCTTCTGTCCACCGATCACCTCCGGCACCACCTTCTGCTTCATGGCATCACTGCCCCACTTCCAGATCGGCGGCAGACCAATATCCAGGGAGCCCAGGCTGGCGCACAGGCCGCCGGACGAACACCGCACCAGCTCTTCGCAGGCGGCGATCTTCATGAACACATCTTCGCCGGTGCCACCGAGCTCTTCCGGGGCATTGATGCTCAGGATGCCGGCATCGGCGGCCTTGTTGTAAAGCTCGCGGGGAAATTCACCGGCTTCTTCCCAGTCATCCACATGGGGCAGGATTTCCCTTTCCACGAATTTGCGAACGGTTTCGCGCACCATCTGGTGGGTTTCATTGAAATAATCCAACGCGCTCACAGAGCCTCCTTTTTATTAGCTGACCTAGCGCTTGCTTGGTGGCTAACATAGCAGAGGGAAGCAGCAAGAGGCCAGAGGGGTATCTGGCGCTCTTCAGTGAGAAGCGATGCTTGGGTTAACCGGGTGGGCTTATTCGCGATGCAAGCATCGCTTCCCACAGAGGTCTGGTGCCGGTTTCACGCAAATGGACGACGACCGCGCAGGGCCTGCGCCAGGGTGGCGCCATCAACGAACTCCAGATCGCCGCCCATGGGCACGCCCTGGGCGATACGGCTGACGGTGATGCCGGCCTCCTGGGCCAGATCCAGCACATAGTGGGCGGTGGCTTCGCCCTCCACGGTGGTGCCGGTGGCCAGAATCAATTCATTGATCTCGCCCTGCTTCAAGCGCTGCTCCAGCACATCCAGCCCCAATTCCCGGGGACCAACACCATCCAGGGGAGACAATTCGCCCATCAGCACGAAGTACTGACCGCGGTATTCACCGGACTGCTCGAAGGCCAGCACGTCCGCCGGGGTGGCGACGATACAGACCAGAGCAGAATCACGCTTGGGGTCGCTGCACACCGGACAGAGCTCCTCTTCCGCATAATTGCGGCAGCGCTGACAATGCTGCACGCCGTCCATGGCCGCATGCAGGGCATCGCCGAGCCGGCGGCCCTCCTCCCGGCCACGGTCTAGCAGGGCATAGGCCATGCGCTGGGCGGAACGGGGCCCGACACCGGGCAGGCAGGTGAAGGCGTGGATCAACTGGTCAACCAGCGGCGCATGCTTCACAGGCAGCGCCCCTTACGGCTTGAAGCCCGGCGGAAAGGGAAAACCGCCGGCCATGTTCTGCATGTTGTCCTGCTGCTGCTTTTCCACCCGACGCACGGCATCGTTAACAGCAGCGGCCAGCAAGTCTTCCAGCAGTTCCTTGTCCTCGCTCATCAGGGACGCATCAATGTCCACGCCCTTGACGTCGTGACGACCATTCATGGTCACCTTCACCAGGCCGGCACCGGATTCACCGGTGACTTCCGCATTGGCGGCCTCGTCCTGCATCTTTTTCATCTTCTCCTGCATGGCCTGAGCCTGTTGCATGAGAGAGTTGATATCGAAATCCATCATTGTCTCCACCCGGACTGACCGGGAGTTATTCCACTGTTTCTTTTGGCGTTACGCTGCCTTCGTCCAGCCGGCCATCAAAGGTGCTTACCAGCTGCTGCACCACCGGATCCTCATGCAGGGTTCGGGTGGCATCAACCAGCAGTTCCTGACGCCGGGCTTCGGCCATAGCTTCCGGGGTATCGCCGGCTCGGCGTTCGTAATCCACCTGGATCTGGATGCGCCGCTGGAAATAATTTTCCAGCGCACCACTCAGCTCGTCCAGCCGTTCCCGGTTAACCAGTACCTCGTGCCCGGTGCTGATACGCAAGGTCCAGACCGTGTCTTCCCGGCTCACCAGCACTGCGTTGCGAGCGATATTGCGCACGGTGCCGTCCAGGTCCAGACGCAGCAGCAGAGCGGCCCACCAGGTGGCCACCTCGGATTCGCTGGTCGGTTCCTGCAGCGGCGCCAGCGGCGGCTCTTCTGCGGCGCTCTGCGTCGGCCGCTCTGCAACGGGTTCCGGCACCGGCTCCGCTGTGGGCTCCGGTTCAGGCTGGGGCGGCTCGGGCTCTGATGGAACGGGCTCAGGCGCCGTCTGCTGACTGGGCTCCTCGCGGCCTGGACGTTCCACCTGAGCCAGGGCGGCGGAGGTGGCGCCACCTTGAGGCACCGACTCCACAACCGGACTGGCAGCGGGCTGGGAAGTGGGCGGCGTTGGCGGCGCGGGGGCAGCAGCGGGCCGGTCCAGCGGGGCTCGCAAATCCGGTTTGCCGCCGGCTTGTGCCGACGGCGTCGCCGCTTCAGGCTTTTTTGCGCCGGCGTGTTCCCCCCGGGTCGGCAAGACCCCTTTGGGGGTAAACAGCACCATGCGCAGCAACAGCATTTCCAGCGCCGCGCGGCTGTCAGGGGCATCCTGAAGATCCCGACGGCCACGCACAGCCACATCGTAATAGAGCTGTACCTGCTCGGCGCTCAGCGCCGCCGCCAGCTGGGTAATGGTCTCGTCATGGCTGCCCGGCACCGCCTGACAGACTGCCAGCTGGTGCAGCTGACTGATCAACTCGTCCAGTAGTGCCAGTTCCCCGGGGCAATGCTCGCTGACGGTGGCCAGCGCCTGCAGCACACCGGCCGGTTCCTGTTCCGCCAGCGCCACCAGCAGGGTCAGCACATGGTTGCGATCCACGGTACCCAGCATGGCGTTCACCGCCTCACTGCTGAGTTGCTCGCTGCCGAAGGCAATGGCCTGATCGGTCAGGCTGAGCGCATCGCGCATGGAGCCCTGAGCCGCCTTGCCCAGGGCCAGCAGGGCCGGCGCCTCGTAGCGGATCATTTCCTTGTCCAGCAGGGCCTGTAGATGGCCGGCGATCTGCTCCGCGGGCAGCGCCTTGAGACTGAACTGCAGACAGCGGGACAGCACCGTCACTGGCAGTTTTTGCGGATCGGTGGTGGCTAGCAGGAACTTCACATGGGGCGGCGGTTCTTCCAGGGTCTTGAGCAGCGCGTTGAAGGAATGCGCTGACAACATGTGCACCTCATCGATGAGGTAGACCTTGTAGCGGCCCCGGGTCGGCGCGTACTGCACGTTGTCGAGCAGCTCGCGGGTATCTTCCACCTTGGTACGGCTGGCAGCATCCACCTCGATGAGGTCCACGAAGCGGCCTTCGCCGATCTCTACACAGGTAGGGCAGACACCACAGGGACGGGCACTGACGCCCTGCTCGCAGTTCAGGCAACGGGACAGGATGCGGGCGATGGTGGTCTTGCCCACCCCGCGGGTGCCGGTGAACAGATAGGCATGGTGCAGGCGATCCTGGTCCAGCGCATGCATCAGGGCCCGCGAGACGTGCTCCTGCCCCACCAGCTCATCAAAAGTGCGGGGACGGTATTTCCGGGCAAGAACCTGATAACTCATAGCACTCCAACCAACAGGGATCGACACCGGTATTCGGCGGAAAAGAGGTGTCTCATGAAGGGCTTAATGCTAACGAAGTTCCTGCAGGGAAGACAGTGCAGAAGGCGTGTTCGGTAAAAGCATGCCGGGTATCGGGGGGGGGGGGAAGATTGGAGGTCTTCCCGCCAGCCACACCCCGGCACACGAGTCCACTGCTACCGTTGCTCCCTTCCGGGCCTGGCGGAGTTCACAGTCTGTCGTTGCGGGGGGACCGACGGGTCGACCATTACGCGCCTGCGACCGGAGCCGCAGAGCGAGGGCGCATTGTGGCCAAAGCGACCGGCCATTGCAAGATACGCCCTGTCCATCTGCCTAAAGCTTGATCAGGCTGGCCGTGGTGACAACCCGGGTCTACACTGAAAGTCTATGGTGGACGGAGAGTGTGCCATGACAAGCAGCAAGAAGATTCGCATTGCCATCAACGGCTTTGGCCGCATCGGTCGCTGTATTGTCCGGGCGATCAGTGAACATCCCGCCGGTGACCGTTTCGAACTGGTTGCCATTAACGATCTGGCAGATTTTGATGTGCTCGCCCACTTGCTGGCATTCGACAGCACCCACGGCCGCTGGCCCCACTCCGTGCATTACGACGGCAACCACCTGGAAATCAACGGCCACCGAATCCCCTGTTTCGCCGAAAGCCGGCTGGAAGATCTGCCCTGGAAATCGCTGACACCGGATCTGGTGATCGAATGCGCCGGCAAGTACAAGAGCCACGACGCCCTCAGCGCCCACCTTGACGCTGGAGCCCCGCGGGTACTCGCCAGTTATCCGGTGGACGACGCCGACGCCACCGTGGTCTACGGGGTCAACCATTCGGTACTGAACCGCGAACAACGGATTGTCTCCAACGCCTCCTGCACCACCAACTGTCTGGCGCCCATGGTGGCAGTGCTCGACCAGGCCTTTACGGTTCGCCAGGGCCTGATGACTACCATCCACAGCTATACCAACGACCAGAACCTGGTGGACAAGGCCCACGGGGATTTGCTGCGCGCCCGGGCGGCGGCGGTGAACATGATCCCCACCAGCACCGGCGCCGCGAAAGCCGTGGGGCTGGTACTGCCCCATCTGAAAGGACGACTGGATGGCCTGGCGGTGAGGGTGCCGACCCTGAATGTGTCGCTGGTGGATTTGACCGTCACCCTGGAGCAGGTGGAATCCCTGGAACAAGTCCATGAGGCACTGAGCAATGCGGCCCATGGCGATCTGCAGGGCGTATTGGCGGTGAATCACCTGCCGCTGGTCTCCAGCGACTTCAACCACCTGCCCTACTCCTGCGTGGTAGATACCAATCACAGCCGATTGCTGGGCCAGCAGCTGAAACTGCTGGCCTGGTACGACAATGAATGGGGATTCAGCCACCGCATGCTGGATGTGGCAGCGTATTGGATGGACGCCTGAAACCGGGCGTCAGCATGATCAGGCC
Organism: Alcanivorax sp. IL2; assembly: GCF_047495475.1. Lineage (NCBI taxonomy): Bacteria > Pseudomonadati > Pseudomonadota > Gammaproteobacteria > Oceanospirillales > Alcanivoracaceae > Alcanivorax > Alcanivorax sp. IL2. Next base: position 1,723,268 of record NZ_CP179932.1, on the reverse strand, counting down.
CGTTGGAGCCTTGCTTGCAAGGCGAAGGGTTCAGTCACGCCATTCGCCTTGCGAGCAAGGCTCCAACAAAGGTCTTAATCAAACGGACTGAAGTGCTCCTCGCGGCCGGCTTCTTCCGCTTCGTGGCGATGGCCCTGCATGACTTTTTCCACCTTGCTGGCCTGCACCTCATCATCGGCATCCACCATCATCAGGTAGTCACCCTGCTCCACCCGGTCAAGATAGGGCGTCAGGTGATGGTTGCGGGACGATACCCCGCGCAGGCCACCCAGCCAGGCCCCGAAACAGGTGCCGAACAGGGTCACGCCGATGATCGCACCGGTGTCCAGCTGCATGCCCCAGGGATCCGCACCAGCAAGCAGAAACCCGGCCGCCAGGCCCACACCCATGCCACCCAGCGCTCCCACAAAGCCGGAGTGCATGATATCGGTTTCTTCCCAGGGGGTAGCTGTATGCACATGGGCCTGGGCCATGGCCGAGCTGTCATTGCCCATCACATGCAGGCGGTTTTCACCGATCCCCGCCAGGCGCAGATCTGTGGTTATCCCCTGAACAGAGGTCAGTGATTTTGCGAAGTAATACAGACGTTTCATTGCATGCCGCTCCCTGTGGCTGACAATGGATTGGGTTGGCAGAGTTCCGGCCCTCCTGGCCTGGATAACAACGACTCTGCACTGATCCGGTGAGCATGATCAGTCTCCGCTTAAGACCCTTTGGTTATATCGGGCCGATGCCGCTACGCATCGCTCCCAAACTAGCAAAAAGGGGCCTTATCGGCCCCTTAACTATGTCACAGAAAACGCGTCACAAAGTGCAACGATTTAATTACGATTTGTTGGCGATTGTTCACCTTCAACGGGGATTATCCGGGGCTTTTTTTCCTCGGGAACCACACGGTTCAGGGTCACCGTGAGCAGGCCATCGTTAAGGCCGGCGCCGTCCACTTCCACGTGGTCCGCCAGCTTGAAGGTACGCTCGAAGGCTCGCCGGGCGATACCCTGATGCAACCAGGTACGCTCGCCGTCATTCTGCGGTGGCAGACTGCCGCGAATGCGCAGTTCGTTTTCCTGTACCGTGATCTCGATATCATCGCGGCCGAAACCAGCCACCGCCATCACGATACGGTAACGACCATCGCTTTCGCGGATGATGTCGTAAGGCGGATAACCGTTGGACTGGTCCGCGCGCAGGGCGGCATCCAGCAGTTCATCAAAACGATCGAAGCCCACGGAATGGCGAAACAGGGGGGCAAGGGAAAATCCGGTATTCATCACACATATCTCCATACTCTTCAGCAGACCCACAGGTTCTTTCGGCATCCACTGAAAAAAGGTTTACAGAATTGTGCGTGACACGGAACCGCTGCCATCCACGATGTCAGCAAGGTTCCAACCGGCCGGGTTGTCACAGTGAAATAAATGGGGATGGTGGAAAAACTTTCAAGACCCGGGAAGAATTTTTACCGAGGTCTGCTGGGGTGTAATCATAAAATCGGCAGGCGCATTATCAGGCAGTGTTGTGGCCGTCACCGGGATGCGGGCTGGCTGACCATCAAAACGTACCGGCACCCGCACGCACAACCGCTCACCGGCGGTCACCGGCCAGCCGGCATTCTGCCCGCTTTGCCATTGCTCGCTGTCGCCGGAACAGGCCCGATCCATCAACAAACCACGCACCGCCGGGTGATCACTGTGGAACTGTACCTGCCCGGTCACCGGCGCGCGGTATTCAAAGGCCAGCACTGCGGTGCTCCCCGGTGGCAGTATCGTGTCATCAGGCGCCTGCCAGCCCGGTTCCGCAATCAGTCCCAGAGGCAGCGGCCCGGAGTGGCGATCGGCGCTGGCCGTCACCTGCCAGCGAACCTGGTTGCCATGGCGCTGACCCGGCTTGCCGTTCAGTGAAGGCAGTACCGGCAACGACCACCCCTGCGGCAAGGTGAGTGACATCCATAGTGCCTGGCCACGACTTTGCGCTTCCGACAAGCGGAACTGGAAGGCACCGGACGCAGCGGAGGTGGTGGTTTTTTGCCAGTCGCTGGCCGGATCCTGCAAGGTCAGCGTCAGTCCGGGCAGTGGGGCCTCGTCGCCATCGCGACGCTGATTGAAGGCCTGGCCGTCGCTCGCACCGTTATCCTCGAACAACACGCCGGTAACCCAGTGGCCGGCGGGACGGCAACGGAATCCTGCCTCGGCACCCGCCACCGTCAGGGACTGAAATCCTGACCACTGACGCTCGCCTCGCGACAGCAACTGGCCATCGCCACCCTGACCGCCCCCTTTGGCTCCGACGCCACCCGCGTGCTCGGGAGTAACCGCCAGTAAATCGGTGACCGGCAGATCCAGCCACAGGGTGCCGCCGCTACCACCGCCACCGCCCACATCACCGGCAGCACTGCCCGCTGCGCCGCGTAGATCCAGCGCCCCCTGACCCTGCAGGCCGGCGGCCCTGATCAACAGAAGCCCACCTCCGGCGCCGCCCTGACCGCCATCACCCTGGCGTCTGGCGGCAGCACCACCGCCACCGCCCAATACCAACACCCGGGGGGCAGGATGACCACCCCGGCCACCGCCTTCCGCCGGCAGGCCATGGCCACCGGCAGACCCGTTGCCACCACCGCCACCATTACCCAACCGCTGGTGGGATAAATCCAGGCCATTACCTCCGCCGCCAGCATTGGCCGGTGCGCCGCGCCCCATGTCGCCACCGGGATAACCGCCACCGGTATCCATCAGCAACACCGGCGTGCCAGCAAGGCCTTCGCCTTTGCTGGCGTGATGGCCGTACGCGGCTTGTCGATCCTGAACCGACGGCGCCGGGTAGCGCCAATCAGCCGGCCGCCCCAACGCGCCCTGCAACGACAACGCCGGCCCCCCGCGAAAACCGGCACCCGCCACCGACAACCGGTGCCCGTTCAGGGTAACCTTGCGTCGCACATCCAGCGCCAGCACCCCACCGGTGCGACCATCCCAGGGCAGCGCCCGGGCATCCTGCTGCAACGAGAAATGCTCGTACTGGGGAACCCGCACCAGTTGCCAACGACGGCGCCCTTGCTCACCACTGGCCGGTGCATTTACATAGCTGTGCAGCAGGCCACCACCGGCACCCTCGCCCTGAATCCACACCTGCTCTCCCTCCACACGATCCACCCGCACCCACTCGGCCACCAGGCCATGCCCCTGAAGCTGGCCATAACCAGTGCGGTTGGCAGTGTTCATGGAGGCGCTCTGCACTTGCAGTAGCAGAGCCAGGTCACCGGCATGCAAAGGGATCTGGCCGCGTTGGCGCGTCAGGGGAAAGGTTCGGGTGCCGGGAGAGAGAGTCTGGGTATCGGGGCCGGTGAAATAGCTGTTGATCAAGGCATCACTGCCACCCTGGCCATCGCGACCGGGGTTGGCACAGACCGCCGCCCACGCGCCACTCTGCCCCAGCAGCAGGGCAATTATCAGCGTGGCGGATCGAGCCAGTCGGCGGTGGTGTTGTTGCAGCGAAACCATCCGGCAATACTGTAGCGTTCCCGGGTGGCTGCCAAGACTTCATGGGGAATTTTCTCGCTGAGGAACGCCACCAGGGTACCGGCGCGGGGCTCCACTTCGGTGGCCACCCCCTGGGCATCAGGTTCCGGCCACAGCCGCAGGCGCCCGCCCCACTGGCTCTGCCACCCTTCGTTGAGGTACAACACCACGGACAACAGGCGCCCGTTATTGCCATTAAAGGCATCCAGGTGACGCTGGTAATAATCACCGGGCCCGTAAATGGCAAAGTGGGATTCCAATTCGAACAGCCCCATGAACAGGGACCGGTTCACCGCCACCCGCAGGCTTTCCAGCCCTTCCAGCAACTGACACTGGGCCAGGGTTTCTGCTCTTAGCCAGCAGGTACGGTCGCTGCGGACCCGGGTATCTTTCTGATGCACCTGGCGCCGACCAATACCGGCCAGCTGAAACTCACCTTGCCGGTCACGCAGTTGCGCTTCCTCGCGCAGGGCTCGCACCAGCGACAAAGGGACATAACCGGGCGAAATGGCATAGCCATGCTGGACCAACCCGTCGATCAGTCCGTCCAGGCGATCGCCGCCGACGCCACCCAGTGAATCCGCATTGTCTTGCACCGCAGTGCCTCCCGAACCGAATCGTTAGTGCAGAGCCTCACCGGCACCGCTGTCCATCTCGTCCGGCCAGATCAGCCAGTTAAACTCCTGGCCTTCATCCAGCAATTGCACCGTGGCATCCACGGTGGCCTGGACAAAGTAGATGAACTGCTCGAAGGAAACGCCGTGACGGCCCAGCAGCAGGTCGCAGGCAACCAGCCGGGGCAGAGAATCATCGCTCACATCCAGGAACAGCTTGATGGACGGATACGCCATGTTCAGCCGGGTCAGCTCCGCCTGCACGGCGAACAGGGCCGACGGGCGCAATTCCAGCTCGGTGGTCAGCAGGATGCCATCCTCTTCCACGAACAAACGGGCATCCACCACCCCTTCTCGCTCCTGCAGCTCGGACAGATGTAGCCCGTGGCAGTGCTCACAGATGTAATGCCGAATATTCGCTTGCTGGAGCCACTTTTTTACCTGCTCCGCATCCGCATTGACTACGCCTAACATGATTTCTCCTAGCCTACCCCGCAGGGCGCGAATCATCTTCCATTGGAACACAAAAGGAAATAGCTGAGTCGTGCCATCAGGAATAGTCAGGCCACACCAGTTTCGGTCATTTGAGCCCGCGGTCAGGCTGGGTATGATTCCTTATCCCTTGCTTCAGGACCCGAATAATGACAATACCGCACGTTGCCTTCCGCTCAAGCGATATCCTGCATGAGAAAACCGACGGTTTTATCCGTCGTATGCATGGTGGCGCCTCCCGGCCAGAGCCCAAGGAGATCGAAGCGATCATGGGCATCTTCATCGACGAGGCCCTCACCGCCTTTCTGACCCGAGCCGCCGAGGCAGCCCAGTTATCCCCGGGGATGATGAAAGTGGTCCGCATGACTACCCAGACCATCAGCAAGACCACCCACCTGGTGGTCAGCCGCAGCGCCAAAAAGCTGGATCTGCAGCAGAACCGCGCTGCCGCTGACTACATGGATCTGGTTCGTCAGCCCGCTCCCGGCGAGGATTTCTGGTACGTGGCGTTCCCGGTGGATGAGGAAATGGCGGCCCTGGGAAAAAGCCTGCCCGGTCTGTGCGAAGAAAACCCCGAAAAGGCGCGAAAAGAGCTGGTGCGCTACCTGCTGGCGCTGACCGATCAGGCCATCGACTGGTACTTCGAGCGGCCCATGGCCTTGCTGCAATTCGGCCCGGTGCTGCGCAAGTTGGCCAGTATGGGCGTGGAAACTACCCGCAAGGCATCACGCAGCCTGATCAACAACCTGGTCCCCAAACTGAACGCTGAACAGCTCAAGGCCTCCGCGGAGTTTCAGGCAAGCCAGTTGATCCCGCTTACTCCCCGCTCCTCCTGATCGGCAAAATCCGAAATCCTGACATTACTGACAGGATTTCGGGTTACTTCTTTTGCTTCGCGCCTTGTAAGCCTGACAGAAACAATCTTTTCCTTTATGGCCTGCTCGGCCTACAGAGTGCATGCCTTTTGATAACAATTACTTACATTGCACTTTGGCTGTGGTGTAAGTTCACCAAGTTTTTACAAAACTACTTATTCAACGGATTGCGCAGCAATAACACGGCTCTCTACTATCAAAATAGTATTACGTCACATAATAAAACGAGGAGTGAGCCGTGTCTTTGCGCCATGCCATACTTGTCCTGCTTCAAGATCAGGAAGCCAGCGGTTACGACCTCGCTCGCGAATTTGCTAACAGCATCGGGCTGGTATGGAACGCCACCCATCAGCAAATTTACCTGGAGCTGGGAAAACTCAATGACCAGCATATGGTGAAATTTCGCCATATCCCCCAGGATGGCAAACCGGACAAGAAATTGTACCGGATCACGGAAGAAGGCCGCGACGAGTTGATTCGATGGCTTCGAAAACCCGCAGCCCCACCGCGCATCCGCGACGCCTTTATGGTAAAAATTGCGGGTGGCGCCCTGTCGGATTCGTCGTCGATCCTGCGCGAGCTGGATGACCAGGCGGATCTGCGTCGTGAACGCCTGCATACCTTCGAGGCCCTGGCCAAGAAGCTGGATGAACAGGGCCGTGAAAAGGATCTGTTTACCTATCTGACCCTGCGCCGGGGTATTCTCGATCAACAGGCCTGGCTGCACTGGGCTGATGAGGTAAAAACGGCATTAAACAAACGCGAGATTCTATCCACTTCAGTATGACCACAGCCTCTCATACACCAGCTGGCCTGTTGCGCTGGCTGGTGGAGGCCCCATCCCTCCTGCCCTGCCCCTCTCCCTGCAGTGATGCCGGCGAGCTGCTAAAACGCGAATACCAACTCGACCCGGGGTTGCCGGAACGAGCCTCACTGCGCCTGCAGGCACACACGCCAGCGAGACGACTGGGGTTGATGTTCGAGCAATGGGTCTGCGCCCTGGTGGATGCCAGCAACAATCTGGAGCGAATCGCCAGTAATCTGCCCTTTCGCCACCAGGGCCGCACCCTCGGGGAGCTGGACCTGCTGGTCCGCGATCATATGGACGGAACGCTTTGGCACTGGGAGCTGGCCCTGAAATTTTACCTGGGCACAGAGCAGGCCTGGTTTGGCCCCAACAGCCACGACACCCTGGACCGCAAGGCACGTCATCTGTTCGACCAGCAGCTGCCGCGTTCCTCCATGCCGGAAGTGCGCGCCCAGCTTGCCGAGCAAGGTTGGCAACCGGATGGCACTGCCCTGCTGAGCCGGGGAAGGCTGTTCTACCGGCAGCATACCCCCACCTCGGGCCAGCCACCCCACCCGGGCCATGAACGGGGCTGGTGGCTACCCAGCGATGCGCTGGATGACGGCGAATGGTCAATTGTTGAGCGGCCTTACTGGCCCTGTCCATTCATGTCGGACAAAAGTACCACTTTGATTGCTACCCCCACCCTGATTGACTATGTTGAAACCCGTCAACGCCCCCTCATGGTGACCCAACGCCACCGTGATACCCCGGGGTTTATTGTTCCTGTCAGCTGGCCAAACACATGAACTTTCAGCCTCAACCTCCGGCACTGGTAGACCACCAGGGCCAGGTCGCCCTTGGCGTATTTCCCGAGACCGTCGCCACCATCAACGGTCGCGATGCGGATTACCGCACCCCGATGGGCCAGCCAGCGCCACGTTTTGCCCGGCATTTTCATTACAAGCAGTTCCAGTATTTCGGCGTTATCAGTCAGGATTTGCTGGCCGGCTGTGCCCTCGCCCATACCGCCTACCTCGGGATGGCGTTTTTTTACATCTTTGAACCCCGCACCGGGCGCTTACGGGAATATACTTGGCGCTCGCCGCTGGGCCGGGAACTGAACATGTCCACATCTCCACGGCACGGTGAAAGCCGTTTTCAGCGCCGCGGCGTGGATATCCGCCTGGGCTATCAGGAGCAGGACGGCACCCTGAGCAAAACCCTGCGGGTGGACCTGAAAGACCTGTCGCTAGATGTACAGATGGACGAGGGGCCGGAGTATCAGCCCATGTCCTTGTGTACCCGCACCGGCGTCAATGGCTGGGTGTACGCCAATAAAGTTGCCGGTCGCACTGTCACCGGCACCCTGCAGCAGGACGGCAACCACCAGGATCTGGCCGAGCTGGGCGCCAGCGGCCACCACGATTTTTCCGCCGGTTATATGCGTCGCGAGACATTCTGGAACTGGGCATGCCTGTCTGCCCTGATCGGCAACACACGGGTGGGACTGAACCTGTCCTGCGGCGTAAACGAAACCACATTTTCAGAAAACTGCCTGTGGGTGGACGACCAGCTGGTCCCTACCGGCGGGGTGATCTTTGAATACAACCGGGATGATCTGATGCAACCCTGGACCCTGCGCAGTCAGTGCGGGCAGGTTTCGCTTCGCTTCACCCCCAACGGCAATCATCGCGAACGGATGAATCTTGGCCTGTTTGCCAGCAATTTCAACCAGCTGTTTGGCCGCTTCGATGGTGAGCTCCGACTCAAGGACGGACGCTCCCTGACCATCGACGGGCAGTACGGTTTTGTCGAGGAGCAGTACGCAAAATGGTAGAGAATAATCAGCAGAAAACGTCGGAAAAACTGCCGGAAAAGTTCGGCGACCGTATGCGTCGCGGACTCTTCTGGGTGGTGCAGTACTGGCGCGAGCTGTTCAATTTCAAGTTCGACAAGTACATGATTATCCAGGTGCTGCCCGGCGTGTACGGTATCGCTCTGGTGGCCATTGCCTGTGGCCTGATCTATGTCTGCGTGGAAGCCTTTATGGCTTCGACCTGGCGCGGGCTGTTCTACTTTTTCTTCGCCGCACCACTGACGTTTCTGGTGCTGGCATCGATACTGCGTGCCCTGCTGGAATTTTACATGGTGGTGTTCAAGATTTCCGAACATGTGGACGAACTGGTAGGCCTGAGAGATACCGTGGATCGCCTCTCCGGCATTGGCGACAGCGTCGACGAAATGGTAGCCGTTACCCGTCGCATTCCATTCTGGCGGGTGCTGTCCAGCAGCCCCGGCAAAGCACGCTCGAAGAAAGCCGATCAGGTAGAAGAAAGAAAAAGCGCTTAGCGTATTTTCCTGTAGGAGCGGCGCTTGAGCCGCGAACAGGGTTAGGGGGTGGCACTAACGTTTTTGTGCCGTGCCATTACCGGTTCGCGGCTCAAGAGCCGCTCCTACAGTCCGATTGCCAACCACAATATCAACGCGTGGCTTCCAGCGCGGTGAGCAGCAGACGCTGGTAGAGGTGGGCACGGATTCCGTGCGGATCGGCCAGCGAAATTCGTTCCAGTTCGGCAGCAAAATCGCTTTCGCTTCCCTCCTCAAACAACGCCTTGCGACCCAACTTCAGATATTCCTTCTGGCTGACTTTTTCCTTCAGCCAGGTCAGCGCCTTGAGCAGCTGTTGCTCAACATCATTGAAATCCGAACCCAGCGGGAAGGTCGGGAACGCCTTGTCGCCATGCCGCTCGGCGATTTCGTGCAGGTGCTCCGGATTGTTGCGCCGATGAGGCTCGGGGATCTGATAATCCTGACGCAGTTTGCCTGCCGCCTGGGCTTCTTCCATCAGCTCGATCTGGAAACGACTGTCGGCTACATTGAGCATGGCCATCACCACTTCCTCGTCGGTCTTGCCACGCAGATCCGCCACCCCGTATTCGGTGACCACCACATCGCGTAAATGGCGAGGGATGGTGTTGTGGCCATAGCGGAACACCACATTGCTCATGGCCTCGCCGGCGCGCTCACGCCAGGCGCGGACCATCAGAATGGAACGGGCCCCTTCCAGTTCATGGGCCTGGCTGACAAAGTTGTACTGCCCGCCTACCCCACTGAGTACCCGACCATCTTCCACCTGGTCGGCCACCGCCGCCCCCAGCAGGGTCACGGTGAAAGCGGTATTCACAAAGCGGGCATCCTGGCGCTGCAGACGCTTGAGGGTTTCATCACCGTAAAGATGATTGATGAAGCTGATGTGGGTCATGTTGATGGCAGCCCGGCTCGCAGCATCCAGCTCGCGAAGACGCGCGTAGAACGCCTGGGGCCCCAGGAAGAAGCCGCCATGCATGACAACACCACCGGCAAGCTCTTCACCGAATACCGCCTTGAGCGCCTCCCGGGTAGCACGATCATCCAGATCGTTGGCCACACGGATATCGTTCGGCAGCACCAGTTCATCACCGTGCTTTTCAACATCACTACGGAAAATGCCGAAGCGCTTCAGCTGACGCAAGTGGTCATGATTGAGACGACGGCGAATGGCATCCTGCTCTCGCAGGGCATCCAGCAGGGCCAGTCCGGGCTTGGCCGGGTTGTGCATTTCCAGCTGCTGCAGGGGCGCCCAGTCATACACCGGGCGGCGAATAATGCCATCATCGATCAGCGTCAGCAGACCATGCGTCATCATCTCGCTGCAGCCGTACAGGCCCTCGCGGAAGGCGCTTGTGCCGCCTTCCTTTTCCACCAGCTGCTGATGGCTATCCGGCAAGGACCAGGCCTCGAGCAGGGATTGGTAGAGGTCGTTATCCTGCTCACGCAAGCGCAAATGATGCACCAGCGCATCACCCAGAGCACCGATCCCGATCTGCAGCGTACCGCCATCCTTCACCAGGGAACTGGCATGCAAGCCAACAAAGTGGTCCTGAATATTTACTGGCATATTCGGGGTGCTGAACAGGCGCGTATGCCCCTGAGGATCGTCCAGCAGGATATCCATGTCCGCCAGCCTGTCATCCACACGAGCATCGTTTTCCATAAAGGGCAGATCCCGGTGCACCTGCCCCACTGAGATGATGGTCTCGCCGGCATCCCGGCGCGCCTTGAGCAGCGGCATCAGATCCAGAGTCACCTCCGGATTGCAGGAAAAACTGTAGCAATCACTGCCCTCTTCCTGCCGGTGGGCCAGCATCTGCGCCACCACATTGATCTTGCGAGCATTGAGATCACGGGCCACGTGCGTGTAGTTACTGCTGATGTAATGCTGTTGGGCACTGTCACTGCCCAGCATGCTGCCCGGCTGCACAAAGAATTCGAAGACGCGGATGTTATCTGGCAGGGCACTGCGTTTCTGTGGCTTCAGGTAAGCCAGCTCTTCATAGTCACCGAACAAGCGATCGGCGAAAGGATTGAGAAAGCGTTTTTCCAGATCACTGCCGGCGCCGGGCTTGCCTAGAGACAAGGCAGTGTAGATATCCAGAGACAGGGAGGAATCTTTTTCCACCCGTGCATAGAGTGCATTCACAAACCGGTTCGGCTTGCCCAGCCCCAGTGGCATGGCCAGGCGGATTTCGCCACCGGTCTGCTCGATCACATAATCCACGGCCTGTTCGGCACTCTGCATCCGCTCTGTCACAGGAACTCCTTGTAAAAATTTCAGTGTCCGCTGGTCCGGGACACGAATGTCACCAGCACCACGCCGACAACAATAAACACCATCCCTACCACCGCTGGCAGGTCCGGTTGCTGACGGAAAAACAACGCACCCACCAGCGCAATCAATACAATACCGACACCGGCCCACACCGCATAGGCGATACCCATGGGAATCGTGCGCAGGGTCAACGACAACGCATAGAAAGCGATGCTGTAGCCCACCACGGTGACCACAGAAGGCCATAGCCGGGAAAAACCCTGGGAGGCATTCAAGGCGCTGGTCGCCACCACTTCGGCCAGGATGGCCACGGCAAGATACACATAGCCCATGTCAGATCCTATTCAGGGGTGAGCTGTGTCAGCAAGGTTTCCCAGTGTGCCAGTTGTTGTTGCGCAAAGTCAGCCTGGGGATGGCGGACAATCAGCACCAGCCGGCTTTGCCTGTCCTGATCCGGCCATTGGTTGAGCGGGCCCAGTTCCGGCTCCCGGCCTTCTACCCATTGCACCAACAAGGGTCCATCCAGCCCCTCCACGCGCAGCAGGCCCTTTACCCGGATCAGGGCATCACCGCATTGCTCGGCAAGCTGCTTCAGGGCAGCCTGCCACAGGGGCCAGGACAGCACGCCATCCCAGCGCAGGGAGGCACTGTAAAGCTGGTGACGGGATGGCTGGTTAGCCGGTTGCTGTGACGACAGCAGAGAGCCTCCGGATGGGACCGGCGCAAAACTGCCGGTGACCCGGCAACGACGGGGAAAGGACTGTGCCAGCAGGTCCACCGGGGCCGGTTCCGGGTAGATGCGCGCGGTGGGATTCAGCGCTGCCAATTGCACCTTCAAGGCCGCCAGGGCTCCCGGCTGGCATTGCTCCGTTTTCGACAACAACAGGGCATCGGCGGCGTGGATCTGTTCCAGCCACTCAGGATGACGTTCCAGGTTACCGGCTCCGGCCTGTGCGTCTACCACGGTCAGTACCGACTGGCAGAAAAAACGTTTCTTCAGCCAGGGATCCTGCTCCAGCGGTGCGGTGACACCAAAGGGGTCGGCAGCACCGGTGGTTTCCAGCACCAGCGTGGAAAACGCCGGTAGCTCACCATTCTTGCGGGCCATGAAGAGATTACGCAGGGTGCTGGACAGGGAACCCTGTATCACGCAGCACAGGCAACCGCCGGAAAGCAGGGTCACCGGCACCCGCCCCGGGCCGGTGAGGTGCTGGTCGATACCAATATCGCCCAGCTCGTTGATGATCACCGCCAGATCCTGGCGCTCTTTGAGCCAGCGGTTGAGCAGCGTGGTCTTGCCGCTGCCCAGAAACCCGCTCAGGACAACTACCGGCAAGCATTCCATCAATCAGCCCAGGGACCAGGGCAGTTGCTGACCAGCGTAGAAAGGCACCATGGCCTCTCCAGCCGCATCAATCACCTCGGGCACGGACCAGGGCTTGCGCACCAGGGTCACGGTGTCGCTGTGACGGGGCAACCGGTAGAAATCCGCGCCGAAGTGGCTGGCAAAACCTTCCAGCTTGTCCAGGGCGTTGTGCTGCTCGAGAAAGCTGGCATACAACGGCAACGCGGCCCGGGCGGAATAGCAGCCGGCACAGCCACAGGCGGCTTCTTTCTTGTTACGTGCATGGGGGGCGGAATCGGTGCCCAGGAAGAAACGGTGATGGCCTTCCAGCACCGCCTGCTGGATCGTTTCCTGGTGCTGGCGACGCTTGAGGATTGGCAGACAGTAGTTGTGTGGGCGCACCCCGCCCACCAACAAATCGTTGCGGTTCATCAGCAGGTGCTGCGGTGTCACGGTGGCAGCCGTCAGCTCGCTGGCCTCGCGCACAAAGTGAATCCCTTCTGCCGTGGTCACATGCTCGAAGACAATGCGCAGGCCGGGAAACTGGCGGCGGATATCATTGAGGTAACGATCAATGAAGACTTTTTCACGGTCAAAAATATCGATATCTGCATCGGTGACTTCACCATGCACCAGCAGCGGCACATCGTGCTTTTCCATGGCCGCGTAAAGATGAGTGATCTTGCCCGGGTCGGTAACGCCACTATCGGAGTTGGTGGTAGCACCGGCCGGGTAAAGCTTGAAGGCATGCACGAAGTCACTCTTCGCGGCCCGCTCCACCTCTTCCACCGGCGTAGTATCGGTCAGGTACAGCACCATTAACGGCTCGAAGGCGACGCCTGCAGGTACCTGAGCCAGAATTCGCTGCCGGTACTCGTCGGCCTGGGCCACCGTATTCACCGGCGGTGTCAGGTTGGGCATGACGATGGCACGGCCAAACACGTTCGCCGTGGCCGGCACCGTCTCGGCGAGCAGATCGCCGTCGCGGAAATGTAGATGCCAGTCGTCAGGGCGGGCGATGGTCAGGGTGTCAGTCATGGCGTCACCTTGGGTCGAAGTTTTTTCGGGGCACATAGTGTAGCGCAACTGCGAGGTCGGGCGGGTTGAAAATGTTGGCTTGTGAGTATGAGCACGACGGGTTAGCGCGGTTTTTGCGTGGCAGCCTGGATCCGCGAGGAAATCTGAGGGGCTGCGCCCTGCAAGCAAGGCTGCAACGAAAAACGCCCCGCAGTGCGGGGCGCTTTTGGATATATGGCGGAGAGGGCGGGATTCGAACCCGCGATACGGTAACCCGTATGGTTCCTTAGCAGGGAACTGGTTTCAGCCACTCACCCACCTCTCCGGAATGCGGTCATATTGTCAGTCTGGAATGTGGGCTCTTGCTGGCCTGTTTCCAAACTCGCCGCGCATCATAACGATTTTGCGGAGAAAATACAGCCCAAAAATCAGGCAGACTCACCGTCTGATGATTTTTCGTGCTGAATTCGCTGGTAGATTTCTTCCCGATGCACGGCAACCTCTTTCGGCGCATTTACACCGATACGAACCTGGTTACCTTTCACACCCAGGACAGTCACAGTGACTTCATCACCTACCATCAGGGTCTCACCAACTCGACGCGTAAGAATTAACATAATGATCCCTCCTGGGGTCCTTCAATTTCCGTGAGCGCATGCCGTACCTGAGGCTCGCGGGTTGCCGTCCTTGACGACTCCTTGGTGCGGGACCATTTACCCACCCCTGGCACGGGGGCGGTAGTATGCCTGAAGCGTATTCGTAAGTCTCGCCGTGAACAGGGGCGAGACTAACCGGTCGTCGCCCCGTACCTACCTGGCAGTATGTGGATCAGCTTGAAGGCTGATCCAGCTCGAAGGCGGAGTGCAGGGCACGTACCGCCAGCTCCAGGTATTTCTCGGCAATCACTACAGACACCTTGATTTCGGAGGTGGAGATCATCTCGATGTTGACCCCTTCGTTGGCCAGGGTTTCAAACATCTTGGAGGCGACACCAGCATGGGAACGCATACCCACACCCACCAGGGAGACCTTGGCAATCTTGTCATCGCCAATGATTTCCGGGTTACCCAGCTCTTCGGAGGCCTTGCGCAGGGCTTCCTGGGCACGAGCGAAATCGTTGCGGTGCACGGTGAAGGTAAAGTCGGCAGCGCCGTCCTTGCCCACGTTCTGCACGATCATGTCCACTTCGATGTTCTCTGCACTCACCGGGCCGAGGATCTTGTAGGCAATGCCCGGGGTATCCGGGGCGCCACGCACGATGATTTTGGCTTCATCACGGGTAAAGGCAATTCCGGAGATTACCGGCTTTTCCATATCAACCTCGTCGTCGACGGTAATGAGTGTTCCAGGACCATCCTGGAAGCTGGACAAGACACGCAGCGGCACATTGTATTTGCCGGCGAATTCCACTGAGCGGATCTGCAGGACCTTGGAGCCCTGGCTGGCCATTTCCAGCATTTCCTCGAAGGTAATGCTGTCCAGGCGACGGGCGTTATCCACCACACGGGGGTCGGTGGTGTAAACGCCGTCCACGTCGGTATAGATCTGGCACTCGTCGGCCTGCAATGCGGCGGCCAGAGCCACGGCGGTGGTATCGGAGCCGCCACGGCCGAGAGTAGTAATGTTGCCGTCGGCATCCACACCCTGGAACCCGGCCACGACCACAACGCTGCCGCCATTGAGATCGGCGCGCACTTTCTTGTCGTCGATCTCTTCGATACGGGCCTTGGAATGGACACTGTCCGTGCGCAGGGGAATCTGGCTGCCTGTGTAGGAGCGGGCATTGATGCCCTGCTTCTGCAACGCCATGGACAACAGGGCAATGGTGACCTGCTCGCCGGTGGAGACCAGCACATCCATCTCGCGCGGTGAAGGGTTATCGCTGACACCTTTGGCCAGCTCGATCAGGCGATTGGTTTCGCCGCTCATGGCGGACACCACCACGACCACCTGGTCGCCCCGTTTATGGAAGCCTGCCACCTTCTCGGCGACGGCTTGAATGCGGTCGACTGTACCCACTGAGGTACCGCCGTATTTCTGCACTATAAGGGCCATAAAGTCGCTTTATCTGCAAAAAAGAGCGCGTAACCTTAGCAGAAACGCGCCGGGATTTCATGTTGAGGGCGGAACCGCAGTCTTGACCGCAGCTTACGCCCCCTGCTCGGACACCCAGTTTTTCACGCTTTCCAGGGCCGCCGGCAGGGCTGCAGGGTTGTTGCCCCCGCCCTGGGCCATGTCCGGGCGGCCACCGCCGCGACCGTCCACCTGCTCGGCCACATGCTTGAGCAGATCACCGGCCTTGAAGCGGTCGGTGAGATCCTTGGTGACACCCGCCACCAGGGACACTTTGTCACCCTCCACAGCAGACAGCAGGATGATGGCGGAGCCCAGCTTGTCTTTCAGCTTGTCCATGGTCACCCGCAGGGTCTTGCCATCGGCACCGTCCAGCTGGGTCGCCAATACCTTCACGCCGGCGATCTCCTGCACCTCATCGGTGAGGTCGCTGCCGGCACCGCTGGCCAGCTTCTGCTTGAGGCGTTCGATTTCCTTTTCCAGCTCGCGGACTTTCTGTGCCTGGCTGCGCACCCGCTCGGCGGCGTTGTCCGGGGTACTTTTCACCGTGGCGGCGATTTCGCTAAGCGCCCGCTCCTGCTGGCGCATCACGCCCAGGGCATGCTCACCGGTGACCGCTTCGATGCGGCGCACCCCGGCAGCGGCGGACGCTTCCAGGGTAATACGGAACAGACCGATATCACCGGTACGGCTCACGTGGGTGCCGCCACACAGCTCCTTGGAGAAACCCTCGCTGCCCATGCTCAGCACGCGCACCTGATCATCGTATTTCTCGCCAAACAGGGCCATGGCGCCGGCTTCCCGGGCCGCTTCGATATCCATCAATTCCGTGGTCACCGGGGTGTTGGCCAGAATCTGGCGGTTAACCAGAATCTCGATCTGTTCGCGCTGGGCTTCGCTCACCGCTTCGCCATGGGAGAAGTCGAAGCGCAGGTAGTCAGACGCCACCAGAGACCCTTTCTGTTGCACATGGTCACCGAGCACGTTGCGCAGGGCGGCATGCATCAGGTGGGTAGCAGAGTGATTGCGCATGATGGCGCGACGACGCTCCACATCCACATAGGCAGACACTTTCTCGCCCACCTTCAGGCTGCCGCTTTCCACCTTGCCCAGGTGCACATGGGCCGCTTGGCGCTTCTTGGTATCGGCCACCGCGAAACGGTTGTCGCCCTGCACCAGGAAGCCACTGTCGCCCACCTGACCGCCGGACTCCGCATAAAACGGCGTGCTGGCCAGCACAACCATGCCCTCTTCGCCAGCCTGCAGGGCGTCCACCGCTTCACCGTCCTTGAACAGGCCGACGATCTCGTCGTCATCCGCCAGTTTTTCGTAGCCGGAGAACGCGGTCACCGCCTCGATGTTGAGACGGTCGCTGTAATCATTGGCAAAGCTGCCAGCACCACGAGCCCGCTCACGCTGGGCTTGCATGGCTTCTTCAAAACCGGCCATGTCCACCGTCAACTCCCGTTCACGGGCCACATCGGCGGTGAGATCCGGCGGAAAACCATGGGTGTCATAAAGATTGAACAGCACCTCACCGGGCAGTTCCTTGTCATCCAGCTCGGCAATGGCCGCTTCCAGCACCTTCATGCCGGCGGCCAGGGTGCGGCCGAACTGCTCTTCTTCCGCCAGCAACGCCTTCTCGATACGGGCCTGTTCGCGGACCAGCTCCGGATAGGCCTCGCCCATCTGTTCGACCAATGCGCCCACCAGGGTGGAGAAGAACGGCTTGTCCTGACCCAGCTTGTGGCCATGACGCAGGGCACGCCGGATGATGCGACGCAGCACATAGCCACGGCCTTCGTTGGACGGGATCACCCCGTCACAGATCAGGAAGCTGGCGGAACGGATATGGTCAGCGATCACCCGCAGGGATTTCTCTTCCATATCCTGGCAGCCGGTGGCTTTTGCCGCCGCCTGCAGCAGCGCCTGGAACAGGTCGATCTCGTAGTTGGAATGCACGCCCTGCAGCACCGCCGCGATGCGCTCCAGGCCCATGCCGGTATCCACGCTGGGCTTGGGCAGTGGCTTCAGCTCGCCGTCCTGCTGACGGTCGTACTGCATGAACACCAAATTCCAGATCTCGATGTAGCGATCCAGATCCTCGCCCTCGAACCCTGGTGGGCCGCCGGGCACATCTGCCCCGTGATCGTAGAAAATTTCCGAGCTGGGACCACAGGGGCCGGTGTCACCCATCTGCCAGAAGTTGTCTTCGTCCAGGCGGGAGAATCGCTCGGCGCTGACGCCCATTTCCTTCAGCCAGATATCCGCTGCTTCGTCATCGGACACATGCACGGTGACCCACAGCCGCTCTTCCGGCAGCCCCAGGGTGCCGGTGAGAAATTCCCAGGCAAACTTGATGGCTTCACGCTTGAAGTAGTCCCCGAAGCTGAAGTTGCCCAGCATCTCGAAGAAGGTGTGATGTCGCGCCGTGTAACCCACGTTTTCCAGGTCGTTGTGCTTGCCCCCGGCACGCACACAGCGCTGGGAGCTGGTGGCACGGGTGTAATCCCGGGACTCACGGCCCAGAAACACATCCTTGAACTGGTTCATCCCTGCGTTGGTAAACAGCAGGGTGGGGTCGTTATGGGGCACCAGCGAGGAGGATGGCACCTTGGCGTGCCCCTGGCTGGCAAAGTAGTCCAGGAAGGCCTGGCGTAGTTCAGCACTCTTCATAGGAGAAACATTATCGGCTGGCTATCAGAGAGCGCCGAGTATACCGCCCCCAAGGCCCGGTTGCGATGGTTCAGTAAGCTGCGAGCTACTAGCTTCTAGCTTCGAGAACAACCCGAAACAAAAGGCCCTCCTTCTTTAATCTAACAGCCAGAAGCTAGCAGCTCGTAGCTCGTTTCTAGCCCTTGATCGCCGCCGCCAGGCACACCGCCAGCACCATCACCAGCAGAATTCGCTTGAGCACTGTCGGGGAGACCCGGTGAGCGAAGCCCACCCCCAGACGAACACCGAGCAGGGTGCCGGCGGCCACCAGCAGGCCCGGTAGCCAGGCCACCTGGTCGCGGGCCACAAAAATGCCCAGGGCCAGCACAGTAAAGCTGCCGGTAATGGCAAGCTTCAGGGCATTGCCTCGCAGCATGTCATAGCGAAGCTGCCCCACCAGCACGGCGATCAGAACAAAACCCACCCCCGCCTGTACAAAGCCACCGTAGGCACCGCAGAAAAACAGCCCCAGCCAGCCAGCAACAGAATCATTGGGTTGAAGTGGCAGCTCGTCCGCTGCCGGCGACAGTTGATTGGGTTTGAACACCATGATCAGGGCCACCACCACCAGGGTAGTGAGCAGTACCGGCTTGAGAATGGACTCCGGCAGATAGGACGCCGCCAGGGTGCCTACCAGGGTCCCCAGCAGGCAGGGCACCAGAATCGCCGGCAGCGGCTTGAACGGCATGGTGCCGCGCTTGTTGAACTGGCGCACCGCCTCCACGCTTTGTATCAGCACCCCCACGCGCATGGTGCCGTTGGCCAACGCCGCGCTCATACCGCTGAGCATCAGCAGCGGCAGGATCAGCAGCCCCCCGCCACCGGCCAGGGTGTTGATAAAACCCGCCAATACACCGGCACCCAGCATGGCTGCCGCCAACCAGGGATCAGACAGGTATTCCATGAGAAGTCTCACACAAGCCGCAAAAGCGCAGGATACGCTGTGAACCGGATTCGAACCAAGCAGGAAATTTCTGTGGGACTTGCGGCGTACCGAAGAAGCTCTCTCTATGAAGGAAGATCGCTGGAGCCTTGCTGGCAAGACGAATCATCGGGGTAATGCCCCCCTCCGCTTCGCGAACTGAGCGGCAACGGCGAATTAGAGGATACGGATTGTGGGTTGAGGAGCGGACTACAGATCGTCGTCCGGAGGACAGTCCAGTGCAGCAAAACTTTGTTCGGCATCGAAGCCACGCTGTTGCAGGAAACGTAGCTGACGCGCTTTTTCTTTCTGGTCCTTGCCCGGGTACTGGCGAAAGCGCCGGGCACGCACGTCCCGAGCCAGCGCGAACCAGTCCACTTCGGCCTCTGCCAGGGCCTGGGCGATCAGCTCGTTATCCACGCCCTTCAGTTGTAGTTCCTGGCGGATTCGCAGGGCGCCCTGCCCCCGGTCGATGCGCGAACGCACAAAAAAACCGGCAAAGCGCCGGTCATCGATAAAGCCATGCTCCTCACACCAGGCCATCACCGCAGGCAGTGCTGCCTGCTCACCGAGCTTGCGGTACAGCTTGGTTTCCAGCTCCCGGCGGGCATGATCCCGACTCGCCAGCAGGCTGACAGCCCGCTGGCGCAGTTCGGATTCAGTGAGCGGTTCACTCATTGCCGGCTTCGGCTTCCTCTTCCTTGGCAGCGGGTGCCTCAGTGGGATCAGGCAGCAAGCGGGCACGGATTTCCTGCTCGATTTCCTCGGCGATGGCCGGGTTCTCACGCAGGAATTCGCAGGCGTTCTGCTTGCCCTGGCCAATCTTGTCGCCCTTGTAGGCATACCAGGCACCGGATTTGTCCACCAGACCCTGCTGCACACCCAGGTCCAGCACTTCACCCAGCTGATTGATGCCCTGGCCGTACAGAATCTGGAATTCGGCCTGACGGAACGGCGGCGATACCTTGTTCTTCACCACCTTCACGCGGGTTTCGTTACCGGTGACTTCGTCACCCTGCTTCACCGCACCGATACGACGGATATCCAGGCGCACGGAGGAGTAGAACTTGAGGGCGTTACCCCCGGTGGTGGTTTCCGGGTTACCGAACATCACACCGATCTTCATGCGGATCTGGTTGATGAACACCACCAGGGTATTGGCATTTTTCACATTGCCGGTGATCTTGCGCAGCGCCTGGCTCATCAGACGAGCCTGCAGGCCCACATGGGTGTCGCCCATTTCGCCTTCAATTTCCGCCTTGGGCACCAGCGCCGCCACGGAATCGACGATCACCACGTCCACAGCGCCGGAGCGCACCAGCATGTCGGTAATTTCCAGGGCCTGCTCACCGGTATCCGGCTGAGACACGATCAAGTCATCCACGTTGACGCCCAGCTTCTCGGCGTAGTCAGGATCCAGGGCGTGTTCCGCATCCACAAAGGCGCAGGTGGCGCCTTTTTTCTGCGCCTGGGCAATCACGCTGAGGGTGAGGGTGGTTTTACCGGAGGATTCCGGGCCATAGATTTCCACGATACGGCCTTTCGGGAGCCCGCCGATGCCCAGAGCAATATCCAGCCCCAGAGAGCCGGTGGAAATGGACGGCATGCGCTCGCGCTTGCGATCGCCCATGCGCATGACAGAACCCTTGCCGAATTGACGCTCAATCTGTGACAGCGCCGCGGACAGCGCCTTACCTTTATCGCTCATGTGACCCCTCTCCGTTAACTGGTGCGTCATTCATTGACGGCGACCGTATTGTGCCTTGCCAGATCTGACCTTTTAGTCAGCACTGACAATATGGACAGTATTATGAGCAGCTATGGCGGCTCATTGCAACCCCGGCAGCCCGGGGCTAATTGCAGGCTGATACGCGGTTAACGTCATCAGTGCGGTAAGCGGTTGATTTTTAATGCTTCCTCCCTTGCTAACAGCATCAACAACGCATGGCAAGGGAGGCGTGAAAGGCATAAACCGGCTTTCAATAGCCGGTGGATGGGAACGATTGTGGCGACTTCAGGCGCGCATTCAAGCCCCGAATGGCTTCCAGGATGGTCTGCTGACGGACGGCATCCCGATCACCCTGAAACTGGAAACAGTGCGCGTCGGCATGACCACTCGAGTGACCCCAGGCTATCCAGACCGTGCCCACGGGCTTGTCCGGGGTACCGCCTTGCGGGCCAGCGATGCCGGTCACGGCCATACTCACCTGCCCGCGGGAATGGCGAACGGCACCGAGCGCCATCTCCAGCGCCGTCTCTTCACTGACCGCACCGGTGCGTTCCAGAGTCGCTGCCTGCACCCCCAGCATGTCCTGCTTGGCGTCATTGGAATAGCTCACAAAGCCCCGCTCGAACCAGCGGGAGGAGCCGGCAAGGGCCGTCAGCATCTGGGCAATGCCGCCGCCGGTACAGGATTCAGCGGTAACCACCATCAGCGATTGCTGGATCAGCTGTTCGGCCAATTGCTGCACGGCCTGGGCGATGTCGTCGTGATGCACTGTGTCTCCGGGAATATCCTCTCAGGGAGCCTGCAAGATACCACTGCCACACAGCACCGCCCAACAAACCGGTTATTCCAGCTCGGCCAGCGAGGCCTCGAAATAGTCCAGGAAACGTTGAATATGCGGCAAGGTAACGCGGCAACCAATAACGCCGAATTCCAGGCTGTCCTTGTAACTCACCACAGTGATATTCAGCGCATAGCCATGCAGTACCAGCGACACCGGGTAGGACGCCAGCAACTCCGCGCCGTTGAAATACAAGGTCTCTTTGGGCCCTGGCACATTGGAGATAACCAGATTGAACATGGGGCTGACCCGCCCGGACAAGCCGGTCACCTGCCCCAACGAAAGCGGCATATTGGTCATCACCGTATAGGCGTCGATATCCGACTTCGGCATCTCGCCAAGACGGGTTTTCACCGCCTGCATGGATTCCTGAATGGCGACCAGCCGTCCCAACGGGCTGGCAATGTGGGTGGCCAGGCTCACCTGTACCGTGGTGATGGCATTGCCACCGCCTTCCGCCTGATCCGCACTGCGCAGGGACACGGGCACCTGGGCCACCAGCGGTTCCGCAGGGAGCGCATCCAGTGATTCCAGATAACGGCGCAAGGCGCCGCCGCACATGGCCAGAAAAATATCGTTGACGGTGCCGTTGTGTTGTTTCGCTGCTGCCTTGATCCGCGACAGGGACCAGGACTGGGCGGCAAACCGGCGAGCACCGGTGACGCGGCAGTTGAGCTGGGTCTTGGGAGCACGATAGATCGTTTTTACGTTACTTTCTTTGGGCAGGCGCAGCAGATCCACCAATTGCCCGGCGCCACGACGCACACTGCCAACGCCATCCAGCACGCCAGCCTTGGCGGCCACGGCCACGTTTTTCTTGCGCGGCTTCTTACGATTATCCCACTCCCCGGACCAGGGTGCGGGTAAACGCTCATCGGCACTGCTGGCCATCCGCGACTGCATCAGATGCATGCCCGCCATGCCATCCACCATGGAATGATGCAACTTGGTGTAAAGGGCGAAGCGGTTGCCCTCCAGCCCTTCGATCAGATAGCTCTCCCATAGAGGACGACTCGGGTCCAACCGCTGAGCATGCAGACGGGAGACCAACGCCAGCAATTCACGCACCCGCCCCGGGCGCGGCAACGCTGAATGGCGTACGTGGTAATCGATATCAAAATTCTTGTCATCCACCCAGGCTGCATCCAGCCGACCTGGCAAGCGGGACTGGATCTTCTGGCTGAAGGGCCGGCACACACCGTCCACTTCCACCATGTAGCGGTAAACGCTTTCCATATAATCGCTGGGGGCATCCTCCGGCACCGCAAACAGGGCCAGCCCGCCCACGTGCATGGGAGTTTCCCGGGTTTCCATCATCAACCAGCCGGAATCCATAATGGATAATTTTCGCGCCATCCCGATCTCCTTGTTGTTATACGCCACAGGCAAGGTTCATCCTGCGGGAGAAATCTGCCAATAGCCAAATCATCCATATTCAAGACAAAACAGCATTATGAGATTCGTTGCTTTTGGTTATTGGCCAGGGCACAGCCGTTTTCTTATTCGACGCCAACCATCCCGGCACTTTGAGATCACTGGACAAAATATCCGGCTCTGCTAATCTCGCATCATGAACCCGGTTCGCACAGTAATTAATGTCTCCGACGGCCCAGCCCCGTCCCGCACAGCCAGCGCTTTCGCCCAGGTTGCGAGCATCCCTGCCTTTCTCTCCTGACGCCGAACACCCGACGGAAACCGGGGGTTCGGCGCCCCCGGCAAACACACCCTTAACACCGTCAGGAGAACACCATGAATACGCTACCCCCAATCACCGTCAGCACCACTGACCGTGATCGCCTTTTTGCCGTGCTGGATAACTTCAAAGGGGAGTCGGACCAGATCGATTATCTTTACGATGAGTTGGCCCGTGCCCATATTGTTGAGGCTGATGCCATGACGGACGATGTAGTGACGCTGGGTAGCCGCCTGCGTTTTCGTAACGAGGCCACCGGCAAGGAACACGAACGGGTACTGACTCTGCCCCACGAAGCACAGTCAGTCAGCGACGCCATATCCATTCTCACCCCTGCCGGAGCGGCGCTGCTGGGCCTGAAGGTGGGTGACAACATTCAGTGGCCGCTTCAGGGGCATTTTCTGCGCTTGCGTTTGCTGACTGTGAGCCGCAGATAAACCCGGATAAGCCTTCAACAGTTTGATACTCTCTGAAACTGATTCACCTATACAACAACACAAGGACCGCTCATGAAGATGGAAACCCTTGCCGTGCGTGCCGGCTTTCACGTGGACCCCACCACCAAGGCGGTGGTAACACCGATCTACCAGACCACGTCCTATGCCTTCGACAATACCCAGCATGGTGCGGATCTGTTTGACCTGAAGGTGCCCGGGAATATTTATACCCGCATCATGAACCCCACCAATGCAGTGCTCGAAGAGCGGGTCGCAGCCATGGAAGGGGGCGTGGGTGCCCTGGCCGTCGCCTCCGGCATGGCCGCCATCGAATACGCGCTGGAAACCATTACCGAAGTGGGCGACAACATCGTCACTACCAGCAAACTCTACGGTGGCACCTACAACTTCTTTGCCCACAGTCTGCCGCGCCGTGGCATTGAAGCCCGCTTTGTCAGCCATGATGATTTTACTGCCCTTGCCGCCGCCATTGACGACAACACCAAGGCCGTCTTCTGTGAGTCCGTTGGCAACCCCGCCGGCAACATCGTCGACATTGCCCGCCTGGCCGAGGTGGCGCACCAGGCCGGCGTGCCACTGATCGTCGACAATACCGTCGCCACGCCCTACCTGTGGCGGCCTATCGAGCATGGCGCGGATATCGTGGTCCACTCGCTGACCAAATACATGGGCGGACACGGCAACTCCGTGGCCGGGGTGATTGTGGATTCCGGGAAATTCCCCTGGACCAAACACAAGGAGCGCTTCCGGGTGCTGAATGAACCGGATCCGTCCTACCACGGTGTGGTCTATACCGAAGCCCTGGGCGAAGCCGCCTTCATCGGCCGTGCCCGGGTGGCGCCATTACGCAACACCGGCGCGGCCCTGAGCCCGTTCAACACCTTCCTGGTCCTGCAAGGGATTGAAACCCTGCCGCTGCGCATGGACCGCCACTGTGAAAACGCCCAGAAAGTCGCCGAGTTCCTGCGCGACCATCCCCAGGTCAACTGGGTGAACTACGCAGGCCTGCCGGAAAGCCCGGATCACGAACTGGCGAAGCGATATATGAACGGCCGCGCGTCCGGCATTCTCAGTTTCGGTATTGAGGGCGGTCAGGAAGCCGGTGCCCGTTTCATTGATGCCCTGGAACTGATCCTGCGGTTGGTGAATATTGGCGATGCCCGCTCCCTGGCCTGCCACCCCGCCTCCACCACCCACCGTCAGCTGGATGACAAGGAACTGGCCAACGCCGGCGTCAGCCGCGAGATGGTGCGCCTGTCCATCGGCATCGAGCACATTGACGATATCCTGGCAGACATCAGCCAGGCCCTGGACGCGGCACGCTGAGACGTTTGCGCGAGAGCAGGACAATGCCCTGCTCTCGCCCCTCAACCTGTTTTCTTGCCCCGCTTGCTGAACAATCCGTCCCTACAACAACTGGGCGTTCCCAATCGGGTGGTACACCGAGGCGCTATCAATCAGGGACCGGGCGGTCAGTGATTCGACCCCATAGACCTCCGTTCGCACGCCAGGGTCTACGTTGATGCGCTCCAGCAGCACATCAAAATCACCATCACCGGATAGCAACACCACGGTGTCCACCTGCGGCGCCAGGGTCATCACATCCACGGCGATACCCACATCCCAGTCGCCCTTGCTGGAACCATCGCTGCGCTGAATATAGGGCTTCAACTTTACCGTGAAACCGATGTACTTGAGGGCATCCTGGAATTTTGTCTGCCCGTCATCGCCGCGGTGGGTGGCATAGGCGATGGCATGAACAATATCGCCCTGCTCAGACAGCTGTTTCCACAGACCGCGATAATTGAACTGTCGGCCAAATGCCTGGCGGGTGGTGTAGTAAATATTTTGAACGTCGGCGAAAACCGCGATGCGGGGCATAAGATTGTTCCGGGTTGCTGTTTTTGGATACAAGCAGGTTTTTCAGAGCGCACCAGACTGATCAATCCGCACCGTATAACCCGTTAATTGAATCACGCTCCATTCATGCATAGCTGGTTTTTTCAGACAAGGTCACTACTCCTCGTCGAAAGAGGCATAATATTTCTCCAGCTCTTCAATCAAGGTTCGCACTGCCGGCAACAAGCCCCGGCGACAGGGATAAACCACATGGATGATATCCCGATGGGGCTGCCACTCAGGAAGCAGCCTGACCAGTTCACCCCGGTCAAGCTGATCCTGAACCGCCAGGATCGGTAACTGGACCGCGCCAACCCCTGCCAGTGCCACACGCCGCAGGGCGATCATATCGTCGGTTACCAGTTTGGGCTGATGATTGATGGTTGCCTTGCTGTTTTCCGGACCATTGAGAACCCAGCGGTGTTCGGACTGCGCGCTGCTAAGACTGATGCTGGGCCAGTCATGAAGATCTGCCGGTGACGCGGGTATGCCATATTTGTCTATCAGCGCAGGGCTGGCAACCAATGCCAGGCCACGATCCGAAAGCACCTTCAACTCCAGATCCTTGGCCTGCAACGGCGGCGGACGCACGCGAATGGCAACATCGATCCCTTCATTCAGCACGTCGACCCGGCGATTGGTTGCCTCAAGGTAAACAGTGATCTTCGGGTAGCGCGCCATCAGATCCGAGAGAAAGTCACCGATATGCACATGTAGCAGTGTTATCGGGCAGGTCATTCGAATCACCCCGCGAGGCTCGGACTGGACGCTGTCGATTGCCTCCTGGGCGGCTTCCGCTTCCACCAGCATGGCCTTGCAGTGGTCGTAGTAGGTTTCACCAATCTCCGTGATGGAAAACCGCCGGGTCGAACGGTTTATCAGCCGCACCCCGAGACGCTCTTCCAGGGCCGCCACGCGACGACTGAGCTTGGACTTCGGCACACCTGTCGCCCGACTGGCCGGGGCAAACCCACCGTGTGCGACAGACTGGGCGAAGTAGTAAAGATCGTTAAGATTTTGCATAAGCGGCTATCACCGTCTCATTTATGGAACGCTATAAGGCTTTTTTGCCTACTACACAAAGCAATGTTCCATAAATACTATCCAATAAACACTCCTCAGATAAGCGGATAGCAATGAAACACGTCCTTGGCATTTACTCCGCCCCCAACCCCCACTGGGTGGGTGACGGCTTTCCGGTGCGCTCCCTGTTTTCCTACGACAGTCACGGCAAGCAGCTAAGTCCGTTTCTGTTGCTGGACTATGCCGGCCCGGCGCACTTCCCGCCTGCCAGCAAGCCAAGAGGGGTCGGCCAGCACCCCCATCGCGGTTTCGAGACAGTCACCATTGTCTACAAGGGCGAGGTTGCCCATCAGGATTCCAGCGGCGGCGGCGGTCTTATCGGGCCCGGTGATGTTCAGTGGATGACTGCCGGCGCAGGCATCGTCCACGAAGAGTTTCATTCCGCAGGCTTCACCCAATCCGGCGGCGAGCTGGAAATGGTTCAGCTCTGGGTGAATCTTCCCGCCCGCGACAAGATGACTCCCCCGCGCTATCAGGCCATCACCGACCAGGATATTCCCGCCATACCACTGGCTAACCAGGCCGGCACACTCCGGGTCATTGCCGGGGACTTTGAAAATCACCGCGGACCGGCACAGACATTCACCCCCATGCATGTCTGGGACATCGCCCTGGCAGTTAACGGCATTTGTGAATTGGAAGTGCCGGAAGACTGGCATACCGCCGTGGTCGTCCTCAATGGAACCGTACAGCTCAATAGCAACACGGTGATGCGTGATGCACAGATGGCCGTGCTGGGCCCCAAAGGCCAGCACCTCTGCCTGGAAGCCAACGGTGAAGCCCGGGTGCTGCTGCTAAGCGGCGAGCCAATTGACGAGCCCATCGTCGGCTATGGCCCCTTCGTCATGAACAGTCAGCAAGAAATCAGAGAGGCCATCAGCGACTTTCAACGCGGCACCTTTGGAAGAATTGATAACTGAGAGTTTCTCGCCACAGCTATGGCGAAATAACCGGGGGCGCTACTACGCACCCTTCATTTACCAAGGAGACAAATCATGGGTAAGCAATACAACCGCCTTCGCAAAGATGACGCTGCCGTTCTGCTGGTCGACCACCAGGCCGGCCTGCTGTCACTGGTGCGCGATATTGATCCGGACAAGTTCAAGAACAACGTGCTGGCACTAGCGGACCTGGCCAAGTACTTCAACCTGCCAACCATTCTCACCACCAGCTTTGAAGATGGCCCCAACGGCCCACTGGTACCGGAGCTGAAGGAAATTTTCCCCGATGCCCCCTACATCGCCCGCCCGGGTCAGATCAACGCCTGGGACAACGAAGACTTCGTCAACGCCGTTAAAGCAACCGGCAAGAAACAGCTGATCATTGCTGGTGTTGTGACCGAGGTTTGTGTGGCCTTCCCGGCACTGTCAGCCCTGGAAGAAGACTTTGAAGTCTTTATCGTGACCGATGCGTCCGGCACCTTTAACCCGATGACCCGCGATGCGGCCTGGACCCGCATGACCGACGCCGGCGCACAGCTGATGACCTGGTTCGGTACTGCCTGCGAGCTGCACCGTGACTGGCGCAATGATATCGAAGGGCTCGGCAGCCTGTTCTCAAACCACATTCCCGATTACCGCAACCTGATGACCAGCTACTTTACTCTCACTGAAGGCAAGTAATAGCCTTATGGGGCTTCACCCTGTGAAGCCCCATTTTCCTTTTGTTTGACTGATCTGATGAGAAAGACATGCCTCAATCCGCACTGACCAACTTGTTCAGAGTCAAAGGGGGACACAACGAACACAAGGTGTCTTTCTCGGAACTCTTCTTCGACCTTGTTTTCGTTTACGCCATCACGCAAACCGCTCATCTTCTCATTAACCACTTCACACCCTATGGTGCATTCCAGTCACTTCTCATCCTGATGGCGGTGTGGTGGGCATGGGTATTTACCACCTGGGTCACCAACTGGCTGGATCCGGAAACGGTACCTGTCAGGCTAATGCTTTTTGCGTTAATGCTACTGGCAATGGTGGCCTCCATTGCCATTCCGAAAGCATTTGGCGAGCACGGGCTATTATTTGCCTGCGCCTACATCACTCTGCAATTGGGCCGCACTATCTTTATGTGCCTGAGCAGCCGAAAAGCCGCCCCGCAGTTACATAATGATTTCCTGCGAATGACCCTGTGGTTTGCCCTTGCCGCCATTTTCTGGATCATCGGCGCCGTTCAGGAGGGAGAGACACGCACACTCTGGTGGGCGTTGGCACTGACGGTTGAGTATCTGTCGGCATCACTCTCCTTTTATGTGCCCGGTATGGGCCGATCCGACAGCCGCAAATGGAATATTTCCGGAGCCCACATGGCTGAACGATGTGGCCTGCTGATCATTATCGCCCTGGGTGAGTCGTTGCTTGTGACAGGGAATACCTTTTCTCATACCGACTGGAGTGTTGCCACAACCACCGCCTTTATTTCTGCCTTTATCGCCACCGTTGCCATGTGGTGGATCTACTTCAGTCTTAGCGCGGAAAGAGCCAGCCACCGTATCACCAACAGCGAAACATCCGGACACATGGGAAGGCTGGTCTATACCTATGTGCATTTTCTGATTATCGCCAGCATTGTCATCGTCGCTGCCGCCGATGAATTCATCCTTGCCCATGCAACAGGCCATATTGGCACTGCCACACTGGTTGCTGCCATTGGCGGCCCTGCCCTCTATCTGGTGGCCAACATTCTGTTCAAAACACTGATATTCAATAGCCACCCTTTATCCCACTATGTTGGCCTTAGCCTTCTCGCCGCCCTGATCCCACTTTCCTCCTTCATCTCCCCCGTCATACTGGCCATACTGACCACATCAGTCCTGGTACTGGTCGCCACGTGGGAGACGGTCGTCGTGATACGTAATGAGTCGAATAGCGATGATGCCGAGCGTGCGAATTAGAGCCACTGCATGGTTCTACACTTTCTACCAGGAGCTCTCATCATCAGCCCCTGCATTTTGCAGTGATTTCATGGCGACCTCATGCATATAAAGAGGAACAACAATGCAGTTTGAACACATAATCCAGGTCAATGACCCTGCAGAAAATGACCTGCCGATCTTGTCCAGAGCACAGCTTTGGCAGGGGCTGGTACTAAGAGCCAAAGAACCAAACCTTTTCCTGGTCGGCCTCGACACCTATCGCATTGTGGAAGACAACGATAACTACATGAGGCGCTGTCTTGAGCTACCAGGATTGACCGTTAACGACGAAGTATGGCTGACGCCAGAAGAACGGATTGAGTACAAAATCACACCGACACAAAGCACTCCCGGCGGCACCCTGGAAATGCTGATTGAGGAACCGGAGCCCCACGCTCTGTTTGTCCGCTTCAAATACTGCTCCCTGTATCTCAACGATATGGATGACGCACTGCCCTACGACCTTTTTGCCCAACAGGCCTATGTGGCAACGGATATCGAGACGATCGCCATCATCCGCAATCTGTCTCTCAATTAGTCTGGTTTTCTGCCGATCAGGAGCGAGACACCCGTTCCTGATATTTTCGGGTCTGCGCATTATCCGGAGCGATGCGCTCCTGTGCCCCTACCATTCGCTTGATCCAGTTACCCAGCCGTTCCGGCAGGGCCTGCTCGATGGTGCCAATGGGAAACAGCCATTTCGGCATTGTCACTTCCGGCTCACCATGAAGGCACGACGCAATGACTTCTTCGGCGATCTCGGACGGCATGGCCTTGGGAATACCACGGATATTCATGCCAGCGGTCAAATCCGTATCGACTGCGGACGGCATCAGGGTAGTGATCGACACGCCGGAACCGGCAATCTCTGCACGCACCGCCCGTGACAGGCTGGCCACCGCGAACTTGCTCGCCGTGTAAACGGCAGCTCCTGAGCAGGTCATCTTCCCCGCCATGGACGCCACATTGACAATGTGCCCATAACCCCGCTGCTGCATTTCCGGCAGCACAAGACGCATGCCGTTGATCACACCGCCCGTATTGATGGCCATTTCCCGGTGCAGTGATGCCAGGTCCAGATCGACAAACGCACCGGTACGCATGATTCCGGCGTTGTTCACCAGCAAATCCACCGGCCCCATTTCACGCGCCACATTCAGAAAATTTTCAAACGAATCGGCATCGGCTACATCCAGTTTTACCGCCCTGACACCGGTCAGAGACAACGCCACGGCTTGTGCCGCCTTCAGGTCAATGTCGCCGATAACCACGCGGGCCCCTTGATCGACCAGCGCCCTGACGGTGGCTTCACCTATCCCCCTGCCGCCGCCGGTGACACAGGCAACAGCACCCTTCAATGTGATAGACATAGATCGATGCTCCCTAGCCCACGAAAGGGTAACGAAGGGCGAAGTACCCCACGATGTCCCAACCATGCTTTGCTCTGAACACCACCCGGCCCAGAAAAACATCCGGCACGATTTCCACAATCTCGTCACGGACTTTCGGCAGAATCAGCGGGTTTTTAAAGGACGGTTCATCATACGTAATTGCACGGACCTGCAGATGGGGAGGCACCGGCGAGGTGTCTATGCAGTGGTGAAAATCGAACCCGAGTAACTCCTTGCCCTGCTTTTGCAACTTGTAGTGTGGCATGGCAATGCGGGCGGGAATGGCGGTCGAAGCGCTAACCCGGTTGTAACCGGTGCCGGTTGTCGGGTTGAAGGTTTTTCCTGTCCAGCCGATACGCCCCAGAAGCTGTCCCAGCCTGACCGCTCGGTCCAGCGTGCGCATCATGAACGAGCCGTGCAGATTCATCACCATACCCTCGGTATCACCATCCGGTGCTGGCGCCTCTCCTTTGCCCTGGGCAAACAGCAGGGGCAAGCGATAAAACTGTGACTCGTCCTGCAACTCCCTGAGCAACCCCCAGGCGGCCTTTTTCGCTGCATCGGGATGACTTCTGGCCTGGGCTCTCAACTGTGTAAGACGTTGCTCGTCTGACAGCGGCGCCGGCACCGTGGATGCCTGTTTGAGCGTAGCGTGAGCTTGCATGTTGACTCCTCGAATCGGGTTGGTGGCTACAAATCATTCTTGGTACAACACTGTACCAAGAATAGAATCAGTGCAGCCAACAGGTCAAGACTGGCTTGCCCGATTTTCTTGCTGTTACCATAACCCCCTGATCAAACAGGAAATTTAGCCAATGACCCACCCCACGCGACCTTTTCAGGGCCAATCAGCGGAATCCCGCGTCCAGACTCGGCGCCAACAACTGCTGAGTCAGGCCTATGAAATCATCGCCACTGAGGGCGGGAGAAAACTCTCCATCCACAAGCTCTGCGCTCAGGCCGGGTTGAACAAACGCTACTTTTACGAAAGCTTCGACAGCCTTGATGCCATGGCCGCCGCGTTGATAGACGACCTGGCAGAGGAACTGATCGCAACCGGTCAGCACGCGGCGCTGACAGGCTGGCAGGAGGGCATGGACACCGCCACACTGGCCCGCCATGTGCTGGATCGCTGTATCGGCTGGATGGTGGACGAGCCTGCCCGAACCCGGTTGCTGTTTTCCTCGGCATCAGAGAATCCCCAGGCTCTTGAGCAACGCAAGATAGTGATCCGGAAAATGGCACAGGTGCTGTCCGCCTTCAGTATCCAGTACCACCAGGCGGGACAACCCCTGCCGATTGCTCATGTGGGCTCTGCCCTGCTGATTGGTGGCACCATCGAAGCAGTGATGACATGGCTCGACGACGATGTCGCCGTGAGCCGAGAGGAATTTGTCGAGGATATTGCCTGTTTCTGGGTTGCCGTTGGGGACAGCGCCGTTTCCCTTGCACGCAGCCGAGGGATTACGCCGACCTCAACGACAACTAACCCCGGCAGGGAGTCTAGCGACAGCGACTGACTCACTGATCACTTTGCTCATGGCGTACACGCCTTCACGGCCGCTACGCCTGCATGCTTGCCAAAATATTCTCGCAGCCGCCCTCAGCCAACAGACCAGGCAGCAGCGCACCCATGCCCCGATGATTCCTGCTGCCAATCCCTATATCATGCCTGCTTTCATCTGAGTCACTGATACCCCCGGAGGAAGCGTGAGCGCGGACTTGAGCCAACATACGCCGATGATGCAGCAATACCTGGCGATTAAGGCCGAACACCCGGACCAGCTGGTGTTCTACCGCATGGGGGATTTCTACGAGTTGTTCTTCGGCGATGCCCAGAAGGCCGCCCGCCTGCTGGATATCACCCTGACCCAGCGCGGTCAGAGCGCCGGCAAGCCGATTCCCATGGCGGGGATCCCCTACCATGCGGCGGAGAACTACCTGGCCAGGCTGGTGAAGCTGGGCGAATCCGTGGCGATTGCCGAGCAGATTGGTGACCCGGCGCTGGCCAAGGGGCCGGTGGAACGCAAGGTGGTTCGCATCGTCACCCCCGGCACGGTCAGTGACGAGGCATTGCTGGAAGAGCGACGCGACAATCTGCTGTGTGCCGTTTTCGACAACAACAACCAGTACGGTTGCGCCAGCCTGGATCTGGCCGCCGGACGCTTTGTGGTCACCCAGGTGGAAGGCGCCGAGCAATTGCAGGCGCTGCTGGAGCGCTGGTCACCGGCAGAGTTGTTGCTGAGCGAAGAGCATGGTTTGCCAGGCCGTTGGGCCGAGCGGCCAGGTACTCGCAAGCGCCCTGGTTGGGAGTTTGATGAGGACGCCGCTCGCCGTCAGCTGTGCCAGCAGTTTCAGGTGCAGGATCTGGCCGGTTTTGGCGAGCCGTCGTCGGTGGCAGTCGCCGCTGCCGGCGCCCTGCTGGGGTATGCCAAGGAAACCCAGCGCGGCGAGCTGCCCCATATTACCTCGCTGGCGGTGGAAAGCTTTGACGATGCGGTGGCCATGGATGCAGCCACCCGCCGTAACCTGGAGCTGACCGAAACCCTGGATGGCCAGGAACAGAACACCCTGGCCTGGGTGCTGGACAGCACCGAAACCGCCATGGGCGCGCGCCTGCTCAAACGCTGGGTGCACCAGCCCTTGCGTAACCGCACCACCCTCACCCAGCGCCAGGACCAGATCGACGCCCTGCGCCAGGGCTGGTGCTTCGAGTCCGCCCGCGATGTGCTCAATGACATCGGCGACATGGAACGAATTCTCGGCCGGGTGGCCTTGCGCTCCGCTCGCCCCCGCGACCTGACCCGCCTGCACGCCAGTCTCAAGGCCCTGCCGCCTTTGATCGGCACCCTGCCCGGCGCCGACTGTTTTTACGAACTGATCGAGCGTATCGGCCAATTCCCGAATCAGGTGGAATTACTGGGCACTGCAGTGATCGACAACCCGCCCATGCTGATCCGCGACGGCGGCGTGATTGCGCCGGGCTATAGCGAAGAGCTGGACGAGCTGCGCTCCATCAGCGAAAACGCCGGCGCCATTCTGGTGGACATCGAAACCCGGGAACGCGAACGCACTCAGCTTTCCACGTTGCGGGTGAAGTACAACCGGGTACATGGCTATTACATCGAGCTGTCACGGCGGGAATCCGACCAAGCGCCGGCGGATTATCAGCGCCGCCAGACCCTGAAAAATGCTGAACGGTTTATTACCCCGGAACTGAAGGAATTCGAGGACAAGGCCCTGTCCGCCTCCAGCAAGGCACTGGCGCTGGAGAAGCGTCTCTACGAAGCATTGCTGGA
This sequence comes from Alcanivorax sp. IL2, assembly GCF_047495475.1. Classification (NCBI taxonomy): domain Bacteria; kingdom Pseudomonadati; phylum Pseudomonadota; class Gammaproteobacteria; order Oceanospirillales; family Alcanivoracaceae; genus Alcanivorax; species Alcanivorax sp. IL2. The sequence continues at coordinate 1,688,961 of NZ_CP179932.1, read as the reverse complement.
AAAAGTGGCCGCCGACTTGCACGCCCTTCAACGTAGTGCCGCCGCCGTGGCCGAGCTGGATGTGCTGGCCGCCCTGGCCGAGCGCGCCGAAGCGCTCAACTGGGTGCGCCCGCAGCTGGTGGACGACGACGCCATTATCGAAATCGTCGATGGCCGCCACCCGGTGGTAGAGCAGGTGCTGGACGATGCCTTTGTGCCCAACAGCCTGCACCTGGATGATGCCCGCCGCATGGTGATCATCACCGGCCCGAACATGGGGGGTAAGTCCACCTACATGCGCCAGACCGCCCTGATCGCCCTGCTCGCCCACCTGGGCAGCTGCGTGCCGGCGGCCAGCGCCCGCATCGGCAGCCTGGACCGGATCTTTACCCGCATCGGCTCCTCCGATGATCTGGCCGGTGGCCGCTCTACCTTTATGGTGGAAATGTCGGAAACCGCCAATATTCTCAATAACGCCACCGCCCACAGCCTGGTGCTGATGGACGAGATCGGCCGCGGCACCAGCACCTTCGATGGCCTGAGCCTGGCCTGGGCGGCAGCGGAACACCTGGCCCGTAACCTCAAGGCCTTCACCCTGTTCGCCACCCACTATTTCGAGCTGACCCAGCTGCCTGAACAGTTGCCCGGTATCTACAACGCCCACCTGACCGCCAGCGAGCACGATAACCGCATCGTGTTTCTGCACCGGGTACAGGAAGGCCCAGCCAGCCGCAGCTATGGCCTGCAGGTGGCACAACTGGCCGGGGTGCCACAGAGCGTGATCCATCAGGCCGGGGAAAAGCTCCGCGAACTGGAAGCCGGCAAACCGCTGGCACCCGCAGACCGCTCAACCCCAGCCGCCGCCACACCGTCAGCGGCCCCTGCCCAGGCCAGCCTGTTCGCAGAGCCCAGCGCCGTGGAGCATGCCCTCAAGGAACTGGACCCGGACGACCTGACCCCGAAGCAGGCGCTGGAGGCGCTGTACACGCTGAAAAAATTGCTCTGATCTCTCGCGGCCCCGTAGGAGCGCCGCTTGAGGCGCGAAGCACTCAGGTTCGAGTCAGGAGAAACGAAAAAGCTCCTTCCCACGGGGTTTTGCAACTCGCTTTCGTGGCTCGTATCTCCGTACAAAGCCCGGTTCGCGCCTCAAGCGGCGCTCCTACGAAGCCTGGCCACTGCGAACTGTCCTCTCCGGCCCTCTCGAGTTATTACCTTATATCAAGGCTTTGTTTGCCTGCCCTTGGTCATGTCGCTAGACTAGCGCCACCCCAAGCGAGACAGGCCCTACACTGTTATAATTAGCAGGCTGGCGCTGTACAAAGATCAAGACACCTGGCGAGGACAGGCTATGACGTTCGTAGTAGGTGAGAACTGCATTAACTGCAAGCACACCGATTGTGTAGAAGTATGCCCGGTAGACTGTTTCTACGAAGGCCCCAACTTCCTGGTTATCCACCCGGACGAGTGTATCGACTGTGCACTGTGTGAGCCGGAGTGCCCGGTTAACGCCATTTTCTCCGAGGATGAGCTGCCCGAAGGCGAGCAGGAATTCCTGGAGATCAATGCGGACCTGGCCGAGAAGTGGCCGAACATTACCGAAATGAAAGATGCACCGGACGATGCGGAAGAGTGGGACGGTGTGCCCAACAAGCGCGACAAGCTGGTTCGTGAGTGGGAAGGCTAAGGCCTTCCCCGCGGACCCGGTAGGCCATCTACCCCGGCTTTATCATTTCGCAGACAAAGAAAAAGGGCGGCATCCTGCCGCCCTTTTTTGCGTCGAGTCATCCTGACCCTTTTGCGCTCACCGCAACATCCTTGTGTGCTGTCCTTGCTTATCCCTGTGCCCATATCCCTGAACACGAATCCACTATATCAACGGCTCCTGGCCGTTTGGGTAAAATAAATATTAAAACTCTGCCTGAAAACTATCGGCCCAAAAGACAACTCTTTTAAATCAATCAGTTAGCTTTAGCCACCAGCTTTAAAGTAGTCGAAATCCACAGAAAAAGACTGCTTTTTCCTACAGCTTTGTAAGAGATCTCTTACAAGCCAGCTCCTCACTGACGCCGATTCAGGAAAAACAGCCAATCAAGCGCAACATGTGGATGCCAAAACGCGCCCATGTTTTTACATTTTCTCACCCGTTTTTACAGCACCAACAGGCGCTTACGGTTAGCATTGTTTCCATGAAGTGACGGGCAATCAGGCCCGAAAAACTTCAATCAGTATCCCCCCAAGGCGCTAGCAATAGCGCTCACAACCCCCCTCTTCCACCCCCCAAATTCGGAAGAGGGTTTTTTTTGTCTGAAAATCGTGAAACCAGGGACGGTTCAGATCTGGCGCAGTGCTTCACAGGCATGGTCGAAGGCGTCGCGCAATCGTGCCAGCAAGTCTGCAATCTGCCCCAGCTCTCCTTCTCTGGCCAGGCTTTCCAGCTGCATGCACAAATCGAACACGCGCACGGCCCCCAAGTTGCCGCTGCTGCCCTTGAAGCTGTGGGCCTGACGGCGCAGGGTTTCCTGGTCACCGGATGCGTACGCGGACTGCAGAGCCGCAAGACGTTGCGCTCCGTCACGATGAAAGGAATCGACCAGCATCTGGAAATCCTGGCCCATCACATCCTGTAGTTCTGAAACGACCTCGTCGTCGAGAATCGCTGAATCTTGCATACCGGCTCCGTCTTCCTTTACGGGGGTAACCCTAACCATTAATCATGAAATCTTATGTGGAATATCTCGAAAATCCAGAAAAAATTAGTAGCACGGTTTCAAATGGGGCATTGCGCCCCCGGGAAAGCCGGAAACCTCTGGGGATAGGCTTACTCAACCCCCTGTAGCATGGGCAACAAACCACAGGACTGCGCACGTTCCACGTCATCACGGGTATCCACATCCCATAGAACCGGTAAACGAACCACCCGTTCCGCCGGAAAACAGGCAACACTGTCGGCCAAGGCCTGCTCGCCGCCAAAACGGACACCCCGGAAACGCTGGGGGTGCCACAGAGCCTGGCTGGAACTACCGATCAACACATAGCCACCATCCTCGCTGGGACCAAATACCACCGGCGCCTTGTCCAGCGCCTGCAGGGCCTGCTCAAAGTAATCCTGGTCCAGTACCGCACAGTCACTGCCTACCAGTAACACCTGATCGGCCTGCGCCAGACCGCGACTCAAGGCCTGGGCCATTTTTTCCCCCAGGTCTTCACCCTGTTGCAGGTGGCAGGACCAACCGTTGCGTTCCGCCAGGGCCTGCAGCTCCGCATCGGCTTGATCCAGCCAAAGCTGCACCTGACCCGGAAAATCGCAGGCCGCGGCAATGGTGCGAGTCAACAGCAATCGATACAGCGTCAGGGCGCCCTCTTCACCGAAATCGGGGATCAATCGGGTTTTCACCCGACCGGCCTGCAACGCCCGGGCAAAGACAATCAGCAACGGCTGCGAAGCGCGCTCAGTGCTCGCCATAATAGTCCCGGTACAGTTGCTCGGGCTGGGCACCACGCCAGTAGCGATAGCGCAGGGACCACATCAGCCAGATGGTCGGCCAGGCCCCACGGGCTTCCCAGCGACGGCTGCTGGTGGTCAGTGCCGGACGCAGACAACGGGGGCGGCCCTGCTCTTTCTTCAACCGGCGGCTCAGGGCAATGTCCTCCATCAGGGGCTGATCTGGATAGCCTTCCAGTGCAGTAAAGATATCGCGGCGCACGAAGATACCCTGGTCTCCGGTGGCAATGCCGGAAAACCGGGAACGCGCATTGATCATGGCGCCGATGACGCGAAACAGAAAACGCCGGCCACTCAGGCGCACATCAAAACGGCCCCACCGGGCATTGACCGGCAAGCGCCCAAGTTGCTGACGGTGGCTACCATCAAGCTGCGTATCTGCATGGACAAACCACAGCCAGTCTCCACTGGCCTGACGGGCGCCAGCATTCATTTGCCGAGCACGCCCGGCGGCACTGAGAATCACCCTATCCGCCAGCTCGCGGGCAATCTCCACACTGCCATCCGTACTGCCACCATCAACCACCACCAGTTCATCACCGGCCTGCAGGGCATGACGGAGCATGGTCAGGGTAGCGGCCAGATGACCGGCTTCGTTACGCACCGGCACGATGACACTGACGGTAGTGTCGCTCACTCCAGGGCACCACTGCAGCTACTCCCCGCACCCGCAGTGCAGCCGAAACAATGGTCCGCCACATAGATAGGCTCGCCTTCCAGATCGTGATCCAGCAACCCGGACAGGTGCGGGTGGCCCTCATGGTGTCCCAGGGGCATATCCAGCATCTGGTTGAAGTCACAATCGTACAGGTAGCCCTGATAATCCACGCTCACCGTGGCCCGGCACATTACCGCCGGCAGGGTGTCGCGGTTGAAGCTGTCGCGCAGCAACTGCATGTAATCGTTGAACTGGTTATGGGCCAACAGCACAGCGCCGAAACGGCTGATGGGCATATTGGTGATGGTCAGCAGACTGTTGAAACGCAGCCCGAACCGTTCATCCAGCTCACGCTTGTAGTCTGCTTCCAGCACCTCTTGGGGTGGCGGCAGATTCGGGCCGGTGGGGTTGTAGACCAGATCCAGCAACAGTCCGTCACTGCCATAGCCCTGGGCATTAAGCCGGCGAATGGCCTCGATGCTGCCCTGGTACACCCCTTTGCCGCGCTGCGCATTCACATTCTCTTCCAGGTAACAGGGTAGTGATGCCACCACATGCACCCGGTTATCTGCCAGAAACTGCGGCAAATCCTCGTAACCCGGCTCCAGCAGAATGGTGAGATTGCAACGGTCGATGACTTCCACGTCCATGGCCCTGGCCTGCTCCACCAGATAACGGAAATGGGGGTTCATCTCCGGTGCGCCACCGGTGAGATCCAGCACCTGGATATCGCGCAAACGGATTACTTCTAGCACCATGTCCACGGTTGCCCGATCCATCAGCTCAGTTCGCGTGGGGCCTGCGTTCACATGGCAGTGAACGCAACTGAGATTGCACAGATACCCCAGGTTCACCTGCAAGATGGACGTAGCGTGCCGCCGCAACGGGGGGAAGTCAGTGCTGCTGCGCACCAATAAATCGTGGGTATCCTGCATATGTCACCTGTCTCCGTTTCCTCAATGCTAGCAATTGGATGCAGGCTTGTCGCAAAGGTTACGTGAACGATGCAAGCCCCAGGCAAGATGGTGGCAGTCCCAGAGTGTCATGTGGGTATTGGGGCTATTTTTGCGGCAACGCTGTAACAAGGAAATATGAGAAGTAGGAGCCACCACTGTTTTGCTGTAGGAGCGTCGCTCGCGGCGCGATTGATAACGTTGACATCGCGCCGCGAGCGACGCTCCTACAGCACAACGGAAGTATGGCGAAATGCATTCAATTACCGGATTAATAGTAGCCAATCGCTATTCACGGACTGGCACCACGACGAAAAGTCCTTACAATCGTCACTGCTTCAGCCCCGGTAGCTCAGTTGGGTGAGGTCGGGGGTTTCCAAAGCATGCTTTGGCCGAACGAACGCGAAGCGGATACCGCCGCTTTGCCGGCGCCCGCAGGGCGAGTAAGCGCCGACAAAATAGCCGCTTGCGGCCCAGAAACTGGCACCGCCACTAAAAGTCCTTACAATCGTCACTTCTTCAGCCCCGGTAGCTCAGTTGGATAGAGCAAGCGCCTCCTAAGCGCTAGGTCACAGGTTCGACTCCTGTTCGGGGCGCCACTTCTTTTCAGTACCCGCATCACATCGCCACACCCTGCCCTGCCAGCAGGCTGCGCCTTGAAAATTGAACCAGATTCAATAACACTTGCCGCCCCATGCTCAGGAGGCGTCATGAACACTCAGGCCCCGCCCACCGCACTCAGCCGTTCGCTGGTCTTTCTGATGGCCGCCACCACCGGCCTGGTGGTGGCCAGCAACTATTACGCCCAGCCCCTGCTTCATACCATCGCCGACCGGCTCGACCTGTCCTACGCCCGGGCCGGGATTATCGTGACGACCGCCCAGGCCAGTTACGCGGTGGGCCTGATTCTGCTGGTGCCGCTCGGCGATCTGCTTGAGCGCCGCCGGCTGATTGTCACCATGATGCTGTTTGCCACCGGCGGCCTGCTGGTCAGTGCCACGGCCACCTCTCTGCCCATGCTGCTGGCCGGTACCGCGATTACCGGGGCCTTTTCCGTGGTGGCCCAGGTGCTGGTGCCCTTTGCCGCCACCCTGTCGCCGGTGGCCAACCGGGGCAAGGTAGTGGGCACGGTGATGAGCGGGCTGCTGTTGGGTATTCTGCTGGCGCGCACCGTGGCCGGTGCGCTATCCACCCTGGGCGACTGGCATACGGTGTACTGGGTCGCGGCGGCCATGATGCTGGTCAATACCCTGGCGCTGTGGCGCCTGTTACCCCGTTACCGGCAGGACACCCGGCTGCACTATGGGCAGCTGATCGGCTCCATCGCCGGGCTGTTTGTGCGTTACCCGCTGTTCCGCCGCCGCGCCTTGCTCGGTTTGCTGATCTTCGCCATGTTCAGCGTGCTGTGGACATCGCTGGCCTTTCTGCTGTCTGAACCACCCTGGGGATTCAACGATGCCACCATTGGCCTGTTTGGTCTGGCCGGCGCCGCCGGTGCCCTGGCGGCTCGACCCGCAGGCGGTATGACCGACCGGGGATATGGTGGCAGGCTGGCACTGATCGGCGTCTTCGCATTACTGGCGTCGTGGGGGCTGCTGGGATTAGGAGGTTTCTCCCTGATCGCGCTGGCGGCGGGTATTGTGCTGCTGGATCTGGCGTTGCAGGCGGTCCACATCACAAATATGAATCTGATCTTTGCGCTGGATGACAGCGCCCGTAATCGACTCAACTCCGGCTACATGTTTCTGTATTTTCTGGGTGGCGCCTTCGGTTCGCTGGCATCGGCGGCGGCCTACGATCACTACGGCTGGAACGGGGTTGTCACACTGGGGGCAAGCCTCGGCCTGATTGCCCTGCTCTATGGCTGGCGCATTCAGGCAACGGAATCCATCAGCGCCACCGCGGTGCAACGCGGGTAGCGCAAGGCAAGCCGGAACGACCCGGGGCAGTATCAAACCTTCTTTTACATATCAGTGATTTACCCGGTGGGGCGGCTGCTCTAGATTGAAGATTCCATTCGGGTACGAGAAGGATCTTGCTGATGAAAATCCTGGGACTGCTACAACTTGCCCTGGCGATCTATGCCATTGTGATGATCATCCAGTCCGGCGCTGAAACCCTGCACAAGGTGCTGTGGGTGCTGCTGGTACTGGTATTACCGCTTGTCGGGCTGATTATCTGGGGGCTGATGGGGCCGGGCTCGCCGCTGAAGCGTTAGCAACCTCCTGCGGCTGCTTTTCCTGCGGCTGCTGCCAGCTCTTCGGAGTCTGGTAGTAGCCGTGGGAGATTCCCTGGAAACGCGGCAGGTTCACCACCCGGCGCAGTCGACGCAGTGAGAAATAGGGAATATCCCGCAAAATGATATTGGCCAGCCAGGCAGGTACAGCGCCACCCGGGTCCAGTATCACCTCAATGGTTACCTTCACCTCCCCCGGCGACAAGGGCTCGAACCGGTAATAGCCTTCCATCTGCGGCATGCGCACATAGTCAGGCTGCTCGGGAAATACCGGCGGATTGAGGGAAAACGGCATTACCAGATCGTAGCTGTCCGGCTCCTGGTAGAACGTCACACGCAAAGGCGCATCCCGATCCTTCACCGGCCATGGCAAACGCGTGGTGACATAGACGTCACGCTGATAGGGGGAAGCCCGGTGCAGGTCGCGAATTTCAGAAACCATGTGCATGAAAGACGCCACCGCAGCGTAGTCGTCCATCAGGGCACCAATGGCATTAAAATCCGCCACCGGCACCACGCCCACACCACGAAAGGTTTTCAGCCGTGAGCTGTCGTCATCCTGGCGATAAACCTGAATATCATCCCGGTCCGTGACCAGCACCCATTTTGACGAGTCGGCCATGGACATGGCCGAGCCACCCAGCAGGATCAGGCCGAGTAAAAATCGTTTTATTATCATTCTGTTTTCCTGACGCATCCCCATCGCCGCACCTGAGACAGTCCGGCGAGTGATCACTTTATAACCTGCCTGACAGCGCCAGACCTGCCTGACGAAGAAAAATGTGACATAGACAACCCGAAAATGCGACTTGTCGCACAGCCGGTGCGCCCGAAAGCCCGCTGACTGGTACGTCATGGCGGCAACCGACGTCACGGCTTCAGATCAAAGATAGGGTTCCATCAGATGCGAGAGGGCGTTGCGCAAACGGCGCCAGGGTGCCATGTCACGGAAATGCTCCGACTCCATGCGGGTAGACAGCAGGATATGGCGATCCAGCACCTTATCCACCCGGGTGGTAAGAGTGGCGCTGTAACACTCCAGATCAAATTCGAAATTCAGGCGCAGGCTGCGGGCATCCCAGTTGCCGGAACCGAGCATCAGCCAGTGCTGATCCACCGTCATCACCTTGCTGTGATCAAACGGCGGCGGCGACAGATAAAGCTCGGCGCCCTCGCCCACCAGCCAGCGCAGGGCATGCAAACTCGCCCAGTTCACCATGCGCAGGTTGCTCTTGCGGGGAATCACGATCTGCACCTGCACCCCCTTGAGGATGGCCATCTGCAAGGTGGCCATCAGGGTCAGATCCGGCACGAAATAGGGAGTGACAATGCGGATACGGTGCTCGGCACTGCCAATGGCCGCCAACAGGGTAAGACGGCGTTTATCAAAATCCGCATCCGGGCCGGCGCTGATACCCCGCGCCTGAACATCCCCCACCTGGGCAGGGCCACGGTAGCTGGTCTCCAGCACTTCCCCGCAGGTAAAGACCCAATCGGCAGCGAAACTTCGCAACAGCTGGCCGACCACCGGCCCTTCAAGTCGGGCATGCAGATCCGTGGTGCGAGCCGGCTTGTGTAGATAACCTGCACGGATATTCATGCCCCCGGTAAAGCCCAGAGAACGATCCACGATCATAATCTTGCGGTGGTTTCGCAGGTTGATATAGGGCATGCGCCAGGGCGCCAGGGAGTAAAGAAAGCGCTGTACCGGCACCCCGCGCCGGCGCAAGCGCCAGACTACGGACGGCAAGGAATAGTGGGCGCCCATACCATCAATCAACACCCGCACCTTGACGCCCCGTTTGACCGCCGCCGCCAGAGCCTCCACCAGCGGCTTGCCGGCAGCATCATTGCCGAAAATATAGGTCACCAGATAGATGCTCTCGCTGGCGCCATTAATCGCGTCCAGCATGGCCTGATAGGTCTGCGGCGCATCCAGCAATGCCAGCTCGTTGCCGTCGGTGAGCGGCAAATGGGTCAGACGCCCCACCAACCTGCTGAGCACCTGCAGGTGCGGCACCGTGGGCACCGCTTCTGCGGCCACCCGCCAGCCATCATCACTGTCAATCAGCCCGCCGGTGAGCTGTCGGGCGCGACGCTGGATACGGTTCACCCCCAACATGAAATACAGCACCGCACCGAGCACCGGCACCAGCCACACCAGCCCGGTCCAGGCCGCTGCCGCCCGGGCGTCGCGCTTGTTCTGGGCCACATGGGCAGTCACATAGATCGCCAGGGAAAGGCTGATTGCTGCGGCAATATAAGGCCAGAACGGCTCCAGCACCGCCAGCCCCTGATCGTAACGGCTTTTCCAGAATGTCAGATCCAACGCGTTCCCGCTCCTTGCCTTCCCACAGCCCGGGTGCGAACGTCCTCAGGCTGGCAATATTGCGTCAACATAGCATATCCCCCAGCGCCCCGTTTCCGGCAAAAAACCAGTCAGATCAGCGGCTTTGCTCTTTGCCGTCCAAGTCACTAAAATACGCCCTCTTTTTTTGGGACAACCACAGCCGCCACGCGCTGTACGTCCTCCCCGACAAGGCTGGGAGACGTGGGTCCCGGGTCCTCAGCGTCGACCATGATCGGCGCACGTTAGTTATCAACTCAGCGTCAGCTGCCGCTGGCCATCTGTAGTACCGAATACAAATCCTGCTGGTGTAGGCAACCAGTGTACCGGTATTGGCGATTCCGTCGTCATGCCGGCGCATGATGAGGAGCGATACCATGCCCGAAACCAATGCCGTCATTCCGCTGCATCAGAGCACGGAACCGCAGTTTGATGAACCGCGCCGTTTCAAGGTCTTTACCGCGCGCCAGCTCGACAAGATCGAGCCACTCAAACGGCTGGACGACGAGACCCGCTTTGCCATGGAAGTCGTTGCCAACGTGCTGCCATTCCGGGTCAACGAATACGTCATCGACGAACTGATCGACTGGGACAAGGTGCCCAATGATCCCATCTACCAGCTCACCTTCCCGCAGAAAGGCATGCTGGCCCCGGAACACTTCGACAAAGTGGCCGAGGCCATGCGTGGCGGTGACAAGGCGGAAATCAAGGCCGCCATCGCAGAGGTCCGTGAGGCTCTGAACCCGCACCCCGCCGGGCAGATGGAACACAACATGCCGGAAGTGGACGGCGAGAAGATCGATGGCGTCCAGCACAAGTACAACGAAACCGTACTGTTCTTCCCCAGCCAGGGGCAGGTATGCCACAGCTACTGCACCTTCTGCTTCCGCTGGGCCCAGTTCATTGGTGACAACGATCTGAAAATCGCCACCAAGGAAGCCGGTCAGCTGAAGAAGTACATCCAGGCGCACCCGGAAATCACCGATGTGCTGATCACCGGCGGCGACCCGCTGGTAATGAAGACCAAGAACCTGCGCGCCCATATCGAACCGCTGCTGGAACTGGAACAGATCCGCACCATCCGCATCGGCTCCAAGGCGCTGACCTTCTGGCCACAACGTGTAGTGTCCGACGACGATGCCCAGGACCTGCTCGACCTGTTCCAGGAAGTGCAAGCCAACGGCAAACACCTGGCACTGATGGCGCACTACAACCACTGGCAGGAACTGGAAACGGACATCGCCCGGGAAGCCGTGCGCCGGGTACGCGCCACCGGCGCCGTGATCCGCGCCCAGGGCCCGCTGCTCGCGCACATCAACGACAACGCCGACGACTGGGCCCGCCTGTGGCAGACCCAGGTAGAGCTGGGCATCATCCCCTACTACATGTTCGTGGAGCGGGACACCGGTGCACGTCGTTACTTTGAAGTGCCGCTGGCCAAGGCCTGGGAAATCTACCGCGATGCCATGAAACAGGTATCCGGTATCGCCCGTACCGCCCGTGGCCCGAGCATGTCCAGCCACCCGGGCAAGGTGGAAATCCAGGGCGTTACCGAAATCAATGGCGAGAAAGTGTTCGCCCTGCGCTTCATCCAGGGTCGTAACCACGACTGGGTACAGCGCCCCTTCTTCGCCAAGTACAACGAGGAAGCCACCTGGCTCAATCATCTGGAACCGGCCTTCGGCGAAGAGAAATTCTTCTTCGAAGATGAACTGGCAGAGATGGAGAGCGAGTAACGATCAGTGAATAGTTAACAATGAACAGTTAACAGCGGCGCGGTTGAAGTGTCGTGCTGTTGTAAACGTAAGAGGCCGCGCCCGGACATCGAGCGCGGCCTCTTGCGTTGCAAAACAGGAAAGTCAGTGTCGCGAACTGTTAACTGTTCATTGTTAACTATTCACTGCTTCCCCTTACCGCTGAATGACAGCAATAATGAATTCACTCAACTCAAGGAGAGTCCGATGAAAAAAATTCTCGCTAGTGCTTCTGCTGCCGCTCTGCTGACCGGCTGTCTTGGTCAGAACGCCCTGTTCGATACCGTCCAGGACTGGAATGCCACCGCCACCAACAATAAATTCGTCAACCAGGGCATCTCCTTTGTGTTCTGGTGGGTACCGGTTTACGGGCTGTCCTTGCTGGGCGACATCATCATTTTCAACTCCATCGAGTTCTGGACCGGCACTAACCCGATCAGCAAGGAGGGCGCCAAAGTCGCCGGCACCAACGAGACCGTAACCGACGGGCTGGGCAATGAAGCCGAACTGACCTACAACGCAGACGGTTCCATCACCGTGGTGGCCGCCCAGGAAAGCTACACCCTGATCAAGCAAGGCGATCAGGTCATCAAAGTGCAGGACGACAAGCGCGAAGTGCTGGGCTCTGTGATGATGTAACCCCCCACAGGAGCCATGCCCCGCATGGCTCCTGAACGTCTTTAACAAGCGATTAAAGCAGCCGCGACAAAGTCACCAGCGCCTGCTCCACCCGGTTGTCCCACTTCACGGCGCAGTTCAGCCGCAGACAGTTGGCGAATTTTCCGGATGCGGAAAACAGCGAGCCCGGGGCAAAACTTACCCCGGCCTCCAGCGCTTTTTCCATCAGCTCGGTGGTATCCACTTCCCCCGGCAACTCCACCCACAACACAAACCCGCCCGCAGGCCGACTCACCCGGGTCTGTTGCGGAAACAACTGCGTCACCCGCTCGGTCATTCTTGCCACACCCCGGGCGTGCTCACCGCACAGCTGGCGCAGGAACCTGTCGTAATGGCCACGCTCCAGATAGCGTGCCAGCACCAGCTGTGATGGCGTGGCCACCGATACCGTATTGATGAATTGCAGATACTGGGCCTTTTCACGATGGTGCGCCGGCGTCACCAACCACCCGATCCGCAAGCCCGCAGACAGGGTTTTCGACGAGGACGAGCAGTAATACACCAAACCGTCACGGTCCCAGCTTTTCACTGGCCGCGGCCGTGGCCCGCTCAGTGGCAGATCCCCGTAGATGTCATCTTCCACCAGCGGCACCTTGTGCTTCGACAACAATGCCAATAACGCCTGTTTACGCGTATCGGAAAGCTGCACCCCGAGCGGATTGGAAAAATTCGACACCACCACACAGGCCGATACGTTCCAGCGATCCAGCGCCAGGGTCAGGGCCTCCAGGGAAATTCCCTCCTCGGGATCGGTGGGAATTTCCAATGCCTTCAGGCCCAGCGAATCGATCACCTGCAACAGGCCATAATACGTGGGCGACTCAATCGCCACGGTATCGCCGGGCTTGGTGGTCAGCTTGAGCGCAATGGCCACGGATTCCTGGCAGCTATTGGTAATCAGCACATCTTCCGGGCTGACCTCGCACTGCAACCCCGCCAGCCGCCGGGCAATCTGGGTACACAGTTCCGGAGCGCCAGGCGGAAAGGCATAGCCCACGCAGCGCCGACGCTCCTCACGCAGCACGCTGTGAAACATCCTTTCCATGGTTGCTACCGGCATATATTCCGGCGCTGGCACCGCCGCCCCCAGGTTTACCACCGAGGGGTTATTCACATTCTGCAGCACCTGCAGCACCCGCTCCTGACCGGTAATCCGGCGGGGGCGGCGGCTTGCCGTGGTCACCCGGGGAGCCTCACGCACCACCGGCGGCTGGCGAACGTAATAACCGGATCGGGGACGGGCTTCCAGCACGCCGCGCTGCTCCAGTTCCCGACAGGCATTCACCACCGTGGACACGCTCACCTGCTGCTGAGCCGCCAGCACCCGCACGCCGGGAAGACGGCTACCCACCGGGTAGACCTGATCACGAATCAGGATCTGCAGGCGATCCGCCAGGCTTTGATACAAGGTCATGGGAAGGAATCCAGTACAGTTTTTAGCATAGCAAGCAGTACAGATTACAATCCTTACAATCTGTACCGCTTCAATATTGTTTTTTTATATCTGTAATGTCTTTCGCTGTCTACCTAGTCTGTCTGTCTCATCACAGGGAGAGATCGGATGTCCAGAAAATGGTTGCTTGCCTTGCTGTTGTTACCCCTGCTTGTCCAGGTGCTATTCAGTGATAACGGCGCCGATGAAAACGGCGCCCGCACCGTGCATCAGAACCCGGCGCCAGAGAAAGTATCGCAGCGCCCGCAATGGTGGTTGAGTGTTCTTTGAAAAGAGGCGTCTGACGTTCGACGCTGCACGTCAGACGCCTTAACCCTTCCTCCTTCTGCCCGACTCCCTTAGGCTTAACCCTTGGCAATTATCCCCAAGGAATGTCCATGCAAAACGGGCTGATGGTGCTGCACGGCAACCGTCTGGAAACCCTCACCGAGCTGGTGGCCGACTGGCTGCAGCGTGAGCCGCTGTCACCACTGGAAACGGAAACCTTTCTGGTGCAGTCCAACGGCATGGCCCAGTGGCTGAAACTGCAACTGGCGGATGCCCTGGGGATCAGCGCCGGCTTCCAGTTCCAGATGCCGGCCCGTTTTTTATGGAGCGCCTATCGCACCGTGCTCGGCGAAACCCAGGTGCCGCGCACCTCGCCCTTCGATAAATCACGACTGTTGTGGCGCCTGTACCGGTTATTGCCCACGCTTCTCCATAACGAGCACTTCGGCCCATTGCGGCATTTTCTCGCCGACGATGTGGATGGCCGCAAACGCCATCAGCTCGCCGAGCGCCTGGCGGATCTGTTCGATGCCTACCAGGTCTATCGGGCCGACTGGCTGGCGGACTGGGAAAGCGGCAATGACCGTCTGCGCAAGGCCCAGGACCGCGACGCCTTTGATGATTTCCCCACCAGCCAGCTATGGCAGGCGCATCTGTGGCGCGCCCTGCTGGCGGACATGGATGACAGCAAACAAGGTCTCAGCCGCAGCGCTATCCACCGGGATTTCATGGCCGCACTCACTCAACAACAGGGCGCTCCACCGCCGGGCCTGCCACGCCGGTTGATCATCTTCGGCATCAGCGCCCTGCCCCAGCAGGCTTTGGAAGCGTTGGCCGCGCTCAGCCAGCACTGCCAGATCCTGATGCTGGTACAGAACCCCTGCCAGCATTACTGGGCAGATATCGTCGAAGACAAACAACTGCTGCGCCGCCAGCTGGACAACCGCAAACGCCACCTGACCGCCCTGCCGGAAAACCGCGTTAACCCGCTGCTGGCCGCCTGGGGCAAACAGGGCCGGGACTTTATCGGGCTGCTCTACGATCACGACGACCCGGACAGTTATCGCAGCGCCTTCCAGAACCAGATTGATCTGTTTGAAAACCGCGAACCGCACACCTTGTTGCAACAATTACAGCAGGACATTCTCGATCTGGAACCCCTGCCGGTGCCGGACCAGCGTCCGCCCCTGGAAGTGGACAGCTCCCTGCATTTCCGCATCGGCCACAGCGCTCAGCGGGAAGTGGAAATTCTGCAGGATGAACTGCTGGACCGTTTCAGCAACGACCCAAGCCTGCAGCCCCGTGACGTGATCGTGATGGTGCCGGACATCGAAGCCTATGCACCGCACATCGACGCCGTGTTCGGCCAGCTGGAACGGGACGATCCGCGCTATCTGCCCTATACCCTCAGCGACCGCAGTGCCGGTGCTGCGTCCCCCCTGGCCCAGGCGGTGGAATCCCTGCTGCACCTGCCCCAGTGGCGCTTCACCGCCACCGACATTCTCGATCTGCTGGATGTGCCCGCCGTGCGTGAGCGCTTCGGCATCGACGAGGGCGATCTGCCGCAACTGGCCCGCTGGATCGACCAGGCGCGCATTCGCTGGGGGCTGAACAGCCAGCAACGCAAGACCCTGGACGTGCCCGGTTTCGAACAGAACAGCTGGGCCTTCGGCCTGAAACGGATGCTGGCCGGCTACCTGCTCGGCGACGGCCCAGCCTGGATGGGCATCGAACCCCTGGACGAAGTGGCCGGCCTGGGGGCGGAACTGGCCGGCCGACTGTCGCGCCTGCTCGATACCCTGGAACACCACTGGCAACAATCCCGTCAGGACGCCAGCGCCAGGGAGTGGCAACAACGCTTCACCCGGTTACTGGATGACCTGTTCGCCCCCGTGGACGAAACCGACCAGACCCTGGATGCGGGCCTGCGCGACGCCCTCAACGACTGGCTGGCCGCCTGCGCCGAAGCGGACTTCGACAGCCCCCTGCCGCTCACCGTGGCCCGCCGCCCCCTGCTCGATGCCCTGAACGCGGGAAGCCTGTCGCAACGGTTCATGGCCGGGCGCATCAACTTCTGCACCCTGATGCCCATGCGCGCCATTCCCTTCCGTCATGTCTGTCTGCTGGGCATGAAGGACGGCGATTACCCGCGTCAGCAACAGCCCATGGATTTCGACCTGATGCGCCAATGGGGCAACTATCGTCCCGGCGACCGATCCCGCCGGGACGACGATCGTTATCTGTTTCTGGAAGCCCTGCTCAGCGCCCGCGACAGCCTCTATATCAGCTGGACCGGCCGCAACGTGCGCGACAACAGCGAACGCCCACCCTCGGTACTGGTGGCGCAACTGCGCGACCATATCAACCAGCGCTGGCACACCGACCAGGGGGAACCGGTGGATGCCCTCACCGTGGCGCATCCGCTACAACCATTCAGCGCCCGCTACTTCTTCCACAGTGATCAGGATGCGGCCAACGATTCACTACACACTTATGCCAACGAATGGCGCGCGCTCCACGATGGTCAGGCACCGGCTGTCAGCAATGATCAGCCCTTGCCGCCACTGGACAGCGGCGAGCCGATTACCTGCGCCGCTTTGGGCCGCTTTCTCAAACAACCCGTGGCGCACTTTTTCGAGCAACGGCTGAAAGCGCGCCTGAAACAGCAACGCCAGGTATTGGACGACAGCGAACCCTTCGCCTTCGATGGCCTGCAACGTTTCCAGCTACAGGACCAATTGCTCAATGAAGCCCTGCGTGCCGGCCCGGAGCATGCCGGCGACGCCATGGCGCACACCCTGGATCGTCTGGCCGGCAGCGGCGACCTGCCCCTGGCGCCCTTTGACGAAGGCAGCCGCGACAGCCTGTTGATGCCCCTGTCGCAGCCACTGGAACACTACTTTGCCCTGCTGGCCGAGAGCGGCGCACCGCAACCGCAACAGGAAATCCGCCTCAACGCCGGCCCTTTGCAGATCGAAGACTGGCTCACCGACCTGCGAGGCTCCGCATCGAATAGCCAGCGTCTGGTCCTGCACACCGGCAAGCTGAAAGAGCGCTTCGACAAACTCACCCGGGACTGGACCCTGCACCTGGCCGCCTGCGCCGCCGGGCATCCGCTGACCACCCATATCCAGGGCCAGGATGGCCGCGTCACCCTGCCCCATCTGAACCGCAGCGACGCCCAGCAATGTCTGAATCAACTGGGCCACGCCTGGCAACAGGCCCTATGCGAACCGCTGCCCATCGCCTGCGCCACCGCCTTCGCCTGGCTGAAAGGGGAAGAAAAAGACAACGGCGACAACGAAGCGCGCAAGGTGTTCGAATCCGGCTTCATGCACACCGGCGAACAGGACAAGGAACCGGCCATTGCCCGCGCTTGGGCCGACTTCGATACCCTGCTCGCTGTTCGCCACGGCGACGAAAGCGCCTTCGCCTACTGGACCGAGCAACTCTATGCCCCGCTCTACCAGCACGCCCAATGGAGTGAACATGGCGATCATTAAACGCACCCCTTCTCCTGTTTTCGTAGGGTGCACTGAGCCTAAGGCGAACTGCACCGTTGAACAGCGACAAGCGACAAGCTGCAAGCTGCAACACGGGAAAGTGCGATACCTGGCTGACAGTTCCTTAGCCGCGATTCGGTTACTCTGCCGACGGTGGAATGGTGCAGTTCGCCTTAGGCTCAGTGCACCCTACGCAGTTGCAACCGGGGGTAGCGCATGAACGTTGAACGTCCGCTCCCGATTACCTTTCCGCTGCACGGTACCCGGCTGATCGAAGCCAGTGCCGGCACCGGCAAGACCTTTACCCTGGCCGCCCTTTATCTGCGTCTGGTGCTGGGTCATGGCGAAGAGAATGCCTTCTCGCGCCCGCTGCTGCCGCCGGAGATTCTGGTGGTAACCTTCACCGAAGCGGCCACCGAGGAACTGCGCGAACGGATCCGCGATCGCCTGGCCGATGCCGCGCGCATCTTTGCCGATGCCAATGCAGACGCCGACGACCCGGTACTGGCCGAATTGCTCAACGACTACAGCGACCCGCAAGACCGGGCCCGCTGTGCCCAGCGCCTGGACGCCGCCGCCCAGTGGATGGACGAAGCCGCCATCTACACCATCCACGGCTTCTGCAACCGCATGCTCAAACAGCACGCCTTCGATTCCGGCAGCCTGTTCAGCCTGGAATTGCAGGAAGACGCCAGTGACGAGCAACAAATGGCAGCGCGGGATTACTGGCGCTCGGTGATTGCCGATTTCCCGGTGAGCGCCGCCAATGCCCTGCAAAGCGACAACCTGGGCAACCCGGACGCCCTGCTGGACGCCTGCCGCCCCCTGCTCGGTTTGAAAGAAGCCGACCCGGAGGAGCTACCGCAAAGCGTCACTCACTGGCTCGCACAAACCAGCCCCCAGGCGGACAAGGATCAACAAGCCCGCCAGCAACTGGCCGCCGAACTGCCGGACTTTCTCGAATGGGTGCGCGCCGCCCGCGACAACAAGTGGCTCAACGGCAACAGCTACCGCACCACCAGCCTGCCGGGCATGCTGCAAACCCTGCAACGCTACGCCAACGGCGAACGACTCAACGACAAGGCCTACAACACCCTGGCGAAGTTTTCCCATGAAGGCATGAAGCTCACCAAGGCCGGCCAGGATCACCGCCCGGACTTTGCCTTCTGCCAGCAGCTGGATGCGGTCATGGAAGGGCGGGCAAATACACAGTTGCCCCGCACTGACCTGCTCGCCCATGCCGCCGCCTGGATTGACCGGCGCGTGGACCAGGTCCGTCGCCAGACCGCCACCATGGGTTTCGACGACATGCTCAGCCGCCTGCACGATGCCTTGAAAGGCGGTAACGGCGAACGGCTTGCCCAGGTCATCCGCGACCAGTTCCCGGTGGCACTGATCGACGAATTCCAGGATACCGACCCGACCCAGTACGGCATTTTTTCCGCACTCTATGAAGGGCAGGAAGGCACCGGCTGGTTCATGATCGGCGATCCCAAGCAGGCCATCTACGCCTTCCGTGGCGCCGACGTTTTTACCTACCTGAAAGCCCGCCGGGCCACCGCAGGCAACCACTACACCCTGGATAAAAACTTCCGCAGCGCCGACGCCATGGTCAAGGCGGTGAACCATCTGTTCACCTACAGCCAGAACACCTTTGGCGATGTGTTCATGATGGACAACGCCATTCCCTTTGAAGCGGTAAAGGCCAACGGACGCAAGGACGTTCTGTTAGTCGACAACAACCAAAAATCCGGCATTACCCTGTGGGTGGACGAGCAAGAAAAACCGGTGAGCGCCGGCCAGTACCGGGATGAGCAGGCGGCACGCTGCGCCAGCGAAATCGCCCATCTGCTTAACGGTGCCGTGAAAGGCGTTACCGGCTTCCAGAAAGGCGACAGCTTCCGGCCCCTGCATCCCAACGATATTGCCATCCTGGTACGCGATCGCACCGAAGCCAAAGCCATCCGCGATGCGCTGATGGAACGCCAGGTTCGCAGCGTTTATCTGTCCGATCAGGATTCCGTGTTTGCCCAGCCCGAAGCCCATGACTTGCTGCTGATCCTGCACGCCTGCGCCACCCCGGAATCCGATACCCGGGTACGCAGCGCCCTGGCCTGCGCAGTACTGGACCTGGCCTACGCGGAACTGGATGCCCTCAATCAGGATGAAGTGCGCTGGGAAGAAACCGTGGAGCAGTTTCACGGCTATCGTCATCAATGGCAGAGCCAGGGTGTGCTGCCCATGCTGCGCAGCCTGCTGATGGATTTTCATGTACCCGCCCGGCTCAGCCAGAGCCTGGACGGCGAACGCGCCCTGACCAACCTGCTGCATCTGGCCGAACTGTTGCAGCAGGCCGCCACCCAACTGGATGGCGAACAGTCATTGATCCGTTATCTGGAAGACACGGTTGAAGAAGGCCGCGGCAGCAGCAAGGAAAGTATCCTGCGCCTGGAAAGTGACGACGACCGGGTCAAAGTCATCACCATCCACAAATCCAAGGGCCTGGAATACCCGCTGGTGTACCTGCCCTTTATCTGCAGCTTCCGCCCGGCGGACAAGAACAAGCCGCCGCTGCGCTACCACGAAAACGATCATCTCAATGTGTCGCTGGAACCGGACGAGACGGTGGAAAACAAGGCGGACCACGAGCGCCTCGCCGAAGACATGCGCCTGCTCTACGTGGCCCTGACCCGCGCCTGCCACACCTGCACCCTGGGAATCTCGCCTTACATCAAGGGCCGCGGCAAACAGAACCAGCTGGAGAAAAGCGCCATCGGCCGCTTGCTGTTCGGCAACGGCGTGGCCAACAACGGCCTGCGTTCAGCGCTAGCGCCGGTGGCCGATGATACGGTCGCCATCATCAACGCGCCCGACAGCAACCTGGAATGCTATCAACCCAAAGCGCAAGCGCGGACTCTGCGCACGCCGCTGATTCCTGTGGCGCGACAACGGCAACCCTGGTGGATTGCCAGCTACAGTGCGCTCAAACAGGTACAGGAAACCCTGGCCCCGGCGGACCCGCGCGGCGATCAACTGGCCGAGCAGCAGGACGACACCGTTATCGATGACGCCGAACCACTGCCCGATACCATCCACGCCTTCCCCCGTGGCGCCGCACCGGGCACCCTGCTCCACGATGTACTGGAGCAGGCCGCCAACCAGCGCTTCACACAGACCCTGGCCGACCCCGCCGAGTTTGAAACCAGCGTGGAAGAAAAACTGCAGGCCCGGGGCTGGCAGGATTATATCGAGGTGATCCGCCACTGGTGGAAGCAGGCGGTCACCACGCCCTTGCCGCTGGCGAAAAGCGAGATCGCTCTCAACACCCTGCACACCTATGTGCCGGAACTGGAATTCGTGTTCCCCGCCCACCAGGTGAAAGTGGCTGAGATGGACACCCTGATCCGCCAGCATATCCACCCCACGCACCCGCGCCCGCGACTAGAAGCCGACACCCTCAACGGCATGCTCAAGGGCTTTATCGATCTGGTGTTCGAGCACGACGGCAAGTACTACGTGCTCGACTACAAATCCAACTGGCTGGGCGTGGATGACAGCGCCTACACCCTGGACGCCATGACCGATGCGGTGCTGGAAAAACGCTACGAAGTGCAATACGTGCTCTACCTCCTGGCCCTGCACCGCCTGCTGAAAAGCCGCCTGCCGGATTATGATCCCGACCAGCACCTGGGCGGCGCCGTCTATGTCTTCCTGCGCGGCCTGCAAGGCCCGGCGGCGGGGACAGTGTTTGATAGACCGGAGACCGAGTTGATTGAAGCGTTGGATGAGATGTTTGGAGGGAACGAATGAGCGCGATGACAAACCATCTCAACGCATGGAGCGTCTCACCCTCTCCCCCAACCCCTCTCCCCTCAAGGGAGAGGGGAGCTAACCACTCCCCCCTCTGGAGGGTCCCCTCTCCCTTGAGGGGAGAGGGACAGGGAGAGGGTGACGCTACGAAGCGCATTGCTATCCGGCCTCTCAATAGGCCAATCGCCAGGAGAGCCCATGCAAACTGATCTGTTCTCCGCCCTCACCTGGGAAGACGCGCTGATCTTGCTGCGTGACAACAACCTGCTGCGCGATCTGGACGTGGCCATTGCCCACTTCCTTAACCAGCAATGCCCCCAGGCAAGCTACGAAGTGTTGCTACTCGCCGCCTTCACCAGCAATCAACAAGCCAGCGGCCACCTCTGTCTGGACCTGAAAAACCGGGAACTGGCCACCCAGCTGTGGGGCACCAGCCCACCGCCGGAGCTGGTCACCCTACTGCCCGGCAAACCGGATGACTGGCTACATGATCTGCAACACAGTCCGCTGGTCAGTCAGGACGGCAGCACACCCCTGGTGCTGGACGGCAGCCGCCTTTACCTGCGCCGTAACTGGGCCCGGGAAGCGTCCGTCGCCGAGGCCATCGGCCAGCGACTGGCCACGGTCAGCCCGTTGCCTGCCGAGCGTCTGCGCGACGCCCTGGCCCGATTATTCCCGAACGCCGGCGACCAGACCGATTGGCAACAGGTGGCCTGTGCGCTGGCCAGCCGCAGCGGTATCGGCATCATCACCGGCGGCCCCGGCACCGGCAAAACCACCACCGTGGTTCGCCTGCTGGGGCTGCTGCAAAGCCTGGCCATGGCGGACAACCAGCGCCTGCGTATCCGCCTCGCTGCCCCCACCGGCAAGGCGGCGGCGCGGCTCACCGAATCCATCGGCGAACAGGTGCAACAACTGGACGTGGAAACCCCGGTACGCGACGCCATTCCCACGGAAGTCACCACCCTGCACCGGCTGCTCGGCACCCGCCCGGACAGCCGCCACTTCCGTCACCACGCTGACAATCCCCTGCACGCGGATCTGGTGGTGGTGGACGAAGCCAGCATGATCGACATGGACATGATGGCCAGCCTGCTGGAAGCCCTGAGTCCCCACACCCGGCTGATCCTGCTGGGCGACAAGGATCAACTGGCCAGCGTGGAAGCCGGCGCGGTGATGGGTGACTTGTGTCGCCATGCCCACCAGGGGCGTTATCAACAAAGCACTATCGAATTTGTCAGGGACACCTGCGGGGCCGACATCAGCGACTATCAGGAAACCGAACAGGCCCCGGGCAACGCCCTGGCCCAGCAGACCGCCATGCTGCGCACCAACTGGCGCTCCAAGGACAGCCCCGGCATCGGCGAACTGGCGCGGGCGGTGAACGAAGAAAACCTGCCGCAGGTACGCAAGGCGTTTCAACAATACGGCGACAGTCTGCATCGTCACCCCCTGCGCAGCGATGGCCAGCAACTGGAAACCCTGCTGCTGAACGGCAGTGGCGATCACCCGGGTTTGCGTGCCCTGTTTCAGGCGGTGGCGACACCACCGGCGCAACGGCAAGAGTTCGATGATTGGGCGACCGCATTGCTCAAGCAACTCACCCACCAACAACTGCTCAGCGGTTTGCGCAGCGGGCCGTTTGGGGTGGAGCAACTGAATCAGCGCATCACCCGCCACCTGCAACAACAGGACCTGACCCCGGAGCGGGAATGGTATCCGGGCCGGCCGGTGATGATGACCCGCAACGATTATCAGCTGGGATTAATGAACGGCGATGTAGGGCTGACCCTGCCGCTGCTGGAAGAGAGGAATGGCAAAGCGGAGTTACTGCTGCGAGTCGCGTTTCAGTTACCGGACGGCCGCATCAAATGGGTACTGCCCAGCCGCCTGGACGGCGTGGAAACCGTTTATGCCATGACGGTGCATAAATCCCAGGGCTCGGAATTCCGGCATACCCTGCTGGTGTTACCGGACGCCCCCCATCCGCTGCTCACCCGGGAACTGATCTACACAGCCGTCACCCGCGCCCGTGACCGCTTCACCTTGCTGGAATTCGGCAAACCGGCGGTGCTGGACAGCGCCGTCAAGAAACGTACCTGGCGGGCGTCCGGGTTGGCAGAGCGGTTGAGTTGAAAGTTTAAAGTTCAAAGTTGAAAGGCGCGCAGAAACTCTGGAGCCATACGACACACCCCTGAGCCGCGCCGCCCTCGGATTGAAAACCCATACAGGAGAATCGCGGCAATCAACGTTAGCCGTTTAGCAGACCTCTATCCCGCGCTTTTTAACTTTCAACTTTAAACTTTCCACTAAAAAAAACGGGATGCCGAAGCATCCCGTTTTTTCTCCCGAATCGCGCGCTTACTTGAACTGCGCTTTCTTCTCTTCGGTTTCCACGATGATATCCGCACGGCGGTTCTTGGCGCGGCCTTCGCGGGTGCTGTTGTCCGCTACCGGCTTGCGCTCACCAAAGCCTTCCGTGCTGATCCGCTCACCGCTGACTTTGAAATCTTTCATCAAACGATCCTTCACGGACTGGGCACGACGCTCGGACAAGCTCTGGTTGTACTCTGCCGGGCCGGTGCTGTCCGCATGACCTTCCACACGGATGCGGCCTTGTTCACCACCGTTAAGGCGCTCCGCCACACCGCGGATTTCATCGCTGAACTGACCCTGGATGCTATCGCGATCAAAGCCGAAATAGATCACCGAGGTTTCGCGCTGCTCCAGGCTCTCATAGACCTGACAGCCATCCGCATCCACCACCGCACCGGAGGCGGTATTCGGGCAACGGTCACGGTCATCGTTGACCCCATCACCATCGCTATCTCCGGTTACCACTTCAGCCGGGGTAGCCGCCACCACCTCATCCTCAGCGCTGTCGTCGCTGTCGTTACTGATACCAAACGCCAGGTTAAGGCCCGCATAGACCTGGCCTTCCCAGTACTCGCGATCAGTGCTGTAGGCGTGACGGGTACCCAGATCCAGAATCACATGCTTGAAGAACGCACGCTGCATACCCAGCTCGACACCGGTCATCAGCTCGTCGTTTTCATCACTATTGGGGTTGTTCAGGCTTTCGATCAGCTGCTCGCCCACATTGATACCCGCATAGGGTTCAAAACCGAGAATGCCGGTATCGTTGAAGTGGTAACGACCGCTGACGAAATAGTTGGTCATGTCCAGACGACGGCCGGAATCGTATTTGCTTTCCGCATCGCCTTCCACCTCGTCATACCAACCCTGTACCGACCAGTTGGGATGAAAACGCCAGCCAAGCTGACCACCATAAAAAGGCACATCATCCAGGCCATCGGTGCCGTTACCGATCACATCGTTGTCGTAAAAGGTGTAGTAACTGGCATGGCCACCAATATAGCCATAGCGATCCGGAACATTTTCTCCGGCCATGGTAAGGGGGGAAATAAACAGCGGAAGAGCCGCAGTAACGCGCAAAATCTTTTTCATGGCAGAGTTCCTTTCCTGTTGCCCAGTAATTTCGCGGATTTAACCACCAGGACGAAGAACAAGCAGCCATGAAGCAGTGCTGAGAGGCGTAAATTTACGGAAATTTAACGACTATAATATCAATGATTTACACAAGATTAATGAATAACTATCAGTTGGAACGAGAGCTCCAATGCTCTATCTATAGCAATTTATTTTTATAAAAGAGATATTAAAATCTCTCTTCAAGATATTTTTTTGCCCCCGTAGGGTGGATTAGCCATAGGCGTAATCCACCATCCCGGTTCCCCCCAGACGCCAAGGCTCTTTTGGTGGATTACGCCTGCGGCTAATCCACCCTACGCAAGCATTACCTCTACTTGGTGACCCACTGACCGTCCGGGGTTCGCACATAGTCACCGCCATCGGTCTTGTCGATGGCCTTCTGGCCGGCCAGGCGTGCCACCTGATCCAGGGTAATGCCGTTCTGTTTGGCGATACGCTCATAGGCATCACGGCGTTTCTGGTTGATATCCGCCACCAGCTCCACGGCAGCCGGAGTCGCCTTGACCACGCCCAGATAACCGTCCGGTTGTTCACCCACCATCCCCTGGCTTTTTGCCGCATCCAGATCCAGTGCAAACGCCGCCATGCTCAACAGCAGGGTCAGGGTGGCAATCATGGTTTTTACAATTTTCATCGTCCCTACTCCTAAAACAGGTCGCTGTCTTCACTGAACAACTGATCGATATCCTTTTCCACCTTGAGGCGGATTTCATGGTCGATCTTCACGTTCAGATTGATGGTGATGGGTTCCTCCGGGGCTTTCAAAGCCACCGTCGGTGTGCAGGCGGGCAACAGGGTTACCGCCAGCAATAAACCCGGCGCGAGTGTTTTCATTGGGCTCTCTCCGTGCGCAGTTTCTCGGTGATGTCATCGCCAATACGCAGGCTGCGCATCAGCACCAGCATGTTTTCCCGATGGGTGTAGTTAAACACCACCGGCAGATTATTTCTCTGCGGATTCACACCCTTGATCGTCACTGCGGCTTCCAGCCAGCCATCCCTGTCCATATTCATGCGGGCCTGAAAATCCGGAATGGTCAGCACGCTGAGGCTTTCCAGGGCCAGTTTCACGGCCTGGTTGGAGCTGGCCATGGATTGCACACTGGAAGACGGCGGGATTCGCAGGGACAGGGTTTCCTCATTGGCCAGCCGGGCTCCTTCCACCACCATAAAATTCGTACCCAGTTGCAGCGGCACATAGCCGCCAACACGCCCATCCAGAAATACCGCCGGCGGGTTCTGCAAGGCGGCCACCTGCTCCAGATCAATGCGGGTAATCACCACCGGCTGGGGACGGGGTGACGGCCAGTCCAGTGCCGGTGCCCGCAGAGAGCCTCCCAGCAGATCCGCGCTGATATCAGTGAACTGCCATTGGCTGAGATCGCTCTCCATCTGCAGGGACAGGCCGGTAATCGGGGTACCGATATCCAGGGTGTTCGCCGTCACCGGCCCCTCACTCTTTAGAGACACCGCGCCATCACGATAGTGCCCTTGCAGAGTTCCCTGAATCCCTCGGGCCGTGACGCTGCCCCAGTCCACTCCCGTATCCGCCAGGCGGATTGTCCCTTGAGCAGACAGAATGTCACGCCATTGCCAGCTACCCTTGCCTGTGAGCGTACCTTCCTGCGGCGTCATTGCCAGGCCCTGGCCCATGGCCGGGATCAACTTGCTATCGATCTGAAAACTGCCTTGAGGGACGTCCCCTGCCAGAGAGGCTTGCGCCGTCAGCTCACTTTGCCAATCGGCAATGGTCAGCCGTGCCGTGGCTTTTTTACCGACCAGCCGGGCACTGCCTGCCACCACCGGCAACCGCCAGCGGGCCGCCAGCAGGCCACCACTGCGCAGTTGCACCTGACCATGGGCCCCGGCAGTGCTCACCGTTACCGGGCCACTGGCCGCTACGGTGAACGGGCGTAGCAACACCTGCCCCACCAGCCCTTCGCTGACGGACAGTTGGCTGCCATTGGCCAGCACCACCGCACTGTCTTCCAGGTGCCATGGCACCTGCAGGGAGACGTCACCGCCCCGATCATAGTCGGGAATGGACGAGGTGGCCGACAACGTGCCCTGCCAGCCGCTCGCCGCCTGGCGGAAGGACAGGCTGCCATCGAGCGGGTAGCCGGCATACTGACCTGCCACGGTGGCCTTGCCCCCGTAAGGTGCCCGGTGCAGGGATTCCAGCGGCAACCGAAAGGCCAGATGATCGTCTCCATTACGGGCGCTGAGGGTAATTGGCTTTCCCTGCAAGCCATCGCTGGCGGCCTGACCTTGCCAGTGGCCATCCAGCCGGTACCCTTGCCAGCGGCCCTGCAACGCCAGCGCGCCCTGCCACTGCCAGTGTTTGCCCTGCCATTGGAGCCGGCTGGGGCTGGCCTTGAGGCGCAGGTCTTCATAGCCAATCAGCAACGGCAGATCCGTGACGCCGTCCAGCGCCATGGGCACTTGCAGGGGCTCTTTCCATTGCGCGGAGAGTTGTTCCGGCAACGCCAGGGTTGCCGGCGACAGGGTCAGCATTCGATCCTGCCACTGAAAATCCAGTTGCCCATCCAGCTCCGGCCCCGTCAACATGACCCGCCCGGCACCCTGTTCTATGGTCCCGTCATCACTGTTGGCAGAAACATGCACCTGTCCTGGTGGCCCTTGCAATTGTAACTGTCCCCGGGCTTGCAACAGGGCAATGCCCTGCCCTTGCAACGATAACGGTGCCGGGATTGCCAGCTGCCAGTGCTCATTGAGCGATAACGGTTCGCTGAGGCTCATCTCAGCCTGCCACTGCACACCAGTAAAACTGGCCTTCATTGCCAAATCGGCTTTTTGCGGCTGAGATTGCAGACCGGCATCCTGCAGGGTTGCGCTCAGGGTGCCAGCGGGTTGCCCATGCCATACACCCTCGCCTTCAAGCTGCCATATACCCTGCCAGTCCGTCAGCCATTCCTTAAGCGAGCCGTTGCCGTGCAGCGACCACTGCCCGTCATCGCGGGCATACTCCGCCTTCAGGTCGCTTTGTGGACTCTCCACCTGAAGGGACCAGTTCTGTTGTTGCTGTCGGGCTTTTACCTGCAACGGTGGCGGGACCACCTCACCGATTTCAGGCAACTGCAACGTCTCAATGGAAAGCGCAAAAGGGGGAGTCCAGGGCAGGGATGCCGGCATCACAAAACCGTCATCGTCCGCGCCGCTGTCACAGGCCGTGACGGTGACCATCCGCGTGTGGACAGTGAGAGGAAACAGATCGCGCAGAACCAGATCTTTCCCCGCCAGCGGCGCGCAACCGTCAGGCTGCCAACGCCAATGGGCCAGAGTCAGACCGTCGTCCCAGCCCGGTTTGCCCACGCGCAGGCCCTGGCTATAAAGCCAGCCCGCGGCCACCAGTGCCACAATCAGCAGCAGTAGCAGCGCATAACCAAGGCCTCGAAAAACAGGCGGGAAAAATCGAACCATAACGGTTAGAGCCAGCGCAGCGACAATGGTTCGATAGTGGTGGCTTGGCGGGGTTCTGGCAACTGTCCATCGCCCCATGGGAAAACCCTGTTTTACCACAGAGGGCACAGAGTTCAC
This sequence comes from Alcanivorax sp. IL2, assembly GCF_047495475.1. NCBI lineage: Bacteria > Pseudomonadati > Pseudomonadota > Gammaproteobacteria > Oceanospirillales > Alcanivoracaceae > Alcanivorax > Alcanivorax sp. IL2. The sequence continues at coordinate 1,660,751 of NZ_CP179932.1, read as the reverse complement.
TGAGGAAAAGATTTTTCTCGGTGCCCTCTGTGCCTTCTGTGGTGAAAATTGATTTCGGGCAGGCCTTAATTCAAGACGTTGCCATTGTTTTCCATCACTGCCTGGTGCAACACCAGCGCCATGGCCGCTACCCGGCTGGTGGCATCCACGGACAGGGTGGCGCCGGTGATGCCATCCACCTGGCCGGACAGGGTATCGTCATGATTGAGCGTCATGCCTCGATACTGACGACGAAAAAACGCTTGGTGCACTTCACCACCACGGGGTTCCCGGTAGACCAGGATCTCCAGACCCACGATCCCCTCTGGCCCCACGGCTACACCCACGGTCATGGGCATGTCCTTGCTTTTTTCGTCGATGATCCAGGCGCTGGTTGTATCGGTATGCCAGTAGCGCAGACGCAGGCCCCGATAGGGGTGGCCCAACACCGTTGTCACCCGCTCGCGCAGTTCGCCACGCAAGGGCAGCAAGCCCGCTTGCGGCTCCTGGTCAGCAAACACCTGCTGCAGAAAATCCGGCTGACTGAGATGACGGATCTGCACCTCATAGGCCGGCAGCGCTGCCGCCAGCCCGAGCATCAGCAGCAGTGCGATGACTCTTGGCATCAGTTAACCAACCGCTCCTTATCCAGCAGCGCCTCGATCAGGAACTGGTTATAGCCCCCCACCCGTTCGCCTTCGAGCCGTGCATTGGCTTCATGGTACAGCGGGTTACGCTCCAGGCTCTTGGGCAGCATCCACTGGGTGACCTTGGCGCCGCTCATGATCCAGGTGTTGTTGAACTTCTGCCACCAGCCGTATTTCATTTCAAATTCATCCCGAATGCGCGGCGGCAGATTGGCGGCGGTGACCTGCTCCTGCACCCACAACGGGAAGATCATCCAGATGGAGCGCGGGTCGAACAGGTCTTCCTTCAGGCGGATACCGTTTTCAGCCACGGTAAGCTGGGGGCTGGCCCACATGGCGCGGTTGTATGCCATAAAGGCATTCCAGTCTTTCGGCAGGGCCTGTTCCGGCACACCGAACAGCATGGCAAACAGCTTGGTTTCCTCGTAGAACTGATCCTTCTCTTTCTGAGTCAGCTCTCCTTCCATCTTCTCGTACATATAGGCCAGGGTTTCCCACAGGGTGGCATGCACCCAGATCATCGCGGCCACTTCGTTGGCCCGGTATTCACTGCCCCGTTTGAAGGCACCGGAATCCATCGGCACCTCGCCTTCGATTTCCTCGTGGATATCACGCACCTGATTGGCCGAGGTCATCACCTGGGGCATGCTGCCGAACACCATGGTGCCCACATGCTGGAAGGTACGACGGGCGCGGCCCAGTGGATCATCGCGCACTACCGAATGCTCATCGATGCTGGCAGTGACCCAGGGGTGGGCCAGCTGCAACAGCAGCGCCCGGCCCGCGCCGAAAGCCCCCGGCATGCACGCCCGCGACAATTTCCACATCATGGAATCCGGCCCGTACAAACCCACCCGGGAGTCCGGGATCTTGCCGTGGACCTTCACCAGTTGCCGGCAGAATGCCGCTTCGTCCACCCAGCGGGGAATCGGCGGACTACCGTCGCTGGGTACCAGTTGTCTCACTGCATCCTGTCCGGCGTTATTTTCCGGTGGCGACTCAAGCTCACTAGCCGACACATTCTGCCCACAGGGGCTGGTCAGATAAGCGGTTTCCGCGCGCACCATATCCAGGGTGAAGGAACCCGGCTCACTCTTGAACTTCACTTGCGACGGCAGCAGGTAATTCTGCACCGCCATGTATTCCTTGTAGTCGATATCCCAACCGGCTTCCTCGATGCGGTCTACCCGGTCCAGGTCTTCCTGGTACACCACCGCATCGGCGGTGGCCGGCAGACCCCGCAACCAGTAGGACAGATTGCCGGCACGGATATGCGCCTGCAGATGCTCCGCCACGTTCATGGCCTCAGCCCCGCCGATTACATCCACGGTTTCACTGTCCGGCTCATAGACGTTGCCGTGAATGATGACTTTGGGTTCGCCCACCGGCTCGTCCATAAGAATGGACAGGGCGTACTCCTCGCCGATCTGCCGGAAGGCAAAATGGCTTTTGCTGACGGTGCTGTCCGCCCGCAGCACAAAGCGCCCTTCCACTTCCCACTCGCGCATGTTTTCCGCCGATTCCGGCACGAAGTGGGATGCCTTGAACGCCGAGCATCCCTGCAGAACCAGCAGCATGCCCAGCAGGATCACCTTGCTATGTTGTAGCGTTATTTTTGTCATGGTCGTGACCCTTTATCGTTATTGGTATGGGTAAAAAATATCGCCAGCCTTTCCCGTAGGGTGCACTGAGCCTAAGGCGAACTGCACCACAAAGGCCGTGGATCGGTGCAGTTCGCCTTAGGCTCAGTGCACCCTACGTTTCAAGCTAAGCGGTTTGTCGTAATGCTTTCTTGTCGATCTTGCCCACGGAGGTGAGCGGAATGGCATCCAGGAAGAACACTTCCTTGGGCACTTTGTACGGCGACATGTTTTCCCGACAGAAACTGTCCAGCTCTGCCTTCAGGTCGGTCTCGCTCTTGTCGCAGTCCGCGCTGCGCTCCACATAAAGCTGCACGATTTCATTGCCGGGGCGGTTGCTGTCCGGGCGGCCGACCACGGCGCACATGCCCACCCAGGGCAGGCTCTGCACCTTGCCTTCCACTTCCACGGAAAACACCTTGTAGCCACCGACAATCAGCATGTCCTTGCTGCGATCGCAGACACGGACAAAACCGTCTTCATCCATGACGCCGATATCCCCGGTGTGCATCCAGCGCTTACCGCCGATCTCCTGCAGGGCTTTTTCCGTAGCCTCGGGCATGGCCAGATAGCCCTGCATCACCTGGGGGCCGGCGGCGATGATTTCGCCGGGTTCCCCCAACGGCACTGACTCGCCAGTGTCCACATCCACAATGCGCACCTCCGTGCCCGGCAGGGGAATACCCACATGGCCTTCCTTGAAGTGGGAGGCCGGGTTCAGGGTGATCACCGGGCTGGTTTCGGTCATGCCGTAGACTTCGCAGAACTTGTTCTTGCCGATCACACTTTCCAGCCGTTGCACTTCTTCCTTGGCAAAGGGCGCCGCGCCGGAAATGGCCATACGCAGGCCGCTGAAATCTAGTCCCTTGAAGGTCTCGTTAGCGCACAGCATCTGATACAACGCCGGTACTGCCGCCAGTACCGTGGGCGTTCGCGCTGTCATTTCGGCAACGAAGTGATCGATATCACGGGGATCAGGAATCAACAGAAAGGTTGAGGCGGTACGCAGGGCGTTGAACACCACCGCCGCGCCGCCGATATGAAACAGCGGAAACGCAGAGGCCACGGTTTCCTCGCCGGTGCGATAGTCGTAAAACACATTAGCCTGCAGGTTGTTCATGAACAGGTTGCGCGAGGTCAGCCTGGCGCCCTTGGGCAGACCGGTGGTGCCGCCGGTGTACTGCAGGTACAGCACTGCATCCATATCCACGTGCGTGTTCACCGGCTCGGCGGTGTCCGGCAAGTGATCGTGCAGGGACATCACCTGCACACCTTCGTGAGTCTCTTCCAGGGCCTCGCCCTGCCCGGTCATCAGGTCCATGGGGCCGGAGACGATCACTGTGCTCAGGGTGTCCACCTTGCCCAGCACCGGCGGCATCGAGGTCTGCCAGAACGGCATCAGCGTGAGCAGGATTTTCACCTGGGCATCATTGGCCTGGTGGGTAATTTCCGGCGCCGTCATCAGCGGGGAAATGCTGGTGCTCACCATGCCCAGCCGGGCCGCCGCGATAAAGGCCACCACGTACTGTGGCGTGTTGGGCATCTGCAGGCCCAGCACATCGCCGGCCCTTGCACCCTGGGCAGCAAACAGCGCGGCCATGCGGTCGGCCAGGTGGTCCAGTTGCCGGTAGGTGATCGCCTTGCCCAGAAACACCAGGGCTTCCCGGTCAGGAAACTGTTGCGCGTAGTCGCGTACGTAATCGGACAGATTTTTTTCGGGCAACGCCGGCAACGTATGCCAGTCGTAGCCCAGGGATTCATAGGTGGACAGCCAGGGGCGGTTATCCGATGTCATAGTGGGCACCTTCGGGGATATTGTTGATGTTATAGGCCTCGGGGTGACGCTCGGCATCGCGCCAGGCGTTACGGGCCAGCGGGATCAGCCGCTGCTTTTTCGGTGTCAGTGCATGCAGCACGCGGTAGACGCCACACCAGGCGCGGAACAGGCGCTGGTCATTCCTGCTCCAGGGGATTTGGAATTTTTCCCGGAACTGATGCGGCAAGGTGGCGCGCAGGTTGAAACGCATGAAGCGCCCCATAACAATCAGGATCAGGCGCCAGGCCGTATCGGGAATGCGGCTGCCCGGCGGCTTGGGAATTTCCAGATAATGTTCCGGGCGCATCAGGTCCTGAACCACCTCGCCCCACTCCAAGCGGTCGCGGATGATGCCGTGGAAATAGGCCCAGTAGTCACTTTCCGTGGCAGGCAGGTCTTGGTCGCGAATGCCCATCATCTTGCCCAGCTGCCGCCACTCCACAAACATGGCGCGGCGCTGTTCGGCAGTGGGCGACTTGCCCAGCATTTCATGCATACGGATGGTGGCGTCGTAACCGGTGATGTGGACCCAGCTATAGGCTTCCGGGTCCAGGGCGAAGTACTTGTTGCCGTGCTTGTCCACGCCCTTGATGCTGCGGTGCAGGTCACGCAGCTTGATGCCCATCTCGATGGCTTTCTGCGGGCGCGCATAGACGATGGGCCAGAGCAGTTCCGTGGACCGTTTGGCGCGTCCCCAGGGGTCGGTCTTGTAGACCGAGTGCTCGCCCACCCCGGCATCGATGATCGGGTGCGCCACCTGCAACACGAAGGCTTGGGGCAGCATCAGATGAAACCGCCAGGAGCCGAAGTCCTGCCAGGTGTAGGAATCCGGGCCCAAGGGCTGAGGGATATCGCGCGGTGTGTCAGTGGCCGTTTGTGTCATGGCAAATCCTGTCGATGCATACTCTATTGAGACAAATATTAAAATACGTCTCAATTGATCACACAGACAAGCGCATCACACAGTTTTCGCGTTTCTGTTTAGCGCGTTTTGGTCAAGGTAAGGAACATAATGTCAGGGGGTCAGCAGCGGGCGCAGATAGTCATTGGCCCACTGGCGCACACCGGCCTCGTTGGCCGGGTTCATCACGCCGTCCGGCGACAGCACCATGGACTGGGTCAGGCGCAGCATCAGCTCGGCCAGGGCCTCGGACGATTGCTTGCGAATGGCGCCCTTCTCCTGCTCCTGGTCCAGCATGCTGGCCATGTACATCCGGAAGAACCCCATCATCTGCCACAGGCGCTGGGTAAGAATCGGCAGGATGGTTTCTGGCTCGGAGGTAAGTAATCGCTGCAACAGGGGATGGTGATGGGCGCGGGTCACCGCCAGCACAAAGGATTCCAGCACCCGTTCCACACCGTTGTCGATCTGTGCCAGTTCCGCTTCGATCCTGGCCAGCTGTTGCTGACACTCACGCAAGATCACCACCTGGATCAACTGGTCCTTGTCGGCAAACCGGCGGTAGGCCGTGGCCCGGCCGATACCGGCCTTGCCGGCCACATCTTCCATGGTGGTGCGGCGCAGGCCGAATTCCACAAACAGGGCCAGACCCGCATCGAGGATTTTCTCGTAGGTCTTGTCGCCTTCCGGCACCTGCAGGTTTTTCAGCAGGGTTTTCGACGCGGCCGCGTTACGTGACATTCAGACTCCCAGTGTGTGCCCGATGGTTTCCATGGCTTATACCGCATGGTCACAGTGGTCGGCAAATCCGATCCCGGACTCGCCCACCCGCAACAGGACGACCTTACGCTGACCGGGCCATGGCCATCAGGTGCACATCCGCATTGCCGAACAGGCCATCCACACCGGTCACCCGCTTCACATAATGGCCCACGCCCAGCTCATCGGTCATGCCCATGCCACCGTGAATCTGGATCGCTTCCTGGGCAATCTTGCGCCCGGCCCGGCCCAGTTGTGCTTTCATGGCATGCACGGCCTTGGCCGCATCGTCGTGGCCTTCTACGGTTTTCAGGGTGGCGTCCAGCAATAGCGAGCGGGTCTGTTCCATGGCGATAAACATGTCCGCCATGCGGAACTGCAGCACCTGGAACTTGCCGATGGGCACGCCGAATTGCTGGCGGGTCTTGCTGTATTCCACGGTCTCGTTGAGCAACACGGACAAACTGCCCACGGACTCCGCCGACAGGGCCAGCAGGCCGTCATTGAGCACATCCCGGGCGATGGCATAACCGCCGTTCAGTTCACCAATGCGGGCAGCTTCAGGCAACGTGACCTGATGGAAACGGATCTCTGCACCCTGACGACCATCCACGGTACGGTGCGGCACCCGCTCCACGCCTTCGGCGTTGGCATCCACCAGAAACAGGCTCAGGCCATCCTGTTCACCGGGCTCATCCCCGGTGCGTGCCAGCACCACCAGCTGATCCGCCTGGTCACCGTTCATTACGCAGCACTTGGTACCATTCAGCACCACCTCACTGCCTTTCACTTCCGCGGCCATGGCGGTGTTTTCCAGGGTGAACACCCGCTCGTACTCTTCCGCGGCAAAGGCCACCTGCAGCTTGCCTTCCAGCAAGGCAGGAATGGTTTGCGCCTGCTGGGCCGCGCTGGCATGGCGCAGAAACCCGCCGCCCAACACCACCGTGGCAATATAGGGCGCCATGATCAGGCCCTCGCCCAGGGCTTCCAGCAGTACCATGGTTTCCAGCTGGCCCATGCCCAGGCCGCCATGCTCTTCCTCGAACGGCACCGCCAGCCAGCCCAGATCGGCAAACTGCTGCCAGGTGGCCGCATCCAGTGGCATCAGCTTTTTATTTTGGCGATGTTTTTCCACATCACTGTTGTCGCGCACAAACCGCTTGGCGCTGTCCGCCAGCATTTGCTGTTCTTCACTCAACTGAAAATTCATCGTTGTTCTCCATTCCCGGGCGACTACCGGCTTTCACCGCTCAAGCCTTCACCATGCACAGCATGGTTTCCCACAAAAACCTGACACCGCCGAGAGCCCCTGTGGGAAGTCATGCTTGCATGACGAATCCCGGCCCTCGGTAACCCTCAAAGCCCCAACACCGCCTTGGCAATAATCCCGCGCTGCACTTCATTGGAGCCGCCATAAATAGAACAGGCCCGCGAGTTCAGATAATGGGGCATGGCAGTGAGTGCATACTCCGGCCCGATCACCGGCTGTTCCTCGCCGGGCACCAGGGCCTGGGGCTGCCAGATCACGCTCTGGCTACCCAGGGTTTCGATACGCAGCTCGGTGACTTTCTGCAGCAATTCGGTGCCAAGGATCTTGGTCATGGACGACAGGGCCCCCGGGTCCTTGCCGGCGGACAGGGCGGACTTGATGCGCATCTCGGTGAATTCCAGCGCCAGCACATCCGCTTCCAGCGCCGCAAACTTGTACTGCCACACCGGGTCCTGGTTCAGCGGGCCAAAGGCGGTCTGCTGCTTCTCGGCCATCAGGCGGATCTTTTCCAGCATCACGTTCAGGCCCGGGGCATATTCCTGGCCGCCGCGCTCGAAGGTGAGCAGGTACTTGGCCACGGTCCAGCCATCGTTTTCTTCGCCCACCCGGTTCTTCTGCGGCACGCGCACATTGTCGAAGAACACCTGGCACTGCTCCGGCACTTCATCCAGGCCAACAATGGGCTCGATGGTGATGCCCGGCAGGTCCATGTCCAGCAGCAGGAAGGTAATGCCCTGCTGGGGTTTGCCATCGCGATTGGTGCGTACCAGCGCGAACATCTTGTTGGCGTAGTGGGCATAGGTGGTCCATATCTTGGTACCGTTGAGGATGTAGTCGTCGCCATCCTTCTCGGCAAAGGTCTTCAGGGAGGCCAGATCGGAGCCGGAGCCCGGCTCGGAATAGCCCTGGCACCAGAAGTGCTCACCGTTCAGAATCTTCGGCAGGTATTCCTGCTGCTGCTCCTCGGTGCCGCAGCCGATCAGGCAGGGGCCGCACATGTGCAGGCCCATGGGCACCAGCGGCGGCGTCTCGGCACGGACCAGCTCCTCCGCAAAGATGGCCCGCTGGGTCACGCTCCAGCCGGTGCCGCCGAATTCCTTCGGCCAGTGCGGCGCTGCCCAGCCCTTGTCGTTGAGAATGCGCTGCCAGGCCATGGCTTCCTTCACCGGCGCAAACACCGAGGTCACCATCCTGCCCGCTTCCCGAATTTCCGGGGTCAGGCTCTCCTCCAGAAAGGTGCGTACCTCATCCCGAAACGCCTTCTCCTGCTCCGGCACCCGCAGATCCATACCCTACTCCGCTGTTATCAGACTCAGTGGACCCAGTGTACGGGAGACAAAATGAGACACTAATGACGATTCGTATCACGCCCCTGGCGCAAAGCGTCAAAGCCCACTCCCCCTCAAGCTCCCACGAACCAACTCAGCTATACTGCCCCGATATTCCATGCAGACAGGCAACACCCGCTTATGAGCATCAACTGGTTCCCCGGCCACATGAACAAAGCCACCCGCGAGATCCGCGAGATCCTGCCCAAGGTGGATCTGATCATCGAAATCGTCGACGCCCGCCTGCCCTACAGCAGCTCCAACCCGGTGATCGAGAATTTCCGTGCCGACAAGCCCTGTCTGAAACTGCTCAGCAAAAGCGACCTGGCCGACCCGGCCATCACCCAGCAGTGGCTTGAGCACCTGCAAAAAGACCCTACCGTCCGCGCCCTGGCCATCACCACCCACCAGCCGGAACCGATGCGCAAACTGGCGGATATCTGCCAGCAGATGGTCCACAAAAAGCGGGACCGGGCCACCACCATCACCGCCCTGATCACCGGCATTCCCAACGTGGGCAAATCCACCTTCATCAACACCCTGGCCGGCCGCCAGGTGGCCCGGGCCGGCAACGAACCGGCAGTGACCCAGCGCCAGCAGCGCATCGAACTGGGCGGCGGCCTGATTCTCATCGACTCCCCCGGCATCCTCTGGCCGAAAATCGAAAACCGTAACAGCGGCTACCGCCTGGCCCTCTCCGGCGCCATCAAGGCCACCGCCATGCAGGAAGACGACGTGGCCCTGTTCGCCGCCGAATACTTCATGCAAGCCTACCCGCAACAAATGAAAGAACGCTTCAAACGCGACGACCTGCCCGAAGAAGGCGTGCCCTTCCTGGAAACCATCGGCAAGCAGCGCGGCTGCCTGGGCAGTGGCGGCCACGTGGACTTCGACCGCGCCGCCACCCTGCTGATCAGCGAATACCGCGGCGGCAGACTCGGCCAGCTCACCCTGGAAACCCCGGCCATGGCGGAGAAAGAGCATGTGAAGGTGGCGGAGATTCGTAGGCTGAAAGAGGAAGAGAAGGAGGCGAAGAAGAAGGCCAGGAAGGCGGCGTATAAGGCGAAGGGGGATCAGGGAAAGTAACACATCCTTTTTTAGTCAGTGCCTTTGCCCTGGCGGACTCCGTAGCAGCCCCTCGGCCTGAATGGCAAGCCCGGCAACTAGGCTACTCAGCACATGCTGGAAATCCTATAATGGCAGAGTGAATCGCCACCATTTCGATATCACTCAACCACCCCAACCCTGGATTTGAATGCAGCGAGTTCTCCGCCTTCCATTAGCAGGCCGATCCCTTCTTCAGCCATTTCAAACCACTTATTCTCAAACTCGTTCTCATTGTTCACCGCTGAGAACGCTGTTTTCATACAGCGACGAAGGATGATTGGGTGCCAGTCATTTGGACCTCGCTCGACTTCCCAGTCCTTGACAGTTGTCATTCTATTCACCAGCTCGTGGAATTCAGCGCTTTCATAAAACCGCTTTTTTCTGCCCCACGCGCGATCAACATCCAGAATCACGGCGAAGCTGCCTGCCTCTCCAACAGGCTCTACACCATGATCCCAACCATTAAAGTAATAACCCGCGAAGAAGCTAGGACGCGCCGGTTTCAGCCAGTTGACACCATAACGGCCTTCTACAAAGCCGGGGCGGTTCGTTCCTCTCAGGTAACATTGTTCCGTTGTGTCGCCAGTTTCCAGCCCACCGACCAGCCATTCCCAGTCTTTATCCAGAGCCTTTTTGTGAATGGTATCGAGAAAAGCGAACAGATCTGCGGAAGGATAAGGTAGAGATTTCGCCACTTCCGCCAGATTGGCGGTCGCAACTGCCATATTGCTCTGACGATTACCTCGACCGCTCATACCGAGGAGAACCTTACCCTCTTCTGATATCTCGCTTTCCACATTGACGGCAAGCCCATGCTGACTGCCAGGACTTTCAATCCTGATGGTCGTTCTCTGGATCGTTTCTGTTTTGATGATGGGAGCAGAAAACCAGATCAACGAGGCAGGGGCATCGTCTTGCTGATAGGGGCATACTTCAAGCACCCGGATAGAAAAGTCCGTTGTACTGCTTTGGCTTACTGAGGCCACCCATGTCGCCAATCCCTCTGGCGCCCGGTCACAGGCAATAATGTAATGCAACTGACCATACTGAAGCTGACGGCGGATCTTTGCCGTCAGAGATGATAAATATTCGCTTTTCGGAAAAACCTCACGGACAAGCTGATCAAGGGTCTCTGCGGAAGAATTCGGACCTCGCAGCATCCGGACCTGCTTATCCTCATCCAAGGTGGTAACCGTAGCGCCATAATCAATGATTTGCGAAATCACTTTCCTATCTTGAAGCTCTGGATTGCCGAACCTTTTGACCTCGACGACCCCTACATCCCCCGTATCTGTGAGGAACATAATGTCAGGATACTTCTGTGTACCCGTGATCGCTCTAGCACTTGCCTGGCGAACAATGTGTACATTTCGATAAAAAATGCCTGCATCGTCCAGACATAGTAGATCAGGGTTGGCAACTAACGTGGCTTCCAGCGCACTTTCCTTCATGCCAATATCCTGAAGATTCCTTCGACACCAAGTCAATGGTGGCAGCCCCTCTCGGGTCTGAATCAGTTTTTCTCGCATTACTTCCCTCGTCCTTGAAATTGTTTTCTTAATTCATGCTTATCCCTGGCCTTCATTTCGCCTTCTTTCTCCCCCGCTTCACCGGTTTGGCCGCTGCGCGTTCTGCTTTAATCTTTTCCAGCAGAGCTTCGGCGCTTTTTTCGCCGCTGATCAGGCCCGGGTTGTCCTTGCGCCATTGTTCGGTGAGTTCGCCACGGAAAGCCTTGGCGAGGATGGATTGGGCGAGGTTATTGACCCGCTCCAGGGCGTTGTTGACCTGGGTTTCGATGGTTTCGGCGTAGGCGAAGAGTTGGTCTACGCGGTGGACTATTTCGGTTTGTTCCTGCTTAGGAGGCACAGGAATTGCGTAATCCCTACATATTTCAAGTGTCAAATTAAACTGACCAGCAGTCGCCTTTGCCTTTGATTTTGTTTCTTCCAAAAGTAGGTGATCTCTTAAACATAAAGAAAGATAACCAGATGAAACACCACAAACCGGCCTAAATATACTGATGGCTTGGTTCAAATTCCATTCTGGATAAGTATCAGGAAGAATAGACACCTTCCCCAAAGGGGGGCCGACTATATTCATCAGAACATCGCCAGGGTATGCCCTAGAGCGCTTCAATAATGTTTTGTGGGTTTCCTCTGAAACAAAAGTAGGCTCTATAGAAAAGTCCAAATAGCCATTGAATGTGAGATTGTAAACTTTCACAAATGGAACCTTGTCGGATTCACTCATTAGCCCTTTTTTTGGGGTTGTTCCCTTGGTAATAAGGTCACAAATTTCTTCTGCTCTATACCAACCCCAAGTCGATGAAATACTATATGGAGCTTCCTTTTCTTCGAATCTATGAATATCTAAATACTTCTTATCATGAAGATTGAAATAGCTCTCTCTCTCCATTTTTATTTCTCTCTCAGTAACGGCCTCGCACTGATGAAATGACCTCCACTCCTCCGTCAACTTCCCGCTCACGGCGGCGGCGAGGACGGATTGGCGGAAGCGTTTGAGGATTTTCGGGATGCGTTCAAGGCGGGCTTTGGTGCTTTCCACCTGGGCCAGCAGGGTGTCGAGTTTTTCGGCGATGGCTTTTTGTTCGGCTAGGGGCGGGAGAGGAAGTATAATATTCGACAGCTTCTTCGCATTAACATTTTGCACTGCATTTCCTGCCGACATCGACGCAAGCTGAAGCCAGTAATAGGGTGACTCAAGAAATCGCTTAAGAAATTTTTCGGATAATTTCTCAGATGGTTGAAATCTGATCAGGTATGATGCAAAAACTGACCCTTTTGGGGGATCAGTCAGCAAACTGCTAAAGCCAATGGAGCCAGCACGGGATATCACAATATCTCTATGTTCAAGCTGGTATTTGAGCACATCCTCTGGATCATTTTCACAGAAAGGGACATTTGACCAATTTATCTCCCCTTTCGTTATGTCGGTCGTCCGCAAAAACTTCACTGCACCCTGCAAACTCGATTTAGTCGTATATCCGTATTGAGGTTTACTACAAACTTCGCCTAACTCGGCTCCACACCATGAACCTGGGCAATCAGAGAGATCCATTACTTAACCTCACCCAAAACTTCATTTATAAGAGTCAGAAATTTATCCGCCTCTTCCCCAGCCCCCAACTCCCGCATCAACCCATCCAACTCACCCAACGCCTGCACCAACTCCCCCATAGCCTCCCCCGCCAGCACGCTCGGCTCCGGCAGATTCGCCGCATCCACACTGTCGCTATCTTTCAGCCAGGCAATATCCAGCGAGTCACCTTTGTGGTCGGCGATCCATTCGCGGGAGAAGCAGCGCCAGCGGCTTTTGATGAGTTGTTCGTCGGCGTCCTGGTTTTCTTCGGCTTTTTTTGCATCGGCGCTTAGATCAATTTCTTCGGCGTTGAAGCTGTATTCGCCTTCGGTGCGGTTTTGTGGGTGGAAGGAAGGATGAGCGGCTTGCGCCGCTTCCCCCTCTCCCCGGCCCTCTCCCGCAAGGGGAGAGGGGGAAAACACGGCTTCGAAGGGTTTGAGGTGTTTTTCGCCGAAGGGGGTGCGCTTGCCGAAGCTGGGCATGTTGGTTCTGAGGTCGTAGACCCAGACATTTTCGGTGCAGTTTTCTTCTTGCAGTTTGTCTTTGGCGCTGCCCTTGGTGAAGAACAGGACGTTGGTTTTGACGCCCTGGGCGTAAAAGATGCCGGTGGGCAGGCGCAGGATGGTGTGCAGGTTGCATTTGTTCATCAGGTCGCGGCGCACCTCGGTACCGACGCCAGCTTCGAACAGCACGTTGTCCGGCAGCACCACGGCGGCGCGGCCACCGGGTTTGAGGTTGCGGTAGATGTGCTGCAGGAAGGCGAGCTGCTTGTTGCTGGTCTTGTAGGTGAGGTCATCTCGGGTGATGGAGGCTTCGCCGCCCTTGGCGGTGCCGAAGGGGGGATTGGCGAGGATGATGTCGGCCTTGTCGAGACTCTGACCGACCATACCCAGGGCATTACCCAGGTGAACCACGCCCTCTTTGTCGCCTTCCATGCCGTGGAGCAGGCAGTTCATGAGCGCCAGGCGGCGGGTGGAAGGCACCAGTTCTACGCCGATAAAGGCTTTGTTCTTTTGAAACCTGGCATCCTTGGCGCTGAGATCGAGATAGTCATCGGTCTGGGCGCGCATGTACTGGTCGGCGGCTACCAGGAAGCCGGCGGTGCCGGCGGACGGGTCCTGAATGGTTTCGCCGATTTGCGGGCGGATGCAGCGCACCATGGAATCGATCAGCGCACGCGGAGTGAAGTACTGCCCGGCGCCGGATTTGGTTTCGTTAGCGTTCTTTTCCAGCAGGCCTTCGTAGAGATCGCCGAGGCCATCTTTCTGGGCGCTGAACCAGTCGATCTGGTCCAGGGTCTTGATCATCTGCTCCAGATGGCGCGGTTCGCGCAGGCGGGTCTGGGCGTCGGCGTAAATGGCGCTGATGAGCGGGTCTTCGTGGACCGGCTTGCCGTCGTTGTCCTTGCCGGTGGAAAGGCTGAGCAGGATGCGCTTGTAGTCATTCAGCAGGTTGATGCCGGATTTTTCGTTGAGGTCGGTCCAGCGGCAGCCTTGCGGCAGCGGGTGGTTTTTCAGGGTGCCCGCTTCGGTGTTTTCGTGAACCATTTTGATAAACAGCAGCAACACCAGCTCGGTAACGTAGTCGGAGTAGTTGATGCCGTCGTCGCGGAGGACGTCGCAGAGGTTCCAGAGTTTCTGGACGATATCGTTATTGGTCATGAAGGTGTTTCCGTTATTCCATGGTCGTTATGCGTGCTCGATGAGCAGTTCGCACAGCGGCTGGTTGATGTAGTAGTTGGCGCGACCAATCTTTTCCTTGTGCAGGAAGCCATGGTCGACCAGAAGATCCAGGTAGCGGGTGGCGGTAATGCGGGTAACACCCAGGTCGCTCATTACGAAGTCGATTTTGGTATAGGGGTGATTGAACAGGTTGTTGAGCAGCTCCTGCCGGTAGATCTTGGGCAGCTCTTCACGCATGCGGTGCTTGTAGTGCTGCATGAGCTGCTTGATCTGATTAATCAACTGGATGGTGGTCTGGGAGGTTTGCGCGACGCCTTCCAGCATGTAGAGCAACCAGGGCTCCCAGTTGCCGGTATCCCGCACGGCCTGTAGCTGGGCGTAGTAATCACCCTTGTTGCGGATAATGTAACGGCTGAGATAAAGCACCGGCAGATCCAGCAGCCCCTTGGCTACCAGATAGAGAATATTGAGGATGCGCCCGGTGCGGCCATTGCCATCGTAGAAGGGGTGGATGCTTTCAAACTGGTGGTGAATGACCGCCATTTTCACCAGCTCATCGGCATCACAGCAGGCGTCATCGTTGATGTATTCCACCAGGTTGTTCATGAGTGCATCGATGTCGTTGGCATCCTGGGGCGGGGTATAGACCACGTCCCCGGTCTGGGCATTTTTCAGCTCGGTGCCCGGCAGTTTACGAAAGCCTGCCTTGTTGCGCTCCAGCTGTTGCTGCACGGCGATGATGTCGTGAAGACGCAGCAGCCGTTGGGTACGTGCGACCCGGAAGCCTTCCTGCAGGGCAAAGGCGTAGTCCTGCACTTCCTTGGCGGCGGGGTTGGTGACCGCTTCTGCAAACAGGTTGGCCTTGTAGAGCTCGTCGTGGGTGGTGACGATGTTCTCGATTTCGGAGCTGTCCTTGGCCTCTTGCAGGGTGAGGGTGTTGATCAGGATGGCTTCGTTGGGGATGGTGGCAGCTACCCCTTTGAGTTCGGCCAGATAACGGTGCGCCTCTGCGGTTTTCTTGAGCACGGCGCGAGTTTCAAAGCGCTCGATATCCTCAAGAGGCAGCGGGGTGACGGTGGTCATGGGTGGTGCTCCGTTTCGGCCGTTTTCTATAGGTATCGCGATATCAGGTATAGGAAACCGCAATTTGCTATACATATTCGCATAGTTATATATAGAAAATTCGCTTTTTTATATATATCAGCCTGCATCCTGGGGTGGCCAGATCGCCTCCCCCAGCTCATCCAGCACCGTATCCAGCTGATTTTCCAGTACTTTATCCAGCATTTTGACGCCGCCCTGCTCGCCGAAGCGCTGGTTGACAAAGTCCCGGTCGATGATGACTTCGTGGACCAGTTGCTTGGCCAGACGCTCCAGCCATTTGAGCTGGTTGGGGGCCCAGCTGTGCTGGGCGTAGATGCGGTCCATGGCTTCTGTGACACGCTGCTCGAAGGGCTTGAGAGCTTCGCCCAGAGCGGCGCGGCGGATGTGGCCGACAATGCTGGCGGCGATGTCCTTGTTGGTCTGGTTGCGCACGGCGCTTTGCAGCTTGGCTTCGGTGTAGCCGTTGTTGTCCAGTAGCAGGCGCACTTCCTTGAGTTGCTCGCGGGTGAGGTCGCGGGGCTTGTTGACCACCACGGCCAGGGCGGTGGAATCATTGAGCTGGTGCTTGATGAACTGGTTGAAGCTGTCCAGGTAGTCTTCCGGGCGCTGGTACTTGCCGTAGCTCTGGGTGCGGTCTTTCAGTTCATCGTCGTGATCAGAGATCAGCGGCATGCGTTCGCTGCCGAGCAGCACTTTGACTTCCGCCAACTGGTCGATCAGGCCGCCATGCTGCTGCAGGAAGGCAGCGGCCTGTTTGGGGCCGAGATCGTGCAGCTGTTTGTGGAGAGTTTTCGGCTCCACACCCCACAGCTGCTCCAGTTCGCTGAGCTTGGTTTTGACCTGGGGGTTGGTGTCCGCCTTTTGTCCGGCCTTGCGCAGCACCTGCATGAGTTTTTGGCTGAGCTGGCTGAGCACCACGTCGGCATGGCTTTCGTCCTGCTGTTCCCCGGGGGCGTTAAGGGCCTGCTCCAGGGTATCCGGGTTGGCCAGTTCGTTGACCAGCTGCTCCAGGGTGATGTTCGGGTCTTTCACCAGGGGCTTCATGGTGTTCACGTCATCCAGGGCGGCGTAGATATCCACCGGATCGTAGATGCGGAATACGGTCTTGCCGATGTCGTCGCAGCGGCGGGTGGCGCGGCCGATCATCTGTTCATAGAGGATGCGCGAGCGCACCCGACGCAGGAATACCAGGTTGCAGATAGCGGGTACGTCAATGCCGGTGGTGAGCAGGTCTACCGTAATAGCGATGCTGGGGTAGCGCTCGTTCTTGTACTGGCTGATCAACTGGGACACTTTGTCGCTCTGCCCGGTGATCTTGGCGACGGCGGCCTGGTTGTAAGTGCCGTTGTAGAGCGCTTTAAAGGCATCATCAAGCAGGCGTTTGACCATGTCGGCGTGGCGATCAGTGGCGCAGAAGATCATGGTCTTTTCGTCGCCGAAGGGATCCAGTTCTTTCACCAGTTGTTCGCAGATCACCCGGTTGAAGTTCTCGTTGATGACCTGCTTGTTGAAGGTGTCGACCTCGAAACTCACTTCGTCTTCCAGCTCGGCGGTTTCCACGGCGCCGCTCCGGGTGTTGATGACGGACACTTTTGTACCCTTGTCGAACTTGATGCCTTCTTGGGTGAGCTGGGTTTCATAGCGAATGGGCGGCTCGTGGTCGATAAGCCAGTCGTCGGCTACGGCTTCCCGGTAGGAATAGGTGTAGACCGGTTTGCCAAAAATGTCGCTGGTGTGTTTGGCCGGGGTGGCGGTGAGGCCGACTTTGACGGCATCAAAGTAATCCAGCACCCGGCGGTAGCTGGACAGATACTGGCTGGCATCGCGGGTGGCCAGTTCGCCCTCGGTCATTTCCTGGTCCAGGGTGTACCCCCGGTGGGCTTCGTCGACGATGATGCAATCATAGGCATCCACCGGCGGCGGCGTGTCGCTCATGAACACGCGTTTGACCATGGCCTGCACGGTGGCCACTTGCACACGAGTTTCCGCTTCAGCAGCCATGTCGCCCAGCTCGGCCACGTTATAGATTTTGGACAGTGTCTGGTTCTGTTCCAGGGGGGCTTCATTGAAGGCATCAATGGCCTGCTGGCCTAGCGCTGAGCGATCCACCAGAAAGAGAATGCGCTTGAAACGTTCCGCTTTCAGGAAGCGATACATCAAGCCAATAACGGTGCGGGTTTTACCGGTGCCGGTGGCCATGGCCAGCAGAGCCCGTCGGATGTCCCGTGACAGGGCGTCTTCCACCGCATGGATAGCTTTTACCTGGTAGTCGCGCAGTTTCAGGTAGCCGAAGGGTTCGCTTTGCAGCGCCTGCTCGGCTTTTTCCTTGCTGCGTTTGAGCTGATCCAGCAGGCCTCCCGGGGTGTGGAATTTGGGTAGTGCGCGCTTGGTGTTGCTGGGTGCGCGGACATCCCGAAACCAGGTGCCGGACTGCTCTGCCAGCTGCGGCACATAGGGGCGACCATTACAGGAATAGACAAAGGGCACGTTGTAGTGCGCGTCATTATCATCGGGCCAAGCGATGGTACGCCCTGCCAGCTCGAAGGCGGGCACTAACGGTGCCGCAATCTGAAAGCCCTTACTGTAACGTTCTGCCTGGCGGATCTTGCCCGCCACATTGGTGTTTTCCTTTTTTGCTTCGACCACGGCGATGGGGGTAAGGCCTGCGAACAGCACATAGTCAGCGCGGCCTTTCTTGCCCCCATAGGTGGTGGGCCATTCTGCGATGGCCCGGTTATGGCCTTTCTCCGGTCGGGCACCTTTCTGGTAGGTGAGTTCTTCGCTGTCGGCTTCCCAGCCTTCTTCCTGTAGCTGGTTATCGATGAGTACGCGGGTCAGGGCTTCATCCAGCACGATTTCCTTGCTGGCGGCCTGGGTCTGGGTGGCCACGTACTGCATCTGGCTGGAGGCCGCTTTCTCGCCCTGCTCTTTCAACTGCTGCTGCAGGGTCTGGATGGTTTTTTCGTAATCTTGCTGTTGCTGCTTTAGCGCGGCTTCATGGTCTTCTGCCTGTTTGGCCAGAGCGCGAGACTCTTCATCCATTGCCAGCGCCAAGGCTTCATATTCCGCTTTTTCTTTTTCAATCAAGTCATTGAGCTGCTGACTGGAATCCAGGCTGACGTTGGCTTCCTGCAGCTCATGCTGGAGTTTTTCGATTTCTACCTGTAGTTGACGCTGCTGGGTACTGGGGTCTTCGGGGGGCGTGAAGGGGCCTGGTTTGAAACCGGCTCCCGCCTTGCCGAAAGCACGGTGGAACCAGATGGCCAAGGCGCGGGCCACTTTCAGTCCATCCATGGCTTCGCGGTGCTGGGTGCGGAACTGGTGGGTGGCCTTGTTACCCTCGATACGCAGGGTGTGGAACAACTCTCGTACCACCGGCTCGAAGCGCAGCTCGCGATTCAAGCGATAGAGCAGGTCCGCCTGGGAGGTCTGTTCATCAAAGTCGACACCGGCACGTGCTGCAAGGTGCTGGGTGATTGCTTCGGCAAACTGCCGTAGTTTGATCAAGGTGGTATTTGGGTCGCTGGCAAAGGCCCGCTCCGCCGACGCTGCTAGCTCGACAAAAAGCGGGTCGTGCTCCAGCAGGAAGTCGAAATTGCTCGAGGTGGTTTCCTGTTTCAATGTTTTCCCCACATCCTTTCAGGTGCCGACGATACCCATGCGATATCAGCCACCCTCCTGGCAGCCTGAAGTTTATTCATATTTGTTGTAAACCTTATCACAGGCATGCAGCCTTGCCAGCTATCCCCCACCCTTCTTGCACAACCTGGCTGATGAGATGCACAGCGGATCTCTCTTGATCATCAGCTAAACGGTGCTCAGTAGCAGGTATTGATATCTTTGCCTCGGGCTAGCTGAAAACACACAATCCCTGCAGCCAAGCTTGGCTAATGCAATTCTGGTTATTCCTGACGCGGGTAAGTCAGCCGCCACTTCTCTCCTCCCCTCGTTACTCCCAGGAAACTGTGACTCCACGCCACGCCGGCTTTGGCGGGGTATCATATAGTGAAGGTATAACGTCATTCACAGGGATGGGTTAATCATGAAACTCCAGCATCACCAAAACCGCCTGGCGCTGGTAGCGGCAGCCTGCCTGCTTTTGCTTAGTGCCTGTGGTGGCTCGTCCGGTTCGGATTCACCCGCCCCGGCGACAACGACACCACCCAATAGCAGCACCGATGCCGAATGGAATAACAGCAACTGGAATGAAGGAGAATGGCAATGAGCATTTCACGAATGGCAGTCACTCTAACAGGCTCGCTGGCTCTGTTGTCACTCACCCTGGCTGCACCTTTGTCTGCCGCTGAGGTAAGCGGGCTGACCACCTTTGTGCCCAATACGCCCGCACTGGCAGAAGAGGTGAACGGCAATTTCGACTCAGTAAAGTCGGCCGTGGATGATAATGATCAGCGGATTACCGACCTGGAGGCGAAGGTGGTTGATGGCGCGGTGTCGTTGTCGGCGTTTGCCTTTTCGGAGTGGACCGCCAGCACTAACCCCAGTTCTGCATGCCAGATGGCTCGGCTGGTCACCTATGCTTATTTTGATCTCTTCTGGGCCAAGTCAGTCGGCTGCAAAATGACAGCCCCCCTTCATTTCCCGCAAGGCGCTACCGTGACCGGAATGTCATGTTTGGTCGATGACAGTATTTATGGCACGACCGAAGACACCTTTTTCTCCAACGTATCCTTGCGACGCCTGGACCTGACCACGGCGGATCTGGATGTGATCTACCATATTCCTCAGAGCTCCACCAACGCTGGCCGGCAAACCATGACGGGAACAGCCAACACCCCCACCGCAACGGATCTGGTGATCGACAATACCCAATTTGCCTATACCTTGATGGTGAGTGCCGATTTTGCCGGGGATGTGGCTGCAGGGAACAACCTGCTGCTGCACGGCTGCAAGGTCGAGTACAGCATGCCGTAAGGCGCGATACATGCAGGCAGATGGCCCTAGACTGATTGCCGCTAGATGCGCCAGAAAGCCAGCCAAGCATCGCAAAACGACAGGCACAAAAAAGCCCGGCTGTTTCCAGCCGGGCTTTTTTGACTCTCGATTGGTCGGGAGGATTCGAACCTCCGACCCCTGCGCCCCATGCAAGTGCGCTACCAGGCTGCAGGAAAGACGGGACACCCTCCAGCCGCCGCTCTTAACTCCTGCTTCGGAACCGCATTACCTCGCTGCATTGCGACTCTACAGAGAAGGCAGCCAGCATGAGAGACGCCTCACTCGTACGGTGGGATCTCATTACTGTCGCTGGTCATTAATTGCACTAGGCGCGGGTTGATAAAAAGCTTTTCGTTTCCGGATGCTTTCTCCTGGAGAACCCCGATCCCGGCCAGTTGCTTCAGATAGCTGGAGGCAGTCTGTCGTTTGGCGATCTCTTTTTCTACCAGGTTACCGATTCGGCAATACGGTTGCTCAAACAGTGTTTGCACCAGCTCATGGCTGTAAATCTTTGGCAACTGCTGCCTGACAAAATCTTCTGTCTGAGTGAGTAGCTCTCGCATGGCCGCAATCTTTGCACAGGTCCAAGAAGCCACCTCCTCTACCCCCTTGAGCATGAAGATGATCCACTCCTGCCAGTCACCGGTGCGGGTGACGTGGGTGAGCAGTCGATAATAGTCATTCTTGTGGTGAACGATATAACGGCTCAAGTAGAGGATAGGCAAGGTTAGCAGCTCCTGGTCGATCAGGTAGAGCACATTCACTATGCGCCCGGTTCGACCATTGCCGTCATGGAAGGGGTGAATGGCTTCGAACTGATAGTGGCTAACGGCCATCTTGATGAGTGGGTCTGTGCCATCGTGGGTGTTGAGATAGCTCTCCCAGTTGGTGAGAAGATTACGAATAACGTCTTCCCCTGATGGCGGGGTGTAAATCGTCTCTCCCGAGGCCTGGTTGCCAATAATAGTGCCGGGTACTTTACGGACATCCATCTCTCCCCCTTTGAGGGTGCTACAGACTTGCACGGCGGTATTGGTGCAAAGTGGTTTGCGTCGGAGTAGCTCAAACCCTTCGTACAGTGCCGTCCGATAGCGGAGTGCTTCCTTGGTTGCCGGATCCGCCCCTTGATCTTCCTGCGCAAACTGGAACAGCTTGTCGGTGGTGGTGACGATATTCTCTATTTCAGAGCTGTCTTTTGCCTCCAGAAGAGGCAGCAAGTTAATCAGCAGGGACTGATTTGGGATCAGCTTTCCGGCCTGATTGAGCTCTGCCAGGGCAGCTCGGGCCGGGATACAGGCCTTGAGGATCGCCAGGGTTTCCGTGGCATCGTTTGCGGGCGGAAGCGCGGGCAGCTGGTTGTAGGGTTCGTCCGGGCGCCAATCCATGTACACATTCCTCTAATTTTTCGACATAGGCTGCTCTGTTAAGCAGCCTATGTCGATAGAATCGACATAGCAAGCTCGCAATGTCGAATTAATCATGAAATTTCGACATAAAAGCCCGGTATGTCGATTGAATCGATATCTGCAAAGCGATTAGCTGGCGCAAATTCCACGACAGACCGGGACCTTTGCTTGCGCATTTCTTAACGAAAGCCGGGGCCTTTGCGGCCAGTTTTGAGATTTTGCGGGTGAAATAGTGAGGTTTTCTTGAACGTGGGCGTTTCGCACCTCGAGAGGTGTTATTCGCTGCGCTCACCCTTTGGGCCGCACGGAACGACGTGCGTTACTTCGCTACGCCCCGTTCCTGGCGCAGGATTAGCTTTTCGTGGAACCGCCAGATTTCAGGCACAAAAAAGCCCGGCTGTTGCCAGCCGGGCTTTTTTGTATCTCGATTGGTCGGGACGGGAGGATTCGAACCTCCTACCCCTTGCACCCCATAAGTGTAAAGCACTGTCCGCCTACGTCCACAGAAATCCACTTTATATTTATTTTCAATTAGTTATAGAAACGCGATTAATTGTATTGTCCTACAAAGTCCACTAAAATCCGCCGGAAGCGATTGAGAAACGGCAACCGAACGGCAACCAGAGCGAAACGATAGTACCATTATGTCCAAAATCCTCACCGACAAGCAGCTTGCCATTAAGGTTGAAAAAGTTGCCTGGATCACTGAAGCCTCCCCTCGTGGTCACGGACGTCTATCGGTCCGCCTCCGCCCAACCGGCGGACCACTATTCTACTTTCGCTATTCCGACGAGGACGGCAAACGCCAATACATTCCTCTGGGGGCCTACTCCCGCACAGGGACTAACGGTTTAACCCTGAAAACGGCCCGCGCCAAAGCCAACGAACTCTCCCAGCTGTATCTCACAGGAATCAAGAACCTCACTGAACACCTCGATGCTGAACGCGATGCTGAGAAGGCGATTCGTGAAGCGGAAGTTCGCCGCCTGGAGCAAGAAGCGGCACAAAAAGCGGCCGAGGCCGCTGCACTGGCTTCTCGACAGACCGTTTCCCAGCTCTTCGAGCGCTGGATGGAGATTGACGTGTCGCACCGGAAGGACAAGGGAGCAGAAGTCCGGCGCATGTTCGAGAAAGATGTACTCCCCCTCATTGGCCAGGTCTTCGTCGCAGACATCCGTAAAGGGCATATCACTCAGGTTACCGACGCCATGGCGGCACGGGGAGTCACCCGCATGGTGAAAGTGGTTTTCAGTCTGATGCGACAAATGTTCCGCTTTGCCGTGGATCGGGACATTATTGAATTCGATCCGACAAGCAGCATCCGCAAGGCCAAAATTGGCGGCAAGGAAACGGAAAGAGATCGGGTACTGTCCGAAGACGAAATCTTGCAACTCAAGCAGGCCATACCCAACGCCAATTTGCTGTTCAGCACGCAGTACGCCATCTGGATAGCCCTATCTACATGCTGCCGCATCGGGGAGCTACTCGCGGCTCGTTGGGAGCACCTGGACTTTGATAAGGACACCTGGCTCATTCCCAGAGAGAACAGCAAGAACGGCAAGCCTCACAACATCCATTTATCCCCGTTTAGCAAACACTATTTCCTGAAGTTACGGGAAATCCATGGCAACACCCCGTGGTGCTACCCCAATAGAGAAGGCACCGGGGCTCTGTGCTCGAAAACGGTCACAAAGCAGCTGTCTGACCGCCAGCGTCCCTCCAGCCAGGGCACCATGAGCAACCGCAGCAGCAAAGCACAATCCTTGATTCTGCCGGGTGGGAAATGGACGCCTCACGATCTACGCCGGACTGGGGCCACCATGATGACGGCACTTGGCGTTATTCCAGAGGTGGCTGAGCGCTGCCTCAATCACACGGAAGAAAATCGCATCAAACGCACCTACCAAAGGCACAGCTACACCAGTGAGTGCATCGATGCCTGGCGTCGACTTGGAGAAAAGCTGGAAGAAATCACGAATCAGCCCACCAGCGAGGAGGCTGACAGCCAATCCTGCTCCTTGCAAATGCCATGATCTGTAGTAATTCAGACTTGATCTGACAGTTACCGGTTTTTGGGTATACGGATTTAATGGTTGATGGGGCACCTTCACCCCATCAATCTGATACCACCCTCAGATGGTTGATAGATCGACTCCGTAGTTGAGTTCCTCTGCGAAGTCCGGCAGTCCGTAACCGATGGTTTTCTTGTAGAAAGGAGAGACCTTCGCAGTCGGTGCCTTCTTCTTGTGCTTCGTGGTGTAGAGCATTCGTGCCCGCATCACCTCGAAGGAGTAACCGCGCCCTTCACGGTTCTTGTCCTTGCCCAGTCGGTTGATGGACTCCGTGTAAGCGTTGGTGACGGGCATGTCCGTCTCGAAGTAGGTCATGATCTCTTCGCGCCAGTTTCCCACTGCCCTGACCAGATCGCTCCAGACTTCCTTTTGGCCCTTCGGGATGGTGGCTATCCACTCGTCCAGGGCGGCTTCTGCCTGGAGCCGTGTGGTGGCGTCCCAGATGCCGTAGAAGCGCTCCTTGTGCTCGTAGGCGGCCAGCAGTTGCGGGAACGCGCCTGTCCAGGTCTCCATGATGAGGCGCTCCCGGTCTGAGACTTCGTGAGCGCGTTTCAGCAGGATTTTCCGGTCTCCCTTGAGAGTCCGGCTCTGGGACGGTTTCAGCTCCTTTCTGAGGCCCTTGCGCACTCTCTCTAGGGCATCGTTGGCCATGCGCACCACATGGAACTTATCGACCACGATACGGGCCTGGGGCAGCACAGCCTTGACCGCTGCCCGGTAGGGGTTCCACATGTCCATGCTGACGATCTCGACCTTCTGCCGGTCTTTCAGCTTCATCAGGTAGTTGGTCACCACGTCCTGGC
Source organism: Alcanivorax sp. IL2 (assembly GCF_047495475.1). Lineage (NCBI taxonomy): Bacteria > Pseudomonadati > Pseudomonadota > Gammaproteobacteria > Oceanospirillales > Alcanivoracaceae > Alcanivorax > Alcanivorax sp. IL2. Next base: position 1,636,185 of record NZ_CP179932.1, on the reverse strand, counting down.
GGCGGGTGGCCAGCAGGTCGAGCAGGGTTCGCTCCTCAATGTTGGTCAGAATGCAGCGGTAGCGCTTGTTCAGGTATAGCTCGTCAATGCCCAGGATGCGGGGCGTCTCGAAGCGGTGCCAGCGCCCCAGGAACTCGGCGCGGGCGTTGAAGATGTCGCGCACCGTCTTCTCGTCCAGGCCGGTCTGTGCCGCCACAAAGGTGTAGGGGTGGTTGAAGGATTCCTTCTCCACGTACTCATGCAGCCGCAGTGTCATACGGAATCCGTCCACCATCTCCGGTAGCTGGGGCCTGAATGTTGTCTTGCAGGCCCGGCAGGTGTATCGGCGGCGGACCACCCAGAGAGTGACCCGCTTGCCGTGGATGGGCAGATCACGATAGGGAGCGTCACGCTTGCCGAACCGTACGAACTCACCCTGCACGCCGCATTCCTCGCAGGCGATGGGATCGGGCACGTCCACCTGGAAGTGCATTTCGTCGTCGGTTGATTTGCAGCCCAGTACTTGGTATTGCGGCAGGTGAAGGATGTTGTCGGGAAGTTCGGTCATGGTGTTGTATAGGCGTAGGTGTCAGTCAGATCCATCCGGCTCGGCATTGGTGTTTGCTTTTTTACCCAACAAGCTGCTGGAAACGAAAAGTAAGGCACCGAGGACAATTGCAATATCAGCCAGGTTGAAGGCCGGCCAATGCCAGTCTCGCCAATAGAAATCAAAGGAATCCACAACATAGCCGCGAAAGACCCGGTCAATCAGGTTGCCCATGGCGCCACCGAGGATAAGACTGTAAGCGATGGCTTCTCCTTTATGACGATTTTCAAGGATCAGCTTGATCAGAAAAATCGAGACCACTACCGCGATTCCGATAAAAAAGTAGCGCTGCCAGCCTCCACCATTCGCAAAAAGACTGAATGCGGCACCGGTGTTCCATAGGTGCACCCAGTTAAAGAACGGGGTCACCGAAACATACTCGCCATAGGCCATTGATTGCTGCACCAGCCACTTTACAGCCTGATCAGACGCTGCCAGCAGGCCCGATATGGACAATAGGGCATACGGCGAGAGCTTTTTGCCAATAATGAGCATTATTTAACCCTTCAACGCCAAAATGCGTCTGGCACCGTTAAGTACAATGCCCCCCGCGATGGTGCCGATAATCAGATCCGGATAATTGGAACCGGTCCACGCGACCAGGGCGCCGGCGGTGATGACCCCCAGGTTGATCACCACGTCGTTGGCCGAGAATATCCAGCTTGCCTTCATGTGCGCCCCGCCTTCCCGATGTTTGGATATGAGCAGCAGACAACTGGTATTGGCAATCAATGCGACGAATGCGATAGCCATCATCACCAGCGATTCAGGCTCACTACCGAATACAAAGCGTCTCACCACCTCTACGAGCACGCCCACAGCCAAGATCAGTTGCAGTACACCAGCAAGATGCGCGGCACGTACCTGCATTTTCACGCTATGTCCAACCGCATAAAGGGCAAGCCCGTACACCGCCGCATCGGCAAAATTGTCCAGGGATTCTCCAATCAGGCCGGTGGACTGGGCGATCAGACCGGCAGTCATTTCCACCACGAACAGAAGTGCATTGATGCCGAGCAACCAGCGCAGGGTCCCGGATTCTTGCTTAGCAGAAGCTGCCGAAAACTCGGCGGCCTTGATGGTCTCCGGATTTGCAGCGACGGTTTCCTGAAGCGAGGCGCCTAGCCCCAAGGTCTTCAGTTTCGAGGTGACGGGCTCGACCTCGCCGTCATGCACGACCTTCAGCCGGCGGTTCGACAAGTCGAAGGACAGCGCCCGAATCTCCTCAAAGCCGTTCAGGGCTAGGCGAATCATTCGTTCTTCTGATGGACAGTCCATCTTCGGCACGGCATAAACACTGATCCATCTCCCTGGCGCCTCGGAGGAGGCCTGTATATCGGTATCCGCTGCGGACGTTGCATCACCGCCACAGGCGCCACCACAGGATTTGCTCATGATACGACTCCACTTGAACAATGTTGTGGTACCATTTAAAACTATAAAGCTACTATAAGGTCAATAGAGTAAAGAATCCGTTGGGGAGGAGGCTGATGCGCATTGGTCAGTTGGCGCAGTTGGTAGGGGTCGAAACACAGACGATCCGCTTCTATGAACAGCAGGGCTTGTTGCCGCCGCCAGATCGGCAGGACAACGGTTACCGTGTCTATACCGAGAAGCATGGTGAGGGGCTGGCCTTCATCCGTCGCTGCAGAATCCTGGGCCTGTCACTGGCTGAGATTCACGAACTACAGAGCTATCAGGACGACCCTCATCAGCCTTGTACCGCCGTCAACGCCTTGCTCGATTATCACATCTCTCATGTGCGGTCGCAGATAACCGCTCTGCAAGCGCTTGAGAAACAACTCGTTTCACTGAGAGCGAGTTGCAACGATGACCGGGAAGTTGAGGCGTGTGGGGTTCTTGCTGGAATTAGCGAAGGAAACATGCACCAGCAGTAGGTGAAGCATCAACCAGATAATCCGATGAGATGCCGGTCTGTCTCACTCTCATGCAAAGGTAAGATCAACCATTTAATCCGCTTACCCCGGTTTTTCAGAAGGTGTCTGTCAGGTCAGGTTCAGCCTACGAACTTTTCCTTCCAGATCGATTTTCCATCCAGCAAGGTGGCTAGCGGGGTTCTGCCACAGCACTTCTTGCCCTGATGGGTGCGTTCATTGTTGTAGTAATCCAGCCATACGTCCAGATCTTCCTGCAGCGCTTCCAGGCTGTCGTAAATCTTCCGGCGTAATGCCGGCTGATAGAACTCCTGCAGAATGGTTTTGTGGAAGCGCTCACAGATGCCATTGGTCTGCGGGTGCCGTGCTTTCGTGCGTGTATGCTCGATTTCGTTCAGTGCCAAATACAACTGGTAATCGTGCTGCTCCACTTTGCCACAGTATTCCGTACCACGGTCGGTAAGGATGCGCAGTACAGGCAGCTCATGGGATGCGTAAAACGGCAGCACACGATCATTGAGCAGGTCGGCAGCCGTGATCGGTGTCTTGGTCGTGTACAGCTTGCAGTGCGCCACCTTGGCGTAAGTGTCCACGTAGGTCTGCTGATATACTCGGCCAACGCCTTTGAACGTACCCACATAGAAGGTGTCCTGTGAGCCCAGATAGCCCGGATGGGCGGTGTCGATCTCACCACAGGCCTCGTCATCTTGCTTCTTGCGCTCAAGTGCCTGCACCTGGGATTCCGTGAGAATCAGCCCTTCCTCTGCCACCTTGGCTTCCAGGGCCTTCAAACGCAGTTTGAAGTTGGCCAGGTCATGGCGCAGCCAGATACTGCGTACGCCACTCGCAGAGACAAAGACCCCACGCTTGCGAAGCTCGTTGGAGACCCTGACTTGCCCGTGAGCAGGCTCTTCAAGCGCATATTGGGTCACGGCCTCTTCCACATGAGGCTCTACGCGATTCTTGGGATTGGGAGTGCGGCGGGTTTTCTCCAGAAGGGCATCAACACCGCCTTCTTCTACTGCTTCCTTGTAGCGGTAGAACGTGTCTCTGGATACGCCCATCATCTTGCAGGCCTTGGCCACGTTGCCAAGCTCATCGGCCAAATTCAGCAAGCCAACCTTGTGTCGGATAATGCGATCATTACTATGAAGCATGAGGGTTACCTTTTGGTTCTGGTTTCAGGTTTAGGCACCTTCATCAGAACCGGTAACCCTCTCTTTTTCAACGAGATGTGTCAGATTTGGTCTGAACTAATACACATGATCCGGCCAGATAAAGCGCTTACTCAAACCAGGAACTCACTTCTTCCAGTGCGATCAATGCCGTGTTGAATTCGATACTCTCCGTATCACTGGCGTAGGACATGGCATCGACGAATCGGCCATATTCATCAAGATATTCGTCATCACCTTCAAGACACGTTATCGCTGCTTGAACTGACGCAAGAAGGGTTGCCTGAGTATCACGTCGCTTTGTCCGCTGATCCTCCTCAAAGGAAGCTTCCACGGTCTCAATGAACATACCCTGAGCATCGCGAACCACCGGCATCAAGGCGGCAATATCATGAAGGTGCCTGACCATGGCAGGATCATCACCCGCTGCCGACCGGTCACGCTTCAACACACGCCAGGTCAATGCGCTTAGCTTATCCGCTGCGGTCTCAACCGGGGACAAGCACAAGATTTCCGCTTCGGGGGCTTCTCCCGCAAACTGCGCCACAAATGACTGAATCTGTCGAAGCTGAGCGTCCAACCTCGGCTGAGTAAAGCTGAACTCAATCTGCAAACCGGTCCGCAACGCCGGATTGCCACCATAATTTTGCGGGTAATCCAGCTCAAACTTCACATAGTTACTGGCGCGGGCCACCTGAGACCGGTCCAGCACAAACAAATCCGCACTTTCAACCGCATCCAGCATGCCTTCGCGGTACGCCCTGCGAACCTTCTTCATCTGGTTGCCAGTCCCCGACTGAAGTGCCAGGCAACGAAAATCCAGGTCCTCGGAAAAACGCTGTATCAAGCCGTAGCCTTTTGACAGGCTGGTGCCGCCAGCAAAGATAGTACGGAAACCATCGCTTTGGTGGCCCGCAATCGATTTCAGAGCCTGAACGGAGTACCAGTCCTTCTCAACAAAAGCAGGGCTGATTGCCAACTCCGCCGCTATTTCATTAACTATCTCGGGATCAGGAAACATACTGGTACTTGATGGACTTGCCATCGTAAGCCATTTTCCGGGAAACACGCCCCTTCACTGCAATCACCCGCCCCGTCGGCACCTGAGTGGAACGCTTACTGTTATAGCGACCCTGCGCGTTCTCAGGCACCACCTCTACATGCAGCTTTTGCGTCAACGCTTCCTTCGCCAGTTCCGGGAGCGGTTTTACAGGTATGACCTTGTTGGTAAGCGAAGAGCGCTTGGCCTTGGCATACAACCCACGACCAAACTTGACCAGCACCTCTTCTGCCACCAGTTCGCGCAAGGCACGGCCCACCTGGTCACGGTCTGACAAATCGTTGAAGTCGCCAGGAACAAACACCGCACTACGACTTCGCCCGATCCGGTATTTCACTTTGCTTTTCAATGAATTGAGGGCCATTTCAAGCCTCCTCACCATAGAGACATTCCCAAATACACGACATTATACCACAAGACCAAAAACATATTTTCATTTATAAATCAATATTTTATATAGATACGCCCAATATTCGCGAAACCCGCCTGCACCCCACAGAGCCCTCGAAACGAACCGTATCAAACCATTTGTGAACGCCAATGCGCTATTTGTCGCCCGCCATTAAGTCCCTCCCGGATTCCAGATTTTTTCAGGCATATATCACCTCCATGAAGCCAGGAAGGAATGGCCTTCCTCGCCCCATTTCATGGAGGTTTCATGATCATTCAATGTCCGTCCTGCCGGTCCATCCGCGTTGTCGCCCTGCAGAATGGCCGCAAGGTAGGTGGCTCTGTCGGCACGGTTGCCGGTGCCGCCAGTGGAATCACCATGGCCACTAACGGGGCTCGTGTCGGTGCGACTGTCGGCCTGGCTTTCGGTCCTGCCGGATCTGCCATCGGCGGTATCGCCGGTGCAGTGCTTGGTGGACTGGCGGGAGGTGTGGCCGGCGGTGAGGCCGGTGCAGCCCTGGGCGCCAAGCTCGACGATACCTATCTCGACAACCTGGAATGCCTGGATTGCGGACACAGCTTCCGCCTCGATGCCGAGTAAGTCCCACTCTCCCCTTACCACTCACACACCCCTGAAGCCCGCCCAGTGCGGGCTTCTTTATGTCCCTTTGGAGGTCTGAATGGATATTCCCACTTTCGTAAAGAACGAGCAGGGCCTGTACCACGTACAGGGCTGCGTGAAGCCCGAGGAGATTGTCAGTACGGCGGCCACCATACTGCTGGATGACCTGACGAGCCGGGAGGCGCTCACTGCGCCCACCGATGTCGCCCAGTTCCTACAGCTGGCGCTGGCCCAGGAGAAGAACGAAGTCTTCTCCGCCATCTTCCTCAACAACAAACACAAGGTGATCAGTTTCGAGACCCTGTTCACCGGCACCATTGATGGCGCGGCGGTGTATCCCCGCGTGGTCGTACAGCACGCCTTAGCGTGCAATGCCGCCGCCGTGATCTTTGCCCACAACCACCCCTCCGGCTGCTGTGAGCCCTCACGGGCAGATCAGCAAATTACCAAGCGCCTGTCTGATGCCCTCGCACTGATTGATGTGCGGGTGCTCGACCACTTTGTGGTGTCCCGTTCCGAGTGGGTCAGCCTGGCCGAACGCGGCATGGTTTAACCCCTTCCTTTCTCATCACCCTCTCATTATTCATTGGAGATTCACCATGGCACATCTTGTCGAAAACATGGCCTATGTGGGCCGCACACCTTGGCACGGGCTGGGCAATCAGCTGGCCAGCCAACAACCACTGGACGTCTGGAGGCGCGAAGCCGGCATGGACTGGGATATCCGTGAAACCCAGGTTCGCTTTATCAGTAGCGAAGCCGGTGCTCTCGGACAGATCTCGTCCTTCCCTGATCAAAAGGTGCTGTTCCGTTCCGACACTCAGGCACCACTGTCGGTAGTGAGTAACCGCTTCAAGGTGGTTCAGCCACGTGAAGTATTGGAGTTCTACCGGGATCTCACCGAGAAGTCTGGCTTTGAGCTGGAGACGGCTGGCATCCTTAAAGGGGGCCGCAAGCTGTGGGCGCTGGCGCGTACCGGGCAGTCCGGCACCCTGGCAGGCAATGATCAAACCAACGGCTACGTGCTGTTGGCCACCGCCTGTGACGGCACCCTGGCAACCACAGCGCAGTTCACCAGTATCCGGGTGGTGTGCAACAACACTCTCGCCGTCGCGCTGAATGGCAACACGCATGCAGTGAAGGTCCGCCACAACACCACCTTCGATCCGCAGGCCGTGAAGAAGCAGCTGGGGATTTCCGTCTCTGCCTGGGATGACTTCATGTATCGCCTGAAGGCCCTCAGTGAGCGCCGCATCACCCGCAAGACCGCCGAAAAGGTCATGCAGACCATCTTCACCGATACCGGCCATCAGCCACCGGGTATGCCGGCGAAGGCCAACGAACAGGCCATGAAGAAAGCCATGGCTCTGTATGACGGTGCCGGTCGCGGGTCGGATCTGACATCCGCAAAGAACACGGCCTACGGCCTGCTCAATGCGGTCACCGAGTTCGTGGACCATGAGCGGCGTGCCCGCAGCACCGACAACCGGCTGGACTCGGCCTGGTTCGGCAAGGGTGCCCAGATCAAGCAACGCGCTCTGGAGCAAACGTCCCTGCTGGTCGCCTGATCCAGGCCTGATCACTTCCCCCTCCCTTTCTCTCTACACCCTTTCAAAAGAAATCTGGAGAACACCATGAATCTGAAATGGCTCTACCGCCTGTGGGCGGTATGGGACTGTCGCCCTATGCCTGCCGAACTGGCATCGGTATGGGGCGCGTTCCTGCACGAAGGCTTGATGTGCCACCCCGGCGATCCTGGCCGGCCGCGCCGGATACTAGACGCCTGGGACAGTGGCTGTATCGAGCTGATCATCGCGTCATGCCAATACCTGGACCCGCTTTGGCAGACGGTCTCCCACATCTGGTATCAGCCCCGTGGCCGACCTGGCATTTTCGAGTACGAAGTGGTCAGTGAGTTAGGCGAGTGGCTCGGTGAGCAACTGCTCACTACCGGCCACCTCCCCAGCGACAAGGAGGCTGAACGTTATATCGAAGCGTTGGTGAATGACTTCTTCGAGATTGGCGAGGAAGCCTCCTCCTCTTCAAGTCGCGCCGCATGATGTCATTCAGGCATCACTCGCAATTACCTATTTCCCCTTACCTTTAGCCCCGGCCACTACGCCGGGGCTTTTCTTTGTCTGGAGTATTCTCATGGCACAACCGAAAAGCACCACACCTGGCCAGCGCCCTGCGCTACGCCTGGTCTCTACCAAAAGCATGAACCGGGAGGACTGGCTGAAGATCCGCAAGCAGGGCATTGGCGCCAGTGATGCGGCTGCCGCTGTGGGCATCAGCCCGTACCAATCCCCCCTCGAGCTGTGGATGATCAAGACCGGGCGGGATGGCCTGCTCCCCGCCCCCGATCCCGATGACATTCAATCGCCGCTCTACTGGGGCACCCTGCTGGAACCTAAGGTGGCGGAGGCCTACGCCAAGATCAGCGGCAACAAGGTACGGCGGGTGAATGCCGTGCTGCAGCACCCGGATGGTGACAAGCCCTGGATGCTAGCCAACCTGGATTACGCCGTGGTTGGTAATGACGACGTTCAGATACTGGAATGCAAGACCACCGGCCAGCACGGCGCCAAGCTATGGGCGGACGGTGTTCCAGAGTACATCCAGTGCCAAGTACAGCATCAGCTGGCGGTTACCGGCAAGCAGGCTGCCGATGTGGCCGTGCTGATTTGCGGTCAGGAGCTGCAGATTCACCGCATCGAACGGGATGAAGCACTGATTGCTCACCTGTACGAGCTGGAGCGGGAGTTCTGGCAGTTGGTGGAAGCGGACACTCCACCGGACCCGGATGGCTCCGACTCTGCCGGCAAGGCCCTGCAAGGGCTCTATCCTCGCGATGAAGGCGAAACCCTAGATCTCACGGCTAACCCAGCCATGGAAGGCGACTTCAATGAACTGCTGGATCTGCGTGACACCCTTGCCCGACTGACCGAGCGGGAATCCACCCTTAAACAACGCATCCAGCAGTCCATGGGGCTGGCCAGCAAGGCTACCTTCACTGTTGGCTCCGTGACCTGGAAGCGCAGCAAGGACTCCACCGCCCTGGACACCAAAGCCCTGCTGCAGGATCAGCCTGACCTGCTCAAACACTACCCAAAGCACAGGGCGGGCAGTCGCCGGTTCCTTGTGCGCCCCAACACCTAGCCAACCCCCAAGCAGCATAACAGCCGGGCCAAGCCCGGCTGAGTACATGCATCTGCTATTCATCAGGAGAATCCCATGATTAAAGGACTCGCGATTACCCCACCCGTCATTGGCCGCATCAGCATCGGTCGCGTAGTGGAAAAGAACGGCAAGCGTCTGCCGGAGAAAGACGACCAATTCACCATCACCACCCAGATCCAGACCCGGGACGGCTGGTTGCCGCACCCGCTGGACGAAGCCCTGCGCCAGGAAGTACAGGGTAAGAAGCTACGAAGCATTCCCGTCACCCTGCCCTTCAATGACCCGGATCTGAACCTGCGAGCGGAGTACACCTTCTTCGAGCGCAAGAGCGGCAGAGCGCTATGTGCAGGTGATGGGGAAGCCTGCCGGCGTCATACCGAGAACGGCCTGGAATCCCTGCCCTGCCCATCACCGGATATGTGCGACTACGGTAGCCATGGGCTGTGCAAGCCCTATGGTCGTCTCTATGTCTGTATCGGAGATGACGATGAACTGGGCTGCTTCGTTTTCCGCACCACCGGCTACAACAGTATCCGTACCCTAGCTGCTCGGCTGCGCTACTTCCACGCCATCAGCGGCGGCAATCTGGCCACCCTGCCCCTGGAACTGAAGCTGCGGGGGAAGAGCACCACCCAGAGCCACCGAGCACCAATCTACTATGTGGATCTGACGCTGAGAGCCGATCAATCCATGAAAGAGGCTGTCACTCATGCCAGGGAAGAGGCCCAGGTTCAGGTAAATCTGGGAATCAATCAGGCAGAGTTGGACAAGGTTGCTCAGGCCGGGCTGATGAATGCGCAGTTCGAGTATTCAGAGGATGAGGGGTTGCAGGTTACGGAAGAGTTTTATCGCAATGATGCCAACCAAGACCCCAGTGCGTCGAAGCAATCATCCGGCCTGAAAGAGGCCCTTTCGGTAAAAGTGAGCGGGGGCGAATAACCCCCGCCTCAACTACCGATAGCGCAGCACCGCCGCTTCCAGCTCAGCCTCTATCTCGTCACGGAATGATGCTGGGCAAGCACGGCGACCTTGGCACCAAAGCCGAGAATCCACCATTTCAGTTCTTCCGTATGCTCAACATCTACCGTCATTTTAATAGCCCCTCGTCATACTGAGCCAGTTTTTGACTCTGATTCAGGGGGGCTAGATTGATAACCAAGGCACTGCGGACCGTATCCCACTCATCTTCTGAAAAGTTCCTATTCAACAAATTTACCAGCAGCTCCTCTTGTCGAGGTTGACCAAAAGCCAAACGGTAGAGCGACAAAATTTTGAGAGCTTCATCCAACCGGGCCTCTTCTCGGCTCATAGGCATCATTGGAACCAGTCGCTCAATTTGCGTGGCCCCTGAAGGAATATGCCAATACGGCGTCAGGTCACTAGTCCGGTTTTTTGAGACATGGTCAATTGCTGAAAACAGGTGTTCCCAATAATCTCCGCTATCACTTGCCTGATCCAGGTCTAAGCCGTGATATTCCTCATATTCAGTAGCCCGGCGACGAACCACCAATGACTTATAACGGTTGACCCGTCCTTCCCTTTGCTCAATATCAATCGGATTTGACGGCAGGTTCCAATGAACCACTCGGCTGCAATACCAGTGAAAATCCAGGCCTTCCTGACCGATCGACGTAGAATTCAACATGAACGGTTTGAATGGCGAATTAAAACCGTCTCGGATGTGCTCAACGCGAACCTGCTGCTTGTCATCGGTAGCGCTCTGAATGCCCAACGGAACAGCAAAATGGCATCGCAGTGAGGCGTTCAGAGTGGTGAAATGACGCTGACCACCGGCGTGGCCCAAGTACTGAAAAGTCACGGATGAAGTCTGAAAGCCCATCACGCCTGCAAACCGTTCTGCTGCCTCGATAGCGGACAGACCGCTGCCCTTCAACAGGTGCCCATATTCATCGATCATGGCCTGAAAACCACCGCAAGCACCGTAGTTCAGGATTTTGCGAGACTTCCAGATACTGCTGAGTTGAGAGGCGTTCTTTAGTCGTCTTCCTGATTGCTTTTCGAGGACGGCAATAGACTCCGGCTTGTTGAAGAGGGTGAGCACACCGAAAGCGACGCCAACGGCAGCCTTTAATTGCTCCGATGGCCCTATATCCCAGAGCCCTGAGAACATGCGAAGCGCACATACTCCAGGCCCTGAGACCGAAAGCAGAGCTAGATAATCAGCCAGATCGTTGGGCATTTTACCCAGCATCTTATGCCCACTCAGAAGCTGCTTCAGGCTGTCCGCAATCTCATCTAGATGTTTCCGCCGACCTACATCCTTTGAGCTTTCCTTCTCTTTCTCCAGCCAATCTTGCCAGTGTTTCAGTTCACCGCTGTAACCACTGACATGATCCAGCAACATACCGGCATACGCATACCAATTATGATCCTCATGGCCCTCAGACTCATATTGGTGCAAACTTTTCAGTCTATCCCCAAATTGCACAATCCGCTGGGCCAGAAGCTCTTCCAGCGCCCTATCACTGCGAGCTAATGTCTCAGCCGCCAACACCCGCGAAGGATAAATCAGTGACCACCCTGTTAGCGCGTTCTTACCCTCAAGGCGAATGAGTGGAACACTCCGTTTCTTATCCTCGACAAAATATTTTGAGCGACCGCCCTTTCTTTTCTGGAGACGTCTCTCCATTTCGTAGGATAGCAATCCACTCAATGCCCGCGGAACCATTGCCCAGGACGAGAACAGCAGAGTTTTGGTGAAGTTCCGATTGGCTTCAAATGCGCCCCGTAAGGGGTAATGGGGAGAGCTTGGGGGAATCCACAACAATTCCTCTACCCTGTCATCGAAGATCCGCTTTACGAGCCCGCGGACTTTTGCGTTCGGTGCCTCTTCTAAGAGGTTCAGTCGAAAATTAGCAATACGTTCCCGGGGCAACCAACTCACAGTGGATTTTCCGAGAGCGGACCGGACCTTGGAGTTCTTTAGATTCCGCTCCAGTCTGTCTCTAAACGAATAGCCACCAAGAAAAGACAACGCCCAGGGAGCCGATTTATAGAACTCCATGAGTTGATGACCGTGCCTTGCCTGGGACACCTCATCGACGGTGTCCGCCAGCCCGGTCATTGACGCAAAGGATTTGATATCGCTTTGGCTGAAGTACTCAGCGCAATCCAAGCGTTCCGATCTAAATACCGAATCAACGTTTTCACCAATCTGTCCCCGCTCGGTACGGGCGATGAAATCCGAAAGGGCTAGTTCAACTCTTTGCTTTTCAGCATCCGAGAGATCCTCTACTGAAAACGAATCATCCCGGAGACGCAGTATCGTCGCTAAAAGATCCTTTCTGGCAAGCTCATACTCGGAAAGCCGTTGCTGATCCGAATTCATCAAAAAGGTCAGCAGGTGGCGTAGCTCTTCTTGATGAGATGCTTCAACTTCATCATCTTCTATGCGACTCAGCGCTTTAAAGGGCGTCGCAGACAACAGCAGGATTTTTCCAGGATTATCGCGCTTGAACACCTCTTGTGCGATAAGGGCGTTTTCTGAATCCTCGGACATGTCCAGGAGGGAATCAAAACGCTGAAATTCATCCAGAATGAATAGATCTGCGTGAATGTGTCGAGCACAGGTTTTCGCCAGCTTGGTCCGCAGTTCCGAGCGCAACTGGTAAAACGAAGCTGAACTGACGTCTACTGTAGCTCCGGCTATACCACTAAAAAGCTCGTTCCAGGTTCCCCCTGAGTCATCCGTTAGACATCCAGACAACCGACGACCAATGGCCTCCAACACATTAATGTAAGAACAACCGGCAAGACCAAGCCAGTCTGCAAGATCCTCCGAAAGCGAGGCCTCAGCTTCAAGATCACTTAGAAATTCATCAACAAGATCTTGGTCCAGCTCGAACGAGCTTTTAAACCTGCGTTTCTGTTCATCCCATGTGCAGTGTTTGACTTTGCTACGCATCAGTCGGTCCAATACCGACGACCATGGCCTCAAAGCGTCGTGGCTCATCAAACACCGAAAGAGGATCTGCCGCTCCCAAACGTTACCATCACTGTTTGTGAGCGAGAACGAGGTGGAGGGGGTCAGTGAACAGACCTCAAGCAACTGGCCATTGGCTCCGTGCCTTTCTTTGGCTGCCAACTCCACCAAACGACCGAACGACGGCTCTCTGACATATTTCTTGGCAAGATTGTCGCTGAACACCGCCAGCTTTTTACGATTTTCGTTTGCCAGAGCCAGGTTGGAACAAATGTAGGTCACGCGAAAAGGTTGCAGGGGCTGTTCGGAATCGTCAGATTCCAGGTTGTGATTTATCTGCCGGCGAAGCATCTGAGCGATGACACCCTTCGCGACAATGGTTTTGCCCAAACCGACTTCGTCAGCAACAAGAACCCGCTCGCTGTGTCCCGCTGAAAAGAAATTTTCAATCACACGTTCTACCGAAGCCTGCTGAAAGTCCTTCAGTCCGGCCAGTGTTTTGTCGATTTGCTCAAAAACCTCACGCATAAAAACCGCCAGTCCTAGCGCTTTTTGGGGGCGAAATGGTGCCACAGTTGATCAAACCGTTCCGGAATGGGCACAGACGTCCCTTCAAGCCGATCGATCATCTTTTGAATTCTCTCAAGCACCTCCGTGTCCCGAGCAGCGGCAAGCATCAACTGCTCAAAAATCGGGGAGTCACCGAACAAGGTGGCCAAGGCTCCCGCCTGACCACTGGCGCCATCAAAGCTAAACCAATCGTTTTTGTCCGGATGTCTTTGCAGGAGAAGACGAATGTAATTCAGAAATTTATCTTCCGTATCCACCAGATGCTCGATAATCCGCCGCTCGCGGTCCGTGCCCGTAGGTAAACGTAGGTCGGTCTGAATAACCAAATGCTCGGTTTCAGCGCTTGCCTGCGAAGTGATTTTCACGGCCAGGAACGCGCTGATCTGGTTTAGATTCAAGTTGTTCCAGCAGATGACGCTGTCGAGAAATCGATTGGACCCACTCAGTGGCAAAAGGCCCACCTCCACCGATAGCCCCTCTGGCAGTTTCGGCATATCATCTATGGAAAGCTCTAACTTAAAAAGTGTGGGATCGCTCTCTGCTTCCCTGGCGGACAATGTCCAATTCGCTTTGATCAGATCAAACGAAAGAACGCGAAACAAATCTCGCTCGCTTTCGCCCTCACTGGCTGGTCGCTCTTCAAACTCGTGCTCCACAAACAGCCCGTTGCCAGGATTATCTTTATCAATCCACTGCTCCAACAACGCGGCCGGCCCAATCAAAGGGCTTTTCCCTGTCAGCCTGACCATTAGCTCAGTATTGCGCGGGTTGGCGCCTGCATTGCCCAGGGCCGCAGCTGTCGCATTTGCAGACCCAAGATGCCAGTGACAGGTTTGCCCTCGCTCCACGACGATCAGTTTTGCGTGAAGATTCTGCCTACCGGTCCCCATCTCCAGACGTTCTTCACCATCAACGACATCCGTATTGATGGAAAAACAGGACCACCCCTCAAGCTTCTCCGGCCCTATCTCATCAAGCTCTTCACCCCGGCTGAATAACCAGTGATTACCCTCTGGCGCTCTTTGAGCCAACTCATCCAAAGCTCCCACGCCACCTACGGAATCCTTCAGAAATGGCGAAACGACCAATATTGAGTCATTAGGGATCAGCATATCCAGTGGCTGGCCATACCTGGGACCACCCGCAAGAATTCTAGGATCTCTAAAATTCTCAGGTGGATGCCAATTGATCCTGCCAAGCTCCTTTCTAATAACCTTGCCAGGCTCAAAGGAAGGAACCTGGAGCAGTAGATCTCTCACCAACTCATCCCACCCCTGGTGGGCGCTGTCAATTGATTCGCGAGAAACCTCACCGTCCAAAGACAAGGCAAGGTCCCAACTTCGATCAAATGTGAGGTTTCGGGAAAGCACGATCAAGCGATAGCGAACCGGACGTTTGGGGGCGGTGTATCGCAGGAGCCAAAACTTCGGATGGAAAGAGGAATAAGCCACATTCCCTGGCATTACCGGCTGAAGCCAGGGCTCTAGCAAAGCAAACAAGCGATTATAGGTGCCTGGTAGCTTTATTTTTCCGGCCTGATAGAACACCTTTAAACGGCCATTCAGCTGACCAACGGCCTCCAAGAGTGCCAGGCGCTCGCCCTGAATTTCGCCTTCCAAGGTATCATGGAAACATAGCGCGACCGGGACGGACAGGAGAGCATCCAGGTCGAGCGTGTAGGTTGCGGCGATGGCAGAATCGAGCTCATACCCCTCGGGAGGCCGCAGCTCCCAGCCATAATCCACTCTTTCGGCTTTGGGGTTCAGCATTCAGCACCCTGGACAATGTCCGCCATGATGATTCGAGCTGTATCCCAACGATAGGACAGCCCACTCATTCCTTGCCACTCTGGCGCTAAACCTGGGTTCTTGAAGAGAATCGAACGACGGCCTTTGTTTCTCTTAGCGCGGCTTTCAACCAGCCTATCCAGACTGCTGACAGGCTGATTCTGAAAAATAGCCTCATGCCACTGCCGCAGAAACTCACGTGAATTCAAATTGATCCGGGCGCCGCCAGCGGTGGCAGCATGCAACCAGTCATCCACACTGGAAGCCGAAAACAGATTTCGATCCCTGATTTCCTCAAGCCATTCGGAAAAAAGCTCCTCACGCTCAGCCACCAACTCATCGTTACCGGATTTCCTCGCAATCAGTGCATTGAACCGGATATGCGCTCCGTATATCGCATCACTGAACTCATTCGCCAGCTCAAGAGTGTGCCTACATTGAGGAGAGACTTCGGCTCTACCCTTCGTCCACGCAACAACCTCGGGGAACGCCAGAGAAGTAGCGGTATCTTCAGCCAGTTCCGGTGCCAAACCATGAATCAGGAACTGGGAGACAACGCTGTTTCGAATGGCAGGGGTATGAGTCAGCTTATCAATGAGAAATCGCGCCTCGGACTCAGATAAATGGATCGCAAGATCCTCCATCCAACCTGACTCAAAGACATCCAGATGTACCACGGAGCGATGCGATATCGCGTCAGAGTCATCGTCCTCATGTCCTGAGGCACGGGACGCCGATTGCGCTTGATTTATCTCCCTGGAAAACTCAGCAAGAGATTTTGCGGTATTCACAACCCCGAACTGGCGGAGACCATTCCAATAAACAGACGAGGGCTTTCGGGCTACGCCCTGTTCACTTTCAACCATTTCCGCGCCGATGATGCCACTCTCAGCCGATCCATGACGCTCCACCAAAACCTTGGCGACCTCGTTTTCCTGCGACTCCAGGTAATCCCTGAGTGATGTCCGGCGTTGAGTCCTGGCATCCAGCTCCATGTAGTCGCGGATAATTCGGGGCACTGTGATGAAATATTTGGCCCGCGTTTGAATGGTCGAGAAGCCGGGAAACAGAAGGTCAGCAAAGGCGTCGCGTATCTGGCCTATTCCTAACTCATCCAAAGTTCCCGACTCCTGCAACATCGCAAGAACCTGCGACACTTTTTCCCTGTCAGTGGATGAAAAATCTACCCAGCCAATACTGCTCATAGCGGTCCCAAATCCCGAGGAGCCCCAGCCTCGGTGTATTCCCCAAGTGCTCCCGCCATCAGAGAATTGACTCGGGCCAAGTCTTGGGCGCTCTGAGAGAAAAATCCAATCGGAACTGGCGCTGGGTATCTCCTTGAGTCTGTGAAGTGATAGAGAACTACAACGAACTTGTCTTTCAAAAGCAGAATCTCGACCGAAGAGAGAAGCTCCGACTCAACAAAGCCAAAGAGCCTTTTTCCGGCCTCCGCATTCTCGCGCCGGGCAATGCTCTTCGCACGCTTGTCCCGATCATCCGGTAATGGCACATAAACCTTGAAACCATTTATGCCAGATTTGTGCTTTGAGAACAGTTCATAAACCTCAGAAAGCGCCTGTCCATGCCGTTCACATTTACCCCACAGTTCGTGGCAAGAAGGCGCCAACCAAATAAATTCGGCTTTCTCAGTCTTCTCTGACATCAGGGCTGATTTCAGCTTTTCGAAAATATCCTGCCAATTGCGCTTCAGCTGCAAAGAACCATACAGGCGCCGCCTCTCAGATTCCGTGCCATGACCCTGCAGTTCATCAATGGCCAGCGATGCCAACCTGCTCGCGTTCAACCCCTCATCCTGAATCAGCCTAAGGGTGAACTCATCTTCAAGCAGATCGGCGACTTTCGAAATTTGATTGATATTGTTGGAGCCGCAGGCAGAACTGAGCGCCTCGGTCCTGGCTCGAATATAAGTCTCAGATTCGGGCAGGCCATCTCGGTCCTCAAACTCGAACTGATAAGTTGCAGCATTTAGCGACAGGACTTCCGGAACCTTCTCCACAAAGTCCTTTCTTTTGCTGCAGTCACTGAATTTGTAAATTTCAGGCGTACCTCCTTGAGGCGCTCCTTTCACCAGATGACCTTTCTTGTAAATGTCGTGAATATTCCTCTGGAAGGATTCTTTTGCAAGCCTCTGAGATTCAGCGACTTGTTCCTGGTCAACTTTCAGCCTCAAGGTTCGACTATCTCGGCCAGACTTGGAATTGTTTCCGAGGTAACTGAAGGTCAAAAGGTCAAAGCAAAAAGGTTTCCGATAATTCGCGATCGATTCGCGCATTGGCGAGGTATCGGTATCAGCGAATAGAGCATGCCCTTTAGCTGTAAGGCCGAGTTTTCCATCTTTCCGATACTCCACTTCTCCGGAACTAAAGAAGCCCGTAAGCGCATGATCAAGCTCTTTGCGTGAGAACCCAAAAAAGTGCGCAACCTCCTGTGGAAGGAAATCCGCCACGTGGAGCAGTTTGAGTAAAAAATCGGGAACGAAAGGCAGACTGCCCCGCTCTACGAGAGAATACTCAATCATATAAAGCTGAGATGGCACGGCGACATCAAGCTCGAAAAGAGGGATATTACCAGTGGACATTTATTTGCCTCCTTTCTGTTTGGACGCGGGAAGAATATTGAAACTTCCCTCACCCTGACGATCGCGAATGTAAGCTGCTACCTTTCCAAGGCCATAGTGACTGTTCTTGCCACTCCAGACTCTCATGTCCCCGACAATAACCAGCCTTTCCATTGCCCGAGACATAGCAACGTTGACGCGGTTGTCTGACCTCAGGAACCCCGGTGTTCTCTCGGGATCTGACCTGATCAAAGACAGAATGATGATACGGTTTTCCTTCCCCTGGTAACTATCAACGGTGTCTATTTTTACTGTCTCCCTGAAATCATCACGCCAGTTCTGGGCCGCAAACTTTCTTTTCAGGAAGCGCTTCTGCTCTGAATACATGCAGATCACACCAATCGTCGGTTCTTTTTCATCTGAGACCGTATCGAGCAACCCTTTACAGAAAACATCGTCGCTCTCAATCTTCTTCAAAAGACTGATGATTTCGTCAGCTTCCGCTTCATTAAACTTACTCTTGTTCCCCTTAGAGTACGCTTTCTCGCCGAGCACACCGGTGTCCAGCCAGGTCACCTCACTTTTTATCGGTAAAGGCGCGCGGGAAAAGCATTCGGGTATGCGACGGTCACCTGTTTCTAGCCTTCCTCCATAGAAGACAGTGGAAACCAAGCCGCCAATCGCTTTATTCATCCGATACTGCATAGTGAGGGTAGCGCCAATGCGTTTCCCATAAGACGACTCAAAGGAACGTTCGAAGTCGCTACGCATGATAAAGTCCAGCTCGTCAGACTTGGGTGCAACACCGAATTCCCGGGCAATACCAAGCTTGTGATCATCCTGATAAGTGGGTGGCAGCTGTCGATGGTCGCCTACTAACAGAATGCGTTTCCCAACTTGCATGGCAACCGCCAATTCACTGGAAGACGAGCGCGCTGCTTCATCAATGATGACCCAATCAAAAGGTGTTTTGTTCAAAGCCAGATGGCTCTGCCCCATCCCGACGCATGTACCGCACACCAAGGTACGAGAACGAACCAGAAACTCATCATAGTTGGAGCTTTTGCTCTCCAAGCGCTCCAGCATCTCTTCAGAAACCCGTATCAATGAGAGACATCGCCTGAGCTCATGAGGCCTTGCTCCGAATTCATTGCAGACGGATTCGTGCAGCTCCAGCAGAAGTTTCTGATATCCCCCTTCCTCGGGAAGGGGTTTGGAGAACAGCTCCTCCAAGGCCCCGGAAAGGATAGAACGGTAGGCCTCGCGCTCGGTCTTCATATCCCTCTGCATCTTGGAATCTAATTCCGTCGACTCCAGATCTTTATCCAGCCTTTCAATCTCATTGATAGGATGCCGGATGCGCTTCTCAACGATCAGCAACTTCTCAATAAAATCCGGATTTACCTGAAGGGATCTGGCTAATGAGGTCAATCGATGAGTCTGTTCTGCCTCAAATAGGGCTTTCCTCTGATTCACCAACGCGCTGGAATAAACATCTTTCAGGCCATCGGAAACCGCTTGATCACTGTTGCTGAAACGGACAACGTCCAGATCAGTATCAAGCTTCCGGCAATGAGACCTTATTCGCTCTACCGCGGTGTTTACCGCCTCGTGAGATTGAGAAACCAACAAAATATTGCTCACATTTTCCCGGCTGACCAGGTAGTGGCAAAACGCTGCAATGAACTCTGTCTTCCCAGTCCCTGGGGGACCTTGCAGAAGACCCACAGGGCCATAAGTGATCAGTTTCTTGAAAGCTTCTTTCTGAGCTGTGTTGAGACCAATCACTTTGCCCGCTTCTCGGTCCTCTCGCTGGTATAGCTCGAAATCTTTGTCTGACGGTTCCTCCGAGAGTTTTACGGGCTCCCTGTCGGAGTTTTCCTCAAAATAAGCGGTGAGATCGGGAATGACCGATAGCTGATCGAGCACGCGTGTAACAGCTCTTTTCCTCCGATCGAGTGACGTTTTATTCTGGGTACTCATCAGATAAAGCGTTTCGTCCGGCTTTACGGATCGAGTCTTGGCCTTATTCTCAACAACAATTTCTTTCCCCGAGCTCTTACGAACATCGACGTAGCCAAGATAGGAGGTCTTGTCGTCATTTTTTCGAACCAGCCGAACCTCATCATCCTTATCAAAGCTTTCGAGAACAGCTCCCTCTGATGAGTAAGGAATACGTATGGATGAGTGATCTCTGGTTGGGGAGGGCTCATCAGAAACCTCTATGGACGGCAGTCCTTCAGTCTCCGTATCGATGATGGTTTTCCATAAACGATTAACTGGGATATCACGCTTTCGAACCTTGTGCGAGGCTTCGCGCGGCTCCTCCTCATGTCCCTGGGAGAAGTCCTGTTTCTCAGTTTCCGTTGTTTTAACACCAGGCTGTGTGGCGGCGCCATGTTCCTCACGAGTTTGATTTTCAATGGACGACTGCTGTACGTCGTCCACTAACGCGAGGAAATCCCCATTACCAGCAAAAAATTGGTTGAGCCCCGAGCAGTCATCGTGACCGTTCTGAGTGAGTTCTAACGCACAATCAATTCTGTACTGGGCACTATTTCTATCCCGCCCCCAAATCTCGTCCTGCTTGTTCAAGAACAACACGCGTCCAAATTTCCGCTCTGAAGGATCGTAGGTGCAGAGAAAATTTCCTCCAATGCCGCTGAATTTTACCGTCAGCATCCGTGACCGCTTACGGTCAGGCTCTACGGTCACCAACAACTCCCCATTATCTGGCAGTATCGTTAGCGGCTCGCTTACCCTTGATGTTTTAATAGAAATTATGGTCCGCTGAACCTTGGGCTCTCTTTCCCTTTGGATCGCGTCGATAAATCGATCAAGAGAAATAAATCCTGCCTGGCTCTCTTGCTCCAGATTGATCAGATCCCGAAGGCTTTGAAGGTCGTCTTCACTGCCGACATCCCACTCCATACCAAGCAATTCTGCGGACATACGCATGACAGCGAAGTTGTCACGCTCATACGGAGACGCATGTTCCCAAGCCGGGCTATACCGAGAGTTTTTTGTCTCGTCCGAATCGATTGCCAGGTCTGGGAAGTCGAAAAGATAAATAAACGCTGAATCTTCAGGCTCTGCAGGCAGCACGACTTTCACGTTATCTGGGTGCAAATCACCATGAGCGATGTCTTGTTCATGTAGGAACGAGATTTGATCACAAAGCCTCTCAATCACTTGGAAGCGCACGTCTTGGTCCAAGTCTGTCAGTTCTGACCAGTGAACTCCCTCAATCAATTGCGAGACCACGAAAGGCTCATCGCGCTTTGCGAGTCCGAACTCATCAATCTTGGGAATGAAGCCCAGTTTTAACTTTTGAAGCCGCTCTACAGTCGTGAGAAATGCAAGGAGCCTTGGTCCGGATCCCAGGTCATCCCCACCAAGATCAAAACCTGGCCATGTCTTTACAACATCGGAGCCTGAGCGATAAACCTCCTTGAGGGGATTATCAACATATTCCTCCTCCATTGGATACACTCGCTCAACACGGAGCGCAGGCTGTCGAAACCTGTCCAACGTACTGTCGTCAAACCTGAAGATTTCGGCATTAGACGGCTGACCTTGGTTCAAAGCGCCGAGTAAGCTTCCAGCATCCGCGTAGCGCTCACTCGGCATCTTCTGAATCGCTCGCAAAATTACAGGGGCATACCATTCTTCACAGTGTTGCACGTCGCCAACAACCCTCTCTAATAGGCTACTGTCAGCCTTGTGAGGAATGTTTTGGGCTTTAACCAAATGCCAGAGCAGTATCCCGAGAGCAAACACATCACGGGTATAAGGAGTAGCTAATTCAATGTCGGAGCCGCTATCCTCAGGTAACTCGATAGCCCCAATGCTCAATTCCTTCCGCTGCTCCCCCACTGTGCCGGCCGGCTGGTAATAGGCTGCGACAAAGTTCGAAAGTGTTATTGCGTTCGACGGGGACAACCAAACACTGTGATCGCCTACGTCCCTGTGGGCGACCTTCGCGCCATGCATCCTCGCAAACTGAGAGACGAGAACCTTGCCTACGTTCAGCCGCTCCTGGATTGAGTAGCCAACTACATGGCTGTTGATAAAAGCATTGAAACGCAAGTGGCCGGTTGGTAGCTCGAACCTCTCGCAAAATTGGCGGGTCATATCATCCTGCGAAGGATTAGACATCGGGCGGAGACAGTTCTTATACAGTTCGGGTTCGATTAGACGAATCTGAGTCAGAACCTCCTGTTCTCTAGAGATTATTCTGTATCGACCTTGAGGTGTTTTAGGTTGGTTGCCGGAGAGCTTGTTAAAATCCCAAAGGCGAAGCAGTCCTCGATCGGACTTGTTCTGGTCATTCACTGCCTCGTACTCGGTGTACGCACCCGCTGGATGGGAGAAGATTTTCTCCTTAGCCCGATAGCCATCCACCACAAGGTCACACTCTTGAACATTGGATTCATCAAAGAGCTGATCAAATACGCCAAGGTAATTATTAAGGCCCTGTTGATCAGGATGAGGACGAAACGTTTTGTTGAATCGTTTCTCATCCGCGAGTTTCAGGAAATCATCCAGTGATAGAACAAAGTCTTTTTCGTTATCTGAAATTCCGGAGAAATCGCAGTTACCGGACATAACAACCCGGTATTCGATTCGCGGCACCTTTTTCCCGGGCAGTTGATGGCGAATTCGATCAATTTTGTTTTTCAGGAGAAAGAACTTGTTTCTTGTTGTGCTGACGGGAGAGCGGCCCCTATCATTTCCATTCTGAAGCCAGCGGTCGCCCAAGCTTGTTATGGTTCCGTGCCATTGTTTCAGCTCGACAACGAGGATGTTCTTGTGAGTAATAATAACCAGATCAAACTCACCGTCCTTGCCTTTGGAGTCTGAAAACCTAAACCCCGCGTAGCCCTTCCAGGGCCAAATCCCGGGCTGAGGCTTGCTTCCTACCAAACTGCTGAGCTGTTGTGCCATGGCAGTTTGGTTTTGTTTTGATTTTCGCTCGGCCATCGACGGTGGTGCACTCTTCTCATCAAATGCCGCCTCCATTTTGCTGATGGCATTCAATTCGTGAATGAGGAGACCTCCGTCCCAAAGCTTGACCTCCATTTACTACTCCCGCTCCTACGGCATTGCCGCACTTCATAAAAAGACCGGTCAAGGAGCCCTGAAAAAGGTTTCCTTACCATCCAGATAGAAAAACTCGTCAACCCAACACTTCTACAAACTCAGCAATTGCCAAAACCTGGCTCTCCTCATCGAGCTCAAGAGTCGTCCGATTCCCTTTAGCGCGGAGTTTGGCAAGAAAAATAAACGCGTGACTGGAAAACGCTGCAACATAATCGAAGTAACTGTGGTCGATAACGCAGGTAAGTGGACCTGAATGTTTGATTAATCGGTACTGCGCAGCACTCTCCCCTGAGTACTGCGTTCATTTTATATAAAACCCTTTATTTTTCGAAAGAAATATCTCAGTCCAGCCAATACTCAAACCGATCACCTAAAATAATAAACCTTCTTTACTGCCTCAAATCATCTAAGAATTCTGAAGCTGAAGATGCACTGGATATCAGCAAGTGATCCCTAGCCCTTGTACACGCGACATAAAGCAAATGCCTCTCGGTCTCGTATACCTCTTCTAGATCTGCATTGTCAGTAATCGATTCGATACGTTGCTGGGAAGGAATCACTTCGTCATCACAGGCCATAACAACGACAGCTCTAAACTCTAACCCTTTAGCTAGGTGCATAGTGCTAACTGTTACTTTCCCCGTAACCGTCTCCATCTTTTCGTCCAGAACCTTATAAGGGAGGCCGGCCGATTCTACGGCTCGCCTTGCACGATGAAGCTCTAATTCGGAACGAACAAACACCCCTATCTCGTGAGCACTTACATCATCTTCAGCCAAGGATCCTAACCACTGACCCACAAAACTGATTTCTTCGTCTTCGGAATTGAACACACGAACATCTGGGTCTGGCCCGTTGAACACTGACACCGTACCCCTTCTATCATCAACATTTCCATCAATATCAGTCACTTCTGGGCCAAGAAGTTGATCTGCTTGTTTTCTAATCTGATGGGATGTCCGGTAATTAATTCTTAGTGTATGAGATCGCCCTCGAATATCCACGCCCAGCGATTTCCAGGAAAATGGCGCCTGAAAAATACGCTGCCCCAGATCACCCGCGAAAAACAAACTATTTTGGCGGTCAGCACCAAGAGCAGCTAGAAATCGTAGCTGGGCCACACTAATATCCTGAGCTTCATCAACTACAGCCACATCGTATGGCGGGTGAGCACGGGAAGAAACCTTATTAGCGAGCTCACTAAAGAGCTGCGACCGAGTGATAAAACCATGCTTATTAAGGTGATTTTTTACGCCAGCGAAAACCTGCCACAAAAGCTTACGTTGCGCCTCAGGAAGGCGGGTTCTACGGCCAAGACGCTTAATTTTCAGATATTCTTCAAGAGAATCAACTTGCCAAGCATCAACGACTTCCTCCCATTCACCCAGCAAGAAACGCTGACCAAACTTCAACCCCTCAATGCCTGCACTATGCTCAACAAGCAAGCCTTTAATTTCTTTTCTATCAGCAATTCTTGCAGAACCGAAATGAGAGCCATACAAACGCTCCCCGACAGCATCAAGAGCAGCAACTTCCAGCCTTTCTCCCAGCCTGGGTTCATTGCTAACCAAGCAGCGTAATTTATTTTGCAATGCATTAGCCAGTGTATCGGAGAATGTTGTCAACAGTACTCGATACTCAGGATTCTGCTTCGCCAGATTAACTGCCCGATGTAAGGCAACAATAGTTTTTCCCGTGCCTGCAGAGCCCGACACCCGGGCCGGACCGTTATACTCCCTCTCAGCAATTTGTCTCTGTGCTGGATGCAGAAAAACTGTCCATTTATCCCACGGGAACTCTAATGCTCTCGCCAACTCATCCGCATCAGTCATAACGCGGAAGCGACGCTGGGCATCAGGATGCTCAAAGGGATCGCCACCTTCAGCAGCAATTACCGGAAGCACCGGTTTTCCGCCTGTCGCTAATTCCAGCAAGGCTTCTGAAGCTTCACCAGGCAAATGATCTGCAATCTGCAGAAGACTATCCTCATCAGCTGAGCGCACATCGTCTAGCCAGTCTTCAGGGACACCGTAGGAAAGTAATGTACTGTCCTCAATTCCAGCAAATACTGGCTGCTTATCTACAGTTACAGCATCCTTTTGAACATAGTTTGGAATCACAACCTCGTGTACGGTTTCACGGATCTCGACCAGCTGCGCTGCACCTGTTTTGGGGTGTGTTTGCAACTTACGGCGCTCAGCCCATTGATATGCCTTGTCATGATGATCGACATAACACAAAAGCAGGCTATTAGCCGTTTTATGCACAATCAGGCGGATATCACGACTCACTCGTACCGACCAAAAATTGGGATCTTTAGCCCTATCCAGCTTATGAAAGCTCATACCTGGGCTGGCCGGATTCATTTGCAAATCAAAAGCTGTAGTTTTTACCTGCTTTTGCTCTTCGCCTGTCAGCCTAGCCAGACTGTTCGTAAACGTATCAGCGATACGAAAGTTCATTAGCTCGTCACCTCAATCGGTACAGCAACTTGATTGGCCACTGCTGTATAGAGATCAACATCGACTTCGGGAGCGCTAATAGAAACGACCAATGCATAACGTACAGGATCGTTGTAGCGCTCTTGCGCCGGCCGAGTCTTCCACCACCCCAATGCAGGATAAATTGCCATAACACCACGGCTGGCCAGATCTGCCGCTGTGCCCTGCCATATATCAGAATGTAACGAGCCTTTATGTCGCCCCTGTTTCCCAATTACCCAGCCAGGATCATTCCCCCCTGTTCGAGTCTGTTCTTCTTCATCCCTGGCCGCAGCATTAATGCGAGCACGAAAATCGGACTCAGACTCAAGGGCTCGCTTCACCTCAAACCGTAACCCGTGCGATTCGTAACGGTAACGAGACGTTACCCCCCGAGCAGAGGGGTTTGGCTCAATGAAGTAAGACAGCGTGACCCGCATTTCAACAGGTGTTTCCCCCAGCGCTTGCAGCTCCTCCAAAGGCCAAGGGAAACGATGTAGATTCATATCCCTCAACTTCGGCTCCTTTCCCTTTTCACGAGCAAAAGGGTTCAATGTGCTTTCGCAAACCATTGTCAGGGAATTTGTAACGCTCCAAAGCGCACGATTTAGGCTGGGCATTCCGAAACCGCAGTGGCGGACCAAATTACCCATTTGGGCTTTCGTTGGCTGACCTGCAGGAGACAAGAATGCTTGCCGCATTGCAGGTGTCCATTCTGCAGAATGCACAATCAATGCTCGAATGGTCTCAGGCCATAGGGTTGGGTATTCGGCCATTAGTTGCGCAGCCATCTTCGCCGCCAGGGCACAGGCTGCACTCGTCGCATTAGTCGTAGTAAACAAGCAATCTGCAGGCTTAAAATTTGTTGTCAGCAAGCTGAGGCTCGGCATCCACGAGGCGCCCAGAGCATTTGTGGCCGCATTTCCTCCCTCAAACACCACATCCGGTTTCAGCGGCCAGTGTGCTTGCCAGGTCTGCGAAGTCGTACTGAAGGGACTCAGCCCTCCGTGAGGCGCAATCGGCTGGTAATCCTGGGCATCAGGCTCAGTAATGTTCACTAACTCAGTAGCCGCACCAACGGTAAGCGCATTCCAGGCTTGAGCGGGATCATGTATGCCATCCGTGCTGTTGCTGTCGGGATACTCAGCCCATGCATTAGGGTCAGTGACATTACCTGCCGAGAGCACAAATAATCGCGGCGTCTCACCTTGACCTTCCGCATCAGATGCCAATCGATCAATCGTGGCTGACCATGCAGAAGGACGGCCACGATCACGATTATCCCGTGCCGTCACAGCCATGCTGAAAACTCGTGAACGTCGAGGCTCGACAATTTCTGGGCGCGCGACAGCCTCTAAAGTCATGTACCCATGATGTTTAGGGTCGGCCCCGTTTGCGCCATTTTCGGGGATCAGTTTGACTGACTCTAGTCTATGCCCCACATGTATCGGATTCGCAGAGGCTAGCTGTACAGTCAAGTCACCGATCAGGGCCAGCCCAGCCATACCAGTACCATGTCCATCGCCATCATCTAACCCCCAAGCTGGTTCCACACTATGGAGATCAGCATTATCAAGTGCCATTTCAAGCAATGGATGCCCGTGATTCACACCAGTATCGAACAAGCAGACATGTGGTACGTCATCACCTACGCTTGGTAGTGTCAGCCTGCTGAGCATTTCATCTAGCCAGGCTGGCTGCTCACCCGGAGGCAAAGAATCAAAGAAATCGGCAGTTTCCTTAGCGCGGCGAAGCTCAGCGATACTATTCAGCGCCATAACTGATTGTTTCATCTGCCCAACGGAGCCATAGGCCACAAGCACCGTGCGCTCAGGGAATTGCAACTCACCAGCTGGAATCCGGAACCCCAGCTCCCCAGCAATCTGGCGGAACTGCTGTAACACCCCTGCCCGATCGCCTCGCACAGGAAGCCACACTTCCCACCAGATATTTTCATCATCTGAATGCGGCAAAGAACTAGGATCATCAGTCCACAAGGCCTCAAGGCTCGCCATGCGAATTTCCGAAATAGCGTTAAGCAGCTTGCTATTCTTGGGACCACTCTTTTTGTCTTTGGATTCATCCAGGTAATCGGCAATCAGGTTCTCAAAGCGCGCCAGCTTACCTTCAGGAACAAAGACAGTCGCATAGGTACGAGCGCTCTCATCGTCATGGCGCACATTGCGCAATTCGATGCCTGAGCGCTCCCGAGCAAGGGACTCAAAAGCCAGCTCGATATCAGGAAAACTCCCAAACTCGATCTGTAGACCGAACCCTTCCTCCAATCCGACTTTCTGCTGCTCAATTTTTGCCGCTTCGACTTGGGGAGCTAACTGTCTAACCTGGTTTAACAATGCAGCGCCATGCGTCTGCCTGTCTTGCACAGGCAGAGCTCCCCCTCCACCACCGCGTGGCGGAGAGGAAAAAGGCTCTGTTTTGCCATTATTCTGAAGAAGAAAATGTCGCTTGCGATCCCCGCCGTTCTCTGCCATCTAACATCCTTATTATGACTACTTTTTTATTCGAAGGCGTTCCACCTGGCTATGCCGCTCTTGCAACGCGTAGCCGATATCCTTTTCAGCGATAGTCGCCCTATCTTCAATCAAGGCAGATTTCATCGCCTCATCTGAGGCGCGGGTGATCTCGGCATAACTTAACCCCATTGCTTTGCTCGCCAAACGCTTCCAAGAAACTCCCTTGGCAGCCATACGGCCGAGACGAGCTTTCAACACACTCGCAATATGTTCCTCGTCGGGCAATTCGTAATGAAGAAGATCATCAAAACGACGAAACAAGGCGTTATCGAGAATATCAGGATGATTAGTGGCCCCAACGATTAGGCTATGGGATGCATCCTGCTCAATCATTTGCAGAAAGCTATTTAAAATGCGTCGGATCTCACCAACGTCATTCGCCAAACCTCTCTGAGAGCCGATTGAGTCAAATTCATCAAAAAAGTAAACGCCGCGGGCTTGCTCGGTGGATTCAAATATTTGCCGCAGCTTCGCCGCCGTCTCCCCCATAAATTTGGTCATCAAACCATCAAGGCGAACCTGGAACAGCGGCAAACCCAGCTCCCCCGCCAAAACCGATGCTGTCATGGTTTTACCCGTACCAGGCGGCCCCATGAGCAACAGTTTTCGCCGGGGCTGCAGGCCATGGGCGAGAATATTAGCTGCATGGCGCTGCTCACGGATGATACGGCTAAGCTGCTGATCAAGCTCATCACTTAAGACCATATCGCCCAAACGGGATTTCGGGTAGCTAACCGATAACAGATTAGCCAGCTCGCCACGAGGACGGCCGATAGGCACCGGCTTGTCTATGCCCGACTCAGCCCCCCTTCGCAGCTTGGCCTGATCGACAAGAGTCCGTAACTCTTTCGCCAGCTTTCCGTGGCCGACCTTCGCCTCATGGGCTGCGAGCTGCATGGCCACCGAATAAAAACGCTCGTCATCACCGTCCAGGTGCGACTTCAACAGCGCTTTGAGTTGCTCAGCACTGGCCATGGTGGTTTCTCCTAGCGGTGAATACAGCCATCATACTCTAAACACCTTCATTACCTCATCCCCCAAGTGATTAATCACTTTCACGGCAATCCGCCCGGAATGGGGCTTTTTAAAGGGCCTAGAGATATCACTGTTAAGTGTCTCCCAAGCCTCAGTATTGATTTCGACCTTGAGTGTCGTCTTGAGAGATTTGTAGGGATCATTAGCACCTAGGAAATAGGCCTGGCGAACGAAAAAAGACTCCTCGTTGTAGTCGGTATCGATAAACCAGCAGGCAATACCGTCGGCAGAGTCGCTGATGACTTCGCCGGTTTGCGGTTTGAATATGTCGACGCCGTTGACTTTGACTTGGATTTGATTGTTTTCAGCATCCAGAATATCAATATCCGGCTCACCGAAGATAACGAAAAGGTTGCCTTTGCCAGTGTTCTTGAGGTCATCCGCCATATGCAGATCAGCGTTCATGCGGGCTTTGAGCACAGGAATGCGGCCAAGTTTTTCGAATTCTGTGGTGTGTGCTTCGTAGTTGAAAGCACAGGCAATCAGGACATCGAAGTCGGCGTCGGCGGCTTCGCGGGCCGCCTGAACTAGGTCCGGGCGGGAGACCGTGCCGAATTCCGGACCGATGAAGATCGCCGCGCGTTTCTCTGCGCCGCCCTCCTCTCCGCCGTCGAAGTACCTGCCTTCAGCGCACACCAGCTCTCCAGGCCAAGGACTGAGGGCGGTAAAGTCAATTTTGTCGTCTTTATGGGCTTGTTGCACCCCGGAGGTTTTGAGGTTTTCAAGAATTATCTGAACGAAATCTCGGCCATCAGAGTAGCCACCGTCATGTTCGGCTACATCATTGGGATCGATAAGCTCATCATTCTCATCTACGCCTAATACGCGGTGCGGCGAGAGACTCTCCACCGTAAAAGGGCCAGCAACACGGACTTTCTTCTTGTCCTCGTAGGGCTTGTCGTAGAGGAATTCATGGTCGGCTTTGGCGGCGATGGAAGCATCGATTTCCTGCTGGCGAGCGATGCGGGCTCTCCACCAGTCGGCGTGGAGCTTCTTGGCGGACTCCGGCCAATCTTCATCCGCCTCACGAGGAATCTCCCAGTCTTCCCACTTCTGGCTCAGGGCTTGATTCAACTGCTCGCGCAAAGGTTCCACTGTTTCTTGAAACTTATCCCAGATCACGTCGATTTCAGCATTATTGACGATAGATTTAAGAGTGATATGCGGCACACGCTCATAGACAAAACCGTGATTGATATGCCCACGCGCGGGCTGACTGGAAAGAGTGCTGCGGGTAATTTCAGCTTCCTTTAATTGCCCTTCTGCACTATCTGCGAGAAGATAATAGGGATAGCGAGCCCCCATAATACGGCCGCGAGCCAAAGCCAGGGAAACCCGGGAAGTATCGATAGTAACCCAGCGCCGGCCCCATTTTTCCGAAACCGCCGCAGTGGTTCCCGAACCACAGGTAGGATCAAGAATTAGATCACCAGGATCTGAAGCCATCATAATGCATCTTTCTACAACTCTCGTAGAAGTTTGAACAACATATAGTTTTCCAGACACACCGGTATCATCCCAGAAGTTGGCAATATGAGTTCCAGGAAAATCCTCCAGATATCGACGATACCTTAAGGTTTTATCTCCTTGCTTAATTCGGTCAGCCTTTCTGAGCCGTGACAAGCCTGACGCATTGGTTTTCCAATTCGTCCTTTTAAATACTTTACCCTGAAAATCAAAAGCAACCGTAGTAGCATCACTTGAACTATCGGAATTTAATGATGTTAATTGATAAAAACGCGCCCCTGATTTCTCAAGGCTTTTCAATGACTGTAGATCTTCCTTTTCTGACTTTACCAATGACCTTTCCGTTAAGTCATCAAATCTTACCTGATCATAGCGCATCCCTGTTCCATGTCCCTCTCCTATCATTTTTCTACTAATTAACCCTCTGTATTTCATTGAGTTTAGTGACTTGGCGAACCAAATTATGTAATCGAAAACAGAATCTATGTACTTCGCACCCATCCCCCCTGTCTTCTTGACACAAATCAGTGATACAAAGTTCTCTTCTCCAAAAACCTCCTCCAACAGTGCTCGTACACGATGTACATTTTCGTCCCCAATTTGTACAAAAATTGATCCTGAATCGGTCAAAAGGTCGCGAGCAACGGTTATCCTATCGCGCAAATAAGTCAGGTATGAGTGGATGCCATCACGCCAAGTATCTCGGAAAGCTTTGACCTGCTCGGGCTCACGTGTGATGTGTTCCGATTTCCCGTCTGTAACTTTATTAGTGGTGGTAGACCACTGAAAGTTAGAATTAAATTTAATGCCATAGGGAGGATCAAAATAGATACACTGCACCTTACCGCGCAGTCCTTCCCGCTCCGCCAAGCTAGCCATAACCTGCAATGAATCACCGAGGATCATGCGGTTGGTCCAGTGCGCATCGTGTTGGTAGAACTCAGTTTTGGCCCCCTCGTCGGGCAGGCCATTAAAGTCTGCAAAGAGGTCCGCCATGGCACCGGCTTGCTCGGCTTCTTCCTCTTTCTCAGCGGCTTCAGTTCGGCGACGCAGATCGTCGATCAGCACCTTGGGATGAACCTTTTCCTGGATATAGAGCGGCGGCGCATTGACCACCAGGTCCGACCAGTCCTGTTGGTCTTTGCCGCGCCAGACGAGCTGGGGATCCAAATCCCTGTTGCGGCTTTCCTTTTCCTCTTCCAGCACTTCGCTGCCGCGCGGGTAGTTCACTTTTACAGGCGCCTGGTCATCTTTTTTCATCACGGACTGGTATTCCGCCGTGGGGATATTCTTTCGCGTTGCGTCATCATGAGTGAGAGCTTCAATGCTCTTGGGTGTTTTAGGTTTTCTCGCCATGTTATTTGTCCTGCTCACTTGATGCTGCCGAAGCGGCAGTGATCATCTTATTAAATTCAGCTTCAACCTTGTCAGCGAAGTCATCCTGCATCTGGAAAACGTCTGTGAATTCAGAAAAATCCCAGCGGCCATAGACATCAAGGTTG
Source organism: Alcanivorax sp. IL2 (assembly GCF_047495475.1). Classification (NCBI taxonomy): domain Bacteria; kingdom Pseudomonadati; phylum Pseudomonadota; class Gammaproteobacteria; order Oceanospirillales; family Alcanivoracaceae; genus Alcanivorax; species Alcanivorax sp. IL2. Next base: position 1,604,278 of record NZ_CP179932.1, on the reverse strand, counting down.
TTAACACCAGGAACCCAATAGGCATCCATCGTAGACTTTTTCTCTTTGGCATCTTCACCACGATAGCCCTTAATCTCGACAACCAAATTCAAAGGGTCTTTCACACCACCCCCATCATCGACCTGAACGATGAAATCTGGCCTATATTTTCGGTTTTCCGAGGCGTAGCGATAAGGCACCTCTAGCCCTAAGTTATGGTTTTTCACATAAGACATGACTTTCGGGTGAGCTTCCGCCACACGACAAAATTCAGCTTCCCAATCACTATCGAGAATCACCCAATTGAGCTGGCAACGACGGCCGTCGGTTTCATAACGCTCCGTCTTTGAGGTTGTGAAGTTAACATTGGCGGTAGTGCCTGTGGGATTGTAGGGGTCCAGCACGGCCTTGATTGGCCGCTTACCTTGCTCTGCTCGAGTAATGGCAGCAGTAATACGGTCGCAGGCTACATCAGCTAATGCCTGGTACATGAGCAAACCTGGGTAGGTATCCCCCTTACACACAAGGCAAGAATCCAGCCACTGCTTGGTTATTCGCTTAAGTTGCCCGAAAAGGTGCAGCTTGGGCTCCTCCCCAGGATCACGCCATTTGGTGTAAAGAAGCCGCTGAGTCAGATGAAACAGCAAGGTAGATGGGCGCATGTCGCGGATATGCTCCAGGCTTAAATCCACCGCTTCACCAATAATTCCAGAGTTCTTTGTAATTGATGGGCCAACAATCGCCGGAGTGAGCTCAAATACCGAGTCATTATTAAACTGAGCCATCAAGCGATCTTCTGGCAGCTCAACCCGATAACCCGCTACACGAGGAAACTGGATTTCCAAGTCCTCGCGTTCCGGCAATACTGCTTTCACCTGTATGGTTTCTCGTGGCGGCTGTGGAGGAGCAATCACTGGCTTAGCAGTGAAATCGAATGGAATGCCGAGCACATCGGCATACTCCACACCAAAGAAACCCTCTTCGTTTAGGTCGTAGGACTGGCGCCGCAGTGCACGGCCGATCACTTGCTCACACAACAACTGGGTGCCAAAAGCACGCACCCCTAGCACGTGCGTGACGGTATTCGCGTCCCACCCTTCAGTAAGCATTGAAACCGAGACCACACAACGGACGGATTCACCCAATTGCCCTTGCTTGCCTACGGTATTCATCACCTCGCGCAGCAAGGTCGCATCATCAATGTCCTTGCCAGAACGAATCTGATTGGCCAGATCGCCACCGCGTTCTAGGGCTTCACGCTTGAAGCGTTCAATTTCATCGCTGGCCAGATTTCGAAAGTTTTTGTCCAGGGCATCGCCTGACTCAAGCTGCTCACTATCGATCAGCAGTGTATTAGGTCGAGCGAGAGGGGTGTCATGCTCATCATAGTTACGGAATAACTCCAAGCGACCATTTACAACATTAGATGAGCCATCTTCATTTTCACGGATAAACCCTGAAATGTAATCGTATACCAGCTTTGACGTAGCGGTATTGTTACAAACCACGATGAAGCAAGGAGGAACCTTGATACCAGCCTGCTTCCAAAGTTCATACGTTTTTTCGTAGTGGCCGTAGAGGGCCTGCAGAGCGGTTTGCAGCTCGACAGGGATACTGAGTGGATCGAGCAGAGCCCCTTTACCTCGCCCTTTCTTGGGCATTTTTTTACCAATGTGCTCCCAAAGATTCCGAAACATTGGCATTTCATTGCCGGGGATATTCTCGGCCACAGGAACACGAGGGAGCTTGACGATGCCACATTCGATGGCGTCCATCAGCGAGAAATCGCTCATAGTCCAGGGAAACAACGTCCCCTCGACATAACCAGATCCGCTAAGAAAAAACGGTGTTGCAGAAAGATCAAAAACCCGGCTAACACCCAGTTTACGGTTAATTGCCTCAATACCACTTATCCATAAACGCGCTGCTTCTTTGTTCTTTTCAGCTTCTTTTTTTTCGTCTCCCTTTAATGGATCCTCATCGTTGCTGTCGGGCTTCTCTCGATAGCAGTGGTGGGCTTCGTCATTGATTACGAGGATGTTTTTCAGCCCCATCAACTCCGGCATCACCCGCTGCAGCATCTGCCCTTCGGTTTCCAAAGTATCGAGCTCTTCCCCACCTCTTCCCTGCAGCAACAGACGGCCACCTTTGGAAAGTTCCATGCGCTCGCGTAACTTAAAGGCATGGTAGTTGGTAATCACTATCTTGGCTTTTCCCAAATCCTCCATCATGTCAGTGGGCACAAGCTCACGGCTTTTGTAGTAACTCTCTGGATCGTTGGGAAGTAGTACTCGTAGACGATCTCGAATAGTGATACCTGGCGCCACCAACAGAAAGCCACGAGTAAACTTTTTACTATTAGGTTTACGTACAGCATTTACTGTTTGCCAGGCGATAAGCATGGCCATTACTGTGGTTTTACCAGCCCCTGTAGCAAGTTTAAGCGCCAAACGCATCAATTCGGGATTGGCCTCCCTGTTGGCGTTTTCCAAATGCTCAAGAAACCTCTGGCCAGCTTTGCCTATTTGGGGAGCGACTTCCGTTAGCCAGATAGCCGTTTCGACAGCTTCGACCTGACAAAAGAAAGGCCGAATACCGGAAAAATCATGATGCCTCCAGTGCTGGAGAAGGCGAGCGGTTTCAGGAGTTACCCGCCAATCGGCGGGGTTAGGGATACGCCGCCACTTATCGACTTCTACACGGACAGCGTTAATCACTGCCGTGTGATCGTATTGCTGCTCTTCTGATGACAGGCCCAGGCCTTCGTCAAAAGCCATGGCAGCCTGCTCGCCCGACCCCTTACGTTTTTTGGGCTTTGGAATAGGGGTAATAAATTCCGCCCTACGGCGCTTTTCGATTATTTGCTGGGTTGGCTGACCAGATTTATCCAGCTCCCAGTGTCGTCCGGGATAATCATAGGGAGAGTTGAGAATTGGCTTCTCAAAGAAAGCGTCCGTCATTTTGTTATCTGTCCTGTATTCTGCTTGTCCTGGCTTCAGACTCCGGGTGCTCCAGAGACCCAATGTTGTCTTACAACGAGAAACGCGTTGTGTCGCGTCTACTATTGCCTATCGACCTTCTGCGCCTCGATCCAGTGGACAATATCTTCCTGCCTGAACCGCCAGCTCCCTCCAACTTTGAAACCAGGCAACTTACCCTCTGCTGCCAACCGATAAGCCGTTTTCTCTGCCACCTTCAGGTAGCTGGCAACCTCCTTCAAGGTCCATATTTCATCGGCCATGCTTTCACTTCTCCATACTGAAGAGGTGAGAATAGGGGAAAATTGGGGAATCGTGTACCCCAATGGGCATCACAACCGAAGTCCCTCAACATCCCTCGCCACCACCCCCAGATCCCGCCAGTTATCCGGGTGACAGGTAAACAGCAGGATTTGATGGCGCTGGGCGGCGTCGTAGAGCACGCGCTTCATGGCCTTGAGGCGCTCGGCATCGCTGTGGACCAGGGCATCATCCAGGATGATCAGGGTTGGCTTGTTGGCTTCCTGCAGGAGATCGGCATAGGCCAGCCGGCTGATCAGGGCCATTTGTTCCCTTGCGCCGAAACTCAACTCATTAAACTGCCCACGCTCTTCCCCACCGTGGCCCTGGCGGACCAAGACTTCCGGGATGAGGTTTTCATCCACATTGAGGGAGGCTTCCGGGAACAGGAGGCGCAAGTAGTGATTCAGGTGTTTTTGCAGGGGCGCCTGGAGTTGGCGCGTCAGCTCCAGGCGGTGCGCAGTCAGGCTGGCAAGCAGCAGGTCCAGGGCATTGGCGCGGCGTTCCAGCTCGCGTTTGCGGCGGGCAGCCCGGTCCAGGACGGTTTCCAATTCTGCGCTTTGCTCTTCCATGCCTTCTGCGCCGGCGGATTCAAGGCGAGCCTGAATCTGAATTAGCTCTCGCTGACGTTCATCTTCCTGCTTTTCTGCAGCATCTGCACTTTGAGTGAGACGCCTCACGTCCTGCTCAAGCGCTTCCGGGTTGGCCTCATTGATCTGCGCTTCCCGCTTTTCAATCTGGTCGCTCAGGTGGCGCTCTTTCGTTCGCAGTTCCGTCAGCTGTTCGCCCGCCTGCTTTTCGCGCTGTTTGCGATCTGCGACCTGCAGGTCATTGCTGAGTCGATCCCATTCTTGCCGGGCACGATTTTGGGCCTGCTCCGCCAGCAGCAGGTCACTCTTCAGTGTTTGATGGGCTTCTTCTGCCTCCTCAAGCACCTCTTTGGCTGATTCCAGCTGAGCCTCGGCCCGGGAGGGTGACAGGCTACTCTCGTCTTGTTCAGGCAAGGCCTGAATTTGAGGGACGAGCGCATCTTTACGCGCCTGCTTCAGCTGCAGCCGATCAGAGAGTGATTCCAGCCCTTCCGGCGCCAGCTCCTTGAGAAGAGATTCATCTTGCTGGATAGCTTGTTCCAGTGTCTGCAGCTGCTTGAGTCGCTCTTCGGCCTCAGCGAGGGAGGCAACTTGCAAGCGAGACAGCAGACTCTCCTGCTCATCCGTCAGGCTCTGCTTGGCTCTGGCGATCTCGGCCACATCCTCACCGCCCGGCAGCACGCGCAGGGTGCCAATCCCTTTAATGGCCACTTCACCGGGCTCGATCAGCAAATGCTCGCTCTTCCCTGCCTGGCTCTTCCCGTCCAGAGTGACGCTGTGGTCATCGGTCAGGTCGAATTCCAGCCGGGTTGCCACGGCATCCTGCTGAATGGCCAGACGGTCCAGTTCAGCGACGACTTCCTTTAGACGCTGAATGGTTTGCGGGTCAATCTGACTGGATTGCTGCTTTTGACGGTTTTCCAAAAGCGAAGCATGCAGCGCTTTTGTCCTTTCGAGTTTGCTCTTGTCATTAACCAGTTCGCCCTCAATGCCTTCCAGCTCGCGGACCAGATCCGCCCGTTGCTGGTGCTGCTGGGCCAGCTTTAAGGCCTTGCGAGCGGCCTCGTGGGCCCGCTTTGCCTCTTCGAGAGCCGCTTCACTGGCGGGCTTGCGTTCCTCAAGGTTCGCTTGCTGTTGCTCTGCGACTTCCTTCTCTTGCTGCCGCCGCTCCAGATCCTGCTGCTGGCTCTGGAACCCGGCCAGCAAATCGAGGGTGGCCTGGATACTGGTTTGGCAGTCTTTAAACGCCTGCTGGTCCCGATCCTGCTCTTTCTGCCAGGAAGCGACCTCATTCAATCGGGCTTCTGCTTCTTTGGCTTGCTGACGGTAGCTCTCCCAAAGGCGCTCTGTTTCGGCCTGGGACTGCTCTTCTCTCAGCTGGCCCAGCCGATCTACCTGCTGGCGGTATTGCTGGATGCGATCCTGCAGTGCGTCAAACTGCTCCTGCAACGTGTCCGCGTCGGCAATGGCTTTGGCATAGTTGCCCGTGGCTTTGCCGGTTGTGGTCAGCAGCTTGGCTCTCTCTGCTGTCACCTGGTTGATCAGCTCATCGCCCGTGCTGCTGGTGACTTCGCCCAGGTTACCGCCAAGGGCGGCTTTCAGGTGCTGGCCGGCATGCTCTACCGGGGCCTGGATTTCCTGGCCGGCGCCTTGCTCAACCCACAGCAGACCAGGGATTCCCCAGTGCTGCTGCTTGCTTGCCCCTTTCGCTGCGAATTCATAGCCCAGCAGACTGGAAAGCTTTTCTTCGGCGTCATCGCCACTATAGGGCGCACCATCTACGGTCAGGTCACAGCGCTTCTTTTTGAGGAAGCTCTTCACCAGTTTCCAAGACTGCTCCTCCCATTCGAAGTCCAGCTCCACGGTGGGCACGGCTGCCGAGTCACCCCAGGGCTGCAGATCCTCCACGCTGGAGGATTTATGGCGCTCGAAGAAGGCAGCACGAATGGCACGCACCAGGGTGCTTTTGCCGGATTCATTGGGGCCGGTAAACAGGTTGATACCGGGCTCAAGGCCCTTAATTTCCACGGGTTTACGGAACTGGCGGAGCTGTTCGACCTTGAGGCGTAGCAGCTTCATGCATCACCTCCCTGGGCCTGTTTCTCCAGCAACATGGAGGCGAGGATGGCCATGGCATCTCTGGCCACTTCACCGCCCTCACCCTCCTGCTGGTCACGGAGTTCGGCAATCACGTCTCCCACATAGCCATCGGCATGAAGGGCGGCGATATCGTCTTCCGTGGGCTGTAAGCTCAGGCCTGAAAGGTCATAACCCAGGCTGCGGAAACGGGCTTCCGCTACTGACAGGGCGCGCTCCAGCTGCTGTTTGCCCAGCAGGCTGATTTCGCCCTCCAAACGGAGTTCGACCACAGCCTGTTCAGGCTGCCCCTCAATCCTGGCTATCAACTGCTCCAGATCGGATGAGACTGCCAGTCGCTCTTTCATCTGGATCCAGGGATGCTGACCGATCGACCGAATTTCTACCTGAGGCTCTGCGCCAACCTCAGGGATCTGGACCAGCAATACATTGCCGGGGTCATTCCCTTTAAAGCGATCTTGCTCTGGAGTGCCGCTATACCAGGTGCGAGAATTGATCTGTTTGGTACCGTGCCAGTCACCTAAAGCAAGAAAATCCAACTTTGCTGATTGATAACGCTCCGGGGAAATCGGATTGGTGGCATTCTCGTCTTCCGCCAAAATGCCTTGCACACTCCCGTGCGCCAAGCCGATACGCAACAAGCCGTCTGTCGTCTCGGCATGATCAAACCACTCCGTCAGATCAGACATGGTATGCCGCTGAGTCAGAGGCGCCGGCAAAATGGCAAAGCCAGCGTCACCGAATTCCATCACCTCAGCCGTGAGGGCCAAGTGGGCATTGGCGGGAACCGCCTCCAGCCGCTGCGCACGCGTCCAGACGCTTTCGGCCAGAGCCGCATCGTGGTTGCCGGAAATAAGAATCCAGGGGCCAGAATAAGCGGCCATGGCATTGAACAGCCGGCGAATGGTGCGATCTGAAACCGTCTGGGCATCAAATACATCCCCCGCCACCAGGACGGCATCGACAGTTTCTTCGGTCGCCAAACCCGCGATGCGTTCAATGACGGAAATACGAGCCTCGGCCAACGCCACCGCATCATCCGGTGCAAAGCTGGCGTACTGGCGGCCTATCTGCCAGTCAGCGGTGTGAAGAAATCGAGGCATTGTGGTTCCTGTTGTAAATTCTGCTTAGCAGCCGATGATTATGCCCAGCGATCTCTAAGTGTCGCGATTTTGGCATCACCGCGAAGCGGTCTGCCATCTGGGCCACACAATGCAACGGAGCCTTCAGGCAACCCGAACAACTCTTCAATAGTTGACCGGATGGTATCTACGCGAGCATTGGAGCGAGCAGCCCTTACGCGACCGACTGTCGTTGATGACACGCCAGTGTCGTCGCGTTTATCTACCTGGACTTCCTGATCACGGCCATCTCCAAACAGCTCATCTTCAAGCAGGATGTCGACGTCATCCAAATCTTTATCTGGCACCTCACCGATGCTGATCCAGGTGTTCAATTCATCGGGAATCCATAGGTTACCATCTTCAATATGCATTTCAGGCTGGGTCATATCCGACCGAATGGAGTCAGAGAACTTTGCTCTGGATCCCGGCACTTTGTTCAATTCTTCCAGCAACAGCTCAAGCAGCTTGTCATTGCCTTTCACGCCAATAAAGGCCGACCAGGTGGGCTCATGGAAATTGACACTTTCTGTACAGTACGAATATACGGTGAGCACACCTGAGTAGCCTGTTGCAAGCAACGCCTCTGCCGCCTGCTTCAAATACCGGTAGTAGCCGTGGTCCAGACTATCCTGGTCCACCTCAATGGTTGCCATTGTCCCGGTCTGAAAAGACAGGTTTTCCTTGGGGATACTCGTCGTCATCCTGGCCTCGCTTTGTTGTTTTAGTTGTTTGATGGAATGACCGGATAACTCGCCTAGCCCCAAAGGGTATTCGGGCTATCCATCATAATTTCGATCACCACTGACACCAGTTCGCCCATGATATTCACACTGTCGCGTATCTGGTCGCGGTTGACGCTGCTGTTACAGGTGGCGCCGCCGAATTCCATGAATCCAGTACATCCTAGGCACATTGATTACTCAACAGCTCGTTTATGCCGCCAACATGCGCTCAAGTTCTGCATCAATATATTCATCTACTGCATCGGGATCCAAACTGCCCTGCTGATACCAACACCGCAATTCCTTTAAAGCTAGTGTGCCAAACCTAGCCCAAGCGATGATATTACTTCTCAGCATGAACTGAATTATATCCCCTCCCGATTTCAGCGTTGCATCAGTAGCATCCACAAGACATAGAGATCCATGGGCCACCAAAAGCATTCGCCTCAGCTCAGGATTGGAGGCTGAGGGAAGGCAGTTAGACCATGGTTCCTCATGGTAGAACTTTCTTTTTGCCACCCAACCAATTCGGGTAATTAGCTCTGCGATAAGCACCGGTATTGATAAAGCCATCCCATGCCTAAAATCATAACCCTGCTCAAAAACCTGAACGGACACTTTGGCAAAGGTTTGCTTGTGCTGACCAAACTCACCAAAATCCATAAATTGAAGCAATGAGAAAAAGGGGATGGGTATTCCAGATCCTCTCTCTATTGCACCTGAAGACCCCGCCAAATCTGAAAATAAATGTCCAAGCCAATTAACAAAACCAGAAAACACTTTTGCCAAAAAGTTTCCACCTTTAAGCTCAAAGGTGTCAGTGTCGATAGAAATCAACCTCCCCTCATCGACAAAATGTGCAGTGCTGGTGAATTGATCCAAAAGCGAGAAAAACAAGCCCACAAGATCCGGGGAGTGCGCAAGATTTTTGATATGGTGATTCTTGGTGCTCATTTTGAATAGGCCATCGACATCGCCACCGTGCCGATGATCATAATTAACCTTATATTTTCTTTCCAGAAAACCTATAGCACTAGCTACAGAGTCTTTACCTTCTCTTGGCCCCTTCCACCCATTAATTTTTGCAAACCTCTCAACAGATTTATTTGCCATATCGTCAGTAAAAGATGTCAGCCCCCCCTTTCCAGGAACACCAACAAAAAGCACATCAACAATGCCAGCCAGCAAACCTGCCGTTCCTGCGATCATATAATCATATTTATCGCAGGATGGAGACTTATAAGAAAACTCTTCTTTGATTCTTCTCTCTAGCTCCAACTCCTGGGATTGACTCATCAACCCCTTGTATGGGTTAGAAATATCCACCCCATTAACAAGGGCATAAGCCTCCACTTTATCTAAATACAACTCCCACGAATCAGAATCACCTAAATCGATAGCTTCAATCTCAGGAATAGCACTGATAGCAACATCATTTTCCAACTGACAACCAAAGAAAACTTGCTCAGAAATTTCCGAATCGAAATTATTCACAACAATATCAGGCCTAGCCAGCATATTTTCAGCATCAGCAATAAGGTCATCAAGCAGGGATTCATTACCTTCCATATTCGCTGAAAGATTAGCAACCTCTTCTCCGACCACTGAAAAATGCCGCGAGGCTTTCTCAACCTGGTGCTTTTGTGCCTTTAGCGCCTTTGCCTTACCAATATGAGGGTCATGCTTGCTCACCAAACAGCCCCTTTCCAAATTTTTTCATCTTCCCGGCCGCCGACGTTGCGGCTCCTTTTAGAATCTTACCGGCATGAAAATATCCTATTGCCTCAAAGGCTTTTGAAAGGTTTTCCAAATCCTTTCTCTCGATATCGCTCTTAATTACCAGCTTTCGAAACTCCTTCTTCTCACCCTCAACCTCCTTAACAAACATCCTCTCTTCATAAAAACCAAGAATATAATCATACAAATACTTTTTTGACGGCTCGCCAGTCAAAGAACGCAACTTATCAACATCAATAATTTTTGCACAATGTATTTTCTCTATCCCCCCTTGGGCGCTGTTTGATTTTTCTGACAGAACAGCCCCCGCACTAGTCAGCTGTGACATAAGACCGACCAAATGCTTAATCTTTCTGTCTTGCACACCGTGTTGCGCCAGCAATTCATTCAGTTTTCTGGTAATGAAATTTGCATCCTCCACCAGCATTGAAATGGTTTTCTGGGTTTGCTTAACGACTTCCGTTAGCATCATTTCTCTTCGTTTAGACTTCGATATTTCATCTGCGCCTGTGAGTTTTCTGATCCCCGCATATGCTCCAACTCCGATAAGCACTGCCACCCCTATACCAGTAGCCATACTAGAAAGCCCCAGAACACCGCCCAAACCCAGCGTTGCAAGCCCTGACGTCAAGCCTGCCGCCGACATGCCGACCACTGAGCCTGAAAGATACACCGCCGCCAACGGCACACCCACCGCCGCCGCTTTAGCAGACAGGGCTTTCATGGCTGCGGCAAGTTCGTCATCAGTAACATTTTCACTAAGCATCTTTCGATCATTCTCGATCGCCATTGATGCCAACTCCAGCTCTTCATCCGAGACCTTGATTAGCCCCCTAACTTTCTCCAGAAAAGCAAAATCACTAATCCCTTTCCCTCCAGTACAAAAATGAAGATTAAGCAAATCCTTCGCCAACGAAATATGCACAGAATGCACCTGCCCAGATGGCAACCCCTCATCCATTTCTTTAAAAAGACTATCCAAAGGTGAAATATTATCTATTGATGCCATGTAGGATCTAAGCTCGAATCTGCTTTTTTCGGACAGCTCAAGCCTGGTTATCAACAATAAAATCTCTGCGAACTCAACCTCATCGACCATGCCATCATCATCAAAGGCCATGTTGACAATAATCTTGAGGTACGAAACCTTCACATTTTCGCCCATTTCACTCATGGGCACCATTTGCTTTTCTTCTTCGTAAACATCGAAAGTTTCAACAAGATGTGACAACACCGCCTTTAACTTTACATAGTCACAACTAATAAGGTTTCCTATATATAGTGCATCGCCTTTATGGGAAATAGAGATCTGAAACTTTTGTTTGCGCCCCTCCTCCTTCTCGACATTTATCAGATCCACTTTATTAATATCACTGTATTTAATGTGAACAGGATCCGAGAAAGCCGCCTTGTAAACTATCTTCTCCCCGGTAAAGAAAACACCCTCCTTACCGCTTCCCATAAGCGTATTATCGATAATACCTACAACATTATTAGGCTCACCTTCATACTCAAATGCTCTAATAGCATTGTTAAGCTTTTTTTCTTCTATATTCGGAGCCACATAAATCCGTGCCTCAGACAATTCAGGCAGGTTTTCTCTCAAATATGCGTTCACATTCCCCATGGGTTCCTTTCTCCTTTTCAATTCGCTTTGTTTTTTTAAAATCTGCCTTTCACCTTTGGGGCGCCACCCTTAAGCAGAAACCCAAAATAGACTGGGACATTCATTCTTCCCTACACCACCGGATAACTCGCTTCCCCCCAAAGGGTATTCGGGCTATCCATCATGATCTCTATTACCGCCGTTACCAGTTCGCCCATGATATTCACACAGTCGCGGATCTGGTCGCGGTTGACGCTGCTGTTCCAAGTGGCGCCGCCGTGGACCAGCTGGTTGCGCAGGGTGTAGATGCGGCTGAGGACGATGGCCAGCAGGCGCGGGGTGTCCTGCTGGGCCAGGGCGTGGTTGGCGGCTTTTTTCGCGGATTCAAAGCTTTGCCTCCACTGGTCTTCGGTTTTCTGGCCTTTCTGGTGATCCCAGAAGCAGGAAAACACGTAGCGGTTATCCAGCAGTACGCGGATGGCGTTAGGGTAAGCGTTCCACACCAGCTTGTTCAGGCGGTGGTTGCTGTCCAGTGACTGGAGCTTTTCCAGGAAGGCATTAAAGGTGCGCTGTTCGCCAAGACCTTCGCGGTCGTCGATGTCGGTGGCGTAGGCGGCGTTGAAGGCGATCCACAGGAAGATGAAACGGCTGTCCGGGTCGTTTTCCTGTTCGGCACGGTGGAGCCAGCTGAGGGCACGGTGGACACGCAGGCTCAAGTTATCGGGATAGCTGTCCCGCTCTTGGCGTTGCCGAGCTTTGAGTGTGCTGTAGTTTATCCCCATGTTTCTTCCTTTCCCCTGAATGACATCATTTTGATGTCAATTCGGCCATCCTGGCACACTGTGAAGCTTGTTCATTTTTGTTGTGAACACTATCACATTCTGCCGAGGGGTCTAGTGCCTTTTGGTACTTTTTCATGAGCAAGTACGTCCGGTTGCAGGATCGCCTGCAGGCAGGCTCCTACGGGTGCTTCGCGGCTAACCAAGCGAAGCGCAGGAACGTCGAAGACGGCCCCGAAGGGGTGAGCCCAGCGAATAACCGCCGCTCCTACAAGTCAGCATTCAGCCTCAAACTGGCGAGCATCCTGTTCCAGGGGAGCCTGGTGGTAGCCAAACTTCATCACCTGTTCGAGATACACTTCCATGAAGGCGCCGATGGAACCGAGCATTTCGTATTGGTGGATGTGGCGGAATTCATGGCTGTAGAGCCGGGTGGATTCATAGCCTTTGACGATGTAGAGGGCATGGCCAAGGGTGAGCCCCATGACCTGGCCACTTAGCATGCCGACGCTTTTCGCCAAGCTGAAGACTACCGGATCTTCCTGGAAGGGAATGTTGTCCACCAGCATGACGCGGATACGCTCAGGCTCTGCCACACCGACGCTTCTGGCCAGTTCCATGCCCTCTTCATTGAGCTCGGAGCCCTGCTCCTGAATCAGGTCGTGATGTTTCTTTGCCCACAGAACAACCAGGGGGAGATAGGCGTTTAGATCTTTCATACTCTCTCCTCACTGCCGGCCGATGTGGTTCATCAACGTCTGCGCTTCGCGCACCAGGTCTGGTTTAACACTGCCAAAGACCAGCTCGCATGCAGTGAAAGGGTCAGATGTGGTTTTACCGGTACGGTACAGGTCAAGAAATACCCCCGGGCTGACTTTTCCCAGCGGGATGGTTTCGCCAAGTTGCCCAGCCATGCTCAGCTGACAGGTACGGCAGTACACCAATATTCGCCCTGCACTCGCAGCTTCCTGATAGGGGATGGTCACCAGACTCAGGCCTTCGCGATTTCCGCAGCAGGAACAGTTCACCATGTAGCATCATCCTTGTTGGTTAAGGCCGGCAGCGCGTCTTGGATGGCCTTACGATTTCCTTTAACAATGCAGACAGCGTATTTATCCAATATCGTCATGTCGATACTGACTACATGAACATGTCGCCTTTCGGCATGTGTCGCTTTTTCGCTCACGTTTGTATGAGTCAGGAGCTATCTGTGTCCCGCCCATGCTCCCTCAGTAACCACGGGGTCCGGATCATTGGCCAGTGATGGCGCCCAATCCACGCCCCTCCACTTTTCTGCCCTGGGATCAAAGGGGTTTGCGGAGTCCTGCCGTGGCCTCTTTCTGTTGTACATAAAGAAAGTGGTTTTCGTACTCATGAGACGAACGTAAAGCACCGAAGCTTCAGCAGTGTTCATCCGGTACTGCTCGTTAAAGATCAACGTTTCTCCATCCACGGGAGCACCCTCCCAGAATATCCACCAGTCGTACTTGTAGTGTGCAGGCACCGGGTGAATATTGTTGCCGTACATCCACCAGCACAACGCCACATTGCTCATCTGCTCATACCGCTCAATGTCAGAAAACCTGACGACCCAGCGCGGCAAACCCTCGCGACCTAACATGCCCCATCCCCATTACCCTCCCCTCCTTGCGCGGGACAGACCGGACCACTTCGGCCCGGAACGGCCTTGACGCCATTAACCAGCTTATAAGGGCAAGTTGATTCAGTGGCATTGCCGGACAAACAGGATCGACAGGTTGTCCGGCACCCCCACCTCAATCACCGCTTGCCGCCACCGGTCGACCTGATCCGCTGCTGACAGGCCTGCTTGATGCAACTCGCGGATCTTCCCATCGCCGATGGCATCATGCAGGCCATCGCTGCAGAGCAGCAGGCCGGCGCCTTTATCGAATTCTGCCTCCTGAAAATGCAGCGCAAAGCTGTACTCTTCGGCATCGGCCGTCAGACAATGCGCCAGCCCCTGATACATCTGGGCGTATTCGACGCCTTCTTCGGGAATGACTTCTCCGCTGGCAATCAGCGCATTGAGGATGGTGTGATCCTCGCTTAGCTGACGGCATTCACCCTCAGGGCTGAAGAGATAGGCGCGGCTATCGCCCACGTTGACGATCTCGCAGCGGTTCTCCGTGACTCTGGCGGCCACCAGGGTTGTTGACGAGCCATGGGTGTCACCGCCAGCATATTTGTCTGCCAACTGATCCTGTATTTTGCGAACCTGCTTACCGGTCAGGCGTTCGTGGCTTCCAAAGCGTGACAAGGCCTCAACGACAAACCGGCTGGCCCGTGCGGGCCGGGTACTGGCCGCCACGCCGTCGGCCACGGCCAGTAACACGGGCGCTTCGCCAGTGTGACTGCGAACCTGGACATTACGGGTTTGCAGGATGGACTGCCCGGTCCAGATGGCGTCTTGCTGCTGACGTGAGGCGCCGCCGCTGTGCTGGGTGTAGGCGATATCTAACATGGGCTCTCCATCACAGTGGAATCATGGGAATGCATGGCGACAACGTCACTGAACTTAATGCAGCGACGCCATGAACCCAATGGGTTGCGAAGGCTGTTTTTTATAGCGCAGACAGTCGCGCAGCATATCGACCAGGCAACCCACATCCGGCGGCTCCCTGAGCACCCGGATGCGACGATAGATGGCTGCGAAGTCACCCGGTGTGAGCAGGTCCATGCCTTCCAGCATTTCCCGCTGAGCCTTTTGGCTTGGCAGTTTGATGCCGTAGGCATTCGCCAAATCCTTGAGCAACAGCAGAACGCCGTCCGCATCCAGGCAATCAAAGCGCACGACAAAGTCGAAGCGGCGCATGGCGGCCTCATCCACCCGCTCCAGCAGGTTGCTAGTGGCGACGAAGATGCCATTGAATTGCTCCAGGGACGCCAGGAACTGGTTGACCTGAGAAACTTCCCAGCTACGCTGCGCGTTATGGCGGCTGCCGATGAAGCTGTCAGCCTCATCGATTAACAATACAGCGCCTTCCCGCTCGGCCTGCTCGAAGGCATGGGCGATTTTCTTTTCCGTTTGCCCCACATACATGCCCAGCAGATCTGATGCCTGGCGAACCATCAGCGGGCGCTGGATACGCTCGGCCAGCTCCCGACCCCAGGCTGTCTTGCCGGTACCCGGTGCTCCATGCAGACAAAACCGAACCGGCACCTCCGGGTTGATCTGATCGATGAGACTGGCCACGTCTTCACTTGCGCGCAGGCACTCCCCTCGCCAGGGCAGCCCCTTGTGCTTTTCCACTTTTAAACGCTCTGGTACCCCCATGGCCTCGAAACGGGCATTGAGGTTATGGGTGACCAGGCTTTCTGTATCCCACTTGCCGTCGGCAGCCAGACGGGAGAAGCACATGCTGCTATGCAGCACTGCGGGGGACAGAGATTCCAGCTTGATTACTTGTTCCAGGAAAACTTCAGAGACATGCTCACCGGCCATTGCCTCACGGACCAACCGTTCGCGCTGGGACGGCCCCGGGTTATCCATGTGCAGTACATGGGTGAAGCGGCGCAGGAAGGCCGGGTCCATATCCACCCGGTTGGAAATCCAGATGGTGGGTCGAGGATTGTTCTCCAGCACACGTGTCATGCTGGATTTTTCTGTTTGGCGCCGGGATGGCATAAAGATACTGAACTGACTGTCGCAGAGACAATCCTCGGCTTCATCAAACACCACCAAGGTGCGGCGGTCGTGTGCGATGGCTCTCTGGCAGCCGTTATAGCGCCCCATGCGTCCTTTCACGGAGAGTGCGTCACCGTCACGATCTTCTTCCGGCACAAACGCCATACTCATCTGCAGCGATTCACCAATCACTTTCGCCAGCTCGCTTTTCCCGGTTCCCGGTGGGCCATAGAAAAGCACATTGATGCCCTTTACTCCCTCCTGTACGGAGCGGGTCAGAAGGCGGGAGAGTATCGAGACTTCATCTTTCAACTCCGCATAGTCCTGCAGACCAAGATTGGCCTTGTCCGCTTCCCGATAAAACAAACTAATCAGGTGCGCGTCGGACGCATCCGGAACGTGCAGACTTTCGTGAAGTTCGTCCTCGATTTCGATCATGCAAGAAAGGTCCTTGCCGCGAAATCCTGACGCCATATTGACTCTAATTAACTGGGTGGTCCTTAGCACACCACTCGGTTTCAATGCGGCCTGGACATCCTTCTCCGGGATGTCAACGATACGCGCCAGGAGACTGGTTAACTGCCGCAAGGAGCCGCCTTTCACCAGGCAGCAAGCATTGTTCAGCAGTTCACTCGAATCCTTGTAACAAGCAAACACCAGTAGCCGACGCTCCGCTTCCGTCAACGACAGTCGCTGCCCCAGCTTGACCACGTTCTGATAGAGGTCCTCATCCGCCAGTAGTGCTTCCAGCGGCTGCTCACCAATTACCCTTTCCAGAGCCTGAGGCGGACGACGCAAACGGGCCTCACGGGAGGGAAGAAAGCCGAGCAGCTCAAGAATCTCATCGTTCTCAAATCGCTTCTCATGCCGACACCGGCCAACACTCCATGCCGAGGAATACAAGAGGATCCGGGCAACCCAGTGACGAATCAGCGAGGCGCTTTCCATGGCCCCAGCCTGCGTTGCGGAACCATTATCCATTTTGACATCCATCCCCTTCCTCCTGACTCTGACAATTTCACTCTCTCTATAATAACCGCCAGTCACGTCAGTTTTTGTCGCAGCCTAAACAATAATGGAAGAAAGCATATGGACCGGGACAGTCATGAAAAAGGAAAAAGCGATACAGGCCCTTCAACGGAGCACGAGCCTGACAGACAGTATCTGTAACAACGCCATCATGGCTGCTTGCGCACTGGAGCAGCGTTATTCCGGCCATGCGCCGCCGTGGCAAACAGACTATCCGCCCTTTGAGTTCTGCATGGATATGGATGCCCTGAGAGAGACCGTACTCACCCATAGCGGACGGTTTATTGACGTTGCAGGCTGGTTAACTACTCATGACTTCAGGCCTCTGGATGAGATTGCTGCTATCAGGCATGAGGAGAAAGATATGCCAGAGCACAAGCAAAGCAGTCCGCTTTACCTCCTTGCCATTGAAATGCGAAATCCCTAGGTGGTTGTTGCCGAGGCTCAGCTGGATATTGAAGAAAACCAAGGAGAAGACATGCGGTCTTTCCTCGGGTATCTACTCTATCAATGACCTTCCATCTTCCCGTTTCAGGATCAGCTATTGGATAGCACTCTTTTATCTATCAAGGCTCTGCAAAACAACCTTGACCATCACGCCAGTGGGTGACCCGAAGAAATCGATGAGATAGAAAAACTTCCGGAGCCAACACCCTGGAGAAACAGCTGCTAGCCATCAAGCAGTACCCTTTTAGCCTATAAGGAAATTCGCTACGGGTAATGACTCGCTGCTCTTTTTAGCTCCTGAGAGATATCCTTTCTGATTTTGGCGGGTTTCAGCACTTCTACATTGGCACCCAACCCTAGGATCCACCACTTCAGCTCTTCAGTATTCTGTACCTGCACACGCAGCTCCGTTACACTAGGCTCGATTTTCTTCAAAATCTGGGTTTCATTGACCGGGGTTTCGTACAGGTGATCGGCAGCCCGTCCATAGAGTCGCATCACCAGATTGATGCTATCACCATAGGGAAGATTCATATTCCCTTCCTGTAGGTAGGCATCCAGATCGAATGTCGAGGCACCTTCAACCTCATTATCGAGAACATGTACTTTGCGTAACCGGTGCAGCGCAAGGTGACGGTAATCCTTGTAGTTCCAGAAGCGCACCACCAGGTAGCGCACGGCGCCTCGGTCCACCAGGGCATAGGGATGCACCAAATGAGGCTCATCCTTATCCTTGTACCAGATATTCATCTGCCGATTACGGTACAGGGCGTCATAGACCTGATCCGCAATGCCTGCTGACACTCGGGCCGGCTCCAAATGAAAACCTCGGGGGACATACGCCACCTTGTCCGACCAGTAGCGCTTTCCCATGGGGCGATGGCGCTCAAACCATTTCCTTGCCTCGTTGAATACTGGCTCCAGCTTGTCCAGCACGTCCTTGGCCATAAGTGGCGTCAGGTAGCGCGCCACCAAATCCCAAGTCGCTGCCATCTGTGCGTCCATGCCCGGAATGGACAGGTTTTGTTTCTGAGCAACTGACCAACCATAAGGCATTGCTTTGTCATCACACTGAACCAGCGCCCCAAAAGCCTGGGATTCAGACAACTCCTTGAGATAGCGCTCAATGGAGCGACGTGTAATGTCATGCCCTTCACTGGTTAACCGCTGGTGGATCTCATTGCTGGTGATCTTATGCGGCGACCTTGGCAAGGCCTGCAGCAAGGCAATCACACGGTAGGTCTTATTACTAATGCTGGCGTTTCCTGCCATGTCCAACTCCATGCTGTTGTCATTCTAATTTTTCAGATTATTACGACAGAAACTGACGCCCCTATCAAGATAATTGAAACACCGGACAGGAACCCGGACATCAAATCGATAAGCAGGAGTTTTCACCATGGGGAACAAGTTTTTTCGGATTGTGGGGGTTGCCAGCTACATCCTCGCAGCACTGGCACTGGCCGTGGCTGTTTTCGCCACTATTGCCAGCGGTAGCGCGTGGCTGACGGGTGTAGACGAAGATATACAGCAGCCAGAGATCGGCATGGAGGGCTATCGAGAACACGTTAATCCCGTGGCTAAAAGTGACGAATCAGTGGGTCTCGGTGAGATCGACATAAAGAACCGGGAGGAGGAGAGCAGCGCCATTCAGGAACGCATCAATAACCTGGCCGTGCTGATCAATAAATATGCACGCCTGACCAGACAGAGAAGCGCGAACAAGGAAGGTCTAGATAACTGGCTGCGTTCCCAGGCGGGCAACCTGTCCCATCAAGATTATCTGCGCTTTCTGGATAGTCTGGTCGAAAGCTTTGAGGTTGACCTAGTCAATCCCGCTGAGGATGAAGACTCTTCATTGCTCGTTACTAACATCCCCGGGCTGGAGAACGCCGACACCACCCACATTAACTGGGATAAATACCTGGAATGGTTTACCTGGGAGTACATTACTCGCTACCAAAGCGAACTGGCGCGCATTGAGCAAGAAAAGCTGGGGCAAGCTCAGGCCAAGGCAGGCTCCATTGCCACCTTGATCATTGCCGGAAGCGCCTTCGCCATATTTGTGTTTGCGACGGTGATACTGCTTCTTGTTCGGATTGAGAGTAACACTCGGGATTAGAAGGGCAAATCCCGTCCAAATCGGATGGGATTCCAATGAACAATCGATAGCCGCTAAAGGGATAGCCGAGGGCCGCAACATTTTTATAGGGCATCTTCTCTTCCAAAAGAAAAACAATCGCCTTGCCTTGGTAAGAAAAATCACGCATGAAGAACCATGCTTAATGAATACAGCGATTAAAAAAACGCCCCACTGATTTACGAAATTATAAAACCTCGACAACCAACATAACTCCCTTCAATATAATAAACAAAACCACTAAGAATCAGCATTACGGGAAAATCTAATAAATGGCTAAGTGTAAATATTGTGGATTAAATACAACAGCAGGTGGCTCTTGCTCTAAAAGCCCTAGTAAATATCACGTTGTTGAAGTTCCCGGAAGCTGCATATACTGCGGGAATAGAGTGGGCGCTGGTGGATCGTGCTCTAAAAGCCCGCATCGCTATCATGAAGTTGATGTCGGCCCGAAGAAGTGCATATATTGTGGCGGTTCAGTCAGCGCAGGAGGCGCTTGCCTTAAAAGCCCATCAAAACACCATGTACTTGGACGTTAAAGTAAAGATCTCTAGTACCGTAGATACGAACCGTATCCCATTTTAATAGTGCATACTCGTCTGCCGCCGCAACTGGCGGCTAGAAATCGCAAAACCGCCGTTTATACATGGCGATAACAAATATCGGGAGTGTCAGGGGGGCACTCTTCAACTTGAAGCTGCGTTAAATATAAGCAACGCCATTACACTCCAAGTCATCATCCACACCATCCACCACCCACACTTCCAGCATCTCAGAGAGAAAACCTGCGACAGCATCTTGCATGTTAGACTTTATCGGATTGCCCAAGGATTCTTTGATCTCAAAATGGAGAAAATACCCACAACTGCTAAATCGCGTCAGCAAAGTACCATTTTCACCTGCCCATACTTCCGCTTCCGCGAGTGAATTTTCTTCAGCCGCTCTCGTTCCAACGCCAGGCATCACCCAAGGAGAAAGCTCCTGATCGACATCAAAAGGGTCGATGGGAAAAAGCTTAAAATTTCTGGTAGTCATTTCCACCACTCTAATTTAAACGAATACATCACAACCTTTACTCAACCTCTCCACTTTCAGGTCGAGGCCTCTCTCACTTGAGAATAGCAATATCAATTACTCAACGTTATTCCTCATCGCCTACCATCAACCCCTCTTATCCCACCACTTCCGAGACCCGAGGCGGATCAATGGCAAAGCCATCACCTTCCCAAGTGGCTTCCGATTCTGTCAGCCGGTAACTGTCACCCTGGTTCCAGGTTCTGGCAACGATTTCCTCGATAACATCGGCAATATAAACGCGCGCCCCTATGCTCAAGGCAGGCGGGATCAAGTAGGCAGCCAGCGGCGAGGGATGTCGGTCTCTGTCGTGCCAAATCGTTACCACCACACTCTCGTCTGATTCACTACCTGCAATGCCTGTCGATAGTCTGAAATCCGTATAACTCTGAACATACTTCTGCTCCGTTGAGCAGATTATACCGAACTTGGATTTCACCTTGCCTTGAGGTTCAGTGGAAACAAATAGTGGGCGATAGCCCCTTCTGACGCCATCTTCCAGGGCCGCCAAGGACCGAGCTGTCTGTACGATGGGCAGCCCCCGACGGCTGACACCCTCATAGCCGCAGGCCCGGCTATCTTCTTCAGCTTCCGCGTTGACGACTGTCAGCTCGGGGTGATTCAGACGCAGATGTATACAGGCTTGCTTATCCACTTCACAGACGGCCTGTATCTGCGCTTCGGTGTAGCTATTCACGTCAATAACGCATTTCTGGCATGAACCGCAGTATTTTTTTCTTGCGGGCACAGGCTCCGGTGGCTGCAAGCCCCTCTCTTCGAGCTGGGCCCAGGAATACCATTCTCCTCCCAACTCCAGACCTGGCGGGTTTTGCCCGATGCTCTGCGCCCAGTCCTCGGCCCAGGGCATCAGCTGGTCCCACTTTTTGGATAGCGGGCACGATATCTCTTTGATGAGTTCGCCAGCATCGGTTTCCAGGCGTTGCGTTTTAGGGTCATATCGCATCATTCGTTCCTTCGCGCCTTATCGTCTTGAACCCGTGTTAGCGGGACACCCAGATGTAGTTATCTTTTGTCAGGGGGCGCTCATCCCAGCGGTAAGCCACCAACTTGCCCTGTCGGGCGCTAACCACGCTGTAATCCAAGCAGGCAATGTTGTCTGCCAGTGGCTCAGGCGTACCAGTGAGCCAGTAGTGCCCAACGAATACCGGCTTGTGGTTGTCATAACCGGGCAGAATGTCGGCGGGCACTGGCTGATGCGGAATTCTCTCAATGACATCTGGCGGCACGATAGCCAGATCGCGATAGGTATAGGACCCTTGCACCCACCACTGGGTGCGGATATTGGTGCGAGGGTTGTTGTCTTTGTCGTGAAACCGCATGCCATCCGGCAAGGGTATCTCCAGTCCTTTTAGCACGGTCTCGACAGCCTCGTAGACCGGATGCCCTTTCTCGCAGGCCTGTCGCCAGGCCTCAGGCTTAAGTCGTTGCTGCTCATCCAATGCCGGCTGAAGGGCTTCCAGCTGGTCTGGATGCCAGCAGGCGTGGACCGCCCTAAACCCGGGAAGCTCGATATACAACGGCAGAGTCTTGAACCAGGCGATGATGTCCGCATGGAGCGGGGAGCCTTCCCCTACCTGAGAGAGAAATTCCTGGTGCTGTTTGCGGTTTTTATCGCTATGGGGACGGAGATACTCTCCTGGCTTGGCAGGGTCCGCAGAGGCATAGGCAGCGGCATTGAATTCATGATTCCCCATGATGGCCAGCGCCTGGCCTGCTTCCACCATGGAGCGGGCTATCTGTACGACCTCAATCTGCTCCGGCCCACGATCTACAAAGTCACCCAAAAACAGGACTTTACGCTCTTGATGGCGCCATACGCCCTGCAACTCCCGATAACCCAGCTTGGTGAGAAGGTGTCGCAAGGGTTCGGCGTACCCGTGTATATCCCCAATAATGTCGTACATATCACCTCTTATTTTTTCCATTATCACTGGCTGACCACTGCCTAGTGCCACCGCTTCTGCTAGGAACAGGCCCTTCGCACTCCCCAATAATTTCTCCAGTAACTCCCAGTAAATAGGCCCAGTCTCTCGAATGGAAGAACCAGTATTGCTGCACCCGCCCCCATACCGGCAAATCTCCACCTGTACTTTCCATGTGCTCGCGGATGCGCTGGCCCGCCCGAGCGATCTGCTCATGCAACGGCAAACGCCAGAATGTGGGCTCGAAATCAAGATACCGGAACTGCTCAAGGGCGGCTAACGCGAACAACGGCTGGTTTTTACGGGTAAAGCCGGTATCAACCCAAAGATAGGGTTTGAATGCTGCTACCTGGCATTCATGCTCTCTGAGAATGGCAGCAATCTCTACATCGACAAGCGCTTCGTCCACTCCCAGTGCAGAACATAACGCGCGCAAGAATTCCTCATCGCTATAGCGTAAATCGTAGGCACCATCATTCAGCCCCAGGTGTCTGTCAGCCAACACCTTGTCTAACCGCGCCAGGTTGCGCTCTGTCGGCTGGGGATAGCCCATACTCTTCAATATGTCGACACGATTGCATTCCGACATACGAAGGGAGAGCGATCTTCGCAACTTTCCTATCATGCCAATGCCTCCCGTAAGGCACGCTCCGCAAGCTCCAGGCTCATGGATGCGGCTAACTCTTCACCAAAATACTCGGCAAATACTTGCCTGATCGCTGAATGCAGGGCGATCCCCTCTCCTAAAAGCTTATCGAGCGCACCGGCAATACCATCATATTCATCAAAGCAATCATTTTCCTTGCAGCAGGTGTGCATGGGATCCGTTTTATACAAGGCCTGTGATAGACGCTTCCAGCGCTCAATCGTCTCCATTTAGTCTCCTTTTCCCGGACAGGCTTCAGTGGACAGCAGCTCAGCACCCGTCCTTCCTTGATCATCTGGCCAGAGACGCTGGGCTGACTATTGGCAAGCATGGGACTTGTAACTGCCCCCAGGCACCGCCATTGCGGCGGAGCGAAAACCAAGGCTATGGCGCTCAAGGAGTTTCGTGGTGCGACTCGCGGGATTTCATTTTTTGTTCCCGCGCCCTTATGACCCTGGCCTGCCGCAGTATCTGGTTGGCGCTCAAGCTATCGAGCCCGGTACGCACTTGTTCTGCCGCTGCGGCCAGTTCCTCTGGGCTGGTAGCCGCCACATATTCCTGGCCAATTTGACTGAACGCCACCAGCATCAGGGCCTCGTTGAATTGGCTGTGCAGATCCTCCGGCAGAGACGCTCTTACTTGGTCGATCGTTTGCACAAGGCTCTCTTCGCTCGTACCGTCAATCCTTGGCCCGGCACAGCCAGCGAGCCATAGTGTCGCCATCATGAACAGCAGCCTGACGCATCCTTTCATCCTTTTCCCTTTCTATGCTCTTGGGTAACGCTTCCTTGCCACACCGCATCATTATTGCCGCTGCGGATCCACCAACACATTGCCTTCAACTTCGTACCAATCCCGACCATAGACGAAGGGGATATAGAACCACTTGCGGGTGATGACACCATCCACCAACGCCACACCGCCGGGCTGACTCTCAATGGCGTTGTCCATGGCATTCTTTGCGTCGGGATACAGGCCAGTGGGGATCAAGCTGATAATGTGGATGCTGTCCTCCCCCTTCGCCCTCGTACTTACGCGCTCATAATCCCCCATCCGTGACAGCTCAACATTCTTCGAAGAAATCACGGTAAAATCTGTCAACCGTGTTGCGCAGCCAGTCAGCATTAGTAGCGCCACGACGGGCACAAAAGCGCTAGGTATTGTCTTCATCCTGTCATTCCCCCATCACCCAGTGTTGAAATAAAAAACAGCATCCTTGCTGTAAAGGCCCATCCCTACTGGTTTACAGATGCCACAAAACAGCCACACCTTGTATTCACCAGATTACGCCTTATTATCTACATGACAATACTGGCGACTCGTACACGTCGCCTTTTGGCATATATCGCTTTTTGGAGCACATCCATGGCAAGGGTTGCGGGCAAAAACGCAGCGGATTGGCCGCTGCGCTGGGATCTGTTATTGCGCTACAGACTGATCGAGGTGATCGCCCTCTGGGAGGGGAGACTGACGACCAACCATCTTCAGCGGGCATTCGGTATTGGCAGGCAGCAGGCTAGCAAGGACATTAACCACTATCTTGCTGAATATGCGCCTGGCAACCTGGAATACGACCGCTCCCTGAAGGGGTACAAGCCCGCCAGCACCTTCAAGCCAGTATTCACACGGGGCGTAGCGGATGAATACCTGCAGATGATGCATTCTCGGGAGGATCTCAGTTGTGCCTTTGAGGCCCTGGATGTGCGCGAGCTCAATACCGAAGTGCTGCTTCCTCCTTCTCGTGACCTACGCCCCAGTGTGCTGCGCCCGATTCTCCAGGCCTGCCGCGATAAACTACGCGTGGAAATCCAGTACGCTTCCTTGAGCAACCCGGAGCCGGAATCCCGCATCATTCAACCTCACACCGTGGTGCACAATGGCATGCGCTGGCATGCCCGGGCCTGGTGCGAGAAGAGTAGCGGCTACCGGGATTTCGTATTAAGCCGAATTCAGGATGATCCCGAATTCATCATTCAAAGCGAGCACCACACTGAGCAGGATGATCATGCGTGGCAAGAACGACTCACTCTGCACGTCACCCCGGACCCTCGCCTCTCTGTGGCTCAACAGGACGTGGTTGCGCGGGATTACGACATGACCGATGGAGCGCTGACTATTGAGTGTCGGGCTGCCATGGCCAATTACATTGTGCAACTGCTTAGACTGGATGGATCGCGGCACCGAGGTCCCGAGGCCCAGCAGGTGGTACTGGCCAACGAGGATGAGGTTAAAGGTTGGCTGTGGGGGGCCGGCTAACCGCCAGCCCGCATGCCCTCCTCCTCTAACCGCTGATCCCGCCTGGCAATCTGCTCAATCACCCACTCCTCCACTTCGTCCAGAACCCAGCCCGACGAACGTCCTCCCAGGCTGACCGGTTTCGGGAACGAGCCCTCTTGGGCGTATTTGTAGATGGATGACCGGCCCAAGCCTGTAGTTTCCATGACTTCTTTCAATCGAATGATTCTCATGAGATATCTCCTTCTGCTCATGAGATGAGCCATGGCTGTAAAAAACGGCCACGCAGCTTTCTAGCTAACCTCCCCGGCTATACAGGATATTTCGGCACCCTTGACCAAACTCCTTACTCTCTGCCTTGGCTAGGTAACTCAATCGGTTGAACAGCCCGGCCTCCGTAGCTTCGAACCCCACCCCACTCCGCCTTAAGCGATACACCCCGCCAACAGGGAAATGAACCAGCCCAACAGCCTCACCCATAGTCCATCCCAAAGCTCTAGCCCAGGCAGTCACAATCTTCTTTGCCAGGCTGTCTGCTTGCTCCGCCCTTGGATCTCCAGGTACATCAGGATCAAAGCTCGCGCCTCCACTCCCCCTGCCAGCCGGCATCGCACCTAACCCGCGATAACTCTCGCCATGCAAGAACAGACAAACGTGATAATGGGCCTGCTTGCCAACAACTCGCTCCCTCACAACCACATACTCAATTTTAACTGTTGGAGCCCAGCGACTCTTGCGTCTTCGGCGCTCCATATCGATATTTACCTGAGACTGCAATGACTTAATGAACGAAGGAACCCAACTTCCGCCCCGGACATAACCGTTGGCAGGCAACATTAAATCCACCCTCACAGCCATAGTGCTTGCCTGACTATGGATAGCTCGCTGCATGGTCTGGTGGATACGCTCCAGGTATGGAATGAATAACGGCCCTCTCTGTAGTTGAACCTCATATCCGTTCCAGGGGCCTGAGTGGTGGTAGGTAAGGTTAGTATTGCCTGGGTGACGACGTCTCATTGCTAACTCCTTGAATGTAATGAATCCATAGGAATTAGCTGGTGTGTATTTCTTAACCAGAGATGACTATGTAGGTCTTATCTATCAATTACTTACTGGTATTTTGATCATACTTGTATGTGATATGAATCAGAGGGTAGAGAACCCTCTTAAACCCCTTCTATCAATACTATTACCGGGACCGAAAAGCAGCCCAAGTCGCAACAGTCCTGAGACCCTGTTTCAAATCCACTCCCAAGTTAGGCCACATTCTGACGGCCAAAGCACTTTGCCATCGCACCGAACATCACAGACTTACTCACCCGCAGCCCCCCCTGCATCCTCCCCCGGTCCATCTCCTCTGACTACATGGGGAAATCTCTATCGGCCATCGATCAATCGCTCCAGCACTGACAAGCCCTATTGAATTGACAACTTTCCTAAAAACACCACCGCAAAACTTCATAACTTATTGTTTTTGATGAAAATTCAATATTTAAAAACTTACAAATAACTATTTAACACTTCATAAATACTTTGTTTATACTACATAAATAGCTCTTAAATACCCCATGAATACCATAAGAAGGACCTCCTCCATGCCCCTAAACAAAGGAAAGCCACTCGATCAGCTTCAATCCAGCCCTCGCTCCAAACAGTGGCTGCATAAATTCATTGCCCAAACCCCTGAGCTCCGCTCAACGCTCCATCGCGCACCAGACGGAACACACTTCAAGTTAGACGGACTTAGCGACTCAGATGCTGAGGAAATATTGGAGGTTCGGAACAACAGCTTGCTACCTGAGCCCCAAGTTTCATGGATAATAGATGGCTCACAAAGACAGCTGATCTGGACCCAACTAGCCCTTGAAAAGGAAACAATAGGGGTTCACCCCTTCGTCACCATTCCCGCTGAAGAGCGATCTAATGCGTTGCTACTAATGCTAGACATCTGGCCTGAATCGCTCACGACAAAGAAGGATTTAATCTCTCGAATCAAGGAAAACTGGGTCAATCATCGACTTAAGGATAAGCAGCTCTCCTGGCTTGACCCCAAAAATCAGAAACAACTGGCCTGGGCAATGGACTACTTGGAGCAGCACCGCATGGCACTTCCAATATCGGTGGCAAAACCCGCAACACCAAAGGAAGAATACGACTATGTAGTGGCTGCTTTGGACAAAACCACACAGCTCCACCCTTCCGATCACAAGCTATTTCTTACCGCAATGCGAAAGGCTTGGAGCCAGTACAAGTACAGACATTCAGGCAAAGCCAAAAAGCCGCTTTATCTGTTCATTGAAGAAGAAGCAAAGGAGAAGCTGGATCAAATAGCGAAACAGCAAAAACGATCAAGGCATGACATTGTTGAAGACTGGATTCTGCAAGCCTTCAAGAAAGATGGCCTCTAGCCAACCATTGAGCAAAAGGCTATGCCGGAACGGCAACCAGAACAGGCAGCAGTGGAGAAACGGCAACCAAACGGCAACCAAAACAGTGGAATGCCCAAAAACGAAAAAGGCCGATCATTACTGATCGGCCTAAGTCGTTGTTTCTATTGGTCGGGACGGAAGGATTCGAACCTTCGACCCCTTGCACCCCATGCAAGTGCGCTACCAGGCTGCGCTACGCCCCGAGATGTGCTTGGCAGGCAGAGCTACCAAAGCGGCGGCAATCATAGCGGATTTGGTGGGGGGATGGAACCGATAAAGTGCTGTTTGGTTAGGGTTTGAGCGATGGGGGAATTGTCGGGTTTGTCGCGAGCAGGTTCGCGCCTCGAGAGGCGTACTCGCTGCGCTCACCCTCCGGGCCGCCCTGCGGGCGTTACTCCGCTTATCTACGTTCCTACAGAGGATGGGTGCTTTGTAGAGGGCTGTTCATCATGCAAGCATGATTTCCCACAGTGGCCGGGGTTATCAGTTGGTTACGGAGGGCATGAAAAAGCCCCGGGAGCTAGGCTGCCGGGGCTTTTTCGCCATCGGAGATGGCGGGGAGCGGTTGGTGCTGAATCAGGAGGCTTTCAGGACGTCGAGGACCTCTTCCATTTCCACGATCATCTGCTTGATGATCTGGTGGTACTGGGTGGCCTGTTCCACGTTGTTGGCGCCGGTGAGCTGCTGACGGGCACCGCCGATGGTGAAGCCCTGATCGTAGAGCAGGCTGCGGATTTGGCGGATCATCAGCACGTCTTGGCGCTGGTAATAGCGACGGTTGCCACGGCGCTTGACCGGCTTGAGCTGGGGGAATTCCTGCTCCCAGTAGCGCAGTACGTGCGGTTTTACGTCACATAGGTCGCTGACTTCACCAATGGTGAAATAACGCTTCCCTGGAATCGCCGGCAATTCGTCGTTATGACTTGGTTCCAGCATAGTCCTCAACCCGTTGTTTTAATTTTTGTCCTGGACGGAAGGTGACAACCCGGCGGGCGGTGATGGGAATTTCCTCACCGGTTTTCGGGTTGCGTCCTGGCCGTTCACTCTTGTCCCTGAGATCGAAATTGCCGAAGCCGGAGAGTTTCACGGGCACGTTGTTTTCCAGCGAATGGCGGATTTCTTCGAAGAACATCTCCACCATTTCTTTCGCTTCACGTTTGTTCAGGCCAAGCTCTTCGAACAAACGCTCGGCCATGTCCGCTTTGGTCAGCGCTCCCATCAATAGCTCCCTAACCCTTCCTTAATCAGTCCCTTAAGGCGGCGTTAAACTGTTGTTTTAACTGGGATACTACGGCATCCACCAGGTCGTTTACCTCTTGATCCTTAAGAGTGCGTGAACGGTCCTGGAAGGTCAAGCCCAAAGCGAGGCTTTTGCGATTTTCCCCGATGCTATCACCTTGATATATATCAAAAATCCGCACCCCTGTGAGACGTTCGTCACAGGCGTCACGGACCGCCGCGACCAGCTCACCGGCCGGGACGCTGTCTTCCACCACGAAGGCCAGGTCGCGACGCATGCGTGGCTGGTCGGAGACGCCGGCAAAGTGCGGCAGTACGCCGTCCAGCAGCGGGGCCAGGGCCAGTTCGAAAGCGTACAGCTGTGCGGGCAGATCCAGATCCGCGGCCAGGCGCGGGTGGATGCGACCCAGGTAGCCGACCACTTCGCCGTCACGCTTGAGCGCAGCAGTCTGGCCCGGGTGCAGGGCCGGGTGCTCGCCGGGGGCGAAGCTGAAGGCATCGGCGTCGGACAGGGTCAGCAGGGCTTCCACGTCGCCTTTCAGGTCGAAGAAGTCCACCGGGCGCTTGCCTTCCCAGTTCTGCGGCTGGGCGCTGCCGTAGAGCAGGCCGGCGATCATGGGGGTCTGCTCCAGCCCCTGCTCAGTCGGCACGAAGCGCAGGCCGGTTTCGAACAGGCGCAGGCGGTCGGCCTGGCGGTTCAGGTTGTGGCGGGCGGTGCTGAACAGGCCGGCCAGCAAGGTGGTGCGCATGACGCCCAGGTCCGTGGAGATGGGGTTGAGCAGCGGCAGCGGCTCCACCCGTGGTTCCACCTGCTTGAGCAGGCCCGGCTCCACGAAGGTGTAAGTGATCGCTTCCAGGTAGCCGCGATCGATCAGGGCGTCGCCCAGGCGGCGCTGGTTGACGGTCTGCTCGGCGACAGGTTCGCCGGAGGGGGAACCGGCGGGCACGCGGCTGGGCAGCTTCTCATAGCCGTAGATACGCGCCAGTTCCTCGATCAGGTCGGCTTCGATGGCCATGTCGAAGCGCCAGCTGGGGGCCAGTACCATCCATTCCTTGCCGCTTTCCTGGGTGGACACTTCCATGCCCAGGCGGCTGAGGATGTCTTCCACCTGTTCGGCGGGCAGGCCCATGCCGAGCAGGCCTTCGATGCGGTCTGCACGCAGGGTGATTTCTGCCTGGCCCGGCAGTTGTGCTTCGTCCACGGCTTCGCTGACCGGGCCCGGCTGACCTCCGGCGATCTCCAGGATCAGGGCGGTGGCGCGCTCGATGGCCTCGTTCTGCAGCTGCGGGTCCACGCCCCGCTCGAAGCGGTGGGAGGAATCCGTGTGCAGGCCGTAGGAACGGGCCTTGCCGGCAATGGCCAGGGGCGCGAAGAAGGCGCATTCCAGGAAGATGTCCTGGGTGTCGCTGGTGACGGAGGACGGCTTGCCGCCCATGACACCGGCCAGGGCCAGGGCCTGGCTGTCGTCGGCGATCACCAGGGTGTCGTCGCGCAGGGTCAGTTCCTGGTCGTCCAGGGTGAGCAGTTTTTCTTCGGCGTTGGCGTTGCGCACGGTGATGCCGCCGTTTAGCTTGGCCAGATCGAAGGCATGCAGGGGCTGGCCCAGTTCCAGCAGCACGTAGTTGGTCACGTCGACAATGGGATCAATGGTGCGCAGGCCGGCGCGGCGCAGGCGCTCGATCATCCACAGCGGGCTGTCGGCATTGACGTTGACGCCCTTGATCACGCGGCCCAGGTAACGGGGGCAGCCCTGGCTGTTTGCCAGGTTCACGGTGAGGGTGTCGTCGATGGCCGGGGCCACCTTGTCGATGGCCGCATTGATCAGCGGGCTCTGGTTCATCACCCCCACTTCGCGGGCGATGCCGCGCAGGCTCAGGCAGTCTGCCCGGTTGGGGGTCAGGTCCACTTCGATGACAGCATCATCAAGCTGCAGGTACTTGCGGAAGTCGGTGCCCACCGGAGCGTCGTCCGGCAGTTCCATCAGGCCATCAATAAGATCTTCCAGGCCCAGCTCGGAAGCGCCGCACAGCATGCCGGACGATTCCACGCCACGCAGCTTGGCTTGCTTGATCTTGAAGTCGCCGGGCAGGACGGCGCCCACCTGCGCGAAAGGGATTTTCAGGCCGGGGCGCACGTTGGCCGCACCGCACACCACCTGGGTGGTATCGGCGCCATTGCTGACCTGGCAGACGCGCAGTTTGTCTGCATCCGGGTGCGGCTCGCAGCTTTCCACCTGGCCGACGACCACGCCGGTGAAGGCCGGGGCCGCCGGTTCCACGGCATCCACTTCCAGGCCGGCCATGGTCAGTTGCTGCACCAGGGTGTCGGTATCGATGGCGGGGTTGACCCATTCCCGCAACCAGGCTTCGTTAAAACGCATTGTCGAATTCCTTTAAATCATGGGAGTTTCTGTTTGGCCGCCGGGGGAGTTCGCCTTGTGAACAAGGCTCCAACGGCAGCCTGACGGTACAGAAACGCCTTAACCGAACTGGGACAGGAAGCGGGTGTCGTTTTCGAAGAACAACCGCAGGTCGTTGACGCCATAACGCAGCATGGTGAGGCGTTCCACGCCCATGCCGAAGGCAAAACCACTGTATTCGTTAGCATCTACGCCACCGTGCTCCAGCACGGACGGGTGCACCATGCCGCAGCCCATGACTTCCAGCCAGCCGGTGTGGGAACACACCCGACAGCCTTCGCCACCACAGCTGACGCAGCCCACATCCACTTCGGCGCTGGGCTCGGTGAACGGGAAATAGCTGGGGCGGAAACGCACCGGCAGGTCTTCCACTTCGAACACGAATTTGAGGAATTCCGCCACGGTGCCGCGCAGGTCGGCAAAGGTCACGCCCTTGTCCACCAGCAGGCCTTCCACCTGGTGGAACATGGGGGTGTGGGTCAGGTCGGAATCGCAACGGTACACCCGGCCCGGGGCAATGATGCGGAACGGGGGCTTGCCCTGCTCCATCACCCGCACCTGCACCGGCGAGGTATGCGTGCGCAGCAGGCGGCCATCACCGAAATAGAAGGTGTCGTGCATGGCTCGCGCCGGGTGGTGAGACGGAATATTCAGGGCTTCGAAGTTATGGAAGTCGTCTTCCACTTCCGGGCCTTCGGAAATATCGAAACCCAGGCGGAGAAAGAAGTCCTCAATGCGGCGACGCATGCGGGTGACCGGGTGCAGGTTGCCGGGCAACTCGCCCCGGCCCGGCAGGGTCACATCCACGGTTTCGCTGGCCAGCTGCTCGGCCAGGGCTGCTTCTTCCATGGCATGCTTGCGGGTGGCGATGGCATCCTGCACTTTCTGTTTGCCTTCGTTGATCACCGCACCGGCCTGGGGGCGCTCTTCCGCGCTCAACTTGCCAAGGCCCTTCATCAGGGCGCTGATCTCGCCTTTCTTACCCAGGTACTTCACCCGTACATCGTCCAGGGCCCGGATATCGCCAGCCTGTTCGACATCTGCCAGGGCAGCGTCCACCAGGGCGTTGAGATTTTCCATTTAAGACTCCGCAGTCTTTAAATCAGCTGCGAGCGTCTAGCTGCTAGCTGCTACGCGACTCCCGATTCGTGCCAACCGAAAAGCCCCAAACCCGCGCCGTAAACTCGTGGGCGCGGGGAAAGCATTCTCGTTTGGCTGCGATCCCAACCGCGTAGCAGCTAGTAGCTCACAGCTCGTAGCTACTCGTTTTTCAAACAAAAACGGGGGAAGAGCGCGAGCTCTTCCCCCGTTGAGTATGCTGCTCTGTCAGAGACAGAACAGTGAATCAGGCGGTGAGACTCGCTTTGGCTTTTTCGGCCAAAGCGCTAAAGGTTGCCTGATCGCGGACAGCGATGTCCGCCAGTACTTTACGGTCTACTTCGATGGACGCTTTCTTCAGGCCATCGATCAGACGGCTGTAGGACAGGCCGTTCAGACGCGCAGCGGCGTTGATACGAACAATCCACAGACGACGGAACTGACGCTTACGAACCTTACGGTCGCGGTAGGCGTACTGACCGGCTTTGGTAACGGCCTGAACCGCTACACGGAATACACGGCTGCGGGCACCGTAGTAGCCTTTAGCCTGCTTGAGAATTTTCTTGTGCCGACGACGGGCCTGCACACCACGCTTTACTCGTGCCATTTTTCAGATCTCCAAAAACCGTATCAGTTATGCGTAGGGCATCATGCGTTTAACCAGAGCTACATCAGAATCATGTACCTCGGTTTTCGGACGCAGCTGACGAATAGTCTTGGCAGACTTCTTGGTCAGGATGTGGTTTTTGAATGCCTGCTTGCGCTTGAAACCGGAGGCGGTTTTTTTGAAACGCTTGGCAGCCCCACGATTTGTCTTGATTTTAGGCAT
Organism: Alcanivorax sp. IL2; assembly: GCF_047495475.1. Lineage (NCBI taxonomy): Bacteria > Pseudomonadati > Pseudomonadota > Gammaproteobacteria > Oceanospirillales > Alcanivoracaceae > Alcanivorax > Alcanivorax sp. IL2. The sequence goes on along the minus strand of NZ_CP179932.1, from coordinate 1,571,191 downwards.
GGTACCTTCTCAAGTTGGTTAGTTAGTTCAACAACCGGTTACGGCTGTTTCTTCTTTTTGCCCGGGCTGAGCACCATGATCATCTGGCGCCCTTCCATGTTCGGACGTTGCTCAACAGAACCGTACTCTTCCAGGTCCTTCTCGATACGTGCGAGAAGATCCCGGCCCAGTTCCTGGTGAGCCATCTCCCGACCGCGGAAACGGACGGTGATTTTCGCTTTGTCGCCGGCCTCGAGGAAACGAATGAGGTTACGCAGTTTCACCTCATAGTCACCAATGTCGGTGCCGGGACGGAATTTGATTTCCTTGACCTGGGTCTGACGCTGTTTCTTGCGCCCTTCCTTGGCCTTCTGTTTGGCTTCGAACAGATGCTTGCCGTAATCCATGATTCGACAAACCGGCGGTTCCGCACCAGGGGAGATTTCCACCAAATCCATCTGCTTTCCGGTGGCTTTCTCCAGCGCTTCCTGCAGGGTCACAATACCGACCTGCTCACCGTCTACATCAATCAACCGAACATCGGTTGCCTGGATTTGCTGATTTATATTGGCGCGCTGCTCGCGGCCTTTGCCTCCACGCTTAATGTCGTGAACCTCCAATCTGTTATCGAAAACGAGGCAGGATGCCTCACCGCCTCAGTAAATAGGCGCGCATTGTATGCCACCACAACGGGCACAACAACCCCGACCCCAGCGGCCGGCGTGCGCAACTGACTGAAACGGAATGAATTCTGGCCGGTTGAGAGACTCCTCTCACTCCAGGCAACCGCACAAGCAGGGCCTGAATTCCGGCAAGGGAGCGTATTTTAAGCAAATCTGGACACTTTTCAAGCAGTGAATCCTGCCAAATCCCCCTGCGAGGCGCTATTCCGCCTGGGCGGCGTTGCCGTGCCACACCCCGCGAAAGGGGAAATGGGCCACTTGCCCGCCCCACTTGCTTCGGGGGTCATTGGATCGCCCTCCCCCTATTCGATATATTTGAACCTGTTAACAATTTCAGGGGCAACGCGCTCTGCCTGGGGGAAGGGACAGGGGAATGTCAGCAGCCGATCAAAGTCATCTTAGCCATCTGGCGCGGACGGATAACGACCCGCCCGGCGCCGAACAGCTGGAACCTGACGACACCCAGGCGGATATACTGGATAGCCTGGTCACCAGCCTCTACAGCTGTGTTGAGCACAAGGACGGCTTCGACCTCTTTCTGCGTAACATCCGCGACACCTTTGACCTGGTCAGCTGTTGTCTGGCGGTGATACAGAAAGAGCCGCACCTGAAAGGGCTTTATGGCTGGGCGGTGGGCTATCCGCCCGGCATCGTCCCGCTGATGCTCAAGACCGGCCTGGTGTTCAAGGACAAGGCCATCGCCCGGGCACTGGAAACCGGCCCTAACGCCCTGTTCAGTTACGCCGATGGGGACCCGGAGAGCAACTTTCTGGCAGATATGCCCACCTTCTCCCGCACCTGGATACGCGCTGCCGGCATTATCGACAGTGCTACCATCGCGTTCACCAACAAATACCAGCAGCACGTGGTACTGGTATTCAACCGCCATAAAGACAGTGGCGTGTTCAGCAAGCCGGAAATGGCGATGCTCTCGCGACTGAAGAAACACGCCGAGATTGCCCTCGATTTGTACGAGCGACTGCACCGCTCGGAGCAGAGCTTCAAGGACCTGCAAAGCAGTATCGCCGTATTAAAGCAGCCTGTTGCTGTCTTTTCGCCGGTCTCGCTCCTGGTCAGTGCCAGCCCGGCCTTTGTGGAGATCGGCAGACGCTACAAGGTATTCACCATCAATCAGGACAGCCGGGAAATCGCCTTCAAGGATCAGCAATTTGGCAAGGATTTCTACACCCAGCTGATGCTGTTCATTACCGGCAAGACCGGCGCCCTGGACGATAGTGACACCCTTTACCTGCAAACCAGCGCCCTGCCTCTGCGGATCTCCATCACCCCGGTACACAACCGACAAAGCAACAACAGCAATGTGCTGGTGGAAATTTTCGATCCCAATGTCTGCCGCACCCCCAGCATTGCCGAAATTCGCAAGGTCATCAGCGCCACCGAAGCCGAGGCCCGCGTCTGCCTGTGCCTGCTCAAGGGAGCGAGCACCGCCGAAACTGCCGAGCAACTGCAATTGGCCATCAGCACCATTCGCACCAACATCAAATCATTGCTGCAGAAGAACAACTTCAGCCGACAGGTAGACCTGATCACGCACCTGATGCGGATTTGCTCTTAAGCTTTTCGGTACCCATAAAAAAGGCGGCCATAGGGCCGCCTTTTTTATTCTGCGTGGTTTATTCCCACTCAATCGTCGCCGGTGGCTTGGACGAAATATCGTAGGTCACCCGGCTGATGCCCGGGATTTCGTTGATGATCCGGCTGGAGACCAGCTCCAGGAACTCGTAGGGCAGGTGTGCCCAGCGGGCGGTCATGAAGTCGATGGTTTCCACGGCACGCAGGGCCACCACGTATTCGTAGCGACGGGCATCGCCTACCACGCCCACCGACTTGACCGGCAGGAACACGGCAAAGGCCTGGCTGGTCTTGTGGTACAGCCCGGCAGCGCGCAGCTCTTCGATGAAGATATGGTCCGCCAGACGCAGGGTGTCGGCATATTCCTTCTTCACTTCACCAAGAATACGCACGCCCAGCCCCGGCCCCGGGAAGGGGTGACGGTAGACCATGTCGTAGGGCAGTCCCAGTTCCAGGCCGATCTTGCGCACTTCATCCTTGAACAACTCACGCAGGGGCTCGACCAGCTTAAGCTTCATGTCTTCCGGCAGGCCGCCCACGTTGTGGTGGCTCTTGATCACGTGGGCCTTGCCGGTCTTGCTGGCGGCAGACTCGATCACGTCCGGGTAGATGGTGCCCTGGGCCAGCCAGTTGGCGTTTTTCAGCTTGCTGGCCTGGTCATCGAAGATATCGATGAAGGTGTTGCCGATGATCTTGCGCTTCAGCTCCGGATCCGCCTCGCCGGCCAGTTTGCCGAGGAAGTTGTCTTCCGCGTCCACCCGGATCACTTTCACGCCCATGTTGTCGGCGAACATTTCCATGACCTGGTCGCCTTCCTGGTGACGCAGCAGACCGTTGTCCACGAACACACAGGTGAGCTGGTCGCCGATGGCCTTGTGCAGCAGCGCCGCCACCACGGAGGAATCCACCCCGCCGGACAGGCCCAGGATCACCTCGTCGGTGCCGACCTGCTCGCGGATGGTGTCGATGGCATCGCTGATGATGTTGCTCGGCGTCCACAGGGCTTCGCAGTCACACAGCTCGCGCACGAAGCGCTCCAGCAGGCGGCCGCCCTGGAGGGTGTGGGTCACTTCCGGGTGGAACTGGATGCCGTAGAAGCGTTTTTCGTCGTTGGCCATGCCGGCGATGGGGCAGCTGCCGGTGGTGGCGGTCGCCACGAAACCCGCCGGCATCTCGCCGACACGATCACCGTGGCTCATCCACACATCCAGGTATTCCTTGCCCTGCTCTTCATGGTCGACGATGCCGTCCAGCAGGCCGTTCTTTTCCGCCTTGGCGACCCGGGCATAGCCGAATTCGTGCTTTTCACCGGCAATCACCTTGCCGCCCAGCTGCTCGGCCATGGTCTGCATGCCGTAGCAGATACCCAGCACCGGGATGCCGGCCTCGAATACTGCCTCGGGGGCACGGGGCGTTTCGGCGGCGGTGACCGACTCCGGGCCACCGGAAAGAATGATGCCCTTGGGCGCAAACTCGCGGATTTCCTCGGCGGTCATGTCGAAGGCACGGATTTCACAGTACACGCCGATTTCCCGCACCCGGCGGGCGATCAGCTGGGTGTATTGGGAACCGAAGTCCAGAATCAGGATGCGCTGGGCATGGATATCTTGCATGGCTCGCTTTCCGCTGGCGCCTGGCTGGCAGGCTGTAAATACAAGGGCCGGCTACGCCGGCCCTGAATCGTTATCGCTGTCACTAGTGTGGCGGGCTTCAGCCTACCGGGTAGTTCGGCGCTTCCTTGGTGATTGTCACGTCATGAACATGGGATTCTTTCATGCCCGCGTTGGTGACTTTCACGAATTCCGGCTTGGTGCGCATCTCTTCGATGGTGGCACAGCCGGTGTAGCCCATGGAGGCGCGCAGGCCGCCCATCAGCTGGTGAACGATGGCGCTCATGGGGCCCTTGTAGGGAACCCGGCCTTCGATACCTTCCGGCACCAGCTTCTCGATGCCGGCAGCGGCATCCTGGAAGTAGCGGTCGGAAGAACCGGTAGAGCCGGACATGGCCCCCATGGAGCCCATGCCCCGATAAGCCTTGTAGTAGCTACCCTGGAACAGCTCCACGTCACCCGGCGCCTCTTCGGTGCCGGCCAGCAAGGAACCGATCATGATGGCGCTGGCGCCGGCGGCCACGGCCTTGGCGATGTCACCGGAGAAACGGATGCCACCATCGGCAATCAACGGTACGCCGGTGCCTTTCAGGGCTTCCGCCACATCGGAGATGGCCGTGATCTGCGGCACGCCGATACCGGCCACGATGCGGGTGGTACAAATGGAACCCGGACCGATACCGACTTTCACGGCATCCGCACCGGCGGCAACCAGATCCTTGGCAGCAGCGGCGGTGGCAATATTGCCGCCGATCACCTGCACCTCGGGGAAGTGTTTCTTCACCCAGGCCACCCGGTCAATCACGCCCTGGGAATGGCCGTGGGCGGTATCCACCACGATCACGTCAACACCGGCTTCCACCAGTGCGGCCACGCGCTCGTCAGTACCGGCACCGGTGCCGACGGCGGCGCCCACGCGCAGACGACCCTGAGAGTCTTTGCAGGCGTTGGGATATTTGGCGGCTTTCTCGATATCTTTCACGGTGATCATGCCGCGCAATTCACCGCTGCCGTTCACTACCACGACTTTTTCGATGCGATGCTTGTGCAGCAGCGCCTGAACTTCATCCGCGCCAGCGCCTTCCTGCACGGTCACCAGCCGGTCCTTGCCGGTCATGATGTCCTTCACACACTGGTCGTAATTGGTGATGAAGCGGGTGTCACGGCTGGTGACAATGCCCACTACCTGATCGCCTTTCACCACCGGCACACCGGAAATGTTATTGGCTTCGGTAATGCGCAGCAGCTCGGCCACGGTGGTTTCCGGGCTGACGGTGATGGGATCTTTCACCACACCGGATTCGTATTTCTTTACCATGCGCACGTTACGCGCCTGGTCGGCTGTATCCATGCTTTTGTGAAGGATACCGATGCCCCCTTCCTGTGCCATGGTGATGGCCAGGCGGTGCTCGGTAACCGTATCCATGGCTGCGGACGCCAACGGAATATTCAGAGCAATGTCCCGAGTCAGTTTCGATTTCAGGGACACGTCCTTGGGCAGCACATTGGAATGGGCGGGAACAAGCAAAACGTCGTCAAACGTTAGTGCCTCTTGCGCAATTCTGAGCATATTGCACCGTAGGAAGTGAGGGGGGCCCCTGGCGGAATCCGCCGGGCGGAGCGGCCAAGCACCCCGTTAAATTAGGCGGGCGATTATACGTCAAGGGCGGTCGGTCACACAATCACCGCTGGCTCACGGCAAAAAAACTCGCTACCCTCCCGCGATGACATTTTCATCCCGCGCTGAACCGCTGTCCATCAGTCAACTGAACCTGGAAGCCCAGGGCCTGCTGGAAGGTTCCTTCCCGCTGATCTGGCTACAGGGCGAACTGTCCAACTTTTCCCGCCCGGCTTCCGGTCACTGGTATTTCAGCCTGAAAGACTCACGTGCCCAGATTAATGGGGCCATGTTTCGAAATCGCAACAGGCTGCTCGACTTTAATCCCCAGAACGGACAACAGGTGCTGATCCGCGCCAAAGTCACCCTCTATGTCCCCCGGGGCAACTTCCAGATTGTCGTGGAACACATGGAGCCGGCGGGTCAGGGGGCACTCAAGGCCCAGTTCGACGCTCTCAAGGCCCAGCTGCAGGCGGAAGGCCTGTTCGCCCAGGAGCGCAAGCGCGCCCTGCCCGCCTGGCCCACCCAGATCGGTGTGATCACCTCCCCCAGTGGCGCCGCCATCCGCGATATTCTGCAGGTCCTCAAGCGCCGCTGCCCGTCCATTCCGGTGGTGATCTACCCGGCGGCGGTACAGGGTGCCGATGCACCGGCACAACTGCGTCAGGCGCTGGATGTGGCGATTGCCCGGGACGAATGCGACGTGCTGATCATCGGCCGTGGCGGCGGCTCCCTGGAGGATCTCTGGGCGTTCAACGATGAAGCCCTGACCCGTGCCGTGGCCGCCTGCCCGATTCCCATTGTCTCGGCGGTGGGCCACGAAGTGGATACCGGACTCACCGACTTTGCCGCCGACCTGCGAGCGCCGACTCCGTCCGCCGCCGCCGAATTGGTGAGCCCGGACCTGTCGGTGGTCACGCAACGGCTGGGTGGCCTGCATCGACGCCTGCGCTGGGTGATGGCCCAGCAGCTGCGGGCACCGCAGGAACGTCTGCGTCATCTCAGCCAGCGCTTGCGCTCGCCGCGCCAGTCCCTGGAACAAAGCAGCCAACGGCTGGATGAATTGCAGGGCCGTCTGCAGCGCCATATGCAGCAGCGCCTGGCGCTGGTGCAAAGCCGCCTGCGCCCCAACCAGCAACGGCTGGCCCGGCTATCGCCGGAACGTCTCATGGCGGACCGCCAGCAACGGCTACAGACTCTGGAAAAGCGCCTGCCACAGCCCTTGCTCCGGCTGATCCAGCAGCAGCAGGTGCAACTGGGCAATCTGGGCAAACGGCTGCACACCGCCAGCCCTCTGGAGACCCTGGGTCGTGGCTACAGCATTACCTTCAAGGGGGAAGAGGCGGTGCGTTCGGTCAGCCAGTTACAGGCCGGCGATACCCTGACCACCCGTCTGGCAGACGGCGAAGTCAGCGCCCGTGTTGAGCGTGTTCAGGCGTCAGATAAGGGCTCAGCACCCGAGTAAGCTGCTGACGGCGGAAGGGCTTGGCCAGGTGGGCATTCATGCCCGCCACCATGCACCGGTCGCGCTCTTCGTCCATGGCATTGGCGGTGAGCGCCACCACCGGGATTGGCGCCCGACCCCGCTCCCGTTCCCATTGCCGTAACTCACGAGTGGCCTCCAGGCCATCCATCACCGGCATCTGCACATCCATGAGAATGCAGTCAAAATCCCGCTGACGCACTTTTTCCAGGGCTTCGCGCCCGTTGGTGGCGGTCACCACGGTGACCCCCATGTGCTCCAGCAGCCGCCGCGCCACCAGCAGATTCACGTCGTTGTCTTCCACCAGCAGTACCAGCCCGAAAAGCAGGCCGCCAACACGGTCTTCTTCCTCGGCGGGTACCGCCAGCGGCGCCGGCGCCTGGCTGCGATAAAGCAAACGCAAGGACAGGATAAAGGTGCTACCGCCGCCTTCATCGCTGCTCACTGTCAGAGTGCCGCCGAGCATTTCACTGAGACGGCGGGCGATGGCCAGCCCCAGACCGGTGCCGCCAAAGCGACGGGAGGTGGACGAGTCGATCTGCGAAAAGGCTTTGAACAAATCGCTCTGGCGATGCTGGGGAATACCGATGCCGGTGTCGCGCACCGCCAGGGTCAGGTCCAGCCAGTCATCACGAACCTGGGCGGTGGTGATCCGCAGGACCACGCCCCCTTCCTGGGTGAATTTCACTGCATTGGAGATCAGGTTGTTAAGCACCTGGCGCAGCCGGGTGGGATCACTGCGCACCATTTTGCCAACCAACTCCCCGGCATTTTCCAGGCGCAGGTACAGGCCCTTGCTTTCTGCCATGTAGCGAAAGGTGGCCACACAGTTTTCCAGCAGCGGCAGCAATTCAAAAAACACCGGGTCCAGATCCATGCGACCGGCTTCGATGCGGGAAAAATCGAGAATGTCGTTAATCACGTCCAGCAGGTGGCCGGTGGATTCCAGCGCCGCCAGAGTGTACTCGTGCTGCTCTTCGCTCTGCGGGGTTTCTTCGAGCAGTTGCAGCATGCCCAGCACTCCGTTCATGGGAGTGCGCAGCTCGTGACTCATCATGGCCAGAAAATCACTCTTGGCCTGGCTGGCGGACTGCGCCTGACGGTGAGCGTGGCGCAATTTGTCGATGGCGCTTTGTTGCTCCCGATGAGCCCCTTCCAGACTACTGGCCAGCTCGTTGATATCGTCCTGCAGTTCGGCCAGTTCCCCGCGCAGATGACTGCGGCCGCGGACCCGATAATCGCCATTGCGCAGGGTGCGTAACAGGCCGGACAGGTAGCCCAGTGGCGAGGCAATCTGGCGAGCCAGGTAATGGGCGATCCACAGGCCGATGATGGTAGCGAACAGGGCCGGCAACAGGCTGGCCAGAAGGATTTCTTTCTGCCGTGCCAACAACCGGGCGCTGGACATGCCCAACACCACTTCACCGATTCGTTCCGGCTGGCCTGCGCTCTCGGCCCCTTCCAGCAAATCGCCATCAGACACCGGCTGGCGATAGATGCCGGAGTGGAACTCCAGCACGTCGCTGTGATCCTGCCGCTGGCCACGCCCCTCGTAGAGCAACACCTTGCCCTCACCGTCGTGGAAGACCACGTATTGCAGATCTGCCTGCTGCATGGCCAGGCGTGCCTGGCGGCGCAGATCATCATAGTTCCCCGCCAGTACCCCATACTCCGACGAGGAGGCAATCTGCTGGGCCAGGTAGCTGCCCAAATCGCGCAGATCCCGATCCGCATCCTCGAAGCGCTGCCAGGTAAGCGCCACCAGCAACAGCAACAGCATGATCAGGGCCGGAATCAACCCGAGAAGCTGCAGCTGCTTGCGAATGCCCGCCCCTTTTTTCATGGTTTCTTTCATGGAGTGACCTCCAAGGCTTCACGCAGGGAGTCGATGTCGTGAAACACCATGTCGAAGCTGCTGGCCACATGTTCGTTAACGGCAACGGTCGGGGTATGTACAAACCCGGAGCGGCGCAGGCGCTTGCTGCTGTGAAAGAATTGCAGGTGGACCAGGGTCTCGGCCACCAGATCTGAGCCACTGGCGTACAAGCTGGCCGCACTGCCTGCCTGTACATAGGCCCGGTCCGGGCCAAACACCGGCCGCCGCAGTCGGTAACTGGTCAGCAGCACCAACTTGGCTGTGCCCGGCCCAAACAACTGCCCATCCACCGGCAGCAGCAGGGCGTCGAACCGGGCCAGACTTTCGCGCAGGCGATCCCCCAGTTCATCCACCGACGAGACCGGCAAGGCGGTCAGCCCCAGCCGGCCTTGATAATCCTGCACCATACCGGGTGTCCAGGCGCTTTGTGGGCCGACAATCACTCCCACGCGGCGCGCCAGGGGCATCATGATCTCCAGCATGGCCAGCTGATCGTGCAATGCCACACCGGCCCAGATCCCCTCGCACTGACAGCGCTTGCGCTGGGCCAGGGTTACCACAGACCGGCTCACGTAGACGCCCAGTAATGGCTTGTGCAGTTTCTGCGCACGCCGGAACGCCTGATCGCCAATGGCGATCAGCAGCTCTGCCTGTTTGGGATCGGCCACCTGAGTAATCGGTGGTATGGCGGCAACATCCAGGGCCTGCATAAAACTGTCGCGGAAGGGGCCATCCTCGGCAAACACATGCACCGGCAGCGGGGTCTGGGCACACAGGGACGGCGCCAGCCAGGCCAGCCACAACAACAGGATGAGGCGTCCCTGCCGTTTCATTCCTCTATATCCTCACCGCCAGACCCAACCAGAAACGGTCTTCCTGATAGCGATTTTCCTCGAAGACCGCCGGTTCCTTGTTCAGAGCATGCTGTACCACGCCCTTCCATTCCAGTTCCGTGTCGACCACCCGGTGGCGAAAACGCACTTGCAGGTCCAGGCGCTCGAACACATTGTCGTTGTAATCGTCAGCCAGGTAATAGGCGCTGGACAGCCCCCAATGCTGGCTCAACTGCCAGGCCCACAGGGCGCTGGCACTGTCACGGGCCGCCAGGCGGCCTTCGGTCTTCTTGTTGACGCGGGTATGGATGTGGGCCCCGGTGAGGCGCAGCAAGTGATCCACACCGGGCCGCCAGCTCAGCTGGGCCTCAGTACCCTGGTGATCCACCCGGCCTTCGTTGTTGGGTTCGAACTCGAAGGGGTTGAGGGCATGACTGAGCAGGTCGGTGAGCTCTTCCTGAAAATAGCGCACATCGAGTTCCAGGCCGGGGAACTGCCCGTAATAACCCAGTTCCCAGGAGCGGATGCGCTCAGGCTTGAGGGTGCCGGGACTGGTCTGGGTAATAAAGAAATTGGCCGGCGCCCAGCCCAACAGGGCCTCGGTATTGTCGGAAAAAGGGGGAGACAATTCCCGGGCACGGATATTGGTGTGCGCCTGGTCTTCGTAGATATCCGGAGTGCGCAGGGCCTTGGAAAATACATAGCGCAAGCTGTGCCCCGGCGCCGCCCGCCAGTTGAGCCCCAGACGGGGGCTGAAATGCTGGCCGGAGATGCTGTCACGTTCCCAGTAGCCGCCCAGATTCAGGGTCACCGGGCGCAGCAGATCCACGGCCAGATTGCCAAAGGCACGGTAGCTGACATTGTCGTAGGTACCGGACAGATAGCTGTCGGAGCTGACCCGGTCATGGCGCAGATTCAGACCGCTGACCAGCCGCACCCGGTCACCCATTTGCAGGGTGTCCTGGATTTCCAGGTCGTAACGCTCTTCCTCGATATCCAACGCGCTGGCAGCACAGAAAGGTGCATTGACGGACTGCAGGGTGGCATAGCGGTTGGCAAAATCCGGATCACTTTGTGCCGCCGCGAAGGTGGCGCCGGCATCCCGGCCATTTTCCAGATAAAGCTCACGCAACTCCTGGGAAAACAGTACGCCGCCACCCGGTCCAAGCTGTCCGGTCAGAGGGTCCAGATAGCAGACTGAGAAATCTGTTACATCACGGGTGTACTGGCCGTAGCCGGTAATCTGCAATTGGTGGTGCTGATCAAAGGCATGCTGCCATTGCAGGGAGGCAAAGGCGCGCTGGCCTTTTTGTACCGGGTCCTGCTGGTAGATGCCGATATCCTGCACCCCGCCTTCCTGTTGTCGCTCCAGGCGGTTCTGGCTGCCGCCAGCCTGCATGATCAGGGTATTACGCGCGTCCAGCTCGCGGACCCATTCGCCATTGAGGGTTTCAACCCGTTTGGCGTCATTGAGCCGGCTACCTTCAAAGGGTTCGTCGTAGCCGTCATCGGCGCGGCGTGACAGGGAGGCCCGCCAGGCACCTGCGTCGGTGCGACCTGCGGCCGAGGCATAGCCATCGCGGATGGCGTTGTTGCCGCCCTGCACCGCCAGGGTGTGCTTGCTGATATCGCGGGGGTCACGGGTAATGATGTTGATGACCGCCGTAAACGCGTTGGCACCGTAGGCGGCGGCGGCCGGGCCACGGGTGACTTCGATGCGCTCCACATCGCGGATATCCACCGGCATGTCATTCCAGTTCACCCGCGCCAGACCGGGCTGATACTGGCTGCGGCCGTCCAGCAACACCAGCATGCGGCGCGAATCGCGAGCCTGGGTGCCGTGGTAGGCCACCGTGGGCACATTGCCATCCACTTTGATCGCCGACATGCCCGGCACCAGCCGCAGCACCTCGTAGAGTTCACGGGCGCCGCTGGCTTCGATCAAATTACGGTCGATCACGGTGACACTGGCGGGCGCTTCGGACTGGGGCTGGCTGACCCGGGCGGGCGTCAGCACCATGGCCGGCTCATCGGCCAGCGGCATCATCGGCTCCATGGCCTGCACGCCCTGCGCACAGGCCAGCCCCAGCAGGCCTTGCCCCCAGTGTTTGCCCCACGATCCCCGACGTTTGATGTGGCCCCCTCCCCCGCAGCGGGGTTACTTCTTGAAGCGTTTGATCATTCGCTTGCGCTTGTGCACCTGGCGATCCGTCAGTGTGTTCTTGCGCCCTTCAAAGGGATTGGAACCGGATTTGAATTCCAGCCGGATGGGCGTGCCGTCCAGTTTCAACACTTCCCGGAAACGGTTTTCCAGAAAGCGTTTGTAGCTGATCGGCAACGATTCGGTGCGGTTGCCATGCAAGATGATGGTAGGCGGATTGTTGCCGCCCAGGTGCGCGTAACGCAGCTTGGCGCGGAAACGGCCATTACGCGGCGGCGGGTGGCCGGCGGTAATACTTTCCATGATCCGCGTCATCTCGTTGGTACCGACCTTGATAAAGGCGGAATCCCAGGCTTTTTCGATCATGCCCCACAAGTCGCCCACCCCGGTGCCATGCAGCGCGGAGATGAACTTGATCTTCACCCAGGGGGCGAATTCCAGGCGGCGCCCCAGTTCCACGCGCACCCGTTCCTTGTGGTCCGCATCCAGACCATCCCACTTGTTCACGGCGATCATCAGGGCGCGACCACTGTCGAGCACATAGCCCAGCAGATGCAGATCCTGGTCGGTGATGCCTTCACGGGCATCAATCACCAGCACCACCACCTGGGCCGCATCCACCGCCTGCAGCGCCTTGATCACGGAGAATTTTTCCACCATTTCCGCGACCTTGCCACGGCGGCGTACCCCGGCGGTATCGATCAGGGTATACGCCTTCTCCATGCGCTCGAAGGGGATCTCAATGGAATCGCGGGTGGTGCCGGCGTGATCGAACACCACCACACGCTCTTCCCCCAGCATGCGGTTGATCAGGGTGGATTTGCCCACATTGGGGCGCCCCAGCACGGCCACACGAATGCTGCCGTCACTGGTATCCACCGGCTCACCCTGTTCATCGTAATAGGGTTCCAGATCCGGAAATGCCGCCAGAACGATTTCGATCATGCTGCGCACGCCACGACCATGGGCAGCCGCGATGGGCAGCACGTCGCTGAGGCCCAGGGCATAGAAATCCGCCATGGCGGTATCCGGGTCGATGCCGTCGGTCTTGTTCACCACCAGATAGGTGGGCTTGGGCAGCTTGCGCAGCTCCATGGCAATCTGCTCGTCGGCAGCGGTCAGGCCGGCGCGACCATCCACCATGAACAATACCAGGTCCGCCTCACCCACCGCCGTCAGCGACTGCTCTGTCATCGGCTCGTCGATGCCATCGTCATTTTCCCCGATGCCGCCGGTATCCACGACGGTGTACAGGTAGTCACCCAGCCTGCCGTCACCGTACTTGCGGTCACGGGTGAGGCCCGGGTAATCCGCTACCAGGGCGTCACGGGTACGGGTGAGTCGGTTAAACAGGGTGGATTTGCCCACATTGGGCCGCCCCACCAGGGCGATGACCGGTTTCATAGTTGTCTCTGCAAGGATGTCTGGGCGCTATGGTAACGCAATTCGGTGATAGAGGCGGAGAGAAGAAAAAAGGGAATACGGGGGCAGGCACCAAGGGGGTGATCGCGTGACCACCCCTCAGCGAGGATTAACGTTCTTTCAGTTGGTAAGCGGCCAGTTTGCCATCGTAGCTGAGCACATAGAGGACACCATCGTAGCTCACGGCGGTGCCGGCAAAGCCGTCCCAATCGTGACGTTTGCGGGCGACGATGCTGCCATCATCCACATCCAGCCAGTGCAGGTAGCCTTCGAAGTCGCCGATCACCACGTGATTGCCCTGTACGGCGGTACCGGTAAGACGGCGACCATAAAGCTTTTCCTGCTTCCACAGAACCGTACCACTACGCATATCCAGGGCGCGGACCAGGCCTTTGTCGTCAGCCACGAACAGGCTGCCATTGCTGGCACTGATGATCTGGGCGCTGGACAATTCCTTTTCCCAGTAGGGGCGACCGTTTTCCTGGTCCACCACTGCCGCCTTGCCCTGGAAGGTCACCGCGAACACACCACCGCCTTCCACGATCAGGTTGCTGTCCACATCCACCAGACGATCCAGTTCGGAGCGACCGGTGGGTTCGGCGATACGTTGCTCCCACAGCGGGACACCGTTCTCCAAATCCAGCGCCGCCAGCTTGGCGTTGGCGAAACCGGCGTAGACTTTGCCGTTATCCAGGGTTGGCTGTGCCAGGCCACGCAGGGTCAGGGTCGGCACCGGGGTCTCGTAGTCCCAAAGCTGTTCGCCGCTTTCCACATCCAGGGCAGTCACATGGCCGTCCTGGGTCTGGAATACAGCAACATTGCCGTCACTGGCGGGAATCGCCAGGGCTTCGCCGGAAAGCTTGGTGCGCCAGAGGGTCTCGCCAGTTTCCATGGACAGGGCCACGGCCATCCCCTCGCGGGTACCGTATAGCACCATGCCGTAGCCGGCATAAAAGCCACCGGCAATACGGTCATCGGTTTTCACCCGCCATTGGCGTTTGCCCTTGTCGCGGCTGACCGCATAGACATCACCAAACACATCGCCGGCAAAGACCTGTTGCTCGGTCACCGCTGGGCGCAGGGACAACTGGCTGTCCTCCACCCCGTTGCCCACGCCCTCTTTCCAGAGCCGCTTGACCTTGTAGCTGGACTCGAATTTCGGCAGGTCGTTGGGCTCAATGGCATTGGGGTTGGAGCTACAGCCGGCCAGCACAAGGCTGGCCAGCATCACGGGGAAGAGGAAATATTTCATTTAATTAGCGCTTTTCAGGTCGTCCAGTTTCATCTGCACACGGTCTTTTTCACCACCGTCCTGCAGGACATCCAGGGCCTGTGTGTAAAGATCACGGGCCTGTTCTGCCTCGCCCTGGGCCTTGGCCAGATCGCCTCTCAGCTCCAGCGCCATGCCGTTAAAGGCCGCCGGAAAACGTTTGCCGAGCTGGGCATCGGCCTGGTCCCACGCCTGCTGCTGCAGGAATACCCGGGCCAGACGCAAGCTGGCGGTGTAGCTCAGCTCATCGGTGGCACCATCATCGGCCACCGGCTGCAGGAAGCTCACGGCCTTGTCGTAGTCCGCGTTCTGCACAGCCAGGTTGGCCTTGGCCAGGCGGGCATAATCCGCATAGGCGCTGCCGGAAAAGTCCTCCATGAGGAGCTCGGCCTTGTCATTGATGACCGCCGCATCCATGGGGTTGGCAGACATGGCTTCCACCATGACCTGGTAGTGAGCTGAGGCCTCGGACGCCTGCTCACCCTGATGGCCCTGCCATTGACGCCAGCCAATCAGCGCAGCCACCGCCAGCACTACAGTAATCACTGCAGCGGTACCGTTTTCCTGCCACCAGGCCTTGATGCGTTCGACCTGTTCTTCTTCGTCGCGGATGTAATCGACCACCCTGCTCTCCTTTCGTTTTTATTGCCAGGAAGTGTTCTTCCTGGCGCTTGGGTATTTCGTTTGTTCCGGCGCACAAATCAACGCCGGGGGTAGCAAGCTACAAGCTGCCAATTTATTCCAGAAACGATATCAGGGCGTTGGTGACATCGCCCTGTGCAACCTGCTGCTGCTCACCCTGGCCGCGCAACGGCTTCACCGTGACAACCCCACTGGCCAGTTCATCTTCGCCCATGATCAGGGCGACGGCCGCACCGCTGCGGTCTGCCTTTTTCATCTGGCTTTTAAAACTGCCGCCACCGCAATGGAGCTGAATGCCACGACCGGGCATGGCATCGCGCAGTTGCTCGGCCAGCGCCATGGCAGGTGTCAGCGCATCGCCCATGGCCATCACATAGACGTCCACAGCGGCTGACAGTTCCGGTTTTTCCTGCTCGATCAGCAGAATCAGCCGTTCCACGCCCATGGCAAAGCCCACCCCGGGGGTTGGTTTGCCGCCCAGTTGCTCTACCAGGCCATCATAGCGACCGCCGGCACAGACGGTGCCCTGGGCGCCGAGGGCGTCGGTGGTCCACTCGAACACGGTCTTGCCGTAGTAGTCCAGGCCGCGCACCAGGTAGGGGTTCACTTTATAAGCAATGCCGTTGGCATCGAGCAAGGCTTTCAGGCCATCAAAATGCTCGCGGGCGTCTTCATTGAGGTAATCGGCCAGCTGTGGGGCATCCTTGAGCACCTCGCGGGTGCCCGGGTCCTTGCTGTCCAGCACCCGCAGGGGGCTGCGTTCGAGGCGTTTCTGCGAATCCTCGTCGAGCTGTTCAAAGTGGGTCTTGAGATAATCCACCAGGGCGTCGCGGTAACGGGCCCGGTCTTCGCTGTCACCCAGGGAATTGAGCTCCAGGGTGACCTTGCCGGCCAGGCCCAGGGCTTTCCAGAGGCGGGCGGTGAGCAGAATCACTTCCGCATCGATGTCCGGGCCGGTGATGCCGAAGACTTCCACGCCAATCTGGTGAAACTGACGATAGCGGCCAGCCTGGGGGCGCTCATGGCGAAACATGGGGCCGGTGTACCAGAGCCGCTGGGTCTGGTTATACAACATGCCGTGCTGCTCGCAGGCGCGTACGCAGCTGGCGGTACCCTCCGGGCGCAGCGTCAAGCTGTCGCCGTTACGATCATCGAAGGTGTACATCTCTTTTTCGACGATATCGGTCACTTCGCCGATGCTGCGCTTGAACAGATCGGTCTGCTCCACCACGGGCATACGGATTTCCTGGTAGCCATAGCTGGCCAGCACACCGCGCACCTTGTCTTCCAGCCACTGCCAGAGACCCGTCTGTTCCGGCAGGATGTCGTTCATCCCGCGGATGGAGGTGATTTTCTTGCTCACAGAATGTCCTTGCTACTGATCAGCCGGACGCAATTCGCGGTCGAACGACCGCTCCCACAACCTGGTTTTCTACCGTGGGAGCGGTCGTTCGACCGCGATGTCTGCCCGGCTATTTATCATTCGCTTCTGGCAATAATGCCTTTAGCTTCATCGTCGCGCTGTTTCTTCACCTTGGCCCGCACCATGCGTTCCAGTTCATCGACCAGATCATCAGCGGTGATGTGATGGCTCTTTTCACCGTCACGGTAGGCAAGAT
Organism: Alcanivorax sp. IL2; assembly: GCF_047495475.1. NCBI lineage: Bacteria > Pseudomonadati > Pseudomonadota > Gammaproteobacteria > Oceanospirillales > Alcanivoracaceae > Alcanivorax > Alcanivorax sp. IL2. Next base: position 1,554,402 of record NZ_CP179932.1, on the reverse strand, counting down.
TGTTCGGTGTGCCCCCGGTAAGGCCCACATCCACTTCACGGGCTTCGCCGGGACCGTTGACCAGGCAGCCAATTACCGCCAGGTCTACGGACTCGTTGATATCTTCCAGGCGCGCTTCCAGCTCGTTGACCGTCTTGATCACGTCGAAGTTCTGCCGGGAGCAGCTCGGGCAGGCGATGATGTTCACGCCTTTCTTGCGCAGGTTGAGGCTTTTCAGAATATCGAAGCCCACGCGCACTTCCTCCACCGGATCGGCAGCCAGGGAAATGCGGATGGTGTCGCCAATGCCTTCCATCAGCAGCGCGCCCAGCGCTACAGCGGATTTCACCGTGCCGGAGCGGAAGGTACCCGCTTCGGTCACACCCAGGTGCAACGGCTGTTCCAGCTGGGCAGACAATTTGCGGTAGGCCTGCAGGGTCATGAAGACATTGGAGGCCTTCACACTGACTTTGAAGTCCTGAAAATCATAGCGGTCGAGAATGTCCGCATGGCGCATGGCAGATTCCACCAGCGCATCAGACGTGGGCTCACCGTATTTTCGCTGCAGCTCCTTTTCCAGGGAGCCGGCGTTAACGCCAATACGAATCGGGATGCCCTTGTCCTTGGCGCACTGGATCACCGCCTTGATACGGTCTTCGCGGCCGATGTTGCCGGGATTGATACGCAGGCAATCCACGCCACGCTCTGCGACCGCCAGGGCAATCTTGTAGTCATAGTGGATATCCGCCACCAGCGGCACATCCACCTGCTGACGAATCTTTCCGAAGGCGTCGGCGGCGTCCATGCTGGGGACCGAGACGCGCACGATATCCACACCGGCATCCTGCAGGCGGCGAATCTGGCCAACCGTGGCGTCCACGTCGCAGGTTTCGGTATTGGTCATGCTTTGCACGGAGATGGGGGCATCGCCGCCCACCGGGACGTTGCCGACAAAAATCTGCCGGGTCTTGCGGCGCTGGATTTTGACTTCCGGTTCCATGGTGTTTCTACCCTCGCGAATCAGGGAATGGAGACTCGCACAACTGTACCGGGGGAATTCGTCGGCAAGGTGACAACCTCGCCATTGAGGATCAGTTCATCAACGGCACCGGCATCGCCCAGCGTGAGACTGAACGGCGCTTTGCCATCCAGTTGCAGCGAGGCGCCGCCCTGTTGTTCGCCCTGGCGCAAGGTGCGGCCAGTGGCGTCCTTGACGCTGATCCAGCAGTTGCCGGAAAACGCCATCAGCAGGCGATCCAGGCCGTTTTCGGCCAGCATGCTCGGGGCCGGCTCGTCGCTGCTCTCTACACTCTCGGCGCTGTCACCGTCTGCCGCCGCCCCGGTATCTTCAGGCTGGGCGTCGTTGGCAGTGTCGTCAAGGGACTGGGGGGACAGCTGGTCACCGGCGCCCTGCTCTGGCGCCTGTGCCGGCTCACCGGGAAAAGGGCCAGTTTCGCCGCCGACCTCTTCATCAGCCTGCAGAGAAGCACGCTCTTCAGGCGCATTCATGCCGGAGGTAGACAGAGGCGCCAGCGCTTCGTCTTCAGGCCACAGCCAGATCAGCAGCGCTACCACAACCAGCAGGGCCACCACTGCCAGCAACGGCTTGCGCCACACGGACGGCGGCGGCGCCATTTTCGGCAGATCCAGCGGCTTGTCGAACGCATCGTCATTCACCATCTGCTGGAAGGTGTTGGCGATTTCATCCGCCGGCAGGCCCAGCAGCTTGGCATAATTCTTCAGGTAACCCTTAACGAAGGTTGCCTCAGGCAAACGCTCGTAGTCATCCGCTTCCAGGGCTACCAGGTAGCTCTGGGAGAGATGCATCTTCTTCGCCGCTTCGGCAGGGGTCCACCCCAGTGCCTCACGGGCTTTGCGACAACGTTCACCCGGTAGCACGACCATGTTATCGCTCATTTCCCGCTCTCCTGAGAGGCTTTCCAATTCTGCCACTCGCGGTATTCTCCGGAGCGGCGATAGATATTTTCCAGTGCCAGCTCATAGCTGGACTGCTGATCGTCATAACCCAACTCACTGGCCAGACGGATGCCGAGCCACAGGGACCGGGCACTCTGTCGACCACTACGCTGGAGATATTGCTGGTAGTAATCCCAGGCAAGTCGCATGCGCTCCTGCCGCTGATACAATTCGGCCAGTTCCAGATTCGGCGTTACGGCCCTGGGGTCGAGACGAATCGCTTTGACAAAGGCCTTTTGCGCGGCCTCATCATTGCCCAGCTGGCGATAACACCGGCCCATGTTGGCCCAGGCACTACCCCGGCCCTGGTAGGACGGATCGTTGGCAGCGCGCTCGAATTTTTCCAGTGCGTCCTGGTAAGCACCGCGACTGTAAAGCATGGTGCCGTAATTATTCAGCGTCGGGGCGTAATTGCGATCGGCCCGTAACGCTTTCTTGTAATGGAATTCTTCCCGCTCGGGGTCATTTTCGTATTTGTACAGCAGCGCCATGGCGTTGTGCGCCACCGCGCTATCATCGTTGTGAGCAAGAGCCCGGGAGAAATGCCGACGAGCCTCGGAAGGGTCACCTTGTTGGAGATATTGCAGGCCAGCAGCCACACGGCTGGTCACCGCATCCTCCACATTCACTTCCCGTTGCCCCGATTCCACCGTCACACACCCGGTGGCCAACAGGCTTGCGATTAGCAAGCCCGGAAAAACCCGAAAAAAACGTCTCATTGCGCTTGCGCTGTGTTGTTATCGGTTTGTTCGGAGCGGTGGAAAATGGATTGCTTCCAGCGCTCACTGCGCCGGGTCCGATCTTGCACCTGCCCCACCAGCTGACCACAGGCGGCATCAATATCGTCACCGCGCGTTGTCCTTACGGTAGTCAGCAATCCATTGTCATTCAGGTACTTATGAAACTCCAGAATATCGCTTTTCCGTGACCGTTCATAACCGGCATGAGGAAAAGGATTGAACGGGATCAGATTGACCTTCACCGGAATACCATTGAGCAGCTTGACCAGCTGACGGGCATGCTCCGGTTTGTCGTTCACATCACGCAGCATCACATATTCCATGGTAATGGTTTTATGACGATGGGTGATGTTGTCGCTGTAGCGCTTGCAAGCCGCCATCAGCTCTTTGAGCGGATACTTGCGGTTCAGCGGCACCAGCTCGTTACGCAGCTCGTCATTGGGTGCGTGCAGACTCACGGCCAGCGACACATCCAGATCCTGGCTGAGCTGGTCCATCCTCGGGATATGACCGGAGGTAGAGAGGGTAATGCGCTTCTTGCCGATACCGTAACCCAGGTCATCTTTCATGATGCGCATGGCGGTGAGCACATTGTCATAATTGAGCATGGGTTCGCCCATGCCCATCATCACCACATTGGTGATGGGGTGTTCGCCAAGATTGCGACGGGGACCAAAGGCACGGCTGGCCTGCCATACCTGGCCGATGATCTCGGCACTGGTCATGTCGCGCTGGAAACCCTGCTTGCCGGTGGAACAGAAGCTGCAATCCACGGCACAGCCTACCTGGGACGACACGCACAGAGTGCCGCGGCGACCATCAGGGATAAAAACGGTTTCCACAGAACCACCACCGCTCAGTTCGAACACCCATTTGCGGGTGCCGTCACGGCTGATGCTTTCATGAGCCACATCCGGGCCACGGATTTCCGCCACCTCGGAGAGTTTCTGGCGCAATGCCTTGCCCACATCGGTCATTTGCTCGAAGGAATCCGCCTGATGGTGGTGAATCCACTTGAGTATCTGCTGGGCACGGAACTTCTTCTCGCCCATTTCCAGGAAGAATTCTTCCATTTGCGGACGGGAAAGACCGAGCAGATTGACCTTCTGTTGGGTTGTCATAGCATTCTCCAGTCAGACTGTTTAGTCAGCCTGTATACAAGTCTGCCACGGCAGGCGCCGTGGCAGACAGTGCACCAGCTATTTTAGCGGGTGCGCGGGCAGAGTTCTTCGTCAGAGAAGAAGTAAGCCACTTCACGGGCAGCAGACTCGGCAGAGTCAGAGCCGTGTGCCGCATTTTCGTCAATGGTCTGAGCGAAATCGGCACGAATGGTTCCAGCTTCCGCGTCCTTCGGGTTGGTAGCACCCATCAGATCACGGTTCTTGGCCACGGCGTCTTCGCCTTCCAGAACCTGCACGATCACCGGACCGCTGGTCATGAAGGACACCAGATCCTTGAAGAAGGGGCGCTCCTTGTGCTCAGCGTAGAAACCACCAGCCTGCTCGTCGCTCAGGTGTACCATTTTCATGGCAACCACTTTCAGGTCGGCCTTCTCGAAACGGGATACGATGTCGCCAATTACGTTCTTGGCCACGGCATCAGGCTTGATGATAGAGAGGGTGCGCTCAACAGCCATCAGTCAGTTCACTCCAGAATTTACGTTAAATGGTCCCCGGGAACCCAAAACAAGCTCCCCCAGGCAGAGAAGGGGCAATCCGGCAACCTTGCGAACGCAAGAACCACAGCCACCCCTTTGGAACCGGCGGATTATACGCAAGCAGGGTGAATTATGATACCGTTGCCGCCCCGCCACGGGCCTGCCGCCCTGCCGCCACCGGGAGCCGGCCGAAAGCCCGCCTCTATAAGGTCGATGGTCGACAGCGCTCACGAATGGCGTATAATACCTGACTAAATTACTCTGGTATTCAACATCAGGCCCTGACCTATGAGCCAAGCTGAACTGGACAAACTGATTCGCTCCAACTACGAGGCCGGTTTCTCCACCACGGTGGACACCGAAACCCTGCCCCCCGGGCTGAGCGAGGAAGTCATCCGATTCCTGTCCGCCAAGAAAGAAGAGCCGGAATGGATGCTCGAATGGCGCCTGGACAGCTACCGCAAATGGCAGGAAATGCCCTCCCCTGGCTGGGCCCACCTGCACCACGATCCTATCGACTTCAACAAGGTGTCCTACTATTCCAAGCCCAAGAGCCTGGATGACGCCCCGAAGAGTCTCGATGAGGTGGACCCGGAGCTGCTCGCCACCTATGAAAAACTGGGCATCCCTCTGCATGAGCAGGAAATGCTCGCCGGCGTTGCCGTGGATGTGGTGTTCGACTCCTCCTCCGTCTTTACCACCTTCAAAGAGAAGCTATGGGAAGCCGGGGTGATCTTCTGCTCCATCTCCGAGGCGATCCAGAATCACCCGGAGCTGATCAAGAAATACCTGGGGAGCGTGGTACCCAAGGGCGACAACTTCTATGCCGCGCTGAACAGTGCCGTGTTCTCTGATGGTTCCTTCGTCTATATCCCCAAGGGCGTGCGCTGCCCCATGGAGCTGTCCACCTACTTCCGTATCAACGAAGCCAACACCGGCCAGTTCGAGCGCACCCTGATCATCGCCGACGAAGGCAGCCATGTGAGCTACCTGGAAGGCTGCACCGCGCCCCAGCGGGACGAGAACCAGCTGCACGCGGCCGTGGTGGAGCTGGTCGCCCTGCCCGGCGCCGAGATCAAGTACTCCACGGTGCAGAACTGGTACCCGGGCGACGAAAACGGCAAAGGTGGCATCTACAACTTCGTCACCAAGCGCGGCGTCGCTCACGACAACAGCAAGATCAGCTGGACCCAGGTGGAAACCGGCTCCGCCATCACCTGGAAGTATCCGTCCGTGATCCTGCGTGGCGACAACAGCATCGGTGAATTCTACTCCGTGGCCCTGACCCGCCACATGCAGCAGGCGGACACCGGCACCAAGATGATCCACCTGGGCAAGAACACCAAGAGCACAATTATTTCCAAGGGCATCTCCGCCGGCCGCAGCAGCAACAGCTACCGCGGCCTGGTCCGGATCAGCCCACGGGCAGAAAACGCCCGCAACTTCACCCAGTGCGACTCCCTGCTGCTGGGCGATACCTGCGGCGCGCACACCTTCCCGTACATCGAGTCGAAAAACCCCTCGGCCACCATCGAACACGAGGCCACCACCTCCAAGGTGAGTGACGACCAGATGTTCCTGTGCCGCCAGCGCGGTATCGACCCGGAAAAAGCGGTCTCCATGATCGTGAACGGCTTCTGTAAAGAGGTGTTCAAGGAACTGCCCATGGAGTTCGCCGTGGAAGCGGGCAAGTTGCTGGAAGTGAGCCTGGAAGGAGCTGTGGGCTAAGGCCCACCCCTGAAAATGACACCGTAGGAGCCATGCTCGCATGGCGAACCATCGCGACACCTTCGCCATGCAAGCATAGCTCCTACAACACCCTGATTAACCGGGGCTGGAACACAGCCCAACCGAAAGGCGCATCAAAACATGCTGGAAATTCGTGATCTGCACGCCACCGTGGCGGACAAGCCGATTCTCAAAGGCCTGAACCTGACCGTTAAACCGGGCGAGGTGCACGCCATCATGGGCCCCAATGGCTCCGGCAAATCCACCCTGGCAAATGTGCTCGCCGGTCGTGACAACTATGCAATCACTGGCGGTGAAGCCCTGTTCGAAGGCAAGAGCCTGGCAGACCTGGAACCGGAAGAGCGCGCCCAGGCAGGCCTGTTCCTGGCCTTCCAGTACCCGGTGGAAATCCCCGGCGTCTCCAACATGGAATTTCTCAAGGCCGCACTGGAATCCGTGCGCACCGCCCAGGGCAAGGAAGAGTGGGACTCGGTCACCCTGCTCCGCCAGGCCCGCGCCGCCTGCAAACAGGTCAACCTGGATGCCAGCTTCCTCAAACGCGGCGTCAACGAAGGCTTTTCCGGCGGTGAGAAGAAGCGCAACGAAATCATGCAGATGCTGCTGATGGAGCCGAAACTGGCGCTGCTCGACGAAACCGATTCCGGGCTCGACATCGATGCCCTGCAAACCGTGGCCAAGGGCGTCAACTCCCTGCGCAGCCCGGAGCGCGGCATCGTGCTCGTGACCCACTATCAGCGTCTGCTGGACTACATCGTGCCGGACTTTGTGCACGTACTGTCCAACGGCCAGATCATCAAATCCGGTGGCAAGGAACTGGCCCTGGAGCTGGAGAAGAAAGGCTACGGCTGGCTCACAGGAGAAGAGGAGTCCGCATGACACTCTCTGCAAGCGACCTCGCCATTGACCTGAAAACCCAGGCCCTGGCCAACGCCCGCCGCCACGGTAGTGACGGCGATGCGCTGGCTGACCTGGAGGCTGCCAGCTTCCCGGAACGCAAAACCGAACGCTGGAAGTACACCTCGTTGCAGGCCCTGGCCGATGGCCACCTGAACGCGGTCGCCAACGGCGAGATCAGCCAGCCCCTGCCGGCACTGAGCGAGTTTGTGGTCACCATCAATAATGGCCAGCTGCAGGGCAGCACCCTGCCCGCCGGCGTCAATCTGCATCACGACGCGCCTGAGGTAAACGGCCTGCAGACCCCCTTTGCCGCCTATAACGGTGCCGTGTGCGGGCAGCCGGTAGTGCTGGAAGTGGCCGCCAATACCCGTATCGAGCAACCGATCCATGTGCAGATCCAGAGCGCCAGCGAGACACCGGCCCACTGCAACCCGCGGGTGATCGTCAAGCTCAATGCCGGCGCCGAGGCCACCGTGATCGAGCACTATCACGCCGAAGGCCAGGCGCTGACCAATGCAGTCACCGCCCTGATCACCGCCGACAACGCCACTCTGACCCACTACCGGTTGCAGGGCGAACAGGCCAATACCCTGCACATCGGCACCCTGATCATCGACCAGCAGGGCGTCGGCAAGGTAGACAGCTACCAACTGATGACCGGCAACCGTCTGCGCCGCAACGACGTGCGCGCGCTGGTGAACAAGAGCGGTGCCGAGCTGAACATGAAAGGCATCTTCGTGGTCCGCGACCAGAGCCACGTGGACAACCAGCTGTGCGTGGAACACGCGGTGCCCAACTGCCAGTCCGATCAGAACTTCAGAGGCCTGGCCGGTGAAAGCGGCAAGGCGGTCTTCAATGGCCGCATCCACATTCACCCCTTCGCCAGCGGCACCAATGCAGAGCTGTCCAACAAGAACCTGCTGCTCAACGCCGGTGCCGAGATCAACACCAAGCCGGAGCTGGAAATTTACAACGATGACGTGAAGTGTGCCCATGGCACCACCGTCGGCCAGCTGGATGCCGGCCAGCAGTTTTACCTGCAATCGCGCGGCATCCCCGCTGCCGAAGCCAAGCGCATGCTGAGCCTGGGCTTCGTTAACGAATTGCTGATGGCCCTGCCCGACGCGGCAGTGACCGAGTGGGCCCAGCCCTGGCTGGAAGCGGAACTGACCCATGCCAGCCCGGCAGGAGACGCCGCGTAATGACGTTTGATGTGGCAGCCCTTCGCGCGCAGTTCCCGATCCTGGATCAACAGGTCAACGGCAAGCCGCTGGTGTATCTGGATAACGGTGCGACCACCCAGAAACCGGAAGCGGTGCTGAACGTGCTGGAGCACTACTACCGCACGGTGAACTCCAATGTGCACCGCGGCGCCCATCATCTCAGCGACCTGGCTACCGGCCAGTTCGAGGGCGCCCGCGAGACCGTGGCCCGCTTCCTGAACGCCAGCCGCGACGAAATCCTGTGGACCAAGGGCACTACCGAGTCCATCAACATCGTTGCCCACTGCATCGGCCGTGAACGCCTTCAGCCCGGCGACGAGGTGCTGATCAGCACCAGCGAACACCACGCCAATATCGTGCCCTGGCAGCAGGTTTGCCTGGCCACCGGCGCCACCTTGAAAGTAATCCCGCTACGCGAGGATTGCAGTCTGGATCAGGACGCCTTCGACCAGCTGCTCACCGAGCGCACCAAAATCTTCGCCATCGGCCATGCCAGCAATGCCCTGGGCACCCTGAACCCGGTGCAGGAAATGGTCGCCAAGGCCCGTGAGGCAGGCGCCATTACCGTGATTGACGGCGCCCAGGCCGTGGCCCACTTCCCCGTGGACGTGCAGGCCCTGGACGTGGATTTCTACGCCTTCTCCGGCCACAAGCTGTTCGGTCCCACCGGCATCGGCGTCCTTTACGGCCGTCGCGAATTGCTGGAGGCCATGCCGCCCTACCAGACCGGTGGCGAAATGATCGAAACGGTGAGCTTCGAAAAGAGCACCTGGAACCAGTTGCCCTACAAATTCGAAGCCGGCACCCCCAACATTGCCGGGGCTATCGGCCTGGCGGCTGCCATCGACTGGTTCAATCAGCAGGACCGCGAGGCACTGCAAGCCCATGAAGATTCTCTTTTGGTCCACGCCACCAAACAGGCAGAGGCTTTCGATGGCTTGAAAATCATCGGCACCGCCGCCAATAAGGTCAGTGTGCTGTCCTTCCTGCTGGAAGGCGCTCACCCGGCGGATGTAGGCATGCTGCTGGATAAACAGGGTGTGGCGGTTCGCACCGGCCATCACTGCACCATGCCGCTGATGGACACCATGGGCATTCCAGGCACAGTCAGGGCTTCGTTCTCCATTTATAATACCCTTGATGAGGTGGATCGCCTGTTCGAGGCGCTGGAGAAGGTGAAGACCTTTCTCTGAGCCCGGCACACACCTCACCGTAGGAGCGTCGCTTGAGACGCGCACCCTGCTCTCGACAGGCCGTGCCAAGTACGATTCGCGTCTAAAGCGACGCTCCTGCGGCAATATCAACCATGCGCTAATGCAAGGTAGGTAATTTCATGACAGTTCAGACATTCCAACCTGGCCAGGTCACCCTTAACCTGACCGAGGCTGCCAACAAACAGGCCCTGCGGGAAATCCAGCGAGCCAGTGCCAGCGGCATCCGTCTGGATCTGGACGAATCCGGCTGCTCCGGGTTTATGTACACCCTGGACTTTGTGGAACAACCCAAAGACGGCGACAAGCTTTTCGAGATCGACGGCGTCAACCTGTATGTGCCGGAAAAGTGGCTGCCCATGCTCAACGGCCTGGTCATCGACTACGTCACCGAAGGCGTCAACAGCCTGTTCAAGTTCCGCAATCCCAACGCCACCGGTGAGTGCGGCTGCGGCGAGAGCTTTACGGTAGACGAGGTCTGAGTTGGCGCAAGATCAGAGAACCGTCGTCGTCCAGCGTGATGTACCGGCCCGCAAGGTGCCGGACGGCACCCGCATCACCATCCCCAAGAACAGCTTCGTCAATCTGCGCCAGGCCCTGGGTGGCACCTACACGGTGACCATCAATGGCAACATGGCGCGCATCGACGGCACCGACGCGGACGCCATCGGCCAGGAACCCCTGGAGCTGAACTTTGCGCCGGCCAACGGCGACGGCAGCGTACGCCAGGAAGACCTGGACAACACCCTGCAGACCATCTTCGACCCGGAGATTCCGGTCAGCATCAAGGAGCTGGGTTTGGTCTACGGCTGCGATGTGATTCAGCGAGATGGCGAACAGGTAGTGCAGGTGCGCATGACCCTCACTGCCCCCAACTGCGGCATGGGCCCGGTACTGGTGGGCGATGTGGAAGACCGGCTCAGTAAAGTCCCCAACGTGGACAAGGTGGAAGTGGCCCTGGTGTTCGATCCGCCCTGGAGCCGCGATATGATGAGTGAAGAGGCTCAACTCGAGCTGGGAATGTTTTAAAGCAGCCGCTAGCTGCGAGCTTCTAGCTGCCAGGAAAGCCGGGTTAGCTCTTAGCTAGAAGCTAGCCGCTAGAAGCTATTTCGGAGTGCAAGCGACGTGTTCGATATCCACAGCATCACCCTTGGCGAAAAGATTACCGCTGAGGACATCAGTGAAGACCTGGAATTCCTGGATGACTGGGAAGAACGCTATCGCTATATCATCGATCTGGGCAAGCAACTGCCCGAGCTGCCCGATGAGCTGAAAACCGAAGACCGTTTTGTGCGCGGCTGCCAGAGCCAGGTGTGGCTGGAAACCCATTACGACAGCGACGCTGACACCCTTTACATGGCAGTGGATTCTGACGCCCTGATCGTAAAGGGCCTGGCCGCCATCGTACTGGCCGCCCTGAACCGCCAGTCCCCCCAGGCCATCCACGATTACGACATGGATGCCTTCTTCGACCGCATCGACCTGCTCAATCACCTCAGCCCCACTCGCGGCAACGGCCTGCGCGCCATGGTCGGCAAGATCAAACAACAGGCCCAGTCACTGACTGCCTAGCTCCCGCTACACAAAAAGCATTTTCACCACAGAGGACACAGAGAAAGGATGTTTATCCTCCGTGAACTCTGTGTCCTCTGTGGTAAATCGCTTTTGACTTGGTTCTGGAACTGTCGTCCGAGAAGACGGTACTACACCACGTCCGCCTTACACCGCCTCCAGCGCTTGTTGCGTCTTATTCGGCTGGATATGGAACACAAACCGCTGCTCCCCGCCCTCACCCGCTTCCGAGCCAAGCAGGCTGGCGGTTTCATTGAAATAGGCGGCAACCCCTTTCACCGAGCCATGAATCATCGCCGCCATATTGCGGTGGGAACGGTAGTGGATTTCCAGGGTATCGTCGCCGCGCTTGTGCACCTCGATATTCGGCGCCGTCGCAGCCGGGTCCTTCAGTCGCAGAATGCGCTCGTGAATCTGCTGCATGTTGAGCAGAAATGTCATCGCGTCCCAGCGGGCAGGAATCATCGGCTGGTACATGGTAATCAGCGGGCCGATCACCCACTCCCCAAAATCTGCCAGCAGGTCATCCCGGCGTAGCCCGGTAGCCGATTCAGCCGCTCGTAGCAGCGCTTCCATTTCCTCATCCGGATACAGCGCCACCGGCAGGTAGGTCTTGCCCTGCAATCCCGCCGTGGAGACCACTTCCCCCCAGGCGTCAGTGCCGATGAACTCATCCAGATACCGCTTGAAATTGGTCACGATCACGCCATGCATGTCACTACTCCCGAGCCGGCTCTCCCTGTTCCTTTATATGAGCAAGAGCTGTGCCGCATGCACGACCGTCCAACCAGCCCGCACCACCACTGGCCCGGCGAATGTCTACCCATTCACAGCCAGGTGACATAGCCGGTCACATTTTTCTGTTTTTGCGCGATTTGCAGCCCTGGCGGGCAAAGTATGGGAGGGCAGGCACCGTTGGAGCTTTGCTCGCAAGGCGAAGACGGTGGCACCAATCCGCCAGGAATTCGCCTTGCCAGCAAGGCTCCTGCAACGCCTAACAAATCGGAGAAATACGAAAAGCCGCCATCCGGAAATGGCGGCTGTCATTGCGAACCAGAAATCAGACCACGTCCCGCTGCGCCTGCTCAGCAGCGGTGATCCGCATGATGAACGTCCTGTGGGTACCCACCACCCGCTTCTCCTCCATCAGCGTCGCCTTCTGGCCATAATAATCGGCCACACCATACACACACCCCAGCGCCAGGTAGCTCATATCCCGATGGGATTGATACTCCACCTCCAGCAGCCCCGGGGAAATTTCCGACACATTGATATGCGGTGGCTTGGCGCTGGCATCTTTCATGCGCACCACCCGCTCGTGAATCCGGTCATCGATGTTTTTCAGGAAGGTTACCGCATCCCAGTCCTCGGGAATAAAGGAGCGGTACATTTTCATCAGTGGGGGAATCACCCAGGCACCGAAATCCTTGAGAATATCATCACGGCTTTGGCCGGTGACCTCCACCGCCGCCGCCAACAGATCATCCAGATCGCTGTCCGGGTACATGCTGATAGGAATAAAGGCCTTGCCGGGCAGCCCGGCCTTGTCACGCAGAGTGTCCCAGGCATCCTCGCCCAGTTTTTCCTCCACGTATTTTTTCAGATTGGAAATAATGACGCCGTGCATGGAGCCCCCTCCCATTCAGGTGTTTATCCACCATAGCAGGGAGGCACTACCGTACTGAAAACCGCTCGGAGTATAAAACCCGCCGCCGGTTCGGATTAACCCGCCACCTTTCTCAGTCGCTGGATGACCTCGGTCACGTTCTCGATCACCCGGTCGATATCCACTTCTGAGGTAAAGCGACCCACCGAGAAGCGGATGGAACCATGGGCCAGGGCATCCGGCACGCCCATGGCCTTGAGCACATAGGACGGCTCCAGGGACGCAGAGGTACAGGCAGAGCCGGAGGACACCGCCGCCTGATTCATGGCGGTCAACAGCATTTCACCATCCACCCCGGCAAAGGCCACATTGAGATGCCCCGGCAAGCGCGGCGCACCCTCACCATTGATGCTCACCCCGTCCAGCTGGCTGATGCCCTGCCACAAACGATCACGTAGCCCGGCAATACGCGGCCCTTCCTCATCCCGCAAACGGGCTGCCAGGGCAACCGCTTCGCCCATACCGACGATCTGGTGGGTCGCCAGGGTACCGGAGCGCATGCCCCGCTCGTGGCCGCCACCATGAATCTGGGCCGCCACCTTCACATCCGGCGAGCGGCGCACATATAACGCGCCAATGCCCTTCGGGCCATAAATCTTGTGCGCGCACACGGACAACAGATCCACCTGCAGGGTCTGCACATTCAGATCCAGCTTGCCCACACTCTGGGCCGCATCGGTATGGAACAACACGCCATTGTCGCGGCATAGGGCGCCGATAGCGGCGATATCGTTGATCACCCCGGTCTCGTTGTTGGCGTGCATCACACTCACCAGCACGGTGTCCTCACGGAGCGCCTCGGCCACGCGCTGCGGATCGATACGGCCATCCGCAGCGGGTTTCAGGTAGGTCACCGGGTGGCCCTGCTTTTCCAGCCAGCCACAGGCATCCAGTACCGCCTTGTGCTCGGTGGCACTGGTAATCACATGGCCACCACCACGGGCGTCGATCACGCCCTTGATGGCCAGGTTGTTGGCCTCAGTGGCACCGCTGGTCCAGACGATCTCCCGTGGGTCAGCCTGCAACAGATCCGCCACCTGGCGGCGGGCGGATTCCACCGCTTCCTCTGCCAACCAGCCATAAAGGTGGCTGCGCGAGGCCGGATTGGCGAATGTCCCTTCGGGACCGAGATGACGGACCATCACATCAACCACCGCCGGGTCTACCGGGGTAGTTGCCGCGTAGTCGAGATAGACGGCTTGGCTCATGGCGACTTGGCTTGTGGCGATTGAGGTTGGCGAACAACAGAGAGGAGATTATACCTGAATCCACACCGTCATCGTGGCTGCCGGGCAACGGGTGTGCTGTGCCGGCAAACGCTGACGATGAGGATTCAGAAGCAGCTTATACGCTACTGACGGGCAGGCGCTGATGCTGACGATCCTGACGCTGGGCCACCTGCTTCACTTCCTGGCGAGCCACCAGCTCCCCCAGGGAGATACCGCCCAGAAAGGCCTGTATCTGATCTGACAGATCACACCACAGGTGATGGGTCAGGCAGGTATCGCCTTCCTGGCAATCCCCGTGGCCGCCGCAACGGGTGGCATCCACAGACTCGTCCACCGCCGCGATCACCGCCGCCACATCAATATCCTCACTGGCCCGGCTGAGCTGGTAGCCCCCGCCCGGCCCGCGCACGCTGTTCACCAGGCCATTACGGCGCAACTTGGCGAACAACTGCTCCAGATAAGAGATGGATATACCCTGACGATCGGAAATATCCGCCAGCGACACCGGGCCCGAAGCCGCATGCAATGCCAGATCCAGCATCGCCGTCACCGCGTAGCGACCTTTTGTAGTCAACCGCATATCCACACCCTTATTGCGTGTATTTGACGTGAAGCGTAGTAATCCTGAGCAATTTGGTCAAGTATTAACGGATAACAATTAAGAATCATTTTCATTTGATGCGCAACTATGGCAGATATCCCCTTTCTCTGCCAACAACTGGTCAAACATTGCCCACAAAGGCACCCAGCGCTTGACACCCACCCCTCCCTCGCGGAAAATTCGCGACCTCAAATGGCAAGGTAGCTCAGCTGGTTAGAGCACAGCACTCATAATGCTGGGGTCGGCGGTTCAAGTCCGCCCCTTGCTACCAGATAAAGAAAAAGGGGCCTGACGGAAACGTCAGGCCCCTTTTTTGTTTGTGCTCTTCAAGTCCTACCCACGTCAGCGAGAAGACCAAAGTCTTCTGGCCCATTACGGCACGATTACGCTCGCGTTCTTAACGAACCCTAGAACCCGGAAATTACTCAAATATGAGTAAAAAGGGGCTAAATTAGTGGGTTTTACTCATATTTGAGTAGATACAAAGTTAACAGTCATCAAACCAACAGCAGCGAGCCCCAACACTACGCATCATCGTTTCGGAATGAATACGTGGATGGCTCGAGCCTGAAAAGAATATCGGACAACCGGATCTGGTACGTGAGACAGTCTCTTCCCAAGCTTTCACGCATTGCTCTGCACAAATTGGTGTACGCGATAATCTCCTGCTCTTTTTCAAGAGTCCCGCCTTGCAACCAGAAGCTCTCTAACGCCTCTACCACTGCTGCACCAGCGCACACACAGATACGCGCCTTTGCGTCGTTAAGAGCCGCTAACTCGGCGATCTCATCTTGAGTTATTCCTGAACGCCTAGCTGACACCAAGAGCGAAGTGGCTTTCAGAAAGTCCGTGTAAGCATCCAGGCGCATTTTTGCCAGCTCATCATTCCGGCTCTTTTTTTCGGATAGAACATGGCCAAACACGGCACCTATCAGTCCCGTAATAAGCGATAGAATTGCTGCAAGTGTAACTGTCATAGAGACCCGCCAAGTTGTGAAAATCTTGTTGTTTGCTGAAAACGCACGAATCAAGACCTGACCCCGAGCACTACGGTCCTTGCTATCAGATAAAGAGAAAAGGGTTAGAGAGCGACCTCTAACCCCTTTTTGTTTGTGGTTACCTACATTTCGCCCACAGGTTGCCCCACCAAGACCGCTTGCGACTCTTCAAAATCTCGTCTCTTAGCTCTAGAGGCATGTAATTTGGGAAATGTCCTTCGCGATACTTTAATTTTGCGATATCGATTAAACGCTCTTGGGATAATAAAAGCTTTTCCTCGCATTCAAGGACAAAAGCCTTCAACGTCTGAGCATAATTGATGCTTTCGTTGTAGATAAGATCCCCTAAACCATCCAGTATATCCGCCTTAGTTGCCTGCTTTTCGTGAAGACCAGATTTCAAGGCTGCCGGACGCATAACTTCAGAATAATGTGCAGACCTCAATTCTATTGTTTTGAGCATCTGAGCGAAGTTGTACTGATTAGTAGACAAGCTCAGCAAAACATCAGGGTCCTTGGACTCGATTAAAAAATCCAACTCGCCTGGGTCAATATCCATCGCAGGGGAATGGTAAATATTTATAGGCGGCATCATAAAAGCCATTGCAACGTCACTATTCATATAACCCTGAATACTTTTTCTCACAAGATTAACAGTATTCCTCATAACTCCGATCTTAAACAAAACCTTTCTTATGCTTTTAATTTCCCGCTCCCTATTTCTATATGAGTCGAGATAGAAATTAAAACGAAATGCGGTAAAAGCACCAACAAAAACCGAAAACACACTAACAAAAAAATCATGCATTGCCTGCTCCTTCCATCCTAAGGAGGAACCAAATACCCACAACAAAAAAAACAAAGCAACAAGACTTGTCACAGCGATAAAAACTCTTTTAATGCCAATTAAATATTTCATTCAAAAATCAAACCAATGAATTAGAAGAACATAGCGCAACAACATAAAGCACATAATCAGGACTAAGATGAAAATACCTAATTGTTATTGTGCTATTGCCATGACCTAGGGTTCGTTGCAGGAAAAGAATATCACCACCATTCATCATGTAATGACTTGCGAAACCATGGCGGAGAATGTGGGACATTTGCTGGGGGATCTGGAAGCCTGCTCGTTTATAAGCCGATCGAAAAGCATCGCGACAGGGGTTAAAGAGTCGCCCAGGAGCAGGATTGACTACAGCCTTTATCTGGCTCAATACGTTATCCGCGATGGGTGCCGCCCTACTCTTCCCGATTTTGGTATTCTCCCCTTCATATAGCGCTTTGGCCGGTAGCAGCTCTGTCCATCTCAGCTTTTTCGCCTCCCCCCATCTCGGCCAAGTCGTGATGTACTTTATTTGAGGTCGCTGACCGCTTCATAGGCGGATCAAACACAAGCACTGCTTAATAATAATTACGAGTCAGATACTAAGCTAGCTTGGAGACTATCCAAGAGAGGAGATATCTTATTGTAACTTTCCTTAAACTCATCCCTATCTAATAACCCAAGCTTGGTCATTGGCGATATAGTGTGGCCATCGTAATCAAAGCCATGCAAATCCACAGTACCTAAAATTAGCTGATATTCACTCGGCGTATTCCTAAAAATAAAATTGATTATTTTATTTCTATTTACGGCATCCTGATCTTGCTGATTTGGCGAATCAATAACCAGAGGAAAAATCGGCAGGGAGGTGAACTCTTTAGACGTAAAGAGAATAGCATAGTAATAAGCCAGCAAGGCTCGCGGTGTATCGCTACCTTGAGATTTAACTGATAATGGAATATCACTAAACCCTCCGGAATTAAGGGTGTGGACATTTAGCTTTATTAAAAACTGGTCAATAAGGGCATTAAACCTGCTAACAATTAAGTCTTTACGCTCCTTGTTGTTCAATTTTGACCGGTCAGACTCAAAGACTGATTTTTCCTCTTCAATTTCAAAAATCTGAGCTCTATAGTTGCTCTGACTACGGTTGAAAATTTCTTTAACCTGTTTGGAGCTTTCATTTTGAATAAGGTCTTTCAGACGAACCTTGCCTTTCTTCTCATTTAGCAGGGAAGTGATTTCACGGACTTTAGCAACTTGCAGGTTAAGTTGATTTTCCAGCTTAGCGACCTCCTTAGAAATTTTCTTTTTGTCTTCTAAGTAGTCAGAAAGAAGGCTGCGGCACGTGTCGACGTCTTCCAACAGAGCGAATCGTGAAACCATAGAATTTTCATAGGTCGCATTACAGGTGGGGCAAGTAATTTCACCATCAAGCTCATTTAGTGAATGCTCATAGTCTTTATTGATAGCCCGAATAGATTTACTAACTAGAGCAATCTCATTGTCGACAAATACTTCTTTATTCTTTTGCTTGACAAGATTCTTCCTGTACTCATTTTCCTTGTTTTTCAGAACCTCCAATTTCACAAGAAGTTGATCTATATCTTTCTTAAAAGCTTTAATATCAATATCGAAAAAAGATTTAGGAATATGTTTTTCTACAGCGCTCCTGGCGGACTTAAGAACCCCTGATTCATTTTTAAGGATTGTTAACTTGGCTGAAAGCTGATCTATTTTCTCGGACAAAAGAAAATACTCATTCGGTCTTATACCAGTAACGAAATTAATCAAATCTCTTTTGAATCCGCTGAACACACCGAGACCTTCAAATGAGTCCCATGGTTTTGTCCAGCTTTTATCTTGATCTATATAAAAAGGCAGAAACTGAATAGCCGGCGAAACAGGTATTCTTTGATTTGTTTGGGATTGTTTGAGCTTTAGTTTGTTATTAAAAAGCTTAGCAAAGTGAGGAGAAAGACCTTTAACAATACTGTTGAAAGATTGAATGAGATGGCCATTTTCATCAAAGAGGCCAAAATGATCTCTGGAGCGAAGCATCATGTAGTTTTTATTGCTGTATGAAAATGTAAGCAAGCTAATAGCGTCAGCTTTTTCCCATACACCATCAAAATGAACATCAGCCCCAAGGGAGTGATAGATTGACTTAATAATGGAGGATTTACCTACGTCATTCTCGCCTGTTATTAGGTTTCTTTGCGGGTGGAACGTCACTGTTTTTGCGGATTTCTCCGGTATCGACAGAATTGTTAGTTTCTTTATTAATAGCTGTTTTCGTTCCATTTTTTCGCAAATACCTTACAAGTTTTTTAAAATTATAACTGTTCACAGTATTGCCACAGAATGATGGAGTTTATGTAGTGGCCATCAAAAATACTTCCCACTTTTGACAGCTTTCCAGATATTTCTTTTCTAATTATCAAAATCACATCTTTAAAGGGTGGACTATCACCTAGCGAGGTTTTTCTCACTGCATCAGAAATGTCGCTTTCAAGGCTCTTCAGGGCATTATTGTCATAATCCAATCTATCAGTAGTGTATTTTTTCCAGCTACGCTGAAGTTTTATTAGCTCCTGAGGGGCGACCCCTTCATTTTGCAGCTGACATTTAATAATGTCCCAATTGTCGGCACCACTACTAGATCGGTTTACTCGATAAACAAAATCCTCTATTTCAGATTTAGTTATGCATTTATTACGAATCAAATCGTCAAATGATGTTATTTGATCTGACGGATAATTATTTTTTATTTTAATCTGGTCAGATATGGACTGATACCAAGGTGATACGGGGATATTATGTTCGATACCAAATAAGCTTTCAAAAAAGTTATGCAGAATACCCCGGATGTGTTTTTCATGGTCATCCACACTCAGGGTGCTTTGCTCTAGCCGGAGGGCGCTTAAATCCACAGTGCCATTCCCCAGCTGCGCCTGGACTGCACTTGTTATCTTATCTTGCTCTTTCTTTTCTAACTCATTAGCAATTGTAATAGGCGCTGGGTCAGTGAATGAAAAATAAGCATTGGTTACAAAGCGTAGTTGGCTGCTGTGCTCCGAGAAGTTTTTCTTATTTTCGTAAAGTTTACCGATTATTGATAGCTTATCTGGATTGCCGTTTTTGCCTTTTTCAGACTTAGTAAGTTGATTCACAGACCACTTCTGACCAGTTGTCTTTGTTTTCACTTGGACAAATTGCAGGCTAGATGGATTATCTTCTGAATCAAGTATTAATATGTCATCGTGAAACTCAAAGGCAAAGACATAATCCTTTCCTTGCAAATGATATTCGATCAGTTCTGCTAAAGCCCAGTTTCTCTGATATGCAAATCTTGCAGGGGAGCGATAGCCTGCAGTTTCAGTTTGATTCACTGTAATTAGGTCAGACTGAATTTTACTGTGCATTTTAAGAAGCCCAATTAGCAGTAAGGCATAACTGTTTTTTTGAACCGTAGCCAGTTGTCTCTATCAATTCAGTTTCCTTTTGGTTGAACCCCAGCATTAAGGGTCAGTGCGAGAATCTGGGGTCAGACCTTGCCCGGCACCCCACAGAACCGAATATCAGCGACCAATCAGTTAAACCGATACTCCAGCCCCAGCGTATACGCCTCCACATCCACCTCATCCAGTGAATAGCGGTCCACACTGCCGCGGAATTTCAGGTTATCGAGGCCGTAAGTGAAGCCCGCGCCCCAGAAGCCGTCGGTGCCGTCTTCGTCGCTGCCGTGGTCGAATTCTGCATCCCAGCGCAGGGCGCCGGCGCGCAGGAACAGGTCGGTGCCGGTGGCGATGCGGGCCTTGCCGATGGCGGCGGCTTCGATGCCGGAGATATCGACTTCATTGCCGTCGCCGTAGTCACCCAGCCACACAGCGCCGCCTTCAACGCCGACGGAGAAGGTATCGCGTGCCAGGGGAAAGCTGACGCCACCCAGCAGCGAGAAGGTGGTATCCGTGGTATCGGCCCCGGAGGGGATATCCCGGTCATCCAGGTTGGTCCAGCCGCCTTTGAGGACGCCATAGACACTGTGAGAGGCAAAGACTGGGGTGGAAAGAGTGATAGCGCCGAGGATGGCGGTGGTAGCAAGCAAAAGGGTTTTCATGTGTCGCTCCCTGCGATCATTATTGATTCAGGTACGACTTTATCACGAGGCAGGAAGGATGCCAGAGGGACAAATACTGCTGCGGGCGCCTGAGTGTTCGCCTGTAAAGGTTTACTGCTCTCCGGTTGCAGACGTCAGGGTATGTCGCAAGATCAACAATACTTTCAGGGGCGGATCACGAAGTAGTAATCGCCGCTGAGTTTCAGCCGCATGCAGCCGTGATCATCGGGGAGATCGTTTTCCCACTCCACGTCCTGGACGCCCAGATCGAAGGCGGCGGTGTTGCGGGCAATGGCTTTGAGGCGCTCCACGTCGTTGGACTCGGTGATCAACACCGGGGGGATGGCAGCAGCGCTCTTTTCGCGAAACAGTCTCATCGTCTCTCTCCTCGCTGTGTCAAAGCAGCTACATCAAGGCCCATGGCGACCCTGCTTTGAGGTGACGACCGCTCAGTCCTTGTTCGGGGTGAGCCGGTATTTTTATTCGTGCGTTTTACCTTTGCTCTCTCTTGTTACCGGAAGCCTTTGCCAGGTGCAATAACCCAGTTTGCTCATATTCAAGAAAATGCGAATTCGGTCAAATGCCTGATTTAACAGTAAAAAAGCCTGCACAGGGCAGGCTTTTTATCAGGAAAATTAAGGGGTTAACCATTCGTCGGTCAGAGCATGATCAGGTGGTTTGGCAGCTCATTTTTTTGTTCCGTGGCAGGCACATGGGTGGCCAGTTTGTCGCCGCAGGCGGCCACGCATTCCTGGAAGCCCTCGGCCACCCGGCCGGCTTTCACCCGGGCGATGAAGGCATCCACGATGGTCTGCCACTCGCTGTCGTCCACATGACGGGCGATGCCCTGGTCCGCCAGGATTTCCACGTAGTGTTCCGCTTCGCTGACGAAGATCAGCAGACCCGTGCCGCCACGGGTGCGGTGCAGGCCCTGCTCCAGGAACGCCTGCCGGGCCAGGCCGGCGGCGCGCATGCGTTGCAGCCGACGCGGCACCACCCGGAACTGCACCGGCTTGAGCCGGAACAGTACCGCCAGCACCAGCAGTACGCCCCATTGCAGGAGCAGGCCTTCAAAGGGAGTCAGCCAGACCGGCAGAAACAGCAGTGCCACCGGCACCAGCAGCGACAGCAAGGCCGCCCACAGCAGGGTCACGTAGCGGTAATCGTCTGCCTGGCGAGCCAGTACCGTTACCAGCTCTGCGTCGGTGCGTTTTTCCTGTTCACCGATGGTCTGGGACAGGGTTTCCTGTGCGTTTTTATCCAGCAACATTACCAACCTCCCGAGGCGCCACCGCCTCCGAATCCACCACCGCCGCCGCCGAAGCCGCCGCCACCAAAACCACCACCGCCGCCGAAGCCGCCCATGGGCACCGGCAGGAACATACCGCCACGACGGCCACCCCGGCCTCCGCCGCCACCAAAGGACAGCAGGAAGGTAACCACGACCATGCCGATCAGGATCAGCAGGGCCTTGAGTCCACTGGGTTTGTTGCGGGGCTGACGTTCGCCTTGATATTCGCCCTTGATGGCCGACTGAATGGCGGTGACACCGGCCTGGATGCCGCCATAGAACTGACCCTGGCGGAAGGCGGGCAGGATTTCCTGCTGGATGATGACGCTGGAAAGCGCATCGGTGAGCACCCCTTCCAGGCCGTAACCCACTTCGATGCGCACCTTGCGATCCTTGGGGGCCACGATCAGCAGGACACCGTTATCGGATTCCTTGCTGCCGATGCCCCAGTGGCGGCCCAGCTGGTAACCATAATCGGCGATCTCATAACCTTGCAGATCAGCCAGGGTCACCACGACCACCTGGTTGGAGGTGTTTTGTTCCGCCGAGGCCAGTGCCTGGGTGAGGCTCTGGCGCTGGGCAGCGGTCATCAGGTTGGCGTTGTCCACCACCCGGCCGGTGAGTTCGGGAAATTCCGGCGCCGCCCACAGGGGCGACGACAGAAGCAGTATAAGCAGGGTAAATAAGCGCATTAGGGCCTGCTCCCGCTATTTTTGTAGCCCCTGCTGGTGTCATTTTTTGTCCAGCGAGTTGCTATCGTTGTGCCGTGTAGCCAGCCTACATAAGCAGCGATAGCAGCTCGCTGGGCGGAAAAGGGCCCAGCCCTTCGGGTTGTGGCCCAAAACGCGCCACTCGGCGTTGTTCGTCGTTCATTTGGAAAAACCAAACATCTCTCCTCACGTCTAGATTGGCACGTTTTGGGCCGCAACAGGGGCCACAAAAATAGCGGGAGCAGGCCCTAGTTAAAGTTCACCGCCGGCGCCTGATCCGCATCTTCCGCGGTGGCTTCATAGGTGTCGCGCATTTCCATGTCGCTGTACAGGAAGCTGTGCCACAGCCGCCCGGGGAAAGTCCGGATTTCGGTGTTGTACTGCTGCACGGCGGCGATGTAATCACGGCGCGCCACGCTAATGCGGTTTTCCGTGCCTTCCAGCTGCGATTGCAGCGCCAGGAAATTCTGGTTGGCTTTCAGGTCCGGGTAGCGTTCCGCCACCACCATCAACCGTTGCAGAGCCGAGCCGAGCTGGCGCTGGGCCTGCTCGAACTGTTTCAGTTTTTCCGGATTCTCGAGCATGCTGCCGTCCACCTGGATGGAGCCCACCTTGGCACGGGCCTCGGTCACGTCCACCAGCACTTCCCTCTCGTGACTGGCATAGCCCTTCACGGTGTTGACCAGGTTGGGGATCAGGTCTGCCCGGCGCTGATACTGGTTTTCCACCTGCGACCAGGCGGCTTTTACCTGTTCATCGTAGGTGGGGATGTTGTTGATGCCACAGCCGCTGAGCCAGCCGGCCAGCATGACCAGAAAAAGGCTACGCCAAAGTGTCATGGTTCTCTGCTCCTTCAATCCAGAATGACAGCGGTTCCTTGCGCTTGTCGTCGCGCAGGCTCGCCAGTAACTGCTGTTTTTCGCCACGGGTCAACCGCTTGAGACGGGCTTCCAGCCGTGAGGCCGAGGCCCGATCGCCGGCGGGCACCAGCAACACCGGCTGTACCGGCCGGCGGGCACGGGTGTACCGTGCGCCCTTGGGGCTGTAATTATGCTCGTGAAAACGCCGGGCCGGTTCGGTACTGATACCGGTATACAGTGTCTGGTCCGCACAGCGCAGCATATACACCCACCACTCTTGCATGGTTTTTACATCCCACTTTTTACTGGCTGCTATGATGCCAGAGACGTTCAAGACAACAAGGATGAAAAAATGATTACCTACCTTTACTGGTTTCTCGTTGCAGTACTCGTCATCGGTGCCCTGTTTGGCATCGGCGTGCGGCTGGGCAAATGGAAGCCGGCGCTGATTATTGCCGCCGTGATCTGGTTGGTGGCGACCCTGGCCTACTACTTCTGGCTGGAACAGATTTTTGTGAAACGCTTTGGCGGCACCATGAACATCAAGGTGCCTGAAGAGCAGTACCACATCGGTGCCACCTGGAAGGGCGACAACCTGTGGATCCAGAATTACGATCCGCAAACCAACGAGTGCATCTTCCAGGAATATTCCCGGGGCAACATGCTCGAAGGCAAGGTCGTGCTAAAGAACTGTGACCCGCTGCAGGGCACCGGCATGGTGCTGCCGAAAGACCCGGCGCTTAAGTAACCGCCTCTCAGTAGAGGGCGGGACCACCAGCGAATGCAGCTCCACAGATAGCCGCTTCGGTTCCGCCCCCTTCCCCTGTTCCGATGATGCGGCTACCCTTCCGCCTTTCACTGACCGGAACAGGACGCCCCATGAGCAATTCCCTTCAAACCCTGATGTTTGCCTTGAACCTGGTACCCGATGCCGTCGCCTTCGAGCAGGTGCAAGAGGTGATTGCCGAGCACTACACCTACACCCCTACCCGCTTTACCAACGGCAGTGGCGATGACCAGGTGGTGAATGAGGCCGGCAGCAACGAGGGATCCTGCAAGATTTTTGCCTTCGCCAAACTCAACAAGCTGTCAGACGCCCAGACCCTGGCCTGCTTCGGGCATTTCTATCGGCATGACGTTCAGGGCAACCCGGACGGCACCGATCACGCCAATATCCGCACCTTCATGCGCCACGGCCTGAGCCAGGTGCAATTCGATGGCGACGCCCTCGTTCCTCGATAATGTGACCCCCTTCGCGCCATCTTGATCAGCTTTCGTGAATCCTGTGCAGACAATTTCATGGAGAGATCATCATGGCGCGCTATCTGGGCCTGCTGTTTGCGTTGTTACTGACCCCCGTGGCTCACGCGGCGGACGGCTGTGCCGACGCTCTGGATACCACCGTCAGAAAGCTGCATTCCCAGCAGACGCTGGATCTGTGTGCCCTGACCCGCAACAAGCTGACGCTGGTGGTGAACACCGCCAGTCAGTGTGGCTACACCCCGCAGTTCAAGGATCTGGAGGCACTGTACCAGAGCTATCGGGAACAGGGGCTGATTGTGGTGGGCTTCCCCTCGGATGATTTCCGCCAGGAGCTGAACAGCGAGTCCGATACCGCGGAAGTCTGCTATGTGAACTACGGTGTGACCTTCCCCATGGCCGCCACCAGTTCGGTAAAGGGCGACACTGCCAACCCGGTATTCCAGGCCCTTGGCACCGCCACCCAGGCGCCGGGCTGGAATTTCAACAAGTACCTGGTAGCCGCAGACGGCTCCCTCATTCGCCATTTCCCGGCAGCGGCGGAGCCGCGCGGTGGTGAGCTGGAAGCGGCCATCCGCGATGCATTGAACCGGTGACCTCAGCCAGGAGGTAGATGCCTCCGGCGGAGGCTGATATTGTGAACGGTCACCCATTATTACCCGGCGGTGAGTCCTGTGAAGGTTCGCAGCAGTAAAGAACAGCAACGCCATCAGCTTGAGCGCGATATGGAGCGCTATCTGTCCAAGGGCGGAGAGATCAAGGAGATCCCCCGTGGCGTCAGTGGTACCGACCCTGTACACGGGAAAGGGCACCAGACTGTGCTGTTCAACGGCCCCCGCCAGCCCCAGCGCACCGATCTGAGCCAGGTGGCCGCCACCATCGACGCGCGCAAGCACAAACCCCGCCGTCAACGACTCACCCACCGCCCCACCCGCAAGCTGATTTATGATGATTTCGGTGAACCGCTACGCTGGGTGTGGCACGACTGATAACACCTTGAGAAGGATCTGCAATGAAACGGCTATTGCTGCTGGTATCCCTGTTTATGATGAGTCAGACCGCGTTCAGCGACATCATTGAAACCCAGGTCACCCTGCCCGACGATCTGGGCACCGGCGTCATGTACCTGAATGACAAACAGAAAAAACCCGGGCCCGGGGTGATCGTGATCCACGAATGGTGGGGCCTGAACGATTACGCCCGCGATCGCGCACGCATGCTGGCCCGGGCCGGTTACACCGCCCTGGCGGTGGACATGTACGGCACCGGCAAGGTAGCCACTCACCCGAAGGATGCGGAAGCCTTCATGAAATCCGCCATGGCCGAGCCGGAAAAGATGAACGCCCGCTTCGAAGCCGCCCGCAAGATGATGCTGAAACAGCAGCAGGTAGAAGCAGGCCGTCTGTTCGCCATCGGCTACTGCTTCGGCGGTGGCGTGGTACTGAACCAGGCCCGCATGGGTACCGACCTGGCCGGCGTGGCCAGCTTCCATGGCACCCTGGGCACAGACACTCCCGCCCAGCCGGGTGACATCAAGGCGCGCATTCTGGCCGCCACCGGCCAGGCCGACCCGATGATTCCTGCCGAACAGGTCACCGGTTTCGTCAAGGAAATGACCGAGGCCGGCGCCGACTTCCAGCTGCTCAGCTTCCCCGGCGTCAAGCACAGCTTCACCAACCCGAAGGCGGATGCGGTAGCGGAACGCTTCGACATGCCGGTGGGCTACGATGCCCATGCGGACCAGGTAAGCTGGAAAGCGCTGGTGGATTTCATCGAACATAAATCCCACGCGGAATAACCGCACCAGTTAGGGGCATTGCCGTTGGCAGTGCCCCGTCACTGCCCACCTTTCTGCCCGATTCGTTTTCCCTCTGCGCCAACCCCCTGATTTTCCTCAGCCTCACCACTTGGCATCCCCTTTGCTTTACCAAAAGAAGAGGAATCGAATGGCCACGTTGCCATTAGGGAGCCTCTAAGTGACTCCTTGCATGCTCAGTCTTTAAGGGGTCATTCAGAGGCTCCCAACTCAACACAAGTTGCACCAATAGACCGCTAGGGTTCCGGTCGCCTGCGCCAACAAACCGCGCGCAGCCGATGCCTGGTCCGAGAGCAGTCGACCTTCTTGCAGTCGTTTCGCAGCACATGCGGCTGAAGGTTACACGGCGGGACAAAAGCCCGGGAGGACACGATGACCGCGTTGTCATTGGATTCCTCATCGTCCGTAGCCAAGGAGGTCCGAGATGACCCTTTCCGTACGTAAGACCGCTGCCGTTGCAGCACTTGCCCTGTCCACATCCCTGATGCCGGTCACCGCACTGGCCAAAGATTCCTTCAGCGTCTGCTGGTCCATCTATGTGGGCTGGATGCCGTGGGATTACGGCGCCCAACAGAAGATCGTCGACAAGTGGGCCGACAAGTACGACATCGAGATTGATGTGGTACAGATCAACGACTACGTGGAATCCATCAACCAGTACACCGCCGGTGCCTATGACGGCTGCGCCATGACCAATATGGATGCGTTGACCATTCCCGCTGCCGGCGGCGTGGATTCCACCGCCCTGATCGTGGGCGACTTCTCCAACGGTAACGACGGCGTGGTGCTCAAGGGCACTGACAAGCTGGCCGACATCAAGGGCCAGCAGGTCAACCTGGTAGAACTGTCCGTTTCCCACTACCTGCTGGCCCGTGCCCTGGAAACCGTGGGGCTGACTGAGCGCGACCTGACCGTGGTGAATACCTCGGACGCAGATCTGGTGTCCGCCTTCACCACCAAAGGCGTCACCGCCGTGGCTACCTGGAACCCGCTGCTCAGCGAAATCACCGCCATGCCGGACAGCCACAAGGTGTTCGACTCCGCGCAGATCCCCGGTGAAATCATCGACCTGATGGTGGTCAACACCGACACTCTGGAAGCCAACCCGGATTTCGGCAAGGCGCTCACCGGTGCCTGGTACGAGATCATGGCCACCATGTCCGCCGATGATGAGGCCGGCAAGGCCGCCCGTACCTTCATGGCCAATGCCTCCGGTACCGACCTGGCCGGCTATGAAGCCCAGCTGGATTCCACCCGCATGTTCTACCAGCCCGCCGAGGCCGTGGCCTTCGTCAACAGCCCGGCACTGAAAGACACCATGCAGAAGGTGGCGGAATTTTCCTTCCAGCACGGTTTGTTGGGTGAAGGCGCTCCGGATGCCGGCTTTGTGGGTATCGAAACCCCGGCGGGCATCTATGGCAGCGACAGCAATGTAACGCTGCGCTTTATCCCGGATTACATGGCCATGGCAGCAGAAGGAAAGCTGTAACACCGCAAACACGTCGCACGCTGGCACGCACCACGCCAGCGTGCGGGGTCCGGCCTGTTGCGAATTCAATCACCGGGAATTGCCATGAAAAAACTGATCAACCGTCAACCGGGACGTGTCGGTGCCTGGGCACTGGGCCTGCTGCCCTTCGTGCTGCTGCTGATTGTCTATATGGTGGCCTCCGATGCACGCCTGACGGAAAACCCCAACGACAAATTGCTGCCGGCGCTGGGCAGTTTTGTGGACGCCATCCAGCGTATGGCATTCGAACCCAGCAAGCGCAGCGGCGACTATCTGTTGCTGAACGACACCCTGGCCAGCCTGCAACGGCTTGGCATCGGCGTGGCCATCAGTGCGCTGGTTGCCCTGGTGGTGGGGATCGGCAACGGCACCATTCCCTATATCCGCTCGACCCTGTCACCGCTGGTGACCGGCCTGTCACTGGTACCGCCCATGGCGATCCTGCCGGTGCTGTTCATTATTTTCGGCCTGGGTGAACTGGCCAAGGTAATGCTGATCATCATCGGCATTACCCCCTTTCTGATTCGTGATCTGCAGCAACGGGCGTTGGAAATTCCGGAAGAGCAGATCATCAAGCTACAAACCCTGGGCGCCAATACCTGGCAGATCATTACCCGCCTGGTATGGCCGCAACTGATGCCGCGATTGATCGGCGCCGTGCGGTTGTCCCTGGGCCCGGCCTGGCTGTTCCTGATCGCCGCCGAGGCCATCGCCGCCACCGAAGGGCTGGGCTATCGCATCTTCCTGGTACGGCGCTATCTGGCCATGGATGTGATTCTGCCCTATGTGGTGTGGATCACCCTGCTGGCCTTTGCCATCGACTTTCTTCTGCGTCGTTACTCGCAATGGCGCTACCCCTGGTTCCATCAACAGGCTCATTAAGGGAGATCCGTGGTAATGGCTATCATCGAAATGAAAAACCTGTGGAAGGAATACGGCGACCAGGTAGTGCTGGAACGCCTCAACGCCACCGTCCAGGAAGGTGAGTTCGTCACCATCGTCGGCGCCTCCGGCTGTGGCAAAACCTCCTTCCTGAAACTGCTGCTGGGCACCGAACAGGCCAGCCGTGGTGAACTGCTGCTGGATGGCCAGCCCCTGCCCGGCGAACCAGACGACAGTCGTGGCATCGTGTTCCAGCGCTACTCGGTACTCAACCATCTGACCGCCCTGGAAAACGTCATGCTCGGCGGCGAACTGCAGCACAGCCCCTGGCTGGGTTTCAGTTTTGGCAAGCGTCGCAAGCAACTACAAAAAGACGCCCTGGCCATGCTGGAAAGCGTGGGCCTCAGCCACGCCGTGGACAAATACCCCCATGAACTCTCCGGCGGCATGCAACAACGCCTGGCCCTGGCTCAGGCGCTGATCAAGAAACCCCGCATCCTGCTGCTGGACGAACCCTTCGGCGCCCTGGACCCGGGCATTCGTGCCGACATGCACAAGCTGGTGCTGTCGCTGTGGAAAGAACAGCGACTCACCGTGTTCATGATCACCCATGACATCAACGAAGGCTTTTACTTGGGTACCCGGCTGTGGGTGTTCGACAAGCCCCGCCTGGACCCGCAGGCCCCCGGTGCCTATGGCGCCCGGGTGACCTACGACCTGCCGGTGGGTGATTGCGAAAGCGGCACCCTGACAAACATAAATCGAAGCGTGGGCAATACCAGCCGCGTTCTCCACGACATCCTCTAAGGAGCGCCTGATGAGCGACAGTCTTTACACCACCATCCTGCCCGGCAGCGCCCACTGGTCGATGCGGGTACGCCGTGGCATGCAACTGCGATTTACCGACGTGGAAGGTGGCGCCAACCTGTCCCTGCTGATGTACAACCCGGAAGACCTGCTGGAACGCTACAACGCCCCGGACACCTTGAAAGGCCAGCACACCTTCAAGCTGACCCGGGGCAACTGCCTCTACTCGGACATGGGCCGGGTGTTTGCCTCCATGGTGGACGATGATTTCGGCTGGCACGACACCGTCTGCGGCACGCTCAGCGAAAAAAGTCTGAAGGAAAAATATCAGGCGCGCTCCTACCAGGATTGTCACAACCAGTGGACCCTGAGTGGCGAACACAGCTTCCTTACCGAACTGGCCAAGTACGGCCTGGGCGAACGGGACCTGGCCGCCAACCTGAATCTTTTTTCCAAAGTCATCACCGACGATGACGGCAACCTGATCTTCGATGCCAGCGCCGCCCGCGCCGGTGCCAGCGTCACCCTGCGCTTCGAGATGGACACCCTGGTGATCCTGCATACCTGCCCGCACCCGCTGAACCCGGCGGCAGACTATCCGATGAAACCGGTACAGGTAGAAATGCTCAAAGCCGCCCCGCTGGCCGACGACGATTACTGCAAACACTTTCGCCCGGAAAACGGCCGGGCCTTTGAAAACAATCGCCTGTACCACCTCGGTTTGTAACCCGCCGTAGGAGCGTCCCTGGCGGCGCGATCCAGAGGAGAGAAACATGATCAAAGAAAGCCCAAGACAACCGGAACAGGCCAGCTTCCGTGAAGTGGTCGCCGCCGGGGATTACTTCATTCACACGGTAAAAAAAGGCCAGACCGTTCGCCTGCTCGATCTGCAAGGCAACCAGGCCGCCGACACCCTGTTCTACAGCGCTGCCGACCCGGCGGAACGCTACAGCGCCATGGACACCATTCGCGAGCAGGGCAACGTCTACCTCACCGCCGGTAGCGTGCTGATGTCCAACCGCATCAACCCGCTGCTGGAAATCGTCGCCGATACCTGTGGTCGCCACGACACCCTCGGCGGCGCCTGTGCCACGGAAAGCAACACCGTGCGCTACGACCTGGAAAAGCGCTGCATGCATGCCTGCCGGGACAGCTGGATGCTGGCCGTCAACCAGCACCCGGAGTTTGATCTGGGCAAACGGGACATCACCCATAACATCAACTTCTTCATGAATGTGCCGGTCACCGCCGACGGCGGCCTCACCTTCGAGGACGGCATTTCCGCCCCGGGAAAATATGTGGAACTGACCGCCTGCATGGATGTGGTAATGCTGATTTCCAACTGCCCGCAGCTCAACAATCCCTGCAACGGCTACAACCCCACACCCATTGAAGTGCTGATCTGGAATCACTGATTTATCCGCATTTCCCCGGGGACGACCCCGGCGGCCAGAGAATGCCATGACGGGACGACCCGTCAGCCGTCAAAGAGACATCGCCATGTTCAACAAAGTGTTGATTGCCAATCGCGGCGCCATTGCCACCCGTGTTATTGCCACCCTGAAAAAACTCGGCGTTACCGCCGTGGCCGTCTATGCGGAAGCAGACCGGGATTCCCTGCATGTGACCCAGGCCGACGAGGCCTACTGTCTGGGTGAAGGCAGCGCCCGCGACACCTATCTGAATCAGGATGCCCTGTTTGCCCTGATGGAACAGCACGGCATCGAGGCGGTGCACCCGGGCTACGGGTTTCTCAGTGAAAACCCGGATTTTGTGCAGGGCTGCGAAGCCCGTGGCATTGCCTTTATCGGCCCGACGCCACAACAGATGGACACCTTCGGCCTGAAACACACTGCCCGTGCTTTGGCGGAAAACACCGGTGTGCCCTTACTGCCCGGCACCGATCTGCTCAAGGACAAAAACACCGCGCTACAGGCCGCCGAACAGATCGGCTACCCGGTGATGCTGAAAAGCACCGCCGGTGGTGGTGGCATCGGCATGCAAATCTGTGAAAACGCCGACAGCCTGGACAAAGCCTGGGATACCGTGCGCCGATTGAGCGCCAACAACTTTTCCAACGATGGCGTTTTTATCGAAAAATATATCGCCCGTGCCCGTCATATCGAGGTGCAGGTTTTCGGTGATGGTCAAGGCCATGCGGTCACCCTCGGCGAGCGCGATTGCTCCGCCCAGCGCCGCCACCAGAAAGTGCTGGAAGAAACCCCCGCCCCCAACCTACCCGATGCGGTTCGCAGCGAACTGCAGGCCACCGCCAAGGCACTTATGGAAGCAGTCAGCTACCGTAATGCCGGCACCGTGGAATTCATTCTCGACCAGGACAGCAACGCCTTTTATTTTCTGGAAGTGAATACCCGCCTGCAGGTGGAGCACGGCGTCACCGAACAGGTTTACGGCGTAGACCTGGTGGAATGGATGCTGAAACTGGCCGCCGGTGAGTTGCCATCGCTGGATACCCTGGCCGCCAACCTGACCGTGTGCGGCCATGCCATCCAGGCGCGGCTGTATGCGGAAGATCCCAACAAGGATTTCCAACCCAGCGCCGGCCTGCTTACCGCTGTCACCTTTCCCCAGGCCGACGGCCTGGCACTGCGTATTGATCACTGGATCGAAGCCGGGCTCACCATCTCGCCTCTGTTCGACCCCATGCTGGCCAAGGTGATTGTTCATGAAGCCAGCCGCGACGCGGCGCTGGCCGCCCTGGACAAGAGCCTGGAAGAAACCCGTATCGAAGGCATCGAAACCAATCGTGATTATCTGCGCAGTATTCTTGCCGACCCGGTGTTTGCCGACGGCCAGATGACCACCCGCTATCTCAACGACTTCACCTACCAGCCGTTCACTCTGGACGTGCTGGCCGGCGGCACCCTGACCACGGTGCAGGATTACCCCGGGCGCAGTGGTTACTGGCCGGTGGGCGTGCCGCCGTCTGGCCCTTTCGATGCCCTGAGTTTTCGTTTGGGCAATCGCCTGCTGGGCAACGAGGAAAAGGCGGCGGGGCTGGAGTTCACTCTCAACGGCCCGACCCTGAAATTTAATCAGGCCACCCGCATCGCCCTCACCGGGGCAGACATGCAGGCAACCCTGGATGGCAACCCGGTTCCCGGTTATACCGCCATTGCCATACAGCCGGGCCAGACCCTGAAGCTGGGCAAGGTGGTCGGCGAAGGCGCCCGTGCCTACCTGGCCATTGCCGGTGGCATCCAGTGCTCCCCTTATCTGGGCTCGCGCAGCACCTTTACCCTGGGCCAGTTCGGTGGCCATGGGGGTCGCGCCCTGCGCACCGGAGATGTGCTGCACTTCTCCCCCGACAACGGCGCCGCCAGCGATCTTGTGGTGCCGGAGAATCTGAAGCCAGCGCTGAACAACCAGTGGACCCTGCGCGTGATCTACGGCCCCCACGGTGCGCCGGACTTCTTTACCGACGACGACATGGCCATGTTCTTCAGCACCGACTGGCAGGTGCACTACAACTCCAGCCGCACCGGCGTGCGCCTTGTCGGCCCCAAACCCGGCTGGGCCCGCAGTGACGGCGGCGAAGCCGGCATGCACCCGTCCAATATCCATGACAATGCCTACGCTGTGGGCACGGTGGATTTCACCGGTGACATGCCGGTGATCCTGGGCCCGGACGGCCCCTCCCTGGGCGGCTTTGTCTGCCCGGCCACGGTGATCCTGGCGGACCGCTGGAAACTGGGTCAGTTGAAGGCCGGCGACACCCTGCGCTTTGAGGCTATCAGCCTGGCCAATGCGGATGCGCTGGCCGCAGAACAGGACGCCTGTGTGGCCGCCCTGAGCGCACCGCAACAACAGGTCAACCCGGCTGCGATCACCACCCCGATTCTTAACCGCCTGAGTGAAAGCGACGCCGGTGTGGAGGTGGTCTATCGAGCCGCCGGCGACCGTTACCTGCTGGTGGAATACGGCCCGCTGGTGCTGGACCTGCGCCTGCGATTCCGTGCCCATGCGCTGATGCTATGGCTGCAGGAACAGCAACTCGATGGCGTCATCGAACTGACCCCGGGCATTCGCTCCCTGCAGATTCATTTCGATCCGCGGCAACTGCCCCGCACTGATCTGCTGGAAAAGCTGGCCCAGGCAGAACATGCCCTGCAACAGCAGGATGATCTGGAAGTGCCCTCGCGTATCGTCCATATCCCGTTAAGCTGGGATGACGAGGCCTGCCATCAGGCCATCGAGAAATACATGCAGTCGGTGCGCAAGGATGCGCCCTGGTGTCCGTCCAACCTGGAATTCATTCGCCGCATCAACGGCCTCGACAGTATCGATGAGGTTAAGAACATTCTGTTCAGTGCCCGCTATGTGGTGATGGGACTGGGCGATGTGTACCTGGGCGCGCCGGTGGCCACCCCTTACGATCCCCGCCACCGGCTGGTGACCACCAAGTACAACCCGGCCCGCACCTGGACTGCGGAAAACTCCGTGGGCATCGGCGGCGCCTACCTGTGCGTGTATGGCATGGAAGGCCCCGGCGGTTACCAGTTTGTCGGCCGCACCCTGCAGATGTGGAACCGTTACCGGCAGACCGAAGCGTTTGATCAGCCCTGGCTACTACGCTTCTTCGATCAGATTCGTTTCTATGAGGTGAGCCACGAGGAACTCAATCAGATTCGCCGGGATTTCCCCAAGGGTCAGTACCCGATCCGCATCGAAGAGACCACCTTCAGCCAGAAGGACTACCAGCAGTTTCTGGATGACAACCAGCAGGACATCACCACCTTCACTGATGCCCGTAACCGGGCCTTCGATGAAGAACTGCAACGCTGGGTGGCCAGCGGCCAGATCAACTTCCAGTCCGAGCAGGATCTGGATGCGGACAACAGCGACGAGTCGGTGGAAGGCACCCCGGTGGAATCGCCGGTGGCCGGCAACATCTGGAAGCTGAACGTGGCCGAAGGCGATACTGTGCAGGAAGGCGATGTGGTGGCGGTGCTGGAATCCATGAAGATGGAAATCGAGATCAGCGCCCCGCAGAGCGGTAAGGTGGTTGCCATCACCCGCCAGGAAGGCCAGCAGATCAATGCCGGCCAGGCGATCATGGTGCTGGACTGAAGCGATCAGACATCCCCCCCTCTCCTCTCAAGGGCGGAGAGGGAAGGATTGAAGGTCAGGCTCGGCGCCTGGCCATTACCATCGCAGCATTCGCACCAAGCCAGACCGGTTCAACCGCCTTCATTACTGGCCTCCTGACGACGGGGGCGGCGCACCAGTTCCCCCCGGCAATTGGGGCAACGGCTGGCATGAACGGTGCAACAATCCACACAGTAAGTGCATTCGTAGGAACAGATGTAAGCTTCTGCCTGGGCCGGCAGGGAACGCTGGCAGGTCTCGCACTGTGTTTTCATTTTCAGCATGGAATGTCCTTGCAGGCTGCTAATGAGCCTTCACTTTCTGTTTGTTGCAGCGTTCGCAACGATACACCGTCACCAGCTTTCCCTGCTTCACATCGAATTGCTTGTCCTTGCACACCACCCACTTATGAAAGCCATGCTGGCACATGCCTTTGCGCGGGGTTTTCTTTTCCGGTTTTTTGAACGGCAGAATATCGCCCATGACCACATTACATCTTGATAACGATCCACCGAGGATAGCGTAATTTCCCCTTCAAAGCGCCAATAGCAAGCCGGTGCCCAGCGCGGCCTCACCGACAAGAAACAGGGCCGGAAACCGCTCCAGTCGACCATCAATTCCCCAGGCGACCAGGCGACCCATCGCCATACCCAGCAGGGCCACGCCGACCGTCAACACCACCCCCGGCTGCCAGTGCGGCCAATGGCCACTCAATAACAGCAGGGCGCCCATGGCGACACCAAACCCTCCATACACGGCTCTGGCTTCGTTGCGCGCGGCCATGGGTAATGTGGGCAGGTCCACCATTCGGGTGATGCTTTGCGGAGCGATCAGCGCCAGCAGGCCCATGGCGAGAAAGGCGATTGCAGTAATCAGGATCATCGGTAATTCCCCTATTCAGATAGCGGTAGCCGGAAGCACGTCCAGACAGAGTGCGCCGCCGGTATGGTTAGGATAGATTCAGGTCAGAGTCCACTGATCAGGGAAGAGGAACAATTACCTCAGAGGTAATGGTGAAGCCTGTCGCCCTCTTTCATGCTTAACCGGAACTCAGACAACCACGCTCCAGGAGAGCCCATGCAAACCGGACAGATACTCGCTGAACTGCGCAAGACACGGCGACTGAGCCAACTGGATCTGGCCCTGCGTGCGGAGGTGTCCAGCCGTCACCTGAGCTTTATCGAAACCGGCCGCAGCCAGGCAAGCGCCCCTATGCTCAAGCGGCTGGCCATGGAGCTGGAGCTGAGCTGCCGGGACACCAACCGGCTGCTGCTGTCCGCCGGCTATGCTCCGGCCTTCAGCAACACCGATCTAGACAGCGACGCCATGGCACCGGTGCGCCAGGCGCTGGAGATCATGCTGGTCAATCACAACCCCTTCCCTGCCGTGGTGCTGGATGCCCACTGGAATGTACTGATGGCCAATCAGGCCCAGCAACAACTGATGAGCCTGATGATGCAGGAGCGCGGCCCCTTCCCACAGACCGCCAATGTGGTGGAGCTGGTGTTTCACCCCCAGGGCTACCGGCCCTTTCTGGTCAATTGGGAGGACGTGGCGAGCTTTCTGTTACGACGCCTGCACCGGGACCACCAGGCGAGACCGGATCCGGGGCTGGCTAGCCTGCTCAGACGCCTGGGTGAACTGGCAGATGTGGAGGCTCTGCTCCACCAGGAGCCGCCCGGTGACCGCAGCGAGCCCATGCTGGCCCTGGAAATTGACCTGGCCGGGCAGCGCCTGCGCAGTTTCTCCACCCTGGCCAGTTTCGGCACCGCTCTGGATGTGGTGATGGAAGAGCTGCGTATCGAGCATTATTTCCCCGCCGATGACGCCACCCGCCGCTGGTTTCGCAAGCAGATTCAATAAGCCCATCGAAGGGGCAGGCGCAAACCCGTATAATTCGCCCCCCGAGAATCAACCGGCAGTGATAATGACTGATTTTACCCCCGGCCAGCGCTGGCTGAGCGAATCCGAAACCGAACTGGGCCTCGGCATCATCAAGGAATTGGATTACCGACTGGTCACCGTGGGCTACCCGGCGGTAGAAGAGGAGCGCACCTACGCCATCAACAATGCGCCCCTGTCGCGGGTCATCTTCAGCACCGGCGACACCATCCGCACCGCCGACGAACTGGAGCTGGTGGTTACCGAGGTCAACGAACTCAACGGCCTCAAGGTCTACATGGCTCACCCGCTGGGCCAGCCGGAAGATATACAGCCGGTGCCGGAAACCCATCTGGGCCACAAACTGCGCCTGACCACCGCGCTGGATCGCCTATTGTCCAACCAGCTGTCCTCCAATCGCTGGTTTGAACTGCGTGTGGATGCGCTGAACGCGCATTGCCAGCAACAGCAGTCCACCATCAAGGGGCTGCGTGGCCCGCGCATCGACCTGATCGGCCACCAGCTCTACATTGCCGACCAGGTGGCCAATCGCTTCGCTCCCCGTGTACTGCTCGCCGACGAAGTGGGGCTGGGCAAGACCATCGAAGCCGGTCTGATTCTCCATCAGCAATTGCTCAGCGGCCGCGCCAAACGGGTGCTGGTGGTGGTGCCTTCGCCGCTGGTGCACCAGTGGTTTGTGGAAATGGTGCGTCGTTTCAATCTGCACTTTTCCATTTTCGATGCGGAACGGCTCAACGCTCTGCAGCCGCAAACCAGCATCAAGGACATGCTGGCGCAGATTATCGAAGAGGAAAAAGCGGCGGCGGAAAGCGAGGACGAGGATAACGAAGAAGACGCGCAGCAGACTTGGGACAACCCTTTCCTCAGTGAACAGCTGATCCTGTGCAGCACCGATTTTCTTGCCGAGTGCGACATCGACCAGCTGGCGGCGGCGGACTGGGATCTGCTGGTAGTGGATGAAGCTCACCACCTGGAATGGGCACCGGATGCCCCCAGCGACGACTACCAGCGGGTGGAAACCATCGCCCGCCAGGCCCGCGGCCTGCTGCTGCTCACCGCCACCCCGGAACAGCTCGGCCTGGAAAGCCACTATGCCCGCCTGCGCCTGCTGGACCCGGATCGCTACCCGAGCCTGGAGGCCTTCCGCGAGGAGCAGTCCCATTACCAGGAAATCGCCAGCCTGGCCGGCAAGCTCCACGACGAGGCCAGCTGGTCCGCAGACCTGAAAGCCGAAGCGGCCCGCCTGCTGCCAGACATGACCATCAACGAAGACCAGCGCGAGGCCATCCTGGCCGAACTGCTGGACCGCTCCGGCCCGGGCCGGGTGATGTTCCGCAACACCCGCCACAATATTGCCGGCTTCCCGGCGCGCCACGTCCACGGCATTCCGTTACCCCTGCCGGAGGAGTACCACTACGAGAGCGACGAGGAGCGGGAAGGCCACCTGCACCCGGAAACCCTGTTCCACGACGATCGCTGGTGCACCCTGGACCCGCGGGTGAACTGGCTGGAGCAGTTCTTCAAGCAGCACCGCAAAGAGAAGGTGCTGGTGATCTGCGCCAACCGCCATACCGCCACCGATCTGCATGCTCACTGCAACTACAAGCTGGGCATGAACGTGGCCATGTTCCATGAAGACATGGACCTGATTGAGCGCGACCGCGCCGCCGCCTTCTTCGCCGATGATGTGGATGGTGCCCAGGCGCTGATCTGTTCTGAAATCGGCTCCGAAGGCCGTAACTTCCAGTTTGCCCACCATCTGGTACTGCTTGACCTGCCGCTGAACCCGGACCTGCTGGAACAGCGTATCGGCCGGCTGGACCGTATCGGCCAGACCGAAGACATCCAGATCCATGTGCCCTACTTCGAGGCCCACGCCCAGGAAGTGCTGTTCCGCTGGTATCACGAAGGCATGGACGCCTTCGAACACACCAACCCGGCTGGCCACGACATCTACCTGCGCAGCCGCGATGCCCTGGAGCCGCTACTGTGTGGCGACCCGGAATACACCGCCATTGATGCCCTGGTGGCGGAAACCCGCACCGTTGCCGATGAGCTGCACACCCTGATGGAAACCGGCCGCGACCGGCTGCTGGAACTGAGCTCCTTTGACAGCGAGCGGGCCGAACAACTGAAACAGGCCCTGGCGGACTGTGACGACGACAGCCCCCTGCCCTTCATGCAACGCGTATTCGACCGCTATGGTGTGGATCAGGAAGACCATTCCGACACCGCCGTGATCCTCAAGCCCGGCCAGCACATGCGTGATGCCTTCCCGGGGCTTCCGGAAGAAGGGATCACCATGACCGACAGCCGGGCCACGGCCCTGGCTCGGGATGACATGCAGTTCCTCACCTGGGAACACCCCATGGTCACCGGCAGCCTGGAAATGCTGCTCACCGAACACCGTGGCAAGGCCGCCGTGAGCCTGCTGAAGAACCCCAAGATCAACCCCGGCACCCTTTTGATCGAGGCCATCTACACCATTGATGCCGTGGCGCCTAAATACCTGCAGGCGGACCGCTTCCTGCCTACCACGGTGATTCGCCACCTGCTCGATGCCAACGGCAAGAACATCAGCCAGGCAATCAGCCACGACGGGCTCAGCCAGCAGTGCCACAAGATGGACAAGCCGCTGAGCCGCAAGATCGTCGGCAGCCAGAAACCGCTGCTGGATAAACTGCTCAAGGCCGATGAAGCCCGCGCCGCCGAAGAAGCCCGCAGCACCATCGACGGCGCTCTGGAAAAAATGCGCCAGGAACAGGGCCATGAACTGGCTCGCCTGAAGGCGCTGCAGGCCAAGAACCCGGCGGTGCGAGACGAGGAAATTCAGGCCCTGGAAGCCCAGACTGAAGCCTTGGAGAAAGTGCTCGGCGAAGCCCGCTGTCAGCTGGAAGCCGTGCGCGTGATTGTGGCCGGCGGGGTTTAAGCACAGGCTGTTGCGCTGCCCCGGCGACACCCACGTGTTACCACGTGCCTACCGTAGGAACGGAGCGTAGCGGAGTAACGCATGTAGTTCCGTGCGGCCCGAAGGGTGAGCGAAGCGAATAACCATGCTTGCATGGCGAACCCGACCGCAGGTCGGCCCGCTAGCCGGTTCGCCATGCAAGCATAGCTCCTACAATGCCACTCATTCGCCGGGCGGGAAATTTCCCCCTCCGCGACCAGACAAGGACAAAGCATGAGCGAACTGTTGAAGTGTGTGGAAATCGAGCCGGCAGGCGACGCCACGGCTACCGTGATCTGGCTGCATGGCCTGGGGGCCAGTGGTCATGATTTCGAGCCCATCGTGCCGGAGTTGCAGCTGCCAGCCGGGCTGGATGTGCGTTTTGTGTTTCCCCATGCGCCGGAGATTCCCGTCACCGTCAACGGCGGCATGGTGATGCCCGCCTGGTACGACATTCTCGCCATGGATATCGACCGCAAGGTGGATGAGGCCGGGGTACTGGCATCCGCAGATGCCGTGGATGCCCTGATCGAACGGGAAATCCAGCGCGGCATTCCCGCCCACCGGATTGTTATCGCCGGCTTCTCCCAGGGCGGCGCCGTGGCCTATCAGGCCGCGCTTCGCTACCCGCAAAAACTGGCGGGTCTGCTGGCCCTGTCCACCTATATGGCCATGCCGGTCACGCCGTCCACCGCCAATGCGTCCCTGCCGGTGATGATCTGCCACGGCAGCCAGGACCCCATGGTGCCGGAAGTGCTCGGCCGCCGGGCAGCAGACACCCTGAGCAGCCTGGGTTATGCACCGGAGTACCTCACCTACCCCATGGAGCATATGGTCTGCCTGGAGCAGATTCGTGATATCGGGCAATGGCTGAGTAAGGTCCTCGCGGCCTGACCATCACCACTGCATATCCCCTCCCCGCAGTCGCTTTGCCCGCAAGGCGACTGTGGGGATCGCTATAGCCTGCAGTAGCTAGTTCAAACGCCTCCTCAAAAAAATGCATTTTATTGCATCCCCTCCTTTCACGACCGCCATGCCCCACAGACGCCAGGCGTTACGACGTTTTACGCTTCAAACAACGCCTGTCACAACAAAACGCCGCGTGTTGTTGTCAGATAGACACAAGCCTGTCGTATAAGTGAGGAATAGCGATGAAAGTAACCACATTACCCAAGCTGTTACTGCTGGGCAGCGCACTGAGTTTGCCACTGGCCAGCCTGGCACAACCACCGGCCTGGGCCGGCAAGGGAAAAGGCCCGGCGGGACAGCAACAGGAAAGCCACGAGCGGGAATACCGCCGTGATGACCGCCACCGGGATTACCTCGATTACCGCTACAGCGACCGTGAACGCGACGCTCTGCGACGCCATCTGAGCAACAGGGATTACCAGTCCCTGCCGCCGGGCCTACAAAAGAAAGTGGCCCGCGGCGGCCAGCTGCCGCCGGGTTGGCAGAAGAAACTCCAGGTTGGCCGCACCCTGCCCGATGATCTCTACTACCACGGGCAGCGTCTGCCGGTGTACGACGGCATGCGCCGTATTGACGGGGTGACTGATGTGATCATCGACAATGAGGCAGTGAGAATCATGGACGCCACCCAGACCATCATTGATGTGTTCGGGATTCGTTGATAAACGCCAAACGTGGAAACGGAGTCCTCTCGGTGGATTACGCCTTCGGCTAATCCACCCTACAGCAATATTCCCACCTATCCCGTAGGGTGGATTAGCCGAAGGCGTAATCCACCTGTGACTCACACAAACGAAAAAGCCGCGCCCTTTCGGAGCGCGGCTTTTTTCGTGTTACCTGCAGCGTGTTGCGTGCTGCTGCGACCTGCTTACAACCAGTAAACGGTCACGAACAGGAACAGCCATACCACGTCCACGAAGTGCCAGTACCAGGCCCCTGCTTCCCAGGCAAAGCAGTTATCCGGGCTGAAGTGCCCCTTGATAACACGGATCAGGGTGATGAACAGGAAGATGGTGCCGATGGTCACGTGGGCACCGTGGAAGCCGGTGAGCAGGAAGAACAGGCTGCCGTAGATACCCGCATCCAGGGTCAGACCCATGTCATAGGCGTGCACATATTCCAGACCTTGCAGGCCCAGGAAAATGGCGCCCAGTACCACGGTAATGGCCTGGAAAATGATCAGCTTGCCGCGCTGGTTTTCCAGCAGGGCATGGTGGGCAATGGTCAGGGTAATGGAGCTGACCAGCAGGATGGCAGTGTTGATCGCCGGCAGACCCCAGGCACCCATGGGGGTGGTGGTGGTACCGTCCGGGGTAACGGTCAGCGGCCACATGGCCTGGAAACCCGGCCACAGCACTTCGTGGGTCATGGCGTTGGAGCCTTCCCCGGACAGCCACGGAATGATCAACCAGCGGGTGTAGAACATGGCGCCAAAGAAGGCGGCAAAGAACATCACCTCGGAAAAGATGAACCACAACATGCCCTGGCGATAGGAGCCGCCCAGCTGATTGCTGTGCAGGCCGCCCACGGATTCCTTGATGGTATCGCGCCACCAGGCGGCAATCACCAGCAGCAACCAGGCCAGACCGATGAAGAACAGCGGCTTGCCGAAGAAGTTCGGCTCCATGGTATCCATGGTGCTCTGCTGGATGAACTTGGCACCGCCAATGGCGGTCATGAACAAGCCGATGGACGCGGTCAGCGGCCAGGGGCTGCTCTCGGGAACGTAATACTTTTCAGTAGCCATTCGAAAATCTCCTCTACAACCGGCTGTTATCAGTTCACAGCCACGCTGTTGTTTTTACCGGCGACCCGCTCTGTCACATCGAAGATCGTATAGGACAGAGTGAATTGGTTTATATGACGTGGAATTTCCGGGTCCAGATAGAAAATCATCGGCATGTCCTTACGCTCTCCTGCGGCCAGGGTCTGCTGGTCGAAGCAGAAGCACTGGGTCTTGTGCAGGTAGCGCGCAGCTTCCCCCGGTGTTACGGAAGGAATGCTCTGGGTAATCATGTCCTTTGAG
The DNA here is from genome assembly GCF_047495475.1 of Alcanivorax sp. IL2. Classification (NCBI taxonomy): domain Bacteria; kingdom Pseudomonadati; phylum Pseudomonadota; class Gammaproteobacteria; order Oceanospirillales; family Alcanivoracaceae; genus Alcanivorax; species Alcanivorax sp. IL2. The sequence goes on along the minus strand of NZ_CP179932.1, from coordinate 1,511,868 downwards.
GTCGGGTTGCTGGCGTAAAAATGTACCAGGGTAATTTCCCCCGGGTGCACCTTGACCCGCTTGGTCTCAGAGGTGAATTCACCGCTGATGCCGTCGCCTTTCTGGGTAATGAATTCCACCGTCACGGTACGATCCGCCACCACCTGTTCGGGAACGTCGGTGGCGGCCGTACTGGATGTCTTGCCGTTCAGGCCGGTGATGTCACAGATAACGTTATAGAACGGCACCATGAGGAAGGCGAAGCCAAACATGGCTACCGCCCAGATCAACAGCTTTTTCAGCGTACGCTTGTTGCGTTCTTCCACGCTGAGCTGTTTTTCACTCATGGTGCCCGCTCCTGCCCGTTACCGGACTTATTTGACCACCGGCGGGGTGTCGTAGGTGTGGAACGGCGCCGGAGACGGCACTTCCCATTCCAGACCTTCGGCCCCATCCCACGGCTTGGCCGCTGCTTTTTCGCCTTTCTTCATGGCGCACAGCACGGCGACCGCCAGGAACAGCAACTGGGACAGACCGAACCAGAAGCCACCAATGGAAATCCAGAAGTTGTAGTCCGCAAACTGCAGCGCGTAATCAGCGTAACGACGCGGCATGCCGGCCAGACCCACGAAGTGCATGGGGAAGAACAGCAGGTTGGCGGAAATCAGGGAGTTCCAGAAGTGCAGCTCACCCAGGGTCTTGTTGGGCATCACGCCGGACCACTTCGGCAGCCAGTAGTAGGCAGCGGCGAAGATGGAGAAGATGGCGCCGGTCACCAGTACATAGTGGAAGTGAGCCACTACGAAGTAGGTGTCGTGGTACTGGAAGTCCACCGGGGTAATCGCCAGCATCAGACCGGACAGACCGCCACAGGTAAACAGCACCACAAAGGCAATCGCCCACTTCATTGGCAGCTCAAAGCTCATGGAGCCGCGCCACATGGTGGCCACCCAGTTGAACACCTTCACACCGGTAGGTACGGAGATCAGCATGGTCATGTACATGAAGAACAGGGTACCGGCCAGCGGCATGCCTACGGTGAACATGTGGTGAGCCCATACCACGAAGGACAGCAGCGCAATGGACGCGGTGGCGTACACCATGGAGGCGTAACCAAACAGCGGCTTGCGGGCAAAGGCCGGGATGATCGCTGACACGATACCGAAGCTCGGCAGGATCATGATGTACACCTCGGGGTGCCCGAAGAACCAGAACACGTGCTGGAACAGTACCGGGTCACCGCCGCCGGCGGCATCGAAGAAGCTGGTGCCGAAGTGACGGTCGGTGAGCATCATGGTCACTGCACCGGCCAGTACCGGGATTACCGCGATCAGCAGGAAGGCGGTGATCAGCCAGGTCCAGACGAACAGCGGCATCTTCATCAGGGTCATGCCGGGGGCACGCATGTTGAAGACGGTAACGACCACGTTGATGGCACCCATGATGGAAGAAATACCCATCATGTGAACGGACAGGATAAACAGGTCCGTGGAATCCGGGCCATATTTGGTGGACAGCGGTGCGTAGAAGGTCCAGCCGAAGTTCGGCGCACTGGGGTTGCCATCACCGAACGCACTCATGATCACGGAACCGATCAGGATCGCGAAGGCGAAGGGCAGGATCCAGAAGGACCAGTTGTTCATCCGCGGCAGCGCCATATCCGGCGCACCAATCATCAATGGAATCATCCAGTTGGCCAGGCCAACCGTGGCGGGCATCACCGCACCAAACACCATGATAAGACCATGCACGGTGGTCATCTGGTTGAAGAATTCCGGATCGACAAACTGCATGCCGGGCTCGAGCAGCTCGGCACGGATCACCATGGCCATAAAGCCGCCAGCGAGGAACATGGCAAAGCTGAACCACAGGTACAAAGTACCGATATCTTTGTGGTTAGTGCTGAACAGCCAACGTTTCAGGCCGGTCGGGGCGTGGTGATGATCGTGGTGATCATCATGGGTTGCAGCTGCAGTAGACATTGCTATCCCCTCCCTTATTCGTGGTCGTTAACGTCGGCGGGCTGGATCAGATCGCCGGTATCGTTGCCGAAAGCGTTACGCTCGTAGGTGACCACTGCCGCAATCTGGCGCGGGGTCAACTGAGCCTTGAATGCAGGCATGGCAGCACGGCCATTTACCAGCACATCGATGTGTTCGTTCAGGTATTCCGGCTTGGTCGCGAAGTCAGTGCCCGCAAACGGCAGACCGATACCGCCTTCACCATTGGCACCGTGACACAGGGCACAGGCACTGGCGTAAGTCTGCTTGCCTTCTTCCATGGCCTGATCGAGGCCGGTGAACGGGGTCAGATCCGGACCGGAAGCGGCTTTCTCTTTCTCTTCAGCAACCCAGGTCTTGAACTCGTCTTGAGTGACTACCTCTACAGCAATGGGCATGAAGGCGTGGTTCTTGCCACACAATTCCGCACACTGACCGTAGTAAGTGCCTTCTTTACCTTCCGGCACCAGCGCCCACATTTCATTGACGAAACCGGGGATCGCGTCTTTCTTGCCGCCGAAATCAGGGATCCAGAAAGAGTGGATCACGTCGTCAGAGGTCACCAGGAAGCGAACTTTCTGGCCTGACGGGATGATCAGCTTGTTATCCACTTCCAGCTGGTAGTTGTGATCTTTCTCGGGAGCTTCCTTACCCACCAGCTCTTTCGCGGTGCCATAGGGGAACAGACCGCCGGCCAGAACCGGGTTGTTGTACTGCTCCGGCGGCGTGGCCAGGTTGGAGAAGAACGACACACCAATATCGTTATCGTCTTCGTAGGTCAGGTACTCGTAGCTCCACTTCCAGCGGTAGCCGGTTACCTTCACCGTCAGCTCGGACTCGGCGCTGTCGTCAATCTGCACCAGAACGCGGGTAGCAGGCACCGCCATGGCAATCAGAATCACGAAGGGGATCACGGTCCAGAGCACTTCCAGGAATACGTTTTCATGGAAGGAGGACGGATTGGGGTTCTTGGCGCGGCGGTGGCTGATCATGGAGTACACGATCAGGCCAAACACCAGCAGACCAATGACGGTCACAATCCAGAGAACGGTGGTGTGAAGATCTTGAATATCCTGACTGACCTGGGTCACCCCTGGTCGCAGGTCGAGTTCGGAACGTTCGGTCCAGTCGCTGGCGAAGGTCATACCACTGATCATCAGTGACGTCAGACCAACCGCCGCGCGGTGGAACAGAGTTGACTGCATGCGTTTGCTCCCTGTTTTCCCCAGCATGGCCTCGTAGGGCACGCTTGTTCTTTGCCGTCACCGGCACCTGGAAAGCGAAGTTTCAGGATGATGCCGTGGAGCCGCAGCCAACGCCTTGTCACGCAGACCTCAGTGACCAAGGGGGCGGCCACTAACAGGGATCGTGCGGACGGCAAAACCCAATAAAATCAAATAGCTAGAAATCAGCACGGTCGATTTCACCAGATCGCCACAGGTGCGGCAAATTGCCCCACTGCATATATGGGCGCCAACTCTAGTCATTCGCTTGGCCAAAGTCCAGCCGAAAGGTAGGGTTTATCAAGCCTTTCAGGCAGATACGAGCCCTCCTCATCGTGCTAGACTCCGCTCCCCTTTACCACACACAGCTTGTACCACATCCATGTCAAAACGACGTCAAATCTACCGGGTGATATTCCAGAATCAGGGTCATGTGTACGAGATCTATGCCTCTCAGATATACCAAAGCGACCTGTACGGGTTTGTCGAGGTTGAGGAGTTTCTCTTCGGGGAAAGGGCCAGCCTGGTGGTGGACCCGGGAGAGGAAAAGCTGAAGCGGGAATTCAACGACGTGATGCGTTCCTTTATTCCCCTGCACGCGGTCATCCGTATCGATGAGGTAGAAAAGGAAGGTGTCGGCAAGATCATCGAATCCAGTGGCGGCAACATCACGGCCTTCCCCATGCCCCCCGGGCCGGCGCCGAAGAAGTAAGGCCCCTCCTCTGTGGGCAACAGGCAAAAAAGAAGGGCGCCAGTCTCGCTGAACGCCCCGAGGGTTGCCTGATGTTACAAGAGGAGAAAACGTGTCTTGCTTACATGATTTGTCCGGCGAGAACGATAAAGGTTCCGTCAGCGGATAAAAAAATCACTATCGGCCTCAAACCCGGGATTTGAACGAATCCCGCAACGGCTCGCCGGTATTCAGCGCCACCTGCTCGGCGCGGGCCAGCAGCCGCACGAACAGAACCACCATGACTCGGGTCATCCATTCCATAACGCAGCCTCCAGACAATTAGGGGGTGGGGTGAAGCGCATCCTGCTCCCTGGTCATCCTTTACTGACCCTTCACCACATTTGCCCGCACCCGGCGGACTCAGAAGGTCAGAGGCCTGCCGAGGGGATAAGTTCGGGGTGGTAACGCGCTTTTACCTGACTTTTACAACCGCCTTCTATTAATAGAAGCGGCTATTGCGCCTGGTCGGTCTGCTCGATGGGCTGGCCATAACGCTTGGTGGGGTTCACATCATGGGGCTGAATCCAGCCCATCACCATGCTCAGCAGAATGAACAGGAAGATCACCGCCGAAAAGCCTACCCGCCAGGCCAGGGCACGCATGGTCTTGCCGGACTTGCCGTCGTCCTTGACCAGGGAGAACAGGGCCCGCCCCAGCGAAACCACTGCCGCAATCAACAGCACGATGACAATCAGTTTCACCCACCACATAAAATCACTCCGTCTCGATGGCCCCTTCACCCTCACTTGGCGGCAAATCGGGTTTTACTATGTACAATGTGCCGCCATTGTAATGGCCGCACCTGCCAGTGCACGCACTATTGCGCTGCACCCCGTTCAGAACGGATGCTGCAGCCGCGAGAGCAAAGATCATGTCAAACACCATGAGCCGCAACCCGGTTCTATCCTGGATCGCCTTTCTGGCCACCCTTGCGGTTGTCGCCCTTTGCCTGCGGCTGAGCTGGTGGCAACTGGAGCGGGCAGAGGAAAAGCGGCTGTGGCTGGCCGCTCAGGAAGAGAAAGCCCGTCAGCCTGCGGCAGATTTGTCTGCCTTGCTGGCCGACCCGGCGCCCCTGCACCGGCAAGCCGCCGTCTCCGGCAAGCTGGACAACACCCATAACGTGCTGCTGGACAACCGCATCCGCAACGGCATAGCCGGCTACCACCTGTTAACGCCCATGCAGACCCGGGACAACCACTGGGTACTGATCAATCGGGGCTGGCTGCCTCGCGGAGCCCGGCGGGAACAATTACCCGAGATCCCCGCCATCAACGACCGGATAACCGTGGCAGGGACGGTATATCGCCCTTCCCGGGAGACATTTGTGCTCCAAAACGCTCCATTGCCAGACAATCAGTGGCCTTTACGGGTACAGAAAGTGGATTTTGACGCCATTGGCGAAAAACTTGGGGTAGAATTGGCGCCCTTCGAAATCCGGGTGCGCCCGGATCTGGCTCTGGGCGGTCACCCTCCCTTGCCACGCCCCTGGCAGGACATCGCCCCCATGGGCCCGGACAAGCACAAGGCTTATGCGCTGCAGTGGTTTGCGCTGGCAATGGCAGCCCTGCTGATATATGTTGCCGCCGCCGTGCGCAACCGGCGAAAGACGCGAGAGGAACACGCCTAATGTCTCCACGCACCAAGAACATTGCCACCCTGTCGGCGATCGTTGCTCCTTTTGTCCTGTTCTTTCTGGCGGGCCGCTTTCTGATCGATCCGTGGGAACTGCCGCGGGAAAACAAGGGGCAGCTACTGATTCCCCATATCGACATGGCCACCCTGAAAGCGGTCAATGACGATGGCGACGCCTACACCGGCGACGACATGACCGGCCTTTGGACTATCCTTTATGTGGCTGGCAGCGAGTGCGACACCCGCTGCAAGAACGGCCTGTATTACCAGATGCGCCAGGTGCGCCAGACGCTCGGCGCAGACGTAGACCGGGTGCGACGGGTCATCCTGCATACCGCTCCGGCAGGGGACTCCCTCAACGAATTCCTCAACAACAACGTGAAAGGCATGGTATCGATCTATGCCGAACCACAAACCGTGAATAACGCCCTGGCGCCGGTGCATGAAACCACCGCCGGCGAACCGATTGGCGATATTTTCCTGGTCAGCCCGGACGGCCAGATCTTCATGCGTTACCCCACGCACGAGAACATGGATGCCACCCTGGAAGAGGCGGAAAACATCCGCGTCGATCTCAAACGCACCCTGAAAGGGTCTCTGATCGGTTAACGGAACGCTATCTATGCAAGCGCTTACTCCTTCACAAATCTGGCTGCGCCGACTGTCTTTGCTGGCGGTTTTCATGGTTGCCGTAGTGATTATCCTGGGAGCCTGGACCCGCCTTTCCGATGCCGGTCTGGGCTGTCCGGACTGGCCCGGCTGCTATGGTCACCTGGATGTCCGCAAGGCCATCGACCATGTGAATACCACCAACGAAACCCTGCCCGGCAGCCTGCGCGAAGCCCACAAGACCGTGCCGGAAATGGTGCACCGCTATTTCGCCTCTACCCTGGGCCTGGTGATACTGATCATCGCGGCTCTCTCCTTCATTAACCGCAAGCAGGAAAAGCAGCCGCTCAAGTTACCCCTGTTTCTGGTAGTGCTGGTGATTTTCCAGGGCATCCTCGGCAAATGGACCGTCACCATGGGGCTGCAGCCCACCATCGTCATGCTGCATCTGCTGGGCGGTTTCACCACCTTTACCCTGCTGGTGTTACTCACTGCCCGCCTCTACCGCTGGCCCCGCTTTCTCAATGATTGCGACGTGCGCATGCTCAAGCCGATTGCCTCCATCACCCTGATCGCCGTGATCGTGCAGATCGCCCTGGGCGGCTGGACCGCCAGCAACTACGCGGCGGTCGCCTGTACCGAACTGCCGGTGTGCGAAGAAGGATGGCAGGATCGGCTCGATTTCGACGAGGCCTTTATTTTCTGGGGCCACGAGCATGACAAACCGGACTACGAATTTGGCGTTCTGGATAACGATGCCCGCACCACCATCCACGTGATGCATCGCTTCGGTGCTCTGCTGGTGACCCTGCTGGTGCTGGCACTGGTAGCCAAGATCCTGATCCGCGCACGCAGTGTATTCTTCCGCAATTTCGCACTGGGAATCTTCGCCTTGCTGGTGGTGCAAATCGCCCTGGGGCTGAGTAATGTGATGTTTGCCGTGCCCCTGGATGTGGCCGTCGCCCACAATTTCGTGGCCGTACTGCTGCTCGCCAGTCTGGTACTCTTCATCCGCGCAATTAATGTGAAATGCGGCCAGAGCCAACCGTCTCCGTCCACATCGTCCAAAGCGCAAGGAGCGTGACCATGAGCCAACCCGCCACCTGGCGCGACTACCTGGCCCTGACCAAACCCGGGGTTGTCATGCTGCTGATGGTGACCGCCGTGGCCGGCATGTTTCTGGCCACCGAGCCGGCCGGCATGGTGCCGATGCACATCTTCATCCCGGCCTTTCTGGGGCTAACCCTGGCGATGATGTCGTCCGCGGCCATCAATCAGATCATGGACCAGAAAATCGATGCGATAATGAAGCGCACCGAGAAGCGCCCGCTGGTGGCCGGCAAGCTGAGCCCGAAAGCGGCCATTGCCTTCGCCATACTGCTGGCGGCGGCCTCCATGGTCATGCTGTATTTTCTGGTCAACCCGATTACTGCCTGGCTCACCCTGTTCGGCTTTGTCGGCTATGCCTTCATTTATACCCTCTATCTCAAACGCGCCACACCACAGAACATCGTGATTGGCGGTATCGCCGGCGCCATCCCGCCGTTGTTGGGCTGGGTCGCTGTCACCGGCGAGGTGCATCCCTATGCCTGGCTGCTGGTGTTGATCATCTTCGTCTGGACACCGCCGCACTTCTGGGCATTGGCCATTCACCGTCGCGACGAATACGCCAAGGCCGACATTCCCATGCTGCCGGTGACCCACGGCATCCCGTTCACCCGGGAGTCGGTGCTGTACTACACCATTTTGCTGTTTATCTGCACCCTGCTGCCCTACCTGACCGGCATGAGCGACCTGATCTATCTGCTCAGCGCCCTGATCCTGGGGCTGGTGTTTCTGTTCCACGCGGTGCGGCTGCGGTTTTCCGATGACCCGACACTGCCGATGAAAACCTTCGGCTATTCCATTACCTATCTCTTTGCGCTGTTTACCGCGCTGCTGGTCGACCACTATCTGCCGGTGACGCCACAGACCGTGGCCGGGTGGCTGGGAGCGTAAAAAGACCAATTGAGAATGGAGAATTGATAACTGGCGCGAGCCAGATTTTGAGATTCTCCAACCCAGGAGGCCGCGCTCAATGTCTGGGCGCGGCCTCTTTGCTTTCAGGCTACGGAGCAGCCCATCCGCGCCGTTATCGATTCTCAACTATCCACTATCAATTGCCCCTCGCATCCCGCCCACCTGTTGGCGTTATACTGGCTGTATAACGACAAACCGGGAGGACCTCATGACAACGCGCACCATGGATGAGTGGCTGGACGCCTACGGCGAAAGCCACCAGAACCCCACCAACAAGAAAGTCCACTTTGTCTGTGTACCAGTCATTTTCTTCAGCATCGTGGGTTTTCTGTGGGCCATCCCGGCCCCCTTCTTTGCCGGCTTCTGGGCGTTCCTCACTCTGGTTGGCGTCACCCTCTATTATGCTCGCCTTTCCCGTCCTATTGCCCTGGGCATGCTGGTTTTCAGTCTGGCCTGCCTGTTCGTCCTGTCACTGATCGCCGCTAGTGGCGCCAGCGTCTTCTGGGTATCCCTGGTTCTGTTTGTGGTGGCCTGGATCGGCCAGTTCTGGGGACACAAGGTGGAAGGCAAGAAACCCTCCTTCTTCGAGGACATCCAGTACCTGATGATCGGCCCGGCCTGGATCATGGGGTTTCTGTATCGGAAATGGGGCATCAGATACTGACAGCCTCTCTACGAAACCACTGTAGGAACGGAGCGTAGCGGAGTAACGCACGTAGTTCCGTGCGGCCCGAAGGGTGAGCGAAGCGAATAATACCTCTCGAGGTGCGAACCGAGCGATAGCGAGGGATGCGTTAGAGGTTAGCGCCAAAAGCATTTTATTGATAAAGCATTGAAGCAAGGATCACCGCTACTCCTTCGCCAGGGCTCAGATTCGCACCTCAAGAGGTGCTCCTACAGGCGCCTACTAGTACCGCCTTTCCCCATTAACACTTTTGCAGTAGTTTATAGCCACAATAAAACTGCACGGGGAAGGCTATCGTCATGGGGACTCTTATTTTTATCGGCGTTATCGTCGCCGTTATCATCTACATCATTGCCGTCTACAACCGCCTGATTGCCCTGAAGAACCGTTTCAAGAACGGCTTTGCGCAGATTGATGTGCAGCTGCAGCGCCGCCACGATCTGATCCCCAACCTGGTGGAAACCGCCAAGGCTTACATGAGCCACGAGAAGGACACCCTGACCCAGGTGATCGAGGCCCGTAATCAGGCAGTGAGTGCCAAGAAAGCGGCGGCGGAACACCCCGACGATGGTGGCGCGGTAAGCAATCTGGGCAAGGCTGAATCCCTGCTATCCGGCTCCCTCGCCAACTTCTTCGCGCTCAGCGAAAACTACCCGGATCTGAAAGCCAACGACACCATGGCCCAGTTGATGGAAGAGCTGAGCAGTACGGAAAACCGCATCGGCTTTGCCCGTCAGGCATTCAATGATGCGGTGATGAACTACAACACCTATCGCGAACAGTTCCCTCAGAACTTCATTGGCGGCCTGTTCGGCAGCTTCAAGGAAGCCCAGCTTCTGAAAATCGAGACCGAGGAAGCCCGCAAAGCAGTGAAAGTCAGCTTCTGAGTCGGCGACCATGGATTTCTTTCAGCATCAGGAGCGGGCTCGCCGCAAGACCGGGCTGCTGGTCCTGTATTTTTTCCTGGCCGTTGTTGCCATTCTGGTCTGTGTGAATCTGGCACTACTGCTGGCATTTGCCTGGATGGACGTGCAACTCCCTCCCGGCCAGTGGCTCACGCACCCCATGACACTGGGGATCAGCGTGTTCACCCTGCTGGTGATGCTGTGCGGCTGCCTGTTCAAGAGCTGGAAATTACGCAGGGGCGGCAAGGGCCTGGCCGCCATGCTGGGCGCTCGCCCGATTGACCCGGACACCCGCCACAGCGACGAAAAGAAACTGATCAATGTGGTGGAGGAAATGAGCATTGCCTCCGGCATCCCCGCCCCGCAGCTGTATGTACTGGACAAAGAAGAGGCCATTAACGCCTTTGTGGCCGGCTTTCGCCCTTCCGAAACCGTGCTGGTGGTTACCCACGGCACCTTGAAGAAACTCGACCGGGACGAACTGCAGGGCGTCATCGCCCACGAATTCAGCCATATTTTCAATGCCGACATGCGCCTCAACCTGCGCCTGATTGCCGTGCTGGCAGGCATTCTGGCGCTGGGCAAGATCGGCGAATTCATGCTGCGCGGCTCCTCCCGGCGAAGCACATCCAATCGCAAGGGTAACAGCCTGGTGCTGGTTGGCCTCGCGCTGGTGGTGGTGGGCTATCTGGGGTTGTTCTTCGGGCGGCTGATCAAGGCCGCCATTTCCCGACAGCGGGAATTGCTGGCTGACGCCTCGGCGGTGCAGTTCACCCGTAACCCGGCCGGGCTGGCCGGTGCGCTGATCAAGATCCGTAACGGCAATGGCTCCCATCTGGATTCCGTACACGCCGAAGACATGAGCCATATGTGCTTCGGAGAAACCCTGGGCTTTCGATTTCGCAATCTGCTGGCCACTCATCCACCGCTGGACGAACGCCTCGGCGCCCTGGGCAACGACTGGGTGGCCCGGGCACGCACACGGGCGCGCAGTGGCGGTCAGTCGGATGTTGCCCCCTCGGCGTCTGTGCCGGAAGGTGTGGCTGCGTTCAGTGGCGGCAGTGAAGCCAACAGCAGTGACTCGGCCGGGGCCGGCCCGTCACCTTCCCGCCGGGTGGGCACCGTCAGTGAGGCCGATGTGGGCTATGCCCGCTCGCTGCTGGAAGCCATTCCCGCAGATCTGCACAAGAAGCTTCACAACCCCGGTCAGGCAGAACTGGCCTTGTATGCCCTGATCATGAGCAGCTCGGACAGCGATCCGCAAAGCCTGCTCAAGAGCGCCGGCATGAGTGAGCACCTGCCTGCATTACAATCGTTGAGCCAGCAGTTGTCCGATCTGGGCAGCCGCCTGCGTCTGCCCATCATCGATCTGGCACTCCCCACACTTAAAGGACAACCCTCGGCCCAGCGCAGGGAGATTCTGGAGCGACTGGCCACCCTGACCCGGGCAGACCAGCGCACCACCCTGTTCGAGTGGGCACTGGTGGCCCTGGCCCGCCAGCAACTCGACGACCATGCACGGCGCAATCGCCATACCCGTTTCCACCGCTACCGCGCGGTAGCCGGCGAACTGCAACTGGCGTTTTCGGTGATGACCTGGGCCAGCGGCGCTCGCGACGAGCAGGCCCGGGCATTGTTCCGGCAAGCCAGCCATGGGCTGCTGCCCGAGGCCCGTACCTTGCTGCCACTGTCCCAGTGCAGCAGTCAGCGCCTGGGGCAGGCGCTGGATCGGCTTGCCGACCTGTCTCCCCTGCTTAAAGGCCCGGTGATCGACGGGCTGGCGGACCTGGTGCTAACTGACGGCAAGGTGCAGGTGAGTGAAGCCGAGATGCTGCGCGCCATGGCAGCCTTGATGGAGTGCCCGCTACCGCCGCTTTTTGCTGGCAATCAACACCGATAAATACGCACTTCAAAAAAATGAATAATGTTCATTTGTGCGATATTTCCTACACTCTTTGCAGCAAATCACCTCTGTGTTTGCCTGAGATTGCAGGCAAAATGCAGTCATCGCCAGAATCCTGCCACCGGTCGCAGGGGGGTGTGATAAGCAGTGATGATTCAGGGACGATCCAAGAGCAAGGCCGAGGAAGACGCCATGGAACCGAACAAAGCCAGCACCCGCAATGCCTGGGATGCCGTCGCCAGCACTACCACGCAACTCAGAGACGGCAGCCTGGACCCTGCCCTGACCGCCTGGGTGAAAACCCAAGGGTTCAATATCAATAGCACGGTTTTTTCCAGCGTCTGCCGTTTTGACGACGGGATTTATACCGGCACCCTGGTGGATCACCACGGCCATGCCTGGGAGTTTCTGGCAGACCTGAATGACCCGGCAGGTTCAGACCTGGAAGATGTCACCGCCAGCCTGGGCCCCAAATCCCCGGACCACCCCAACGCGGATCTCTGCGACCTGGTCACCATGGCACTTTACTACCAGCGCGAGCAGCAGGTGGCGGCCTGACGCCAAGGAAGAAACTGAAAAGCGGGAATTCTGGCAAGATATTCAACTTGTGCCGTAGGAGCGTCGCTGGCGGCGCGATTCCAGCCTTTGCGAGGATTTGAAGATTCAATGTAGGAGCACCGCTTGAGGTGCGAACCGAGCGTAGCGAAGAGACAGAAAGGTGGGCGGCTGCATTGTCTGAAACCTGTCGAGCTCTGAGATTCCTGATCGCCCTGCGGTCGATTTCCGCGCAAGCGCGGTTCGCCATGCAAGCATAGCTCCTACAGCGGCTTCGTAGAGAACACGAGGTTCGTGGGAACTTCTTGGCCTTTCCCTATCCAACAAGCGTAGCTCGTAGCTAGTCTCCGCCCCCTTTTCTGAACGGCAGCAGGGTCATGGCCTCTTCCCGGTAACGCTGCACGTGCGCCGCTTCTTCCCGGCAGAAATTCGCAATGGCGTCATGAAAAGCCGGTTCACGCAGATAGTGCATGGACCAGGTTATCACCGGCTCGAAGCCGCGCAGGATCTTGTGCTCCCCCTGCACCCCCGGATCAAACGCCGCCAGCTGCCGCTCGATGGCAAATTCGATGCCCTGGTAATAGCACAGCTCGAAATGCAGGCCGTCACGCTCCTCCAGGCATCCCCAGTAGCGCCCGTAAAGACACTCTGCGTCGAAAAAATATAGCGCCGCGGCCACCGGCCGGTCTCCATCCCGAGCCAGCACCAGCATCAGCTGACCCGCCAGCCGCTCGCCCACGGTGGAGAAGAAGGCCTCGTTCAGATAGGGCAGCTGACCCCGTTTCAGGTAGGTGCTGGCGTAGCATTGGTAGAAGAATGCCCAGTCGCTGGCGCTGATCTGCCCTCCCTGATGACGGGTAATGGTCAGCCCCTGTTCCTGAACCCGACGCCGTTCCTTGCGCAGGTTCTTGCGTTTGCGGGACTGAAACTGGCCCAGAAAATCATCGAAATCCCGATAATCCCGGTTAACCCAGCGAAAATGGCAGGCCTGGCGCGATACCAGCGGCAGTTCCTGTAACTGTTCCCGGCAGGCCGTATCCGGAAACAACAGGTGCCAGCCACTGGCCTGCTTTTCTCTCAGCGCCTCCTGCACCCCTCCCCAGAGCGAATCCGCAGAAATGTCACCCTGCCAGCGAGGACCCGTGACCGGCGTAAAGGGTATCGAGGTAACCAGTTTCGGGTAGTAATCCAGGCCATGGCGCTGATAGGCGTCCGCCCAGCTGTAATCGAACACATACTCGCCCCGGGAATGGCTGCGCGCATAGAGAGGCATCCAGCCGGCAGCGGTTTCCAGGTGGCAAGGCTGCCAGCCGGTTTTCGGGGTAACGGCGCCACAGCCTTGCAGGGCATCGAAAAAGGCGTCGCTGAGGAACGGATAAACAGACACTGTCACTCCAAATGAGCATGCCGCATGAGTTTCGCCGCCGGCTTGGGTACAATGCGCGAATTGTACGGCTCGATAACCTGTGCCGACGGCTGGGATCTCGTCGCAAACAGTGGCGCCGTGCAATACCGCCTCGTTTTCCGGCGGTTTACAGAGACTGTTTCAGGCCAGCGCCACCCATTGTGACCGCATATTCTTCGCGAAGCAGCGGCGTAATGGCCAGAAGCGGCTACTTTTATCACTCATTGCTCAACAAGGTAACGTCAATTTCATGAATGTCTCCAAACCCCTGACCGTTTTTTATGTCGTTGCAGCCCTGTTACTGGCCATTCCTGGCGCCTGGCTGCTGTTCGCTCCGGAAATGGCACTGGTCACCCTCCACGAGAATCTCGCCGTGGTGAAAATTTCCAACATTCACAGTCAGCAAACCGGCCTGGGCCTGTTACTGGCGGCCGTGGTAAACCTGGTCTGCCTGCTTGGCGGTGGTCAGCGTCTGCCTCTGCATGTGGCGGTGTTTTTCTACCTGGCCGGCCTGGTGGCCAGCCATGGCAGCGTGGTATTCGCGGATCAGTGGTGGCTGTGGCTGCCGGTGCTGGTCTACCTGCTGCCACTGTTGCCACTGGGTAAACTGATACCGGCCAAACTGCCCCTGGGCGGTAACGGCCAGCAGCGCGGCGAAGTGAAGTGGTTCAACCCCAACAAGGGCTTCGGCTTCATCCTCACCGACGGTGGCGAGGAACTGTTTGTACACTTCAAGGCCGTTCAGAACGGTGGTCGTCGCAGCCTGCGCACCGGCACCCGAGTCAGCTTTGATACCCGCATGTCCGACCGCGGCGAACAGGCCGATAACGTCTACATCGAACAGTAACGCATCACGCCACACGCAACATGCCGCACGCGGTAGTGTGTTGCGTGCAGCATGCTGCCTGTAGTGGAAAATAATAATGACATTGGCAACGGCTGACTGGGTGGTCCTGGCAGGCTACCTGTGTGTCGTACTGGGCATCGGTATCTACTTTTCCCGACGCAATACCAGTACCGAGGAATATTTCGTTGGCGGCCGTCGCTTTCGCGGCTGGGTCATCGGGCTGTCACTGGTGGGTACCTCCATCAGCTCCATTACCTTTCTGGCCTACCCCGCCGACGCCTTCAAGACCGACTGGCTACGCTATCTGCCCAACCTGGCCCTGTTGCCGGCCATGCTGGTAGCGGCCTTTGTCTTCCTGCCCTATTTCCGGCGCGGCAACATGACCAGCGCCTACGAATTTCTGGAACAACGCTACGGACCCTCGATCCGGGTGTATGGCGCGGTCGCCTTTCTGGTGGCACAGGTGGTGCGGCTGGCTATGATCCTGTGGCTGTTGTCCCTGCTGATTCAGCAGGTCACCGACTTGTCTCCTCCCACCGCCATTGTGCTGGGCGGCCTCTTTGTGGGGCTGTACACGGTGATTGGCGGGATCGATGCGGTGATCTGGACCGACGTGCTGCAGACTGTGGTGCTGTTACTCGGTGGCCTGCTGTGCCTGTGGGTGATACTCGATGCGCTCCCCGGCGGACTGGGGCAAATTGTTGATCAGGCCGGCAAGGCCGGCAAATTTGCCCTGGCTCCCTGGGAGGATGGCGCCCCCGGCGAGACCTCCTGGTCGCTGTCGCTGAGCGAAAAGACCGCCACCATGATGTTGCTGATCGGCCTGACCAACTGGCTCACCGAATATTCCAGCAACCAGAATACCGTGCAGCGTTACTGTGCCTCCCAATCCACCGCCGAAGCCCGCAAGGGGCTGTGGGTGTACCTGTTCACTGCCCTGCCGATCTGGGCCTTTTACATGTTTCTGGGCACCGCCCTGTGGGTCTTCTTTCAGGTCTACCCGGATGTGCAGGCCGGCGCCATTCTCAGCGGCGAGGCCCGTGCCGAAACCCTGATGCCCTACTTCATCACCAATTACCTGCCCGCAGGCGTTGCCGGTCTGGTAATTGCGGCGGCGTTGGCGGCTGCCATGAGCTCACTGGATTCCAGCATCAACTCGGTGACCACGGTGAGCGTGGTAGATCTGTACCGGCGCCACTTCAACCCCGGCCAGGATGACCGCCATTACCTGAAAGTCGCCTGGGGCATCGCCGTTGCCGTCACCGGCCTGATGATTGCCGGGGCACTGTGGCTGAACAAGGCGGACACCAAAACCCTGCAGGACACCTCCACCATTCTGGTATCGCTGCTGGGCGGCGGCATGCTGGGGTTGTATCTGCTGGGCTTTTTCAGCAAGCGGGGAGATGCCAGGGCAGCCTGGTGCGGGATTGCCTGCACACTGGTGTTCACCGGCTGGACTGTGCTGACCAACAAGGGGGTGTTGCCGGAGGCGCTAAGCGCCCCCTTCGATCTCTACTACACCGGTCTGATCGGCAATCTGCTGATGTTTGTGGTGGGGTATCTGGCGGCCAGCTACTGGCCGGCCAGAGCATCAGATTTGTCGGCCGATTCACGGGGCTGATTAACCTCAGAGGATGACTGTTGCGGGGCAGGTATGGCCCGCGCCTGCAACAGCCGATCCCGGATCAGCCAGCCCGCCGCCCAGAGTACCAACCAGGGATCAATCAGATAGTCCCACAGGTTGTCACTGACCAGCAGATCGGCACCAAAGGCCAGTTGCGCCGCCACCAGGATCAGACAGGTGGCATAAGCGCGCAGCACCCAGGCCAGCAATCCCAGCAACAACAGCGCGGTACTGAAGCCGAAATTGCCAAAGCCCAGGGCATAGGGGTCGGCATAACTGGACCCCATGCTCATCGGGTAGAACCACAACGCCATCAATACCAGCATCAGGCAGGCGCCCCTCAGCTGTTTCAGGGGGAGCCAGTAATGACCGGCAATGCGATGCTGGATCGCCAGGATTGCCAGCAGGCCCGATGTGATACTGAAGCCTGCCAGGTAGCTGATCACCCACGGGGCCAGCCCCCAGGGAAATGGCAGTACAGCCCAGACGAACACCAGCACGGACAGAATGATCCGCCCGCGCACGGATAACAGCGATGCACTGATACGCAACTGTACCGCCACCAGCACCAGGGCGCAGACCAGAATATCAAGCGTCATTATTCTGCTCCTTGCCGATGTTCTTGCTGGGAGAATCCGCTTTCAGCCAGACGTGGCGAATCGCGGTTTTGTTCCAGGTGTACACCATGTGCAGATCACCATTACGGGAACGAATCATGTAGGGGTAGTCGTACTGGAATTCACAGCCGAGTCGACCGTCACACTTGTTGTGACGAGCCCGATCCAGCAGCTGCTCCTCTTCTTCCGGCAAGACATCACTGTCCAGCTCCGGCTCAATCAACGCACTGAATTGCTGCTCGGTCATTTCCTCACCACGCCAGCGCTCCCGGTCATGGAAAGTCCAGCGTTCCTGCCAGCTTCTGCCACCATCACGGGTTTCCCGTATGCACAGATCGTCCCGCTCAAGACGATTGCAGTTAGCGGCTACCAGCCAGTGCCCTTCTTCCATCGCCAGACCGCTCAACGCTGCGCTGGGGTTTTCCAGGGAAGAATATTCCAGTGCCTCCCATTGCCAGCCACCGTCGTGGCTTTCTGACTGATAAAGAAAGCCGTTGTTGGGTTCATGCTCATTACGCAGGAAAGCAACCGCATGGGTAGGACTGTCTACCAGCACCAGAGGCTGGATGGCTTTGCGGCCATGGCCGATACGGGCCTTGCCGAGAATCTGACTATCCTTGTTCAGCCGCAGGATTTCGCCGAACTTGCCAATCATTTCATGATAAACCGGCAGACCGATGGTGCCATCGCTATAACGAATGGGAGCCGTTTTCACCAGGGTGCTGATATTGAGGAAGGGAGTGGTGATCAGCGCTTGATCGAAGCGCCAGTTCTTTCCCTGATCAAAGGATTCCATCACCACAAGCCGACTTGCTGCCCAGCCGCCAAAACTGACCGCCACTACAAACAGGCGCATACGGCCATCTTCATCAAGAACCGGCACCACATTGCCCAGCTTGCGGACATGCCGCCCCCACCCCTGGGCAATCTGCTCCCGGGTGATGACCGGCTCTTCATTGGACCAGGAACCCGACTGCGGATCGAACACCGAGGAGTGGATGGCCACATCCGCCGCCCCTTCACGGCTGCCAGAGAACCAGAAGGCGCGAAGGGTGCCATCCGGCAACTCCACCATGGAAGCGGCATGAACCAACGGGGTATCCCCGTCGGACACGAAGGCGCTACGCCATTGGGAGTTGTCAGGCACCTTGCCCTGTGGTTCCACCACCATGGTTGGGCCGGGCTGCCAGAGATGGGACGGCGAAGCGGCAAAATACCCCGCCACCAACGCAGCCCCAACAAATAGATGAAATGCACGTTTAAGCATAGATAGCTGGCCAAAAACCATTTTTATTGCGTCAGCGAATCGGGTGCGCCGACCTGCGGCAGGCAAGTCTAGCAAAACAGCATAAAATTGCCTGCCATCGAAGCGCCGAATGGCAACCGATTGTCCGAAGCGTGCGGCAGAAATATACGGCAACGGTCAAAATATGTTCAGCGGTATCTCAATAATGGCATAATGCCGCCGCACCTTATTCCAATAACAGGCATGCAAGGACACCCCCTTTTCTATGGACAGACTCATTGTTCTCTTTCTGGCACTCTTTGTTGCCATCTTTGCCCGAGCTGCCGACAGCGACGAACTCCAGGATTGGAAGCTGGTCAGCGACCGCAACGAGATTCAGGTCTATATGAAGCACCGGGATGAATCCCGACTGAAGACCTTCCGCGGCGTGACCCGCTTTACGCTGGCGGATGAATATTCCCTGGTCGCCCTGCTCAATGATTATCCGTCCTATCCCAAGTGGCTGCATTTTGTAGACAGTGCGGAAGAGTTCAACCGGATCAGCCCGCTGGATAGATCCCTGCGCTTTACCACGCAGCTTCCCTGGCCACTGGCAGATCGTGAAGCCGTTTTGCGGGCCAAGGTCACCCAGACCCTGACTGAAGACGAAGAATCGGTGATGGTGGACCTGATCAACCGTCCTGATGCCCTGCCCCCCAACAATGAGTATATCCGCTTCCCGGAAATGACCGGCAAGCTGGGCTTTCGCCGCCTGGGCGACCAGAAAGTGGAAATGACCTACGAGCTGATTCTCGACCCCGGCGGCTACATTCCCGCCTGGATCGCCAACATCCTGCTGCGTGACGCCCCCTACTTCACCCTGGAGCGGTTACGCCGCATCGTCAGCAAGCCGGAATACCAGAATCATTACTACGATTACCTGGACCTGCACGGGCCGGGTCGCCCGGCGGCCGTTTTGGACAGCAGCAAATAACCAAAACGTAACAAAGTGATTATCAGTCTGTCATTTTCGGCCAGCTCTCCCTTACCATAAGGAAAGACCTGAACAGGTACGGAGAGCTCTATCCCCATGCGGCTGTTTTTCTTCCTTTATAGCTGGCTGGTTTTTGTTCCGCTGATGGCAGCCACCACTCTGCTATTCGGAGCACTGTGCCTGTTGCTTGTGCCCTTTCTGCCCGCCGACCGCGTCGCCCGCCTGACTGCGATACCCTGGGCAAGGCTATGTCTGTTTTACAGTAACGTGCGCGTGGATGTGCATGGCCGCGAACACCTGCAGCCGGGCCAGAGCTATGTGATCGTCGCCAATCACCTCAGTCAGTTCGATATTTTTGTGCTCTATGGTTATCTCGGGGTGGATTTCCGCTGGGTGATGAAACACGAACTGCGAAAGATGCCGGTAATCGGTATCTGCTGCGAAAAGCTCGGTCATATCTTCATCAACCGCTCCGACACCCAGGCAGCCATTGCCAGCCTCCACCAGGCTCGCGCCCGTCTTGCCAACGGCGCCAGTGTGCTGTTCTTCCCGGAGGGCACCCGCAGCCGTACCGGGCAGCTCAAGCCGTTCAAGAAAGGCGCCTTCAAGATGGCCCAGGATCTGCAACTACCGGTGCTTCCCGTCACTCTAACCGGGACATTCGAAATATTGCCGCCGGGGACCGCACGGCTCCGTCCCGGCCAGCATGCGCAGATCACCCTGCACACGGCCATTGTTCCGGTGGGCTCCAGCGAGGCAGAACGGGTTCGATTAATGCACCAGAGCCAAACAGCCATTGCCGCCCCACTTGGCGAGGCCTGCCCGCAACTCAGTCTTTGAGCCGGTTATCCTCAGCGCCACCTCTGGGCGGCGCCATCGCCACGCTGGCCCTTCCTTGTCTGACAAGATTGGCCCATTCTGAAGTGACAAAGTGTCTACACTCGGTCGCCAAATCGAGTTGCAAGTTGAAAGTTCAAAGTTGAAAAGTGCAGGCGCCGGCAGTGCCAACTGAAAACCTCTGCCCCCGCGCTGCTACAACTTTGTTGCGCGGGCAGGGCATATCAGTTTCAAACAAGCCTGCCCGCGCCTTGAAACTTTGAACTTTCAACTTGCCACTGAATTAGCGGATACAGGAGTCATCATGAAGAATTTTAAAGACAAAGTTGCCGTTATCACCGGTGCCGGTTCCGGCATTGGCCGTGCTCTGGCTCAGGAACTGGCGTCCGCGGGTGCCAAGCTGGCCCTGTCCGACATCAACGAAACCGGGCTGAAGGAAACCGCCGACCTGCTGGGGCTGGGTGAAGACCGGCTGATGACCCGCAAACTGGATGTGGCCGACCGCCAGGCGTTTTATGATTTTGCCGACGATGTGGTCAACCACTTCGGCTACGCCAACATGATCTTCAACAACGCTGGCGTGGCACTGGGCGCCACCGTAGAGAAAATGAACTACGACGATTTCGAGTGGTTGATGAACATCAACTTCTGGGGCGTGGTTTACGGCACCAAGGCATTCCTGCCCTACCTGAAGGAAGCCGGCGAAGGCCACATCATCAACGTGTCTTCCGTGTTTGGCCTGATCGGCATTCCCACCCAGTCCGCCTATAACGCGGCCAAATTTGCCGTGCGCGGTTTTACCGAATCCCTGCGCCTTGAGCTGGAAATGGAACAATGCGGTGTATCCGCCACCTCCATTCACCCCGGCGGCATCAAGACCAACATCGCCAAGGCCGCCCGCATCAGCGATGACGTGGCCGCCATCACCGGGTCCAATCCGGAACAGTCCAAGGCAGATTTCGAGAAGATGTTCCGCACTACACCGGAAGAAGCCGCCAGCACCATCCTCAAGGGGGTTCGCCAGAACAAGCGTCGGGTACTGATCGGCTCTGACGCCCTGGCCATCGATACCATGCAGCGCCTGATGCCCACCAGCTACCAGCGCCTGATGGTGATGGGCCAGAAGTTCATGAACAAGAAGTAATGACAGAGCGCCCCTACTCTCAAGCCGCCGAAAACAACAAGGCCCCGATCCTTTCCGTGCTGCAACAGCATTGTCAGGCCCCGGGCGCCTTACTGGAGATCGGTGCTGGCACCGGCCAGCATGCGGCCTGGCTGTCGGGGCGCCTTCCCCATCTGCACTGGCAGCCCTCCGATGTGGCCGCCAACCTGCCCCATATACGGCAGTGGCTTAGTGACCCGGGGAGCCGGGCATTACCGCCAGTGGAACTGGATGTAGCCGCTCACTGGCCCACCGGCCCCTTCGATTACCTGTTTACCGCCAACACCTTCCACATCATGGCGGCAACCCTGGTGGAAACCTGTATCCAAGAGGGCTGCCGACAACTGACCGATCAGGGCAAGTTCCTGGTCTATGGCCCGTTCAACTACGATGGCCAGTACACCAGTGACTCCAACCGTCAATTTGATCAATGGTTGAAGGAAATGGACGACAAGCGCGGCATTCGCGACCATGAATGGGTGGTGGAACAGTTTGCCCGCCAGCAGAGACACCTGCTGGCCGACCACGAGATGCCCGCCAATAACCGGTTACTGGTGTTCGGCCGGGATTAGGCTGCTGCTTATACCGTACGCCGAATGGTTCGCATTCTGGGCTTGAGATAGGCCACCCCGAAGATCATGATCATCAGGGCATCGCGCCAGTGGAACAGGCCCCGTCGACGGATCCACACCATGAAGCCAATGCACTCCAGGAGATGCAGCACCGCTACCACCAGTCCGGCGCCCAACAGCAATCGATCAAACGGGGACGGCAGATCCAGGAAAATGGCTAACCCTACCGCCACCCAAAACACTACAATAACGCCGCGAAGCAAGCCCATACGAAACATCCTCTGACAGCGCTGGTTAATTTTTCTACAATACCCCGTTTTCAGCAGGAACGGGTGCCCGTAACGGTGGCACCAACACTTGCATTCAGACTGAGCGAATACATGCAAAAAGACAACACAAGCACCTGGACCCTGGATCAGTTCCCGGTGCCGGAAAAAGACGGCGAAACCCGCTTCCACGATTTCGATCTGGACCTGAGCCTGATGCGCGGCATCGCCGAGCAGGGCTTCCAGTACTGCACTCCCATCCAGGCGGAAGTGCTGGAACACACCCTGGCCGGCGCCGACGCCATCGGCCGGGCCCAGACCGGCACCGGCAAGACCGCTGCCTTCCTGATCACCGTGATCAACGACCTGCTGCGCCACCCCATTCAGGTGAAACGCTACGCCGGCGAGCCCCGCGCCCTGATTGTGGCCCCCACCCGGGAACTGGCCATGCAGATCGAGAAAGATGCCAGAGCGCTGGCCAAGTACACCGATCTGCAGGTCATGAGCGTGGTCGGCGGAATGAACTTCAACCGCCAGCAGGAACGCCTGCAAAACGAATTGATCGACATCCTGGTAGCCACCCCCGGTCGCCTGCTGGATTTCGCCAAGCGCCGCGACCTGTGGCTGGACCGGGTGGAGTTCCTGGTACTGGATGAAGCGGATCGCATGCTGGATATGGGCTTTATTCCCGATGTGAAACGCATCGTCGGCATGACCCCGAAGCCCCAGTACCGCCAGACCCAACTTTTCTCCGCCACTTTCAGTGACGATGTGATGAACCTGGCCAGCCGCTGGACCGAAGCTGCCGAAGTGGTGGAAATCGAGCCCACCCAGGTAACCACCGACACCGTGGAGCAGAAGGTCTACATCACCAACGCCGACGACAAGTTCACCCTGCTCTACAACCTGATCACCGGCATGAACATGGACAAGGTGATCGTATTCGCCAACCGCCGGGATATTACCCGCCGGGTCAGCGATCGCCTGCACAAGAAAGGGCTGAAGGTATCGCTGATCTCCGGTGATGTGCCGCAGACCCAGCGCATGAAGACCCTGGAACGCTTCCGCGCCGGTGATCTACAGGTGCTGATCGCCACCGACGTGGCCGGCCGCGGTATTCATATCGACGGCGTATCCCATGTGGTGAACTACAACCTGCCGGAAGACCCGGAAGACTACGTACACCGTATCGGCCGTACCGGCCGGGCCGGCGCCAGCGGCATGTCCATCAGCTTTGCCTGTGAAGACGATGCCTTCCTGCTGCCGGAACTGGAGAATGCCATCGGCATGAAACTGGAATGCGAGTACCCGCCGTCGGATCTGCTCGCCGAGAAGGACTCAGAGAATGGCAAAACGCATCAGCCCGGATGAGGGCAAAACCCGTTTCGAGCAGGGCGATGCCCTGTTCGTGGACATCCGCGACCCGGCCAGTTTTGCTGCTGGCCATTTACGCGGCGCCGTCCACCTGACCCAGGCCAACGTGGAACCGTTTCTGGCCGATACCGCTGCGGAAAAGCCACTGGTGATCTACTGCTACCACGGCAACAGCAGCCAGGGCGCCGCCGACTGGCTGAGCGAACAGGGATTCAATGACGTGGTCAGCCTGGACGGAGGCTATGAAGTCCTGCGCCAGCGCTTCCCGGAACTGCTGGAAGAGATGGCGTAACCACGCGAGAAGTAACACGCGGCACGCCATACAACACGGTTTGCAAACGCCAGACGGAGATGATTGCGGGCGCCCATGCCTTCAGGCAGCCATTCATCTCCGCCACTTTTCCCTCTGCAAGGTTCGGCCTCTGCATGATGCGTGCAGCGCCTTCTAGAACCGGTAGCCCAACCCCACCATGTAGACCCAGGGATCGATTTCCACATCGATCTTGTCCACGCGGGCATTATTCACGTACAGCCGCGCCTCGGTATCAATATCGATGTTCCAGACGCTGACGTTGAACAGCCAGTTGTCGTCGAGAGCAAAATCAGCCCCCACCTCCCAGGCAAAACCCATGGAGTTACTCAGCTTCACATCGGCATCGGCACCCCCCAATAGCGGGCTCACCACAGCATCATCAATGCGATCCTCAAAAAACAGGGTGTAGTTCAGGCCAGCCCCAACATAAGCCCGCATCGGCCCGATCTGTGGCGCATAGTATTGCGCCAGCAGCGTCGGAGGCAGATGGCTGGTTTCCCCAATGGCCACACCACCGCCCCCGGTCTCCAGAAGGATGTCATGGGAAAAGGGCGTGGCTCCCACCAGTTCAACACCGATCGAGTCGGTGACCATATAGGCCAGGGTCAGGCCTACCTGAGTGTCGTCATCCACATCCACACCCAGCCCCCCCACTGCCGGCAACGCCGGGTTGAAGGTCTCACTGCTGGCATCCGGGTCAACCTTGATCCCCCCCAGACGCACAATCACATCCCCCGCCTTGTGAGCCAGGGCAGGCCCGGCCATCAACACCCCAGTTAGCAGCAGCGCCGCTTTTCCTTGTCCTCGCAGTTGCATACAGTTCCCCTTTCTTCCAGCAAGATAGAGGCAGTGACCCGATACCCGACACGGGCTGTAATGGCCACCGCACCGGCACTATTGAAAGACCGATGGCGACCGGGGGTATTGTTCTAAATCAATAAAAAGAGGCTTTACTACATGTCATCCGCCGAACTCATCTCCGCCCTGCGTGATGCGCACCAGGCACACCTTTGTGCACAACTGCAAAATGAAGAGCACTGGCATGCCCTGATGGCCCAGGCCAGCGGCAACCTGGGAGCTGTACCGCTGGGCAAGCTGGTAGACAGTGATTCCCTGACCACCGTGGTGGATCAATGGCTGCAACAGGCACTCAGTGCCCAGGGATTACAGGGTGTGGTCAGCGATGTCAGCAAGGCGGTCTGGGAAGCTGCCGAAAAGGATCCCGCCACTGTCGGCGAGCTGCTCAGCGAAGAGCATTTCGAAGCGATCCTGGAGCAGGTGCTGAAGCTGCAAACCCTGCGCGAGAAAGCCATCCACGCGGCCATGAGCCATCCGCTGGTCAGCGAAATGGTCAGCGAGATGCTCTACACCGGCATCAAGAATTTTCTGCTGGAAGAAAACGCCCTGGCCAAACTGCCCGGCGTCAGCAGCGTCATGAAAATGGGCCGCAAGAGCATGGTGGGCAAGGCCATGGGCGGCATGGAAGAATCCATCCGCGACTACCTGAGAAAGAATATCCGTGTCACCCTGAAAACCGGTGAACAGTGGCTGAACAAGCAGCTCACCAACGAGCGCATCGAACAACTGGCCCGCGATGGCTATCAGCGTGTGGCTCCCCTGAAGCCCGCCAACTACCTGAAGCTGGTACCCGCCGGCACCATTGATGAAGTGATCAGCCAGAGCTGTGCCATCGGCGATGAAACGGCCCGTCTGGATTACACCCGCCGCCTGGTCAGCGTAGGCATCCACGCCGCCGTTGAATCCCTCAGCGATATGCCCCTGCAAACCCTGCTGGATGGCATGAAGATAAGCGAAAACCAAGTCCGAGACATCACCGCCCCCGCCCTGGCCCGCGGCGCCACTGTCCTGATCGAACAGGGTGTGCTGGCACCGTTTATCCAGTGGGTACTGGATGATTTTTATCAGTCGGAAGCGTGCAGAAAGATAATCAATAATGAATAGTGAATAATTAATAGCTGCGCGCTCTACGCCAGCTGTTTTTCAAAGCAAAGGGGCCGCGCCCAAAGGTTGGGCGCGGCCCCTTGCGTTTGTATGGCACGACCTCCCGATCGTGGCGTTATTAACTATTAATTATTCATTATTAATTAAAGAAACTGCTCCGCATACTCCGCCAGCAACGACCTCGGCACCCCGTTCAGCTGCACCGAGCCGCCATGGACGAAACGCTTGAAGCGTTCGGTCATGTAGGTGAGGCCAGAGCTGGTGGGTGACAGGTAGGGGGTGTCGATCTGGGCCAGGTTGCCCAGGCACACCACCTTGGAGCCTTCCCCGGCCCGGGTGATGATCGCCTTCATCTGATGGGGGGTCAGGTTCTGGCTTTCGTCGATCAGGATCAGGGATTTCTGGAAGCTGCGCCCGCGGATATAGTTCATGGCCTTGAACTGGATATTGGCCTTTTCCTTCACGTATTGAATGCTGCCCGAGGGATTTTCATCGTTCAGGTGCAGTGCCTCTATATTGTCGTTGATGGCTCCCAGCCAGGGATCCATTTTTTCCTCTTCCGTACCGGGCAGGAAGCCGTGCTCTTCCGCCAGCGGCGGCGTTGACCGGGTAGCAATGATCTTGTTGTAGCGCTTCTGTTCCACCGTCATTTCGATGGCGGCAGCCAGCGCCAGGATGGTCTTGCCGGAACCGGCCGCGCCGGTGAGGGTCACCAGGTGCACATCCGGGTCCATCAACAGTTGCAGCGCCATGGCCTGCTGCAGATTCTTGGGCCGCAGGCCCCAGACCTCCTGATCCAGCAAGCTGTCAGCCTTGTAGTGCCGCAAGGTCACAACCCCGTTATCCACATCCAGCACGCGCCCGACGAACCCTTGCTCATCGATGATGTACTGATTGGGATAGACTTCTTCACCGAGAATCTCGCTGACCAGCAACCCGTGGGACAGATGATGCAGGGTATCCGCGCCCACCTGCTCGGTTTCCACCTGGGTCACCTGATCCCAGAAGGAACCGGGCACTTCGAAATAGCCACGGGTCAGCTGCTTGATGTCCGTCACCAGCTGATCGTTGTGGTAATCCTCCGATTCGATGCCGCAGGCCCGCGCCTTGAGGCGCATGTTGATATCCTTGGTGACCAGAATGAAACGGCGCTCTGGCTGCCTGGACTGCATGGCCACCACATCATTGATAATGCGATTGTCGTTCAGGTCATTGGGCAGGGGGGTATTCAGCTCCCCGGACGTCGACATCAACACCGTCAGCGTGCCCTGGGTGACCGTCTCCGGCCCGCGGGGAATGGGGATGCCCGCTTCTACCTGCGCCGGCGTGGCGCTACCCAGCACCCGATCGATCTGCCGAATGGCCGCGCGACAATCCGCCGCCGTATGGGATTTGTTGCCGCTCTTCAGCTTGTCCAGTTCCTCCAGCACCGTCATGGGAATCACCACCCGATGTTCCTCAAAGTTGAGCAACGAGTTCGGATCGTGGATTAACACGTTGGTATCAATGACGTAGGTTTTTTGCTGTTCTTGCTCGAGGGTTGAATCGTTCTGGTTGGCGCTTGCGTGGTTGATGGAGAGGGTGTGAAGTCTGGCCGCGCGCTCTTCCATGCGTATCCCCTGTGACGGTTGCGTCTCGGGCGGCATTTGGCTGGGGCGTCAGATCTGGCTCTTACCTGATAAAGCGAGAGTGACGCCTGCGCCTGCCGCCATTGGTTTAAGCCTTTTGGCGGTTCAGTTGCAGCAGCTGTAACAGCTTTTGATCGCGATCACTCCCGCAATGGCGGGATTCGAATTACCATAACCCAGCTTTTTCGAAATGATCAATAGAAAACCTCGTAAAGTTTGCCACCGGGCAGGCGGACGGCTGTCATAGCGTTTAGAATTCTCACTGGTTGTTTGTCCTCACCTCCTTTTTCTGTCAACAGGTTATCGCCATGTCCCTTGAGCACCCGCACGTCATGATGCCGCCGCCAGCCCTGTACCTGGGCGGCCTGCTGATGGGCTATGGCATTGATCAAGCCCTTACCCTGCCCGCCCCGACGTTTCCCGGGGCCCGCTGGGTGATCCTGGCCCTGGCGGTGATCGGCACGGCCCTGGTGTTGGCCGCCGTCATCCAGCTGCGCCTGGCACGCACCACCCTGGTCCCCCATCGCCCGGCCAGCCAACTGCTTACCCGGGGCGTGTTCCGGCTGAGCCGCAATCCCATCTACCTGGGCTTTACTGCCCTGTACCTGGCCATGGCACTGAACCAGCACAGCACAGGGATGCTGATCATGCTGGCACCGATTGTCTGGGTGATCCAGCAGCATGTGATTGCGGCGGAAGAAGCCTTTCATGCTCAGCAGTTCGGGGAGCAATGGCAGGCTTATCGGCAACGGGTACGGCGCTGGCTGTAACACTGACACGGGCGCGGATAGCGATTGCCTGCGATCCGGCCTTGAGGAACTCCACCGCGCCCAGCTTGCCGTGTTGAAGTCGCATATGGCGGGATCCGAAATGCCCCGGCACCAGGGTGCTGGCACGGGTCTGGCGGGGCAACCAGCCCAGTCGTCGATAAAGTTCCGCCACCAGCTCCGAACAAAACCAGCCACGCTGATCCGGCTTGCGGGTAAAGCCTGTCAGCACATCCAGGGCATTGCACAGCACGTAGTTCTTGTAGGGACGATGAAGCAGGCGTTTTACCATCCGCGCCAGCAATTGCTGCTGGCGGTCACTCAAAGGGGGGCCATGCCGACGACGCAACGCCACAGTACCCGGGTAATCGCGCAACTTGTCCACCAAGGGTACCAACGCCACACCGGCCACCGGGCACCCCAGGGTCACATCCGACGATTCACTGAGGGTGGTGGATTCAAGAACCAGAGGGTCGGGATTGCCAGGCAGGTGCACCACCATGCCGATATGACTCCAGGGGCTGCGGGTAAAAACCCGGATCACCTCACTGGTAAAACCACGACCCGAGAACAATAACAAATCCCCGGTTCGCAGCGAGCAAGCAGACTCAAGAGGCATTGTCATGGGCATCGCCACAGGCTCTTATCCGTTGCAGGACTATCCTGGGCCCACACTAGGAAAATGACGTGACGGTTCGCTGACAGTGGCATCACGGTTTGGTGAAGAAAAACTGCCAATCTCTCTACAGCGCCGCGGTAGGAACGAAGCGTAGCGGAGTAACGCCCGCAGGGCGGCCCCGAAGGGGTGAGCGCAGCGAATAACACCTCTTGAGGTGCGAATCCGAGCGACAGCGAAGGAAATGTGCAAGGCAACCACCGGCTCCTTCTAGAGAAACCTGTCGAGCCCAGAAATCCCTGATCGCCCTTCGGTCGATTTCCTCGCTTCGCGAGGTTCGCGGCTCAAGATCCGCTCCTACAGCGGCTCCGTAGATACCCAGGTGATAACATGCAGGTCAGGCATCGTCACATTCCTGTTATCTACCGTCGTTACCCTGTGTGATCCTCTTTGCCTGTCCCCGTCCCCCGCCTATGGAAGACAAGCTCTACCTGCTGCAACGCCATCTGCCCGAGCTCCTGCACCTGGATGCCCTGATTCGTCATGGTGAACGTCACCTGCGCGTGTCCACGGTTCATGAGGTGCCCATGGGTGAGCTGTCATTGCCGGTGCGGGTGATCGAAATGGGCAGCACCTCTCCCGGCGTGCCGGTGATCGGTTTTTTTGGTGGCGTTCATGGTGTAGAGCGGATCGGTAGCCAGGTGCTGATGTCCTGGCTGCACAGTCTGATTCATCGTTTGCAGTGGGACGATCAGCTCCACCGGCGGCTGGAGCAGGTGCGGCTGGTGTTCATGCCGATGATCAATCCGGGCGGTATCTGGAAGCGCACCCGCAGCAACCCCAATGGCGTGGATCTGATGCGTAACGCCCCTATTGATGCCATGGGCAGGGTGCCCTTTCTGGTGGGCGGCCACCGCATCAGTCGCCATCTGCCCTGGTACCGGGGGAAAAGTGGCAACCCCATGGAGCCGGAAGCCCAGGCCGTGGCTCGCGTGGTACGCGAAAAGCTGATGCCGGCTCCATTTTCCATGAGCCTGGACTGTCACAGCGGCTTTGGCCGACGCGACCGGATCTGGTGCTGTTACGCCCGCAGCCATCGCCCCATTCCCCATATCGGCGAAGTATTCCGGCTCAAACAGCATTTTGAGGACACCTACCCTCACCATCATCCCTACCTGATCGAGCCACAGTCAGTGAACTACACCACCCATGGTGATCTGTGGGACTACCTTTACGACGACGCCCAGGAACGGGCACCGCATCACACCTTCCTGCCGTTCACCCTGGAAATGGGCTCCTGGCTATGGGTGCGCAAGAACCCGCGGCAGATGCTGGATTTCTTCGGATACTTCAACCCGGTAATCGGCCACCGCCATCACCGGGTACTGCGTCAGCACCTGCCCCTGTTCGAGTTTCTCACCGCCATGACTGCCAACGCCGGCAACTGGCTGCCCACTACCCGGGAAAAACCGGCACTGACCCGACAGGCCATTGCGCACTGGTTCGGGGACGCTGACTAACCGCTGATCTTTTGTAGGAGCTTGCTTGCAAGCGAATTCGCCTCCCTTCGCTTGCAAGCAAGCTCCTACACAGGTTTCTCACGCCATCTGCGAGGCCACCATCCATTCATGGCCCCGACCTTGCAACAGAAAAGCCCATTGGGTCCGCCGCCCGGCTGACTTACACTTTGCCAAACGCCTCGATAAGGACACACCATGAAAGCCCTGATACTTGCC
Organism: Alcanivorax sp. IL2; assembly: GCF_047495475.1. Taxonomy (NCBI): domain Bacteria; kingdom Pseudomonadati; phylum Pseudomonadota; class Gammaproteobacteria; order Oceanospirillales; family Alcanivoracaceae; genus Alcanivorax; species Alcanivorax sp. IL2. Next base: position 1,481,680 of record NZ_CP179932.1, on the reverse strand, counting down.
CCCCTGGCCCTGCTGGCCGGCTGTCAGCACCTGAATTACCAGCCACCGACCAGTGGAGATACCGCCCAGGTCACCTTCACCAGCAACAATACAGCCGCTCAACCGGTGGTCTGTGTGCCCGGCAAGGGCTTCAAATCAACGGAATACGCGCTGTCGCAAAACCCGGTTAGCGGAGGAGCCCTGGACGATTTACTGAAAACAATGAAGAAAAGCCCCCAGGTCACCACTACGGTCGATATTGCCCCGGCTACCCGCATCGGCGTCATCTATAACCGCCGTCAGGCTGACAATAGCCGTGACCGCTGCAAAGTAGCCCTGCAGTTTGCCCCTCAGGCCGGCGGCGACTACCAGGCGCACTTTGTCCATGAGAACGGTCAATGTGGTTTGTCACTGAAAGACGCCAGCGGCGCCAGTGTGGATGCCGTGCTCACGGACTGGCAGTGCCCATAATATGCGCACCAATGCGGTGCGCAGCACCAATTTCGCGCACCGCATTGTCTGTTTCCCCTTTGTTAAACCCCCTTTTTCTTCCTACGAAACCATCAAGCCGCTGTTTTATATAAACAAAAAATAGTTGGCACGCTCTCTGCAATATCTTTTTCGAGCCGAAAAGGCGGTGCGTCACCAGCGCACATTGAACGAATTAGACTTGTTAAGAGGGTTGCACATGAAAAACGTATTTGGTCTGAAGAAAACCGTTTTGGCCGCTTCCATCGTGGCTGCCAGCCTGGCTCCGGCCATCGCTGCTGCTGAAGTCAGTGGTACCCTGGGCGCTTCCAGCCAGTACTTGTGGCGTGGTCAGCAACTGACCGACGGCGCTGCGGTGTACGGTAGCGTTGACTACTCCCACACTTCCGGTCTGTACGCTGGTGCCTGGGCATCTTCTGAAACCGACGACACCGAGTACGACCTGTACGCCGGTTTCGGTGGCGAGATTGAAGGTCTGAGCTACGACATCAGCTACATCGACTATAATTACACGACCGGTGGCACCACTGCGCCGGACCCGGCTTCCAGCGCGGACTTTGAGGAAGTCCATCTTGGTCTAGGCTTTGCCGGTTTCAGCGCTGATGCTTTCATCGGTGTTGGCGAAGTTGGCCGTGGCGACGATGCCGTAGACTACAAAGATGACTACTTTGCGCTGGGCTACGGCTACGACAAATACGGCATTAGCGCAGGTTATTACGATTACGACGGTGACCCTGAGGTAGACGGCACTCTCGCAGATTACACGCACGTGGATCTCAGCTACGCCGTTACCGAGCAATTCACCTTCACGGCATCCAAGATCGTAGATCAGGAAGACGTGAATGGCGTCGACACTTGGGATGACGACGTAGTATTGAGCGTTGCCTACGAGTTCGCTCTGTAAGCACCAAGAAAACGGGCGGCTCACGCCGCTCACTGTTTAACGCCGCGGGGCTCTCCCTGGTCCTCGCAAACACGCAAGCAACCCCGCGGCGTCTTTTTACCTTCCACGCAACATCCCCCGCGCTTCAGGCAACACGCCAAACCTGTCGTTACCTCTCTGCAGAAAAGTACACTACCAGCGCATCATGATCCGATACCGGCGCCACCCCCTGGCTGCCATAGAGGCTGTGATAGCGACCTGCATTGCCACGGCTTACCGCCATTGTGCTGACAGACGTTTCCAAATCCGGTGACACCCAGATATGGTCCAGGGCCTGTGGTCGGCAACGGTGACGAAAACTGTAACGTTCCCGCTTTGGCAGCCGTTGCCACAGATTGAACAGACCGGATTGCGCAAAACGCCTATAGCTTGCCGAGATACGCCCGGCGCCCCAGGTGCTGTTGAAATCACCGGCCATTATCAACGACCCACTTTGCTCAATGGCCCAGCTGGCCAGCAACGCGGCCTGACGCTGCCTTTTTTGCCGAACCCGTGACTTGTGCAGACCTCGCGCACTACGCAAGTGCACGACGACCAACTGCAACTGCCGAGGAGAGCGCACAGTCACGTGCAAGGGCGGACGGGAAAACAGTGAGTGGCCGTGAAATTCCTGCTCCGCAAACAGGCTTTCTACCGACACAATCCGTACCGGCTGCCGATAAAGCAGCCCCACATCCATGCCGGAAGGGTCATTGCCCTCTTTCAGTGCGACGCGGTAACGCCAGCCGTGCCTGGCAAGGCGTACCGCCAGGGCCTCGAGTAACTCACGATTTTCCACTTCCTGAACAGCCAGCATATGGGGCGCCTGCAAAGGGCCGGCAATAAACCCAGCCAGCGCCTGTATTCGCCTGTTCAACACAGCCTCGGAAAGCGGTTCATCCAGCCGGCTGTCTTTGCGGGTATCGCGAAGCCGCCACAGGTTCAGCGTCGCCAGAGTCCATTCATCCGCTGCGGGGGCGGGCACACCACGGTCGGGAGCAAGGCCTCGGCAATCCGCCCACAGCCCGGTCGCGACCAGCAAACATAAACAAAAAATCAGATATCGCATGCAGGCAGTGTATGAACGCCTAGCACATCGCAACAGTAGAAAACGCGGAGGTTTGTGTAGGAAAAGAGGACGAGATATAAGACACACCCGAAATGCTGCGTGGCCGAGCGTCAAGCTTTCGGCGTCAGCTAAAAGACCTTCGCGAATTAGCGGAAACTGGCTTGCCCCGGAACTTGCTTCCGGATGACAGGCCCCTGAACCCCTGACCGCAGCCAATAGCGTAGGGTGCCACTGAGCCTAAGGCGAACTGCACCGATCCGGCGTTTGATGGTGCAGTTCGCCTTAGGCACAGTGGCACCCTACGTTTTGCATCTATGCGAGGTTTGCGATCAAAAAAAGCCCGCCAATGAGGCGGGCAAGGGGTATGTGAACAACAACAGAAAACGTCAGGGCCGATAGACCACTTTCAGATCCGGGGTCACCAGTGATGCATCCAGATAACCGACAAAGTTACGGTTGCTGCCCACCAGCATAACCATCTCCTGTTCACTGGAGACTTCCCGGGGCGGCATGCCCCGGCCGGTAAAGATCATCCTCGCCCAATAACTTTTCATCTGCTCGGCACTCTTGCCGAGCACCTGCTGGTAAAAATCATCTCGAGCACGGCCCCGTGACGGCAAGTCCAGCGGCTTCACCGAGGCACCGGATACCCGGCGGGTCTGGCCATTGAAGATCTGTCGCACTTCATCCTGAGTCAGTGCATCGAGACCGCTGTTGGCGGACACCACCACCACCGGTTCTGCCTGGGCCGCTGCCGCCAGCATCAGGAGCAATGAAAATAGTATTTTTTTCATGGTCATTCCCCCTTAAAAAACCAGATCCGCGCTGAGGCGAATCACCGTGGCATGATCGTCTTCAAGCTGGCCTCCGTCGGTGAAGAAGAACCCGGACGTGGTAACATCACTATCGGAAAAATCGTAGTAATAACTCACCTCCCCTTTCAGGGCGATGGAGTCGGTGAGGGAATAGCGCAGCCCACCGGTCCAGCTCTTCTGTTGTTCCGCCAGGCCATTATTCAGGGCAGCCGGAAGGCTGCTATCCAGATCACGAGGCGTCACTTCTGCCCAGGTGACCATGGGCATCCACTTGCCCAGGTATTTGCCCACTGTGACGTAGCCACTCTCGCTGCTCGGGTACCAGTTATCAAAATCCAGCCGCGCCTTTTCCGCGGAGAAAAACCAGCTACCGTCATCGTATTGCAGCCCGACACCCGCAAAATAGGTGTAAACATCATCAAAGGACAGACCCAGCACGGCAGGCGGGAAACCAAGAGCACCCTGCAAGTCCTGCTGACTGACGGAAACATCCGCAGCGGTGTAGGCGGCTCTCGCCGTCCAGTTACGCCAGTAGCTGGTAAAGTTCAGGCCGCTCAAATCATCGGTCTGAAACTGGGCATTGGCCACACGCTCACCACCATCCACGGTACTGGAACCCCAAAAGCCGGACAGACGGTGAGAAACCGCCCCGGTGGTGAAACGCCAGGAGGCTTCCACCGCCTCCATGGTTTTCACCGGCGCCAGCTGATACACCTCCGCCGGCAGGCTGGCCCACGGGTAGGCATAGCCCACATCGATGTACTGGGAGTGCATGTAGAACGGCGCCACGATACGCCCCGCTTTCATGCTCACAGAATCGCTGACCTGATAATCCAGATAAGCCCACTGCAATTCCGCATTGAATTCGTCATCGCCGGACGCAAACAGCTGCACCACAGCTTCCGCCCGTTCGCTGAGCTCGGCATTGAACTGTACGCCAGCGCGAGTCAGGGAATCATGGCTCCATTTATCACTGGCGCCATCGATGTAGCTGGCAGAACCAGAGGTGGTGTCCACCTCGGCCCGGGACATGCCCGCAGAGAGAAAACCGTTGATACGGATCCGGTCAGCAGCATCGCTGAGGGTATTATCAAACTGCTGCTTTTCGAGCTGTTCCAGGCGCTGCTCATAATCACGCAGCCTCTGCTGGACATCACCTTCCGGAGTCTGGGCCCAGACAGGGCCCGCACTCAGTAAAGTACCCAGCATCACGGATAATGCCTTTTTCATAGATCCCCCACGCCTTTATAGCCGTTTTAATCACATAACGACTACGAATAAAGCATGGCATTATCCGTAAAAAAGAACCGGGTTCAACCGTCAGATTGGGACGCTCGTTTTACCGGGAACGCCGCGCAGGCATCCTGCCCGCCATTCAGATGAAAGCAAACTTCCACACTGTCCCCGGGAGCCGGGACCTGTGTGAGCTTCATCAGCATCAGATGCCTGTTCCCCGGTGCCAGTACCAGGCTCTCTCCGGCCGGGATTGCCAGGTGATGCAGGTGCACCATCCTGCGACTGCCGTCAGCGGCGGTTTCCACATCATGTAGCATGGTGTGGCCGGCAACGGGGGTGCTGACACCGGTGATGATCACGGTATCCTCGCCGGTATTGTTCAACGTGGCATAACCCGCCATGGTCGGCGACACCGGTGGCACCGCACGTAACCAGGGGTCGGAAAACGTCAGCTCCGCGTGAGCAGGCATGGCAAGGGCCAGCACGGCGCCTGCCAACAGAGCGTTAAAGCAGGCTTTTGGCATCAGTTACCACCTCGTCAATGGTGAAATCCGCCGGGTACAGTTTGCGCACCCGACCCTGGTCGTCCAGTAGGTAAATATAGTCACTGTGAGTGAACAGGTAATCCTGCTCCTCCTGATCCTTGATAAACACCACCCCGTATTGCGTTGCCACCTCGCGGATTTCCGCCAGGCTGCCGGTCAGGCCGATGATGTCCGCCTTGAACCAGGGCAAATACTCCTTCAGGTGCTCCGCTGTATCTCGCTCCGGGTCGAAGGTAATAAACACCGGCTGTACCTGGTCCGCTTCACCGGCCTCTTGCAACTGCCGATACACCTGGGCCACTCGGGCCAGCACCGCCGGGCAGATGTCAGGACAATGGGTGTAACCGAAGAACAGGATGGAAACCTTGCCCTTGAGCTGTGCCTGGCTGAAAGGCTCGCCGTTGTGGTCAGTTAGTGTAAACTCACCACCCAGCCTTGTATTGACTGGCAAGTCGCTTTCCTGCTTGCCACAGCCGGCAACCAGAAGGGCCAGAAGCACTGGCAGGATGTACGGCAGTTTTCGCATGATCTCTCCGGTTGGTATAATCCGCGCCCATTTAAGCGGACTCTAATTGCAGCCGCGCCCATTTTCACTCTATTCAACGGTTAGGCAACCCATGGCACGCAAGCTTTTCATTCAGACCCACGGCTGCCAGATGAACGAGTACGATTCCACTCGCATGGTGGACCTGCTCGAATCCAGCCACGGCCTGGAGCCCACCGACAATCCGGCAGAAGCAGACGTATTGCTGCTCAACACCTGCTCGATCCGCGAAAAGGCCCAGGAAAAAGTATTCCACCAGCTGGGTCGCTGGAAAAAGCTCAAGGACGCCAAACCGGACATGGTGATCGCGGTAGGCGGCTGCGTGGCCAGTCAGGAAGGCGATGCCATTCGTGACCGGGCCCCCTATGTGGACGTGGTGTTCGGCCCGCAGACCCTGCACCGTCTGCCCGGCCTGATCACCCAGGCCGCCACTACCCGGAAACTGGCCATCGATGTGACCTTCCCGGAAGTGGAAAAGTTCGACAACCTGCCGGAACCCAGCGTGGACGGCCCCAGTGCCTTCGTGTCGATCATGGAAGGCTGCTCCAAATACTGCACCTTCTGTGTGGTGCCCTACACCCGCGGTGAGGAAGTCAGTCGCCCGGTGCAGCCCGTGCTGAAAGAAGTGGAGCACTTGGCAGAAATGGGCGTGCGCGAGGTGAACCTGCTGGGTCAGAACGTGAATGCCTACCGGGGTGTGGGCGCCGACGGCGACACCCTGGACCTGGCCGACCTGATCCGGCTGATCCGCGACATCGACGGTATTGATCGCATCCGTTACACCACCAGCCACCCGGTGGAGTTCTCCGATGCGCTGATCCAGGTCTATGAAGACGTGCCAGAACTGGTCAATCACCTGCACCTGCCGGTGCAGTCCGGCTCCGACCGTATTCTTGCCATGATGAAGCGCAACCACATGGTGCTGGAATACAAGAGCAAGCTGCGCAAGCTCAAGCGCATCCGCCCGGACATCTCGTTCAGCTCCGATTTCATCATCGGCTTCCCCGGGGAAACCGACCGGGACTTCGAAGACACCATGAATCTGATCCACGACATCGGCTTCGACATGTCCTTCAGCTTCATCTACAGCGCCCGCCCCGGCACCCCGGCGGCAGACCTGCCCGATGATGTGCCCATGGAGGTGAAGAAACAGCGCCTGGCGATTCTGCAACAGCGCATCACCCAGAATGTGCAGGACATTTCCCGCAAGATGGTGGGCAGCACCCAGCGAATTCTGGTGGATGGTTTCTCCAAGAAAGACCCGGGCCAACTCAAGGGCCGCACGGAGAACAATCGGGTGGTTAACTTCCGCAGTGATGATACCGACCTGATCGGCAAATTCGTGGACATCACCATCGATCAGGCCTACAGCAACTCCCTGCTCGGCAGCGACCCGCGCAACCCGGGCTGACCCCGGGTTGCGACTTTGCCTGCTATAGCGCCACCGCCCGACCAATGAACAGAACCGGCCCGGTGGGTCGATCAGCGGGAGAGCCACCCGGCGGCTCCAGCGTCAGCTCGAACAGCTGGCCACTCTCCACCCCGCCCACGCGGCTGGCCGGTAACACCAACGGCTCGCCGGGCTGCACCAAGCCCAAGGAACGAGGGCCCAGTGCCGGGTCCGCCAGGGTCCAGAACTGGACACTGCGATTTGCCGGGTACTGACTCTCCGACAGCGGCGTCAGCTGCAAGTCCCCCTGCGCAGACACGGTCACTCGCCAGCTCGGGCTGGCGGCCTCACCCGGTGCCTGCAGCACCACGGTATAAACCGGCGCCGGCACCCGCAGTGGCCCCAGCAGCAACACTACCGCCACCAGCAAGGCAACACTGACGGTGCGCCAGAGCGTCAGGCTCTGCCACAACCACTGCCAGTCAAACCGGCCGCGGACATCCGCCGAAGCGGTTTGCCGGGAAATCTCGCGCCATACTCGCGGCGGCAACGGTACCGGTTCCAGCAGCTCTGCCGCCCCCAGCCAATGCTCCCGCCAGTGGCCGGCCAGTTGCGCAGCGTCCTCGTCCTGTTCCAGCCACTGCTCAATCTCTGCCGACTGCTCACGGGAATGGAGGCCGAGGACATACTCGGCAATCAACAGACGCTGTGCTTCAGGCTGTTCCGGAATCATAGTCGCAGACACTCCTGCAGCCCTTTCAAGCCGGATCGAACCCGGCTCTTGATAGTCCCCAGAGGAACGGCCAGGGTTTCGGCAATCTGTTCGTAGGTAAACCCCTGATAGAACGCCATGAGAATGGGGCGGCGGCGATCCATTTGCAGACCTTGCAGACAGTCGACGATGGCGCGTCGCTGATCCTGCTCCACGGAGCATTGCTCTGGGGAGGGGCCCGGATCAGGCCATTGATCCCCTGGCAGGGGCTCGAACGCATCCCGTCGGGAGCGGTGGTATTGGTTGATCAAGCGGTATCGCAATAATCCGAACAGCCAGGTCCGCGCGCAACCTCGCTGGCTTTGAAAGCGCCTGGCATTTTCCCAGACCTGAATAAAGGTATCCTGCAAGGCATCCTCAGCCAGTGATGACTCGCCGGTAAATCGACGCGCCAACGCCAGCATGCGTGGCGCTTCATTGAGATAAAGCTGATGAAATGCCTGTCGGTCGCCGCTGGCACAGGCCCGTACCAGGGCATTGCCTTCTTCCAGCTCAGCGCGTGAATCGTCCATGAACCTGCGTATCCAGTAAGAAGCAGAGTGAAGATGATTCACCAGAGTACGAGAAGAATGTGTCAACAAGAGGAAAACCGGGCCGCCGAAGCGGCCCGGAACAGGGAGCCGTAAAAGCGCTCCCCCGTGCTTACTCCGGCGCGCGGCCAAGATAATCCGCAATCAGCGACACCGATTCCGGCGACGACTGCATCCAGGTCTGCGAAGGCGTTACGTCACCACCGGCAGAATCCAGGATATTGTCAAAGCGCAGCACCATGCCCTGGGATTTCTCCGCCACATAGAGGTGCTCGCCATCAAAGGCGATATCCACCGGATTACCGAGCTGGGTGTTGCCCACCGTGCCGTTGTCGCCGTTATCGATATTTACAGTGACATCGGTGATGCCGTCAGCGGTGGAGCCGTTGTCCAGCACATACAACTTGCCGTCGGTAGGGTTAGCGCCACTCCCCACATCCGACAGGATCAGCTGGTCGGTTTCTGCCACATAGACAATGCCATGCAGGTTGGTCGGGGCGGTAAACGCCACACCCGCCTCGGCAGGGGTAATCACCCGGTCAGGGCCAGCGCTGCCACGCGCCGTGCTGTAGCTGTCAAAGACCGCTACCGTGCCATCGGTGAGGGCCACGAAGAGCTGATCGGAATCCGGGTCGTAATCCAGATCCCAGGGCGCCACGGACAGGCTGGTGGTGAACAAGGGAGCGGCATCGCCACCGGCCTGGGCGCCGAACACCCGCACGGACGGGTTACCGTTATCGGTGACCAGCACCCAGCCCAGCGAGTCCGCCACATCAAAGCCTTTCGGTGCCATCAGGCCGGTGCTCGCGCCTTCAATCACCCGGTCACGACTCACAGAGAACATCTCGCCATCGCGATCCGTCGCCAGGCGGTTGATCACAGCCAGGCCAGAGTCGTAGGTAATATAGGCATCGCCCAACTGGTTGAATGCCAGGCTTTCGCGATCCTGATTTGTGGAAAAGCCGCGCTGCATGGCGCCCAGATCCAGGTCCAGTACCACCACATCCGGGTCGCCTGGAGCGGCCGGCGGATTGCTGGTTACCGCCACGCCAGTGAAGGTGGTCCCGGCGATATCGATATCGGAAAGGCCCGGCTGCAAATCGGACCCATTAATAATGGCCAGGGATTCCGGTTTGATACTATCGACGACCCGGTTCGGCGCGATGTCCCCTGAACCGCCGGAAAACACGTTGCGGTACACCAGAATGGCATCGTTGGATTTTTCCGCGATGTAAACCGTGTTGCCATCCAGCACCAGGTCCACCGGGTTGCCCAGCTTGGTCGCCGGGCCGGCCAGGGTCCGTGCAGGCGTCACTGTGCCATCGGCAGTGGACGCATTCTCGATCACATACAGCTGGCCATCATCCGCCACCGCAGCATCACCCACATCACTGACCACCAGGGTGTCAGAGTCAGCCCGATAGGCGATGCCATGCATATTGGAGACGGTACCTGCCGTATCCGGGGTAATCACCCGGGCGGGGGTCGACATAAAACCTCCCGCGACATAGTCATCCACCACCATCACGGTGCCATTGGTCATGGCCAGGAACAAACGATCCGCCGCTTCGTCGTAGGCCAGGTCCCAGGTATTGCCTGACAGGGCGGTACTGGCCAGGGGCGTGGCACTTTCTCCCGCTGCAGTGCCGTAGACTTCGACACTATTGCCGCCGATATTGGCTGCCATGACCAGCCCGGCTTCATGGGCGATGGCAATCCCTTTCAGCGTCATGGAACCCGGTGCCGCAACACTACGGTCCAGAGTGGGCACCGCCGCAGAGCCGTCGGTTCGCTCAGCCAGCTGGTGCAGAACCTGTAACGTGCTGGGAGCCCCGGCACTGTCGTTGGCGGCGTAGAGATTGCCCAGCAGGTCCAGCGCAATGCCTTCATTGGCATCCGCATTGAAAGTCCCTTGCACTTCCAGGCCAGCATTCAGGCGGTCGATCTGGCCGGCATTACCACTACCATTGTGCATCACCAGCAATGACGGCCCCTGGGCCACACCAGGGGAATTGATCAGGGATCGGTCGCTGCCATTACCCCCACAGGCTGCCAGCGTTACCGCAACGGCCAGTGGCGACAGCCACAGCAAACCTTTGCCATTCACATTCATCTCATCTCTCCTTGGATAGCAATGCCGGCTTTTTGCCGGTCAGTCAGGACAACTCGCCCTACTTTTGATACCGCCACCGCAAAGAAACGGATGTAACAAGGCGTAATGATTCTCGCTTAAAAGGTAACCACCTCTGAGATCGTGCCGCCCTACCGGTTGTCCGACACCCCGCCATCAACGCTTGCGGCCCGCCACCCTCCGGGGCTAGGCTGCGCGGGTAATTTTTCTTCCCCGAAAACACGCTTCGGGGTATTCTGAAACTCTCCGCAACAGCCCGAGGGGCCACGTTTTCCATCTTGGACACACCACTCGCTTCTCAGCACATCAGCCTCGAACCCAACGATTCCCGTCGCCTGGCCAGTCTCTGCGGCCATCTGGACGAGCACATCAAGCAGATAGCCCAGCGCCTGCATGTGGATATCCACAATCGTGGTAACCAGTTTCATCTGGCAGGGCCATCCGCCTCCGTGGACGCCGCCGGGTCAATCCTCTACGAGCTCTATGATCAGACCCGCGATGGCACAGACCTGACGCCGGAAATGGTGCATCTGCAGCTGCAACAGTCCAACGTGGCCGACCATAGCGCAGCAAAAAGCACTGACAACACCGTGGCGTTCCCCAGCGATGACGTTGTCGTTCGTACCAAGCGGGTTCGCATCAAGCCCCGTGGCGCTCACCAGCGCGAGTATGTGAAACAGATCCGCAAACACGACATCAATTTCGGCGTCGGCCCGGCCGGCACCGGCAAAACCTGGCTGGCCGTAGCCTGCGCCGTGGATGCGCTGGAAAAAGCGGAAATTCAACGGATTCTGCTGGTACGCCCGGCGGTTGAGGCCGGCGAAAAGCTGGGCTTTCTGCCCGGCGACCTGGCAGAAAAAATCGACCCCTATTTACGCCCTCTCTACGATGCCCTCTACGAAATGCTCGGCTTTGAAACCGTGGCCAAGCTGATGGATCGCATGGTGATTGAGGTGGCACCGCTGGCCTACATGCGCGGGCGAACCCTGAACAACAGTTTCGTGATTCTGGATGAAGCCCAGAACACCACCCCGGAACAGATGAAGATGTTCCTCACCCGCATCGGGTTCGGGACCCGCGCCGTGATCACCGGGGACGTAACCCAGGTGGATCTGCCCCGCCATCAACGCTCCGGCCTGGTGAATACACTGGAAGTGCTGGACGGCGTAAAAGGGATCGGCGTGACCCGATTCGACAGCCGCGACGTGGTTCGCCACCCGCTGGTACAACGTATTGTAGAGGCCTACGACCGCCATGAACGGGATACCGACACCCAGCGTTGATATCCAGTGGGCCAGCGACGCCCCGGACGCCCCCGACGAATCCCGGTTATGCGACTGGGTGCGCCATGCCGCCCAGGTAGCCGGCGGCGTGGTCGGCGACATCACCCTGCGTATCGTCGATGAAGACGAAATCCGCACCCTCAACCGGGACTACCGCGACAAGGACAAGCCCACCAATGTGCTGTCCTTCCCGTTTGAAATGCCAGAAGGCCTTCCCGAAGATGCCATGGAGCCGCTGCTCGGCGACATCATTCTCTGTGCCCCGGTGGTACGCCGGGAGGCCGCTGAACAGAACAAGACCCTGCAGGCCCACTGGGCCCACATGGTCACCCATGGTGTACTGCACCTGCTGGGCTACGATCACATTGATGACGAGGACGCGCAGATCATGGAAGCCATGGAAATCCGCGCCCTTAACGAACAGGGTTTTGCCGACCCTTACAACATTGAGCCACACACCAATACGGAGCTTCACCCCTGATGTCGGACGACTATTCGGATAACGGTACCAGCCGAAGTTGGTTGGAGCGTGTCGGCCAGTTTTTCTCCTCCACGCCTGGCGACCGGAGTGAACTGCTGGACCTGATGCGCTCCATGCGCGATTCCCACATTATCGACGGGGACACCCTGGGCATTATCGAAGGCGCCGTCTGTGTCGCCGACATGCAGGTACGCGAAATCATGATTCCGCGTTCCCAGATGGTCAGCATCAAGGCCAGCTCCGACCCGCGGGATTTCCTGCCCACCATCATTGATTGCGCCCACTCCCGTTTCCCGGTACTCGGCGACGACCCGGATGAAGTGATCGGCATCCTGCTGGCCAAGGACCTGCTACCGTTAATCCTCGATCCGGCCCGCATGGACCGTTTCGCCATCAAGGATCATATTCGCTCTGCTATGGTGGTACCCGAGTCCAAACGGCTCGACTCACTGCTGCGCGAATTCCGCATCAGCCGCAATCACATGGCCATCGTGGTCAACGAATATGGCGGCGTGGCCGGGCTGGTCACCATCGAAGATGTACTGGAACAGATCGTCGGCGAAATTGAAGACGAACACGACGTGGAAGAAGAAGACTACCTGATCAAGGATCTGGATGATCAGGAGTACACCGTCAAGGCGCTGACGCCCATCGATGATTTCAACGAGCACTTTCACTGCCAGTTCAGCGATGAGGAATTCGACACTATCGGCGGTCTGGTCATGCAGAAATTCGGCCGCTTGCCCGGCCGCGATGAAAGCGTGGAACTGGATGGCTATCTCTTCACCGTGCTCAGCGCCGACGGCAGAACAATAAGATTGCTGCGGGTCACACCGCCGGGGGAAAACCAGGATGCCACTGCCACAGAGGTCGAAAGCTGACACCGTCAAAACCCTGTTGAAGGCTCCCTGGGTAATGGCCGTGATTGCCCTTGCCCTGCTACTGGGAGCCCTGTTCAATACGGCACAGGCACCCCAGCCAGCGCTAGGCTGGTATGCCGACAGCGGCCTGAAAACCCTGGAATGGGACAACTACCTGTCCTGGCTGCGCTTCAACGGGCACGGCGAACTGGCTGGCCAGCTGGAACAGCAACTGGCAAGCGGCGATGTTCACGCCTACAGCGCCGCGCTGCTGTCCCCCGCCTTCGTTAAAGACAGCGACCAGCGCGCCCGGGACTTCTGGTCCCCGGCCCAGATAGAACAATGGAAAGCGCTGCGCCAGCAAGCGCCCCAGCAGCTTGCCGTCAGCAACCTGTACCGCTGGGGGTTAGCCGACAGCCTCCCACGTCCGGCCCGTTTCTTTACCGCACCGCTTACCGGTGGCTCCCTGTGGCTGACTGCACTCGCCGTGCTTCTCCTGGTGCCACTGGCATCACCGCTGGAACGTCAGCTCGGCCATGGCCGGGTACTGACGCTCTGGCTACTCGGCACCCTGCTGGCCGGGGGCGGCTACCTGCTGCTGGCGCGGCCAGGGCAAATGCCGTTCCATGGTGCTACTGCTGCGCTGATGGTCTGGTACGGGGCCTTTCTCGGCCTGCAGGGCTGGCGCACCAACCTATCCGTCTGGTTACCCGGCAAGGAATGGATACGGATTCCCCTTCCCACCCCGGCTCTGGCGGCGATCCCTCTGACACTGCTCGGGTTACTGGCATGGCAAAGCCAGCCGGCCATGGCCAATCTGGCCGCCGGCGTACTGGCCCTCGTCGGCGGTATCCTGCTGATCCAGGTCATGCGCCCAGCGGAACCGTCCACGAGCATTGAAACGGCCACCCCTGCGGACCCACAGGATCAGCAGGCACTCCAACGGGGCTGGGATGCCCTCGCCCAACTACAGGCTGACGCTGCCAGCGACGCCTTTCAGCAAGTAGTGGACCGGCAGCGGGATCACTTTGATGCTCTAACCGGCCTGTTCAATGCTCGCCGCATGGGCCAGGACAGCAACGGCTGGATCGACATCGCCCATCGCCTGTTTGCCCACCCGGCCAACGATAAGGGACAAGCCCAACAAGTTGTCGGCTGCTGGCAGCAGTTCCGCCAGCAGCAGGGAGCCGACTTACCTCCATCCGTTGGCTGGCACCTGGTAACCACCCTGACTCTGGCCGGTGAATTTGCCCAGGCAGAGGCTCTGGCCGCCAGCCTGGATCACCACGACACCCGCAAACCTGCCCTGCAGGCCCTGCGCGATGCACTCCATCGGGAAGGACTGGGGCACCGGGCCAAGGCGCTTGAATCATAGCAGCAAGCCTCAAGCGACAAGCTGCAACGCGCGATATTATCCCCAACCTTCTTGTAGAAGCTTCGTTGGCGGCGCAATTGAGTTTTAGCGGTGTTTGGCGTCTTTCATGTAGGAGCTATGCTTGCATGGCGAACCGAGCGTAGCGAGACGACAAAGATCAACCTAACCGCCATTCTTTTCTGAAACCTGTCGAGCCCTGATATTCCTGATCGCCCTGCGGCCGATTTCCGCGCAAGCGCGGTTCGCCATGCAAGCATGGGCTCCTACAGCAGCTTCGTAGATATCTCGGAGCTTGAGGAACTTTTTGGCCCTTGCCCTATCCCTACAAGCGTAGCTCGTAGCCCTACCCCCACGCCGCCCGGTAGTCCGCCACCTGCTTGCGCAGTTTCGCATCCCGGCACTGGCTTTCCACAAAGCGCAGGTACTGCTCCGCCTTGCCGGCCAGTCCGAATTGCTCGGCAAGAATCTTTGCCAGTAACAGATAGGCGTCACCCAACTCGCTGAAATCCGGGTGCCGATCATGCAGATCCTTGAGCAGCCCCACGGCGACTTTCGGCTCCTGTTCATGGGTACCCCGGGCCAGGGCCAGACGCAGAGAGGGCGATGCGGGTAACCAGGTTGGTTCCATCTCCCGCTGACGGGCCAGCAACGCCAGCGCCTCGGTCCAGGCACCGGACACCACCAGCATTTCCAGATAGGACGGCGCGGCGGTGCGGCGCTCATCCTCCCGGTCGGTAATATCCAGCAGCCGGTCATAACGTTGCCAGTCCGCCACGGTGGCCTTTTTGTTCTTCAGGGTTTTGGCTGTGCTCAGCAACACCTTGTCAAAGCGCCCGGCACAAAGCTGTACCCGCTGGCGCCGCTCTTCCAGCGACGCGGTGACTTTCTTGCCTCCCTGATCCAGCCCCCAAAGACGTCCATGACGGGCCAGGATATCACCGCACAGGCAGGCCAGGGCCAGCCACCAGAGTGCCGCTAACGCCCCGGCCAGCCCCTGGGCAAGAGGTAGCGGCATCACATCCACGGCCACGGCAATCAGCGCCACACCCAACAGCCACCCCACTGATGCCAGAACAGCAGCCACCGCATAATCACGAGGTGCGGAGAAGATATAGGTCAGTGCCGCCGCATAGGAGCCAGGTTCCGGTCCCTGGGCCTGAATGGCGAGCCAGAAAGCCGGCACCAACAACAGGCCGACAGCACCGATCAGCAACCCCACCGGCACCGACACCATCACCAACACAAACCCGGCCGGCACCATCACCAGCAGGGCCGGCAAAGCCTGCAACAACGCTGCCTTCCAGCCCACCATATCAGACAGACAATCCCAGCCTGGAGTATGACTTTTGCGGGCTTTACCGGGATGGCTGCGCAAGGTCATCACCGCCCGGGCAAAGCCCCAGGCCGGCAGCCCTGCCAACACCACCACCGGCACCATTACCGGCAAGGGTGGCACCAGCGACGCCAACAACGCCCACACCACCAGCAGCGGTAACAGCACAGGGGTAAACGGGTAGCGCAGGTAACGATCCAGTTGCCGCCACAGAGGGCCACCCTGTCCCTGCTCACTGCTTTCCAGTTCCTGGTTGCAGAGCAGGCAACGGGCCTCTATCAGGCTGTCATTGCGGCCATCCACACATTGCTGACACAGATGCAATCCATCATGGCTGCAATACCACAGCGCTTGCGTCCCCGGATGGTACTTGCAATAGCGATTCACTATGATGCCCCCAAGCATTCACAAGGTAGCGGCCAACCCTGACGGCCCCCTACCGGCGCCCCGCATCCAACGACTGGCAGGGCGGGTTTGATTATTGGTTGTGATTGATACTTTATTCGTATTTTTGCAGCGACTCTAGCCGTATCAGCCAGGCGGCCTGCTCGCCATCATGAAACGAGGAATTCCATGCGCCACCGTCTGCTGGCCCTGATTGCCGGCCTGCTTTTCCCCCTTGCCTTCGCCCCCTATGACCTGTGGCCGCTGCTATTTGTCAGTGTCGCCGCCGGCTTCTGGTGCCAGCAGCAGGCCGGCTCCGGCAAGGAAGCCTTCCTGCGCGGCTGGCTCTATGGCCTGGGCATGTTCGGCTTCGGCGTGTCCTGGGTGCATGTCTCCATGCATGACTATGGCTTCATGCCGCTATGGATGGCGATTCCCTTTACGGCGATTTTCGCCGCCTTTCTGGCCCTGTTCTACGGCCTGACGTTTTCCCTGAGCTGGCGACTGGGGCGCTCGGCACTGGTGTTCACCGGTATCTGGCTGCTGCTGGACTGGCTGCGCGGCTGGCTGCTCACCGGCTTTCCCTGGCTGTATGCCGGTTATGGCCTGATCGATACCCCGCTGGCCAGCCTGGCGCCACTGGGCGGGGTCTGGCTGCTGACCCTGGCCACGGTGCTGCTCAGCGCCACCCTGATTCAGCTTCGCCAGCCCGGCACCCTCCGCTGGGTAGCCGCCGGCCTGTCAGTGCTGGTGCTGATCGCCGCCACTGCCGGCCATTTCCTCACGTTCACCCACGCCAACGGCCCGGAACAGAAAGTGGCGCTGGTGCAGGGCAATATTCCCCAGGACCTGAAGTGGCAGATTTCCATGCGCGACGAGACGCGCCGTATCTATCACGAGCTGACCCGGGAGATTCCCGCCGACACCCTGGTGCTGTGGCCGGAATCGGCCATGACCGAGTTCTACCAGACCATTACCGATTTTATCGAGGATGAGGGCAAGCAACTGGCAGACCGAAACGGCGCCCTGATTACCGGCATTCCCTGGCGCAGCGTCAGCGACGCCGGCATTACCTATCGCAACAGCATCGCTGCCATTCCGCTTCGCGATAATGAGAACGGCAGCGAGCGGGTTTACCACAAGCAGAAGCTGGTGCCCTTTGGTGAATACGTCCCCATGCAATCGCTGATTCGCGGCCTGATCCCCTTCTTCGACTTGCCCATGTCCGGCTTTACGCCGGGGGACCCCAGTCAGCCCAACCTGCAGGCCATGGGCCATACCGTGGCCCCCTTTATCTGCTACGAGATCCTCTACCCGCAACTGGTCGCCAGCCGCAGTCATGATGCCGATGTGCTGGTGACCATCAGCAACGACGCCTGGTTCGGCACCTCCGCCGGGCCGCTTCAGCATTTCCAGATGGCCCGTTTACGGGCGCTGGAAACCGGGCGCTGGCTGCTGCGCGGCACCAACAATGGGGTCACCGCCGTGATCGACCACCAGGGCCGGATCGTGGACGCCCTGCCCCAGTTCGAGCGTGATGTGCTTTACAGCCAGTACCAGCCACGTACCGGCATCACACCCTTTATGGCTCTGGGCGTCTGGCCCTGGCTGGTGCTCTCGGTGCTGTTGTTGCTGCCCGCAATGCTGGGAAGGAAGAAGAAGCAACCCTTTATATAACTTTTAAGTATAAGCTTATTACTAATTTGACTTTCCCCTGATGCCCTTCTATAACTGTGCATGAACGCTGCCCAGTCACAGGAGGGAACAAGCATGTCTCGTCCAACCGTCAAAGCCTTTTTCGACAACGACACCAACACCGTCAGCTATGTGGTGACAGACCCGCAAACCCGGCACTGCGCCATTGTCGATTCGGTGCTGGACTACGACCCCAAAGCTGGACGTACCCACCATGACAGTGCCCGCCAGATTGTGGCCTACGTCAAACAGGAAGGCCTTACCGTAGACTGGTTGCTGGAAACCCATGTGCATGCGGATCATCTTTCCGCCGCACCCTGGATCCAGCAACAAGTGGGCGGCAAGCTGGCCATCGGCGAGCATATACGCACCGTGCAGGACACCTTCGGCAAGGTCTTCAACGCCGGCACCGAGTTCGCTCGTGACGGCCGTCAGTTCGATCATCTGTTTGCCGATGGCGACACCTACAAGATCGGCAACATTGAGGCGCGGGCCATTCACACTCCGGGGCATACCCCGGCCTGCATGAGCCATGTGATCGGCGATGCGGTGTTTGTGGGCGACACCCTGTTCATGCCGGATTATGGCACCGCCCGCTGCGACTTCCCCGGCGGTGATGCCCGCACCCTGTACCAGTCCGTGCAAAAGCTGCTGGCCCTGCCGGACGACACCCGCATGTTCCTCTGCCACGACTATCTGCCGGAAAGCCGCAGCGAATACCAGTGGGAAACCACCGTGGGCGATCAGCGTCGCCACAATATCCACGTGCACGAAGGCGTTTCCGAGCAGGAGTTCGTCAGCATGCGCGAAAAACGCGATGCCACCCTGGATATGCCGCGACTGATTCTGCCTTCGGTGCAGATCAATATGCGCGCCGGCCACCTTCCTCCCGAGGAAGACAATGGCATTAGCTACCTGAAAATTCCGCTGAACGCACTGTAAGAGGCGATGACCATGACACCGACTCTGTGGGACGTAGTGGTGATCGGCGGCGGTGCCGCCGGCATTGCGGTGGCCGCCAGTATCCTCAAGCGCAAGCCGCACCTGTCCGTGGCCATCGTGGAGCCCAGCGACCGCCACTTCTATCAGCCCGCCTGGACCCTGGTGGGTGGCGGCTGTTTCAACCCGGCCAATACCTGCAAAGCCACCGGCAAGCTGATCCCAAACGGTGCCAAGTGGTTGCGCAGCCGGGTGACTGAAATGGAGCCGACGCACAACCGGGTAACTCTGGAAGACGGCCAGTTACTGAATTACCAGTTTCTGGTGGTTGCGCCGGGACTGGAGCTGAACCTGGGCGCCATCGAGGGCCTGGAAAGCAGCCTTGGCAAGCACGGGGTTACCAGCAACTATCTCTTTGAACTGGCGTCCTATACTTGGGAATGCGTGCGAAACCTGCAGCGTGGCCGAGCTCTGTTCACCCAACCGCCCATGCCTATCAAGTGTGCCGGCGCGCCGCAGAAGGCCATGTACCTGTCCTGCCACCACTGGGAAGAAACCGGCACCCTGGGCAACATTGATGTGCAGTTCCATAATGCCGGCGCCGTACTGTTCGGCGTGGCGGATTTTGTGCCGCCACTGATGGAATATGTGAAGCGCTACAACGCCAATCTGAATTTCAATAGCACCCTGATCGCCGTGGATGGCCCGGCCCGCGAAGCCACCTTCCGGCGTACCAATGGCGATGGCACCAGCACCGATTACACCGAGCCCTTCGACATGCTGCATGTGGTACCGCCGCAACGGGCCCCACAGTTTGTGCGCGACAGCGAGCTGGCCAACGAGGCCGGCTGGGTCGCCGTGGACGAAGCCACCCTGCAGCACCCCCGTTTTGCCAATGTATTCAGCCTGGGCGATGCCTGCGGGGCCAGCAATGCCAAAACCGCCGCCGCCGTGCGAAAGCAGGCGCCGGTGGTGGCCGAGAACCTCTGCGCGGTGCTGGAAAATCGTGCGCCGACAGCTCGCTATGAAGGCTATGGCGCCTGCCCGCTGACCGTGGAAAAAGGCAAGGTCGTGCTGGCCGAATTTGGCTATCAGGGCAAACTGCAACCCAGCTTCCCGCTCGATCCCACCGTACCGCGCCGGAGTATGTGGTGGCTGAAACGTCATGCCATGCCAAAGATCTACTTCGAGCTGATGCTAAAGGGCCATGAGTGGCTGGCCAGGCCAGGCAAACTCTGACGCGTGACACAATAAGGGATGGCAAGATGAAACTGCCCGCCTGGTTGGGCGCCGCCCAGTGGCTGCCCCACTACAACCGCGAGACCGCTGCCCGGGATAGCGTGGCAGCGGTGATCGTCACCATCATGCTGATTCCCCAGAGCCTGGCCTACGCCATGCTCGCCGGGCTGCCGCCGGAAGTCGGTCTCTACGCCAGTATCCTGCCACTGGTTGTCTATGCCCTGCTCGGTTCCAGCCGAACCCTGGCGGTGGGCCCGGTGGCAGTAGCATCGCTGATGACTGTTGCTGCGGCCAGTCAGGTAGCAACGGCCGGCAGTCAACAATACCTGGCAGCCACTATTATTCTGGCTTTTCTGTCCGGCACCATTCTTCTGGTGATGGCTCTGCTTCGACTGGGCTGGATTGCCAATCTGTTATCGCACCCTGTGGTGAGCGGCTTTATCAGTGCCTCCGGCCTGCTGATTGCCGCCAGTCAGCTCAAGCATCTGCTGGGAATCCCCCTGTCGGGCCATAACCTGGTAGAGCTTGGCCACTCCCTCGCACAGCATTTCCCTGAAACCCATTGGCCCACAGTGGTGCTCGGCGCGCTGGTTACGACCTTCCTGTTCTGGGTGCGCAAGGCGCTCAAGCCGCTGCTGCAAAAACTCGGCTTCAATGCCTTCTGGTCCGACCTGGTGAGTAAAGCAGGACCTGTCATCGCCGTGCTGGGTTCCACCCTGGCCGTGGCCATGCTGGAACTGGATAGCCGCGGCATGGCGATTGTCGGTCACATTCCAGAAGGCCTGCCCTCATTGTCATTACCTGTATTTGACGCTGACCTCTGGCAGGCACTACTGCTGCCCGCTCTGCTGATCAGCCTGATCGGCTTTGTGGAATCCATTTCTGTTGCTCAGACCCTGGCGGCCAAACGTCGCCAGCGCATCAATGCCAACCAGGAACTGATGGGGCTGGGCGGCGCAAACCTGGCCAGCGCCTTCAGCGGCGGCTTTCCGGTGACCGGAGGCTTCTCCCGCTCCGTGGTGAATTTCGATGCCGGCGCACAGACCCCCATGGCCGGCGTATTCACCGCCATAGGCATTGCCCTCACCGCGCTGTTTTTGACCGGCGCTTTCACCTTCCTGCCCAAGGCAACCCTGGCCGCCACCATTGTGGTCGCTGTGCTATCGCTGGTGGACCTTCCGGCGCTGAAACACACCTGGCATTTCTCCCGACTGGATTTCACCGCCATGGCCATCACCATGGTCGGAGTACTGGGCTGGGGCGTGGAAGCCGGTGTACTGGCCGGGGTGGTCACCTCCCTGGCGCTCTATCTATGGCGCACCAACCAGCCCCATGTCGCCGAAGTGGGCCAGGTTCCCGGCACCGAACATTTCCGCAATGTGCAGCGTCACCAGGTACGGGTGTCTCCCCGTGTGCTGAGCATGCGTATCGATGAATCCCTGTATTTTGCCAATGCCCGGGGCCTGGAAGACCGTATTTACGATGCTGCACTGCTGCGTCCGCAAACAGAACACGTGGTACTGATGGGCACCGCCATCAATCACCTGGATGCCAGTGCCGTGGATAGTCTGTTGAGCCTGAACCAACGTCTGGATGATGCCGGTATCCGCCTGCACCTTTCCGAAATCAAGGGGCCGGTCATGGACCAGTTGCAACACACCGCCCTGCCGGCATTACTGACCGGTCAGATATTCCTCACCCAATATCAGGCCGTTCGCACACTGGCACCGGAAAGCATCGAGGAAAATCCCGCTCCCCCTTGCAGCCCTGTCTGACACGGTTAAGCTGAGCGTTCATTCGCAAGGAGTTTTCATGGCTACCATCAATCGCCTTAACGAGAGTCTGTCTGTGGCACCGCAGCTGCAGCCTGAGGATATGGCCGAGCTGGCCAAGGCCGGGTTCAAGACCGTCCTCAACAACCGCCCCGATGGCGAAAGCGAAGACCAGCCCAGCAGCGCCGAGCTGGCCGCCGCGGCAGAAGCCGCTGGCCTTGAATATGCCCATCAACCAGTGGTCGGCAATAACATCAGCGACGTGGACATCGACGGTTTTGACGCCATCGTTTCTCTGGCAGAGCAACCGGTACTGGCCTTCTGCCGCACCGGCACTCGCTGCACCACCCTATGGGCTCTGACCCAGGCGGACGAGCAGGATAACGCCAGCATCCTGGCCACCGCCGAGCAGGCCGGCTATGACCTGAGCCAGCTTGCCGACCGACTCGACCAGCGCCGGGGCCAGTAAGCATGGCCGATGCCGGCCGCCGGTTTCGCTGGCTGCCGGCCAGTGACTGGCTCGCCAGCTACAACCGCGAGCAGGCGGCCGGGGACACCCTGGCTGCCATCATCGTCACCATCCTGCTGGTTCCCCAGGGTCTGGCCTACGCCATGCTCGCCGGCATGCCGCCGCAAACCGGCCTCTATGCCAGCATCCTGCCGCTGATTCTCTACGCCCTGTTCGGCACCAGTCGCACCCTGTCCGTGGGCCCCGCCGCCCTCACTTCACTGATCACCGCGTCCGCTGCCGGCACCTTGGCCCAGGGCGACCCGCAACTGTTTATCCAGGCCGCCATCGGCATGGGGCTGCTTTCCGGGCTGTTTCTGGTGGCCATGGCCCTATTGCGGCTGGGCTGGCTCACCAACTTGCTCAGCCACCCGGTGATCACCGGTTTCATTAGCGGCTGCGCCATTCTCATTGCCGCCAGTCAGCTCAAACACCTGTTGCGCATCGACGCCGCCGGCGAAGAACTGGTGACACTGGCACTGAGCCTGGCGCAACAGCTTGCGCAAACTCACTGGCTGACACTGGCCATCAGCCTGATCGCCATTGCCTGCCTGCTGATCCCGAAATACCTGGCCGCCCCACTCAAGGCCACCCGACTGCCCGGCTGGCTGGTGGCCTTTATCAGCAAGTGCGGACCGATTCTGGCCGTACTGGTCACCACCCTGCTCACCGTGTCCCTGGCACTGGATAGCCGTGGCCTTGCCGTGGTCGGGGCTATCCCCCCGGGGCTGCCCCATTTCACCCTGCCCGGGCTGGGCCGCGAACACTGGCAAAGCCTGGTTACCCCGGCCGCGTTACTGGCGCTGATCGGCATTGTAGAATCCATTTCCCTGGCCCAGGCCTTGGCGGCAAAGCGTCGCGAGCGGGTGGATGCCAACCGGGAACTGATGGGGCTGGGTCTGGCCAACATCGGCAGCGGCCTGTCCGGCGCCTTCGCCGTGACCGGCAGTTTTTCGCGCACCACAGTGAATTACGACGCCGGTGCACGCACCCCCATGGCCGGCCTGCTGACCGGTATCGGCATCGCTCTGGTGGCCCTGTTTTTCACCGGCTGGTTCCAGTACCTGCCACTGGCGGCCCTGGCTGCCATCATCGTGGTCGGCATCCTGCCACTGATCAATCTGGCGGAGCTGAAACATCTGTGGGCATTCAGTCGCCCGGATGCCCTGGCAATGGCTGCCACCCTGGCCGGAGTGCTGCTGATCAATGTGCAGAGTGGCTTATTGCTGGGGGTGGTACTTTCCGTGGCCTTGTTCATGTGGCGCACCAGCCAGCCTCATGTGGCCGAGCTGGGCCGCATTCCCGGCACCCATCATTTTCGCAACATGGATCGCCATAGCGTTGAACTCACCGAGGAGGTGCTATCCATCCGGGTGGACGAATCTCTCTATTTCGGCAATGCCCGCACCCTGGAAGACCGTATCTACGACGACGCCCAGGCCCACCCGCAGATTCAGCACGTGGTGCTGCACTGCTCCGGCATCAATCATCTGGATGCCAGCGCCGTGGAAAGTCTGGAAAGCCTGAACGAACGATTGAAAAACGCCGGGGTGACGCTAAACCTGTCTAACGTAAAGGGCCCGGTGATGGACGTACTGATAAAAACCGACTTTCAGAAGGTGCTGACCGGCAGGGTATATCTGAGCCACTATCAGGCTATGGAAGTACTGGCGCCGGAGAGTTTGCGGGAGGAAGAGCCTGACGCCTGATGCCCCGCGTCCGAGGGTGTATTCTTTTGTGGGAAGCGATGCTTGCATCGCGAAGATGTTGCTCAGGCGGGTCTTCTTCGCGATGCAAGCATCGATTCCCACAAGGATTTTCCGTCAGGCGCCCTATAGATACCGCAAGTGGTACCACACCAGCGCCAGCCACTCGTACCAGATCTCCGGCACCATGGATAACGCCCCGGCGGAGGGCACCCATTCCTGTTTCGGCAACCGTTTGCGCCAGGCAGCCTGGGCCAGCACCCCCTGGCTCTGAAAACACAGCAGAGCCCGTGGCAGGTGAGCCCGGTCGCTGACCAGCATGATCTCGTCGATGCCACGCTGGGCCAGCAGCTCGCCGCTGTGCACCGCATTTTCCCAGGTATTACGGCTTTGCCCTTCCTCAAGCACCGTCATGGTCGGCCAGCGTCGGCGCACCAGGTCCGCCATCAACTGTGCTTCGGAAGGCTCATTATCGGCATGGGGAGTGGTGCTGATGCCACCACTGACCAGCAGCGGCAAACCATGCTCATGGGCCAGCTCCGCGGCCAGCTGCAACCGCCGCAGGCCACGGGTGGTCAGGGAAAACTGACCATCACGCTGTCGCCGCCCGGCCCCCAGTACCACTACCGCCTGGGGAGTAATCCCGGTATTGCGTCGCGGCAGGGGCGGCAACAGGCTGCGGACCACTGCCGGCAGGGTTCCCCCTACCAGCACCAGCAGCACCAGGTAGGTCAACGCCATCGGCACTCCCGTTTGCGGTGATTATTCAGCCAACACTTTCGCGGTGCAGACCAGTGAGAAATCCGGGCTGAGCTCATGTATCCTATGTCCCCTTCGCAACCGCGATGTTCCCGTAAGTTTTTTTGATCAGTAGAGAGCCGATGGACGCACAGTATCGCCCCGATCAAGTCGAAGCCCAAGCCCAGCAGTACTGGGAGGATAACCAAAGCTTCAAGGTCACCGAAGAGCCCGGCAAGGAAAAGTTCTATTGCCTGAGCATGTTCCCCTACCCGTCCGGGCGACTGCACATGGGCCACGTGCGCAATTACAGCATCGGCGATGTGATCAGCCGCTACCAGCGCATGCTGGGCAAGAATGTGCTGCAGCCCATGGGCTGGGACGCCTTCGGCCTGCCCGCCGAGAACGCCGCCATCAAGAACAAGGTGGCGCCGGCCAAGTGGACTTTCGAGAACATCGACTACATGCGCGGGCAGCTGCAGCGCCTGGGCTTCGGCTACGACTGGGATCGTGAGCTGGCCACCTGCACCCCGGAATACTATCGCTGGGAACAGTGGTTCTTCACCAGGCTCTACGAGAAGGGCCTGGTGTATCGCAAGATGTCCACGGTGAACTGGGACCCGATCGATCAGACCGTACTGGCCAACGAGCAGGTCATTGATGGCCGCGGCTGGCGTTCCGGTGCCCTGGTGGAACAGAAAGAGATTCCCCAGTGGTTCATCAAGATCACCGACTACGCTGATGAATTGCTCAACGACCTGGATCAACTGGATGGCTGGCCGGAACAGGTCAAGACCATGCAGCGCAACTGGATCGGCCGCTCCGAAGGGGTGGAGATGGAATTCGCGATACAGGGCGAAGAGTCCCTGCGCGTCTACACCACCCGCCCGGACACTCTCATGGGCGTCAGCTACGTGGCCGTGGCCGCCGCTCACCCGCTGGCGAAAAAAGCCGCTGCCGCCAACCACGAAGTGGCGGACTTTGTGGAAGAGTGCCTGCACAACAAGGTGGCCGAAGCCGATATGGCCACCATGGAAAAGAAAGGCATCTACACCGGCCTTACCGCCACTCACCCGATCAGCGGCGAACAGGTCCCGGTCTGGGTAGCCAACTTCGTGCTGATGAGCTACGGCACCGGTGCCGTCATGGCCGTGCCCGCCCATGACCAGCGGGATTACGAATTTGCCCGCAAATACGGCCTGCCCATCAAGCAGGTAATTGAACCGGCCAATGGTGAGTCCATTGATCTGGACAGCGAAGCCTTCACCGAAAAAGGCAAACTGGTGAACTCCGGGGAATTCACCGGCAAGACCTCCGCCGAGGCCTTTGACGCCATCGCCACCTGGTTGAGCGAGCGCAACCTGGGCGAGAAGAAAGTGAATTATCGACTGCGCGACTGGGGTGTCTCCCGACAGCGCTACTGGGGCGCCCCCATTCCCATGGTGGAAACCGAAGACGGTGAACTGCACCCCACCCCGGAAGACCAGTTGCCTGTCGTGCTACCCACCGAGGTAGAGATGGACGGCGTGAAAAGCCCCATCAAGGCTGACCCGGAGTGGGCCAAGACCACCTTTGACGGTCAACCCGCCCTGCGCGAAACCGACACCTTCGACACCTTCATGGAATCGAGCTGGTACTACGCCCGTTACTGCTGCCCGCAGAACGACCAGGCCATGCTGGACCCGGCAGCCGCCAACTACTGGCTGCCCGTCGATCAATACGTGGGCGGCATTGAACACGCCATCCTGCACCTGCTCTACTCGCGCTTCTTCCACAAGCTGCTGCGCGACACCGGCCTGGTGGAATCCGACGAGCCCTTCAAGCAACTGCTGTGTCAGGGCATGGTGCTCAAAGACGGCGCCAAGATGTCCAAGTCCAAGGGCAACACCGTGGACCCCCAGGAAATGATCGAGGAATACGGTGCCGATACCGTACGCCTGTTCATGATGTTTGCGGCGCCGCCGGAGCAATCCCTGGAGTGGAACGACTCCGGTGTGGAAGGCGCCTTCCGTTTCCTCAAGCGCCTGTGGCGCCTGGTGGCCGAGCACGTGGAAGCTGGCAATGCGGGCACCCTGGATCCGGCCTCTCTGGATGACGCCGGCAAGGCCCTGCGTCGCAAGACCCACGAAACCATCCAGAAGGTCAGCGACGATTTCCATCGCCGCCACACCTTCAACACTGCCATCGCCGCGGTGATGGAACTGATCAACGAGGTGAGCCGCTTTGACGCTCAGGGCGATCAGGCCGCCGCCGTACGCCAGGAAGCCCTGGAAGCCGCCGTATTGCTACTGTCGCCAATTACCCCCCATGCTTCCCACAGCCTGTGGCAATCCCTGGGTCACGACGAGGCGGCATTGAACGCCGCCTGGCCCCAGGTGGATGAAAGCGCGCTGGTGAAGGACAGTCTCGAACTGGTGGTACAGGTAAACGGCAAGGTACGCGCCAAGCTCGAGGTCCCCGCCAACGCCGACAAGGACACCGTGGAAAACCTGGCCAAGACCGAGCCCAATGTGCAGAAATTCACCGACGGCAAAACCATCCGCAAGGTGATCGTTGTGCCGGGTAAACTGGTCAACATCGTTGCCAACTGAGAGGCGGTTATGACATCCAGCTTGCGCGCCACATCCCGTCTGACCCTGCTGCTGGTGCTGGGGTTTGTCCTCAGTGCCTGCGGCTGGCAACTGCGTGGCACCACCAGCACACCGTCCATGGAAACCCTGACGGTCAGTGGCGCCTCCACGGAGCTGCGCTACACCCTGGAAGACGAGCTGGAAGACCAGGGCGTGCTGGTACACAACGAGGCGCCCTACATCCTGGTCATCGATGACGAAGACTGGATGCGCCGCACCTCGGCGGTGGATGCCCAGGGTCGCCAGGCGGAAATCGAACTGCGCTACACCCTGCGCTGGCACATCAAGGACCGCAAAAGCGGCGCCCTGCTGACCACGCCAACGCGCATGATGACCCTGCGCAACCTGCCCTGGTACCCGGAAAACGCCACCGCCTCCTCCGACGAGGAGCAACTGGTCCGTGACGACCTGTTTCTGGACATGGCCTACCGGCTGATCAACCAGATCGCCGCTGCCTCCGAGGGCTGGGAGACCTACTGATGCGTCTGCGCCCGGAGCAGCTCGGCAAACACCTGGCGGATCGCCTGCTGCCCGCCTACCTGGTGGCCGGTGATGAGCCGCTGCAACAGGGCGAGCTGCTCGACGACCTGCGCCGCGCCGCCCGCGATCAGGGCTTTGACGAACGTCATCGCTTCTCTTCCGACACCGGTATCGACTGGAACTCCCTGCTCAACGAATCCCAGAGCATGAGCCTGTTCGGTGGTCGGCGGATTCTCGAACTGGTACTCAACGACAAGCGCCCGGACAAGGCCGGCAGCCAGATCCTTCGCGACATTCTGGCCAGCCCCGCCGATGACACCCTGCTGCTGATCCGCTGCTCCAAACTCGACCGTCGCAAGGACTGGAACAGCGCCTGGGTCAAAGCCCTGGATGAGGTCGGTGCAGTCATCGAAGTCTGGCCGGTGGAAGGCGCCGGCCTGCGCAACTGGCTGCAGGACCGCCTGGCCAGCCGCGGACTCAGTGCCAGCGAAGACGCCCTGGCCCTGCTGATCGAACGCAGCGAAGGTAACCTGCTGGCCGCCGCCCAGGAAGTGGACAAACTGACCCTGCTGGTGGAAGACGGCCAGGTGGGACCGGAAGACGTGCAGCAGGCGGTGGGCGATTCCAGCCGCTACTCGCCCTTCGATCTCACCGAAGCCACCGCCCAGGGCAATGCCCAGCGGGTGCTGCATATCATTCAGACCCTGCGCGCCGAGGGTGTGGAGCCGCCGGTGTTGCTATGGGCCCTGAGCCGCGACATCCGTATCCTCGACGGCATGCTCAGCGGCGGCCCACCACCCCGCTTGCCCCCTCAGCGGGTACGCGCCATGCAAGCCCAGGCACAGCGCCTCAACCCGCAACATCTGAAGGCCGCCCAGGCCAGCGCCATCCGCGCCGACCAGTGCGTCAAGGGCATGGCCAAAGGTGACCCCTGGCAGTACATCACCTCGTTGGCACTGCGCCTTGCAGGACATCCGCTACCGCGTAGCATGGAACGATGAAAAGCAGTGAATAGTTAATAATTAACAGTGAATAGCGGAAAAAACGGCAACACAAGACAGGGAAGTAGTGCCAACCAATAGCACTGCACCCCGAAAGTCGGCGTAGGAGCGTCGCTCGCGGCGCGATTCAGGCGCCTGTTCCGGGTGCGTATTTGCCGATCAGCCAAACCTGTCGAGTTCGGTAATTCCTGATCGCCCTGCGGGCGATTTCCGCAGTGATATCCACCACCATCGTGGGAGCGGTCGTTCGACCGCGAATACCCCAACCTCCGCACCGCTCGCCACCAATTTGGCACAAATTGCCATCACCCAATGGCATAATTCTGCTAGCCTGTCAGGCCTCAGTCACAACCAGCCAGAACAACAATGAGTGAACCCCGGGATACTTCATCGATCAGTTTTACCGCCCTCTACACCGGCCACGTGTGGACCCGCGACGGCATCTCCGCGCCCTTCTTCCGCACCAAAGGCGGTGCCTTCCTGTATGGCGCCCTGGCCCCCTTCGAGTACGTGGGCCGGCATATCGTCGGTGGCAACATCCGCACCTTTCTGTTGCAGCGCCACCACCTGATCGACCACCGGCTGCATCAACTGATCGACGACGGCGTGACCCAGGTGGTGGAAATCGCCTGCGGCCTGTCACCCCGGGGACACCGTTTCTGTGAGCAGTACCCGCAACTTACCTACATCGAAACCGACCTGCCGGACATGGCCCTGCGCAAGCAGCAACTGTTGAAAGAACACGGCGTGCTGAGCGAGCGCCATCGCGTACAGCCTATCAACATCTTCGCCGAAGACGGGGAACTCAGTCTGGATCATGTGCTGGCCCAGCTGGATCAGAGCAAACCTGTGGTAGTGATTACCGAAGGGCTGGTGAATTACTTCCCGCTGGCGGTGATTTCCGACTTCTGGCGCAAACTGGCCAGCGCCCTGGAAGCATTCCCCCAAGGCACCTACCTGACAGATAACTACCCGCTCTACAAAGGCATGCCCTTCTACCGGACCCTCAAGGTACTGGGGAACATGCTGGGCACCGTGTCCCGCAGCCAGGTCGGCTTTCACTTCCACTCCGACATGGAAGCCGTGGATCATTTCCATAGCCTTGGCTTTCACAGCCTGACCATCCACAACCCGACCGACTACTACGATCAGCTACCGATACCGAAGACGCGGGGCAATCCGATGGTTAGGATCATGGAAGGGACGGTAAGGGGCAGTGAATAGTTAATAGTGAACAGTTAACAGCGAAAAAAGAGAAACAAAACGAAAGAGGCCGCGCCCATGATTTGGGCGCGGCCTCTTTGCTGTCGGCCATGAGAAAACAATTCGCGAGCTGTTCACTGTTAACTATTAACTGTTAACTGCTTCCCGCTTATCCATAAATCCGATGCACATTCCCCTCGTTGTCCTGGCGCAGAAAATACTCGCCGTTTTTCAGCAGCTCGGTGAAACGTTCTGCCGCCTGGATGTTGCCGTGCTTGAACAGGCAGCGCAGGTAGCCGGCACCATCGTAATCGAATACCAGCAGCTCCAGTTTCAGCTCCGGACTCTCCATGTAGAGCGTGCAGTCACGGGCGTGGTCGGCAATGGAGAAGCCGGGCTCGCTGAGTTTGATCAGGCAGCCGAAGAAGTTGATGTCTACCACCTGCACCGGCTTGTTGAACCGGAAGCGGTCGCCCACCCGGGATTCGCTGGTCACGTGGCCATGATTGTTGCATGGCACCAACCGCTCGGCACGGCGCCGCTCGATGCGGTTGTACTCGCCTTTGCCGAAACGGCGGATACCTTGCACGGTGTCCAGTGATTCGCCGCGCAGGAAAGTGGAGAACAGATCCAGGGACACTTCCCGCTTTTCCAGCTGCGGCAAATGATCCGCTCCCTTGATCAGGGTGAACTGGGCATTGGGACATTTTTCGGCGAAAGAGGCGTTTTCCCAGGGCAGGGTAAAACTGTCGAACTCACCGGTGGTGACCAGCGTATCGCACTCCGGATAGCCCAGCAGACCTTCCACGGACAACAGCCGGCGGCCATTGATCTTGTAGCGCTCGCGCTCGTTGTCGGAAAGCCGCTTCATCTGCCGATAGAACAGCTTGCGGGCGGTGGGCGTAATACCGGTTTCCTTCATCTTGTCGTAGTTGACCAGATAGAGCACCACTGCCTGACTGAACTCATCCATGCGACCCTGTTCCAGGACTCGCACAGATTCCTCCACCAGCATGCGCCAGCTTTTGCGCGGCCGGGTGACGATACCTGCCACGATCAGCTTATCGGTGGCCTCGGGATACTTGTAGGCAAAGGTGCTGGCCACCGCAGAGCCCAGCGACAGCCCCATGAGGTGCACTTTTTTCAAGCCGGTTTGACAGGTGAATTCGTAAAGCAGGTCTGCCAGATCCTCCATGCTGAGGTCCGGGGCGATCTGTGTGTTGTTGCCCAGGGATGGCAGGTCCACCAGCACCACCGGAAAATCCTGGTAGATGCGTTCGACACAATATTTGTAAGAGGTAAAATTCTGGAAGGCACCACCCACCACCAGCAACGGCGGTTTGTGGGCATTGTCCGGATGCGAGAACGCCAGGTAATCAATACGCCACTGACCTACCCAGAGCTGAAACGGGGCGGCTTTAATGGCGGAGCGGGTATATTCCTGGTAGCGAATGGCCATAAGTGTCTGGCTCCGTTCAAGTTTTTTCTTGTTGTATCGGCTACCCTTTACCCGTCAGGATGAGGCAGTCCGTGTTGCGCCACACAAACAGTACATTCGTACCACAAAATCAAGGATTTAGGCCCTATTGTGTAGCAAAGGTTTTCAATTCTTCACCATTTGTGTGCAAGCGTAAAGAGCCGGTTGTCGTTATAATCCACCTTTCAGAGCCTGCTTGTGGTCTAGACACCACTGCGTTGCCGCTGAAAATGGCGTCAGGCTAGGCGCGGGCCGCAGGGCCTGGTGGGCCAAGCTCAAGGGCCGCAACACCGCCTGACGCCATTTGCAGCGCAACCCGAAGGGCCGGGACCATTTTCCGCCAGCCTGCGTTGCCGGTGATTGATGTAGAAGGACTACACTGCATCTGCGGCGCCACAACCTGACGAAAAAATGGTCTCCGGCGCAGCGGTGTGTAGATCGCAAACAGGCTCTTTAACCACTTTCAGCTTTGAGAATTATGGATATCCAGCAATACATGCAACGTCTTGGCGAACAGGCCCGTACGGCCTCTCGCGCCATGGCCCGGGCCAGTTCCGGTGACAAGGACAAGGCCCTGGCTGCCATCGCCGGCGCCCTGCGCAGCCACCGCAATGCGGTACTGCAAGCCAACCAGCAGGATCTGGATAAGGGACGCGAAAGCGGCCTGGATGCCGCCCTGCTTGATCGCCTTGAACTGACACCGGCTCGTTTTGACGCCATGGTGGAAGGCCTGGAACAGATCATTGCTCTGGCCGACCCAGTGGGTGTGATAACCGACCTGGCCTATCGCCCGTCGGGGATTCAGGTTGGCAAAATGCGTGTGCCGCTGGGTGTCATCGGCATTATTTACGAGTCACGCCCCAATGTGACCATTGATGCGGCAGCTCTGTGCCTGAAATCCGGGAATGCGGCCATCCTGCGTGGCGGCTCCGAAGCCATCAACGCCAACCAGGCCATCGCCGAGTGCATCCGTGTGGGCCTGCGCGAAGCCGGACTGCCGGATACTGCGGTACAGGTAGTGGAAACCACCGACCGGGCAGCGGTGGGCGAATTGATCACCCACCCCGAGTATGTGGACGTTATCGTACCGCGAGGCGGCAAGGGCCTGATCGAGCGCATCAGCAATGAGGCGCGGGTACCGGTGATCAAGCATCTGGATGGCAACTGCCACACCTATATTGATGACCAGGCGGATATTACCAAGGCCATCAACGTGGCCTACAACGCCAAAACCCAGCGCTACGGCACCTGCAATACCACCGAAACGCTGCTGGTGGCCAACGCCATCGCCCAGCAGGTACTGCCCGAACTGGCTGCCAAATACCGCGATGCCGGTGTGGAGCTACGCGGTTGCGAGAACGTTCGCAGCATTGTCGAGGGTATCCAGGAAGCCACCGAGGCCGACTGGGGCGAGGAATACCTGGCGCCGATTCTGGCGGTGAAGCTGGTCAAGGATCTGGACGAGGCGATTGATCATATCAACCGTTACAGCTCCGGCCACACCGAAGCCATCGTCACCGAAAACTACACCCGGGCGCGGCAGTTCCTCACCGAGGTGGATTCCAGCTCAGTGATGGTGAATGCCTCCACCCGTTTCGCAGACGGTTTCGAATACGGGCTGGGCGCGGAAATCGGTATCTCCACGGACAAGATCCACGCCCGTGGACCGGTGGGACTGGAAGGCCTGACCAGCCAGAAGTGGGTGGTGCTGGGCGACGGCCACATCCGCCAGTAGTGCGCGCCACTCACGACACCACACCGCTGGTGCTGTTCGGCGGCACCTTCGACCCCGTCCATCGGGCCCACATCAGTGCGGCCCGGTCGGTGTCCCGGGTGCTCGGCAATGCCCCCGTGCATTTGCTCCCCAACGCGGTGCCGCCGCATCGCCCGCAACCCCTGGCCGATGGTGAACAGCGTCTGGCCATGCTGGAGCTGGCCTGCGCGGACCACCCCTGCCTGATTCCCGACGACTGGGAACTGCAACAATCCGGCCCCAGTTACAGCCTGCTGACTCTGCAACACTACCGTGCGCAGATCGGTAATCGTCCGCTGGTTTTCATGATCGGCGCCGACAGCTTTGCCAGCCTGCATCACTGGCACCGCTGGCAGGACTATACAGGCCTGTGCCACCTGGCGGTGGTACCGCGCCCGGATAGCCCGCAGGCAACAGACACGGTGCTGGCCACCTTCCCGGAAACGCAACCCGAGCGCCTGATGCGTCACGCCAACGGTCTGCGCCTGATGCTGCATGGGCCGTTTCTGGATGTGTCCGCCACCGCCATTCGTCAGGCGCTGGCAGAAAAAGGCGATTGCCCGGCCCTGGAGCCGGCAGTTGTTGCCCATATTCACCGCCACCATCTGTATAATGTGGCGAAATCCTCTTCCCCCGAATCAGACACGAGGCCTCATGAGCGCTGACACCCCGCTACTGCAACTGGTTATTGACGCACTGGAAGAAGTCAAAGCCCAGAACATTACCCAACTGGACGTGCGTGAAATCACCAGTGTGGCCGACAACATGGTCATTGCCAGCGGCACCTCCAATCGCCACGTGAAAGCGTTGGCAGACAATGTATTGGAAACCGCAAAAGAAGCGGGTCACGAGCCTCTGGGCAGCGAAGGCCAGGACACCGGCGAGTGGATTCTGGTGGACCTGGGCGATGTCATCGTGCACCTGATGCTGCCCGCCACCCGCGAGTTCTATGACCTGGAGCGCCTGTGGCGCAATCCCCAGCATCACCCGGACCGTGAAAGCAAAGAGTAATGCGTCTTTTCCTGCTGGCGGTGGGCACCCGCATGCCCGCCTGGATCACCGAGGGCTTTGCCGAATACCAGAAACGCATGCCCCCGGACATGCGTCTGGAACTGGAAGAAATCCCCCTGCCGAAACGGAGCAAGGGGGATACCGCCAGCCAGGTTCGCAGCGAGGCTGACGCCATCCGCAAACGCCTGGAAAAGTACCCCGGCGCCAAAATCGTGGCACTGGAAGTTAACGGGCGAGCGCTGGACACCCCAGCACTCAGCCGTAAACTGGGCGAACTGAAAGATCTGGGTCAGGATCTGGTCCTGTTGGTAGGGGGGCCAGACGGCCTGTGCCCGCAATTGTCCGCCAGCGCCCACGAGCGCTGGAGCCTGTCGACCCTGACCCTGCCCCACCCGCTGGTGCGGGTGCTGTTGGCCGAACAGCTGTACCGGGGCTGGACGCTGCTCACCGGGCACCCCTATCATCGCTGACCTTCGCCCCCTGACACAGACGCCACCATGCGCCGACCGTTAACACTGAAAGACCACCACCACGAACAGCGTATCTTCAGCGTGCGCCTGGTCGTGGCTGTCTTTCTGGTGTTGCTGCTGACCCTGATTCTGATCAGCCGGATGATCTGGCTGCAGGTGATCCAGCACAGCCGCTATACCACCCTCAGTGATAACAACCGGGTACAGACCCTGGCGGTATCACCACCGCGGGGGCTGATCACCGACCGGGACGGCGTTATTCTGGCCGAAAACCGGCCCGACTTTTCCCTGGAGTTGATCATTGAGCAGGCCGGTGAGCTGGACCAGCTTATCGGCGAGCTGGGCAAATTGATCGAGCTGGACGAGGGCGATCTGGAACGCTTCCAGAAACGCCGCCTGACAGCGCGCCGTCCCTGGGAACCGGTGCCACTGCGCGGCCGTCTCAGCGAAGAGGAAATCGCCCGACTGGTCGTCAACCAGCATCGCCTTCCCGGCATCCGCATTTCCGCCGATCCGATCCGTCATTACCCCCATGGCATTTTGTTCTCCCACGTATTGGGCTATGTAAACCGGATCAACGCCCAGGATCTGGAGGCCATGACCCTGGACGAACAGCGCGACTACGCCGGCACCCACTTCTACGGTCGCTCCGGTATCGAGCGTTTCTACGAGGACCAGCTCCACGGCCAGGTGGGCTATCGCCAAGTGGAGACCAATGCCCGGGGGCGCATCTTGCGTGTCCTCGAAGAACAACCCCCGGTGCCGGGCGAAGACCTGCGCCTGCGCCTGTCCATGCGCGTACAAAAGGCGGCCTACGATGCGCTGGGCGATCGGCGTGGCGCCGTGGTGGCTATCGACCCACGCGATGGCAGCGTACTGGCCTTTGTCAGCCGTCCCGGTTTCGATCCCAATCTGTTCGTCACCGGCATTTCCTACAAGGATTACTCCGCCTACCAGAGCGACCCTGACAACCCGCTGTTTAACCGCGCCCTGCAGGGCCGTTACCCACCCGGCTCCACTATCAAGCCGATGCTGGGCATTGCCGGCCTGGATGCCGGCGTCACCAACTGGCAACGCACCATCTCGGACCCCGGCTATTACCAGTTGGAAAACGATCCGCACCGCTACCGGGACTGGAAACGCTGGGGCCATGGCCGCGTCGATCTGCACAAAGCGGTGGTTCAATCCTGCGACACCTACTTCTACGATATGGGTTTCAAGCTGGGCATTGCCCGCATGCATGAGTACATGAGTCAGTTTTCCCTGGGGGCACCGACCGGCATCGACCTGTATAACGAATCCAGCGGTATCATGCCCTCGAAGCAATGGAAGCGCGCCTATCGCAACCGGCCCTGGTTTCATGGCGATACCATTAACGCCAGCATCGGCCAGGGTTTCGTGCTCACCACACCGTTGCAGCTGGCCACCGCCACCGCCATTACCGCCAGCCATGGCAAGAAGGTGGTGCCGTCTATTGCCGGTGAAAAACAATCGGTGGAACGCACCGGCATCACACTGAATGATGAAAGCAACTGGGAAAAAATGACCGACGCCATGGTCGCCGTCACAGGCCCCAGAGGGACCGCCAGGGTAATGGCCGTAGACGCCCAATATGCCATTGCCGCCAAATCCGGCACCGCCCAGGTCTTCTCCGTAGGGCAGGACGAAACCTACAACGAGGACGAACTGGCCGAGCGAATGCTCGACCATGCCCTGATGGTCTCCTTCGGCCCTGCTGAACAGCCCGCCATCGCTGTGGGCGTATTGGTGGAAAACGGCCGCCACGGCGGCTCCACCGCCGGTCCCGTGGCCCGCCAGGTCATGGATGCCTGGCTGCTGAATGAAAACGGAGAGCTGGAGGTCCCGCCGGTGTTTGAAGAACACCCCGCACCTCCCGCCGAGGTCAGTCCATGAGTCAGCGCGAATACCTCCGTCAGATGCCAGGCCAGACCGGCGCCACCCTCTCCCCGGGGCTGGCCATGCGCCTGCACCTGGATGCGCCTCTGCTGGCCGGCCTGTTCGTGCTGATGCTGGGTGGGCTGGCGGTGCTGTACAGCGCCGGCGGCGAAAGCCTGGAAATGGTCATTCGCCAGTGCGTTCGTTTCAGCGCAGGGCTGACCGCTCTGTTCCTGCTGGCCCAGATTCCGCCGCGCAGTTACCGCTTCTGGGCTCCTTTCCTTTATTGCGGAGGGCTGGGCCTGCTGGTGCTGGTGTTGATTGCCGGCACCGAGGCCAAAGGCGCCCAGCGCTGGCTCAGTATTCCCGGCATCGGCCGTTTCCAGCCAGCAGAAGCCATGAAGCTGGCCGTACCCGCTATGGTGGCCTGGTATTTCAGTGAGCGCACCCTGCCCCCCAAACTGCTGGACGTGCTGGTTGCCCTGGCGCTACTCGGTGTACCGGCAGCACTGATCGGCATGCAACCGGATCTCGGCACCGCCATTTTGATTGCCGCCAGCGGACTGGTGGTGCTGTTCATGGCCGGGTTGTCCTGGCGACTGATTGCCGTGGCGGTACTTCTGGTAGTAACCGCCGCACCGCTGATGTATTTCTTTGTCATGCACGACTACCAGCGCAACCGGGTCGATACCTTCCTCAACCCGGAAGCAGACCCGCGCGGAACCGGCTGGAACATCATCCAGTCAAAAACCGCTATTGGCTCTGGTGGCGTGGATGGCAAGGGCTGGCTGGACGGTACCCAATCGCGTCTGGACTTCCTGCCGGAGTCCTCCACCGACTTTATCCTGGCAGTACTGAGCGAAGAATTCGGCCTGGTGGGTGTCAGCGTTCTGCTGATGATCTACCTGGTGATTGTCGGGCGAGGCTTCTTTATCAGTTGGCAGGCACAGGAGACCTTTTCACGCCTGCTTGCCTCCAGCCTGACGATGACATTTTTTATTTATATTTTTGTGAATATAGGCATGGTGTCCGGACTCTTGCCCGTGGTGGGGGTACCGTTACCCCTGATCAGCTATGGCGGCACCTCCATCGTTACCCTGCTGGCCAGCTTCGGCATGCTGATGTCGATCCACACCCATCGGCGGCTGATGAGTTACTAGCCGCGAGGAGCAAACCCTAAAAAAGATGGTTTTGCTCTTCGCTGCTTTCAACTGGCAACGCGTTTCTCGCCTTTTGCATTCAGCCGGGCACCAAACCGCTCTGACACGGTCTATGGGAATAATGAAAACAGGAGATCACCCTTTGCGTCGTTCCTACCAGGCCATTCTGGCCGCAGCACTGTCATTCACGTCCCTGCCAGCCCTGGCAGAGCACACCTGCCCGGAAAACAATGATTACCTGCAGCGAGATCTGGCCAAGACCATGATCCGCGAGCTGGTTTCCGAGGGTGGCGATGAAGCGCGCATCCGCCAGGTGCTGGGCAGCGCCCAGTGCCAGCCCAAGATCCTGGAATCCATCGCTCGCCCGGCAGAAAGAACCCATACCTGGGCCACCTATCAGAAAATCTTTCTGCAAGAGAGCCGCGTGCAAAAGGCGGTGGAATTTTCCCGCCAGCACGCAGACACCCTGGCCCGTGCAGAACAAACCTACGGCGTCCCCCGGGAAATTATTCTCGCCATCATCGGGGTGGAAACCCGCTACGGTCAGCACATGGGCACCTATCGTGTTGTCGACGCCCTGGCCACCCTGGGGTTTGACTATCCGCCCCGGGCCAGCTTCTTCCGCAAGCAGCTGAAAGCCCTGTTCGAACTGGAACAGCAGGCCCATATCGACGCCGACACCATTACCGGCTCCTATGCTGGCGCCATGGGTTACGGACAGTTCATTCCCACCAGCTACCAGGCCTATGCGGTAGATTTCGACAATGACGGGATCACCGATCTGGTCAACAACCCGGTGGATGCTATCGGCTCGGTGGCCAACTATTTCCATGAGCATCGCTGGCAGCCGGGTCACCCCGTGGCCGCCCGCGCCCGGGTGGAAGGGAACGGTTATCAGCCACTGGCGAAAAAAGGCTACAAGCCCTCCTTCAATCTGGACCGCGCTGGCCAGGCGGGTGTGACGGCAATCAGCTGTCAGGGCAGTGGCGTGATCAGCGAATACTGTTTTGATCTGCCAGGAGACACCCGCGTCGCCCTGTTGGACCTGGAGGGCCTGCAGGGCACCGAGTTCTGGCTGGCCACTGATAATTTCTATGTGATTACCCGCTATAACCACAGTCGCCTGTATGCCATGGCCGTGCTACAACTGTCCCGAGACATCGCGGCAGCCCTGGAGAGCCCACAATGATGCGACTGGCTTGTGCCGTAGCCACCTGCGCCCTGCTGGGCGCCTGCGCCACCAGCCCCGGGCCATCCTCGTCCGGAGGCCCGGTTAATAACGGTGCGCCGGGCTCGGACCGTTACAGCATGGCCCAGGACACCCCGCCCGAAGAACGGCGCGACATCTCGCAACTGCCGGAACCGGTACCCAGGGACGAGCCACGCAGCCGTTACGGCAACCCGGACACCTACAGTGTCTGGGGCAAGACCTATCGGGTACTGCCCAGCGCCGAGGGGTACCACGCGGAAGGTCTGGCCTCCTGGTATGGACAAAAATTCCATGGACACCGCACCTCCAGCGGGGAATCTTTCGACATGTACCGGTTCACCGCCGCCCATCGCAGCCTGCCGCTACCCACCTATGCCCGCGTCACAAACCTGGATAACGGCAAAAGCCTGGTGGTCCGGATCAACGATCGAGGCCCCTTCCATGAAGATCGCATCATCGATCTGTCCTGGGCGGCGGCCGTGCGGCTGGGCATAGAAGACGCCGGCACCGGCCGAGTCAGGGTGGAGACCATCAGTGCCACACCGGCCCCCAACACACCCTCCAGCAAGGTTCCCACCGCGGTCCGCGCCGCCGTGGACAGCCCGCCTCCGAACGCCGCCAGTACTACCCGGCTATTTCTGCAAGCGGGGGCCTTTCAGGACCGTGCTGCCGCCGAGCGGATGCAGCAGACCCTGCTTGAACAGTTGGGGCTAGGCAGTGAAATTCGCTCAATCAACGAGCTACACCGGGTCTGGATCGGCCCCTATGCAGACGATCAGCAGCGCCAACAGGTGCGCCAGAGCATGGCCGACGCCGGTTTTGAGCGGCCCGTGCCGGTCACGCCCTGATCGGTTTACGCAAACTAAGCCGTTCCTCCGGTTAACAGCTCGGTTGCGCTCCTCTAGAATGCAGCCATCCCGTGATGTCAGGGGACTTTTTGCCCTTATCTCTGTCTAAGACGCTCAGGGCTTCCCCCCGACTCACAAATCCCTGAATTTTCAGGCCGACAAGGACACAACAGGCAGGAAATCCATGCGCCCCCAGTCGTTTCGCTCCACCTTCTTTATCGTATTTGCCCTCATCGGCACCCTGATTTCCGTGCAGGCTCAGGCAAACACCGTGCCTCGCGCACCGCAGATTGATGCCCGTGGCTATCTGCTGATGGATGCCGCCAGTGGCAACATCATCGTCGAGCACAATGCCGACCAGCGCCTGCCCCCGGCCAGTCTGACCAAGATGATGACCGCCTATATTGCCGAAGCAGAACTGCAGAAAGGCAACATTTCCGAACAGGATATGGCGCCCATCAGCGTGCAGGCCTGGAAAATGGGCGGCTCCCGGATGTTTGTCCGCGAAGGCACCCGGGTGTCCGTAGGCGAGCTGCTGCGCGGCATCATTATCCAGTCCGGCAACGATGCCAGCGTGGCCATGGCGGAGTTCATCGCCGGCTCAGAGGATGCCTTCGCCGATCTGATGAACCAGCACGCCCGTCGCCTGGGTATGAATGACAGCCACTTCGTCAATTCCACCGGCTGGCCCGCCGAGAACCATTACACCACCGCCCGCGACATGGCCCTTCTGGCTCGCGCCATTACTCGCGACTTTCCCGAACACTACGACATCTACGCGGAAAAGGAATATACCTACAACGGGATCACCCAGCAGAACCGTAACCTGCTGCTATGGCGTGACCCCAGTGTGGACGGCCTGAAAACCGGCCATACCGAGGAAGCCGGTTATTGCCTGGTGTCTTCCGCCAAGAAAGACGGCATGCGTCTGATTACCGTGGTCATGGGCACCGACTCCGAATCCGCCCGCGCACGGGAATCCCAGAAACTGCTCACCTACGGTTTCCGCTTCTTTGAGACCTACAAGGCCTACAGTGCCGGAGACATCCTCGACACCGTGGATGTCTGGATGGGCGAGAGCAAACAGCTGCGCCTGGGCCTGGCCGAAGACCTGGTTCTGACCATTCCCCGTGACAGCCATGAAAGTCTGAAAGCGGAAATCACCGTGAACCCGCAACTGAAAGCCCCCA
Source organism: Alcanivorax sp. IL2 (assembly GCF_047495475.1). NCBI lineage: Bacteria > Pseudomonadati > Pseudomonadota > Gammaproteobacteria > Oceanospirillales > Alcanivoracaceae > Alcanivorax > Alcanivorax sp. IL2. The sequence continues at coordinate 1,440,616 of NZ_CP179932.1, read as the reverse complement.
TCGCGCAAGGTCAGCAGTACGGCACCGTGACGGTACGCCAGAACAATGATGTACTGATGGAGAAGCCGCTGGTGGCCCTGGAGAACATCGAAGAAGCCGGCATCTTTACCAAGCTCTGGCATCATGTTCTGCTGTTCTTCAAGGGGTTGTTTTAAGCACGCCTGACGCTCGACGCCTGACACCCCGCTGGCGGCGCCGGGTGTCAGACTCGTCAAAGGAAACGACATGTCCCAGGTCTATCTCAATGGCGCTTTCATGGCGCTGGAAGAGGCACGGATCTCCCCAATGGATCGGGGCTTTTTGTTTGCGGACGGCATTTACGAAGTGGTTCCGGCCTACAACAGCGTACTGTTCCGTTTTGACGAACACCTGGAACGCCTGGAACGCTCCTTGCGGGAAGTGGAAATCAGTAATCCCCATGACCGCCAGCAGTGGCAGGTTCTGTGCGAGGAACTGATTGCACGCAATGGCGGCGGCAACCTGTCTGTGTATCTACAGATCACTCGGGGCGCCGCCACAAAACGCGATCATGCCTTTCCCGAGCCGCCTGTTGCCCCCACCGTTTTCATGATGACCAGTCCCATTGCCGTGCCCGCCGCCGACAGCCCGGACACCGCCAGCGGGGGCAAGGCAATCACCCGGGATGACACCCGTTGGGCCCGCTGTGACATCAAATCCATCTCGCTGTTGCCCAACAGCCTGCTGCGTCAACAGGCCGTGTCGGCCGGCGCCATGGAAGCCATTCTGCTGCACGATGGTTTCGTCACCGAAGGCTCCGCCAGCAATGTCTTCATCGTGCACGACGGTGTGATCGTTACCCCACCAAAAAATCATGCCATTCTGGGCGGCATCACCCGCGACCTGATAGTAGAATTGTGCGGACAACATGCCCTGCCCTTCGCGGAAAGGGAAATCACCGAGGCAGAACTGCGTCAGGCGGATGAGATCTGGATTACCAGCTCCACCCGGGAAGTCGTACCGATCACACAACTGAACGAGGCGGCGGTTGGCGATGGCAAGCCTGGCGCCATGTGGAAAACAGTGGCCCGCCACTATGTGGATTTCAAACGCCGCCTGTGCGGCCTGGAGCAGGAGTAACCAATGGCGATTCAGGAACACCTCTGGGAATTTCCCCACGACATGCAGCTCAAGGTCATGGGCCTGACGGACTCACCGCTGGAAACCGCAGTGATCGAGATTCTCGAAATGCATCTGGAGGATTTTGACGCCGACAAACATCTGGCGAGCAAACCCAGCAGTAAAGGCAACTTTGTCTCGATCACCGCCCAGGTGACCATGCGCAACCGCGAACAGGTGGAAGCGATTTATAAAGCGCTCAATGAGTGCCCCCATGTGAAGATGAGCCTCTGATTCCGGCAAACGATAGCCATTCCTGAAAGAGCGGGTGCAAGCCATGACGGCGTTACCTGTCACCCGCTACTCGCTTCTCGCTCCTTTTTACCTGTGACTGGCCATCGTCCTCATTACACAAATTAACCCTCGGTCACAGCCCGACACGCAAGCCTCACCAAGCCACCATTGGTTTGGCACCTGCGTGCCCGTATCGTGATTCTTATAAGAAGAACGTAACGGGATCACAAAAATGAAAATGCTGACCTTGCTGTGCTTGTGCAGTTGCTTGCTTATTCTGGTCGCAGCTGATCTACCGAGCCACACCTCCCAGGTTGTCCATACCTCCACCATGCCCAATTCTGCGGACATTATTCCGACCATGCCGCGCAGCCCGCACATCCAGCAAAGCGTGCATGGCACCCCCGTTCATTTCGACGCCTTTGAAACCATCAAACTCCGCGAGCAGGACCAGGACGGTATCGAGTTCGGCATCAGTGTTCAGGAACTGAATCTGCATCTGGTAAACCAGAGGACAGGGAATCGCCTGATATAGGCTAGTTATTCTGGTTCGATCGTTGTTACCCCGTAAGGGGTCTGCCTTAAGCCCGGCTTTGCCGGGCTTTTTTTATGTTAGCTTCAAGCGACAAGCGTCAAGCTGCAACGCGAAGAAGCTCCTGTGCCTCATGAATTCCCACAGGACACCGCACTGCCAGCATGAAAGCCATCTGTAGGAGTTCCTCTTGAGGGACGAACCGAGCGCAGCGAGGCAAGAGAGACACGGGTTACTCCATTCTTTTCTGAAACCTGCCGAGCTCTGAAATTCCTGATCGCCCTCCGGTCGATTTCCGCGCAAGCGCGGTTCGCACCTCAAGAGGTGTTATTCGCTGCGCTCACCCTTCGGGCCGCACGGAACTACGTGCGTTACTCCGCTACGCTCCGTTCCTACAGCGGCTTCGCAGAAATGCCGAGGTTCAGGCCTTTCCCTATCCAACAAGCGTAGCTTGTAGCTTGTAGCTGCCTTTATACTTCCCCCATGAACGACGCCTTGATTCGCTATTTCCCCCGGGTGGATTACACACCCTGCTGGCAGGCCATGCGCACGCTGACCGATGGCCGTACCGTCGACACTGCCGACGAGCTCTGGGTGCTCGAACATCCCCCCGTGTTCACCCTGGGTCAGGCCGGCAAGCCGGAACATGTGCTCAATGCCGGGGATATCCCGGTGGTCAACAGCGACCGGGGCGGACAGGTGACCTACCACGGCCCCGGGCAGACGGTGGTCTACCTGATGCTGGACATCAAACGCCTGGGGCTCGGTAGTCGGGGGCTGGTCAGCGCCATCGAACAGGGCATCATCGATTTTCTTGCCAGCCACGGCATCAACGCCGCGAACCGGGACGATGCTCCCGGTGTCTACGTCAACGGTGCCAAGATCGCCTCTCTGGGGCTGCGCATCCGCCGGGGAGCCAGCTACCATGGCCTGGCCATCAACCGGGACATGGATCTGTCACCCTGGCAGCGCATCAACCCCTGCGGCCATGTGGGCCAACCCATGACCACCCTCAGCGAGCAGGGCGTGGTGCTGGATCGCCACACCATGGAGCAGCAACTGGTGACGTTATTAGCCAAACGTCTGGGCCTGATGCCACGGACAGCGCCCGCGCCCGACTGGTACAATGACATTTCCGAATTTCCGCCGGCCCAACACAGCCCGGCACCCTGACAGTAACGGACACCCCATGAGCGAGCAGGCACAGGCCAAGCGCAAGGTTCAGATCGGCGACAAGCTGCGTGGCGCGGACAAGGTACGCACCATTCCCATGGTCAATGATGAGACCGGCTACCAGCGTAAACCGGACTGGATTCGCGTACGCGTTCCCGCCAACGGCGAAATCCAGCGCATCAAGTCGATGCTGCGCGAACAGAAGCTGCATACGGTCTGCGAGGAAGCCGCCTGTCCCAACCTGCCAGAGTGTTTCGGTGGCGGCACCGCCACCTTCATGATCATGGGTGACATCTGTACCCGTCGTTGCGCTTTCTGTGATGTGGGCTTCGGCCGCCCCAACACGCTGGACCCGGAAGAGCCGCTGCATCTGGCAGAATCCGTGGACAACCTTGGCCTCAAGTATGTGGTGATTACCTCCGTGGACCGGGACGACCTGGCCGACGGTGGCGCCGAGCACTTTGCCGAATGCATTCGCCAGGTTCGCGCCCGCACCCCGCAGACCAAGATCGAAATCCTCACCCCGGATTTCCGTCCCTGCCTGGATACTGCCGTGGATATTCTGGTGGAGACTGCCCCGGACGTGTTCAACCACAACATCGAGACCGTTCCGGAGTTGTACAAACACATCCGCCCCGGCGCCCGCTACCAGCATTCGCTGGACCTGCTGCAGCGCTACAAGGCACGGCGCCCGGACGTGAGTACCAAAAGCGGCATCATGGTGGGCCTGGGCGAGACCTACGAGCAGGTCATCAACACCATCAAGGACCTGCGCGCCCACGATGTGGACATGCTGACCATCGGCCAGTACCTGCAGCCCAGCAAACACCATGCTCCGGTGGACCGTTTCGTCCACCCGGACGAATTCCGCGACTATGCCCGTGTCGCCAACGAGCTGGGTTTTCGCTCCGTAGCCTCCGGCCCCATGGTGCGCAGCTCCTACCATGCGGACCTGCAACACAAGGGTATTGATGTCGGCATGCATAAGCCCGGCTGATCCCTCACCATCACGAGTACGCAACAGGCGATGAAATTTACATTTCATCGCTGCTCTCCCCACTGACCCGGCCACGGCTTTGGTTTAGTCTAGACGCAATTATTTTTCGTATTGTTCTACTTTCTGCCACTGCGTGGCCAGGTCCGCTAATGTCTCACCCAGTTGCCTCCAGGGCGCGCTTTCTCCAGTTCTTCCCCGCTCTGTCATGCCTCATCCTGCTGGGTGCCGTGGCCGTCACGCCGCTCCATGCCGGTGCGCCCACGCCCTTGCTGGCGCCGGTACTGGAGGCCGCCAGAAACCTGAAACTGGCCGACGAGCATCTGGCAGTCACCGCCATCCCCCTGAACGGCCCTGGGGAAGCCCGCTTCCTGAATGCGGATATGCCTTTCAATCCCGGCTCGATCATGAAGGTAGTGACCACCTATGCGGCGCTGGAACTGCTCGGCCCCACCTACCAGTGGCATACCCGCCTGTACACTGATGGCAAGATCAGTGGCAGCACCTTGCACGGCAATCTTTACTTTGTTGGCAGTGGCGACCCGAAACTGACTGAAGAGCGACTCTGGCTGCTGATGCGCGAGTTGCGCGCCATGGGCATTGCCCACATCCAGGGGGACTTGGTGCTGGATGCCAGCGCCTTCAATTTACCTAACGGCATCCCCGATTTCGACGACGACGGCGACAACCCCAACGCGCCATTTCTGGTGGAGCCCCATGCCCTGCTCACTAACCTGAACGTACTGCGTATCCGATCCCGGGCCGATGAGCGTGGCATTCATACCTGGACCGAACCCTCCCTCAACGGTGTGGACATCGATAACCGTATGGTCTTCAAGGACTATGGTCACTGCCCGCGCCGCTACCAGTTTGACTACCAACCGACGATTACCGATAGCGGCCATACCCGCATCACGCTCACCGGCGTTCTGCCCAAGGGCTGCTCCACCAGCAGCTACCTGTCTGTCATGGATCAGGGCGACTACACCGGCGCCCTGCTCACCAGCCTGTGGCAGCAGCTGGGTGGCACTCTCACCGGTCAGATCCGCCAGGGCCTGCGCCCCCGCGACACCAGCACAGAACTGCTGGCCACCACGTCCTCACGGGACCTGGTGACCATGGTTCGCGACATCAACAAGTGGAGCAATAACGTGATGGTGCGTCAGTTGTTCCTCAGCCTGGGCGCCAAACACCGCCAACCCGGCGACCGGGATGATCTGGCCGCAGCGGAAAGAACCATCCGGGAGTGGCTGGAAACCAAGGGGATCAACAGCCAGGGTATCGTTTTCGAAAACGGTTCCGGCCTTTCCCGGATAGAACGCATTTCCGCACGTCAGATGGCCAGCCTGTTGCAGCAAGCCTGGGAAAGCCGCTTTGCCGCCGAGCTGATTGCATCCCTGCCGCTGGTGGCTATGGATGGCACCATGCGCCGCCGGCTTGGCAAGGCGGGCATGGCCGGCATGGGCCATATAAAAACCGGATCGCTCAGGGATGTTCGCTCCATTGCCGGCTTCACCCGTGACGAAAACAACACCACCTGGGCTGTGGTAGCCATGGTCAACCACAGTCAGGCCTGGCGTACGGAAACCATTCTCGACTCGGTGATCGAACAGGTGCATCTGGCAGCACGCCCACCCAGTATCGATACAGCCGGGCATTAAAATATCCCCCTATAATCTGTCCAGGGTGCAATGAACACGAAACCGCACCCTGCGCACGTTTTCAGCCAGACGCTCGGGCTACGGCACCAAACGCTCCTTTCTTTCCAAGTCTGCTATGCTGCCCGGCAACATCGTATTAGCGAGGCAGCCCATGATCACCCTTCACCACCTGGAAAATTCCCGCTCCCTGCGCATCGTCTGGCTACTGGAAGAATTGGGGCTGGACTACGAAATTCGCCACTACGCCCGCGACAGCAAAACCATGCTGGCACCGCCGGAACTCAAACAAGTGCATCCCCTGGGCAAATCCCCGGTGATCACCGACGGTGACATCACCGTGCCTGAGTCCGGCGCCATCATCGAATATCTGATACAGCGATACGGCAACGACAGCTGGAAAATCAGCGCCGACGATCCACGCTGGGTGCAGGAGCGATACTGGCTACACTATGCAGAAGGCTCGCTGATGCCCCTGCTGGTGATGAAGCTGATATTCAGCCGCATTCCCAAATCGCCCATGCCCTTTATCGCCCGCCCGGTTGCCAAGGGCATCAGCGGCAAGGTCATCGGCACCTTTATCGACCCGCAACTGGAAACCCAGCTGGCCATTATCGAGGCACACCTGGGCACCCAGAGCTGGTTTACCGGCGACACCCCCAGCGCAGCGGATATCATCATGAGCTTCCCGCTGCAGGCGGCCTCCGCCCGTGCAGACCTGAGCCAATTACCCGCCATACAGCGTTTTCTGCAACAGATGGAGGCTCGCCCCGCCTACCAGCGCGCCGTGGAACGGGCAGGCCCACTGACCCCAATGCGCTAACAGGCACCATGACACCGGAACAACGCATCCTTGCCAGCTGGCATGACAATGCCCTGCCCTGGATTCGTCTGATACAGCAACAGGGCATTGCCAGCCGCCGCACCAGCGATCCGGCCATTGAACGGGCCATCATCGCCCGGCAGACAGACCGGGTTCTGGATGTGGGGTGCGGCGAAGGCTGGCTTTGCCGCCGCCTGGCCGCCCGGGGCATTCACACCACCGGCATTGATGCCGTCCCCTCACTGGTGGACAGCGCCCGCCAGCAACACCCGGACGGGGATTACCGCTGTCTGTCATTCAGCGAACTGGACACCGGCCTCACCGAATCCTTCGGTGTGGTTGTCTGCAACTTCTCCCTGTTCGGCGAACGATCCGTGGAGCAGTTGCTTGCCACCCTGAAGACACGATTGACCCCCAGCGGGGTGCTACTGGTACAAACCCTGCACCCGTTGATGGCCTGTGATGGGGACTACCGGAGTGGCTGGCGGGAAACCCGCTGGCCCGGGTCCGGCAGCGATTTCGGTGCAGCTCCACCCTGGTATTTTCGGACTCTGGAAAACTGGCTCGCCCTGTTTCAGCGCGCGGGCTACCGGGTCAACCTGGAAGAACCCCTGGACCCGCAACAAAAGCTGCCGGTATCGGTGATCTTTCACGCTGTCGCCGACCATCAATAACAGTAAACCAACAACTGATAACAAAGTGTTGCTGGTTGAAACCAGGATCCAGCCCTAGCCTGTTGGCACAACAAAAACAGGGTGGATGAGGCATGATTCTTCTTTATTTCCTGATTGTGTTTGTTTTCTTTCTTGCAATCATGCAGTGGGTTTTTCGCCGGATCGACGCTCGTCACAGTCTCTCTTCAGCGGCTGGCGCCGAGAGCATCCTGTCTACAGAACAACGCGCAAACACACGATAGAATTATCAAAAACTGTTAAAACGGCGAACCAAACACAAAATCTTTATTCTAAGCAGTATCTTTACAGGAGCTGTCAGGGAGTAAACGACATGAAAACTTATCTCGCCGCCGCCATCTTGGGTAGTGCCGTCCTCGTTACCGGCTGCCAGAGCCAGCAACCGGAAGAACCCATTAACCCCACTGCCCAGAAAATCATTTACAGCGGCATGCTGCCCTGCGCTGACTGCTCAGGTATCCGCACCACCCTGACGCTGTATCGGGATCAGTACGACAACCCCTCCCGCTTTGAACTGCGCGAAGAATACCTGAGCGGATCCAAGGTGGAGCTGAGCGCCTCGGAGCGAGGCAGCTGGGAATCCGAAAAGCGCCTGCAAGGCAACATGGAATACGACGTCTACACGATCAATCCTGACGACCCGGATGCCGATCGCCAGTACATCAAGGATGCCGTCAACGCCATTGAACAACTGGACCAGAGCGGTAACCGCATCGAATCCAACATGAACTATCGCTTGCTGCTCAAGTAAGCCTGCGAGGGCGCTTCGGCGCCCTCTGCCATGCCGGGCAAGCGCTACCCGCCTGCCAACCAATATCCTGCCCCACCACACCTGCTTTCTGCCCTTGTAATTACCCTTACCCCCAGTAACCAAAACCCACTGTTCGCTAGTGCGCAGGGCCATTACCGTGAATAGACCGCAAATAGGAATGACTTGCATTAAGAAGCCTATGAACCTATTATTGCGAACCGAATTCGGGCCTTCGCGCTGAGGGCCACAAGTCTGTGTTTCCCGGTTCCTTTCTCAGTCACCGGGATGCCACAACCGCGTGCCAGACTCTACGCACGCTTTTTTGTATTAATGACCGGGCCTTCAACTGATTCGCCCGCAGCAGGAGTGTTTCCATGCCCCCGATTTCCCTGCACCTGCCCGACTGGTTTGTCAGCGGCGGCGCCACCATGTGGGTCCTCGCCTTCATGTCCGTCATTGCCCTGGCCACTCTGATCTCCAAGATTCTGCAATTCGCCCGCGTCCGCCCAGGCAGTGCTCGTCAGGCAGACCGTCTGCTGGACGCCCTGGCCAAGGGTCAGCAGCCCGGCAAACCCGGCAAACTGACCAGCCCCATCGACCAGGTGGTATGGCAATGCTGGCAGAACAGCAAGCTGGAAGAAGCCGCCTGGCAGGAAGAAAGCCTGCGCCTGGCACGCAGCTCACTGGATAACCTGCGCGGGGGCCTGCGTATCCTCGAAGTGATCAGCGCCGTGGCACCCCTGCTCGGCCTTCTGGGCACCGTATTCGGCATGATCGGCGCCTTCCAGGCCCTGGAAACCGCCGGTTCTCAGGTCGACCCCTCTATCCTCTCTGGCGGTATCTGGGAAGCCCTGCTGACCACCGCTGCCGGTCTGACCGTAGCCATTCCCACGCTGGCCGCCTTCCATTGGGCGGATCGCAGTCTTGAACTGTGCCGGGAGAAAATGCAGGACCGTCTGTCCCGTCTCAAGGTACTGCGCAACAATCACGCGGAATCCGAGCCCCTGGAAGAGGACCGCGACCCATCGGTGGCGCATGCATATTGAACCGGAGCGTCACCGCACGCCCTTTATCAGCCTGACACCACTGATTGATGTAGTATTTATTCTGTTGGTGTTCTTTATGCTGGCCACCCGCTTCGGGCAGTTCTACGACCTGCCGGTGAACGTACAGCCCGCAGACAGCATCAACAAACCCGATGACAAGTGGCTGGTGATCGAAGTGGAAGCCGATGGCGACCTGAACCTGAACGGTGTCAGCTTTACCCCTGATGCGGTAGCCGATCGACTCGACACCCAGAAAAGCAAGGTGTGGGTCACCGTCAGCGCCGACGCCACCCTGCAGCAGGCCCTGGCCGCCGTGGACGCCATCAAGGCCGCCGGCGTCAAGGACGTACAACTGGAGCTGTTGCCGTGATGATCATGGAAACCTCTTCCCGTCGCCCGCCGCTGGAACCGGTGCTGCCGCTGATCAATGTGGTGTTTCTGCTGTTGATCTTCTTCATGCTGGCCGGCCAGCTGGCCAAGAGCCCCACCGTGTCTGTGGATACCCCACTGAGCCAGAGCGCCAATGGCCCCGAAGCCCGTGACAAACTGCTGCTGGTGTTGCAGCAGGATGGCCAGTGGTTCGCCGAAGATAACGACACCGCACTCACCAAAGCCACCCTGCAGGAGTACCTGAGTGAACGCCAGGAGGGTGCGCAAGTGCGTCTGCAAGCGGATGCCGGTGTCACCATGACCACCCTTCGCAAACGTCTGGAAACCCTGCAGGGCCTGGGCGTGGAACAGGTGCGCCTGGTGACCCGTAATGACGGGGGAGGCCAATGACATCCCGTACCCTGTTTGCCTGGGTCGCCTCTGCCCTGATTCATGCCAGCGTGCTGGTCACCGTAGGCGCACTGACCCTGGCCGGCGGACGCCCGAGTAAACCCGGCGTCACCGAAATGGTAGTGAACCTGTCTGCGCCGCCAGCGGAAAAGCCTGCTGCGCCGCCCGCTCCGGCGAAACCGGATCCGGCCCCCAAACCCGAGCCGAAACCCAAGCCCAAGGTGAAGCCAAAACCGAAACCGGTGGCGAAACCCAAACCGGAGCCAAAGCCGGAGCCCGAGCCCGAGCCTGTGGTGGCCAAGAGCGACGTCGTAGAGGAACAGGACACCCAGGAAGACACCGAGAGTGAGCAGGCCGCCAGCCAAACGCAGCCCGTAGGCGCCAAGGGCATGGCCGGTGATCCGGGCGAAGGGGTGCATCAATCCGGAGACACGGAAAACGCCCTGAACAAGTACCTGGCCAAGGTTCGCGATACCATCGACTACAACAAGCAGTATCCGCACCGCGCCCGCATGCGTCGCCAGGAGGGCACGGTAAAAGTGTCGTTCTGGATCAACGCCGCCGGGCGGGCGGAAAAAGTGGCCGTGGTAGAAAGCTCCGGCAGTCGTATCCTGGATCGGGCGACCCAGGAGCTTGTCTCCCGTCTGCGCTTTGATGCCCCACCCAAAAATCTGGACAGCATCCCGGTGGAAATCCTCGCCCCAGTGGATTACGACCTCAGCAATAGTTGATCCCTGCTCTGCCAGCCCTTATGTTCAACCTGACCGGTGATTGCCACACGGATCAGGTTGAACCAATGGCAGGCCTCCCTTTCCTGCCCCACTTCTACAGAAAGGATTCCCCCCATGAGCCCTCTGAGCCTCGCGTTACTGCTCAGTCTGGCCGCTGGCCTGAGCATGGCCATCGGCGCCCTTATCGGCGTCAAACAACACATCGCCCGGGGCTGGCTGGAACAGGAAGTCCGCCATACGGTTATCGCCTTCGGCGGCGGCGCCCTGCTGGCGGCGGTGGCCCTGGTGCTGGTGCCGGAAGGCGCCCAGCACCATAACCCCCTATCCGCCACCCTGCTGTTTGTTGGCGGCGGCGTTGCTTTCATGGTGGTGGATCGAGCCCTGGCGGCCCATGGCAGTGCCATGTCCCAACTGCTGGCCATGCTGCTGGACTTTATCCCGGAAGCCATCGCCCTGGGGGCAGCACTGGCAGTGGGTGGCGGCCAGGCTTACCTGCTGGCATTCCTGATCGGCATGCAGAACCTGCCGGAAGGCTTTAACGCCTACCGGGAAATCCGCAACAGCAAGAGCAACACTCTCTCTTCTGGCAAGATCATCCTGGCGTTCGCCGCCCTGGCCTTGCTCGGCCCGGCCAGCGCCGCCCTCGGTTTTCTGGTGCTGGTGGATAGCCCCCTGATTCTGGGCGGCATCATGCTGTTTGCCAGCGGCGGGATTCTCTATCTGGTGTTCCAGGACATCGCCCCACAGGTGCCCCTGAAGAAACACTGGGCGCCCGCCCAGGGCGCAGTGGCCGGCTTTGCGCTGGGGTTGGTGGGGCATCTTCTGGTGCATTGAGGGGTAACGGCGCTGTAGGAGCTATGCTTGCATGGCGAACCGCGCTTGCGCGGAAATCGCCCGCAGGGTGATCAGGACTTTCAGTGATCGACAGGTTCCAGAAAACTGGCTGGCAGACTGTGAACGTTACCGTTCGCCATGCAAGCATAGCTCCTACAGGGGCATTCATCGGTGCGGAGGGTTACTCCCCCCAGCGCTTTACCAGCGTCTGTTCTACCCCCAGATGATCCAGCAACCGGGCGACGATGAAATCCACCAGATCCTGTACCGTCTGCGGCTGGTGATAGAAGCCCGGCGCTGCGGGCATGATGGTCACGCCCAGGCGGGACAGCTTGAGCATGTTCTCAAGATGAAGGGGGGAGAACGGCGCTTCCCGGGGCACTAGAATCAGCTTGCGCCCTTCCTTGATGGCCACGTCCGCCGCCCGCTCGATCAGATTGTCACTGGCGCCACAGGCGATGGCGGACAGGGTGCCAGTGGAGCACGGGCACACCACCATGGCGGCAGGTGCACCACTGCCGGATGCCACCGCAGCGGTCCACTGCTCCAGCCCGCACACTACCAGGGTGCCACGGCCAGTCTGCACCCAGTCGCGCAGGGCCTGTTCGGCCTTACCGGTGCCGGCCGGCAGCTTCAGCTCGGTTTCCATGCCGATCACCACCCGCGCCGCCTTGGAGAGAATCACGAACACTTCGCAATCCGCTTGCAGAAGGCACTGCAGCAGGCGCAGTCCATAGGGCGCCCCTGAGGCGCCGGTAAAAGCCAGGGTTATTCGTTTGCTCATACACCCATTCCTACACCACGGGCCATCAACGCCGCGAGAATTGGCATCAGTACCACCAAGTGGAGTTCGGCTACCAACACACCGCGCAGATTACGTTGCAGCGTGGCATCAATCTCGGGGACATGTCCGGCCTTCACGGTTTTTCGCCAGCCCAACAGGACCTTGGTGGGATACAGACTCAACAGCGCGATCAGAATAAACAGGGTCACCTTGCCATGAAACCAGGGGCTGGACAGATAAAAATCCCAGCCTTTTTCCGTCCAGCCAGCCCGCGCAATACCGCTTACCAGAACCATCAATGCGGACAGGCCATAACCGATATCCAGCCATAGCAGAGTGCGCACATTGCGTTCGGAAATACCGGTCCGCCACAGCAACAGCTCCCCGTAGAGAAAACCAAACAGCATCAGCATGCTGAGGTAATGCACCGATGCCCAGAACACGGACCAGAACATGACAGTCTCCTCGCAAAAACCCGCAGAAATCGCGGTTAATCCGCCAGCGCATCCAGCAGCTTCTGATGAATGCCGCCAAAGCCGCCGTTACTCATCACCACCACGCTCAGTGGTTCGCCTTTGCGTGCCACCACCCGGGCAATGATGTCGTCAATGTCATTGCTCACCGATGCCGGTACCGGCGATTCGCTGACCACCGGCTCTAGCGACCAGTCCAGCCCCGGCGGCTGATACCAGACTACCTCATCCGCCGCCCCGGTGCTGGCCGCCAGCGCCTCCTTATGGCTACCCATACGCATGGTGTTGGAACGGGGTTCGATCACCGCGAGAATTTTCCCATCGCCCACCTTGCGACGCAGGCCATCCAGGGTGGTGGCAATGGCCGTGGGGTGATGGGCAAAGTCGTCGTACACGCGCACACCATCCACTTCCCCACGCAATTCCATACGCCGTTTCACGCCCAGAAACTCGCACAGGGCAGCGGCACCATCCGCCAGAGTGACACCCACATGGCGGGCCGCCAGCAACGCGGCCATGCCATTGTTGACACTATGCTGACCGGTCTGGTCCCAGCGTACCTGGGCCACCGGTTCGCCATTTTCCAGAACGGTAAAGGCAGACCCATCCGCGTTATCCAGCCGATAGCCCAGCTGCTCGTTTTCGCCGAAGCGTTCAATTTCGCTCCAGCAGCCTTTTTCCAGTGTCTCTTCCAGGGCGGTTTCACCGTGGGGGAGAATCAGCCGCCCGGTGGCGGGCACAGTACGAATCAGGTGATGGAACTGGGTCTGGATGGCAGCCAGGTCGGCAAAGATGTCCGCGTGGTCGAATTCCAGGTTATTGAGAATGACGGTGCGCGGGCGGTAGTGAACAAACTTGCTTCGCTTGTCGAAGAAGGCGGTGTCGTATTCGTCCGCTTCCACCACAAAAAACGGCGTCTCACCGAGTCGAGCAGACACACCAAAATTGCCCGGCACACCGCCAATCAGATAACCGGGGCTGAGCCCGGCGTGTTCCAGAATCCACGCCAGCATGGAGCTGGTGGTGGTCTTGCCGTGGGTGCCGGCCACCGCCAGCACCCAACGCCCAGGCAGAATCACATCCTCCAGCAACTGGGCACCAGAGGTATAGGGCAGGCCCCGATCCAGCACGGCTTCCACGGCTGGATTTCCCCGGCTCAGGGCATTGCCAACCACCACCAGATCCGGCGCTGGTTCCAGTTGCCCCGGATCATAGCCCTGGGTCAGTTCGATGCCCGCCGCTTGCAGTTGGTCGCTCATGGGCGGATAGACGTTCTGGTCACTACCGGTAACACGATGGCCCTGAGCCTTGGCCAGTTGTGCCAATGACCCCATGAAGGTGCCGCAGATGCCGAGGATATGGATATGCATGGGAATAAACCGATCAAAAGAATCCCTGCACCTTAACGGCAAGGGCCCGTCAGGTGAAGAGATCAGTGATCCCCTCCCACCAGAATCCGTACCTGTCGGGAGCGGCGCAGCACCGCCGAGGGACTCATGCCGAGCATACTCTTGAATACATGGGTCAGATGGGAGGAGTCGGAAAACCCTGCGGCCAGCGCCGCATCGGTCAGCGTGCTGCCCATGGCCATCATTGATGAGGTGACAAACAGCCGGTGCCAGAGACGATAGCGGCGGATCGGGATACCGGTGGTTTGCTTGAACAGCCGCTGCAAACGATCCCCGGACAGCCCCACCTGTTCCGCCAGCGCCTCATTGGACAGATTGTCCGCCGGGTCAGCACGGATCAATTCAACCACTCGCGCAATCCTGGCATCCGGTTCAAAACCGGCCACCGGCTCGCTATCACCGGGGAAGACCAGGCCCCGCAACCGGGCATAGGCCTCGGCGGCCTCTGTGGCACCATCATGGAGGGTCCGCAACATTTCCAGTTGATCGGCTTCCCGACCGGAATCCCGATAGACGCCACATCCCTCTGCGGTCATCGTCGGCGCATGAAACAACAAGTCCTTGCCCAACGGGTCCAGAAAACAGCAGGCGATACGCTTACCCAGCGACTCCGCCGAGAACAGTGCTCCGGCCGGAATCAGGTAGGAACGCGCAGAAAACGTCTGCCCCTCTACCGTCAGTGGAATCACATCATCCAGCCCGAACAGCAGGGTATGCGCTCCCTGAGAGTGTGATGACAGGCGTTCAATCCGCCCCAGATAAAGCGTTCGCTGCCGCCACAGATACAGCGTAGACGCAGGCAAACCGGTTTTCGCTGACAAGGTCATTGTTGTTTTTTTCCGAGTCGTCAAGCACGCGGCAGAATCGCGAGCGGGATCACAGTTTTTCTGTTTATGACAAAACGAGGCACCAATTCCTACAAGTTACTACCACCCAACCTGCTTATAGTCCAATCGTCGACAAAAAACACAGCCCTGGCGCCGGCTGTTCATGAAGGCCGGGAGAGGCCTAAAAATAACAAGACAGGAGAAAACCCATGTCGATCCGACTCCCTGGGCTGCTGGCAGCCCTGACTCTGCTCGTTACCACCACTCAGGCTCACGCCTGGTGGCCATTTGGCAAGGACACCAGCTACGCCGACACCCGTTACCCCATCGTGCTGGTCGGCGGCATTATCGCCTTCGATGATATCGCCGGCGTGGACTACTTCTACGGCATTGCCGACAACCTGCGTGACTATGGCGCCCAGGTGTACGAAAGCAATGTCAGCGCGCTGCAAAGCAACGAATACCGCGGCGAGGAACTGATCGTCCAGATAGAGAACTACCTGGCAGTCACCGGCGCCGACAAGGTGAACCTGATTGCCCACTCCCAGGGCGCGCCCACCTCTCGCTACGTGGCGGCGGTACGGCCGGATCTGGTGGCATCAGTCACCTCTGTGCACGGTGAAAACCGTGGCACCGCCCTGGCCGATGTGATTCGCGGCCTTGCACCAGAAGGCGGCATTGGTGAAGGCCTGGCCGACAGCATCGCCGGCGCTTTCGGCGCGCTGTGGGAATTCGCCTCCGGCGGCCCCAACCCGGATAACCAGTCCGCCAGTACCGTGCTGGCCGCCTCCACCACCGCAGGCATGACCAAATTCAACCAGCGTTACCCGCAAGCGCTGCCCGCCGATGCCTGTGGCACCAGCGGCCAGCATAGTGTCAACGGCGTACGCTACTGGTCCTGGGGCGGCACCGGTGTGCACACCAACCTGCTCGACCCGTTCGATAGCATTATGGTCACCGTCACCCGGTTCGCCTTCCCATCAGGCGTCAAACATGACGGTATCCTGCCCCTGTGCGGTATGTACCTGGGCAAACCCATCCGCCATGACTACCGCCACAACCATGCGGATGCCATTCGTCACCTGTTTGGTCTGATGGGTTGGGAAACCGACCCCAAGACGCTCTACCGCAACCACGCCAACCGGCTCCGAAACGCGGGCCTGTAAAACCGACCCGCAGGGCCTGGTGCCCTGCGGGCCAACAGGAACAGGAGAGCCGTTATGAAACGCCATCTCGCCCTGCTGACCACTGTCGGGTTTTTGGCCGCTGCTGGCTTGTGGGGACTGCGACAGATGCCTGCCTCCGCGCATGGGGAAACCCGCCCGGCGGCTGCCCCCCTCCCGCAGACTGCCCGCGCTGACAGCCCCACTACCTCCCAGCCTTCGCACCCGGTTGCCCAGGCTCTGGCCAACACCTCTCTGGCCGGCACCAAAGTCCCTGCCGATCTGCTCATGGACGGCGAGGGGCAACTGATCATGAACAGCGGCACCCGTGCCATTATCGAATACTTCCTGTCACTGAGCGGGGAGCTGCCGGATACGCAGATCCGCCATCTGATCCGGCAATGGGCGGAAGAGAATGCCTCCCCCCGTGCGGCCAGTGACCTGCTCGCATTACTGGATCGCTACAACGATTACCGCCAGCGATTTGCCAGCGGCGACTTTGCCGCCAGCAGCGCAAGCGACATCACCGACAAGCTGAACCAGCGCCGACAATTGCGTGAAGCGATATTCGGCGCCGATGCCGCAGCCCTGTTCGCTGACGAGGATCGCTATGACAATTTCAGCCTGCAGCGGCATGCCATCCTCACCGGTGATATGAGCGATGCGGAAAAGGAGCGGGCCATGCAGACTCTGCATGCATCACTGCCGGCACATCTGGCAGATCAGTACCGGCAACAACAGGCCCTTCAGCATCTGCAAGAAACAGAGCAAGCCATCGAGGACACAGGAAAGAACCAAACAGACCGGTTTGCCTACCATCAGCAAACGTTCGGCGATGAAGCCGCGCTGCGCTTGCAGTCTCTGGCCAGGAAGCGGCAGCAATGGCAACAGCGCTATCAGGACTATGCGACACAGCGGGATCACATTCTGGCATCCGGCTTGGCTGACAGCGATAAACAGCAACAGCTGGAGCAATTGCGGGCCAGATTGTTTGCGGAAAGCGAACAACAGCGGGTGGCAGCCCTGGACCGGCTTGAGGAGCCGGCCGGCGAATAACTGGGCCTGGAGACAAGGGCAATGGCGATGTGGGCCGTGCTGAAAGTCACGACAAACAGACTGGCCTCAGAGCATTGATGCGCTGAAGGCGGATCAGCGAGTCACCGTCACCACTTCCGGCACCAGCATCACTACCGCCGCATAGCCGGCCACCAGCAGGGTCAGGGCAATACCCAGGCCCAGGAACGGCCCCACATTCATGGCCCGGTGGTAAACGAAGCTCTGCGCAGCCAGTTGCCAACTTACCAGCACCAGATACAGCCCCTCGATCCAGCCCAGGGACTGCTCCGCACCCGCATTGATCGCCAGCAGTGGCAGGGTCACCAGGGTCAGCACCACATCGATGCCCACCAGCGACAGGGCTGTCTGCAACCAACGGCTCTGCAGCCCCTTGAACCCCAACAGCACAAAGATGCCGGCCAGAATCACCGTCATCGAGGTGAGCTGGCTGCTCAGCAACACCAGTACCGGCAGCGCCGTCTGCAAGCTGCCAACCAGCAGTTGCAGGGCACACCAGCCCAGCAACACCAGGCCCAGCAGGCTGGGCGAGTAGGGGGCGTTTTCGGGGCCGGCACGAAATATCGCCAGCCGCCAGAACAAAGTCATCAATGCAGTCATGGATCCTCCGGCGGGCTATTGTTCCAGAGCCGGGGCGAAATAGTAAGCAGCAACAAGCTACAAGCCTCAAGCTGCAACGCGAAAACCAGTGTAGCCATACGACGCACTCCTTCCCCGCTAGCATCACACTTAGCATCGCATCGCGGGCAGGGCATTGTCGGTGCCACCGAATCCACCCCGCGCCTTGTCACTTGCAGCTTGAAGCTTGTCGCTGCCTTTTCCCTGTCATCGTCCGACAACACCGGGTGTGTTTCATGGGCTCCTTCGCTAGAATGCACGCAAATTGAATCAAGGGGTCTCTCATGGCGCGTAAAAACGCTTTCTATGCTCAGTCCGGCGGTGTTACCGCTGTCATCAATGCTTCCGCCGCCGGCGTGATCGAAGCCGCCCGCGAAAACAAGGATGTCATCGGCAAGGTCTACGCCGGCCGTAATGGCATTATCGGCGCCCTCACCGAGGAGCTGATCGACACCAGCAAAGAAAGCAAAAGCGCCATCGACGCGCTCAAGCACACCCCTGGCGGCGCCTTCGGCTCCTGCCGCTACAAGCTGAAAGACCTGAAGACCTCGCAGCGCGAGTACGAGCGCCTGATCGAAGTGTTCAAGGCCCACAACATCGGCTACTTCTTCTACAACGGTGGTGGCGACTCCGCTGACACCTGCCTCAAGGTGTCCCAACTGTCCGAAAAGATGGGCTACCCGATCCAGGCGATCCACGTCCCCAAGACCGTGGACAACGATCTGCCCTTCACTGATGTCAGCCCGGGCTTCGGCTCCGTGGCCAAATACACTGCGGTAAGCTGCCGTGAGGCGGCTCTCGACGTGGCCAGCATGTGCGCCACCTCCACCAAGGTGTTCGTCATGGAAGTGATGGGCCGCCACGCCGGCTGGATCGCCGCCGCTGCCGGCCTGGCAAAGGAAGACAATGACGACGCCCCGCACCTGATCCTGTTCCCGGAAATTGCCTTCGACAAGGCCGCCTTCATGAAGAAGGTGCAGGCCACCGTGGAGAAGGTCGGCTACTGCGTGATCGTGGTTTCCGAAGGCGCCCGCTATGAAGACGGCACCTTCCTGGCTGACGCCGGCAACACCGACGCCTTCGGCCACAAGCAGCTCGGTGGCGTAGCCCCGGTGATCGCGCAGATGGTCAAAGACGAATTCGGCTACAAATACCACTGGGCTGTGAGCGACTACCTGCAACGGGCTGCCCGTCACATTGCCTCCGCCACCGATGTGGAACAGGCCTACGCCGTAGGCCGCGCCGCCGTGGAATTTGCCGTAGCCGGCAAAAACGCGGTGATGCCCACCATCGAGCGCAAGAAAACCAAGAAATACAGCTGGACCATTGGTGAAGCGCCACTGAAAAAAGTGGCCAACGTGGAAAAGAAAATGCCGCGCAAGTTCATCACCAAGGATGGCTTCGGCATCACCCCCAGCGCCCGTGAGTATCTGGCCCCGCTGATCGGCGGCGAGTCCTACCCGCCGTACAAGGATGGTCTGCCGCAATTCGCCAAGCTGAAACTGGCCCCGGTGGCCAAGAAGCTGAACGACGCGTTCGAGGTGTAAGCGCACCCCGATACGACAAACGCCCCGCATCGCGGGGCGTTTTTGTTTTAGCCTTCCAACCCCACTATGGAGCCCCCCTGTAGCTCGGAAAGGGATCGGGGAGCCTGCACTAGCCCTCCATCGCCGCCATGTCCATCCACATCATTTCCCACACATGCCCATCCGGATCCGCCAGGTTACGGTTATACATGAACCCCAGATCCTGAACCGGGTTGATATCTGCCGTGCCGCCATTGTCCGCAGCAGCCCTGTTCACGGCATCCACCGCATCACGACTGTCAAAGGACAGTGCCAACATCACTTCACTGGCAGAGGAAGGCGGAATCGGTCGATCTGTGAAGGTCCGCCACTTGCCGTGGGTCAGCAGCATTACATGGATGGCTTCACTCCACACCATGCAGGCGGCCGTCTCGTCGGTGAATTGCGGGTTGTTCTCGAAACCCAGGGCACTGTAAAACGCCATGGACGCTTGCAGGTCAGTTACGGGCAGGTTTACAAAGATCATTCTGGTCATGATGCTGTCTCCTAAGGGCGGGTTCACAACAACCTTGCGAGCTGTCATCACCTTATCGAACTGCCCTCGGCGCTTTCGACACAGCCATCACATTTTTTAGCAAGACGCTTCGCGCCTATAACGAATAAACCGCCTTCTCCGGACCCCACAAGCGGTCAATCTGCCGGCCAAATACCGCCAGTTCGCCACTGGTGTAAAACGTTTCATCCCCACTTTTACCGGCCTCTGCCAGCAACCCCTCGCACGTTAACCGCCGCACCACTTCACGAGCCACCGCCGACTCGGTACTGACAATCTGCACCCCGGGCCCAGCCACCTGGGCAATCCGCTCGGCCAGATAGTTATAGTGGGTGCAGCCCAGCACAATGGTGTCCGCGCCCTTATCCAGCAACGGGGCAATATAGCGGTTCAACAACACTGCGGTCTCCTCGTCATCAAAGCGCAACGCCTCAATCTGGCCAACCAGATCCGGACAGGGCTGTACCGCAATACTCACCGTACTGGAAAACCGCGCCGCCAGGGCGCTGAAGGAATGGGTCTGCAGGGTTCTGGGCGTGGCCAGCACTCCCACCACCCCGCTACGAGTCGCCAGCACGGCCGGCTTCACACCCGGCTCCACACCGATAATCGGCACCGACCAGGTGGCCCGTAGCTGCGCAATGGCAGAGGTGGTCGCGGTATTGCAAGCCACCACCACGGCTTTGGCCCCCTGCCCAAGCAGGAAGTCCGTCACCGTGTTCATTCGCTCCAGAATAAAGCCATCGGATTTGTCGCCATAGGGCGCATGACGGGAATCGGCCACATAGAGGATATCGTCGGCAGGCAGTAGCTCACGGACCTTCGCGGCCACGGAAAGGCCACCGATGCCGGAGTCGAAGATACCAATGGGACGGGAATGGGACATGGCAGAATCTGGGGGTCGGATTGATCTTGGCTGGATAGTGTACTCGACCGGGGCAGGAACCGGGAAAGATATGGGTTAGTCCTGGCTCTCTACCGCAAGCAATGATCCAGGAGGCCGCGGTTTATATGAAGAGAAACTTCAGTCTGCGGCCGCAAAATGCGCCATCTGGTCGGCATGGGCCTTCACAAAGGCCGGCCGAGCCTTGGCCCGGACCACATAGTCTCGACAGACGGGATAGTCGGCCAGGCCGTCAAAGCGGTCCACCAACCGCAGAACATCCGCCATCAGGATATCGGCGACAGAAAAGGTACTGACCAGCCACTGGCACTCCGTCAACACAGCCTCCATACGCTGCAGGCGAGCCTGGAGGAACGCCTCAATATGCTGCCGCCCAGGTGTGTCGACCGTGTCACTGGAGAACTGAAAAAGCGACCAGGGCAAACTCGCTGCTTCTACCGAGTTGAGGCCCGCAAATAGCCACTGGGTCACTTCACTTCTGCCTTGCGGATCGGCTGGCATCAACGCCTCACTACGCTCAGCCAGATGCAAAAGAATGGCACCGCTTTCGAAAATAGAAAGATTCCCATCAGCCAGCCAGGGCACCTGCCCGAAGGGTTGATGGGAAAAATGCTCGGCAGTCCGGTCTCGGAACGGCACGCTCTCTACACGGTAAGGCAAACCAGCTTCTTCCAGCGCCCAGCGAATGCGCAGATCACGGACATAGCCGCGAGGAACCTCGGGCACCCAATCGAATGTGGTGAGGATCATGTGGGTCATTGGTTACTCCTGCTCCCTGCACTATCAGCTATCTGGCGTTATTCAAATTTCCAGTAGGCGATTAATATAGATGCCGAACGATTCGGCATGCACCATTAAAACCGTGTTATTTGAACACGTGCGCAATTACGTCTTTCTGGTGGCTCCCCAACACGTCGTTATTGACGATAGTCACGCGCAGCAACCCGGACTCGCGGCGTGAAATTTTTATATCCGTAAATTAGCCAGAAGCCTCAATTACCTACAACGCTAATATAGCTGAGAGACGCCCTCAGTATTTCGTGTCATGGTCTTGCTACACTGGCAGCATGATGCGTTTCTTGGCGAGTTTGCTTGCGATGTTGCTGTCGCTGCCGGTTATGGCCGAAGGCGAAGGCGAAGGCGATAATGTAACAGTGCTGGTGGTACGCCATCGCTGGCATACCGGTATTGCCTTTCCGGCGGATCGGCTATCCCCTGCCCTGGCGTTTCTTGAACCGCACTTCAGTGATCCCACGTTCTACGAGTTCGGTTGGGGGGATGATGCCTTTTACCGACAGGATGACAGCTGGTGGCTGCGGGTTCGGGCCATGCTGTGGCCAACCCGATCAGCACTTCATGTGGTGGGGCTGGAGCGACATCCCGCTGAGTTGCCGCATACAGACCTGCAGGCGCTGTGTCTGCGCGGGGAACAGCTCCGCCAGCTACAGGAAAGCCTGGCCGGTTATTTCCGGCTGGATTCACAGGGCCAGCTGCCTGCCGGTGACCCCGGACTGTACGGGGACAGCCGTTTCTTCCCCGCCGAAGGCACCTTCTGGTTCGGCAACACCTGCAATACCTGGACAGACAAACGATTGCGGGATGCTGGGCTACCGCTACGACCCCTTTTTACTGTGACTGCCGGCCAGGTGTTAAGCCAGTTGCGGGACAGTGACTTCACCGGCGCTTGTCCGCCCGTCGATTAAATTAAACAAAATGGTTGAATGTTGGATCATTCACTCCTAAATTAAACCATATGGTTAAACTTAATGATCAACATCTTGATGCCGTCTTTGCCGCCCTGGCGGACCCGACACGCCGGGCCATGTTGCAACATCTGGAGCATGGCCCCTGCAGTGTGGGGGAACTGGCAGGGCCTTTCGACATGTCCTTCGCTGGCGCCTCCAAGCATGTGAAGGTGCTGGAGAAGGCCGGACTGGTAACCCGTGAGGTGCAGGGGCGTATCCATCACTGCCACCTGAACGCCACGCCTATGGCCGAGGCAGATGCCTGGCTGCAACGCTACCGGGTGTTCTGGAACGACAAGCTGGATGCTCTGGAGCAGGCGATAAAAGACGGAGACTGACATTCACACGACAAGGAGATCTGTCATGGAATCCGATGTGCAGTTCACCAACCCCACCACTCTGACGGTGGAACGCACCCTGCCCGGCCCCATCGAGCGTGTCTGGGCCTACCTTACCGAACCGGACAAGCGAGCTCGCTGGCTGGGCGGCGGTGCGCTCGGACAGTTTGTGGGTGGCGCGGTGGAAATCCATTTCCATAACCGGGATCTGTCAGAGGACAAACAGCCTGCTCCGCCCCAGTACAAACACATCGAAAATCAGGCCGCATTATCAGGCACCATCACCCGCTTCGAGCCGCCCCATGTGCTGGCCCATACCTGGGGCGACAATGAGGGAGAAGTGACCTTTGAGCTGACGGAAAAAGGAGACCAGGTACACCTGCTGCTTACCCATCGTCGGCTACCGGAGGATATGGAAACCCGCACCAGCGTGGCAGGTGGCTGGCATACTCATCTGGGCATCCTGGTCGAGGACCTGAACGGCTTGGCCCGCAGCGCCTTCTGGCCGCGCCATACGGAGCTGCAAGCCCACTACCGCAAACAGCTCGCAGGGTAATCCTGCGGGCGCTCCGGCAAAGGGAAGGAGGCAATATTATGAGCGCGCAACTCACCCTGCAGCTAATGTTCCAGGGCCAGGCTAACCAGGCTCTCACCTTGTACGCCAAAGTAATTCCCGGTTTTACCCTGATACGCAAAGACCTCTACGGGCCCCATGGACCCGGCAAGGAAGGCAGTGTTCATGAAGCCGTGTTTGCCATTGGTGATACCACAGTGCACTGCATCGACAGCCCGGTGGATCATGCATTTGCTTTTACGCCATCCACGTCGCTGTGTTTGACCCTGGATGACAGAACAGCCGTCGAGCATGTTTTCAGCGCCCTGGCAGAAAACGGCAAGCCGCTAATGCCGCTGGATGACTATGGATTCAACCCCTGCTTTGGCTGGCTGCAAGATCGTTTCGGTGTGTCCTGGCAGATCGCAGTGAAATCAGTGTAATGCCAGGCGCTTCTGCCATAACACTCCACAGAGTACGAGCAAGGCTGAAATATGGACCAGTCATCAACGTCTTTCAGGGAGCCAGATCTTCATCGCCGCGATGACATTGAAGACTTACCCGCAGGTGTTCAGACATTCTGGATTTCAATTCCAGCCAGTCGTATTCAGCTGAAATCCCAGCGATATGCTGCATGATGAGATGATCAAATTTTCGCAGATAAAAAAAGGCCGGCAAAAGCCGGCCTTAAATACTAGGAAAGGAGCAGGACGTTAGAGTTTCACGCCCAGGTGGTCCAGCGTCTGCATGGTCAGCTGACCGGAGGCCAAATCATTGTCCTTCTGGTAAGCGACCACAGCGGCGCGGGTCTTGGAGCCGTAGACACCATCAATCCACACCGGATCATAGCCTTTATCTTCCAGGGCTTTCTGGAGGCGGCGGACCACATCCTGGGTGGTGTTGGTTTCACAGAGGATTTCGCGCCATTCCATATCGGCATCGGTGACCTTGACCTGCTTGGGCACGTCCTTGTACACGGCGGGGATAACGGTTTTCTGCTCTTTCGGCGGCTCTACCTGCTTGACCACATCAACCGTGCTGTAGACTGCCGGCACGGTGACTGTTTCGGTGCGCGCGGGCTGATCAACCACTTTCTTGGTAACGGTCTTGTACACCGCAGGAATTTTTACTTCTTCGGTACGCTCGGGTTGTACCAGTTCCTTGCGGCTAACCGTCCTGTACTCCGCAGGCACTTCTACCAGACACATGATTTCCCCGGTAGAGTCGTCGATTTTCTCGATGGGCCCACGACCTTTTTTCCAGGTGGTATAGGCAGGCTTGACCAGCACTTGCTCGGTAACGGTTTTATATTCCGCCGGCTTGGTGATCAGCTTGGTGGTGGCTTCTTTCACCAGCACTTTCTCGGTCACGGTCTTGTAGGTGGCCGGAATCACTTTCAGCTTGTCATAGGCTTCGCTGACCAGCACCTGCTCCTGGACGGTTTCATAGCTGGCAGGAGTCGTTGTGATCTTGCTGTCTTCCTGGGACACCATGACCCGCTGCATCTCGGTCTTGTAGGTTTCCGGAATGACAACTCGCGCATAACAATGGCCAGGCTTGGCGTTAGGCGGAAGGAGCTGATTCCCGGAGCTCGCGGGCGCCGGCGCAGGCTGCTGCTCACTGGAACTCAGCGCAGCACGCAGCTGCTGGTTTTCCTGTTCCAGTTGCTGCTGCTGACTTTGCAGCGACTGATATTCGGCACTTTCCTGAACGGTCTGGTTGCTGGCACAACCGGTGGCAAGAGCGGCAATAATAGCCGGCAACATGAGACGATTAAGTTTCATAGTCTGTTCCCTTTTGACAGGCTTCCTTGATTTCATCAGGGACAAACAATGCGCAATTAAAATGACAGAAACAGTTACAAAGATGTAATTTTACAAAAAACCTTTTTGAAAATTATTTTTGCGGATTTCATTTGTAAAATAGTAAGCAAAAAACTTTTTATCTTTAAAAAACTTTTTGCTTACTGGCAGTAAAAAAACACAACAGCCATGCACGGGTGTGCCAACTATTTTCTACCGCCACCGTGCTCCAGAACATCTTCCACGTAGGCACGCTCTTCATTCAGGTCATCACTGACCACCGGCGCAGCCGGCAGAACCTGATTCAGAATCACCGCTACCAGTCCACACAGGCTGACCCCCTGCAAAGTGAAATCGCCATTGCCCATCACCATACCGCCGATACCGAAAATCAGCGTCACCGCGACGATAACCAGATTGCGCTGAGCATTGAGATCCACCTGCGCCTTGATCAATGTGCTCATGCCTACACTGGCGATGGAACCAAACATGAGAATCAGAATGCCACCCATGACCGGGGTAGGAATGCTCTGCAGCAACAAACCGAATTTGCCGATAAACGCCAGGCTGATGGCAAATAACGCAGTCCAGGTCATCACCACCGGGTTGAACACTTTCGTCAGCATCACCGCTCCGGTGACTTCCGAGTAAGTGGTATTAGGCGGGCCACCGAACAAGGCGGCCGCCATGCTGGCGATACCGTCGCCGGTGAGGGTGCGATGCAGGCCGGGTTTGCGGAGGTAATCCTTGCCGGTGACGCTGCTGATCGCCAGTACGTCACCCACATGCTCGATGGCCGGTGCCAGAGCCACAGGTACCATGAACAGGATCGCCTGCCACTGGAAGCTGGGCGCCACGAAGTCCGGCATAGCCAACCAGCCAGCCTGTTCTACCGCAGTAAAATCCACCATCCCCATCAGCAAGGCTGCCAGGTAACCACTAACCACACCGCAAAGAATCGGCAACAAGCGGAACAGGCCATGCCCCAAGGTTGCCACCAGCATGGTGGCCAACAGGGCCACCATGGACACCAGCAGCGCCTCGCCGTAGGGGAAAAGCCGCTCGGCACCATTGCCGGTCATGCCCATGGCGAAGTTCACCGCTGTGGGCGCCAGACTCAACCCGATCACCATAATGATGGGGCCGGTGACCACTGGCGGCATCAGCCGGTGCAGGAAGCCGGGTCCACGCCATTTCACCAGTGCTCCCAGCACCACATAGACCACGGCGGTACACAACAGCGCCCCCATGGTGGCAGAGACGCCCCACTGTTCGACACCGTGAGCAATAGGCGCCACAAACACAAAGGATGAGGCCAGGAACACCGGTACCGAACGGCGGGTAATCCACTGGAACAGCAGCGTGCCAAGACCGGCGGTAAACAGGGCGACACTGGGGTCCAGCCCGGTGATCAGCGGCATCAGCACCATGGCGCCGAAGGCCACGAACAGCATCTGCGCACCGATAAGGATAATTTTCCAGTTCCAGAATCCGGGCTGTTGCATGCCGGAGGCTCCTGTTTTGGCAGAAAGAGGATTAGCGGGTGCCGAAAATCTTGTCCCCGGCGTCGCCCAGGCCGGGGATGATATAGCCATCTTCATTGAGCCCCTGGTCCACCGAGGCGGTGTAAATCGCCACATCCGGGTGGGCAGCCTTTACCTTTTCAATGCCTTCCGGCGCCGCCACCAGCACCAGGGCACGGATCTGTTGGCAACCCGCCTTTTTCAGCATGTCGATGCAGGCGACCAGGGAGCCACCGGTGGCCAGCATGGGGTCCACCACTAGTGCCAGGCGTTCATCAATATCGTGGGCCAGCTTTTCAAAGTAGGCCACCGGCTCCAGAGTTTCCTCGTTGCGGTAGACCCCTACTACGCTGACCTTGGCGCTGGGGATGAGCTCCAACACTCCGTCGAGCATGCCGATGCCGGCACGCAGGATCGGCACCACCGTGACTTTCTTGCCTTTGATGCGCTGGGCCGGCGCCGGGCCCATCCAGGTGTCCACCTGATAATCCTCCAGCTCCAGATCGCTAGTGGCTTCATAGGTCAGCAGGCTGCCCACTTCTGCGGTGAGCTGGCGAAAACTGCGAGTGGACAGGCTTTGTTGGCGCAACAGGCCCAGCTTGTGTTTGACCAGAGGGTGGGTGATTTCGTGGACGGACATGGACACGCTCCTTGGCACCGGGTGGCGAAATACAGATGGCCAATATTGTGCCGTTTACGCGGCAAAAGTCACTGCCGTGCACCTGTCACTGTTCTCGGGACCACAGCGGTGGTAGCGTCAGAAAGTAAAAAGGAGAACCCGTGAGCAAAACCCTCGACGAGTTGTCAAAACAGGCGTTCGTATATGAATGTGCCAGCCGCGCCCTCGCGGCCAGTTTTTCCAACCCTGCAGCCAAGCCTTCTGTTGCCAGCATGGTGCGGGATGCGGAGAAGCTGTGGGACGAGTTGCAGGAATGGCAAACCCGACAGGAGTCAGAGTCATGAAACGTATCAGCCTGGGCCTACTAATGCTGCTGAGCATTCTCGCCACCCCACTTTGGGCGGCCGACAGTATCAGCATCAACGAGCTCAAACAGGCCATGCAGGCCGACCGGGCCCCCATCATCATTGATGTCCGTGACGAGGATGAGTACCTGGCCGGCCACATTCCCGGCGCCATCATGGTGCCGGCCAAGCAGATGGAGCAGCACCTGGATATGCTCAAGCAATACCGCAAGCAGGAAATCGTGCTGTACTGCGTATCCGGACGCCGCGCCAGCGCCGCTGCCACCGTGCTGGAGGACGCCGGTTTCAAGAAGGTGCGGCTGCTGGAGGGCAACTATCCCGGCTGGAGCGAAGCCCAATAACCCGCCCGGGAGCCCACCACGGGCTCCCTAACTCATTGACCATAAAGCCATTATCCTTACGCCTTCGGCTACGACTTTCCGCCATTAGCCGGGACCGCCTCGCATTGCTATAATCCGCGCCCACCACCAACCCTGTTTGAGAAGGATAGATCATGGATTTTGCTAAGGTTCCCGCCGGGAAAGAGATTCCGGAAGACATCTACGTGGTCATCGAGATCCCGGCCAACGCTGACCCGATCAAGTACGAGATCGACAAAGACAGCAACGCCGTATTCGTGGACCGCTTCATGGCAACCCCCATGTTCTATCCGGCCAACTATGGCTACATCCCCAACACCCTGTCCGAAGATGGCGACCCGCTGGACGTGCTGGTTGTGACCCCCTACCCGGTGGTTCCCGGCTCCGTGATCCGCTGCCGTCCCGTCGGCATCCTGAACATGACCGACGAAGCCGGTAAAGATGCCAAGCTGGTTGCCGTGCCGCATACCAAGCTGACCAAGATCTACGACAACGTGAAAGAGATCAACGATCTGCCCGAGCTGCTGCTGGCCCAGATCAAGCACTTCTTCGAGCACTACAAAGAGCTGGAAGCTGGCAAGTGGGTGAAGGTCGATGGCTGGGACGGCGCCGAAGCCGCCAAGGCCGAGATCCTGAAGTCTGTGGAAGCCTACGAAAAAGGGTAAGGCAAGCCACAAGCTTCAAGCTGCAACGCGAGATAGTGTCGTGGAGCAGCAAGCAAAGAGGCCGCGCCCAGATAATGGGCGCGGCCTTTTTTTCAGCTGCCTTGATAACCCCTGGCAGGCTCCGTGCGCGGGCACAGCGGAGCACTCCTCTCCAGCCCTTCCCGTGGCTTCTAGCTCTTAGCTTGTAGCTTGAAGCTTGTTGTTATCTCTGCTCCCGGTAGGCTCGCGGCGTCACCCCACTCCAGCGCTTGAACGCCTTGGAGAAGTTGGCCACATCGCTATACCCCAAGGAATAAGCCACCTCGCTGATGCTGTTATCCGGCTTCGCCAGCAGACGCTGCGCCTGACGATAACGCTCCTGATCCTGGAGTTGCCGGTAGCTGAGCCCGGATTGTTGCAGATGGCGCTTGAGGGTACGGGGTGACACCGACAGCTTTTCCGCCATGGCTTCCAGAGACAACAACGGCGCCGGCCGATCCTGCAGGGCACTACGGATACGCTCTGCCATAACGCCGTCTTCGTCGGTACGCCACTGACGGAACTCCAGCTCACACTGCTCCCTTGCCAGCGCCGCCACCTGCGGATCAGCCAGACGGGGGCGGGCAGCCAGTGCTGTCAGCGGAAATACCAGAGCGTCCTCATCCTGATCGAACAGAACCGGCACCCCCACCTCTTTTTTGAGCGTCGACAGATAGGCCGGCGCACTGCCCCGGCGGCGAATCTCCAGCCCTTCCGGCGGTGCATCCAATAACTGTTCGATCATGAACACCAATCCCACCAGCATGGCTTCGATAACAAAATCATGGGCCACACCCAGCGAAGCCGTACTGCGAAGTCGCAGATGGGCCAACTCGCCAAGACGACACTGATCAATCACCAGGAAAGGCGCCCGCAGACCGAGGAAGCGGCAAGCCGCATCCAGGGCATCCTGGGCGCTGGCGCTGGACAAGGCCAGCAGGCCAACCGGGCCATGCAGGGTGATGCTCATGGCCCGGGCATAACGGAACCCCAGCCCCTGCTCGCCGACCATGGCCACACCCCGCTCGGCCACGGTCTGGGCCAGGGACATGGATACCCGCCGGTCCGGAGCCAGTAACTCGTCGCGGCTCACCCCCTGCCCCGCCAGCAGAGACGGGGCATCCAGCCCCATGCCCGCCAGCACGTCATAGAGCAATACCACGTAAATACCCGGTATCCCGGCACTTCCCCAGGGACGGCCCGAACTCACCATTTGTTGGCCCTCCACGACAAGACCTTGACTGCAAGACTGAGCATAGTAGTTGTCATTGAACGATGTCATCAATGGCATTTGTACCAGGAGACACTGATGAATCTGAAGCTGGTGAAAAAAAAGCAGCGCCCTTCTGTGCCCATTATCCCCCGTCGCATGGGGTTTTCCTTCGACGGCATACAGCACGATGATTACTGGTTCGATAACGATCCGGTACTGACCCATCTGCTGAACATCCTGTCACTGACCTTTCCTGAGGGCGAGCGTTTCTTCGTGGATTCTGTTCGGGCCCTGCGTGACCAAGTAGAGGATAAGGATCGCCAGAAAGATATTTCCGGCTTTATTGGCCAGGAAGCCATGCACTCCCTGGAGCATCAGGCATTCAACGACCTGATTGCTGACGGCAAGTATGACGACATCGTTGCCCATGCCCTTGGCGTCACCAACAAGCTGTTGGCCGGTGCCCGCAAGTACATGAGCAAACGTCAGCAGCTGGCAGCTACCGCAGGCCTGGAGCACTTTACCGCCATTCTTGCCGACGCCATCCTGCGCCGCCCGGAGTTGCTGGAAAAGATGGACCCGGCAGTGCGTGACCTGTGGGTGTGGCACGCCATCGAAGAAACCGAACACAAGGCCGTCGCCTACGACTTGTACATGGATGTCAGCGGCAACTACCTGGAGCGCCAGCGACTGTTCCTCTCCAGCACCGCCTACCTGATCGGCTTCTCCAGCTACTTCACCTGGCAGATGCTCAAGCGCGACAATGCCCACCGCAAGCCCCTCACCCTGGCCAAAGGACTGTGGAAAGGGTTCGGCTACAAAGGCGTGATCAGCAGCATCATACCTGCCTGGTTCAGCTACCTGAAACCCGGCTTTCATCCCTGGGATGATGACAACAGCGCACTCATTGAAAAATGGCGAGCAAGCCTGCCACAGCCCAAGGAAAAGAACGCGGCGTGATTTAAGTTAACAGTTAATAGTGAATAGTTAACAGCTACGCGAACAATATTTGTTGTGTCTGAAACGCAAGAGGCCGCGCCCACAGGTTGGGCGCGGCCTCTTTGCTTTGGATAACCGCTAACGCTTTCCGCGCCGCTGTTAACTATTCACTATTAACTGTTAACTGCCTTCCTCACCCTTCCTGCAACAGTTTCCGCAGATCCACCAGTGCCGCATTGGCCCGCGACACATAGTTGGCCATCACCAGGGAATGGTTGGCCAGCATGCCAAAACCATCGCCGTTGAGAATCAGCGGACTCCACAGGGTTTCCTGGGTGGCTTCCAGTTCGCGCACCATCTGGCGGAAGCTGACGGTGGCGTTCTTTTTCCGTAACACCTCGGCGAAATCCACCTCGGCGGCTCGCATCAACTGGGTCAGCGCCCAGGTTGCGCCCCGTGCTTCGTAAAACGCATCGTCGATCTTCAACCAGGGCGTTTTCACAAAGTCTTCCTTATTACCTGGCTTGGCAACGGACTCGGCACTGCCCACATCCATGTTCAGCTCACTGCGCCCCACACTCTGGCTCAGTTTCAGGCTCAGGGAACCCAGCCGGCTCTGCACTTCGTTGAGCCAGTAATTGAGGTTATCCGCCCGGGCATAGAATTTGCCGTCGCCTTCGTTGGCATCGGTAAGGCGATCCAGGTAGCTCTGCAGCGCCTTGATACCCCGGCGGTATTCACTTTCCGTGGCCGGCATGGCCCAGCTTTGCGCATCAAAGTTGAATTGAGGCTCGGCAATGGCCAGATCGCGGTCTTCCTGACTCTGGGACTGGGAGCGGCTCATATCCCGACGCAGCACCCGGGTAAAATCACGCACCTGCACCAGTACGCCGTATTCCCAGGCTGGCATGTTATCCATCCACAGACGGTGGGGCAGGATATCGTTACTGAGATAGCCTCCCGGCTTGGACAGCAAGGTGTCGGAAACGAAGATAAGTTCACGGGCAATGGTTTCCCCGGCGACCGCGTTCTCTCGACTGGGCAATTCACGCAGATCAGGCTCCTGGCTCCAGTACCAGCTCAGCAGAACATCCACCAGCAGTAGTAGCCCCAGCAACCACAGAATCCCTTTCCAAATCCGGTTATGGCGGGGGTCGAGCATGGCGTCACCCATTTTTTCGCTGAATTTTTCGTTACTCATGATCACTCCCAAGATCCATCTGCGAATCACTATACAATAGGCCGACGGTGAAAACTCAAATCTCCAGCAGGCTGTTGAAAAGCCTGCTACGCCCGGCCAGAAATATGCACCGCCCGGGTCGACACCCTTTGCCTTCTGCCCGCCCACTGGCGAGAATAGCGGCCCGACGCCACTGCGCTGCCGGGCTTTGCGGGTTACAGCCAATGAAACTTCCCGCCCTTTTGTGCATCGAAGCAGTGGCCATCATAGGAGACAGGCATGCGATCAGCTTGGCAACCGCTACTTTTCATTATTGCGCTTTTCCCGGTGTGGGCGGGTGCCAGTGATCTGTTCGGGGACGCCCCTTTACCCACCGTGGACGAAGCCATCCAGCTTGTCACTGATGCAGACTGGGACAACCAGCAACTGCTGCTGGATTTCGAGCTGATCGATGACGTTTACCTCTATCAGCACCGTTTCGGCTTCAGCCTGCGTGACCAGAACGGCAACGTGCTGGAGGATTTCGCTGACTATGCCCTGCCCCCCGGCAAGGACAAGACCGACGAGATTTTCGGGGATGTGGAGGTGTATTACGACCGTCTCTCCCTGACCTTGCCGGTTAACAGCGTGCCGCTGGTGGCGACCGAGCTGGAGGTGCGCTATCAGGGCTGTATCGAGGACACCCTGTGCTACCCGCCCACCAAAAAAGTCATCCCGCTGGCCAACCCGTCACCAGCAAAAAAGTCTCCGGCCGCGACCGCGGCCACTCCCCCTGAGTCCGCCAGCCCCCGCGATGATGACGGCGGCTTTCTCAGCACCCTGCAATCCGAAGACGCCAATGCCTTTAACCGGTGGATGACCGACCGCTCTCTGGGCCTGATTATCGGCCTGTTCTTCGTGGGCGGCCTGCTGCTGGCGTTCACGCCTTGTGTCTTCCCCATGGTGCCGATCCTCTCCGGGATCATCGCCGGCGAAAAGGAGCCCAGTGCCAGTCGCGGCTTTGTGCTTAGCACCAGTTATGTGCTGGGCATGGCGGTGCCCTATACCCTGGCCGGGCTGCTGGTGGCGGTATTTGGGGCCGGCTTGAACCTTCAGGTCCTGCTGCAACAACCGGCGGCCATCATTACCTCCACGGTGATCTTCGTGTTGCTGGCGCTGTCCATGTTTGGTCTCTACGAGCTGCAACTGCCCGCCTTTCTGCGTAACAAGCTGCACCAGCCCGGCGACAGCAAGCGCGGCAGCCTGTTCGGTGCCGCTATCATGGGCACCATCTCCGCCCTGGTGGTGTCTCCCTGTGTCACCCCGATTCTGGCCGGCGCACTGATCTATGTAGCCGCCAGCGGTGATGCCCTCACCGGAGCGGCGTCCCTGTTCGCCCTGTCCATGGGTATGGGCCTGCCACTGATCATCTTTGGCACCGGCGGCGGCAGCCTGCTGCCCCGGGCCGGAATGTGGATGGAAGAAATCAAACGCTTCTTCGGCGTGGTCATGCTCGGGGTGGCCATCTGGCTGCTGGATCGCATCATCAGCGGCACCATTACCCTGGGCCTTTACGGCTTGCTTCTGGCGGTCTACGGCGTGCAGCTCGGCGCCCTGGAAGCCGCCGGCGAGGGGCTCGCCCGGCTCAAGCGCGGCATTGCCCTGGTGCTGGCCCTGTATGGCTCGGTGATGATTGTCGGCGCGCTCAGTGGCGGTGACGATCCACTGCAACCCCTGGCCCCGATGACGCAATCGGCACCGGCAGCTGCCACTGCCAACACCCCGGGGGATCATGGCCCCTGGCAAACCATCCTGGGCCGCGACAATCTCAACGCCGCCCTGGCCGATTCCCGCCAGGCAGGCAACCCGGTGCTGGTGGATTTCTTTGCCGAGTGGTGCGTGGCCTGCAAGGTACTGGAGGAAACCACCCTCAGCGACCCGCAGGTACTCGCCGCCATGAAAGACTTCGATCTTTATCGGGTGGATATTACCGAGATCAGTGCGGACAGCCAGGCGATCATGGAGCAATACAACATCCTCGGCCTGCCGGCGCTGGTGTTCTTTACCCCCGCAGGCACGGAGCTGCCTGAATCGCGGGTACTGGGGGAAATGAAACCGGAACGGTTTCTGGAGCACCTGAACAAGCGTGTCATGCCGGGGCTGTAACAGGATCGCTCTACGTAGCCGCTGTAGGAGCGGCGCTCTCCCGCCCGAACAAAAATCGTGAAACAGTACCGATTGCACGGCATCTTCCGGTAACTTGTAACGAATGTTGTAAAACCCTTTTTTCTGTCATGATTTCCCCCTAATATTGCACAAGTGCCAGAAACGCCGGGATAACCGGTGCTTTTCCTGCACGTTCACGGCAAATAACGACAAATTCCCCAGGGGGACCTGTTTTGGCTTCCATTCTGGTCTTACACGGCCCAAACCTGAACCTGCTCGGCACCCGCGAGCCGGACAAGTACGGCCATACCACCCTGGCCGATATCAACCAGCAATTGCAGGCCCAGGCCGGCGATGCAGGCCACCACCTGCAGCATCTGCAAAGCAACGCGGAATACGAGCTGGTTGAACGGATCCACGATGCCCGCACCGAAGGCATCGACTTCATCATCATCAATCCGGCGGCATTCACCCATACCAGCGTGGCCCTGCGTGACGCCCTGCTGGCGGTGGACATCCCCTTTATCGAGGTGCACTTGTCGAACGTGCATGCCCGGGAAAGTTTCCGCCATCATTCCTATTTTTCCGATATTGCCCGGGGCGTGATCTGCGGGCTCGGCGCAACTGGCTACCCGCTGGCGCTGACCGCCGCCCTTGAACAACTGGATGGTTAATACATGGATATTCGCAAGGTAAAGAAACTGATTGAGCTGCTGGAGGAATCCGGCATTGAAGAGCTGGAGATCTGTGAGGGAGAAGAGTCCGTGCGCATCAGTCGCGGCTCGCGTCACCCTGCAGCGCCGGCCCATTACTATGCCGCCCCACAGGCCGCCGCGCCCGCTCCGGCTCCTGCCCCTGCTGCCGCTGCTGAAACACCGGCACCGGCTGACAACACCCCCAGCGGTCATCTGGTGCGCTCGCCCATGGTTGGCACTTTCTATCGCTCACCGTCACCGGGAGCCTCGTCCTTTGTCGAGGTAGGCAAGAAAGTCCAGGCTGGTGACGTACTGTGCATCGTCGAAGCCATGAAGATGATGAACCAGATCGAAGCGGACAAATCCGGCACCATTGATGCCATCCTTGTGGAAGACGGCGAACCGGTTGAGTTCGATCAGCCTCTGTTCTCCATCGTTTAACGGAGGCATCTCATGCTGGAAAAGGTTGTCATTGCCAACCGCGGCGAAATCGCCCTGCGCATCCTGCGCGCTTGCAAGGAGCTGGGCATTCGCACCGTGGCGGTTTATTCCAAGGCGGACCGGGATCTGATGCACGTGCGACTGGCCGACGAAGCGGTCTGCATCGGCCCGGC
Source organism: Alcanivorax sp. IL2 (assembly GCF_047495475.1). Taxonomy (NCBI): domain Bacteria; kingdom Pseudomonadati; phylum Pseudomonadota; class Gammaproteobacteria; order Oceanospirillales; family Alcanivoracaceae; genus Alcanivorax; species Alcanivorax sp. IL2. Next base: position 1,405,127 of record NZ_CP179932.1, on the reverse strand, counting down.
CTCGTCCACCGAGTCCTACCTGAACATCCCGGCGATCATCAGTGCGGCGGAAGTGACCGACGCCGATGGCATTCACCCCGGTTACGGCTTCCTCGCCGAAAACGCGGATTTTGCCGAAAGCGTGGAACGCTCCGGCTTCACCTTTATCGGCCCCAAGGCGGACACCATTCGCCTGATGGGCAACAAGGTGGCCGCCATTGAGGCCATGAAAAAGGCCGGCGTTCCCACCGTACCCGGCTCCGACGGCCCCCTGGGTGACGACGGCGATGCGTCACTGGCCATGGCCGAGAAGATCGGCTACCCGGTGATCATCAAGGCCGCCGCCGGCGGCGGTGGCCGTGGCATGCGCGTAGTGGAAGAAGCCAAGCACCTGCTCAACGCCATCACCCTGACCCGCTCCGAAGCCAAGAACGCCTTCGGCGACGCCACTGTCTACATGGAAAAATTCCTGCAGAAGCCCCGTCACGTGGAAGTGCAGGTACTGGCAGACGGCGCCGGCCACGCCATTCATCTGGGCGACCGGGACTGCTCCCTGCAACGTCGTCACCAGAAAGTGGTGGAAGAAGCACCGGCGCCTGGCATTCCCCAGCACCTGAAAGACGAAGTGGCCGAGCGTTGCGTCAACGCCTGCAAGGAAATCAATTATCGGGGTGCCGGCACCTTCGAGTTCCTCTACGAAAATGAAGGTTTCTACTTCATTGAGATGAACACCCGCGTGCAGGTGGAACACCCGGTCACCGAAATGATCACCGGTGTGGACATCGTCAAGGAACAGCTGCGTATCGCCAGCGACGAAGGCCTGCAATTGCAGCAGTCCGACGTAACGTTCCTGGGCCATGCCATCGAGGTGCGTATCAACGCCGAAGACCCGGTGCGCTTCACACCCTGCCCCGGCAAGATCACCTATTTCCATGCCCCTGGCGGTAATGGCGTGCGGGTAGATTCCCATATCTACAGCGGCTACACCGTGCCCCCCTATTACGACTCCCTGATCGGCAAGCTGATCACCTGGGGCGAAAATCGCGAGATCGCCTTCGCCCGCATGAAAAATGCGCTGGACGAAATCGTGGTGGAAGGCATCAAGACCAATGTGGAGCTGCACCGCAACAAGATCTTCAAGGACAAGGCCTTTATTGCCGGCGGGGTGGATATCCACCACCTGGAGAAAAAACTGGGAAGCAGTGAATAGTTAACAATGAACAGTGAATAGCTCGCGTTCACCGTTAGCTGTTATATTACCCCCTGAGGCCGCGCCCATACCCTGTGCGCGGCCTCATGCGTTCTGAATAACGACCGCATCTCTCGCGCAGCTATTCACTGTTAACTGTTCACTATTAACTAGAGCGAAGCGACAACATGGCCTGGCTCCAGCTACACCTTGCCACCACCGAAGCCCACGCCGATGCCTTTCAGTCCGCACTGGAAGATATGGGAGCTTGTGCGGTCACCCTGACTGATGGCGCCGATCAGCCGGTGTTTGAACCGCCTCCCGGTGCCCGCCCGCTGTGGCAAAACATCGTGGTCAGCGCCCTGTTCGATGCGGACCGTGACCCGGCATTGATCCTCGCCGCCCTGCAACAACAGGGGCTGGACGCCCAGGCACACCACCACGAAACACTGGATGACCAGGTCTGGGAACGGGCCTGGATGGATGACTTCGCCCCCATGCGCTTTGGCGAACGGCTGTGGATCGTCCCCAGCTGGAGCGAGTCACCGGATCCGCAGGCAGTGAACCTGAAGTTGGACCCGGGGCTGGCCTTCGGCACCGGCACCCACGAAACCACGGCATTGTGCCTGGAATGGCTGGATCGGGCCGACCTGCACGGCAAGACGGTGCTGGATTTCGGCTGTGGCTCCGGGGTGCTGGCCATTGCTGCCCTGCTGCTGGGCGCCGGCAATGCCACCGGCACCGACATCGACCCCCAGGCACTCACCGCCAGCGAGGATAATGCCCGCAATAACGGTGTGGCCGACGGGCTCAGCCTCTACCTGCCGGAAAATCTGCCGGCGGATTACCGCTGTGATGTACTGGTCGCCAATATCCTGGCCGGCCCCCTGGTGGAACTGGCCGACCAGCTTGCCGGTTATTGTCGCGCCGGGGCCAGCCTTGCCCTGTCCGGCATTCTTGCCGAGCAGGCAGAATCGGTACGCAGCGCCTATGCCCCCTGGTTCGACCTGAACCCCACCACCCAACAGGGCGACTGGGTGCGAATTGACGGGGTGCGCCGTAACACCTGAATTCATTGATTCAGGTAAAACTGAGTGACAGGTCCTTGCGGCCTGTCCTGCTTTTTCTGTAAAACATACCTGACTCATCTGCACGCGTTTTCTGGATTCCAGGGCTGCGTAAAGTGTTCCGTGAAAGCCCGGTGCGTGTAGCGTGTTGCGTCTCGTCCAATAACAATCAGGCGAAAGCCATGGCCGCCCAATACAAGACCCGCTGCCCGCACTGTGCAGCCCAGTTCAAGATTACCGAAGAACACCTGAAGCAGGCCCGCGGCGCGGTTCGCTGCGGCTCATGCCTGCAGATTTTTCAGGCCAGTGACTACCTGATTGATCCGCCCCCCGCCCAGGAAGAACCCGCCGGCGACCGCTGGGCCGGAGCCCTGGAAAGCGAAAGCGCCAGCGTGCCGGATAGTGACGAACAAACCTTCGGCGATGACGATGACGGCGCCTCCTCGGGCTCCAGCATCGAGGGCATGGAGCTGAGCGACTCTTTCATCAATCTGGATGAAGATGCCGCCGACTCCGGTCTCGGCGAAGACTTCTCCGATATGCAGGGCGCCGGTCGCGCCAGCCACAACGAGAATGCCGACGAGGCCTGGGCCGAAGCCCTGCTCAAGGAACTGGAAGACGACGAGGACCAGCCAGCAAAGCAGGAAGCCCGTCAGCCCGCCAGCTTTGGCCCCCGGGAAAGCCAGGCAGACAAACGCAAAGCGCCTTCACCGCCGCCAGAGACCAAAAAGAAACCGGCCCCCAAACCACCCAAGGATGACGACGAAGACGATTTCTTCGGCGGCCTGGACCTGTTTGGTGACGACCTGACCGAGGAGCCGGTGCCGCTGTCCCGGCCGGTACGCGAACGCGACGCCCCCTTCCGCCAACAGCGCGACTGGGGCGGCCTGCTCAAGTGGAGCGGCCTGTCCGTGCTGGCCCTGGTGGTATTGGTAGGGCAATACGCCTACTTCAATTTCGACGACCTGGCCCGCAGCCCGCAATGGCGGCCGCTCTACCAACAGGCCTGCGGCGTGCTTGGCTGTCGGCTACCCAACCGCACCGACATCAGCAAGCTGCGCGGCGCCAACCTGGTAGTGCGTAGCCACCCGGATTACGCCAACGCCCTGATCGTGGATGCCATCCTGTTCAATGAAGCCCGCTACCCGCAACCCTTTCCGGAGCTGGAACTGAGCTTCAGTGCCCTCAACGGCAATCCGGTAGCCAGCCGTCGCTTCAGCCCGGCGGAATACCTGCGTGGCGACCTGACCAACCTGGAGGCCATGCCGGTGAACACCCCGCTGCACATCTCCCTGGAAATCGTCGATCCTGGCGAGCAGGCGGTAAACTATAACCTGCGTCTGCTGCCGGCGGTGGAGACTCAGGAACGGGTGAGCCAGCGCTAACGCCCCTGTGCCGTCTGCCGCAGGAACAGCGTGTAACAAGGTACGGGTGGCGAAAGGCCAGGGTGACTTTTCGGCACCCGTGCCTCACTGCTCAGTAGCCAGCAACCATCGAAATAGCAGCACCGCATGTAATCCTGGGTGGAATCGCGCATTTTTTACCCTGCGCCCTTTCATCCCCGCGTTCCGCTCACTATCATTAGCCCCCCTTTGACACATGCCATCCCGACCCTATGCAGATCGGCCCATATACCTTGCCCAATTCGCTGATTCTGGCCCCCATGGCCGGCGTCACGGATCGCCCTTTCCGGCGTTTGTGCCGGGATCTGGGCGCAGGTCTGCTGGTATCGGAAATGGTGACCTCGGACACCCGTCTGTGGAACTCTCGAAAGTCACGCCAACGGCTTGATCACAGTGGTGAACCCGGCCCGGTGTCGGTACAGATTGCCGGCGGCGAGCCGACAATGCTGGCCGATGCGGCCCGCGCCAATGTGGATCATGGCGCCCAGATCATTGATATCAATATGGGCTGCCCGGCAAAGAAAGTGTGCAAACGCGCCGCAGGCTCTGCCCTGCTGGCTGACCCGGACCTGGTGGCCCGCATCCTGGATGCCGTCGTCGCTGCCGTGGACGTCCCGGTGACCCTGAAGATTCGAACCGGGCCCGATCGCGACCATCGCAATGCGTTGGAGATCGCCCGTATCGCGGAAGCGGCGGGCATTCAGGCCCTGGCCATCCATGGCCGCACCCGTGCCGACAAGTTCAACGGTGACGCCGAGTACGCCTCCATCGCCCAGGTGGTGGCCGCGGTGAATATTCCGGTTATGGCTAACGGTGACGTGGATAGCCCGGAAAAAGCTAAACGGGTACTGGAATCCACCGGCGCGGGTGGTATCATGATCGGCCGCGCTGCACAGGGGAACCCGTGGATCTTCCGGGATACCCTGCATTACCTCGAGCACGGCTCGCTACCCGCAGCGCCGTTCGTAACGGAAGTCCACGATTGTGTGCAACAGCACCTCGCCGAACTCCACCAGTTCTACGGAGAGTTCATGGGAGTGCGTATCGCACGCAAGCATCTGGGCTGGTATACGCAAAACCTGCCCGGAGGGGAAGACTTCCGGCGCGGATTTAACACACTGGAAAATGCCGCCGATCAACGGCTGGCAATCGAGCAGTTTTTCCAACAGATAAACGCCACGACCGACCGGGTACGATTCGGTTGTTATGGCGAGGTGTCTGCCCGGAAGAAAAACGGAGCCTTGGCCGCATGACCCTTTCTTCAGTTAACACAGCCGCTGCACGGACACTTACTGAAATGAACACCGCAGAAGCACGAAAGCCGCACCTGACCATTGCGCGCAGCGAAACCCACGACACTCTGCGCAATTGTGTGCGACGTTCGTTAAACGATTATTTCAACCAGCTGGACGGTGAGGCCGTAAGCGAACTCTACCCGATGGTACTGGCGGAAATGGAAATCCCGCTGCTTGAGAAAGTGCTCGAGTACACCCGCGGCAACCAGACCAAGGCCGCCGAGCTGCTGGGCCTGAACCGCGGCACCCTGCGCAAGAAGCTCAAGCAGTACGGTCTGCTCTAAGCACGACCACAGCGATAAAGGGCAGTCCTTACTGCCCTTTTTTTGTTTTTAAATGAACCACTTATCCCAGAACGCAACTTGGTGAAATCCCATGAGCAACGCGGTTGAACGTGCACTGATCAGTGTTTCCGACAAGACAGGTATCGTCGAATTTGCAAAGGCCCTGGCCGAGCAAGGCGTGGAAATTCTTTCCACCGGCGGCACCTACAAGAAACTGCAGGACGAAGGCATCGCCGTGCGCGAAGTCTCCGACTACACCGGTTTCCCGGAAATGATGGCCGGCCGGGTGAAAACCCTGCACCCGAAAGTGCACGGTGGCATCCTTGGCCGTCGCGGCCAGGACGAACAGGTCATGGCCGACAACGACATCAGCCGCATTGATCTGGTGGTAGTCAATCTCTACCCGTTCGAAGCCACCGTGGCCAACCCGGATTGCTCACTGGAAGACGCCATCGAGAACATCGATATCGGCGGTCCGACCATGGTGCGTTCTGCCGCCAAGAACAACGCCAGCGTGGGCATTGTCACCAATGCCAGCGACTACCAGCGTGTTCTCGACGACATGGCCGCCCACAACGGCGCCCTGTCCGACACCCTGCGTTTCGACCTGGCTATCAAGGCGTTCGAACACACCGCCGCCTATGACAGCGCCATTGCCAACTACTTTGGCAAGAAAGTCGGAGAGAACAATCAGGACTTCCCCCGCACCATCAACCTGAATTTCGAGAAAACCCAGAACATGCGCTACGGCGAGAACCCGCACCAGAAAGCGGCCTTCTACACCGAGCGCACCCCGGCCGCGGCCTCCATCGCCACCGCCAAACAGCTGCAGGGCAAAGAACTGAGCTACAACAACATTGCCGACACCGACGCGGCGCTGGAATGCGTCAAAGGCTTCACCAAGCCCGCCTGCGTGATCGTCAAACATGCCAACCCGTGCGGCGTGGCAGTGAGCCTGGACGGCATCGGCAAGGCCTATGACCTGGCCTTCGAAACCGATACCGAATCCGCCTTCGGCGGCATCATCGCCTTCAATCGCGAGCTGGATGCGGCCACTGCCCAGGCTATCGTCGATCGCCAGTTTGTGGAAGTGATCATCGCGCCGTCTGCCACTGACGAAGCCCTGGCCATCACCGCCGCCAAGAAGAACGTGCGTGTGCTGGTATGTGGCGAGATCAAGGGAGCGGCAGCGCAAGGCCTGGACTACAAGCGCGTGAATGGCGGCCTGCTGGTGCAGGACCGTGACATCGGCATGATCACCGAAGGCGAGCTGAAAGTGGTCACCAAGCGCGCCCCCACCGAAGCGGAGATGCACGACCTGATCTTCGCCTGGAAAGTGGCCAAGTTCGTCAAATCCAACGCCATCGTCTATGCCAAGAACCGCCAGACCGTGGGCGTGGGCGCCGGCCAGATGAGCCGCGTCAACTCCGCCCGCATTGCCGCCATCAAGGCCGAGCATGCCGGCCTGCAGGTAGAAGGCTCCGTCATGGCATCCGACGCCTTCTTCCCGTTCCGCGACGGCATCGACAATGCCGCCAAGGTCGGCATCAGCTGCGTGATCCAGCCGGGCGGTTCGATCCGCGACGAAGAAGTGATTGCCGCTGCCGACGAAGCCGGCATGGCCATGGTCTTCACCGGCATGCGCCATTTCCGTCACTAACAGCATCTCTCTGTAGGAGCGGCGCTCGAGCCGCGAAGCTGCTTGCGACAACGATTCGCGGCTCAAGCGCCACTCCTACGGCGAACCTGAAAGGGTTGAGGTAGACATGAAAGTTCTGATCATTGGCGGCGGTGGCCGCGAGCATGCACTGGCCTGGAAAGTGGCACAGGCGGAACAGGTTGAGAAAGTGTTCGTGGCCCCCGGCAATGCCGGTACCGCCCGGGAAGCCAAGCTGGAAAACGTGGCCATCGATGTACTGGACCAGCCCGCTCTGCTGGCCTTTGCCAAGGACAACGGCATCGACCTGACCATCGTCGGCCCGGAAGCGCCGCTGGTGGAAGGGCTGGTGGACAACTTCCAGGCCAATGGCCTGAAGTGTTTCGGCCCCAGCAAGGCCGCCGCCCAGCTGGAAGGCTCAAAAGCCTTCACCAAGGATTTCCTGGCCCGCCAGAACATTCCTACCGGCGCCTACGGCAACTTCACCGATATGGACGAGGCCCTGGCCTATGTCCGTGAACAGGGCGCCCCCATCGTCATCAAGGCCGACGGCCTGGCGGCGGGCAAAGGCGTAATTGTCGCCATGACCCTGCAGGACGCAGAAGACGCCGTGCGCGACATGCTGGACGGCAATAAATTCGGCGACGCCGGCCACCGCGTGGTGGTGGAGGAATTCCTGGAAGGCGAGGAAGCCAGCTTTATCGTCATGGTGGACGGCAAGAACGTGCTGCCCATGGCCACCAGCCAGGACCACAAACGCGTGGGCGACGGCGATACCGGCCCCAACACCGGCGGCATGGGTGCCTACTCCCCGGCGCCGGTGGTCACCGATGCAGTCTACCAGCGCATCATGGACGAGGTGATCACCCCCACCGTGGAAGGCATGGCCGCCGAGGGTATGCCCTACACCGGCTTCCTTTACGCCGGGCTAATGATCAACCCGGATGGCGCCCCCAAGGTCATCGAGTACAACTGCCGCTTCGGCGACCCGGAAACCCAGCCGATCATGATGCGCCTGCAATCCGATCTAGCTGCCCTGTGCCTGGCGGCCCTGGACGGCAAGCTGGACCAGACCTCAATCCAGTGGGACCCGCGCCCCACCCTGGGCGTGGTGATGGCCGCCGGCGGCTACCCGGACAGCTACGACAAGGGTGACGTCATTGAGGGCCTGGATCAGGCCGATTCCGACACCGTTAAGGTATTCCATGCCGGTACCGCGCAGAAAGACGGCCAGGTAGTGACCAGCGGCGGCCGCGTTCTCTGCGTCACCGGAGTTGGCGATACCGTCAGCGAAGCCCAGACCAACGCCTACGCCGGTGTGAAGCAGGTCACATGGCGCGGTGCCTATCACCGCACCGACATCGGTTACCGTGCAGTGGCCCGCGAAAAGTCATAAAGTAGTAGCAACTAAGAAGTAAGGGTGAGCCCGGCAGGGCTCACCCACCAACGCTGCACGTTTATCGACCGCTGGGGGTTAGCAATGAGCGATGTCGTAGCCGACATGTCTCGTCTCGAGAATTTCATTCCCTTTGACTGCCTGGGCGAATCGCACCTGAAGGAAATTCAGGGCCAGATCGAAGTCATCAAGATAGGCCCCGGACGGCTGCTGTTCAAACGCGGCCAGACCAGCGACAAGGCCTATTTTCTGGTGGAAGGCTCGGTTGATCTCACCGACGCCAGTTTCCAGGTACGCCACTTCGCCGCCGATGACGACGAGAACTACCTGGCGCTGGACAACTACCCGGAACACACCATCAACGCCATCAGCGCGGAAGCCACTACCCTTTACGCCATCGACCGCAACAAGCTGGATCTACTGATGACCTGGACCCAGGCCGCCGAATCCATGCTTGATGAAGACGATGACGAAAGCGAACGCGACTGGATGGATGCGCTGCTGTCCTCGGAACTGTTTTCTGCCATACCGCCGGCCATGATTCACAGCCTGTTCGTGAAATTCGAGGAACGGGAGGTGCAGCTGGGCGAAACCGTGGTTAACGAAGGGGATGATGGCGACACCTTCTTCGTGATCAAGCAGGGCAAGGCCATGGTCACCCGCTCCAAGGGGGCCAAGCAGGAAACCCTGGCGGCCCTGTCCGCCGGGCGCTTCTTCGGCGAAGACGCCCTGATCAGCGACAGCCCCCGCAATGCCACCATCACCATGACCAGCGACGGCACATTAATGTGCCTGGGCAAACAGGACTTCCAGTCCATCCTGCAGGACTCGGTGATCCGCCATCTCAGCGAAGACGAGCTGGATACCATGGTGCTGGAGGCGGAGACCGCCTGCATCCTGGTGGATGTGCGCCTGCCCATGGAGTTCCGTCACGACCGTACCCCGGGTGCCCGCAACCTTCCCCTCAACGAACTACGCCGCGAAGTGCACAACCTGGAAAAGGATTTTTTCTATGTGGTGTGCGGAGATGGTCGACGCAGCGAGCTGGGAGCCTATATCCTCTCGGAAGCAGGCCTGAATGCCTATGTGCTGGACCGGGGAAAAGCGACGGATGCAAAAAAACCAACGGAAGTGGCCTGACTCTTTTCTGTTCAGAGGCGCCCTGATACTCCTGCTGAGTCTGGCGGGCAGCCTCTGCCGGGCCAATCCGGAACCACCTCCGCCCTTTGTGATTCACAGCCTGCCTGACCAGGCGCGGATTACCATCTACTCCGAATACCTGCGTGACCCCTCCGGCGAGCTCGACATCCATACCGCCAGCCAGCTACCGGCCATGGATCACTTCCAGCCGGCCACCCGCTACATCGAGCGCCTGGGCATCCGCAACGGGCACTGGTGGGTGCGCGTTGCCATCAAAAACGAGCTGGGTAACCAGCATGATTTTGCCCTGCATCTGCGCGGCAACCCGGCGGCACAGCTCTATCTACCTGACGGGAACGGCGGCTACCGGCAACTCAGTCCACAAGAACGTATCCCAGGCCGTGGCAGCAGCTTCCGGGTGCAGCTGCCTACCGGTGAAACCCAGCTCGCCTATCTGCAATTGCCGCCTCGGGCCTATCTCACTTACGGACTCACCCTGACCACCGTTAACGGCTTGCTCCAGCATCAGCAGCAACAACATGCCATCTACATGTTGCTGGCCGGCGCCCTGTTGATACTGGCAATGTATAACCTGATTGTCGGCGCTCTGCGCGGAGGAGCCACCTACTACTACCACTGCGGCTTTATCCTCAGCATCCTGTTGATCGGGCTGACCCTGGCGGACTTGCTGCCCTGGGCTCTGAGTCAAAATAACCTGCTGCATCCACGACTGCTGTTTGCCGGCATGATGCTGGCCATGTGGTCGGCCACCGGCCTGTCACGCAGCTTTTTCAACCTGTCTGACCAGACCGGCTGGCTGCATTACTGCACCCGTCTGCTGCAGATGCTGGCCCTGGCCAATCTGCCTTTCACCATCATTCTGCCGCTGGCCGCCGCCGGCTACATCAGTTTCGCTCTGGTCACCATGGCCACCCTGTTTCTGCTCACCATGGGCTACACCGCCTGGCACCGTGAAATCACTGGCGGCGGACTGTTTTTCCTCACGTCCCTGTTGATCAGTTTTCCGGCGTTGCTGGTATGCCTGGCCTGCCTGGGAATCGTGCAAACCGGCGCGGAACTCCCCCAATGGCTACTTGGCGCTACCGTGCTGGAAGCAATGACTCTGGGCATCGGCCTGCGGCTGCAACATGCCCAACAGGCCCGTATGCAGATCGAGAAGAAACGCTCCGAGGCGGTTGCCGAAACCGTAGACAGCACCCGCCGGGAAACCCTTTCACGGATCGGCCATGATATTCGCACCCCGCTGAGCGGCATCCTGGGGATGGCGGAAATTCTTGGCGACACCCCGCTTACCCCCAACCAACGTGAATGCGTCTGCGCCATCCAGAATGCCGGCGACAGCCTGCTGCGCATCATCAATGACGTACTGGAGCACTCGCAGCTATCCACCCAGGGCGCCGACATCAATCACAGCGCCCTGGACATCCATGACCTGATCATGGAAGCCATCGACCTGTTCAAGGAAAAGGCCGAAGAAAAACAGATCGAACTGATCACCCACGTACATACCAATGTACCCACAAGGGTAATCGGCGACGCCGGACGACTGCGCCAGATCCTCACCAACCTGATGGGCGCCCTGGTACGCCATGGCAGCCACGGGGAACTGGTGGTAGATGTGTCCATGGAGCCAACCGGCCAGGCGGACCGGGTTCGCTTCGGGTTCTCCGGCAGCGCCATCAGCGACGACATCCTCAAGCGCCTTCGCAGCACCACCAAACAGCCGGAAAGCAGCCATCTGAGCCTGGCCATCGCCGAACAGCTGGTGGAAGCCCTGCACGGCCGCATGGGCACCCTGCAGGATCAGCGCGGCGCCCATTACTGGTTTGTGGTTCCCCTGCCACCGGAAATCACCGATGCGCCACCGCCGCTAATGGTGGACACCTCGGCGCTGGAAGGACGCAGTCTGCTGGTGGTTGATGATTCCAGCACCGTGACCCGGGTACTGCGCCATCACGCCCTGTCCTGGGGGATGCGCGTCACCGCCTGCCACGACCCCCGTGAGGCGCTGGCCTCCCTGCGAACCCAGGCCAACATCAACGAGCCCTACGACGTGGTGGTGCTGGACCACAACATGCCCGGCATGGACGGCATGCAACTGGCCGCCCGGATCCACGAGGACCCGGTGATCATGCACCCCACCGTGCTGGTGATGCTCACCGGTATCAGCCTTGCTCCCACTGCCACCCAGGCACGCAATGTGGGCATCCACCGGGTGCTGTCGAAACCCGTTTCGTCTCCCCGCCTTCGCCAGGTACTGGCCGAAGAGCTGGGGCTGGGCCACCGCCCCATGCCCAGCAAGACCGAGCACAAGCCCGACCCGCAACTGAACATCCTGGTGGCAGAGGATCATTATCTGAGCCAGAAAGTGATTCGTGGCATGCTCGCCAAACTGGGCCTCAAGGCCGACATCGCCTCCAACGGCCAGGAAGCCCTGACCCTGGCCGAGAAGCACCGCTATGACCTGATCCTGATGGATTGCGAAATGCCGGAGATGGATGGCTTCGAAGCCACTCGACGGATTCGTCAGTACGAGCAGAAACAGGGTCTGCCGGCGGTGCCCATTGTCGCCCTCACCGCCCATATCCTGCGCGAGCACAAGGAACGCAGCCTGGCAGCGGGCATGAATGCCCACCTGCCCAAGCCGGTGGAGTTGAATGTGCTACGCGATACCCTGGTGCGCTTTACCCGCCCCGACGCCACTGATTCGGACTTGTTCCTCGCCAACGACGAAATGCCCGACTGAAAGAACTGGATTCGGCGAAGCCCAGCAGCAGGGCTATCTCTGTCAAAGACAGGGCCGGATCCTGCAGATACAGCTCCGCCAGACTCTGACGCAGGCCATCAAGAATTTCCGCAAATCGCAATGAACGGCGCGCCAGCCGTGCACTGAGCGTGCGGGCAGGCATGCCCAGGCTATCCGCCACGGATTCCAGAGATGGCTCGCCATCTGCCAGCTGCTGATAGATGCGAGCGCGCACGGCGCTGACCAGATTGGTATTGGCGTCAAAGTCGGCCAGCAGGTCACGGGCCTCGCGCTCCATCATTACCGAGAGCCCCGGATCTGCCGATTCCAGCGGCAACGACAGATACTCAGCCGGCAACTCCACCCCGTCGAAATCCGCCGCGAACTGCACCGGCGCATCAAAAAACGCCTGATAGCGTTGTTCGTCATCCGGCGCCGGGTGGCGGAAACACACCCTGGCAGGGCTCAGCTGCCGGGCCATCAGCGGGCGCATGAACGCCACCCATCCGGTCACCGCCGCCTCGGTGAGATAACGGCCCGGCTCGCCGGCCAGCGGACACTGCCAGCTCAGACGTACCGTGTCACCCTGGTGCGAAAGTTGCGTCTCGCCCAGCTTGCCGGACAGGCTTTCAAAGCGGATCAGGCGATCCATGGCCTGGCCCAGATCGCGGCTGGCCAGAATCACATAACCCAGCACTTGATAAGAGCGGGGCTTAACCCGCTTGCCGATTTCGAAACCCAGGCCGGAATCGCCGCTGGCTTGCAGAATCACCAGAAACAGCCTTAATACATCCACCAACGGCAGCAACTGGCCCGGTTCGGCAAACGGTGTCTCACTGAGCCCGGCTTGCTGCAGCACCGCCTCCCGGGACAGACCGTAATGCGCCAGTAACGGCGGCAGCACCGCATCTACATAGGCAGCCGTGAGGCTGCGATCAGAGCCTGCCAGGCCGGGATCAAGTACCGGCATGAACCGCCCTGCCCTGGCACCACTGGCGCAGCCGCGCCAGGGATTCCGCCATGGTCACCGACAGCGGCACGGTGGCCGCCAACTCCGCTTCCAGCAGCGCCTGGTCCAGCACGCCATCGGCGGCGCCGGCGCTGTAGAGTCCGGCCACCACGGCCTGTTCGATTTCCGCCCCGGTAAACCCGTCACTGTGCGCCGACAGGGTGGGCAGATCGAACCGCTCGCTTGCCTGGCCGCGTTTTTCCAGGTGGATACGGAAAATCACCTCGCGCACCGCCGGCGATGGCAGATCCACAAAGAAGATTTCGTCCAGGCGTCCCTTGCGGATCAGCTCCGGTGGCAGGCGCTCGATGTCGTTGGCCGTGGCCACCAGGAACACCTGGCTCTGGTTCTCCGCCATCCAGGTAAGCAGGGTGCCGAGTACGCGCCGGGAGGTGCCGCCATCGTTGCCGCCCACGGCGATGCCCTTTTCGATTTCATCGATCCACAGCACACAGGGAGACATGGTCTCGGCCAACTCCAGCGCCTCGCGCACGTTGCGTTCGGATTCACCGAAGAACTTGTTATAGATGGCGCCCATGTCCATGCGCAGCAGCGGCAGCCCCCACAACCCGGCCACCGCCTTGGCGGCCAGGCTCTTGCCGCCACCCTGCACCCCTACCATCATGATGCCGCGGGGGCTGTCGATATCGCTTTGCCCGTGAAAGGCTTTCTCGCGTTTGCCCAACCAGTCTTTCAGCCCCTGCAGACCGCCCACGTCGGCAAAGCTTTCCGTGTCGTACTCATAGCTGAGCACGCCGTCCATTTCCATCAGGGCAAACTTGGCCTTGTTGATCTCCGGCAGGTCCGCCTCGGTAATAGCGCCGTCGTGGATAATGGCACCCCGAGCCAGCTTGCGGGCATCTTCCACGCTCAGGCCGCGCAGGTTGCGCACCAGTCGATCGAGTGAGTTCCGATCCGCGCGCACCCGTTCCCCTTTCTCCTGTTTGAAACGACGAGCCTCGTCCTGAACGATATGCTCCAGCTGCTTCTCGTCCGGCATGGACAGGGAAAAGCGGGTGCAGTAACGGCGGATTTCCGGGGGAATGGAAAACTGGTGGCTGATCAACACCAGGGTGTGGTGCAGGCGCTCATGATGGAGGGCGATTTCCTTGAGCAGGCGCACCTGTTTGGGCTCACCCTCCAGATAAGGATGCAGATCACACAGGGCGTAGATGCCCGGTTCATTGGTGCCACGAATCTGCCCGAGCACCGCGTCAGGCTCCACCGTGTGCTTCTGGCTGGGGGCGTCCTCGAATTCCAGCCGGCGCAGGCCATCCACCCCGTTCCAGGCGAACACCGGCCGGCCCTCACGCATCCCCAACCGGCGAATCAGATCCAGCGCCCGCAATTCCTCCCAGGTCTCGATGACCACGATGGGATAGCGGGATTCCAGCAGCATTTTCAGGTCGTTCAAGTCACTCATTTGTTATCATTCTTCACAGGTCACTGTCAGCGCTATGCTAGCATGAAGCCTGACACTGTTTTGTAGCGCCGCGGAAGACTGCCTGCTCACCGGGAGCACTCTGTTTTCCTGCACCCCATGTGCGCCGTAGCAAACCGTTTTGGAAGATCCCCATGAGCGAACGTCGACTGTCACCGCTGGACAAACTGCTGGCCCGGGCCGATAACGCCCTGCGTACACTGACGCCGGGCACCATCCAGGCGGAGCGAGCACCTGCCCATGCGTCTGCGGCGCCGGATAGCCCGGAAGCCGGGAATCTGCCCACCGATAAGCGCCGCCATGTGCTGGGGTTGATGCGTATCAATCATACCGGTGAAGTGTGCGCCCAGGCGCTGTATCAGGGCCAGGCCAGCACCGCCAGCCTGCCCCATGTGCGCCATGCCATGGAGGAAGCCGCCCGTGAGGAAGAGGATCACCTGGCCTGGTGCGAGGAGCGCATTCAGGAGCTCGGCGGTGTACCCAGCAAGCTTAACCCGCTGTTCTATGCCATGAGCTATGCGGTCGGCGCCACGGCCGGCCTGGTCGGCGACCGCTGGAGCCTGGGCTTTGTATCGGAAACGGAGAATCAGGTGGTCAAACATCTGGAAGCCCACCTGTTCCAGGTCCCGGAAAGCGACCTGCGTACCCGCGCCATTCTGGAACAGATGAAAAGTGACGAACTCAAACACGCCGTCACCGCCAAAGACGCCGGCGGCGCAGACCTGCCCCCGCCAGTGCGCCACGCCATGACACTGATGAGCAAGGTGATGACGTTTACGACCTACAGGATCTGAGTTGACAGTTGATAGTGGACAGTTGACAGCGTCACGGAAAAAGTTGGTAGTTGATTAAAGCAAAGAGGCCGCGCCCAAGTGTTGGGCGCGGCCTCTTACGTTTCCGGATAGCGATAAGCTCTAACGCGCAGCTTTCAACTGTCCACTATCAACTGTCAACTGCCCTTCAGCCCATATTCCGGCTGTAGAAGATCTCCAGCATCTCGGTGCGCAGGCGCTCCTCGATCTGCTCCAGTTCTTCCTTCTCGAATTCGTCGCTGCCAGCGCCGAACAGATAGTTGTCGATGTCGAAGTCCTTGAGCAGCATCTTGGTGTGGAAGATGTTCTCCTGGAACACATTCACGTCGATCATCTGATAGGCGTTCTGGGTGTCTTCGGTGAGGAAGTTCTGGATCGAATTGATGTCGTGATCAATGTAGTGCTTGGTGCCATCCAGATCCCGGGTCATGCCCCGCACCCGGTAGTCGACAGTGACGATATCGGAATCGAAGCTGTGGATCAGGTAATTCAGCGCCCGCAGCGGTGAAATCACCCCACAGGTGGACACATCCACGTCCACCCGGAAGGTGGAGATACCGTTATCCGGGTGGGATTCCGGGTAGGTGTGCACCGTTACATGGCTCTTGTCCAGATGCGCCACCACGGAGTCCGGCAGCGGGCCAGGCGCTTCTTCATCCCAGTCAGTGCCATCCGGCGGACTCTCATGCTCGGCAATCAGCATGGTCACGCTGGCGCCCTGGGGATCGTAATCCTGGCGAGCCACGTTGAGCACGTTGGCGCCGATGATCTTGGTCACGTTGGTGAGAATCTCGGTGAGACGCTCGGCATTATACAGCTCGTCAATATACTCGATGTACTCCTTGCGATGCTGTTCCGTCTTCGCATAGGCGATATCGAAAATATTGAAGCTCAAGGATTTGGTCAGGTTGTTGAAACCATGAACCGTAATCTTGGGATTGGGATCTTTCACCACAGCTGTACCCCGTAGGCGTCATCGCCACAATAAAACCAACACACCACCGCAGACTCTGCGGCTACCTGTTTGCGAGACCTCAGGGCCTCAGCTTGCCTCCGGCTTGCGCCGGACCGTTGACCGGGCAGGAATCAAGCTTCCTGACCCTCAATGGTATAACTATGGGTGATCTCAACACCACCTCGGGTCAGCATAATGCTGGCCGAGCAATATTTCTCCGCCGACAGCTCCACCGCCCGCTTCACCTGGGTTTCTTTCAGGTTATTACCGCTGACGATGAAGTGCAGATGAATCTTGCTGAATACCGCCGGCACCTCATCGGCACGCTCCGCGGTCAGCTCACAGCGACAGTCCGTCACGTCTTGGCGGGACTTCTTGAGGATATGCACCACATCAAAGGAGGAGCAACCGCCGACACCCAGCAACAGGGTCTCCATGGGACGCGGTCCCCGGTTCTGACCACCGTGATCCGGCGGACCATCCATGAGCACCGTATGGCCGCTTTCTGTCTGCGCTTCATAGCAGGCTTCGCCCTGCCATTTAACCACTGCTTTCATGGGGGATCTCCCAGGTTCCAGTCACCGCTCCAGGCTGCTTCTATCCAGCCCCGAAAGGGGGCGCAGAGTACCATAGCGCGGGGGCGCCGCCACCCCCCTGACAGCCCCGGATGGCAGATAATTTTGCCACCGGGCAGGCCTTCCAGGGCTCTCCCGAGCCGGTGCCGGTCAGCCGTAAGGCACCGTTTAGCCTGTGAAAATTGAGAGTGAGAGCCAGTTCCCTTGGCATCAATGATAAAAACAGGCAATATCCTTACGCTTACCAGCTAAGACATTTTTCTGGCTTAATATTGAGCACCCATGACTGACGGCAACAAAATTATTCCAAATCTGGACCAGTTTCTGGCCCACTGCCATCGCCGCAAGTACCCGGCGAAGAGCACCATCATTTATGCGGGTGATGAATCGGATGCGCTTTACTATATTTTGAAGGGCTCCGTGACAGTCATGATCGAAGACGACGATGGTCGCGAAATGATCATGGCGTACCTGAATGAAGGGGATTTCTTCGGTGAAATGGGGTTGTTCGAGAACGACCCGTCACGCTCCGCCTGGGTAAAGGCAAAGACTGAGTGCGAAGTCGCCGAAGTCAGCTACGGCAAATTCAAGCAACTGGCCCGGGAAGACGCCGACATCCTGTTCGCCGTCTCCGCCCAGATCGCCGGTCGCCTGCGCGCCACTACTCGCAAGGTAGGGGATCTGGCCTTCCTGGATGTGACTGGCCGCGTGGCCGGCACCCTGCTGGACCTGTGCAAGCAGCCCGACGCCATGACCCACCCGGACGGTATGCAGATCAAGGTAACCCGCCAGGAAATCGGCCGCATCGTCGGCTGCTCCCGGGAAATGGTCGGCCGGGTACTGAAGAACCTGGAAGAACAGGGGCTGGTGTCTGTTAAGGGTAAGACGATGGTGGTTTACGGAACGCGGTAAAAAGCAGTTAATAGTTAATAGTTAATAGTGAACAGTTAACAGCTGCGCGTTCAGCGCATGAGTGACTGAAAGCAAAGAGGCCGCGCCCAGATGATGGGCGCGGCCTCTTGCGTTTAACGACAGAACAACCTGGTCCGCGGCGCTGTTAACTGTTCACTATTAACTGTTAACTACTCTTGAACGCTGCCATCTCCCGCTGGATAAAGTGCTCCACCAGATCACGGTAAAGCTTCTCGACCATATCCGCATCCAGCCCTTCCTGCTCCGCCCAGTCGCGCCGTGTTTCTAGCATGGCTTTGAAACGCGCCGGCGCACGCACACCGTCTTCGCTGGTTTTGAACGCTGCGGCAGCATGGACATACCCGGCCCTTTCGCCCAGAAGTGCAATGATTTGCCTGTCGCGACAGTCGATTTCGGCACGGATGTCCTCCATGCCAAGACATTCCTCTGGTGACTTTCCTGTCATTCAAACTCCCTGTTTTCGCATTAAAACGAACGAAGCCGCCCCCACTTCATGGGCGCGGCCTCAAACATTCTCTGCGCGGCACCAACCTTCCCCGCGCAGCTATTAACTATTCACTATTAACTGTTAACTAAAAAAACAGCGCCTTCAGCGCCGCCCCCGGATCCTCCGCCCGCATAAAGGCCTCGCCCACCAGGAACGCATTGATGCCGTTCTTGCGCATCAGCTTCACGTCTTCCGAGGTGTGGATACCGCTTTCGGTGACAATCATACGGTCGCCGGGGACCTTTTCCGCCAGCGTCAGGGTGGTGTTCAGGCTGGTCTCGAAGGTATGCAGGTTGCGGTTGTTGATGCCGATCAGCTCGGCGTTGAGATTCACCGCCCGCTCCAGCTCTTCCTCGGTATGCACTTCCACCAGCACATCGCAGCCAGCCTGCTGGGCGGCGTGGTAGAGTTCGTTCATCTGCTCATCCGACAAGGCCGCCGCGATCAGCAGAATGGCGTCGGCACCCATGGCCCGGGACTCGAAGATCTGCCAGGGGTCGATCATGAAGTCCTTGCGCAGCACCGGCAGATTGACCGCGTTGCGCGCCGCACGCAGGTAATGCTCGTCACCCTGAAAGAAGTCCTTGTCGGTGAGTACCGACAGACAGGCCGCGCCGTTTTTCTCGTAGCTGCGGGCAATCTCCACCGGGTCGAAATCGTCCCGGATCACGCCCTTGCTGGGAGAGGCTTTCTTGATTTCGGCGATCACTGCCGGTTGGTGGTCACGCACCCGGTCGAACAGGCTGGAAATGAACCCTCTGGCCTTGCGCTCGTTGGCGGCCATGGCCTCCAGCTCACCCAGGGTGTAGTTGTTCTTGCCGACCGCAATTTCTTCCTGCTTGCGCGCAATGATCTTGTCGAGAATGGTGCCTGTGCTCATAACCGCTCTCCTTATCAGTCCGCAGCGGTGAGGGCCGTGCTGTATTGAGCCAGCTCACGCATGCGCTCTGCTGCCTCTCCATTGTGTATCAGGTCTTCGGCCATTCGTACCCCTTCTTTGTGAGTCCGGGTAATACCGCTCACATAGATAGCCGCCCCCGCGTTCAGGGCAATCATGTCCGCTGCCTTGCGGGCCGCGTCACTGCTGCGTTTGCCGAAGGCATCGCGAATCAGGGCCAGGGAGGCGTCGGAGTCGGTCACATCCAGGCCGACCAGTGAATCGGAGTCCAGCCCCAGGTCTTCCGGCGTCACCTCGTATTCGCTGATTTCCCCGTTACGGCATTCCGCCACATGGGTACGGGTGGCCAGGCTGATCTCGTCCAGGCCATCCCGGCTATGCACCACCATCACGTGCTCGGCGCCCAGTCGGCCCATCACCTCCGCCATGGGGCGGCACAGCTTCTCGGAGAAGACCCCCACGACCAGACGCTGCACGCCGGCCGGGTTGGTCATGGGGCCGAGAATATTGAACAGGGTGCGCATACCCAGTTCCTTGCGCGGGCCCACCGCGTATTTCATGGCCTTGTGGTGGTTGGGGGCAAACATGAAGCCCACTCCCACGTTATCCACGCAGCTGCCGATCTGTTCCGGGGTCAGGTCCAGGGCGATGCCAGCGGTTTCCAGCAGATCCGCCGAGCCGCTTTTGGAGCTCACCGACCGGCCACCATGCTTGGCAACCCGGGCCCCGGCCGCCGCCGCCACAAAGGCGCTGGCAGAGGACACATTGAACAGGTTGGCGCCGTCGCCACCGGTGCCGACGATATCCACCAGATACTGGCGGTTCTGCACCGGCACGGCGGTAACCAGCTCGCGCATCACCTGCACGCCACCGGTGATCTCGTCCAGGGATTCGCTCTTCATGCGCAGGGCTACCAGGAAGCCGCCGATCTGGGCGTCAGTAGCGCCGCCGGTCATGATCTGACGCATCACGTCCTGCATTTCCTCGATGCTCAGGTCGATCTGCTCGACCACCTTGGCCAGGGCCTGCTGGATATTCATGCGGCGTCCCCTTGTTGTTCGTTGTTCAGAAAGTTCTCGAGCAGGGCGTGGCCGTGCTCACTCAAAATGGACTCGGGGTGATATTGCACCCCTTCGATGGGCAGGGTTTTGTGCCGCATGCCCATCACCTCGTCCACACTGCCGTCCTCGTTGCAGGTCCAGGCGGTCATTTCCAGGCAGTCCGGCAGACTGTCCTTTTCCACCACCAGGGAGTGGTAACGGGTGGCCGTGTAGGGAGACGGCAGGTTGCGGAAAATACCCACGCCACTGTGGTAGATCGGTGAGGTCTTGCCGTGCATCACCTGGCGGGCGCGCACCACCTTGCCACCGAAGGCCTGGCCGATACTCTGATGGCCCAGACAGACCCCGAGAATCGGCAGCTTGCCGGCAAAGTGCTGAATGGCAGCAATGGAGATGCCCGCCTCGTTGGGCGTACAGGGGCCCGGAGAAATCATCAGCCGGTCCGGATTCAGCGCTTCAATCTCGTCGATGGAGATCTGGTCATTGCGGTGCACCAGCACCTCGGCGCCCAGCTCCTGCAGGTACTGCACCAGGTTGTAGGTAAAGCTGTCGTAGTTGTCGATCATCAGCACACGCATTACCGCTGCCCTCCGTCTGCCAGGTTGAGACCACCCAGTGCCAGATTCACCGCCCGGAACACGGCCCGGGCCTTGTTCATGGTCTCGTCCCACTCGGACTGGGGCACAGAGTCGGCAACAATGCCGGCACCGGCCTGCACGTAAAGGCGCTGATCCTTGACCACGGCGGTACGGATGGCGATGGCGGTATCCATGTCACCGTTGAAACCGATATAGCCCACAGCACCGCCGTAGACGCCCCGCTTGGTGGGCTCCAGTTCGTCGATGATTTCCATGGCACGAATTTTCGGCGCGCCGCTCAAGGTGCCCGCCGGGAAGGTAGCGCGCAGCACGTCCAATGGCCCCAGGCCGTCGCGCAATTCGCCTTCCACATTGGAGACGATATGCATGACGTGGGAGTAACGCTCCACCACCATCTTGTCGGTGAGCGTGACCTTGCCGGGCTTGGCCACCCGGCCCACATCGTTGCGGCCCAGGTCGATGAGCATCAGGTGCTCGGCGATTTCCTTGGGGTCGGCCAGCAGGTCTGCTTCCAGGGCCTGGTCTTCCTCGGCATTGGCACCGCGCTTGCGGGTACCGGCGATGGGTCGCACGGTGACGGCGCCCTGCTCTGCCCGGGTGAGAATTTCCGGGGAGGAGCCAGCGATATGGAAGTCCCCCAGATCCAGATAAAACATGTAAGGCGACGGGTTCAGGTAACGCAGCGCCCGGTACAGATCCAGCGCCGGCGCCTTGAAGGGGCAGCTCATGCGCTGGGCCGGCACCACCTGCATCACATCCCCGGCGAGAATGTACTCGCGCACCTTTTCCACCCCGGCCTTGAATTGCTCCTCCGGAAACTCGCTGCGGAAATCGCTCTCGTCCACCGGCTCGCCGTAAACGGTATGCTCCGGCTCCGGCAGGGGCGCACGCAGCAGCGCCTGCAGCTCATCCAGGCGCTGCGCCGCCTGCTCGCCGGCATCGGTTTCACGGGGGTCCACATGCACCACCAGGAACAAAGCTCCACGCAGGTTATCGAACACCACCACTTCTTCGGAGCGCATCAGCAGAATATCCGGCACGCCGAGCACATCCTCGCCGGGCGCCGGGCCCAGCCGGGGCTCGAAATAACGTACGCTGTCGTAACCGAAGTAGCCCACCAGGCCGCCGTTAAAACGGGGCAGCCCGGGGATTTCCGGGGAGCGGTACTGCTGACGGTAGTCTTCAATCCACTGGATCGGGTCAGCCACCTCGGTGGTGGTTTCGCCCTGTTCATTACTGACAGTAACGGCCTGGCCAGTGATGCGGATCACTTCCGTGGCCGGCAGCCCGAGAATGGAATAACGGCCCCAGCGCTCGCCGCCCTGAACGGATTCAAACAGGTAGCTGTAAGGCCCCTGGGCAAGCTTGCGGTAGGCGGTCAGCGGCGTATCCAGATCCGCCAGCACCTCGCGTACCAGCGGCACCCGGGTATAGCCCTCTCGGGCATAACGATCCAGTTGCTGTTGTGACATGGTTGTCCCTATTGGTCTTCGCTCGGCCATTCAAACGCACAGGCCGACAAGTGCAACAATTGTAGAGGAAAAACAAGGCAAAAAGGGCGTGTCCGTGCAAGCGTTCAACACCGGCACAGAGGGAGCGTCACCATCGCCAGCTGGCGGGTGCGGAGAGGAAGGCAAAGCTGTTGATCAGGGCACGGTCCAAGGGGGACGTCCTTTCTCAAACGTGAAGATTGGGGGAATTCTAGCTAATGAGAACGCCGGACGCCAGACGCGCTACCCCAGACGCTGAAAACCCGGAGGAAACTGCTAAACTGGCGCCTCGATCTATACTTGGCATCCAGCGTCCGGCGTCAATCCAGGAGCCCCATGAAAATCCTCGCCCTTTACACTGCCAGCGAATCCCGCGGCCCTGTGGAAAGCCAGCCCGCTGTGCAGCTACGTGCCGGGTGCGGCATCGTTGGCGACCGTCATTACAAACGCAATGCAAAACCCGCCGAACAGATTACCCTGATCGAATCCGAAGCCATCGCCGCCTTCAACCGGGATTATCAGCAGCAGGTTGAATCACACACCCTGCGCCGCAATGTCCTCACCGAGGGAGTCGACCTGAATGCCCTGGAGGGCCGGGAATTTCTGCTCGGCAACATCCGCCTGCGCGGCATCGAATTGTGCGAGCCCTGCTCCGTGGTGGGCAAATTGCTGGCCGGCGACCTGACACCCCCTCAGGTGGTCAAGGCCCTGCTGGGCCGGGGCGGCCTGCGTTGTGAAATCCTGTCCAGCGGCGTGGTTCGCGTGGGCGACAGCATCAAGACTGAGACCCCATGAATACCACTACACCGCAAACCGTTATCAGCACCACCCGCCAGTGGCTGGAGCAGGTCGTCGTCGGCCTCAACCTGTGCCCCTTTGCCCGCAAGCCTCTCGGTGCCGGTCAGGTTCACTTTGCCGTCAGCGACAGCCGCAATGTGGAAACCCTGCTGGTGGATTTGTATGACGAGCTGGTGCGGCTGGATAACACCCCTGCCGAGCAAATCGACACCACCCTGCTGATCATTCCCGATCAGCTGGACGATTTTCTCGACTATAACGACATGCTCGATCTGGCCGATGGCTTGCTGGAACAGCAAGGCTGGGAAGGCACCTATCAGATTGCCAGTTTCCATCCGGCCTATCAGTTTGCCGATACGCAGGTGGACGACCGCGAGAACTTCACCAACCGGGCCCCCTACCCGATCCTGCATATCCTCCGTGAAGCCAGCCTGGACCGGGGCCTGGCCAGCTACCCGGACCCGGAACAGATCCCCGAGCGCAACATCGCCACTCTCAACGGCCTCAGTGACGACCAGTGGCGCAGCCTGTTCAGCAATCTGACAGGGAAAACTCCATGAATCTGGATCTGACCGACATCGGCCTGGTCACAGCAGTGGTGGTGATTGCCGCCCTGTTCTGGCGCTCCCACGGCATCCGCGAACGAGCACTGATCTACACCCGGCGATTTTGCCAACGGGAAGAGGTGGAGTTTCTGGATGATACCGTAGGGCTGGAAAAACTGGCGCTGATGAAAGACCGCCACGGCAAACGGCGCATAACACGCATCTACCGCTTCGAATTCACCGTCACCGGCGGCGAGCGCTACCCCGGCCACACCTATGTGCAGGGCGGCCACGTGCAGCGGGTCGAGCTGCCGCCCCACCGCTACACCCCGGACCCGGAACAGCTGCACTGAGCCGTACTGTAGCGGCGCGATTCCATATGGTGGCTATCGCGCCGCCAGCGTCGCTCCTACGCGGCGTTGTTGAGAACTTCGAGGTTATTTAACGCGCTGCTTGCCCAGCTTCCTGGCCAGGGTGCGGCGGTGCATGCCAAGACGTCTGGCGGTTTCGGAGATATTGAAGCCGGTCTCTGCCAGGGTTTCGTGAATGCGTTCCCACTCCAGGGTTTTCAGATCGGTTTCCCGGGCGGTGAGGGCCACATCCACGTCGCCCTCGGCACGCAGGAAGGCGGCTTCAATGTCATCGGTGTTGGAGGGTTTGGCCAGGTAATGACAGGCCCCCAGCTTCACCGCTTCCACCGCCGTGGCAATACTGGCGTAGCCGGTGAGCACCACGATCAGCATATCTTCATTGTGCTCGTGCAGACTCTGGACACAGGCCAAACCGGAGGCCTCTCCTTTCAGCTTCAGGTCGACCACCGCGTAACCCGGATCATGGTTTGCCAGCAGGGCATCCATTTCTTCCATGCCGGCAGCATGGATCACCGTATAGCCTCGTCGCTCAAAGGAACGGCTGAGGGTACGGGCGAATGCCTCGTCATCTTCCACGATCAGCAGCAACCGCTCTGTCTGTTGATCAACATCACTCACAACTTATTCCTCTTCCAGGATGACTGCGGACAGGGGCAACGACAGCATTACCACGGCACCGCCCTGGACCAGATTGCGGGCGCGCAGGTTGCCGCCCAGGGTGCGCAGCACATTCATCACCAGGAACAGGCCCAGCCCACTGCCCGATCGTCCCTTACTGGATTGGTAGGGCCGCCCCAGGCTTTCCAGCATGGCCGGCGGGAAGCCAGGACCTCGGTCGGTCACCGAGATCACCAGGGTGTCGTCGTCACGGTGCACATCCAGACGCAGCCATTGCGGGGATGCCTCCAGGGCATTGTCCAGCACGTTATGAATACTTTGCTTCAGGGCCGAATCGGAAACGATGCTCAGGTCCTGACCGAAGTCATTGCGGTAGATAAAGTCTTTTACTGGCCGGGTTTCTCGCCATTCGGTGACCAGGTCATCCAGGAATTCCCGGGCGGTGGTTTCCTCGGAGGATTCTCCACGGGCCTCACCGGCGGACAACAGAATGCCACTGACAATGGATTTACAGCGCAGCACCTGAGTCTGCATTTCGCCAATTTCCTGGGCCATGTCCCGGTCGGATTTGAACGGTTCCATGTGCCGCCAGTCACCGAGAATCACCGACAGGGTCGCCAGCGGTGTGCCCAGCTCGTGGGCGGCACCGGAGGCCAGCAGCCCCATACGCACAATGTGCTCTTCCTCAGCGGCGCGCTGGCGCAACTCCGCCAGATGCTCGTCGCGCTGGCGGCGATTGCGGGTAATACGGTTGATAAAGATCACCAGCAGCACCCCGTTGAGCACAAAGCAGATGATCATCCCTTCGATATAGAGACTGAACAGCCCTTTTGAATGATCCAGCGGCAGCGGCAGCGGCTTGCCCGACCAGGCCAACCAGGCAAAACACAGGGTGGTGGTAATCAGGATCACCCAGGTGGACCACACCTTGAGCAGCACGGCACCAAGAATCACCTGCAACAGGTAAAGAAACACAAAGGGGTTGGTGGCCCCGCCACTGAGATACAGCAGGATGGTCAGCGTCGCCACATCAATCAGCAGCGACAGAAACAGCTCGGTATTGCCGATGCTTTTCGGCAGCTTGAGGCGCAGCAGACTGACCGCGTTGAGCAACAGCAAACCAAACAGCACCACCAGCATCTGCCCCAGGGGCAGGGTGATGCCGAAACCAAAGTGCACCAGAAGGATGGTGGCCAGCTGACCGCCCATGGCGATCCAGCGCAGCTGAATCAGCAGCTGCAGGTTCTTGCGGCCGGCCACATCTTCACTGGAACGGCGGATGGCCGCCAGGGGCGGGGTGCCGGCGGGAGCTGTCATTGTCAGTTTTTCCATGGCGAGTCAGTTTACCGACTTCGGCGTGAAGGTGTGAGGAGGTTATGGACCGGGCATGATGGCCGCCTGGGCGAGGGCGGGTTCGCCATGCAAGCACAGCTCCTACAAAAAACGGCTTCAGCGCTTGCGCTGTTCGCGTATCACCAGCCAGGCCGCCAGCATCACACCCAGCGCCAGGGCAAACCAGGTGATGGCGTAAACCAAGTGATTATTGGGGAAACGGATTACGGTCAGCCCACCAATCGGTCCGGGTTGGTCGCTGGCCTCCGCATCGATAAAGAAGGGTGCCACCGGTACCAGCCCGTGCCGTTCTCCCATGGCCAGTACATCCCGAGAATACCAGCGGTGTTCAGCGGGCACATTGTCCCGCAACAGGCCACCGCCCGGTTCGTTGAGGCGCAGCAAGCCGGCCACCGAGACCTCACCGTGCGGGGTAAAATCTCCCCGACTGGCTTGCACCCGCTCGGCCTGGGGCACGAACCCCCGGTTGATGTAGACCCAGCTGCCATCCGTCCGCTGCAACGGCGTCATCACCCAGTAGCCCTGGCCCTCCTCCGTGGCTGCGGTCACCAGGGAGATTCCTTCGGGCAGATACTCCCCCGTTAGCTGAACACGCAGATATTCATGGGAGGCTTTATTGACGGCGGACCAGTCACCCTGCCCGGGCGCGTCTACCGGTAGCGCATGGACGCGGGCATCCACCCGGGCGATGAGATCCTCTTTCCAGGCCAGGCGCTGCACCTGCCAGACGCCCAGGGCAATAAAGCCGGCAAAGGCCGCCAGACAAAACAGCAGAAACAGGAATGAAAGAAGACGCCGACGAGCCATTGCTATGCCTCTTCAAACGAAGGAGAGAGCAGGAGGCGTCTGCCAGCAAACCCAGCCTCTTTTCGAGGTCGAATTCGCTGGCAGGCAAGCTCCTGCAGGGAGACTGAGGTGTTACCCCATCATGCCCGGCATCATGTTGTTGTTCAGGCTGATCATCACCCACAGGGAACCGGCCAGGGTGATAAACACCAGCACCAGGGTGAAGATCAGTGCCAGCATGTTCCAGCCCCCTTCCGAATGGAAGTTCATGTGCAGGAAAAACACCATGTGGACAACGATCTGCACCACCATGAAGGACAGGATCAGCAGCGCTGTGGTGGTGGAGCTTTCGAAGACATTGCCCATCACCAGCCAGAACGGGATCACGGTAAGAATCACCGCCAGCACAAAGCCGATCACGTATTCCTTCAGGCTAACGTGGGGGCCTTCCGCCTCGTGGTGATCGTGGTCGTGTGTATGCTCACTCATGGCAGCACTCCCATCAGATAGACATAGGTAAAGACACCCACCCAGACCACGTCCAGGAAGTGCCAGAACATGGACAGACAGAACACCCGACGCTTGTTGGCAGGGATCAGGCCGTGCTTCTTCAGCTGGAACAACAGGGTCACCAGCCAGACGATGCCAAACAGCACGTGCAGGCCGTGGGTGCCCACCAGGGCGAAGAAGGCGGTGAGGAAGCCGCTGGTCTGCGGCGTCGCACCGATGTGGATCAGGTGATAGAACTCGTACAGCTCCAGCCCCAGGAAGGCCGCGCCCAGCAGGGCGGTGATCGCCAGCCAGAACAGGGTGCCCTTCAGGCGGTTGGCCTGCATCTGCAGCATGGCAAAGCCATAGGTGATGGAGGACAACAGCAGGAACGAGGTGTTGATCGCCACCAGGGACAGATCGAACACTTCCATGCCGGTGGGCCCGCCCGCATAGCTGCGCGCCAACACACCGTAGGTGGCGAACAGGGCAGCGAAGATCAGGCAGTCGCTCATCAGGTAGAGCCAGAAGCCCAGCAGGGTACCGTTCTGGGGGTGGTGATCCCCCTTCACCAGAAACTCCAGCTGGCCATCCTGCGTTTTCACGTCAGCGGTCATGGTTGCTTCAGACATTGGCAAGCACCTTGGTTCGTTCGGCTTCAATCCGTTCTACTTCCTCAGCGGGGATGTAGTAGTCACGGTCGTAATTGAAGGTGTGGTAGATGGCGGTGCCGATCAGTGCCACGAAGGTCACCGCTGCCGCCAGCCACATGTGCCAGATCAGGGCGAAGCCACAGGCCACGCTGATCGCCGACAGCACGATGCCTGCCCAGGTGCCCTTGGGCATGTGAATCGGGATAAAGCCGGATTCCGGGCGCTTGAAGCCGTGCTGTTTCATCTGCCACCAGGCGTCCAGATCGTGCACACGCGGAGTGAAGGCAAAGTTGTAAGGCGGCGGCGGCGAGGAAGTAGACCACTCCAGGGTACGGCCATCCCACGGGTCACCGGTCTCATCGGCCAGCGCTTCGCGGCGACGGAAGCTGACGATCAACTGGATCAGGAAGGCCGCAATACCCACCGCAATCAGCACCGCACCGAAGGCGGCAATCTGGAACCAGATCTGCAGGGACTGATCCTCGAAGTGGCTGACACGACGGGTCACGCCCATCAGGCCGAGCACGTACAGCGGCATGAAGGCGAAGTAGAAACCGATCAGCCAGAACCAGAACGACAGCTTGCCCCAGAACTCATCCAGCTTGTAACCGGTGGCTTTCGGGAACCAGTAAGTGATACCGGCAAACAGACCGAACAGCACGCCACCGATGATCACGTTATGGAAGTGGGCGATCAGGAACAGGCTGTTATGCAGCACGAAGTCCACCGGCGGTACCGCCAGCAACACCCCGGTCATGCCACCGATCACGAAGGTGACCATGAAGCCCAGGGTCCACAGCATGGGCACATCGAACTTGATGCGGCCACGGAACATGGTGAACAGCCAGTTGAAGATCTTCGCCCCTGTCGGTATCGAGATAATCATGGTGGTGATCCCGAAGAACGAGTTCACGCTGGCCCCCGAGCCCATGGTGAAGAAGTGGTGCAGCCATACCAGGTAGGACAGCACGGTAATCACCACGGTGGCGTAGACCATGGAGGTGTACCCGAACAGCGGCTTGCGGCTGTAGGTGGCCACGATCTCGGAGAAGATACCGAACACCGGCAGGATCAGGATGTACACCTCCGGGTGACCCCAGATCCAGATCAGGTTCACGTACATCATGGCGTTGCCGCCCATGTCGTTGGTGAAGAAGGCGGTGCCCAGATAACGATCCAGGGTCAGCATGCCCAGCACGGCGGTCAGCACCGGGAAGGCCGCCACGATCAACACGTTGGTGCACAGGGAGGTCCAGGTGAACACCGGCATCTTCATCAGGCTCATGCCCGGGGCACGCATCTTGACGATGGTCACCAGCAGGTTGATCCCCGATAGCAGCGTACCCACCCCGGCGATCTGCAACGACCAGATGTAGTAATCCACCCCCACCCCGGGACTCTGCAATATCCCCGATAGTGGCGGATAGGCCAGCCAGCCGGTCTTGGCGAACTCGCCCACGAACAGGGACACCATCATCAGCGCGGCGCCACCGGCGGTCATCCAGAAGCTGAAGTTGTTCAGGAACGGGAAGGCCACATCACGGGTGCCGATCTGCAACGGGATCAGGTAGTTCATGATCCCGGTCACCAGCGGCATGGCCACGAAGAAAATCATGATCACGCCGTGGGCGGTGAAGATCTGGTCGTAGTGATCCGGTGGCAGATAGCCCATGTTGTCGCCGAAGGCGAAGGCCTGCTGCAGGCGCATCATGATGGCATCGGCGAAACCGCGCAGCAGCATCACCAACCCCAGGATGATGTACATGATGCCGATCTTCTTGTGGTCGATGGAGGTGAACCACTCGGTCCACAGATACCCCCACAGCTTGTAGCGAGTCAGCGCCACCAGCATGGCCACGCCACCCACTGCCACCACGGCGAAGGTAGCCAGAATGATCGGATCATGGAACGGAATCGCGTCCCAGGTGAGACGTCCGAAAATGAGTTTGGTCAGGTCCAGGTTTTCAAACATGGGCGACACCTGCTACGACAATTTTTGTTTGCTCCCCTCTCCCTTTGGGGGACCAGCGCAGCGCAGAACAGCCGCAGGCTGGCCCGAAGGGTGAGCGAAGCGAATAAAGGGGCCGGGGGAGAGGGAAAATCCGCAAGGATTTATTCATGGTGGCCTCCATGCGCGTCATGGCCGGCGTGGGCGTCGTGCCCTTCAGCGGCATCCGCCTCCTGCTTGCCATGGCCGCTGTGATACATCATGTCTTCCATGCACACGGTGCCCGGGTCCACGCAGCGGTTGAGAATGGCGTGGTACAGGGTCGGGTCGACGCTGGCATAGCGCTTCACCGGGTCCTTGATGCTGGGCACTTCCAGCGCCTTGTAGACCTCACGGCTGAGGGTGTTGCCGCTGGCCTTGTTCTTGTCCACCCAGGCCTGGAAGTCCGCCTCGCTGAGGCCATGGAACTGGAACTTCATGTGCGAGTAGCCGGCGCCACTGTAGTTGGCGGAGAAGCCCTGGTAGACGCCCGGCTCGTTGATCACGCCGTGCAGCTTGGTCTCCATGCCGGCCATGGCGTAGATCTGCCCGGCCATGGCGGGGATGAAGAAGGAATTCATCATGGTGGAGGCGGTGATCTTGAAGCGGATCGGCTGATCCACCGGCGCCGCCAGCTCATTCACCGTGGCGATGCCCTGCTCCGGGTAAATGAACAGCCACTTCCAGTCCAGCGCCACCACTTCCACGGTGAGCGGCTCCAGATCCGCCGGGATCGGGGTGTTGGCGTCGATGCGATCCAGCGGCCGGTAGGGATCCAGCTTGTGGGTATACACCCAGGTCATCGCCCCCAGGGCAATGATGATCAGCAGCGGCACCGCCCAGATCACCAGTTCCAGCACGGTGGAATGGGTCCAGTCCGGTTTGTAGGTGGCCTCGGTGTTTGACGCGCGGTAACGCCAGGCAAACCACAAGGTCAGCACGATGACAGGAACGATGACCAGCAGCATCAGGATGGTGGACCAGACAAGCAGGTCCCGCTGTTGCACTGCCACATCACCAGAGGGGGACATCACGACTGCATCGCAACCCGACAGCAGGGCAGCGACAAGCAACGTCAGCGACACTCCACGCAAGTATTTGAATATTTGCATTGGCGGCTATTCTGGTTGGCTTATGGGATAGGGGAACTCTAGCCAAGGCAATGGGAAGCGGGTATTGGACATTTTGTCCCATGGCCTTAAAGTGCTAGGGGAATGAGCTACAAGCTACAAGCTTCAAGCTGCAACGCGATCAGACTGATTCGTTGTAGCAATTCTGTGCCCGCGCCTAGGGCAATACGCGGGCACGGCCGAGCAGAGCCGCGAAGCCATCAC
Organism: Alcanivorax sp. IL2; assembly: GCF_047495475.1. Lineage (NCBI taxonomy): Bacteria > Pseudomonadati > Pseudomonadota > Gammaproteobacteria > Oceanospirillales > Alcanivoracaceae > Alcanivorax > Alcanivorax sp. IL2. Next base: position 1,373,756 of record NZ_CP179932.1, on the reverse strand, counting down.
CGCGCCTTGCAGCTTGAAGCTTGTAGCTTGCAACTCCCCAACACGAAATTCGAGCGCACAACATGTCCCAACCCCAGCAGTCCCACGGTTCCAGTCATGCCCCGGTGGCGCCCAATGAAATCGCCGTCGGAGTGGTCATCGGCCGGACTTCCGAATACTTCGACTTCTTTGTCTACGGCATCGCCTCGGTACTGATCTTCCCGCAGGTATTCTTCCCCTTCGCCGACCCGCTACAGGGCATGCTCTATTCCTTCTCCCTGTTTGCCCTGGCGTTTGTGGCCCGGCCCTTCGGTACCGCCCTGTTCATGACCATCCAGCGTCATTGGGGTCGCGGCATCAAACTCACCGCCGCCCTGTTCCTGCTGGGCACCGCCACCGCCGGCATCGCCTTCCTGCCCGGGTACGAGAAGCTGGGTGGCTACGCCATTACCCTGCTGGCCCTGTTCCGCATCATGCAGGGGGTGGCTTTCGGCGGCTCCTGGGATGGTCTGCCCTCGCTGCTGGCCCTGAACGCACCAAAGGAAAAGCGTAGCTGGTACGCCATGATCGGGCAGCTGGGCGCCCCGCTGGGCTTCGTCATTGCCAGCGCCCTGTTCCTGTTTCTCTATAACAGCCTGAGCGCCCCGGATTTCCTGGGCTGGGGCTGGCGTTACCCGTTCTTCGTAGCCTTCGCCATCAACGTGGTCGCCCTGTTCGCCCGCCTGCGTCTGGTGCTCACCGAGGAATACACCGAAGCCCTGGAAGAAAGCGAGCTGGAGCCCATCGGCACCACCGAGATGGTGCGCAAGCAGGGCTACAACATCTTTATCGGCTCCTTCGCCGCCCTGGCCAGCTATGCCCTGTTCCACCTGGTGACCATCTTCCCGCTGTCCTGGATCGCCCTGCAGGGCAGCCAGACCACCGGCCAGGTGCTGACCGTGCAGATCGTCGGCGGCATCGTGGGCATTATCGCCACCATCGGCTCCGGCTGGATCGCCGCGCGCATCGGCAAGCGCACCACCGTGGGCGCCCTGGCGGCGGTGATCGGCGTCTTCAGCCTGCTCACCCCGCTATTGATGGGGGGCAGCCCGGCCATGCAGGACACCTTCATCCTGCTCGGCTTTGCCCTGCTGGGGATTTCCTACGGCCAGGCCTCCGGCACCGTCACCGCCAACTTCGAGCGCCGCTTCCGCTACACCGGTGCCGCCCTCACCTCCGACTTCGCCTGGCTGTTCGGCGCCGCCTTCGCCCCCCTGGTGGCCCTGGGCCTGTCCGCCAAGTTCGGCCTGCTGTCGGTCACCGTCTACCTGCTCTCCGGCGTCATCTGCACCCTGCTGGCGTTGGCGGTGAACCAGACCCTGGTGGACCAAAGCGAGGACTAAGCTCTCGACAAGGCCGCCGTAGGAGCGGCGCTTGAGCCGCGAACCGCGTGCAAACGCGGAATCGTCCGGAGGACGATCAGGGTCGTCAGAACGGAACAGGGCTCCCGATAGAGAGACCCGAACCAGCTGATAATCTCTTCCTCGCTGTCGCTCGGTTCGCGCCTCAAGAGGCGCTCCTACAGCGGCTCCGTAGAACGCAAAAAGGCCGCATCCAACATCTGGACGCGGCCTCTTTCCTATCAGACCCGACAAACCCGGATCCGCGTTGCAGCTTGTAGCTTGTAGCTTGTAGCTCTTAACTCAAGCTCCCCAACGCTTTCTTGGTAAACGGCGCGATCTCTTCCTCACGCCCTTCCTTCACCTTCAGCAGCCAGTTCGGGTCCTGCAGCAGCGCCCGGCCCACCGCAATCATGTCGAACTCGTCGTTGTCCATGCGTCGGGTCAGCTCATCCAGCGCCGCCGGGTTGGCGGTGCCGCCCATGCCTTCCGGGCTGTTCAGGAAATCCCCATCCAGCCCCACGCTACCCACAGAAATGGTGGGCTTCCCGGTAATCTTCTTGGTCCAGCCGGCCAGGTTCAGGTCGGAACCCTCGAACTCCGGCAGCCAGAAACGACGGGTAGACGCATGGAAAATATCCACGCCGGCGTCCACGAACGGCATCAGGAAGCGTTCCAGCTCTTCCGGATTCTGGGCCAGCTTGGCGTCGTAATCCTGCTGCTTCCATTGGGAAAAGCGCAGCACAATGGCGAACTCCTCACCTACCGCTTCACGGACCGCCTTGACGATCTCCACGCCGAAGCGGGCGCGGTTCTCGATGGAGCCACCGTACTCGTCATCGCGCTGGTTGGTGCCTTCCCAGAAGAACTGGTCCAGCAGATAGCCGTGGGCACCATGAATCTCTACCCCGTCAAAGCCCACCGCTTTGGCGGCCCTGGCGGAGTCAGCAAACGCCTGCACCACGTCCTGGATGTCCTCATGGGTCATGGCGTGGCCATTTTCCTTGCCCGGCTTGAACAGGCCGGACGGCGAATGCCCGGGCACGTCCTTGTCCGGACCAATCCCGGGCTTGCGCACCGAGCCCACGTGCCAGAGCTGCGGGATAATCTGGCCACCGGCCTCGTGGACCGCATCCACCACCTTCTTCCAGCCCGCCATGGCCACATCACCGTAGATCGCCGGCACCCGCTCATAGCCGTTGGCCGCCTTGTGGCCCACAAAGGTGCCCTCGGTGATGATCAGGCCCACCTCGCCTTCCGCCCGACGGCGGTAGTAACCCACCACCTCGTCATTGGGCACATAGCCCGGCGAGAAGGTGCGGGTCATGGGGGCCATGGCCACCCGGTTACGCAGGTTCAGGGATTTGTGCGCAAAAGGGCGCAGCAGACTGTCCAGGGAACCACTCATTGTTACTCTCCCGAATTTTGTTTCACTCTGGCGCTCAAGCGAGCGCGATAAAAAACAACAGAATCAGCGAGGCCACCAATCGGCGGCCCTCAATTTGGTTGCGTAATAAAACCTTATTTGGTTTCGTTATGCAACCTTTCTGGCGTACAATGCCACCCATGACACGCAAACGCTTCGATGAAATGGGCTGCTCGGTAGCCTGCGCCCTCAATGAGGTCGGTGACTGGTGGTCCCTGCTGGTGGTCAAGCAGGCCATGCTGGGCACCCGCCGCTTTGTGGATTTCCAGCACAACCTGGGCATCGCCAAGAACATCCTCTGCAACCGCCTGACCCGGCTGGTGGACAACGGGGTAATGGTGCGTGTGGACGTGGGCGAGCACGGCAAGCGCTACGAATACCGCCTCACCGACAAGGGCCGCGACCTGTTTACGGTAGTCACCGCCCTGCGCCAGTGGAGCGAACGCTGGAACGGCGAGAAAGACACCATGCAGCTGGTGGACCGCCAGACCGGAGAGCCGCTGGCGCCGGTTACCGTCCAGAACCAGCAGGGTCAGACCCTCACCGTGCGGGATGTGCGGTTTGTGGATGAAGATGGGAAGCCGCTGGAGGAAGCGGGATGACCACCGGGTCCGCCCTGCACCAACGATGGCGCACCGCCGTCGCCCCGCTACTGCCTGACCCGGAGCCCACCTGGCAACAACTGGTCAACCACTACAGCGAGCCCCACCGCCACTACCACACCCTGGACCACGTCGCCGCCTGCCTGGGATGGCTGGACCATTACCGACACCTCGCCGCAGATCCGCTTAGCCTGGAACTGGCCTTGTGGGCCCATGATGTAATCTACGATCCCCGCGCCAGTGATAACGAAGCTCGCAGTGCAGACTGGTTTGCCCAGCACTTTGCTGGCAGCTACCTCACGGATCAACAGCGCGCCCGAGTACACGAACTCATCCTGGCCACCATCCACCCGCACCCTCCCACAGACCCGGACATGGCCCTGCTGCAGGATATCGACCTGAGTATTCTTGGGGCAGATGCGGAATTGTACGACCGGTATGAAGGGTGGATTCGGAAGGAATATGACTTTGTGCCGGAGGCGGCGTTTCGGAAAGGGCGTAGCGCTGTGTTGGAGAGTTTTCTGGATCAAGGGGTGATTTATCACACCGCTGAGCTAAGGGAGAAGCTGGAGTTGCCAGCCAGAGAAAACCTCTGTCGCGCACTGAAGAATCTGCGAGATTAACGCCCTATCCGTAGGAGTGTCGCTCGCGGCGCGATTTCTAAAAATCGGGATCAGGTCTTAAATATTTCAATCAAGTGCACGATGCAAGAGCTGACCCCATTAATCGTGGTTATGTTTTTTGGTCCCACCCTACAACTTGATCGTTATCAAGTGTGATTCGAAGACCGTATCGGTTACCACCTTGGTGATTATACTTCCAGACTTCTTTCTTCTTGGTTTTAAGGGCTTTTTAGTCCACGGAGTGTGGCCGACCCAACGAATCCACAAGCTGTTCAGCAGTTTGCCCCTGCCAAAAGGAACGATTCATAAGCGCCAAAACAAGATCTTCATCCTTATACTTCGCCATCAAGGACTCTCTTCGCTGTTTTTTCTGAACGGCCCGGACAAAAATGATCACCCCGACAACTGAAGCCACAATAGCTACAATTGAAACCCAACCAACAGACTCTCCCAGCTTCATTGCCCCATAAATAGGAAGAGCAATCACAATCAAGGCTGCTATACCTTGCGTCTCTGCTTTCGTCATCCTTTTCGCCATTCAGCCCCCTTTCAAACATAACGTCGCCAACAACGGCAGACTTGTGATTGTAAATTTTGCGCAACAATGGCGAAGCCATGCACAAAAGGCGCAAGCCCAAGGCTGTCCAGAGAGCGCAGCGAACGATGTTGCTTGGCCTTGTTAGGTGTTTCTGCCTTTAAGTAAGCCAAGTTCATAAAATGTTTTATCAAAGTCTCTTAATCGCTCATTCTCAGGGTAGCTGTACTCTGCTTGCATTAATACATCACGCCAATCTACTTGAGCGAGCTTTACTTTCTCGTGAAAAGTTGAAACATCACCATTAGATAGATAAACAATAGCCCGTATGATTCTATTGCCAATCATGCCCTTTGTTTTGGCATCAAGAACTTTCAACTCTTCGTGGACTTCGTTGGCTCTTTCGCCAAAGTCGTTCTCGATTTTTTGGTATATGTCTAATGCCATTTAACACCTAACGCCCGGCTCACGCGCCGGTTTGGAGCCGCGAAGCGGCGAAAAACCGGTCTCTGTGCAGCCGATTGTTATAAGTTCTTGGTATTAACTCTGTTCCCGCAATGAATGCACACGATGGAGCCACTGAACCACTTTGCAACCACGGATGCCCAATTACCACTTGAGTCAGGATGTGGCTTTTTAAAGGTCTGGATGGTGAGGCACCGGCCACAATGAGGGCAGCGGACGAAGAATGCGAGAACAACGTGCACTGCTGCGAAAACCAAAAACCCGTAGAACAGCCTGACCAATACACCTTTATCTCCAGACTCAGCCACCATCGTAAAGGCGAAATACAAGCCACAGGCCAATAACATTGCCCAAGCGCAGTAGACGCTGATCGCATTAAGCTTTCCGATGGTAAGGAATTTCACCATGCTTTTAGATCCCGCAACTTATAACGCCATGCTCAGCCGCCGCGTCAGCGGTCTAACTGGAGCTTCTTGTTAGGTTGCGGCACAAGAACCTCAACCAGCCTCACTTCTTCAGGCGTTCTCCATGCGTAAAGGAACAAAGCAATCAAGGCAATCCCTCCAACAATGACAAGTACCGACGGATGGTTAGCACCTAGATATATAGCTAAAAAATGCAAGACAAATGCTACCAAACCATATTTTATCAGTGTAGGAGCCGCACCCTTCCACCCCTTTTCTTTGATAATATTCTCAGGCCTTTTTAGATACACACCACAATGAGGGCATATAAAAGACAACTTCTTTTCCCTCCAATCCTCGCATCCCGCATTACGGGGAGAGAAAAGTTCACCACAATTTTGGCACTTGTATCTCATGACAACCTAACAGTGTATTCAATTGCAGATGCGATATATCACTTTGCAATATATCCCCGACCCAACTCTTTGCTCAAATCACGCTAAAACCGAATTGACTCAGTGGGTTACCGCCAGAGCAGCATCCACTCTCACCTGACTTTTCTTGCATTTGCGTGTTGAACAGGAAATTTAGTTCGGACTTTTCTCGCACCCCAAAACCCGAAAATTCACTTTATCTCAGCAACTTACAAAAATATGTAAGCCATATCCTACAAATTAAACTTGCGCGCGGGTGAAAAACGGGCGGAGGAGTGGCCACATATCAGGCCGACAATAAGCGGGACGCTTCGGGTACAACGGATGAATTGCGGTTTGCGTAGGGTGCACTGAGCCTGGGGCGAACTGCACCGCTTGGGTGGGAAATGGTGCAGTTCGCCTTAGGCTCAGTGCACCCTACTCGTTCGGTAGAGGGGTAGGTGCGGTAACGCTAGGCGCGCAAGAGATGGAGCGTATTACAGGCCTGCCAGACGACGGGCCTGCCAGTAACGCTGGCGCCAGTAGGGATTACTGAGGGACGAAGTCATCACGCCCTTGCTGGAGGACGCATGAAGGAAATCGCCGTTGCCCATGTAGATGCCTACATGGCGGTTGCCGGGGCCGGTGCGGAAGAACACCAGGTCGCCCACGCGGATCTCATCACGGCGGACTTTTTCGCCGCTTTTCAGCAGTTCGGTGGTGGTGCGCGGTACCTGCATACCCAGGCGGGACAGGAAGGTGAGATAGACAAAGCCGGAGCAATCCACACCGCGGGGGCTCAGGCCGCCGTAGCGGTAGGGAACGCCTTTCCAGTCTTCGTGCTGGGCTTGCAGGGAAACGCGCAGGGGCGGCGCTTCGGACATCACTTCTGCCACCAGCGCATCCAGTTCCTGCTGGGACTGGAGATCCGGTGCTGTGCCGGCATACGCCGCATCGGCGGGCGCACCGGGCGCTTGCGAGGCGGGAGGCGCGTCAACAGGTGCCCTGCCGGCACAGCCGGCCAGCAGGAGCAGCAAACAACTTAACAAAGGAAGGGTGTGGCGCATGGAGGGATAAGGCAGCGGTGTGGCCATTCGGTTCCCTCCTGAGCGGCGTAGGCCCTCAGGCCTGCGCCAGCTCCTCGCGCATTTGCTGGATGACCGCGGCGTAGTCGTCCTTGCCGAAGATGGCGGAGCCGGCCACGAAGGTGTCGGCGCCGGCGGCGGCGACTTCGCGGATGTTCTTTTCGGAAACGCCGCCATCCACTTCCAGGCGGATATCATAGCCGCTGGCGTCGATCATCTGGCGCACGGCGCGGGTTTTGTCCAGCGTGGAGGGGATAAACTTCTGACCGCCGTAGCCCGGGTTCACGCTCATCAGCAGGATCATGTCCAGCTTGTCCATCACGTATTCCAGGCAATCCGGGCGGGTGGCCGGGTTGAGGACCAGGCCGGCCTTGCAGCCGTAGCTCTTGATCAGCTGCAGGGAGCGATCCACGTGCTGGCTGGCTTCCGGGTGGAAGGTAATGTAGCTGGCGCCGGCTTCGGCGAACATGCTGATCAGTTCATCCACCGGGCTGACCATCAGGTGCACGTCGATGGGGGCGGTGATGCCGTGGTCGCGCAGGGCCTTGCAGACCATGGGGCCGATGGTCAGGTTGGGCACGTAGTGGTTGTCCATCACGTCGAAGTGGATCACGTCCGCCCCGGCGGCCAGCACGTTATCGCACTCTTCCCCGAGACGGGCGAAGTTGGCCGCGAGAATGGAGGGGGCGATCAGATAATCCTGCTTGGGCATGACAATTCCTCAAAATTCGTTTGTCGCGACAGTGTCACTGTGGGAGCGGTCGTTCGACCGCGAAAATGTGCCGGGGCCGAAATCGCTGTCGAACGACCGCTCCCACAAAAAACCGTTTCAGCGTCGGGTCAGCAATCGATCCAGTTCGTTCAGGCGCTCGGGGGTGCCGATATCCCACCACTGGCCGATGTGGTGCTCGCCGCTGACGGCATCGTCTGCCATGGCGGCGCGCAGCAGCGGCGCCAGTTTCGCTTCGCCATCGGGCAGATCCCGGAACAGGGCCGGATCGAACCGCCCCATGCCCGCATAGGTCAGCCTGGGTTCGCCATTATCGCGCACCCGGCCCCCTTCTGTCAGATGAAAATCCCCGCCCGGGTGGTGGTCCGGGTTATCCGCCAGCACCAGATGCACCGGGTCGGGACGGTCTGCCACCAGCCGGGACAGGTCGAAGTCGGTCCAGATATCGCCATTCACCAGCACAAAGGGCGCATCGCCCAACAGCGGTAGCGCCCGGCGAATGCCGCCGGCAGTTTCCAGCGGAGTGCCTTCATGGGAATAGGCGATGGGGATGCCAAAGCGCCGACCGTCGCCCAGGGTGGCGGCCAGTCTGTCGCCCAACCAGCCGGTGTTGATTACCAGGGAGTCGATGCCGGCATCACGCAATTTCTCGATATGGTATTCGATCAGCGCCTTGCCCCCGGCCTGCAGTAACGGCTTGGGGGTATGGTCGGTGAGGGGCCGCATGCGCTTGCCGTAGCCGGCGGCCAGGATCATGGCTTTCACTCGTTGTCCTCGAGCTGATCCAGGATCCACTCCAGGTCCGCCAGCTCCGGGCGGCGGGCGATGACGGTGCGCAGGTAGGCGAAGAATCGGGCTACATCGCCCAGATATTTGGGTTTGCCGTCCCGGTGGCAGATGCGGGCAAAGATACCGATCACCTTGAGGTGGCGCTGGGCGCCCATCAGGTCGCAGTGGCGCAGAAAGGTATCGAAGTCCGCCGGCACCGGCAGGCCTGCGGCGGTGGCCTTGTCGAAATACTGGCGCAGCCAGCCCAGCACCCGCTCTTCCGGCCAGCTGATAAAGGCATCCTTGAACAGGCTGATCACGTCATAGCTGATGGGGCCGGCCACCGCGTCCTGGAAATCCAGCACGCCGGGGTTGGGGTCGGACACCATCAGGTTGCGGGGCATGTAGTCCCGGTGCACAAAGACCTGCGGCTGGGCCAGGGCCGATTCGATCAGCACAGCGAACACACGGTCCAGGCGCTGGCGCAGCTCGCCGGTGACCACCTTTTCCCGGTGGCGAAACAGGTACCACTGGGGGAACAGCTCCAGCTCCCTTTGCAGCAGGGCTTCGTCATAGACTGGCAGGCCGCTCACATCGGTATGCAACTGCTGGGTAATCAGGGTATCGATGGCGGCGCTGTACCAGGCATCCGCATTGTTCTCGTTCAGGGCGGTCAGCCAGGTTTCATTGCCCATATCGGTGAGCAGCAGAAAGCCCTGGTCCAGATCCTGATGGACGATTTCCGGCACATGCAGGCCGGCACGCTGAAGACGCTGGGCCACGTCGATAAAGGGGCGACAATCTTCCTGGGCCGGCGGCGCATCCATGGCGATCAGGCTGCGGCCACCATGCTGATAGCGAAAATAACGACGGAAACTGGCATCCGCGGAAGCCGGCTCACCCGCCACACCGGCACCGAGGTAAGTACTTACCCACTGGTCCAGGGCGACCTTGCGGGGGTCGGCCTTATTGTCGGATTTACTTTTATCAGGCTGCATTGCCTTCCTTGTTCGATTACACTGCCGCTTTTACAGGGCGGAATTGCCGCCGCTGTACAAAACGGCCTTTTTACCTGTTCTGAGCAGCCGATGCCACTGCCCGTACAACGAATTCTTATCCCCGGCCTGCTGCTACTGGCAGGCACCAGCACCGCGGACAACGACCTTAACTGGGTTGACCGCGAAGAAATGGCCACGTTCCCTGCCGTGCAACAGCGCAGCATCCCGGAATGGTGTGGCGGCATCTACTATAACCCGGCCGTGGGCATCCCCGTGGCAGGCAGCGACACCGTGGTCACCGCCGACCACTCCACCATGTCGCAGAATGGCCTGATCGAGCTGGACGGCGACGTGCTGATCGAACAGCCCGGCAGCCGCATTACCACTGACAGCGCGCAACTGGACCAGGCCACCGGCAAGTTCCAGCTGGAAAACGGCATGCGCCTGGAAAGCGACCAGGCCACCTTTATTGCCTCCAGCATGAGCGGCCAGACCCGCCGCAAGGAAGGCAGCCTGCTGGGTGTGCGCTATTCCCTGCTCAATACCGCCGCCCGCGGCAGCGCCGACTATATTTTCCTCAACGAAACCACCACCACCATTACCCGTGGCACCTACACCACCTGTGCGCCGGGCTCCAATGGCTGGTCTCTGGAAGGGGAACGTATTTTCCTGGACCGGGAAAAGGGCTGGGGCGAAGCCAATAATGTGGTGCTGAAGGTGAAGAGCATGCCGATCTTCTGGCTGCCCTGGATGACCTTCCCCATTGACGACCGCCGCAAGACCGGCCTGCTGTTCCCCACCATTGCTATCGGTGACAGCAGCGGCGGCCTGGACATTACCCAGCCGATCTACGTGAACATCCACCCACAGCTGGATGCCACCATCGGCCCCCGCTTTATCGATGGCCGTGGCGAAGGGGTGGACTCCGAATTCCGCTACCTGACGCCCTGGGGCGAAGGCGACATCAGCTACGGGGTGCTGTTCAACGACCGCAAGTTCGATGACGAAGACCGGCAGGTGGCCCGTTGGACCCATAACGGCAATATCAACCGCTGGAATCTGAAGACCGACTTCAATTACGTGTCGGACGACTTCTATTTCAAGGACCTGGACACCGGCCTGGAAATCAGCTCCCAGACCCACCTGCCCCGGCTGGCGGAAGCCCGCTATTACGGCCGCACCTGGCAGGTAATGGGGCGCATGCAGTCCTGGCAGACCATCGACCCGACCCTGGCGGATCAGGATCTGCCCTACCGCCGTCTGCCACAGTTGCAGCTCACCGGTGACCCGACCCTGTATGGCCCCCTGAAAGGGCTGTGGCTGTCTGATATCACCTCTTTCGAGCGCAGCGGGTCCGATGACAGCGGCAAGGCCACCGGCCTGCGCGCCCACGCGGCCCCGGCCCTGAACCTGCGCCTGCAGCAACCCTGGGGCTATCTGGAACCCCGCGCCCGGCTGTATCACACCCGCTATGAGCTGGACAGTGTGGACGCCAACGCGGAAGACAATCCGGATATCACCACCTGGGGGGCCAGTGTGGATTCCGGCCTGTTCTTCGAGCGCCCCAGCCGCTGGTTTGGTGAAGACTTCACCCAGACTCTGGAACCGCGCCTGTTCGTCAACAAGGTGGCGTTCAAGAATCAGGACTTCCTGCCCAACTTCGACAGCCGCGAGCTGACCTTCTCCTACAACTCGCTGTTCCGGGAAAACCGCTTTATCGGCTACGACCGCATTGGTGACGAGGAAAAACTGGCGCTGGGCCTGACCAGCCGTTTCCTCCATGATGCCACCGGCCGCGAACAACTTCGGCTGCGCCTGGCCCAGGGTTTCTACTTCGAAGACCGCAAGGTGGTCACCGAGCAGACCGTGGAAGACCCCACCGATGACCAGACGCCACTGGTGGGTGACGCCCGATGGAACTTTGCCCGCGACTGGTACCTCTACACTGAAGCCCAATGGGATCTGGAAGAAAACGAGCGGGAACGCTCCAGCTTCCAGATCGGTTACAACGACCGGGAACGCCGGGTGGTCAATGTGGGCTATCACGACCGCCCCGAAGACGACATCCGCGAATCGGAACTCAGCGGCATCCTGCCAATTCATCGCCACTGGCGCATGGTAGGCCGCTGGATGTACGACCTGGAAAACAAGCGCACCCTGGAAACCATAGCCGGGGCCGAATACCGCAATTGCTGCTGGAAACTGCGCCTGCTGAGTCAGCGGGAACTGGTGGATGATGATGGCGATGGCGATCTCGAAGCCGACAGCACCATCTGGATACAAATTCAGATGGTTGGCCTGGGCGGCTTCGGCGGCCAGGTGGATGCCCTGCTGGAGCGCAGTATTCCGGGATACAGGAGACAGTATGATTGATAGAACGCTGCACGCTGCACGACGCACGCTGCACGCCAGACACACCCTGCTTGGCCTGCTGGCCATGGCCGTGCTGATGTTGCCGGCCTGGTCCCACGCCAAGGTGCAGATGCTCGACCGCATCGTGGCCGTGGTCAACGACGGCGCCATCATGGCCAGCGAGCTGGACGAGCGCATCAACACCATTGCCCTGCAATTCCAGGAAAAGGGCCAGCCACTGCCGCCCCCGGCGGTGATGCGTGAGCAGGTGCTCGACCGCATGATCCTTGAGCGCATGCAGCTGCAACTGGCCGACCGGGGCGGCATCAAGGTCGACGACGCCACCCTCAATCAGGCACTGGCCGGCATTGCCCGCCAGAACGGCATGACCCTGGAAGATTTCGCCGCCGCCCTGCGCCAGGACGGTTACGACTGGGCCCAGTTCCGTGAGCAGATCCGCCAGGACATGCTGATTTCCCGCCTTCAACAACGCAGCGTTGCCTCGCGCATTCGCATCACCGACCGGGAAGTGGACCGTTTCCTGAATTCGGAAATGGGCAAGAAGATGTTCGAAGCCGACTTCCGTCTTGGCCATATTCTGGTGCGGCTACCCGCCGGCGCCAGCCCGGAGCAAGTCCAGGACGCCAAACAGAAAGCCGAGAGCATCGTGGAACGCCTGAAGCAGGGCAGTGACTTCCAGCAGCTGGCCACGTCGGAATCCGACGGCCCCAAGGCCCTGGAAGGCGGTGACCTGGGTTGGCGCCCGGCGGCCCAATGGCCCAGCCTGTTCGCAGAAACCGCCATCGACATGAACAAGGGCGAGATTTCCCAGCCGCTACGCTCCGGGGCCGGCTTCCATATCATCAAGATGATGGACCGCAAGGGCGGCATCGAAAAAGTGGTCACCCAGTACCAGGTCCGTCACGTACTGATCAAGGCCGATGCATTGACCAGCCCCCAGGAGGCTCGCTCAGAAGCCATGCGCCTGCACGACAGCATTGCCTCTGGCCAGCAAGCGTTTGCCGCCGTGGCAGCGGAGCATTCCGACGATCCGGGTAGTGCCCGTAACGGTGGCGAGCTGGGCTGGATCACCCAGGGCGAGATGGTGCCGGAATTCGAGGACATGATGCTCAACACCCCGGTGGGCGAGCTGTCGCCGGTGTTCGAAAGCCAGTTCGGCTTTCACTTCCTGCGCGTGGACGACACCCGCGACGCGGACATGAGCGAAGAATTCCGTCGCATGCAGGCCACCCAGGCCCTGCAGAAGCGCCGTTTCGAGGAAGAGCTGGAAACCTGGCTGCAAGAGCAGCGCAGCGAATCCTACGTGGATATTCGCTTATGAGTCTGACGTCTGACGTCGGACGTCTGACGCCAGAACGTCCCATCGCCATCACCTGCGGGGATCCCGCAGGCATCGGCCCTGATCTGGTACTGACCCTGCCGGCATCCTTCCCGGACGCCCGGCTTGTTGTCATCGCTGATCGCGACGTCCTTACCCAGCGAGCCAGGCAACTCGACCTGGCCATTACGCTCTCCGACTGGCAGCCAGGGCAACCGCTGACACCGGGCACCCTGCCGGTGTGGCACACCCCGGCCGGGTCGTCGGTGACCGCCGGGCAGCCCGATCCGGCCACCGCCAGCGGCACCCTCACCATGCTCAGCCGCGCGGCACAGGGCTGCCTGGATGGCACCTTTGCCGCCATGGTGACCGCTCCTGTGGCCAAAAACGTGATCTGTGAGGGCGCCGACCCGGCCTTTACCGGCCATACCGAGTTTCTCGCCGAACAGGCCGGGGTGGACCAGGTAGTGATGATGCTCACCGCCCGCGAACTGCGGGTGGCCCTGGTCACCACCCATCTGCCGCTCAGTCAGGTGTCACGGGCGGTAACGGCAGACAGCCTGACCCGCACCCTGACCATTCTGCGCGACGACCTGATCGGCAAGTACCGCATTGAGGCGCCGCGCATTCTGGTGCTGGGGCTTAACCCCCATGCCGGCGAAGGCGGCCACCTGGGCCGCGAAGAACTGGATGTGATCATCCCCACCCTGGACGCCCTGCGCGATCAGGGCATGGCGCTCACCGGCCCGGTGCCGGCGGATACGGCCTTTCAGCCGGACCTGCTGGCGCAGCACGATGCGGTGCTGGCCATGTACCACGACCAGGGCCTGCCGGTGCTCAAGTACGCCGGCTTTGGCGAAGCCATCAATATCACCCTGGGGCTGCCCTTTATCCGCACTTCCGTGGACCATGGCACCGCCTTCGATCTGGCCGGCACCGGCCAGGCCAAGGCCGGCAGCCTGATCGCCGCCACCCGACTCGCTCTGGAGCTTGCCGCCACATGACAGAACACCGCACCCGCAAACGTTTCGGCCAGCACTTTCTGCATGACCGCAATCTGGTAGACCTGATGGTGCGTACCCTGGGGCTGCAGAAAGACGACACCCTGGTGGAAATCGGTCCCGGGCGCGGCGCGCTCACCTACCCGCTGCTGGAAAAGCTGCCGCATCTGCACGTGGTGGAGCTGGACCGGGACCTGATCGCCCTGCTGCGTCAGGAAAACAGCCCGGAACGCCTGACCATCCATGAAAGCGACGCCCTGCGCTTCGATTTCCGCACCCTGAAACCGACGGACAAGCCGCTGCGGGTGATCGGCAACCTGCCCTACAACATCTCCACGCCGCTGATCTTCCACCTGCTCAGCCAGGCGAACGCCATCAGCGACATGACCTTCATGTTGCAGAAGGAAGTGGTAGACCGGCTCACCGCCCGCCCCGGCACCCGTGACTGGGGGCGCCTGTCGATCATGGTGCAGTACCACTGTCAGGCGGATTACCTGTTCTTTGTCCCCCCGGAGGCCTTCAGCCCGCCGCCCAAGGTGGATTCCGCCGTGGTCCGGCTGATGCCCCATGCCAGCCTGCCCCACCCGGCGGACGACGAAGAGCATCTGCGGCGGCTGGTGGCCCAGGCCTTCACTCAACGACGCAAGGCCATCCGCAATAGTCTAAAATCACAGGTCACCCTGGAGCAGTTCGAGCAGGCGGGCATTGACGCCGGCCTGCGCCCGGACCAGCTCTCCGTGGCAGACTATGTGGCCCTGGCCAATATCACCCGGCCAGAGGCGGGCACCGCCTAGCCGGGCCAAGCAGCCGCGCCAGAGCCAGCCAGGTAACCGAACCCATTCAGCGAGAATCACATCAACGGAGCAACCATGAGCCCGCGCCATAATATTCAGGTCTCGGTGGAAACCGAATTTCTCGCCGATCAGAGCGACGTGGACAACCAGCGCTGGGTGTTTGCCTACCACATCACCATTCGCAATGAGGGTACCGTCAGCGCCCGCCTGTTGACCCGTCACTGGGTGATCACCGATGGCGAAGAGCGCGTGCAGGAAGTCCATGGCGAAGGCGTCATCGGCGAACAGCCCCACATCGCCCCGGGCCAGGCCTTTTCCTACACCAGCGGCGCCATCCTGGAAACCGAAGTCGGCAGTATGCGCGGCAGTTACCAGATGATTGCAGAAGATGGCACACACTTCGACGCACAAGTCCCGATGTTTACTCTTGCGGTACCGCATGCGCTGCATTGATTCCGGCCTGCAACACGCCAACAGGACCAGGCCAACCGGGACTGGAGGTGCCCATTGAGCGATTACGCCATCGGTGACTTGCAGGGCTGCCTGAAGCCCTTCAATTGCCTGCTGGAACAAATCAATTTCAATGCGGATCGCGACCGGCTGTTCCTCGCCGGCGACCTGGTCAACCGCGGCCCGGATTCCCTGGGCACCCTGCGCCGGGTTTATGAGCTGCGCGAGAATGTGCACGCCGTACTGGGCAACCACGACCTGCACCTGCTGGCAGTGGCCCAGGGCAGCACCGACAGCCGCCGTAAGGACACCCTCACGGATATCCTCGAGGCACCGGACCGCGACGCCCTGTTGGGCTGGCTGCAGAACTGCCCGCTATTGGTGGATATCCCTGAACATCAGGCGGTGATGACCCATGCCGGCATTCCGCCACTGTGGACACTGCCCGAAGCACGGCAACGGGCCCGGGAAGTGGAGCAGGTACTGCGCGGCCCTCAGGTGGGCGAGTATTTCGCCAACATGTACGGTAACCAGCCGGCGGGCTGGGACAACGCCCTGCAAGACGCGGAACGCTGGCGGGTCATCACCAACCATTTCACCCGCATGCGTTTTGTGGACCTGGCCGGAGCTCTGGATCTGGGCAGCAAGGGCGAAGCCGATGCCCCTCCGGAAGGTTTCATGCCCTGGTTCCTGCACCCCCATCGTCAGGCCACTGACACCCGCATCCTGTTCGGCCACTGGGCGGCACTGGAAGGCCACACTGACGTGGCAAACGTAGACGCCCTGGATACCGGCTGCGTCTGGGGCGGCAGCCTCACCGCCCTGCGCCTGGACGATCTGACCCGCATCGCCTGCCACTGCTGACTCTCAGCGCATGCAGGCGCTTTCCCTCGCTGTAACACCCTGCGCAAATCCATGGCAATCTGCCAGCTACCTACGAGTGTTCGAACGGTGTTTTGCTTACCACTTGCCGCCCTTTACGGCTCGCCTCCGGCCTGTCAGACATTCGCCACACTTCATCCTTTTTCTGCCAAAAAACATTTCCTTCCGCTTTGACTTCATCTGCCGTTTGGCTACATGCTAAAGATGTGACTGCACGGTCAGACCTGCAGTCATGAATACCCACTTTCATTTTTTATTTACGCGACTTTTTTTAATAATCAATCAAAGTGATCAAGGCATCTATCAAGGACACGTACCGCATGTAGTTTTGTTGTGACCATTGTTGGTTTCGCCAGGAGGAAGCAGGCATGAGCATTATCAGCCACTACCAGGCCCGGTTTGACAGCACACAGCAGGAAGAAATGTCGCTGGAAGAATACCTGGACCTGTGCAAACGCGACCCCAGCGCCTACGCCACGGCCCCCGAGCGCATGCTGATGGCCATCGGCGAGCCAGAAATGGTCGACACCGCCAAGGACCCACGCCTGTCACGCATCTTCTCCAACAAGGTCATCCGTCGCTACCCTGCCTTCGACGAGTTCTACGGCCTGGAAGAGGTGATCGAGAATATCGTCAGCTACTTCCGCCATGCCGCTCAGGGCCTGGAAGAAAAGAAACAGATTCTTTACCTGCTCGGCCCGGTGGGCGGCGGCAAATCCTCCCTGGCGGAAAAGCTCAAGGCGCTGATGCAAAGAGTGCCTTTCTACGCCATCAAGGGTTCCCCGGTTAACGACTCTCCCCTGGCCCTGTTCGACCCGGAAGAAGATGCCCCGATTCTGGAAGAGGAATACGGCATCCCGCGCCGCTATATCCGCACCATCATGTCGCCCTGGGCGGTAAAACGACTGCATGAATTCGGCGGCGACATCAGCCAGTTCCGGGTGGTGAAACGTTACCCGTCCATTCTCGACCAGGTCGCCGTGGCCAAGACCGAGCCGGGTGATGAAAACAACCAGGATATTTCTGCCCTGGTGGGCAAGGTGGATATCCGCAAACTGGAAGATTTCGCCCAGGACGACCCGGACGCCTATTCCTTCTCCGGCGGTCTGTGTCGGGCCAATCAGGGCATTCTGGAATTCGTGGAAATGTTCAAGGCACCGATCAAGGTGCTGCATCCCCTGCTGACCGCCACCCAGGAAGGCAATTACAACGGCACCGAACACATGGGTGCGATTCCCTTCGACGGCATCGTGCTGGCCCACTCCAACGAAGCGGAGTGGCACACCTTCAAGAACAACAAGAACAACGAAGCCTTTATCGACCGGGTCTATATCGTCAAGGTGCCCTACTGTCTGCGTGTCACCGAAGAAATGCAGATCTATGAAAAACTGCTGCGCAATTCCAGCCTGCGTGACGCCCATTGCGCACCAGACACCTTGCACATGCTGGCGCAGTTCTCTTCCCTGACCCGCCTCAAGGAACCGGAAAACTCCAGCATTTATTCCAAGATGCGGGTCTATGACGGCGAGAACCTGAAAGACGTGGATCCCCATGCCAAGTCCATGCAGGAATATCATGACATGGCCGGCGTCGACGAAGGCATGAACGGCCTCTCCACTCGCTTCGCTTTCAAGATCCTGTCCAAGGTCTTCAACTACGACCACACCGAAGTGGCAGCCAACCCGGTGCATCTGATCCATGTGCTCGAGCAACGCATTGATCAAGAGCAGTTTCCCCAGGAGCAACAGGAGCAATACCGCCGCTTCATCAAGGAGTACCTGGTACCGCGCTACGTGGAATTTATCGGCAAGGAAATACAGACCGCCTACCTGGAGTCCTATTCCGAGTATGGCCAGAACATCTTCGACCGCTATGTCACCTACGCGGACTTCTGGATTCAGGATCAGGAATTCCGCGACCCGGACACCGGTGAGATTTTCGACCGTCAGGCTCTCAACGAGGATCTGGAGAAAATCGAAAAGCCCGCGGGCATCTCCAACCCGAAGGATTTCCGCAACGAAGTGGTCAACTTCGTCCTGCGCGCCCGCGCCAACAACAATGGCAAGAACCCCAGCTGGCTCAGCTACCAGAAACTTCGCGACGTGATCGAGAAGAAAATGTTCTCCAACACCGAAGACCTGCTGCCGGTGATTTCCTTCAACGCCAAGGGCAGCGAAGACGATCAGCGCAAGCACAGCAACTTCGTGCAGCGCATGGTCTCCCGAGGCTATACGGAAAAACAGGTACGCCTGCTATCCGAATGGTACCTGCGAGTTCGCAAGGCGCAGTAGCAAACTCCCCGTAGGAGCTATGCTTGCATGGCGAACCTGCTTGCGAATACCCATGATTCGCCATGCAAGCATAGCTCCTACGCAAGGGGCACATAGCCGGAGGAAGCAATGAGCTACATCATTGATCGCCGCCTGAACGACAAGCGCAAGAGCACGGTCAACCGCCAGCGTTTTTTGCGTCGTTATCGCAAGCACATCCGCGAAGCCGTCAATGATGCGGTGAACCGCCGCTCCATTCAGGATATGGAACAGGGCGAGCGTATCAATATTCCTCGCAAGGACCTGTCCGAGCCCATTTTTCATCATGGCCCCGGCGGGCAACGCAGTATCGTGCACCCCGGCAACAAGGAGTTTCACCCGGGCGACCGGATCATGCGACCGGAAGGCGGAGGCGGACAAGGCAGCGGGGATGGTCAGGCCAGTGACCAGGGGGAAGGCGATGATGCCTTCGCCTTTGAAATCGACAAGCAGGAATTCCTCAACTTCCTGTTCGAGGACCTGGAGCTTCCCAACCTGATAAAGCGACACCTGGAAGGCGCCCAGACCTTCCAGACCAAACATGGCGGCATTGTCAGCCAGGGCATGCCCGCCAAGATCAATATTGTCCGCTCCATGCGCCAGGCCTCCATGCGGCGCCGGGCACTCACCGCCGCCACCCGGCGACGCATTCGTGATTTCAAAGCGGAACGAGAGGAACTGCTACAAAAGGACCAGTCCCCGCAACGCCAGGCTCGCCTGCAGGAACTGGACGAGCAGATTGCCAAGCTGGAACGACGCCTGGATCGCATTCCGTTTCTGGATACCGTAGACCTGCGCTTCAATCATCATGTGAAAGTGCCCGTGCCGGTGAGCCGGGCGGTGATGTTCTGCATCATGGATGTATCCGGCTCCATGAATCAGGACATGAAGGATCTGGCCAAACGTTTCTTCCTGTTGCTGTATCTGTTCCTGCAGCGCAATTATGAAAAAATCGAGGTGGTTTTTATCCGCCACCACACCAGTGCCAAGGAAGTGGATGAGGAAGAGTTTTTCTATTCCCGGGAGACCGGCGGCACCATTGTCTCCAGTGCATTGAAACTCACCCGCGACATCATCAACGAACGCTACCCGGTGGCGGAGTGGAATATCTATGCCGCCCAGGCCTCCGATGGCGACAACTGGAATGATGACTCCCCGGCCTGCGCCAAGTTGATTGAAGAAGAACTGCTACCCAAGTTGCAGTACTTCTCCTACGTGGAAGTTATGCCCCGTGCCCACCAGGCCCTCTGGGACCACTATCAAAGCATCATGGAAAAACACCCCACTGCGTTTTCCATGGCACAGATTGACGAGCCCGGCGAGATCTACCCGGTTTTCCGTCACCTGTTCAAGAAACGCATGGAGGACGCATGAGCTTTTTATCTCAAGGGTCCGACTGGGATTTCGAACTGCTGGCGCGCTATGACGAGGCGATTGCCGATATTGCCCATAACAAATATGGCCTCGACACCTACCCCAACCAGATCGAGGTGATTTCCTCCGAGCAAATGATGGACGCCTATTCCTCGGTGGGCATGCCGGTGGGCTACAACCACTGGTCCTTCGGCAAACAGTTTGTCGAAGTGGAGGGCCGCTATCGGCGCGGGCAGATGGGGCTGGCTTATGAAATCGTCATCAACTCCGACCCTTGCATTGCCTACCTGATGGAAGAGAACAGCATCGCCATGCAGGCCCTGGTGATCGCCCACGCCAGCTATGGGCACAATTCCTTCTTCAAGAACAATTACCTGTTCAAGACCTGGACCGATGCCTCCTCCATCATCGATTACCTGGTATTCGCGCGGAACTACATTGCCGAGTGCGAAATGCGCCACGGTGTCACTGCCGTGGAGGAAACCCTGGACTCCTGCCATGCCCTGATGAATTACGGGGTAGATCGCTACAAACGCCCCTCCCCCATTTCCGCCGTGGAGGAAAAACGCCGCCAGCGCGAACGGGAAGAGTCGCTGCAGAAGCAGGTCTCGGAGTTATGGCGCACCTTTCCGCAATTACAGCCGGCCACCCAACGTCGCGAGGAGGACGGCACCTTCCCGGCTGAACCACAGGAAAACCTGCTTTATTTCATCGAGAAAAATGCCCCTCTTCTGAAACCCTGGCAACGGGAAATCATCCGCATCGTGCGCAAGATGGCCCAGTACTTCTACCCGCAACGCCAGACCAAGGTAATGAACGAGGGTTGGGCATGCCTGTGGCACTACACCCTGCTCAACGATCTCTACGACAAGGGTCTGGTCACCGATGGCTTCATGCTGGAATTCCTGCAGAATCACAGTCAGGTGATCTACCAGCCCCCCTTTACGGCCCCCTTCTACAGCGGCATGAATCCCTATGCGCTGGGCTTCAACATGTTCCAGGATATCCGCCGCATTTGCGAAAACCCGGATGACGAGGACCGGGAGTGGTTTCCGGAAATCGCCGGCTCCAACTGGGTCGAGACGGTGAAATTTGCCATGGAGAGCTTCAAGGATGAGAGCTTCATTCAGCAATTTCTGTCACCGAAACTGATCCGTTACTTCAAGTTTTTCCAGATCGACGATGACGATCACAACGATTACGTGGAAGTGGCAGCGATTCATAATGAACAGGGTTACCGCAAGGTCCGCGACGCCCTGGCCGAGCAGTACAACCTGAGCATTCAGGAGCCCAACATCCAGATCGTGCGCGCCAACATTCATGGCGACCGAGCCCTGACCCTGCGTCACCAGCGTAGCAGCAGCCGACCTCTGGATGATGACAGCGCCCGGGAAGTCCTGCGCCACCTGCACCGGCTGTGGCAGTTCGACGTACACCTGGAAAGCGTGGAAAACGGCAGCGTGGTCAGCCATCACAGCATGCCCCCGGAGCCGGCCCCTACCGTTTCTTCGTAACCAATAGCCTGTGCCGCAAGACTGAACGGCAAAGGTCGCAGCCATCAGAGAAACGCGTAACAACCAGAATGTGTAGGGTGCACTGAGCCCAAGCGAACTGCACCAACCCGGGGCCGCAGCGGTGCAGTTCGCTTGGGCTCAGTGCACCCTACAAATGCCGCCTCCTCATAACGTCCACAAACGTTCGAGCCGCGTTACCACTTTCAACTTTCCACTTGAAACCGCTTGAGCTGCCGCCTTACCTGATGATCCCCCAACACAAACAGGGACAGCGCCAGCACAATCACCCCGGCACCGATCAGCACCATACTGCCCAGGCTCTCGCCATTGAGCAGATTGCCCAGCGCCAGCGCCAACACGGGTGTAATCAGTGTGACCAACGCCACCGTGGCGGCAGGCAGCCGTGACAGGATCTGGAAATAACAATAAAAACCCAGCAGAGAGCCAAACACGGCCAGGTAGATAATGGCGGACAGCCCACGCAGGTCGCCGCTAAAGGCAAACGACTGGCCAGCAATGAGCATGGCCACTGCGTAGCACGGCAATGACAATATCAGGCCGCCGACGGTCTGTTGCATGGGCTGCAGACCGGCGCCCACCCGCTGCACGGCAATGCCGCCCCCGGCAAACAGGGTCACCGCAGACAACATCCACAACAGCCCGGTACCACGCTCACCCAGGTCCGCGCCGGCCAGCAGGCCCGCCAGGTTTTCGTCAAACACCAGCGCCAAGCCGAACAAACCCAGCAGGCAGGCGCTCCAGTGCCAGCCATTCAGTCGCACGCTGCCAGGCAAAGATTGCATCATCAGGCCGGAGAGTAATGGGGCCAGACCGAAAATCACCGAAATCAGACCGGAAGGCAGATGTGTGGCCGCCATGTAGCTACACGCCATGGCCCCAAAAATACCCGGCAAGGCAACGGTATAACTGAGCACAGCGCGACCATGCAGCGGCAGGCTCTGACGCTTCCAGCACAACCACAGCAAACCCAGCAGCGCAGCAATGGCCATACGCACGCCAGCTGCCGCCAGCGGTGCCATGGCATCACCACTCCATTTAATCCCCAACGGCGTGGTTGCCCACACCGCCACTACGATCAAATACGCTGCCAGGGTTGGCATGTCGTTCTCCTTGGTTGAGGAGCAAGTTGAAAGTTCAAAGTTGAAAGGCGCGGCAGGTGCTGGTGCCAACCGACAACCTCCTCAGCCGCGCCGCAAAGCGAGAAAACCATGCTCCACACTCTTTCCCTTTACGGCGGGGCTGAGGAGGTCAATGATTAGCAGCTGCCTTTCCCGCGCTTTTCAACTTTGAACTTTCAACTTGCAACTGATTAACGACCTGCCACCTTTCCAAAAACACAAAAAAGGCCGCAGGTCAGGGACACTGCGGCCTTTTTGCAGAACTGAAACTATCAGTCACACAGCCGCAATCCCTGCGCACGCCATTTGCGTGCACAGCGGTCTGCGACCAGCATGTGTAGTTTCAGTACGATAGAAAGCATGCGACCATTCTGTCCAAGATAACGAGAGCGCACAAGATGAAAATTTATCTGGTGGGTGGTGCCGTGCGGGATGCATTACTGGGACTGCCGGTGACAGAAAGAGACTGGGTCGTCGTCGGTGCCACACCCGACGAGATGCAGGCCAAAGGGTTTCGCCCGGTGGGACAGGATTTTCCCGTCTTTCTGCACCCGAAAACCCAGGAGGAATACGCCCTGGCCCGCACGGAACGCAAATCCGGTCACGGTTATGGCGGCTTTACCTTCCATGCCGCCCCCGATGTCAGCCTGGACGACGATCTGGTGCGCCGTGACCTGACCATCAACGCCATGGCCCAGGAGGAAGGCGGCCAGGTGTTTGATCCCTTCAACGGCCGGATTGACCTGAAGGCCCGCCTGCTTCGCCATGTCTCCCCCGCCTTTGCAGAAGACCCCTTGCGAGTATTACGGGTGGCGCGGTTTGCTGCCCGCTACCACTGGCTGGGTTTTCGGGTAGCCGATGACACCCTGGCACTCATGCGGCAGCTGGCTGACAGCGGCGAGCTGGATTATCTGGTGCCGGAACGGGTCTGGAAGGAAACCAGCCGGGCGCTGATGGAGCGCGATCCCCAGGTCTTCTTTCAGGTGTTGCATGCCTGTGGCGCCCTGCGGGTGTTGTTTCCGGAACTGGCTGCTCTGGATGGGGTTCCGCAACCGGAGCAGCACCATCCGGAGGTGGATACGCTGGTGCATCAATGGCTGTGTCTGGAACAGGCCAGTCGACTGAACCTGCCGTTGACGGCCCGTTACGCTGTGCTTTGTCATGATCTGGGTAAGGGCAAAACGCCCGAGGAAGAATGGCCCCGGCATATCGCCCACGAAATTCGTAGCGCCCGGCTGGCGAAAACCGTGTCAAAGCGCTGGCGCGTCCCCAAGGACGCCGCCACCCTGGCGGCCCTGGTGGCGGAATACCATACCCACTGCCACCGGGCCCTGGAGCTGAAACCCGCCACGGTCTGGAAGCTGCTGAAAACGCTGGACGTAATACGCCGACCTGAACGGCTGGAGGATTTTCTTCTCTCCTGCGAAGCCGATGCTCGCGGTCGTACCGGCCTGGAAGATCGCCCCTACCCTCAAGTGGATTACTTGCGTGGTACGGCGCAGGCTGCCAGCAATATTGATGTTGCCGCACTGCGCCAGAGCGGCATCGAAGGGCCGGCACTGGGCGAGGCCATTGAAAAAGCTCGCATTCATGCAATCTCGGAGTTTAAAAAAACATGGCAGACCCCGTCGCCCTGATTACCGGTAGCGCTCGCCGCATCGGCGCAGAAATCGTTCGCACCCTGCATGCCAATGGCATGCGGGTGATTATTCATTACCGCAACAGCGCACAAGAGGCTCTGGCTCTGGCGGACAGCCTCAATCGCTCGCGCCCGGATAGCGCGGCCACGCTTCAGGCGGATCTGGATCAACCCGACCAGGTGCGGCAACTGGCCCAGGATGCCCTGGCCTGCTTCGGCCGCATGGATCTGCTGGTCAACAATGCCTCCAGCTTCTATCCGACCCCCGTCGATCAGGCCGATGATGCCGACTGGGACAGGCTGGTTCACAGCAACCTGCGCGCTCCCTTTATTCTCAGCCAGACACTGGCCTACGCCCTGCGGCAGCAGCAGGGCAGCATTATCAATATTGTGGATGTCTACGCGGAAAAACCGCTACAAAACCATACCCTGTATTGCATGGCCAAGGCCGGACTGGCGATGATGACCCGCAGCCTGGCCCGCGAACTGGGGCCGGATATCCGCGTCAACGGCGTATCACCGGGTCCCATCCTGTGGCCGGAGGCCGGGCAGATGAATCAGCAAGAGATTCAGGATGCCACCGCACTGAAACGCTGCGGCACACCGCAGGATATTGCCCAGACCGTCTTGTGGCTGGGCACACAGGCGCCGTTTGTTACCGGCCAGATTTTGGCCGTGGACGGAGGGCGCTCTCTCACATTACAGGGAAGTTAAACGTGTTCGGGGGGACAGAATGAAAGGACTCATTACACTACTGGCATTGCTGCCACTGCTCGCCAGTGCCGAGGTGTACCGCTGGCAGGATGCCGACGGTAACTGGCACTTTGGCGATCAGCCGCCACAGGAACAGCACGAGAAACTGGATATCAAGGCGCCGCCCAAGATCGGCCAGGGCGAGCGGGTCCGCGAAATCAATCAACGCACCCTGCGACTACGCGAAAGCGAACAGGCCAGGGCGCAGGAACAGGCAGCCAGAGAGCAAAAACAACAAGATGCTCAGGACAAGAAATGCCGAAACGCCAGGGCAAAATTGAAGCGACTGCAGGGCCGTTTCGTCTACCGGGATGACGACGGCAATGTCACCCACCCCACCATGGATAAGGTAAAAGCCGACCAGGACGCCGTTCGCCAATGGATACAACAACACTGTACGCCCTGATCCGCAGCGGCCTCTGCCTGATCGCACTGGTGACATCACTGGCTGCCCATGGGGACATTTTTCAGTGGCGCGATGACAACGGCAAGCTGCACTTTGGTGATCGTCCGCCCGAGCAGGTGGACAGTAAAAAAATCACCCAAAGAACGTCCCCGCTCATGCAGGAACTGGAAATTACCGTACTGCGGCAGGACTTCACTCTGCCCGACGGAATCCATGACACCACCCTGCAGGCGATCCGCAACATCTACCGGCGTTACCGCAACGATTTCGGTCTCGACCTGCATGGCACCGCCCAGGTCAATCTGTATCTGTTCGAACAGCAGGCGGATTTCCGTCAATGGATGGTCGACCGCATCGGCTCCAGCAACGCCAATTACGCCGGCGTGTTTATCCCTTCCCGCAATGAAGTGGCCGTCTGGCGCTGGGGCGATGATCAGGACGTGGCCCAGACGATTCTCCACGAAAGCAGCCACGTACTCCTTTACCAACTGTCCCCGGCTTCACCGGTGTGGCTGCATGAGGGCCTGGCCCAGTATTTTCAGACTCTGCAAGTGCAACCCGATGGCCGCCTGAAAGTCAGTGCCCTGCCTGACGCCCAGGCACGCATCCGCCAATGGATGGATGAAGGGCGGCTGATCACCCTGCGACAGTATCTGTCCCTGGGTGATACCCAGTGGCGGCGCATGGCCCACGAACTCGATGCCATTCCCTACACCGTTGCCTGGGCGACGACGGCGTTTCTGATGTCCAAACCCGTGGGCCGCAGCACATTGCGCCAACTGCTTCAGGAACTGGAAAAAACCGACCGCCGCCCCACGTTGAGAAGGATAGACCAGATCTATCCGGGTGGGCTGACACGGCTGGAGTATGATTTTTTCCGCTGGGCGCAGAGTGACATGGCACCGCATTGGTATTGAATACAGCGGCAAGCTGTAGGAGTTCCTCTTGAGGGACGAATCCGAGCTTGAGCGAGGAAGCTAGCGCCACCTGATCACTCTTTCGACGCCTGGCACACCTGATCGCCCTCCGGGCGATTTCCTTGCTCCGCAAGGTTCGCACCTCAAGAGGTACTCCTACAGCGGCTTCGTAGAAATCGAGCGTAGCCCGTAGCTACGCTTCCAGCGCCACCACCCACAATGCCTGTCCGGCAAAATCCGACTCTTCCAGCAACTGCCGGTAAGGCTTGCCGATTTCCGGGTGAATTGCATCAGGAGCCAGATCCACCAGAGGCTTGAGAACAAAGGCGTGCTTGAGGATTTCGTCACGGGGCAGTTGTACCCCGTCGATATCGCCGGTGAGATCGTTGTAAGTGAGAATGTCGATATCCAGGGTCCGGCTGGAAAATTTCTTTTCCCCACGCACCCGACCATGGTCTTTTTCCATATCGCGCAAGACTGCGGCCAACTCACCCACGGACAAGGCAGTGTCGATTCCCACCACCAGGTTGTAGAAGGCATCGCCGGAAAAACCCACCGCTTCACTTTCGTACACCGGACTGACCGCCAACTCACCGAAGGCGGCAGCCAGTGCCTGCAGACCGGAACGGATATTGTGCTCCCGGTCGATATTGGAGCCCAGGCTAAGGTACACCCGGGCAGATTGATCCGTATTACCCATTGGGTTTTTGACCCCTTTCGATGATCACGCCCACATCCCGCGACCCACGCAGGGCGCCGGGCTTGCTGAGGCGCAGTTTCAGCCAGGGAACATTGAATTCACCAATCACCAGCTGAGCCACGTTTTCCGCCAGGGTTTCCACCAGCTGAAATTCACTGCCCTCGATAAACGCAATCACACGCTTGCCGATGGCCTTGTAGTCCAGCGCATCGTCGATGTGATCCGACGCCGCACCCTTGCGGATATCCGCCGCCATTTCCAGATCCAGGCTGACAGTCTGACGAATACGCCGCTCCCAGTCGAAAATCCCGATCACGGTATCCACTTTCAAATCATTGATATAAACAATGTCCATACTCGCCCTCTTGGCGCAGATTTCACGGGGAAGCGACTTAACATCTTCATAGATCCCTTTTGGGTAATCAGATGTTACGCTTGCAACGCAGGCAGGCGTGTCGCCATGTGTACAATTAACGCCTGCCAAGCATGCAGAATTCGCCACCCCGGCGATGTGAAGGGAGATTATAGCCGGTGCAAGCAGGGACATTACAGGATGTGTGGTATTGGCTGCTGCCATTGTGCGTGGCCGGCTATCTGATGGGCTCCATTTCCAGTGCGATTCTGGTGTGCCGGTTGTTCGGCTATCCGGACCCGCGCACCGAGGGCTCCAACAACCCGGGCGCCACCAATGTGCTGCGTATCGGCGGCAAGCCCGCTGCGGCGCTGACGCTGCTGGGCGACGTACTCAAAGGGGTGATCCCGGTAGTGATAGCCCACTACCTGGGCATGGGCCCGTTCGTGGCCGCACTGGTGGGCACCTTTGCCTTTCTCGGCCATCTGTTTCCGGTGTTTTTCCACTTCCAGGGCGGCAAGGGTGTAGCCACGGCCTTCGGTCTGTTGTTTGCCCTGCACTGGCCCAGCGGCCTGGTGGCGGGTGTCGTCTGGCTGCTGGTCTTCGCCCTCACCCGCATTTCTTCCCTGGCCTCGTTGAGCGCCTTCGTGGTCGCCCCGGCCTGCATCTTCGCCTGGCTGCCCCAGGCCTTCTGGCCCATGGTGGCACTGTCACTGGTCATGATCCTGCGCCATCGCAGCAACCTGCAAAAACTGCTGCGCGGGGAAGAACTGGGGTTCCGGAAGAAGGACTGAGCTGCAAGCCTCAAGCTACAAGCTACAACGCGACAGGCCCTGGTAATTTCTGAGACACGCTACCCGCGCACCACCCCAGGAGCGCGGGCAGAGCTTTTGAGAGCCAACCCGACTTAGTCCGCGCCTTGCAGCTTGCAGCTTGAAGCTTGCAGCTTCTCCAGCTCCGTCAGCGGCCAGCGCGGGCGAACCTTGATGGGCAACTCCGCGCGTTCCCCGGCCTGCAGGCGCAGAGCGCCAGCAAAGGCGATCATGGCGCCGTTGTCGGTGCAATACTGGGGCGCGGGGTAGAACACCTCGACGCCACGCTTGTTCATTTGCTCGGCCAGCTTGGCCCGCAAGGCACGGTTGGCACTGACACCACCGGCCATCACCAACCGCTTGTCCCCGGTCTGCTCCACCGCCCGACGACACTTGATGACCAGCGTATCCACCGACGCTTCTTGGAACGCCAGGGCGATATCTGCCTGGTCCTGCTCGCTGAGGGCGTCCTTGCCGCCCAGATCGTTGATGGTGTTGAGCGTAAAGGTCTTCAGACCGGAAAAGCTCATGTTCAGACCAGGGCGGTCCGTCATTGGCCGGGGGAAGCGGAACCGCCCCGGTGTCCCTTGCTCCGCCAGGGCGGCAATACGCGGGCCGCCAGGATAGCCCAGCCCCATCATCTTGGCGGCTTTGTCAAAGGCCTCACCAGCGGCGTCATCCACGGATTCACCGAGAATGGCGTAATCGCCCAGGGAGCGGGCTTCCAGCAACAGGGTATGGCCGCCACTGACCAGCAGGGCCACAAAGGGAAAGGCCGGCGCATTCGGCTCCAGCAGCGGTGCCAGCAGGTGGCCTTCCATATGGTGCACTTCCACGGCAGGGATCCCCCAACCAAAGGCCAGCGCCCGGGCCACGCCAGCTCCCACCAGCAGCGCCCCGGCCAAACCCGGGCCCGCGGTATAGGCAATGCCATCCAGCTGCTCCGCAGTGGTATCAGCCTCCGCCATCACCTGTTTCACAAGGGGCAGCACCCGCTGCACATGATCGCGGCTGGCCAGTTCCGGCACCACGCCGCCAAAGCGGGCATGCATCTCCACCTGACTGTACAGGGCCTGCCCCAGCAGACCGGCATCGGTGTCATAAATGGCAACCCCGGTCTCGTCACAGCTTGATTCAATACCCAATACACGCATGATGCTCACCCCTTGAAATACGGGCGCCATGATAGCGCCGGACGACCGGATTTGCATTTATTCCTAACTCAGGTAGAATCCCCGCCCTCGCCGCACCCGGGACCACCTGAGCCCGCGGCGAATCCATATAACCCAAAGACTTTTAGGAAGGTGATTCTTCATGCCTCAGGTGAAGGTGAAAGAAGGCGAACCGTTTGATGTGGCCCTGCGCCGTTTCAAGCGTGGCTGTGAAAAAGCGGGTGTTCTC
Source organism: Alcanivorax sp. IL2 (assembly GCF_047495475.1). NCBI lineage: Bacteria > Pseudomonadati > Pseudomonadota > Gammaproteobacteria > Oceanospirillales > Alcanivoracaceae > Alcanivorax > Alcanivorax sp. IL2. Next base: position 1,344,215 of record NZ_CP179932.1, on the reverse strand, counting down.
TCTGAAGTGCGTCGTCGCGAGCAATATGAGAAGCCCACTCAAGAGCGTAAGCGCAAACGTGCCGCAGCCGTCAAGCGTCACCTTAAGAAACTGCAGCGTGAGCAGCTTGCACGCAAACGTCTCTACTAAGGTAGACGTCTGAATGAGTGCGCTCAAAGAGCAGCTCACTGCAGCCATGAAAGACGCCATGCGTGCCAAAGAAAAGGCACGTCTTGGCGTTTTTCGTATGGCGCTGTCAGCGATCAAGCAAATCGAAGTGGACGAGCGCATCGAGCCCGATGACGCCCGTGTACTGGCGTTGCTCGACAAGCTGATCAAGCAGCGCAAGGACTCTGCGACTCAATACCGCGATGCGAACCGCCCGGAACTGGCGGAAATCGAAGAAGCGGAAATCGTAGTACTCCAGGAATTTCTCCCCACCCAACTGAGCGACGCAGAAGTCGACGCTCTGATTGATGATGCCATCTCCCAGACCGGTGCCTCAGGCATGCAGGATATGGGCAAGGTAATGGGCATCCTCAAGCCGCAACTGCAGGGCCGTGCCGACATGGGCGCCGCCAGTGGCAAGGTTCGCGCCAAGCTGAACTGATCCCCACGGTCACCCAGCCTGACCGGTTTTATTCGACTCTTTTCCTCTCAATCCAAACTGACTTCGTACGGCGAACGGAACTACCGCCAGTTACCGCTTTCTGTTTGAATAGCCTCCCATCTGGCAGAATCTGACCCATGGCACGCATCCCGGAAAATTTCGTACAGGACCTGTTAGCCCGCACCGACCTGGTGGAGCTGATCGATTCCCGCGTGCCCCTGAAAAAAACCGGCCGCAACTACAGCGCCTGCTGCCCCTTCCATCAGGAAAAGACCCCGTCGTTCACGGTCGCCCCGGACAAGCAGTTCTATTACTGCTTTGGCTGCGGCGCTTCCGGCAATGCGGTGGGTTTCCTGATGGAATACGAGCACCAGAGCTTCCCGGAAGCGGTGAAACAGCTTGCTGGCCGCGCCGGCATGGAAGTCCCGGAAAGCCGCCCGGAAACCCCCGCCGACCGGCAGAAAAAAGACCGCCTGCAATCGCTCTACGACCTGCTCAGCCGGGCCGAAAAATTCTACTGCCAGCAATTGCGCCAGGCACCGGAACGACAAAAAGCCGTCACCTATCTCAAAGGGCGGGGACTCAGCGGGGAGATTGCCAAACGCTTCGGGGTCGGTTTTGCGCCACCGGGTTACGACAACCTGATTGGCGGTTTGTCGCTCACCGAAGCCGGCCTGGAGCAAGCCCTGACTGCCGGTCTGCTGGTGCGCCGTGAAGATACCGGGCGCACCTATGACAAGTTTCGCGACCGCATTATCTTTCCGATCCGCGACACCCGCGGGCGCACTATCGGCTTTGGTGGACGGGTGCTCGGCGACGGCAAACCCAAATACCTGAACAGCCCGGAAACCCCGGTCTTCCACAAGGGCCAGGAGCTCTACGGTCTGTGGGAATGGCGTCAGAGCCGCGACCGCAGCGACCGGCTCTACGTGGTGGAGGGCTACATGGACGTGATCGCCCTGGCCCAGCACGGGGTACCCAATGTGGTCGCCACCCTGGGCACTTCCACCAGCGAAGATCACGCCCGCAAGCTGTTTCGCCAGGTCAACGAAGTCGTGCTCTGCTTTGACGGCGACAAGGCCGGGGTCCGCGCTGCCTGGCGCGCCCTGGAATCGCTACTGCCCGCGCTGGACGACGGCAAACAGGTGCGCTTCCTGTTCCTGCCGGACGGCGAAGACCCGGATACCCTGGTCCGACAACAGGGCCCGGAAGCCCTGCGGGCGCTCACGGAAAAGGCCGACGCGCTCTCCACCTACCTGTTCCGACATCTGTCCGAAGGCCTGGATCTGGCCACGGTGGATGGCCGTGCCCGTCTGGCCCGACTGGCTCTGCCCTATCTGGACAAGCCTGCCGGCCCGGTCTACCGGGCACTGCTTACCCAGGAACTATCGCAGCTGACTCGTCTGGACAAGGAATCGCTGACGCAATTGAAGCCGGCACCCAAACCGGCCCAGGCGCCCGCCGCCCCTTCCCGGCCCGAGCCGGAACCGCATGACGATTTCATGCCCATGGATGGCGGCGAATCAATGCCACCACCGGACGACTACTACCCGGCAGACAACCACTACTCGCCACGGCCTCCCAGCCGCCCCGCCCGTTATCAGGATGGCAGTCGCAAGGGCCCCATGACCCTGCCGGAACGGCTGGTATTGGTACTGCTGGATTACCCGGAGCTGGTGGAAGCGCACCCTCTTCCCGACGGCGTGGAGCTACTGCCCCTGCCCCACATCGACCTGCTGATACAGGTAGCCGGCCTGTGCCGACAGAATCATGGGCCCGCCGCCCTGCTGGGCGCGCTGATGGCACTGGAACAGGGCGAAACCCTGTCCCGTCTGCTCAAGGCCAGCCTCAAACCACCCATGCAGAAAGAGATGGCAGCCCGCCTGTGGCAGGATGCCCTGTCCCAACTGGAAGTGGCCCGCCTGGAAGCCGCCCTTCACGAAATCGAGCAGGCCGGCATCCCCGATACCGCCCAGTGGCAGGAGCTGCACAGAGCCCTGGCCGAAGCTCGCCAGCATGCGCGCCAGCCCCTCAACTAGAAAAAACACATAAACATATGATTTTCATAGAGAAACAACACTAGCAACAATTCACTGCCATCAGGCCCGTAGTCTTGCATTTACTGGCCGAAATCCCCATATACCGGTATAATACGCCGTTTTCCCACGCCACAATCCGCTAGTCAGCCACGGCAAGCTAGCACGACGTTACGGGCTTTATTGCATGACGACTCAAAAGCAGCAGCAACAATCCCAGCTGAAGCAGTTGATCGCGCTCGGCAAGGAACAGGGTTACCTGACCTACGCCGAAGTGAATGACCACTTGCCGGAGTCCATTACCGACACCGATCAGGTGGAAGACATCATTCAGATGATCAACGACATGGGCATCACCGTGGTGGAAAAAGCCGCCGATGCCGATCAGTTGATGATCGAGGAAAGTGCCGACAGCACCGACGAAGTTGCCGCCGAAGAAGCTGCCGCTGTTCTCGCCTCTGTAGAGAGCGAGCCCGGCCGCACCACCGACCCTGTGCGCATGTACATGCGCGAAATGGGCACGGTGGAACTGCTGACCCGTGAAGGCGAAATCGAGATCGCCAAGCGTATCGAGGAAGGCACCCGTGAAGTCCTGCACGCCCTGGCTTTCTGGCCCGGCGCCGTGGACATGCTGATCGACGAATATGCCCGCGTGGAAAACGAAGAGCGCAAGCTCACCGACATCATCGCCGGTTACCTTGATCCCAATGATGACGGCGCCGCCGCCACCAATGCCAACAAGGAACCGACCTTCGCAGAAAAGGCCAAGAAAGCCGCTGAAGCGAAAGAGAAAGCAAAAGAAAACGGCGATGACGACGACGCTGACAAAAAAGACGGCGACGATGACGATGACGATGAAGACGAAGGCGGCCTGGATCCGGTACTGGCAGCAGAGCGCTTTGCCGAGCTGAAAAAACTGCATGAGAAAGCCGAGCGCGCCCTCAAGCGCAACGGTCGCGACCATGCCAGCTCCGCCAAAGCCCTGGAAGCCCTGGCCGAACACTTCACCCTGTTCAAGTTGGTTCCGCGCATCTATGACGAAATGCTGGTCGGCGCGCGCAACAACCTGGACCTGGTGCGTAAATTCGAGCGCCAGATCATGACCTCCGCCATCCGCCGTGGCGGCATGGATCGTCGCGATTTCATCAAGCTGTTCCCCGGCAATGAAACCAACATGGGCTGGGTCGATCAGCAGCTGAAAACCAAAAAGGGCAAGACCATTGCCGACAAGCTGAGTGTCGTAAAAGAAGACATCCAGCGCGCCCAGCGCAAGATCACCACCGTCGAAGAAATCATTGGTCTGCCCGTTGGCGACATCAAGGAAATCAACCGCCGCATTTCCATCGGTGAAGCCAAGGCTCGCCGTGCCAAGAAGGAAATGGTGGAAGCCAACCTGCGTCTGGTAATTTCCATCGCCAAGAAATACACCAACCGCGGCCTGCAGTTCCTCGATCTGATTCAGGAAGGCAACATCGGCCTGATGAAAGCCGTGGACAAGTTCGAATACCGTCGTGGCTACAAGTTCTCCACCTATGCCACCTGGTGGATTCGTCAGGCCATTACCCGCTCTATCGCCGACCAGGCGCGCACCATCCGGATTCCGGTGCACATGATAGAGACGATCAACAAAATCAACCGGGTACAGCGCCAGATGCTGCAGGAAATGGGCCGCGAACCGACCCCGGAAGAACTGGGCGTGCGCCTGGAAATGCCAGAAGACAAGGTCCGCAAGGTACTGAAGATCGCCAAAGAGCCGATCTCCATGGAAACCCCCATCGGCGACGATGAAGATTCCAGCCTGGGCGACTTTATCGAGGACGGCAACATGGAGTCCCCGGTGGATTCCGCCACGTCCCTGGGTCTGGAAGAAGCCACCCGCGAAGTCCTGGCCAACCTGACCGCCCGTGAAGCCAAGGTCCTGCGCATGCGTTTCGGTATCGACATGAACACTGACCACACCCTTGAGGAAGTGGGCAAGCAGTTCGACGTGACCCGCGAGCGTATCCGTCAGATAGAAGCCAAGGCGCTGCGCAAGCTGCGCCACCCCAGCCGCAGCGAACACCTGCGCAGCTTCCTGGATGGCGACCTTTAACGCTTGAAAAAAATTGCCGGCCCCCGAATAATCGGCGGCCGGCATTTTATTGTCCTTCCGTTTTTCGGGCCTATAGCTCAGCTGGTTAGAGCAGTCGACTCATAATCGATTGGTCCCAGGTTCAAGTCCTGGTGGGCCCACCATTTCCCTCGTTATTCCTCTCATCTACACCTGGCGACGCTTAACGACAGCCACTTAATGGCAGTCTGGCGCGGCCCATGGATCCGCTTTACCCTGCAGGAAAGTTGTTCTCAGACAGCACTCGGAGCCACCGTGGACGGCAAAAAAATCTCACTAAAATCCTGGGATGCCATCAAGCATGAGCTGAAGCGCCAGGGCAAAACAGATGCGTTGCGGGAGCTCGAAAGCGCCCTCGAACAAGACCAGAAAATCCGAGCTCTGAAACTGGCCAGGGCCCATGGGCTCCTGCTGGAGCCTTGACGCCTGGTTTGCATCCCCCTGCCCTGCTGATGAGCTATCACCGCACTGAATTCAGTGAGCGCTCGTTTCTTTTCCACGGAATTTCGATACGCTGGTTACTACCGTCAACACCAGAGCACCCGCAACAACTCCGCCCACCAGATTGATCAGCAGCGGCACCAGCCAGGACACAGCGCCGGCCATTTCCTGCAAAGAGTGAATACAGTCATGGGAGCCGGGGATACCATGCACCAGAATTCCGCCACCCACCAGGAACATGGCGGCGGTACCCACCACAGACAGAGTCTTCATCAGCCACGGCGCCACCGTCAGAATCGCTTGCCCAAAGGCAATACGGGCCCCTGCAGCGGTGCTGTCCGCAGGCGTCTGCATCAGGTTCTGACCCGCATCGTCCAGCTTCACGATACCTGCTACCAGCGAGTACACGCCCACCGTCATCAATACGGCAATGGCGCAGATAGCCGCCACCTGTACGCCAAAAGTGGCGCTTTGCACCGCCCCCAGGGAAATCACGATGATTTCCGCGGAGAGAATAAAATCCGTGCGGATCGCCCCCTTGATCTTGCTCTTCTCGAATGCCACCAGATCCACGTTCTCATCACTGACTGCCTGAAGGCGCTGCTGGTGCTCTGCCTCCTTCGCATCCCGGCCATGCAGAAATTTGTGAAGCAGTTTTTCACAGCCCTCATAACAGAGGTAGGCGCCACCGACCATTAGCAGCGGTGTAATCAGCCAGGGCAAAAACACACTGATCAGCAAGGCGGCCGGCACCAGAATCAGCTTGTTGACGAATGACCCCTTGGCCACCGCCCAGACCACCGGCAGCTCCCGCTCCGCCCTGACGCCGGACACCTGCTGCGCATTCAGCGCCAGATCATCCCCCAGCACACCGGCGGTTTTCTTTGCTGCCACCTTGGTCATTACCGATACATCATCGAGAATGGTGGCAATATCATCGAGCAATGCCAGCAAGCTGGTTCCGGCCATGAAACTCTCCTTTGAATAATCACTATGCCTGGGTGCGCATCCAACGCTGATTCTACCGGCACTTATCGTCCGACGCACCGCGAACTCGCCCCCTCTTTTGCCGCGAGTTTGCTATAGTGCAGCCAAAGCCATCGACAGCCCAGAAACCATGCCGGACTATCAGCGCCCACAGTGTCTTACCAATATCCATCGCGAGGAAATTGCCGATGGGCTGGTTCGTGTCGGCTGCCACTACCATATCGAAAAATTGCTCGACGACAGTTTTTTGCGGGCCGATATCCCGTTGCCCTCCTCGCTGACCTCATCGGTCAACAAACGCAAAACCGAATACCTGGCCGGGCGCTGGTGTGCACGGGAAGCGCTACGCATTCTGGGTTTCGAGGGGATTCCGGGCATGGGTGCCGATAGAGCGCCGCTGTGGCCCGACGGCACCGTGGGCAGCATTACCCACAGCAAGGGCTCTGCAGAGGTGATGGTGGCCGACGCCCGGCACTGGCTGGCGGTGGGCCTGGACACCGAGCAGTGGCTAACCGCAGAGCGGGCAGACCGGCTGTGCCGTGAATTGCTGACCGGAGAAGAAAGGGAACACCTGAAAGGACTCAGCCCGATACAACGGGCCAATCGCATCACCCTGATCTTTTCTGCCAAAGAGAGCCTGTTCAAGGCACTCTACCCTCTGACCGGCAAACGTTTTTATTTCCATGATGCCGCCCGTCGCAACCCGCGCTCACTCACCTTGCTGACGACGCTGACAGAGCAGTGGAAACACGGTACCGAGGTACCCTTTCGCTGGCGAGAACGCCAACAGGGCGTACTCAGCTGGATTGCCTTGCCACGCTAAGCGGGCATTGCCTTTACGGCCGCCCGGACACACCACAGTCGTGATAGCCTCGTCGCTTATGCCTCATTGTTAACGGCATGCGCTTCTCACAACGAGGCGGCAGTTACATTATGGCTGACTGCCTTTATTCGCAATACTGGCCAGGTTGGCGGCGATTTTGGGGCGGTGACTGGTGGAGGCGCTACTGGCCTCCTCAAACAGGGCACGAGCCCGCACCTGATCGCCATTAAGCAGCGCCACATAACCGGCATTGCTCAGGGCTTCCGCCCGATTCTGGGAACGCTGCCACGTCGCCACGGCACGCTCATAGTGGCCTTGCCGGGCCTGGGCGATAGCCAGGTTGTGGCTCATGCGCTGCTCCCGGGGGTAGCGTGCCACCGCCCGCTGCAGCAAGGTTTCTGCGTCGCGATACTGGCCCGCCATGATCAGGGAATAGCCGGCATTGTTAATCACCATGGGGCGATCCCCGCCGGCATCCAGCGCCATGCCATACCAGCGGGCGGCAGACTGATAGGAGCCGATCATGTCGTCGGCAATCCCAAGGCCATTGAGGGTACGCCAGCGTAACGGATCATTGCGGTGAGCGATCTGCAACTGACGGCGGGCACTCTCCCACTCTCCCCGGGCCAGCAAGGCAAGCCCCCTGCCCTCCTGGGCCTCCACCAACGTCGGCGCCTCCTCAAGAATCAACTCGTAGGCTTTGAGGGCGGGTTCACTGCGGCCGCTATCCAGGCTTAACCGGGCAATGGCAAGCTTGGCCCGTATCGCCCAGTCATCCTCACGCTCGGTCAGCGGCACGTAATTAGCCATCGCTTCAGGAAAATCCCCTTTGGCACGGGCGGACTCCCCCTGGGCGAATTGTTCATCCGGGCTGAGAATCTCATCAGCCTGGTCGTCCAGGCTGGAAGAGGTCGCGCAGGCACTCAACCAGCCTGCCACCAGAAGTATTAGTAGTGCTTTCATGGTCAGCCCCCTTACATGCGGTCGAGAAAACCGGTGTAGATATGGATGGCCGCCGGGCCCAGGATCACCAGGAACAGGGCGGGAAAGATAAACAGTAGAATCGGTATGGCCAGCTTGACGGGTAACTTGGCCGCTTTCTCGCGGGCGGTCTGGATGCGGATATCCCGCATTTCATCCGCATGCTCACGTAACGCATCCGCGATGCTTGTACCAAAATGCTCGGCCTGTATGAGGATGGATACCAGGGCCTGCATCTCCTCCAGATCGGTTCGCTCGGCCAGGGCTTTCAACGCCTCATTACGGGGCTTGCCGGCGCGAATCTCCAACGTCACCAGTAACAACTCATCACTCATGTCACGTGAGGCAAAATGAAATTCATCCCCGACACGCTTGATCGCCGCATCCAGACTCAGGCCCGCTTCCACGCACACCACCAGCAGATCGAGCACATCCGGGAACACTTCCGCCAGATGCTGCCGCCTGGCTTCTTCCTTGTGCCGCAACACCAGGTTGGGAATAAAAAAACCAATCAGGGCCGATATGACCAGCGCAGCCACCGCCCAGTGTCGCTGGGTCACCAGGGTTGGATACATCAATAATGGCGTGATAGTCAGTACCGGCAGCAACACCGCGAGAAAAAACTTGGCAAGATAATAGATCCCCATGGCCTGGGCGCTGCGGTAACCGGCGCGAACCAGACGGGCACGAATCCGGGACTGCTTCCACTTGTCGTCCGGCACCACCAGGCGCGCCATCGGCTGTAGCCATTTAACCGTGAATGGGCCCTCTTCCGTGGCTTTTCCATGCCCTCTTTCATCAGAAGCAAGCCCCTGAATTTCACGCAAACGCCGGTCGAAGGTGGCGTTACCACTGAACAACCAGTTACCGACTGACGCCACGATGATGACCGTCAACAGAAACAGGGACCCCATTATCAGGACTGACAAGCTAATTCCTTCCAGCATGACATCTCTCCTTGATCAGACCCTGAAGTTGATCATTCGGTGAATGACAATGTACCCCAGCAGCATCAGCCCCAGTTGAGCACCGATCACGATGTAACCCATGGTGGTTTCCACCAGCGTGTAAAGATACGTAGGGTTCAATAGCAACAGCGCCCCGGCTACCACAAACGGCAAGGCAATAAGGATATTGGCAGAAAACTTCATTTCTGCAGCAAGCACTCGAATCTCCCGGAAGGTTCTTGCCCGCGAGCGCATCACCGCAGAAAGGCGGTTAAGGACCTCGGCCAGATTGCCACCGGTGGATTTCTGAATCAGCACCGCGGTGATGAAGTAACGCATTTCCTCACTACTGCTTCGCTGGGCCAGATGACGCAGGGTGTCTTCCAGGTCCATACCGAAGTTCAACTCATCAAAGGTGGTGGCAAACTCGGGGGCAATCGGTTCTGCCATTTCCCTGCTGGCCTGCTTGATGGCCGCAGAGAACGGATTCCCGGCTCGCATGCTGCGGGCAAGAAAATCCATGGCCTCCGGTAATTGTTCCGAAATCTTACGGGCCCGCTCCCGCTTCTTCGCCTTTACATAAGCATAGGGAACATAGAATCCCAGTAGCATGGCAATCGGCAATGCCAGGAACCAGAACACCTTGAGAAGAAGCCAGAGAATCAGAAAAGTCAGCACAAACAGGGAAAGCTGAATCAACAGATAGCGTGAGACCGTGAGATCCACCCCGGATTGAACCAGCATTCGATCCAGGGAATGTGAACGGGGAAACATGGCCAGAATCCGGTTTAACGCCGGCACCTCACTGAACGTTCGCCGGCGCAACAGAGACAACGCCTCTTCATTACTGAGCCCGGAAGCCGAAAGGTTACGAAGCCGCTTGCTCACCGCCTGGGTGCGTTCCACATTCATGGAACGGTAAAGCATGTAGAAGCCTTCAATCAGCCCCACCACAGCCAGAAACGCAATCAGCGATATGATGATAGTGATTTCATTGATAATCATGGCCGCCCCCTATTCGTAAACACGATCAGGATCGAAAACACCTTCATCAAGCGCAACACCACGCTCCTTGATCCGCTGCATCATCATGGGGCGAATGCCCGTAGCCCGGAACTCCCCCTGGACTTTGCCGTTCTCATCCACCCCCAATCGTTTGAACTGGAAAATCTCCTGCATGTTCACCACATTCTGCTCCATGCCGGTAATTTCCTGGACGCTGATCACCGCGCGCCGACCATCAGAAAGCCGCTCGGTCTGCACAATAAGGTCCAGGGCGGCAGCGATCTGCTGGCGGATGACATTGGGAGAAATGGAGACGCCCGCCATGCCGATCATGTGCTCCAGACGAGAAATGCCATCGCGGGCCGAATTGGCGTGAATAGTAGAGAGTGAGCCGTCATGACCAGTGTTCATGGCCTGCAACATATCCAGCGCTTCCTCGCCGCGCACCTCACCGACCACAATCCGATCGGGGCGCATTCTCAAGGCATTCCTCACCAGATCGCGAGCAACAACCGCCCCTTTTCCTTCAATATTGGCCGGGCGCGTTTCCAGTCTTCCCACATGGGGCTGTTGGAGCTGCAGTTCGGCTGAATCCTCGATGGTCAGGATTCGTTCATTGGCAGGGATAAAACCGGACACCACATTCAGCAGCGTGGTTTTCCCGGAGCCAGTACCCCCGGAAATAAGGATGTTGGTTCTCGCCTTGACCGCGGCTTTCAGGAACTCGGCAATAGGCTGGGTAATCGATCGAAAATTCATCAAGTCAGTGACCGTTAACGGGTCTGCCGCGAATTTACGAATAGACAGCAGGGGCCCATCCACCGCCAGCGGCGGAATGATGGCATTGACCCGCGAGCCATCCATCAGGCGGGCATCCACCATGGGGCTGGATTCATCCACCCGGCGCCCGACTGCACCGGCAATTTTCTGGATGATTCGCATCAAGTGATCATTGTTCTGAAAACGGATGTTGACCTTTTCCAGCACACCATGGCGCTCTATATAACAGGTGTCAGCGGTGTTGATCAGGATATCGGAGATAGACGGGTCACGAAGTAGAGGCTCAAGCGGCCCCATACCCAGCACTTCGTTTTCCACGTTTTCGATCAGTACGCTCTGTTCATGCTCATTGAGCACAAACCCGTTTTCATCAATCAGATCACGCAGGGCAAGCCGGATCTGGTTTCGCACCAGCTTGTCCTCCATCTTTTCCATCTGACGGAGATCCAGGCGTTCCATCAACAGTGAGTGCACCTTCTTCTGCACTGCACTGAAATCCATCTCATCAATCCCTCTTTCACTGGCAAACATGGTGAACTCCTTTCTCAATGCCGCCCGATAAGCCGCCCCAGCAGGCCGGCTTGCTCTCTTTTTTCACCGGTAAGTTCTTCCACGATCTTTTCGGATATCTGATATATATCCTTACTGATACGGCTATGTTTTGCGTGCTTACTCAATGGCATGCCATGATCCTGTGACCCCATGACGGAATCGTAGTCGTTGGCAATACGAACCATATTTTCAATCTTCAACGTGTCATGAATCTGTTTATCGGTCACCGTGGAGTGTTTCGAGCGATAACGGTTATCCACAATGGTGATATCACCATCATCAATGCCCACGCTGTGAAAATAGGACATCAGCAAACGGGCATCACGCAACACCGCCAGACTTCGCTGGATCACCACATAGATACTGTCACTGGCCTTGAGAATCTCCTCATTCCAGTCGTTAATCGCTTTGGGAAGATCCAGCACCACCACATCAAACGTTTGTTTCACTACATCCAGGAATTTTTTGACATCAGCGGAACTGACTCGATCAAGTCGAGTAATCTTGTTTGGCGCCGGCAACGCATAAAGACCGGAATCATGGCGACTCATCATGGCGTTGAACATGGTCTTGTCGAGTCTCGATGCCTGTCCCAGCGCGTCCATGACATTTGCCTGCCACTTAACATCCAGATACAGAGACACGCTACCGAACTGAATATCCAGATCGATCAGAGCCACTTTCAAGTCTTCATCCATGGCGGCAATGTCACAGGCAATATTCACAGCGATGGTTGTGGCACCACTGCCAGATTTGCTGTTGATAACAGAAATAATCTTCCCTTTTCTCGCATCTACATCCGGCCCCAGTCCGGTTTTCAACCTGGATAGCTCTCTCTTCAAGTCTTCTTCGGAGGGGGGTATGGGAATGACATCACGGGCGCCAACCCGCATCAGGCGACGAATAACGTCAACACCGGGTTCTCGGAAAGCGGCATAGACGGGAATATCAGGAAGCTCGCTGATCAATGCCTCAATATGCGAAGGATCCTGCTCGCCCTCGTCATTACCCTCGACGATGACAGCATGGCAGCCAGACTCATGGACTTTGACCACCAAGCTGCCGTTAAGCGTATAGGGCAATGCAACAAACCCGGCTTTCAGCCCTGTGACGATCTGGCCGAATTGAGCCTTGGTAGTCTCATTGCGGTATATCAGTCCGATGACCAATCCTGTACTCATCCTTGCTCCCTCTGAATTGCTTCAGGGTGTATTCAGGTCTTCACTGACCCGTGTGCTGGTAAAATCCGGTAGCGTAAGATTCGGGTCCAACCCGATCACACCCGGCAAAACCAATTCATATTCCTGGCCAACAATAGAAACTGAGACCTCTCTGACTGGCCGCGGATTACCGGAAAACCCCGTGGAAGAACAGCCGTAGCGCACGGTTACATTGGCCGCCTGTAGATCCCGATAGAGCGAGTTCATTTCATTCATCAGATCGTCGCAGTTGGCCGAATCACAGGTCACCGTCACGTCCGACACAGCGGAACAGTCCAGAGAGGCAATATCGGTTACCGCGTCATTGACGATGGCATAACGGGCGCCTGCTCGGGTGGCATCCACGGCGCGCGTCCAGGTAAAGATCACCAACGCCAGTTCAATGATGGCAAAGATAAGAAGCAGGAAAAGCGGTAGCGTGATCGCCATTTCCACCATGGTTGACCCACGCTCTCGCTTTCTTGATAGGCATTTATTCACCATGGTAACGCTCCTCCACGGTGGCACTGAGAGTGATAGGCCCCAGATCCAGGAAAGGCACGATGGTGTCGCCAAAGATGGCACTGAAGTCCACGGAAGCTGTGGCAATAATGACGCAAGCGTTATCACCACCGGTGACCATGCGCTGCTCCAGTGTGAAGCTCACATCTCCCGCATTCAGGTCTGGCAGTAGGGCATTACCGTTTCCTGCCTGATTACCAAAAGCCACCAGATTTGCGGCATTATTGATGGAAGCACCCCACTGCCCTGCCTGCGTGCAATCGGCATTCACGCTTTGTGCGGAACGGCTCATATAACGAGCGCCAGACGCCACTGCCTTGCTCAGGGTGTTTTGCTGGTAGATCGCGCGGCCCATCTCGGTAATACCGAACACCAGCACGATCATCAGCGGCAGCAGGATGGCAAACTCCACCATGGCCGCACCTGCCTGACGTGCAGGCAACTTATTCATACAGTTGAATCTGCACATGGTAATTATCATCCGTATCCTGGGCCCAGCCGATGAATTCCCCATAGAACGTCACGTCAGGAGGACCTTCCGCCGGCTTCACCAGAAACATCCTGGCAAAACCGTCTCTGGGAAAAATCACGCCACTTTTCTTTCCTCCCGTAATACCTAATGCTTCGCAGCTCAATACCGCCATGTTCATGACTCGCCGAGACTCCGGACCTGCCGGGTCTACCGGCTGACCAGCCGCAGGAATATCATTGGCAATCTCGTGCTGATACACCTCATAGCGGGTTGGGCGGCTGACATTGCTCCAGCCATTTGGTGCAGGTGTGCCATGGTTTGCTGCCCAGTAGGCATCAAAATCCCAGTCACCATCACCGATACGGCTATCGATAGAATCTGAATTGGCGTCCAGCGGATACGGAACCACGTTGGGTGCCGGCGGCCAGTCGCTGTCAAAATTCTGGAAAGGGTTGGGCCCGTCATAAATACCGAACCGGGTATTCCATCCGGCTCGGGTCTTGGCCGTCATTGAGCCAGTCTGGGTGGTGAACGTTGCCGGCTGGCAACCCACGTCACCTTCATTGGCGATAAACAGCGACACATCATTTGCTCCGGGCCCCGCGTTCGGCGGCTGAAGGAACCCGAAATTACCACTGCTCCACTGGTTGGCCCCCTGCTGGCGCATTTCGATATGTGCACCCACTTCCATTTCATCACTGAAATGAGAGCCCTCGGATTCCCAGGGATCGCACATGGCCATTGGGGGGTAATTACAGGTAAAGAAATTTCGTCCTGCCAACGCATTGGTGACTGCCGTGGCCGTATCTGCAGTATCAATACCCAGAGCGCCGAGTACCGGTAAAAAAATCAGGTCAGAGGTAAATCGGTCCCCATCTGCTGCCAGAGCCGGATCAAGAGTCACTCTCACATAATGCGTATCCACATCCGATGTGGCCGCATACTTGCCTGGCTCCACTTCAGCACCGCTGCAAAAGTCACTGAAGCCCGGATCGGATGGAGAAACATCCGTTTCACTGCCGATGACACAGAAAAACTCGAAGGCGCCTGCCGGTAGCCCGGTGGCCCCCAGTAATTCGGTAACACGGGCAAAACGTGCATCATGCTCGAGCAAATCGCGTGCCGCAGAACGGGCACGGTCCTGAGCATTGTTATCAGAATTCAGCTCAGCAGCCGCAGCCAGGGCAGCAGCATCCGCCGCATTCTGCATATCGGTTCGCATCATCAGAACCCGCCCGACATCAATGGCCAGAGCAGCAACACCGATCAGTATCACGATCAGTATCGCCATCATCACCATATAGGCGCCACGCTGCTGCCTTTTCATCATTTTCATCCTTTTCCATCAGTTGGAGCTGGAGACATCCTCCACGATCCTTCCTTCTTCCACTTTTCCATCATCTTTCAGGAAGCGTTCGTATCCCGCATCCAGCTTCCCGCCATGGGTGCTGATGACAGGATGATCCTTGTAGCGAGCATCCGGATTGATAACCTGAACCTGGTTATTGTGATCCACGCTATAGCCATAATCCGGCCGCAGGGATTCTCTTGCGCAGCCGCTGAGAAAAATCACCATTAGCACTGTCAGTATCCTATTCATTGTTAGCTACCTCCCTGATCTGGTGGCCGAACTTTCCATGCAAACCACCACGGCTTGACGTGTCCTGTGACGGATCATTTTCCTGCTTACGGGCATTGCGATTCCGGGTGGGCTTGTGCTCAAGGAAGCCCATCAAGTACTGGTCGATATCACTGGGGGGAACGAAAACATCCGTGGGCAATGCGTACTGATCGACCCGTTTCGGTGTCACCAGTTTCGGCGTCACAATCACCACCAGCTCACTTTCGTTGCGCTTGAACTCGGTGGAACGAAACAAGGCCCCCAGCACGGGGATGCTGCCCAGGCCAGGCACCTGACTGATCACATTATTCAGGTCATCCTGGATCAGGCCGGCAATGGCAAACGCCTGCCCATCAGCCATCTCCACCGTGGTGCCGGTACGTCTTGTGACAAACCCGGGAATATTGAAACCGGACGCCTGGAAACCATTGGAAGGATCAATGGCGGATACTTCCGCATTCAGCTTGATATTGATGCTGTCATCTGACAGCACTGTGGGTACGAACTTCAGGCCGACACCAAATTCCTTGAACTCCACCGTGATGGTGACATTGCCCTCATCACCATCCTGAGCCACCGGAATAGCCACCTCTCCACCGGCCAGGAAACTGGCTTCCTGACCGGACAGGGCCGTCAGATTGGGTTTTGCCAGCACTTTGGCAAGCCCTTCACGCTCCAGTGCATCAAGCCGCACACTGATACCGTTATAACCGAAGATAGTGGAGGCTGGATCGGTAAAGACGGATGACAGGAAGGGAATATTATTGGGCGCGATACCCGTGGCGGTGGCCAGTGTCTTGACCCCATCCTGGTTAAACGCCTGCAGGCTGACACCCAACTCCTGGAGAGACGTCCTCTTGATCTCGGCGATACGCACTTCCAGCATCACCTGGGTGCCACCACCCACTTCCAGCATATTGACCACCTTCTCCTTGGGGGCAAAGCTGCGCGCTACAGACAGGGCTTGCTCCATGGCCATCACACTGGATGCCTTGCCAGAGAGTATTACCTGATCATTGGCGCCGCGGATCTGGATGCCGTCTTCTTCCGGCATCAATTCATAGATGCGGCGCTTCATCTGATCCATGTCGTAACCGACAATCACATCCATCAGCGCGACCAGATTTCGATTCTTGTCGCGAAACGCCAGGTTGGTATGGCCCGGTTTCATCCCCAGAATCAGCACATGCCGGGATGACAGAAGCTTGATATCCGCGATTTCCGGATTACCAATAACAACCTGATCCAATGGCGACGGCGAGTAGATCATTTGGGATTTTCCCAGAGACAGCGACAGCTCCTCTTTCTGTAAACCATCACTGAACTGCAGCTCGTAACCTTCTACCGCATGCACGCTTGATATCATCGCCATCATCAATGTCGCTAACACACACATTGACCAGCCTGATAACCGAATTTCTGTATGCATCTTCATTCTCCTTCCTCCCTGGAATCCTATTGCGCGCCGGCCGGTGCAGGCGTTTGCTGGCGAACCTCACCTTCTTTCACCGTCTGATTTTCCACTTCCAGACCACGAATCACTTCAACCTGTGGTTTGGGAGGCGCACGCCGAACACGGCGAACCACTTTGGTTTCCCGAGCCGGCTCCTCTGTCAGAAGATCCTTGTAGGTCACCAATTCGGTCTCAACAATGGATGCGTCGAACTCGTTTCTCAGCAACAGATTCAGGTCACCCGTTTTGGCAGCCAGAACAATACGCTGGCCATCAAAAGGCGCGACCAGAATAGTGATAGCGTTGACCACTTTCGGTTCGGTATCGGTTTCGCTGGAGCGCTGGTCGATCCCCAGCACTTTGGCATTTTGCAAAATCACCCGCGTCACCGGGTTTTTGTCAGAACGCCCGAACGTGGTGGTGTGCAGAACATCGACATAATCGCCCGGCATAACAAAACCACCGGCCCCGGTTATCTCATTCACCGACAGCGTCAAGGCACGCTTGTCTTCAGGGATTTTGGCAGGCAGGCCACCTCGGGCACCGTACGGTGAGAGCTTGTATTTCAGAATCGGCTCACCCTTGATCGCCTGGGTCAGAATAAGCGGAGGCTTGTCTTGAAGCAGTGCGGACTTGGTCCGAAACGCACCCTCAGGAACACTGGATTCCGGCCAATCCACCACATTAAGCAGCACCTCATCCAGCCGGGTTCCACTGTTCAGATCCGCTGCTGCCACCACCACCGGCACGGTGGCGATGGTTCGCATATCCGCTCGGCTGCTCACTTCTCGTTGTAGAAACTGGTTCACCAGGTAGACCGTAAGCCCACCCAGAATAATGGCCACCAGAAGAATCAATAGCGGTCGCAACTGCATGAGGAATCTCCTTTTCCGTCCCTTCCCGTATCACCCACTGTTATTACGGTAGCGGCGATACACCTGACACTGTGAGTACCGCACCGGCAGCGATGGCCACCGCATACGGTAATTTTGCCTGACTGCCGTCCTGCTCCATTTCACCGGCAGGGGCACCTCGTACCACTGCAAACAATCTTTTTCCTGTTTGTCGAAACGCGCCTTTCGCAACTATCGCCAGTACCGCCAGGACAAGGCCGCACAGCGCTGTATTCAGTAATAATTCAGGAACCAGGGAGAGCCCGGCTATCAGAGCAACAAGCGCCAGCAACTTCACATCACCAGCCCCCAGCCAGCCCAATAACCAGAAAACAAAAACCGAGAGAAAAACAATTCCTGCGGCAGCAAAGTGCGAGGGCAACACGGAAGCACCTTGTACGAGAAATAGAACAGCAGGAATAACAAGAATAAAAATCGCGATAAGACGATTGGGGATTCGCCTTTCGGTGATGTCGTAATACACCGCCGGCATCAATAGAGATAAGGTCAGAACAAGAGTCACCATTTCCGGATCACCTCCTCTGCCCGCCTTGCGGCGGGCAGAGTTTCTGGATCAGCTATATCAGTTATTCAGCGTTTGCAGCGGTCAGTTCTGTGTTAACGGTTTCGAAGGATGTGTTCACCTCCTGACCGATAAGAACAATCGTTGCAATAGCGACCACGGAAATCAGAGCGACCAGGATTGCGTATTCCACCATGGTGGCCCCGTCTTCTTCTTTGATGAATTGCATAAACAGCTGTTTCATGACTTGTCCTCCAGACATCAAACTTTCCTTTAGTTAGCCGCCTGTAAAATATGTCAGCCTTGCAAAGCTGGTCACATAAACAATGCGGACATACATCATTTGGCGCTTGCACAACGGGCAAATATATATATTTGCTGTTTGAGGGATTAATCTTTCTGTAACCTGTTTCTGCTAGAGAAAATGAATACCGTTCCTCCCCTGTTTTTTTTCTTTATAAATCAATCAAATACTCCATACCCCAAATGAGTTAAAGCATAAAAAATACGATAAGCGATTGAATTTCTTGAGGAATAGGGAATGTTAATATACGACTTTCGTTGTAAGCCATTTCGTAACCAGAGGACGCTGGACTCATTACGAACAAGGTTCTCTGCATAAAACGCCGAGCTTTATATATTTTTATATTCTTCCTGAACCCTCTCTCACCGTGCCATACCGACTTCAAAAGGTGGCTTTTGCAGGGTTCTGCAAAGCGACAAGGCACAAATTGCCGAGAAGTGTCCTGTTCAGTACCCTTTGTAAAACGTCAACAGGCCCGCAATCATGAGTCAGCCCATCAGTCAGCGTGGCCAGAAACGCCAGCAGGCCATCCTTGAAGCTGCCACGAACACCTTCCTTCAGCACGGCTATGAAGGCACCACACTGGACATGATCATCAGCCAGGCTGGCGGCTCCCGGCGCAGCCTCTATGACTATTTTGGTGACAAGCAGGGACTGTTCAGCGCGGTCATTCGTTTTCACGCCGACAAGCTGGTGGAAGAAGTACGCTCTATTGATGTGATTGGCATGTCTGCCCGTGACGGGCTGACGATGCTGGCAAAGAACTTTGTGTTCGCCCTCCTGGAGCCGCTCAATCTGGAGCTGTACCGTCTACTGATCAGCCACGCCCCGGCCTTTCCGGATCTGGGGCGCACGGTCTACCTGGCCGGGCCGGAATTGCTACTCAGCGAGCTGGAACAGTATTTGAAACATCTGCAGCGAGAGGGAGAACTGCCAGCCAAGCTACCTACCCCGCATACCGCCCGCCAGTTCCTGGGCATGGTGAAGGCCGAGTTCCAACTGTGCGCCCTGCTGGCACCGGAGCAACTACCCT
Source organism: Alcanivorax sp. IL2 (assembly GCF_047495475.1). Lineage (NCBI taxonomy): Bacteria > Pseudomonadati > Pseudomonadota > Gammaproteobacteria > Oceanospirillales > Alcanivoracaceae > Alcanivorax > Alcanivorax sp. IL2. Next base: position 1,324,944 of record NZ_CP179932.1, on the reverse strand, counting down.
CAAAAAGTGCGATCAGCGCACATATTCATGACTGTGTGACTTTTTTGTTAGACAACCGTTAGTCCAGCCATTGGCACCTTTCATCACCCCGGTATACATTATGGTTAGCTGTCACTCTGGCTTTGGGGGCTAAGATGGCAAGAGCAGACATGTGACGGGGCTCACAATATGAATAAGTTTTCACTGGTGCTGCTGGCATTTTTCTTGCCTATAGCTACCAGCTATGGCGACACGCCTGATAAGACGTTTCTTAAGCAGGTGTACGCCAACGGCGGCAAAACGCTGTATTGCCAGGAAGCTTTCCAGGCCGATGATCGGGTTTCTCTAGAACATATCTATGACGAGCGCCGGCTTGCCCAACATTTTGGTTGCCGAACCAGTCGGCTATGCCAGAGCAATCGCCAGTTTGTCGAGGTCTCACGGGACCGCCACAGCCTGTTCCCGGTAACGCGACACGCTGAACTTGACCGGCGCCGGACCCTCCTGGGCGATCTGCCTGCCACCACAGCCACGGATCCCGAGTGTGGTTACAAGCAAGCCTTTCAGGTGTTCGAACCACCAACGTCCGCCAAGGGTGATGTGGCCAGGGCCATGCTGTACTTGTACGACAGGTATGACATCCCCCTGCTGGGCACGCTGGAGATGTACCAGCGCTGGCACCGGGATGACCCGGTGGACGACGAGGAACGTCGCCGCAATAACGTGATCGAGCAGATACAGGGCAACCGCAACCCTTTCATCGATGAACCGGATCGCGCGGAATCTCTGCAAGGCAGTTCGCCGTTGAATATGCAGTTTCCGTAGAAGCAGGCGAAAGTTAAAAGTTTAAAAGCGGAAAAATTTACCTGGCTCATTAAACGCAAGAGGCCGCGCCCCTTCATTGGGCGCGGCCTCTTGGTTTTCAGTACGGGATAACCTCTCCCGCGTTTTAACTTTGAACTTTCAACTTTTAACTCAGAACAACTCGCCGTCCAGACCCATCATGGTATCCGCCCCACTCTTGATCTGGGCAAACAAGGCATGGGCCTTGGGCAGGACGCGCTGGAAGTAGTACTGGCAGGTGACGCGCTTGGCCTTGGCGAAATCGTCGTCACGACCATCGGTGGCTGCCAGCATCTGCGCCCACAACCAGGCATAGAGCACATAGCCGAACAGGTCCAGATACTCCACCGCGGCAGCACTGATGGCGTCCGGATTGCTGGCCGCTTGGGACAGCAGTTCGTCGGTGGCGTCCTTGAGCAGGGTCAGCGCCGCCTGCAGCTCACTGCTGATGGTAGCCAGCTGGCCGTTAGCGCTGTTTTCCTCGGCCCAGGCCTGGGCATCCGCCAGGAACGCCTCAACAGACTTGCCGCCATTACGCGCCACTTTACGGCCCGCCAGGTCCAGAGCCTGGATGCCGTTGGTGCCTTCGTAGATCTGGGAAATGCGGCAGTCGCGCACGAACTGCTCCATGCCCCACTCACGGATATAACCGTGGCCACCGAAGACCTGCTGCCCGGTGATAGTGGTGTCCAGCCCCCGGTCGGTAAAGAAGGCCTTGGCCACCGGCGTCAGCAGGGCCACCCGATCTTCCGCCTTTTTCTTGGCGTCCGCGTCTTCGCTGAACTTGGCGGTATCCAGTTGCATCCCGACATAGGCGGCCAGGGCGCGGCCGCCTTCATTGATGGCGCGCATGTTCATCAGCATGCGACGCACGTCGCCGTGAACGATGATCGGGTCCGCCGGACCATTGGGGTTTTTCGCGCCAGTGGCACTGCGGCCCTGCAGACGTTCGCGGGCATAGTCCACCGCGCTCTGGTAGCTCACTTCACCCAGGCCCAGGCCCTGCAGGCCAATGGACAGGCGCTCATAGTTCATCATGGTGAACATGCAGGCCAGCCCCTGATTCGGCTCGCCGATGATCCAGCCCTTGGCGTCGTCGAAGTTCATTACACAGGTGGCAGAGCCCTTGATGCCCATCTTGTGTTCGATGGAGCCACAGGTGGCCCCGTTGCCCTCACCCGCGTTGTTGTCCGCGTCGGGCAGGAATTTGGGTACCAGGAACAGGGAAATGCCCTTGGAGCCAGCGGGCGCATCCGGCAGTTTCGCCAGCACCAGGTGGATATGGTTGCTGGTCATGTCGTGCTCACCACCGGTGATGAAGATCTTGGTGCCGGTGATGTTGAAGGAACCGTCGTCGTTGGGCTCGGCCTTGGTGCGCAGAATACCCAGATCGGTACCGGAGTGAGGCTCGGTCAGGCACATGGTGCCGCTCCACTCACCACTGTAGAGCTTGGGCAGATACTGCTCTTTCAGTTCCTGGCTGGCATGGGCATCAATGGCCAGGCAGGCGCCGCTGGTGAGTGCAGGATACAGGGCGAAGGAGGAGCAGGCGCTGTGCATCATTTCCTCGAACAGCACCGCCAGGGACTTGGGCATGCCCTGACCACCAAATTCCGGGTTTCCGGAAAACGCGCTCCAGCCGTTTTCCGCAAAGGTCTTGAAGGCATCTTTGAAGCCGTCCGGGGTGGTCACTTCACCGTCGTTCCAGGTGCAGCCCTGCTCGTCACCGTTACGGTTCAGCGGGAACAGCAAGCCTTCGGTCATCTTGCCCGCTTCTTCCAGAATGGCGTCGGACAGGTCGCGAGTTACCTCGGCGGTGGCAGGCATGGAGGCCCACAGCTGATCCGCTTTGAACACATCGTTGAGAACAAAACGCATGTCCTCGAGGGGCGCTTTATAGGTCGCCATTTGCACATCTCCCGAAAGTTGGCAGGGCGCAAATTTTAGGCAGGCAAAGCGTCAGGTAACAGGGTTATTTGTGACCCGCCGTTCATGGCCCCCACCGTTGACGCAAGAATCACGTATTGTGGATGAAATTGGGAACATTAAGGGCAGTTTGCGCACATTTTGCTTCATTTTCGCCGTATTCGAATAAATCCGCCGGCCTATTCAAGCGGCTCCGGTCGGCGCCACATCCACAGCAATACCCCGCAAAGAAACAGCGGCACACCGATTTTCACGTAATTCGGGGCGGCAGACAGGCTGATCAAGGCAATGCTGATCAACATCATGGTGGAGGCGGCGCACTTGGCACGGCGGGGAATGGCACGCTGTTCGCGCCACTGACGGATGTGGCTGCCATGGCGGGGATGGTGCAACAACCAGTGCTCAAGCCGCGGCCAGCCATGGCTGCCAGCCCAGGCGGCCAGCAACAGAAAGACCACTGTCGGCATACCCGGGACCACCACACCGATCATGCCCAGCAGAACGAACAGGATTGCCGTTGAGCGCCAGCACAGCACCCTGACTGTCTCCATGTCTCCCCTCCTTAGAACAGGCAATTGCCCCGCCAGAGAGTCATTACAGCATGCCCCATTTTCGGGGAATAAAAAAACCCGCCGGACGGCGGGTTTTGCGGATCAGTCGACGTGATAGGCCAGCGGATCGTCCAGGGCTGCCTCGCCTTCAGCCGCCTGCGGAGCGGCAGCTGGCCCGGAAATCGCTTTCATGCGCTCCTGCAGCTCTTCTGGGCTCACCGGCTGACCATTAAGGCTCAGGGCGCCGCCATTGGCGCTGAGCACACTGCTCCAGCGCTCGCCCTGCCTTTCTACCACGCCCTGCTCGGCCAAGGCTGTCAGCCGGGCGACGTAGGGCGCCGGCACCAGTGACTCGTGCATGTCCACGCGCACTTGCACATCCAGCATTTGCTGGATCTGCGCTTCATTGAGCGCCATTAGCTCGTCGGCCGGCAGGTTGTTGCCATCCAGCCCCAGGTAACGGGCTTTGCTGTCGACGGTGAGCTGTCGCTCGCCCTGGTGGTCCACCAGCATTTGCAGTGACAACTTACTGTCACCAGGGTGCAGCAGTTGCTCCGCAGCCACCTGGGTCATTTCTGCCAGCAGGGTCTGGATACGGGCCATCTGCTGTTCCATATCCTGCTCGCCATTGCCGGACAGGGCGCCCATCAGTGCCCGGGTCTGGATTTCATCCATTTCCCGGTTAAGGGCGTGCACCTTGACCAGTGCCTGCCGGTCCAGACCGGCGTAGTCCATGCCCAGGTAAGCGCTGTCCATGGGCAGCGGCACCATTGGCCCGCTGATATTCTCCAGCCATAAGCGGCTGTCGCCGCTAAGCGTATCACCGTGGTCCTTGCTGTTGCCCTGCAGGGTCAGGTCAAACGCCAGCATCGGCTGCTCCCCCTGAGACCAGCGCAACTCCTTGCCGGCAAGGTTGATATCTGCCAGCGGCAATTCACCGCCCAACATGGCAACGATATCCACGGAACCCGTGAGTGAGTCCACCGCGAAACCCATTTTCGGGGAGGACACATCCAGCCCCCGCAGGGACAGGTAGGTGTTGACCGGGTAGGTGTCAGCGGTCGGACGCAACACGTCCAGCTGCAACTCCTCGAGCACCACCTTGCCCATGGGGGCCTCCAGATTCACTGGCGACACCGCCACCTTCATGGTCAGCCCACCATCAAAGCCATAGCGACTGTAACCGGTCACCGGCGGCTTGCCCTGGAAGATTTCATTCACCATGGCCGCCATTTCCGGGGGCAGCTCACGCAGATCCAGCACTTCCTCACTGGCGGCAATACCCACAAACAAGCCATCATCGGTCCAGGCGAAAGGCCCGTGGTGAATGGTGCTCAGGGAGCAGATTTGCCCGGACAACATCGCCAGGTTCGGATTGGATGCCAGCTCGCCCTGAGCGATCAGGCAGGTCACCGCCTCGGAACGGAACAGCCCGCGATCATAACGAAGCACGTCAAAAACAATATCGCTCTGACCCGGAAGCACTTCCAGACCGGCCACTTCTTCGCGAACCAGCGTCTCGGCGCGCATGCCCACATAAAACGTAGCCCCCAGCCACGCCACAACCAGCACCACAATCAGTGCAATAACCTTCTTCATGGATATAACCCCCCTCATCCCTGTTACGTCTTTTTTGTGTCGACACTATAACGAAAAACCAACATTTACGTAGCTGCGCGGTTTTCAGGCAAAAAAAAGCCCGCCGTACAAGGGCGGGCTTTTTTCTGACACTGACGCCGGATCAGAACGCGAAGTGTTCTGCGTCCAGTTCCATCAGGCAGTCCAGGCCACCTTCAATGGCGCCCTTGTGACCGGCCGCACGCGGCAGGATGCGCTTGAAGTAGAACTTGGCCGTGCTGATCTTGGCCTTGTAGAAGTCCTCATCACCGGCACCGGATTCCAGCGCAGCGTGTGCCACAGCTGCCATGCGGGCCCACAGGTAGGCCAGGGTCACGTAGCCGGAGTACATCAGGTAATCCACGGAAGCGGCACCCACATAATCCGGATTCTGCATGGCCTGCATGCCGATGGCCTGGGTCAGCTCACCCCATTCCTTGTTGTAAGCAGCCAGCGGCTCCAGCAGTTCCTTCAGGTCGGCATTGTCCGCGTTGGTTTCGCCGAACTTGTGTACGACCTTGGTGAAGTTACGCAGGGCCTGCCCCTGGGTCATCATGACTTTACGACCCAGCAGGTCCAGCGCCTGAATACCGGTGGTGCCCTCGTACAGGGTGGAGATACGCGCATCACGCACGTTCTGTTCCATGCCCCATTCACGGATAAAGCCGTGGCCACCGTAGATCTGCACACCGTGGTTGGCCGCTTCCAGACCGGCTTCGGTGACGAACGCCTTGGCGATCGGCGTCAGCAGGGCCATCAGATCGTCGGCTTCCTTGCGAGCAGCCTCGTCTTTCTCCAGCTTCACCTTGTCACCCAGCTGGGCACACAGGTACACCAGTGCGCGACCACCCTCGGCGAACGCCTTGGAGGTCAGCAGCATGCGACGCACGTCCGGGTGAACGATGATCGGGTCGGCGGGGCCTTCCGGGTTTTTCGGGCCGGACAGGCTGCGCATGGCCAGACGGTCCTTGGCGTAGGTCAGGCCACCCTGGAAACCCAGCTCGGCATGGGCAACGCCCTGAATGGCGGTACCCAGACGGGCAAAGTTCATAAAGGTGAACATGCAGTTCAGGCCTTTGTTTTCCGGGCCGATCAGGTAACCGGTAGCGCCGTCGAAGTTCATTACGCAGGTGGCCGATGCCTTGATGCCCATCTTGTGTTCGATGGAACCACAGGTCACCGCATTGCGCTCACCCACAGCGCCGTTGCCGTCGGTGAGAAACTTGGGAACGATGAACAGGGAAATACCCTTGGTGCCCTTGGGCGCATCTGGCAGGCGAGCCAGTACGATATGGACGATGTTCTCGGCCATGTCATGCTCACCAGCAGAGATGAAGATCTTGGTGCCGGTGATGCTGTAGGAACCGTCCGCGTTAGGCTCGGCCTTGGATTTCAGAATACCCAGGTCAGAACCACAGTGAGGTTCGGTCAGGCACATGGTGCCGGTCCACTCACCGCTGGTCAGCTTTGGCAGGTAGCCATTTTTCTGCTCGTCGGTACCGTGCTCTTCAATGGTCGCCACCGCACCGTGGGACAGGCCCGGGTACATGCTCCAGGACCAGTTGGCGGTACCGGTCATTTCAGAGATAGCGATGCCAGCGGAGCCGGGCAGGCCCTGACCGCCGAATTCCGGGTCGCCGCCCATGGCCGGCCAGCCGCCTTCCACATACTTGGCGTAGGCTTCCTTGAAACCTTTCGGCGTGGTTACCACACCGTTGTCGAAACCACAGCCTTCCTCATCACCGGAACGGTTCAGGGGAGCCAGCTCGTTTTCGGAGAACTTGGCGCCTTCTTCCAGGAAGGCATTCAGCAGTTCGCTGTTGATCTCTTCCAGACCCAGCCCCTGGTAGTGGCCGTCCATGTCCAGGACTTCATTCAGTACAAAGCGCATATCGCGCAGGGGAGCCTTGTAATCCGGCATCTCAAATCTCCCTAAAGAAACGGTGACAATGAGGCGGGCCATGGGCCCGCCATAATTTGGGACGCTAATCTTAGGTCAGGGCTCCTGCACCGCTCTACCCCTATTTGTGACCCGCGAGTCAAACAAGCGTTTGAAACTACCGTTTGCCTCTCTAGTTAACTGTTTTAACAGGTTTTTCGTAAAAACAGCTCGGAGTTGCGGTGGTATCCTCTCCCCTGCCGTGGACATTGGGTATACTCGCCAAAGACGGCTGAATGACTGCTTAGGAACCCGCCAATGATTGATACCAACCTGCTCGACATCCTGGTTTGCCCGGTCAGCAAAGCACCACTGATCTATGACGACAAGGCCTGCGAACTCAAGTGCAAGGCCAGTGGTCTGGCCTATCCGGTCCGTGATGGCATTCCTGTCATGCTGGAGGATCAGGCTCGCTCAATGAGCAATGAGGAAGTCAGCAACCTGTAACTGGATGCTGGCCGTGCCAGACGGAAACATCGGCAACGTAAAAGGATCACTGCATGTACAAGTCCCTGGTGCTGGCCCTGACACTGATAAGTGCCTCTCTCTGTGCCGCCACCCTCCACGCCGAAGAAACCCCGCCAGCATCCGAACGAGAGAAAGAAGAAGCCCGGGCCTCCGAGGGTGATAGCGCCCCGGTGCCCGATGAGTCGGTGGGGAGCATGAGCAAGGCCCAACAGCAGAACGACTGCCTGTTGCGAAGTGCGCAGACCGCCAATGAGCAGGTCACCCTGAAAGAGCTGCGCGGCTGGTGCCAGAACGGCGAGGAGCTACCCGGGGAGCGCACCAATGAGGATGCCTTGCGCGCTCGCCTGGCGCTGGAAAACACCACCCGCGGCAATCCCTTTGTGATTACCCCGCATCGCCGCAATTACCTGCTGCCGTACAGCTACTGGTCCAACCGGCAGTGGAATGACCCCGACAAGGATGATCGGGACCTGCAGCCCAACGAGGTGAAGTTCCAGCTATCCCTGAAGGCGCCCCTGAAGGAAAACATCGTCGACGATGTAACCTTGTGGATGGCGTTCACCGGCACCTTCTTCTGGCAGGCCTATAACAGCGAAATCTCCGCGCCGTTTCGGGAAACCAATTACGAGCCGGAAATCTTCATTTCCAAGCCTGTCGACTGGCAGATCGGCCCGCTGGATTCCGAGCTGTTGGTGGCCGGCTTCAACCACCAGTCCAATGGGCGCGATGTACCGGTATCGCGAAGCTGGAACCGGGTATTCATGAATTACGTCTTCAAGACCGGCGACTATTACTGGTCCGTGAAACCCTGGTACCGGATTCCCGAAGAAGAGAAAGACGACCCTCTGGATACCTCCGGTGATGATAATCCGGACATAGAAAAGTTCATGGGCAATTTCGAGCTGGAAGTGGCCTACCCGTTCCGCAACCACGTGCTCGAGCTGATGGTGCGCAACAACCTGCGCTCCGACAACAAGGGCGCCGGCCGCATCAACTATTCTTTCCCGCTCAGCAAACGCTTTAAAGGATTGGTACAGGTATTCAGTGGTTACGGGGATTCATTGATCAACTACGACGATTACGAAAACCGTTTCAGCTTCGGGATTTTGCTGACGGATTCGTTGTAAGAGACAACGCCGGAAAAATTTTGCAGGAGCGCCGCTCGCGGCGCGATTCAGGCGAAAGAACCGGGCTTCGCTATAGGAGCCATGCTTGCATGGCGAACCGAGCGTAGCGAGGCGGCAGAGATCAACCTAGCCGCCATTCTTTTCTGAAACCTGTCGAGCTCTGAGACTCCTGATCTCCCTCCGGCCGATTTCCGCGCAAGCGCGGTTCGCCATGCAAGCATGGGCTCCTACCGCGGCTTCGTAGAAATACCGAGGTCCGAGGAACTTTCCATCCTTTCCCTATCCAACCAGCGTAGCTCGTAGCTAATACCACAACGTAAACAGCAGCCGGGTTACCGTGGCATCAAAGCTGTACAGCGGTTCGGTGCCCGGTGTGGTAGCGACGCGGATATCGCGGAAGTTCTCGTAGTCAAAGCTGAAGCGATCCACCCACAGATTTAGCCCTGCCCGGTCGAAGGTATCCCAGTTCGATTTGCTGAATTCGAAACCAATCCCTACCCCCACCACGGTAGAGCTGAATTCGCTGAGCTCCTTGTCTCTGGCAAGAAAATTCTGGGCATTCTGGAATGGAAACAGATCGGCATAAAAATCCGCCTGGCCTTGCTGGTAGGCCCGATAACGCCCCTCAAGAGTCCACTTTCCTCCCAGCGGCTGTATCAGCTTCAATTGCCAGCTATTGGCATCAATGCCCCAGGAGTCGTTATACAACCGGTACTCGCCATGCAGACCGGCTCGCCAGGGCAAGTAGTAGGACAGCCGTAGTGAGGTAGCTTCACTGGTGCGGGTTTCTGGATAGCGCTCTGGCTCAAAACTGTAATTGCCACCCGATGTCAGATACCGCACGGAACGATAGGGGTTGTTCAGATAGCCTTCATCGGTGATCAGCTCATGGCCCAGACTGGCCCTCAGATTGCGGGTAAGAATCTGCGATACATTGATCCGAAAATGCTGCCGATCGGCTTCTTCGGCGAAGGTGTTATCGTCACTACGAAACACTTCATCCCAGCCTTTCGAATAGCCAAAGCTCAGAGTTGTCAGGTCGCCAAAGAAATCCTGGCTCATGTCAAAGTGCACCGAGTTCGCCTCGAAATCATTTTCTTCGCTGTTGGCGTAACTCAACGAATAGATGGCCTTGCCATGCAGATAATCCACGCCAACACTTTTCTCGGTGCGCTCTTCCGAGTAGGGACTGGCACTGACCAGCACATCAATGGACGCCGCGGAGACTTCATCCACATAATAATTGGCATGCACCGCCACCTTGTCGGCCACGGACTTTCTTACCAGCACGGACGGACCATTGATTTTCATGCCGCCACCTTCGTACTGGTGATACAGCACATCAAGCCGATCCTCTGGCAATACCGAGGCCTGCAGCAACGCGCTTGAACAGACCAGCACGGCCGCCAGCAGCGCACGCATCAGTTGCATCCGCAGCCTCCACCGGCGCTGCCTTCCGCCCCACGCATGCTTTCCCTCGCCTGATGCACATGGCCCATGTAGCTTTCCGCCACTGGGTGTGCGGACACATTCATCACCGGATCCGCCAGGCGGGCACGCTCATAGGGCTTTAGCCAAGGTTTCACTGCGCAGCCGCTGGCGGTAAACGCCAGCAATAGAACAAGACCGCAGAGACGCATCATTGCCGCTCTATTCATTCCAGCACCAGCGCCTTCACCTGGTCTTCGTATTTATCCATGTAGCCGTCCTTGTAACCACGGTGGTGATGACGGACCACGCCATTGCGGTCAATCAGTACGGTGGTGGGCATGGCATCCACGCCATAGGTTTCACTGGTACTGTTCTGCGGATCAAACAGCACCGGGAAGGTCACTGGAATCTTGTCCAAAAGGCGATCCGCCTGGTCGCGATTCTCATCCAGGTTGACGCCCAGCACGGTGAAGCCGTAGTCGCGATACTCCTGATAAAGATCGTCCAGCAACGGCATTTCAGTACGGCAGGGTCCGCACCAGGAGGCCCAGAAATTCAGCAGGATCACCGTGCCCCGCTGTTCGCTGAGCTTCAGGTTGCTGCCATCCAGAGTCTTGAGCGTAAAGTCCGGTGCTGGCGCCCCCTCTGTGGCAAGCGCATTGCTGGCAAAAATCAGCGCCAACGCGCCTATCATCATTGTCAGTGTCTTTTTCATTGTTGCTCCCCCATTTCTTATTTTCAGAAAAACAGACTGACACCAGCGGTCAGCTCCAGATTATGCGTGGTCTTGTCCTCGCCAAGCACATCCAGATTGAAGATATGGTCTTTCATATCCACCCGCACGGCGATCAGATCATTGACCAGCAGGCGGTACCCCACACCGACACCCAGGGTGAAATGCTCGTCACCGGCGAAATCGGTAATCCCGGCTCCGCCAAGCAGATAAAGGGCGTTATTGAACGTTCGCCCGCCAGATAGAAAGGCCTCGCCGGGCAGCAGGTTGTACCCCACCGACGCCTGGTAATAAGTGAACTCACGTTCATCATCATTCAGCAGACGCACCCCCGCATTAAGGGTTTCGAAACTGGTTTCCCCAGCCTCGGCGCGCCCCAGCACTGCCTCGAAGAACACATCCTCGGACAAATGATAATCCAGCCGCACGCCCACCACCGGCTCGGCACCAAAATCTTCAATCGAGAGGATGCCTGCGTACACCCCCGCCTCAAAGTTTTCGCTATCGATATCCGCTTCCTTGATGCGACGCCGCTCGATTTGCGGATCCAGAACCGATTCCGGGTCTGCGTCGCGCACAGCGGATGTGTCGTCTGCCGTTTCAGCCATTGCTGCCGTCGGGAGCAATAGCGGCAGGATCAGAAAAGCAGGGAGAAACCGAGTTTCCATTCTTCCAGATTCCGGTTGTCGTTTTCTTCGGTGAACAGCACATAACTTCGGTATTCACCCCGTAATACAAAACCGCGAGCCAGGTAGGCCTTCAACCCGGCGCCGGCAAAAGCCAGCGTCTCGTCACGATCTTCCGGGCGCACCAATGTCGCCCGCGGTTCAATACTGGCACGGCCAGTTCCCAGCATCGTATAGGGAGAGATTCTCCAGCGCGGAAACAGCTGATGCTGAAGATTGAAATCAATCAACTTGGTATTGGAAAAATTCCCACTGGCCTGGGTGAACATGGCCTCGGCAGTGAGGTTTTCTGTGAACCGATAGCCAAGCCCCACCGCCAGCGAGGTGACGCCTTCAAGCTCTCCCGCCAGCACCGATGCCTGCCAGTGCCCACCGGTAAAATCCTCGTGACCCAGATTCTGCAGTTCCGGCGTCTCACCGCTGCCGTCCAGGGTGGACAGCAGCGCCTTGCGAGGCACCCAGCCAATGCGACCCCGGGCGGTTTCCACCTTGATCCAGCCGGCGCGCTGGAACAGCAATGTCAGCGGCGCATGGCGCTCTACCACATGGAAAACCGGGTAACCGCGACCGGGCCCGGTATGGATATCCACGTAGGGCTCCGCGACCTTGACTTGCAAGGGAGGTGACGGTTCGGATGAAACCGCTTTTACCGGTAACAGCACCAGCATGGATAACAACACAACTACAAGGCGCAACGGGTGCGTCTCCCCTTTCAATCGGACATCAAATAAGCCCGGCATGTCGATTCCGGACTTGTTTTCATGGCAAGCCATTTACGCCATTCGCCTTGTGAACAAGGCTCCAACGGCACCAGTCAGGTTACACAGGACTGGCGCTTTATCAGTTTTCGGGCACCCGGAACGGGTCGTTATAGAGCTGCGCCCCCAGGTCGGCCCATTCCGCCAGCAACCGCAATTCTTCCACCGTCAGCCAGCTGTCATGGACAGCACCCTGGGCAAAGGTATCAAAGAATGCGTCGGAATTGCGCGCCTGGCCAGCCCGTATGGGCGACGAGACCGGCACGGTTTCCGTCACCGGAACAGGGTTACCCATGTTATCCAGAATCAGCTCGCCGTCTTCATCAGTTTGGTAAACCACGTTGCCATCACCGTCAGTGACGATCTCCAGCCGGTCGACCAGGGCGCCGTCTTCCAGCACCAGCTCGTTGTCATTGAACAGCAGTTCCCGGTAGCTGGTGGGCTGTAACGGCTGATCTGCAGACGCCTCACCGGTGAGTTCCAGCTGTGCCGGCGGCACCTGCAACGCATTCATGGCATCCCGACGATTGTGGCAAGAAGAACAGGTAACATCCTCCAGGTTGCCGCCCACATCGGCTTGGCGTGGCAGATCCCAAAGCGGCTGGATATGGTCCTGATAATGGATCACGGTTCGGCATTCCGCCTGCCATTGCTGCTGACAGGGCACCGGGGCGGGCGCCAGGGTCTGCAGATCCGCATAGGCCAGCAACAGGTCTTCGGCCGGAGCCGGATCACTCCAGGCATCAAAGTCGCGCATATCAATGGCAGGGATTTCCCGCTCCGGATAGAGACGGGTGAGCGCCTGGGCCATGGTTTCGCCGGCATCGGCAAATCCGACCACATCGGTGCGGGTGTTTGGGAAAGGCTGCCCGGTAAGGGGAGCGCCCGCATTGATCGAAGGTGCCATGCCATCATTGCGGCCATGGGGTAATGGCGAATTGTTGGCGTGGCACCCCTGACACTGCAGGGTTTCTCCCGGGCGCAGGTTGATCCAGGCACCGTGACGGCTGTATACCGCCTTGCCCGTGGCATCGACCAATTGCAGGCCCAGCGGTGCGTCAGCGGGCACCTGCGCACGCACCGAGCCGTCCGGTTCTACCGGCACATAGCCGACAATTTCGCGCATGCCGAAATTCGCCGCCCGCCCGAACTGGGCCCCGGCAATATCCCGGACATCGTTGTCGGGGATCAATACACCCTTGGTGATACGCAGGAAGCGCACTTGCCGCTCCTGCGGGGTAACCAGTGAGGGGTCCCGAAACTGTTCAAGCGTGGAAATACCTGGCAGCTGTGGGTTATTGAAACTGACAAACCGGCTATCCATGTCGTAGACACTGCGAATATCCAGCCGTGCCAGATTGTCTTCCGCGAGGGCATCGTCACGCTCACTGTCCAGGGCCTGCGAGGGCAGGCTTCGCGCCGTTGCCACTGCCAGCTCTGTGACCCAGAGATCATCCTGCGGGGCCACCACTGGCCGCTGGGTGCCCTCGGCCGGGTCCAGAATCCACAGCCCGAAGGCAGGGGGAGCTTCCGGCAGTCCCTGATTCAGATACTCGGCGGTGCAGGGCCGCAGGGTTTGCCCCTCCAGCAGGCGACAGGGAGACCAGGCCATCAGAAAACGACCGGAGCCATCATCCATGCTCACCAAATCCGCCAGTCGCCCTTCCACCGCCACGGCATCAGTCAGGGAGCTGGCGGGGCCCGGCAACGTCTGTTCAGCCTGACTACCAACCCGACCAAACAGTGGGCCGTCACGATTCACGTAGTTGCCAATATCGATGGCCAGCGGCTGCAACTGCCCGGCTCCGGCCTCGCGCAGACGGGCAGCGGTGAGCAGACGGCCATCGCCCATGAGCGAGAGAGGCAGAAATTCCCGAGTGCGATTATTACCGGCGTCATGGCTGTCGGCCCCATAGAGGGGGGTTAGCGACGTTCCGTCCGGGTTAACCCGGTACAGATCAAAGCGGTTATCGTTATCCTTGTTGTCCCAGCGCAGAAATATCACCCGCCCATCGCGGCCCACCAGGGGCGCCACATCATGGCTCATATTGAAGGTGATCTGCTCAATCTCCACGCCGTCCGCACTCATCACGTGCAGGGCGAAGGCATAGGTGTCACGGCCTTCTTCCAGCGGGGTGAACTGGGGTTTTCCCTCATCCAGCAACCTGGCCCGTGCCTGGCGCTGGCGGGTTGAGGCAAACACGATACGGCCATCGGGCAAATAGGCCGGATAGCGATCCTGGCCTTCTTCTGCGCGCAGGTCGCTGCTGATCAGCCGCCGCGCGACGCCCGTTTGAAAATCGTATTCCCACAGGTTCCAGGTGGGCTGCTCATCCTCGTCCGCATCGACAATCTCCGGGGCCCGCGCAGAAAACAGCAGACGACTGCCGTCGTAGCTCATGGTGAGATCGCGAACGTCGTGGCCGGCACCGAAAATTGTCGTGGTGACATCACGCGCCACAGCACGGGAGGAAGCGCTGTCGCGCACCATCAGCCTGGCCCCGGCCTGGAACGCTGCCGGTTCTTCCAGGGACTCAACCACAATCTCACCGTCGTCATCCCTGGGCAGCGAACGCTGCACATACGCCACCGGGATATCGGTTACCGTGGGGTCTTTCTGCTGATCCCCCCCGTCCATGCCACCGCAGCCGCTTATCCCCACAAGCAAGCCCAGCAGGACAGGTACCCTCATTATTTTCACCGTTCGTCCGTTTTTTTCTGGTTTGTGTCAGTATCGCGAATCTGTTGTTGATTTTCTGGGCCCCAATTCACAGAGCCTGATGCAGAATGTCATGGACAATGACTGCGGGAAACGGGAAATCTGTTAAACGGTCGATCTGTACTGCCAATCAATGACAGACAGACGACAGCGTAACAAAGAAAAAGGATACAGCCATGAAAGGCTATCGGGGGATCTTTCTGGTGGCGCTGGCTCTGAGCTTGCCTGTGACAGGCATGGCCAACAGTCGCGACCAGGCACAACGCATTCACAATCGGCTGGCGGGTGTACCGGCGGATGCCGCCACACTCACTACCATGGCCAACCTGATCGAGGGCAACCCTACCAGCGGCCCCCGTGACGCAGCGGAACTGGCCATGGACCACCCGGCGTTCTATAACGTCACTCTCAAGCAGTTCGCCACACCGTGGACCAATGAGGCCCAGGATGTGTTCGCGCCATTGAATGACTACACCGCCACGGTAATCGGTGCCATTCGCGACGATCTGGACTTTCGGCGAATCCTCTACGATGACCTGCTTTACGTGGGCAACGTCACCCCGGCGGCGTCTGCGGACAGCAATGCCCATTATCGCAACCTGGAAAGTCAGCACGCCAATCTGGCGGATGTGCTCTCCGCCAGCAGCCAGGCCAGCCAGTACGGCACGCCGTCCCAGGCCGTTGCCGGGGTGCTGACCACTCGTGCCGCTGCCAACGCCTTTTTCTATGCCGGCACCAACCGCGCCATGCTGCGCTTCACCCTGATGAACCATCTCTGCCGTGACCTGGAACAGGTGCAGGACACCACTCGCCCCTCCGACCGCATCCGTCAGGATGTCAGCCGCAGCCCCGGCGGCGACAGCCGTATTTTCCGCAACAACTGCGTCAGCTGTCACAGTGGCATGGACCCGCTGGCCCAGGGCTTTGCCTACTATGACTGGGAAGGCCCCCAGGAAGGCGACGGTGGCCGCATGGTCTACAACACCAGCGCCGACCCGGATACCGGCACCCGGGTGCAGGGCAAATACCTGATCAACAGCAACAACTTCCCCTGGGGCTACATCACCCCGAACGACAACTGGGACAACTACTGGCGAAAAGGCCCCAATGCCAATCTGGGCTGGGACCCGAATCTCAACGGCAGTGGCAGCGGCGCCGCCAGCCTGGGCCGGGAACTGGCCCACAGCGACGTGTTCGCCACCTGCCAGGCGGAAAAGGTCTTTCAGTCGGTGTGCCTGCGCAAACCCGCAGACAGTGCCGACACCTCTCAACTGGAGAGCATGACGAACCAGTTCAAAAACGATAACTACCGCATGAAGACACTGTTTGCCGATGCGGCTACCTACTGCATGGGGGACTGAGGCGATGCGATACTTACCACTTTTCAGTGCTCTCCTGGCCGCGTTGATCAGCGGCTGTGGCGGCAGCAGCAGCGGCTCCGACACCACGCCGAACGTTAACAATGGTGGCGGCAACAACAACGTCACCTATGACGGCCCTGCACCGCGCAATGCCGACGTCTCCGCCTTCAAGATCTATCTCTGGAACAATCTGGTCAGCGAGCAACGCTGCGGCGCCTGTCACCGCGATCAGCAGCCGGACTTCTTGCAGACCGGCGATATCAACCAGGCCTATGCAGCAGCCAACCCGCTGATCGACCTCAACCAGCCTGCGTCCTCGCAGATGGTGCAGAAAGTCGCTGGAGGACATAACTGCTGGGAATCGGATTCGCAATTCTGCGCCGATCAGATCAGTACCTGGATCAGCGCCTGGGCTGGCGAAAGTCTGGGGCTGGGGGGCGGCACCACAGAACTGGAAGAACCGCCGATCAAGGACCCGGGCAACAGCAAGAACTTCCCCCAGGACCCGAGCCTGTTCCAGACCCATGTCTACCCGTTGCTGGACGACCATTGCAGCGACTGCCACCAGAGTGATGCCAACACCCCTCAGGGCCCCTACCTGGCCGCAGATGATGTGAACGAGGCATACACGGCCGTGCGTAGCAAGATCGACCTGAACAGCCCGGCATTGAGCCGTCTGGTAGAGCGTCTCGGCGAAGACAGCCACAACTGCTGGAGCGATAACTGCGACAGTGATGCCCTGGCCATGGAAAATGCCATTCGCGCCATGGCGAACGCCATTGTCCCTACCGCCCCCGACAACGATCTGGTGCTGAGCAAATCACTCAATGTGGACGATGGCACCCTGGCCGCCGGCGGCGGCCGTTACGAGAGCAACATCATCGCCCGCTATGAATTCAAGACCGGCGAAGGCCTCACCGCTTTCGACAGCTCCGGGGTAGACCCGGCCATTCACCTGCAATTCAACGGCGACGTCACCTGGGAAGGCGGCTGGGGCATTCGTCTCAACAACGGCAAGGCTCAGGGCAGCACCGCCACCAGCAAGAAGCTCAGTGACATGATACGCACCACCGGCGAACTGACCCTGGAAGCCTGGCTGGTGCCCGCCAGCACCGGCCAGGATGATGCCCATATCATCAGTTACTCCGCCGGCCCGGATGCCCGCAACCTGACACTGGCGCAAAGCGGCAGCAATTATCAGTTGTTCCAGCGTATCGGTGAAGCCACTGACGGCAACGGCGAACCGGTGCTGGAAACGGCTGACGATCCGCTGCAGGCCAGCCTGCAGCACGTGGCGGTGACCTTCGACCCGGTAAACGGTCGCCAGATCTATATCAATGGTGCCCGCAACGGCGCCACTGACCGGGTCAGCCCCGCCCTGCTCAACACCTGGGACGATACCTTTGCCCTGGTGCTGGGCAACGAAGCGTCCAGTGATCGCCCCTGGGAAGGGGTGATCCGTTTTGCCGCCATCCACAACCGGGCACTCACTGAAGAACAGATTCGCACCAACTTCGACGCCGGCGTTGGCGAACGTTATTTTCTGCCCTTCTTCATCGGTCACCTGATCGATCAGCCCGGCGCCTATGTGGTGTTCGAAGTGTCCCGTTTCGATAACTTCAGCTATCTGTTCGCCGCGCCCTACTTCATCAACCTGGAGCAGGATATCGTCAGCGAGGAAGTGCCCCTGGCCGGCCTGCGCCTGGGCATCAATGGCCAGGTACCGGATGTGGCACAAGCCTTCGCCACCCTGGACACAGAGATCGGCGGCGACGGCTACAGCGAACAGGGAGAAACCCTGTCCCGCCTGGGCACCTTGCTGCCGGTGGAACAAGGCCAGGATAACGATGAATTCTTCCTGACCTTCGAACGCCTGGGCAGCCATACCCATGTGCATACCGAGCCGCAGCCCTTGCCCCTGACCCCCAACGAATACGGTGAGCAACCCCTGGCCGGGCTGCGCAACTTTGCCGAAATCAACGCCACCATGAGTGTGCTCACCGGGGTGCCGGAGGGTTATGGAGAGGTACCGGATACCTATCAGCGCCTGCGCACCCAGCTGCCCAGCGAGGAAAATATTGAAGCCTTCCTTACCGCGCATCAGGTAGGCGTGGCGCAGCTATCCATTGAATACTGCAACGCCCTGGTGGAAGCCGAGCGCAACAATGATGGCAGCATCACTCCCCTGTTCGCAGGGCTGAACTACAACGCGGGTGCCGACACCATTACCCAGCAACAATGGCGGGACTGGGTCATTTCACCGCTGTTTGAACGCATGGTCGGCAATGGTCAGGCCGACCAGCCAGCGCGGGCGGATGTGGAAGGGGAACTGGAGAACCTGCTGTTCGACACCAATCTGACACAGTGCAGCAGTGACTGCGTGGAACGCACCGCCACCGCGGCAAAGGCGGCCTGTGCCGCCATGCTCGGCAGTGCCACCATGCTGATGCAATAGAGCCTGTTTGGGGACAGAATCATGAAACGTAACTTTCTAAAAAAACGTAACCCGCCCCTGCATCCGGATGCTCCCTTGTTGAATCTGGGCCACGGTAAACCGGTCAGCCGCCGGGACATGCTGGGGCGCGGACTGCTCACCGGCGCAGCGTTCGGCAGCGTCGGCATGTTTGGTTTGTTCAGTAATCCTCGCGACGCCATGGCTGCATTGTCCGGTGATCTGGAAGGCATGAAAACCGACTGCGGCATCGCCGCCGCCGGGGCCGGCAAGATCCCCTTCATCTGTTTTGATCTCGCCGGTGGCGCCAACATTGCCGGCTCCAACGTACTGGTGGGTGGCCAGGGCGGACAACAGGATCTTCTCAGCAGTGCTGGCTACTCGAAACTGGGCCTGCCCGGCAACATGGCGCCCAATAATGACCCAACTACCATCAACACGGATCTGGGACTGGCCTTTCACAGTGATTCCCCCTTCCTGCTCGGGATTCTCGACAAGGCCCCGAATGCCACCGCCAACACCAATGGTTGCGTGATTCCGGCGCGCTCGGAAAACGATACCGCCAACAATCCGCACAATCCCATGTACGGTATTTTCAATGCCGGCGCCGACGGCGAACTGCTGTCATTGATTGGCTCTCGCAGCTCCATGTCGGGCGGCAATTCCATGTCCCCGGATGCGTCCATCATTGCCTCAGCCCGCCCCACCAAGGTAGACCGGCGCTCCGATGTCACCGGCCTGGTAGACACCGGCAAACTGGTCGGCCTGCTTGATCAGGCGGATGCGGTATCAGTGATGGAGTCCATCGCCCGCATCAGCCACAAGCGCATTGATCGTATCGACAGCGGCCTTACCGACACCAATCGCCGCGACAACCTGCGCAACCTGTTGCGTTGCGGTTATGTGGAAGCCGCAGACATCACCGACCGCTATGGCGATCCATCGACCCTGGATATCCGCCAGGACATGGACATCCTCGGCATCTTCTCGGACGCCGAACTGAACGACCGGGAGTTTGAAAAAACGGCCTCGGTGATGAAACTGGTGGTCAACGGCTACGCGGGCGCCGGCTGTATCAGCATGGGCGGCTTTGACTATCACACCGGCGAACGGGGAACCGGTGAAATTCGTGACCGCCGTGCTGGCCGCTGCATGGGCGCCTGCCTCGAATACGCTCGCCGCAAGGGAGTGCCACTGATGATTTATGTGTTCAGCGATGGCTCCGTGGCCAGCAACGGACGCATCGATGACTCTGCCGAGGGGCGCGGCAAGGGCGAATGGACTGGCGATAATTCCTCGACCGCAGCGTCCTTCTTTCTGGTCTACGACCCCAATGGCCGCCCCACCCTCAATACGACGGGCGGCACGGCGGAACAACATCAACAGCTGGGCTGGATGCGCCCGGATGCCTCGGTGGAAACCGCTGGCACCCCGGCCGCCAACAACGTGAACCTGCTGGCGGAAACCGTGTGGCTGAACTACATGGCGCTTCATGGTGAGCAAGGCTTGTTCTCGGAGAAGTTCCCCAATCACAGTCTGGGCAACAGCGACTCCATGGACCGGCTCACCGCCTTCGAGCCCATTGTCAGTGGTACCATTACCTGACGGCAACCGTTGGCGCTTTGCTTGCAACGCGAAGGGGGCAAATCAGCCCCGGTGCTTTCTTAAATCTTCGCTTTGCGAGCAACGCTCCAACTTCCACACACTGGTCCCGGATACACCGATGCATTGCCCCCGTCCGCTTCTGTCACTGCTTGTCTGCCTGCCACTGCTGCTATCGTTCCCCGTACACGCCGACTGGCAACAACACAGCTGGGATGTGATGGGTACCCGCGCCAGCATCTCCCTGTGGTCCGAGGACGATGCCGCCCCTCTGTTCCAGCAACTGGAAACGGAGATGGAGCGGCTTAACCAGTTACTGTCACCCTGGATAGACGACAGCGAGCTGGCACGACTCAACCGGCAAGGCCACGAAGCACCGCAAGCCATCAGCCCCGAGTTTTACCGGTTGCTGGAACAATCCCTGCACTACTATCAGCTCACCGGCGGCGCCTTCGACATCACCTTTGCCAGTGCCGGCCACCTCTACGACTACCGGGAGGGCAAGGCGCCCCATGATCAGGAACTGAAAATAGCCGCCCGACATATCGGTGCCGACCGGATTGAATTGCTCGCCGATAACCAGGTGCAATTTCGCACATCAGGCACCCGCATTGATCTTGGCGGGATCGCCAAAGGCTATGCCATCGACCAGGGGATCGCACTGCTGAAAGCCTCCGGCGTTGAACATGCCTGGCTAGCTCTCGGGGGTGACAGCTATGTGCTCGGTGACCACCGGGGCCGCCCCTGGGAAGTGGGCATCCAACACCCCCGCGACCAGAAAAAAGTCGCCATGCGCTTACCCATCAGCAACATCGCCATGTCCACATCCGGCGACTACCAGCGCTACTTCATCCAGGAAGGTCGTCGTATCCATCACATCCTGTCACCACAAACCGGCAAGAGCATCGATGGCCTGGCCAGCGTCACCGTACTGGCAAACAACAGTCTGGATGCAGATGCACTCTCCACCAGTGTCTTCGTGCTGGGCGTAGAAAAAGGTCTGGCGCTGATCAACCGGTTAGCGGATACCTCCGCCATCATCATCGACCGCGGCGGTAACGTTTTTTATTCCGACGATTTAACGACACCGGAATAACGGTGAACTATGCCTGCGGGGAAGGTGGATTACGCCTTCAGCTAATCCACCCTACACAAGAACGGAACGTAGGGTGGATTAGCCGGGAGGCGTAATCCACCTTCAAACACCTATTCCCACTCCAGCGCCACATCCCTTACCGGCCCGGCCCAATCTTCCGCAAACAACCCTTTCCTCACATCCCGGTGAAAACTGGAGTACGGCCACTCCTTTACCGCTGACACATAGCCATGCTTGACTGGATTGATGTAGCAGTACTCCACGTGATTGCTATAGTCCTGCTCGTTTCTGATCTGGTGCTCCCAGAAACGGCGTTGCCAGATACCTCTTTCGCCCCGACGCAAACGGCTTTCCCTGATGCTTTCCTGTCTCGGCAGTTGCTTGCCAAAGCCCGTTTTGATCAAGCGCCAGCGTAACGAGAAATCATCATCCAGATCAGGCAACGTCCACACACAATGCATATGATCCGGCAACACCACCCAAGCATTGATCATGAAAGGGTATTTACGGCGAACGCGACCAACCACATCACGCAGATTGTTCACCAGCTCGATTAACAGGGTGCTGCGACGCTGCTGCAAGTTCACGGTAAAGAACCAAGTCTGTCCGCCTTCGAGAAGACGACGATATTGGGGCATGATCACATCCTTGTGATTGCATGTATGGTTTGATGGTGGATTACGCCTTCGACTAATCCACCCTACGTTTCTATGGGCGAGTTACCAGCCAGGCGCCGGCGCCGATCATGGCGCAGCCGGCGATTGCGTTCAGGGGTTGTTGCAAGCGGGGATTGCCATGGCGAGCAATCCGCTGCGCAAGCAACGCATACACCACCTTTACGCCGCCCACACTGAAAACGGTAATCAGCAGCACCGCGACAAGATCCATTGCATCCGGCGTGTGCATATCCACAAACAGGGGAAACAGGCTGGCGTAGAAAACAATGGCCTTGATATCGCCCAGGGTCACCGCCAGCCCGGCCAGGAAACTGACCGTCTTGCTGCTACCATTGATCGACTCTGCCTTTAAGGCCGTGCCACGGCTGCGGATAAGCGTGATGCCGAACCACACCAGCCAGCCCCCCGCGGCAATGCGGACCAGTGTGAAAAACCCGCCCAGTTGCTGGGCCAGCTCGGTCATCCCCCACAGGGCAAGCGCGGCGAACAGCAAATCCGCCACCACGATACCGGCGGCCACCCAGAGACCGTGAGCTACGCCCAGCCGGGCAGAACGCACCACCACCAGCGCAACGCTGGTACTAGGCAGTGCCGCCAGCACCATCATCACCGGAATCAGTAACAGCAACCCGTATCCATCCATGGTCATGCCCTGCGATTAGCCCCGTTACCTTGTGAACAAGACTCCCACGACATCGTTGCTCTCAACACAACGTCGCGGTTAGCGCCTGGCTTGCAAGGCAAAGAAAACAGCGGCCCTTGTTACTCGACAAGCGGCGCCGAGTCACTGCTCGCCGCCGGCTCACGCCCATTGCGCAACGCCTTGTTATACAGATCCGCCAGGCCTTCATGGGCTGCCGCACTGAAACGCTTCAACCGCTTGCGGGTCACCGTGACCTGCTCAAACGCGGACGCCTGCAGAGAATATTGCTGACGCCGCATCAGCCGCTCGCCGCGCTGCTGTAAACTGGCCAACTCCTGCTCTAGTGCGGGCAGTTCCTGGCGGAAAAAATCCAGGCGCTGGACCCGGTTGCTCGCCACCATTACCCGGCTACGCAATTTTCGGGTCTGGTCCAGCATGGCGCTGATGTCATTCAGTTCCTGCTGGCGTTGCCACTGGCGTGGCACGATATCCTGCTGCATTTCCCACAACAGAACCCCCTTGTAAAAATCCAGCTTGGCGGTCATATCCGGCCGTTTACGTTTGCCCCAACTCCGGGTTTTGCGCTCGGCCTCCTGCTGAGCCTGCCAAAGACGCTGCTCATCGTCAGTGGCAAAAGGCAACGGGTCCTGATCCGATACAGCGGCCCGATAATCACCCTGCAGGCGGGTAAGGCGACCCTGGAAATCCTGCTGTGACAATTCCCGCAGCAGGGCCTGAGCCTGGGGTCTGACCTGCTGATGCTTGCGCTCATGGGCGTCGAGCATGGTCTGCATGGCGGGCAAGGTATTCTGCCATTGGGTCAGCAGATTCCGTTGACGCATCAGCTCATGGTAGTTGTGCCAGCCATGCTGGAATTCCGTGGTGGCAAACCATTCGTAGAAAGTCGGAAAACTCTTCACCCGTTTTGGTAAAAACGGGGGCACCGGGTCCATGGCGGTGGACCAGCGTGGCTCACCGACCATTTCCGCAAACCAGTCACCATTGGCAATGCGCGCCTCCACTTCCAGCAGGTACTCTTCCAGCCCGTCGAAGCGCTCCAGCGCGGTCTGAAAAGCCTGACGAGCGGAACGCTGATCGCCCATCTGTTCGTACAGATAGGGGATCGCCAGCTGCGCTTCCTGCACGGTGGAACGCTGGATCGATTTACTGTCCAGCTGCTGCAGCACTGGCAACGCCCTGCCCGGCTGGTTCTCGATCAGCAGGGCGCGGGCGTAAAGCAGCAGGGAGACATCAGCAAAGGGCCCTTCCAGGCGGGCATCGCGCAACAATTTTAGAGCACGGTCCTCCTGGTCGCTGCGCAGCATGTAAATTGCCAGCGCCAGCATGGCCTTGTCCTTGATCGCGTTCACCTCTGGCGCGCCGGGCGGCATATTGGCCAGCTCCCACAACCATTCCTGGCCCAGACCCGGGTGTTTGCCGTTGATCCAGCTGATCGCCAGGTTATAGCGCAGGTAGGCATTGAGCGGATGATTGGCGGCAAAGGCATCCAGGGATTCCGCCGCTTCTTCATAGCGGCCCAGGCGCATCAGCACCCGCGCCCTCAGGCTGTGGTAAACCTCTTGCAGATCCTCAGGCGGCGGACCGGCCTGTTGCTCCAGGGTTTCCAGCGCACGGGGGTATTTCTGTTGTCGGTAATAAAGTCCGGCAAGATGAATCCAGGCGCGCTGGGCCACTTCACCACTGACCTGCTGGTCCAGCAAGGCACTGAACACCCGCTCGGCATCTTCCGGCATACCGTAGGCGCTGTACATGGCGCCCAGCAGGACTTCCAGGTCCGCCCGGTGCACATCCACCTCGCCCCGCTCCAGGGCCATCTGCGCCCGGGTCAGGGCAGCGAAGTAATCTCCCTGTAGGTACAGATACGCCACTTCCCCATAGGCCAACTCCTGCACCTGATGCGGCTTGTCCAAACGCCCCCAGGCCAGTGAGCTGATCAGCAACAACACCACGCCACACCACTTCAGCATGTTCGCCTCAGCGCCAGTCACGGAACAGGAGACGAGGCTGCTGTTTGGCCTTGTCATCCTCAATATGCAGCTGGACGAAATGGCGGCCATGGCGCTTTTCAAACTGCCCGGTGACACCCCGTCGAATTTCCCTATCTTCAGGCCCCATTCCGGTCACAAAGGCAGTGATTTCGTGCTCGCCGTTTTTCACGTTGGCCAGCGCCAGTCGCTGCACCGCCCCGTTCTTCAAGGCCCGAATTTCCCGCTCGGTGTAAAGGTGGCTGGCCAGTACTTCGCCATCCAGCTCCAGGGTAATGCTGTCCGGCTGGAAGTAATGCCCCACATCCAGGGATACATAGATGCCTACCTGGGTATCGGCAGGAAACAGCAGCTCCTCCTCCAGCAGTAGCAGACGCTTATTGACTTCCAGTACGTCGCGCTTGAAGTCCGCCAGCTCCTGATCCAGCTCGGCCCCCTGAAGCTGGCTGGCAACCAGCATCAACAGCAACACTACTACTTGGCGCATTGCGCTCCCCCAATCCCGATGGTTTTTTGGCAATCTACCATAGCCATGCGACTTTGACTGTTGCGATCGTCACACCTGATCCGCTCTTCACGTTAACTTGTCCGATCAACGGCGATTCTTCGCCCATGACATCCCCATCGCTTCCCTATCCGGTACTGATTACCGGTGCCAGCTCAGGCATCGGCCTGGCACTCACCCGCCTTCATCTGGCGCGCGGAGACCAGGTTATTGCCAGCAGCCGCGATCCTGGCAGCTCGCCATTGGCAGCACTGGCCACCCGGCACGACACGCTGACGCTGGTGGCAGCGGATCTGACCGATCCCCAGGGGCCTGCAGGGCTCGCCGAGGAAATCAAAACGCTCAGCGAGCACCTGTCGAGAGTGATTCATTGTGCCGGTGTGCTACACGACACCAGCCGGAATCTGTCACCGGAAAAACGGCTGGAAGATCTGTCGCTAGAGAACCTGGAATACAGTTTCCGCCTGAACGCCTGGGCGCCGATGCTGCTGGCCCGGAGTCTGCTGCCACAGCTACGCCGACAGCCGGCCACCTTCGCCGTCATCTCCGCCCGGGTGGGCAGCATTACCGACAACCATCTGGGCGGCTGGTACAGCTATCGCAGCAGCAAGGCGGCGCTGAACCAACTGATGCGCACCTTCGCCGTGGAGGCCCACCGCCGGGCCCCTCATCTCACCCTGTTGGCATTGCATCCAGGCACCACTGACACCCCTCTGTCGGCGCCCTTCCAGTCCCGGGTCCCGGAAGAGAAGCTGTTTTCTGCAGACTGGGTGGCAGAGCAATTGACGCTGCAACTGGACCAGGCAATACCGGAACAGAGCGGCAGTTTTATTAACTGGCGGGGAGATCCGCTGCCCTGGTAGCAGATACAAATTTTCCACACTTGTCGCTTGCCATACCCTGCCCGCCCAAGCCACTATCGACGGGCTGATGCACAATGTGTATTGGCACCCATGCCGGCGGCCCGGTCAGGATGCCGCGCCATGCGCGCCCCATCAGGGGCGCGGTGGCGTGGCGGGAGATCGGGCCGTTCGGCATGCACCTATCCCGCTTGATCCCCGCGACGAATCATCTCCCCCTTCATTCATGCAACTTTCCCGCTATGCTTGCCTCTAATAGAGCCAATGCCAAGGAGTTCAGGAATGAAACAAGTACTTTCGCTATGGCTGATCACCGCCGCCATCATGCTGGCGGGCTGTCAACGACTGGGGTCGCTGGAGGCACCGGAAGTCAGCGTATCCGGCATTGCCCTCAACAGTATCAGCCTGTTTGAACAGGAATGGGGACTCACGTTGCGTGCCCGCAACCCCAATGACCGGGAGCTGACGCTGAAGAGCCTGGATTACGAAATCTTCATCAACGGCGAAAAGTTCGCCCGCGGCCTCACCGGCGACAGCGTCACCCTGCCCGCCATGGGCGATGCCCAGGTGACCACCACCATCACCACCAGCCTGCTGGGCAGCCTCAAACAGTTGCAGAAAATCCAGCAGCAACAGGACAAGCCGCTGCAGTACCGACTGGTGGGCAAGGCCCGCGTCGCCGGGGTGCCGCTACCCCTGTCCTTCGACAAGGAAGGCGAAATGACCCTGCCGGCGATGCCTTGACCCTTCTTTGAAAAGCATTGTTGTACCACAGAGGGCACAGGTAACACCGAGATAGAACAGCGGTGTTACCTGTGCCCTCTGTGGTAAAAATCATCCACCCTGACGCTCGCGCCGAAACCGGGCCGGGGTCTGGCCGGTCCAGCGGCGGAAAGCGTGATTGAAGTTGGACAGCTCGGAAAATCCCAGCCGATCGCTGATCTCTTCCATGCCCAGCCCGCCCAGGATTAACCACTGCTCCGCCAGCATCCGGCGCACTTCATCCAGCAGCTCCCGGTAACCGGTGCCCTCCGTGCGCAGTTGCCGACGCAGGGTGCGACTGGTGACACCCAGCTCTGAGGCCATGGCCTCCATATCCGGAAAGCGGCCCGGCTGGCTGAGCAGGCGGCGGCGCACCTGCAACGCCACCCCACCTTGTCGATAGCGCTGCACGAGTAATTGCTGGCACTGCTCTTCGCAGAGTCGGGCGGTGACCGGGTTGGCCTGGGGCAAGGGCATATCCAGCAAACCGGCGACAAACCGGGCCTGGTTGTGCGACTGATCGAAACGGGGCGCCAACCCGAAGATAGCAGTAAACGGCGCCGGGTCCTGCTCGGGCAGGCGCAGCACCAGGGAGGACAACGGAATACGGCTGGCGAACAATTCTTCCTGAACCATCATCACCGCGCTGGCATCCCTAGCCAGCAGGTAGGGGCGAATGGTTTCCGGCAGCCCGCTGTCGTCCAGCATCAGCACCGCCTCCCCCTGCTCTTCCTCAAGACGGATATCCAGGAAGGCAAAGGTCAGATCCAGATAGCGCACCCCCAGCTCCACCGCCTGCCGGAAGGTAGGGCTGCTGAGCAGGGCAAAGCCCCACACCCCGTAACTGCTCAGGTGATATCGCTGCCCCATGGCCAGGCCATGTCTGACCGGATCGTCAAGCTGCGCACAGAGGTTCTCCACCACCCGGCGCTCCTGGGCCCGCTCGATGGTCGCTTCCGGTCGGTGCAACATTGCCGGGTCAATATCGCTGCCTGCCAGACAGGCCCCCGCGTCCAGACCCTGTTCGGCGGCGTAGGCCATTTGCAGGCGCACACTGGTGATGGCTCGACGTACATCCATGAAATGTCCGTTTCCCACAATTTTCTGTCCCAGAATGCCATAAACAAGACGTATCCGTCCCGTTAGAGTAACCATCAATAAAAGATTACTGGGATGTTTACCATGCAAGTAACCCACAACGTGGTGATTATCGGTGCCGGCTTCGGCGGGCTCGGTATGGCCATTCGCCTGAAAGCCCAGGGCGAAGAGAATATTTTGATGATTGAGAAAGGCCACGACGTGGGTGGCTGCTGGCGTGACAACACCTACCCGGGCGCCGCCTGCGATGTGCCTTCGCACCTGTATTCCTTTTCCTTCGAGCGCCATTACCCGTGGAGCCGCCGCTTCGCGCCGCAGCAGGAAATCTTTTCCTACCAGCAATACTGTGCGCGCAAGTACGACCTGTACCGGCATATCCGCTTCAACACGGAAGTGGCCGACGCTCGCTACCGGGACGAAGACGGCATCTGGGAAGTAACCCTGACCAACGGCGACACCCTGACCACGCGGGTGCTGATCACCGCCACCGGCCAGCTCAACCAGCCCGCCTACCCGCCGCTGTCCGGTATCGAGGATTTCGGCGGCGCCCATTTCCACAGTGCCCGCTGGGACCACGACGTAGACCTGACCGGCAAGACCGTGGCCGTGGTGGGCACCGGTGCCAGCGCCATCCAGTTCGTGCCGGAAGTGGCCAAGGTGGCCGGCAAGGTAAAACTGTTCCAGCGCTCCGCCGCCCATGTGATTGCCAAACCGGATCGCGCCTACAGCAAACTGGAACACCAGGTGCTGAGCAAGGCACCCATTACCCAGACCCTGGACCGCCTGCGCATCTATGCCACCAACGAATCACGGGCCCTGGGCTTTACCACCTTCCAGAAGGCCATGAAGGTGTACGAGTGGCTGTTCCGTCGTCACCTGAAGCAACAGATCAACGATCCGGAACTGCGCGAGAAATTGACCCCGGATTACCCCATGGGCTGCAAGCGCATTCTGATGTCCAACGATTACTACCCGGCCCTGGCACAGGACCATGTGGAGGTCATCAATCACGGCATCAGCTCGGTGGATCAGAGCGGCCTCACCGACAGCACCGGCACCCATCACGACGTGGATGTGATCATCTACGGCACCGGCTTCAAGGCCACCGATTTCCTCACCCCCATGACCATCACCGGCCGTGACGGGGCAGACCTGAACGCGGTGTGGAAAGATGGCGCCGAAGCCTACCTGGGTATCACCGTACGCGGCTTCCCCAACCTGTTCATGCTCTATGGCCCCAACACCAACCTGGGCCACAACTCCATCATCTACATGCTGGAAAGCCAGATTCACTACATCCTGCAATGTGTGGCAGAGATGGACGAACAGGACATCAAGGCACTGGAAGTCCGCGACCGGGTTCAGGAAGACTTCAACAAGACGGTGCAGGACAAAATCAGCAATACCGTCTGGGACAAGGGCTGTCATAGCTGGTACAAGACCGAAAGTGGCAAGAACACCAACAACTGGCCCGGCTTTACCTTCGACTACCGCCGCCAGACACGGACCCTGGATCTGAGTGACTATGACCTCCTTCGTTGATCGAATCAGCCGGGCCCAGTCCGGCACCCAGCAATTGCTGGCCGGCGTCCTGCGCCAGTCCCTGGCCATGCTTTTCAAACCGGTGGCCAACCCGCGCTTCAGCGTGAAGGCCCAGCGCCGCTGGATGGACATCATGGCCAAGACCACCCTGGTCGCCCAGGATGTGCCCAGCCATGACGCCCCGCTGGGCGGCGTCCCCTGCCGTCACTATGCGCCACTGAATGCCCAGGGCACCGTGCTCTATCTGCACGGCGGCGGCTATGTGGCCGGCAGCCCGGAAAGCCACCGGTCGGTTACCTCCCACCTGGCAAAATTCGCCAATGCCCGCGTGGTCGTACCGGACTACCGGCTGGCGCCGGAGCATGCCTGCCCCGCCGCCATTGAGGATGCCGTGGCAGTCTATAAAGCCCTGCTGGCAGAGGGCGTGGACCCGGCCACCCTGGTCATCGCCGGCGACTCCGCTGGCGGCGGTCTTGCCCTGGCCGCCCTGCAAGCACTGAAGGCGGAAAAGATCGCCTTGCCCAGCAGCACCATTCTGATTTCTCCCTGGGTGGACCTGAGCCTCAACGACCTGTTCGACACTGACCGGGACATCATGCTCAGCCACGCTTGGCTGGCCAGTGGCGCTGGCGCCTATGGCGGTGATGATCCGGCTCGCCCGGCCTGCTCCCCTCTCAATGGGGACCTGTCGGGCCTGCCCCCGGTACTGATCCAGTCCGGCGGCGACGAGATCCTGCTCAACGACAGCCACCGCCTGTGCGCCGCCCTGAACGACGCTGGCACCCCGGCCCGTCTGCAGGTACACCCACAGCGCTGGCATGATTTTCAACTCCACGCTGGCGTATTGGCCGATGCGGATCAGGCACTGATGACTTGCGCCCGCTTTATCCACCAACACTGGAAGCTCGCCGCATGAAACGCATCCTGATCACCGGCGCCGCCAGCGGCATCGGCCTGGCCACCGCCAAGCGCTTCCACGAGAAGGGCTGGCGGGTGGGCCTGACCGACGTCAATGAAACCGCCCTGGCGCGGCTGGCGAGAGAGCTGGACAACAGCTGGTACCGACCTCTGGATGTGACCGACAGCATTGCCTGTGAGCATGCCTGCCGGGAGTTTGCCGAAGACGGCGGCATCGACGTGTTGTTCAACTGTGCCGGCATCCTGCGCATGGGGCGCTTCGAATCCATCACCGCAGAACAGCACAAGCAGATCATCGACATCAACGTGACCGGCCTGATCAACATGAGCCTGGCCGCTCACCCCTTCCTGCAGGAAAGCAAGGCCGCTGCGGTGATCAACATGAGTTCCGCCTCGGCCCTGTACGGGGTGCCACACCTGGCATCCTATTCCGCCAGCAAGTTCGCGGTGCGCTCGCTCACCGAGTCGTTGAATATCGAATGGGACCGTCAGGGGATTCGCGTCGTCGATATCATGCCGCCGTTCGTGAAGACCCCCATGGTGGAAAAGGCCAGCGTCCGGGCGCCGGTGGTTGACCGCATGGGCGTCAACCTGGATGCCGACGATGTGGCCAACACGGTCTGGCAGGCCGCCAATGAAAACGTGCCGGTACACAACCCGGTGGGCCTCACCTTTAAATTGATCAAGCTCCTCGACAAGGCCCTGCCCAGTGCATCGACACGGTTGTTGATGCGCTTTTTGAGCCGGGATTGACCCTCCCACCTCTGTAGGAGCGGCGCTCTCTGTGCCCCGCTCCTACAAAGTGGGCATAGAGGGCTATTGCTCTGATTGAGTCGCCGTAAATGTAATCTTCACCTTCCTCCGCCCCCAGTTCCGCGCCGCCTGCACATCCTCGCCCATATAGATATCGATCTTCTTTTTCCAGCGCCAGTGCATCTTGTCCTTCACCACCCAGGTACCGGGCAGGCCTTCGATCTGCAATTGCGCGTTATGCCCAAGCCCCATGGGAATCAGATCCCGCGACACCGCAATGGACTTCATCCCCGGTGTGAGGCGATCGCCCCAGGCGGCCAGGGCATGGTCCGCTCCCGCCCCCTGGCCATGCAGGGAATTGTAAGCCGTGGCAGTGACCGTCATGGTCACCGGGTCCGGCGCGGCAGGCTTGGTCTGATCCGCCTCACACCGCGCCACCAGCCAGGTGGCCGCCACCAGTACCAGGGTAAACGTGGCGGCATTCACCCGCCGTTGCGGGCTGACTGCTAGGCTCATGGCATGATTCTCCGTCTGGTCACTCTTATTATGCTTCACGGTCTGCTGTCGGCCTGCAACCTGGTTTCCGACAAGAGGGCGGAGGACACGGCTGCGCCCGCAGCCCTCACCGACACCCTGCGCCACTGGCAACCCGCCGGCAATCCCGATGCGGTGGTCCTTGGGCTGCACAGCTTCGGCGACTTCGGCGCTGCCTTTGACGCCATGGGCCCCTACTTTGCCGACAACGGACACCTGCTGGTCAGCTATGACCAGGCCGGGTTCGGCGAACGCACCCAGCAAGGGCAATGGGCCGGGGAAGAGCAACTGGTGTCAGAAGCGGTTTATCAGATCGAGCAACTCTATGAACGCTATCAGCGCCCGGTGTTCCTGGTGGGGGAAAGTCTGGGAGGTGCTGTGGCGATCCTGGCAGCGCTGCAAGCACCTGACAAAGTCGCCGGCATCGTGCTCGCCGGGCCTGCCGTGCGCGAGGGCATCCGCCTGCGCTACGGCTGGAATGCCGCCATTGCCAGCGCCGCCTTCATTGCCCCCGGTTACCAGTTGACCGTGGATCGCCAGCCCGATGACCCGAACCTGGCGGCCCACAGTGCCCGGCGACTGGCCGAGGATCCCCGGGTGATCCGCAACGTACGCATGGATGCCTACTGGGGTCTGATCCAGCTGGCCGACAGTGCCAGCGACCAGGCGCCATCACTCCAGACGCCGTCACTGCTGCTCTATGGCGGCAAGGACAACTCCGTACCCGCCACCGGCATCAGCCATCTACACGACCACCTGGCAGAGCGGGGCGAGTACCGCTTCTACCCCCAGGCCCCCCACCTGCTGCTGCAAGGGCCTCAGTGGCAGCTTGTGGCGGACCATATTCTCGACTGGATTGCCCGCACCCCGCACTGAGATTGGCCTCACAGGACACACTCATACTGGTAAGCTGGCGAAAACCCCAGCGGAGTAAACCATGAGCAAGCGCGTTCTGATTACCGGCGGCAATTCCGGCATCGGCTACTGTACCGCCGAGCAACTGGTCAGCCATGGCGCGGAAGTGTCCCTGGCCTGTCGCGACCAGACCAAAGGTCAGGCCGCTATCGCCCGCATCAAGAACCGCCATCCCGACGCCAAAGTGCGCCTGTTTCCCCTGGATCTTTCCGACCTGGAAAATGTGCGCGACAACGCAGCCCTCATCTACCGGGAGCTGGGTGAACTGGACGTTCTGATCAACAACGCCGGCGTGGTGCCGACCCAGCAGGAATTTACCCGCGACGGTTACGAAATGCAGTTCGGGGTCAATTATCTGGCCCCGGTGCTATTCACCCACCTGATGCTGCCGCTGCTGAAGAAAGGCAATCAGCCACGCATTCTGCATGTGGCGTCCGTGGCGCACTGGCTGGGGCGTATCAACAAGAAGACCTGGCGCGGCCGCAAGCCCTATCTGGTCATGGATGCCTATGGTCAATCCAAGCTGGGCAACATCCTGTTCAGCAATGTGCTCGCCGAGCACCTGCAGGAACTCGGCATTACCAGCAACGCCTTGCACCCGGGAGGCGTGGACACGCCCATTTTCCGACATGTGCCCAAGGCCGCCATGGCCCTGATTCGCCCGACCCTCACCACCCCGGAAAAGGCCGCCACCCTGCCCGTCAGTCTGGCCCTGGATCCGCAGTACGCCGAGGTTACCGGCGAATACTTCGCCAATCACAAACCAGCACTGCGCTCGCCACGGGCACGCAATGCAAAGCTGGCGGAAGAGCTGTATTACGACACCATGGCGGAGCTGGATCTGCCTACGCTGTAAGTTCAACGACATAAAAAAGGGGCCCCCAACGGGCCCCTGAAGGTTCACCTCACACAAAGCAGATTTTCATTAACCTCCCGGGCACAGGTTGCACTGGTCAGAGGCGCTGGCTTCGATGTCCTCATCCAGAATCTCGCTGTTGCTGCCCGTGGCAGTGACCGTATTGCTGGACTGGTAGCGATCACCGGAAGGCACCGTGCTCGGCTGGTAATCACCACTGACATCAAAGCAGACATCACTGCCCAGGATGTCGCCGGTGGCATCACAAACCCCTTTCACCACGGTCTCTCCTTCCCCCATGCCGACACCTCGGCATACCACGCCTTCAGCACAGTCCGCATCCGTCTCACAAAGCAGACCCGCATCCAGCAGGACCGTATTCATATAGTCCGCGGTAGGGTCATCCAGCTCGACACTGAGCGGCACTTCACCGGTATTGCACACGGCAATGTCATACCCGACCTGCAACACGACCTGCCCGCTTTCAGCCACAAGACCGGAACTGCAATCCTTGTCGACCCAGAGCCCTGGCGTTAGTGGCAAAGACTGGCACTGGATGGAGTACGGGTCAGCAGACACAGTGGCGGCACCAAAGGTGAGACTGGCATCCACCGTATTGGTTGGCGGGTTTTCGTTACTGAAGAAGCTTCCGCTGAAAGGCAACGTCTGCCCAGGGGCGAACGCAGACAGCAGCGTTTGCGTCAGCGTGACATCGTCACTGGTATCGTCCGGGGTACCGGCATCATCAATCACCGTAAGCGTCTCACCAGCCGGGAAGGTGCCCGCACCGCTGTTGGTAACCAGCCCCTGGAAATCCACCACATAGGTACGGTCGGTATCGTCATTCACCGTAGCCAGACGGGTGACATCACAGGTTTTGCTGACATCAATGCCACACAACGGGAAGCGGCCGAGCACAAAGTCTTTTAGTTGGGCGGTCACCGAGCGGGAAGAACGGGTTTCCACCATGAAGCTGGAGAAGCAGGGAGTCGCGCCAGCCTGGCCTGCCAGCTGCAAGGCGGCGGATACATTCAGAAAACCTTCAAAGAAAGACTCCGGCGGAAAGTCCGTCTCGCCTGTCTTTGACAGATAAGGCCATGGGCTTGTCTCGGACATCTCATTGGTGATGGCACAGGCCACATCATCGTTGCTGCCGCCGCATAGTGCTCCTATAAAACCCGGGTCCTTGGGATCACCCGTGGAAAACAATTCCTGCAAATTGCTGCTGATGTTGCCACCACTGTTCACCCACTGCATCACCTGCACATATGGCGTGCTGGTACTGCCTTGGGGAAACTCCATTACCACGAAAATATCCCCTTCCTGATGCTCACCGACAAAGGCCCCTCGCTCGCCCAGGCCGACCTGATCCTGAAAAAACCAGAAGCCGATAATGGCATCGCCATTGTTGGCATAACGGTCGGCACCGAAATGCAGCACCAGATCACCATTGACCAACTTGCCGGCTGCATACCCGTTAGTCAGATCATTCTTGTCGGGCACCGAACCGTCACGGTACTTCCAGCTGGGAATATCGTTGATGTCCTTGGAGCCGCCGCCGGTAAAAATACTCAGGGGAGCCGGATCAGCAATGATGCCGCTGAAGGCTGCCGAGCCGTTATCGTTTCCATTATGGAAGGTTTGCCAATCCTGGTCGGCATTATCAATTGCATCACCGTCCATTTCGATGAAGTTGCTGGCCATTGCCGGGGACGTCACCCCCAGAAAAAAAGCTATCAGAAAGCAGCAACAGCGCTGCCAGACTGCTAATCGTTTCATGGGACCGTCCTCCAGATAAATACGCGTATACCAGAGGCAACATTGAAAAAAACGGGCCAGATTTTTATTGGTTGTTTTTGAACGACTTGGAAAAAGACGCTTATTTTTTTGCCGTATTTTTTCCCAATTTCGGGACGCCAATACGGCCATGCCTTGAACGGAAAAAACAAAACCAACAATTTCAGATAGTTGCTCTCCCTTCTTGCCATTACCCTGCGATGATGCAGGCGCCACCCGTTTGACAGCGTTACATGCCAACAACGTTTTGTTGCAAAGCCCGGATATAAGCAGACAACCGATGGTGTAAATCTTGGTGATGGAGGGCAGAAACAGGAGGTTAGCGAACGCGCAGGACGCGACGCCCATTCCCAATAACGCGAAG
Source organism: Alcanivorax sp. IL2 (assembly GCF_047495475.1). Classification (NCBI taxonomy): domain Bacteria; kingdom Pseudomonadati; phylum Pseudomonadota; class Gammaproteobacteria; order Oceanospirillales; family Alcanivoracaceae; genus Alcanivorax; species Alcanivorax sp. IL2. The sequence continues at coordinate 1,289,426 of NZ_CP179932.1, read as the reverse complement.
GGAGTCGCAAAACCGGGACAGCACCATGAACGCCCTGGTCCGCAAGGCCCTGTTTGCCTGGGAAAGCCAGACGCTATCCCCCCTGGCCCAACACCTGCACCAGCAAGGCTGGCATCTGGTGCAGCAACCCCTGACCAGCCTGAAGCCTCAGGCATGGCCCTCAGTGGGCATTCTGGAACTACGAACGACAGAACAGCGGGAAAAGCTGGCGCCTTTTCTCGGCCAGCTCAAGCGTGGTCACTACCTGGCAATCACGGATAACAGCGCCATGCGCTGCAAGGGCATGCAACACCTGGTGGCAAACGGCTTTCGGGATTATTTCACCTGGCCCTGCAACCTGACCCACCTGCACAACACGCTGGGGCATGTACTGGGCATGAGCGCCCTCTGCCACACCAGCGTATGCGCCGAACAACCTCTGCTGCTGGGGCAATCCGCCCAGATGGAACAAGTACGCCAACGCCTCAGGCGCTTCGCCCAATCCGACCTGCCAGTTCTGCTACAAGGAGAAAGCGGCACCGGTAAGGAATGTGCAGCCCGCATGATTCACCAGGCTTCCAGCCGACATCGCGAACCTTTCATTGCGGTGAACTGTGCGGCCATCCCCGACAGCCTGTTCGTGGCCGAGTTGTTTGGCCATGAAAAAGGCGCCTACACCGGGGCGACCCAGGCAAGACGGGGTCGAGTCCATGACGCCGCCAATGGCACGCTCTTTCTGGATGAGATCGGCGACATGGATGCATCCAGCCAGACCACACTGCTGCGCTTTCTGGAATCCGGCCACTATTCCCCGCTGGGCAGTAACCGGGAATATCACTCCCCGGCCCGAATCATCTGCGCCAGCAATCGGCCGCTTGCCGAGGATGTAGATAGAGGTCGGTTTCGGCTGGACCTGTATCACCGCATCAATGTGTTGTGCCAATCGCTTCCGCCCTTAAGGGAACATCGCGATGACATTCCTGAACTGGCCAACGCCCTGCTATCGCAGCTGCCCGGCCAGCATCCACTCAACGAGGACGCCATAAACGCGCTCAAGGGCCATGATTTTCCGGGGAATGTACGGGAGCTGCGCAATTGTCTGTGGCGGGCGGCAGTACTCAGTCATAACGGCAGGCTTGATCCCGCTCATCTTGGCCTGGCAGCCCCGCTATCAACACCCGCCGCATGCTGCACCTTGCGCGAGTTTCGAGAACAACAGGAAAAACTACACCTGCAGCATTGCTTGCAGGCATGCTGTGGTGATGTGCAGCAAGCCGCTCAGATTCTCGGCATCAGCCGCTCCAGCCTGTATCGCAAGCTGGACAAGTACCAACTACCGGCACGACATTGATGTTATCGTCCTCGCTCCACGCAGGCACCGCGAACCACCCGCCGCAGCTGCGGATACACGGCCAGAAACACCTGCTCCAGCTCACCGTAGTGCGCACGAATGTCCTCGATGCTGCCCGCAAACTGATTGGCAAAACGGATTCTTGCGGCAATGCGGTCCAGCACCTCTCCCAATTGATCCAGATCCTGATAGCGACGAAAAATATCCAGCGTCACCAGACGCTCAGTGGTACGACGCATGGGTTCAGGCATGAGAATTTCGCCTTGCCGCAGCAGGGCATAATCGCGGGTAATGACAGAATCCAGCGATTGCGTATAGAAACGCGACCAATGGCGAATCAGAAAATGATCAAACAGCACATCCAGCGCAACCCCGGCAAACCGGCGGCGATGCGGCGAGAACAGCCATCGACTCTCGCGCACCCGGGGGTGCATGTCGGTAAAACGGTCAACCAGGCGGTGATTGCGTAATCCCAACCGCACGGGTGGCGGCAGCGAGGCTTCGTCCACCCCGCGCATGAAATCACCCAACAGATTGCCCACCTTGGACGCCGCAGTGGGTTGCGCCAGGGTCAGGTGGGCAAAGTAATTCATCCGCCACCACGCTCCAGCAGATAACGCAGATTTTGCCGCACCGCCGGCCATTCCTGGTTGATGATGGAAAACACGACCGTGTCCCGGTAAATCCCCCCGGGGCTTACGGTATGGTTACGCAGCACACCATCCTGCTTGGCGCCGAGCCGGGCAATGGCCTGGCGCGACTGGCGGTTGTGCCAGTGGGTGCGCAGCTCCACCGCGATGGCATCGCGGGCGTCAAAGGCATGACCCAGCAACAGCAACTTGCATTCGCTATTGATTCCGGAGCGCTGGTGACGTTTCGCATACCAGGTGTGGCCCAGCTCCAGGCGCCGGTTGTCCTCATCCACCCGAAAGAAACGGGTGCAGCCGATCAGCTCGCCAGTAGCCGCATGGCGCACCGCAAAGGGTAATGCCCCTTCTTCCTGGTGCTGGCGCAACGCCTGCTCCACGTAGGCATCCATGGCGTCCGGCTTGGCTACCAGGGTGTACCAGTGACGCCACAGCTCGCCGTCATCACAGGCCCGGGCCAACCCGGGCACATGCGCCTGCGACAGAGGCTCCAGCACCACCCGGGTGCCGGACAAGGTAACCGGTTCCAGCCAGCGTCGAGCCATGTTCAACCCGGCGGCCAGCTGAACGGGCGACCACCCAGCACGTGCACATGCAGATGGAACACGGTCTGGCTGGCGCCGGCGCCGTTGTTCACGTTGAGGCGGAAATCCTCCAGCCCTTCCTGTTCGGCAACCCGGCTTGCCACCAGCAGCAGGTGGCCAAGCAGGCCCTGGTCGCCCTCTTCGGCATCAGACAACTTGGGGATGGGCTTCTTGGGGATTACCAGGAAGTGGGTGGGCGCCTGGGGGTTAATATCCCTGAAGGCCAGGCACTGGTCGTCTTCAAAGATGATATCGGCGGGAATCTCGCGATCGATGATCTTGGAAAAAAGAGTTTCAGCCATGGTTCGAATCGCTCCGGATAGGCAAGGGCGAGCAGTTTTCAGGCCCGAAGTGTGTGCCCCGGTTCACAGCTCGCACGGGAACTGCGGGTAAAATGTCCGCTGTATGTGGCGTACACCTTAGCGGCAGCCCAGAATAATGGCATTATAGCAGCCTGTCGAAACCCAACCTTATTCCACCGGAACCGCATGGCCACTCTTTTTGTCGAAAATTTAACCGTCGCCGATTTCTCCTACCTGCACCCCAAGCGCGGCATGGTCGGTGAGTCCTGGCTGGTCGATCTGGAACTGACCGGCGACCTGGATCATCAGGGCATGGTGTTCGACTTCGGCCATATCAAGAAGCGCATCAAGCAGATCATCGACGACAACGTGGACCACCGACTGCTGGTGCCGGTGGACAGCGAGCACGCCACGGTGAGCGAGCGGGACAATAATACCAGTCTGGAGTGGCTTTACCGGGGCGGCACCATCCGCATGGTGGCACCCAGCGAAAGCCTGCTGCTGATGAGCGGCCCGGAAGTCTCCAAGGCCAACCTGACCCTGTTCCTGATGGACCTGGTACAACAGGTGGTGCCGGACAATGTGGCCGAGGTACGCATCGTGCTGCGCGAGGAAGATACCGGTACCGCGCCTTTCTATCATTATTCCCATGGTCTGAAGAAACACGACGGCAATTGCCAGCGCATTGCCCACGGCCACCGCTCCGGCATCCATATCTTCGAGAATGGCCGACGCAGCCGCTACTGGGAAAAACTCTGGGCGGACCGCTGGGAAGATATCTACCTGGGCACCGAAGAAGATCTGGAAGGGACCTACTACATCGAGGAGATCCCTCACCACCGCTTCCGCTACGATGCCCCCCAGGGGCACTTCGAACTGGTGATCCCGGAAGACCACTGCTACCTGGTGGACACCGACACCACCGTGGAACAGCTGGCCGGTCACATCGCTGAACAACTGGCCGCCGAAGCCCCTGGCAAGCACTTCCGCGTGCGCGCCTTTGAAGGCATCGGCAAAGGAGCCATCGCCGAAGCCGGCGAAAACATGCCCGGCAAGACCCACAGCGGCTGGCTCAGCGGCGCGGCGGTGATTTGAGGCCTTTATGTAGGAGCTATGCTCGCATGGCGAACCGAGCGTAGCGAGGCGACAGAGGATTGTCGTCCGCCGTTCTTTCTGAAACCTGTCGAGCGCTGAGATTCCTGATCGCCCTGCGGGCGATTTCCGCGCAAGCGCGGTTCGCACCTCAAGAGGTACTCCTACAGCGGCTTCGTAGAAATGCCGACGCCTGGGGGACTTTCTACCCTTTCCCTATCCAACGAGCATAGCTTGTAGCTCGTAGCTACTCCTCCGCCAGAATGCTTTCCGCCTCTTCCTGAATCAGCCTTCGTAACCATCGATGGGCCACGTTGTGGTGGAGCAACGACGACCAGGCCATTTTCAGTTCGAACTGGGGAATGTCGAAGGGCGGCTCCTTGATCAGCAAGCGTTCATTCTGTGCCTGCATGCGCGCCACGCGGCTGGGCAGGGTGGCGACCAGGTCGTTGTTCATGGCAAGCAACGCGGGCATCTGGTAATGACGGGTAAAGATGCTGATCTTGCGGCTCTTGCCCAACTGCTCCAGGGCATGATCAATCCAGCCCAGCCCGCCGAGTTTTTCCGGGTTCATGCCGAACCCCACCCCGAAACCGGTTTTCGATACCCAGATGTGCTGTGCCGACAGGTAGCTGTCCAGGTTGAACCCCTTGGCAATGGGGTTATCCCGATTCAACAGGCAGGAAAAGGAGTCCTTCCACAGGCTCACCTGGTGGAAGGAGCCGGGAATTTCGTTGAAGCGGTTCACCGCCATGTCTACCCGGCCCTGTTCCATGTCCTGGTAACTCACATCCGACGGCGTCAGAAAATCCAGTACCACATTGGGCGCTTCTGCACGCAAGCGCCGCACGATATGTGGCACCAGGGTAGCTTCCGCATAGTCGCTGGTCATGATGCGAAACACCCGGCGACTTTCTGCGGGCTTGAACACATCTTCCGGGGTAAACAACTGCTCGGCCTGAGACAGGATCTGGCGTACCAGCGGGCGCAACTCCTGAGCACGCTCGGTGGCAGTCATGCCGTCACTGGTACGAATCAGCAACGGATCGCCGAACAGTTCGCGCAATCGCTTGAGTGAATTGCTCATGGCGGGCTGGGTGATACCCAGTTGCTCCGCCGCCCGGGTCACATTCTGCTCGCGCAACAGCACGTCCAGGTACTTGAGCAGGTTCAGGTCAGCCGCGCCAATATTCATGATATGAATCGCCACCTAAGAAAACATCACCGAAATGGATTCTATAGCGCGGGATGCGAGGTGTCACATGGCAATGAGTTACGCCTCCAAAAGCAGACAATATCCGGGCAAATCCCGCCACTGCGTGAGATTTGCGTGAAAACATTGCAATGTAAAAGCAATTTTTACCGTTTTCGGTGTTAACCGGGTCGCTGTTTGAGGCTTAATGGCAAGCTGCCAGTATCGCCTAAAGGCAAAAAAATGCGTAAGGTCTAATGCACTGTTAACGCTACACCCTGTCGTGTTGTCTGGAACAGCCGCCCTGTATATAGAGGCTGATTTATCGTTCGCAGGTGTGATTCAGAGGTTACTATGACAAGCAGCGCAACCACGCGAGCCGAGAAGTTCGTGGTTAGATTTCCCAATGGCATGCGGGCCAGTGTCGCGGAAACCGCCGGCCTCAGCCATCGCAGCATGAATGCGGAGATCATTGCCCGCTTGCAGCACAGTCTCAGCAATTGGCCAGCTACCTTGCCCCATGGCGAAACAGCAATTCCTGACGGCAACGAAGAAGCGTACCTGCTGGAACGCTTCCGGCGCCTGCCAGCAGGGAAACAACAGGCACTTCTGGCCCTGCTGGACTGAGCGCTGACGACCTTCTGTCCTTACAATGTGCCGTTGGCCGCCTGTGATTTTTTTCAATAACGGGCATACTCTATGATGGAACATGGCCGCCACCGACTCACGGACAGAAAGGAGCCTTATCGGCCGTGACAGCTCCCCAGAACCACAACCCACTTCCCACCGGCAATGACATCAGTTTGCCGTGGCACCTGCGTCTGCCAAAGCCGCTGGAAAAAGATTTTCGCCTTTATTTTCTGGCCAGCGTGTCGAAGGTGGCACCCTGGGCGCTGGGACTGGTCGCCATTCTGATCGCCACCGCCATGCTGATCGAATCCTGGATCGGCGCGGATGTGATCACCAATTCCTGGCGCCCCCGGTTATTCACCCTGATGCTCGCCGGCGGCTGCGTTATTCTCGCCCGCACACTCCAGTGGCGAGAGTGGCTTCACCCGGCCACGCTGGCCCTGGCTTTCGCCATCGCACTGACCGGCAATTATCTCGGCGTGCATGTCGAGCACCCGCTTGCCTATACCTTTTTCCTGCACACCCCGATGTCGATCATCATGATCTGCATCCTGGTTCGTGTGCCGTTCTACTCCGCTCTGCTCAGCTCCACGGTGATGATCAGCGCCATGGTCGCCACGCTGATCGCCAACCCGGAACGAACCCCCTTCGAGGCTACTACTCTGACTATGGTGGCTATGGCCTTTGCCAGCATGAGCCTGTTTGGCCAGTATGTGTACGAGCGGCTGTTGCGCCAGCACTTCCTCTCCGAACACGTGCTTTACCAGCATCGTAACGAACTGCATTCCGCCAACCTGGTTCTGGAAAACCAGGCCACCGTGGATGGCCTCACCGGTTGCATCAACCGGCGCGGCATGGAGTCCCGGCTCAATCACCTGTTCCATCTGCACAAGCAGGGTAACCCGGATGCACCGGAACGCATCAGCCTGCTGCTGTTCGATATCGATTTTTTCAAACAGTACAACGATACCTACGGCCACCCGGCCGGGGATGAATGCCTGAAGAAAATATCCAACGTCCCCCTTTCCATGGTTCAGGCAGAGACCGATTTCGTCGCGCGCTATGGCGGCGAGGAATTTGTCATCGTGCTTACCGATTCCAGCTTCAACGACGCCCTGGTGTTTGCCGAACGGATGCGCAATCGGGTGGAGCAGCTGGGCCTGCCCCATAGCGGCTCCCGGGTCAGCCAGGTGGTCACCATCAGTGTGGGCGTCTCCTGCTCCGACCACGGCGCCAGCAATAGTGCCGAATTGCTCAAACAGGCCGACGAAGCCCTCTATCAGGCCAAGGGCGCCGGGCGTAATCGGGTGGCGTTGATGAACAGTCAGGGGTTGGTGGAGATGTTGAGTTAGTTAACAGTTAATAGTGAATAGCTAACAGCGACGCGGTTGCGGACTATAGGTTTTGAAACGCAAGAGGCCGCGCCCAGAGAATGGGCGCGGCCTCTTGCGTTTCAAACATGAAAACCCTGGATCGCGCAGCTGTTAACTATTCACTATTAACTGTTCACTGCATCTCCCCCACCACCGTCACCGGATCCAGCTTCACCTCAAACCAGTTCAACCGCCAGTCCAGGTGCGGGCCGGTGGCGCGGCCGGAGGCGCCGACTTTGGCCACCGGGTCGCCCTGCTTCACGGTCTGGCCTTTTTCCACCAGTACCTCGCTGAGGTGGATCATGGTGGAGGATACGCCGTAGCCGTGATCCATGATCAGGGTGCCGCCGGAATAATAGTTATCGTCCTGCACCAGGGTCACCACCGCATCCGCCGGGGCCACCACCACGGTACCGGTGGGCCGTGCCACGTCCACACCATAGTGGGGGCGGCCCGGCTTGCCGTTGTAGACCCGCTGGCTGCCGTAAACACCGCTGATACGCCCGGTGAGAGGCCACTGAAAATCACTGAGGAAGGCCAGCAAGGCAGAGTCGGTATCCCGCGCTGTCTTGATCTCGGCCACTTCATGCCGGATCCGCTTCAGCACCGCTTCCGGCGGCGGCTCCACGGTACGCTTGGGCACGCCCTCAATTCGCTGGATGTCGTATTCCCGTTTGCTAAGCGTCACAGGTACCTGCTGTGCCTCACCCTGCCTTTCCAGTACCAACACCTGCTCAAGGGCGTCATCACGGCCGAAACCAACGGCAAAAAAACCTTCCGGCGTGGTCCGCACGGCCCGGTCGCCCAGTTTGACCGTCACCTCCGGCGCCACCTGCCCACGCAACAGCGCCCCCTGGGTACGCTCCCCTTCCAGGGATAGCAGCCAGTCGCTGGCAAGCGACAGAGGTGACAGCAGACAGAGCACTACAAAAAAATAAATACGCACAGGAAACCTCAAGAAAAAGTCAGCAATCTTGTTGTAGGAGCGTAGCGAATAACGTCGTTGGCAGCGCGATAGCCAGAGTTTCGAGTTGCGAGAAGCGAGTTTCGAAAGGCAAACCCCAAAACGCGGTAAAGCCTGATGATTTTCGCTTCTCGTGACTCGTGACTCGTGACTGACTTATCGCCTCGCTAGCGACGCTCCTACAGAAAACCCGTCACAAAAACGCGCTGCCATCCTCCACATCCAGCTGCACCGGATCCAGATGTTTCTCGGCGTACTGGCGCCACACCCGGGAACGGATGAACAGCCGGTACAGATCCGGGTCCAGGTGATCGTTGTCGCGCATGCGTTGCAGGATGCCAAGCGCTTCGCTGAGTTTCAGTGGCGTCTTGTAGGGTCGTTCCTTGGCAGTCAGGGCCTCGAACACGTCGGCGATGGCCATGATGCGCGCCGGAATCGACATCTGGTCGCGGGTCAGCCCCAGCGGAAAGCCGGTGCCGTCCATTTTTTCATGGTGGCCGCCCGCATATTCCGGCACCTGGCGCAGCTTGGGCGGGAACGGCAGGGAGCCGAGCATGTCCAGGGTCACATCCATGTGGCCATTGATGATTTGCCGCTCCTCCGGAGTCAGGGTGCCCCGGGGAATGCACAGGTTGTAGACCTCGTCGTCAGTGAGCAGGGGCTTTTTCTGGCCCCAGGCATCGGTCCAGCGCCGCGCAGCGATGTCACGTACCCGTTGCTGATCCACCTGAGCCATGGCTTCACCGCCCCGGTTGATCCGCTCCAGAAACGCCAGATCTTCCTTCAACTGGCCGATTTCCGCTTCCATGCGCTCCCGGCTGGCGGGCTCGTCAGCGGGATCAAGCAGGCAGGCCTTTTCGTAACGGAACTGGATCTCTGCACGCAGGGCGGCAAAGCGACTGGCCACCTCATCGATGCGATCATGCAGGGTGTGCAGCTTGGTGGACTTGTCCAGTACCGAGTCCGGCGTGGCCAACTTGCCGCAATCGTGCAACCAGGCCGCCACGTGCAACTCGTACCAGCCATCCTCATCCAGGGAAAAGTCCGCAAAGTCCGAATTATCCTCACAGGCCGCCTGGGCCAGCATCTCGGTGATCACCGGCACCCGCTGACAGTGGGCACTGGTGTGCGGGCTCTTGGCATCAATGGCCTGGGCCAGCACCTTGATAAAGGCATCCAGCAGTTCCTTGAGTTCCTGCACCTGGCTCAGGTTGCTCAGGGCAATGCCCGCATAGGTGAGCAGGGACTGGAAGATCAGGTCGCTGTGCTTGCCCAGCCGGTGCAACCGGGCCGGCAGCGCGCGGTTATAGGCCAGCTGCAGCACACCGATGACCACCCCTTCGTGGTTGCGCAGGGGCCACAGTCGTAAGCCGCCAGCATCCGGGGCCAGCGCATCCAGTAAATGCTGGTCCTCCTCGCTGAGGGCGTTTTCCGACAGATCTACCGCCAGCGGCTTGCCGTCTTCATAACACTGCTCGGGCAGACCGCTTTTGCGCGCCATGGGGCAGAACAGGCTGGCCTCCTCGTGCAGGGAAGCATCACCGGACCGGCGGCACAGGCAGCTCAGGCCCGGCTCGGGCTTGCCATCCGCATACAGCCACACCCAGCCGGTATCGGCCTCACACAGATACAGGGCCTCATCCAGCAACACCTGTAGCAGACGTGGCACGTCGCGCTGCTCGCTGAGATGTTGCGCTACCCGCAACAGTCGCGGCATCAGGTTTTCATCCGCCACCGGTGCGGTGTCGGGCAAAGAGGAGTTCATGAGCAATCCAGCTCCCAATGATCATCCGTAACAAAATCGTGTATTTACCCAGCAAGCATAGGCTGAGCCGGGATTTCAGGCAAAACACACCGCTATACGTCTATTTCCTTCCGACCGGCGCATATACCGCCGGTTCCGGTTGAAGCCGGGGGCGCGATTGCCTACCATCTGCCGGTTCCGAGCCAATCTGGATTCCTACCTCTCATGAGTGTCAGCTATCAACTGCCCGACGGGGCAACCATGGCGTTTGATCAGCCGGCGTCCGCCCTGGACATCGCCGAGCGTATCAGTAAAAAACTCGCCAAACAGGCCCTTGCCGCCAAAGTGGACGGCAAGTTGATCGATGTTTACTTGCCCATCGACGATGGCGCCACGGTGGAAATCATCACCCGCGACACTGACGACGGCCTGGATCTGATCCGCCACGATGCTGCCCATGTCATGGCAGAAGCGGTGCAGGAGCTGTTTCCGGGAACCCAGGTCACCATTGGCCCGACTATCGAAAACGGCTTTTACTACGACTTCTACCGGGAAGATTCCTTCACCCCGGAAGACCTCAAGGCCATCGAAAAGCGCATGATGGAAATCGTACGCCGCAACGAGGATATACGGCGTGAAGTCTGGGACCGGGACGAAGCCGTCAGCTTCTTCCTGAAAGAAGGCGAGGAATTCAAGGCGGAAATCATCCGTGACCTGCCCGCCGACCAGGAAGTGAGCCTCTACCGCCAGGGCGATTTCATCGACCTGTGCCGTGGCCCCCACCTGCCCAGCACCAGCAAGCTGGGCGACGGCTTCAAGCTGATGAAAGTGGCCGGCGCCTACTGGCGCGGCGATGCCAGCAAGGCCCAGCTGCAGCGTATCTACGGCACCGCCTGGCGCGACAAGAAAGAACTCAACGCCTACCTCAAACAGCTTGAGGAAGCGGAAAAGCGCGACCACCGCAAACTGGCCAAGGAAATGGGCCTGTTCCATATCCAGCAGGAAGCGGTGGGCAGCATGTTCTGGCACCCGAAAGGCTGGCGCATGCGCAAGAACCTGGAAAACTACATCCGCGGCAAGATGGAAAAAGGCGGCTATCAGGAAGTAGCCACCCCGCAGATGATGGACCGCATCCTCTGGGAAAAGTCCGGTCACTGGGACAAGTACGGCGATGACATGTTCACCGTCTGCACCCACGATCATCGGGAAATGGCGGTCAAGCCCATGAACTGCCCGGGCCACGTGCAGATCTTCAACCAGGGCATCAAGAGCTACCGGGACCTGCCCATTCGCCTGGGCGAGTTCACCACCCTGTTCCGTAACGAAGCTCACGGCGCCCTGCACGGCCTGATGCGTGCCCGCTCCTTCAGCCAGGACGATGCCCACATCTTCTGTACCGAAGGGCAGATCAACGAGGAAACCGCCGCTTTCATCACCATGCTGCGTGAGGTCTACAAGGACTTCGGCTTCGAAAGCTTCCGCATCAAGTTCTCCGACCGCCCGGAAAAACGTGCCGGCGCCGACGAGACCTGGGACAAGGCCGAAGGCGCTTTGCGCGAAGCGGTGGAATCCCTGGGACTGGAATGCGAATTGAACCCGGGTGAAGGGGCCTTCTACGGCCCGAAACTGGAATTTGTTCTACGCGACGCCATTGGCCGTGACTGGCAGTGCGGCACCCTGCAGGTGGACTTCGTGCTGCCCGAGCGTCTGGATGCGGAATACGTGGCCGAAGACGGCTCCCGCCAGCGTCCGGTGATGCTGCACCGTGCGGTGCTGGGGTCCCTGGAACGCTTCCTGGGCATCCTGATCGAATCCACCGCCGGCCACCTGCCCCTGTGGCTGGCACCGGTACCGGTGGCGGTGTGCACCATCACCAATGCGGCGGATGATTACGCCCACAGCGTGAAGGAAAAGCTGGAAGCCGCTGGTATCCCGGCGGAGCTGGACCTGCGTAACGAAAAGATCGGCTTCAAGGTGCGCGAACATTCCCGCGCCAAGGTGCCGCAGATCTGGGTAATCGGTGAGAAAGAAGCGGACGAGCAACTGGTGGCCATCCGGACCCTGGGCTCCCAGGCCACCGATACGACCAGCCTGGACGCCGCCGTCACCGCCCTGGCCAACGCCACCCGCCTGCCGATCTGAACGAAGCACCTGTAGGAGCCCCTCTCGAGGGGCGAACCTGCTTGCGACAATTTTGCCAGGCACAGTTCGCCCCTCGAGAGGAGCTCCTACAGCGGATTTAATCTCCGCCCCCGGAGGCGTCATGTTCAAAGACAACGAACAACAGCCCGAAGGCTTCCAGGTACCTCTGCAGGAGGCCCTGGACAACCTGAAGCTCACCGACGACGGCCTCATCGCCGCCATCGCCCAGCAGCATGACACCGGCGAAGTGCTGATGATGGCCTGGATGAACCGGGAAGCCCTGGAGGAAACCCTGGCCACCGGTCGCGTCTGTTACTTTTCCCGCTCCCGCAAGACACTCTGGCGCAAAGGCGAATCTTCCGGCCAGGTGCAGATGCTGAAAGAACTGCGCATCGACTGCGACGCCGACACCGTGCTGGTGAAAGTGGACCAGACCGGCCCGGCCTGCCACACCGGCCGCCGCGACTGCTTCTACTGGAAAGCCGACGCCGACAGCGTAACCATCGACAAAACGCCGATCATCGATCCGAAAGAGCTTTACAAAAAATGAGCCTGAAACTGCACAACACCCTCACCGGGCAAAAGGACGACTTCATTCCGCTGGATCCCAACCGCATCACCCTCTACGTGTGCGGCCCCACGGTCTACAACTTCGTCCATATCGGCAACGCCCGCCCGGTGGTGGTCTTTGATGTGCTGTACCGGCTGCTGCAACGGCTCTACCCGGAAGTGGTCTACGCCCGCAACATCACCGACATTGATGACAAGATCATCAAGGCCGCGGCGGAAAACAACGAAGACATCGGCGAGCTCACCGAGCGTTTCACCGCTGCCTTCGCCGAGGACATGGCGTCCCTGAACGCGAAAACCCCGAACATCATCCCCAAGGCCACCGATCACATCAGCGAAATGATCGCCATGATCGAGACCCTGGTGAAAAAGGGCCACGCCTACGAGGCCGACGGCCAGGTGCTGTTCGCGGTGGAATCCATGCCCGATTACGGCAAGCTGTCCGGTCGCAAGCTGGAAGACATGCTCGCCGGCGCCCGGGTGGAAGTGGCCGACTACAAGCGCCACCCCGGCGACTTCATCCTCTGGAAGCCGTCCACCGACGAGCAACCGGGCTGGGAGTCCCCCTGGGGCCGTGGCCGCCCGGGCTGGCACATCGAATGCTCCGCCATGATCCACAAGCATCTGGGTGACGTGATCGACATCCACGGTGGCGGCCAGGACCTGATCTTCCCGCACCACGAGAACGAAATCGCCCAGGGCTGCTGCGCCCACGGCACCGACTACGTGCGCTACTGGCTGCACAACGGCTACATCAACATCGACGGCGAGAAGATGTCCAAGTCCCTGGGCAACTTCCGCCTGGTCCGTGACCTGCTCACCCAGTACCACGGCGAAATCCTGCGCTTCGCCCTGCTCTCCAGCCACTACCGCTCGCCTCTGAACTTCTCCGCCGACGTACTGGATAACGCCGAAAAAGGCCTGGATACCCTCTACTACGCCCTGCTGGGTCGCGGCGAAACCGTGGCGCCGCAGGCGGATTACCAACTGCCGGACAACCACCCGGTACTGGAAGCCCTCAAGGACGACCTGAACACCTCAGAAGCGGTCAGCGCCCTGCACGCCATCGCCGGTGAACTGAACAAGGCCGAGCTGGCCGACAAGCCGAAACGCAAAGCCGAACTGCTGGCCGCCGCCGACCTGCTCGGCCTGCTGACGGTCGAGCCCACCGCCTGGTTCCAGAACAAGAACGTGAGCGAAGACGGCCTCAGCAATGAGGAAATCGACGCCCTGGTCGCCGAGCGCACCCAGGCCAAGAAAGACAAGAACTTCGCCCGCGCCGACGAGATCCGCCAGCAACTCACCGACGCCGGCATCCAGCTGGAAGACACCCGCGAAGGCACCCGCTGGAGTCGCTAACCCCCTGTAGGAGCCATGCTCGCATGGCGAACCTGCTAGCGATAACGGCCAATCACCAAAAGGCCATAGCGGCAAGCCGCAACGCAATAGAAAGTTGTCATGCTCCAAAACGCAAGAGGCCGCACCCAAACCCTGGGCGCGGCCTCTTGCGTTCAACAACCAATAATCCTGCATCGCGTCTAGCAGCTAGTAGCTAGTAGCTCAAAGCGTCAACCCCGCCATCCCCGGCAACCCCGGCAGATCCTCCCGCGTGGCGTTGGCAAACCGCGGCTGCTGCAACTGCTCCTTCAACCCTTCCAGGGTCACCAGTGGCGCCCTGGTGGACACCAGGTTGGCCAGCCACACCGGCACATTGCCACCCGGGTCCACGAAGGTCTCGAATTTCACCCGTACCCAGCCGTCCGCCAGCGGCGTGATCACGAACTGGTTATCCAGAGCTGGAATACGGACGAAGCCCTGCTGCTTGTCCTTGAAGCCTTCGGCATTCTCGCTGTGCAGGTGAATCTCGCCATCGGCGGTCTGGGTCAGCGTATTGGCCAGCACCACATCCCGGTCCGCCACCGGCCAGATGCCATTGAAGCGCATGTGAATACGCTCTTTTTCTGCCATGCTGAGCCGCTCCGCACCCTGGCTCTGGAATATCCACTCCGGGAAAGTATCCACGGCGGTGAGCACCGCCAGCACCGAGGTGGCGCTGGTCTGCAACTCCACCACGCCCTTGAAGGCCTTCACCGGGCTGTCGGACACCTCGCGTACATAGGTGGTCACCTCACCCCGCTGGGTACCCTCGTGGTTCAGCTCCCAGTCTGCCGCCCAGGTGGGTGCCGCCAACATCAACATCGCCAGAACAATGGCTTTCACAAACACACTCCTCACAATCATCTCCGTGGCGCAGTATGCACCGCGCTTGCCGCCAGACAAGGCCCCTCCCGCAAATTGGCACAACCGGCCAACGCGTCCCGTAGGAGCACATGCTTGCATGGCGAACCACCCCACCGGTTCGCCATGCAAGCATAGCTCCTACAGGGACAGAATCAGCCCGCCCCCGCATCAAGGTGGCATCCGCCACCAAATTAGCCGTATCATGCCCCGTTGAGTTGACACTACACAGGTCTTGATACCGTGAAATCGCTTCTGCTCGGCATGCTCTGGTTGTACCAGAAGCTGCTGAGCCCCTGGATCGGCAACCAATGCCGCTTCTACCCCACCTGCTCGGAATATGCCCGGCAGGCGGTGGAAGTCCATGGCAGCCTGCGCGGCAGCGCGCTGGCGGCGAAGCGCCTGTGCAAGTGTCACCCCTGGCACCCCGGCGGTTTTGACTATGTGCCGGGCACCGAGCCCAATGACAGTGTAAAGGCATCAAAATGATCCCTGCTCGCCTGTCGTTCACACTGGTTCTGTCGCTGCTGTGTGCTCAGCTGTTCCTTGCCTGGCACAGCCCCAGCCACATCGAGCCGGCCAGCAGCCCTCACGCGCAGGTCCTGCAGGTGGCGGACTGTGATCTTTGTGGCCACGGCGGCTTTGTCGCCCTGCCCAGCAACGGCGTGCCAGCCATGCCGGCCAGCGTCCCGGTAATCGGCCAGGCACACGCACAACCCTTCCTGCCCCCCTGTTTCGCCCTGCCGGCACAAGCCCGGGCTCCCCCGCATTACGCCTGAATACCCTATCCACTGATTTGACGATGAACGGTCGTGGTGAGCGCCCAGCCCTCTTTCCCTGTTAAGAGGTCCGTGCGCCCGTTTCCCATGCCCGTCGCCGATAGAGACAAAACATTCAGGACCTGACATGAAAAAGTTCTACCTCGCCAGCGCGATGCTGGCCGCCTCCTCTTCAGCGCTTGCTGCCGACGACAATGCCAGTAACCCCATGGCCGCCTTTAACCCGGCCTTCTCGGTGATATTCAACGGCATGTACTACCAAGACAATGCAGACGGAGAAGGCACTGCTCTTCTGGAAGATGCCGACAGCGCCTTTCATAGCCATGGCGGTCACGAAGAACATGGCCACGAAGACATCAAACGCGGTTTCAACCTGAACGAAACCGAGCTGACCATGAGCGGCAGCGTGGACAGTTACTTTGATGCCTGGCTCTCCGCCGCCATCAGCAGTGGCGGCGAATTCGAGCTGGAAGAGGCCTGGATCCGAAGCCAATCCCTCCCTGCCGGCTTGCAGGTGAAAGCCGGTCGCTTCCTCAGCGCCATCGGCTACCACAACGAAAAGCACCCTCACAGCTGGAACTTCGCCGACCAGAACCTGGCCTACCTGAGCCTTTTCGGCGACCACGGCGTTGCCGGCGACGGCGTTCAGCTAACCTGGCTGGCGCCCACCGACAGCTACCTGCAACTGGGTCTGGAAGTGGTCCAGGGCGACAATCTGGAGCCGGCAGGCAGCATCATTGATGCCGACGATGTGGCTGCTGACATCAGCGAGGAACTGGGCGCCAACGTCACCGCCGAAGATCTGAACCTGGCCGACCAGAACGGGCCTCAACTGGGCGTCTTCACCCTGCGCTACGCGCCGGACCTGGGCGCCCACCGTGCCGTACAGCTGGGTTTGTCTGCAGCACGCCACCAGGATAGCCAGGCCTTCCACGAGGAAGGCGGCGGCGAACTGTTCGTTACCCAGGGCGACACCGATATCTTCGGTGCCCAGGCAATCTACAAACACTTCCCCAGCGGTCAGTACGGCAAAGGCGGCTGGAGCGTCACCGGCGAGTACTTCCATGCCGACTCCGACCAGAAAGCGGTCTTCCACAGCGACGCAGCGGAGCTGGGTCTGCCTGTGGAGAGCAAACAGGGCGCCGCCTATGTAGAAGCCACCTACGGATTTGCCCCACGCTGGCAGATTGGCCTGCGCACCGCCGCCAGTGGCATTGGCGGCGAATTTAGCGAAGGCAACGAAACCGAGGAAGTACGCCTGTCACGCCAGCACAGCGCCGCCCTTACCTGGTATGCCACCGAGTTCTCCAAATTACGCCTGCAATTCAATCGTAACGACGTGCACGGGGAAGACGGCAACGAGGAATACAACCAGGTGTTCCTGCAGTACAACCTGAGCCTGGGCGCCCACGGCGCGCACTCATTCTGAGGAAGCCATCATGAAATTGCAGACACTCTCACTAGTGATCCTCCGTCTGCTGGTCGCCGCGCTTTGCGCGGCGTCATTCAACGCCCGGGCCGACCTGCGCATTCTTGCTTGTGAACCGGAATGGGGCCAGCTGGCCACGGAAATTGGCGGCGACCTGGTCACCGTCAAGACCGCCAGCGCCCCCGGCCAGGATGCCCACCACATCCAGGCCCGCCCCAGCCTGCTCGCCCAGGTACGCCGTGCCGACCTGGTGTTGTGTAACGGCGCCGGGCTGGAAGCCGGCTGGTTGCCGGTACTGCTCAACCGCGGAGGCAACCCGGATGTCCGCCAGGCCCCCGGCCTGTTCATGGCCGCCGAACAGGTAGATCGCCTGGAAATCCCCACCACCCTGGACCGGGCCGACGGTGACGTCCATGCGATGGGCAACCCCCATGTGCATCTGGACCCGCGCCGAATGCTGACCCTCTCGGGCCAGCTTGCCGAACGCTTTGCCACACTGGACCCAAACAACGCGGATCAGTACCGGCAGCAGCAACAGGTCTGGCAGGCTGACTTCGAACCGAAGATCGGTGAATGGGAGCAACAGGCGTCCAGCCTGAAAGGACAGAACGTGATTACCCATCACCGTTCCTGGATCTACCTGCTGGACTGGCTGGGCATGCACCGTGTGGATGAACTGGAACCCAAGCCGGGCCTGCCTCCAACACCGGGGCACCTGGCCAAGCTGGTCAGCAAGACAGAAAAGCAGCGGGTGAAGTTGATCCTCTACCGGCCCATCAACGGAGACGACGCCGCCAACTGGCTGGCCAGCCGCACCCCGGCCTGTGCCGTGGAGCTGCCACTGTCTCCCGGAGAGGAAGGCACCGACACCTTGGCCAGCCTCTATGACACCCTGATTCAGCGGCTGATTGGCGCCCATCAGACCTGCAAGCAGGGGAATGCATGATTGATATCCTGCTGCCGGCGTTCATCGCCGGCATGCTGGTCCTCGCCAGCCACATCCCTCTGGGCCGGCAGGTACTGGCACGGGGTATCATCTTTATCGACCTGGCGGTGGCGCAAGCCGCCGCCACCGGTCTGCTGGCCGTACGTCACTTCGCCCATGTGGAAAGCGACTGGCTACTTCAGCTGGTGGCCATCGCCACCGCGCTGGGCTTTGCCCTGCTGCTGCACCAGCTGGAAAAACTCGGCCACCGGGTACAGGAAGCCCTGATCGGCGCCACCTTCGTGGTACTGGCCAGCGCCAGCGTACTCATGCTTGCCAACGACCCCCACGGCGGCGAACACCTCAGCGCCAGCCTGGCCGGACAAATCCTCTGGGTAGACACCTCGCAACTGCTGGGTCTGGCCGCCAGCGCCATCGCCGCCCTCGCCGCAATGGCCCTGTTCCGCCACCCATTACTGGCCTTCTACCTGCCCTTCGCCATCGCTATTACCGCCTCGGTACAAGCCGTGGGCGTGTACCTGGTGTTTGCTTCACTGATCTTCCCGGCCCTGTCGGCCTGGCACAGCCAGCGCCCATTGCTGATTGCCGGTGCCGTCGGCATCGCCGGCTACCTCAGCGGCCTGGCCGCCAGCCTGTGGCTGGACTGGCCCAGCGGTCCCGCCATCGTCACCACCCTCGCCGTAGCGGCCATTCTTGCCGCCGTGACCCGAGTCATCGCAGCCAGGCAGTGAATTGGCTACAATCAAAGCAAGATGTCTCTCTGCGAAAGGACCACTTCAATAATGCTGAAAAAAACACTCATCGCTGCACTTGTCAGCCTACCCCTATTGGCCAATGCCAGCGGCTACGCCGGTCTGGAAATTGTCAGCAGCAAGATCGAGCCGGACAACACCAGCTCCTCCGCCAAGCCGAACGCCCTGCAATTCAAATTCGGCACCTGGATCAACAAGGATGAAACCCTCGGCGGCGAACTGCGCCTGGGCCTGGGTGTCGGCGATGACGAACTGAGCAACAACGTGGACCTGGAAATTGACCGCATGTATGGCGCCTACTTCCGCGGCCAGTTCCCCAACACCCTGCCGGTACGCCCCTACGGCCTGATCGGTGTGTCCTACATCGAAACCACCGCCAACTTCCCCGGTGGCGGTTCCGACGGTGAAAACTACAAGGACCTGTCCCTGGGCCTGGGCGCCGACATCACCATCACCAACCAGATCTTCCTCAGCGTGGAATACCTGCGTGCGGTGGATCGTAGTGGTGATGAAGTGTCGAACCTTGGATTCGGGATTAACGGGCGGTTCTGAGGTCTGTTGATGACTGAAGGCTGAACGAGAAACGCCCACCGGAAGGTGGGCGTTTTGGTTTGGGCCAGTACATCGCCCCGAGCTAGTGAACTAGCAATAGGTCAACAGGCTAAAACGAGGCAGGGCCCAGCTCTGACTTTTCAGACTACGACTACCTGAAACGCTCATTCCATCTTCCATCATTGTCATTATCGCAGTCCTCTTCCGTATCGAAGCGCACCTGCTGGCGACAATCTTTCATCTTGATACCAATTGACGCCAGTTTTTCTTTGATAAGCGTACGCATGCCTTCCTTATCCGTCTTGGCGAGATGGGCATTTGTGTCATACACACAGACAATCGACAGTGACGCGGAGAAATCGCTGTAGTTCACAAAGTGCGTGAGCCACTGGAATCCTTCGTATTTCTCCAATGCTGTCTCGCAAGCTTCGGTCAGTGATTGCCTCAGGGCATTTTCTATTTTTTTGTCGGTCTTTCTCATTTTTAATGCCCGCGTAAAGCGCGCGAGGCACGAGCGTCGTCTTTGACGCGATTGTTATGACACATGACCAAGCCCCACCAAGATGAATATTGATAGAAACAGCAGGATGTACACTGATCCGACCCCGATCATGCATTTCCCTAAGCCAGCCAACTGTGGATCGCCCAGATATCGCCAGCCACGCGCGCATAGAAACCTAAGAAAAGCCACGTTATTGGATATCGAATTATTCAACACCAATGACGGCCTACCCATTGCCTCGTAAGTCTCGGGGTGACGCTCCCTCAAAAGCTTAAACATTTGGTGACAAAGATAGAACCACGCAAATAGCATTGCCACCAAGAGCACGCCAATCATCGGATATAAAACGATCATCCAGACCTCCTTAATCATAAGTCATAACGCCTAGATAACGCGCTTTTCGCCGAGCATCTTCTTGTTATGAGCGCCCGACCTACTGATCTGAAAAATACCAATTGCAGCAACAAACATCCCCAGTTGAGAAAGATGTGCAGACAACTTATACCAGAATGGTAAGCACTCGTAGTATGACAGACCTGTAGCCCAACAATCCCCTATATCGCTCGGCATATTTGGAGCAACATATCCGTACTGCCCCATAAGAATGAACCCGATGAAGAGCAGAAAACCAATCATCACCCGTCCGGATATTATTACCCAAATGGTGCTGGCAACGATGGCCGCCTGGCCAGCATAAACCAGATAAATTTCGAACTGCTCCATCACTACTCCATCAGCTCATAACCGCGTATTCAGTCGAACGATTAGACATATCTTTTTTCGACATAATTCTTAACGGGCTAAGGCATGTAATACCGAATAATCCATAATCTTCAGTGCTTTACCGAAAAAAATAGCAACCATCCCCATCTGATAAAAATCGAACGAGCGGCCTATTTTCTGGATTTTCCCGATATCGCCCCTTTCTGAAAAACACCTTATATCAACCGTTTAGCTTTTTCTGTAAGCCATATCCTACAAATTTATTGTTCGTTCTGTTGAGCATGGGAGGTTTTGGAGGATTGCTGTCTGAGGATTAGGGTTCGCCATGCGAGCATAGTTATTCGCTACGCTCACCCTTCGGGCCGCACGGAACTACGTGCGTTACTCCGCTGCGCTAAGTTCCTGAGGGAATATTAAGGGTCGAGTGTTTGCGGAAATGTTGGAAGGGACATAGCACATGGGCTTCGCGGTCGAACGACCGCTCCCACGGGAGTGGTGATGTGGCGGGCATAAAAAAGCCCGGGCAGCTTGTGGTTGCCCGGGCCTGGTGGTGGCGTTGTTAGCGCCGCTCTCCCTTAACGGTCTTCGTAACGTTGGTGTTTGAAGAATATGCCGGTGTCACCGAATTGAGACAGGGTGAACTCGGACTGGGTGACCAGTTCGCCGATTTTGACGGCGCTGTTGCGACGCTCGCGGGCATAGCGGGCGGTGACCCATGGCCAGATGGATTTTCGGATCTGCCTATCGGTGCCGTAGACGTCGTACACCTTGGTGCCCGCCGGGATGGCCGTGAGGTCATCACGGAAATCGTGAGGGGCGGTGCTGATGGTGTTTCTCAGATCCGGGTTGGGCACGAAGTAGACCTGCGTCGGTGTTTTGACGCTGCCTGCGGCGCTGCCGTCCTGGTTCACTTTGGCCATGTCGCTCATCACCAGCAGCGTCGGCTTGGTGGATACCAGCGAGAACAGCGCGGTGGTGCCCAGGGTTTCGTTCACTTCCGCCTGCACGTAGTTGGACAGTTCATTGGCGAAAATGTTGTGGTTGTCGCCCTGCCCGCTGAGGGTATAGAGCGCAGACACGTTTTCGGAGCGTTTGCCGTCTACCAGCAGTTTCAGGGCCAGGCCGGGGGCGAAGCCACGGTCGGACGGGTCGCCGGTGACGGACAGGCGCAGCAGGCCGTGGTCGGCGCCCTGGAACAGGCCGCTGTAATCATGGCCGGCGACAGACTGGAACTGCACCTTGGCCAGGGCACCACGCGGGTGAATCGGCTTGCTGTAGCCCGGGGGCGCCACGTCGGTGACATCCTGGACTTTTTTCCACAGTACCGAGTTGATCAGGCCGCCGATGTCGATGGGCTCAATGGCAGGCACGTCACTTTCTTCGTAGCTGGTGCGCAGGGCGCCGTTGACCCACAGATGATCCTGCTTGGCCTGGGCGGACCAGTCCTGATAGTCGTCCGGCATATTCAGGCCCCAGGGTTTGAAGGCGTTGTTCATGCCCACCAGGCTGGTAGCCAGCGCCGGGAAGTGACGACGTATCACGTCCACCATGGTGTGGTCTTCCACCCAGTCGATACCGCCGGCGGTGTAGACCTCGTCGGTGTAGTCGGTGGTGAAGAAGCGGTCGGTCATCAGACGACGGGAGGCGTTGAGGATGAAGATCTGGAAGGAGGTCTCGCCGAAGCCAAAGCCTTCCGGACGGGTCTCTTCCGCCAGCTGCCCCACCAGGGTATCGATCATTTCGATGTCGTTGTTGTAGAGCGACTTCAGGTCCGCCAGCAGCTGGGGATCGCTGGTGAGATCCTCGAAACTGGTGATTGGCTTGAGGCCGATCTGGCGACGGAATTCGTTGTAGCGCGGCACACCGCGTTCGCGATCACGCAGTACGTCGATAGCAGCCATGTCGATGTCGCCGATCAGCGGCATGGACAGGTTACGCAGGAAGTCCGGGTAGTTGTTCAGGGTCAGCGAGCCCGGGTGGGTGATGCCGAAGGAATACCACAGGCGATCCTGGCCCACGTCGCCGAGCAGGTCTTCCGCGTCGCCGTTACGGGTGTCCTCAATAGGAATTTCCTGATCGACGATGTTGGAACCGATGTCGTACACCTTGATCTCGTCGCGCAGCAGCGGGTGCATGCGGTACACGGAGACAAATTCTTCGGTCAGGGTGTAAGGCACGCCGTAGTTGTTCGGGGTACGCGAGCCGACCAGGCCGGCCAGGGCATGCTCGATGGAACTGGTGGGGCTGTCGCCCAGGCCGGTGTCGATACCGACCAGATCAAACAGGCTGCCCAGTTGACCCAGGTTGTTGTTGAGCACATCCAGGTCTTCCTGGAATTTGTCGCGGGTGTCGCGATCGCCGCCCAGGCCCCACCAGTTTGCGTACATGGCCCGCTCGAGCACCGGGTTGGCCAGAATCGCCGGGGTCCATTCCACGGTGTGGATCTTGGCCATCAGCGCGGAGTTGATCAGGCGCGCATTGTCGAACAGCCACTGATCAGACTTGCCCGGATTGTTGGCCTTGAGCATGTCGGCGATGGCGTTGTGCTCCAGGGTGAACAGATGATGCATCATGCTCAGCCCCACCCACCAGTTTTCATTGAAGCCGGTGATGGGTTTGCCGCTGAGAAATTCCGTGGGCAGGCGGCCGTTGCCGTCCACTTTCAGCTTGCCGTCCACGAACGAGCGCACTTCGTCGTTGGTGTCCTTGTCGCTACCGTAGAGCTGCGAGCCATCCCACCAGTGGGTGTTGATGTTCTCGTAGGTGACGATGGATTCATCGCCGCTGACATCCGGGTCCGGGCGGGTACGCTGCACGGACATGGTGCCATCGCCCAGCACATCGCCCGGCGGCAGCGGGAATTCAATCGGGTTGGCCTCGGTGCGCGGACCATGGTCGAACCAGTCGTGCACCATGAACTGAATCCAGGAGGTGGCGATAAAATTCAGGGTGGTGGCAGGCTTGAAATCACCGCCACGGGACATGATCAGGTTACTGACTTCCCGGGGGTTGGGGGTCAGCAGGTTGCCACTGGCGTTTTCCGCATACACCGACGCCGGGTCTACGTTACGGCCGAAGTTGGCGTGGGCGGAGCCTTCCGCCGGATTGTCGAGAATATTACAGGTGCCGTCTTCGGTACGGACGGTGAGACTGCGTTCGTCGCAGACAATGCTGGCGTTCTTTTCGTCCCAGCTTTCCATGTCGAACATGTTGTTTTCGAGCAGGTCTTCCCGCTGCCCAGCCAGTACCAGCAACGCACCCATAACGCCCAGGGTGCCGAATTTGGTGAGGGCCGGCCAGGTAACCCAGGGGGTCATAGCCATGATAAGCCTCCGTCTTTTGTTCTCGGGTATGTCGGATGACAACGCCCGGACTCTAGCAACGGGGTCGACCCCTCCACCCCCTCCTGCGGGAGGGGGTAAGCGGAAATCGCGAACCGGGTCATGGTTTGGGGAAAGCAGTTACAAGTTGAAAGTTTAAAGTTGAAACGCGGCCAGGACCTTGCAACCGACCAGGCCGTGCCCGCGTTTAATGGCAAGACGCGGGCACGGCCAACAACAACACTCCGCGATCAGTCGCGCTTTTCAACTTTAAACTTTGAACTTTCAACTCATCTCGGTGCGGCGCGCAGGACGGCTTCGGTGCGGCTGGAGACGCCGAGTTTGCTGTAGATGTTTTTCAGGTGCCACTTGGTGGTGGTGATGGAGGTGCCGGTCTTTTCGCTGATGCCCGCATTGCTCAGGCCACCCTGCAGCAGCTCGAAGATCTCCAGTTCTTTCGGCGTGAGTACCGAATCCGGGTCCACTGCCAGAGGATCGTTGGCGGGCGCGGCATCGAACACAGAGGGGAACAGCTGGGTATAGAAATCCGGCAACATCAGGGCACCGCTGCCCCATAGCCCCTGCATCAGGCTGGCCAGCCCCGGCGCTTCGTCAAACACGGATCGGTTGATGTTGAGCAAACCGTAACGGGTGATCAGTTCATCCACCCGCTTGGCCTGCTCGCTGGCAGAAAGCCCCTTGCCGGTGATCACCAACAGGTTGGCCTCGATGATGGAAGCCCGAGTCATGATGCCAGCCGCCTTCACTACCGCCAGCAGCCGCTGCAACACGGCTTCCGCTTCGGCAAGACGGCCATTAGCGATCAGCCAGTAGGCCGCGGCAAGCCCTTTGCGTTCCCAGCTCTGGCTGTAGGTGGCCGGGGTACGCGTGGCGTTGTCAGCCACCCAGCCGGCCAGGTCGAAGCGTTCCGCTACCGCATCCAGTCGGGCCCAGTGACCGGTCGTGAACGCCTGGCGCATCATTTCCAGCACCGCCATGTTGACGAAGCGTTGGTAATTTCCCAGCTGCAAGATGCCGAGCAGTTTTTCCAGCATGCGCTCGGAGGGCTTTTGCTTGCCCTGCAAGTGCTGCAGCCGGGACAGCGTCAGGTAGACGGTGGAGATCACTTCCGTGGCCGAGGCAGACGACACCATGGGCAACAAGTCTTCGCACAGTTGCTGGGCTTCTTCCAGCCGGTTCTGGTCGTACAGTACTACCACCATGCCCGTCGCCCACAGGGACCAGGTGGGGCAATCCCGCGAGGTGCCGTGAAAGTGTTCGTTGATAAAGGCGACCGCTTCGCCGATGTGGCCAAGCTGGTGATTGGCCAGCGCGGTAATCAAGCCGGCATAACCGGCGGTAAAATGATGCCCCAGCCGCAGCAGCACGTCCCGGGCCTGGCAGGAAAACGCCAGCGCGGATTCCAGCCGGCCATGCTGCAAATGGTAGTAGGCCACCATGGCCAGGGAGAAGGCGCGGATATCCCGGTGCCCGCTGCTTTCCATCAGTAGCGACAGATTGGCGCCTTCCATGAAGTCGGTGTCGTGCTGGAACAGTTGCAGGTGCATTTCCAGAAAATCGATCACCCGGGCATGATTTCCCCAGGCCGCGTCACCACTGCGTGGCGCCTCCTTCAAGGCATCCAGGTAATAGCGGGCACGAAAAAAACGGCGCGACAGGGTCAGGGTGCTGATCAAGGGGGCGGACAATTCGTCGCGACTGAGAATCACGCTATCGGGCAGGGTTTCCGCCCAGTCGAGAATATGGGCGGTGTAGCCTTCGCGCAGCCAGTAATCGAACGCCTGCTCCAGGCAATGAATGAACAGCGTGTCGTCCCCGGCCCGTTTAGCGTGCCATACCGCCTGGCGAAAATTCTGCTGACGCACGAAATAGCGGGTAGCCCGGCGATGAATCGGCGCGATGCAGTCGGGCATGTCGATGGCCACCCGGGCGCGCAGGAAATCCTTGAGCAATGCATGGTAACGATACCAGCCGGGCTTGCCGGGCACCGGCATCAGAAACAGCTCCCGGGAGGTCAACTCCTCAATCAGGCGGGCGGCGCGATCGCTGTGCAGCACCTGGTCGCACATCTCGGCATTGAAACTGTCCAGCAGCGAGCTCTGCATGAACAGGGTGCGGGCGGTATCGGGCAGGCCTTTCAAGACTGCATGGCCGAAGTACTCCATCAACTCCGGCTGGCTGGCATCAAAGTCCTGCAGGGTCTGCATACCGGAACGCATGGCCGCCAGCAGGGCAATCTTGACCCCCGCCATCCAGCCTTCGGTGATGGTAAGCAGGTGAGCCAGCTCGTCCTCGTCCAGGGCCGTGCCACCCAGGCCTTCATTAAGCGCGGTAACTTCCTCGCGACGTATCTTCAGGTCGGCGGCACCGATTTCCACCACAGCATCGTCCAGCCGCAGGCGACTGACATCAAAGGACGGCTGGGTACGACTGGCAATAATCAGATGGACGTCTGCCGGTGGCTGGTCCAGCAGGGTGCTGATGACGCTGAGAGTTTCCGGGCTGCGAATATGCTGGAAGTCATCAAAGACAATAAAGAGGGGCTCACTGACCTGCTCGAGGGCATCAAACAGGGCATCGGCAATGGACGATGGTGGCAACTCGGCCACATCGAAGGGCATGAACCAGGAGGTATCAAACGCCGGCACCACTGCCCGGGTCTGCTCGGCAAAACGGCGTAGGAAGCGCACCGGATCATCATCCGCCGGGCGCAGGTTCAGGGACACCACCGCACGGGGCTCGGCCCCGGTCTGCCACTGGCTGAGCAAGGTGGATTTGCCGGCCCCGGCCGGGGCCAGCAACAGGGTCAGTGGAACCCGGGCGCAATGATCCAGCAATGCCACCAGTTCCTTCCGGTAGAACCGACCCGCAGCGGGCCGGGACGCATCAGTCGTACTCATTTCTGGTCTGCCTAGCGTGTTTTTATTGTTGTCGGCCGGGCTGGGACGCCAGTGCCGATATGCAAACTAGCGGATATCGGTACGACCGGCCCGGCATTTGATCACAACTTGAGCAACCGGGTAGCCCCATGGCCGCAAATCACAACGCCGTTTGCTGAGGGGGAAAAGGCAACGGGAACGCCCCGCTTTCGCCTTACGAGCGCGGCGCCAACGGAGAAGAGCGCGGATCATTCACCATAAAAAAAGCCCCCTTCCCGTTAAGGAAGGAGGCTTTTTCAACATTCCCTGGGTGGATCAGGGAATCGGCAGGTAGCCACCGTCCACTTCTTTGGTGACGATCGCCACTGCGTTGTGGGCATGCAGGCTTTCCAGGTGGTTCACACGCAGCCAGAAATCCTTGTAGCAACCCTGCGGGTTCAAGGCCTGCTTGAGACGGCGCGCCGCATCTTCGCAGAACATCAGGTTCTGACCATTCAGCAGGGCAAACTCCTGCTCGTCCACCCGTTTCACGGCGGTCTGCACCGGGGTTTTCAGGGAACCCTCGATGGAGTCGATCAACGCGGTGATCGGGAAAGCATCCCCTTCGGTGTGGTCCAGCAACACTCTCACCTGGGCCACCGAACGCTGGCTGTGCGGAGTTGCCAGGATGCCCTCTTCCGTGCCGAGCCATTCGAACACCGCATCCGCATCCACTTTGCCTTCCGCAAAGTCGCGGCGGAACTGTTCCTGAATCAGCTGGCGGGACAGCGCCGCAGAACAGGGGCAGGTAGAAGAGTACGGCACTTCCACGTACATCTCGATACGCATGCCTTCTTCACACAGGGTGCCCTTGATGCTTACCGGATAGCTCTTCCAGCCGGAGTAGCTGCTCTTCAGTGCCGGGCGACGCATGGAGTATTCAAAGTCCAGCTGTACAAAGCCACGCGTACTGAGCCCTTCGTGGGTCTGCAGGAAATTACGCAGCAGCTGCTCGATGGACGCGGCACTGACCGAATGGTCGCCGAAAGTCTCTTCGAGCATCAGGAATAGCCGGGACATATGAATGCCCTTGGCGTCCGGATTGGCCAGGTTCACATAGGCCTGAATGGACGTGCTTACCGGGCGCTCGCCGGCCAGGGTGTCACTAACCCGGGCGGGCAGATGGATTTCGCTCATGCCGACCCAATCCAGGGTGCTATGGATGTGATCCACCATGGAATTGGACGCAATGTCCGGCATCTGTTTGGTGCCACCGGCACCCGTTTCACGTGTCATGGGATTCTCCATAGGGGCGTGCAAGAGGCCATGATAGGACTCTCCGGGTGAACAAAACGGTAACCCGGTCGTCATCGCCCTGACTGACAAGGGGGGGCAAGTCTAGCAGAAAGTATCCCGCAAATTGACCATTTGCGGGCGCGGCTTTGTCTATGGGATTGACAGAAGTGGGCTATCAGTCAGCCAGGCCGCTATCGTCAGTAACTCCAACCAGTTCCTGAAAGCGGGCCAACTCGTGCAGCGGCCGGAACATTTCTTCGCTACGGGCGTGGCGACGCAGGGTTTCCGAGGTCTGGATGGCAGCCTCCAGATCGGTAAAGGCATTATCGATTTCGCCCAGCCCGGCCCAGGCGCAGGCGCGCTGGTATAGGGCATGGGAGTTCTCTTCATCCACTTCCAGTACCCGGTCGCACAGGCTCAGGGCCCAGCGCTGCTCCCCCAGCTCCAGGGCCGCATCCGCCTTCCAGGCCAAGGCTTCCGGATCGTCCGGGCGCAGTTCCAGAATCCGGTCGTAGAGCTCGATCTTGGCCTGGGCACTGGGCTCTTTGGTGGCCTTCAGCCACAGGCTGTGGATCTCGTTGGTACGCTCGATCTCTTCCTGGTTTTCGGCGATGGTCAGGGACTTCTTGCGCAGCTCCCGTTCCAGGTCCGCCAGGCGAGCCTCGTACTCACTGGTGAGGCGGGCCATTTCCTTTTCCGCGTAGACCCGCACGTTGTCCTTCAGGTCACGGATGGTGGACCAGCCCACCAGGGCCAGAATGGAGGCGGCGCCAGCAATCAGGTAGAAGAAATAGGTCACCGTATTGGTGGCGTAGCCCATGGCCTTGTCGGCCACTTCCAGCTCCCGGTCGGTGACCAGCAGGTTCATCTGGTTACGGTACTCCATCATGTCCTGACGGAGGTTACGCAGCTCGCCAAGGATCCAGTTTTCCCGAAACTGGGAAATCACCGGCCCCTTCTCGATTTCGCTTTCAGCTTCCTGGCGGGGAGCCTCGTCGGTTTCCGCCAATACCGTGGGCACCAGGCCCATAAACAACACCCCCAGCAAAGCCAGGCGCGCAAGTCGCATTGTCTGCAAGACTCTATCCTCAATCTGTCGACTTACGTTCAAAAAACGGCCCCGAAGCGGTCACTTCAGACCCAGGGTATGGTCGCATTAAGCCCTGCCATGCGCCACCACTGTGGGCACATTGGCCAGGACAACCGGACACGGACAGCTACTTAATCAAGGGAGCAATATTGATTCAGCAAGGGGAGGGGTTTCAGCCTATTACAGGGCTTGTGACAAATCCCGCGCAGGCCAGAGAGGACGTAGAGTCGCGCGGTTTTGGCGGGTTCCCGCCGGCAGTTACTTTGACTTCTAAATTTTTTATCTCTAAAATAGCTTATCACTTTTAGCAAGGAATTACTTGGCGTTGCCCTGAACGGTGCGAGGTCAAGGAGCTATTCAGAGGCTCCTTAAGTCCTTACATCTCAAAGGTGATTGCAGACATATTATGTCTAATAACGGTCACATTACTTTGTTATCAAGAGAACTCACGGCAATGGCCAGACACGAAGACGTGCTGATCGCTTTACGACAGATTATCCGCGCCACCGACCTCTACTCACGGAAATTGAGCAAGGTCTCCGGCCTGACATCGCCGCAACTGCTTATCATGCAGGCGATCTCTGCCCACGGTGAAATCACCATGGGTGATCTGGCCAATGAGGTTTCCCTCAGCCAGGCCACCATTACCACGATTCTGGATCGCCTGGAAAAGCGGGAGCTGGTCGAGCGCAAGCGCGGCGAGCAGGACAAACGCCGGGTGTATGCCCACCTTACCCGGGCCGGCGATGAAATTATCGACAAGGCCCCTACCCCGCTTCAGGACGAATTCATCGAGCGTTTTGACCGCCTGGAAGATTGGGAGCAGTCCTTGATACTGAGCTCCCTGCAACGGGTGGCCGCGATGATGAATGCCGGAGACATCGATGCGTCTCCAGTACTGGACCTGGGCGCTATTGACCGCGCTCAACCAGCGGTGGACATGAGTAGCCGCCGCGAACGCGAAGCCAACTCTTTCTCTAAAACGGACCAAAAGTGAAACCATGGTTGCAGACAGTGCAAAGAAAACGGACTCATCCACCGACAATCAGGATGACATTACTTTCCGTAAACCGGAAAGCCAGGACGGCAGCCGGGTGCACAAGCTGATCAGTGAGTGCAAGCCGCTGGACGAGAACTCCGTCTACTGCAATTTGCTGCAATGCACGCACTTTGCAGACACCTCCGTCGCCGCAGAAATGGATGGCGACCTGGTGGGCTTCATCTCCGGCTACATTCCGCCCAAGCAGCAAAACACGTTGTTTGTCTGGCAGGTGGCCGTGCATGAGAAAGCCCGCGGCAAGGGTCTGGCCAAGCGCATGCTGGCCGAGCTGATAGAGCGCGAAGAAAGCGCCGACGTTCAGTTCATCGAGACCACCATTACCCCGGACAATGAAGCGTCCTGGGGAATGTTCCGCAGCTTCGCCTACCAGCGCAGCATGCCCACGGAAGAATTTATTCTGTTCGATTCGCGCATTCATTTTGCCGGCGAACACAATGACGAATACCTGCTGCGTATCGGGCCGTTCAATAGAGACGAAGCCTGAAACCCAGACCAGAACGAACAAGTACCGAATTCACGCGAGGAACAGGAATCATGGATACCGACATTTTTGACAGTCACGAATCGGAAGTAATGAGCTATGCGCGCAGCTTCCCGGTGGTCTTCAACCAGGCCAAGGGCAGCTACCTGTATGACGAAAACGGCAAGGAATACATCGATTTCCTGGCCGGCGCGGGCACCCTCAACTACGGCCACAACAACCCGGTTCTGAAAGAGAAGCTGCTTGAGTACATTCAGCGTGACGGCATTGTTCATGGCCTGGACATGCACACCACCGCCAAGCGTGAGTTCATGGATGCTTTCTATGAAGTGATCCTGAAGCCCCGCGATATGGACTATGTCATGCAGTTCACCGGCCCCACCGGTACCAATGCGGTGGAAGCGGCGCTGAAAGTTGCCCGTAACATCAAGGGTCGCGAGAACATCATCAGCTTTACCAACGGCTTCCATGGCGTGAGCCTGGGTGCCCTGGCCACCACCGGTAACAGCCACCACCGTGGCGTTGCAGGGGTCACCATGGGCGGCGTTACACCGATGCCGTACGACGGCTATCTGGGCGATGCCTTCGACACCACCGAGTACCTGGACAAGGTGCTGGGCGACTCTTCCAGCGGCGTGGATCACCCGGCTGCAGTGATTGTAGAAACCGTGCAGGGCGAAGGCGGCATCAACGCTGCAAGCTTTGACTGGCTGCGTAACCTGGAAAAAGTGTGCCGCAAGCACGACATGCTGCTGATTCTCGATGACATCCAGGCTGGCTGTGGCCGTACCGGCACCTTCTTCAGCTTCGATGATATTGGCATCACCCCGGACATCATCACACTGTCCAAGTCCCTGAGTGGCTACGGTCTGCCGTTTGCCATGGTGCTGCTGAAGCCGGAACTGGACATGTGGAAACCCGGTGAGCACAACGGTACTTTCCGTGGCCACAACCTGGCGTTCGTGACTGCTGCTGCTGCACTCAACCACTACTGGCGCGACGACAAGTTCGCCAAGGAAGTACAGCGCAAGGCGGACATCATCACCGACCGCTTCCGCGAGATCGCCAACACCTATGACGACCACTGGTTCTACCTGAACGGTCGCGGCATGATGCAGGGACTGGTAGCTCGCGATGGCGAAGTGGCCGGCGAAATCACCAAGGCCTGCTTCAAGCGCCAGCTGGTGATCGAGACCTCCGGTGCCGATGATCAGGTGATCAAGACCCTGTGCCCGCTGACCATTGATGAAGAAGACCTGACCCGGGCTCTGGATATCGTCAAGGAAAGCGTTGCCGAAGTGATGACTGACCGCATCAAACGCGGTGAAGCGCACTCTGTTGCCAGCATCTCTGCCTGACAGGCTGCCCGCTCCCCCTCCCCGGGGGAGCCTTTCCTCCCTCCCTTTTTTGCTCAGGAGTCATATTCATGATCGTTCGTACTCTGGCTGAAGCCGAAAAATCAGAGCGTTGTGTCAAAGCCGAAAACGGCAACTGGCAGTCTGTGCGCCTGTCCCTGAAAGATGACAAGATGGGTCATTCCTTCAACATCACCACCATCTTCAAGGGCACCAAGACCCACATCCATTACAAGAACCACTGGGAATCCGTGTATGTGATTTCCGGCAACGGCAAGATCGAAACCATCGCCGACGGCAAGATCTACGACCTGCTGCCGGGCACCATCTACCTGCTCGACGAACACGACGAGCACTGGCTTTATGGTGGTGACGAAGACATGGTGGTGGCCTGTGCCTTCACCCCGCCCCTGAGCGGCAAGGAAGTGCACGACGAGCACGGCGTGTACCCGGCGGATCTGGACTAAGATCACCAGCCGCTACACGCGGCATGCAGAAGGCTTGCATGCAAAAAAACGGGGCGCTTAATGCGCCCCGTTTTTTTTCCCCTTTCTCGATTTACCGTCGCTGTCATTTCGGGACAACGGTTAAATCAATAAAGCCTCGTTTCTCAGAATGCGTACTTGGCCGTGAGCTGTACGCGCTTCAGGTTACCGTCATCGCCGGCCTCGGTTTCCCGCTCGCCATAGATCAACTCGCCCCCCAGAGACAGCGGTTTGGCCACCTGCCAAATCAGGTTGGCGTGGGCGCTCTGCACGCTTTCATTACTGGTGCCGGCCACGGTATCCGGGTTGTCCGCTTCGCTCATGGATACCGCAACATTGGACCGCCAGGTATCATTCCAGTGGTGACGCAGGGCCAGAACCGCGCTCCACTGATCAATCAGTTCGATATCGCCATCCGCTTCAATCTGCCCGGAGCGGAACGCATTCAGCGTATGGTAACGGCCAATGGCGTTGCCGTAATTGAGCTGGAAACGCACGTCGTCACTCTCACCCAGCATCATCTTGCCCGCCACAGCCAGACCATACCCGTATTCGCTTTCGTCACGGTCCTGGCCACCGATATTATCCTGATAGGCCAGCTCACGACCCATGCCGGAAAGGCTGACATTGCCCCAGTCGCCGGCCAGGTTGTAGCGCAGCACCACATCGGGTACTCCGTTATCGTCGTAGGGGTTTTCCGCACCGCCGTAGAGGGTGGTAGACGGGTTTTCCAGGGCCAGCATGATTGGGCCACGGGTGTAGCGGATCTGCGCTTGCCGCTGGAACACGGTGCCGGCAGCGCCGACAAAATCCAGGGTTTCCGGTAGCGCGCTGACATTGAAGAAGGTCGACCAGGTTTGCCCGAACAACCATTTATCCCAGCTCAGGTAGGCGTGACGAATCCGCGGTGCATAGCTGTTGGTAATACGTTCATTGCCCAGGCCATTGGTCTGAAAATCAATCTCGATATGGCCCTTCACATCCCCCACCGGAGTATGCGTCACGCTCTTTAGCCAGAAGCGGCTTTGTTTGGCGATCATGTGCAGCTTGCCGGAACCCTCTTCACCAGCGACGGGGATGGTAGAGGGCACCATAAAGTCCTCCCCGATGGCGGATGATGCGTCTTCCCCATCACTATATTTGCTGAAGATGGTATCGGCTTTGATAAAACCGCCGAAGGTGATCTGACTGTTACCACCGCTGTGCTGCAGTTTGTTTTCCAGATCGGCAACGCGCTCCTCCAGCGTTGCAGCACCTGCGATACCCGCATGGGCAAACAACACGGCGGCACACAGGTACGTGGGTTTTATTGCTGTCATGGCCCTGTCCTCTTGTTTTCATCAACACGTAAGTCACTCCACGAACAGCTTGCTCGGACCCTGTGCGCTCAACTATTAGCCATAGGTCGAACGCAGTGAAAATGCCATACGGCTGATGCTGGACGCCCGGCGAAGACGAAATCACATGAAAGCGGCCAGGTGATTCCTTGCCATGTTCCCAACACCCCGAGGGAAACGATGCTTGCATCGTGAATACCCCACGCCCTGCCAACTTCTTCGCGATGCAAGCATCGCTTCCCAGGACAAGATGGATAACGCCGGAGCGGCGCCTTGCTGGTTTTACCTGCTACCTGAAGCGTGCCGCCTGTTGCGTCATTACGACCAAGGTCTAATTCAGGCCAGAGCCTTGCTTTCGCACACTGCCAAGACTGCTAAAAATAATTTCATCACTTCAGTGAGGAAGTCCCATGGAAACGGGTAAACGCGTGCCGGTAAAAGCCACACTGAAATCCCATTGCTGGATCGACGCCAACGACTACCAGTCTCTCTACCAGCAAAGTCTGCAGGACAGTGTCGGTTTCTGGCGCAGCCAGGCTCAGCGAATCGACTGGCTACGCGAACCGCAACACATTCGCGACACCCGCTTCCACCCGGATGATGTCCATATTCGCTGGTTTCATGACGGCGAGCTGAACGCCAGCAGCAACTGCATCGACCGTCACCTGGCCGGCAATGGCGATGCGGTCGCTCTGTATTGGGAAGCGGATGAACCCGGCCAACCGAGCCGGGAGATCACCTACCAGGCCCTGCACCTGCATGTCTGCCAGCTTGCCAATACGCTCAAGCGACAAGGTGTCGGCAAAGGCGACCGGGTGATGATCTATATGCCGATGATCCCGGAGGCCGTTTTCGCCATGCTTGCCTGCGCCCGCATTGGCGCTATTCATTCTGTGGTGTTTGCCGGTTTTTCCCCGGATGCCCTGGCCGGTCGTATTGCCGATTGCGGCGCCAGGATGGTGATCACCGCCGATGCCGGTCGCCGTGGCGGCAAGCCGGTTCCACTCAAGGCCAATGTGGATGAGGCCCTGCTCCAGGACGGCACCGATGTGGTGGAAAACGTGCTGGTCGTTCGCCACGTGGGCAATGACATTCACTGGCAACCCGGCCGCGACCTGGACTACGCAGAAGAGCAGGCTCAAAGCGACAGCCACTGCCCGGCGCAAGCCATGAACGCGGAAGACCCGCTGTTCATCCTTTATACCTCCGGCTCCACCGGTAAGCCCAAGGGGGTGCTGCATACCACCGGCGGCTATATGGTCTACGCCTCATTGACCCATCAGCTGGCCTTCGATTACCAGCCCGGCCAGGTGTACTGGTGCACGGCCGATGTGGGCTGGATCACCGGCCACACCTATCTGGTCTACGGCCCGCTGGCCAACGGTGCCACTTGCGTCATGTTTGAAGGGGTGCCCAACTATCCCAACGACCAGCGGGTGGGCGATATCATCGATCGCTACGAGGTGGAAATTCTCTATACCGCCCCCACCGCCATTCGCGCCCTGATGGCAGGTGGCAACCACTGCTGCGAGAGCAGCCGCCGTGACAAACTGCGCGTGCTGGCCACCGCCGGCGAGCCGATCAATCCGGCGGCCTGGCAGTGGTTCCACGATGTGGTCGGTAACGGCCAGGCTGCCGTGGTGGATACCTGGTGGCAGACGGAGACCGGCGGCATCATGATCTGTCCGTTACCGGCTGCCATAGAAGCCAAACCCGGTGCCGCCACCCTGCCCTTCTTCGGCGTGCAACCGGCCCTGGTCGATAACGATGGCAACCTGCTGGATGGCCCCGCCGAAGGCAACCTGGTGATCGCCGATAGCTGGCCAGGGCAGGCCCGCACCCTGTGGGGTGACCATGAGCGTTTTGTGCAGACTTACTTCAGCAGCTTCCCCGGCTACTACACCACCGGGGACGGCGCCCGCCGCGACGAAGACGGTTACTACTGGATCACCGGGCGCGTGGATGATGTGCTCAACGTGTCCGGCCACCGCATGGGTACCTCAGAAGTGGAAAGCGCGCTGGTCGCCCACCCCAAGGTGTGCGAAGCCGCCGTGGTCGGCTACCCCCACGACATCAAGGGCCAGGGCATCTATGTCTATGTGACGCTCAATGACGGCGAAGCTGCCAGCGATGCTCTTCTCCAGGAACTGCGCCAGTGGGTACGCCGGGAAATCGGCCCCATCGCCACCCCGGATTTGATCCATTTCACTGCCGGGCTACCGAAAACCCGTTCCGGCAAAATCATGCGCCGCATCCTCAGGAAGGTTGCTTCCAACGAGCACGACAGCCTGGGGGATATTTCCACACTGGCGGACCCGGCCGTGGTGGCCAGCCTGGTGGAAACCCGGGTGAACCGGTGATTTCAGATCAGCACAGGGCGCACGAAGAGCCGCCCGCGGCCTCGGCTGCGAACCATCCGGAGCTAAGGGCGCCATACAGAAAGTGCCAGAGAATTTACGCTGAAGGGAGTCTGTTGTTTTATTCCACCTTCCATGCTGCCCGCCAGGGCAGCATCTTTTTTTCTTTCATGCTTAAATCAAGGTCATGACAACAATACTGATAGCCGATGACCACCCCCTTTTCCGCGCTGCCCTGAAACAGGCGGTGGAGGCCAGCTTTGTCGATGCCACCATCCACGAAGCAGACTCTCTTGCCACCCTGGAAACCCTGGGCCAGCAGGCCATTCCTTTTGATGTAATTCTGCTCGACTTGCACATGCCGGGTACCCATGGCTTTTCCGGCCTGGTCTATCTGCGCGAGCAATATCGCAAGGTGCCGCTGGTGGTGATTTCCGCCACGGAAAGCGTCGATGTCATTCAGCGCGCCATTCACTTTGGTGCCGATGGTTTTATTCCCAAATCGGCCTCCATCGATACCATGACCGATGCCATGCGCAAGATCATGGAGGGTGAGCGCTGGCTTCCGGAGCATGCCCGCCGGGCCATGCCCCCCACCCTGCCCGACCATTCCGCCATGAGCGAGCGCATCGCCAGCCTCACACCCCAGCAATTTCGGGTGATGGGAATGCTCATGGAAGGCATGCAGAACAAGGTCATCGCCTACGAACTGGATGTGTCAGAAGCCACCATCAAGGCCCACATGACCGCCATCTTCCGCAAACTGGGCGTACGCAACCGCACCCAGGCGGTACTGGCGTTGAAGGATTTGGCGATTGAACCGCAGGGGGTGGAAGGTAGTTAACAGTTAATAGTGAACAGTTAACAGCTCGCGGTTTTGGGTTTATGGTTTCTTCAAGGCGCGAGGCCGCGACCATGGTTTGGTCGCGGCCTCGTGCGTATTAAAAACACATGCGCTCGCCGCGCACTATTAACTGTTCACTATTAACTATTCACTGCCTCCAACGCTCTCCTAAGCATCCCCTCCGTCAACGGCTTCTGCAGAAACCCAATACCCTGTTCTTCCGCATGTTCGCGTACTGCCGGGTTGCGGTCGGCGGTCATGAGGATGGCGGGGACCACATCGTCCCAGCCGCTGTCCAGGCCGTCGATAACGGTAAAGCCGTCTTCGTCATCCAGCTGGTAATCCACCAGCAGCACATCCGGAACCGGGCTGGTGGCGGCTTTTTTCAGGGCGTCCTCAAGACCGCTGGCGGCGATCACCTCACAGTCGAGCATCTCCAGGGCAGCCACCAGGCTGGCGAGCAGAGCCGGGTCGTTATCCACGCAGAAAACCCGCATGCCCTGAATGCCCTGGCTAACGGTTACTGTTTCTTGCAGCACCGGCGGCACCTCACCCTTGGCCAGCGGCACGGTGACACTGAACACGGTGCCCTTGCCCGGCCAGGAGCGGACCGTTAAGCGGTGCCCCAGCAGACGACAGATGCGATCGGCAATGGCCAGGCCCAGCCCCAGGCCCTTTATCGCTTTACGGGTTTGTTGCGGCAGCCGCTGGAATTCCCGGAAGATCGCCTCGTGCTGATCATCGGGGATCCCCGGGCCTGTGTCCCACACGTCAATGCGGATGGCATTGTGTTGGCGACGACAGCCAAACAGGATGCGCCCCTGCTCGGTATAGCGAATGGCATTGGAAAGCAGATTCTGCAGCACACGGCGCAACAGGCCTTCATCCGTTTCCACCACGGCGTGACAGATGACCGCTCGCAGGCTGAGGTCATTGGCGGCGGCCAGCGCAGAAAACTCCTGGCTTAACGGTTCCATCAGACTCCCCAGGCGCAGCGGGTGCACGTGGGCCGGCATGGTGCCGGTATCCAGTTTGCTGATTTCCATCAGTGCGCTAATGATCTGCTCGGCAGCCTGCAGGGAGGTGTCTACATGCCCGAGTACATCCACCTCATGAACAAAGCTACTACCATCACGCTTGATCAACTGCTGGCGCAGTGAAGAGGTAAACAGCTGGGCAGCATTGAGTGGCTGCATCAGGTCATGGCCAGCGGCAGCCAGGAAACGGGTCTTGCCCTCGTTGGCGCGGGCCAGTTTTTCATTCACTTCGGTGAGTTTGCGGGTGCGCTCGGAGACCATGTTCTCCAGATTTTCATTGATCTGAAGCAGGGCCTGTTCGTCGCGTTTGCGTTCGGTGATATCCATGTAGGTACTGACAAAGCCACCCCCGATCATGGGCGTGCCGCGCACTTCCACAACAATACCGTTGGGCAGTGCCCGCTCGAACTGGTGGGAGTGGCCTTCACGCAGCAACTGCACCCGCTTGCTCACATCTTCTTCCAGGTTTTCACCCTCGTAGTAACCGCGCTCCGCGTTATAGCGATACACATCCTCAATGGGACGCCCCAGACGGATCAGCCCCTCCGGGTAATCGAACAGCTTCACATAGGCCTGATTCCAGGCCACCACCTGCATCTCTCGATCTACCACGCAGATACCCTGGCTGATGGTTTCGATGGTGGTGCGCAGCAACTGGTGATTGAACTGGATGAGCTCGGAGGCCTCATCCATCATCCGCACCACATCGTCATGGCGACTATTCTGCTTGCGCAGCAGCGTGCTCATCACGATCCGCGCGGTAGAGGCCCCCATGGTGCCCGCCAACAACCGCTCCACATAGCGCACCAGATGCAAAGGCGCCGGCAATTCCAGCTCCTCAGACACACTGCGCCGACGCATGTAATCGAAGAACAACGGCTCGGCTCGGGGATGGCCCAGCCCGCGTTTACACACTTCCAGCAGCTCTGCGGTAGTAATGGAGGGGTGGCCAATGCCTTCGCGCCACCAGTCCATGGGCATGTCCACAAACCGGGCCGCCTGAGCCTCGTCCAGGGCATCGTGGGTCGCACGCCGGGAAAAATAGATAAACGCGGCCAGGTTCCCCAACAGAGACCAGAACACGCCATGGGTGAGCGGCTCCAGCCCCTCGATGCCAAACAGCGCATGGGGGCGCAACAAGCCCAGCCCCAGCAGGCCCCGGTCGTTCATCACCTGCACCCATTCCATGGGCAATATCACCGGCACCAACAAACAGAAAAACCACAGCAGAAAGCCGACACCGAGACCCGCAAAGGCGCCCTGCTTGTGGCCGGTGCGCCAGTACAGCGCCCCCACCAGCGCTGGCGCAAACTGGGCTACCGCTGCAAAGGACAGCAGGCCGATACTGGCCAGCCCATCGAAACGATCTATCAGCGTATGGAAGGCAAAGGCCAGGCCCAGCAATACCAGAATGCTGGCCCGGCGCAGGAATCGCAGCTGTCGGCTCAAGCCGGCCAGTTGATCCTTCTCATGGAGCCGGGACTGCAACCACAGGGGCAACAGCACCTCGTTGGTGAGCATGATGGCCAGCGAGATGGTGGACACAATCACCATGCCGGTTGCCGCCGCGATGCCGCCGATAAAAGACACCATCAGCATGGCGGAATTGTCCTGCGCCATGGGCAACGACAACATATAGGTGTCTGCCTGACCGATCAGATAAGGCTGGGTGATGACCCCGGCCACCACGATCGGCAACACAAAGATGGCAAACATCAGAAGATACAGCGGAAACAGCCAACGGGTGGTGCGCAGGTGTCGCAGGTCATTATTTTCCACCACCCCCGCATGGAACTGACGGGGCAGACAAAGGATCGCGACCATGGATAGCAACAGGGCGGTGACAAAACTCTGGGAAAACAGGGTGGGCTCGAAAATCTGCAGCACGTCACCTTGCAACGCCAGTTGCTGCCACATATCCATGGGGCCATCGAAAATGGCATACAGGCAGTAGAGCCCGAGCAACACAAAGGCCACCACCTTGATAAAGGATTCGAAACTGACCGCCAACATCAGGCCGGACTGGTGCTCGGTGGTATCGATGTGGCGAGTGCCGAACAGCAGGGTAAAGACCGCCATCAGCGCCGCCACTATCAAAGCCGTATCGACCCCGTACTGGGCAGAATCCTTGAGGACATAATCAAACGACAGGGTGACGGCTTTCAGCTGCAGGGCGATATAGGGGAGCACACCGATGATCGCCACCAGGGTGACCAGCACCGCCAGCCGGCGGGACTTGCCGTAACGGGCAGCAAGGAAATCGGCGATGGAGGTAATATGATGCTGCTGGGCCACCGTGACCATCTTGTAGATCAGGGCTCCCCCCAGCAGCACGGTGAGAATCGGACCAAGGTAGATGGGCAGGTAGTTCCAGCCGTTCTGGGCGGCTTCTCCCACCGCCCCGTAGAAGGTCCAGGAGGTGCAATAGACACCCAGACCCAGGCTGTAGACCCAGGCATTCTGAAAGGTTTTGCGATCCTGGCGTGCCGCCCGGTCGCCCCACCAGGCGATCACGAACAGCACCAGCACATACCCCAGTGCCAGGCCACTCAGCTGCCACAATGAAAACACCGCCGCTCCCGGTTGGTTGCCGTTATTTTCTTTGAGCTTATAACAAGGATTGGGTGAAGCGTAGCGCCACCGCCACCAGCAACAGGGCGATGCCCGCTCGCTGCCATTTGAACTCGGATACCGTCAGGGTCATTTCCCGCCGCCAGAAGGTCAGCAGGCCACGGGTATCACGGGTGCGCTGCCAGTAACGCAGGTAGGCATAGAGCACCACACACAGACCGGCGATCAGGGTTATTTTTTCTGCGTACAACATGTGTCGTCTCCTCGAGCAATCCGGTTGAGCATCGGTCAGGGCATTCGCCTGCCTCGTCATGCGCGGTCCGTTTTTCTTTGTCTGTCGTCTCAAGTGCTCTTTATCAGGGAATATCTGGAATATTGAGAGTTATTCATACGTTCCTTAGTTGAGCACCGGCTTCTGCAGCTGCAGATACATCAACGCCGCGGTTACCGCATCGCCACGGGCGGTGTGACGCTCAATGACGGGAACCTGCAGGGCAGCGGCCATGGCATCGAAGTGCAGATCCGGTTCCAGCTCTGGCTTCCAGTGGCGCATTTTTTTCTGATACAGGGACGACAGCTCGATGGTGGGGTTGGGCAGATCAAACCCCATCAGAGGGCGCAGGTAGCGGTTGACCATGGCCACATCGAAATCCACGCACCAGCCCACGAGGGGCCGATTGCCGATAAAGTCCAGCAGCTGCTCCAGCGTGGCAACCACGGACTCCCCCTCATCCAGGTCCACCGGCCGCAAACGGTGAATTCGGATGGAACTGCCTTCCAGGCTATCCGGGGCTGCCAGTTTGATATCCAGCGCCTGACTGGTCAGCACCCGCCCCTGCTTCACGGGCACCGCGGCAATGGATACCAGTTCTGCATGGCGGCTATCCAGGCCGGTGGTTTCACAATCGATGGCGATGACATCGCTGCCTTCATAGGGCATGAAAAGATGCGCGAAAGGCCCATGCCCATGACGGTGTCGGTCACTAATACGTCGCAGTTGTCTCAGCATGGCTTGTATCCTCGCACCCACGGGCCGCCCTCAGTATTCCAGATGGAAACGACGGGACAGGCGCTGCTTGAACTCACTGACCAGATGCAGGGCATCACGGAGCAGATCCCGCTCCAGGGATGACAGCCGCTGCACCACAATATGGTTGTCGGGAATATTCATGGCATCGCCATGAAGGTGCTCCAGTTGATGATTCAGACGCAGCTCACTGAACAGCTCCATGGCTTCGCCCAGGTCTTCCGCAATGCCAGGCTCCAGCACCTTCGCTGCCACCAGCTTTTCCAGCCGCGACAGTGTTGAGGTTTCACGAATCCGCTGCTGCAACGCCAGAGCGCGCACGCCATGGACCACAGGAAACAGGGCGCCCTTCTTGATATCGATGCCATGCTGCGGTTTTTTCAGGGAGCCGAACAGATTCAGTGGCGTGGCAAACTGCAGAACAGGACGGGCAAAATGGGCCATGAACAGATCGTCATTACTACAGCGATCGAACAAGGCCGAACGAACGGTTTCCAGCAACCGGTTATCCCCTGCTACACAGTGGGCATCCATCAGGGTCGTGATGCGTATCAAGCCTTCGCCTCCGACATCCCCCGCCCAGTCATGAATGCGCTGCTGCCACTGGCTCAGACTGCCCACCCATTCCGGGTTGGACACCATGACCTTGCCGGGGCAAGGCGGGTAGCCCAGGGTCAGTAGTGTTTCGGTAAAACGACGGGCGTCGGTTTCACAGCGGGGCCAGTGCTGACCGTCCGCCAGGATCAGGCCATTATCCTGATCGGTTTTCAGTATCTGCTCCCCGCGCCCCTCGCTGCCCATGATGATCAGACAGGCTTGCTGCTGCTCTGCCGGCACCACCATGCCGAAGGCTTTGGCCATGATGCGCCCATTCAGCGCGGCCAGCAGATCCATGGCAAAGCGCATCTTTACGCCCTGGGCCATCAGTGCTTCCACCAGCTCCGGCAAACGTTCACTGGCCTGCCGTAACTCATCCAGGGATTCTGCCTTCTCGATTTCCAGACCCACCACATAGGAACGGCTGGAGAAGAAGCTGAGCACATCGGTGAGCTCCACCACACCCACCGCCTGCTCGCCGGCCATCACCACTACACGGGCAACTTTGTGGCGGGTCATGCGGGTCAGCGCGGTAAACAGATAGTCGTCCGGGCGGGTGGTCACCAGCTGCCGCTCTGCCGCCGCTTCCAACGGCGTGTCGGCAGTTTGTTCATTGAGTACCAGGGCGGTCAGCAGATCGGTCTTGGTGACAATGGCAAAGCCCTCATCACCGTGGATCAGCACGCTGTCGACACCGTGCTGCTTGAGCGCCGTCACTGCATCACGCAGGGTAGCCTTTGGCGCCATAACCAGGGGCTCGCGCATGCACTGATCCACCCGTGCCAGCATAAAGCCGGCCAGAGTGACGCCTCCTTCTCGACGCTCCGCCAGACGCTGACTTTTTTCCGCCAGCGTCTGGCGGAAGAAGCGGCCAAATTCCGGCTCGCTGTCGCACAGCTCCAGAAACAGGGCGGCGGGAATCAGGTGGCACAGGGTCTGTTGCTCGGCACGGAAGCGGTAACGGCTTTTTCCGTTGAGTACACTGATAGCCCCGAAAAGATCCCCGGCGGCATATACTCCCACCTGGCTGCGCCCATCCGGGGCATTCACGTCCAGCTCCGCCACGCTGCCCTTGTGAACCACGTAGACGTAATCACTGGGGCTGGCCGCCTCCAGAATAATATCGCCGGGCTCGTAATAGGCCAGATCAGTGCCCTGGTTCAAGCGATGCCGGCCTGCTGTTCCCAGCAGGCTGAACGGATACTGGTCGAGTTCCTTTTCAATCATGGCCACGGACCGGTTAGTTAAAAGTTGAAAGTTCAAAGTGTAAAAGCGCGGAGATGGCGCGCCAGGAGCAGAAATGCCGTGCCCGCGTTGCAACTTTAAACTTTCAACTTTTAACTCTCCTCTCTTGTTTCATAAAGCGCAAAACCGGTGCGGATTGACTACTTCCACACCGGTTTGCTCAACGCCTTTCTTTAGTGCGCCACAGCTTCCCCGGCACCCCGCGGAACACGGATGTCTTCCACGATATGCTGGATATGCTCCGGCGGTGGGGCGGTGAACCGGGATACGGTAAAGGCCACGGCAAAGTTGAGCAGCATGCCAACGGTACCGATACCTTCCGGAGACACGCCCATCAGCCAGTGCTCGGCGCTGTTCAGCTCCGGAGACACGAACTTGAAGAAGACGATGTAGCAGAAGGTAAAGACCAACCCGGTGAGCATGCCCGCGATGGCGCCTTCCTTGTTCATGCGCTTGTAGAAGATGCCCATGAGGATGACCGGGAAGAAGCTCGCCGCTGCCAGCCCGAAGGCGAATGCCACCACCTGGGCCACAAAGCCCGGCGGATTGATACCGAAGTAGCCGGCGATACAGATCGCCACCACCGCCGCCCCACGGGCAGCCAGCAGCTCCTGTTTCTCGGTGATATCAGGCTTCAGGGTCTTCTTCAGCAGGTCATGGGAAATGGCACTGGAA
The DNA here is from genome assembly GCF_047495475.1 of Alcanivorax sp. IL2. Taxonomy (NCBI): domain Bacteria; kingdom Pseudomonadati; phylum Pseudomonadota; class Gammaproteobacteria; order Oceanospirillales; family Alcanivoracaceae; genus Alcanivorax; species Alcanivorax sp. IL2. The sequence goes on along the minus strand of NZ_CP179932.1, from coordinate 1,245,279 downwards.
ATCACCAGCAACAGCCCTGCCGCTGTGGACAATGCTGCCGCGACCCCACCGGCCGCGACCAGCGCAATCACCCAGGCCGGCAGGTTGCCGATTTCCGGGTTGGCCAGCACGATGATGTCGCGGTCGATATATACCTCGGCATCGTTGTCGGTGGGCGTATTGGTCAGAACCCGCTCGCCATAGCTGCCCTGGACTTCGGCACGGGTGCCCGCAAATGTAGGCTTGCCTTCGAAGGGGGCGCCGGCACTCATTTGCACCGCACCATCACCATTCTTGTCCACCCAACCGATCAGGCCGGAGTTTTCCCAGTTATAGAACCAGTCAGGCAGTTTTTCATACTGGGTCTGGTGAACCGTATCAATCAGGTTGAGGCGGGCAAAGGCGCCCACTGCAGGGGCAGAGGTGTACAGCAGGGCAATAAAGAACAGCGCCCAGCCAGCACTGATGCGAGCATCCTTCACGCGCGGCACGGTGAAGAAACGAACGATCACGTGGGGCAGACCGGCAGTACCACACATCAGCGCAGCGGCGATGAAAAACACATCAATGGTGGACTTGGAGCCATCGGTATATTCAGTAAAGCCCAGGTCCGTCACCACCTGATCCAGTTTATTGAGCAGATAGACACCGGAATCATTACCCGCCGCGTCCAGCACGGTGGCACCAAAACCGGTCTGCGGCAGCACATGACCGGTCATCATGATGGACAGGAAGACTGCCGGCACCAGGAAGGCAAAGATAAGCACGCAATACTGAGCCACCTGGGTATAGGTAATCCCTTTCATGCCGCCGAGTACCGCATAGAAGAAAACGATGCCCATACCGATAACCACACCGGTATTCACGTTCACTTCCAGAAAACGGGCAAACACAATACCGGTGCCACGCATCTGCCCGGCCACGTAGGTAAAGGACACAAAAATCACGCAGATCACGGCCACGGTACGCGCCACATTCGAGTAGTAACGGTCACCGATAAAATCGGGCACCGTAAACTTGCCGAACTTGCGAAGATAAGGTGCCAGCAACATGGCCAGCAACACATAGCCCCCCGTCCACCCCATCAGATAGACCGAAGCGTCGTAACCGGAGTAAGCAATGATCCCCGCCATGGAAATAAAAGAGGCTGCGGACATCCAGTCCGCCGCCGTCGCCGCGCCGTTGGCAATGGGAGACACACCGCCACCAGCCACGTAAAAGTCTTTGGTCGACCCGGCTCGTGACCAGATCGCAATCCCGATGTAGAGCGCAAAGGAACCGCCCACAAAGAGATAGGTGAGTGTTTGAACATCCATAATCTTACCCCTCTCAGTCTTCGTGGACGTCGAATTTACGATCCAGCTTGTTCATAGACCGCGCATACATGACGATCAGCACCAGGAACACATAGATGGCCCCTTGCTGCGCAAACCAGAAACCCAGCTTGAATCCGAAAAATTGAATGTGATTGAGTTCATCCACCAGCAGGATTCCGCAGCCATAGGAAACGGCGAACCAGATAGCCAGGTAGGTCAGAATCAATCGCAGGTTGGCAGCCCAATAGGCGCGGGCATTTTCTTCTTTCATTACTCGTCCCTCTGCGTCCTCGTTGTAGCGGGCTATCCACAAATCGGGATAGGCTCGCTATCAAGACTAGCCAAAGGGCACCGGCGGCACAGTATGACTTTAGTCGAAGCCCAGACAGATCGGGCAGACGGGATGGGGCGACGATATGGCTGACAGAAGAATCCGTCAGCATCGTGCCGACTTTGCGAAAAAGCACCGTCTATTGCGGTAGAGTCCCTGTCAGAATGCAGGTTTTCCGTTAAAATGCGCCCCCAGGCCCGGAACGGCCTGTCCACAGAACAACATTGGATGTCCCATGAAAATTGCGCGATGGATGATCGGCGCCCTTTTGGTAGCGGCTGTTGCTATCACCGTGTCACTCCAGCTATCCCCCTCACGGGATCACTGGCCCGTTGCCCAGGCTCAGTCTCAGGCTCAGCCCGGCGAGGTTACCCTTACCTTTCTCGGCACCAGCACCGTGCTGGTCAGCGACGGCACCACCCACTTGCTCACCGACGGCTACTTTTCCCGGGTCAGCATCCCCCAGCTTTTTGGCATGATCGAACCCAATCAGCAACGTATCGATAGCGCCCTGAAACAGGCGAACATCAGCGAGCTGGATGCCATCCCGGTTCTGCATTCCCATTTCGACCATGCCATGGATTCACCCATGGTGGCGCAGCGTACCGGTGCTCAGCTGCTGGGATCTGCGTCCACCGCCATGGTGGGCCGCGGTGGCGGCTTGCCGGAAGCACGCATCACCACGGTACAGACCCACCACCCTTACCGGTTCGGCGATTTCACGCTCTACTTTGTACCCGCCGGTCACGTGCCATTGCCGGCAGCCATCGAAAACTGGACCGGCAAGGGCGAGATTACCGAACCGGTAACGCCACCGGCGCCACTGGGCGCCTGGGAAGAAGGCACCAGCTACGGGCTGGTGATCAGCCACCCGGCCGGCAGCCTGCTTATTCAGGGTAGCGCCGGCATGCAACCCGGCGAACTGGACCGTTACCAGGCGGATTATGCGCTGCTGGCCAGCGCCAGCCTTGGCAAGCAAAGCGAGGCCTACCAGCAGGCATTCATGGAGGAAACCGCCCAGGCGGTGGGGGCGCACACGGTGATACCGGTGCACTGGGATGATTTTTTCGCAGAACTTCGTGACGACGTGGCGCCATTACCATGGGCACTGGACAATCTGGATGCCTCATTCCATGCCATGGCCGACCGTCATGATGGTGATTTCTTTGTGTTGCCGCCGTTCCAACGCTTTACCCTGACGCCGCCTACTTCGGCATCGGCACAGAGTTCTCCGGTGCCGGCAGAAACGGCGCCATAGCCAGAGGGTCGGATTCCCGCTTGATCTGCTCCAGCAGCACGCCAGCCTGGGGCCACTGACGACGCAAATAGCTGAGCCACTGTTTGACCCGTCCTGCCACCTGGGCATCAGTGCCTGTGCCGATAACATCGGCCAGGAACCGGCTCAACACCGGCGGGATATCCTCCCAGCGAGTAGCGCGGCTTTCATCCCGTAGCGCATTGACCAGCCAGGGATCAGCCACTGCGCCGCGACCCAACATCAAATCCTGACAACCACTTTCATGCTGACAGCGGCGGGCGTCTTGCGGAGTCCAGATCTCCCCGTTGGCAATCACCGGCAGCGATATGGCCTCACGGATATGGCTGATCCGGTCCCAGTAGGCCGGCGGTCGATAACCCTGACGCTTGGTGCGACCATGAACCGTCAGCCAGGCAGCCCCCGCCGCCTCCACCGCCCGGGCATTATCCAGTGCCAGCGCATCCTCCTCATTACCCAGGCGCATCTTCACCGACACGGTAATGGATGACGGCACCGCCCGGCGCACTGCCGCCGTGACGGCATGCACCACGTCCGGCTCATCAAGCAGCACAGCCCCACCACGATGGCGATTGACGGTTTTTGCCGGGCAACCGAAATTCAGATCGATGGCCGGCGCGCCCAGCTCCACCGCCCGGGCCGCATTCTCCGCCATACAGGCAGGGTCCGAGCCCAGCAGTTGAACATGCACAGGAATTCCCGCCCGGGTACGGGAGCCCTGTTTCAGCTCCGGACACCAGCGATAGAAGACACGCGGCGGCAGCAGCTGGCCGCTGACACGGACAAACTCGCTGACACACCAGTCATAACGGCCCACGTCGGTGAGAGCCTGGCGAACCCAGAAGTCAGCCAGGCCTTCCATGGGGGCAAGGATCAGTTTCATGGCGCGAATTCTAACAGAAAGCGTCGCCAGCTCCCCTGCTGTTTTCCGCTGAAATCAGCAGAGCACCACCACTTCCCGGCAATCCGACTACCCGAAAAACAGCAAAAAGACGCACTTCGAGACAACCGGTATCGGTCCACAAAACCCGTGATACTCCTGACATAAACGGGACCCGGTTTCTTGCACTTCCGGTTTTCCTTTGCCAAGGTGAACCTCAATGTTCGTGAAAAATGGAAGATTTTGCGGGCATTGTTTCACCGCCAACCAGACATGAGGGTACACAATGACCATTCGATCACTAGCAGGCGCCGTCGCAGCCACGGTGATGATGGCGTCACTGGCAGCATGTAGCGATAACGCTGAAGAGCCCGCCGCCAGCGCCGAAGCACAGGGACAGAACTGGCGCTATGCCCACGAAGAATACGAAGGTGATGTGCAGGATGTTTTCGCACACAAGTTCAAGGAATACATCGAAGAAAACTCGGCACATACGTTACAGATTCATCGCTTTGGTGAGTTGGGTGAATCCGACGACATCATGGAACTGACCCAGGCCGGCGTCCTGCAATTCGTCAACCAGTCACCGGGCTTTACCGGCTCCCTGATCCCCGAGGCACAGATTTTCTTCATTCCTTACCTGCTGCCGGTGGAATCCGAAAAAGTGGTTACCTTCTTTGAGGAAAGCAAAGCCATCAACGAGATGTTTCCCAAGCTCTACGCCGAACAGGGCCTGGAACTGCTGACCATGTACCCGGAAGGGGAAGTGGTCATCACAGCGGATGAGCCAGTGACGTCGCCGGAAGGTTTCCAGGGCAAGAATATTCGTACCATGACCAATCCTCTGCTTTCCGAAACCTACCAGGCTTTCGGTGCCACCCCGACTCCCCTGCCCTGGGGCGAAGTGTACGGTGCACTGCAGACCAATATCATTCAGGGGCAGGAGAATCCGATTTTCTGGATCCAGTCCGGCGGGCTCTATGAAGTGTCGCCAAACCTGATTTTCACCGGCCATAACCAGTTCACCACGGCCATGATGGCCAACCAGGAATTCTTCAACGGCTTGTCTGAGGAAGATAAAGAACTGGTTCGCAATGCCACCGATCATGCCTTTGAACATATTGCAGACTACGTGCCCGGTCTTGGCGAAAAAATGCTCGACAAGATTCTTGAGGACAGTGACGAGGTTACCGTCACCCGTCTGAGCAAAGAACAGCGTCAGGCATTCCGGGAACGGGCTCCGCAGGTGGAAAACCGGTTCGTGGAAATGACCGGTGAGAGCGGCGCCGAACTGCTTGAGCAGTTCAAGGCTGACCTTGAAGCTATTGAAAAAGAATAACAGGCAATACCACGCCGGGGCCGAACAGCTCTGCGGTCGGCTCCCGGCGACCGATCAATTCCGGAACCCTGAATAGCAGTACAGGATTCCACGGGGTTCCCCGGCAACACCAGAATCACCACAAGCCGGGGGCGCGGATCAGGATGATCCGCTCAACCGGTAATTGCAGAAGGACGCAATCATGAACGATGGGGCACCATCACCGCAGAAGTCCACCCTGCCAGGCTTTCTCGGCACCCTCGACAACGGCATCGCCAAAGTCGAAGCCGTTATTCTCGCTACCGGCGTTCTGCTCATGGCCATCAACACGGTGGCAAACGTCGTAGGCCGTTTCGTTCTTGGCGAAAGCCTGCACTTTTCCGAAGAGCTGAACCGCATCCTGATCGTCATGATCACCTTTGCCGGACTGGGTTATGCAGCCCGACATGGTCGTCATATTCGCATGTCCGCCATCTATGATGTGTTCCCGACTACGGTCCGCCGGTGGATGATGATTCTGATCAGTTTCGTCACCTCCGCGATCATGTTTTTCCTTTGCTGGTATTCGGTCAGCTACATCTACTCGGTGTATAGCAGCGGCCGGGTGCTACCCACTCTGGGCTTTCCCATTTATCTGATTTATCTGTGGGTACCGGTGGGTCTCACTGTCACAGGCATTCAGTACTTCATGGCCGGGATAAAGAATATTTTCTCCCGGGACGTGTACCTGTCCACCACGGTGCTGGATGGTTACGACGAACAAGAAACGGAGATCTGACTGATGATGGCCTGGATCATGTTTCTCGTCATGCTGGTGCTGTTGCTGTTCGGGTTTCCGATGATGGTACCGCTGATCGTCGGCGCCGTGGTCGGCTTCGTGATGATGTTCGACGGTTTCGATCGCATGGATTTCTTTATCCAGCAAATGCTCGCTGGCATTCGCCCGACGGCCCTGATAGCGGTGCCCATGTTCATCCTTGCCGCCGACATCATGACCCGCGGCCAGTCTGCCAATCGGCTGGTTAACATGGTGATGGCCTTTATCGGCCACATAAAAGGAGGCCTGGCGGTCAGCACCGCCGCCTCCTGCACCCTGTTCGGGGCGGTGTCTGGCTCTACCCAGGCCACTGTGGTTGCCGTTGGCTCACCGCTGCGACCGCGCATGCTGGAATCGGGTTACAAGGATTCCTTTACTCTGGCGCTGATCATTAACGCCAGCGATATCGCTTTTCTGATTCCGCCCAGCATCGGCATGATTATTTACGGGGTGATTACCGGCACCTCCATCGCCGAACTGTTTATCGCCGGCATTGGCCCCGGCCTGCTCATCCTGCTGATGTTCTCCGCCTACTGTGTGGTCTACGCCCATATCCAGAAAGTACCCACCGAACCCAAGGCCAGCTGGAATGAACGCTTTTCCTCGGTGCGAAAAGCGCTCTGGCCTCTAGGTTTTCCCGTCATCATTGTCGGGGGTATCTACGGCGGCATTTTCAGCCCCACGGAAGCGGCCGCGGCTTGTGTGCTGTATGCGGTCATTCTGGAGTTCGTGATTTTCCGATCACTCAAGGCCATGGATATCTATGCCATTGCCAAGTCCACCGGCCTGATCACCGCAGTGGTGTTTATTCTGGTGGCAGTCGGCAACGGCTTCTCCTGGATTATCTCCTTTGCCCAGATCCCGCAGACCTTGCTCGGAGCCGTGGGTATCAATGAAGCCGGCCCTTTCGGCGTATTGATGGCCATTGCCGTGGCCTTCTTTATTGCCTGCATGTTTGTGGATCCCATCGTGGTGATCCTGGTCCTCACCCCCATTTTCGCGCCGGCAGTGGCCTCTGCCGGTCTCGACCCGGTACATGTGGGGATACTGATCACCATGATGGTGGCGGTCGGCTCGGCTACGCCGCCCTTTGGCTGTGACATCTTTACGGCCATCGCCATTTTCAAACGCCCGTACTGGGAAGTGATACGAGGCACTCCACCTTTCGTCATCATGCTTCTGGCAGCCACGCTGCTGGTTATCGTGTTTCCACAGATCGCCTTATCCCTGCGAGATCTGGTCTTCAACTAACTGGAGCGAGGAATAACTCCCCGCAAGGAGGCAGTTATGTACCAAAGGATTCTGGTTCCCGTGGATGGCTCCCAGGGCTCGCTCAAGGCGCTGGACCATGCCGCCAAGCTGCAGCAGGACAACGATGCCGAGCTGTATCTGCTCTGCGTCTTCAAACACCACAGTCTGTTCGAGGCGTCCCTTTCAATGGTTCGCCCCAACGATGTGCAGCTGCCGGATGATGCGCTGAAGGAATATGCCTCTTCCGTTGCAGACCAGGCAAAACAGCTGGCCTCCGACGCCGGTGCCAAACAGGTGAGGGCCTTCGTCAAGGGAGGCAGGCCCTCCCGGGCCATTATCCGTTTTGCCAAGGACAACAATGTGGACCTGATCGTGATGGGTTCACGGGGCACCAGTGGCGATGTGGACGGCTACTTTCTGGGCAGTGTTTCCCAGCGGGTCGCCAGCCTGTCGCACTGCCCGGTACTGATTGTCTGAATTTAAAACAAAAGAAGGGAGCTCAAGGATGAAATACCCATACACTCTGCCGCTCAGCGCGGCGCTGCTCACCGGCATGGCCACCCTGCCCGCCAATGCGGAACTGACGGTGACCCCCTACGGTTCATTGCGCATCCAGGCGGAAGCGGTTTCCGTGGATGAAGCCCAGCCCGGAGAGGACGACTCCTATACCGGCCTGCGAGACGCCTATTCGCGGCTCGGCGTCAGCGCTATCTACAACGACTTCGACAACGTGGATATCACTGCCACGCTGGAATTTCCGATCAACTCTGCCCGTCTGCGTGCCGAGGACCCCACCTTCTTTCATGAACTCTATAAAGAAGACAACAACAGCATGCCGCGGGTGGCGACGATTTCTGCGGCCCATGATCAATACGGCAGCGTGACGGTGGGCACCCAGTGGCTGGCCTACTACAACAACGTGGCCTACCCGGTGGATTTCTTCAGTTCGTTCTATTCCGGTTATGCCACCCAGGCCGCCTTTCGCCGCGACGCCCTGACCTATACCTCGCCGAGCATGGCCGGAATCACCGCCACGGTCTCCGGGGTGGACATGACAGACGAAGCCGGCACCAGCTACCTGGATACCATGCAATATGCCCTGTCCTGGTCAGTGGATAACCTGACACTGGCAGCTGCCTATCAGGACACCGAACAGGACTCAGGTGACCGCCCGGATCAGGTCGGCGCGTCAGCCACGTACACCACCGGGCCCTGGCGTTTTGCGGCCAAGGTGGAACAACTGCTGTCCCACAGCAGCGTCACCGTCGATGACGATCCCGTCACCTACAACCTGTACGGCTCCTACAGCTGGAACAAGTACACCTTCAAGGCCATGTACGCTCAAGGGGAAGAGTCCGACGGAGAAGGGGAAGCCTTTTTCCAGGGTGATTCCGTCCATGTGGGCATGGACTACCAGCATACCGAGGCGCTCAAGTTCTTCGCCGAATACTTCTATGAAGAGCTGGGCTACGCCATCTACACCCCCAACTCGGACAGCTTCAATCCGTTGGCTGGCTACCAGGTACAAAGCGACGGACAGGTCTTCACGGTGGGGCTGCGCTACGATTTCTGAACGCGACGGCACGGCTTAAAACGTAACAGGCCGCGCCCAGCCAGGGCGCGGCCTGTTACGTTGTTTATGCTTGGGGGTTACGCTGTTGCCGCTTTGAGAGGATCCCCGCCGGTGACGCAGACTAAACGCCATAGCTTAGGAGATCAGAGGAAGAAGCTGCCTGCGGCCTCCGGCGGGCATTTCACTATAAGCAAGCCGCCGCCAGCACCGGAACCCCCTGTTTAGAACCATTTGGAATCAATCCCCTCCTGCTTCTGAAATCCCGTGTTTACCCTTTCATTATCAGCCACTTGCAACCCATCAAAAAAATCGAACAATGGACCATCGGGCCCCCGCAGATCGGTAGATAGCAATTGATTCACTACCGCCTGTGCATTACTGTTCCCGCCGGATGCACTGACCCAGACCGCCCAAACTGCCTTTCTGACTGCTATCATCGCACCTGTGAATAGCTCAGCGCGTTTTGGTGACACACTCAGGCTAGGAGATACCCATGGCAAAGCAGGCAGCCCCCGCGCTGGAAACCTCACTGGACAATCTGGAATCCCTGGTGGAACGGATGGAATCCGGTGACCTGACCCTGGAAGAATCCCTGAAAGCCTTTGAAGAAGGGGTTCGCCTGTCCCGGGAATGCCAACAGGCCCTGCAGCAGGCCGAGCAGAAGGTACGTATTCTGCTGGAGCAGAACACTGACGCCGAGCCGGCTCCTTTTGCCGGTGAAGATAATGGCCAGTAGCTTCCCCGCCCTGGACCAGCTTGGTGAAATCAGCCGGGCCCGCCTGGAGCAGGCACTGGATACCTTCGTGCCTGCCGCCAGCGCCGCACCGCGGCTGAGCCAGGCCATGCGCTATGCCGCACTCAGCGGCGGTAAGCGAATTCGCCCGCTACTGGTCTACGGCGCCGCCCAGCTGGCCGGGGCCAAATCTGGCAAAGCCGATGTGCCCGCCGCCGCGGTAGAATTGATCCATGCCTATTCGCTGGTCCACGACGACCTGCCAGCCATGGACGACGACGATCTGCGTCGGGGCCAGCCCACCTGTCACAAGGCTTTCGACGAGGCCACCGCCATCCTCGCCGGCGACACCCTGCATACCCGTGCTTTCGAATTGCTCGCCAACAGCGGCCATTACCGCGCAGAAACCCGCATCGCCATGATCCAGCACCTGTGTCTGGCCGCCGGCGTGGACGGCATGGCCGCCGGCCAGATGCAGGACATGCTCGCCCAGGGCCAGCAGCAGACTGTCGCGGCACTGGAAGAAATGCATTATCTGAAGACCGGTCGGCTTATCACTGCCAGCCTGCAACTGGGCTATTTCGCCGCGGAAGTGGACGCCCCTGCCCTGCTCGATGACCTGAACCGGTTTGGCGATGCCATCGGCCTGGCCTTCCAGATACAGGACGATATTCTCGATATCACCGCCGGCACCGAGCAGCTGGGCAAACCCTCCGGCTCCGACCAGAAACTGCAGAAAAGCACCTTTCCCTCCCTGCTTGGTCTGGAACAGAGCCAGCAGCGGGCGCGGGAACTGTGCCAACAAGCCCAGCAGACCCTGGCCGGCTATGGAGAACGCGCCCAACCATTGCAACAATTGGCACAATACATCATCTCCCGCGATCACTGACGCCTGACGCCCGGTGAAGGTATACTAGGCACTCATTTCGCCGTGCATTTCAGGCTGCATACCTCTATGCCCAAGACATTTACGCAAATCCCGCTGACTCGCCCGGCCACTCCGCTGCTGGACACTCTGACCAGCCCCGCCGAGTTGCGACGGCTGCCAGCCACCCGGCTGGAGCAGGTGGTGGACGAACTGCGTGAATACCTGCTTTATGCGGTGGGCCAGTGTGGTGGACACTTCGGCGCCGGCCTGGGCGTGGTGGAGCTGACCGTCGCCCTCCACTACCTGTACAACACCCCCGACGACCGGCTGGTATGGGATGTGGGCCACCAGTGCTACCCTCACAAGATTCTCACCGGCCGCCGCGAAGGCATTACCAGTATCCGCCAGCAGGATGGCCTGTCCGGTTTTCCCAAGCGTAGCGAATCCGAGTACGACACCTTTGGTGTGGGCCACTCCTCCACCTCCATCAGCGCGGCCCTGGGCATGGCGTTGGGCGCGGAAATGGCGGGCAGCGACCGTCGTGCCGTGGCCATCATCGGTGACGGCGCCATGACCGCCGGCCAGGCCTTCGAGGCCATGAGCCACGCCGCCCACACCCGCTCCAACCTGCTGGTGATCCTCAACGACAACAACATGTCGATTTCCCACAATGTGGGAGGCCTGTCCAACTACTTCGCCCGCATCTGGGCCAGCAAGAGCTATATCGCCCTGCGCGAAGGCGGCAAGAAGGTGCTCTCCACCATGCCGGCGGCCTGGGATTTTATCCGCCGTACCGAAGAAAGCATGAAGAACATGGTGAGCCCGGACATGCTGTTCGAGGCCATCGGCTTCAACTACATCGGTCCCATCGACGGCCATAATGTGGACGAACTGGTGCGCACCCTGGGCAACATGCGCGCCCTGGAAGGGCCGCAGTTACTGCATATCTACACCACCAAGGGCAAGGGCTTCGCCCCCGCCGAAGCGGACCCGGTGGGCTACCACGCCATCAACAAGATCGAGCCCAAACCGAAGGTACAGGTGGCCGTCCCCAGCCAGCCGAAGAAACCCAAGTACCAGGACATCTTTGGCCAGTGGCTGTGCGACATGGCCGAACAAGACAAACGCCTGGTGGGCATTACCCCGGCCATGTGCGAAGGCTCCGGCATGGTGGAATTCAGCCAGCGCTTTCCGGACCGCTTTCATGACGTGGCGATCTGCGAACAGCACGCGGTAACCCTGGCCGGCGGCCTGGCCTGCGAAAAGCAGAAACCGGTGGTGGCGATCTACTCCACCTTCCTGCAGCGCGGCTACGACCAGCTGATCCATGACGTGGCCCTGCAGGATCTGGATGTAACCTTCGGCCTGGACCGGGCCGGCCTGGTCGGCGAAGACGGCGCTACCCATGGCGGCGTGTTTGACCTGGCCTACCTGCGCACCGTGCCCAACATGATCATCGCCGCCCCCTCCGACGAGAACGAGTGCCGGCAATTACTGTATAGCGCCTACCAGCACGAAGGCCCGGCGGCAGTGCGCTACCCCCGCGGCACCGGGCCCGGCGTAGAGATTGAAGAGACCATGGAAGCCCTGCCCATCGGCCAGGCGCGTACCCTGCGCGACGGCCAGCAGGTGGCGATCCTGGCCTTCGGCGCCCTCACCCCGGCAGCGCAGGAAGCGGGAAAGGCGATCAATGCCACGGTGCTGGATATGCGCTGGGTGAAGCCTCTGGATCGTGACGGCATCCTCAAGGCAGCCGCCAGCCACACCCTGCTGGTGACCGTGGAAGACCACCAGCGTATGGGCGGGGCCGGCTCGGCAGTGAACGAGCTGCTTCACGAGGAAGGTCTGCTGGTGGATGTGCTCAACCTGGCCCTGCCGGATCACTTCATCCACCACGGCAAGCGGGATGTGCTACTGGCCGAGGCCGGACTGGATGCCCAGGGTATCGAGACGCAAATACGCACCCGCCTGAGCGAACAGCAACGCCTGCGCGAAGCACGCTGAAGAGGCCTCCGACGCTAGTCAGCGCAAGGGCGCCGCTTTCGCATCAACCGGTTTTTGATTCTTTGCGTTCGGCGTCTGGCGTCGAGCATCAGGCGATTCACCTGTCATCCTTGACCAGCCGCACCCTGGGTGGCGGTTCATACAGTCGCCAGGTGTCCCGGCCGCTTTGTTTTGCCTGATACAGGGCGCGGTCCGCCGCATCCAGCAGGGCCCTTGCGGTCTGTTTCGGGCTGGGGGTCAATACGGCCACGCCCACGCTGACAGTGACTTCGCCGGTGCCGGGATTACAGGCATGAGGCATTGCCAGAGCGCGTATCGAGCGGCATACCCGTGAGGCCAGTTGTTGTGCCTCGGTGTCAGCAATGCCGGGATAGAGCAACACGAATTCCTCACCACCGAAGCGTGCCACCACGTCGCCACCCCGTCGCCCGTAACGCCGCAGTTCATTGGACAGCTGCTGAAGACAGCGGTCTCCCTGCAGGTGTCCGTAATGGTCGTTGTAGGCTTTGAAGCAGTCCACATCCACCAGCATGATCGTCAGCGGTTGCTGCTCACGCTGGCAGCGGCGCCATTCCCGATCCAGGGCCTCATCAAAGGAACGCCTATTGGCAAGCCCGGTCAGGCTGTCTTCCCGACTGAGCCGATGGAGCCGTTCGGCCAGCGCCTGGGTGCGTTGTTGCTGGCGCAGCAATTGCCGCTGATTGAAAAACAGCAGGCGATCTCGCACTTCGGAGGTATAGCACAGGAACATCCCCAGCAGGCTCACCCCGGTATAGGTACGGTGGGTCACCTGCCAGTCCACTCCGTGGCCGAAGCGCTCAGACAGCCACCAACCCAGCAGCCCCCCTCCCCAACACGCCGCTACCGCCACCGGGAAGCGCAGGCCCACCATCGCGTAAACAATCACCAACGCATAGATCACCGACACATGGGCCAGCTGGACGGAGACCGATCCATCAATGAAACCAGGGATGGCCATGGACACCGCCACCGCCAGAAAACTTCCCAGCCCCGCATACCAGGGAAAATAACGATTCAGGGCCGACACCTGGGCAAGACCGCCAGCCACCAGCACGATGACCCCTACCCAGATATAGGTCGCCAGCCAGCGGCCACGTACCGCTTCCGGCGCCAACGCATAGATACCGGAGATCAGAAGGAGATAAAGCAGAAGAATATAAAAGGCATTAACCCGGAAACCTTCCACGGCTTCCCGGCACTGATATTCACGATATTCCGTTTCCAGGCGCCGGGGAAAGCGTAGCCAGCGCACCCCCGGCACCACCACCCGTCTGGTACGGGGATCGGTATCCGACATGGCAAATCCCTGCCTGCGGTTGGTCAGTTATTATCCATTCAGGCTAAAAGCTAACCCGGTGTGGCGCTATCCTTTTCGTGCCAGCGGTAGTGACAAAACGATATTAGGGCAATTCAAACCAGTGCAACAAGACACATACCGGCGACCTGCAACCTCTGCCCACCCTGGCGACGTTTCCTGCGATTGCTCAGGTAAACCACTGCGGCAGGAAAACAATCAGCAGCTGTACCACCACCGCCGCATACACCCCGGCCAGCAGGTCGTCCACCATGATCCCCAGCCCGCCTTCCACGCGACGGTCCAGCCAGCCGATGGGCCAGGGCTTGATAATGTCGAACACCCGGAAAGCCACGAACCCCGCCAGCGCCCCCCACCAGGTCACCGGCACCGCAATCATGGTGATCAGCAGGCCAGCGATTTCATCCCAGACAATACCCGGGTGATCGTGTACGTGCATGTCATGGGAGGTTTTCCCACACAGGAACGGGCCTACTGCGATCACCAGCGCCGTCACCAGCAGATAGCCCCACAGCGGCAGCTGGGCACATAGCCACCAGATCGGCATGGCAGCCACCGTGCCGAAGGTCCCCGGCGCAATGGGCGCCAGGCCCGAGCCAAAGCCGAAGGCAAGAAAGTGGACCGGGTTTGTCATCTTCGGGCGTTTCAGTTCCATCGACATCTCTCGCTTGTACGCAACACGCAACATGCGTCACCCCACATGCCGACAAGCCCGTGTGCGTTACTCAAAAATGCTGCCAGCCAGTGGCGTGCAACGTCGTTATTGTTCCGTCCCGGCCTGCCAGTCGCAGGCCCTCCTGCTGCTCCACCGTGCCCAGACAATAGCAGCCCGGCGGCAGGCTTTCCTGCGCTGGCAGGGTAAAAAGCAGCAGGTAATCATCGCCACCCTGGAGCTGCAGGCGACGTTGTTCTGCCTCGCTGCAACCGGCCAGCACCGCACTGCCCAGCGGCAGGGCATCTTCCTGCAAACAGGCCCCCAGACTACCGGACGCGGCCAGAATATGGCCCAGGTCCGCCAGCACCCCGTCGGAGATATCAATGCAGGCCGTAGCGCGACCACGCAGCGCCAGCCCCAGACTGAGTTGCGGAGACGGACGCCGGAAATGATCGATGGCGGCACCGCTGCGCATCCCCTGTTGCCATTGCTGCAAACCCAGCAGGCCTGCCCCAGTGACACCGCCCACACAGATGCGATCGCCTGGCTGCGCGCCATCACGCCGCAGGGCCTGCCCCGGCGGCACCGCCCCGGTGGCCTGAATGGAAACAGACAGCGGGCCCCGGGTCACGTCGCCCCCCACCAGGGAGATGCCGGCCTGGTCCGCCAGGGTAAACATGCCATCGGCAAAGCCGGCCAGCCAGCCTTCATCCACGTCGGGTAGCGTCAGCGAAAGCAGAAACCAGAGGGGATCGGCGCCCATCGCCGCCAGGTCGGACAGATTCACCGCCAGGCAGCGATAGCCCACATCGGCGGCATCCATGTCGTCAGGGAAATGGCGACCGGCCAGGCTGGTGTCCTGGGTCATCACCAGTTGCTGACCGGCAGGGGGAGTCAGGATGGCCGCATCATCACCGGGGCCGAGCACCACGCCGGTATCAGGGCCGTGGTGACCATGGCGATGAAAGTAGCGCCGGATCAGGGAAAACTCATCCAGGCTCTGCGGCTTTGGGGTGTCTGTCATGGGAGAAGCATAGCGCGCAGGGAGCCCTGCGCGCATCCGCTCAATCGCGGAAAGGACGTTCTGACGCTTCCTGGTAGCGCAGCTTGCGCGCCAGCTTGTCGAGTACGCCGTTGACGTACTTGAAGGAATCGTCGGCGCCGAACACCTTGGCCAGTTCGATCCCTTCGTTGATCACCACCCGATAGGGTACATCCAGGCGCTCTTTCAGCTCGTAGGCGCCGAGTCGCAGGATCGCTTTCTCGATCTGGGACAGCTCCTCTACCCGACGATCCAGATAGGGCGTCAGCAGCTCGTCGAGCTCTTTCACCTGGGCCGGCACCCCGTGCAGCAGGTCATGGAAGTACTCGCGATCTGCCTTGGCAAAATCCTGGTTAGCCAGGAACTGGGCTTCGATGTCGCTCACGGCGGCACCGGCCAGCTGCCATTGATACAGGGCCTGCATGGTGAATCGGCGCGCCTTGCGGCGGGCACTGGGTGTGGAAGGATTGTTCATGCTGCCTCAACGTCAGGAAGTGGTGCGGGACGCCTGCGCCCCGCGCCGCGTCCCGAATAATTACAGTGCCTTAAACAGGGAGACCATTTCCAGCGCGCTCATGGCCGCTTCGGCACCCTTGTTGCCGGCCTTGGTGCCGGAACGCTCGATAGCCTGCTCGATGGTATCCACGGTCAGTACGCCGAATACCACCGGCACACCCGTGGCGTTCTGCACAGAGGCAATACCCTTGGCCGCTTCGCCGGCCACATATTCGAAGTGGGCGGTGCCACCGCGAATCACCGCACCCAGGGTGATCACTGCGTCGTAGTCACGCTTTTCGATGATCTTCTTCACTGCCACCGGCATTTCCCAGGCACCAGGTACACGGATGATCTCGATGTCATCGGGGCTGACGCCGTGACGAACCAGCGCATCCACCGCGCCTTCCAGCAGGGCTTCCACCACAAAGCTGTTGAAGCGGGCCACGACGATGCCGTAACGGCCGCCCACATTATTCAGAGTGCCTTCCAGGGTTTTGATGTTTTGCATGTTTATTCCTCGCTAACACGCTCCACGCTGGCAAGCCTCACGCGTGCAAGCGTGGAGCATGTTGCGTGCAAGCGTTAATTTAACTGTCTGCTTCCACATACTCGGTGATTTCCAGATCGAAACCACTGAGCGCATTAAACTTCATTGGCGAGCTGAGCAGGCGCATCTTGCGCACTCCCAGGGCCTTGAGAATCTGGGAGCCGGTACCGATGTTGCGGTAGGCGCGGGATTCCCCTTTGGGTTTGCTGGCCGTGCCGCCGAAGAAGGCTTCCAGCCGCTCCACGGTATCCTGGGATTCATAATCCTGACCCAGAATAATCACCACGCCGGCATCCGCCTGGGAGACAGATTCCAGAACGCGATGCATGTTCCAGCCGGTGCGGCCGTTCATCTTGGCGCTCATCAGATCTCGCAGGGGATCCACCTGATGCACCCGAACGGTCACTTCCTTGTCTTCGCTGATCTCACCTTTGACCAGGGCCACATGAGTCAGACCATCCACGGTGTCGCGGAAGGCGACCAGACGGAAATCACCGTACCAGGTATCCAGCGTGTTATCGGACATCAACTCGATGGTTTTCTCGTTGAGCGCGCGATACTGGATCAGGTCGGCAATGGTGCCAATCTTCAGGTCGTGCTCCTTGGCAAACACTTCCAGGTCTTCACGACGGGCCATGGAGCCATCGTCGTTCATCACCTCACAGATCACCCCGGCAGACTCGCAACCGGCCAGCATGGCCAGGTCGCAGGACGCTTCGGTATGACCAGCGCGACGCAGCACGCCACCCGGCTCAGCCATCAACGGGAAAATGTGGCCAGGCTGGACGATGTCATAGGCGCGGGCATTACGGGCAACGGCGGCCTGCACGGTGCGGGCACGATCGGCAGCGGAAATCCCGGTGGTGACCCCTTCACGGGCCTCAATGGACACAGTGAACTTGGTACCGAAACCACTGCCGTTGCTCTGTACCATCAACGGCAGTTCCAGCAGCTCACAGCGTTCCCGGGACATGGGCATACAGATCAGACCACGGCCGTAGCGGGCCATGAAATTGATGGCCTCGGCGGTGACATGCTCGGCGGCCATCACCAGATCGCCCTCGTTTTCCCGGTCTTCATCATCCATCAGGACAACCATCTTGCCCTGGCGGATGTCTTCGATCAGTTCTTCAATACTATTGAGCTGCATAGTGGTACTCGACCTATCAAGCGTGGAAGCAAACTGCACTTCCTCTGCATTTTTCACCGGTGATGAGCTGCAAGCTACAAGCCGCAAGCTACAAGGAAAACCAGTGCAAACCCTGTCTTTCCGGTACGCGATATTCGCGCACTCAAGCCTGCAATTGATGGCAACTCGCTTTTATCGCGTTGAAGCTTGTCGCTTGCAGCTTGTTTCTGGCGGCGTCAGCCGCCTTTCAAAAACCCGTTTTCGGCCAGAAATGCCATGGAGATACCTTCCGCATTCGGCTCGGCGGCCTTGTCGCCCAGCAACAGGCGCTCCAGATAGCGGGCGATTATATCAACTTCCAGGTTCACTGGCGTCCCCACCTGCCATTGACCAATAGTGGTGACATCCTGGGTATGGGGGATGATGTTCAGGGAAAACACCGCGCCGTCCACACTGTTCACCGTCAGGCTGATGCCATCCACGGTAATCGAGCCCTTGTGGGCAATGTAGCGGGCCAGCTCCGCCGGGGCTTCGATATCGATGCGCACCGAGCGGGCATCCTGCTTCATCTGCACGATCTTGCCCAGGCCATCCACGTGGCCGCTGACCAGATGACCGCCCAGCCGGGTGGTCGGTGTCAGGGCTTTTTCCAGGTTCACCTGGCTGCCCACAGCGATCTGCTTGAGGGAGGTCAGCGACAGGGTCTCCCCGGACACATCCGCCTCAAAAGCTCCGCCGGGCAGCGCCGTGGCGGTCAGGCAGACGCCGTTAACGGCAATGGAATCCCCCAGCTGCACATCGGAAAAATCCAGCGCATCGCTCTTGATCAGCAACGTCACGTCGCCCCCCTTCGGGGTCATGGCCGCGACCTGGCCCATGGCTTCAATAATGCCGGTAAACATGGAAATGCCTCTTGATGTCACACTGTAGGAGCCATGCTTGCATGGCTCCTACAGCGGTGTCTGAATCACGCCGGAACCAGCGTCAGGCGCAGGTCATCACCGACCTGGCGCACATCCTGCCACTTCAGCGATACCTTCTCGCTCATGCTGGCAAGCTGCGGCAACCCCAGCAGAGGACGGGACGATGAGCCCAGCAGGGCCGGCGCCATATAGACGATCAGCTCGTCGAAAAGCCCCTCGCGAACGAAGGCCCCGGCCAGCGTGGCGCCACATTCTACCAGTACTTCGTTGCATTCGCGCCGGTTCAGTTCGATCAGTAACTGTTGCAGGTCGATCCCGGACCCGGAGGCGGGCAAAAGCATCACCTCGGCACCGGCGGATTCCAGGGCATTCTGCCGCCCGGGATGCTGTTCGCCTGCCACCAGCAGGCAATGGCCCGGGGCACTGACCACCGGCACATCCGGCGGAGTCTGCAGGGTACGATCCAGGATCACCCGCAGGGGCTGACGCACGCGGTCACTGCCCCCCGAGTGTTGCTGATAGTCGGTCAGGGCCCACTGCTGCGGGCGAACCGTGTAGGAAGGCCGGTCCGCCAGTACGGTGCCGACACCGGTAATCACCGCAGAGCTGCGGGCGCGCAGGCGCTGCACATCCTCGCGGGCCGCCGGGCCGGTAATCCACTGGGATTCGCCACTGGCCATTGCCGTGCGGCCATCCACACTGGCGGCAATCTTGATGCGCAGGTAGGGCCGCTGGCGTGTCATGCGCGAGATAAAGCCCGGATTCAGCGCCCGCGCGTCGGCTTCCAGCAGACCAGAGGCGGTTTCAATACCCGCTGCCGCCAGCGTTTGCATGCCATTACCGGCCACCTGGGGATTCGGGTCTTCCATGGCAGCCACCACCCTGGCCACCCCGGCAGCCACCAGCGCATCCGCGCAGGGCCCGGTACGACCGGTGTGGGAACAGGGCTCCAGGGTCACATAGGCAGTGGCCCCGCGGGCCCGATCACCCGCTGCTGCCAGGGCATGACGTTCGGCATGGGGCTCGCCGGCACGGGCATGAAACCCTTCCCCGACAATCTCACCATCGCGCACCAACACACACCCCACCCGCGGGTTGGGGTCGGTGGTGTAGAGGCCCTGCTCTGCCAACTGCAGGGCACGGGCCATATATTGATAATCCAGACGCGTAAACATGGCAGGCATTCTACTGGATGCCGGCGCCCGGTGCCGCAACAAAGCGATCCGCATCTTCCACAAAATCCGCCAGCACCGCTCTGCCCTCGTTAGCCATGAACTGCTGGAACGCCTGCGCCACAATCGACAGTTTTTTCCCGGAAGGCCGCACCAGGTACCACTGGGTGACAATGGGCAGGCCCACTACCTTCAGCGGCGCCAACCCCACCCAGCCACCCAGATTGAGGGTATGGGCGGAGAGAATGGAAATACCCAGCCCGGCCATCACCGAATGGCGGATGGCCTCATTG
This sequence comes from Alcanivorax sp. IL2, assembly GCF_047495475.1. NCBI lineage: Bacteria > Pseudomonadati > Pseudomonadota > Gammaproteobacteria > Oceanospirillales > Alcanivoracaceae > Alcanivorax > Alcanivorax sp. IL2. Next base: position 1,225,338 of record NZ_CP179932.1, on the reverse strand, counting down.
CTTTCCACCGTCATCTTCACATTCAGCTGCTTGCCCTGTTGCTGCAGGTAGTGCTCGATGGCGTGACGGGTGCCGGAGCCGGGTTCGCGCATCAGAAAGGGCTCGCCGGCGATGTCATCCAGGGTCAGATGGTCACGGCGGGCCAGCGGGTGATTTTCCGCGGCAATGGCCACCAGCGGATTATCCAGAAAGGCACTGGAGATCAGCGGGCGGCCGCCGGGAACATGACTGAAGACGCAGAAATCATCCAGCCCCTGCTCCAGCCGCTCGATGATCTGCTCACGGTTGCCCACATGGAAGGACACTTCCACGCCGGGGTACAGGGCACAGAAAGGCCCCAGCAGATGGGGCACGAAGTACTTGGCCGTGGTGACCACCGCCAGGCGCAGGGTGCCGGCCTTGAGTCCGCGCAAATCCGCCAGGGTCATATCCAGATGCTCGAACTCCTCCAGCACCCGGCGGGCGCTGGCCACCGCCGCCAGGCCGGCATCGGTAAAACGTAATTTGCGGCCCTGTTGCTGGTAGAGCGGCATGCCCATGGCATCCACCAGTTTGCGCAGCTGCATGGATACCGTGGGCTGCGTCAGATGCAGCATTTCCGCCGCCCCGGTTACGGTGCCCGCCTCATGCACTGCCAGCAGGATCTCCAGTTGCCTCAGGGTACCCACGCGGGCATGTAACCGGCTCATGATTAGACCTTTATCTATATAAAACCTAGATAGTATCTATTTTTATCTAATATTTCTCTCTCTGATAATGGCCTCCGATTTCACCCGGAGGTCCCATGCCACAACACTCTCGACAGCGTTTTTTCATTCTCTTCGTTGCCCTGCTCAACCTTGGACTGGCCACGGCCCTCATCGCCAACGGGCACGCCGGCCTGCCACTGGGAGTCATCGGCATCGCCTTGCTGCCCCTGGCATGGCTGGCAGGGCGCAACCCGGCCGCCGCCACTGACGCCCAGCGAGGCGGGGATAGCTATGCAGCTTGATGCGGTAGTGCTTTTCTTCGTGCTGGGGCTGGCTGCCGGGATATTGAAGGTTCGCCTTCCCTTTCCCGGCGGGCTTTATCAGACCCTGACCCTGTTCCTGCTACTGGCCATCGGCCTGAAGGGTGGCGCCGCCCTGGCGGAGCACGCCAGCCTGCGGATTGTCCGGGAATCGTTACTGGTGGTGGGCTTCGGTGTGGTTCTGCCGTTAATGGCCTTCCCGCTGCTACGCTATGTGGGCGGCCTGAACCGGGTCAATTCAGCCGCCATTGCCGCCCACTATGGCAGCGTCAGTGTGGCCACCTATGCTGTCGCCGTGGCAGTGCTGGATGCCGCTGGCGTGGCCTACGAGCCCTACTTTCCGCTGTTTGTGGTGTTGCTGGAGATTCCCGCCATCATTGTCGGCCTGGTGCTCGCAAAAGGTTTGTCCGCCGGCCTGGCCAGCCGCAAGCTGGCCCATGAAACCCTGCTCAGCCCGGGGATCGTGTTGATGGTGGGCGGCCTGCTGATCGGTGCCTTCGCCGGCGATAGCCTGAGCAAGATCTCCCCCTTCTTCATGGAGCTGTTCCAGGGCGCCCTGGCGCTGTTCCTGCTGAAGATGGGCCTGATTACCACGGAACAACTGGGCGCTCTCAAGCAGGACGGCCCGTTCCTGACCGCCTTCGGCGTCTTCATGCCGCTAGTGGCGGGCGGACTGGGCGCCCTGCTGGGCCAGGGGCTCGGCCTGTCGGTGGGCGGCATCACCCTGCTGGCGGTACTGGGGGCCAGCGCGTCCTACATCGCGGTGCCCGCTGCCATGCGCGTCGCCCTGCCCCAGGCCAACGCCACCCTGTCCATGGCCGCGTCACTGGGCATCACCTTTCCGTTCAATGTGCTGGCAGGTATCCCGTTGTATCTGCTGCTTGCCCAATGGCTGCACGGCAGCTGAGCATCCTTCTTGCAGCACAACGAAAAAAGCCACCGGTCACGTCCGGTGACCGGTGGCTTTCCAATGTTCAACTCAGAGACTAGTCGTCTTTCTTGTCACTTCTCCCGCGCAGGCGATCCACTTCCGCGGAAAACTCGGAAATGTCCTGAAAGCTGCGATACACGGACGCGAAACGCACATAGGCCACATCGTCCAGTTGCTGCAACTCTTCCATCACGAACTCACCCAGCTCCCGGGCCGGCAACTCACGTTCCCCAGTGGCGCGCAAGCGGTGACAGACACGACTGATCGCCGCCTCCAGATCCTCCATGCTCACCGGCCGCTTCTCCAGCGCCCGCAACATGCCGGCCCGCAACTTGGCTTCATCAAACGGCTGACGGGTCCCATCGGACTTCACCAGCCGCGGCATCACCAGCTCGGCGGTCTCGAAGGTAGTAAAGCGTTCGTTGCAGCTAAGACACTCACGCCGACGACGCACCTGCCCGCCATCCGCGACCAGACGGGAGTCGATCACTTTGGTGTCTTGGGCGGCACAGAATGGACAGAACATCGGGAACCTCAAAATAGTTAACAGTGAACAGTTAATAGTTAACAGCTAAAACCCGTTAACTACGAGCTTTTGTGGTTCTGATAATGGCAATTAGAACGCGTAAAATTTCACGGCAATCCGATTGCAGCGATAAACCCGCTTCTTCACTGAAATACCCTGAATCCAACAGCAGGTCTATCCAGTAGTCGGTTTCATTCGCCTCTTTCAAAGCAATATGCATTTTATGAATAAAGTCCGCTTTACTTTCTGCATATTCCGCTTCACGGATCAAAGCACCAATAGCCGTGCCGCAACGTAAAAGCTGCTTACTCAGCACGTATTCCCGTCTCTGGCTCTGCAGAAACTCGCAACACTTCACGATCCTTAACGCAAAAGCGCGGGATTTCTCCCGCGCCACATGCCGGTCAGCCATCCATGCCCCCGGTTTTCGCTGTTAACTATTCACTGTTAACTTTTCACTGCCTTTATCTTTCGTACACCGGCAAACGCGCACAAATCTCTTTCACTTTCCCCTTCACGGTCTCGATCACGGACTCATCGCCCATGTTATCGAGGATGTCGCAGATCCAGCCGGCCAATTCTTTGGCATCGGCTTCGTTAAAGCCGCGACGGGTGATGGAGGGCGAGCCGATGCGCAGGCCGGAGGTGACGAACGGGGAACGCGGGTCGTTGGGGACGGCGTTCTTGTTCACGGTGATGTTGGCGCTGCCCAGGGCGGCATCCGCATCTTTACCAGTGATGTCCTGCTTGATCAGGCTGAGCAGGAACAGGTGGTTTTCGGTGCCGTTGGAAACCACATCAAAGCCACGCTCGATGAACACGCCGGCCATGGCCTGGGCGTTCTTCACTACCTGCTGCTGGTAGCCTTTGAAATCGGCCTGCATGGCTTCCTTGAAGCAGATCGCCTTGGCGGCAATCACGTGCTCCAGAGGGCCACCCTGACCACCGGGGAATACCGCAGAGTTGATCTTCTTCTGAATGGCTTCGTTGGTCTTGCCCATGATCAGGCCACCACGGGGACCACCCAGCGTCTTGTGGGTAGTGGTGGTGGTGATATCGGCGATGCCAACCGGGCTCGGGTAGACACCCGCAGCAACCAGGCCGGCCACGTGGGCCATGTCCACCAGCAGGATGGCACCCACTTCGTCGGCGATGTCACGGAAACGCTGCCAATCCACCACTTGGGAGTAGGCGGAGAAGCCGGCCACGATCATCTTCGGCTTGTGCTCACGGGCCAGGGCTTCCACCTGGTCGTAGTCGATCAGACCGGTGTCGTTGTCCAGGCCGTACTGCACCGCGTTGTAGGTCTTGCCGGAGAAGTTCGGCTTGGCGCCGTGGGTCAGGTGGCCACCGGCGTCCAGGCTCATGCCCAGTACGGTGTCGCCGGGCTGCAGCATGGCCATGTAGACCGCGCCGTTGGCCTGAGAACCGGAGTGCGGCTGCACGTTGGCCCAATCGGCACCAAACAGCTCGCAGGCCCGATCGATGGCCAGCTGCTCGACCACGTCCACATTCTCGCAACCGCCGTAATAGCGCTTGCCCGGGTAGCCTTCCGCGTATTTGTTGGTCAGCACGGACCCCTGGGCTTCCATGACCCGTGGAGACGCGTAGTTTTCAGAGGCAATCAGCTCGATATGCTCTTCCTGGCGAACTTCCTCGGCCTCAATGGCCGCCTGGATTTCCGGATCGAACTCGGCGATGGACATGGATTTCGGGAACATGGGCTACCTGTCAGCATGCAAAGAGATGGGTTGGGGCGCGTATTCTACCCAAAAGCCAGCGGCTTGGCACATGAAGGCCTTTCATTTCTCCATGACCAACTTTCATTGCTCCAGCCCGTTCATCGCCCCCTGGTTGAGACCTGTATCACACTTATTGCCAACAGCGGAGCAGGCTGCCTACACTGTTGACCACGGGCAATACCCATAATAATTCTAAGGGAAAGCAGCATCGGGTGAATGCCGGGCACCTGTTTCACCCCGGATAATGCCGCGAAACGTGCTGCGGGGAGCGCCATGGAACGAGCCATAAACAATGCTGCAGAGGGCACCGCGGAAGAGCTTCTTGAGTTTATCGGGGACATTTATGAAGCCTCATACCACCCCGAACACTGGAAAGTGGTCATTACCGAGCTGTGCCGACGCCTGAATGCCAAGTCCGGCGGCATCCACGTGGAGGACTACCACCAGAAGACCCGCTACATGATGGCCTGTTACGGGCTGCCCAAAGTGGCCGAGTTATCCTACCGGCTGGGCATGGCCAAATATGATCCCATCTATCAGATCCAGAGCCTTCGCCCCATCGGCAGGGCCGGCCTGGTCTGCCGACATGATGAGGCCCGCCTGGCCCACCCGCTCTACTACCGGCTGATCGCCAAACCCAACGATCTGGGCTACGTGGCCGCCATCAGCTTTTTCAACGATGACCACTGGCATGTAGGCATTGGCGTTCACCGCTCCTTCAAGGCGGAGCCCTTCGGGAAACGGGAACTGCAGCTGCTCGATCAGCTGGCCCCCCATTTCCAGCGGGCCTTGCTGATCCAGCGTCAGTTGCACCTTCAGGAAAGCCGGGCACAAACACTCCAGTACGCCCTGTCCAAAGTCATGCTGGGCACTGTCATCATCGACCGGGACAACCGCATTCGCTACTGCAATGACCTGGCCACCCTTCTGCTGGACACCCATCCCGCCCTGGTGCAGACGCCGCAGGGATTCAAGGCGCATTACCCGGAAGATGACCTGAAGCTTCAGGAAATGCTGCTACGCCTGCGCGAAACTCCAGGCCTCGACCCCTGGCCACAGGATCAGGCGATTGGATTGCGCCACCCGGAGCGCAGCCATCCTCTTACCGTGATTGGTGTGCCCTGCCACGAGGCGCCTCACTCACAGTTTGGCCCAGCGGAACCCGGGCTGGTGGTGCTTTACCTGTCAGACCCCGGTGCTTCCTTTAATGCCTCCGAGGAGCAACTGATCCAGACGTTTGGCCTGACCCGCAAAGAGGCCGGCATCGCCATTGCTCTCACCAACGGTCTGGATCTCAAGGAAATCAGCAACCAGAAAGGCGTCAGCCTGGCCACCGTACGGACCCAGCTGAAAGGCATCTTCCACAAGCTCGGGGTCAACAAGCAGCAGGATATCATCCGGATCCTGCTCGGCAGCGGCATTGGCAACTCGCCGCACTAGGGAGCCTGCAACTGCTCATCTCCTGATCCTCCGGGGCCCACAGCCTTTCACTCGGCGCCGCTTTCCGTTAGCTTAGGCGCCATTCCGACGGGGTCCGCTGGGCCCCGTACACTCAATGACACTGCGGTCGGAGTTTATGAGCCAGTACATCTTCACCATGGACAAGGTGGGCAAGGTTGTCCCGCCGAAAAAGCACATTCTCAAAGATATCTCCCTGTCCTTCTTCCCCGGCGCCAAGATCGGCGTACTGGGCCTGAACGGCTCGGGTAAATCCACCCTGCTGCGCATCATGGCCGGGGTGGACAAGGATTATCTGGGTGAAGCACGGCCGCAGCCGGGCACCAATATCGGCTACCTGCCCCAGGAGCCGGAACTGGACCCGAGCAAGAATGTCCGCGAGATCGTGGAAGAAGCCCTGTCCGAGATCCTCAGTGCCCAGCAGCGGCTGGACGAAGTCTATGCCGCCTACGCGGAAGAAGATGCGGATTTCGACAAGCTGGCCGCCGAGCAGGCCAAGCTGGAAGCCATCATCGAAACCAGCGATGCCCATAACCTGGAGCGCAAGCTGGAAATCGCCGCCGACGCCCTGCGTCTGCCGCCCTGGGATGCCAGCGTCGAGCACCTGTCCGGTGGTGAACGCCGCCGGGTGGCCCTGTGCCGCCTGATCATGAGCGCCCCGGACATGCTGCTGCTGGATGAGCCCACCAACCACCTGGACGCGGAATCCGTGGCCTGGCTGGAGCGCTTCCTGCACGAGTTTCCCGGTACCGTGGTGGCGGTGACTCACGACCGCTACTTCCTGGACAACTCCTGCGAATGGATTCTGGAACTGGACCGCGGCGAAGGCATCCCCTGGAAAGGCAACTACTCCTCCTGGCTGGAACAGAAAGAGAAACGCCTGGAACAGGAAGCCAAATCCGAGTCCGCCCACCGCAAGACGGTAGAGAAGGAATTGGAATGGGTACGCCAGAACCCCAAAGGCCGGCGCAGCAAGAACAAGGCCCGGGTGAGCGCATTCGAGGAACTGGCCAGCCAGGAATTCCAGAAACGCAACGAAACCCAGGAGCTCTATATCCCACCGGGTGATCGTCTCGGCGAGCAGGTGTTCGAGTTACACGGTGTGGGCAAGCAGTTCGACCACAAACTGCTCTACGAAGACCTGAGTTTCCAGATTCCCCGTGGTGCCATCGTCGGCATTATCGGCCCCAACGGTGCCGGTAAAACCACCCTGTTCCGCATGCTGGCGGGCCAGGAAACCCCGGATAGCGGTGAAATCGTTACCGGCGACACCGTACAGATGGCCTACGTGGACCAGAGCCGCGAAGACCTGGACAGCAAGAAAACCGTCTGGGAAGAAGTGTCCGAGGGCAACGATATCCTCAAGATCGGCAACTACGAGGTCCCCAGCCGCGCCTACCTGGGTCGCTTCAACTTCAAGGGTGGCGATCAGCAGAAACGGGTCGGCGATCTGTCCGGCGGGGAACGAAATCGTCTGCACCTTGCCAAACTCCTCAAGCAGGGCGCCAACGTGCTACTGCTCGATGAGCCCACCAACGATCTGGATGTGGAAACCCTGCGGGCCCTGGAAGAAGCCCTGCTGGCCTTCCCCGGCTGTGCCATCGTGATTTCTCACGATCGCTGGTTCCTGGATCGGGTCGCGACGCATATTCTCTCCTTTGAGGGGGACGCACGGGTAGAATGGTTTGAAGGCTCCTATACCGAATACGAGGAGTTCAAGCGCAAGCAACTGGGTGATGACGCCCTGCAACCCAAGCGCATGAAGTACAAGCGTATCGAGGTGTAAGGCGAGAGAAGGCCACCCCGGCAGCAGGAACGCAGCCGGGGTGCGGGGATCACAAGGAATAACAACATGAATGAACGGCGCCGGGCGAACCGCGTTGCCTTTGATGGCGAAGCCACACTGATCTTTCAGCAAGATACCTTTGCGGTAGAACTGGCGGACCTGTCCGTCATGGGCGCCCAGGTACACAGCAGCCAGCCGCTGGCCCTGCCCGATGCCTCGCCGATCACCCTGGCCATTACCCTGGAAGATTCTGACATTCATCTGACCCTGCCCGGCACCGTGAAACGTCAGCAGGGCCTGGAAATCGGCATCATGTTCAGCCGTCCTTCCGTGGACGACATGCAGCACCTGCGCCGCCTGGTCATGCTGCACCAGGGGGACGATGGAGAAGACGACCCCAGCAACATGCTGCCGCGCTAGCCAACCGGAACCGCCTATGGCCGATATCCAGCTGGAAGATCCCCACTTTATTGCAAAGCTTCGCCAGGGAGACCCGGCAGCCTTTGGCCAACTGGTCAAAGGCCATCACAACATGTTGCTGGCCACCGCACGCACCTTGCTCAGCCCGGCAGATGCCGAGGAGGCTGTGCAGGATGCCTGGATTGCCGCACATCGAGCGATCGCTAAATTCGAGGGGCGCAGCCTGTTGCGCACCTGGCTGACGCGCATCGTGATCAACCAGGCGAAAATGATGCTAAGGAAGCGGGGGCGGGAAATTCAGTTTGATCCCACTAACGATCCTGACGCTCTGGCGCATCGCTTTCACGGTGATGGCCACTGGCAGCATCCTCCACAGCACTGGGAGCTCTCCAGCCCTGAAAACCTGCTGACCCGCGAAGAACTGCGCCGCTGTATGGAAAAACACCTGCATTTCATGCCTGACAGCCAGCGTCTGGTGCTGGAGCTACGAGATCTGCAAGGCCTGCCTGCAGACGATGTCTGTAACATGCTGGAAATCAGTGCATCGAATATTCGGGTATTGCTTCACCGAGCAAGGGCCCGTTTATTCGAAATGGTGGATCACTTCCAGGAGACCGGCGAATGCTGAAATGCCAACACCTCGTTGAAAAGGCGGACGCCCTGGTTGATGGCTCCCCGATCAGCCGCCGCGAGCGTTTTGCGCTGCGCCTGCATCTGCTGATGTGCCAGCATTGCCGGCGTTATGTCAGGCAGCTGCGTGCTCTGCTGGGTTTTCTGCCCCGCGAGGAGAAACCGCTGGACGATGCCCGCACAGAGGCCATTCTGAAAAAGCTGGACGCATCAAGAGACCACCCGTCCGGGTAACCGCCCCTTCCCGGGGATATCTGAGCAAGAGCCGTTAACTGCCGCCTGCGATGCCGGGTGTGGCCCGATCCCCGGCCATCCATTTGGCACTGTCTATCACGTCGAACACCAGACTGATGCCATTGATGGTCAACAGCAGCACGGCCAAGCCCAGCTCCACATCGCCTGCTTCGGCTCGGAACCCGCTATCGGCCAGTAGCATCAACAGATAGATTTCCAATGGTGCCCAGGCAATCAGATGCGGGATCGACAGCACCTTGTTCATGCCCCGGTAGATCCACATCAAGGGGCCATTGGTGGCCGCCACAAACAGCGCGGCCAGTGCAGCGGCCATCCCCACCCGGGTATCGAGCAGAAAAAACGGCAGCACATTCACCGGCACAAGGATGCCGACCACCCAGATCTGCACCCACGCTGGCAAACTGCGCAACGAACGCCAGATATCATTCATCCGATCCATCATCTTTTTCCGGTAGGGTTTCTGGTTTGCACAAATGATGCCCTGGATCCAGGCTTGTTACAGATCCAATGCCTGGTGCCCTGACTCCCACCGCCTCGCTAACCGGCCTCCCCGGCACAATAGGCCGCAGTGATCGGGTGGCTGGGGTGCTCAAACACCTGCCGGCAGCCGTTGGACTCCACCACACAGCCACAGCCTTCCTGCATCCAGCAGACCGTCACGCTGTCGGCGATGCGCCGGGCCTGAGCCAGGTTGTGGGTCACCATCAGCAGGGTATAGCGGCCCTTCAAGGAGACGATCAACTCCTCCACCACTTTCGAGGACACCGGGTCCAGCGCCGAGCAGGGCTCGTCCAATAACAGCACCCGGGGCTGCAGCACCAACGCCCGGGCAATACACAGGCGCTGCTGCTGACCACCGGACAGCCCCAGGGCCGACTGATGCAATCGCCCCTTCACTTCCTCCCACAGCCCCACTGCACGCAGGGCCTGCTCAGCACGGCCATCGCGCTCGCGGCGAGGCACACCGTGTTCAGAGAGGGGAAAGCGCAGATTATCGATAATCGACAACGGGAAGGGATTGGGCTGCTGGAACACCATACCGATCTGACGGCGCAGCGTTGCCGAATCGTGGCGGGCAGAAACGACCTCACCCCCCAGTAACACGCGACCACTGACCCGACACCCGGGAATGCTGTCGGTCATGCGGTTGATGCTGCCCAGCAGGCTGCTTTTGCCACAGCCACTGGGCCCGACCAGCGCCATCAGCTCACCACCGCCCACGGTCAGGCTGGCCTGTTCAATGGCCGCCTGATTGCCGTAGTGCACACACACGCCTTGCAGTTCCAACGAAGGGGGCATCATCAATACAGCACTCCTTGAGCCGGGCGCAGCCAGCGCCGCACCAGCAGATTCAGTATCACCAGAATGGCCACCAGCACCAGGCCGGTGGCCGCTGCGCGGGGCATACCACCGGGCACGTTCATGGCCAGGTCATAGATATGCACGCTCAGAGCGCGACCGGAATCCATCACCGAATCCGGTCGTCGCAGCACATAGCCGGCGGTGAATAACAAGACGGCGGTTTCCGCCAATGCCCGGCCGATGCTGAGAATAATCCCCACCGCAATCCCCGGCGCGGCCTGCGGTATCAGGATGCGTTTTACCCAGCCCCAGCGGCTGATCGAGAGCGCCTCACCCGCCTGCCGATAGGAAAACGGCACCGCCCGCAGCGCCTGCTCGGCACTGCGGATCATCAACGGCAGCACCATCAGCGCCAATGCCAGGCCACCACTGAGAATGGAAAATCCCAGCCCCAGGCTGATGGCAAAAAACTGGTAGCCGAACAGGCCGTAAACGATGGAGGGTACCGCCGCCAGCATATCCAGCACGCCACCCAGCCATTGCGCACGGCGGGTGCCCGCCGGCACCTGTTCGCTCAGATAAAGCGCGCAGCCAAGCCCCAGCGGCACGGCCACCAGCAGACACACCGCCAGAATCCAGCCGGTGCTGATCAACAACGCCGCGATACCACCGGCACGGCCAGCCTGGCTCGGATCCTCCAGAAGAAAGTCCACGGATAACACTCCGCTGCCTTGTGCCAACAGCGACCACAGCATCAACCCCATGGGCACCAGCACCGCCAGCAACAGCAATGCCCCGCTCACTGCCGCAAGACGATCAGGCCAGCGCATGCTTCTCTCCCCGCAACCGCCAACTGAGCAACAACAACAGCGCAGTCACCAGCAACAGCAATAGTCCGCTGGCAAACAACGCCACTCGGTGATCGCCAGTGGCATAGGCCATTTCCAGAGCGATATTGGCAGTCAACGTCCGCACCGGGTCGAAAAGAGAGCCAGGCCACTGCACCACATTGCCAGCCACCATCAATACCGCCATGGTTTCCCCGAGTGCACGACCGAATTGCAGCACTAGCCCACTGACAATGGCCGGCCCCGCCTGGGGCAACAGGACCCGGCGGAGCATGCCCACCCGGGACAGGGATAACGCCTGGCCGGCCTGCAGGTAGCGAACGGGCAACTGGCCCAGGGCCGTATCGGTGACCAGCAATGCCAGCGGCAGAATCATCAGGGCCAATACCAGCGATGCCGCCAGCCACGAGGCCCCCGGCGGTGCCCACTGGTTAATCCAGGGCACCAGTACCAGCATCCCCCACAGGCCATACACCACTGAGGGGATGCCGGCCATCAACTCCACCAGCGCCAGCATAGGCCGGCGCAGTGCCGGGGCGAAATAACGCAACCAGGCAGCCAGCAATACCGCCAGCGGCCCGGCCAGCAGCAGCGCCAGCACGCTCACCACAATAGAACCGGCCACCATGGCCGCCATGCCATAACGGGCCTGGCCGGGTTGCCAGTCGTTGCGCCACAGGTCACTGCCATGATCCAACAGAAACGGCGCGGACTGCATCAGCAGCACCAGCACGATACCGCCCAGCACCAGCACGGCTGCAGCGCCGGCCAGCCTTAGCCCCCAGCTCAGCAGCCGGTCAGCGCATGGCGGGGAGGAAGTAGTAAGCATGGTATATCTCGGCCTGGGCCGGATCAGCGAGGAAATCCAGCAGCGCCTTTGCCTGTGTGTTCAGCTCGCCCCGGCTGACCAGGTTCAATTCACGGCTTAACGGGTAATCGCCCTGCTCCAGCGCCGCCAGGCTGGCCGGCACGCCCTGCAGCGGCAACAAGCGCAGCGGCACGTCATGGTCTGCCTCATAAACCGCCGTGCCAATAGAGACATAGCCAATGGCATACGGGTCGCCGGCCACCGCCTTGATCCCCTGCTGGTTTTCACCAATCACCAGGTCCGCCTGGACCTGGTCGTTATCAAGGCCAAAATGTTCAAGAAAAAGCTCCTGCGTCGATCGGCCGTCGGCCTTGTGCACCACGGTGATGGGCCGATCTGCGCCACCCAGCAGCGACCAGCTGTCCAGCTTTCCGGTATAAATGGCGATAATCTGATCCCGGGTAAGCGGGGCCACCGGATTTTCTGCGTGCACAATCAGCGCGATGCCATCGCGGGCGATAACATGGCCGGCAAGGTCCTGCTCGTCCTGTTTCAACGCACGGCTGACCATGCCCAGATCCGCCAGCCCCTGGCGCACATCGCTGATGCCGCGACCGGAACCACCGCTCTGCACATCCACTTGCACCCCGGTCTGCGCCTCAAATCGTTCAGCCAGTTCCGCCATTAGCGGCGCGATGGTGCTGGAACCGGTAATCACCAGCTTGTCCGTTGCCGGCTGGCAGCCCGTCATTGCCAACACGCACAACAGCGCGCCCCACATTTTCCGCTGCATCGCTTGTCCTTATATTCACTTTTTACTGTCGTCTTGGATGCCATCTTGACGCAATAATTACAGTCATCGTCTCTCGCCGGTGTAACCTGAACACAAAGATGGCATCTTTACTTCATTGCACTACACCGTAGGCAGTGAAACCACGTTACACCGAAGCAACCACCAGAGGATCAACAATGCGTGAAGAGGTACAGAACTACTACGGCCAACAGCTGCATTCCAGTGACGACTTGCAGACCAATGCCTGCTGTGATCAGGAGCCGCCGGCCTATCTGAAACCCCTCCTTGCGCAGCTCCATGATGAAGTGGTCATGCGCTACTACGGCTGCGGCCTGGTAGCTCCACAGCAATTGAAGGGTATGCGTATTCTCGACCTGGGCTCCGGCTCCGGGCGCGACGTCTATCTCCTTTCTGCCTTGGTGGGCGAGCACGGTGAAGTGGTGGGCGTGGACATGACCGACGAGCAGCTGGAGGTAGCCAGACGTCATCAGGACTACCACCGGGACGTTTTCGGCTATGCGAAAAGCAATGTGCGCTTTCTCAAAGGGTATATCGAAGAGCTGGATCAGCTGGATCTGGAAGAGGGCTACTTCGACATTGTTATTTCCAACTGCGTGATCAATCTCAGCACCGACAAGCCCAAGGTCATACGTGACGTGAAGCGGCTGCTCAAACCCGGTGGCGAGTTCTTTTTCTCCGATGTGTATGCAGACCGCCGCGTGCCGCAACCGCTGCTCAATGACCCGGTGCTGTACGGCGAATGCCTGGCCGGCGCCCTGTACTGGAATGATTTTATCAATTTGGCTAAACAGAACGGCTTTGCCGACCCCCGCCTGGTGGAATCCCGCCGGCTGACCATCGAAAACCCGGACATCGAAGCGCGCCTCGGCCAACAACGTTTTTATTCCGCCACCTACCGTTTGTTCAATATCGAAGGGCTGGAACCGGCCTGCGAAGACTACGGTCAGGCGGTGATCTATCAAGGCACCGTAGAGCAGCATCCCCATGCGTTCATGCTGGACGATCACCATGTCATCGAAACCGGAAAGGTGTTTCCGGTATGCGGCAATACCTGGCTGATGCTGGAAAAAAGCCGTTTCTCCGAGCATTTCACTTTTATCGGGAACTTCGATACCCATTACGGCATCTTTGAAGGGTGTGGATTGAACGTACCCTTTGAAGATAATGATGCCGGCAACGGTGGCGCTCCCTGCTGCTGACAGGGCCACGTAACGCCCGCTATTACCGCCGTGCGGTGTAACAGCGGTTCACTCCACGCATCCTAGTTTTACACCCGGCGAGCAGGCGTTGCCCTCGCTCTGGACCCTGATCGACCAACCCTGGATTTTCCAGGGTTAATCCGGCAAGGACTCACCCATGAATGTTCGCAAACTCATCCTGCTGGCGGTCTTTGCCATCCTGATCGCCAGCTACTTTTTCTTCGATCTTGGCCAGTACCTGAGCCTGGACTATATCAAGAATCAACAAGCCTCTTTTGATGCTCTGTATCAGGAAAACCCGGCACTGATTCTTGGCGGTTTCTTTCTCACGTATGTGCTGGTTACCGCCCTGAGCCTGCCCGGGGCCGCCATCATGACACTGGCCGCCGGCGCCCTGTTTGGGTTCTGGGTGGCCTTGCTGCTGGTGTCTTTTGCCTCATCCATGGGCGCCACCCTGGCCTTTATCGCTTCCCGGTTTCTGTTCCACGACACGGTGCAGCAACGCTTTGGCGATCGCCTGAAAAAGCTCAACGAAGGTGTCAGGAAAGATGGCGCTTTCTATCTTTTTACCCTGCGCCTGGTTCCTGCTTTTCCGTTTTTTGTCATTAACCTGGTCATGGGCCTGACCCCCATCAAAGTCCGCACTTTTTACTGGGTCAGCCAGGTCGGCATGCTGGCGGGCACCGCCGTCTATGTGCTGGCAGGCACTCAACTGGGGCAGATAGAGAGCGCCAGCGGATTGCTGTCACCTGAACTGATCGGCGCCTTTGTATTGCTGGGCATCTTCCCGTGGATTGCCAAAGGCATCATGGCCCGCCTGCAGGCCCGCAAGGTCTACCAGGGCTGGAAAAAACCCAAACACTTTGACCGCAACCTGATCGTTATCGGCGCCGGTTCCGCCGGCCTGGTGAGCGCTTATATTGCTGCCATGGTGAAAGCCAAAGTCACCCTGATTGAAAAACACAAGATGGGCGGTGATTGCCTCAACACCGGCTGCGTACCGTCCAAGGCTTTGATCAAAAGCGCCAGCGTGGCCTTCCATGACAAACAGGCGGAAAAATACGGTTTCGATACCATCAGCAGCCAGTTCCGTTTCAGCAAACTGATGGCGCGGGTGCACAGGGCCATCGCAAAAATCGAACCCCATGACTCCGTGCAACGCTACACCGACCTGGGCGTGGACTGCCGCCAGGGAGACGCCCGTTTCCTGTCACCCTGGGAAGTGGAAATCCGTAACGGTGACCAGGTGGCCACCCTCACCGCACGCAGCATCATTATTGCCTCCGGCGCCCGTCCCTTTGTGCCGCCCATTCCCGGCATTGAGGAGATGGACATTCTCACCTCCGACAACCTCTGGGAGCTGGATGAACAACCCGAACGACTGCTGGTACTGGGGGGCGGCCCCATCGGCTGCGAGCTGGCGCAGACCTTTGCCCGGCTGGGCAGCCAGGTCACCCAGGTGCAAAGACAGCCCCGTCTGATGGTGCGAGAAGATCCAGAGGCCTGTCAGCTGGTGAAGCAATCCCTGGAGGACAGCGGCGTACAGGTGCTCACCGGGCACAATGCCATTCGTTTCAGTAACGAGGCCGGGGAGAAATATCTGCATGTGGAGCATGAAGGTGAAGAAAAAGCGCTGCCCTTCGATGCCGTGCTGGTGGCCGTGGGCCGGCAGGCCAATACAGACCATCTCGGGCTGGAGACTCTTGCGTTACCCACCGACCCGGACGGCACCATCCAGACCAATGAGCTGCTGCAAAGCCGCTACCCGAATATCTACGCCTGCGGCGATGTGGCCGGCCCCTATCAGTTTACCCACACCGCCGCCCACCAGGCTTGGTACGCCGCGGTGAACGCACTGTTTGGCTTCCTGAAATCCTTCAAGGTGGACTACCGGGTCATCCCCTGGTGCACCTTTACCTCCCCGGAGGTGGCCCGAGTGGGGGTCAACGAACAGGAAGCGGATGAGCAGGGTATCGACTACGAGGTTACCCGTTATGGCATTGACGATCTGGACCGGGCCATTGCCGACAGTGCTGACGAAGGCTACGTGAAAGTGATCACTGCCAAAGGCAGCGACCGGATTCTCGGTGTCACCATTGTCGGCCAGCATGCCGGCGAGCTGATCGCCGAGTATGTACTGGCCATGAAACACGGTCTGGGTCTGAACAAGATCCTTGGCACCATCCACATCTACCCCACCATGGCGGAAGCCAACAAATTCGCCGCCGGCGAGTGGAAAAAAGCCCGCAAGCCGGAAGGCGTGTTGCGGTGGGTGGAGCGTATTCATAACTGGCGACGATAGCGTGTTTTCATCAGGCGCTCTGGTCTTGCAGAGCGAGCGCCAAACGACTTTTACATCGATTTTGCGGAGACCCCTCATGGCTGCTCGGTTACTGCTACCACTACTGTTGATTCTTGCCAGCCCACTGCTGGCCTTTGATCACCAACGTTGGGATGCGTTGCTGGACAACCATGTGCAATGGCAACGGGGCGGTGTCACCACCAGCGTTGATTACCCAGGCTTGCGCAAGGATCGGGCAGCACTGGACGAGTATCTGGGCGCTCTCTCGCAGGTATCAAAAGATGACTTCGAAAGCTGGCCTCGGGATGAAAAGCTGGCCTTTCTTATCAATGCCTACAATGCCTTCACTGTCGACCTGATTCTGCGTCAGGACACCCTGCCCGACTCCATCCGTGATATCGGTTCCTTCTTCTCCGGCCCCTGGGATCAGCGCTTCTTTACCCTGCTGGGTGAAGCACGCACCCTGGACGACGTTGAGCACAAGATGATTCGCGGCAACCCCGCACTGATGGATCCGCGCATTCATTTTGCTGTGAACTGCGCCTCCGTGGGCTGCCCCGCCCTGCGCCCGGAAGCCTATCGGGCCAAGGAGCTGGAACAGCAACTGGCCGACAGCACCCGTCGCTTTCTGACCGATCGGCAGCGCAATCGCTTCAACGAAAAATCGCCACATCTCGCAGTCTCAAAGATCTTCGACTGGTATGAAGACGACTTTATCGATGCTGCCGGCAGCCTCTCCCATTACTTTCTGCAGTATGCGGATACGCTGGAGATACCCGCCAACCACCGAAAGTCACTGGACGCAGAACGGCTGAAGATCCAATTTCTGGATTATGACTGGTCACTGAACAGTGAAACCAACGGGAGCTAAGTCATGGAAGGCAACTCCACCTCACATCGCCTGCTGGGCATCTGGCATTCCTTTCGCAACCTGCCCCTGTGGCTACAGGGCTGGGTACTGCTGGTCCTGATGCCCCTGAACGGCGCCAGCCTGTTGCTGCTGGAGAGCTTCAGCGGCCAGGCCACCGCCCTCGCTCTGCTGCTGGTATTGGCGGTAAATCTGTCACTCATGTGGCACCACGGCGGCATGAACAAGGACATGTCCCTGGTTCATCTGCTCGCCTGGATTCCTCTGGAATTGGGCCTGCTCGGCCAACTCGCCGGCGTCTGGGGCGACGACTTCCTAACCCCAAGCCAATGGGCCTTCACCGTGGCCGTAGTGATGGTCAACGCGGTGAGCCTGTTCTTCGACATCGTCGATGCCTGGTGCTGGGCGCAGGGGGATCGGGTGACGCTCCACCCGGACCATAGTTAACAGTTAAGAGTGAACAGCTGCGCGGTTAAGGGTCCTATTATTTTCAACGTATGAGGCCGCGACCAAAGTCTGGTCGCGGCCTCATCCGCTATATAAATCACAAGACAGAATCGCGAGCTGTTAACTGTTCACTATTAACTGTTCACTGCCTCACAAGTATTCCAGCGCCTCCGCCACCGTACTCACCCCGATCACCTCCACCCCTTCCGGCAGCTGGCGCGGCAAGTTTGCCTTGGGAACAATGGCTTTCTTGAAGCCGTGTTTGACCGCTTCGTAAAGACGCTCCTGGCCCTGGGGCACCGGGCGGATTTCGCCGGACAGGCCCACTTCGCCGAACACCACCAGCTCACGCCCAAGGGCCCGATCGCGGAAGCTGGAGACGATGGCCAGCACCTGGGCCAGGTCGGCGGCGGTTTCGGTAACTTTGACGCCTCCCACCACATTCATGAACACATCCTGATCGCCCACCTGGATGCCGCCATGGCGATGCAGCACCGCCAACAACATGGCCAGACGATTGGCCTCCAGGCCCACACAAACCCGGCGCGGGTTGCCGAAGTGGGAGGCATCCACCAGCGCCTGCAGTTCCACCAGCAAGGGTCGGGTACCTTCCCAGACCACCGTTACCAGGGAACCGGACGCAATCTCATCGGCCCGGTTGAGAAAGATGGCAGAGGGGTTCTTCACTTCTTTCAGCCCTTCGCCGGTCATGGCGAATACGCCCAGCTCGTTCACTGCGCCGAAACGGTTTTTCAGCCCGCGCAAGGTGCGGAACCGTGAATCCGTGGAGCCTTCCAGCATCAGCGAGCAGTCGATCATATGCTCGAGAACCTTGGGACCAGCCAGGGTGCCATCCTTGGTGACATGGCCCACAAGCAACAGCACGGTGCCGGTCTGTTTGGCAAAACGGGTCAACGCCGCCGCACACTCACGCACCTGGGCCACACTGCCCGGGGCGGACTGCAGGGCAGCAAGGAACATGACCTGAATGGAATCGACCACCAGCACCCGGGGCTGTTCCTTGCGAGCCAGATCCAAGATCTGTTCCACATCGGTTTCCGCCGCCAGCCGCAGCTGTTCCTTGGGCAGCTTGAGCCGGTCAGCGCGCATGGCCACCTGGGAAAGGGACTCTTCACCGGTGATATAAAGGCACTTCTGGACAGTCGCCAGCTTGCACAAGGTTTGCAGCAACAGGGTAGATTTGCCGGCACCGGGGTGCCCGCCAATCAGGATCGCCGAGCCCGGCACCAGACCACCGCCCAGCACCCGGTCCAGCTCGCCCATGCTGGAACTGATGCGTGGCGTTTCCGCCAGCACGATCTCACCCAGATTCTGCACCTCGGACAATTGCCCGGAAAAACCGCCACGGCTACCGGCACCTTTCGACATGGGGGTAGCCGGGTCATGGACGAATTCCTGCAGGGTATTCCAGGTGCCACAGGCGGGGCATTGCCCCTGCCACTTGGGGAAATCAGCGCCACAATCGGTGCACACAAAGGCAGTTTTTTTCTTGGCCACAAACAAGTCCTTCTTATGTATTACTCTCTACGATAGCCGCTGTAGGAGCGCCGCTTGAGGCGCGAATCCAGGCCTGAAGGGAAGAATCTTTTACCACAGAGGACACAGAGATAACTGAGGATAAGCCGGTTTTCTCTGAGAGCTCTGTGTTCTCTGTGGTGAAATCGCACTTGGTTTTCGCGCCTCAAGCGGCGCTCCTACAGCGGCTTCGCATGATACCGACTGCGCGAATCAGGCGATGATTCGTTCCGGCCGGCCGGTAATCTGACAGAACAATTCATAGCTGATGGTGCCACAGGCGCGGGCAACCTGATCCACATCCACGAGGTCTCCCCACAGCTCAACCTCGTCACCGATATCAGCCTCAATGCCATGCAGGTCGATGGTCAGCATATCCATGGAGACACGCCCCACCAACACCGTGGGCTGGCCATTGACGGCGGCAGGAGTGCCGCTGGGTGCATGACGCGGGTAACCGTCACCGTAACCGGCAGCTACCACGCCGATCCGGCCGGGCCGGGCTGCGGTCCAGGTGGCACCGTAACCCACCGTGTCACCCGGCTGAATCTCATTGATGGCGATCAGCCGGGCGCTGAAACGGTGGCTTACCGCCAAATTCAGCTGCGCGGCGCTCTGCCAGTCGAAGGGTGACGACCCATACAGCATGATGCCCGGCCGCACCCGCTGGGCACGGGTATGGGGGTAACGGATCAGGGCTGCCGAATTCGCCGCTGAGAGAGGCACGCCGAGGCTATTTGCAACTTCAGCGGCCAGTGCTATCTGTGTATCAGTGCGACCATCGTCGGCTTCGTCGGCGCAGGCAAAGTGGCTCATCACCCCCACCGGGTTCATGCCGGCAGCGGCCAATTGCTCGGCGGCCTGCAAAGCACTATCAGGACGTAGTCCCAAGCGGTTCATGCCAGTATTCAGCTTCAGCCACAGGCGCAGGGGGCCGGGGTTATCTCGCAACAGCGCCACCTGCCAGGGGGAATGCACGACCATCTCCAGAGACAAGGCCCTGGCCTGCTCAAGTTCTGCGCGATCAAAAAAACCCTCCGCCACCAGAATCGGTTCACTGATGCCATGCTCACGCAGGGCACGGGCTTCCTCCAGCACCGCCACCCCGAAGCCGTCCACCTCTCCTGCCAGGGCATCTGCTGCCAGTGTCAGACCATGGCCGTATCCGTCGGCCTTGATCATGGCAAACACCTCGCCACCGTCTGCCAGGGTCCTGGCCCGCCGCGCATTGTGCCTGAGCGCCCCGGGGCGGATTTCGATACGGGTTCCTCTCATGGACAATACCGCCTGACGCTGGACGCCGGACGCCCGACGCCGAAAGAATGGAACGTCGCGTCCGGTACCCGGCGTCCAGCGTCCAGCGTCTTATTCATCCATGGCTGATAGCTGCGCATAGTATTCCGGTGCCAAGTCATCGAAGCGCAGGAATTCACCCCGGAACGCCAGGCGCACGGTGCCGATGGGACCGTTCCGGTGCTTGCCGAGGATGATTTCCGCCACGCCCTTTTCGTTAGTTTCCTTGTTGTAGACCTCATCGCGATAGAGGAACACGATCAGATCCGCATCCTGTTCAATCGCCCCGGATTCCCGCAGGTCGGACATTACCGGGCGTTTGTTGGGACGCTGCTCCAGGGAGCGGTTGAGCTGGGAAAGGGCCAGTACCGGGCAGTTCATTTCCTTGGCCAGCCCTTTGAGGTTACGGGAAATCTCGGAAATTTCGTTGACCCGGTTTTCTACGCCGGGCACCTGCATGAGCTGCAGGTAATCGACCATGATCAGGCCCAGCTCACCACCGCATTCCCGGGCAACCCGGCGCGCCCGGGCACGCATTTCCAGCGGGCTAAGGGCCGCAGTGTCATCGATGAAAATCTTCTGCTCACTGAGCATATGAATGGCGGAGGTAATGCGCGGCCAATCATCCTTGTCCAGGTTACCGGAGCGAATCGAACTCTGATTGATTCTGCCCAGGGACGAGAGCATCCGCATGACGATGGCATCGGCGGGCATTTCCATGGAGAACACCAGCACCGGCTTGCCGTTCTTGATCGCCACGTTCTCGCACAGGTTCATGGCAAAGGTGGTTTTACCCATGGAAGGACGCGCAGCAATCACCACCATGTCGGAGGGCTGCAGGCCGGAGGTGATCTTGTCCAGCTCCTCGAAACCGGTGGTCAGACCGGTCAGCGACCCCTTGTGCTTGTAGAGCTCATCAATGCGGTCCACCGCCTTTTTTAGCACGGTTTTAATGTCCAGCGGGCCCGCCCCTTTCTTCTGCTGTTCGGCAATGCGGAAAATCGCCGATTCCGCCTCATCAAGAATCTCCAGGGATTTGCGGCCCTGGGGGGTGAACGCGTTCTTGGTGACATCCTGGGACACATGGATCAACTGCCGCAGGATGCTGCGCTCACGCACGATATCTGCGTAGGCGTTGATATTGGCCGCACTGGGCGTATTGCGGGCCAGCTCTGACAGATAGTTCATGCCGCCCACATCATCCAGCTGGTCCAGATGGGTCAGCGCCTGGGACACGGTGACCAGGTCACAGGGTTTTTCCTCTTCCACCAGTTGCCCGATGACGGAAAATATCTGGCGATGCTCCTTGCGATAGAAATCTTCCGTGCTGATCCGCTCGGCGACATCATCCCAGGCGCTGTTATTCAGCAACAAGCCACCCAGAATGGCCTGTTCCGCCTCCAGGGAATTGGGGGGGACCCGGAGGTTTTCCGGCAGGTGTTTATCCAGCGACAGGGCATCATTCATGGGGCAACCAACATAAGAGGAGAAAGTTGAAAGTTAAAAGTTGCAACGCGACAGGGGGCGAAAGCGCCATTCTAAACGTCTCTCCGCGCCAACGCCCTGAACGCGGCCAGCAACCCTGAAATTGTCACCGGATTGGCTCGCGTTTCCACTTTGAACTTTCAACTTGTCACTAAACGAAAAAGGGCACTGCCCTTGCGGACAATGCCCTAATTCTG
This sequence comes from Alcanivorax sp. IL2, assembly GCF_047495475.1. Lineage (NCBI taxonomy): Bacteria > Pseudomonadati > Pseudomonadota > Gammaproteobacteria > Oceanospirillales > Alcanivoracaceae > Alcanivorax > Alcanivorax sp. IL2. The sequence goes on along the minus strand of NZ_CP179932.1, from coordinate 1,203,482 downwards.
TCACCGCGCCCCGCAAGGGGCAAACCGGTTGTCGGTCAACTGTCGATTACTCGGCAGGAACCACAGCCAGCTTGATGGTCACGGTCACGTCGGCGTGCAGAACCACGTCGATGTCGTACTCACCAGTGTTACGCAGAGCACCGTGGGGCAGCTTCACTTCGGCCTTTTCCACTTCCACACCAGTGGCAGCAGTAATGGCGTCGGCGATGTCGCGGGTACCCACGGAACCGAACAGCTTGCCTTCGTCACCGGCCTTGGAGGTCACGGTCACGCTGGCTTCGTTCAGTTTTTCACCACGTTCCTGGGCGGCGGCCAGCTGCTCGGCAGCTTGCTTCTCCAGCTCGGCGCGACGCTGTTCCACTTCGGCCAGGTTGCCTTTGGTAGCCGGCAACGCTTTACCTTGCGGAATCAGGAAGTTACGACCGTAACCGGAACGCACATCCACCACAGCACCCAGGTCACCCAGGTTCTTGATCGTTTGCAGCAGGATCACTTGCATGATGGTCCCCTCGGCTTAATTGTCGTGGCTGTCAGTGTACGGCAGCAGCGCCAGGAAGCGGGCCTGCTTGATCGCAGAGGCCAGCTGACGCTGGTAGCGTGCCTTGGTGCCGGTAATACGGCTGGGCACGATTTTGCCGGTTTCAGTGATGTAAGCTTTCAGGGTGTCGAGATCTTTGTAATCGATGTACTCAACACCTTCCGCGGTAAAGCGGCAGAACTTGCGGCGGCGATAAAAACGGGCCATTGGATAATCTCCTCTTTAATCCTGGTTGAGGGTGTCCAGCGTTTGGGCAATCAATTGCAAACGGTCCCGGGCGTCACCTTTGTAACCGGCGCGACTCAGGCAACCGGTAACTTTAATGCGCTGACCCTCTTTCAGGCTCTGCGCCTGTCGGGTCATCCCACCTGCCAGTATCACGGCAATGCGGGCCTGGACTTCGCGGGGATGGCCATCTTCCAGTTGCCGGGAGCGATGCTCCAGCCACAGGCGTTGGCGCGGTACCCCTGCCGGCGTCACTATCACTTTTTCCAAAGTGACAATCACACCAGTGAGTTCACAGCGATTGCTTTCCAAAATCAGCTGGCAGCCCCCTCCTTCTCGTCATTCTTGGCTAGCGGGGACGGCTCGGAGGCCGCCTTGTCGCAACGAATCACAAGGTGACGGATTACGGCATCGTTAAAGCGGAAAGTGTTTTCCAGCTCGCCCAGGGTCTCGCCGTCACATTCGATGTTCAGCATCACGTAGTGGGCTTTGTGGATCTTGTTGATCGGGTAAGCCAGCTGACGACGGCCCCAATCTTCAAGACGGTGGATGGTGCCCTTACCATCGGTCACGATCGCGCTATAACGCTCGATCATGGCCGGCACCTGTTCGCTCTGGTCCGGGTGAACCAGGAACACAACTTCGTAATGACGCATGTTAGCTCCTTACGGTTGCGATACCTCACGGCATCAATTCAGCTTCCCATCCGCCAGATGCTGGACGGTGAAGCAAGGAGACCTGCTCGACAGGCTAAAGCCTATAGGACGCAGGAAGCGCGCGATTCTATCCCATTGCACGCCCTTTCCTCAAGGCATATCCGTTGCCATCCGGTAAAGACGGACGTATGCTCAGTAGAAACAAAACGCTACAAACGCTTACAAGAAGCGTCGTTAACCCTAAATCCCTGAAATAAAAGGGAAAACAACAAGAACGGGATACGACCATGAAATTTAGCGCTCTGGCCTTCGGCCTGTGCAGCCTATGCCTGCTGAGTCCCCTGTCCGCCCAGGAATCGGCCCCGCCACCCTGTGGCAGCCCGGTGGCCGTGCCGGACAAACCGGCTCTTGAGGATTACCCGGATTACTCGGACTTCCTGCTGCAGGTGATGCAGTACAAGCAGGCCAATCGTCAGCAAGCCAACCATCAGGCAGCCTGCCCGCAGGATTATGAGCCCGACCCGGTGGCCAGCAGCGACCCCACTGTCATCGACCAACCGGAAACCCTGGACAGCGCCCTGGCCCGCACCGAGCGCCTGAGCCCGATTGATTACCAGCGCAATCGCACCTGGTATAACCGCTCCACGTCACAGAGTTTTGGCCTGCCGGCCCTGCCCGGTAACTCCCTGTCCGGAGAGCATATCCGCACCCTTCTCGGCAACGCCGGGTCAGACACCCCGCTGGTGCTGCCGATGACCATCGTCGGCATGCAGCTAAACGGGCTGAACGATGGCGGCGAAGCCTGGAACCTGCTCACCGAACAGCTTTACCGAAACCTGTTTGGCGAAGAGCGCAAGGCAGACCTGGCCACCCAGATGGCCGGCAACCCCAATGCCATCGTCGAGATATCCAGCAACGGCAATCTGATGCTCTACCTGGATGTGAACAATGAGTCAGTGCTGACCACCGGCCTCATTGAAGTGGAAAGCTGCCTGAGCAGCGGCTGCGAGAATTCGCCCTGACCCGCGCGCAGATGTGAAAGAGGCCCCGGAGCACGCCATGTCCCTGATCCGCTTAATCATCCTGGTGACCCTGCTAGGGCCGCTGCTGCCGACGATGGCAGCGGCCGCCGGCAGCAGCGGGCTGAGCCAACCCCAGCAACAGGCCCTGAAGCAGGCACTGGGGCCTCGACCGGACATTCATGAGTACAATCGCCAGGACCAGTTCGTCACCGATCTGCTGGCCTGGCAACAGCGCAAGAGCCGCCTGACCGCCAGACTGGCCCGCGGCGAATCCATCGCCCCACCCCGACCCAGCAGCCCCAATGACTGGCACCATGTCACCGGCCCGGAGGATCTGGACACCGCCGTGCGCAATGCCGATGGCTATGTGCAGCCGCAATACCGGGAACCGATTCGCTATAACCGCACCACCCATATCAGCTTTCCGCTGGCGCCACTGCCCGGCCAGAAGCTGGCCGACAAGGCTCTCAGTGTCCCCGGCGCTCTGCCCAATAACCTTGACGATGACATTCCGGAAATACTGCTGGAGGACAACGTGCGCATCCAGCGGGAACTGTCCGTCAGCCGCACCCCGCTGCCGCTACCCACGCTGGAAAGGCAATTAATAGTTAATAGTGAATAATTAATAACTCGCAATGCTGGTTCGTGGTTTTGCCAACGCAAGAGGCCGCGCCCATCCTTGGGTCGCGGCCTCTTGCGTTGAGAAAAACCAAAGCCGTTGCTCGCGCAACTACTCACTGTTAACTATTAATTGCTTTCCCTCTGTGCGCGCACATGAAACAGCATCACCCCCGTGGCCACGGACACATTCAGGCTCTGCACCTCGCCGGCCATGGGGATTTCCAGTAGCTGGTCGCACTTGTCCCGGGTCAGGCGCTTCAGGCCGGCACCTTCCGCGCCCATCACGACTGCCAGGGCATTCGGGGGCTGGAACGCAAACAAGGATTCACTGCGCTCTTCAAGTGCAGTGCCCACCACCCAGACGCCCCTTTCGCGCAGCTGATCCAGCAAACTGGCCAGGTTGCCCACCTCGTAATAGGACAGGCTTTCCGCTGCCCCCACCGCCGTGCGACAGGACACCGGAGTGAGCCCGGCGGCGTTGCGGCGCGGTACGATCACCGCATCGACTCCGGCCGCATCGGCACTGCGCAGGCAAGCCCCCAGGTTATGGGGATCGGTGACATTTTCCAGAATCAACAGCCAGGGGCGTTCGGGCTTGCCATCCAGCCACTTCAGCAGGCCACTCTCATCGCCGGGCTTGCGCGGCCGCGCCCGGGCCACGATGCCCTGATGCTGGGGACCGGCGTGTTTTTCCAGCACCTCCCGACGCGCCCGCTGTACCGCAATGCCGAAGTCCCTGGCAGACTGGATCATGGCGGCCAGCCGAGGCTCCTCCCGCTCGGCACGGCTGTCTTGTACAAACAGCTCCAGCACCGCCTCAGGACGATGCCGCAACAGGGCTTCCACCGCGTGGAAGCCGGAATACATCTGGGGTTTCTGGGGTTTGCTCATGATAACGCCTGCACGCATCACACCCGCACGCGGCGCGCCCGGGCAAATAGGGGATCAGGGGAGCCTGACCACAAACGACGCCACCGGGACCGGGGGTCACTTGCAGGCAGGCTCGCTCCTGCAGAGAAGGGCCTAGCTTTTGCTGCTACGCCGGGCCGCTTTTTTACCGCGCGGCGGCCCCTTGCGTTTGGGCTTGGCTTTGGGGATATCGCCCTTGGCCAGCTTTTCCCGCTCGCTGTTGCCGCCTCTGCGATTACCGCCACCGCCTTTCTTGCTGCCGCCCTTGGGACGCCCCTTGCCGGACGGGGTGGAGGATTCCAGCTGCAGATCGATCTTGCGGTCTTCGGTATGGACTGCCGCCACTCGCACGGTGACGCCATCGCCGAGCCCGAATTTGCGGCCACTGCTTTCCCCGGTGAGGGTCAGATTGACCTCGTCGAAGTGGTAGTAGTCACTATCCAGGTTGGCCACGTGCACCAGGCCATCAATATGCAGCTCATTGAGCTGGATAAAGAGACCGAAGTTGGCAACACCGCTGATGACACCCTCGAAGACGTCACCGATATGCGATTCCATGAACTGGCATTTGAGCCAGGACACCACATCGCGGGTGGCGTCGTCAGCCCGGCGCTCGGTCATGGAGCACTGCTCACCGATGGCCACCATGTCTGCCTGACTGTAGGGAATCAGCTTCTCAGCGGGAATCTTCGGCAGTTTGCCGGGATTGTCCACGTGATTGGGCTCACCTTCGCTACGAATGAGGAAGCGGATGGCCCGGTGTACCAGCAAATCCGGATAACGGCGAATCGGCGAGGTGAAGTGGGTATAGGCCTTGTAGGCCAGCCCGAAGTGCCCTTTGTTCTCCGCCTCGTATTTGGCCTGGGTCATGGAGCGCAGCATCATGGTCTGAATCACGTTGCGATCCGGTCGATCCAGAATCTGCTCACGCAAATCCTGATAGACGTGCGGCTTGGGCGCGCCTTCCGACCAGCCCAGGCTCAGCCCCAGGCCACCCAGGAATTGCTGCAGCTTGCTGAGACGCTCTTCCTTGGGGGGCTCGTGGTTACGGAACAGGGCCGGCAGACCTGATTTTTCCAGCAGTTTGGCGGAACAGATGTTGGCGGCCAGCATGGCCTCCTCGATCATGATATGCGCCACATTGCGGGTCACCGGCACAATGGCCTGAATCTTCTGGTTTTCATCGTAGATGATGCGGGTGTCATCGCTGTCGAAATCGATGGCGCCCCGTTCCGCACGGCGCTTGCGCAGTGCCAGGAACATTTCATGGAACGACCAGATCATGTCCAGGGACTCGTCGTCCAGACTGGCCACGGTGTCCTGGGCCAACTGGGAATCCGGTTCTTCGATGATCGCGCCGACCTTGTTGTAGGTCAGGCGGTGCCGCGAGCGCATCACCCCTTCACGGAAGACAAACCCGGTCAGACGACCGTTGGCGGAAATTCTCATGTCGCAATACAGGCACAGCCGATCCACATGGGGATTGAGCGAGCACAGCCCGTTGGACAGGGCCTCCGGCAGCATCGGCACCACCCGGTTGGGGAAGTACACCGAATTGCCACGGGTAGCGGCCTCCCGATCCAGGGCAGAACCCGGCGCCACATAGTGGCTGACATCAGCAATGGCGACGATCAGGCGCCAGCCACCACGGGGGCGGCGCTCCACATAGACCGCGTCATCAAAATCCCGGGCGGTTTCGTCATCAATGGTGACCAGCGGCAGATCACGCAGGTCCACCCGATGGGCTTTCGCCTTGTGGGGCACACCAGTGCCAAAACGCTCGGCGTCGGCTTCCACACCGTCCGGCCAGACATGAGGAATCTCGAAACGGCGCAGGGCCACCTCGATTTCCATGCCAGCCTGATCCGGAGTGGCAATAATCTCTTCCAGACGCACCAGCACATGGTGGTCACGGCTGGGGTACTGGGTAATCGTGGCGCGTACGTGGTCACCCGGGTTGGGTTTGAGGCCATTCTTGTCCTCAACCAGCACTTCACGGGTAATACGCCGGTTTTCCGGCTGCAAGAAGCTGATGCCGGCCTCGCGGGAGTAGCGGCCGACCACTTCGGTGGCAACCCGTTCGGTGATCTCTACGATGCGGGCTTCTTTTTTGCCAAAGCGGTTATAGCCGGCATCGCTGACCAGCACCCGATCCCCATCCAGGACTTTTTCCATCTGGCGAGGCCCCAGAAACAGGTCACTCTGGGTTTTGTCATCGGGAATCAGGAAGCCAAAGCCGTCCTTGTGAGCCTGAACTCGGCCGGCGATCAGGTCCATACGGGACACCACGCCCAGCTTGCCATTGCGGTTCTGTACCAGTTGGGCATCACGCAGCATGGCTTTGAGACGACGTTCGAGGCCGACTTCACCATCCTCGTCCACCTCCAGCAGGGAGGCGATTTGCTCGAACTCCATGGGCTTGCCATGGTCGTTGAGCACCTCAAGGATCAGTTCCCGGCTGGGAACAGGGTTTTCGTAGTTTTCGGCCTCACGATCGGCATGGGGGTCACGGTAACGTTTTTTAGGGGGCATTAAATTTTTTTCGGAAAGAGGGTTTGACATCCGGCCATCATATACTAGAATGCACGCGCTTTCGCGATGAACCGGCCGGAAACGGTAAGCAACTTTACCTTATATTGAAGGGTTCGGTACAGCACGAAACGCCGAGGTGGTGAAATTGGTAGACACGCTAGCTTCAGGTGCTAGTGGGGGCAACCCCGTGGAGGTTCAAGTCCTCTCCTCGGCACCAATTCAAAGGGCTCCCAAACGGGGGCCCTTTTTTGTTTCAGGTCAAACACCGCCAGCCGTCCCAGAGCCAAGGTGCAGAAAGCCATGAATATCCTACGTTCCATGATCGCAGCCTTCGTATTGGCCACCAGTCTGTTCCTGGCGCCGGTTGCCACCTATGCCGACGATGGCAGCGCCAAACACCCCGCTATTCAGCAAGCTGATGCCCAGCGCGAGAAAGAAGCCAATCGCAAACGCTACCTGCTAGTGTTTCCGGCGGCAGTCATCGGCATCACCGTGGCACTGATCATCATTACCCGCCGCAGGAAGTAACCAGCTGGCCCTGGCAGCGCCCCTGCCGACAGGCTCCGCGTGATCTAGACCCCACACCCTGCGTGAGCCCCGTCAGGACAGCGCCTCACTGTCATCCGCCATCGGCTCCACCCAGCGCGAACACAGCAGCCCCACCTCAAAGAGCACCCACATGGGGATCGCCAGCAGGCTCTGGGAGATAATGTCCGGCGGCGTCAGCAACATGCCCGCCACGAAACACCCCACCACCACATAAGCCCGCCCACCGGCCAAAACTGTCGGCGTGACAATTCCCGACGCTACCAGCAGCACCACAGCCACGGGCAACTCAAAGGCCATGCCAAAAGCCATCACGAATGTCATGGTGAACCCCAGCCAGGCACCGATATCCGTCATCACCGCCACCCCTTGCGGGGCCACCGAGATAAAGAACGCAAACAACAGCGGCATGACCACAAACCAGGCGAACACGGCACCGAAATAGAACAACAGCACGCTGGCAAACAACAGCGGGCGCGCAAAACGCTTCTCACGCCGATAAAGCCCTGGTGATACAAAGCTCCAGCATTGGTGCAGTAAAAACGGCATGGCCAATAACATGCTCAGGTACAACGCCAACTTGAAGGGCACCAGAAAAGGCCCGGTTACATCAGTGGCGATCATGCTGCCGCCTTCGGGCAGCGCCTGCATCAACGGCTGCGCCAGCAGGGTATAAATGTCCCCGGCAAACATGAACAAGGGGATGAAAATCAACACAACAGCAACGACTGAGCGCAACAGTCGCTGGCGCAGTTCCAGCAAATGCCGGGTCAGCGGCATGGAATTCATGATGACTCCATTTTCTTCGCCGACCCATTTTCCTCCATGGGGGGCTTATCGACAGGCTCTTGTTGCAATAACGCCAACTCTCGCTGGATCTTGTCACGGCGTTCTTTCATATCCAGATTGCGCGCTTCGCTTTCCAGCTGTTGCTGCACCTGCTTCATCATCGCGCGGCCTTTACCCAGCCACTGCCCCAGAGTGCGCACCAGCCTGGGTAGCTTTTCCGGCCCCAGCACCACCAGCGCGATCACACAGACCAGCAGCACTTCCATGAACCCGAAATCGAGCATGACTCTCAGCTCCGCATGGTGTCTTTCTGAGAGTCCAGATCACTGGACACCAATGACGCCGAATCCTCCTGTTCCGCTTGCAGGCTTTTCTCGCCATCCTTGACCGCATCCCGGAAGCCCTTGAAAGCGCCTCCCAGATCAGAACCAAGACTACGGATTCGTTTGGTACCAAACAGCATGATGACGATGACCAGAACAATAAGAAGTTGCCAGAGGCTGATACCGGAAAGCATGTTTTTCACCTGCGTTTGTCTGATGGGATATGACGAACATTGTCCCGACTCCGCATGACTCCGCGATGACAGCAACGCGCTATCTCAGTGACGCTTTGACTTTAAAAAACACAACCCGGAACGAAAAAAGCCGCCCACAATGTGGGCGGCTTTTTTCGTTAGATTGCCGACTTACAGTGCGATTTCACCACCATCTTCACGGGTGATCACGATAGTGGCAGAACGGGGACGGCTGACACCATTGCCCAATGACAAGGCATCACCATTCGGGTTTGGCCATGTGCTTACATCCGTGTTGAAGTTGGCGGCAGAGCCACCCTCGCCGGGGTGCTGCACGTTGATGAACAGACTGCGGGCATCCGGCGTCATGGTGATACCGGTAATTTCACAGCCTTTCGGGCCGACCAGGAAACGGCGAAGGTCCACCGCCGATGCATCCTTGCCAACGAAGGTGGTATTTTCCTCAGCACCAAAATCATTAGTAAAGGTAAGCATGCCACCGTCACCGACCTCGCCCGGTATAGCCACCAGCATCTGGTTATTCACCGTATCGCGGTAGGCGCCATCATCGGTCTGAATCCACAACAGACCACGTTGGTCGAAGTACAAACCATCCGGGCTGGAGAAATCATTGTCGGCGGTCAGGCCGGACAGATTGATGCTCTGAGCATCCTTGTCGGCAGGGGCGCCGAACAGGAACACATCCCAATCGAAGCTGGTGGCGGCATGATCGCCACCCTCTTCGCGCCAGCGGATAATGTGACCATTGGGGTTACCGCCCGAGCCGCCATAGGTGCGCGGATTGACGCCATCAACGGTATCCGGGGTACGGTTTCTGCCGTTGTTGTTGGTCAGGGTCAGGTAGCACTCACCATTCATCGGGTTGACCGCCGCCCACTCCGGGCGATCCATCTTGGTCGCACCAACATGGTCTGCGGCAAGACGGGTCGCCAGAATTACATCACCCTGACTGGAGAAGGGGTAAAGGGGATTCGCTGCATCCAGCCCGTTCACTCCGAAGCTCAGCTCTTTCCACTCGCCGGTGCCGTCATTGTTGAAGATCGCCACATACAGCTTGCCGTCATCCAGATATTTGTTGCCCGCAGTGGTTCCCATACCCACGTCAGCGGGATCCCAGCTGGCAGCACTGACAAACTTGTAGAGATATTCGTTGCGGGAATCATCGCCCATGTAATACACCAGCGGCTTGCCGGCTTCGGCGGGAGCAAAGATGGCGCCTTCATGGGCAAAGCGGCCCATGGCGGTACGCTTGACCGGTTTGCTGGCGGTATCGAAAGGATCCACCTCCACAATATAGCCAAAGGTGTTCGGCTCATTGCGGAAATCATCCGTGGCCGTGGCACCGATGACACTGATATTGAACCGCTGGTACATGTCGCCGGCAACGGTGTCCCATTCCCGATATGAAAACCCTTTGCTCACCAGCCCCATGCCGTAGCGCGCGAACAGGTCATTCTCGACCGCACTGCGCGCATCAGACGCGTCGTTGCGATTGAAATACGAAAACCAGTTTTCTTCACAGGTCAGGTAGGTGCCCCAGGGAGTGCGGCCGCTGGCGCAGTTATTGAGGGTGCCAAAGCCCTTGTCGCCGGCAGGGCTCAGTTTGGTTTTCAAGGCGTCATGGCCTGCGCAGGGGCCTGAAATCACCGCTTCAGTGGCACCGGTAACACGACGGTTAAATGCGGAATCCTTGACGTAACGCCACTGGCCATCCTCTTTGATCACTTCCAGACACGCCACACCATGGGCGAGGATTTCCCGGTCAATCTCCACCTGCGGACGGGCACCGCCGTTATCGGCGGCATCGGTCACCCCATTCTCATGCAGGGTGTCATCTTCCAGATTCTCGTGATTCATGCACAACACGCCACGCTCAGAGGCATTCGGCTCCCAGACACCCGCAGCCCCCAGGCCGAAGAACTCCATGCCGTCGTGCTCATCGCCGGAACGCTTGTCGAAGTCCTCACCGCTACCATCGTTCTGGTAATCCGCGATATCGGAAAACAGCGCATCACCTTTGGCGATCAGCACACTGGCCTGGTAGCCATCAGGCAGCACCACCCGATCCTCCAGTGACCGCGGCACCGCCGCAAAACCCAACTCGGCAGGCGTCTCACTACCCGCATCACCGCCATTACGATTGTTGCTGTCGCCACCACAGGCCACCAGGCTGGCACCTGCCACCATGGTGGCAGCGGTAGCGCCGCCGCGCAGGATCTGGCGACGGGAAAGGTGCTGCTCCAGCACAGTGTTGATGGTGGTGTTATCGGAACGGTTGCTGTCTTCTACGGGATGGTGGCCCATCTCTGTTCTCCCTGTGTCTGTTTTCGTTGCCTGCCTGCAGCCGGACGTACCGGCCACTGAGTCGGTGAAAGTACGCAAACGAGGTTAGGCAGAACGAATGACAAAAAGGGGTACAGACCATGTCATTTTCAATGCATGGATGTGTCTATCAAAAGACAGTCAGCGCGGGGGATAATCAGGGCAGAACAGGAAGGCGCAAATAGCGCGAACCGTCACGTCACCAGATGCCCGGCGGGCATCGGTGACGTGACGGAAGGAGCCGTCAGGAGAACGGGTGCCGCTTGATGATGGTTTCCACACGGTCCGGGCCGGTGGAAATAATATCGATGGGCGCACCGGTCACTTCTTCGATTCGCTTGAGGTAGGCCACCGCATTGGCAGGCAGGTCATCCACGGATTTGGCACCCAGGGTGGACTCGGTCCAGCCGGGCAGGCTTTCGTAAACCGGTTTCACTTCTTCGTAGCTATCCGCATCCCAGGCGCAGGTGAGGGAGTTGCCTTCCGCATCCTGATAGCCGATACAGATATTCACTTCTTCCAGACCGTCGAGCACGTCCAGCTTGGTCAGACACAGGCCGGTAATGGAGTTGATCTGGATGGAGCGCTTCAGAGCCACCGCATCGAACCAGCCGCAACGGCGGGCACGCCCGGTGGTGGAACCGAACTCGTGGCCTTTCTCTGCCAGGTAACGGCCATTCTCATCGAACAACTCGGTGGGGAAAGGACCGCTGCCTACCCGGGTGGTGTAGGCCTTGGTGATGCCCAGCACATAGTCCAGATAAAGCGGGCCGAAACCGGTGCCGGTGGCGGCGCCACCAGCGGTGGTGTTGGAGCTGGTCACATAGGGATAGGTGCCGTGATCGATATCCAGCAGGGTGCCCTGGGCGCCTTCGAACATGATGTTCTCGTTGCGCTCACGGGCGCCGTGGAGCACGGTGGTCACGTCGGTGACCATGCTGCGTACGTCCTCACCCATGGCCAGGGTTTCATCCAGGGTTTTCTGGAAGTCCACCGGCTCGGCATTGTAGTAACTGCGCAGCACAAAATTATGGTAGTCCATCACTTCGCCGAGCTTGGCGGCAAAGCGCTCGCGGGAATAGACATCCCCCAGGCGCAGGCCACGACGGGCCACCTTGTCTTCATAGGCCGGGCCGATACCACGACCGGTGGTACCGATCTTCTTGTTGCCACGGGCCGCTTCCCGGGCCTGATCCAGTGCCACGTGCACCGGCAGGATCAGCGGGCAGGAGGCAGAAAGGCGCAGACGCTCACGCACCGGCACGCCATTGTCTTCCAGGCCGCCGATTTCCTTGAGCAGGGCATCCAGGGCCAGCACCACACCATTGCCGATCAGGCACTGAACGTCATCGCGCAAAATGCCGGAAGGAATCAGATGCAGGACGGTTTTCTTGCCATCGATCACCAGGGTATGGCCGGCATTGTGACCACCCTGAAAACGGGCCACCAGAGAGGCCTGATCGGTAAGCAGATCGACGATCTTGCCCTTGCCTTCATCACCCCACTGGGTGCCGAGAATGACTACGTTCTTACCCATGATTGCTAGCTGCCGTGTTGAGTTATAACAAACGCTTGCGCGCGACCCGCTTCACGGGGCACGCACGATCTTTATCGCAGGAGCCGTGCTCGCATGACAAACGCCATCGCAAGCAGGTTCGCCATGCAAGCATAGCTCCTACGGGTTCAGTCGATATCCTTGATGACCCAGTCGCTGCCTTCTGACACCAGCTTGCGCTGACAGCCCAGTTCCTGCGGGTCATTGTCTGCTCCGGTCAGAGCCAGGACCACCCGCTCACCGGTGCCTCGCAGCTCATTCACCCGGGCAACAAAAGCGGCATCCTGCAAGGAGCCCTCCGCCAGAATGCCACTCAGTGCAGCAGCGTCAGTGCGCGCCGCGAGCATTTTCAGGTCGGCGCTGAACCCGGTCGCCGGCCGGGCGCGCCCGAACACTTCACCGATATGGTCATAACGGCCGCCCTTGGCCACCGGCTCGCTCTCACCGGGTAGGTAGGCGGCGAACACACAGCCGGTGTGGTAGTGATAGCCACGCAATTCGCCCAGATCCAGGTGCAGTTTTACACCCCGGGCATCCAGCACTCCGGCCAGCACCGCCAGTTCATCCAGCGCCGCCACAGCACCGGGGAAATCACCCAGCAGGGCGCGAGCCTGATCAATCACTTCCACGCCTCCTGCCAACCAGGGCAGAGCCGCCAGGGCGTGGGCAGCAGGCGCCGGCAGATCGCGTTCTGCCAGGAAGGCATCCAGCTCCACTCGCGCCTTGCGCACGTAAATGTCTTCCAGTTGGTTCTGTTCTGCGTCGCTCAACTCGCAGGCGTCCAGCAATCCGCGGAACAAGCCCACATGGCCAAGATCCAGCACCACCTGGTCGGCCACACCGGCCAGCGCCAGGGTATCCAGCAGCAGGCTCATCACTTCCAGATCGCTGTCGCTGCCGGCATGACCAAACAGCTCGACACCAAGCTGGTAAGGCAGACGGGTGGCACCAGCCACCGCCGGGCGAGTGCGCAATGCGCTGGAGCAGTAGCAAAGGCGGGAGGGGGCCGAACGGCGCAGGCTGTGGGCGTCCATCCGCGCCACCTGGGGGGTGATATCCGCGCGCACGCCCATCAGACGGCCAGTCAGTTGATCGGTAATCTTGAAGGTTTCCCGTTCCAGATCACGACCGGCGCCGTTGAGCAGGGATTCAAGGAATTCGATCAGTGGCGGGAATACCAGCTCATAGCCCCAGCGCTGGTAAAGATCCAGCGTCTGCCGGCGTAATTGCTCAATGGCCCGGGCTCGCCCCGGGAGAACCTCTTCTACCCCGTCGGGCAGTAGCCACTGTTCTTCCTGGTTCATCATTTACGACCGCATCAGTAGTAGCAGGCCGGCACCCAGTATCATCAGCACCAGCCCCAGAATTCTCAGTGTTCGCCCAGGCATCCGGGCAACCTGCAGCGCTGCCTCACGCGCACGATTAGGCGCCAGAAACAGCGGAATGCCCTCTATGACCAGTACCAGGCACAGGGCCTTGATCAATAAGCCTAAATCCATTGTTCCTGCCAGACAGCCACAAAAAAACCGGGAGCCTCGGCCCCCGGTTGCAGCATTCTACCACGGTCGCCCGGCGGCAGATAGGTTCCGGACGACCCATCATCGACAGGCCGACAGGGCGCCAGAAACGGGCCTTCGGGCTAGTCCTGGCTAACCCTTACGTCATAGCTGACAGCCCCCTGCCCGCCGGGTTGCAGCTCGCCGGTAAACTGCCATTGCAGGCCACCCTGATAGCCACTGCCATTGCTGCCATCCGGGGCAGACAGGGCACAGGCGCTGAGCGCTGCCGGCAATGCAGCAGGGCAAGTCGCCGCCGCATTGAGGGCGCTGTAGGCCGGGGTGCTGTCTGTGACGATAACCTCGGTCAGAGGATTGCTTCCCTGATTACGGAATATCAGCCGGTAGCGCAACACATCCCCCGGCGCCGCCTGGTTGGCTGTGGTGTCGGTCGCGTCCACATCATCGCCGGTATTGGCGATGCCATCCGGACCAATATTGCGCACCTGCTTTTCCAGCTGTAGCTGGCCGGCAGCCAGCCGGGTCGTATCTGTCACCTGCGCAGTGGCCTGGAACGCGGTACCGGTATAGGTCTGGGTAGCGGAAAGCGGGCGGCTGTGGAGCGCCTCCACCGGTGCATCCGCAGGTGCAAACACTTTGGCCAGCAGGCACAGCCGGTCACCCGCCGTCACATTGACACCGACGAGAGGCAAGGAGGCATCCGCGCCGTCCAACTCGCCGTTACAATTGTCATCACGATACAGCGCATCGTTCCAGGCGGGTGCCGCCGGGCTGGTGGTAGGCACCTCCAGGGCAAAGTCCACGCTGCCTGCACTACGGGCGGTAAAGCGGTGACTATAGAAACGGCTGCCGCCCGGCGCTACCACGCCCTGCTGATCCGGCTCCAGTATGGGCAAGCCGGCATCACCAAATAAAATGCCATCCCAGACAGTGCCAGTGGGAGGCACCGTCAGGGTCATCACATCGTCATTGGCGGCACCGGTATTGATACCGGCACCGGCGCTGCCGCTGTTCTCTGAGACAGACAGAAAACCATTCGGAGTGGTCACCACCAGACAGGCGTTCTTGCCCACATCCGCCAGAGCCGCCACCAGCTGCCAAGCGCCATCTCCGTCCGTGGTGGCTACCGCCAGCACTGGGTCGCCGGCAGAACATTCACCATTATTGTCCACGTCGTGATAGAGGGTTACCGGCACATTCGCCAGCCCAGGCTCATCCAGCCCTTTCTGGCCATCATGGGCTGTTGCCCCAACGCCGTTGTCCTCAAATACCCAGCCGGACAACGGGCCGGCAGTGGCCGCCGGGGCCACTGTTACCTTGTAGTCTTCCACTTCGCCGCCCATGACCAGCAAGCCACCCGCCGGCACATCCGGGCTATTAGCGAAACGGAAGCGAGCGTAGGTATCGCCCACAAAGGCTCCCGGAGGGACAAACACATTCAGCCGGATCTCACCCGCCGCCGGGTTGGTATCTTCCGGGCCATTATCCCGCACATTGAGTGCCACCTGCTCACCAGCATCATTCAGATCGCTGTCCCGGTTCCAGTCGATCCAGCCTTGCAGATAACCCTGCCCCACTGAGGCCTCGGTAACGATAATGTCCAGAGTCGCATTGCTGCCCGGCACCAACGAGGAGAAGGCAACACCCTCTTCTTCCGGACCGTCCGCATCGGCGTTGGCTGAATTCTGGTCCGCCTCTTCCGGACTTGGCGGAATCACGCCCAGATACGGCTCAGGAGCGACCAGGTTGGCCAGAGGAATAGTATTGATATCGGTATCTGTGGTCGGCTTGCCACCACCCTGGGCCACCCTGGAGGCAAAATGGCCGCCGCTTTCCGGATAGCCGCCGGCAATATCGCCGTGATCTTTCTGGATAAAGACGCCGAACGCCAATGCCTGGCCGCCACCGGTATTGATGGTATGCCTGGTAGTCATCACGCCCTGGGTCATTGCCAGGAAGCTGCCCACGCCATTGCCAGGCAAACTGGACAACAGCATCCTCTCACCACCATTTTCAAAACGCATTTGCAGATCGTTGGTCCCCGGGGCAACGGCAAATAGCTCCCATGGACCGCCATTGGTTTCGGAGACAATGGATTCACCATTATCCGTATCTTCCGCATCGGCGATGATAATCTCCGCGGATATCGGGTCACCTTGAAGGAAAACCTCCCAATCGATCCGGAATGAAGGGTTGGTATTGTCAACATTCCCCAGCCCGATGGGATTCACCCCGACATAAAGATCATCAAGAAGATCACCCGTCCAGCTACCCGTCACATAAGGCTCAATCGGCGAAGTGATATCCGAAACGGTGGCGCGAATTTCAACGGGGCCGTACACCCAGCTTTTCAGGATCACATCCGAGGTCTGGAAAACGCTTTTCCCCAGACAGTTCCAGTCCAGCCAGTAGATTGCGTCCCGGAAAGGGCCATTGCCACCAGAAGCGATCCCTCCACCGGAAGCGGACGAGCCCGCCTCACAGAGGGACACAGAGCGAGAGGTAATCAGATAGTCCTCAACCTCGCCATCCGGCGCACCTTCCGTTGCATCCAGCCCCTCCACCGACGACCAACGAAAGCGGGCATAGGTGTCACCTTCCACGACAACGCCACTGGGCGCCGCTGTCACCAGGATAACGCCGTCATCATCGTCATCCTGCAGATCCGTGGCGATACGCTCTTGTGGGTCGTCGAAAACACCGTCGCCATTCCAGTCAACCCAGGCCTGCAGGTAACCATCATCACCGGAAACCGAGACTTCGATGGGAGTCAGATTGGGCAGCGCTCCAGGAAAGATCACACCATCATCGAAACTGTCAGCGGCAGCATCCTCATCGTCATAGCTCAGGGCATCCGGTGACACCTCATCACCCAGTTGCAGATTTGAGCCGAGGATATGTGATGGCTCACCAAAACTGATTGGGGCATCACCATAATCTACCAGCACCTGTGGCGGCGCGCTGGTGACACAGATTTTCTGCAAGTTTGAAGAACCACCGGTAGAGGCAGAAAAGCCGAAAAACACATTTGGATCACCGCCAAAAACCGTATTCACAAAATCCTGATTTACCGTACTGACAAGATTTCCATCGAAGAAATACTGAAGCTCATTACTAACCGGGTTCCAGTTCAGTTGCACTGTATGCCAATCACCATCCTCAATATTGCCAAGATCCTCTACAGGGCTATAAAGGCTCGCCGCGCCGCCACCAGACGTATTTCCATAATTTTCTGGGTTATAAATAGCGGTATGGTCGTTAGCGATATCTCCGTAACCACTGCCGTTATCAAAGGTGTCAAACTCGACTGCAACCGCCGGATTCAGCCCCCCCATCCCCAGAGCACCGCCAAAAATCCCTGTCGCAGCATTGCCAGCAGGGTCATTTTGGAAGGCAAACGCAATACCATCAGCCCCTGCCGCATTCTTGGTGCCCAGGTAAACGGAAAATTCAACAGAAAATGCAGAAAGTAGACTTATACGATTCTGGGACCACGCGGTGCCTGCCTGATTGCCAACATCAGTGGTCAGCGTGATTTCACGAGTCGACACATCCCGAGATGCGGAACCACTTAACTGGAGAGAATCAGAGACACCAACATCGCAACTCAGCGGTTGCATTGTCACATTAACCTGATGATCTTCTACCTCACCGCCTGTAGTGGCCCCCGTAGCACCCAACCCTGATTGCGTCGACCAACGAAACCTGGAAAACGTTTCGCCTGAAACAGCATTAGCCGGCACAGAAACATCTATCGTTAATGTAGCCGGATTCCCATCCTGATCTCCCGCTCCGTTATTTATCGCGTCACTGGCTATCCGCTCACTATTCTCAAAGACGCCATTCCTATTCCAGTCAACCCATGCATTCAAAAAACTGGAACCTGTTGTCGGCTCAACAACAGGCAGGGGCAAAGAAACTGTTTGCCCCTTTACAAAAGTCGCCGCGTTAATTACATCCTCGTCGTCAGCACCATTGATGTCATCATTATCGGCCAACACGGAGAATTCATTACCGTTGGGGTCATCATCCGGAGCAACGCTACCAAGATATCTATTAACGTTCTGTCCAATAGCATGCATGGCTCTTCCGTAACCTGATGGAGCATCGCCAAGGTCCTGATTGAGAGTAAAAAGCAGCTCCACAGCATCGCCGGCTCCGGCATTACCCTGCATGCGAACATCAAAAACCAGCGTCGTAAACGTCCCCAGAACTCTTACGCTTCCGCAAGCGGACCCACTTTGGAATGAGGTTCTACACTCGCCACCCCAGCCACTATTTGCAGTTTGATTGAACGATCCAACCAGACGCGTATTACCCGCATCAACCCGAAAGTGATCAACACCGGAAACAGACTGAAGAGCGGTGGCGCCATTGGAAGCTGTCGTATTTAGCGTCCAGGCAGAACTGTTTGTGATCCCGGAAGATTGACCACCAAGTCGATCCATATGAAGCACAGGATCTGTAACTGGATTCGAAAAAGTAAAAGTAATCTGGCGGCTATTGGTACCATTTGGCACAAAAAGCAGCTCCAAGCCGGCATCACCAATCACATTGGGGGAGTAAGACGAGGCATTAGGTGCATTCACATTGTTGTTACCACGAATTTCCCAGCCACTACTACTACCTTGCACGCCAGGAGCCGATACTGAAACAGTGGTAACACCTCCTCCGGTAGACGTCTGCGCAGCTGAACCTGAAACAGACCAGGTCCGGGTCTGGGAGGCCTGCAAGGACTCGCCCCAAAATATCGACATGACCACTACAAAAAACAGGTACTGCAACGGTGTTTGTACCACCCTTTTCCCTGTTAATTTTTCCTCACGACTGTAGCGACGCAATTGCTTATTCATATCACTCCACCCGTAAACCGAAAATCAGCATGGCGGCTTCGCCGGGACCCAGCAACCCAATCTCGGCAGACACATCGCCAGTGGCTGCATCCGCTGGTTCCACCACGCTGCAAACACCCGCCGGGGCTTCACAGCTGGTTGCTGCTGCCAACATGCTGGTGAATGGCTGGGTACGATCGTTGATGATGACCTGATACATAGGCTCCGCGCCGGTGTTGGTGGCGGTCAGACGATAAATGACGCACTGCTCGCCGGGAGTCACTTCGAAGCGAGTGAAGACAAAACAGTTGTCGCCGCTGCATGCGCCAGGGCCATCGGGAATACCATCGCAATCCGCATCCAGGGCTTGCTCCTTGGTGATGGCCACGTCGGTATTGTTGGTTGTGGTGGTATCCGTTGCGGAATCGCTAACACTCTGGCTGGCGCCCTCAGCGTTAGCGGTGAGCGTTTTCACATTGGTGATGCCGTAGGCCACGGAGGCCGGAGCAAACACCTTGGAAAAAATAGCCAGGCTTTCACCCACATCCAGAACGCCATCGGCGCCAGCCGTCTGCAGTGCCACGCCATCTCCGATTACCGTATCTGTCGGGCCCCAGACACCATCGCCGTTACTGTCTTCATAGAGCACCACGGACCAGCCATTGTCGGACGCCGCATCCGGGGTGCCCGAAAGCAGCACATTGCTGAGCGGTACATTGCCGGTGTTGGCCAGTTGATGGGTATAAACCACCGAGCTTCCCGGCTCTACCTGTCCCACCTGGTCCGGGGTCAGGGCCAAGGCGGGTCCGGCCACCACGGCGACAGCATCCAGCTTGATATCGCTGGCGCCGCTGGTCGGCGACAATGCGCGAAAATACAGATTGAGGGCATCGCCTCCCTGTGCGTTTGCCGGTGCGATTACCCGGGCACAGATCTGACGGTTGTCGCCGGCAGGGATCAGCCCGGTATTGTTAAGCACCGCGCCCAGTGAGCTGCAATCGTCGTTGCCACCGTCGCGATAAAAACTCACCTGCCAACCTGCTGGTAACTGCCCGGGGGCAAAATCCATGTCGCTGACCGCCAGGACATAAGAGTCCTGCCGCGCGCCGGTGTTATTAACCACCAGCTGCAGTATGGCCTGTTCCCCCGGGGCCACATTAACTGTCTGAACCGGCGCCGCCTCCGGGCCCGCTCCTTCACCGGGGGCACTGCCATTCACCGGCACATCATTGGTCAGATCCACGCTGTTGGCGAGAATGCTGAGGAGGATATCGCTGACCGCGTTAGTGACCTGAGGGTCGGTGACAGAACGCGCTATTTTGGTGACTTCAAAGGGACCGCCCAGGGCATCCGGAGGCAGGGTGGCCTGCATTACCACGCGCACCCCACAGGCCAAGTTAATGCTGTCGGTCACGAAGCGGGGCGGGCACTGGCCGCCGGCATCCGGCAGCGGGATCGGCCCGGTATCAGCGACACCATTGCCATCGGTATCCACCAATGGCGTACCACCGTCGCTTTTGTACAACTGGAACACGGTTCCCGTCGGGAAAGGGGCAGCCAGAGGCGCGCCAAGTCGATCCTCCGCCGGGTCCACCAGAACATCGAAAGTGTCTTCGCCATCGCCCCGGTTCCAGATCACGTTGCTGAACGATGCCACTCCACCCTGCCCCAGGCTGGCCAACTCCACCCGGTTACCGGTGTTGCTACTATCATCCTCGCCGGTCAGGCTATCGGATTCGCTGTTGTTGGCCACCACGGCGGGCAGCAGAGCTCGCTCGATAATCCGGTAATCCACGGTGTTGCTATCAAAGGGCCCAAAGGCATTGCTGCCGTCGCCATTCTGATAATTCAGCGTTGCCAGGTTGCGCACCCGGTCGCCGGCGGCCAGCCCTGCATCAATATTGACGTCAAAGGCCAGGGAACCCACCGCTCCCGGTGGCAGCTGGGCAATGACAGCACGAACCCGATCATGGCAGTCGCTGTTTGCCGCACCGGTATCGTAGGCACAGTAATCGATCAGGTCCGGGGCACTACCCTGGCTGCCATCGTCACCGTCATCGGTCAGCACGGTGGCGCCGCTAACAGTCCAGCGTGCCGAACCCGGCACATAGGTCATTCCCGCATTTACACCGTCCACGGAAATCTGCGGCAGCAGATCCTCGATTTCCACCTGGGTGGCAACCTGATCGGACGGATTGCGATAGGCCAGGGTCACCGTAACCGGCCCTGAGGGCGAGCGACCCTGGCGAACACTGAGGGATTTGACCACTTCCAGCACCGGCCCCTCGATCAGGTTGATGGTGTCGGTATTGGCTGCCGTCAGGGCGGCATTGCTGTTGCTGGTAGCGGTGACGTCCAGCGACAGGGACTGCCCGCTAATGGCCACGCCGCTCACCTCGGCTTCGATGACCAGCGCAAAGCTGTCACCGGCCAACAAGTCCGGGGTCGGGGAATCCCAGCAGCCATCGGGATCAGTATGGGTAAACAGGGGGGCGCCGCTGTCCGCTTGACCATCGCCATTGGCATCCGGGAATACAGACCAGGCAGCGACATCCGCATCAATGCTGCCCAGGCAGAGCTGGTAGCGATCCCGGCCATTACCGGTATTGGTCAGGGTGTGGGGGAAATACACCACACCCCCCGGCAGCGACGGCTTGCTTTGCGCGCTGACCAGTTCGATGCCGGGCACAGCCTGTATCAGAGTTTCCACCAGGTTGGAGGTGACACGCTGGGTCTCGGCCAGCACAGAACAGTCATCATCCAGACAGGCCCGGTAACTGGCCGATGCCTGATTCTTGATAACAGTTCCCGCCGTCGGTGCCGCCGCCTTAACTGCCACGGCAGTCAACAGCAGCAATACTATACCCAGAGACTTGCGCGTCACTTTCATCCCGTTACCTCACCGGCTCGGGTGCCACGAAGCTGTCGCCGCCGCTGCCCTGGAAATCAACCCGCAATACCAGCGGACGGCCTTGCGCATCCAGTGGCATCAACTCAACCCGCCGATTGACGATGCGATCCTGCTCGCTGTCGCTGGGCAGGATCGGCAGTTCCTTACCTAGCGGTGCCTTTTTGATTCGCGAGGAATCCAAGCCATTTTCCTGCAGGTAATCGCTGACCTGATCCATACGCTTTTCGGCCAGCTCACGGTTATAAACCCTGCCTCCCAACTGATCGGTAAAGGCCTGGATACTGATTTGCAACGCCGGATATTGCTTCAGAATGACAAGATTGCGGTCGAGACGCGTCACTTCATCCTCAATCAGACCGTACTCATCAAAACCGAAATACACCGCCGGTTCCCAGAGCTGACCTTTCGATTGGGACGCCAGCGCCGTGACCATCACCATGCCGGTATCAGTCACGGTGGCTTTTACCGGACACACTTCTTCGTACTCGGCATACAGTGCCTCGGTACTGACACAGCCAGACAAACCTGCCGCCAGCATCATGTATGCCGCCATGACCAAACGGTTCATCGCGCGTCTCCCATATAACTGCGCTGCCCGGCAGCCTTGCTGCCCAGCCAACCCAGATCATCTTCATCAAACTTGTATTCCAGGCCGATATACAGCCCTTCCACGTTGTAGCCTTCCGGATCAAGATCATCGTCGCGGAAACCGGAAAAGTTGTAACCCACGCCCATGCGCAGATTGCGACGAACCAGGGCATTCACCCCCACCCCGTAGCTGTAACGTCGCTCGCTGACACCTTCAGTGGTCAACGCGCCGCCATGCAGATCCAGATCAAAACGGCGGGAAATGTCCCAGATAATACGACCATCGGCCACATAGGCATCGGTATCCACATCCAGATTGCCCAGCTCGGTCTGCTGCCACTTTGCACCAATCCGGCCGGAGAAAATCCAGTCGTCATGGGGCTGGAAATTATGGTGGTTGGAGACAATGTGTACGCGCCGATCACTGGCGGCTTCGCCGCCCCACTGGGTTTTCCATTTGTACATGAACAGCATGTGGTGGCGATTATCCAGACGCGGGCGGCGAGCCATGCCCAGGGTGACAATATTGTCGCCCTGCTTGGGCTGGCCATCGAAGTATTGTAGCCGCAGGTCGTCACGCACTACGGCAGACCAGTCCAGATTGACGCGCCAGATGTTGGCAGCACTGAAGCCGTAGTAGGTACGCTCATCACCGAAGCGGGTTTCCACCCGCGCCAGAGTACGGCGATTAGGATTGCGTTTGTCTTCTGCCGCCAAGGAAAGAGCGGTGGAATCCTGACTGGTATTACCTTCCAGGGTTTCAATCCATTCCGCCGACGGGCTGAAAGTCAGACCCGGCTCGATTTCAAAATGCGAACGCACCCCATTGGCTGCCGCCACATCACGACCGTCCTGGGCACCGCGCAGGCGGTACTCGGAAAATACATCGGTGCTACGACTGAGCGCGGAGCGTACGCCGAAGGTAAACTGGCGGGTCTCCACGTCGTTGTTCAGCAGGTTGACTCCACTGAGACTGTTGATCAGCTCATAGCGGCTGTAGAGGCTGGTCTTGTCGGTAATCCCCAGATCCGCATCGGCGGCAATACGGCGACGATCACGGTCATTGAAGGCCTGCTCGTATTCCGAGCCCACGGTCAACGGCTTGCCGAACAGGCGCGTCCCCTGGCTGGCACCCAGAACCCAGGTTGCGAAGCGGTCTTCCCCTTGGTCATCTTTCTGCTCGATGCCCCGGGCCCCGGCACGTAACTGGGTGGCACCGATCTGTTTCTTGCCGATCAGACCCAGGCTACTTTGCGCGTCGTCGTTTTCCAGGGACTGGGAATGCACCGCTTCCACCTGGGCGGACAGACTGCGCGACAGCACCTGCTCGTGATCCAGACGCATTTCTTCGCGGGATTCAGCAATGCCAGCCGCCGGATTACGGAAACCCTCTTCCGCCCGGGCCCAGCGAAGATCGGTGCTGGAGCCATCCTGCCAGCGCCATTGGCTGCCCAGGCTGATCGCCCCACCTTCGCTATCGTCATCATTGTTTTCCATGGTGGCTGACGACGCATAAATACTGTTCTGGTCGGTGAGAGCGTACTCCGCGGCCACGCTACTCAGGTCGAAGCCTTCGCTTTCATGCTCGTCGCGGGTGCGGCTGGCGCTGACAGTCAGCTTATCATTGAGTTGGTAGCGGAAGCGGGCGCCCAGCACGTTGTATTCCTCGGCATCAGAGGCTTCCACGTTATAGCTGGCACGGATGAATACCGGATTCAGGTTTTCATCCACGGTGGGAATGACGTCATGAAAACGGATATCGCCAGTGAAGTAATTCACCGAGTAATCCACGTAACGGGTCAGTGGCTGAGTGGAAATCACCAGCCCCGGATTGCCGCGATCGCGGACAATCAGCTCCAGGGTTTCGCTGTCGCGAGCCGGACGATTGGCCAGGGTGAACAGCAAGGCGGTACCGTTACCGGGAATTTCCTCGCTGACTTGTTCGTATTCCGGCCGCGCGCCGAATACCTGGAAACGGGCCCGGTCATCTTCGTAAATGGCGTTAAGGCCGGTGAGGGTGCGCTGCACCCGACCAAGATCCTGAAAATCGTAATTGGGGTCGGTCAGGTAGTCGCCCCATAGCAGACTGCTGCGATCCTTTTCCAGCTTGGCGTAGAGTTTGCTGCGGCTGCGGGCATCATAACCACGCACCGAAGCATCACCGGCAATGGGATAGGAATCTGACGGGTTCAGATCACGACGGATTTCTTCATCGTCATCCAGGTCATTATCCGTATCGTAGGCCAGGGTCAGGTGAGCACCGCCCCGGACTGCCCCTTTCAGGAACACCGCACCATTGGCATCCAGCCCTTCCTCGGGCAGGGAGTCACCGATTTCGGTAGGCGCATTGCCGTTATCACGCACATTGCCGCCAAAACCCTGACGCAATTGCACATAACCGGTGGCCACCAGCGGACGCAATGGGGCGACCTGCTCCACCCGGGCGGTGGCGACAAAGTCTTCCACCAGGGCACGCAGGCGAATCGGACCGGTGTACTCGGTGCTACGCAGATGTGCAAGGCCTTCGCCATCATCCACGCGAATCTGGTGACCCGGGTTGTCCGGCTGCAAATCCTCTTCCAGCCAGGCACCCTTGTCGTTTTCCAGCGTCACGAAGTAGGTGCCCCGTGCCGGATTGCCACGGGCATCCTGCATCAGTACCCGAATCGCCAGGGTGGACCGGCCACCGTCTGCCGCCAGGGTGGTCTCTTGCGGTTCCAGCGTCAGGCTACGCGGCGCCTCCGGGCGCAGAATCTCGGCACTGGCCAGCACCCGCTCGTTGCCAAAAGGATCCAGCGCACGGACTTCCACTTGGTTATCGCCTTCCTCCAGAGGGACCCCGTACCAGCTCAGCACCTGGGCTTTTTCACGACGGTTAAGCACCTGCTCACCCAGCTGGCTGCTCGGCACCTTTTTATCGTTCACATAGAGGTCAGGCTCCACCCCCGCACGCACCACGGCCTGCAGACGACCGTCGCGACTGATGCCATCGCGTGGCCAAAGCCAGGTGCCGGCCACTGCCTGCTCCCGGGTGACGGTGGCCGCCACTTCCTTGGTGGCTCCCATCTGGGCTTGCTCGGCAACCGGCCGGGGCTTCTCTGCCCGTGGTGCCGGTTGGCTGCGGCTTACCTGCTCCCAGACCTCTGCCAGATTGGCATCACCGGTCTGGGTGTAGACGCCGCTACCCAGGTCACCGCTGCCATCCGCCTGGCGCAAGCGATTGTTCACATTGTTCTCTCGCAGCGGATCGAAACGGGCCGCTTCATCGAGCATCCAGTCACCGGACAGGGAGGCATTACGGGCCTTCAAATTCTCAACGATGGCATCACGCTGATCCGCCGAAGGGCACATGGCGGCAAAGTCCGCACGGTGATATTCGCCGGGCCGCAGATCCAGAAAACGGCTTTGCGGATCGGCAGCATGACGGTTATCGATGGGCTTGAGCTTGAGGCCCTCCGGCAACGTCAGCGGGTCCACCTTGATGGTGTGCAGCCCCGGGCGCAGGCCATAAAGGCTGTACTGGCCGTTTTCATCGGTGATCACCCAGGAGCCGTCGGACAGGTACAGCTTCACCCCGCCCACCGGGTATTCGCCGTCGTTCTGCAGGTTATTACAGTCGTTGTCCACGTAGACCTTGCCAAACACCATGGCCCGGTCCGAGAGTACGCCTTCGTTGCGCACCTGGACTTTCGCTTCACCCTGATTGGAAAAGTAAGTGAATCCGGACGCGGTGTTGGCCTGAGCCGTGGCACGGTTGATGCCGTCACTATCCACGGCGCCAGCTGACAGACGCAGGCCGTAATGCAGGGTCACCGTGCTGCCTGGCTGCAATGGCAAGGGTTGAGGTCCGCTGGCGGTCTGCTGCTGGATCAGGAAGGTTAGCTGGTTGCCACCATTGTTGGCGGGCTCGGGAATCTCGATGCGCTGATCGTTGATTTCCAGCCAGGCACTGTCCTCGATATAACGGAACCCATAGGGAAGCCGGTCCTCGATACGGGCGGCGAACAGCTCGGCGTCATGGTTGCTGGTAAGGTCAATCCGGTAGGCCAGCACATCGCCCACTCCCGCCTGGTCCGTTTCGACCTGCTTGTCCAACACCAACACCCCGGCCGTCGTCGCCGCGGAAGGATCAACCGGAATGTCCACAAAGACATCCGCCAGCCCCAGCAGAAAGGCGCCCTGGTTGTCCGCGCTGGCCATGCGTGCCGCTGCCCGCCCTACCGGGGCCACGTCCGGGTCATACCCGCCGAGACCGTAGGAGCTATCGGAGATGTTGGCGAAAAAGGTTTTCACCGCCGCCGGCGGCACTGTCGACGGGAAGCGATAGCCTGCCGGCGGCTTCACATCCAGGTAGTAACAATGGCCGGGGGTCGCCAGGGGGAACTGATACCGCCCCGGCTGCTGAGTATTATCCGCGGCCAGGGTATTGGTATTTTCCGTGGGCAACACGTCACCGGTGAAGGGGTGCAAGGCTCGCTCGTAGGCGCTTTCCTGCAAGGCCGCACAATTAGCGGCACCGGTATCGGCCAAACGCTGACGGGACTGGTACATGGTCACCGTGGCATCCGGTACCGGGCGGCCATTACTGGAGTCGAACACTGTTCCTGCCGGGTCCACCGCCGCCAGAGCCGTGACAGTCTGCACATTCACCACGCTGCCATCCGGACCGAAGGTCGGCACGGTGAAGGTGGCGGTGATGCGATCTTCCGGCCCCGTCTGCAGCACACAGCCAAGGCCCAACACTTCGTTCAGGGTTGTGCTGTCAGAGTATTGATCCAGATTATTTGCATTGGCCGTTGCCGGGCACAGACCACCACTCCCGGAGCGCGTCTCATTGAGCGAGAACGGGTACACGCTGCGGAATACCCCGGTGTTCACCCCGGTCTCCTTGACCGCCATGAGCAAGGTGTCACCGGTCAACCGGGACGTCAGCGAGACTTGCAGCAGCCGCGCCCCACCAGGGGTAGTTTGCACAAAATCCTGATCGGCCAATACCTGGTTAAGTTGGGAAGCCGTGAGCCGCAGGTAGACCCCGTCCAGCAGAATGCGTTGGCTTTGTTCCGGCAACAGGGGATAAATGGCGGCATCGACAAAATCGCTGTCTTCACTGTGGACAGGCGCACGGCTCTGCTGGAATACCGCATTCGAAGGGCGCTGGAAAGTAATGCCCGGCGACAGGGTGGCGGCAATGCGATGGCAGACCCGATTACTTTCCACATCAGCCAGACCGTCACCTTGCAGATCCACAAAGGCGCGGTTGAACAGCATGGTGCCCTGGGTCAGGCCGCTGTTGATTTGCACCTGAAACGCAAAACCGCCGGTCTGGTTGTTGCGAATCTGGTCCGCCGGGATCAGCAGCCCCAAACGGTCCACGGTGCCATTTCCGCTCCAGTCCGCATAACGCTGCCAGACATTCGCACCATCACCGGCGAAATGCACCACCGGCACAGCCTGCGCTGGGGCAATATCGGAAACGGCGGCGGCCAGCAGGGTCACGTTACCCGGCAGGGCATCTTCCACCAGCACCCCTTGCTCCGGCTGCCCGGAGACCTGCAGCATACGCTCAACAGGGGCGCTATTGCCGGCATTGGTCACTGACACCCGGTAGTCCAGAATCGCGCCTTCCGCCTGGGGCACATCACAGCTCTGGCTGGAGGACTTGCTCAATACCAGGGATGCACCATCCGCAATCACCACCCGGTCGAGCACGGAATCTGTGAGGGAGGCATCGCGCTGGGACTCGGCGTCCAGGGACAGGCGAATTTCATCACCGCTAACCAGTGACGCGGGGACCGTGCCACTGATCACCAGGTTAACGGTCTGTCCCGCCGGCAAGGAAGCAATCCCGGTGATCGCCGGTTCGCCCGGATCGGCAACCCCGTTGCCATTGATGTCGCGGTAAACCGACAGCTCCTGCAGATCACCCGCGTCGCCACCCAGATTAGCCAGGTTCAGGGTGTAGCTGTCGGTCACATTACCGGTATTGGTGAGCGTATGTTCGATACTGACGGACTGGCCCGCAGAGGCCTGGCGAGTCTTGTCCTCATCCAGCTCAAAGGCGGGACTTTCCCCGACCATGACCCGGGAAATATTGGAGCGCACCACCACTACCCGCCCTGTCAGCGGATCGAAATAGCGCATTTCTGCCTGATTCAACAAGGCTGTGCCTGGCGCCGTGGCAGCATGCAGCAGCACGCTGGTCAAGACCAGCATGCTGACAACAGCAATGCGAAGGACGGCAAGCAGTTTCATTAAGCGTTCAGTACCCGTTGTTATATGCCTCAGGGGCTTTTCCAGACCCGGCGCACCGGCCCTGGAAAAGCCCTCCCCCTAAGGGGAGGGCAATGCCTGGGGGAGCGTTAGTTCACTTCGACACAGAACTGGGTACGGGCACTATCACCCGACACCAGCTGGCCAATTTCCCACTCCACCACCGGCAGGGTGCCGGTATTGGCAGTGGTGGCACTGTCAGAGGCACGCACCGCATCGTCCGCCGCCTGGAAGGTGGTGAACTCGGTGGTCTCATCAGTGATCACCACATTTTCTGCAGTGGTTGCACCTTCGTTGGTGGCGGTCAGCTGCCACACGACACACTGGCCAGGTTCAACCTGGGTGGATTGCACGGGCTCAAAGCCACCAGCAGGCCAGGTTCCACCGGCACAATCACAGGCGGTATCGACGGCTGCCTGCTTGTCCAGACGCACCTGACCCACCACCACTTCCGTGGTGTCGGTGGCGGTATCGGACACATTGGCGTTACTGGCGGTCAGGGTGTAGCTGTCCACGGTACCGGCAGGCGCATTGGACGGCGCGAATACGGTGACGCGAACATCCAGACGCTGGCCCGGCTCCAGGGTGATCAACGGATTGGCACCGGCATTGTCGATATCCACAAGAATGGTGTTGCCGTTGGGGGTACGCACTGCCAAATCGTTGGCGGTGGGCAGGTTATCCAACTGCACCCAGGAATCCGGGGTACCGTTACCGGTGGTATCAATGAACAGCTGAGTGTTGTTGTTCCAGCCATCTGCGGCCAGGGAGTTCGCCCCGGAGATTTCCACCGCTTCGGTGGTGTTACCGCCGTTGGCAATCACATGGGTGTAATCCACGTTACCGCCTGGCTGCACCTGGTTGGCGCCATCCGGGGACACGGTG
Organism: Alcanivorax sp. IL2; assembly: GCF_047495475.1. Classification (NCBI taxonomy): domain Bacteria; kingdom Pseudomonadati; phylum Pseudomonadota; class Gammaproteobacteria; order Oceanospirillales; family Alcanivoracaceae; genus Alcanivorax; species Alcanivorax sp. IL2. Next base: position 1,174,226 of record NZ_CP179932.1, on the reverse strand, counting down.
ATGTTGCGGTTGGCAATCACATCCACCGCATCCAGTTTCTGGTCGCTGATAGTGCCGTCAGAGGCTGACACCACAGTGAAGCGAATCGGGTAATCGCCGTCACCATCGTTGGTATCCACAGCACCTGCGCCAGTGAAATCTGCCGCAGCCTGAGCCACGATGGATGACACCTGCACTTCGGCTTGGTACTGGTACACCGCCCCTGCAGGCAGGTTCGGAGTAGCGGTTACCACGTTACCGGCATTGCTGGTGTTGTCAGCGGTACCGTCAGCGTTGGTATCCACGCCCACCTCACGGAAGGTCACCGCCCAGCCAGCAGGCAGGTTCGCGCCCAAGGTGAAAGATTGGGCATTACCGGAGTTGTTGGCCACGAACAACGGGAAGGTAGCAATGCCACCAACAGCGACTTCCGTCGTAGTGGTCGGGGCTGCCGCATTAAAGGGATCCGCGTCGGTACCCGCATCAGTCAGATCTGCAGAATGGCTGTTAGCCAAATCCACTGCCGGGGCAACGATTTCATCCAGCACTTCCAGCTTGTCATCGTTGACGCTGTTGTCGCCGAAGGAGGTGGCAACCATGGTCGCGACAAAGGGCCCCGTGCCGCTGACACCAGCAGGCAGCTGCGCACGGACGGTGATGCGACGATCCGCACCCGCCGCAATGGTGCCAGTATCCGGCACACCATTACCGTTGGTGTCCGTCAGCTGGGTATTGTTGGTCGCGTTCCAGAAGGTGAACAGCGTGCCCGCCGGGAAAGCCTGGGCACCAGCCGGGACTGTGCCCGCGCCGCCGTAAGTCGCACCGGCATTGTTATTGATGGTCAGGTCAAACACGTCACTGCCGTTACCATTGTTGGCAACGATATTGGCAAACGCCACCACAGCGCCGGAGTTGGCTTCATCCTGCAGCGCAACGTCGTTCAGCGTCGCATCGGCATCGGCCGCATCGCCGGTATCGGTTGCGTCCACGGCATAGGTCTGCTGGATAGTGGTGGTGGTGGTGTTGGATGTGGACGGGTCATCCGCATTGCCGTCGCCATCCAGATCCCCTTCTGCCGCAAAGGTGTTGCGGATCTGGGTGCCAGAGGCCAGGGTGCCATCAAAATCGACCTTATAGACCACGGTCACGGTGGTGTTAACGCCCATGATGGCATCACGGAAGTTGATACCTTTCAGGGTTTCACCGGTGGTACCGTTACCGTCCAGGTCCACACCCGCCGGTTCGGTCACGTCAGCCAGATCGGCAATGCCCGCATAAGAATGGGGCAGGGACTGCAGTGCACCGGTGCTGTCCAGCCACTGGTCACTGCTGGAGGCGAGCAGACCGTTTACGGAAACGATTTCCGCGAAGGTGGCATTGGCAGGAATCGGGTCGAAGATGTCCACATCTTCCGCCGCCCGGCCACCGTTGTTCTTCACTTCCAACGTATAGGTAATGGTGTTGTCGGTGAAGTTCGGCACCGCGGTCTTACTGAGCTGCAGTACCGCATCGGTGGTTACCGTCACCACATTGTTGTTGGTGTCGTTACCGTCCGGGGTGCTATCACCGTCAGCGTCATAGGTACCGGCGTCGCCGTTGGCACCGATATCCTCAACGGTACCTGCACCACCACCGACAGATTCCACCAACAGGGTGGACTCGATGGTATCGCCGGCACCGGCACCTGCTGGCACTGGTACGGCAACGATCAGCTCAGCCTGCTGGCCAGCGTTCAGGTTGATGTTGGTAACCGCAGACTCACCGGCATCGGGCACGCCGTTGCCGTTGGCATCCAGGTAAACGGTGTAGGTAGAGGCGCCGGTGGCAGCATCCAGACCGGCCAGACCGTCAACGCTGAAGCTGTCATCCGCGTTACCGGTGTTGGTCAGGGTATGGGTGAAGTAGACAGTTTCACCGGGCGCACCGGATTTGCTGCCATCGTTCTCCAGGGTGGCCGCGTAAACCTCGGCCACGGTAACGGTGGATTCATTGGACTGGGCCGAATAGCTGTTGCCATTGGCGTCCTCGTAGGTCACCGTCGCCCGGTTGTTAATGTCGGTCCCGGCAGGTGTCAGAGCCAGTGTTTGCCCGGCGGCAAGCACCAACCCCAACCCCATGACCGAGGCGGACACACGCGCAGACAACAGGCCCTTTTGAAAGGCGAGTTTCATGGCTGTTTCCTTTAATTGGAGTTTGAGTTTCGGACTACTTCTGATCTGAAAGCCTTGCCAGAGCGACCCTCCACACGCGGTGTGAGCCACTCCCCCAGTGCGACATACAAGTCGCTCGCACAAGACTTCCCGGGCCTGGGTGGGCCCTGATCATGTTCCCCCGGTTATTGCACCTTTACCCGGTACCGGTATTCCAGTACCTGGCCCGGCTGGATTCCGTTTTCCGGAACCCAGCGCAGCTGGGTGTAATCGCTCGGAGGGACAATGACGTTCTGTGTCTGGCCGTCAGGGCCAGTGATTGTTCGGGTTACCGGTTCTGCCTCAAAGCTGCTGCCATCGTCGATGCTGACAGTAAATTCCGTACTCACGTCGGTAGACGCGGAGCCCTTGAGGTAGGCGGTATTGGCGGGGATCGGGCCGGTGATTTCCAGGCCGGAAAGCGGTTGCTCCACTTCGTTGGTATACACCAAACGATACTCGATAACATCGCCCGGTGACGCGTCTTGCGAGGCAACCATCTCTTCCTGGCCATTTTTTTCACTAACCAGGTAGGTTTCCATCTTGCTGGACAGTGGGCCATCCGCCCATAGAGTGGTTGCCCAGAACAATACAGCCCCAAGAATAATGCGGTTCATCTAACGATCCCCTATGGTCTTGGCAGGCTTTCCTCTTCTGGTCCAACGCTAGTCAGCGAGGCATCCTGCCGAATTCAGTGCGCAAACAATTGTTATTGGTTTGCTTCATCACAGCCAAAGTGTGATTCAGGTCGAATTTTGCACTTTTTCTGTGTTGTTTTCATGTGAACTTTGTAAAAAAGCAATGCAAATCGCCTTACATTTTGACCCAAATCAAGAAAAAAAAGTAAAAACAATGACATCCTGAGTAATACAAAAGCCGTACCCCCATAAAAAAACCCGCCGAAGCGGGTTTTTTATGGGGGTACGGAGGAATAAGGACGACTACTGCCCTTTTGACCCCTTCAGATAGCGGAAGAACTCGCCATCCGGCTCCAGAATCAGCACATCTTCCTTGTCCTTGAAGCTCTCCTTGTAAGCCTGGAGGCTGCGGTAGAAGCGGAAGAACTCCTTGTCCTGATTGTAGGCCTCGGCATAGGTGGCCGCCGCCAGGGCGTCACCCTCACCACGGGTGGCCTGGGCCTTGCGGTAGGCCTCAGCCAGGATTTCACTGCGCTTGCGGTCCGCACCGGCACGGATTTTCTCCGCTTCCTCGCGACCCTGGGAACGGTGAGCCGCTGCATCACGCTGACGCTCGGCACGCATACGGTCGAACACCCGGCCACGTACCTGGTCTGGCCAATCCACCTGTTTCACCCGGATATCGACCACTTCAATACCCAGATCCTCCATGGTGGATTTATTCACTTCTGCACGAACCTGATCCATCAGTGCTTCGCGCTGGTCGCTGGCCATTTTTCCGTCAGCAGCATCGCTGGTCAGCGGTTCGCCCTCTGCTTCCCGGATGATGGATTCGTCCAGCTGATCCTTCGGTACCTCGGTCACCTCACCGGTGACCGGGTCGCGCAGCAATGCCTTGTCGCCTTCCAGTTTTTCCACGTTGCTTTCACCAGCAACCACCTGGAACACCGTGCGTGAGGCAAACTCGTTACGCAGGGCTTCATTGACCCGTGGGTCCAGCAACTGCCGAGCGCGGCCTTCCATTACCTGAGCATTGGAAGAGCCACCGCCCACACTGACGATGTAACGCTGCACATTATTGATCCGCCAGACCACAAAGGCATCCACATTGAGCAGCTTCTTCTCTGCGGTCAGGAAAGACTGGGTAGCCACGTCGTACACCAGGGCACGACCGTCCACGCGGACCACTTCTTCGACCATAGGCCACTTGAAGTAGATACCCGGTTCGATATCGGACTTGTCAATTCGGCTGAACTGCTTGAGTACTGCCTTTTCGGTCTGGTTCACAATAAAGAAGGAATCCAGCGCCAGCAGCGCCAGAACCCCCAACGCCAGCAGCGCCAACCATCCACGATTATTCATTAGCGCAACTCCCGGTTTGGTGTGCTGTAGAGGCTGCGAGACGCCTCGCGACCACTGCCGCCGTCATCCGCACCGGCCGATGACGTGCTGCTCGGGCTGGCACCGTTTTGCTGCGGTGCCCTGGCCTTGCTGGCGCCACCCTTGACCAGCTGTTCCAGTGGCAGATAAATCAGGCTGTTGCCCTTATCCACATCCACCAGCACCTTGCTGGTAGCGCTGTACACATCGGTCATGGTTTCCAGGTAGAGACGCTCACGGGTCACTTCCGGCGCCTTGCGGTATTCTTTCAGCAGATCGGTAAATCGCTCTGCATCACCCTTGGCGCTATCGATCAGACGGTTCCGGTAGGCTTCCGCCTCTTCTTCCAGGCGCTTGCCCTCACCCCGGGCCTGGGGGATGACCGAGTTACGATAGGCTTCCGCTTCTTTCTTGAAGCGATCTTCATCTTCCTTGGCCCTGGACACATCGTCAAAGGCATCACGCACCGCATCCGGTGCCTGGGTCTGATCCAGTACCACCTGCTTCAATACCAGGCCGGTATCGTAACGGTTCAGGTACTCATCCAGACGCTCACGAACCTTCACCCGGATCGCTTCCCGGTTGTCCTTGAGCACATCATCCATGGTCGCGGAACCCACCACATGGCGCAGGGCCGAGCTGGTGGCATGCTCCAGAATGGTTTCCGGACGGGCCACCTTCAACAGGAAGGGAATCGGATCCAGCACCTGGTACTGCACCTGCAAGGTCACGCTGACAATATTGGTGTCGCGGGTGAGCATCGCCTCAGTAATGTCGTAGCGGCGATTTTGCTCCACGTCGACCTTCTGGAATTGCTCGATGATCGGCGCACGCCAGCGAAGACCGGGATCCACGGTGCGGTTGTATTCACCAAAACGCAGCACCACGGCGCGTTCGCGCTGATCCACCTGGAAAAAGCCGACCAGGGCGTAGACCACCACGCCGATTACGGCAGCGATAATCAATACCGGCCAGGGGGAACCGCCCCCACTGCCGGAGCTACCGCCGGACTTGCCGCCCTTGCCACCGAATACGCTGTTAATTTTTTCTTTCAGATTCTTCAGGGCTTCATCCAGATCCGGCGGCCCCTGGTCACCGCCTCCACCCCAAGGGTCCTTCGGCTTGTTGCCGCCGGGTTCATTCCACGCCATGTAGGTCTCCAATCGGTCAGGGCGCTGAGCCCACCGGATTATTGATGGCTCGCATCGTGCGAGCGTTGTGAATTGTAGGAAGGGCCGTCATCCCCTGCAACCGCAGGAGCCGGCACCACCAGTTCTTCCTCTGTCAGCCCCTGCTCACGCAAGAGCCGCTCAAAATGTACCCGGTTCACATTGATGCGCAGGAGCATACTGCCATCCAGCGCTGCCTGCTCTTCCAGCACCTCACCGGCCTCGTGCAGGCGGGCGCGCAGGCGGCCGGCGGACGCGGGCAAACGCACCCAGCAATCCACCCAACCTGCGGCCAGTCGTTCGGCAATGGCCTGGAACAGCAGATCAAAGCCATCACCGGTCTGCGCGGAAATCCACACCCGCCAGGGATGGCCATGCTCATCCCGGTCAATTTTCGGCGACTGGCCCAGGTTGTCGACCTTGTTGTAAACGTGCAGAACCGGCAGCTTGTCGCCACCGATTTCTTCCAGCACCTCATTCACTGCCGCCACATTACTGTCACGCTCTTCTGCGCTGCAGTCTGTCACGTGCAGCAGCAAGGTGGCGTTAACGGTCTCTTCCAGGGTGGCGCGAAACGCCTGCACCAGCCGGTGGGGCAAATGGCGAATAAAGCCCACCGTATCCGCCAGAATCGCCGGCCCCACGCCCGGCACCTTTACCTTGCGCAGGGTCGGATCCAGAGTGGCAAACAGCTGATCCGCCACATAGACATCACCGGTGGTGATGGCATTGAAGAGAGTCGATTTCCCCGCGTTGGTGTAGCCCACCAGGGAAATTAGCGGCGTTTCGGAACGCTGGCGAGCCCGACGCCCCTGAGCGCGCTGCTTGCGCACCTTCCCCAGACGCGACTCAATGCCACGAATACGATCACGCAGCAGGCGACGATCGGTTTCCAGCTGGGTTTCCCCGGGACCGCGCAGACCGATACCGCCCTTCTGCCGTTCCAGGTGAGTCCAGCCTCTGACCAGCCGGGAAGACAGATGCCGTAACTGAGCCAGCTCTACTTGCAGGCGACCTTCATGGGTGCGGGCACGCTGGGCGAAGATATCCAGAATCAGACCGGTACGATCCAGTACCCGGCATTTCACCACTCGCTCCAGGTTGCGTTCCTGGCCCGGGCTCAGAGCATGATTGAACAGCACCACATCCGCGTTGATTTCCGCCACCAGCGCTGCCAGCTCTTCTGTCTTGCCGGAGCCGATAAACAGGGCAGGATCGGGCCGATCACGCTTGCCGGTCAACTCCGCCGCCGGCTCCACGCCACTGGAGGTGACCAGATGATAAAACTCATCCAGATCTTCGCGTCCCATGGCGTCGGGCAAATCCAGGTGCACCAGAATAGCGCGCTCACCGGCGCCGGTTCTGGTCTGCTCTGTACGGTCAAATAGGTCCATAGAGGCCTGATATGGGGGATGAGACCGCCAGTTTAAACCAGTCAGAGGAAGAAGACAGGGAAACCGGCATGAAAAGTACCGATCGGGGACGTTAACGCGGCCACAACGCAAAGAGCCACCCGAAGGTGGCTCTTTGCAGGATCTGCGGCAGCGTTACTGGTTGCCGAAGCCCTCATCGGCAGCAGGAACGGCGGTGCCGCCTGTACCGGTGGTAGTCATGGCCGGGTTACCGCCGCCACGGGGGTTGCGGGCAGGCACGACGGTGGAAATCGCGTGTTTGTAAACCATCTGACTGACTGCATTTTTCAGCAGCACGACATATTGGTCAAAAGACTCAATCTGCCCCTGGAGCTTTATTCCGTTTACCAGAAAGATAGAAACCGGAATACGCTCTTTACGAAGCGCGTTGAGAAAAGGGTCTTGTAGCGAGTGCCCCTTTGACATGGCAAGTCTCCTTGAAATAACAGTAAAAAGTAGTGCCCAACACTTCGGGCAATCAGCGCTGTAACACAGTGAAACCGTCCCATACGGTCACTGCCTTCGCCCGATGCGCTATCGGGCAAATTTTTGTCAACAACCCGGCAAATTGGTTCCAGGTGCCGACACAGCACATTTGCGCCGTGCTTCTCAAATCGCCGCAAAATGGCTAAAAATCGATGATTGGCGAATTATAAACCAAAAAGTCCAACAACAGGGCTAACTAAACACAGATTTACAGATCTTCGCAAGCTGCTCGACTAGCGCCTGCCGCTGTGACGCATCGTTACTGTCGAAGCCGTCCAGATACGGCCATTTGCGCAGCCAGGTGAACTGTCGTTTGGCCAGTTGCCGGGTGGCGATAATGCCTCGCTCCACCATGCTGTCGTAGTCGTACTGACCGTCCTGATAGTCCCACACCTGCCGATAACCCACCGCTTTCATGGCCGGCAGATCCCGGTGGATTCCGGGCAGCTGTCGCAGCGCCTGCACCTCTTCTACCAACCCCTGCTCGAGCATCTGCCGGAAACGCTGCTCGATCATGCGATGTAACCAGGCACGATCCGGGGGCAACAGGGCCGCACTGTAAACCGGCCAGGGCAAGTCACTGAACTCACTCAGACCATCGCGGTTCTGTGTGACAGTTGTATGATGATCCGCATGAAAAGCGGACAGGGGCCGACCGGTTATCCGATATACCTCCAGCGCCCGCTGCAGGCGCTGGCGATCCGTGGGGTTGAGTCGCTCGGCGCTGACCGGGTCCACCTGGGCCAGTGCCGCATGCACCGCCGGCCAGCCTTCATGTTCGGCCAGGGCGGCAATATCGGCACGCACCGCCGGGTCCGCTTCCGGCAGAGGCGCCAGCCCCTCCACCAGTGCCTTGAAATAGAGGATGGTGCCACCGACCAGCAGGGGCAGTTTGCCATTGGCATGGATCTGTTCGATTTCGCGCAGGGCATCGGCGCGGAAATCCGCCGCCGAGTAAGGGGCATCCAGGTCGCGAAAACCCAACAGCCGGTGCGGTGCCGCTGCCAGCTCTTCGTCACTGGGCCGGGCCGCACCGATATCCAGCCCGCGATAGACCAGCGCTGAATCCACATTGATGATGTCGATGGGCAACGCCTGTGCCGCCTCAATGGCCAGCGCCGTCTTGCCGGAGCAGGTAGGCCCCATGAGGAGCAGCACCGGCAGCATACGCTCTGCCCCAGCGTCAGGTTTCAGGCGTCCGGCGTCCACCTACTGCCCCCGCATGAACAACCGGTCCAGATCCTTCAGGCTCATCTGGGTCCAGGTGGGGCGGCCATGGTTGCACTGACCGGAACGCTCGGTAGCCTCCATGTCGCGCAGCAGGGCATTCATTTCCGGGAGGGTCAGCCGGCGATTGGCCCGCACGCTGCCGTGGCAGGCCATGCTGGAGAGCAACTCATCCAGCTTCTGTTCGATCCGTTCGCTGCTGCCCTGGGCCAGCAGGTCAGACAATACATCGCGAACCATCGCCTCGCTGTCACTATCGCGCAGCATCGCCGGCACTTCGCGGACCACCAGGGTCTCCGGCCCGGCACGCTCCACCATAAAGCCCAGCCGGGAAAACACCTCCGGTTGCTGCTCGGCAAAATCCGCTTCCCGGGAGGATACCGCCAGCGACACCGGCACCAGCAACGGCTGGCTGCGTACCTTGTCCTCGGACCAGCTCTGTTTCAGCCGCTCGTAGGTAATCCGCTCGTGGGCGGCATGCATGTCCACTACCACCAGCCCCTGCTGGTTTTCAGCAAGAATAAAGATGCCGTGCAACTGCGCTACCGCATAACCCAGCGGCGGCACGGTTTCCTGATCGGACGCCGGCGGCATACCCGGGTTTTCAGCCACCTGGGAACGGACCAGCGCACCGTAGGCATCCGCCTGCCGCAGGCCTTGGCCATAACTGAATCCACTGCCGGCCGGCGGCGAATAGGACGGACGCCCCGCCGGGGCAGACAGGGACATGCTGGCCTGGCTGGGCTCCATGGCCGGCATCACCGACTCTCCCTCGTCCACCACGCTGGCGGCCAGTGACTGGCCCGGGCGCACTTCGGCGATAGCCCGGTGCAAGGAGCTATAAAGGAAGCCGTGCACCATGCGTTGTTCGCGGAAGCGCACCTCATGCTTGGTGGGATGCACATTCACGTCCACCTGGGCCGGGTCCAGCTCAAGGAACAGCACATAGGCAGGGTGGCGACCGTGATAGAGCACATCCGCATAGGCCTGACGGACTGCGTGGCTGACCACCTTGTCGCGAATCACCCGGCCATTCACATAAAAGTATTGAAGGTCCGCCTGGGAGCGGGAAAACGTGGGCAGCCCCATCCAGCCGTGCAGACGGATACCATCGCGCTCCACATCCACCGGGATCGCCTGCTCCATGAAGCCCTTGCCACACAGCTTGGCCACCCGCGCCGCGCGCAGGGTGTCATCCAGCCCGGCGGGCAACTGGTGGATCACCTTCTGGTTGTGGGTCAGACGGAAAGCAGTGTTGAACTCACTGAGCGCGATACGCCGGAACACTTCTTCCAGGTGGTTGAATTCGGTCTTTTCGGTACGCAGGAAACGGCGCCGGGCCGGGGTATTGAAGAACAGGTCGCGCATGGTCACGGTGGTGCCGCGCGGGTGTCCCGCCGGGGTGACCGAGGGAGCCATGTCGCGCCCTTCCACCTGCACCTGCCAGCCTTCCGCTTCGCCCTCCACGTTACTGGCCAGGGTCAGCCGCGATACCGAGCTGATCGCGGCCAGGGCCTCGCCCCGAAACCCCAGGGTGCCGATGGCTTCCAGATCATCGAGGCCCCGGATCTTGCTGGTGGCATGACGGGACAGGGCCAGGGGCAGGTCATCGCGACCAATCCCACTACCGTTATCGCGCACTCGCACCAGCTTCACCCCACCCTGCTCCACATCCACGCTGATGGATTCCGAGCCGGCATCCAGGGCGTTTTCCAGCAGCTCTTTCAATACCGAGGCGGGGCGCTCCACCACCTCACCGGCGGCGATCTGGTTGGCAAGGCGGGAATCAAGCAGCTGGATCTTTGTCACGGGCGTCTCTGTTGATGGAATTCAGGTAAAGATTACGGGTAATATCGAAGCGGTCAGACAGCCCGGTGGCGAGACGCGAGTAACGAGGAACGAACGCCAAAGCGGCGTTGCTTTTCGACACGCGCTACTCGTCACTCGCAACGCGTGTCCAATGATCGCTCTCACACATCGTTCGCACCGAAGGCCTTCACGAACCGGGGATTTTCAGCACCTGGCCGACCACGATTCGATCTCCATTCAACGCATTGGCGCTGCGGATCGCCTGTTCGGAGACGCTGTACTGACGGGCAATTTCCGAGAGTGTATCACCGGGCTGGATACGATACTGCTCGCCGTGCTCACGGCGCTGGGCTGCATACCAGCTATGCGGTGCCGGGTGATTGCGGAAATAGGCATCCACCCCGTTGACGATAGAGCGGGCCAGTTTGCTCTGGTGCGCAGAGGAGCGCAGATTGCGCTCTTCCGTCGGATTGGAAATAAAACCGGTCTCCACCAGGATCGAGACCATTTCCGGCTCCTTGAGAACCGCAAACCCGGCCTGTTCCACCCGGTCCCGGTTACCGTGCAGCTTGGTCACCTTACCCATTTCTCCCAGCACCTGCCGGCCCAGGTAAAGGCTGCCCGCCATGGAACCATTCATGCGCAGGTCCGCCAGCACGCTGAGCAAGGAGCTGTCGTCCTTTTCCTCTTCGTAGACCCCGGCCACCCGGTCGGATTCGTTGGCAATCTTGGCAAGATAGCGCGCCCGGGCGCTAGTGGCGCCACTACTGGACAGGGCAAACACGGAAGCACCGTTGGCGCGGGCATCGGTGAAGGCGTCCGCGTGGATGGAAATAAACACATCGGCCCCGTGATCCTCACGGGCGATGCGGCGACGCTCGGCGAGGGGCACATAGTAATCCCCGTCACGCACCATCACCGCCCGCATGCCGGCCTGATCATTAACCTGCTTTTCCACCTTCTTGGCGATCTGCAGCACCAGGGTCTTCTCGTAAACACCGCTAGGCCCGCGAGCCCCCGGATCTTCACCACCATGGCCGGCATCGATGGCCACCACCATCAATCGAGGCTCGCTGGGTGCCTCCTTTTCCTTCACCGGTTCCGGACTGGTTTTGGCAGCACTTTGCAATTCGCTGTCGAACAGATCCACCACCAGACGCCAGCCATGGGGCTCGATCGGTTTGAGCAGATTGGTACGGGTGCGCACACCGTTTTTCATGTCGAAGACCACACGGGTCTTGTCGCTATGCTTGCCGACACGAATATTGGCAATGGGGCTGCTGGCGTAATCCAGGGTGTTGACGTCGAAACCCAGGCTGGCATCCAGCAGATCCAGCACGATGCGATCCGGGTTGGCCAGTTTGTCGAGTTTGTGATCCACCGGTGAGGGCAGATCAAACACTATGCGAGTGTGATCCGGGGCCCGGTGCAGACGCACCGAATCAATGCTCGTCTGGGCAAACCCCAGGCTGGCCCAGACGCCACTGAGCAGAAGCACAAACACTGCGGTAAGGTTTTTCTTATTGTCACGATGCGTCATAGGCCCAATCCAGGGTCGCCTTTCGTCCACGGCCGTTGACGGCCAGTGTAATGGTCAAATCCGGTGAAGGCACCACCCCGGCGCCCCGCTCCGGCCACTCCAGCAAACACAAGCTGTCGGAGGAGAAATAATCCCGTACGCCTATCAACTCCAGTTCTTCCGGGTCGCCAAGACGATACAGGTCGAAGTGATAGATATGGACGCCGCCAAGCTCGTAGGGTTCCACAATTGTATAAGTCGGGCTCTTTACCGCCCCCTCGTGGCCCAGGCCTCGCAGCATACCGCGCACCAGTGTGGTCTTGCCGGCGCCCAGGTCCCCTTCCAGATAAACGCAGCCACCACCGTTCAGACGGCGGGCCAGACGGCCTCCCAACGCCAAGGTGGCGGCTTCATCGGGCAGGTCCACATGCTCAACAGTCATCTATGCTCTCGTTATTCAGCCAGACAGTTTTCATTCAGCTCGGCACGCAAATACGGCAACAGGTCAGTGGCCAGCATGCCCCGTGAACCACACCGGGCCGCACAGGCGTCGGCGGCGCGGGCGTGAATCATGGCCCCCAACCGGGCCGCATCATAGCCCGTCAGGCCCTGGGCGCGTAAGGCGGCAATCACGCCGGTGAGCACATCACCCATGCCCCCGGAGGCCATTCCCGGGTTGCCGTCACAGATCAGGGCGCGGCCTCTCTCACCCTGCACATCTTCGCCCTGAATCAAGGTTCCCAGGCCTTTCAGCAACACCGTGCCGCCGTAGCGGGTGGCCAGGCTTTCCAGGGCCGAAAAGCGATCCTGTTGAATATCCGCTGCAGATACGCCGAGCAGCCGACCCGCCTCTCCCGGATGGGGGGTCAGCACCCAGTCGCCCTGGCCAATGCCGTCATCGTCGGCCATCAGGGTCAGGGCATCTGCATCCACCACCAACGGCTTGCCGCTTTCCAGCGCCAGGGCCAACAAGGCACGCCCCCAGTCATCGCGCCCCAGGCCAGGGCCAATGGCGATAACACTGGCCGCCGCCAGCAAGGACGCCGCGTCGCTGGCATTGTCCACTCCGCGAACCATGATTTCCGGCTGCCGTGTGAGCGCCACTGCCACATGATCCGGGCGGGTAATCAGGCTGACCTTGCCCGCCCCGCAGCGGGCGGCGGCCTGGGCGCTCATCACTGGCGCACCGGCAAAACCATGGTCTCCGCCGATGACCACCACATGGCCGTAGTTGCCCTTGTGACCATCAATCCGTCTCGGCGGCAGCAAGGCATGCAGGTTGGCGGGCACCGGCACCCGGCAATCCGCTGGCACTTGGGAATACACGTCCCGGTCAACCTGCAGATCAAAAAAGCACAGTTCACCGCTATACACCGGCCCCTGCCCGGTCAGCAGGCCACGCTTGAGACCAATAAAGGTACAGGTCAGATCCGCCGCCAGCACCGCCCCCAGCGGCATGCCGGTATCGGCCCCCAGGCCGGAGGGAATATCCAGCGCCAGGCGCGGCACCGGCAAGGCATTCAGGGCGGTCAGCAAGGCCGCCATTTCATCGCGTAGCGCACCACTGAGGCCGGTACCCAGCAGGCCATCGACCAGCAGGTCCATCCCCTCGGGAAGACGATCCAGTGTCAGTGGCGTCATGGGGATGCCGGCATCCCGGCAGCGTTCGGCCATGGTCAGGGCGTCACCCTTGAGCGTTTCCGGTGGCGTGGTGAAATGGATCTGTGGTGCCAGCCCGGCAGCATGGGCCAGCCGCGCGACCACATAACCATCGCCACCGTTATTGCCACCGCCACACAGCACGGCGATCTGCCGGGCTTCCGGCCAACGCTCACACAACGTATCGAAAGCCGCCTGCCCGGCACGGGCCATCAGCTCGGCACCCGGGGTGCCGGCGGCAATCGCCAGTCGGTCCAGTTCGCGGGTCTGGGCGGCGGTATAGAGAGCCTTCGACAGTGTCGTCATGTTACCCTTCATCGTTCATTTCCCGGCATTATATCCCTTCAAACCATGGACCTGCAGGCACTGAAAGAAAAGATCCAGCTCTGGGGGCGCGAGCTCGGCTTCCAGCAGATCGGCATTGCCGATACGGACCTGCGCGCCGCCGAAGCGGACCTGAAGGCCTGGCTGGAAAAAGGCTACCAGGGCCAAATGAAATGGATGGCCGCCCACGGCAACAAACGCTACCGGCCAGAAGAACTGGAACCGGGCACCCTGCGGGTGATCTCCGCGCGGATGGATTATCTGCCGCCGGATACGCAACCGGTGAAGATACTGCAACAGAAAGACAAGGCCTATGTGTCCCGCTACGCCCTGGGCCGCGACTATCACAAACTGATCCGCAAGCGCCTGGCCATCCTGGCCGCGCGTATTCGCGAGGAAGTGGCCGACAGTGAGTTGGCCCGGGCCTTTGTGGACAGTGCACCGGTGATGGAAAAGCCCCTGGCCGCCAAGGCCGGGCTGGGCTGGCAGGGCAAACACACTCTGGTGCTGAACCGGGAAGCGGGAAGCTGGTTCTTTCTAGGCGAAATCTATACAGATATTGCGCTGCCGGTGGACCAGCCCGGTGAGGACCATTGCGGCAAGTGCCGGGCCTGCATCACCGTCTGCCCCACCGACGCCATCGTCGCCCCCTATGAGCTGGATGCCCGGCGCTGTATTTCCTACCTGACCATCGAGCATGAAGGCAGCATCCCCGAAGACCTGCGCGAAGGCATCGGCAACCGCATTTTCGGCTGCGACGACTGCCAGCTCATGTGCCCCTGGAACCGCTTTGCCCAGCACACCGGCGAAGGGGATTTTCATCCCCGCCACGGGCTGGGCGACAGCGATCTGGTGACGCTATTTTCCTGGAGCGAGGAAGAGTTTCTGGAACGCACCGCCGGCAGCCCCATTCGCCGGGCCGGGTATCGAAAGTGGCTGAGAAATATTGCCGTGGCGCTGGGTAATGCGCCGGGGTCAGAAGACATTGTGCAGGCGCTAAGGGACAGACAGAATTTCCCGGACGAGACCGTGCGCGAGCATGTGCAGTGGGCATTGGAACGGCACATCCAAACCTGACACCTCGGCTGTAGGCGCGTCACCGGCGGTGCGATAGACAGGCTGGGTAAAAAGCATTTTCACCACAGAGGGCGCAGAGCACACAGAGAAAAACCAACCTTTCCCTCAGTGATCTCTGTGCCCTCTGTGGTAAATCAGTCTTTTCAGAGGTTGGGCTATCGCGTCGCCAATGACGTGCCCACGGCGGTGCATTTTCAAACGTCAATAAAATGCTCGCGGTAATACTGCAGCTCGGCGATGGATTCGCGGATGTCGTCCAGGGCCAGATGCTTGTTGTCCTTCTTGAAGCCCGGCAAGATCTCCGGCTTCCAGCGACGCGCCAGTTCTTTCAAGGTCGACACATCCAGGTTGCGGTAATGAAAGAAGGCTTCCAGCTCGGGCATATAGTTGGCCAGAAAACGGCGATCCTGGCAGATGCTGTTGCCGCACATGGGTGACATGCCCGCCTCCACATGCTCCTTGAGGAAATCCAGGGTCTGAGCCTGGGCCTGCATCTCGCTGATGCGGCTTTCCTTCACCCGCGCCACCAGGCCGGAGTTGTTGTGGTGTTCGGTGTTCCACTCGTCCATGCCGTCCAGCAGGGCATCACTCTGATGCACCGCCAGCACCGGTCCTTCGGCAATCGGGTTCAACTGGGCATCGGTGACAATGGTGGCGATTTCGATGATGCGGTCGTTCTCCGGGCTCAGGCCGGTCATTTCCAGATCGATCCAGATCAGATTGTTGCGCTTGTCAGTCATGGGCATTCCGTATCATGGCTTTATGCCTACATGGTAGCATGCAGCCACCAATCAACCGGAATACCTCGTGGCCAAACGCAAGCTCAACCGACGCCAACAGTGGCGTATTGAAAAAATCCAGGCGGAAAAACGCGACCGGGCACAGCGCCGCAACGCGGAGTTGGAGACCCTGGTGGCCAACGACCTCGGCGACGAGCAGACCGGCACCATCACCGCCCACTTCGGCCAGCAGGTGGGCGTGGAAAGCGCCGATGGCGAATCCATGCGCTGTCACTTCCGCGCCACCCTGGAGCAACTGGTGGTAGGCGACCGGGTCATCTGGCAGCCACCCAAAAGCGAGGGCCTGGGCGTGGTGGTGGCCATCGAACCACGGCAGACGGTACTGAAACGTCCGGACATGTACGGCAACCTGAAGCCAGTGGCCGCCAATGTGGAGCAGATGCTGGTGGTGTTTGCGCCCTTGCCGACGCCTTCCAGCGCCCTGCTGGACCGTTATCTGGTGGCGGCAGAACTGTCTGACATTCCCGCCACCCTGGTGCTCAACAAGGCTGACCTGATCGATGAGGAATTGCGCCCCTTTATTGACGACATGAAGGCGCTTTACCAACGGCTCGGTTACCCGGTGCTGGAAGTCAGCGCCCATGACAGCCAGGGCCTGGCCCCACTGCAGGAGGCCCTGGTGGGCAAGACCAGCGTGTTCGTGGGGCAATCCGGGGTGGGCAAATCCTCCCTGGTCAATGCGGTACTGCCAGAAGCCGACCTGCAAGTGGGCGACCTGTCCGCCAGCTCCGGCCTGGGCCAGCACACCACGGTCACCGCCCGGCTCTTCCACCTGCCCACCGGTGGCGAGCTGATCGATTCCCCCGGTATCCGTGAATT
The DNA here is from genome assembly GCF_047495475.1 of Alcanivorax sp. IL2. NCBI lineage: Bacteria > Pseudomonadati > Pseudomonadota > Gammaproteobacteria > Oceanospirillales > Alcanivoracaceae > Alcanivorax > Alcanivorax sp. IL2. The sequence continues at coordinate 1,157,739 of NZ_CP179932.1, read as the reverse complement.
CGGCCTCTGGCATATCAGCGAGGACGAACTGCTGCATGGCTATCGTGAGTTGTCCGACCTGGCCGGCCACTGCAAATTCCGCAACTGCTCCCACCGCAACGAACCCGGCTGCGCCCTGATCATGGCGGCAGACAGTGGCGAAATCAGCGAAGAACGGCTGGCCAACTTCTACCAGATTGCCGACACTCTGGATGAGGACGGGCGAGAGAGATACCAGTGAACAGTTAACAGTGAACAGCTAATAAGGGACAATGCCCCCAACGCTGACAGCGATATGTCTTTTTTCGCTGTTCACTATTCACTATTAACTGTTCACTGATCCCATGCTTCCTCTGCTGCTCGAACCTGCCGACCTCGCCAAGCACCTGGGCGATGACAAGCTGCTCATCATTGATCTGAGCAAGCCCACCATCTATGTCCAGGCCCATGTGCCCGGGGCCATTCATCTGGATTTCAAGCGGCTGCAGACTGGCGCCCAGCCGGCACCGGGCATGCTGCCGGATGACGACACCCTCGGCGACCTGTTTTCCGGGTTGGGGCTGACCCCGGACACCCATGTGATCGCCTATGACGACGAAGGCGGTGGCTGGGCCGGGCGGCTGTTGTGGACGCTGGATGCCATTGGCCACAAGCACTACAGCTATCTGAACGGCGGCATTCATGCCTGGCTGGCAGAGGGGCATCCCACCAGCAGCGAATCCACGGAACCCACACCCAGCGACTACGAAGTGGGCGAACATGATCCGCTCACCGAGGTGAACCTGGATTACCTGCTGGCCCATTATCAGGATCCGGCGGTGGCCATCTGGGATTCCCGCTCGGAAGAAGAGTATTCCGGCGTGCGCGCCTTTGCCCAGAAGCCCGGCCACATCCCCGGCGCCGTCCACTACGAGTGGACCGACCCCATGGACAAGCAGAACAACCTGCGCTTGCGTCCCCTGGACGACATTCGTGCGGAGCTGGAGGCTCGCGGTATCACGCCTGACAAGGAAGTGATCTGCCATTGCCAGACCCACCATCGTTCCAGTTTTTCCTGGCTGGTGGGCAAGATCCTGGGCTACCCCAGACTCCGTGGCTACGCCGGCTCCTGGGCAGAATGGGGCAACCACCCCGACACCCCGGCGGAAAAATCCGAATAACCCACGTTAAGGACATCCCTTGAACAACTGGCGCGACAAGCTCTTCGTTACCCTGCAATACCTGATTCCCCAGCACGCCTTATCCCGGCTGGTGGGCATGCTGGCGCGTAGCGAAGTACCATGGATCAAAACCACCTTCATCAACCTCTTCATGAAGCGCTTCGGCATTGACCTGTCCGAAGCCCAGATTGAAGACCCGGACCAGTTCGAAACCTTCAACGCCTTCTTTACCCGGGCGCTGAAGCCGGACGCTCGCCCGCTGGAAGCGTCTGACGCCGCCGACATCGCCTGCCCGGCGGACGGCGCGGTGAGCCAGCTCGGCGCCATTCGCGCCAATCAGGTGTTCCAGGCCAAGGGCCACGACTACTCCCTGTACGACCTGCTCGGCGGCGACAGCGCCCTGGCCAGCGAATTCACCAATGGCCAGTTCGCCACTATCTATCTGTCACCCCGGGACTATCACCGCGTGCATATGCCGTTGACCGGCACCCTGCGCGAAACCCGCTACGTGCCCGGCGACCTGTTTTCGGTGAACGAGGCCACCGCCAACGGCGTGCCCAACCTGTTTGCCCGCAACGAGCGACTGGTGTGCATCTTTGACACCGAGCGCGGCCCGGCAGCGGTGATTCTGGTAGGCGCCATGATTGTGGCGGGCATCGAAACCGTGTTCAGCGGTCAGGTGACCCCCCTGCCGAAACAGGTGGTGACCACCGACTACCTGCGCACCGCCCCCATTACTCTGGAAAAAGGCGACGAACTGGGCCGTTTCCTGCTCGGCTCCACCGTGGTGCTGTTGTTCCCGGAAGGCAAAGCGAATTTCGAAGCCGATCTGAAAGCCGGCAGCCTGGTGCGGGTGAAAGGCAAGCTGGGACAGTACAGCGAAGGCAGCCAAGCCTGATTACGGACAACGGGCCGGTTCCATCGGCCCGTTCCCCTCTCTGAAACCGAAACATTCTTTCCTTTCTCGTCTACCCCATATACTCCACTCATTCAATGACCCGGATTGAGCGGGTGTCCCGCCTGACATCAGGAGCGGTCCGCAAAGCAACTGCAGATTGGCGCATCTTCCCTACAATGGCCGCCCAATGAATTCATCGCCGGTGGAACCATGATCACTGACACCCTGCAACAGGCTCTCCACAACACCACCCGCCCCTGGCGACAACGCCTGGATAACGGCCGCGCCCGGCTGTTCCAGGCGGACGCCCTGAGCCAGGCAGAACAGACCCCCTACGAGACCCTGTTCGACGATGGCCTGGTGAAGCTGCGCTACTACCCACCGCTGCAGGAAAACGCCATCCCGCTTACCGATGGCACGGTGATGTCCGTGAGCAGGGACACCCAGCGCACACCACTGGTATTGGTGGCCCCGCTGGCAGTGAACATGCTGATCTATGACCTGTTCCCCCAGCGCAGCCTGGTGCGCTACCTGCGCGCCCGCGGCTTCGAACTGTACATGGTGGATTGGGGCCGGCCCGGCAAGTATCACAACCACCTGAACCTGAGCAGCTACTTTTCCGACTACCTGCCCAAGCTGCTGGTGCAGGTACGACGGCACAGCGGCAAACAGCAGCTCAGCCTGCACGGCTGGAGCTTCGGCGGCCTGTTCAGCCTTTGCTACAGCGCACTGGGCCAGGACCCGGATATCAAGAACCTGGTGTTGGTAGGCGCGCCCACGGACTATCACCGCAACGGCGCCCTGGGCGCCCAGTACCGCCGCTTCAGCCGCCGCGCCAAATGGATACGCAGCAGCACCGGCCTGCGCATCCATGATGTACCGGCAGGGCTACTGCGCTCCCCGGGCTGGATGAACAGCCTGGCGTTCAAGCTCACCAATCCGGTGGGCAGCCTGCAGGGCTACTGGAATCTGGTGAAGAACCTGCACGACCGGGATTTCGTCTCCGCCCACGCCACCAACGGTGCTTTCCTGGACGACATGGTGGCGTACCCGGGCGGTGTGATTCAGGACATCATCCGCTACCTGTGGACCGACAATGTGGTGGCCCACGGCCAGCTCCCCATGGAAGGCACCGAAGGCCACCTGAACCAGGTTACCGCCAATGTGCTCAACGTTACCGGCGCCAGCGACCCCATCGTCACACCGGAATGCAGCCAGGCCATGGAGCCGCTGATCCGCAGCAAGGACAAAACCTTCATCACCATTGAAGGGGGCCACATGGGCATCCTTGGCAGCGCCGCAGCACAGAAGCAGAGCTGGGGCAGGATCGCCGACTGGTTAATTGAGCGGGATTGAAAGCAGCTGCGAGCTCCTAGGCGGGCGTGGTCGTGCAACCGAATTGTGCCGTGCCCCCATTTTTTGTAGGAGCTATGCTTGCATGGCGAACCGAGCGTAGCGAGGCGGCAGAGTTCAATCTAGCCGCCATTCTTTTCTGAAACCTGTCGAGCTCCGAGATTCCTGATCGCCCTCCGGTCGATTTCCGCGCAAGCGCGGTTCGCCATGCAAACATAGCTCCTACAGCGGCTTCGTAGAAATGAAGAGACACCGGGAACTTTCCAACCTTTCCCTATCCCATCGAACGTAGCTCGTAGCTGCCTGTTGTCATGTAACCGACACCCTATCTCTCTAGGCTGTTATGCCATGTTATGGATAACGACCAGCCTGTTATGTCTCGCCTGTTGATTCTGTTTCCCTGCAGCCACATGGGCAATCTGCTGATAGCCCTGCCCCATCTGCGCGCCATGCTGGCCGCACAGCCAGACGCGTTGCTGGTGGTGAGTCAGCGCTATCAATCGCTGGTGGAGCAGAGCCTGCCCGGTGAGACTCGTCTGTTGTATTACCCGGAGCAGGCCCTGTCTCGGCAGGCACCGCTGTTTCAGCGAGTGCATCGTTACCTGCAGCTGGTCATGGCCATGCGTCGCTTCAACGCGGACGTGGCGGTGGATATCGAGGGGGAGCAGAAGTCTGCCACGCTGGCGCGATTAAGTGGTGCCGCCGAGCGCATCGGGCCGCGTCGCCGCCATGGCCAGTGGTTCTACACCCGACAACCGCAAGCGGACTGGTCTGGCCATCGCTGGCAAGGCTATGCCAGCCTGAGCCAACCTGCCGCCAACTCACCGGCACGTTATCTGCCCCTGAATGCCAGCGCCGATGGCATGAAAGAAGTGGACGCTATCCTGACAGACATCGACTCAACGGATGGTCTGGTGGCCATTCATGCCGGCGCCACCAAGACATACAAAATCTGGCACGCAGAGCAATTTGCTGCGCTTTGCCAACAGCTGCGCCGAGCCGGGCTTACCCCACTGCTGATTGGCGCTGGCCAGAAAGATCGCCAGCAGATTGCCCGTATCCAGAGCTTTCTCTGCGACCCGGTTATCGACCTGTGCGATCAGCTCAGCCTCGCCGGGCTGATCGCCTTGCTGAAACGCAGCCGCGGCTTTGTCGGCAACGACAGCGGCCCCATGCATCTGGCCGCAGCTTGCGGACTGCCTGCCGTGGCCCTGTTCGGGCCCACCGATGACACCCTCTGGCACCCACTCTCCCCCCATGCACAGGTATTGCGCTGGCAGCATTGCCATCGGGATTGCGAACGCAGCAGTTGCGCCCTGGACAGCTACCCCTGCCTGCAACGCATTACGGTGGACCGGGTGGTCAATACCCTGGAAGAACTGGGAGTGATACCTGTCGCCCACCCGGGCCCGATGAAGACGTTGCGCATTTCCTGATACGGCCCGTCCCGAATCACCGTTGGAGCCTTGCTCGCAAGGCGGATATTCCAGGGGACTTCCTGAGTATTTTCGACCCTTCGCTTTGCAAGCAAAGCTCCAACGGCCTTTTTCACCCTGAAAAAAACCGCGAGGTGTTTCCACCTCACGGTCTAGAGACATGGGAGATTGTCTTTTCTATTGGCAATCAGAAGCCATCAAACAATCCGGCCAGCAACCCGGTGATCGGCGACAACAGATCCAGCAGCGGTGCCAGGGGGCTGAGCAGTCGCTCATCCAGTTGTTCGGTCACTTCCCGCACCACGATCAGCAGCCCTGAAGACAGCGCATCACCCGGCAAGGTCGCATAATCCTCCGCGCCGGGAATCTGGTTGAGCCAGAGCACGTCGTTGACCAGATTCTCCAGGGTCTGCTGTACCGTGCCCACCAGTTGCTCACCGGTGGCACTGGTATCCAGCAGGACCAGTTGCTCCAGGGTATTCGCCAGACCCAGAGAAACGGTAGAGAGCACCGAGGTCAGCCCGGCAAACACTGGCACGTCGCTCGGCACCTGCTCTTCAATGCCATCAAGAATATTGTTCAGGTTGCGGGACAATGCCACCAGCGGGCCGGCGATAAAGGCAATGTCTTCCACCGTGCCGCCTTCACCCGCATCACCACCACCGCCACCAAAACCGGCGGCCAGGGCATCGAACGCACCGCCCAGTTGATCAAAGGGTGCCGGCAGACCGCTGGTATCGATGGCCTGCAATTGCTCCGACGCCGCCAGCACCGCCTGAACGGACTGGGTGATTCCACTACTGTCGCCTTGCAGGATCGCAGCGGTGGCCGCATCCATGGCATTGAACAGGATATCGGTCCCGGCAATCATCTGGTCGAACACCTGACGCTGATCGTCGGGCAAATTGGCACCGGCCTGGGTAAAACCGGACACCAGGGTTTCACGCAGCTCTTTCAGCGGACCAGTAAAATCCGCATCAAAGCTGTCCGGCAATGGCAGCGGCAAGGCGCCGTCACCCAGGGGCAGACCGGAAAAATCATTGCCCGGCACCAACCCCGTCATAGGCTGTTTGTCATAACAGTGGGTATAGGCCGGGGTCAGCTCGCCGTTGCTGATCACGCCCAGTCCTTCTGCCTCCGGCTCTACCACATAGGCATCCAGGCAGAGGGTGGCCGGCGCCAGGGTAACCGGGTCGGCTTCAGTGGCCTTCATCCAGAAGAAACCATAGACATCGCCTTGCTGGAAACGCGCCGCATTGCGTTGCGGATCATCAATGGACCGGGTCTTGCCGGCGGCGCCACTGACCACGAACTCGGTACGGCCGCACTCCGGCACCGCTTCGAGAACCTGCAGATCATGGTCGTGACCAGCAAAGAAAAAGTCGGTCTGATCACAGACTGCTTCTTCCATAAACGCCTTCCAGCGCTCCCCGGCCAACACCGGCAGAATCTCACTGGGCACACCATCATAGTTGCCGGCGTTGCCATGGGTACCATTGGACAAATAGGGATGGTGGGCCATGGCGATCTTGAACACGGCATTGGAGCCGGCCAGAGTGTTCACCGTCCAGTTGCGCTGGTCGATGCCATAGGTGTGGTAGGCATAGGCGATATCCGGATCACCGAAACCACCGGCAATGGGGTTGGAATCCAGTGCCACGAAATCCACCAGCGATCGGGGATTGGTGTGGGTGGTGCCAGCACTATGCAGGAAATAACGGTCCGGCATATTCCAACGGTTGGACAGTTTGCCGTCGAAGTAGGTGTAATCTACCTGAAACTCACCACGTGAATTTCCCGCGCCGTCGCCGCCCACATAGGCCGTATTGTCGTGGTTACCCAGGACCATATAGAAAGGCAGCTGCACCGGCTCGAAAGGCTTCTCAAATTTTTCTGCGAATTGGGGGTCGTCCACACTGGTGACACCGGACTCGTAGATGTTGTCACCCAAGCCGACAACCAGGTCACAGCCCGGAAACGCCATGTCGTCCACAAACTCATCTTTGCGCTGGCAGACTTCGGCGATGGCTTCACCCACCGCATACTGACCGGCAGAGCCACTACCGGAATCACCGATCACAATAAAACGCAGTGCCGCTGGCGGGTTGCTGGCCACCGGCCCTTCACCGCCCTCATCACCACCTTCTCCATCCCCCGGCTCGGATGGGTTGTTGGGAGTTTCGCTGTTACCGCCAGCGTCATCGCTGTTCGCCGGGCCGGAGCCGGAAGAGCCCCCGCCGCCACAGGCTGTCAGCGTCAATGCCGCCACCAGGGGCAACAGTTTCCAGGGAAAAGTCATGACATCACCTCATCGGAATTCGGTACAGGAGGATAGAAAGCCGCGGTGCGCAGGGAACGCGGCCGAGACGGGGGCAGGTCTTCGACAATGCGACTGTCACCGCTTTTCACCGCCACAACCTTGGTCTTGCTGGTATCGATCTGGCCACGCTGATCGAAGGATTCGATGCTCTGCGCGTAGTAGAACTCGCCCTGGGTACGCTGGCGATCCACGTCCACCAGAATGAAACCGCGGGATTTGGCTTCCACATAACGGATATGCGGGTTAACCACTGGAATCAGCGCGCCGGCCACTTCTGCCGCCCCGTCCGGGAATCCCGGGCTGGTCACCGCCGGGGTGACCAGCTCTGCTGCCAGCGGCTTGTCGAACAGATCACCGAGTAATGAGCCCGGGTTGCGATAGATTTCACTGGCCCAGGAGGTATGAATATCCCCGGTGAGAATCACCACATTATCGATGTTGTTGTCGTCGATATGGTTGAGAATTTTCAGTCGGTCTGCCGCATAGCCATCCCATTGATCCATGTTGATGGCGGACAGATTGCCGCGCAGTTGTGCGCTGCGCTCATCCAGGGTCGGCAGCTCGGCAATGTTGAGCTGGGCAAACATGACCTGCTGGCCGATGAAACGCCACTGACTGGTGGAGGCGCTGAGACTGTCGAGCAGAAAGTCCATCTGCTCGGCACTGATCAGGTGGCGGTCTTCATCGTTGCGGGCCGGGTCAGCGGGAATCGTCAGTTGCTCGTCACGGCCTTCCAGACGCGTGTCCAGCATGGTCAGATCCAGCAGATCACCGAACTGGAAACGGCGATAGATCACACTGTTATTACCCGGTTCGCGAGGGCGAATGGGCAGCCATTCGAAGTAGGCCTGCTGGGCAATCTGTTTGCGGGTTTCCCAGTCGCCTTCAGTGAGCGGCTGGTGATTCTCGGCACCGTCGCGGTAGCTGTCGTTGGTAGATTCGTGATCATCCCAGACAGCGATCATGGGGAATTGCTGATGAATCGCCTGCAGATCCTGATCGGTCTTGTACTGGGCATGGCGTTGGCGGTAATCGCTCAGCGACACCATTTCATGGGCCGGCAGCGGGTCACGGTCGGGAAAATCACCATATTCTCCCGCGCCATATTCGTAGATGTAATCCCCAAGGTGGAGGACAAAATCCAGGTCCGAGTGATTGGCCACCGCCCGGTACACCGAGAAAAATCCATTGGGATAATTGGAACAGGACACCACCGCGAAACGGGCGCGGTCGATAAAACGATCAGAGGCCGGAAAGGTCCGGGTACGACCCACCGCAGAGGTCTTGTTCGCCACCGCAAACTGATAGTAGTACCAGCGGTCTGCCTGCAGGCCCGAGGCATCCACCTTCACGCAGTAGTCTGCTGCTGCCGTGGCCGTAGCCGCATAAGTAGCCACGATCTGCTGCATGGCCGGATCACTGGCCACGGTAACCGCCACCGCCACATCCTCACCGTTGCCAAGGTCTGGCGTTACCCGCGTCCACAGAATAACCCGGTCGGACAGTGGGTCCCCGGATGCCACCCCATGCAGAAAAGACGCAGAGGGCAATGCATCAGGCTGATCCGGAATCTCGGGCTGATTCGGTGTCGGTGTATTAACCGATGTCGTTGGCGAACTGCTGCCACCCCCGCAACCCGCTAATGCGAGCGTACTGCCCGCACCCAGCGCCTGCACCAGGCGACGTCGTTTGTGATCCATGGAATTTCCCCCTGATTGAACGCCATCGCTTCACGCGCTGACGACTCAAGATTAGGCAGGAAATTGCATCGGGACAGTGGGCCTTGGGTAGTTGCACTGTAGTACTATGTAGCCCCCTGTAACCGCCCAGTTAAAGGTGACAGAGGCATGAATAACGGCTGAAAAATCTATGACGATGGCCGGGAAAAACGCGCTACACCAGCGCAAATGCGCCGGGCAGATGCTGTCGAAGGGTAAGCAGATTCTCCTCCTGCACGTCCATCTCACCGAAGCAGTTGGCCATGGTGCCCGCATACTGGAGCCCATCCTTTTCAATCGCTTCCGCGGTCAACAGTGCATGATTGATACAGCCCAGTTTCATCCCCACTACCTGAATAACCGGTAGCTCCAGGGCACTAGCCAGGCCGGATAGCATTTCCCGGTCATTGAGAGGCACCCGCCAGCCGCCCGCGCCTTCAATCAGAATCAGGTCTGCTTTATGAGCACTCAGGGCGCCGCGCACATAACCCACCAACCGTGACAGAGTGATGGCCTTTCCCTCCTGCCGGGCAGCAATATGCGGCGCAACCGGCGCTTTCAACGCCACCGGATTAACCAACTCATAGGGCAATGTCACCGAGCTGGCCGCCATCAACTGCAGGGCATCATCATTGCGCCAGCCCTCTGCGGTTTCCTCACACCCGGCGGCTACCGGCTTGAGACCGTAGCAACTCAAGCCGGCTTCGCGGGCACGCTCTAGCAGACGACAGCTCACCCAGGTCTTGCCGACTTCGGTGTCGGTGCCGGTGACGAAGAAGATGCCTTTGAGTGCGGGGAGCGGTGGTTTTTGGTTTTCCATAGCTATCCTTGGGTTGAGCTTATCGCTTTGATCGCCCTTCGGTCGATTCCGTGCTTCGCACGGTTCGTCCCTCAAGAGGAACTCCTACAAGCGGCTTCGTAGAAACTTCAGAACCCCCGCGAACGTCCAAGTTTTTCTTAATCCAATCAGCGTAGCTCAAAGCTTTTCCGCTTCCAGGAACAACACATTCCAGGTCAGCGGCAACCCCTGCCCGGTACGCCTGGTTTCGTATTCTGCCACCATCGCCTGCCAGGCATTCTTGCCGGTGAGGCCGCTGGCGCCATTCACGTGATCCGCGCCGGTAGCCTTGAGGCGGCGAGCAATCTGTTTGACCGAATCGTAGTATTCCACCATCACCTGTTGCTGGCATTGCGCATAGGCAAACCCAGCCTGCAAAGCCGCGCCCTGCCAGTCCTTCAACGACGGCAAGGGATTCACATGGGGACGATGATTGACTCCCTGCCAGCTCTGATTCAATTCCTGCAGAGAACCAGCCAGGGGGACCGCCAGCAACAACCGCCCTCCCGGGGCCAACACCCGGCACACCTCCGCCATGACCCTGACCGGGTGGCACCACTGCAAGGCAAAACAGGAAAACACCAGCCCCTGGGACGACGCCTGCAGCGGCAGGGATTCCGCATCCGCGCACAGGGGCTGGTAATGATCGTTGAGTCGGCCCCGTTCAGCGGCTTCGTTAAGCATATCGGATGACAAATCCACCGCCTGCCATAACACCTCCGGCAGAGCCTGTTGCTGGGCACGGGCAAAGGGTGCGGTGGCACAGCCAAGATCGAGAGCCGCCGGCTTCACCAGTTGGTCAGGCAGTCGCTGGACCAGCGAGCGCCCCACAGCCAGCTGCAGCTCCGCGTGCGCATCGTAACTCCGCGCGGCACGGCTGAAATGCTGACTGACAGCAGTCTTTAGTGGCGAGTCCACAGTCGGCTCAGCCAACCAGTCGATGGTCGCGATAGAAGTCATAGACGGCCCGGGTAAACGTATCGGGGGCGGACAGGAAAGGCACATGGGCCACCTGTTCGATCAGGGCGGTGCGGCCGGTTTGAATCAGGGGCTCCACCGCCGCCATGGCGGCCGCCGGCACGATATGATCGTTCTCGCCGAACACCATCAGCACCGGCATGGGCAGGGATTTCAGCGTACCGCGCAGGTCCGTATCACGGAGAATATCGAGACCGCCGCGCAGGGCCCTGCGCGCCGGCAGGCCGCAGAAATAAAGAATGTCTTTCAGGCGCGCGGTGTCTTCACGCATGGCCGCACTGCCCTTGCAGTTGAGGGCCAGGAAGCGCACCAGGGTACCCTCGTAATCCTCGTCGAACATCTCGGCAAACTTGGCCAGGATGTCCGCCTTCATGGCTGGCGGCCAATCTGCGGCCGCAGTGAAGCGGGGGGACGTGGCCACGGTGACGACAGACTGCACTCTCTGCGGCGCCTTCTCTGCCATGGCCAATGCCACCAGCCCACCCAGGGACCAGCCAAGCAAATGGGCCTGTTCCGGCATGATCGCCAACACCTGGTCGGCGAGAAAGCCCAGGGTGTAGTCATCATTGGGGAGCGGACTCTGCCCCATGCCCGGCAGATCCACCACAGTGACACGGAACCGTTCCAGCAACGCCGGCACAATGTCGTCAAAGACAATGGCATGCAGACCCCAGCCATGGATCAGCACCACATCCTGGGCATCCGCATCCGGGACGCCGGTGGCTTTGTAGGTGTTGTGGAAAGGGATCAGCTTGGGCATTCGATTTTCCTTGGTCTGTCGTCGGAGGTCTGAGCCCTGGCGACAAAAACAAACAACAGTATCGGGTTTTCGAGGTTAGCGACCGACATCCAACATTCAGCGTCCAACCTCTTCCAGCGCCACCAACAACGCCTCCACATCCGTTTCTTGATGGCTGGCCGACAACGTCACCCTCAAGCGAGCCTGACCCTCCGGCACCGTTGGCGGGCGAATGGCGGTGACCAGAAATCCTTTCTCGCGCAGCTGCTGGCTAAGTGTCAGGGCCTGCTGATCCGCACCGATCAGCAAAGGCTGGATCGGCGTGGCCGATTCCATCAGAGAGAAACCCAGTTGCTGGGCACCAACACGAAAATGCTGGATCAGTGCCGCCAGTTTTTCTCTTCGCCAATGTTCTTCGCGGGCCTTGGACAGGCTAACCAGGGTGGCCGTCGCCACCGCTGCCGGCATGGCGGTGGTGTAGATATAGGTACGCGCGAATTGTATCAGGGTCTCGATCAATGCATGGCTGCCAGCCACGAAGGCACCGGCGCTACCCAGCCCCTTGCCGAGCGTGCCCATCAGTACCGGCACCCTCTCATTCACGCCCTGCGCAAAGACACTGCCACGCCCCTGCGCATCCAGTACGCCCAGGCCATGGGCATCGTCCACCATCAGCCAGGCATCATTGTCTTCGCAGGCAGCGGCATAATCAGCCAAGGGCGCCACATCGCCATCCATGCTGAACACCCCGTCAGTGACCACCAGCTTGCGGCGCGCATCACTGCGCTGCAGCTGGCCACGCAGAGCAGATGAATCGTTGTGAGCAAAACGGCGAAACCGGGCACCACTGAGCAAGCCACCATCCAGCAGGGAGGCATGATTGAGGCGGTCGTGAAACACCGCATCGCCCTTGCCCAGCAAGGCGGTCATCACGCCCAGATTGGCCATGTAACCGTTGGAAAACAGCAGCGCTCTTTCGCGCCCGACATGATCAGCCAGCGCCTCTTCCAGTTGCTGGTGGGGACGCTGATGACCGCAGACCAGATGGGAGGCACCACTGCCGACGCCCCAGTCTGCCACTGCCCCCTGAAAGGCGGCGATCACCGCCGGATCATTGGCCAATCCAAGATAATCATTGCTGCAGAAATTCAGATACCAGCGCCCGTCCACCACCGCATAGCGGCCACAGGGACCATCCTGAATCAGGGGTTGCCGGTAACGATGTTGCTCACGGCGAGCCGCCAGGTCGGCGGCCAGATCGAAAGCCATGGCTCAATGTTCGGTGGCAGCGGGACGGCCGGTGTCCTTGTCCAGCACATGTTTGGCGGGGCGTTTGCCGCCGTCATTCTGCGCCATGGCGTTATAGAACAGCCCGGCCTCTTCTGCCTGCTGCTCCGCCACCTGGGCCTTGATCACATCCTCATGGGCTTCGTCGGACGCTTCATGACGCAAATCCAGAGGATGAATGCCCAGGCGCTTGAACAATTGCTGATCGTGGTTGGCTTCCGGGTTGTCCGTGGTCAACAGCCGCTCGCCGTAGAAGATGGAGTTGGCACCGGCCAGGAAGCACAGGGCCTGGGCCTCATCGTTCATTTCCTGGCGGCCGGCGGACAGGCGCACATAGGATTGCGGCATCAGAATACGCGCCACCGCCACAGTGCGGACAAACTCGAACGGGTCCAGGTCATCCACCTCCGCCAGCGGTGTCCCTTCGATCTTCACCAGCATGTTGATGGGCACGGATTCCGGATGGTGCGGCAGATTGGCAAGCTGCTGCAGCAGACCGACCCGGTCATCGCGCTGCTCGCCCATGCCGACGATACCGCCACAGCACACCTTCATGCCGGCATCGCGTACATTGGCGAGCGTGGAGAGTCGGTCATTATAGGTGCGGGTGGTAATGACCTGGCCGTAGTATTCCGGCGAGGTATCCAGGTTGTGGTTGTAGTAATCGAGACCCGCGTCCGCCAACGCGTCCGCCTGGCCTTGATCCAGCATGCCCAGGGTCATGCAGGTTTCCAGACCCAGGGATTTCACCTGCCGCACCATGTCCAGCACATAGGGCATGTCTTTGTCGCGAGGGCTCCGCCAGGCAGCCCCCATGCAAAAGCGGGAGGCCCCCTTGTCGCGGGCCGCTTGCGCTTCTTCCACCACCCGCGCCACTTCCAGCAGCTTTTCTTTTTCCAGCTCGGTGTTGTAGTGACCGGACTGGGAGCAGTATTTGCAATCCTCCGGGCAGGCGCCGGTCTTGATGGACAACAAGGTGCTCACCTGGACGGCATTGGGATCGAAATGGGCCCGGTGCACATTGGCTGCCTGAAACAGCAAATCGTTGAACGGCAAGGCAAACAGGGCGTCGATCTCACTGCGTTTCCAGTCATGGCGTACAGCAACGTCAGAGGCTGGCGATTGGGCGGGGCTGGCGGTTGCGGGCATGCTTCTTCTCCATTCGGGAATTCAAGCAGGCTAGGGAGCAATATGACACCTGTCAACCTGATAGAGGCAACAAAAGTTTACTGCAGGTTGTTTTTTGACCAATCCTGCCGCTGCCTGTTCTGCGGACAAACCCAGAGCCACCAGGTATGCCCTTCCTGCCTGGTATTGCTGGCGCGCCTGGATGGCCCTCTGTGTCGATGCGGCCTGCATCACCCCGCTGGTAGTCCCCATGGGGTCATTCCCGCTCCGCTCTGTGGACGCTGCCTGCGTCAGCCTCCCCCCTTTACTGCCAGCCAGGCCCCTCTGCACTACAGCTTCCCACTGGATAGGCTAATTGGTCGTTACAAGTACCGCGGTGATCTGGTGGCGGAAAGAGGGATCGAACAGTTACTGGCAGACACCCCCTGCCCCTGGCCAGACATGGATGCCCTCTGCGCGCTGCCCGCTCACTGGCGGCGCCGTTGGCAGCGGGGTTTCGACCAGAGTCAGCGGCTGACCGATCGTCTTGCCAGTCTGTGGGGCATGCCGTCATTAACGGCCCTGACGCGCCAACAAGCGACGCCCATGCAGCAGGGGCTCAGTCGTCGCCAGCGGCGCCGCAATCTACATGGCGCCTTTGCCTGCACCCGGCCGGTCACCGGGCTGAGGCTACTACTGGTGGATGATGTCATGACCACTGGCAGCAGCGCCCGCGCCGCCGCCGAATGCCTGCTACGCCATGGCGCAACCGAAGTACGGGTATGGACCCTGGCACGGACCCGGGAGCGTTAACGGCGACGCTGTTGTCATTACACGCAACCCTCTGCGTTTCGGCCTGCCACTCTGCCCTTGTTGCAGCTCATCCCCGGCATTGAAAGTCACTCGCCCGGACTGTATTTCAACCGCCTGTTAGGCATAATGAATCCCTGTTCACGGAGGGATACCCATGAAAACAACAATAACCCTGATAACTCTGCTTTTACTCACCGGCACCCTTGCCAGCCATGCCCATGCCGAAGACCGTTACAGCGGCGTCACCCTGATTCGCGGCACCGTTGTTTCAGTCGGCCGAGTCGACCCCACTGAAAACGTGGACACCGGTTTCTTTGTCGATGCCAACTACAGCAGCGTGGCCATCAACGCCGGCATTGGCAGCAAGAAATTCGGCGATTCGCCGCTGCGCTCAGACCAGCGCGAGGACGACCTTTCCGAAGCTGATGGCGAGCGGGTCAACAACGCCTATGCCGGCATCGGTTTCGGTCGTATCGTGCAGATCCAGTACGGCTACGGCAATCATGGTGACCTGCTGCGCTTCCGCTCCGATTTCAATTATCGCTCGGTGGTGGATTTCTTTACTGGCAAACGTACCCCCAAGGACCGCATGACCCTGGGTGACCGCATCACTTTTACCATAGCAGTGGAACAGTACCAGGACAGTGACGAAGAGATTTTCGACAATGCCACCTGGGGGGTGGGTCTGTTGTTCTGAGCCAGCGATCAAGAAAGGATCATTGATGGAAGTTCATATCGCCCAGGGACATAACCCGCCGCACAATATTCACGGCATTACCGTGATCATCGATGTGATTCGTGCGTTTACCACCAGCCACCATGCCTTCCGCAAAGGTCTGCGCTGCATCTGGCCGGTGGAGAACGCGGAACAAGCCTTTGCCCTGCGTGACGAGCACCTGCCCGACGCCTTGCTGGCCGGAGAAGTGGATGCCCTGCCGATCAAGGGGTTTGATTTCGGCAACTCTCCCTGGGAAATCGATCAGGCGGACTTGCAGGATCGGGAATTGATCCTGCGCACCACCAACGGCGTGGCGGCCACCCTGAAAGCCCGGGACAGCAAGGAAGTACTGGTTGCCGGGCTGGTGAATGCGCAAGCGACCGCCAACTATCTGCGCGAACAAAACCCACCCACAGTGGTACTGGTGGCCTCTCATCCCACGGGCGATGAAGACGTGGCCTGTGCGGAATATATTCGCCATTTGCTTGGCGGCGAAGGCGTCAGCTATGCCATCGCCCGCGAACGCACCCTGAACGCCAGGGCCGCCAAAAAATTCTACGACGGCACTCACCCCCGCCTACGCCCTCAGGACATTGACGCTGCGGCGGCAAGCGAAGGCGACAACGCCCTGATCATGCGGGTCAGCTTTGATCCTTTCCCCTGCATCACCGCACACCGGGCGACCTAGCAGGCTGTTGACCCGGAACGTCAAGGTTTCCGTTCTTTTTGATCAATGCGGTTCGCCTGCCGGGCTTGTTACTGTTGAAACCACTTCAACGAACAGGACAGCCCCATGATCCAGTGGTCCGAACAACAACAGATGATCCAGAAGATGGTGCGCGATTTCGTGGAAAAGGAAATCGTGCCGCAGCTGGATGACATCGAATACAACGGCGTGCCGCCCTACGACATCCTGCGCAAGCTGATCAAGACCTTCGGCATGGATGTGATGGCTCAGCAATCCTTCGAGAAACAGCTGGCCCGGGAGAAGGCCATTGCCGCCGGGGAAACCGTGGAAGAGAAGAAAAAGGCCGGCCCCTCTGCCATGGCCGGCGAAGAAGCCGCCATGCGCATGATCCCCATCATCGAGATCTGCAAGCATGCCCAGGGGCTTGTCACGGCCATGGGCGTGTCCATGGGCCTGGGCGGTGGCGCCATCATGAGCAAGGGCACCATCGAACAGAAAGAACGCTGGGCCCTGCCACTGCTGACCCTGGAAAAGGTGGGCGCCTGGGCAATCTCAGAGCCCAACGCTGGCTCCGATGCCTTCGGACAGATGAAGACACTGGCCAAACGTGACGGCAATGGTGGCTACATCATCAACGGCAGCAAGACCTGGATCACCAACGGCCCCTATGCCGATACCATCATCCTGATCTGCAAGCTGGATGAGGAAGGGGTCGCCGCCGACCAGCGCAAGATTGTCTCCTTCATTCTCGACAGCGGCATGGAAGGCCTGGAGCAGTCCAAACCCTTCAAGAAGATGGGGATCGGCTCCTCCCCCACCGGCGAGCTGTTCCTGTCTGGCGTCAAAGTCGGCGCCGACCGACTGCTGGGCGGCAGTGAAGACGGCTACGGCCGCAGCGGCGCCAAGGGTACCTTCATGCAGGAACGCGCCGGTGTCGCCGCCATGGCCCTGGGTATGGTGGAACGGGCGCTGCAACTGAGCACCCAGTACGCCCATGACCGGGTCCAGTTCGGCCGGGCAATCGGCCAGAACCAGCTGATTCAGCTCAAACTGGCGAAAATGGAAGTGGCCCGCACCAACCTGCAGAACATGGTGTTTCGCTATATCGAGATGACCGCCGCAGGCCAGCAGATGACACTGGCGGAAGCCTCTGCCATGAAACTGTATGCCGCCCAGGCGGCCATGGAAGTGGCCACCGAGGCGGTGCAGATCCATGGCGGTTACGGCTACATGCGCGAATCACGAGTGGAACAGCTGATGCGCGACGCCAAGATCCTGCAGATCTACGCCGGCACCGACGAAATGCAGATTATTGCCATTGCCCGGGACTTGCTGGGGCGCGTGTAAGCCGTTGACTATAAAGTCCGTAAGCTTTTTGCCAGGCGCAATGTCAGCATATTGACCATTGCGCCCGGCAGAATGGTTTTTGTGGTCTTCATCACACTCTGGGTTCCGTCATACACTCAACCATTATTCGTAGTAAAGGCTGATGACTCAGCCTAGGTGGTTGAGATGTTAGTACGCTATAGGGCTGATCGCGCCGCAGTTGCCCTGGTGTTAGCGGTGTTTGCCATTCAACTGGGCCTGTTTTTCCTCAGCGACGGCCTGACAACCTGGCTGGCCATGCTGGCCCTGCTGCCGGTGCAGGTCTCCTGTGGTGCCATCTGCCACAACCATCACCATGTGAATGTGTTCGTGAAAAAGCCGCTGAACCGGCTGTTCGAATGCATCCTCTACCTGCAGACCGGCACCAGCCCCCTGAGCTGGACCCTGCATCATAATATCGGCCACCATAAGCATTACCTGGACCCGGACAGTGACCCCTCACCCTGGCAGCAGGCGGATGGTTCGCTGATGCCACGCTGGCGCTATGTGCTGATCAATACGCTGAGGGTCTACCCGGAAATCCACCGTGTCGGCCAACGCCACCCGCAGCTATACCAGCGCTTCCTGCGCTTGTTAGTACTCGCAAACATGCCGCTATTGCTGGCACTGCTATACGATCCGCGCAACGCCGTCATTCTGTTCGTCCTGCCCATGGCGGCCATGCTGTTCATGCTGCTGGATAACACCTATGGCCAGCACGCAGGCACCGGTTTCCAGGACCACTATCACGCCTCGCGCAATGTGGAACTGAAACGCTACAACCTGCCCTCCTGGAATCTGGGTTACCACACGGCACACCATATGTTGCCCGGGCTGCACTGGAGCCAGTTGCCGGCACTGCATGACAAGATCCGCCACCGTATTCCCGAGCACCTGATCACCGACAACATCCTCTTGCAGTGGGAACCCGCCCGCCAGCAACGGGAGGGGCTGCCCTCATGATACGCGGCCTGATTATCTGCCTGATCATGTGCTGTGCCGCTGGCGCCCGGGCGCAGGACTGCTATTACTACTGGGTGCATCAGTGCATCGAAGTGGTCGACGCCAGTCAGAGACAGCTCAAGCAATTCGTGCTGATCTCTCCGGCGGTGAACTACCTGCAGGCTGAAGGCCAGCAATGCAGCGACGCCGTGGCCGAGCGCCAGCAGCCCATCACCGCCGAGCTGCTGGCCCGATTCAACCAGGCTGCCGAGAAGATCAGCGCCTGCCAGACCCCGGTCACGGAACTACCTGCCCGGGTCTACGACAAACCTCACCAGGCCACATGGCATTACAACCGCAGCCGCAAGGCCAGCGCGCAGAAAACCGTGATTCCACTGGAAGGTTTACCCGTCCTCTAAGAGATCAATGCCAATCGCTGCACATCCGGCTGGGTGTGCTATGATCGACGGGCTTTTTCTATCCGGGGCGAATAATGAAAACAATTAAAACTGCCGCGTTACTGATCTGCACCCTACTGCTCGCCAGCTGCCAGAATCTGCAGGGCGAACGGCAAGGTGACTACTACTTCTCTCCCGCTGGCGCCTATATTCTGGATATGAGTATCAACACCTTCCGGGGTGAAGTGGTGCTCGACGAACGCTGCGACCGCCATGGTGGCTCCACCACCTTCTGGGACGGCAGCGGGCGCCTGTTCCGCGTGGACTATCTGAGTGCGGAAAATCACCCGATGATCCAGGCACCACGGTTTGCCTCCGATCTGACCCTGCTTAACCTGACCCTGAACAGCTATCTGCGTGAAGTAGTGGCCAAGGCCCCCATGATCACCAGTGCGGAAGCCTCCTACCGGGAATTCCTGGAAGACGCCGATCCACGTGCCCTGTTCGCCATCATCGGCATTAATGTGGATGCCGCCCAGGTGAAAGACAGCGAGGCGGAAAGCGGCACCTACTACTATGGTTTCATGCTGTTCAAGCGTGGCGACCGCATCTATGTGTTGCAGCACCGTCAGCCGGTACTGATGCCCGAAAAGATGAAGGCCGTACTGCTGAATCTGGCCGACGGCATGGAAATTCCCGGCCGCGTTCGCGACGACACGGACATGGAAAAGCTGCGACGGCTATTGAAGAAAATGGCCCCCGGCGGCACCAATGGTGACCCGGTCCGACTGTGCGAACCCGCCTAGCAAGTTGCAAAGAGCAATAGGCTTGGTGTGTACTGGATAGGCAGAAACCCGCGCTTCAAGACAACAATGGCGCGGGTCCTATGCTCTTCGGGAAACAGCACCAAAAGCTGACTTTTGGGTTTTCGCTGTTAACTATTCACTATTAACGATTCACTGCTGTTATGACTTCCCTGACAACACAGAGCTGCGAAGCATGCCGGGCTGACGCACCCCGGGTAACCGACCAGGAGCGCCAGGAGCTGCATCCTCAAATCCCTGAGTGGATTCTGGTAGAGGAAGACGGCATCGAGAAGCTGCAACGGCATTTCTCTTTCAAGAATTTCGTCGACGCCCTGGCTTTTACCAATCAGGTTGGCGAGCTGGCGGAAAAAGAGGGCCATCACCCGGCCATACTCACCGAGTACGGCAAGGTGACGGTCACCTGGTGGACCCACAAAATTGGCGGCCTGCACCGCAACGACTTCATCAGCGCAGCCAAGACCGACGCGCTGATGGGCCCCGCTAGCTGAAAGCAAGCTTCAAGGCACGAGTGTTGCCTTTCGCTCCTCGTGCCTATCTTCCCGCTCCTCGTATTCACAGCCTTTCTTTGACCATTTCCTCCACCGCCATGATCAAAACGGCTTGCGGCAACTGTGCCGGCCTTTGCTAGCATTCTTCTCAACCGAAGGAGAAACAGCATGGCCCTTTCCGAAGAACAGAAAACCCTGATCAAAGCCGCCAGCGAAAAGACTTTTCCGTTTGTGGAACGCTGCGGGGTAAAGACCCTGGATGTGGAGCGAGGCTACTGCAAGATGGTGATGCCCTTTGAGCCCAACATTAACCATGTTGGCATCATGTATGCGGGCGCGCTCTACACCATCGCCGAACTGCCCGGCGGGGTGATCTACCTGACGTCCTTCGACACCAAGCGCTGCTACCCCATCGTCAAGGACATGTCGATCCGCTTCCGCCGCCCGGCTACCACCGATATCACAGTGGAGGTCACCCTCAGCGAGGAAGAGATCGCACGCATCGAAAAGACCACCGAAGAGATGGGTAAATGCGACTTCGAATGGGACGTGGAATTGAAAGACGCCAATGGCGAGGTGGTTGCCATCACCCATAACGTCTATCAGATGCGCAAGATCGGCGGGTGAGGTACGACAAGCCGCAAGCTACAACGCGATTCGAAGCCCTTCTCTTTTCAAAGGCCAGAGCCGCGCCCAGAATTCCGGCGCGGCTCCTGCGTTACAAAGCGAGCAACCCCCGGATTCGCGTTGTAGCTTGTAGCTTGCGGCTTGTTATTCCGCCTGCTCACAGAACCCGTTCGGACCCATATTAACGGTGGTTGAGCATTGCCATTCCAGGCCACGCACCCCTCCCTCCACCGGCCAGGTAGTCAGCTCATGGCCCTCCAGCCGGCCAGCCAGCTCCAGTTTCAGCATGCCCTCGCGGAGCATGTAGGCTCGCTTGATACGCTGATCCACCACCTGCTCAGGCGCAATCCCCATATCGTTCAGGCTGCCCGGCCACTTGCCGCTGGACAGATAGTACTCACTGATCTGCATGCGCAGCACCGACACGGTACTGAATGCCTGTGCCAGTGCAGAACGATCGCGGCTGTCACTGAACAGCTCCCAGGTTTTCGGGTCGATACCTGGCGGTGGCTCATCCTTGTGCTGCGGGCCAATTGCCTGGGAGGTCTCGGGAATCGGCACCCGCCGGGCCAGGGCATCGATATCCGCGACATAACGGGCCCGAAGCGTGCAGCGTGAACCGCTCCAGCGACGCCCCTGCAGAGTGGGTTTTTCTTCCTGCAACTGGCTTAAATAGGCATCCCGAAGCAGGGATTCAGAGCGATCCTGCTGCTTGTAGGCCAGCTTACGTTTCTGGTAATCATCGGTGGCTGCAATAACGCTGAGCAAGCTGACATGCAGCTCTTCAGTCATCATCTGCAAGGCCCGGTCGCAGACCTGCTGCTCACTCTCCCCCTCCCCGGCCCGCTCCACCTTGGCCAGAGCCAGTGACATGGCCATTGCCGGTGCTCCCCACACCAGCAACAGGACCGCTATAACAGTGCGCATTCCCCTTCCCCCCAATCTTCAAGCTACAACGCGATTGAATGTTTTATCTGTGTTGAACGCAAGGCGCCGCGCCCAATCTCCCTGCGCGGCGCCTGCGACGCAAGACCAGACAAGCCCCGGATTCGCGTTGCAGCTTGTAGCTCGCCGCTTCTTACTTTCTGCTGAATTCCTGCACCGCGTCGATAAAGACACCCGCATGGGCCGGGTCCACCTGCGGCGTGATGCCGTGCCCGAGGTTGAAAATATGGCCGGGGTGATCGCCGAAGTCCGTCAGGATGCGTTTCACTTCCGCACGGATGGCATCCGCAGACGCATACAACACCGCCGGGTCCATGTTGCCCTGCAGGGCAACCTTGTTGCCCACACGCCGGCGAGCCTCGCCAATATTGATGGTCCAGTCGAGCCCCAGGGCGTCACAACCGGAAGCGGCCATGGACTCCAGCCACAGGCCACCATTCTTGGTGAACAGGATCACCGGCACCTTGCGGCCTTCGTGGTCGCGAATCAGGCCATCGACGATTTTCTGCATGTATTTCAGGGAAAACTGCTGGTAGGCCTCGGCGGACAGAGCGCCACCCCAGGTATCAAAGATCTGCACCACCTGGGCACCATGGCGAATCTGGGCGTTCAGATACGAGGTGACCGATTGCGCCAATTTATCCAGCAGGGCATGAGCCAACTCTGGCTGGCTGTAGACCATGGCCTTGAGATGACGGAAGTCCTTGCTGGAGCCGCCCTCAACCATGTAGGTGGCCAGGGTCCACGGGCTGCCGGAAAAGCCGATCAGGGGAACCCGGCCATTGAGAGCCCCACGAATGGTGCTGACCGCCTTCATCACATAACCCAGATCGCTTTCCGCATCGGGAATCGGCAGCGCTGCCACGTCTGCTTCGGTGCGCACCACCTTGCTAAATTTCGGCCCTTCCCCGGTCTCGAAATACAGCCCCAGGCCCATGGCATCAGGAATGGTGAGGATATCGGAGAACAGGATGGCTGCATCCAGCGGGTAACGTTCCAGCGGCTGCAGGGTGACCTCGCAAGCCAGATCCGCATTCCGGCAAAGGTCCATGAACGAGCCAGCATGCTCACGGCTGGCACGGTATTCCGGCAAATAACGACCGGCCTGGCGCATCATCCACACCGGTGTCTGATCCACAGGCTCACGGTTGAGGGCACGAAGAAAACGGTCGTTTTGTAGAGGAGCGAAGGTCATGAGTGATCCTTTGGGTCTGACGCCGCAGATCTGTGAACGGCGCCCTGAAACAATCGGCAATAGCCGGCAACTTTACCCTATTCAGCCCGTTGTGCGCATAACAAAAGGGCCCGCATTGCGGGCCCTCCGTGTCACACTTTCGGCTTTCTTACACATCCAGATAATCAAGAATGCCCTTGGCCGCTTCACGCCCTTCCCAGATGGCGGTCACCACCAGGTCGGAGCCGCGCACCATATCGCCGCCAGCAAAGATCTTCTCGTTGCTGGTCTGGAATGGGAATTCCTGTTCTTCAACAGCCTGAACACGGCCGGAATCGTCAGTCGTCACATTCTTGGGCTCGAACCAGTCCGCCGGGCTGGGACG
Source organism: Alcanivorax sp. IL2 (assembly GCF_047495475.1). Lineage (NCBI taxonomy): Bacteria > Pseudomonadati > Pseudomonadota > Gammaproteobacteria > Oceanospirillales > Alcanivoracaceae > Alcanivorax > Alcanivorax sp. IL2. Next base: position 1,134,556 of record NZ_CP179932.1, on the reverse strand, counting down.
GAAACCGAAGGCCACGATGACCGCATCCGCCGGCAGAATTTCCTCGCTGCCCGGAATCGGCTCGGGACGACGACGACCGTTGTTGTCCGCCTCACCCAACTTGGTTTCCACCACTTTCACGCCGGTGACCTTGCCGTCTTCCCCCACCACTTCGATGGGCTGACGGTTGAACAGGAACTGCACGCCTTCTTCCTTGGCGTTGGCCACTTCCTTGCGGGAACCGGGCATGTTCTCTTCGTCACGACGGTAGGCGCAGACCACGCTGCCCGCCTGCTGGCGAATGGAGGTGCGGTTACAATCCATGGCGGTGTCACCACCACCCAGCACCACAACACGCTTGCCCTTCATGTCGATGAAGTCAGCCGGGTCTTTTTCGAAACCCAGGTTGCGATTGGCATTGGCCACCAGGAACGGCAACGCTTCGTGCACACCATCCAGGTCTTCACCGGGGAACCCACCCTTCATGTAGGTGTAAGTGCCCATGCCCATGAAGACGGCATCGTAGTCGGCCAGCAGTTCATCAATGGTGATGTCCTTGCCCACTTCCACGCCCAGACGGAATTCCACGCCCATGCCTTCAAACACTTCACGGCGCTTGGCCATGACCGGCTTTTCCAGCTTGAACTCGGGAATGCCGAAGGTGAGCAGACCGCCGATTTCCTCGTAACGGTCGAATACCACCGGCTTCACACCGCTGCGTACCAGCACGTCGGCACAGCCGATACCCGCAGGGCCGGCACCAATCACGGCAACCTTCTTGTCGGTCCACACCACCTTGGACATGTCCGGACGCCAGCCCATGGCCAGGGCGGTGTCGGTGATGTATTTCTCGGTGGCACCGATGGTGACCGCACCAAAGCCGTCATTCAGGGTACAGGCCCCTTCACAGAGGCGATCCTGCGGGCACACGCGGCCACAGACTTCCGGCAGGGAGTTGGTCTGGTGACTCAGCTCCACCGCTTCCATCAGGTTGCCTTCACTGATCAGCTTCAACCAGTTGGGGATGTAGTTGTGGACCGGGCACTTCCATTCACAGTACGGGTTGCCGCAGTGCAGGCAACGGTGCGCCTGATGCTCCACTTCCCGAGTGTCGTACGGGTGGTAGATTTCCTCGTACTTGTGCTTGCGGTCGTCAATGTCCTTTTTCTTCGGATCGTGCCGGGGCACGTCGAGAAACTGGAAGTTATTGCTCAAACGTTCAGCCATGGTCTCCCCCGTTATGCCGGATTGGCACGCGTGCTCTTGAGCAGGTTTTCCAGGCTTGCAGCCTTGGGCTTAACCAGCCAGAACTTGCGGCTCATGGCATCAAAGTTATCCAGAATGTACTGGCCCCATTCGCTGCCGGTCTCTTGCACGTAATCGGAGATCACGCCACGCAGGTGGCTGCGGTGAGACTCGGTAGCTTCGGAACTGATGCGATGCAATTCGATCAGTTCCGGGTTGATGCGGTCGAAGAAGTCGTTGTCTTCGTCCAGTACAAAGGCGAAACCACCAGTCATGCCGGCACCGAAGTTGTGCCCGGTGCGACCCAGCACGGTGATGGAACCGCCAGTCATGTATTCACAGCAGTGATCGCCAGCGCCTTCCACCACGGCGTGGGCGCCGGAGTTACGTACCCCGAAGCGCTCGCCAGCGGTACCCGCAGCCATCAACTTGCCGCCGGTAGCACCGTACAGGCAGGTGTTACCGATAATGGCCGTTTCCTGGCTCTTGAACGGGCTGCCATTGGGCGGACGAATCACCAGCTTGCCACCGGCCATGCCCTTGCCCACGTAATCGTTGGCATCACCTTCGATGTACATGTGCAGGCCACCGGCGTTGAACACACCGAAACTTTGCCCGGCGGTACCGGTGAAGCGCACCTTGATCGGCGCGGTTTCCATATCCAGGTTGCCGTGACGCTTGGCGATTTCGCCGGACACCCGGGCCCCCACGGAGCGATCACAGTTGGTGATCTCGTAGTGGAAGGAGCCGCCGGACTTGCTGTCGATGGCCGTCAGCATGTCCTCAACCATTTTCTGGTTCAGCACCGCCTTGTCGAACGGCTCATTGCGGCTGACCTGGCAGTGGGTAGGCTTGTCAGCCGGCACCAGATCATTGCGCAGGATCGGCGTCAGATCCAGCTTGCCCTGACGCACGGTTTCGCCTTCCAGCACTTTCAGCAAGTCGGTGCGGCCGATCAGCTCGGGAATGCTCTTCACGCCCAACAGCGCCAGCAACTCACGAACTTCCTTGGCCACAAAGGTGAAGTAGTTGATCAGCAGTTCCGGCGCACCGATAAAGTGTTCCTTGCGCAGGTCTTCACGCTGGGTCGCCACGCCGGTAGCGCAGTTGTTCAGGTGACAGATACGCAGGTACTTACAACCCAGCACGATCATCGGCACGGTACCGAAACCGAAGGACTCGGCACCCAGGATAGCGGCCTTGATCACGTCCAGGCCGGTCTTCAGACCGCCATCGGTCTGCAGACGGATCTTGTCGCGCAGATCGTTACCGCGCAGCGCCTGATGGGCTTCCGCCAGGCCCAGCTCCCAGGGGGAGCCGGCATAACGGATGGAGGTCAGCGGGCTGGCCGCAGTACCGCCGTCGTAACCGGAAATGGTGATCAGGTCCGCGTAGGCCTTGGCCACACCGGAAGCCACGGTACCCACACCGGGCTCGGACACCAGCTTCACGGACACCTGGGCGTCCGGGTTGACCTGCTTGAGGTCGAAGATCAGCTGGGCCAGATCCTCAATGGAATAGATATCGTGGTGCGGTGGCGGCGAAATCAGGGTCACGCCGGGCACGGAGTGACGCAGACGCGCGATCAGCGCATTCACCTTGCCACCGGGCAGCTGACCGCCCTCGCCGGGCTTGGCGCCCTGGGCCACCTTGATCTGCAGCACCTCGGCATTGACCAGATAATGCGGGGTCACGCCGAAACGACCGGAAGCGATCTGCTTGATCTTGGAGACACGCTCGGTGCCGTAACGGGCCGGATCTTCACCACCCTCACCGGAGTTGGAGCGACCGCCCAGACGGTTCATGGCCGTAGCGATGGCCTCGTGGGCCTCCGGGCTCAGGGCGCCGAGGGACATACCCGCAGAGTCAAAGCGCAGCAGGATATTTTCCAGCGGCTCCACCTGCTCAACATCAATGGCTTGCACATCATCGCGCAGGGCAAAGAGATCGCGCAGGGTAGCCACCGGGCGCTTGTTGACCAGCTCGGCATACTCTTTGTAGGCGTCGTAGTCACTGTCCTGGGTAGCCCGGTGCAGGGCGTAGATCACGTCCGGGTTGAAGGCGTGATATTCCTTGCCATGGATGTACTTGAGAATACCGCCGGCATCGATGGGCTTGCGCTGCTTCCAGGCATCCTTGGCCAGGCTCTTCTGGTCCGCTTCGAAATCTTCGAAGCTGGCACCCTGGATCCGGCTGGGCACACCGCGGAAACACAGATCCACCACGTCACTGGCAACGCCCACTGCTTCAAACAGCTGGGCACCGCGGTAAGACGTAATGGTGGAGATCCCCATCTTGGAAAGGATCTTCATCAGGCCCTTGTTGATACCCTTGCGGAAGTTCTTCTGCAGCTCTACCGCATCGCCCAGCAGTTCGCCGGAGCGCACCATATCGGAGATCACATCGTAGGCCAGGTAGGGATAAACGGCGGTGGCGCCGAAACCGAACAGCACTGCGAAGTGATGGGAATCCCGCGCGGTGGCGGTTTCCACAATGATGTTGGCATCGGAACGCAGACCTTTCTCGGTCAGGTAATGATGCACCGCGCCGGTGGCCATCAGGGCGTGGATGGTCAACTGATCCTGGGCAATACCGTGGTCGGTAAGCACCAGAATCACCTTGCCATCGCGCACAGCCTGAACGGCCTGCTCGCAAAGGTTTTCCACCGCCTGACGCAGGCCGATCTGCGGGTCGTAATGCAGGCTCAACTTGGCCACATCGTACCCGGGACGATCAATCTTCATCAGGTTGGTGAATTTGGAATGGGACAACACCGGGGTAGACAGAATCGCCCGGTCGGCATGATCCGCCGTTTCCTCGAACACATTCCGCTCGGCACCCACACAGGTTTCCAGGCTCATCACGATCGCTTCGCGCAGCGGATCGATGGGCGGGTTAGTCACCTGAGCAAACTGTTGGCGGAAATAGTCGTACAGGGAGCGCTCGCGACGGGACAGCACCGCCATGGGCGTGTCATCGCCCATGGATCCGGTGGCTTCCTGGCCGGATTCTGCCAGCGGACGCAGCACCTGATCGCGCTCTTCAAAGCTGATCTGGAAAAACTTCTGGTAGCTGAGCAGATCCTGCTGATCCACCTCGTCGGTACGCTCCACTTCGTGGTCGTAATCCGCCTCGATGCGCAGGGCGTTGCCTTTCAGCCAGTCCCGGTAGGGATGACGCACCTTGAGACGATTATCGATGTCCTTGGTGTGCAGCACTTCACCGGTTTCGGTATCAATGGCCAGGATCTGGCCCGGCCCGACACGACCCTTGGCGACCACGTCTTCCGGCTTGTAACCATACACGCCGATTTCCGAGGCCAGGGTAATAAAGCCGTTCTTGGTCACGACCCAGCGGGCCGGACGCAGACCGTTACGGTCAAGCATACAAACCGCGTAACGGCCGTCGGTCATTACCAGACCGGCAGGACCATCCCAGGGCTCCATGTGCATGGAGTTATATTCGTAGAAGGCCCGCAGATCGGAATCCATGGTTTCCACGTTCTGCCAGGCCGGCGGGATCATCATGCGCACGGCGCGGAACAGATCCATGCCGCCAGCCAGCAGCACTTCCAGCATGTTATCCATGCTGGAAGAGTCGGAGCCGGTGCGGTTAACCAGCGGGCTCAACTCTTCCAGACCGGGCAACAGTTCATTTTCGAACTTGTTTTCTCGAGCCAGCGCCCAGTTACGGTTGCCCTGTACAGTATTGATTTCCCCGTTGTGAGCCAGATACCGGAACGGCTGGGCCAGCGGCCACTGCGGCGAGGTATTGGTAGAGAAGCGCTGATGGAACACCACAATGGCGGTTTCCATGGCACTGTCACCCAGGTCCGGGAAGAACGCCGGCAGGTCCACCGGCATCATCAGACCCTTGTAGGAAATCACCGAAGCAGACAGGGAGCAGACGTAGAAATAGCCATCGCTCTCCAGCGCCTTCTCCGCATGACGACGGGCAAAGAACAGGCGGCGGTTAAGCTCCTGCTCGGTATTGCCGTCAGCTGCCACCAGCACCTGCCAGAAGCCGGGCAGAGAGGCACGGGCCAGATCACCGAGACAGGCGTCGTCGGTGGGCACTTCACGCCAGCCCAGCACCTGCACGTCCTGCGCTTCCAGGGCCGTATTGATGGCGGCTTTCTGCTGTTCGGCCTGGTCGGCATCCGGGTGGGTAAAGATCATCCCCACGCCGTAGTTGTCCGGCAGACTAATGGATTGAGCTTCCGCAACCTTGCGGAAGAAAGAATCGGGTTTCTTGAGCAACAGACCGCAGCCATCACCGGTTTTTCCATCGGCATTAATGCCGCCCCGGTGAGTCATACATGTCAGTGCTTCGATGGCCGTTTGCAAAAGCTCGTGGCTGGCGTTGCCCTCCATATGGGCAATCAGACCAAAACCACAGTTGTCCCGGAATTCTCCGGGCTCAGTGAGCCCTCGCACCAGCGTTGAGTTCTGCTGCATCAAAACCTTTCCTCTTGAAATTCAGAGACTTACAGAAGGCGAATGGCGTCAGGATAGTGGTGACGGCAAAAAAGGGATATGCATTCTACACATTGCGCCCTTGGGCGACAAATTGAACAGTCACCCAAGGGGTCTTTTCGTTTTTAAAGTTCGTCGCGAATGTCGGCCATATTGCGGGGAAAAGGGCCGGCAGAGCGCAACTTTGCAGGCAACGTCGACTTTGCGTCCAGTGCCGCCTGACGGCTGGAATAGTCCCCGGAGAGCACCAGATAGACCGCTTTTCCGTTACGCTCGGCGCGATAATAGGCTCCCCTGCGCTCCAGCTGATCCAGGACCCCGCGAGCACTGGCCTCCTGGCTGGTAACGGTAATTTGCAGGAACCAGCGATTATCATCCAGGGTTGCCAGCCAGTCTTCCTGCTGGTAGCCCAACTCAGCATCCAGGCCGCTCAGAGCGGGGTCGCTGGCAGGCACTGCATCAGACTCGGCCGGCGCTTCCTGTTTCGGTTCCGGTGCCGCCGCCTGCGCAGGCTCCTGCGCCACACGGACCTCCTGCTCCTGACGGGCAGGCGCGGACTGCATGACCGGATCCGTTACCGGCGTCAGAGTCACACTGTCAGCATCGCTATCGGTCTTCTGATCAGGCTCGGCGGCCCGGCGATCGGAAAGGTCTTCCAGTCTGGCCACCGGCTCCATGGATGACGCCAGCGGGCGAGTCTCAGGCTCCTGAGCTTCGCCAGCACCCTCTTCAGCACCGGATTGCTCCGGAACCGGAAGGGCAAGCTGCCGTGACTCTCCCTGCCCGGAGCCGCCATCGCTGCCGCCAGAGAAAACCGACCAGATAATGGCCACCACGACCAGCAGGCCAACCACCGCTGCCACGTGGCGCCATGGCGGGGTCACTGCGGCACGCCGCTCCTGGTCATCATCCTCATGGTACTCAGCCGCCTCACCAGGACTCTCAGCCTCCTCCTCATCAACCGCCGACGCGGAGAGATGAAATGCTTCCTGCGAATCCTCATCCACCGGGCGAGATGCGAATACGGCGGCAGGCTCGGCGTCATCTTCCTCTTCAGGAGCCGCGGACATCATCATCGGGGCGCCAATATCACCGCTGCGCAGCAGCTCGATAAGCCGGGCAATATTGCCGTCACTGTCATGACGCAGACGCTCCGCCTGAGCCTCATCCAACTCAAAACCCAACACAAACCAGGCAAAATCCTGAATATCATCGGCAACCAGCGATGGAAGATCGAGCACATCGTCCAGGGCCAGATCTGCCCCCTTCAGTTTCTCCACCGTGCCGGGCAAGCCACCGAACAGATACCCCAGGCGGGCACCCAGTTTCTGCTTCAGGGCGGCCATGGTCGCAATCGCCTCATCCAGCAGATCTTCGCTGTTATCCACTACCACCAGGATCCGACCGTCGGTCAGGGTTTCCCGAAGCTTGTCAGGCAATGCAGCGCGGTCAATATCGAAGTGTCGCAACAGGGACTCAACGACTACGTTGGCATTGTGCTCTGCTGCACCATCAATCCGGACGATCTCCATATCGCCAAGCAGCGCCATCACCGTGTGGCCAAGCAAGGTAGACACGCCGCTACCACTGTCCCCCTCCAGCGCCACCACGGAACCCAGACCAGCATGGGCAGTCAGCGCATCGAGATAATCGCCCCGGGATGCACCACTGAAAAAACGATCATCATCATGTTCCACAAAAAGCCTCCAGCGTCTGCCGTAATGCCACTGCATCATAGTCTGCTGTGACCACAGCCTCACCCAGCTGCCGCAGCAAGACAAGGCGAAGCTGACCATTCTGCACTTTCTTGTCCAGTGCCATCAGGTCCATAAACTGATCCGGGGTCATCCCCGGAGGAATAGTGACCGGCAGCTGCCACTGGGCCAACACACCTGCAAGGCCGGGCTCCAGCGCCGCATCGACCCAGCCGAGCCTGACCGACATATGCACCGCCATTAGCATGCCGGCCGCTACCGCTTCACCATGCAGCCACTGACTATAGCCCGTGGCCGTTTCTATCGCATGGCCGAAGGTGTGGCCCAGATTAAGCAGGGCACGGTTACCCTGTTCGGTTTCGTCATCGGCCACCACCTGCGCCTTGTTCTCACAACTGCGATAGATGGCCTCGGATAATGCCTCAGTGTCTCTGGACAACAGCTTGTCGTTGTTGGTTTCCAGCCAATGGTAAAAATCCGGATCGCGAATCAGGCCATACTTGATGACTTCCGCATAGCCTGCCGCCAGCTCACGTTGCGGCAGGGTAGTCAGCACATCTGTGTCTATCAGCACCAGCCGCGGCTGGTGGAACGCGCCGATCATGTTCTTTCCACGGGGGTGATTGACGGCGGTCTTGCCGCCCACGGAAGAATCCACCTGGGCCAGCAAAGTGGTAGGCACCTGGATGAAGTCCACCCCTCGCTGATAACAGGCCGCCGCGAAACCGACCATATCGCCGATCACACCACCACCCAGGGCAATCAAGGTGGTAGTTCGCGAATGGCGCTTGGCCATCAGGGCATCAAAAATACTTTCCAGTGTTTCCAGTGTCTTGAATTTTTCCCCGTCTGGCAGGACCAGAGTATCGCACTGCGATGCGGTGAAATGACGGGTCAGACGCTCCAGATACAGAGGGGCAATGGTCTCGTTGGTAATGATCATTACCTGATTGCCGCGCACCTGCTCGGCAAGGGGAAAGGTGTCGAGCAAGCCGGCACCGATATGAATCGGGTAACTACGCTCGGCCAAGGCCACCTGAAGTGTTCGCATTGGGTCTCCGACAGACATTTGGATCTATGCAAGGGCAAGAGGGGGATCGGGTAATTCTTGCAGACAAGGACGAGGCACCACCAAAACCATGCCACCACCATCCAGTTGCGATGCGAACACCGCCTCTCACAGCCACATTATCCTTGCCGGTGAGACACCAAACAAGCCAGCACGTCATCCGCCACCTTTTTCAGGTTTCCTGACGCCGTGGACACCACGTGATGAGACACTTGCCTGTAGAGGGGGTCCCGCTCGGCAAACAGCGCCTCCAGCTTGGCGCGCGGGTCAGGCGTTTGCAGCAGAGGGCGATTCTTGTCATTGCGGGTACGAGCAAGCTGAACATCGACAGGGGTCCACAGGTAGACCACGCAGCCGCGCTCATGAAGCATATCCCGATTCTCGGGCGTCACCACGACACCACCACCGGTGGCCAACACGATACCGTCCTGGCGGGTGAGCTCGTCAATCGCCTCCTGCTCACGACGGCGAAAACCGGCCTCGCCTTCCATATCGAAGATCCACGGGATATCTGCCCCCGTCTTTTCCTCAATAACCCGGTCAGAATCGAAGAAGGGATAATCCAGTATCTGGGAAAGGTGGCGGCCCAGGGTGCTTTTTCCAGCACCCATGGGTCCGACCAGTATCAGGGAGGGGTTAGTCGTCTTGGTCACCGATTCGCCAAAGCATCCTTCATCAACCGTGGCGTAATGAAGATCAGCAGCTCCTGCTTGTTATCACGCTTGACGGTCTTCTTGAACAGATTGCCAATCCACGGCAAATCCCCCAGGAAAGGGGTCTTTGTCACTGAATTGATCTTCTCCTGCTGGAAGATACCACCAAGCACTACCGTTTCGCCATCGTTCACCAACACAGAAGTCTCAACACGATTGGTATTGATTGCTGTGGTCCCGGCGGGGTCAAAGGAATCATTATTGACCTTCAGTTCCATAATAATATTGCCATCCGGGGTGATATGAGGCGTCACCTCCAGGCTCAATTCTGCATCAATAAACTGGATCGCCGTAGCACCGGAAGCAGTGGCAATTTCAAAAGGCACTTGCTGCCCGGAAGCAATGATTGCCGGCTGCTGATCGGCAGTTAACACCTTGGGAGTGGCAACCAGCTCGCCATGCCCCTCTGCCTCCAGGGCAGACAGCTCCAATTCAATCAGGCCTGAAGCCAGAGACGTAAAGCCGACGGCAAAACGTGAGGCATCTGCAGAATCCACGCCCAGATCAACGATCAGGTCATCGCCATTCTCAAGATCTTCAAACTCGAAATCGTCCGGCCCGAAATCCACATCATCAGGATCGATTGCAGGCGTCGCCTGAAAAACGGTTGAATCAATATTCGACTGGTGAAGATTCCGCAAAGACTGAAGGCGACCAGACACACCAAAGGTCCGCTTATCTCTCAGCATTCCCTCGCCGTCAAAGCCCAACCCGCCCCAGCGAACACCAAATTCATCTGCAACATTATTGCTGGCAACAACGACCCGCGCTTCAATCAAGACCTGTCTGACAGGCACATCAAGCGTATCAATCAGCCCGCGAATTTCTGCGAGTTTGGCCTGGGTATCCTGGATGATGAGGGTGTTTGTTCTCTGGTCAACGACTACAGACCCGCGATTGGAAACCAGTGCCTCACCCTTGCCGCCAGCATTACTGATCAGGCTCTTCATATCGGATGCGTTGGCATAATTAATGCTGATGTATTCGGTTCGAAGCGGCGCCAACGCTTCAATTTTTTTCTGACTTTCCAGCTCGAGCTGCTCTCGAGCGGCAATCTCATCAGCAGGAGCAACCAGTAACACGTTACCCACTTGGCGCTTATCCAGACCTTTGGTCTTGAGAATCAGCTCCAGTGCCTGATCCCAGGGCACATTCTGCAGACGCAGAGTAATGCGGCCATCTACTGTATCCGAGGCAACCAAGTTCAGACCGGTGAAATCTGCAATCAGCTGAAGCACCGAACGCACCTCAATATCCTGGAAATTCAGAGATAATTTTTCACCGGTGTATTCAAATGCATCTTTCTTCTGCCGCTCCGCTTCTGCTCGGGTCACCGGCTTCACATTAATGCTGAACTCGTTGTCCGCCTGATAGGCCAGATACTCCCAGGTTCCTGTCGACTCTATCACCACCACGGTACTGTCATCGCTGGAGCGGGTATCCACGATTTTTACCGGCGTCGCAAAATCAGTCACGTCCAGCTTTCTGATCAAGTCATTGGAAATACCGGCACCGACAAACTTGGCCACGATTTTGCCGCCCTCTTCCTGTACATCAACAGGGATAGAGGCTTTTGATAAACCAATAACAATTCGGCCCTCACCAGCATCTCCACGGCGAAAATCAATGCTTTTTACGGTTGCATCACCGCCAGCCTTGCTCTCATCTTGAGCGGTTTGGCTACGCTGATCATTACCTAGCATCACGACCAGACTATTGCCATCCACCTTGGTGGAGTAACCCGTCAGAGAGTCAAGATTGAAGATCAGACGAGTACGATCTTTCGCCTCAACGATGGTGACACTTCTCGTATTTCCCGTTCCGAGGTTTTGCTGCTTACCAGCGACATCACTATCAGCACCAATAAGATCCAGAGCAATTCTGGCAGGCTTTTCTATACTGTAACCCTTGGCTTCCGGAACGCCGCCCTCAAAGTTAAGACGCACTTCCATACTATCGCCGGACAACGAATTGGCCTCGATAGACGTCAAGGTATCTGCACCAGCAAAGGAAGCAGACAGAGACAGGAGCCCACTTAGCAATAACCCCGAAAAGCGCCGGGAAGCATTCTTTTTTGTTGTCTGTGTTGCAATATTCATAACTGGATCCCCAGCGACTGTTATTCGGAAATAGTGACGTTACTGGACCGCTCAACCCAACCGTCACGTCCGTCTGGCACAATTTCCACAAGACTCACTTTCACTTCCGTCACATCTTTGACGCGACCAAAATTTTTCCCCATATAGCTACCGGGCTGAACCCGTGTCACCGCTCCGGAAGGGTCAGATATCAAGGCCTCAAGCGACCCGCCCGGCCGACTAATTGTCCCCACCATTTTCAGTGAATCCAGCGGGAAACGCTCAAGATATTCCTTGGGGCGACCGATATCCGGCTCGACTTTTCTTCCATCGGTTACCGCAATCAATTCCTGCTCCATGGGAGCAACAAACGGCGAGCGGAGCTGGTGCCCCGCATAGGCATAGGTGGCAATCGGTTTGAATTCCGGCGGCGGCTCAATACGCCCCCTGGGCCGCGCCTTGATTTCTTGCAGCCGCGCATCCAGTTCACCCAGATTGGCACCAGAGCCACAGCCGGCAAGCCCGAACACAAAGACCGCAACAAGAGGAATCGCAGCATACCTGTTACAAGACATCATCTGCCCTCCCTATTTGCGACCAGCGGCCGGTTTATTATTCGGAGAAACATCGCCCTGACTTGAGTAACGATAGGTCTTTGCAGTGATGTCCATTTTCAGCAGGCCCAACGCTTTCAACTCTTTTTCATTATCTTGGGGCCAGGCAATAACAAAGTCATGAAGCGTAACGATCCTCGGCAAGGCCGCCACACCGGACACAAACGACCCAAAGCCGTGATAATCACCAACCACCTTGATATCAATTGGCAACTCGGCGTAAAACTCCTTTTCCAACTCGCTCTTGAGCGCAATTTCCTCGAACTCCAAACCACTGCCAAGCCCAGTATGAGTAATATCCTCAAGCAAGCCTGGAACCTCAGTATCTTTAGGAAGTTGTTTCAGGAGGGCACCGAAGGTCTGCTCCATTTCGGCAAGCTGAGCCCGGAATTGATCAAGATTGTGAGCTTCAAAAGCTTTCTTTTCATAACTCTTGAGAAGCGAGACCTCCTCTCTTTTTTGCTGTTCCAGGGTAACGTTCAAATCCTGAATCACCAAAAAATAACCAAGCAGCAGCACCAATACCAAGACCAGAATACCTGCCCCGACTTTTACGGGAGGAGGCCAGCCACCAACATTTTCGAAATCAAGGCTGTTGACCTGATCAATCAGCTCGCGCAAATCCATATTTTTCAGCTCAGAGGCTTTCATTTTTCTTCTTCCTCATTTTTGCTGGTAGGCGATGACTGCTTCACGTTGAGAGTGAAGCTGTTAGCTTGTGAACCATCTTCCAAAGCCGTCACATTCTGCAGCGTTGCTTCTTTAAACCACTGAGACTGATCAAAATTACGCATCAGGCGGGAAATGCGATTGTTGGATTCAGCAATGCCATTAATTGTGTAGACATCGCCTTTTCTGGTTACTTTTGAGTAATACACACCGTCTGGCAATGTTCTGACCAGCTGGTCAAACACATACACGATCGTTGGTCTGTTGCCCTGCAAGCTCTGGATCACCTCCATTCTTGCCACCAACTCGTCGCGACGAGTTTTCAGCTCGTTTATTTCCTTGATTTTTTCATCAAGCTCCGAAGCCTTGCTCTCAATATGGCTGTTCCTTGCACGCTGATCAGCGATCTGCTGATCGACCACACTTTTCCAGCCCAAAAAAAGCACCGCACCAAGGATCGCGGCCATCACAAGAAGAACGATAAACTCCTGTTGCTGGCGCTTGCGGCGCTCTTCCCGCCAAGGCAACAGGTTAATTGTTGTTGTCATTGGTCAAAGCTCCTCAATGCCAAGCCGCAGGCGATCATCAGTGCCGGCGCATCATTGGCAATGGCAGATGCTCCCACCTTGTTTGCCAGTGCCATATCACTGAATGGGTTTGCCACGGAACAGCTGGCACCCACCTTCTCCTGAATCAGCTCTGCCAGATCCTGGATAGAAGCCGACCCCCCGGCCAGCAGGATATAGTCCACCTCATTGAACTGGGTGGAGCCGTAGAAAAATTGCAGAGAGCGATTGACTTGCTGAACGACAGCATCCTTGAACGGCTGAAGGACTTCCGCCTCATAATCATCGGGCAGCTCACCGGTTTTCTTGGCCAGACCGGCTTCTTCCATGGAAATGCCGTAACGCCGCTGAATTTCTTCGGTCAGCTGCTTGCCACCAAACAACTGCTCACGGGTATAGACGCTGCGCCCCTGGTGGAAAACGTTCAGAGTGGTCATGGTGGCACCGATATCGAAGACCGCCACGGTCTCCAGCTCCTCGGCGTTAGGCAGACCCGGCAGCACCAGCTGGAAGGCCCGTTCCATGGCGTAGGCCTCCACATCCACCGCCTTGGCCTGCAAGCCACCAATCTCCAGAGCGTCGGTGCGCATTTCCACGTTTTCTGTGCGCGAGGCCGCCACAAGCACTTCCACGCGCTCGTCGTTACCTTCAACTGGCCCCATGACCTGGAAGTCCATACGGACTTCATCCAGCGGGAAAGGGATATACTGATCCGCCTCCACTTTCAGCTGACTTTCCATCTCGTCTTCACTGAGAGAGGCATCCATTTCAATCAGCTTGGTGATCACGGCGGAGCCGGACACTGCCACCGCGGCGGTTTTCACCCCGGGACGGGCGCGGCTGACCAGACGGGCAATAGCATCCCCGACGCCCTCCACGTCACTGATGTTTTTTTCGACAACCGCGTTGGCCGGCAGGGGCTCAACCCCATAGCTTTCGACCTTGTAGCGGTTCCCCGATTTCGACAGCTCGAGCAGCTTCACCGCCGTGGAGCTGATGTCGATCCCCAGTAGTGTCTGGGCCTTTTTTCTGAGGAAAGGCAGCACTGTTGTCGTCCCGTCTGGTTATTATTAAAGTGTTTTTTCTTGATAAAGATACACTTACACGTTTTTTATGTCGAATCACTTTAGGTGTAGTAATAGCAGAACAGATATTAGATCACAACAACCTTTCCACCATATAATGACCCACTTCACGGGCCCGCTAGGCCTTTCTACCGATACCAGCCAGTAGTTGTCGAAAACATGCGCTTACCCTCCTGGACCCGATACCTGCTCCTTCTCCTGATTGCCGGCGCCGGTGGCGGGCTATCCATTCTGGCCGCCAGCTATTTGTATCTGGCCCCGCAACTGCCCCCCGCCAGTCAGATCCGCGAGGTGGAATACCAGATTCCCCTGCGCATTTACAGCAATGATATAAAACTTATTGCTGAATATGGGGAAAAACGCCGACAACCGGTCTCCTACGAGGAATTGCCGGAAACCCTGGTCCAGGCAGTACTGGCTGCTGAAGATGAGCGCTTCTTCAGGCACAACGGCGTTGATCTGAAAGGCCTGGTACGGGCCGCCGTGGAACTGGCCCGCTACCGGGAAATCCGCTCCGGCGGCTCCACCATCACCATGCAGGTCGCGCGCAACTTCTTCCTCAGCCGGGACCAGCGCTTTCTGCGCAAATTCAACGAGATTGTCCTGGCCATCCAGATCGAGCGGGTACTCAGCAAGCAAGAGATTCTCGAGCTTTACCTGAACAAGATCTATCTGGGCCACCGGGCCTACGGGGCCGAAGCCGCCGCCCAGGTCTACTACGGCAAATCTGTGGGGGAGCTCGATATCGCCCAGCAGGCCATGATCGCCGGCCTGCCCAAGGCCCCTTCCGCCTATAACCCGATCACCAATCCGGAACGGGCGAGAGTGCGACGCAACTGGATCCTGTTTCGAATGGAAGAAACCGGCGCCCTCACCCCTGAGGCGCGCAAGGCAGCCCAGGCGGAACCGGTCAGTGCCCGTTTCCATGCTGCCCGCCCCGAGGTAGATGCCGCCTACGTGGGCGAAATGGTCCGCCTGCAGGCGGCCAAACTGGTGGAACAGGATATTTTTACCGACGGCATTCGCATCATCACCACCATCGACAGCAAGCGCCAGGCCGCGGCGGTACAGGCACTGCGAACCGGCCTGCACAGCTACGACGAACGCCATGGTTATCGCGGCCCGGTAGCGCAGCGAGACATCAGCGAAGCCCCGGCATTGCCGGCCATCAACGTGTCTGACAGTGAACAGCCACCGACAGAAGAGAGCGAACTGCCTGCGCAGGCAGAAAAAGCGGAAATCGAGAAAACCATTACCGGGCTGGACCCGAAAGTCGCCCGCTGGGTAAAGATGATCCGCGACCAGCAACGAATCGGCCCCCTGCAACCGGTCATCGTCACCCGCGTTGGCGACCAGGATGCAGACATCCTGTTCCGCGATGGCAAGCGCGCCCAACTGGCCTGGGATGATATCCGCTGGGCCCGCCCCCAGCTCAACAACAAATATGTCGGCGAAGAGCCTCAGAAAGCCGCCGACGTACTGACCCGGGGCGACATCATCCGAGTCCGCCCGGTGGGCCCGGACGATAACCGCCGCTGGCGCCTGGCCCAGTTGCCCGTCGCGCAATCCGCCCTGGTCTCACTGGACCCGGCCACCGGTGCCGTGGTCGCCATGCAGGGTGGCTACAGCTTTTCGGCTTCCAACTTCAATCGGGCCGTGCAAAGTGAGCGCCAGGCCGGCTCCGTATTCAAACCCTTCATCTATACCTCCGCCATGGAGAACGGCTTCACCCCTGCCTCCATCATCAATGACGCGCCCGTGGTGTTCGATGACGACAAGCTGGAAACCGCCTGGCGCCCCACTGGTGCCAGCGGCAAGTTCTACGGCCCCACCCGCATGCGCGAGGCCCTGTATCGCTCCCTGAACCTGGTCTCCATTCGCATTCTGCGTCAGATCGGCATCAGCCAGGCCATGGGCACCCTGAAACGCTTCGGCCTGCCCGCTGACGGCTTTCAGCGAGACCTGTCCCTGGCACTGGGTAGTGCCAGCGTCACCCCGATGGATATTGCCAACGCCTACAGCGTCTTCGCGAACGGTGGCTACCGGGTTACCCCCTGGGCCATTCAGCGCATTGAAAATGCGGATGGCGACATCCTCTGGCAGGCAGCGGACGTCATTCTCTGCGAGCCCCCCTGCCTGCCACCTCTGAAACTGGAAGATGAGATCACCGAGCTGGCATCAACAGAAGAATCCGGCTCTGATGACGGGGACAACGCCGACAAGCCAATCACACCGATACAGCCAGAACCAGTCATGGCCCCACGGGTACTGGATCCACGCATTGCCTGGCTGATGAATTCCATGCTCCAGGATGTGATTCGGGTTGGCACCGGCAACAAGGCCCGCGCCCTGGGCCGTGATGACCTGGCTGGCAAGACCGGCACCACCAACGACCAGGTGGATGCCTGGTTCTCTGGCTATGCGCCAGACCTGGTGGCCACCGTCTGGGTGGGCTTTGACAACCCGGCCAACCTGGGCTGGGGCGAATACGGTGGCAAGGCAGCCCTGCCGATCTGGATCGACTACATGGGCCCGGCCCTGCAAGGGGTTCCGGAACGTCAACTGGAGCAACCCTCCGGCATCGCCACCGTGCGGATCGATCCCGACAGCGGCCTGCTGGCGCGCCCGGATAACCCCAATGCCATCCGCGAGTACTTTATTGAGGACCAGGTGCCGGAAATGGAACCCCAGCGCGGCCCCGGCGGCAGCAACAGCGCACCGGAACAGATATTTTAACGCCTGACGCCTGACGCCTGACGCCTGACGCCTGACGCCTGACGCCTGACGCCTGACGCCTGACGCTGATCACTGTAAGGACCGCTTTTTCGCGTCAAGCATCAGGCCTGGCAGGCCCATAAAAAAACCGCCTTTCGGCGGTTTTTTTCGTCTTGCGTCAGGCGCTTCGCATCAAGCACGCCCCATCACAACTCCGGAAAAATCTCATCCAGTGAGTTCAACGGATAATGAGAGGGGTAGCCCTTGCGAGCCACACCACAATCCACCGCCGCACGAGCCACCGCCGAGGACACACGGCCCAGCAGACGAGGATCATTGGGCTTGGGAATGATGTAGTCCGCACCAAAGGTCAGCGGCTCACCGCCATAGGCGTCCAGCACTTCCTGAGGCGGCGCTTCACGCACCAGCTCGGCAATGGCGTGCACCGCAGCGATCTTCATTTCCTCGGTGATCGAGGTGGAGCGCACGTCCAGAGCACCACGGAACATGTACGGGAAACACAGCACATTGTTCACCTGGTTGGGAAAATCGGAACGCCCGGTAGCCACGATCGCATCCGGGCGCGCCGCCTTGGCCACCTCCGGGCGAATTTCCGGATCCGGGTTTGCCAGGGCAAAGATGATCGGCCGGGGCGCCATCTTCTTGACCATTTCCGGCGTCAGCATGTCCGGGCCGGACACACCGATAAACACGTCCGCATCTTCCACCGCATCGTTCAGGGTGCGCTTGTCGGTATCGTTGGCCAGCGCCGCCTTGTACTGGTTGAGATCATCGCGACGGCTGTGAATCACGCCCTTGCGATCCAGCACCAGGATATTTTCCTTGCGCGCGCCCATCTCGATCAGCAACCGCACCGATGCCACGCCCGCGGCGCCGGCACCCACACAGACCACCTTGATGTCTTCGATACGCTTTTTCTGGATTTCCAGCGCATTGATCAGACCCGCACCCACCACGATGGCGGTGCCGTGCTGATCATCGTGGAAGACCGGCACATCGCACTGCTCTTTAAGGATGCGCTCGATCTCGAAACACTCCGGCGCCCGGATATCTTCCAGGTTGATACCGCCAAAGGTGCGATGGATACGCACCACAGTGTCGATAAAGGCCTGGGAGTCTTCCGCGTCCACTTCGATATCAAACACATCGATACCGGCAAACAGCTTGAACAGAATCCCCTTACCTTCCATCACCGGCTTGGACGCCAGCGCACCCAGATTGCCCAGACCCAGGATGGCGGTGCCATCACTGATCACGGCGACCAGATTGCCCTTGGCGGTAAAGCGGTAGGCCAGCTCCGGCTCCCGGGCGATCTCGCGCACCGGTTCCGCCACACCCGGACTATAGGCCAGGCTCAGATCACGGCTGGTTGCCGCCGGCTTGGTTACCTCAACGCTGATTTTCCCTGGCCGCGGTTTGGCGTGGTATTCCAGGGCCGCCGTTCTCAAATCCTCAGACATGCTGGTCTCCGCTGGTCCCTAGTCGGGCTAAACTGTCAGGCTAAACACTGTGTACGCAAGATCTCAAAGCAAAAAGCACCCCGCAGGGTGCTTTTTAAAGGCTACATAAACTGCGGTGAAAACGCTGTTTAGTCCTTCTTGCTGCGCATCATGCCGAAACGCTGCTTGAACTTGTCGATCTGGCCACCGCTGTCGGCTTGCTTCTGCTTGCCGGTATAGAAAGGATGGCAAGCGGAACAAACGTCCAGGTCCATCGCACCGCCGCGGGTGGAATGGCTTTCAATAACATTACCGCAGCTGCAGGTATAAGTCGCTGCCTGGTATTCGGGATGAATCTCTGGTTTCATTGCTGAGCTCCAATATGTGTCGCTACCTGGCTCTACGACAGGCACCACACGGCTTGCGTCTGGGAAAAAGAAGGCGAATCATAACAGCTTGATCCCAATCCGCAAGCGCTGAGGGCCTATTTGAAGGCTCTTTGCCACCGCAGTCTTCAGGAACGCCCTTGTCAGCCAAGAAAACCCTGCAAATTGCCCTGCCGGTGCCGCTAACAGGCTGCTTTGACTACCTGTACCCGGGCGACACCCCGCCTGCGCGCGGCTGCCGGGTGCAAGTCTCTTTCGGTCGTCGCACCCTGGTGGGCCTGGTCCACGGTCACGGCAACAGCGATTACCCCAAACTCAAAGCCGTCCAACGGGTGCTGGACGACAGCCCTGTCCTGCCGGCAGAGCTCTACCAGCTGTGCGAACGGGCCGCCCGCTATTACCACCACCCCCTCGGCGAGGTCCTCAATTATGCCCTGCCCGCCCTGCTGCGTCAGGGCAACGATGCCCAAGCAAGCCAGGAAAAACGCTGGCAGCTTACCGAACGGGGTCACCATGTCAGCGACGACCAGGTCAGTCGGGCGCCGCGCCAACGCCAGGCCCTGCTCACCTTGCGTGATCACCCCAAGGGGTTGAGCAGCGCCATGCTCGCCGCCCTGGAGGTTCCTTCAACCGCCCTAAACAGCCTGCGAGACAAGGGCTGGGCGGAGCAGGTGGCTATGGACGATGACGCACCGCCCAAGGACATTCTGGCCCAGCCCCCCCTGGCCGCCAATGCAGAACAGCGCAAGGCCATCCACGCCCTGCAAGAAGCCCGGGGCTTTTCCCCCTTCCTGCTCGACGGCGTCACCGGCAGCGGCAAGACCGAGGTCTACTTACAGGCCATGACCGCGCATCTGACCGCCGGCAAACAGGTTCTGGTGCTGATCCCGGAAATCGGCCTGACACCGCAGACAGTGCAGCGCTTCCGCCAGCGATTCGCGGTGCCGGTAGTCACCCTGCACTCCGGGCTCACTGACCGGGAGCGGCTGGACAACTGGCTGGCGGCCCGGGATGGCAAGGCGCGCATCATCATCGGCACCCGCTCTGCCATCTTTACCCCAATGGCCGACCCGGGCCTGATCATTGTCGACGAAGCCCACGACGCCTCCCTGAAACAACAGGACGGCTTTCGCTTCCATGCCCGCGACCTGGCCACCTGGCGAGCCCAGCAACTGGATATCCCGGTGGTGCTGGGCAGCGCCACCCCGGCCTTGGAAACCCTGCAACTGGCCCGGGAGGAACGCTTCCAGTGGCTGAAACTGTCGCAACGAGCCACCGATCAGGGACGCCCGCCCATCGAAATCCTCGACGGCACCCTGGCCGCTCCCGGTCAACCTCTGCTACCCCAGTCCCTGCAGGCGATAAAACACTGCGTCGAGCAGGGCAACCAGGCCCTGGTCTTTATCAACCGGCGCGGCTACGCCCCCATGATCCTCTGCCAGGATTGCGGCTGGCAGGCGGAATGCCGCCGTTGCGACAGCTTCCTGACCTGGCACCGCAGCGAAGGCAGCCTGCGCTGCCACCACTGCGACTATCAGCAGCGGGTGCCATCGCGCTGCCCGGAATGCGGCTCCAGCGCCATCCATGAAGCCGGCAGTGGCACCGAAAAACTCACCGAACTACTGGAACAGTCGATACAAGTCCCGGTGATCCGCATCGACCGGGATGCCACTCGCCGCAAGGGCAGCCTGGATGCCCACCTGGCCACCATCCAGCAGGGCAACCCGGTAGTGATGGTGGGTACCCAGATGCTGGCCAAGGGCCATCACTTCCCGAAGCTGTCTCTGGTGGTGATTCTGGACATGGACGCCGGCTTTCTCAGCGCCGACTTTCGCGGCCCGGAACAGGCCGCCCAACTGCTGCTGCAAGTGGCAGGGCGCAGCGGCCGGGAAGACCAGGGCCGGGTACTGCTGCAAACCCGCCACCCGGACCACCCGCTCCTGCAACTGGCCGCCAGCGGCGACTACCCGGCCCTGGCCAGCGCCTTGCTGGAGGAACGGAAGATGGCCGGCCTGCCCCCTTTCGGTCACCTTGCCCTGTTCCGCTGCGAAGCCATGAGCATGGCCAACGCCATGGAGTTTCTGCAGCAGCTGGCAGGCATCCCGCTGCCCCCCGGTGTTCACCTGCTCGGCCCCGTCCCCGCCCCCATGGAAAGACGCGCCGGGCGCTACCGCACCCAGATGCTGCTGCAATGCAGCAGCCGCCCCCCACTGCATCAGGCCATCAGCCTGTTGCTGGAACAGGCCCGCACCCTGCCCGCCGCCCGCCAGTGCCGCTGGCATCTGGATGTGGACCCGATTGATATGTTGTGACAACGCAACATGCAGCCCGCAGCAGGGCGCGTGCTGCGTAATCTCGCCTTTTCCCGTACAATCGCCGCCCAATCGAACGGCCCAGATGCCCTCCACAAAAGAATGCCATGAAAGAACGCCTAATTACCCTGATCGACAGCGCCCTGGACTCCCTGATTGCCGAGGGCAGCCTGCCCGCCGACGCCAAGCGCCCGGCGCAGATCGACCGCACCAAGGACAAGAGCCACGGCGACTTCGCCACCAATATCGCGTTGATGCTAGCCAAACCCGCCGGCATGAAGCCCCGCGACCTGGCGGAAAAACTGATTGCCGCCCTGCCAACGGATAACGCCGTGGCCAAAGTGGAGATCGCCGGTCCCGGGTTTATCAATTTCTTCCAGGCCGATGACTGGCTCACCGGCCTGCTGGATCAGGCCCTCGCCGACGAGCATCTGGGCGTGGCCCGCCCGGAGCAGGCACAGACCGTAGTGGTGGACTATTCCTCCCCCAACCTGGCCAAGGAAATGCACGTGGGGCACCTGCGCTCGTCCATCATTGGCGATGCCGTGGTGCGCACCCTGGAATTTCTCGGCCACCAGGTCGTCCGCCAGAACCACGTGGGCGACTGGGGCACCCAGTTCGGCATGCTGCTGGCCTACCTGGAAGAACAGAAAAGCGAGGAAAGCGACACCGAGCTGTCCCGCGAACTGGGAGACCTGGAAGGCTTCTACCGCGCCGCCAAACAACGCTTCGACGACTCCGACGACTTCGCCACCCGCGCCCGCAGCCTGGTGGTCAAACTGCAGGCCGGCGACGAAGACTGCCTGGCCCTGTGGCGGGAATTCAACAGCGTCTCCCTGAGCCACTGCCAAGCCGTCTATGACCGCCTGGGCGTGAGCCTGACCCCGGCGGACGTGCGCGGCGAAAGCGCCTACAACGATGACCTGGCCCGGGTGGTCAGCGACCTGGACGCCAGAGGCCTGCTCAGCGAAGACCAGGGCGCCCAGTGCGTGTTCATGGACGAATTCAAGAACAAGGAAGGCGCCCCGCTGCCAGTGATCGTGCAGAAAGCCGACGGTGGCTATCTCTACGCCACCACCGACCTGGCCGCCCTGCGTTACCGGGCCGGCACCCTGCATGCCGATCGCATGCTCTACTTCGTTGACCAGCGCCAGGCCCTGCACTTCCAGCAGATGTTCAGCCTGGCCAAGCGGGCTGGCTTTGTGCCGGAAGACACCGAGCTGGAACACATGGGCTTCGGCACCATGAACGGCCCGGATGGCCGCCCCTTCAAGACCCGTGACGGCGGCACCGTGAAACTGATCGACTTGCTCGATGAAGCCGAAGAGCGGGCCTATACGTTGGTCCGCGACAAGAACCCGGACCTGGACGACCAGGCCCTGCGCACCATCGCCCATGCCGTGGGCATTGGCGCGGTGAAATACGCGGACCTGTCCAAGAACCGCAGCAGTGACTACATCTTCAATTTCGAGCAGATGCTCAGCTTCGAGGGCAACACCGCCCCCTACCTGCTCTACGCCTACACCCGGGTGGCCAGCGTATTCCGCAAGGCCGGCCTGGACATGGCCGAGGTGAGCGGCGACTTCCTGCTGCAGGAAGAGGCGGAACAGGCCCTGGCCGCCCGCCTGGTGCAATTCGGGGAAGTGCTGGAGGGCGTGGCCGAAAAAGGCCTGCCGCACCTGCTGTGCACCTACCTGTATGATGTGGCCGGCTTGTTTTCCACATTTTACGAGCATTGCCCGATCCTCTCCGGCGACAATGAGGCCCTCAAACAAAGCCGCCTGAAGCTGGCTGCCCTCACTGCCCGCACCCTGAAACAGGGTATGGAACTGCTGGGCCTGAGCCCGCTCGAACGGATGTAGCCGAGAACCACAGGACACCCCATGGCAAAGAACACCAGCAAACGAGGGGCCAGCCGCGGCCCGGTACGCAAGAAGACGCAACGCCAGGTTCCTGGGTGGGTGTGGCTGTTCACCGGGCTGATGGTCGGCTTGTTTGTGGCCTTTCTGTTTCACCTGGGCAAGACCCAGCTGGAGCAAGGAGGCAACGGCACGGTGGCACAGAAACCGGAACAACCTGCCAAGCCGACCAAACCCGCCCCGAAAAAGGACAGCAGCGACGACTCCCCGCAATTCGACTTCTATGCGGTACTGCCGAAAATGGAAGTGATCGTGCCGCAGAATGAAAGCGATTCCGGCACCCGCAAGAGCCGTGACACCACGCAGGACAAGTCCACCAGCGAACGCAAGCCGGACGCCGGCACTCGCTCCAGCAACGAACGCTACTTGCTGCAGGCCGGCAGCTTCCGCCGCAATGAAGATGCCGACCGCCGCCGGGCGGAGCTGATCCTCAAGGGCTTCGACGCCGCCATCCAGTCCGTGGACCTGGAAAGCGGTGACAGCTGGCACCGGGTCATGATTGGCCCCTACGACAACCTTAACGCCATGCATCGGGCCCAGGACACGTTGGCCGGCAACGGCATCGAGACCTTGCCGATCAAGATGAAGAAGTGAGTGTTTCCCAACTGTAGGAGCTTGCCTGCAAGCGATGCGGGATGAATCAAGCTCCTGCGGTTGATTGATAGTTGATAATGGATAATTGATAACGGCTCAATACAGGGCTTCGGCTCTCAAAGGACAAAAGCCGCAATCAGGCCATGGCCGCGGCCCTCTGTGCTTGCGCGGCACCAAGCCTCCTCGCGAGTTATCAATTATCCATTATCAACTATCAATTGCCCCTCTTCCCTTGAATACCCTCCCCCCCGCCCTTACCTCCCCTTCTACGAGACAAAAGGAGAACGCCCGTGGAGCAGTATCGCGGTACGACAATCGTTTCCGTTCGCCGGGGCAACAACGTGGTCATCGGTGGTGATGGCCAGGTCAGCCTGGGCAACACAGTCATGAAGGGCAACGCCCGCAAGGTACGCCGCCTCTATCACAACAAGGTGATTGCCGGGTTTGCCGGTGGCACCGCCGACGCCTTTACCCTGTTCGAGCGCTTCGAAGCACAACTGGAAAAGCACCAGGGCCATCTGGTCCGCGCCGCCGTGGAACTGGCCAAGGACTGGCGCACCGACCGCGCCCTGCGCCGTCTGGAAGCCCTGTTGGCGGTGGCCGACAAGGACAGCTCCCTGATCATCACCGGTAACGGCGATGTGATCGAGCCGGAAAAACACGGTCTGATCGCCATCGGCTCCGGCGGCCCCTTCGCCCAGTCCGCCGCCACCGCCTTGCTGGAAAATACCGAGCTGTCCGCCCGCGACATCGTGGCCAAGAGCCTGGCCATCGCCGGCGACATCTGTATTTACACCAACCACAACCACACCTTCGAAGAGCTGGACGGCTAACATGGCAGCACTGACTCCCAAAGACATCGTTTCTGAACTGAACCGTCACATCATCGGTCAGGATGCCGCCAAGAAAGCCGTGGCCCTGGCCCTGCGCACCCGCTGGCGGCGCATGCAGTTGCCGGCGGAAATGCGCGCCGAAGTGTCCCCCAAGAACATCCTGATGATCGGCCCCACCGGGGTGGGCAAGACCGAGATCGCCCGCCGCCTGGCCAAACTGGCCGACGCCCCCTTTATCAAGATCGAGGCCACCAAGTTCACCGAAGTGGGCTATGTGGGCCGGGACGTGGAATCCATCATTCGCGACCTGGTGGAAATGGCCATCAAGATGCTGCGCGAAAAGGCCATTGCCCGCGTTGGCAGCCAGGCCGATGACGCCGCCGAAGAGCGCATCCTCGACGCCCTGCTGCCCGCCGCCCGCGGCGAGGAAGAGAGCAAGACTGACAACAGCACCCGCCAGATCTTCCGCAAGAAGCTGCGCGAGGGCGAGCTGGACGACAAGGAAATCGAGATCGAGGTGTCCAGCAACCCGGCCGGGGTGGAAATCATGGCACCGCCGGGCATGGAAGAGATGACCAGCCAGCTGCAGCAGATGTTCTCGAAAATGGGCGGCAGTGGTAACAAGCGCACCCAGAAACTGCGTGTGCGCGAAGCCTACCGACTGATCCGCGACGAGGAAGCCGCCCGCTTCGTCAACGAAGATGAGCTGAAAGTGCAGGCCATTGATGCGGTGGAAAACAATGGCATCGTGTTCCTGGATGAAATCGACAAGGTGGCCAAGCGCGGCGAGAGCGGCGGCACCGATGTGTCCCGCGAAGGCGTTCAGCGCGACCTGTTGCCGCTGATTGAAGGCTCTACCGTATCCACCAAGTACGGCATGGTGAAAACCGATCACATCCTGTTTATCGCCTCCGGCGCCTTCCACCTGTCCAAGCCCAGCGACCTGATCCCGGAGCTGCAGGGCCGGCTGCCGATCCGCGTGGAACTGAGCCCGCTCAGCCCGGATGATTTCCAGCGCATTCTCACCGAACCCAAGTGCTCACTCACGGAGCAGTACAAAGCGTTGCTGCAGACCGAAGGGTTGAGCCTGGAAATCACCGACGACTGCATCCGGCGCATCGCCGAAGTGGCCTGGCAGGTCAACGAACGCACCGAAAACATCGGCGCTCGGCGCCTGCATACGGTGCTGGAGAAACTGCTGGAGGAAATCAGCTTCGACGCAGACTCCCTGGCCACCCAGTATCATGACAAGCCGCTGGTACTGGATGCCGAAGCGGTGGATCGCTATCTGGGTGAACTGGCCGATGACGACGATCTGAGCCGGTATATTCTGTAAAACGTCTGAAGTCTGACGACGGACGTCTGACGCTGAATTCAATGGCGCCAGATGTCTGACTTCCGACCTCAGACCGCTTTCCTGCTATTATCCCCGCCGGAGGAAAAACCATGACCGCCGGCGAACAGCTTCAACACTATCTCGATCGTTTCTTTGCCCTGCGCCAGCATGGCGACGACACCCTGTTTCTCGCCCGCCTGCAACGTCTGCAGAACTGGCAGGGGGAACGTCTCAAGCACACCCATCGTCACCTTCTGAACGCGCCCGCCACGGCTGAGGGCATTCGTTTTCTCCTCGAGGAAGTCTACGGCGGTCGCGAACTGCTGCCGGTAGCCCGGGAAATCCGCCGCGCCCTGCCCAAGGCCATGAAGCTGCTGCCAGACAAGGTCATGGCCACCTCCGCCAGCGCCCTGGAGGCCGCGATTCTCACTCAGGAGCTGGACGAGCAGGTCACCGACTGGCTGGGTAGCGAGCTGGATCAACCGCTCACCGAGCTGACCTACCTCAAGGGGTTTCGCCAGCAAAGCCATCATGCTGCCCGCCAGCGCCAGCTACAATTGGTCGCCGAGCTTGGCCATCGGCTGGACCGCTATATCCGCTCACGAATGATACAGACCACCTTTCGCATGGTACGCAGACCGGCCCATGCGGCAGGCTTTGCGAACCTGTATGATTTCATGGATCGCAGCTTCCGGGTGATGAAGCCAGTGCCCAGTGTGGGCCTGCTGCTGGAGCAGCTGGCCGCACGGGAAGAGACCATCATGCAGAAGGTCTATGACCATCACCCGGCCCCCTTCGAGGACTGACATGAACGACGAAACCAAGGTCACCCACTTCGGTTACCAGCAGGTGCCGTGGCAGGAAAAGCAGCAGAAAGTGGCCGGCGTATTCCGCTCCGTGGCGGGCAAATACGATGTCATGAACGACCTGATCTCCATGGGCAGCCACCGCCTGCTCAAGCGCATGACCATCGAGTTGGCCGGGGTACGACCGGGGCACAAGGTACTGGACCTGGCCGGCGGTACCGGCGATCTGGCCATCAAGTTTTCCCGCCTTGTCGGCGAAACCGGCCAGGTGGTGTTGGCGGACATCAATGACGCCATGCTGGAAGTGGGCCGCGACCGGCTGTTCGATGCCGGCTGCAGCCATAACACCCAGGTCACCCAGGTGAACGGCGAATGCCTGCCTTTCGAAGACAACAGTTTCCACTGCATCACCATTGCCTTCGGCCTGCGCAACATCACCGACAAGGATGCCGCCCTGCGCTCCATGCTGCGGGTGCTGAAACCCGGCGGCCGGCTGCTGGTACTGGAATTTTCCACCCCGGTACACAAGCCCCTGGCCAAGGCCTATGAGCTGTACTCCTTCGGGGTATGGCCCAAACTGGGCAAGCTGATCGTCAATGACGCGGACAGCTACCAGTACTTGGCCGAGTCCATCCGCATGCACCCGGACCAGGACACCCTGCAGGGCATGATGGACCAGGCCGGCTTCGCCCGTACCGAATACTTCAACATGCTGGGCGGCATCGTGGCGCTGCATAGAGGGTTCAAATTTTGAGTCTGAAAGACCAGTCCCGCTCCCCCGGCCTGCTCTCCACCACGGCCCTGGCCACGGTGGAGAGAGCCATCAACACCGCCCTGCGCTCCGATCCGGCCAGTGCCGACCGGCTGGCGCTGCATGCCGGGCGCCTGCTGGCCATCGAGGTGACCTTACCGCCGCTGGCCATCTATGCGCTGATCGTGGAAGACGGGGTGGAGTTATACCACCGCAGTGATGCCAACGCGGATGTCACGGTAAAGGGCAACCCCATGGACCTGGCCTCCCTGCTGCTGAACTGGAATACCCGCCCCGGCGTCATCGGCGGCCCGGTGGACATTAGCGGCAACCGGGAACTGTTGCAGGAAATGCAGCAACTGGCCCGCGAACTGCAGATTGACTGGGGCGCCATCCTTGAGCCTGTGACCGGTTCGGAGCTGGCACAGCAACTGGACTACAGCGCCCGCCGCCTGTTCGGCTGGGCTCGCCAGGCCGCCGGTCGGCTGACCGAGCAACTGGCCGACTACGTGGGCAACGAATCCGGCCTGACCCCCGGCCGTCGTGATGTCTATGAATTCGGTCAGGACGTGGACGAGCTGCGCATGGATGTGGACCGTCTGGATGCACGCATCCAGCGCCTGCGCACAGCGCGACCCGGCAGCACCAGCAACGGGAGCGCCACCGACTGATGCTCCCCGTTACCCGCATTCTGGTGGTCGCCCATGTGGTGTGCCGCTACCGATTGATTGGCCTGCTGCCCTCGCACCCGCTGCGCAATGTGCTGCTTATCCTGTCGTTCCTGGTGCCCTCAAGCTGGCTTGGCACCGGCAAACTCAGCGAAGGCGAGCGCCTGCAGAAAGCCCTGGAACGTCTCGGCCCCATCTTCATCAAGTTCGGCCAACTGCTGGCCACCCGCCAGGACATGCTGCCCCCGGAATGGACCCGCGCCCTGGCGCGACTGCAGGACCAGGTGGCCCCCTTCGACGGGCAACAGGCCCGGGACCTGGTCGCGGCCAGCCTGAGCCAGCCCTTCGATGAGGTATTCCGCGACTTTGACAGCACCCCCATGGCCGCCGCCTCCGTGGCCCAGGTCCATGCCGCCACCCTGCACAGCGGCCAGCAGGTGGTCGCCAAGGTACTGCGCCCCACCATCCGCCCGGTGGTGCAACGGGACCTGAGGGTGATGGCCTTCGGTGCCCGCTGGCTGGAAAGGTTATGGCGCGATGCCCGCTACTTCCGCCCGGCCCGGGTGGTGCAGGATTATCGGGACATCATCCTGGGGGAACTGGATCTGGCTGCCGAGGCCCGCAACAGCGAAACCATGCGCCGGCACTTCCTGTTCAGCCCGCTGCTGCACATTCCGGCCATTCATCTGGAGCTCTCCAGCCCCACCGTGATCATCATGGATCGCATCCATGGCATCCCGGTGAATGATATCGAGCGCATCAAGGCCGCCGGCATTGATCCCAAGGTGCTGGCAGAACGGGGCGTGGAAATCTTCTTTTCCCAGGTATTCCGTTTCAATTTTTTCCACGCGGACATGCACCCGGGCAACATCTTCGTCAACCCGGAACACCCGGAATCCCCCCAGTACATGGCTGTAGATGCGGCCATCGCCGGGCGCTTGTCGAAGGAAGACCTGAACGTGCTGGGCCGCATGGTGCTGGCCGTCATGCGCGAAGATTACAGCGCCCTGGTGGATGCGGTAATCCGCGCCGGCTGGAATACCGCCCCCATCGACCGCCCCCGCTTTGAGCGGGCCGTGATCGACATTGTCGAGCCGGTACGCTCCGCCCAACTGGACCAGCTGGAATTCGCGCCGCTGGTGATGAAGCTGTTCGATATGGCGCGCCACTACCAGATCGAAATGCCGGTGCAGTACATCCTGCTGATGAAGACCCTGGTGCATATCGAAGGGCTGGGGCGCAGCATCTACCCGCAGCTGGATATCTGGAGCACCGGCCGGCCACTGCTGGAAGCCTGGATGCTGGCCGAATACGGCCCCAGCGCGACACTGAAAAAACTACAGAATCGCATGCCGGAATGGACCGCCCAGCTACCCGAGATGCCTGATTTGCTGCGCGACGGCCTGGAAAGCCTGCGCGAGCTGCCCTACCAGCAGGACCGCCTGGAAGCCCGCTTCGAACAGGCCCTGTTACGCCACCGCCACAAGCTGTTTGTCGGCCTGGCGGGGCTGGGCTGTGCCGGCACCGCCGTGTGGCTGGCAACGCCCCATTTCAGCTGGCCCCTGGCCGCTGGCGCCGTGCTGCTGGTGAGCTGGAGCTGGCGGCGCTAGACTGTGGCACCGCCACGGCGGCACATTTGATAATCCGTCGGCGCCCTGCCAGCAGGGCGCCAACATCAAGAAAGTGCAAACGCTATGTCAGATATACTCAGCCAGCTCCATCAGGTGCTTGAATCCCGCAAGGGCTCCGACCCGGACAGCTCCTACGTGGCCAGCCTGTACGCCAGAGGATTGAACAAGATCCTGGAAAAAGTGGGCGAGGAGGCAGTGGAAACCATTCTCGCCGCCCGCGACGCGGAAGTCAGCGGCAAAACCGATGCGCTGATCAGCGAAACCGCAGATTTGTGGTTCCATAGTCTGGTCATGTTGGCCAAACTGGGAGAGCATCCGGACAAGGTACTGGCAGAACTGGAGCGCCGCTTCGGCCTGTCCGGCCATGACGAAAAAGCGGCGCGCGGCAGCAAGCACTGAACCGCCCTGACTATTGGCGCCTGACCTACTGGAGAGAGACAGCATGTTTTCCGGCATCAGCATTTGGCAGTTACTGATCCTTCTGGCCATCGTGGTTCTTCTGTTCGGCACCAAGAAACTGCGCAATATGGGCGGCGACTTGGGTGGGGCTGTAAAAGGCTTCAAGAACGCCATGAAAGACGGCGAGGAAGAGCAGGACCAGAAGCGTCTGGCCGAAGACGAGAAGGACACCACCGAGCAGAAAACCGAGAAGGACAAGGAAAAAGACCAAGCCTGATTCGCCTGGCTTCGAGCTTTCCCATGCCCCGTTAAGAGGTTTCCATGTTCGATATCGGCTTCGCCGAACTTTCCCTGATTTTCATCATCGGTCTGGTGGTGCTCGGCCCGGAGCGCCTGCCCACCGTGGCGCGCACTCTCGGTCAGTGGGTCGGCCGTGCCCGCTCCACTTTCAACCACCTGAAAAACGAACTGGAACGCGAAGCGGTGACCCAGGACATGCGCGAGCGCATGGAAAAGCAGATGCGCGAGATGGGCCTGGACGAAGACAGCATTCGCGACGCCAAGGAAAGCCTGCTAAGCCCGGAACAGATTGCCAAGGCGAGAACGCCCCGCGACTCGCAAGCGGACGCCGCCGACGACAGCGAAAAACCCCAGGAACCACCGCGCCATGAATGACGCCAGCAACGATTCCGGCCAACCACTGATTGCCCATTTGCTGGAACTGCGCAATCGCCTGCTCAAAGCCATGGCAGCCATCTTCGTGGTGTTTCTGGGGCTGTTCTATTTCTCTCGGGAACTGTACACCCTGGTGGCCAAACCGCTGATGCAGGCCATGCCCGAAGGCACCAGCATGATCGCCACCGGCGTCGCCTCACCGTTCCTGGCGCCCTTCAAACTGACCCTGTACCTGAGCATCTTCGTGGCCATGCCCTTTATCCTGCATCAGGCTTGGGCCTTTGTGGCTCCGGGCCTGTACCGGCATGAAAAGCGCCTGGCCATTCCCCTGCTGGGCAGCAGCGTGCTGCTGTTCTACGCTGGCGCCGCCTTTGCGTATTTCGTGGTATTCCCGCTGATGTTCCAGTTCTTTACCGCCATTGCCCCGGAAGGGGTGGCGGTGACCACGGATATCAGCAGCTATCTGGATTTCGTGCTGGCCCTGTTCCTGGCGTTCGGGCTGGCCTTTGAATTACCCATCGCCATCGTGCTGCTGGTGAGCACCGGCGCCACCACCGTGGAAAAACTGGCCGGCGCTCGCGCCTATGTGGTGGTCGGTTGTTTCGTGGTGGGCATGTTGCTTACCCCGCCGGATATCATCAGCCAGACCCTGCTGGCGCTGCCCATGTGGTTCCTGTTCGAGGTCGGCCTGATGGCCGCGCGGCTGATTCGACGGGAAAAGCAGAAGCAGCAGGAAACGCCTGACCCGTAGGGGGTAGATTAGGCCGAAGGGCGTAATCCACCAGACCAGGCACATCGAACACTCTCCCAGCTCATGGTGGATTACGCCCTTCGGCCTAATCTACCCCCTACGCTCAGTCTCACGCTCGGCAGCTACCTTCATCAAAAGCGATAGCCATTATTGCCGGTTGGCGCAGGAGGCAACGGCAACGGGGCCAAGCCCTCCATGCCGTCCTTACGGGCCGGCGGCGTTGGCGCCGCTGCGGCGCAACCATTGTGCTGCAGGAAATCCACTATGCGCTGCTGCACCGACGGATCCCGGGTGCTTTCGATATGTCCGCCGCGCAAGCGCTGGAACGTTTTCGGCTCGCCGGCAGCGGCAAACAAGCGCTTGCCGTGGTCATAGGGGATAATCGGGTCGTCTTCACTGTGCATCACCAGCAAGGGCGTCGGTGCCACCCCGGCAATACGGGATTCCGGGTCCAGGTCCGGGCCGGGCATGCCCGGTACCACCAGCCAGCGCAGCGGCCACAACAACCAACTCCCTTGCATCACATCACTGGTGATACCTCGATAGCTGGCAAAGGCCGCCTCCAGCACCACGCAGTCCGCCGCGCCCTGATTCTCGGTATCGCCCAGCACCGTGGTTGCCATGGCGCCACCCAGACTCTGACCAAACACCGTCAGCGGGCCCTCAGCACCCTTGGCATTGCGCAACCAGTCCAGCCCCAGATGCACATCGTCGAATACCGCCGGCAGTTTTGGCTTGCCCTCTGACAGGCCATAAC
The DNA here is from genome assembly GCF_047495475.1 of Alcanivorax sp. IL2. Taxonomy (NCBI): domain Bacteria; kingdom Pseudomonadati; phylum Pseudomonadota; class Gammaproteobacteria; order Oceanospirillales; family Alcanivoracaceae; genus Alcanivorax; species Alcanivorax sp. IL2. The sequence goes on along the minus strand of NZ_CP179932.1, from coordinate 1,102,355 downwards.
CCCGGTAATCAAGCAGAAAAACGTTATAGCCCCGCGCTGGCAGCCACTGCACGCTGGCCAGGTGGGTGCTGATGTTCTGGGCATTGCCGTGGAGAAAATACACGGTGCCACGCACATGACCCTCACCGGCGGCCGGCAGCCACCAGCCATGCAGGCGCAGCCCGCGCGGATGGATCAGCACCACATCCTCGTAGTTGAGCCCCTGGTTTTCCGGGTTTTGCACCCAGGGCTCCATGGGATAGAAGAACAGTTTGCTGCAGCCGGTCAGCGCCATGGCCAGCCCGGTCAGCAGGATCAGTCGAAGTACCATCGCCATTGCAGTTTGAACTCGTTATCGCCATCCCCGCGCCAGCCTTCCCGGCTCAGCGATGCCCGCAGCCCGTGCTGTCGGGCAAAGGCCCAGTGCACGGCAAGCTCGGAGGTATGTCGATAGGTATCGTTGGTGAAGTAATGTCCCACACTGCCCACTTGCCATTGCCAGCGCCCGCGCTGGTAGAGCAGACCGGCATCCAGCCCGGCCCCGGGGGTGAGGAAGGTATCGAAGTCGCTATTATTTTCCATTCGCAGGCTGGTTAACAGGTAAGGCTGCCAGTTGCCCATGGCCCAGCTGCCACCCGCACCGCCCTGGACATAACGCACCAGCCGGCGCCGGCCTGCCCAGGCCCTCTCCAGGCCACCCTCCACATACCAGCTCAGCGGTTTGCTGAAACGGTTGCGGGGTGCCAGCGAGCGAATGCTCACCACATCCAGTTCTTCCAGTCGTGGATCACCGGATTCCGTGCTGCGCAACGTCAGCCCAAGTCCCTGTATCTGTGCGCCACGCAAAAACCCGTAATTATTATCCAGCAAGTCATGGTAGGTAAGCCGGTAACTCAGCTCGCCAAAATCCTGGTTCCCTTCGCGTTGGCCTCCCGCCAGTGCCAGCATCTGGGTGCCGTGGCCGGATTCCGGCGGCTCGGGATCCACGGTTTCCGGCACATCCACCTTCGGCAGCCGGTTCATCTCGGTCAGTAAGGTAAAGGAATCCTTGGCGGCTTCCGGGTCCCTGGCCCCTTTTCGATTGACCAGCCGCAGATAGCGGTAGGCGGTGGTCACCATCAGCGCCTGCTGCTGCGCCCCGGCCTGCTGAAACTCTTTCGATTCCAGCAGGCCGGGATCATCCGCCAGACGACGGGCCAGCTGCTGCTGATGAGGCGCCATCTGGCGACGCAGATTATCCAGCTCAACCGCCTTGGAGGGGCGGTAATGACGCTCACTGATCAGGCCGCGATCGTCCAGGGCACGGACCGTATTCACCGGCACTTCGGCAAACCGCAGTTCCGTGAGAAGCTGCGAATCCGGGCGGGCCACCTCCACCAGCTCCAGCAGACGGAAGGAGCAATTTTCGTCAAAAAAGTAGTAATCGAAATTGATGTCTTTCAGTTCCCAGAGATGCTCGATCAGCCAATCAATTTCCTGCTGATCCAGATCCAGGGTGTACTCCCACATGTCGCGATTTTCCATGTGGGAATATTCCTGAATTTTTTGCACATAGGGTACCAGGGCAAAGCGACCGGGGTAGCCGCCGGCCAGCCCACGATAGATATAGAAAAAGGAATTATCGGCCTCACTGGACACCGCCCCGAAATTCACCGCCCAGGACAACCACACCGCACTGTCTTCCCCCTGATCCAGGCGCAACAGGGTATGGCCGAACATGGACGACGGGCTGTTCAGATACGCGGCCGGAAAAACCAGTACGGCCCGACTGGCCTGCACCGCAGCACGCCATTCGGAATAGTCCTCGCAATGGGCAAACGGAGTCTCATCCTGCCAGCTTAAATGCCCGGCCAGAAAGCGATAGCGGGCGGGAAAACGACAACGTTCAGGCGCTTTCTCCGGCTCAAGCGCCGTCACCGTTGCTCGCAATTCGGCAAGCACATCATCCTTGCCGTTATCCGCCAGGAAATAATTATCGTCGTCGATATAACTGCGGCCCCGATCACGCAGGGTAGCACCAGGATTCACATGCATGAGCGCCTGCCATCGTGACGAAGCGGCAAGGTCGACCAGAGAGGGAGGGAGGTTCGCGGCCAACGCCGGGGCAATCCAGCACAGCAGCACACAAAGCAGTCCAGTGCGCATCCGGTATTATCCGTGATTCGAGCGGGAAGAATTCAGGCCTGGATCTGCAATGGCAGATCAGACAAACAAAGCCCCGCCGTTGGGCGGGGCTTGTTAGTAAACGTGGTTAACCGTTTACGCCAGGTACTTGGACAGGTTCTCGTCCTGCTTCATTACCTCGGTGATGCTGGCCATGACTTCCTCGGCGGTTACATCCTGGTGCGGAAAGATAACAGCAAAGTTTTCATGCATGGCGGCATTGAAACGGGCACGATCACCAGCTTCGACACCCATGGATACAGACAGTGCGGTCAGGGCTTCGCCTTCACCGGTAGCCATATCCTGAGCCACTTCTTCCATCACACCGGTCATGCCCAGCAGGCTCTGGCCGCTGTAGGTCAGGGAACCATTGGTATCGCAACCGTTGGTGCCGGTAGTCATACCAAAGGTGGCGTTGCCGGAGGTGCCGTTCACAATGGTCGCCAGCAGGTGCATGGGCAGACCGGAGTTGCCTTCGAACAACAAGTTGCCCCAACCACAGCCCGGACCACCCGGTGCTACGGCCATGGCAGAAGTAGAAGCGCCAAGCAGAGTGGCAGCGATAAGCGTCTTTTTCATTCTGAGATACCTCCAAGTTTTTATAGGTCGTCCCTGGGGATACTTCACAGCACCAGGCTGTATTTCGCAACCCTGTTGCAGCGATGCTGCTCCGTGCTCTCCCCGTCACCCGTAATCAGGTAACAAACTTCATCATAAACAAGGCGAGAGCCTTTGCAATACAATTGCAAAGCCGCTGTCACGAGCTCAAAAGAAATGTGACGGGCCCATCATTGACGAGCTGAACCTGCATGTCGGCACCAAATACACCACTGCCCACTGGAATATTCTGCTTCTCCAGTTCCCGCAGATAGCAGTCGTACAGTTTTTTCCCCTGCTCCGGCGGGGCAGCCTTGCTGAAGCTGGGCCGACGCCCTTTGCGGGTATCCGCCGCCAGAGTAAACTGGGATATGGCAAGAATTGCCCCATGGATATCCCGCACATCCAGGTTCATCTTTTCATCGCTATCGGCAAACACCCGGTAACCCACCGTTCTTTCTGCCATCCGCGCGACCGTAGCCTCATCGTCACCGACCTCAATACCAACCAGCAACAGCAGACCTTTACCGATACGCCCTACACAATCGCCGGATACCGTTACCGATGCTTCGCTGACACGCTGCAACAACACCTTCAATCGTCAATCCTCTTTTCCAGTCGCTTCACTGCCGCCACCAGCGCATTGGCAATCGCCGGGTCAGAAGACGAATGACTGCCCCCCTCCACCCAGTGGAGGCGGCTGCCCGGCAAGACCTGATGCAGCGCAAGGGCCTGATCTGCCGGGCAGACGAAATCCCGGCTGCCGTGAACAATTTCCACCGGCAGGGTCATGCCGGCACAAGCCGCCAGCAATGGCGTGGCCAGAAAACCGTCGTTGAGAAAATAATGGGTTTCCTGCATGGCCATGCATAACTCATCATCGCTGGCGTCACCGGGCGGCAACACTGACGTTAACGCCAGAGTAGACTCCCAGTTACACCAGCTGCGGGCATGATAGCGGGCTCGATCTCCCTGTAGCCCCTGATGATAGCGCTGCAGCAGGTTCCCCTCGCCAGGCGGCGCTTGTTGCTGCAATACCTGCCACGCCTCAGGAAACAGCCTCGCCGCACCCCCTGACGTATAAAGCCAGTCACGGTCTTGCTGCCGGCAAAGAAAAACGCCCCGCAACACCATACCGGCGACTCGCTGCGGATGCGCCGCCAGATAGGCTAACGCCAGAGTGACACCCCAGGAGCCACCGAACACTCGCCATTGCTGCACACCCAGGGCTTCGCGAAGAGACTCAAGATCAGCAATCAGATGCGCGGTGGTATTGTCACGGATCGACGCCAAGGGACGACTTTGACCGCTACCTCGTTGATCGAAGAGAATAATGCGGAACCGTCGGGGATCGAAAAACCGGCGCATAAACGGCGAACAACCGCCACCGGGCCCGCCGTGCAGCACCACCACGGGCACACCGTCCGGGTTGCCGCTTTCTTCCACGTAAAGCTGGTGCCCCTGGCCTACCGACACCAGAGACTGCCGATAACTGTCCGGCAAGGGGAATAACGCCATGAGAGCTGCACTTGTCTGCAGAAAGACCTCAGCATACCTGCTGCTGTTTACCCTGCAACTGTTGGTCGCCGGCTGCAGCAAGACACCCCCCGAGCAGGCGATTCTGGACGCGCTGCAAAATCTCGAAACAGCAATAGAAGCCGGTGATACCGGCGCTGTGATGGACACGCTCACCGACCCGGCAGAGATTCAGCGGGGCAGCCACTCCCTGCAACGGGACGAGGTGCGGCGTCTACTGATGGGAACCTTCCTGCGCTACCCGAAGCGCCAGCTGGCCATCACCCAGGTCAACATCGAGCTGGATCCGGTCACCCAGCGCCACGCCCGCGTCACCTTCACCGCCTTCGCCTGGGGAGGCCAAAGTGTTATGCCCGACAATGCCGATAGCTACCGGGTGGTGAGTGACTGGCGCGAAGACGGGGAGTGGAAGATTGAGGGACTGACAGCGAACGGGCTTAGAGAGTGAACAGTAAACAGTAAACAGTAAACAGTAAACAGTAAACAGTTCGCGATTTTGCGCTCGTTATTCCCCAACGCAAGAGGCCGCGCCCAGAGTATGGACGCGGCCTCTTGCGTTGCAGAACCTGAAATCCAGTCCCGCGAACTGTTAACTATTCACTATTAACTGTTAACTGCTTTATCAATCCTCCTCCCCGCCACTCAACTGCCCCTCCATATCCAGCTCCTTGATCTTGCGGGTGAGGGTGTTGCGACCCCAGCCGAGCAAAGCGGCGGCATCTCGCTTACGGCCGCCGGTGTGCTGCAAGGCTACTTCGATCATGGTGCGCTCAAAGCCGGGAACCGCCTGCTCAAGAATGCTTCGCTCACCCTGAGACAGAGCCCGATCGGCCCAGTTGCGCAGAGACTTGAGCCAGTCGCCGGACACATCAGCCCCCTTGGCCGCACCCGCTTCTTTCAACTCCGGGGGCAAATCATCCACCAGGACTTCGCGGCCAGACGCCATTACGGTCAGCCAGCGACAGGTATTTTCCAGCTGCCGCACATTGCCTGGCCACGCCTGAGCAGACAGATATTTCTCGGTATCCTTGTGCAGAATTTTCGGCTCCACACCCAATTCATGGCCTGCACGCTGGAGAAAATAATTTGCCAGCCGGGGAATATCTTCGCGGCGCTCGGCCATACGCGGAATATGGATGCGAATCACGTTTAACCGGTGGAACAAATCTTCCCGGAAGTCCCCTTCCTTCACCAGTTTTTCCAAATCCTGGTGGGTGGCAGCAATAATCCGCACGTCCACATGGATTGGTGTTGTACCACCGACCCGGTAAAACTCACTTTCCTGCAATACCCGCAACAGACGGGTCTGCGCTTCCAGCGGCATATCACCGATTTCATCGAGAAACAGGGTGCCGCCATTGGCCTGCTCGAAACGGCCAACGCGCTGGTTGTTGGCACCCGTAAACGCCCCTTTTTCATGGCCAAACAGTTCGGACTCGATCAGATCCTTGGGAATGGCTGCCATGTTAAGGGCCACGAAATTCTTTTCCCGACGCATGGAATGGCTGTGCAGGGCCCGTGCCACCAGCTCCTTACCGGTACCGGACTGGCCATTGATCAATACGGTGACGTTGGAATGGCTGAGCCGGCCAATGGCGCGAAACACCTCCTGCATGGCCGGTGCTTCACCGATAATTTCGGTGGATTCTTCCTCCACCGCTGCGGGCTGTTCACCGCGGGATTCTTCCCGGTGCTTGATGGCGCGGCGCACCAGCGCTACCGCCTCATCCACATCAAAAGGCTTGGGCAGGTATTCAAAGGCCCCGCCCTGATAGGAGGCCACCGCCGAATCCAGATCGGAATGGGCGGTCATGATAATCACCGGCAGGTCCGGATTCTTGCGCTGCAGGATCTTGAGCATGCGCAGACCATCGGTGCCCGGCATACGCACATCGCTGATCAGCACCTCCGGCTCCTGACCACCCGCTTCCAGGGTATTCAGGGCCTCATCACCATCCTCGAAACAGGTTACCGCGTAACCCTCCTGGCTCAGTGCCTTTTCCAGCACCCAGCGAATGGAACGGTCATCGTCGACTACCCATACGGTTACGCTCATGACCGGCCTCTCCCTGGGGTTTCACTGTTGTCGTTGCTCACGGCTACATAGGCGCTCATGACTGTTCGCTCTCCGTTACTTCCGGCTGCTCCATTGGCAGCAAAATACTGAATACGGTATTGCCCGGTACGCTTTCGCACTCGATCAGCCCCTGATGCTGGCTGATGATGGACTGGGCAATGGACAATCCCAGCCCGGTACCACTGGCCCGGCCACTGACCATGGGATAGAACAGGGTCTCCTGCACATCCGGGGCAATGCCCGGGCCGTTGTCGACAATATCCACCCGCAGCACCAGACGGTGACGCAGGGAGCCGATGGTGAACTGCCGCAACACCCGGGTGCGCATGATGATGCGGGCATCCTCGGTGTGCGACTCCAGCAAGGCCTGGGTGGCGTTGCGGATAATATTGAGCAGCACCTGGATCATCTGATCCCGATCGGCGATCACATCCGGCAAACTGATATCGTAATCCCGCCAGATGGACACACCCTTGGGATGTTCCGCCAGCAACAACTGGCGTACATGCTCCAGGCACTCATGGATGTTCACCGCCTTGAATTCCGGCGGTTTACGCGGGCCCAGCATACGATCCGCCACCGTGCGCAACCGGTCCGCTTCATCAATGATGACCTTGGTGTACTCGGTCAGATCCGGGGTCGGCAGGGCTCGCTCCAGCAACTGTGCAGCACCGCGGATGCCGCCCAGTGGATTCTTGATCTCGTGCGCCACACCGCGCACCAGCGCCCGGGTGGCCTGATGGGCATGAATCAGCGCCTCCTCCCGGGTAATGCGCAATAGCCGATCCAGCGGCTGCATTTCCATCAACAGGCATAGCGTCTGGCCCGGCTCATTGATCGGGCTGACCGAGTAATCCACCGTTATTTCATAGCCGGGAGACACCGCCAGGCGGGCCTCTCGACGGGTAAAGGGGTGCTCATCCCGAATGCACTGGCGCAGGGCAGCACGGGCCTCCTCGTCATCAAAGAAATAGTCCGGTAACGGCTGCCCCATGGCACGACTGACACTGGTCGCCAGCAGCATTTCCGCCGCCGGATTCAGGTAGCGGACCTGCAGATTGTCATCAAGCATGATCACTGCGGTGCGCAGGTGATCGAGTAAACGTTTGTGCAAGGTGACACCACCCATCAACTGTTGGCCCATAACAGGGCATAAGCAATTATCAGGCCATCTCTGCCAACGCCGCAGATGCACGGCTTCAGGTCGTCACAGCAGAAAACGCAGCCCCATGATGATGAGTGTAGCGGGATTCAGGGAAGGGGCGCACAGATATGGTGCATTATCGAGGAGTCAGAACGGGGCGCTGCTGGGCCGGGCGGGCGGGCTTTCCCGGGCCCGCCGCCTCCCCCGCCCCCGCAGGCCTGCCGGATGATGCCGTTTCACCCGCCTTTGCCGGGCTGCCGCGACTGGCAGGATCGCCTATGGCGTTGGGATCTCTATTGTTTCCATTTCCCGGCCCGTTCTGGAAATTCTGCACCGTGCTGCGATGAACGTAGACCCGCACAGGCTCAGAGCTGATCAAGACTTCACCATCCGGGTTGATCACTTTTACCACCAGGGAGTGCGTGCCCCGGATGATGGTATTCAACTCCATCCCCGGCTGCTCTTCCCCATTATCAAACAGGACAAGACGATCCTCCCCCTGAAGGGATGGCTGCAGATCGACAACTATCGGCACTGGCTCCCGCGGATTACGGATCGTGCTTTCCGGCTCAGGGCTGGTGATTACAAGAGTGCGGTACTCCTCAGCCTGCTCTTCTTCAGCGGCCTGAGAGTCAACCTGAGGAAGCTTTACCTGCTTCATGGGTACCGTATTGGGCGTGCGCAAGTGCACCTCCTCTGAGGCCCCCTTATCCTCAGCCGGCTGGTCACTGAAGATCACATTTCCATGCTTATCCACAGACCGATATATTTTAGCCGGCGCCTTGGCCTCTTCGCCCTCTCCCTCCACCTTTGTCTCAGCATGGAGTCCGCCGAAGCAAAGAAGCAGCCCGGCCATCAGCATTCCTGTTTTCTTCATTATCGCCTCCCATGAACCTACCCTTGATTCTCACTCGCTCATAAAGCACGGGAAAGGGCCAAATGCACAAATTGGCGCTTCAAGCAGAATAACACAGACAAAAAAAGCCCCCGACAAGCGGGGGCCCTCTTTCTGCAATGTTTCCCGAAGGAAATTAGCAGGAGTAGTACATATCGAACTCGACCGGGTGCGGGGTCATGTTCAGACGCTCGATCTCACCACGCTTCAGGGAGATGTAGCCTTCGATCATGTCCTTGGTGAACACGTCACCTTCGGTCAGGAAGTCCATGTCGGCTTCCAGACAATCCAGGGCCATGGTCAGGGTGTGCGCCACGGTCGGGATGTCTTTCGCTTCTTCAGCCGGCAGATCGTACAGATCCTTGTCCATGGCGTCGCCAGGGTGCAGCTTGTTCTTGATACCGTCCAGGCCAGCCATCAGCAGTGCCGCGAAGCACAGGTAGGGGTTGGCAGACGGATCAGGGAAGCGTGCTTCGATACGACGGGCCTTGGCACTGCTCACGAACGGAATACGGATGGAAGCAGAACGGTTACGGGCAGAGTAAGCCAGCATTACCGGGGCTTCGAAACCGGGCACCAGACGCTTGTAGGAGTTGGTGGAACCGTTGGTGAAGGCGTTCAGGGCACGGGCGTGCTTGATGATGCCGCCAATGAAGTACAGCGCTTCGTCGGACAGGCCAGCGTAGCCGTCACCGGCGAACAGGTTCTTGCCGTCTTTGGCCAGGGACACGTGAACGTGCATACCGGAGCCGTTATCGCCGATCAGCGGCTTGGGCATGAAGGTAGCTGTCTTGCCGTAGGCGTGGGCCACGTTATGTGTGCAGTACTTGAGGATCTGCACTTCGTCAGCCTTGGCGGTCAGGGTGTTGGCGCCAACACCGATCTCACACTGGCCAGCAGTGCCCACTTCGTGGTGGTGAACTTCGATCTTCAGCCCCATGGACTCCATGGCAGAACACATGGCGCCACGCAGGTCGTGCAGGCTATCTACCGGCGGAACCGGGAAGTAGCCGCCTTTCACGCCCGGACGGTGACCAATGTTGCCACCTTCGAAGTCTTCGTGGGAAACCCACGCGGCTTCTTCGGAGTGAATGTTGTACATGGAACCCTGCATGTCGGATTTCCACTGCACGGAATCGAATACGAAGAATTCCGGCTCCGGACCGAACAGCGCGGAATCCGCGATGCCGGTAGCCTTCAGGTACTCTTCAGCACGCTTGGCAACAGAACGCGGGTCACGCTCGTAACCGGTCATGGTGTTCGGCTCGAGAATGTCACAACGCAGGTTAACGGTGGCCACGTCAGTGAACGGGTCCAGCACGGCAGTAGAGTCGTCAGGCATCATCACCATGTCGGACTCGTTGATGCCTTTCCAGCCAGCAATGGAAGAGCCATCGAACATTTTGCCATCCTGGAAGAAATCTTCGTCGATTTCGCCCACGGGGAGGGTTACGTGCTGCTCCTTACCACGGCTATCGGTGAAGCGCAGGTCCACCCATTTCACATCATTATCTTTAATCAGCTTGAGGGTCTTTTCAGACATTGTCGTGCGTCCTCCTAAGGAACAGCGGGTTTGTCTCTGGCTCATCGCCCCGCCCCGCATCAGGGCAGAACAGAGAGCCGGTATTCTCGGCCACCAGGCCTGCTTTGCCAATAGGGAGGCAAGTTCCATGCCAGCCCTTTTTTAGCGCATTTGACGCCAAAATACAGAATCAAGGGAAAAATAGCACCTTACGGTGCGTTACTGTGGTGCACTGCACCATTTTGTTGCACTAAAATAGTGCACCGCTGTCCTCGCCTACCCGCAGGACCACAAACACCTCATTGCCCGCCTCGCCGGTTTCCACCACCTCGTGCCCGTTGATCCGGCACCAGGCAGGGATATCGCTCAGCGCGCCGGGGTCCGTGCATACCACTCGCAGGCAATCACCGGAGGCCAGGGTGCGCACCTTGTTCTGCGTCTTGATCACCGGCATGGGACACAGCATGCGGCGCACATCCAGTTCGTGAAAAGCTTCGGTCATCAGGAATCCTTGGCTTCTAGCTTCTAGCTTCTAGCTTCTAGCTTCTAGCTTCTAGCTTCTAGCTTCTAGCTTCTAAAGATGGTGCCGCGCTCCAAACGAAGCACAACCCCAGCAACATTGTTTGTTTTCCTCGCAGCTAACAGCTCATCGCTGCTTTACCCTACATTCCAGGCCAACGGCACCGCATCCGGGTGAAACGGCTCAACAGTCACCTGGCGCGCCACACCATCCGGGCTGCGCACTTCCAGGGTAACCTCATCCGACGAACGCCCCTTGGAATAACGGGCCACAATCGCCGCCGCCTGCTGCATTTCCTCATCATTCTGGAAATTGCCATCCACCAGGGCCAAAGGCCCCGGGCAGCTCACCGTAGTGATGCTGGTAAACTGGTAGCGATATCCCTCCAGGAAACGGTTCTCACCTTCCTCCCGGCTGATGATCAGCTTTAAGTGGGGCTGCGGACGGATATGACGCCCCACCTTTAACAGCATGATGTCATCCAGTTCGTAGCGACGCTCGTTGCGGGCCTTCCACAGATCCGCCAGCTTGTTGGAATAGGATTCGTCGGTAAGGAAGCAGCAACCGCCGGCGGGCTGGGCAAAGTCATCCAGCCCGAACTTCTTGGCCAGGGCCATTTGCGGTTTGCGGCTGCGGCCGGAAAAATCGTGCAGGGACTCCCGGTCTACCCAGCCTTCACGTTCTGGCAGGGTAGCCGGCAAGTTCTTCGCGCATAGCGGTCGCAGCAGACGCTCGTCGGCGCCGGATTCCGCGCTGATAATCGGCATGGTGGCCTTGCGCTGGCTTTTCGGGCGCTGGCCGATCACCTCGCCCGTGACGATAAAATCAAACCCCCGATCTCCGGCAAACTCCCGGGCCTTGTTGATCATCAGGGTGGCCTGGTTGACCATGAAAATCTTGCAGTCCAGGCAGGGATTCAGGTTGGCCCCGTAGCCATGCCTGGGGTTGAGCACCACATCCTTGTACTCCTCGGAGATATCAATGATGTGCATCTTGATGCCAAGCTGCTCGGCCACCCACAGGGCGTTGTTGCGCTTTTCCTTATCCTTGTCTTTCTTGCGGATGGCATGGGTATGGCCTTCCACACAGAAACCGGTAAAGAAATTCACGCCTTCCACCTCTATCCCCTGCTCCTGCATCACCTTGACGGCCAGCATGGAGTCCAGTCCGCCGGACACCAGTGCGATAGCGCGGCGCTTAATCGGTTGGATTGACTCAGTTACAGAAGACGTCATGTGAAAAAACCTGCTGCCTTGATCGGCGCTCAAAAAATGGGCGGCGAAGTATAGCAATCACGCCCTCCTGACGCACCCTTCACCCAGGCCCGGCTGTCACCTGAGGGTCATATCGCTGGTCCAGACTCGACATTCCTGGCCACCCCACGGGGCTCCATGCAATTTCGCCTACTGCTACAACTGCTGACCCTGCTCATCGCCGCCGCCAGTCTGGGCTGGTGGTGGCACACTCCTCATGGCCCGTGGCTGCTACACAAGGAGCCCCTGGCCGGGCAGCGTCTGTGCGTAATCGGTGATGGCGGCTGGGGTAACGCCCCCTCTATGGCGGTGGGCCGGGCACTGGTGCTGCTGGACTGCGATCAGGTGCGCTACCTGGGTGACCTGGTCTACCCGGACGGCATCACCAGCCCGGAGGATCCGCTGCTGGAAAGTCGTTTCTTTGCCCCGCTTGGCCCGGCTCTGGATGCCGGTATTCCGGTTTATCTGGTGCTGGGCAACCACGACTGGAAGCAGAATGCCGACGCCTGGCTGGAGGTGGCGCGGCGCCACCCGCTGATCCACTTCCCCCACTACTACTATTTCGAGCAGTGGCCGGACGCCTGCGCATTCAGCCTCGAGACCACCTGGTTCGAGAAATGGTATTACCTGCGCCGCCAGGGAGCCTGGTTGTCGCAGGCCATGGAAACGGCTCAACGCCACCAATGCGGCTTCAGTCTGGCCTTTTCACACCACCCCATGGTCAGCTCCGGCTCCCACGGCAACGCCGGGGAAATGATAGCGCTGCATCTTCGCGACAAGCTGATCGGCAGATTGGATCTGCTGGTGGGCGGCCACGACCACATTTTATCCGACGAGGGGCAATACCAGGGCACCCGGCAACTGATCTCGGGCTCCGCCAGCATCAACAATGACCTGGGCCAGCCCAGCGGCAACCAGCACTTCACCCGCGCCACCCATGGTCTTGTAACGCTGGATATGCGCGACGACGGCAACAGCCTGCGCGCCAACTACCGCTTCTACAGTGTGCTGGGAAATCCCGACGACCCGCTGATCTCGCTGCTATGGGAGGGGGATCAACGCGGTCAGGGAATCAGGGAGTAACGGCGGGATCAGGTTCGCTAACCGGCACCGGCCCGGCCACGGCGAAATGCTTTTTGGAAAAAGCGATACGTTCCGCCACCGGGCGACGGGTATTGCCCAGGCTGTCCAGGTGATCCTCGATAATACTGCAGCGACGCAGCAGACCATCATCCATGGCAATCTGGATGTTAAGCCCTGGTCGGGCATTCAGCTCCAGCATCATCGGCCCGAATTCACGGTCCATCACCAGGTCCACCCCCAGATAACCCAGGCCGGTCAGGTCATAACAACGGGCGGCAAGCTCCAGACAATCTTCCCAGTCCGGCACGGTCAGGCCCGCCACTGCATTGGCGGTGTCCGGATGGCGCTCGATTCTCTGGTTGTGCCAGGTACCGCCCAGGGTCACACCGCTGGACAGATCCAGCCCCACGCCAATGGCCCCCTGGTGCAGGTTGGCCTTGCCCTGGGACTGGCGGGTAGGCAGGCGCAGCATGGCCGCCACCGGGTACCCCTGCAGCACGATGATGCGGATATCCGGCACCCCCTCGAAACTGATGCGATTGAACAGCTCTGTGGAGCGCACCCGGTATTCGATCAGGGCCTGATCGCGGTGGCCGCCCAGAGAATAAATACCGGAGATGATTCCGGAGATATGATGCTCCAGCTCTTCGGTGGTAACGATGCGCCCGGAGGCAGAGCGGAAATAATCCTCGAAGCGGTCGGCAATCACCATGATGCCGTCACCGCCCGCACCCTGAGCCGGCTTGATGACGAAATCCCGATGGGTTTCCACCACCCGGTGCAAGGTGCTGATGCCCTGTTCGGTGGCAATGGCACCGTACAGCTCCGGCACCCGAATGCCCGCATCCAGCGCCATCTGCTTGGTCTGCAACTTGTCGTCCACCAGCGGATAGAGACTGCGTTTGTTATAACGGAGAATGTAATCACCGTTGCGCTGGTTGATACCCATTACGCCACGGGCACGCAGGGCCTTGCGGGTCTTTGACCAGAACATGTCAGCGCTCCACCATGGCCCGGAAACGCAACAGCTCAGTGAGACGGTAGCCACGATAATGCCCCATCAACACCATCACTGCAGACATGCACAACAGCACACCCGGGAAGGTAAAGACGAAATAGACCAGCGGCGGCCATACCATTAGCAAATGACACAACACCGCCGCCACCAGGGTACCCAGAGCCACTTTCAGGGACTGGGTTCCACCCCGCTCTTCCCAGACAATGGAAACCCGCTCGATCACCATGGTCAGAATCACCATGGGGAACAGTGCCACCGACAGCCCCGACGACACCCCCAGCTTATAGCCCAGCAGGCTGATGACCGCCATCAGGATCACCACGAAAGTGAGCACAATGGAGAGCCGCGCCAGCAACTGCAGTTTCAAATGCTCAAGATAGGAGCGCACCGACAGACCGATGGCGGTGATGAAGGTAAACAGCAGCACCCCCCAGATCACCTGAGTTTCCCGGAAAGCCAGAGCAATCAGCACAGGCGTAAACGTGCCCAGGGTTTCCATGCCCACCAGGGAGCGGATCAGCAGCACCAGCAGTACGCCCACCGGAATCATCATCAGGATACGGAATAGCTGCTGAGAGGGCAGCGGCAACTCGTACAGGGAGAAATCGATAAAGCTGCTGGCATCCTGCAGCCGCAGGGAACGCGCCAGTTGCAGGGCACTCATTTCATTGCGGTGCACGCTCAGCGTCATATTCGCCGAGCGTCCGCCTTCGATATTCAGCAACGACTCGCTGCCGCTCCACCACACCAAGCGGTCATCCGGCAAACCCTGCTGACCATCCAGCGGATTGAAGTACAGCCAGCGCTTGCCGTTATAGGTCCGCAACCACAACTCAGGCTGCTGCTCCTGGCTTTCCACCAATCGCAAGGTATGTACCGGTTGAGCAGGAATGTGAGACATGGCAAGCAGCAGATCCACCACCTGGGCCCGGTTTTCCGGGCTCACATCACCACCGAGTAACAGCTGGACGTTGTCGTTTTCCAGCTCATTTACCCGCTTGATGGTCTCGCCGATAAAGGTTTCCACATCAGCGGAATGCTGACGGATCGGCTGCAACAGCGCCTCGGCAGCCAGTTTTTCCGCGCCGTCCAGCACCGGTGCTGGACGGAATTGAGGGCCTGGCTCATTCTCCCGGGTTTCCGCAAAACGGGGAGTGAGCATCAGCCGGTAGTAAAGATATTGATTGCCTTCGGCACGACGGGCAGACCAGGTAACCTGCCGATTGCCTTTCTCCACATTGACGTTCACGCCATAGTTATTGGAGATAAAGCTTTCGTTGAGGGTGGTATAGCCTGCTCCCTGGGGCGGCACGAACATGCGCACCTTGATCGGCTTGTTGGCCCGGGCAGTGAAACTGACCTGGGCGTCCACCACCCACACCGGGTCCTTCTCGTCCTGAGTCAGCGGCACCTTCTGTACCAGCAACTGGTAAGCGATACTGCCGCCGCCCAGCAGCAAGAGAAACACGGCCAAAATCCGTGCCTGTAGTTTGACAGACCCCATGTTAATGCGCCCCGGCAGCCTCCATCGTCAGTGTATCCTCTTGCTCTTCCTGGCAGCGCGGCGTCCCGACAGAATGGGACAGCGACGGATCCACCAGGGCTCCCAGGCCCTTCAGGGCCTCTGCCCCGATCAACAGCGGATAGCGAAACTCGCTGCGATCGGTCAGGTTGACATCAATTTGTTGCCGCCGATTGCCCATGCAGACCGTCAGCGTCACCATTGGCCGGCGGCTGAAATCCCGCTCGCCGTCCTGAACACTCTCTGCCCGGCGTTTTATCCGCACATGCCCGGCCAGCGGCAATTCCACGTCATCCCACTGATTCTGCTGGATGCCCCATTCCTCACGGTCATCCCGGTCGATGGCTATATCAAACTCAACCATTTTCACCCCGTCACGCTCAAAGGTCTTTATGTAACGGGCGCTCAGTGAGGCAGAGTCCGCCCCGGTGTCCAGCTTGGCCGGCACAGTAATACCCAGTTCACCGATATGCACACTCTCGTGCAGACCATAGATTCTCTTGTTGACTGGTGGCACCTCGGACAGGGCCACAGCAGGCACCAGCGCCCCTATCAGCACCAAGGGGATTCGCATCATAACAACCTGATTATAAAAGCGTTATTGCCGGATTATCGGCACCGACAACGGAGAAAGACGGTTGGTCTGACCCTTCTCCGGGAAAATGGTTGCGCCATTCTAGGCGATCCGCAGCCGACTCGCAGGAACAACCGTGAATTTTTGAATCTTTTCACATTCGTAAATGTTATGCGAAAGCCTGACCGACGGGCTATCACCTGCGCTCAGCGCTGGTATAATGCGCGCCCCCGCGGGATGCCAGACCCTTTTCAACGCCCACTACGTGGCTGCGTACAGGTCGAGATCAGGCACGAGCGTCATCCCGCCCATTTCTTAACGGAGCTACATCTGTGATTGAACGTCTGCGCAATATCGCCATCATCGCCCACGTTGACCACGGCAAGACCACCCTGGTGGACAAGCTGTTGCAACAGTCCGGCACCCTGGGAGATCGCGCTGGCGATATTGAGCGGGTAATGGACTCTAACGACCTGGAGAAGGAACGGGGCATCACCATCCTCTCCAAGAACACCGCCATCCAGTGGAATGAATACCGCATCAACATCGTCGACACCCCTGGCCACGCCGACTTCGGTGGCGAGGTGGAGCGGGTTATGTCCATGGTGGATTGCGTACTGCTGCTGGTGGACGCTGTCGACGGCCCCATGCCGCAAACCCGTTTCGTCACCCAGAAAGCCTTTGCCGCCGGCCTCAAGCCGATCGTGGTGATCAACAAGATCGACCGCCCGGGCGCGCGCCCTGACTGGGTCATGGATCAGGTATTCGACCTGTTCGACAATCTGGGTGCCACCGACGAGCAGCTGGATTTCCCGGTAATCTACGCCTCCGCCCTGAACGGCATTGCCGGCCTGGAAGCGGACAACATGGCCGACGACATGACCCCGCTGCTACAGACCATCGTCGACAAGGTGGACTACCCGAACGTGGACGCCGCTGGCCCCTTCCAGATGCAGATTTCGTCCCTGGACTACAACAGCTACCTGGGCATCGTCGGCATCGGCCGGGTCAAGCGCGGCAACATCAAGGCCAACAGCCCAGTGAAAGTGATCGGCGCCGACGGCAAGGTACGCAATGGCAAGATCCTCACCATCATGGGCTATCACGGTCTGGAGCGTGTTGACGCCCCCACCGCCTCCGCCGGCGAAATCGTCTGCATCACCGGCCTGGACCCACTGAACATTTCCGACACCCTGTGTGATCCGGCCAGCGTGGAAGCCTTGCCACCGCTGAGCGTGGACGAGCCCACCGTGAGCATGTTCTTCCACGTGAACACCTCGCCGTTCGCCGGCCAGGACGGCAAATTCGTTACCAGCCGCCAGATCCGCGAGCGCCTGGAAGCGGAGCTCAAGCACAACGTGGCCCTGCGCGTGGAAGAAACCGGCAGCGCCGACCAGTTCCGCGTCTCCGGCCGTGGCGAACTGCACTTGTCTGTGCTGATCGAGAACATGCGCCGCGAAGGCTTCGAGCTGGCCGTGGGTCGCCCGCAGGTGATCATCCGTGAAGAGGATGGCGTCAAGCAGGAGCCCTACGAAACCGTGATCGCCGATGTGGAAGAGCAACACCAGGGTTCCATCATGGAGCATCTGGGTCTGCGTCGTGCGGAAATGACCAACATGGAGCCGGACGGCAAGGGCCGGGTACGCCTGGAATTCCTGGTACCCAGCCGTGGCCTGATCGGCTTCCGCAGCCAGTTCCTGACCCTCACCTCCGGTACCGGCATCCTTAACAGCACATTCAGCCACTACGGCGAATACAAGGCCGGCGACATGGCCAAGCGCATCAACGGTGTGCTGGTGTCCATGGTGAAAGGCAAGGTGCTGGGCTTCGCCCTGTTCAACCTGCAGGAGCGTGGCCGCATGCTGATCGACCCGAACGTGGATGTGTACGAAGGCCAGATCATCGGCATCCACAGCCGCGGCAACGACCTGGTGGTCAACCCCACCAAAGGCAAGCAGCTCACCAACATGCGCGCCTCCGGCACCGATGAAAACATCGTCCTGACTCCGCCGATCCGTTTCAGCCTGGAGCAGGCACAGGACTTCATCGAAGATGACGAGCTGGTGGAAGTGACCCCGAACTGTCTGCGTATCCGCAAGAAGCTGCTTACCGAAACCGAGCGCAAGCGCGCCGGACGGTAACCGCAACAATGGTCGCGGGGTGGAATGCGCAAAGCGAATTCCACCCTCTACGCCAACGTTGGACACAAAAAAACCGGGCATCGCCCGGTTTTTTTTGTGTCCAACCTTTTTCAACGCAGCAGCATCAACATCACCACCGCGCCAATCACCATTCCCAGCAACAAACCCTGGGAGAAAGAGCGCTGCGCGTCCGGGCTAGCCGCTTGCACCGTGTCTGCCGGCTGACTGGTCTCAAACTCGGCGATCACCTCACGAGCTCGCGACTCATCGCTTTCCGCCACCCACACTGACGCCAGGCCCGCCGCAGGCAGTTCTCCTACGGCCCCCTGCAGCATGTCACCCTGAACCTGCGCCATGATACCCACCTGCTCCAGCAGGTCCGCCAGCATATGCGCCTCAATACCGTCGCGGGCACGGAAAACACATTTCACAGCAGCGCCCTCTCATTCATCAGGGGTTGACCGCTTCCTTGCTCACCACCTCAAGCAGGGTGTAACGCAAGCTGCTGCCATCCGCTGGCGGTGATGCCACTTCTTCTATTTTCACCCGCAACGTGTAACGGTGACCTGGCTCGAAATCGAAACCGTCAATGTGATTATAGAAAAGCTGGAAGTTGGCCTCGTCATCACTGCGCACCCGCAGACAATCCATAGGCCCCGCACCGATGCAGGCAGAGGTGTAGGGAGCAACATGCAGAATATCGCCGGGCTTGTCTTCTTTTTCACCACAAGCAACCAGTAAAAACAGCGCCGCAAACAGCGTGTGTTTCAGTATCATGGTACCAGCCTTGTTATTTTTCCCTCACAGGTGACAAGCAGTACCATGCGCGGCCCACCAAGGCAAAACATAAGAGCAGTGCTTCGCCGCAACACGAACGGGCGATTACCCTTGTTAAGGTAGAATGACTACACTGCGCAGTCGCAATAAGAGCCCGGCGACAGAATTCGCTGCGCCCAGACTTGAAACAGGTTCCCATGCTCCATATCGCACTGTTCGAACCAGAAATCCCGCCCAATACCGGCAATATCATTCGCCTGGCCGCCAACACCGGAGCTCACCTGCACCTGATCGAGCCGTTGGGCTTTTCCCTGGAAGAAAAGAAACTGCGCCGGGCCGGACTGGACTACAACGAACTGGCCCACCTCACCGTGCA
Source organism: Alcanivorax sp. IL2 (assembly GCF_047495475.1). Classification (NCBI taxonomy): domain Bacteria; kingdom Pseudomonadati; phylum Pseudomonadota; class Gammaproteobacteria; order Oceanospirillales; family Alcanivoracaceae; genus Alcanivorax; species Alcanivorax sp. IL2. Next base: position 1,083,178 of record NZ_CP179932.1, on the reverse strand, counting down.
TGCGGATTTTTCTGCATTCCTTGAAGCGATGGCGGGCCGGCGCCTGTTTGCCCTGACCACCCGGGCCAGCCAGCCACACAGTGATGCGGTTTTCGCGGACGAGGATGTGTTGCTATTCGGCCCGGAAACCCGCGGCCTGCCCACCGACATTCTCGACAGCCTGCCACCCACACAAAAACTGCGCCTGCCCATGGTGGCGAACAGCCGCAGCCTTAATCTTGCCAATGCAGTGTCGGTGACGCTGTATGAGGCATGGCGACAGCTGGACTACATAGGGGCAGGTAACAGTGAATAGTTAACAGTGAACAGCGTCGCGATACGGTTTTATCTGTTCCTGAACGCAAGAGGCCGCGCCCAAAGGTTGGACGCGGCCTCTTGCGTTAAAGACCGGCAACAGTGCCAGTCCGCGAACTGTTAATTATTCACTATTAACTGCTCACTGAATTTACTGAACCGTCTCACCCTCAGCTTCCGCCTGCGCTTTTGCCTGCTGCTGGCGTTGCTGCTGGTACAGGGCGTCGAAGTTGATCGGCTGCAGTACCATCTGCGGGAAGGAGCCCTTGGCGACCAGGTCCGAGACCACTTCGCGAACGTAGGGGAACAGCAGGTTCGGGCAGTAGGCGCCGAGCAACTGGGCGCGCTCTTCGCCCTCCACACCTTTCACGGTGAAGATACCGGCCTGCTTCACTTCCGCCAGATAGAAGGTTTTCTCTTCCTTCTCGTCCTTGGCCGTCACTGTGACGGTCAGTTCCACTTCAAATTCATCGGTCTCGCCAATGCGGCGGGCGCCGTTATTGAGCTGCACATTGACCTTGGGTTTCCACTCTTCCAGAAACACTTCCGGGGCTCCCGGGCACTCGAAAGACGCATCCTTCAGATAAATACGCTGCAGCTGGAAAACCTGTTGTTGTTCGGCCATCGTTTTTCTCCTGTTACCTTGTTCCCGACTCCCCCGAATTGGCGCCGAGCAGCGAATCCAGCTCCCCTGCGCGCTCCAGAGCATAAAGTTCATCACAACCGCCGATGGGGCGGTCATCAATAAAGATCTGTGGCACCGTACGAGCCCCGCCGCGCTGCATCATCACCGCACGTTGATCAGGCTCTCGGTCCACATCCGTGTCCTGGTAAGAAATGTTTTTGCTGTTCAGCAACTGCTTGGCGCGAACGCAAAAAGGGCACCAACCTGTGGTATAAAGCTCCACCTTGGCCATATTCACCTCCCGCCTAGTCTTTAACCACAGGCAGGGAAGCCCCGCGCCAGGCGTTAAGTCCGCCCTGGATGCGATACAGCTCGTCAAAGCCCTTACCACGCAGCTGACGACCGAGATGTGAGGCCTTGGCGCCCATATCACAAGTCAGAATAATGGGTTTGTCCTTGTATTTTTCCAGTTCTGCAATACGCTCAAGGGCTTGGCTGGCAGGGATATTGATGCTGCCGGCAATATGCCCGGCACGAAACTCATCGCTATCGCGCAGATCAACAATCACCGCATCCTTCTGGTTGACCAGATTGGTGGCCAGCTGAGGACTCAGAGCCTTGCCGCCACGGCGGGACTCAAGCACAAAGAAAACGGCCCACAGCAGAAAAAAGGCGGACACCAGAAGGTAATGGTTACTGGCAAATTCAAGCAATTGGCTCATTGGAACCCCGAATCAGTGGCAATGGCCGACACTGTGCAGATAATTGGACAGCCCCGCGCCGATGGAAAATCGGCGCCAAGTATACACACCCGCAAGGGGGTAAGGTAAAACCATGCGCCCCGGAATACTGCTGCTATTACTTCTGCCCGCCCTGGCCTGGGGCGAGAATACCCCCTCAAAGGCCCAGCTGGAGCAGCTCAAGGACCGCATCAGCGAGCTCAGTGCCGCCCAGAACCGGGAACTGCGCAAGCGCGATTCGGTTCAGGCGGATTTGCGCGAAGCCGAGCTGCGCATCAGCCGCCTGTCCCGGGAGCAACGCAATCTGGAACAACAGGCCGGCGAGGCACGCCGACGATTGGCCAAACTGGAAAAGGAACAGGCTCAACTGGCCCGGGAAAAACAGACCCAGCTCAATTGGCTGGCCAAAACCGTACGCGCCAGTTATCAGGCCGGCCGCCAGGAACGCATCAAACTGCTGCTGAACCAGGAGCAACCGGACCAGATTGCCCGCCTGCTGCGCTACCAGGAATACTACCAGCGTGCTCGCAGTGATCGCTTGCAACAGGTGAATGGTGAGCTTGATGAACTGATGGCTGTCAGCCTGCGCGTGGAGCAGGCACGCCAGGCCCTGCTCGACAAGCGCAGCGACGTACAGCGCCATGCCGATAAATTGCAGGGGGCCCAGAAAAGCCGCCAGCAGACCCTGGCCAGCCTGAACCGCTCCCTGGATGACCGCAGCTCCAGCCTCAACCAGCTCAAGCAAGACCAACAGCAGCTGGAAAAATTGCTGGCAGACATGCAGCGCAGTCTCGACGATATCCCCGCCGACCTGGGAGGCAAACCCTTCGGCAAGCTGGCCGGCAAACTGCCATGGCCTCTGGATGGAAATATCGGCACCAGCTACAACAGTGCCCGCGAAGGGGCGCTACGCTGGCAGGGAGTCATCCTGAATGCGTCTGCCGGCACACCGGTGCGGTCGGTGTACGCCGGCCGCGTCGTGTTTGCCGACTGGCTGCGCGGCTACGGCCTGCTCACCATTGTCGATCACGGCAACGGCTACCTGACCCTGTATGGTTATAACCAGAGCCTGTTGCGGGAAGTGGGCGAGTGGGTATCAGCCGGTGACAGCCTGGCGCTGGCTGGCAATTCCGGCGGCAATCGTGCCAGTGGTCTGTACTTCGAGATACGCCATCGCGGCAAGGCAGTGAACCCCACACGCTGGTGTAATCGCCGTGTTACACTGCCGCCACTGGCCCAAAACACAAATGATTAAAGCGCGCGCATTGATGTCGCGTGCCTGCCGGGGATACTGAATGCCAACGCCAACCTTGTCCTTTCTGCGCACCGCTGTGGTGACGGCACTGCTATCAGCCGTCCCCCTCGCCAGCCTTCATGCCGAAGACCCGGCACTGGATCAACAGGCCCGCCAGCAAGGCGTGCCCGTGGATGAACTGCGTGCCTTTGCCGAAGTCATGGAACGCATCCGCAGCGCCTATATCGATGAGGTTGATGACCGCGAACTGCTGGAATCCGCCATTCGCGGCATGCTCTACGAACTGGACCCCCACTCCAGCTACCTGACCCCGGACCAGTTTGACGACCTGCAAGTCACCACCACCGGTGAGTTCGGCGGCCTGGGCATCGAAGTCACCATGGAAGACGGCTTCGTCAAGGTGGTTACCCCGGTGGACGGCTCCCCGGCCAGCAAGGCCGGCATCCAGGCCGGCGACCTGATCCTGAAAATAGACCAGACCTTTGTGAAAGGGCTGACCCTGAGCGAGGCCGTGGAACTGATGCGCGGCGAGATCGGCTCGGAAATCGAACTGATGGTGCTTAGCGAAGGGGATGAAAAACCCCACCAGGTCACCCTCGAGCGCGACAAGATCCAGCTGCACAGCGTCAAATCCCGCATTCTGGAGCCCGGGCTGGGCTATCTGCGCATTTCCCAATTTCAGAACAATACCGGCAACGATGCCCGCAAGGCCCTGGACAAGCTGGCCAAGGAAGACAGCTTGCGCGGCCTGGTGCTGGACCTGCGCAACAACCCCGGCGGCGTACTGGGTGGCGCCGTGGAAGTGGCCGACCTGTTCATGGACAACGGCCTGATTGTCTATACCCAGGGCCGCGAGAAAAGCAGCCGCAGCGACTTCAATGCCAAACCCGGCGACCGCCTGAATGGCATGCCCATGGTGGTGCTGGTCAATGGCGGCAGCGCGTCCGCCTCGGAAATCGTCGCCGGCGCCCTGCAGGATCAGGGCCGCGCCATCGTGGTGGGCAATCGCACCTTCGGCAAGGGCTCGGTACAGACCGTGCTGCCGCTGAGCAAGGACAAGGCCCTGAAGCTGACCACCGCCCGTTACTACACACCCGATGGTCGCTCCATTCAGGCCGAAGGCATTGAACCGGACATCGCCGTGGACGTGGTCACCAAGCTCGAAGTCCGTGAAGACATGCAGGTACGAGAAGCAGACTTGCCCCGTCACCTGAACAACGAAAACGGAGAAAGTCGCGACGACGGCAAGCGCCTGTCCCTTGCCCAGGAAGATTACGCCCTGGCTCAGGCCCTGTCCGTGCTGAAAGGCGTGGTACTGGCCCGCAATCACGAAAGCCACTGATGCGCCGTCTCGCCATGGGTCTGGTGCTGTTGCTGGCCACAGCCACTGCCACAGCCCAGCCGCGCATTGCCATCATCATTGATGATCTGGGCTATCACCGCCAGAACGGCCAGGCCATTGCCGATCTACCCGCGCCGGTGACCTGCGCGGTGATCCCCTATTCCCCGCACGGGCGCAAACTGGCCGAGCGCGCCAGCCGGGCCGGCAAGGAAGTGCTGGTCCATCTGCCCATGGCCGCCGGTGAGCATATTCGCCTGGATCGCGGCGGACTCCAGCAGGGAATCAGCGAAAACGAACTACTCGATACCGTACGCCAGGCACTCAGCCAGATCCCCCAGGCACGGGGCCTCAACAACCACATGGGTAGTGCACTCACCGAACAGGACGAACCCATGGGCTGGCTGATGGCAGAACTGAAAGCCCATCAACTATTCTTCGTGGATAGCCGCACCAGTGGCCGCTCAGTGGCCCAGCGGGTGGCACGGCAACAGGGGCTGGCCAACGCCGGACGCGATATCTTCCTGGATAACGAGCGTGATCTGGCCAAGATCAATGCCCAGTTCAACAAACTGATCCGCCTGGCCCGCCAGCGCGGCCAGGCGATTGCCATCGGTCACCCTTATCCGGAAACCGTCCATTATCTGCAGCAGGTACTGCCATTGATGGACGATGCCGGCATTCAAGTGGTGCCGGTTTCTTCGCTACTGGACACCCCGGCGCTGGACACTGCCACTACGGGAAATAGCACCCACGCCGGGTCCTGAGTCCGGCTATTCGGAAACCGGCTCTGCCCGGCCCCGGCCGATACCGGTGAGCCTGGCATAGCCGATCATCAGGAAACCGAAGACAAACATCAGCACCCCGTACACCGCAGACGGCACCGACATGGCTTCGGAGTGCAACAGGGTCAGGGTCACCATCAGCCCCAGGGTGCCATTTTTGATACCCAGCTCGATGGCGACGGTAAAGGCCTGGTCCCGGCTCAAGCCGATCAGACGTCCACCCACCAGCCCCAGTACCAGTCCGGCAATGTTCAGAATCACCGCCGACAACCCTGCCTTGCGGAACAGCTCCAGCGCTTCTTCACCCAGCTCTACCATCAGCAACGCAATCACCGCCACTAGCACCAGCAAACCCAGCAAACCTACCGCCTTCTCGCCCTTTTGCGCCCAGTCCTGGCGGAAATGGCGAATCGTCATGCCCACGGCCACCGGCAGCAGAATGATCACAAACAGGGTAATGATGGTGCGCAGCACCGGCAGCTCCAGCACTTTGTCCGCATCCTGAAAGCGCTCCAGCGCCCAACCGGTAAAGGCCGGCAGGGTAACAATGGTGATCAGGCTGGCCAGTACCGTCAGCACAATGGACAGGGCCACATCACCGCGGCCCAGGTAGACGAAAAGATTGGACGTTGTGCCACCGGGACAGGCGGCAATCACGATCAATCCCACCGCCAATGCCGGTGACAACTCCAGCGCCAGGGCCACACCCAGGGCGATGAGAGGTAACAGAAGAATCTGGGCCAGCAGGCCGAAGAAGGTGCCGCGCGGGGCGATGGCGACTTCGCGGAAGTCCTTGGGAGTCAGGGTCATGCCCATCCCCACCATGATCAGAAACAGCGATACCGGCAGGCCGATATCGATTAGCGCATTGGAACCCATTGCCACTCTCCCGAGGTTTTATTCTTGGTAAAGCCTCGAGAGTAAAACAGGATTTCACTGACAGCCAGTACAAAGCGGCTGCCTTGCTACATATGCGACCCCGGTCTGATATACCTGTTGGAGCTTTGCTCGCAAAGCGAAGGGTAAAGGCAACCGAAAGATTCGCGTTGCGAGCAAAGCGCCAACGGGTCGACGGAGTAGCGCGCCGCTAGTCCAGCCGCATCTCAACGCCGGCGGCCTGCATAAACTGCTTGGCCTCCTGCACGGAGTATTCACCGAAGTGGAAAATGGAGGCGGCCAGCACCGCATCGGCACCGCCCTGGACCACGCCGTCTACCAGGTGATGCAGGTTGCCGACCCCGCCGGACGCGATCACCGGCACCGGCACTGCATCGGCAATGGCCCGGGTCAGGGCAATATCAAAGCCGTTCTTGGTGCCATCCCGGTCCATGCTGGTGAGCAGGATTTCACCGGCACCGTAGTCGGTCATCTGCTTTGCCCAGGCTACCGCATCCAGCCCGGTGGGCTTGCGGCCACCATGGGTGAAGATTTCCCAGCGATTGGTCTCACTCTCGGCACTGACTTTCTTGGCATCAATGGCCACCACGATGCACTGGGAGCCAAAACGCTCCGCCGCCTCGCGGACAAATTCCGGATTGTGCACCGCCGCCGAATTGATACCGACCTTGTCAGCACCGGCATTGAGCAGATTACGGATATCTTCCAGAGTCCGTACGCCGCCGCCCACGGTGAGCGGAATAAACACCTGGCTGGCGATCCGCTCCACGATGTGCAGGGTGGTGTCACGCTCCTGATGGCTGGCAGTGATATCCAGAAAGGTAATTTCGTCAGCGCCGGCGTCGTTGTAGCGCTTGGCAATTTCCACCGGGTCACCGGCATCGCGGATGTCCACGAACTGCACGCCCTTTACCACCCGGCCGGCGTCCACATCGAGACACGGAATAATGCGTTTGGCTAAGCCCATAATGCGTCCCCGTCAGGCGCCGATCAGTTCGTCGGACAGTGCCTGGCCTTCGCCGAAGTCCAGGGTGTTCTCGTAGATGGCGCGGCCGGTAATGGCACCACTGATGCCCTGATCCGCCACTGCACACAGGTTACGCACGTCATCCAGATTGGTGATACCACCGGAAGCAATCACCGGGATGGACATGGACTGGGCCAGGCGCACGGTGGCGTCCACATTGACGCCCTGCAGCATGCCGTCACGGCTGATATCGGTATAGACGATGGCGGATACACCATCGTTCTCGAACTGTTTGGCCAGATCGATTACATCCACATCAGTGACATTGGCCCAGCCATCGGTGGCGACCTTGCCATCCTTGGCATCCAGACCAACGATGATGTGGCCGGGGAACTGCTGGCACATTTCCTTGACGAACTGCGGCTCGTTGACCGCCTTGGTGCCGATAATCACCCATTGCACCCCGGCATCCAGATAGGCCTGGATGATTTCCGGGCTGCGAATACCGCCGCCAATCTGGATCGGTAGATCCGGATGCGCCTTGGCAATTGCCTTGACGATATCACCATTCACCGGCTCCCCGGCAAAGGCACCGTTCAGGTCCACCAGGTGCAGACGACGGGCGCCGCGCTCCACCCAGTGGCTGGCCACAGCCACCGGGTCATCGGAAAACACCGTATCGTCTTCCATACGCCCCTGCTTCAGGCGTACACATTTACCGTCTTTCAGGTCGATGGCGGGAATCAAAAGCATGTCAAAATCTCAAAAGCTGGGTTTGCGCTTGCGCGGTGAATGACGACGTTAGTGATGATGTTGCTGTCAGCGATCCACTGAAACACTCAGTGAAATCATGGCTGCCAGCGCAGGAAATTTTCCAGCAGCGTCAGGCCGGCATCTGCGCTCTTCTCAGGGTGAAACTGCACCGCAAAGACATTTTTTCGGGTAGCCGCAGCGGCAAAGGTCAGACCGTAATCACAACGACCCGCCACTTCCTCATCCACCAACCCGGTGACGCAGTAGCTGTGCACGAAGTAGAACCGGGTGTTATCGGCAATGCCTGCCCACATTGGGTGCGCCATACCCTGTCGCACCTGGTTCCAGCCCATGTGCGGCACCTTCAGGCGGCCACCGGTATCATTCTGCAACTCGCCGAAGAAAGTGACCTGACCGTCAAACACGCCCAGGCAATCGACGCCGTTGTTCTCCTCACTACGCGCCATCAGGGCCTGCATGCCCACACAGATGCCCAACACCGGCTTGCCGGCGGCAATCACATCCAGAATGGCCCGGTCCAGGCCGGTGTCGCGCAGTACCGCGATACAGTCACGGATGGCGCCAACACCGGGGAACACCACCCGATCTGCCGCCCGTACCTGATCCGGGTCACCGGTGATGACGATCTGCTGGCCACTGGCTACCTTTTCCAGCGCCTTGCCGGCGGAGTGCAGATTGCCCATGCCGTAATCAATGACGGCTACTACTTCACTCATAAGCTGTGATTACTCGCTTTCGCTCAGGGTGCCCTTGGTGGACGGGGTAATGCCGCTCATGCGCGGGTCCGGCTCCACCGCCATGCGCAGGGCACGACCGAAAGCCTTGAACACAGTCTCTGCCTGATGGTGGGCGTTCTTGCCACGCAGGTTATCGATGTGCAGGGTGATCATGGCGTGGTTCACCAGGCCCTGGAAGAATTCGTAGAACAGGTCCACGTCGAAGCCGCCGATGCTGCCCCGGGTAAAGTCCACGAACATTTCCAGGCCGGGACGGCCAGACAGGTCCAGCACCACGCGGGACAGGGCCTCATCCAGTGGCACATAAGCATGACCGTAACGGCGCACCCCTTTCTTGTCGCCAATCGCCTTGGTAAAAGCCTGGCCCAGGGTAATGCCGATGTCCTCCACCGTGTGGTGGGCATCGATGTGCAAATCCCCCTTGGCCTTTATCTCGATATCCACCAGACCATGGCGGGCCACCTGGTCCAGCATGTGCTCCAGGAACGGCAGGCCGGTATCCAGTTTGCACTGGCCGGTGCCATCCAGATTGATGGAGACCTGGATCTGGGTTTCCAGGGTGTTGCGCTCAACAGTGGCGCTGCGCTTGCTCATCTATATCTCCAGGGGTTACCCAGGGCAGTGGGCCGGTTATTATACGCACCCTGACAGAGCCTAACCAGCGGAGCAATTTCATGCCGATCAGTGCTGAATCCCACCCTTTATCGTCGGAACAGGCCGCCACCTTCGATCAGGTGCTGCGCGATGACCCGCAATACCGGGAAAAACTGGACGCGGCGGTGGCTGCCGGCGGCAAACGCCTGTTTGCCGCCCATTTCAACGGCAAACGGGTGGCAGTGGCGCTGGTAGAAGAAGATCGGTCCGAGCTGGACTGGGTGGTGGTACACCCGGCCACCCGGGGCCGGGGAGTGGGCAAGGACTTCCTGCGTCTGATCGGCCAGCAACTGGGGGCAATCCTGGCCCTGCCCCGCAAATGCGACCCAACACGCTGATCTGTGCCCCCGCGCGGTAACGGTTATGCCCGCGGTGCCTGCATGTCCGAGAGCGGCAGGCGAATATGCAGGGTAAAGCCGCGCCCGGGCCCCGGGCTTTCCGCCCATAGCTGGCCATCCACCTGTTCGATCATCACCCGGGCCATGGCCAGTGACAGACCGAAACCTTCCTCGTGGTGGCGCGAGCCCATCACGAAGAAGGGCTCAAGAATATGCTCAAGCTGCTCCGCCGTGGCGCCCTTGCCCTCATCCCGGATGCGAATCTCCGCGTAACCGCCGGACACATCCACTTCACTGGAAATGTCCACGCTGCCGCCTTCAGCACTGAAACGCAGGGCATTGTCCAGGCCAATGGACAACACTTCCTGCAGCTCCCCTTCACTGGCGTTGACCCGCAGGTTCGGTGATACACGGTTACGCACGGCGATGCCGCTCTGCTCAATCCGCCCGGCTTGCTCACGCAAAATCCCATCCAGCACCCACATGGGCTGACAGTTACCCACCGGTGGCGGCTGATTGCGGTCTGACAAATCGAAATAACGCAGCGAGGTGCTGACGATACCGGTCAGCCGCCGCTGGCCCTTGCGCACCATGGCCCAGACATCCACATCCTGGTCACCCTGTGAATCCTGGCCCAGGGAGTCAGCCGCACCGATCCAGTTAATCGGCGTATTCAGCTCGTGACTGATGTACTGCAGGAACATGGATTTGTCCTGGTTCATCTGCTCGATATCTGCCAGATGCCGCTCCAGATTCTGTTGCGCCTCAAGGGCCAGCTGTTTGCGCTCGGTCTCCAGAAAGCGAATCCGGTCGCCCAGCGCCAGCGACAGCATGACTACCACCCACAGGGCGCCAAAATGCGGCAGATAAGGCACGAACACGCTATAGGGCATCAACCCAAGATTGCCCAGGGCGAACAGGAAGATAGTCAGCAGAAACACCGACCAGGCCAGCACATAGAGCCGCGCAACTCGAAACCCTTGCCGCCAGACCATCCAGCCCAGCCAGCTGAACAGCACGATGGTCATCAGCGCAATGACCGTGGAAAGGTGATAGGTCCAGGGGGGCTCCATGAGCCACTGCAGCAAAAAGGCACCACCAACCATCATCAGATAATGCTTTATCAGACGATCATAGCGGGGGAAACGCTGCGCCAGTTGCAGAAATTGGCGTGAATAAAGGGCCAGAGCCAATGTAATCACATAGGTGCTAAGCCAGAAGTATTCGTTGATCTTGGGCGTTTGTGGCCACAAGTATTGCAACCCAAAGCCGCTGACATTGATGTTGAAAAAAATTATCCCGCCCAGGAACATCACGAAGTGCAGATGCACATTGTCGCGCAGGGACAGGTAGAGCAGCAGGTTGTAGACCAGCATGATCACCAGGGAGCCGTAAAACAGACCCTGCATCAATTGCTCAAGGTATGTGAACTCCACCAGCCCCTTGGCACTGTAGAGCGCCGGCATCATGTTGAGGGCGCCCTTGCCGCGTACCTTGAGGTAATACTCCTTAACCCCGGGATCGTCGGTTTCCAGGCCAAACACAAAGGCCCGGTGCTTCATGGGTCGCTGGTCAAAGTCCCGAGTGTCCCCCACTTCCAAAGCGCGGTAATTGCCATCCCCGTCTGGAGCATAAAGAGTCAGCTCATCAAGGATCGGATGGCGCTCCACCAGAAACCAGCTTCCGTCCACACCGGTGGCATCCACGGCAATGCGCAACCAGAAAGTGCTGCGGGTGAAACCGAAGTTCAGGGCACTGCTTTCGCTGTTGCGAAAACGACTGGCAAACTGGTCACGCACCTGATCCAGAGTCCAGTCGCCTTCCGGATCTTCCAGGATCTGCATGTATTCGCCCAGCAGCACTTTCTCCTTGGCATCAGCCAGTGCCACCGTCCTGCCCTGAGCGGCCGTCGTCAGGCCGCACCACACAAGCAGAAGCATCAACACTGAAAATTGGAACTTTTGCAAAGGTCCTTCCCCTAAACTCACACGATCAATGCTAAGTTATCAGTCAGTCATTTCCGACTGGTATAATCCGGGTCCATCGTCCAACACGCAAGGAGAGCTCCATGGGACGCTTGATAAAAATTTTGCTGATCACAATTTTTGCCATCATTCTGCTATTGGCTATTGCGGTTTTTGTGATCACACAGGTGATTGATCCCAACGAGTTCAAACCGGAAATTGAAAAACAGGCCAGGGAGCAGGCCAATCTGACTCTGGATATCCAGGGTGACCTGGCATGGCAATTCTGGCCATCGCTGGGCGTCAGCCTGGGCCGCACCGAGGCCCGCATCGCGGATGAGGAAGAGCTGTTTGCCGCGCTCGACGCGGCCAGCGTCAGCGTTGCAGTGCTTCCCCTGCTGTACGGCCAGGTCGAGATGGACGGCATCACGCTGGCAGGCCTGGATGTGAACCTGATCGATGGCCCGGATGGCGCCAACTGGGAGCAGATCGGCCCGCAAACTGCAGCGCCAGAAACGCCGGAAGAGGCAACTACCACCGCTGACGAGGAAGGCAGCAGCAGTCTGGATATTCCCCTGACCATTCCCAGCGTGGCCGTCACCGACGGCAAGGTGCGCTATCGCAATACCAGCGACGGCACCGACATCGTGGTAGAGCATTTCAACCTGAACGCCCAGGATGTCAATCTGGATGAAGCGTTCCCGCTGCAAATGTCACTGCGTTATCAGGACCAAAGCGACATGCGCGTGGACCTGAATCTGGATACCACTCTCACCACCGACCTGGATGCCAATCATTTCATCCTCGACCCGATGATCCTGGACGCCAACATCGCTGGCGCCACCACCATGCCAGTGGATGTGCACCTGGAACAGAAGCTCGACGTGAACCTCAACGAAGACACTGTCTCCATCAAGGACCTGCTGCTCACCGCCGCCGGCACCGAAACCCGCGGCAACATCGACATCGCCGCCCTCACTGGCGACATGCAGCTCAGCGGCAAACTGGCAACGGCCTCCTTTGACGCCAACAAGGTACTGGAAGCCATCGGCGAAGCCCCCATCGAGACCACCGACAGCAAGGCGCTCAGCAATATCGCCATGGAAACCACTCTGGCCGGCGAGCCCGGCAGCGTCATGGCCAACCCGCTGAAAATCACGCTGGACAGCAGCACCCTCAGCGGCAGCGCCGGCCTGGCCAGCCTGGAAAGTGGCAAGATCGTCTTTGACCTGGCGCTGGATCAGATCACTCTGGACGGCTATATACCGCCGTCCTCGGATGAGCCGGCCACCGCTGCCGCTGGCGGCGGCAAGGATGGCGGCACGGCCAACCTGTCCACCGCAGAACTGATTCCGGTAGAGAGCCTCCGGCCGCTTGTCATGGATGGCAAGCTGCGCATCGGCAGCCTGAAGTACGACACCATCGACGCGAGCAACCTGAAATTTGCAGTCACTGCCAACAACGGCATCCTGCAGCTTACTGAAGCCAGTGGCGACACCCTCGGCGGCAGCTTCAGCGCCAAAGGGAAGCTGGATGCGTCCGGCAAGACTCCACGCATCACCGCCAGCAACACCGTGACCAGCATGCAGATTCAGCCACTGGTGCAACTGGCACTGGAAGACGATCTGGCCAAGGGCATTTTCGCCATGAACGGCAGCTACAGCGCCAGCGGCAATAGTGAAAAAGCACTGATGGATTCCGCAAAAGGCACTATCGACATGTCACTGGCCGATACCACCGTGCGCGGTCTCAACCTTTACCAGACGCTGGTGGGCGGCGTGAACGATATGCTTGGCCAATTCCAGGGCCTGGCCACAGCCCTGATCCCCAGCCAGGAATCTGGCAAGCTACCCAGCGCCCTGTCCGAAGACACCAAGATCGTGGATCTGACCACCAAGGCGCGCCTGGGCAAGAACGTGGCCTACCTGGACAGCCTGAATGCGATACTTAGCAAAGGGGAGATCACCGGTAACGGCTGGATGAATATCCTCAACCAGGATTTCGACCTGAAGATCGGCATGCAGTCCCCGGAACTGGGCACGTCCAAGTACCTGGAAGGCACCACCTGGCCGCTGCGCTGTGAAGGCAACCTGGGCGGCAGCCCCGCCAAATGGTGTGGCCCGGACAAATCCGGCTTCAAGGACATTGGCAAGCAAGTCGCCGCCAAAGCCGCTCAGCAAAAGATCAAGGACAAGCTGGGCATCGACGGCGAGGGCGACACCGCCGAAGAAGTCATCAAGGATGCCGCCAAGAAAAAAGCCAAGGAAGAAGTGGACAAGCAGCTCAAGGACGGCCTGAAAAAGTTGTTTAACTAACCCCTCGCGCGGCGCGCCTCACGCTACACGCCACGCCGGTTTCGTCACCGGCGCAGGGCGTGAAGCGTGTTGCATGCCAGCGTCTTCACAGGTACAACTCGCCGCATGCGCAGTCCCTCCCCGATCTCCCCCGCCACCGTCAGCGATGCCGTGCTCGCCTGGTACGACCAATACGGTCGCCAAAGCCTGCCCTGGCAGCACCCCCGCACGCCCTATCAGGTGTGGGTTTCGGAAATCATGCTGCAGCAGACCCAGGTCACCACCGTCATTCCCTACTTCCAGCGGTTTATGGAGCGCTTTCCGGATGTACACAGCCTGGCCAGCGCCGCCCAGGATGAAGTGCTGCACCTGTGGACCGGCCTGGGCTACTACGCCCGCGCCCGCAACCTGCACAAGTGCGCGCAAACGCTGGTGGCGGAACATGCGGGTGACTTCCCGCATACCGTGGAGGAGGTCGCCGCCCTGTCCGGCATCGGCCGCTCCACCGCCGGCGCCATTCTCGCCCAGAGCCGAGGTGTCCGTGCCGCCATTCTCGACGGCAACGTGAAACGGGTCCTGGCGCGCCTGCATGCGGTGGAAGGCTGGCCCGGCAAGAAACCGGTGGAAAACCGCCTGTGGGAACTGGCAGAACATTACACCCCCCACCAGCGACTGGCAGACTACACCCAGGCCATGATGGATCTCGGCGCCACCGTCTGCACCAGGGGCACGCCCAACTGCAGCGCCTGTCCGATACAACCCCACTGCCAGGCCCACGCCAATGGCAACCCGCAGGACTATCCCGGACGCAAACCGAAGAAGGCTCTGCCGGTACGCACCACCGTGATGCTGATCCTGCGAGATACACAAGGCCGGGTGTGGCTGGAACCCCGGCCATCCTCGGGTATCTGGGGCGGCCTGTGGTGCTTCCCACAGACAGAAGACGTCGACCTTTTCGACGAGGCGCTGGCCCAGCGAGCACTCAGTGCCAGTGACACACCGCAGCCCCTGCCGGGCTTTCGTCATACCTTCAGCCACTTCCATCTGGATATCACCCCGCTGGAACTCCGGGTACAAACGGTCGGCACACGAGACAGCAACGGCCGCTGGGTGGACCCGGCGGCCCCGGGCGAATTGGGGCTGGCCGCCCCGGTCAAAAAACTGTTGAGCCGGCTCGACCGCCCACAGCAGACGAGCATGTTATAGTCCCGCCATTCCCATTCCGCACCATGGAGACGTTATGAGTCGCACGGTTTTCTGCCGCAAATACCAGAGCGAACTGGAAGGCCTGGACCGCCCCCCCTTCCCCGGCCCCAAGGGGCAGGACATCTTCGACAATGTATCTCGCAAAGCCTGGCAGGAGTGGCTCCACGAGCAGACCATGCTGATCAACGAAAAGCACCTGAACGTGATGGACCCACAGGCAAAAGGGTTTCTGGACGAGCAGCGTGATCGTTTTTTGAACAACGAAAACTACGAAAAAGCCGAGGGTTATGTTCCCCCTGCTCACGATGCGAACAAATAGCCGCTGATCACTTGACGCCTCCGGCCCGAGCCGCTTTAATACGCGCCCTGATTGCCCGGATAGCTCAGTCGGTAGAGCAGGGGATTGAAAATCCCCGTGTCGGTGGTTCGATTCCGCCTCCGGGCACCATCTTGAAAAGCCCCGCTCAAACGAGCGGGGCTTTTTTTATGCTGCACAATCGCCTGCCCGCCCAAGGGCTACACTCCTATCGGCTTCCCCCTTATCCTGACACTGCACTCACCGCAGGACAGCCCATGAAGATACGTCTCTTTCTGCTTGCCACCCTGATACTGGTCAGCGGCTGCGACAAGACCCCTACCGGTCGCGACCAGTTGGCACTGATACCCGAATCGATGATGGCCCAGTTTGGCAGCCAGGCCTTCCTGCAGATGCAGCAACAGGTCCCGGCCAGCGAGAATACGAGCCGTAATGCCCGCGTGCAGTGCATCGCCCGGGAAATTCTGCTGGAAGTAGGCAACCGCTTTCCCGGCACCCCCATGCCGGACACCTGGGAAATCGTGCTGTTTGATGACCCCACGCCCAACGCCTTCGCCCTGCCTGGCGGCAAGATTGGCGTAAATCAGGGCTTGCTGGACGTGGCCGGCAATGATGCCCAACTGGCCGCCGTCATCGGCCACGAGGTGGCTCATGTGCTGGCTCGACACGGTAATGAGCGCCTGACCCAAGAGCTGGGTATCAAGGCGGTATTATTACTGGTGGGGTTATTCAGCGAGGGAGACGGAGACAGCGAGCGGATCATCCAGGCCCTGGGGCTTGGCGCCCATCTGGGCATTGCCCTGCCCTTCAGCCGTGCCCACGAGGAAGAAGCCGATGTGATGGGTCTGGAATTGATGGCCAGTGCCGGCTTCGATCCGCGAGAAAGTACCGAACTGTGGCGCAATATGGCCGCCGCAGGGGACGGACAGCCACTGGAGTTTCTTTCTACCCACCCGAACCACGAATCGCGGATCGAGGCACTGGAAGAACGGATGGAGGTGGCGCTGCCACTGTATCAGCGCACCTCCCCGGCGAATTGCGAGAGCCCGTGAACTTGCCTGACGGCACGCTCCGTGACATCTACAAAGCCGCTGCAGGAACGGAGCGTAGCGGAGTAACGCACGTAGTTCCGTGCGGCCCGAAGGGGAGCGCAGCGAATACCCCTCTTGAGGGACGAATCCGAGCTGAGCGAGGAAGCATGCTTTCATCACTCTAACAGTGCTCGGTACTCCTGATCGCCCTGCGGGCGATGTCCACGCTCACGGGTGGTTCGTCCCTCAAGAGGAACTCCTACAGCGGCTTCGGCATAACCGTGTGACTATCGCCGCCAGCGACGCGCCTGCGGTCAGGTCAGCCTACCCGGCCAATGACGCCTTCGCCGTAGCCGGCACCACCGCCGGCTGCCAATCGTAATCCTTCATGTTAACGCGCCAGGTGCGGGCCATGAACTGGAAGGTGGCGTGGGGCCACAGGGCGGTATTGCGGCCATCGGCCTGTTGGTACCAACTCATGCAGCCGCCGTTCTGCCACACGGTGCCTTTCAGCTCTTCCTGCAACTTGTCGTTGTAGCGATCCTGCACATCCTGCTTCACATCCAGCCAGGCATCACCACGCTCATCCAGTTTACCGATGGCATCCATGATGTAGCGCACCTGGCTCTCGATCATGAAGATGATGGAGTTATGCCCCAGGCCGGTATTCGGCCCCACCAGCTGGAACATGTTCGGGTAACCACTGACGGTGGTGCCCAGGTAAGCCTCAGCGGCGTCCTTCCAGTCATCCTGCAAACGACGGCCCGGCAGGCCGGTGATCTCGAAATCCTTCATATAGATGCGCGGATCGACGATAAAACCGGTACCCAGCACCAGGCAGTCCGCCTGCTGCTCGGTGCCATCGCTGAAAACGATGCTGTTCTCGCGGATTTCCTTCACCCCTTCGGTAACCAGTGACACATTGTCCCGGTTGAAGGTGGGGTAATAGTTGTTGGAAATCAGGATGCGCTTGCAGCCCAGGGTGTAGCTGGGGATCAGCTTGCGCGCGGTGTCCTTGTCCTTAACCTGATAACGGATAAAGGCCTTCAGTGCCGGCTCCGCCAGCTTGGCCAGGCGCGGATTGAAGATCGGCACCACACGGGCCTCGTTGCTCAGATACAAACGCAGGCGATGCAGTTTACGCAGGGCCGGGAAGCGTCGGAACGCCCACTTGCTCAGCCCGGAATAGGCGCGCTCGTCACGGGGAATAATCCACGGCGGGGTGCGCTGGACCACGGTGAGCTGTTCGGCTTCCTTTGCCACGTGGGGCACATACTGAATGGCGCTGGCGCCGGTGCCGATGGACACCACCTTCTTGCCCGCCATGTCGTAATCATGGTCCCACTGGGCAGAGTGGATGATCTTGCCCTTGAAGTTTTCCATGCCCTTGAAGTTAGGGAAAGAAGGCACATGCAGGGGGCCACTGGCCAGCACCCAGTGCTGGCAGATCACCTGGGAGCCATCTGCCAGATCCAGGGTCCACAGAGCGACCTGGTCATCAAAATGGGCACCGGTCACTTCCGCATTGAAGCGGGTGAACTGGCGGATGCCATGCTTTTCGGTAACCTCATTGATGTAGCTGTGGATCTCCTGCTGGCCGCTGTAGCGGTGACTCCAGTCCGGATTGCCCTCAAAGGAAAACGAGTACATGTGCGACTGCACATCACAGGCTGCGCCCGGGTAGCTGTTGTGATTCCAGGTACCGCCCACATCGCCGCCCTTCTCCAGCAGCACAAAATCATCGATGCCAGCTTCTCGCAGCTTGATGGCCATACACAGACCGCCGAAGCCACCACCAACAATGGCCACCTTTACGCGACGGGTTTGCAGATTGATCCGGGCCTGACTTGTCATCGTTATCCTCCATGGACAGCACCGCTGTCATTCGTCATTGCCGTTACTCTAACCATGGCTGGCATCCGTGAATACGTGTTAGCCTGAGCTGAAAATTGATAATTCCGGCCAAGGCGTCTCCCCATGTCCGCTCGTTCGATCCTGGCACTGATCTATACCGTGGAACTCCTGGAAAAGGAGAAAGGACTGGATTGCGCGCCGGCACTGGCCCGCCACGGCCTGGACAAGGCCAGCCTGGACCCCAGCAGCGAGATCGGCCGGGACCGGGAACTGCTGATTTTTTCCGAGCTGCTACCCCAGGTGGATGACCCCATGCTGGGCTTCGAAATGGGCAGCCGCTTCGGCTTTGCCGGCTATGGCCAGCTCACCATGCTGCTGATGACCAGCGAGACTGCGTTTCAGGGCTTCCAGTTCGGCGTGAAATATCAGGCTCTGACCTATCTCTACGGCGAAATCGCCCTGACCCCCGGAGAACACAGCACCGCTCTGGACCTGTACCCCATCTCCCTGCCACCGGAGCTGCGCCGCACCCTGATCGACCGGGATATGGTAGGCACCTTCAAGCTGGTCAATGATATCCAGACCCAGCTCAACCTGGACCTGAAACCCGCGGAAGTCTGGATGCCCTATTCGCGACCGCCGGAGGAACAGGTGCGACGGTTCGAAGACTATTTCGGCTGCCCGATACGCTATGACCAGCCCCACTGCCGGGCGTTGATCCGCAATCAGGATCTGGCCGTGCGAATGCCAGGCTACAACAAGATGGCCCAGGACATGTACCGCGACCAGTGCGATGCCATGCTGGCCCGCCGGGAGATGCCCACCGATAACCTGGCCACCCGGGTGGCCAGCTATCTGCAGCTGTTCGTGCGCAGCTACCCCACCGCCGAGCAGGTGGCCCGGGCCTTCGGCATCCCGGAACGCAGCTTCCGGCGACAGTTAAGCAGCGAGCAAAAGCCCTTTCAGAGCATCATGGATCAGGTGCGCGAAGAGAAAGCGAAACGGTACCTGGCCGATTCAGAGAAAAGCGTGGCCCAGATCGGCGAGCTGTTGGGTTATAGCGAGTCGGCGGCCTTTGTGCGGGCGTTTGAACGATGGACGGGGATGACGCCGGCCAAACACCGTAAAAGCAGTGAATAGTTAACAGTGGACAGTTAATAGCTCGCGAAGCGAGTCTGTCTTTGCTTTCAACGATGAAGCCGCGCCCAAACCATAAGCGCGACTTCTGGCATTTAAAATCAGACAATCCTGGTCCGCGTCGCTGTTAACTGTTAACTATTCACTGTTAACTAAATCACCTGTCTTTCTTGATGCGCTCCACAATCTTCGTCGTAGAGATATCGTCGATAAAATCGAGCACCTTCACTTCACCGCCATAGCCTTGCACAAACTCGTGGCCGACTACCTGATCCACACTGTAGTCGCCGCCTTTCACCAGCACATCCGGCTTGATGGCTTCCAGCAGCGGTTCGGGGGTATCGGTGTCGAAAGGTACCACCCAGTCCACCACCTCAAGGGCAGCAAGCACCGCCATACGGCGCTCCAGGGGATTGATGGGGCGGCCAGGCCCCTTCAGCCGGCGAATGGATTCGTCGCCATTCACTGCCAGCACCAGGCGATCACCCTGGCGTCGGGCGGAATCCAGGTAGCCCACGTGACCGGCATGAATAATGTCGAAACAGCCATTGGTAAAGACGATCCGCTCACCCTGGGCGCGGGCATCTTCGATGGCAATCAGCAACTGATCTTCCGTCATCACCCCCCGGCCCAGGCCACCTTCCTGATGCACCGCCCGACGTAACTCCGGGGCGGATACCACCGCGGTGCCCAGCTTGCCGACCACGATACCAGCGGCGATATTCGCCAACGCTACCGCATCCGCCATGTCGGCACCGGCAGCCAGCGCCACCGCCAACACCGAGATCACCGTATCGCCGGCGCCGGTCACATCGAATACTTCCCGGGCACGGGCAGGCAAGTGCAGCTCCGGCTGGCCATCGCGCAGCAGGGTCATACCTTTTTCGCTGCGGGTCACCAACAAGGCCTGCAGGTCAAGATCACGGATCAGTTGCTGGCCCTTGGCAATCAGGTCCTGCTCATCTTTGACAGGGCCGGCCACCGCTTCGAATTCACTGAGATTGGGCGTCAGCAAGGTGGCACCACGGTAATGACTGAAATCCGTACCTTTAGGATCCACCAGTACCGGCACGCCGGCGTCCCTGGCCAGGGCAATCAGACCGGGGCAATCACGCAACGCCCCCTTGGCATAATCGGACAACACCAGCGCCCCGCAGTGGGCCAGCTGCTCCTTTACCTTGCTGGCGAAGGGCGCCGGGTCCTGGTCGTGGAACGCTTCCTCGAAATCCAGCCGCAGCAACTGTTGCTGACGACTGATGACGCGCAGCTTGGTGATGGTGGGGAGGCCATTAACTTTCTGAAAATGACAGCCCACTTCTGCGGCACCGAGGCGCTCCTCAAGGATGGAGGCTGCCTCATCATCGCCGGTAATGCCTACCAGCTCGGCCCGGGCGCCAAGAGCGGCCATATTCAGGGCCACGTTAGCCGCGCCACCAGGACGATCCTCCAGCTCGGTCACCCGCACCACCGGCACTGGCGCTTCCGGCGAGATTCGCCCGGTGGGGCCATGCCAATAACGGTCGAGCATGACATCACCTGCCACCAGAACGCGGGCCTTGCCAAAAGCGGGAATGTGCATAGGTTCTCCAAAACACAACAGAGCCGGATTTCGTGGCAGTGTAGCATAGCCTGATACTTAGCTAACCTGCTGAAAGTGTTCGGGGAAACACCAAAACGCCAGGGACACAGACAAAACCTGGCAAGCCGTATAGACAGTAGATGCCGCAGACTCTGGGCAGTACACTTTGCCGCCGCTACGCATCCACCGGCCAGACGGGTATCATGTCCGCCAACCGAGAGAATCCAGGGAGCCACAGGACCATATGCCGCCATTACCCCCCAACATCATGCAAGGTCGCTGGCTACGCTGGTGGCTGACCCTGTCTTTTGCAGTGATGTTCAGCGGTACTTTCCTGTTCAATTCCCGCATTGGCTTTCTCAACGTGCTGGACGTGCTGTTCTTTCTGCCGGCACTGACCTTGCTGACCCGGGCCGTGGTGAGCGGTGACTACCGCCTGATGACATCGCCGTTGCTGGTGCCCCTCTATCTGTTTATCGGCTGGGCAGCCTTGAGTTTCATCTGGGCAGAAGAGCCCAACACATCGCGAGCTGTTCGCGGCATGGTGCAGATCATCGTCATGGTTGGCATCTTCCGTTGGCTACACCTGTATTTTCGCAACACCTTCAAGCAGGCCCTGGCCAATGGCGCCCTGTGCTGCATGATCGTTGCCACCATGGTGATGATCAGTTACTACACCACCCAACCGCTTAGCAGCCCCCTGTTCAGCGAGCCGGCCAATCTGATCTTCCACCTGCCGTCCCTGGATCCCAGCGTTGCCCTGATGGCCATGGTAGCTCCCACCTTTATCCTGCTCGCCCAGGGCATGGAAGAAGGGGTTAGTGGCAAGGGCGGGCGGCGCCTGGTCGGTGCTGCTGTGGGTTTTGCCTTTCTCTGCCTGACATCACTGCCACTGGGCCTGATGACGGTAATGCTGGGGCTGAGCTGGCTGGCCAGTCGGCGGCGGCGCTCCTGGTTAGCGGTGATCCCCCTGCTGGCCGGGGTCTATCTGATGCTGGAAGGCCGCAGTGACTTCACCCTGAGCAACTATTTCCTGCATCCGCTGATTGGCAATGGCCTCAATCAGGAGACCCTCAACAGCGTTCTTGCCCAGGACAACAACCGCCTGCTCAGCCTGGCGCATCCACGCAACCTGTTCGTATTACTGATCCACAGCGTGGGTCTGGTCGGCCTGGTACTGTTCCTGGCCAGCTGGATCAGCCCCTTCACTGCTTTATTACAGCGCCAGATCAACTGGCATGAAGACGCGGCCTACTCCATCGCGGTTCTTCCCGGATTGTTCATGGCATTCGCTGCCGGCGCCTATCTGCTGGTGCCGTTTCATGCCAGCTGGCTCAGCGTCTGGTTGCCACTGGCCCTGCTGCTCGCCCGGCTGAGTGAGCGCCCCTCTATCCGCCCTAACAGCCGCTGAACTCGTCTCGAGACTTGCATGGGAAAACGTAATAACCGCCCCACCCGATTGTCTGATCCCAGGCTGTACCCTACCTGGATCGGCGTGGGCCTGTTCTGGCTGATTGGTCAGCTGCCCTGGCGTCTTTTACAGGCCACAGGCAGAGGCGTGGGGCGCCTGGCGTGGCACCTGGCAAAAAAACGGCGCCATATTGCCCAGACCAACATGCGACTTTGCTTCCCGGAGCTGAC
Organism: Alcanivorax sp. IL2; assembly: GCF_047495475.1. Taxonomy (NCBI): domain Bacteria; kingdom Pseudomonadati; phylum Pseudomonadota; class Gammaproteobacteria; order Oceanospirillales; family Alcanivoracaceae; genus Alcanivorax; species Alcanivorax sp. IL2. The sequence goes on along the minus strand of NZ_CP179932.1, from coordinate 1,060,751 downwards.
TCCTGAAGAACAGGACGCGCTGGCCCACCGCTGCGTGATCAGCACCGGCGAGGCGATCCTGGAAATGGCCGGCAGTTACAATAATCACCGCATCGACCTGAATAAAAATCTTACCGTGACCGGCATGGAGCATATCGAGGCTTGCCGGGCCAGGGGCCAGGGCGTATTGCTGCTCGGCATGCATTTCAACACCCTGGATACATGCTCGAGAATGCTGGCCACCCTGGTGGATATCCATGCGGTCTACCGCCCCAATGACAACCCGGTTATCGACCGGCTTATCGACCGGGGGCGCCGTCACTACGTTCGCAGCACCGTAGACCGTACCGATATACGGCAAATGCTGCGCCTGCTGCGCAGCGGCGAAATTGTCTGGTATGCGCCGGACCAGGACTACGGCACCGCCCACGCGGTGTTCGTGCCGTTCTTCGGCATTCCCGCCGCCACCATCACCGCCACCAGCCGCATCGCCAAGATGGGCAAGGCCGCCGTGATCCCGTGTGCGCATTACCGCTTGCCCGGAGGTCGATACGAGATCGAATTCGGCGCGCCACTCGACGGTTTCCCCAGCGGCGATGAAGAAGCCGATACCGCCCGCATCAACCAGACCATTGAGCATTATGTCCGCAAGCACCCGGAACAGTATTTGTGGGTACACAAGCGGTTCAAACATCAGCCCCCTGGCCAAGCCAAGCTTTATTGATGACCGATACGTCTCCGCTATTTCGTTTCTTTTCTCACTGGATCGTGCTCGGTCTTGTGCTGTATCTGGCCGGATTCTATATCGCCCCATCCAGCAAGTTCCAATATCTGACCCTGTATATCGGTCTAATTCTGCCGGCCTTGTATTTCAGCTTTTGGGCGTTCCGGGAACATTATCTCGCAGACGGAAAACTGCTGCTCTGGCTGTTAGCAGCTCTGATCGCCTTCTATCTTCCGTCACTATGGGCAGAGTCCGGCAGCTTGCTGAACACCCTGAGAAAGAACCTGAAGGGAATCCTGTTTGTTCTGTCCCTGGCGGTTGCCATACGCCATCTGGCGATTTATTACCCCGCATACCTGAAAAGACTACCGGACCTATTGTTATGGTGCGGAATGCTGGCATTGGTATTGTTTTTTATCAGTTTTTTGCAGACGGGCCCCCGCCATGGCGGGAATATAGGCATGGGAAACCTTGGCGACAACCCCAACGAAACAGGCCTGGCCTTTGCTATAACTCTATTACTGGCACTGTATCGGTACCAAGATGATCACAATCACTACTGGTGGCTGTTGATTCTTCCGCTGCTGGCAGCCGTCTATCTGGCCTATAGCCGCGCAGCCATGCTCGGGCTCGCTGTGACAATACCCTTTGCGCTACTATGGGGCCTTGGTTTCACTAGGGCCGCTGCTGGTTTCTTACTGGTCTGCCTGGCCGGCAGCGTCATCATGATTGCCTTGATGATTACGGGCTATCTGGATGCCGACAGCCTGCTCAGCCGCAGACCCACGCTTTGGCAGGCTTTTCTGGATAACAGTCCGCACTTCAACTTGTTGTGGGGCGCAGGCCTGACCGACAGCATTACTATCAAGACCGAAGCGTTAGGCCGAAAGCTCGAGCCTCACAGCCTTTTCTTTTCCTTGATCCTGCGCGGAGGGCTGCTAGCACTGGTAATTTTCTGCAGCTTAATAGCTCTAGCCATCACCAGAGCACGGCAACGGAAATTGACCACGGATAACATTTGGCTTCTTGTCCTGTTTTTTGGATTAGTTACACAATTTTTTGAAGGTGTTTATCCACTAAGGCCACCCAACAGTTTCTGGCTATATACATGGCTTCCACTACTAATACTGATTCTGACAACAACACGATTGAGAGCGACGTCATAATGGGTCAAGACAGCTTTCATGTACTCGCGATCGCTCTCCCCACCGAAGTGGAACGCCGCGAGCATCTCGCGAAAATGATGGCCGAATTGGGCATAACGTATTCTTTGGCTGAAACGTCCCCCCCCGTGGCACCGGAAAACTGGCCCGACGTGGGTTATGACCATGACAAATCCCTGAATATGCTGGGACGAGACCTTAGCCCTGCGGAAATTGGCTGCTTCCTGAGCCACCGCAATGCCTGGCGGGTAGCAGCAGCAACGGACAAACCCACCCTGATTCTGGAAGGCGATGCGCTGCTGAACAGTGAATCCATCTCGGTCTGTCGGGCTTTGGCCAACCGAACGGCTGACTGGGAGCTATCTATGCTCTACTACTCCAAGTGCCTGCCTTCGGTGTGGCTACAGCGGAGGCTGACAGAAGACCACCGACTGGTTAAATTCGCCAATCGACGTACCTACTGTCTTGCCGCCTATATGGTAAGCCCAGAGGGCGCGAAAAAATTGCTCACGCTCAGTGAACATTTCTACCTGCCAGCTGATGATTTTGTCTGTGGTGGCTGGGTACGCAAAGATCTGGACATGTATGCAGTCACACCCAAGGCCGCAAGCCTATGTGTGCATGCGCACCAATCCACCCTTGAAGAAGGGCGGCAAAAACGGAAACAGCGGCAACACAAGAAAAAAGACAACAGTCGCTGGCTACGGCGAATAGAGCTTTTTTTCCGGGAGCTGGGTCAGCGATACCGACCACCACGCAAAAGTCTCTAACCTGACAACGGCACAGAAAGATCCCGGATAACCTTCGCCGGCACTCCGCCCACCAAGGTATAAGGCGCAACAAATTGCGTCACTACTGCACCCGCTGCCACAACTGCACCTTCGCCAATTTCAACCCCTGCGGTCACAATAGCGCCAGCGCCTACCCAGACATCATCACCAACAACAATAGGCGCCCCAGTAGTTCCACGCCGCCCTTTCTCATTGAGATAAAGACTGTGCTGCGCCCCTTCAAAGCAGACCCTGGGGCCGATACGGCATCGCTCGCCCAGAGTGATCGGCGCCTTTGGACAGGCAAACCGCACTTCCGTATTGATAAAACACCCCTTGCCGATATGCACCTTAGCGGCACCGCCAATCGGGCGCAGCACCACAGGCCCATAGACCGTGGAGCGACCCTGCATATCAAAGCCGGCAGCCTTGAGAAACAACCAGCGCCACTTGTCACTGAAACGCAGCCGCGGCAAATGGTTCGCCAGTCCCAGGAAAAAAAACTCACGAAGAGTTTGCATGGTTAAAGCCCCCTGTCACGGAAATAGCGGCGGCGCTTGCCGACAAAACGCAGCTTCTGCTCAAGATGCTTCCAGAACTCGGAAGAGTCGGAATAACGACAAGGAAAGTTTTCTGCTGCCACCCCGTCCAGCTGCGCCTGCCAGTCATTACTGCTCTCGTAACCATGGGTGATCAGATCCTGCGCCAGCTGCGGGTATCGCAGCAGCTGCTGTTTCAGGCGTGGCAGATGCTCTCGCCAGCCAGCAATGCGCGACAGGTCCACCTGGCGGAGCCCACCGAGGGCGTTTTGAGCATCTTGTCCAGCCTTGGCCACTTCATGAAAGCGATCGAAATCATGGCTTCTACGTAAAAAAGGAAAGATATCTTCCATACGCTGCTGAACCCCTGTGGGGTCACTGACCAGATCCTCGTACCTCAGCACCATAACCCGGGGGTGCGCCTGAATATCGGTGATGGCTTTTTCTGCCCGCTTCCATACCGGATAGTTGCAGAAATACATGCCTGGCCAGGCCTTGTGCATACTGCAGATCACCGAGCGGGGATCACGCATCATGGCAATCACATAAAGATTCGGATCACGATCAAGCAGCGGCGCCATCCACAGGGCATCATTGGGCTTTTTGGAAAGCCGCAGCCCGCTTTTCTGCGGCGGCACCTTGAAGATGGTTTCTTCATGTTCAGAGTGACCTTCATGGGGATAGCAGGCCACCAGCATTTCCGCCATCAAGGTAGTGCCACTGCGTGGACACCCCACTACATGCAGATGTGTCGCGCTCATTTACCGGCTCCCAGCAATCGTATCCTGTCCTTCCAACTCACTGCCGGAGCACTCATGATCTCCGCGTCCAGCAAACCGGGGAAGGTGGCAGCACGGCAGGCCCAGGTATGCTGTTCGCTCACGATCTCCTGTCCGGCTCGGGCAATAGCCCCGGCCTTTTCAGGGTTATCCTGAAGCCATTGCAACCTTTCATGTAATTCCGCTTCACTGTCGTACAGAACCACATTCTCGTTTTCCAAGAAACCCAACTCCTGCTGCTCCAGGACCGGTTGCCGCCAGGCCAGCAATACACAGCCCGCCGCCATGGCTTCGAAATTCTTGATCATATATTCATTGAAGCCGATGTCTGCGCTGACAAACACCCGGATCTCATTGAGCAACCGATTATAGGGCTCGCCCGGGTCTGCTCGCAGAAGCTGCACCTTGCCCAGCTTTTCCTGCCTCAACAAAAAGCGCTTACGGCGCTTGTAGACCTTGTTCTTCACCCGGCCAACAAACGCAGATTCGATGGTACGGTCCAACCCCAGGTCAGTAATGGTTGTGCCGTCATAGCCCTTGGGAAGAAAACAGGCGTCGATGCCTTCCTCGCGCAGCTGTCCCGCCAGGCTGGCACCGGACACGATGATCCTTGCCTTTTCCAGGTCACGAAGCACCGCCGGGTAACGGCGATACCACTCGCTGGTGGGGACATTGTTCTGGCATACATCGTGATCGAATATCACCAGACCCGGCGCCCGTTTGAGACACTGATAACGCTTACCCAGACGGCGCAGGTTAGTATCGGCGATTACGCGATCATAGCCGCTGAAATCCGCACCATTGAAATAGGCTTCCAGGCCATGTTCCCGGGTCACTTCCACATGATCGAAATCAAAGTGCTGCTTCGCCGCTTCCCACAGAGGGCGCGTGACCATCAGCTTGCCATCGGTGGACACAACCAGGGTTTTCATAGCCAGCTCTCAATCGATTTGATGCGCGCCTCGTAAAACGCATTGAATTCCTGCCTGGCTTGCGGAGCCAAGGCTTCACGGGGACGCCAACTTTCAAAAAGGCGCTCGCGCTGATCTGCCAGGTCCTGCTCCAGCCCCCTGCCGGGCTCCCGGCTCATGCCATCCAGATCCAGGACTTGGAGCTGGCCATCCTGAAACAGAAAATTGGTATATTTGCTGTCGCCATGGCTGAACGCCATCAACCGCATTACCGCGAAAAAATCAGCCATCTGGCTCAGCGCCTGATCGCGCAAGGCGCCGCCTTCTTCGCAGATTTCCGGCAGCATACGACCATCCACATTCCTGCATACCAGATATTCACGGTCCGTCAGCCCTGACTGCTTGTTGGATAAATAGCAAACTGTCTCAGGAGTGGGAACCTGAACAAGTCCCAGATAGGCCGCATTGAGCCAGGAATTTTTCGCCCGACTCTTGAACTGGCGGGCCAGTTTCTTCCAGGTACTTTTCACGTTATAGCGCTTGATCACCAGGCTTTCGCCCTGAACCTGAAGTCGTCCGACAGTGGCGCTGTTGCCATCCTTGAGTCTTTCACTGTCTTCAAGCAAGACATCCAGCCCACGATGGAGCAAGACATCAATCAGTGGCCTGTCGTCACGTCGTCCCATACCGATGTAGCCATTACCATTGAGCTCAACAAATTCGGTACAGTTTCGCAGGGACTTTTTGACTAGTTTCCGTAAACGTATCTGCCGCGTTTTTTTCAGGGATTGCGCTAATTGCTGAGACGAAAAAGACTCTCCATAAGCGCTGACGACCTGCTGCGCCGAAGGCAAAGACAAGGGCGGAAACTGGGCGAGCAGCAGAGCCAGATTGGCAAGAGCCTTGCTCTTTTCCACGGGAGCATCGACCACGCCCACATCACCCGCATCAATTACATGCCAATTCCCGTCAGAAAAAATAAAATTGTCCAGATGAATATCATTCTGTATCACGCCCTGGCGATGCATTTTGCTGGTCAGCGCCACCAGTTCCTGCACCAGCCCGGGAATGTTTTCAGCAGACATTTTCTGCATGCGAACCTTGGCGGACACCTCACCCAAATGCTCCAGCACCAACAAGGCCGCCTCCCCGGGATAGTCGCGCAGTAATACCCGGGGAGCCGGCACCTGTTTCTCTGCCAGCGCCGCCAGTCGCTGCTGTTCGACCTGCACTTCACGACGGGAACGAGGATGCGAAGAAAACAGTTTGATAATCACCGGCTGCCCATCCAGAAGACCGGAATAGACAGCCCTACGTTCAGGCATGAAGCGCAGTAGAGCCTGCATCTCCAGCACCTGCCCGTCCACGCTCAGCGTCACCGGCAGAACGGTTTCGCGGCTGGCCAGCAAGGCCTGGGTGATGTCCTGTGACGACTCCGCCATCAGATCAGATATCCTTTCCCGGGTGTTCGTTGAACTGCAGCGGCAGCTCGGGCTCCACTTCAAAATAACGGCGATAGATTTTTTCCGCCTCGCGGCGGGCTCCTGACCAGGTGCGTCCCTCTGCCAGCGCCTGCCGCAGCGGCATGCCGCTATAGGTACGAATAAACCGCAACAGATCGCGACGGGTCATGCCGAACCGGGCGGTGGAAAAATACAGGCCACCGAGGTCCTTGATACGCCAGCGACGAGGCACCTGGCCACGCACCTGGGAGCGATGCAGGTCGATCAGATACAAGGGGCCATCCGCGTTGTTCGACGCCGCATCACTGTCGCGCATCAGAAAATGGGCGAGATAGAAATCCCGGTGGTTGATGCCCGCACCGTGCATGGTGCGGGCAATAGTGGCCACCCGCTCGATCAGTGCCCGTTTGAAAATCGCCGGCATGGCCTGTGGGTCTTTTACCCAACGCTCACCCAGATCTTCCAGGCTCAGGGTCCCCACCAGATCATCGGTAATGATGAAGGATTCCACCGACGCCGGGTTACTGCCCCGCGAGCCATAGGCGGCAATTGTCATGGTATCCAGGCCGGCGCCACGCACTGCATCGATGGCAGTCACCTCGTCCATGGCACCCAGCACCGGTAACTTGCCCTGGGTTAGATTCTTGAAAATTTCCTTCCAGCCGATGCCACCGTGGTACTTGAGAAAATAGCTGCGCCCGTTGCCGGTAAAGCGCAGGGTGCGACGCCCCTCCCGGGCCCGGAAAATTTCCCCATCCTGTTCGGCGGCCTGATCGAAAGGGTCGCGGTCGCCCCACAGGGCGACGATGTCATCGCGCAGAAAAAGTTTCACGGCGTCCAGCCCTCCACATGATCCACCACCGTCTGGGCCAGACAATAGAGGGCCGGGTTACGGCCATACTCCACCCCATTTTCCTGCCAGGGCCCAGGCAACTGGCTGACCATTTTCTGCAGGGTATCGGCCAGCGCCTGTTGACTGAACGGGGACGCAATGACTTCCCCGGAGCCGGCCTCGCGGACATAGCGGGCATAGCCACAGGTGTCCGTGGTCAGCACCGGCAATCCTGCCACCGTAGCCTCCAGCAGCACCATGCCGGCGGACTCCCGATAGGCCGGGTGCAGCAGCAGGTCTGCGGCCTGCATCAGGGCCGTGACATCATCCCGCGGACCCAGCACCAGAATGCGACGGCGCAGGGCTTCGGGCAGACCGGACAGATAAGGCTCCGCCTGATCGTTGCCCACGATCATCAACTTCACGGTTTCTGGCAGAGTGGCGAAGGCCTTCAACGCCCGGTCCAGCCCCTTGACCTTGAAGCCAGAGCCAAGAAACAGCAGCAGGGTATCCTGCTCATCGATACCCAGGCTGGCACGGGTTTGTTGCCGCAAGGCTTTGTGGTCATCAGGCCGTTGACGGTCCCTCTCGATCCCCGGCGGCAGCAAAGCATAACGGTTTTCCGCCAGCGGATAATGGCCTAGGTACTGGTCACGCTGGTCGTCGTTGAGGAACAGGATCAGGGGGCCATTGGCCGCCGTCACCGCCTGCTCCAGTTTCAGGTAGGTAGCATAACGGGGCAGCCAGCGAACCGGCTTCGGCTTGCTGTTTACGTGCTCGGCAAAACAGCTGTCGGCGGCGAAGTACACATCCAGTCCGGCCAGGCGATTGAACCCTACCACCCGGTCGAATTCTCCCGTCTCCCGGGCGGCCAGCACCCCCTTGGCAAAGGAACGCATGCGGCCATGATTGCTGCCGCCGGAAACAGCAACGCGCTGAACCGTAACCCCATCAATGGTGTCCCCCTGCCAGTCACTGACCAGGGCTACCACCTCATGGCCACGCCTCACCGCTTCGCGGGCGATACGGGCGAAATCCCGCTGCAGACCGCCATAGGGGAAGTAGTGATAGAGCGCCATGGCCAGCTTCATGCGGTACGTCTCCGCAGTTCCCGCCACACCTGTTTCGGTTTCAGGCTGCTGAAACAGGGCGGCTCCACACCCTTGCCCAGTTCTCCGCGATAGGTGCATTTTTCCTGCACGCAGGGTGCGCAGGGAAAATCTGCAGCCAGGGAGTGCGCTTGAATGCCACGCACCCCGGTCAATACCGGATCGGTAGGACCATAGAGCGCTACGCCAGGCAAGCCGGCGGCAGCGGCCAGGTGAGCCAGGCCGGTATCAACGGCAATGAACGCATCCCAACTGAGCAGTTTGTCGGTGAGCGCATCCAGCCCCATTTTCGGTAAAACCCGGGCGCCATCCAGCCCTTCGCTCAGGCGCTGGGCACGGGATTGTTCTGCATCGTTACCCCAGGGCAAAAAAACCGTATGGCCCTCACTGGTGGCTAGCTCGAGCAGCTGACGCCAGAAGGCTTCCGGATAATGTTTGGTCGGCCAGGTGGTGCCATGGCAAAACACCAGTTGTGCCGGGCGGCTCAACGGTGTGGGCACATGGCTGCGCGGCAGGCCGTAATCCGGGGCACCATCGGGCAGGTCGTAGGACAGCGCCAGCGCAAACAATTGACGCACCCGGTCGATGGCATGCTGCCCCTTCGCCACCGGCAGAGGATAATCAAGAGCTCTGGCAGACAAGCCTTCCCGGGCGGACTGCTTGTCCAGCCCGAATTTTTTTCCGCGTGCCAAACGGGTCACGAAGGCGCTCTTGATCAGACCCTGGGCATCGATCACCGCATCATAAGACGTTGCCTGAACCGCGGACTTGAATTCGGCCCATTCACCGGAACGGCGGGCCTTGAGAGGATGCTTACGCCAGCGGCGCAAGGCACAAGGAAAAACCTGATGGACCGCCGGGTGGCGACGGGCCAGGTCGGCAAAAGCCTCTTCCACCACCCAGTCCACCTGCAGTCCGGGAATGGCCGACAGCGCATCGGTCAGCGCCGGCAGGGTGTGGATCACATCCCCCATGGAGGAGGTTTTGATCAGCAGGACACGCATATCAGAACCCGCTCGCCGTCAACGTCAGGCATCCGCGCTTTCCAGCTGCTGCAGGGCGTCGATCACCTGCGAGGGGGGCAGCTGGCGCAGACAGTTCAAATGCCCCAGCGGGCATTCCCGTTCGAAACAGGGGCTGCATTCCAGCCCCAGCCGCACCACAGCCACTCTATCGCCCAACGGCGGGGTAAAACCCGGCGAGGTGGAGCCGTACACCGCTACCAACGGACGCTTGAGCGCGGCGGCGATATGCATCAGCCCGGAATCGTTGCTGACCACCGCGGTGGTAGCCGACAGCAGGTCCACTGCCTGCTCCAGGGACGTATTCCCCGCCAGTACCACGGCATGCTCATCCGCACTGTTTTCCAGCATTTCAACAATGGTATCGGCCACGGGCTGATCCTTGCCGGAGCCGAAGATCCATACCTGGCCACCGTGCTCGATCCAGTGCTGTGCTACCGCCGCATAATGATGCTCCGGCCAGCGTTTGGACGGGCCGAATTCGGCACCGGGACACAGGCCCAGCACCGGCCGTTGCGTATCAAGGCCATGTATCGCGATAGCGTCTTGAAGCGAGTCTTCACTGACTTCCAGATGCGGCGCAGTAATGGTATCCAGTTTCGGTGCCGGCGCCTCCGGTGGCAGTGCCAGCGCTACAAAACGCTGCACCATCAACGGATGGCCTTCCTTGTCCAGCTTGCGCACGTCGTTAAGCAGGCCGTAACGCATTTCCCCACGCCAGCCAATGCGCCGCGGGATCTTCGCCGACCAGGGCACCAATGCGGATTTGAGGGAATTGGGTAGCACATAACTGTGCTGATACTGACCACGCAGGGATTTGCCCAGCGCATGCCGCTCACCCAGCTTCAGATCGCCGTGGTCAAAAGGCAGCGAGAGCGCTTCGCGCACTTCCGGCATGCGCGACAGCAACGGCCGACACCAGGCAGGCGCCAGCACGTCGATGGCACAATCGGGGTATTGGCGACGCAGTTCGGAAAACAGGGTCTGGGCCATGACCATGTCGCCGACCCAGGATGGGCCGACGACAAGGATGGCGGAGGGCGAGTCGGACAAGATTGCCGGCATACGCCTGCTCAGCTCACGTAAGTGAGCCAGTCTCCGTAGTTGTCATCCAGTTTGCCGCGCACCAGGTCGAAATACACCGCCTGCAATTGCTCGGTGATTGGGCCGCGCTTGCCTTCACCGATGATGCGGCCATCCAGTTCGCGGATCGGCATCACTTCAGCGGCTGTGCCGGTGAAGAAAGCTTCGTCGGCGATATACAGCTCATCGCGGGTAATGCGTTTTTCGCGCACCGGATAACCGCGTTCTTCAGCCAGCTGAATGATGGTTTTACGGGTAATGCCGTCCAGACAGGACGTCAGTTCCGGGGTGTAAAGCACGCCGTCACGAACCAGGAATACGTTTTCGCCGGAGCCTTCTGCCACATAGCCTTCGTTGTCCAGCAGCAGCGCCTCATCGGCACCGCCGGACAGGGCTTCATTGAGGGCCAACATGGAATTCATGTAATTGCCGTTGGCCTTCGCCTTGCACATGGTGATGTTCACGTGGTGACGGGTGTAGCTGGAGGTGCGCACCTTGATGCCCAGCTCCAGGGCTTCCGGAGACATGTAGGACGGCCATTCCCAGGCTGCCACCATGACATGCACTTTCAGATTGTGGGCGCGCAGGCCCATCCCTTCGCTGCCATAAAAGGCCATCGGGCGCAGGTAAGCGTGAGGTAAATTGTTTTCCCGAATAGACGACAGGTGCGCCTCGTTGATCTGCTCTTTGCTAAAGGGCAGTTTCATGTTGAGGATATGCGCACTGTTAAAAAAGCGGTCGGTGTGATCCTGCAGACGAAAAATCGCCGGCCCCTTTGCCGTCTCATAGGCGCGCACGCCTTCGAATACGCCCATGCCATAATGCAGAGTGTGCGTCAGCACGTGAACCTTGGCGTCCTGCCAGGGAACCAGTTCGCCATCCAACCAGATAAAACCGTCTCTTACAGCCATCGACATGGCAGTGATACTCCCAGAGCTAAGGACCTGCAGGTGTCAGCCCTGCAGGTCGAACCAGTGCTTCCAGATCGCTCGCACGCCTTCACGCAAATCGCGGAATTGAGTGTCGTCGACAATGGATTTCTCTTTGCGCAACGAGGCGCGATGAGCCGCGGATCGGTAAGCGAGGTACGCTTCCCGCAGCAGGCCGGCATCCTGTGCCGACATAATATCCAGTGCAGCCAGTGTTTCGAGCAGCCGCACATTATCGGTGAAGCGGGTCAGTTCACCGTGGGAGGAGGCCCATCTCAGAACCCCGTATTGCACCATAAATTCGATATCAACGATACCACCCGGGTCCTGCTTGAGATGGAAGCGGTCCTCCCCTTTCTCCCCCAGGTGGTCGACCATCTTGTCGCGCATGGCCAGGACATCTTCGCGCAGCTTGTCCAGGGGGCGCTCGGCGCACAGCACCTGGTGACGGATCGCATCAAAGCGTGCCCGGGCCTGGTTGCAACCAGCCACCACGCGGGCCCGCACCAGGGCCTGGTGCTCCCAGGTCCAGGCATCATTAAGCTGATATTTCTCGAAGGAATCCATGGAACTCACCAGCAGGCCGGCACTGCCGGAGGGGCGCAAGCGGGTGTCCACTTCGTAGAGTTGGCCACTCATGGTACGAGTGGAAAGGATGTGGATGATGCGCTGCCCCAGGCGGGCATAGAATTGCTCGTTGGACACCGGCTTGTCGCCATCGGTCACACCACCGCTGGCCGCATCATGGAGGAACACCAGATCCAGATCGGAGTTGTGGCCAAGCTCGATACCGCCCAGCTTGCCGTAGCCTGCTACCACGAAATCCGGGCTGCAGGGCTGACCATCGGTCCGCGAGGGACGACCGTGTCGCTCCACCAGCGGCTCCCAGGCCAGCATCACCACCTGATTGAGAATGCTTTCCGCCAGCCAGGTGAGGTAGTCGCTGACCTTCATCAGTGGCAGCACCTCGGTCACTTCCGAGGCTGCCACCCGCAGCAAGTGCGCTTGCTTGAAGTTACGCAGCACCTCCATCTGCTGTTCCAGATCATCCTCGGCCACGCGCAGCAATTGCTGACGCAGCTCGTCGTCCAGCTCTGCCCGCTCCGGCGGCGAATAGAGAGTTCGCACATCCAGCAATTCGTCCAGCAGCACCGGATGCAGGGTGAGACGCTCGGCAATCCAGGGGCTGGCGCCAGACAGCTTCACCAGCTGGGTCAGGGCACTGGGGTTTTCCACCAGCAGGGCAATGTAGGCACTACGGCGCAACACGGCTTCCACAAAGGCCAGCAGCCGCACCACGGTGGTTTCGCCATGGCCCTGATAGCCCAGCGCCTCCAACAGCAAGGGCATCAGGCGGTCCAGCCGCTCGCGGCCGATCGCCTGCATGTTCTGCACCGAGCGACCTTCGCGGAAATCATTCAGATGGGCGTAGACCTTTTCGCCCTCCTGCACGCCGATGGCTGCCAGCTGAGCCGCAGCCTGATCTTCATCCAGTTCGCCCAGCCACAGATCCAGCAGCTCCTGATCGGCGCCCTGGGCGGCATCGGTTTCCTGTTCCGGGTCGGCAATCACTTGGCTGAAATGATGACGCACGCTTTCCCGGAAACGACGTAACTTGCGCTCGAAGGCGGCGCGGGCAGAAAAGCCCATGGCAAAGGTCAGACGCTGCCAGCCCAGCTCGTCGTCCGGCAGACGCTGGGTCTGCTTATCGCCCACCCCCTGCAGTCGGTGCTCCACGTCCCGCAGGAACAGATAGGCTTCGGTCAGCTCATCCGCCACATCCTCGGGCAGCAATTCCAGCTCCACCAGTTGCGGCAGCACCTTGATCAGATTCGGTTCCCGCAAGGCCGGCAGCTGGCCACCACGGATCAACTGAAACGCCTGAACAATGAACTCCACTTCACGGATGCCGCCAGCACCCAGCTTCACATCCGCCTGCATGCCCTTGCGGTTCACTTCCCGCTCAATCAGGGATTTCATCTCACGCAGGGAGTGGAAGGCGCCGTAGTCGATATACCGGCGATAGACGAACGGATTGAGCCGCTTGATCAGGCGCTTGCCGGCCTGCAGATCGCCACCCACCGGGCGCATCTTGATCAGTGCATAGCGTTCCCACTCGCGCCCCTGGGTTTCGTAGTAGCCTTCCATGGCATCGAAACCGATGGCCAGCACGCCGCTCTTGCCCCAGGGGCGCAGGCGCATGTCCACCCGGAATACGAAGCCATCAGCGGTGGGCTGATCCAGCGCCTTGATCAGCTGCTGACCCAGGCGCACGAAAAACTGGTGGTGGCTAAGGCTGCGTCGCTCACCCTCGATCTCGCCTTCATGCTCATAGGCAAAAATCAGATCAATGTCCGAGGACAGGTTCAGCTCCCGCGCCCCCAGCTTGCCCATGGCCAGCACCACCAACTTTACCGGCTTGCCATCCGGCCCCACCGGGGTGCCGCTTTTCTCGCAGGCCCAGCCATGCAGCACGGCCAGCGCTTCCTGAATCAGGGTGTCTGCCAGCAGCGACAGATCCGCCACAGTACTGTGATAATCCCCAATCCCGGCCAGATCCCGCCAGATGATGCGCACCATGTGTCGGTGGCGCAGACGGCGCAGGGCGCGCTTGAGCTCATCCTCGTTGTGGCAGGCGGCCAACTGCTCCTGCACGGTCTCACGGAGCGAACTTTCCACCAGGGCGCCACTTGGATCACTATCCTCAAGCCACTGGCCCAAGCCTGGATCACGCTGAAACTGCTGCGCCACATAGTCAGAGCCCGCCCACACACGGGGCAGGTCATCAAGCAGGGCGTCGGGGATACGATGACCGGATTCCACAAAGTGTTGCCAGTGCTGGCTGACCAGCACCGATAGTTCATCCGGCAGAGCGTGATATTGGGGTTCTTTCATGGGCGGCTATTGTTATACGGCGGGCTGCAAGCTACAAGCATCAAGCTGCAACGCGGGGAAAGAGGAGCGATATACAGGCCAACTTTGCTGCCTCGCGCTGATGGCAACGGAGTCAGCCCCCATGGAACAAACGCGGAGCCCGACCCGCACCGGTGGCACCGCCATCTCCCCGCGCCTTGTAGCTTGCAGCTTGAAGCTTGTAGCTAATTCACCCCAGCAAAATATCCTGGGACGGTGTCACCCGCATCACCTCTTCAATGGTGGTCAGCCCCTTGGCCACTTTCATGGCACCACTGATGCGCAGGGGCTTCATGCCATTCTTCAGAGACTGGCGGGTGAGCGTCTCCAGTTCGGCGCCCCGGGAAATCTGCTGTTTCAGGCCGGTATTCAGCGGCATGGCTTCATAGACCCCCATGCGGCCAAGGTAACCAGTATCCCGACACTCCAGGCAACCCACCGGCCGATAGATGGTTTCCGGCGGCTTCATCTTGAAAGGCCGCACCAGTTCCTCCCAGGCCTGCACATCGGTCTCCGTGGCTTGCTTGCAGTGGGGACAGAGAGTGCGAATAAGCCGCTGGGCCATGACCCCGAGTACCGTGGCGCTGATCATGTAGGGCGGCACCCCCAGATCTACCAACCGGGTAATGGACGACGGCGCATCGTTGGTATGCAACGTGGACAACACCAGGTGACCGGTAAGCGCCGCCTGAATCGCCATATCCGCCGTGGCCAGGTCGCGGATCTCGCCGATCATGATGATATCCGGGTCCTGGCGCAGCATGGCCTTGACCCCCTGAGCGAAACTCACGTCGATATTGGCCTGCACCTGCATCTGGTTGAAGCTGGGCTCCACCATTTCGATGGGATCTTCAATGGTGCAGACATTCACTTCGCTGGTAGCCAACTGCTTGAGAGTGGAATACAGGGTGGTGGTCTTGCCTGAACCGGTGGGCCCGGTGACAAAGATGATCCCATGGGGGTGGGACGTCATGCGCTGCCAGGCCTCGTAATCCTCGGTAGTAAAACCCATCTGCTCGAAACTGCGCACCAGCACATCCGGGTCGAACACCCGCATCACCATCTTCTCCCCGAAGGCGGTGGGCAGGGTAGAGATACGCAGCTCGATCTCATCCCCCTCCGGCGACTTGGTCTTCAAACGGCCATCCTGGGGTTTACGCTTTTCCGCCACATTCAGGCGGCTGAGAATTTTCAACCGGCTGGTCACCGCCGCCATGATCGCCGCTGGCAGTTCGTAGACATCGTGCAGCACGCCATCAATACGAAAGCGCATCTTGCCGGTTTCCCGGCGTGGCTCTAGGTGGATATCGCTGGCCCGCTGGGAGAATGCGTACTGCAGAATCCAGTCCACGATATTGACGATGTGCTGATCGTCCGCATCGTGGTGGCCCTTACCTACTTCCAGCAACTGCTCGAAGTTGGTAATGCCGGACATTTCCTGGCCGGTGTTGCCGGAGGCCCCGGCGATGGAACGGCTCAGGTTATAGAACTCAACCCGGTAGCGGCGCAGCTGCTCCGGATTGGCCAGCACCACCTCCAGCTCCCGATCGCGCAGCACCTGCTTGAGGTGGGCCTGCCAGTCACGCACGAAGGGCTGATCACAGGCTACCACCACCTTGTCGCGCAGCACCTCCACCGCCACGATGCCGTGGCGCTCGGCAAAGGCGTAGCTCATCACATTGGTAACCTGGTCCACATGCACCTTGAGTGGGTCAATATGGCAGACCGGAATACCCGCCTTTTCTCCCAGCCAATGGGTAAGGAAGTCCACATCCAGCAGCTGGTGAGTATTGGTCTGATCAGTCAGCCGATACTTGGCCAGCACCTGAATCGGATGCCAATTCAGCTCCTTCTTTTCCCGCGGCGTGGTGGAAATGACATTAAAATCCTCCTGACTGACACGCCCCTCTTCCAGCAACTCGCGCATCAGCCAGCGCACATCAATCAGCAGACCATCCAGTTTGGCGGGATTGGCGGTAGCGTTCACTCAAGACTCTCCGATTTCACTAACGGGCCGTCATGCGGCCTCATTATTTTGTCCTAGTACTGTAACCCTAACATTGAACCCCTGACAGCCCCGGCGGCTTTGACTATACTCGCGACCAGTTTCATGACACATCTGTGACAGATGCACGGTCGTGCCATGACCCGAGCCCTCTCCCTCTGGGCGACCGCCCGGGAAAGTGGGACACTGATTCCACCTGAAGCCTCAGCTTCAGGTTTTACTCTGACTCTGGATCCGAGGCGCCTATGTCCTTTGGAAGCTCCATTGCCGGCCTCTTTGGCCGCTCCCCCATCAAGCCCCTGCAGCAACACTACGACACCGTTCACGATTGTGCCCGCACCCTGGCAGATTTCTTCGCCGCCGTTACCGACGGTGACTGGGACAAGGCACGCGCTGCCCGCAAGCGCATCGCCGAGCTGGAAAACCAGGCCGACGAACTGAAAAAAGAGTTCCGCCTGAACCTGCCCAAAAGTCTGTTTCTGCCAATGCCCCGCACCGATCTACTCGATTTGATCAGCGTGCAGGACAAGGTGGCCAACAAGGCCAAGGACATCTCCGGGCTGATGCTGGGCCGGCAGATGAGCATCCCGCCGGTACTGGCCGAGGTAATGCGCGACTATGTGCAGGGCGCCATCGACACCTCTGCTCAGGCCCAGAAAGCCATCAACGAACTGGATGAGCTGATCGAGACCGGCTTCAGCGGCCGTGAAATCCAGATCGTGGAAGAGCTCATCGAAGAGCTGGACCGGCTGGAACGCAATAACGACGAGCAGCAAATCACCATCCGCTCCACCCTGTTCAAGCTGGAAAGCGAACTGCCCCCGGTGGATGTCATTTTTCTCTACAAGATCATCGAATGGGTAGGCGATCTCGCCGATCGCGCCCAGAAAGTGGGCGGCCGCCTGCAGATGTTGGTCGCACGCTAGGAGCTATCGTATGGAGTGGATGATTGAACACAGCTACCTGATGCTGTTGCTGGCCGGCGCTTTCGGCTTTCTGATGGCCTGGGGCGTGGGCGCCAACGACGTGGCCAACGCCATGGGCACCTCGGTTGGCTCCGGCGCCCTGACGGTCAAGCAAGCCGTGATGATTGCCATCGTCTTTGAGTTCTGTGGTGCCTATCTGGCTGGTGGCGAAGTCACTGCCACCGTGCGCAAGGGCATCGTCGATGCCGGCGTCTTTGCCGAGTTCCCCCACTATCTGGTGTACGGGATGATGTCCGCCCTGCTGGCCGCCGGGATTTGGCTGATCGTGGCCTCCTGGTTCGGCTGGCCGGTCTCCACTACCCACTCCATCGTCGGCGCCATTGTCGGCTTTGCTGCTGTGGGCGTGGGCATGGATGCGGTCAACTGGGGCAAAGTGGGCAACATCGTCGCCAGTTGGGTGACCTCTCCCTTACTGGCAGGCTTTATTTCCTTTGCCCTGATCAAGAGCGTGCAGAAACTGGTACTCAACCAGGACGACCCCTTCCAGCGAGCCAAGCGGGTGGTGCCCTTCTACATGTTCCTGGTGGGCTTCGCGATTAGCGCCGTCACCCTGCTGAAAGGCCTCAAGCATATCGGCCTGGAAATCAGCTATGGCGCCAGTCTTGGCTGGTCCGCCGTTGGCGGCCTGATAGTCGCCGTGATCGGCGCCGCTATTCTCAGCCGTATCCAGCCCAACCCGGAAGCCGACAAGGATTTCCGCTTTCACTCCGTGGAGCGCATCTTTGCCGTACTGATGATCTTCACCGCCTGTGCCATGGCCTTCGCTCACGGCTCCAATGATGTGGCCAACGCGGTGGGGCCGCTAGCCGCCATCAACAGTGTCATCGTCAACGAAGGCGTAATCGGCGGGGAAGCCGCCATGCCAGGCTGGATTCTGCTGGTCGGCGCCATGGGCATCGTCTTCGGCCTCGCCATTCTCGGCGCTCGGGTGATGGCCACGGTGGGCAAGAACATCACCGAGCTGACCCCCAGCCGCGGCTTCGCCGCCGAGCTGGGCGCTGCCGGCACGGTGATCCTGGCCTCCGGCACTGGCCTGCCCATCTCCACCACCCACACCCTGGTGGGGGCGATCCTGGGTGTCGGCATGGCCCGCGGCATCGGCTCACTGAACCTGCGGGTGGTCAGCACCATCTTTACCTCCTGGGTGGTGACCCTGCCGGCCGGGGCCCTGCTGTCCATTCTGTTCTTCTACTTCTTCAAGGGCCTGTTCGGGGCGTAGCAGAAGCCAGACGCAGGACGCTTGATGCCTGACGCTAACGCCGCCCTTCGGGGCGGCGTTTTTGTTTCTGTTCAGCGTTCAGCATCTGGCATCAAGCGTGATCCGCTGGCTATACTGGCCTGTCAGCCACCAACCGCCGAGACATGCCGTGCCCAGCACCACCCCCGACAATCAGGTCCACTGGTTCCGCAATTCGTCCCCGTACATTAACGCCCATCGGGGGCGCACCTTTGTGGTCATGCTTTCCGGCGAACTGCTGGACGGCCCGCGCCTGCCTACCCTGATTCACGACCTGGCCCTGCTCAACAGCCTGGGGATCAAGCTGGTACTGGTCCACGGCGCCCGCCCGCAGATCAGCGCGCGGCTGGCGGAATCCGGCATCGAATCCACCTTCGAACAACACATGCGCATCACTGACAGCGCCGCCCTCAACGGTGTCATGGCGGCGGTGGGTGCCCTGCGCCTGAAACTGGAAGGGCTGTTCTCCATGGGGCTGGCCAACTCCCCCATGTACAACGCCGGTATCCGCCTGATCAGCGGTAATTTCGTGGTCGCCAAGCCGGTAGGGGTACGCAACGGTTTTGACTACCAGCACACCGGCGAAGTGCGGCGCATCGAAGTGGACGCCATCCGCCAGCAACTGAGCAATGGCAATGTGGTGCTGCTGTCACCCCTGGGCTGCTCGCCCACCGGTGAACTGTTCAACGTGAATGCGGAAGAAGTCGCCTCCACCGCCGCCATCGCCCTGGGCGCAGACAAGCTCATCCTGATGGGTGATGACCTGCGCCTGGCCGACCCGGAAGGCAACCTGGTCCGCGAACTCAGCCCCCAGCAGGCAGGCAAATTGCTTGCCGGTGACCAGTACCAAGACAACGGCGTGGATCGACAGCTCACCGCCGCCTGCCACGCGGCCAGCAACGGCGTCGGCCGGGCCCACCTGATCGATGCCAACGACGACGGCGCCCTGCTCAAGGAACTGTTCACCCGCGACGGCTGCGGCACCCTGGTCACCCGGGAAACCTACGAGACACTGCGTGGCGCCCGCATCGACGACGTGGGCGGCATCCTGGAACTGATCGAACCCCTGGAAGCGGACGGCACCCTGGTGCGCCGTTCCCGGGAACTGCTGGAAAACGAAATCCAGCGCTTCGCCATCATCGAACGCGACGGCATGGTAGTCGCCTGCGCCGCCCTCTACCCCTTCCCGGACGACAAGACCGGCGAACTGGCCTGCGTGGCCGTCCACCCCGGCTATCGCAAGGGCGAACGCGGCGCCCAGCTACTGGGCTATCTGGAACGGAGGGCAAAGGAACAGGGGCTAACCAGCCTGTTCGTGCTCACCACCCTGACCGCTCACTGGTTTCAGCAGCAGGGGTTTGAGCTGGCTGGCGTGGAAGCGCTGCCGGGGGCCCGGAAGTCGCTGTATAACTGGCAGCGGAATTCGAAGGTGTTTGTGAAGGGGCTTTGACCAACGCCGCCCAGCCAGCTACACAGCCACCGCACGGTTGGCGTTGGAGCCATGCTCGCATGGCGAAGGGCTTGCAAGGAATGAACGCTTGGCTCAGTTGCGCCGCAGGCGTCAACTGGAACCACTTATTATAAAACAACTGCGCCCTTAGCTTGGAAACAGTCTGAGTATTCATCGAATGATTTATACACTTCTTTGGTTAGCTGATGTTGACCAGTAAGTATTGATCCGAACACAGCAACCAATCCATTTACACCATTTGATGCTTTAAGTGCCTGCTCTAGTATTTGGGTGGGATAGCCTTTGCTGTGGCGGTCAATCGCATGAAGGCCTCCATGCACATAAGAACTCAATGGCTTCCAAGAATATTCTTTAAACTCTAGGATTGGATCAATAGCATTTTTGGGCGCTTTCCTTTCAAGATGACTAATCATTTCACTCAGCATCGGGAGATTGTTCGCTCTTTTTTGGCTATCTTCGCTCAGTTCGGCCGTCAGCTTTCTCAATGCTGTTTCTGGAGCTGCATAGAATATCCACATGCCCCGCACCAAGCACTCAAATTGGAGGCGGAGCAGACTTATAGCTGAAGTAAAATTCCTTGAAACCAATAGAATTTTGAAGCTCTCTGCATGTTCCAGAGAGACACTGCACATGATTTTGCTGACTCTTATTCTGTCAGAGTTATCGTAAAGGGGGTGCCTTAGGATATGCACTACATAATCTTCAAATTCTGAAGATCTCACGAGCAACTTGTCTATGATAAATTCCCTTAAGTTAATAACGCCCGCCATCATGCGCTTGTCGCATGCATGGCATTGTTAGGCTGGCCCCCTACCATGAAAAGCAACATATAGCTTCTTTAATACATCAGGAAAAGCCAGCCAGTAATTTTTTGCCTTCACTTTATCCACTCCCCAGAAGAGGTTCTCGACAAAGGAAGCATCAATACACTTCTTCTCTTCTTCAGTTCCAAGCATGAACTCCCTGCGAAAGAATTCAAAAACAGGAAGGTATTGTTCTACAGGGGCAGCCCTACTCATTTCCAGATTTATGGCTTTCGCTAGACTTTCGAACCAACTGAATGCCATTTCAGGATCAACCGAATCCCACTCCTGGATATGCTTGCGATCAGCTAATCGTGTTACTTCTGGGAATTCAGCCCTGAAATTACTGTAAAGATTATCTAGTGGCATATATCAGCCTAACGCCCGCATTTGCGGCTGGTTTGTAGCGCAGCGTAAAACCAGTCCGACAACATGCGCTTGTTATACATTTCTATGAAACAGTAAACATGCTTAACTTTTGGATAAATATAGGAATTAATCGATTTCGTTCTACACTGTACTCCCACAATGATTGGCCGAAGCCTCTTATTCGATCATTCTCATCAAGCTGTTCAAACTGCTCATCCGTTATAAGCGAGAACTTAAGCCACATTGCTAAAAACTGTAACCTTCTCAAATTTCTACCTTCTTGATCATGCTCGGATAGCCCAGTCTTTTCGCAAAGCTCTTCGTAGGTCATTTTTTGATGCAAAAGAGCCTCATAAACGGATGGATCAACTACCTTTATAACGGCCAGAAACGAAATTATAGGAACAAGCCTAAGCTGATTCCTTGATGAAGATGCGTAAAAAACAGCCAGATTTGTGTAGACCCGCTCAAGCTGGCGCAATGACAAATTAAAGTGCGTGGCGAGCACGTCCAGGGAATCCACTAGATTGCGGTCATCTCCCCACGTTTCTATTTGATGTAAGCCGAATAGCCTTTTATTGTACTGATTGATGTCGCTATCGTGACGGTCACCAGTTTTCTTGGGGATCGTGGTTTCTATGTTAATAAATTTTTGAAGATAGGTGTGCGCATCTATATTTTCCCCGTATATACACTTAACGGCCTCTTCAAGCTGCTTTCTATGCATTACCAGAATAAATACAACATTCTTAACAGAAAATAGATGCTTAATTTTTTCAATGAGCTCTACGGCATAAGTGGGTTTACATCGATCGAGCTCATCGATAATTATTACTAGAGGCTTGTTGCCTTCTGGACTAAGAAGGCTCGGCATTTCCGATAGCAAGGCTTTAAATGACTGAAGCAGCTCTACATCTTGCTTGTGTGATGCTAGCCTTTCGCCGACGTAGTCTCCTACGACTGTAGACAACCCTTTAGCCACATCGGATTGAATATCTTTTAATTCGTCTATGTCACTATCCTTTATTGCACCCAGCGTGGCCGCTTTAATTCCAACTTTAGCAGTCCAGGATAATAATTGAACTCCAACATGTTTTGCCTTTTCCCGGAATTCTTTTGACTTTTGAGCATCCGGGTTTACAGAATTCAGTTCAATATATGTTGTAATAGCGCTAGCAACGGCAATAAATGCATCATCTATATAGTCATTTGCAAAAGCATCAATATATATACTAGGAACGTCGGCTTGGTTAAGCATGCCTTTCCACATTTTTACAAACGTAGTCTTTCCTTCACCCCACTTTCCATCGAGAGAGATAACAAGCTCATCGCTTGACTGGCAAACTAAATTCAATAGAGATTTACCAAAATTACTTCGGCCAAGGACATCTTGCTCGAATGCCTCATCTTCTCCGACAGTAATCGGGGGGGTGACGATGTTCATCTGTGCTCCTTCACGTATAACAGCGTATTCAATTGCACTTGCGATATATCACTTTGCAATATATCCCCGATCCGATTTTTCCCTGAATCCACCCACAACCCCAAGGCAACCAATGACTTACCCGAAATCCGGGAACCAATCTCATCAGACTTTTCTTGCACTTGCGTGTTGAACAGGATTTTTTACCCGGACTTTTCTTGCAGTGCCGATCCTGAAAATTCACTTTATCTCAGCCACTTACAAAATTCTGTAAGCCATATCCTACATATTCAACTTGCGTGCTGGTGAAAAACGGCCCTGGCGCTCTGCAGGTTAGCGTCTGGGCTATTTCGCCATGCGAGCATGGCTCCAACGGTGGGAGGGGGATGGGATGATTGCGTCAAGCGGGGCGGGCGCTGCTCCAGGGGGAGCGCCTCTCCCCGCTTCTTCGCCTTGCGAGCTAGGCTCCAACAGTGTGTGACAGTGGGTTACAATGCCCGGCTTATGTCCCGCTACTGACCATTACGAGGTTCCCATGCCGCAGTATCGCTCCCGTACCACCACCCATGGCCGCAACATGGCCGGCGCCCGTGCCCTGTGGCGCGCGACGGGCATGAAGGACGGGGACTTCGGTAAACCGATTATTGCTATCGCCAATTCCTTTACCCAGTTCGTGCCAGGGCACGTGCACCTGAAGGACATGGGCCAGCTGGTGGCCGGTGAAGTGGAGAAGGCCGGCGGCATCGCCAAGGAATTCAATACCATTGCGGTAGACGACGGCATCGCCATGGGCCATGACGGCATGCTCTATTCCCTGCCCAGCCGCGACATCATTGCCGATTCCGTGGAGTACATGGTCAACGCCCACTGCGCCGACGCCATTGTCTGCATCTCCAACTGCGACAAGATCACCCCCGGTATGCTGATGGCCGCCATGCGCCTGAATATTCCGGTGATCTTCGTGTCCGGCGGCCCCATGGAAGCGGGCAAGACCAAGCTGGCCGAGGGCAAGCTGGATCTGGTGGACGCCATGGTGATGGCCGCCGATGACAGCGTGGACGAGGAGACCCTCAACGAAGTGGAGCGCTCCGCCTGCCCCACCTGCGGTTCCTGCTCCGGCATGTTCACCGCCAACTCCATGAACTGCCTGACTGAAGCGCTGGGCCTGTCCCTGCCCGGCAACGGCTCACTGCTCGCCACCCACGCGGACCGCCGCGAACTGTTCCTGGAAGCCGGCCGTCGCATCGTGGATGTGGCCAAGCTGTACTACGAACAGGATGTGGAAGCGGTACTGCCGCGTAACATTGCCTCGGTGAAGGCCTTCGAAAACGCCATGAGCCTGGATATCGCAATGGGCGGCTCCACCAACACTGTGCTGCACCTGCTGGCCGCCGCCTTGGAAGGCGAGATCGATTTCACCATGGAAGACATCGACCGGCTCAGCCGCAAGGTGCCCTGCCTGTCGAAAGTGGCCCCGGCCACCCAGAAGTATCATATGGAAGACGTACACCGCGCCGGTGGTGTCATGGGCATTCTCGGCGAACTGGACCGGGCCGGCCTGCTGCACCGGGATATTCCCATGGTGCACTCCGCCAGCGTGGCGGAAGCGCTGGAGCACTACGACATCATGCGCACCAGCGACGAAGGCGTGAAAAAGATGTTCACCGCCGGCCCGGCGGGCATCCCTACCCAGACTGCCTTCAGCCAGGATACCCGCTGGGACAGCCTGGATGATGACCGGGAAAACGGCTGTATCCGCAACTACGAGAACGCCTACAGCAAGGACGGCGGCCTGGCGGTGTTGTATGGCAACATCGCCGAGCGCGGCTGCATCGTGAAAACCGCCGGGGTGGATGACTCCATCCTCACCTTCACCGGCCGCGCCCGGGTATTCGAATCCCAGGATTCCGCCGTGCGCGCCATTCTTGGCGACCAGATTGTGGCCGGCGACGTGGTGGTGATCCGTTACGAGGGCCCGAAAGGCGGCCCGGGTATGCAGGAAATGCTCTACCCCACCAGCTACCTGAAATCCAAGGGGCTGGGCAAACAGTGCGCCCTGCTTACCGATGGTCGTTTCTCCGGCGGCACCTCCGGCCTGTCCATCGGTCACGCCTCCCCGGAAGCGGCGGAAGGCGGCGCCATTGCGCTGGTGGAAGAAGGCGACACCATCGCTATCGACATTCCCAACCGCACCATCAACCTGGACATTTCCGATGAGGAACTGGCCCATCGCCGCAGCAAGATGGAAGCCCGCGGCAAACTGGCCTACAAGCCCATGGAAATGCGTCCACGCCGGGTGTCCACCGCCCTGAAGGCCTATGCGGCCCTGACCACCAGCGCCGACCGCGGCGCCGTGCGGGACCTCAGCCAGCTCAACAAGTAACCGACACGGGCGGCCTTCGGGCCGCCTTTTTCGTTAGCCTCGCTTCCCATCTGCCCCACACGGTTCCATGACCGCTGCCGCACCCCGGTAGACAAGGTGTTGCCACAAGGCGCTTTCTGAACAAGTATCGTAGGAACCCTGACCGGCGCCGACGCGTTACCCTCTCGGCGGTCCCGGCTTGTGCCCAACGAGGAGCACTCTGTTAATGAGTCTGACACAGCGTTTGATGCCACTGGTGGCCAAACTGATCACCAGCGAAAGCCTGCAACAATGGCGGCGGGGCTTTCGCGAATGGCGCCGCAAGCTGCAACGGCGCCCTCATCAGGCAGTCTTCTACTTCCGCATTGACGATCCCTATTCGGTGCTGATGGCCCAGGTGTTGCCCCGCTTTGCCCGGCACTTCGGCATCACTATCACCCCCCGGGTGATGCTGTACCTGGATCAGCAGATGTACCCGGCAGCGGACATGCTCGAAGAGCTGGCCCCCCGCGATGCCATCCAGCTTGCCCGCGTTCACGATCTGGATTTCCCCAAGACCTGGCAACTACCCCCCCGGGAAGTGAGCCTGGCGGCCACCCGCTGCCTGCTCAAACACGAGGGCGACGAGCGCTTCTGGAGCCTGGCCGCCGCCCTGGCCGATGCCCTGTGGCGCAACGACCACGACAAGCTGGAAGACCTGCTCACCGAGCACGGCCAGATGGCCGCCGACCGGGCACAGCTGTCCCTGGAAGCCCGTCGCGACCAGTTCCTCAAGGACGGCCACTACCTCACCGGCACCTTGCAGTACGAGGGTGAGTGGTACTGGAGCATCGAGCGGCTGGACCACCTGGCCCATCGTCTCAATGACCTGGGGCTTGGCAGCGCGGACTGGCCGCTGCCCTACGGCCGCGCCAAACGCGCCCGATTGAAAGACGTGCCGGAAGACCTGAAAGGCAAACCGCTGGTGCTGTTTTTCTCCTTCCGCAGCCCCTATTCCTATCTGGCCCTGGCCCGCACCTACGCCATGGCCGACCACTATGGTCTGAACCTGAAAATCCGCCCGGTACTGCCCATGGTGATGCGCGGGCTCTCGGTGCCCAAGGCCAAGCGTTTCTACATTCTCAAGGATGCCGCCCGGGAAGCCCGCCTGCACAAGGTGCCGTTCGGCAAGGTGTGCGATCCGGTGGGTGCCGGGGTGGAACGCTGTATGGCCATCTGGCCTTTTGCCGAGAAGGAAGGTCGTCTGCGCGAATGGTTGCGCGCCGCCGCCACCGGCATCTGGAGCCAGGGCATCAATGCCGCCACCGACAATGGCCTGAAATTCCTGGTGGAAAATGCCGGCCTGGACTGGAACCGGGCCCGCCGCTGGCTGGATGACGACAGCTGGCGCGACCGCGCCGAAGACAACCGCAACGCCATGATGGCCGCCGGCAGCTGGGGCGTCCCCAGCTTCCTGACCGAAAACACCATGGTCTGGGGGCAGGATCGTTTTGCGGTGATTGAGGCATGCCTGCTAGCCTCACAGGCCGATGACAAAGACTGAGATAACCTAATTTTCATTCCCGTAGGAGCGGCGCTTGAGCCGCGAAGCCGTTTCCGAAAAGATCTCTGGGGCGCTTCGCGGCTCAAGCGCCGCTCCTACGGCATATAAAAAACCACGGAGAGAACATCATGACGCTTGCCTATTGGTGCGTGCTTGCCGCCATTTTCCTGCCCTACCTGAATACCGCCATCGCCAAATTTCAGGGCGGTTTCGGGCCGAAGCAGAACCATAACCCCCGCGAATTCCTGGAAACCCTGGAAGGCAGCCGCAAGCGTGCTCACTGGGCCCAGCAAAACGGCTTCGAAGTCACCCCCGCCTTTGCCGCGGCCGTGATCATTGCCCACCTGGCCCAGACCGCTCCTCAACCCACCATCGACGGCATCGCCCTGGCCTTCGTGGTCAGCCGGGTGATGTTCACCGTCTGCTATATCGCCGACTGGGCCAGCGCCCGCACCCTGGTATGGGCCTTCGGCATGGGCTGTATCGTGGCGCTGTTTGTGGGCGTTGGGGCATAACGAACAGGCAATTGATGATTGAGAATGGATAATTGATAACGTAAACCCCATGAAGCCACCTGCAGTGCCAACTGGAAGTGGCTTTCGTTATCAATTCTCAATTTTCCATTATCAATTCATCCAACCGTGCCACAGACCTACACCCTATCCGTCACCGGCAAAGGCTCCTTCCCCTGCCGGATTGACCAGACAATCGTCGAGGCCGGCCAGCAGGCTGGCTTCGGCTTTCCGGTGGCTTGCCGTAACGGTGTCTGTGAGCGCTGCATGGGAACGCTTCAACGCGGACACGTTCAGCAAAGAAACCACACCATTCATGCGGGCGATGCCGATAGCACCCAGGTGTTATACTGCATCGCTCAGCCACTCAGCGACTGTGAGATAGATGTGTCCGAGGTGACCGCTCCCGGCGAACTGCCGAGCCATGAAGTGCATTGCCAGATTCAACAGATTGAAGCGCTCAATCACGATGTCAGCCGGGTCTGGTTGCAGCTGCCCGCCGGCAAGCGCGTGCAGTGGCATGCCGGGCAATACATGATGCTCAACCTGAACGGCGAGGGCTTCCCCTTTTCCATCGCCAACCATTGCGATGGCCGCAGCCTGGAGCTGCACATCCGCCATGGCGACGACAATAGTGCCGCCCAGGACATCATGGCTTACCTGGAATCAGCCAGCACCGTCAGCGCCACCCTGCCCGCCGGCATGCGCTTTATCGACAGTGCCCCGGAGCAGCCGGTGTGGTTTATCTGTGGCTCCACCGGCTTTGCCCCGGTGAAAGCCATGGTCGAGCGCCTGATCGCCCTGGACTTCGACCACCCGGTCCGCCTGTTCTGGGGTGCCCGCACCCCGGAAGATCTCTACCTGCCGACACTCCCCGCCCAGTGGAAGATGGCACTGAAAGACTTCGATTTCACCACCGCCCTGTCCGACATCCGTCATCCGGACCACGCCGAAGGCCTGGTGCACGAAGCGGCGCTGGCAGCACTGAACGAACCGGAGCTGCCCCTGTTCTACCTGGGCGGCTCCCCGCCCATGGCATGGGCGGTGTTCGATGCGCTGGTGGAAGAAGGCGTCCCCGCCGGCAATATTCACTGCGACGTGTTCGATTACGCGCCCAGGGATTAGCCGCAAGCTTCAATCTACAAGCTGCAACGCGGGGTTGGGCTCGTGCTAATCGGCAAGGCCTGGGCCTCGCGGAGCAAGCCTGTTCGGTCATGCCGCATCGAGTACCCGCTACAAATCGCGGCCCCAAACGCGCCCGGACTAGCAACAACCGGGCCCGCGTTGTAGCTTGTAGCTTGCCGCTTGTAGCTAATTCCCAAGGAAAGGATGCGATGGCGCAGGATTCTCCGCCCACAGCGCATAGCCAGACATTGCTTCTGCCTTGCCACGAATGCGACCTGGTCTGCGACGTAGACCTTGGCCAGCATAGTGGCTGGCTGCAATGCCCCCGCTGCCGGCACCCATTGATGCGCCAGGCGCAGAGTGATCAGCTGACCCCCGCGCTGGCCTTTACCGCGCTGATTCTGCTCGGCCTGTCGCTGCTCTTTCCTTACATCGGTTTCGAAAAAAATGGCATCGAGCGAGCCATGACAGTGACCGATGCTGCCTGGGAACTGGCGGTCTATCACCACCCATCACTGGCCGTTATCGTCATTGCCACCATCATAGTGATCCCGGCTCTCTATCTGCTGTCGATTTGCTGGGTACACCTGAGCCTGTCCGCTACCCGCCATCTTCCCGGCAGCCTGTTGCTGGCCCGCTGGCTACCCCGCATGCAGCCCTGGATGATGGCAGACGTGTTTGCCATCGCCGCGCTGGTTAGCCTGGTGAAGATCGTCGCCATGGCCCATATCCAGCTACTCTCCGCCTTCTGGACCTTTTCCGGCTACGCCCTGTTGCTGCTGATTACCGTCACCCGCATGAATACCGTCAGCCTGTGGCAACGGCTGCTGGGTAATCTGCAGCAACCCGCCGCCGCCCGCAGCGGACTGACCGCACGTACCCAGGGCCTGATCGGCTGCCAGCGCTGCGGGCAACTGCAAGCCCGAGGCACTCCCCGTTGCCACCGCTGCCACAGCAGCCTGCATGATCGCCATCCGCTGACCCTGCAACGGGTCTGGGCACTGCTGATCACCGCCATCCTGTGCTGCTTCCCGGCCCACCTGTTTCCCATCATGACCACCACCAGCCTGGGGCAGAACGAGCCGTCCACCATCATTGCCGGGGTCATGCTGTTCATGCGCCACGGCGACTGGCCCATCGCCCTGATCATTTTTACCGCCAGCGTGCTGGTACCGTTCGGGAAAATTCTGGCGCTGGGCTGGCTGTGTATTGCCAGCCGCCGGCGTGACACCCTGGACATGAAAAACCAGATGGCGCTCTACCGGGTCACCGAATGGGTGGGGCGCTGGTCCATGATCGATGTGTTTGTGGTGGCCATCATTGTCGCCCTGTTCCAGATGGGCAATATTCTTACCGTGACCCCCGGCGTGGGTGGTGTGGCCTTCTCCGCTGTGGTGATATTTACCATGCTGGCCGCCCACCAGTTTGATCCGCGCCTGATCTGGGACCAGCAGCAGAATCTGGCCCGCAACACACAACCGGAGCATCAGCCTTGAGTGACACCCAAGCCGAACCCCGCCGCACCCGGCTTTCCGCCGTCTGGCTGATTCCTCTGGCCGCGGCCCTGATCGGCCTGTGGTTGGTGTTCAGTTATCTCTCCAGCCAGGGGCCGGTGATCACCCTGAAACTGGCGGATGCGGAAGGCATCAACGCCGGCAAGACGCCGGTGAAAACCCGCAATGTGCAGGTCGGCCTGGTAGAAAGCGTGAGGCTCTCGGATGACATGAGCCACACCCTGCTGACCGTACAGATGCAATCAGATACCGACCGCATGCTGGCCGAAGACACCCGCTTCTGGGTGGTCAAACCCCGTATCAGCCGGGAAGGCGTGAGCGGACTGAACACGGTGCTGTCCGGGTCCTACCTCGAGCTGATGCCCGGCGAAAGCGGCAAGAAGGGAAAACGTTTCCAGGTGCAGGACACCCCGCCGCCGGAGAAAACTGGCGCCGGCCTGTTCCTGAAACTGGTCAGCGAAGCGGGAACCAATGTGGACGTGGGCGACCCGGTGAACTTTCGCAGCCTGAAAGTGGGCCGAGTCGTGGAAACCCGCTTCAACGCTGCCGACAAACGCTTCCATCACCGCATCTTTATCCAGAAGCCCTACGATGTGCTGGTCTCGGACAGCAGCCGCTTCTGGCAGATCAACGGCCTGGGCTTTCAACTCGATGCCCGTGGCTTCCAGGCTCAGATCCACTCCCTGGAAGCTCTGATCGGCGGCGGCATCACCTTTGCCGTGCCCGATGGCAACATGCGCGCCGGCGATCCGGTAAAAGACGAGCGGGAGTTCACCCTGCACAACGATGAAGAAAGCGCACGGCGGGCCCTCTACACCGACACCCTGGATTATGTATTGCTGGTGGAGAGCAGTGTGCGGGGCCTGAAAACCGGCGCCCCGGTGGAGTATCGTGGCATCCGTGTGGGCACCGTGGAACAGGTGGCCTGGGGCTTCGCCCAATCTGGCCCGGGCACTATCAGCAGCGCTCCCATTCCGGTGCTGATCCGCCTGGAACCCCAGCGCATCACTCACCAGAGCCGGGAAGATACACAGCGCTGGCGGCAGGAAATCGATCGCATGATTGATGATGGTCTGCGCGCCAGCCTGAAACCGGGCAACCTGCTCACCGGCTCCCTGTTCGTGGACCTGGATTTCCATGCCGACACGCCCGCCGGCAGCAGTGGCGAACGCTATGCGGATGTGGCCGTTTTCCCCACCGTCGACAGCGGCGGCATCAGCAAGATCGAGGACAAGATTCAGCAGCTGCTGGATACCCTCAACAACCTGCCCCTGGAATCCATTGCCGGCAACCTGAACCGCAATCTGGACAACCTGGCCGGCACCACCCAACGGCTTGAAGCCCTGCTGGCCGACCCGGCACTCAATGCCCTGCCAGAACGGCTTACCGGCACCCTGGGCGCCCTGGAAGGCACCCTGCAAGGCTGGCAGACCGGCGGTGACGGCTATCAGCAACTGCAAGGCACCCTGCAGAAACTGGATCGCTTGCTCAACGACGCTGAACCACTGCTGGACACCCTCAATCGGCAACCCAATGCACTGATCTTCCAGCGCCAGCCGGCCCCCGATCCGCAACCCAGAGGCTCACGCCAATGAAATCCTTCTTCATTTCCGGCCTGCTGATTACCCTGATGGCGTGGCTGAGCGCCTGCAGCCAGACGCCACCGGCACCCGCGCCGGACTACCTGCTACCCGGCGCCAGCCACAGCGGCCATAGCCCATTACAGATTCGCGTAACCCTGGCCAGCTATCTGGACCAGGGCGGCATCGTGCTGCAACTGAGCGATACCGAACTGCACGTGGCCCGTCAGCATCGCTGGGCGGAACCACTGGGCTCGCAATTGCAGCGGGCACTGGCAGCCACCCTGGCAAGCCAGACCACACTGCCGGAACAGGGGAAACTGGATCTGCAACTGAGCCGCTTTCAGGGCGTGCAGAGCGATGAGGGTGACATGGCCATGATCAGCGGCACCTGGCAGTTCACCTCGGAAGAACAAAACCGGCAGGGACACATTGACTGGCAGGGGCCCATCAACGGCGAGGGGTACGCAGCTCTGGTTGAAGCCCTGGATCGCGGCTGGCAGGAAAGCACACAGACCATCACCCAGGCGCTGAAATAAACGCCGGGCCGCAAACGGGTATCACACGTTGATGTCCCGGGCGTCATCGGCAAAGAGAAGGATTGTGGATTACGCCGTAGGCTAATCCACCCTACAAAACAAAAAGGCCGCGCCGGGATTCCCGGGCGCGGCCTTTTGGTTTTCGTTTGCCAATACCGTTCTACAACGATTTCTCCGGCATCGGCAAGGCGGGCAACTGCCCTTCCAGTTGCTGCAGGCGCCGCTCAAAGGCCTTCTGCGCCTTGCTGGTATCTCCCAGCGCCTGATACAAGCGTGACAACTCTGCCAGGGCTGTCGCGCTCTGGCTGGAGTTCGCGGCGGCCTCGAAGAAACCCTGTGCCTTACCCCACAGGCGGGCCTTGAGAGCCACCCGGCCCGAGGTAATCAGTACCGCCGCATTACCTGGTCGCTCTGCCAGCCAACCTTCCAGCACCTGTAGCAGATCATCCGGAGACATATCGTCGATAGCTTCCAGTACCGGCGGCAGCCGATCGTCCCACTGTTGAGCCAACTGCTCACGGACCAGATTCAAGGCCCCCTTACCACCACCCAGCTGGGCCAGGAAACCGGTATAGCGGGCCACCATGGCAGGATCACTCTTCAGCTGAACCGGCACATCCTTCCACAGCTTGCGTAGCTCCTCGCGGCGGCTGTCCGCATCATTGAAGCCGGGCTTGCGCGCGGTTTCCTGCAGCAGGGCCAACCAGGCGCGGCGTTCACGACGGGATTCCTTACCCTCGCCGAAGGCGCGCTTGAGGCGCGGCATCAAGGCGCACAGGGCCGGCCAGTCCTTCTGGCTTTCCAGCACTTGCGCATAGGTACGCAGGATGCGCTTGTTACGTGGCGCCAGGTCCGCCAACACCTTGAGCTCCTGGCGGGCCTGCTCCGGATAGCCATCATCCAGAGCGAAGCGGGCCTTCATGAGCCCGGCCACCAATTGGCCACGGCGGTCGCTGCTGGCATTTTCCAGATAGCGCTGGCTGGCCTCCACATTCTCCTGTTCCTGGGCCGCTTCCGCGGCCAGCAGCCAGGCCAGCAGGGGCCAGTCGCCGTCTTCACCGGCGGCAACCAGCAGCCGCTCGGCCTTTTCCTGTTCGCCATCCACCAGTTGCAGAAGACCACTGCGCAGGCGCCGGGCCGCCACCGCCTTTTTCCAGCGACGGGTAGCGCGCACCGGCTCCAGCACATTCCAGGCAGCATTGCCGAGCAGGGTAAGCACAACAATAGCCACCACCGCCAGCAGTGCCGCCAGCACCACAAAGCCCAGAGTGGTATCCAGGGAGAAATCATCGCGGATCACCAGCACGTAACCGGAATCCGCCGCCATCCAGCGCCCCAGTGCCAATGCGGCAACCAGGGCGATGACGATCAGCAGGGCGACTTTTTTCATGCACCGCCCTCCTTGCGTTTCAACTCTTCAATGGCAGCCAGACCCGCGCCAATATCCGGCAGGGCCTGGGCCACACTGCTGCCACCCAGCTCTTTCAGCGCCTTGCGCATTTGCGCGGCCCGCGGCTCATCCTCACGGAACCACTGCGCCAGCGTCGTGCTCGCATTATCCAGCGCCTGCTGGTAGGCCTTGGCACGTCCTTGCATCAGCGCCAGCTGCGCCTGCTGCAGACTGCCATCAAGGGTCAGCCGCACCAGCGACGCCTGCTCGGCAGACAACGGCAAGGGCACGGCCCCTTCGTGATGACGCACGTTGATCGGCAGGCGGTCGAGCACGTCTTGCCACCAGGGCTGATTCACTTCAGGTAAATCCCGCTCGGGAGGGGCTTCCTCCACCGGCACCGCCAGCTCAGCGGTAATCTGACGCAGGGCGCCCAGGCGCAGCACCATGCCTTGCACATCCACCTGACCGGCACCGCTGAGTTTTTCCATGTCCATGGCCAGCGCCTGACGGGCCGGCAGTACTTTGGGATCATCAAGACGGGCCAGGGTTTCATCCGCGGCTTTCAACAGTCGCCGCGCGGCAGAGGCATCCTGGGTCAGCAGCAGTCGCTGGCTGGCCAGGCTGGCCAGTGCCCGGGCTTCATTAACCAGCCACAGTGTCTGCCCACCACTCTGCATATCGCTGAGCACGGCGCGATCCTTGACCATACGGGCGGACAGCTCCGCCTGTTTTTTCTCGAAGGAAGACAACGCGCCCTGCACGTCACTGCGTTGGCTGGCCATGGCCGCTTTCAATTCGCTGATCTGACCGGCAAGACCGGCTTTTTCTTTCTGCATCTGCTGGAACTGTTGCCAGCCCCACCAGCCACCGGCCCCCAGGGCCGCCAGAACCACCAACACCACAAGTACAACCCAGACGCTCTTGCCTGTCTGGCGGGAATAAAGACGTTCCTGCGTCATGTCAGCTCCATGTTCTGATTATCTGGCACCCCCAAACGGGCGATCCGTAGAGCCTATTTAAGATCTATACGCAGCCGCGTTGCCGCTGAAAATGGCGCCAGGCAAGGCGTGAACCGCAGGGCCTGACGGGTCAAGTTCAAGGTTCACAACACCGCATGGCGCCATTTTCAGCGGCAACCCGAAGGGCCGCGCCCTTTAACCGTCAGCCCGTGAATGCGCTTGCTTATATCAAACGATTGCACCACACAATCGCATTCACGGCCCGCCCAAAAAAAACAGATTCCGGCGCGGCTGCGTATAGATCTTAAATAGGCTCTCAGCGAAAACCTTAATTGGGGCTGCGCTGAGTGTCCATTAAACAATGTAATAGGAGGGGCAAACAGGGCATGAAATCGCGAGATGGATTACAAAACACTACCTTCGCGATATGAAAGGTCCGTTCTTTGCTCCGCCCCCGCAAGGGAACGAAAAAGAGATCGACTATGCACGTTCTTCAAACGGAGGTCAGCGCGGCCAGCATGTCTTCATCGTGGGCACTGACCGCCACTCGCATTGGTCCGGTATGTTGCGCACGAATATGTGCAGCCACTCGCTCTCCTGCAGCCACTATTCCAGCGCCAGCGGGGATTTTTCCGCTGATCGCCTGCCAGCTTTCCACACTGGTCACCATGATCCAGTCACATTGCGCCGGGCAATGAAACGCCGGGTTGGGCAAACGACGGTAGAACGGCAGGGTGACAACTTCCGCTCCTCGCTCGGCAAGAGTCTGTGCCAGCAATTCCCGACCGCTTTCGCCACGGCACAGCAACACTTTCTTTTCCGTCAGTTGCTGCAGACAGGCCAGCGATAGCACCGCTTCGGAATTGAAACCACCGTCGGGAACGGTGGGCTGCAGATGCCAGCGGGTAATTTCTGCCGCAGTGGCCTTGCCCACCGCCAGCCAGTTGACGCCCACCGGCCATTGGGGCCAGATATCCGCCATGGCAGCCAGGGCCAGGCGGGCGGCATTACTGCTGGCGAAGAAAACGGCGTGGAACAGGTCCAGATCCATGAGAACCCGGCGGCTGGCATCGCTGACCGGCAGCGGCTCGATATGCAGGGCCGGGCTGTGGAGCGGCTGATACCCGGCATCATGCAGAGCATCCATTAACGCCTGCTGCTGCCCCAGGGGACGGGTGACCAGCACCTGCATGATAATCAGCCCCGCTCGTAGAGCGCCTTGAGAATGACATCCGCCCCCTGGGCCAGCAGTTGCTCGGCAATCTCCACACCCAGTTCGGCACCGCGCTCGCGCGGGGCGCGCCCTTCTGCGCGGAGCACCTGTTTGCCGTTTTCCTCGGCGACCAGACCACGCAACCAGAGCTGATCATCTTCCAGCAGGGCAAAGCCGGCGATGGGCACCTGGCAGCCGCCTTCCAGGCGCCGATTCATGGCCCGTTCCGCCACTACCCGGTCCCAGGTATCCACATCGCTGAGCGGACTCAGCAGTGCGATGGTGCGCTCATCGCCTTCGCGGCATTCGATGCCGACCGCACCCTGCCCCACCGCCGGCAGGGATTCCTCCGGCGGCATTTCATAACGGATCCGCTCGTGCATCTCCAGCCGCTTGAGACCGGCAGCGGCGAGGATAATGGCGTCGAACTCGCCGGCATCCAGCTTACCCAGGCGGGTCTGCACATTACCGCGCAGGCTTTTCACCACCAGGTCCGGACGATTGGCCTGTACCTGGGCTTGACGGCGCAGGCTCGACGTCCCCACACAGGCACCATGTGGCAGAGCAGACAGGCTGTCATGGTGATTGGAAACGAAGGCATCACGAGGATCTTCCCGCTCACAGATCACCGGCAGCGCAAAGCCTTCCGGTAATTCCATGGGCACATCCTTCATGGAATGCACGGCAATATCCGCACGGCCGTCCATGATCGCCTCTTCCAGCTCCTTCACGAACAGGCCCTTGCCGCCAATCTTGGCCAGCGGGGTATCGAGAATCTTGTCCCCCTGGGTCTTGATCCGCACCAGCTCCACGCTCAGCCCCTCGTGTAAACCTTCCAGACGCTGCTGAACGTATTCCGCCTGCCAGATGGCAAGGGGGCTGGAACGGGTGGCTATACGCAAGACTTCGCGGGACATGGGGCATCCTGTTTTCGTTAGGTCAATGTGGGGCCTAGTCTACAGGAAATGGAGCTGCAAGCCTCAAGCTGCAAGCTACAACACGCCGGAAAGGCTGTTGTGATTTTAAACGACCGGGGCCGCGCCCAGACTATGGACGCGGCCCCGATACTTGCAGAGCATTCAAACCGTTAAGCCGCGTTGTAGCTTGCAGCTTGAAGCTTGTAGCTGGTCTTTTCAGTTGCCGTAAACCACCACGGTAAACTCCGCCAGCACGCCGAAGAAGTTCTGGGACTCGTAGTCCACATGATGGATTTCGGTGATGCCGCCGTTACGGGCGGCGGTCTGGATGCTGGCATCGCCGGAGGCAATGATGCCGAGAATCGAACGGGTACTGGCTCGGCCAACCCGGGTGGGTTTCTCGGTGGAAGCGGTGGCGGTGAGCGGCGCCTTCACGTTGCCGTAAAGCAGACCGGTGACCGGCATGGTAGCGGAGGCACAGCCGCTCAGCGCTGCGGCGCTGACCAGCAGAAGAAGAAGCTTTTTCATGGCAGGTTTCCTGTTCTTGTTATTGGATTGCTGGGAACATAGAGAGATCCAAGGCTAGCATGCCGATGAACCTCTGTTAACGACTACAGATTCTGCAGCACCCGGCGCAAGCCGGCCACATGACGGCGGCTGACAGTGAGCCTTTCATCAATGCCGCGCAGGCGTACCTGGTGGTGGCCGGCGGTGGCCATCTCCATACCCTCGATAAACTTCAACGCCACTAGGGCATTGCGGTGAATACGCACGAACTGGTCACCGAATTCGGTCTCCAGCTCCTTGAGAGTTTCATCGATCAGCACTTCGCCCTCGCCGGAGCAGACGGTGACGTATTTCTGGTCAGCCAGGAAATAACGCACCTCATCCACCGGCACCAGCTCCAGACCCCGGTGGGTACGAGCACTGATATGCCCACGCCGGCGCGGTTTTTCTTCACTAACGTCCCTGCCGATTTCCGCCAGCTGCACCCGATTCAGGGTCCGGGCCTTGCCCAGTGCCGTGGCCAGATCATCGGCACTGACCGGCTTGAGCAGATAATCCACCGCATGGACCTTGAAAGCCTGCAGGGCATGTTCGTCATAGGCGGTACAGAAGATCAGCGCCGGGGGATTATCCATCTTGCTGAGATGCTCGGCGGCTTCCATACCGTCCATTTCCGGCATGCGAATATCCATCAGGATCACGTCTGGTCTGCTGATTTGAGCCTGATCCACAGCCTCGCGGCCGTTGGCCGCTTCTGCCACCACTTCAACACCCTCGGTTTTCTCTACCAGCCGCTTCAGCCGGTCCCGAGCCAGTTGTTCGTCGTCGCACACAAGCACCCGCATAATTCCCATCCTTTTTTATTGCAGCGGATATCGGATTTCGATTTCGTATTCTTTTTGTTGCGGCCGTGATTCCACCGCCACCTCGTCACCATACAACGCTTCCAGTCGATGACGAATATTCTCCAGCGCCATTCGGTTGCCGTTGTGGTGCCCGTCGCCTTCCGGCTTGGGGTTACTCACCGATAATACCAGCTCGCCATGTTCTGCCAGGGCCCGGATCGTCACCACGCCGCCCGCAGCTAATGGCTGTATGCCATGATAAATGGCATTTTCGAGCAAGGGTTGCAAGGTTAACAGCGGAATCATCACGCTTTTTGCCTCTACGCGGATGTCCCATTCCACCTGCAGACGCTCGCCCATGCGCAATTGCTCAATATGAATATAGCGTCGACACAGCTCCAGTTCCTCATCCAGAGAGACCTCATTGCCGATATTCTTCAGGCTGGCCCTGAACAGCACAGAGAGATCCTCCACCACTTTCTCGGCCGTATCCGGATCCACCGCAATGAGGCTGGCAATGATGTTCATGGAATTAAACAGGAAATGCGGGCGAATCCGCGATTGCAGGGCCTGTATTCGCGCCTGCAATTCCGCCTGCCCCTTCTGGCGAAGCTGCTCCTGCACATAGAAATAGCGCATCACCAGGCCGGCAATAATGGCAGCGATCAGGCCGTTGACCAGAATTTCCATGGACCACAGGGAGCCCGGCATCAGGGTCCCGGTCACCCAGCTCATCACCAGGGCAGCCACCACGCTGAACACCAGGGTGTCGACCACCACCAGCAAGACCACTGCCACGGCTGCCACGGATGGCGCCAGGCGATTTAGCCTGGGACGTAGTTGGCAGACCAGCGCCGCCGAGGTGAGCCCCACCCATTGCACAAACAGTGAGGTGATCGCCAGCCTGCCCATGCTGAAATCGCTGTAATAGGTGGCCACCAGGTTGATCACCAGAGCCATTAGCTCTGCCACGACAACCACTACCAGCACCGCGCGGGTGCTGCACAAGTCGGGCAGGAAGCTTGAATTGGGCTGGTCGTCCGTGGCCGCCATTGAATCTCCGGTCAGTAAAAATCACTAGTTACAAGCAGTTATACATTAAGCGAGCAGATCACCCAAGCAATACCGATTGTTCAGGGGCTCCCCGGTCCCTGCTATACTGCGCGCCTCGCAAATCCGGCTTTATGCATGGGAACCGTACGATGACCGACAAGCAGCAGAACAAACTCTGGGGCGGCCGCTTCAGCGAATCCACCGATCAGTTCGTTCAGGAATTCACCGCCAGCGTGAATTTCGACCGGCGCATGTACCGCCAGGACATCTTCGGCTCCCAGGCTCATGCCACCATGCTGGCAGAAGTGGGCGTGCTCACCGATGAGGAACGCGACGCTATCATCAACGGCTTGGCGGAAATCCAGAAGGAAATCGAAGCCGGTGAATTCCAGTGGTCCGTGGCCCTGGAAGACGTGCACATGAACATCG
Source organism: Alcanivorax sp. IL2 (assembly GCF_047495475.1). Classification (NCBI taxonomy): domain Bacteria; kingdom Pseudomonadati; phylum Pseudomonadota; class Gammaproteobacteria; order Oceanospirillales; family Alcanivoracaceae; genus Alcanivorax; species Alcanivorax sp. IL2. The sequence goes on along the minus strand of NZ_CP179932.1, from coordinate 1,021,750 downwards.
AGGCGCGGCTCACCGACAAGATCGGCATCACCGGCAAGAAGCTGCACACCGGCCGCAGCCGCAACGACCAGGTGGCCACGGATATCCGCCTGTGGCTGCGTGATGAAATGCTGATCATGGAAGAGCAGTATCTGCACCTGATGACCGGCCTTCTGAACCTGGCCGAGCGTGAAGCCGCCACTATCATGCCCGGCTTCACCCACCTGCAGACCGCTCAGCCGGTGACCTTCGGCCACCACCTGCTGGCCTGGTTCGAGATGCTCAAGCGCGACCGCGAACGCCTGCTGGACTGCAAGAAGCGCGTCAACCGCATGCCCCTGGGCGCCGCTGCCCTGGCCGGCACCACCTACCCGATCAACCGGGAACGGACCTGCGAATTGCTGGGCTTCGACGGCGTCTGCGAAAACTCCCTTGATGCCGTCAGCGACCGGGACTTCGCCATCGAATTCTGCGCCCTGGCGGCCCTGACCATGACTCACCTGTCACGGATCAGCGAAGAGCTGGTGTTGTGGACCAGCGCCCAGTTCAACTTTATCAACCTGCCCGACCGCTTCTGCACCGGCAGCTCCATCATGCCGCAGAAGAAAAACCCGGACGTGCCGGAGCTGGTGCGCGGCAAGACCGGCCGCGTCAACGGCCACCTGATCAGCCTGCTGACCCTGATGAAGAGCCAGCCGCTGGCCTACAACAAGGACAACCAGGAAGACAAAGAGCCGCTCTATGACGCCGTGGACACCATCAAAGGCAGCCTGCGCGCCTTCGGCGACATGATCCCGGCCCTGGAACCCAATCGCGAGGTGATGCGCGAAGCGGCCCGTCGCGGTTTCGCCACCGCCACCGACCTGGCCGATTATCTGGTGCGCAAGGGCATTGCCTTCCGCGACTCCCACGAAATCGTTGGCAAGGCCGTGGCCTACGGCGTAGAAAAGAAGAAGGACCTGAGCGACATGTCCCTGTCGGAACTGAAGCAATTCAGTGACCAGATCGAAGACGACGTGTTCGACGTGCTGACCCTGGAAGGCTCGGTGAGCGCCCGTAACCATATCGGTGGCACCGCCCCGGATCAGGTGCGTGCCGCAGTTGCCCGTGCCCGGCAAGCGCTGGACAATACCGGAAACTGATCAACCTCGGGCGGACAGGGCACGGCCCTTTCCGCCACCCTTCGTCGAGGGGGAAGCACCACGCTATCCGCCTTCGCTCGCACATTCGGAGCTTGATGATGCGCATCATCGCCCTGCTATTTGTCGTTCTGCTGGCTGGCTGCGGCCAGAAAGGCCCGCTGTACTTTGCCCCCCAGGAACCCGCCGCCGAGCCCACAGAGGTGCAGGACGACAACGCCGACCAACCCGCCGCATCCGACCAGGATGACGGTGAACAGGAATAATCATGGACCACTTTCAGTACCGCGATGGCGAGCTGTTCGCCGAAGAATTGCCGGTAGAACAACTGGCTGACCGTTTCGGCACACCGCTGTATCTCTATTCCCGCGCCACCCTGGAGCGTCACTTCCAGGCCTTCGATGAGGCCTTCGGTGATCACCCTCACCAGGTCTGTTATGCGGTGAAAGCCAACTCCAACCTGGCGGTACTGAACGTGCTGGCCCGTTGCGGCGCCGGCTTTGATATCGTCTCCGGCGGCGAGCTGGAGCGAGTACTGCGGGCCGGCGGCGATCCCGACAAGATCGTATTTTCCGGCGTCGGCAAGACCGCCGATGAAATGGCCGCCGCACTGAAAGCCAACATCCATTGCTTCAACGTGGAGTCCGCCGCCGAGCTGGAACTGCTGAACCTGGTGGCCGGCGAACTGGATCGGGAAGCGCCCATCGCCATCCGCGTAAATCCGGATGTGGACGCCCAGACCCACCCCTATATTTCCACCGGCCTGAAGGACAACAAGTTCGGGGTGGATATCGCCAAGGCACCCGCACTTTATCAACGCGCCGCCGAACTGCCGCACATCAAGGTACTGGGTATCGACTGCCACATCGGCAGCCAGCTCACCAAGCTGTCGCCCTTTGAAGATGCGCTGGAGCGCGTGCTCAAGCTGCTGGAGCAACTGCAGCATCTGGGTATCGAGATTCACCACCTGGATCTGGGCGGCGGCCTGGGCGTGACCTATAACGACGAAGTGCCACCGGCTCCGGAAGATTATGTGCAGGCCCTGCTCAAGCACATCCCCGGCGACCTGCCGGTACACATCGAGCCGGGCCGGGCCATTGCCGCCAACGCCGGCATCTTTGTTACCCAGGTGTTGTTCCTCAAGCCCACCGAGCACAAGAACTTCGCCATCGTCGACGGCGCCATGAACGATCTGATCCGCCCCAGCCTGTATTCGGCCTGGCAGAATATCGTGCCGGTGAAACCCCATGATGCGGATTGTCGGGACTGGGATATCGTCGGCCCGGTCTGCGAGACCGGTGACTTCCTCGGCAAGGACCGGGCCCTGTCCCTGGAGACCGGCGACCTGCTGGCGATTCGCAGCGCCGGTGCCTACGGCTTTGCCATGGCCAGCAACTACAACAGCCGCAACCGCCCCGCTGAAGTGATGGTGGATGGCGACCAGGCCTTTGTGGTGCGCCAACGGGAAACCGTTGAGGACCAACTGAAACTGGAGTCGCTGCTGCCCTGACACCCGCGGGTAGCAATGAAATCAAAAGGCGGACATACCAGACAGGTATCTCCGCCTTTTTTTATCACCGCGTTTTGGTAGGGCCGCTGCCAGCATTAACGCACGAGTTACGACAAGGCCAGAGAGGCTGGATTCTCCTGCAGACGCTCCGCGCTTGCACGCGGTTCGCGGCGCCTACAGGGATTTCGAAGAAGGCCCGTGGGCCACATCCCCTGCCGCCGGCGGGGTCAGGCGCAGCACCTTGATCCCCAGCCAGGCATAGACCAGCGCCAGCAGCGGGTTGATCAGATTGAAAAACGCGTAGAACAGATAGTCCGTCACCGGCACCAGCAACACCGACTGCATGTACGCCCCGCAGGTATTCCAGGGAATCAGCGGGCTGGTGATGGTGCCGCCGTCTTCCAGGGCCCGGGACAGATTCACCGGCGCCAGCCCTTCCTTTTCATAGGCCTCGCGGAACATGCGCCCGGGCATGATGATGGAAATATACTGGTCTGCAGTGAGGATGTTGCTGCCCAGACAGGTGGCCAGGGTGGCCGTAATCAACCCCGCCGCGCCCTTCACCATCGCCAGCAGCCCTTCGATCAGCTTCGCCAGCAAACCGGCATGCTCCATCACCGCCCCGAAGGTCATGGCGCAGAGAATCAGCCAGACCGTGTTGAGCATGGAGGCCATACCGCCACCGGACAGCAGATCATTGAGCGCCGCATCGCCGGTTTCCACGGTGATACCGCCATAGAAGGTCTGCCACACCACTTTCAGTGACGCCACCAGATCCGCCTGTGCCACGCCCGCCTGGGCGGCAATGGCCTCGGGCTGGAACAGCAATGCCCAGACGCCACCCAGCAAGGCTCCCAGAAAGATCGCCGGCAGCGCCGGCATGCGTTTGAGCGCCAGCACCAGCAGCACCAACAGGGGAATCAGGTGCAGAAAGGAAATATGAAACTGGTTATCCAGACCGGCCAGTAACGGGCGGATGCGGTTCACCGTGTCACCGGCCACTTCCGCATTGAGCCCCATAAACAGGAAAATCAGCAGAGCAATGACAATGGAAGGCACCGTGGTCCACAGCATCAGGCGGATATGTTCGAACAGATCCGAGCCGGCCACCGCCGGTGCCAGATTGGTGGTTTCCGACAGCGGCGAAATCTTGTCGCCGAAATAGGCCCCGGACACCACCGCCCCGGCAGCCACCGGCAACGACAACCCCAGACCGTTGGCCACCCCGATCAGCGCCACCCCCACGGTGGCCGCTACCGTCCAGCTGGAACCGATACTCAGGGCGATAATGGCGCAGATCAGGCAGGCCGCTGCATAGAACAGGGCCGGGTTCATCAGCTCCAGTCCGAAATAGATCAGCGACGGCACAATGCCGGCCAGCCGCCAGGTACCAATTAATGCCCCTACACTGAGCAGAATCAGCACCGCGCCCAGGGCCACGGCAATGCCCTTGATCATGGCGGTCTCGATCTCCCGCCAGGACATACCATTCTTGAAAGCAATCAGCGAGGCCAGCCCGGCACAAAGCAACAGGGCAATCTGGTTGGGCCCGGAAGAAGCACTGTCGCCGAACAGGTACACCGCCGCCGCCAACAGCGCCACCAGCACGACTATAGGCAGCAGGGCATCGAACAGGCTGGGGCGACGATGTGAAGAGGACTGTGTCATGGCAGGCTTACCGACGGCTGTCTGTCCGGTTGCTCTCTTTCCCGTTATGGGCCTTCGCCGGCGAGTAAACACTTACCGGCGGCGCGAAAAGCGGCGCAGTCTACCAGCACCCTGGCGAAGGCGCATTGCCGGTGGTCGGCCTGACAGGCGAGTGCCTGATTCTCCCGCCCAGTGCGATTCACGTGCCCCATCGCACCCTATTTTGTTAAGGCTGTCAGGCCTCGCCGGTCAGCTCTCTTACCAGAGTGTGGCCGTTGGGCTCGCACAGGGCATTCTTGAGCACAGGCATGGCCTGGGCCATATGCTGGGCCAGCGTGTAAGGCGGATTGACGATCAGCATGCCGGAGCCGGTCATGCCACGGCCAGAGGCATCCGGGCGCGGGCAACACTCCACTCGCAGCATATTGGGAATCTCTGCCTTGACGAAACGGCGGATGAAACTCTCGGTGCGGTTACGGTCCAGCACCGGATACCAGATGGCATAGGTAGCGGTGGAGAAGCGATCCATGGCCATCTGCAACGCCGGCAACAGGCCAAGGTAATCCGCTTCCATTTCATAGGAAGGATCGATCAGCACCAAGCCACGGCGATGCTGGGGCGGCAACATGGCCTTGAATCCCTGCCAGGCATCCAGTTTTTCCACGCGCACCCGCTTGTCATCGGCAAAGCGACGCTGCAGCAACTCGAAATCGGTACTGTGCAGCTCGGAACACTGCAGCCGGTCCTGCTCGCGCAACAGGCTGGCGCTGATCAGCGGCGAACCCGGATACTCGGTGAGCTTGCCCACCGGGTTGAGTTTTTTCACCAGCGCCACGTACTGGTCAATCACCCCCACACCGGTGCGGTTATCCAACAATCGGGCAATGCCGTCCCGGTATTCCCCGGTCTTCTGCATGTGATCACTGGCAATGGCATAGCTGCCGGCCCCGGCATGGGTATCGTGCACCGTGAAGGGCTTATCCTTCTTTTTCAGGTACTCGATGATCGCCACCTGGACGATGTGCTTGAGAACATCGGCAAAGTTGCCGGCGTGGTAGCTGTGGCGATAGGAAAGCATGGTGACAACCTGAAGAAGTGTAAGGGCGCATTGTACACCGAATGCCCCCCACCATAGGAACGTCGCTGGCTGAACGATATGGATGTTTCTACAGGGCTCACTGTAGGAGCGCCTCTTGAGGCGCGAATCCGAGCTTAGGCGAAAGAAAAATCGCTAGGCACACCCCAAAGTTTGTAGATGGTTTGTTGCCACCCGGAACCCCATCCCTCGCTTGGGCTCAGGTTCGCGCCTCAAGAGGCGCTCCTACAGTGGCTTCGTGGCCAAGCCTGAACGCTTCTGCAACATCGCTAATACGCCATCACCTGACGTCGCTCGCATCCCGGAGTACAATGGCCTTTTACCCGTACCGGACACCTCGCATGAACCTGCGCTTTACCAAAATGCACGGCCTGGGCAACGATTTCATGGTCATCGACGGCATCAGCCAGTCGCTGCCGGAAACCGGTGTGCCGTTTGCCGTCGACGAGATCCGCCGCCTGGGCGACCGGCATTTCGGCGTGGGCTTTGACCAGATGCTGATCGTTCAACCGGCCCGTGCCGCCGGTGCGGATTTCCGTTACCGCATCCTCAATGCAGACGGTTCCGAGGTCAGCCAGTGTGGCAACGGCGCCCGTTGCTTTGCCCGCTTCGTGCGCGATCACGGGCTTACCGACAAGGCCGAAATCGTGGTGGAAACCGCCGCCGGGCAGATGACCCTGGCAGTGACCGACGACGAGCAGGTCACCGTGGACATGGGCGCGCCGCGCTGGGCGCCGGAAGCGATCCCCCTGAGCGCCAAGGGCGAGCAGGACACCTACTTCCTGATGGCTGACAGCAATGCCTACGAAGTCGGTGCCGTCGGCCTGGGCAATCCGCACTGCACCCTGCTGGTGGAGAATGTGGACACGGCACCAGTCGAGACCGTGGGACCGCTGCTGGAAAGCCACGAGCAGTTCCCGGAGCGGGTCAACGTGGGCTTCATGCAGATCGTCAGCCGCAATGAAATCCGCCTGCGCGTCTATGAACGGGGCGCCGGGGAAACCCTGGCCTGTGGCTCCGGTGCCTGCGCCGCCGTGGTGATCGGCCAGCGCCGGGGATTTCTGGATCAGGACGTCACCGTGCACCTGCCCGGTGGCACCTTGCAGATTCGCTATACCGGCCAGGGTGGCATCCGGATGACAGGCCCTGCCAGCCATGTCTATGATGGCAGCATTGATGTAACAGCGGCCGTATAAGGACGGACTCATGACGGAGAACACCAAAGCCAGCGCCGACCAGGTTGCCGCCTACCTGCGCGACAACCCGGATTATTTCCAGCACCGCCCGGAGCTGCTGGAGTTGCTGCGCCTGCCAGACTCCAAAGGGGAAGCCGTCTCACTGCTGGAACGCCAGGCCTCCATTCTCCGCGACCGTAATAACGAGCTGCGTGACCGCCTCAACGGCCTGTTGGACGTGGCCCGGGAAAACGATCACCTGTTCGACAAGACCCGCCGCCTGACCCTGTCTCTGCTGGAAGCGCGGGGGGCGGAAAAACTGTTCCGCAACCTGCTCGGCAGCCTCGGTGACGATTTTCACTGCGACCGGGTGGCGCTGATGCTCTACGACCGGGAACTGCCCATCCTTGGCGATCTGCGCAATCAGATTCGTTGCGTGGACAGCGATGCTCTGCCCAGCGCCCTCAACCATCTGCTGCGCAACGGCAAGGCGGTCTGCGGCGCCATGCGCGAAGAGGAAATGCAGGCCCTGTTCCAGGAACATGCCACCGACATCCGCTCCGCCGCCATGGTGCCGCTGGAATACCAGGGCAAGCTGGGCCTGCTGGCCATCGGCAGCAAAAGCGCCATGCACTTCCGCAGCTCTCTGGGCACCCTGTTCATCACCCACATCGGCCAGGTACTCAGCCGCCGCCTGCACGAAGTCCTGCGGCAATACCCGCATCAGGCAGCCAAAAAGATCAATGAACAGTGAACAGCGGAAGCCGCGATAAAGACACCGTTACTGCCTTCCTGCAACATCTGGAGTTCGAGCGCCGCCTCTCCCCCCACACCGTCAGCAATTACCAGCGTGACCTGAAAGAAGCCTTCCGCCTCACCGGGCAGCGGGACTGGGCCACGCTCACCGTGCACGACATGCGCTCGCTGGTGGCCACCCTGCATCGGCAGGGAAAAGGCGGCAAGACCATTGCCCGGCTGCTGTCCACACTGCGCACCTTTTACAGTTATCTGATGCGGGAAGGGCTGGCCCGGGATAACCCGGCGGTGGATGTGCGGCCACCGAAAAGTGGCAAGCGCCTGCCCAAGGCCCTGGATGCGGATCAGGTGGGCCAGCTGCTGGACGCAGGCATGAAAAAAGGCGACCCACTGAGCCTGCGCGACCAGGCCATCATGGAACTGTTTTACGCCTGCGGCCTGCGCCTGGCAGAACTGCTGAGCCTGAACCTGGACAGCCTGGACCTGAGCGCCGGCCAGTTGCTGGTCACCGGTAAAGGCAACAAGACCCGCCAGCTCCCCATCGGCAAACCGGCCCTCACTGCCGTGCGCCGCTGGCTCAAGGCCCGCACCCTGTTTATCAAGGACAGCGAAGAGAAAGCGCTATTTCTGAGCAAGAATGGCCGGCGACTGTCCCCCTCCAGCGTGCAACAACGGCTGAAACGTCACGCCCTGGAACGGGGCCTGGATGACCACCTGCACCCCCACAAGCTGCGCCATTCCTTCGCCACCCATTTACTGGAATCCTCCGGCGACCTGCGCGCGGTACAGGAACTGCTGGGCCACGCGGACCTGGCTACCACCCAGGTCTACACCCATCTGGATTTCCAGCACCTGGCGCAGGTTTATGATGGCGCTCACCCCAGAGCGCAACGCCGCAACAGGGATGACGAGGAATCGTCCTGACGTCTGCCGCTTCCTGTAGGCGTTCCCTTCCAGGGGACGAACCTCGCGCAGCGAGGCACCCAAAGGGGGCCATTTTCAAGGACCTATGGAGTCTGGAGATCCCAGATCGCCCTATGGCCGATTCCGTGCTGCGCACGGTTCGCCCCCTGGAAGGGAGCTCCTACAGCAGGGTCGTAGCCATCGCCGGGCCTCAGCCCCTGCCATGCGTTACAATAGCGCCATGAGCCGACTCAAACTGATTACCTTTGATCTGGACAATACCCTCTGGCCGGTGGACGAAGTGATTCGCCGGGCGGAGAAGGCATGCAGTGACTGGATCATCGACCGCCATCCGGAAGCCGCCCAGGCGCTGAGCGCCGAGCGAGTCCGCGCGGTACGCACTGCCCTACTGCGGGAGCGGCCGGATTATCTGGATAACCTGACCGCACTGCGCCAGGACGCCATGGCACGGGCCTTTACCGAGCATGGCTACAGCACCGGCGAGGCGCGCAAGATTGCCGAACAAGCCTTTCTGGTTTTCCACCGCGCCCGTAATCAGGTGACGTTTTTCCCCGGCGCCCTGGAGGTTCTCGAACAGCTGGCCGACAGCTATCAGCTGGGCGCCCTGACCAATGGCAACGCGGACCTGCAGCAAATCGGCATCGCCGAGCTGTTCACCTTCCACCATTCCGCGGAAACCATCGGCAAGCGCAAACCCGCACCGGACATGTTCCTGGCGGCACTGACCTCTGCCGGGGTCGATGCCAGCCAGGCCGTCCATGTGGGCGACCACCCCCTGGAGGATGTGCATGCTGCTCGCGAACACGGCATGCATGCCATCTGGGCCAACCTGATTGATCTGGACTGGCCGGTTGATCTGGCTCACCCCCGTCACCATATTCACAACCTTCACGAACTCCCGGACCTGGTACCTCTTTTCGATGACTAAGCGCGCACAACTTATCTGTCTTCTGGACAACCTGCAGACCGAGATGGACCAGCAGGGCCTGTGGGAACAGCAAGCCCCGGCGCCCTCTGCCTTCGACAGCAGCACCCCCTTCTTTGCCGACACCATGGCGTTCAGCCAGTGGCTGCAGTGGGTTTTTATCGCCCGCTTCCGCGCCATTCTCGACGCCGACCATCCCCTGCCCGGCCAGTGCGACGTGAGCCCCATGGCGGAAGAAGCACTAAAAGGAATGGAGCAGGATGTCAGCGAGATCATTGATCTGCTCAAGCAGTTCGACGAGCACTTTTGAGGGGAGTGGCAAGCGGAGCCAGATGCACATATCTGTAGGAGGCTGCCTGCAGGCGAACCGACACACTGTAGAAGCGTCGCTGGCGGCGTGATTCAGGCCTTGCCAAAGGACTGTGGCTTTTATGTAGGAGCTATGCTTGCATGGCGAACCGAGCGTAGCGAGACAACAGACCCCCAGATCTGCCCGTCTTTTCTGAAAACCTGTCGAGCTCTGATATCCCTGATCGCCCTACGGTCGATTTCCGCGCAAGCGCGGTTCGCACCTCAAGAGGTGTTATTCGCTGCGCTCACCCTTCGGGCCGCACTGCAAAACGTGCGTTACTCCGCTACGCTCCGTTTCTACAGCGGCTTCGTAGAAATGCCGAGGTCCGAGGAACTTTCCACCCTTTCCAATCGAGCGTAGCTCGTAGCTAGCGAATCACGCTATCCCTCAATAACGCCCGCCAGTCTGACTCTGCTTCCCCTGCCGAGAGCGTCCACAGCCAGTTGCCGTTTTCATCCAGCGCTTCCAGAGCCGTCAACACCTGACCATCACCGGGCTTACGCAGGCGCCACAGGCTGTGCATCTTTGCCATGTCCAGGGACACCAGCGCGCCGTTGTGGGCCAGATGGCAATGACTGCCCTGCCAGCGCGGCGACGACCAGGGTGCGGTCATGCACAAACGCACCCCCTGATTACCCACACACAAGGTGGTCGCCTTATCGCAACGCGACGCATCCGCCAGCACCGCCGGCAAGGTTTCCGGGCGCACCCGGCAGGCAAAGCTGTCACGCACCGACCGATACAGCACATCTCTCTGATTGTGGCAGCGCTGCAACAGCTGGGAAAAATCCTCCTCATCGACACTGGCGGCCCAGTCGCGTTCCAGCTGCGATAGTGACCCCAACTCACCCGCCACAATGTGCGGCAGGCCGGCAGGCGGCGTTAGCGTCTGCTGATCCGGATGCAGCATGGCACAGACCAGTTCCTCAAAGGCAAGGCCGCCACTGTCCGGGGCCACTGCCATCTGTTGCAGCGGTTGCCCCTGACGATCGAAAAACACCAGGCTGCGGGCCGGCAAGGCGCCGGTAGGTTCCAGTACAGCCAGCACGGAATGCCACTGGGATACCTGCAGACTTTGTCGTAATCGACAACGGTCGCCGACTGACTCCAGCCACCACTCACCCTCATGGAACGCCGGGTAGTGCATGTTCTGGGAAACCCGGGAACCACTGGTAAAGGTGGTCACCACCAGGGAGCCGAGTCGATAGAGGGCCTTGAGAATGGCCAGCGGCTCGTCCTGCAATCGCAAAACCCGATCACCGAGTGCAGCGCCGCACTGCCGAAGCAGAGGAGATGCCGCCGGCGCCGGGGACCACGCCATCACTGACATGCTACCTCCAGATCGCCGCACCAACGGTCAAGGAACCGCTGAATAACCCTGTGCATGTTCAGCAAGGTGTTATTCAGAAGCGCCTTAATGGTCGATGGTGCTTGTTGTTAGGTGTGGAAAGCTGGCGGCGGCTGGCGATCCACGTCAGGGAGAAAAGAAAGCGCGGTATGCAACACGTCCCGGACAACAACGCGAAACAAGAATCCCGGGAGTTGGCGTAACTGACTCCGCGCTGGACCGCTTGGCGCAGCGCAAAGGCGTTAAATGTTGTTGCGTAAAGCGTGTTGCGTACCGCGTTATTTTGTCAGAATCAGCCGGTTATTGGAGGTGCGTCGCAACTGGTAACGCTCACCGGCATGCTCAATCCAGAGCTTGCCCTGATGATTGAGCAGCAAGCTGCTGGCAACACTGCTTTCTGCATTGATGGCAACCCGGCGGGTCGTCGTGGTGACGTTCTTCTTGAGCTGAGTCATGCTGGCCTCCTTGTCTGTATATGAGAATCATTATCATTACTGATTGAGGGTCCGTCAATCCTCTTCCCGAATTTTCTGACGGGAATCACAAAGCAGGCCTGAGTGTGTCTTTTTACGTGAACCCTTTACCTTGTCTGGCGTCCGCGATCAGACGTCTGCGCGCGTTGCTTTTCTTCGTCCGCCGTCCAGCATTCCCACCGGCAAGTGTTTTTACGTTCCCCTATCGAAAGCCCTGCACAACCGCGCTAGACTGAATTCATGAATACCGCGATGGCACACCCCATGACTGAATCCCCCCAGGAACGTCTGGCCGCTATCCTGGATAGCCACCAGCCTTCCTCCATTGTTACCGTCAGCCTCAACCCCATCCCCGTCGTCAGCCAATGGTGCAAAGACCATGACTGCAATCTGGTGGAAATCCAGGAGCAGGATCCCTTTGCGGCACTGGATGATATCGAGCGGGTAGATATGGCGATTGTGGCCGACCAGCTGGAGTACATGAGCCAGCGGGACGGCGAGGCGCTGATGGGCCTGCTGCGAAACCTGCACACCGATTCCATGGTGGCGGTGTACCAGCCCACCCTGGCCCCGCAGAAACTGCGCTGGCCCAGCAATGGATTTCTGGCACTGGGTTGCCGGGAACAGGGGCACTTTGCCCAGGATGGCCGCGAGCTGAACATCTACAGCTACGACCTGGACAACTACAACTTCGAGCGCAAATGGAACAACCCGCGTTTCTGGGCCAACCCGGAAAACTGGGGCAAATACTGGTGGTGAACACCCCCAAGCCCGACTGTAACGTAGGGTGGATTAGCCGAAGGCGTAATCCACAACCCTCCCTCTGCCGTTGACTCCAAAGCTATGGAGGCGCGACATCAACTCGCTGGCGAGTTAAAGGGAGGCCTGGATTTATCTCCACTGTGGGCAGGTGGATTACGCCTGCGGCTAATCCACCCTACTGGCCACCAAACGTCCCACCTGCAACGACCGACACGAATATTGCCGCCTTTCCCTGTGCACATCCCGCCCGCTGTGGTGAAATAGCGCCTTTCCGGCTACACCTTACAACCGACATGATCAGCCAACGTTTTCGCGAAATCCTCTATTTCTGGTGGCGCAACCTGGGGCCCATTTTCCTGGTCACGGCCCCCTTTGCGCTGCTCACCGAAGCCAGCCAGTGGCTGTTTGGGCCCAGCTTTGTGTTTCCGGAAGAAGCCGGCGGCGCCCTGCAGTTCAGCGGCATCAGCCTGGCTATCGTGCTACTCAGCCGGCCCCTGGCGGAAGGCGCGTTGATCGCCCAGCTCGCTGCCGCGCGCACCGGCAAACCGGCAGGGCTGCTGCAGTGTCTGGCCGCCGCCTTGCTGGTCTATCCGATGCTGTTGGCCACCTATGCCATCATGGCCGTGGGTGTCTCACTGGGCTGGCTGGCGTTTTTCTTCCCTGCGCTGTGGGTCTACACCCGCCTATGTTTCGCGCCTTTCCTGGTCGTCCTGAAGCGCCGCAACCCCATCGATGCGCTGCGTCAGTCCTTCGCCATGACAGAAGCCCAGCAGTGGCCGCTACTGCTGATACTGGTGCTGGTATTCCTTGCCTATCTGCTGATGAGCAGCATCCTGGCCAGCCTGGTCACGTCCATCATCAGCCAGCCCCAGGCTACCGCTCTGCTGGTGGGTTTGCCGATCAGCCTGATGAGCGCACTGGTGAATGTAGCCGTATTCCGCTATTGGGAAATGGCACAGGACAGTGCCACGTAGAACCGGTAAGAGGTGACGGTAATGTTTTGACTTTCCCGCCACCACCATTGCCCGCTTTTTGGCCATGCCGACGCTCGCCCTTGCGGATACACCCGACACCGCCCACTGACGTTTTGTCACCGACTTCGACCAAAGCCGCCATGGCAAGTGGCTGTTTTGATGGCATACTGCCCTGAAGAATAAACCAACCGGGGATATCGCGTGCCACAACACACTATGCATCTGAGCTGGAACGCCCATGGCGAGGATCACTACCTCTGGCACCTGGCCGATGGCAATGAAGTCCGTGTGGTGGATGGCCATCATGGCCAGCAGGAATTCATGGAACCGGAAGAGGCCTTTATTGCCGCCCTGGCCAGCTGCCACCTGTTGTCGTTTCTCACCGAAGCGGCCCGCGAAGGCCTTTCCGTGACCAGCTACGATGACGCCCCCGAAGCTGTCCTTGGCCAGAACGAGCAGGCAATGATTTATGTGCGGCAGGTATTGCTGCAGCCGCTGGTGACTTTCAGCGGCGAACAACCGGACGCCGGCAAGATCCAGGCCCTGCACCAGCGCGCCCACGAGAAATGCTTTATTGCCCAGTCGGTGAAAAGTGAAGTGCTGATCAAACCGAGAGGATAAGAGTTGTAGGAGCGGCGCTTGAGCCGCGAACCGCGCTTGCGAGGAAATCGACCGCAGGGCGATCAGGACTTTCCGCGCTCGACAGACTCAAGAAAGAATGGCGGACAGACGTTGGTCTTTGTCGTCTCGCTGCACTCGGTTCGCACCTCAAGCGGTGCTCCTACAGCAGCTTCGTAGAGGTGGCGAACCTTTTGCTTTCAAGCCGAGCTTAACTCGTCCCTCATTTCCGCTCGTAAACCACGAACGAATAATCGTACGGATTCGGCCCTTCCGCGGAAAAATCTTCCCGGCCGATCTCTTTCCATTCAGCGGTGTCGTACTCCGGAAACCAGGTATCGCCGTCCACCTCCGCATGCACTTCGGTGAGATAGAGCCGGTCCGTTTTCGGCAGGGCCAGCGCATAGATCTCTGAGCCCCCCATCACCACTGCCTCGTCCTGCCCTTCGATAAAGGCCACGTTTTCCGCCATGGTCACCGCCTCTTCCAGCGTCGCCACCACCTTGGCGCCTTCCGCCTGAAAATCCGGCTGGCGAGTGATGACGATATTGGTGCGACCGGGTAATGGCTTGCCCAGAGAATCCCAGGTTTTGCGGCCCATGATCACTGGCTTGCCAAAGGTGACCTGCTTGAAGTACTTCAGGTCGTTGGGCAAATACCAGGGCAGCTTGTTATTGCGGCCGATCACATTATTGCTGGCCTTGGCGACCATCAGGGAAAGACGAATGGACATGCAAACCTCACTGACACGCAGCACGCTTGCATGCACCACGCGTGGCGGCGTGTTGCGTGAAGCGCAAAAGCGTTTTTTTAAATCGCCACCGGCGCCTTGATATGGGCGTGGGGCTCGTAATCGCTCACGGTGAAATCGTCAAAGGTAAAAGCGAACAGGTCTTTCACCTCCGGGTTCAACGTCATGGTGGGCAGCGGACGCGGATCCCGGGCCAGCTGGGTATCTGCCTGCTCCAGATGATTGGAATACAGGTGCGCATCACCCAGGGTATGCACGAAATCACCAGGCTCCAGACCACAGACCTGCGCCATCATCAACGTCAACAACGCATAGGAAGCGATGTTGAACGGCACGCCCAGAAAGATATCGCCGCTGCGTTGGTACAGCTGACAGCTCAACTTGCCGTCTGCCACATAGAACTGGAACAGACAATGACACGGCGGCAGCGCCTGCTTGCCGGCGGCCGCATTGGCGTCCGGGGAAATGGACGGATCCGGCAGCACCGCCGGATTCCAGGCACTGACCACCAGGCGACGGGAATCCGGGTTACGCTTGATCTCCGCCAGCACCTCACTGATCTGGTCAATCACCTGGCCATCATGGGTTTTCCAGCTGCGCCACTGCTCGCCATAGACCGGCCCCAGCTCACCCTCCGGGGTCGCCCAGCCATCCCAGATCGACACCCCGTTTTCCTTCAAATAACGGATATTGGTGTCGCCGGAAAGAAACCACAGCAGCTCGTGAATGATGGAGCGCAGGTGCAGCTTCTTGGTGGTGACCATGGGAAAGCCTTCACTCAGATCAAAACGCATCTGGTGACCGAACACCGCATAGGTACCGGTACCGGTACGGTCTTCCTTGAAGGTGCCATGCTCACGCACGTGGCGTAGCAGATCGAGATATTGCTTCATGAACGACTCCGGGAAGGGGTAGCGACACGATCATCATGGCGGTAGGCCCACACCATCATGGCGGCACCGAGAATGATCATCGGGATGCTCAATAACATCCCCATGGTCAGCCAGCCACCGCTCAGGTAACCAAGGTGGGCATCCGGTTCACGGAAAAATTCCACAAAGGTTCGGCCCAGACCATAACCCACCCCAAACAGCCCGGTCACCGCCCCGGCCGGGCGGGGCTTGGCCGAATAGAACCACAGCACGAGAAACAGCAGCACCCCTTCCAGCGCAAATTCATACAGCTGGGAAGGGTGCCGTGGCAGGCGATCAGGATCAGTGGGGAACACCATGGCCCAGGGCGCATCACTGGTGCGCCCCCACAACTCTGCATTGATGAAATTACCCAGGCGTCCGGTGGCCAGGCCGATCGGCACCATGGGCACCATGAAATCTGCCACCTGGAAAAACCGTTTGTTGGTCTTGCGGCCGAACAACCAGAACGCCACCAGCACCCCAATGGCGCCACCGTGGAAGCTCATGCCACCATCCCACAGCTTGAACAACCAGATCGGATCATCGAGAAACTTGCCGAAGTTATAGAACAGCACATAACCCAGCCGGCCACCCAGGATCACCCCCATGGCGCCGTAGAAGACCAAATCGCCCACCTGATCCTTGGTCCAGCCAGAGTTCGGCTGTTTGGCGCGATACACCCCCAGCAACCAGGCAGCGGCGAAGCCGATCATGTACATCAGGCCGTACCAGTGCACCTGAAGGGGACCAATGGCGATCGCCACCGGATCAATCTGCGGAAATTCCATAATGCCTATCCCAAAACCAGCCTGAGGCCGATGACAAACAACACCACCGCGAACACCTTCCTAAGCATCGCCGAAGGAAGCCGGTGGCTGAGTCGCGCCGCCAGTCTCGCGAACGGAAAACTGGTGAGCACTATACCGGCTGTTGCCGGCAAAAACACATAGCCCAGCGCCCCTTCGGGGAGCCGGGTTTCCTGCCAGCCGGCCACCGCAAAACCCAGGGTGCCGGCAATGGCGATGGGCAAACCACAGGCGGAGGCGATAGCCACTGCCTCCTGCATTTTCAGGCGACACCAGCTCAAAAAGGGCACCGTCAACGAACCGCCGCCAATACCAAAAATGGCAGACCCGGTACCAATCAACACCCCGGCCACACCCAGACCCGCCGCCCCGGGCACCCGCTCCGGCAGGTTACCGTCCGGCGCCTTGCGGCCCGTCAGTGCCATCTGCAAGGCAATCACCATGGCAAACAGACCAAACAAACGGGTCAGCAGTTCCCCTTTCATGGCATCGGCGATAAAGGCCCCGGCGAAGGCACCCAGCACAATGCCCACGCCCAGCCGCAACACCACCGGCCAGCGTACAAAGCCGGCCGTGTGGTGGGTACACACCGCGCTGATGGAAGTAATCATGATAGTGCTCAGGGAGGTGGCCACCGCCATCTTCGCCACCAGATCAGCGGGAAAACCGAGCCCGTGAAACAGAAAGATCAGCGCCGGCACAATCACCACGCCACCGCCCAGGCCCAGCGCCCCGGCCAGCAGGCCAGCACCCACGCCGACCCCCAGACAAATCAGAAACAGTTCCCACATTGGCCGGCCCTTATGCCAATCACTCGCAAGGCAGGTATGCTAGCACGGTGTGACGCCAGACGCCGGACGCTGACCACCTTTCAGGAGCCCACATCAGGCCGCGGAGCAAGCGGATTCGCCTGCAAGCAGGCTCCTACAATCACCGAAAATGCACGGCAACGATTAACCCTGAACCGCTGCAGGAAAGTTTGAATGTGTATTGTACTACTGGACTGGCAACCAGATTCTCCCACCCCCCTGCGGATGGCCGCCAACCGGGATGAATTCCACGCCCGCCCCGCCGAGCCCGCCCGCTGGCGCGGCGATATCTTCTGCGGTCTGGACCTGACCGCCGGCGGCACCTGGCTGGGCATCCACCGCAACGGCCGCGTCGCCGTGGTCACCAACTACCGGGAACCCATCACCGACCGGCAAACCGGCGAACGCTCCCGGGGCCTGCTGCCCCTGGCATTCCTGGAAGGCAGCGACTCCCCGGAACAGTTCTGCCGGGAGCTGGCCGAAGAACAACACCACTACGGCGCCTTCAACCTGCTGGTAGGCACCCCGGAAAGCCTCTGGTATCTGGGCAATCGCGGCGCCGCCCCGCAAGCGGTCACCCCCGGCATTCACGGCCTGTGCAACGGCCTGCTGGACGACCCCTGGCCCAAGGTACAGCGGGCCAAACAACGCCTGGCCAACGCCATCACCGCCGACTGCAGCACAGAACAGCTCATGGACGTGGTCAACGATCACTACCAGCCCCCGGACAGCGAACTCCCCGATACCGGCGTCGGCCTGGATCTGGAACGACTGGTGGCACCGGTCTTTATCCAGTCCCCCACCTACGGCACCCGCGCCAGCAGCGTGGTCGAGCTGCATCGCGACCACGACCCGATCATGCTGGAACAGGGCTGGCTGCCGGACGGCAGTGCCAACGGGAGCATCCAACGTAGCTGAATTGCGTTAAACGGCTCTCACTGGCGACAACTGTCAGCGATTTCCTACAGATATCCACTGGGCGGCCTGTTAGCGTTCCCTGCTTTGATCCGGCAAGGAAGCAGGAGAGGCTCATGGTCACGTCATCATTACGGGCAGCGGACCCGTTGCCCGGCACATCATCCCCTTACATCGCCACCATCATTTGCCGGGATGGCGCCCTTCTGGTCACCACCCCGAATCACGACAATCCGCAGCCGGTCCGTCACGTCGCCGAAACCGTCACCACCCTGCAGGAAGGTGACCGGGTACTTTGCCTGCTTGATGACACTATCGGGGTGGTGGTCACCGACCGCATCGTTCCACTGGCCGATAGCCACCCGGGCGCGGATCTGGTCACCGAACTGGACAATGGCCAGCTCCTCTTCGATGCCCCCAAAGGCCTGCTACTGCGTACCGGCGACGCCCAGATAGAGCTGCGCCCGGATGGCACCCTGCTGCTTGATGGGCGGGAAATCCACGCCATCGCCGACGGCATCAACCGCCTGCTTGGCGCCCGTATCGAACTCAACTGACCGCCCATGCCCGCAGCCATCCGCCTCAGCCACTATGCGCTCAACGCCCCCACCGGCACTCACCCGGCCGGGGTCTATTTGGCCTGCCAGGCCGGAATACCGGCGTATCAGGCCGACAGAAACCTGTGCATTCCCGACCCTACCAGCGGCAACTCCGACCCGGTCATGCTGGGACGAATCCCCGCTGAACACGACGAGGCCCCGTTCAACCCCCAGCGCCTGATCCCGGCCCTGGATGCCCTGCTGGACGAGAACAGCCCAGCCCTGACAGACAGCCGGATACTGCTTTGCCTGCCGGCGCCGGACCGGGCACGTCATGAACGCCTGCAGCAGGCCCTACTCACCTGGCTACACAATCGGCTGGCAGAGGTATCCCCTGCCGGCGAAATACGGGTGACCTGCCCCCGCACCCTGCCCGAAGCGCTGGCGGAAGAGTGGCAGCATCTGCAGCAAGGGCACCTCACCGCGCTCACCCTGCTCGGGGTCGACAGCCTGCTTAACGAGGAAACCCTGAACGAACGGCAGCCCGCTAACGACGTACGCACCCATAGCTGGAGCCATGGCCGGATACTCTCGGAGGCCATCGCCCTGGTGAGATTCGAAGCAAGCGACACCCTGCAACCCGGCGACATTAGTTGCACCGGCCTTGGCAGCCACTCGGCATCCGCAACGGATCACCCCCATCAACAGGGCCAGGCCCTGGCCACCGCCGCCCGACAGGCCGTAGAAAATGAGGCCGTTTCCCGTCCGGATCGGCTGGTACTGGCGCACGCACAAACCCGCGACCATGAACTCAGCTGGCATTCCACCCAGACAAGCCTGTGGCCGGTGCGTCTTTCCAACCGCGACAACCTGGCCATGCGAAAAGGGGAAAAAGAAGCGCCGCAACCGACACTGCCAGCACCACTGCATATCCTGCGCCCGGCGCTCACCATCGGCGATAGCGGAGCAGCCACCCTGCCAGTGGGCCTGATCACCGCCTGTGAAGCGCTGCGTTTTCGCATCTGCCCGGCGGATACCGCCCTGGTACTGGACAGCCCCGGCGGCCCGCAGCACCTGGCCATGCAACTGCACCATCAACGACAAGACATCGCACAACACCCCGGTTCAATGGAAGGAACCCGCCATGAGTAATATCCTGATCAACGGCCTCACCGCTGTTCACGCCGGCTCCGGTGGCACCCTTGTCACCATGGATATCTGCAAGACCCCGCCTTTCTGTCAGCCCATTCCCTACAGCAACGTGGCCATGAGCACGGATGCCGCCGGCACCGCCAGCTCCGTTCTGGTCAACGGCAATCCGGTTTGCCATGTGGCCTCCACCTTCGCCAAAAGCAGCGGCGACATGGCGGGAACCTGCGGCGGGATCATGTCCGGCACCATTGCCGGGCAAGCGGAATTTCTCACCTTCTCACCCAACGTCTTCGTGGAAGGCCAGCCCGCCGTGCGCCAGAGCGACATGATGGTGTCCAACATGCGCAACACCGCACCCGCCCCGCTTCAGCAGGCCGGCGCCGGCCTGCCCCAAGGGCTCACACCGCAAGAAACCGAAGAACAAACCATCGCACCGACCCATCGTCTTGATGTGGACAACCAGGCTCCCGCCCAGCCCCGTCGTCGCCACTTCGTGCGCCTGCGCAGGAGGGTAAAATGAACGCCCAAACCCGCTTCCTGGCCGACAATGAAACCGTCGGCAACAGAACTACCGCCTCTTTCTACGTCAACGGGGAAGACGCTTCGGAACTGTTTCTGGAATTCAACGACAACCGCACCCGCTATCCGGATGCCGTTGCAAAAGGCCTGAAAGAAAGCGGTTACCTGAGCAAAGACAGCGACAACCTATATCTGGTGCCACTGGGGCAAGGGCTGCCTGTAGTCCGGGACGACACCAGCACAGACGCCCTCACCGCCCTCGGCCACATCAAACCCGTGCGCTTTGCGGACCCGGAAGGCCAGCATCTTGCGCCCCTTCGCGACAACGGCAGACTGTATATTTTTGTCGGTGGCTACCTGTGGCGGGAACTGGTGGTCAGCGATGACGGTAACACCTTCCGCGACATCAACCTGGCCAAGTACCAGGGCTGCGACCAGCGCCCACCGGACGACGGCATGGAAACCGAAATCGGCGCCATCACCGTCCCCCACCGCCTCAATGGCGGCCCGGTACTACTGCAAATCGCCTTCTCGGAAATCCCCTGGAGCTGGGCCCTGATCGAAATCCTCGGCGGCCTGGCCGATGAAGACCCCCGTTACCTGCCCAGCCTGCCGGAACACGCCCCCTACCAGTGGCATCGCGACAACGTGGACCACGCCCTGCGCCTGCAGCGGACCACGCTGTTAAATGTGAATAGTTTCGATGGCCAGGGCTCGCCGGACACCCTCAAACAAACCGCCCTGATCGGCGCCCAGCAAGCCAACGACCTCTACAACCAGCCCGACGAAAACGGGCTGCTAGCCCTGCCCCAATTGAGCCGCGCAGATATTCAGGACAACCTGCCAGTGGCCGCCCTGCAGGACCCGCTGGGGATTGCCTTTGAAGGAGTCGGCAAACTCACCCTGCTGATGAATGAGCTATGCCAGCATGTAATGGAAATCGACCGGCATGAACATGCCAAAAGTGCGGTGTATGCCTATCAGACGTTTTTCAACCAATCCCTGCACCAACGAGAAACCTACATAGCGGGCCGAGCAGGCGAGCAGAGCCGCTATGTACAACACTCCGACTCCGCCGACAATCTCCGAGATGCCGCCGACAGGTTGGACCGGGACCATCTGGAAGCGATTTTGCGCGTGAAAGAACGCCGCGAACTGCGCCAGACAATCCGCCAGCAACGCCGGGAAACCATCGCTTGGCTGGATAGCAAAACCCCGGAGGGCAACGACGCCAGCCAGGGCTTCCAATACTTCCTCTCCCCCTGGGAAGCCCTGCGGGACTACGCCTGGCTACCCGTTCCCGGTGACGAGCAACGCCACACCCTGAACCCGGACGAAGACCATGCCACCCCGGACTACAGCGCCTTCTGGAAAGCCATCTCCGGCCTGCTGTCCGGCCTGGGCTCGGATCCGTCCGTCATCGACAGTGCCTACGATGCCGACCCGGATCCGGAATGGGATGACGATAACGACCCCGTGCATGCACTGAGAAGTCAGCTCCTGAAGCCAGATCATCCCCTCCACGCCGCCCTGATCCCCGGCGCAGATCAGATCCCTGTGGATGACGACTACCTACCGGAACTGGAAGAAGCAAAAAAACCTGCCACGGACAGCAACTTCCGTCACGCGGCCTATGCCGCCCGGTAGCCACCCGGACTGGTGGTACTGGCAGCAGACCCGCAACCAGACCGAGAGCATCGTCGCCAGCCTGCTTTTCGGTTTCCAGAAGCAATGGCAAGACGCTCTGGCCAACCAACAAGAAGACACCATTGAAATACTGATGCGCCTGGGAAAAGGGTCCGGCCCGCCGGATCTGCACGGCGCCCGGCTGTTCAAGACAGGCAGCGTCATCCCCGAAGGCTGGATGATCATTGATGCCAAGGAACGCGTCTTCGAACCCCTGAAACGCTCACAACGGCGCGACATCATTCGCCAGGGCGGCCTGGACGCAGAAGGCCGGGTCAAGGTGCTCGACCCCACCGACCCCGGCAAGGTACTCGGCAGCAGCGACGCCACGGAACTGACCTATAACCGGGGCATCCCACGCCAACTGACTAATCAAAACTGGACCGACCTGTATCAGGAAGTCGGCCAGGACGGCTTGACCCGCGTAAAACAGACCGTCATGGCCGTACCGCCCACCAGTGAATATGCACGGCACTGGAATCAGCCGGACAGTCAGGCGAGTACTGGTGCAAGACTCACAACCGGAGCCATCAAGGTAGCGAACAAGACCTTGCCGCCTGCGATGGGGCTTTTGGAGGTTTTTAATTTACTTTCTGTATATGAGAACGGAAAAAAAAATGGCTGGGGTATACGCAACGCCTCTCAATTCTTTATTGGAGGAATTGCATTAACTTACTGCATAGCAGATACCGCAGTCCAGTTAGCCGGGGAGGATAGAGTAGCGAACTGGTTGACCTTTAAAAAATGGAAAAGGGTTTCCAGATTCACCAAAAATATAATTACCGGAACAAAAAACTTTAGAACATTCAAGGTCTATAACTTCAAAATGATAGGGGTGGGACTAACCGGGTTTGGTGCTTTCTTAAGCGCCTGGGATGCCGGCATACAACTGGAGAAGGGAAATTACGAAAGCGCCGCAGCCCATGGAGTGGCCGCCGGGGCCATGGCAGGCGCAACCTTTTCACAACTGGGCCGCTCCCTGGTATTAAACTCCATTAAAAGCACCATGTTCACCCGGGCACTGGTAGTGCTGGGCCCCTGGGGCTGGGCCTTTACCGCCGTAAGCATCATTGCGGTCATTACCGCCGAGTGGCTCAAGCTGAGCCCCTTGGAACGCTGGGCCCAGTTCGGCCCCTTCGGCGACGACCCGGAAGACCGCTTTAAGGAAGAATACCGTGACCTGACAGTCGGGCAGGTCTATCAATCCCTGCTGTCCCTGCTGATGACTCCCAAACCCATCATTACCGAAAGCCAAAATCCGTCGAACCAGTTCAAGGTTGAAGTCCATGCCCCGGTGGCCGGCGAAAACGGCAAGATCCACCATGCCGTAGTCTATCAGGATCGACATGGCGACCTGCAAACGCTCAAGTCCCTCGCCTGGGTGCCCATACTGGCGAATAAAGAAGACCCGCAAAGCCGTACCGGCCTGATCGCCTGGTACGAAAAACCGGAATTCTTTGGCACTTGCACTTTCTATGTGCGCGCCCGCTTCTTCCATGAAGAGGAGGAATGCTGGCTTCCGTTCAGGCCCGAAGACGTCGCCCTGGACAGTGGTAATGATCACACAGCGTTAGACCCGGACACCGCCCCAAGAGGCTGGGCTCAGGCCACCCTGACACTGAAGAAAGCTGATCCCAGAACTTTCGCCTTCTAACGCAACCCATGGCTATTGCAAATATTTAATCGATATGGATAGAGAAAGCACTTACCAACCCTCGGCCTACAACAGCCAGATCCCTCGTGATTTACCCAAGGGGAAATCACCGGATGAGCGCGGCGGTTACTTCACCCGAACAGCCTACGGCACACCGCTGCC
The DNA here is from genome assembly GCF_047495475.1 of Alcanivorax sp. IL2. Classification (NCBI taxonomy): domain Bacteria; kingdom Pseudomonadati; phylum Pseudomonadota; class Gammaproteobacteria; order Oceanospirillales; family Alcanivoracaceae; genus Alcanivorax; species Alcanivorax sp. IL2. The sequence continues at coordinate 998,165 of NZ_CP179932.1, read as the reverse complement.
TCTTCCTGGCGCCCAATGTCGGGAATATATCGCCGAAGCCCAATGCGATGTATTTGACCTGGAGAAAATACAGAATAATGGCTCCGATGAGAAAAAATGTCGTTATATGCGGAATCCACATCTGATGGATTTCTGGCCTACCCTTTTTGAATGGCCGGTTATGGCAAGTACACTCTGTTACGTCGCAGGGTGGTTTTGCTTTGGGGGAGGGTTATCAGTAACAGTTTTATTATTTCTAATGGGGGGAACTGAGGAGCTATTGAAAGCGCTACCCCACATGATGCCTATATTCCTGTTTTTTTTCCTTTCTTGGGTAATATTAATGCTATTAACAAGAGGTGAACCAAAACTAAAAAAAGACACCCGCTTCTACCGCCGCTCCGGCATGGTCAGCATCTACCAGAAAGACGAAGACCGCCTGGAAGTGCCATTCGATGAGTTCGATCCTCATCTGACCCCCCGCACCGGCCCCACCGGCTCAACGGGCTTCCTGCTTCAACTCGTTCACCGTTACTCCGACCTGTTGATTCAGCATATCAACGTCTATAACGAAGAATTCGAGGTTTATCTGGAATGGGAGCGGCTGCATCAATTCATGGATATTTCTCAGCCCATTCCGGACCGCGTGATCACCGAACCCGCCCGTCAGTTCGACCCGGTCACCGCCGAATACGACGAGAAACACGATCGACCCAAACACTTCTGGCGCGACATGAGTGATGAAGAGTTTGAAATACGCCGCGAAGCCGCCAGAAAAGCCGCCAAGGACTTCCCCTGGGGAAAAACCCGGAAACAGGCCCTGGCCAGTGGATGGAAACCCTCAGAGCATCGCATCGACTGGCAGGTCCTGAAGGAAAAGCAACAGACCGCATGACTGAAGCCCAATCCACAAAGTCTGTTGCGTACAGCATGGAGCATGAATCGGTTTACGCTGTCACTGCTTACAACAGTCAAAATGAAAATCTCCCTAAGCGTGAGAAGAGCAGAAACAATGACAGTTATTTCACCAAGGTTGCCCGCGGCAACCCGCTTGGCCTTCCAACAGGTACGCACTGCCAGGAATATCTGGCAGAATGGCAATGCAATACTTTCCAGCAAGATGCTTTACAAACCAAAAAATCCGACGAGCAACAATGCCTGGAAATGCGAAACCCCCACCTTATGGAGTTTTGGCCGACACTATTTGAGTGGCCTGTATTTTCACATATTTTAAAACACGGATTCGCATGGCTTACATTTGGAGGAGGAATATCAAGCACAATATTTTTATTTATAATGGGAGGAACTGAAAGCGTAAAACAAGCCGCACCGCACATAGCTCCTCTCTTGTTGTTTTGTCTATCCATATGGCTACTATTAAAAACAATCACTCGAGGGTCTCCAAAACTAAAAAAGGACACCCGCTTCTTCCGCCGCACCGGCATGGTTAGCATTTATCGGAAAGGTCAGGATCGACTGGAAATCCCCTTCGAGGAATTCGAACCTACCATGACATACCGAACCGGGGCTGCCGGCTCTACGGGCTTTATGCTGCAACTGACCCATCGGCAGTCGGATATCGTTATCAGTCATATCAACGATTACCCTGAAGAGTATCAGGTCTATCTGGAGTGGGAACGACTCCACCAGTTCATGGATATATCGCAACCCCTGCCTGACAGAATCGTTACTGAACCTGCCCGCCAATTTGACCCTGTCACTGCTGAATACGACCGGAAAACAGGACGCCCAAAACACTTGTGGCGAGACATGAGCCGAGAAGAGCTCCGTGAGCGCCGTGAAGCAGCCAAGAAAGCAGCCAAAGATTTCCCCTGGGGAAAAACCCGCGCACAGGCCCTAGCCAGTGGATGGAAACCCTCCGAGCAGCGCATAGACTGGAAAGCCCTCGAAGCAACTCGGCAGGAAACCTGAAAGGTCATTCAGGCTGATCATTTTTCTGGATCACCACCGCCACAAAAACGGGCTATTCGCAAAATGGTGTAGAGGAACAATACGCCCGTAGCTGAATCATGCCGTCTGTGTAGGGTGGATTAGCCGCAGGCGTAATCCACAATCCTCTCTCTGCCGGTGGCTCCACGGGTTGGGGATCTGATCACAACTCGTTGGTGGGGACTTGAGGTTGGCGTTACCGGCAGCAAGGTGGATTACGCCTGTGGCTAATCCACCCTACGTATAAACAGGTCTTTGCCGACAAACCAGTGTCACTGCCCCAGCATCAGCCCCGCATAAAACCGCACCATGTGCGGGTACTGCTCACGGGGCAGGCGTTCGTTGTGGCCGTGGAAGCGGGCCAGGTCGTCCTGGCCGAGGGAGACCGGCATAAAGCGGAACACCTGGTCGGACAGGTGCTGGTAGTGGCGGGCGTCGGTGCCGGCGATAAGCAAGTAAGGGGCGACCACCGGTTGTTCCGGTAACGCCCGCGCCAATGCCGCCAGACGGTCAAAGGTGGCTGAGGGAATGTCGGTGACGGCCGATGGGTCGGACAGGAAGGCGCCCCTGGACGTCACGCTGATATTTTCCGGTAATTCGTTTTGCAAATAGGCCTGCAGGCTGTCACGGGTCTCTCCGGGGGCCAACCGGAAATTCAGGGTGGCGCTGGCGGTAGCCGGCAGTACGTTTTCCTTTATCCCGGCTTCCAGCAAGGTAGGTGACATGGTGGTGCGAACCAGAGCATTGGTTTCCGGTTTGCCTTCCAGTTGGCGAATGATCAGCGGCTCGAACAGCCACAAGTTGGCGAACACCAGCCGCTTGGCGAAGGGTTGGTGGGGCGCCACCTGTTCCAGCATCTGCCGGGTGGGCAAACTCAAAGAAGCCGGGCGGGGGTGGGTCTGCAGATGATTGATGGCTGCCGCCAGATCACCGATGGCGGTTCTCTCTGGCGGCCGTGACGAATGCCCCGGCTCGGCCTCTGCCTGCAGCTCCACTGTCATGTAGCCTTTCTCGGCAATGCCCATTAATGCCACCGGGCGATCAAGGCCCAGAGTGCTGCCAGGTAGCATCATGCCGCCCTCGTCCAGGATCAGACCAAACCGCAGGCCCTGCTGTTCCAACCAGGCGGCAATCTTCACTGCGCCCTCGCGGCCACCGATTTCCTCATCGTGACCGAATGCCAGATACACATCACAGGCGGGCGTCTGGCCGTTTTGCAGCAAGGCTTCCGTGGCTTCCAGAATCGCCATCAGGCTGCCCTTATCATCCAGAGCGCCGCGCCCCCAGACAAAGTCGTCATCCACTACTCCGGCAAACGGTGGGTGCTGCCATTGTTCCGGGGACGACACCGGCACCACATCCTGATGGGCCAGCAGCAACTGTGGCGGGCAGTCGTTCTGGCTGTCCCAGTGATACAGCAGGCTGTGATCGAAGGTTTTCAGGGAAAGGGTCTGGTGGGTCAGCGGAAAGCTGGCGCGCAGAAAATCATGGAAGCCCACAAAAGCATCGGGCTGCTCCGGCAGCGTCGCAAAACGCAGGGCGCTGGCCAGTCGCTCCACCATGGCGTCCTCATCCATGGCCTGGTGCAATTCGGGCAGGTCGGCAACGCGGTTATCCGCCTGCGGCAATGTCAGGGTGTTGTAGAGCAGGACTGCGAGCAGAATCAGTACGGCCAATACCAGCAATTGTAGCAAGCGCTTCATGTTTTCCCCGCCTTTATTGATGCGTTGTTATTATCACACTCCCAGACTAGCGAAGAGTTCTTCGCTGCAGGCCTGCGCAGACTTTCCCGCCGTATCAATACCAATAACCGGCACCAACCAGGCTTCATACTCCCGGGCCTGAACCGCTGACCAGGTCGGCACAATCAGGCCAGGTAGAGAGGATTCCCGATTTTCCACTCGGCAACGGTGTTCTTCAGCATCGGAACAGATGACTTCGATATTGATGCACGCGGCCCCAGCCGCGTCTGCCGCCTGCTGCCAGCCAACCCGAGAGGCTGCTACCGTGTTGCAGGAATCGCAGATCACCGACAAGCCCTGTTTCAGACAGTCCGTGGCCATGTAGGCCGCCAACTCATAGCCCTCGGCATGGATATGCAGCCCGCAGGTATCGCGCAAGCCCTGCTCCACAGCATCCACACGCAGATAGGTGGCGCCCGTGCGTTGCGCCAGCGCTATGGCCAGTGTGGTTTTACCCACACCGGGCAAACCGGCAAACGCATAGAGCACTGCCATCTGCGGGTCAGACCAGCGCCTTGCGATTGCGCAGCAATTCGCCCAGCCCGGCCTTGTCCAGTTGCAGGTCCACGTAGGCGGCGATGACTTCGCCGTTGTCCATGGCCAGCACTTCGTTGAGCAGCTGGCGGGTGAAGCTGGCTTTGACCTGGCGCACGGCGGCTTTCACCTTGAGCAGGTTGGAAGCATTCATGGACAGGGCATTGACGCCCATGGCCATCAACAGCAGCGCCGAACCCACTTCCCCGGCCATCTCACCGCACACGGACACCGGCACGCCTTCTTCATGGGCCTGCTCGACCACATGCAAAATGGCATGCAGCACCGCCGGGTGATAGGAGTTATACAGCGACGCCACCTGGCGGTTGTTACGATCCACCGCCAGCAGATACTGGGTCAGGTCGTTGGTGCCGATGGACAGGAAATCCACCCGCTGGGCCAGGGCTCGGGCCTGGTAAACGGCGGCGGGGACTTCGATCATCACCCCCACCTGGGGCATGGCAATGTCGAGGCCTTCGTCGCGCACTTCCAGCCAGGCACGGTGAATCAGATGCTGGGCCTCTTCCGCTTCGATCACGCTGGTGACCATGGGCAGCATGATGTGCAGGTTATTCAGACCATCGCTGGCCTTGAGCATGGCGCGCACCTGCACCATGAAAATTTCCGGATGGTCCAGGGTGACACGGATACCCCGCCAGCCCAGGAAGGGGTTGTCTTCCTCGATGGGAAAATAGCTCAACGACTTGTCGCCGCCGATATCCAGGGTACGCATGGTTACCGGGTGCGGCGCAAAAGCGGCGAGCTGCTCCCGGTAGATCACCCGCTGCTCCTCTTCGGAAGGAAAGCGGTCACGCACCATGAAGGGAATTTCCGTGCGATACAGACCCACCCCTTCGGCACCACGCTCGATGGAGCGGTTGATGTCGGTCATCAGGCCGGTGTTCACCTGCAGGGGGATACGGACACCATCCAGGGTTTCTGCCGGCTCATCGCGCAGCTTTTCCAGGCCCGCCTGAAGATTGGCTTCCTCGGCGATGATTTCTTCGAACTGTTCCTTGAGCTCCGGCGAGGCATTGGCCACCACCCGGCCGCGGAAACCATCAACGATGATTTCCTTGTCGTCCATTTGTTTCAGCGGCAGGTTCTGGGCACCCACCACGGTAGGAATACCCATGGCACGGGCGACGATGGCCATGTGCGAGTTGCGCGAACCACGGGTGGTGACGATGCCGCGAATCCGCTCACGGGGGACTTCCATCAGCATGGGCGCGGAAATGTCTTCGCCCAGCAGGATACAGTCATCCGGGAACACGATATGCCGGCGATTCTGGCTCTGCAGTTGCGCCAGTACCCGTCGCCCCAGGTCGCGCACATCCGCTGCCCGTTCGCGCAGATAGGGGTCATCCATCATCTCGAAATTACGCACGTGGGCATCCACCACGGTGCGCAGGGCACCCTGGGCCCACTGCCCCTCGCGAATATGAACGATCACTTCGGCGGGTAACGCATGCCGATCCAGCATGCGCAGATAAACATCAAACAGCGCCTGCTCTTCGGTACCCAGGCTCTTGGATGCGCGCTCGGCAAGATCTCGCACTTCCTGGCGCACGCGCACCAGCGCATCGTCCAGGCGGGCGATTTCCGCGCTGACATCCTCCACCAGACGATCCGGGACGGCAGACAGATCCGCTGCCGGAAACAACAGCACGCCGAAGCCGATGGCCGCACCAGCACAGCCGGGCAGACCATCATAAAAACTGGGCAGGTCTGCCCCTCCCGGATCCAGCTGATCGAACAGCACCCCGGAGGCATGGGCGTGAGCAATCACCGCCGACAACTGGGCGGAGATGGTCACCAGAAAGGCTTCTTCACTCTGATCGAAACGGCGCACATCACGCTGCTGCACCACCATCACGCCAAGCACCTTGCCATGGTGCATCACCGGCACGCCGAGAAAGGCATGGAACGGGTCTTCGCCGGTTTCCGCCAGATAATGGAATTTCGGATGGCTGAAGGCATCTTCCAGGTTCACCGGCTCTTCGCGCAAGCCAACCTGACCCACCAGACCTTCCGACAACCCCAGGCTGACATGCCCAACGGCCTCCTGCTTGAGGCCTTCAGACGCCATCAACACATAACGCTGCTCTTCTTCGTTACGCAGATAAATGGAGCACACCTCGGTGCCCATGGCATCCCGGACCCGTTTGGCCATCAGGTTCAGCGCGGAGGGAATATCCGCCGCGTTGTTCACTTCCTGGACAATGCGTCGCAGGGTATCAAGCATTGGGGTTGTCTCCCGGTGAAATCCGGTTCTTTTCCTGCTCTTCCCGTTCTCCCTTCAGGGCCGGGGCCAGTTCACGCAGGGCGCGGGCATAAACGCCGCGTTTGAAATGCACCACCTTGCGAATCGGATACCAGTAATTGACCCAGCGCCAGGCCTTGAATTCAGGGCTGTCGCTGGCGAACAGATCAATGGCTGCCTCTTCCGCCGTCAGCCGCAACAGAAACCACTTCTGCCGCTGACCAATACAATGGGGACGATTGCGAGGCCGACGCAGAAAGCGGCGCGGCAGACGATAAGTCAGCCACCCTTCAGTGCTGGCCACAATCTCCACATGTTCACGACGCAGACCGACCTCTTCTTCCAGCTCGCGAAAAAGCGTTTCCTCCGGGGTTTCTCCGGGCATCATGCCCCCCTGGGGAAACTGCCAGGCATCGCGGTTACCCACGCGGCGACCCCAGAATACCCGGCCATCCTCGCCGGCAATGATGATCCCGACGTTCAGCCGGAATCCCTTGTCATCAATAATGCCTGTCATGGTGTCTCTACGAGCCGGCACACCATTGCCGACTCTGGCTCCTTGTTGGCCCATTAAACCTTGCCGGGCAACCCGCAATCAATGCACAACCGTGCAACATCTGGTCCAGAAACGCTGTTAGCACGCCTGGCCACTCCCTATAACTTGTCATTCGCTTCGCATAAAATGTGCTGTTCACGTAAGGAGAGGCCATGACGCTCGCAATTTTCGACCTGGACAACACCCTGATCGCCGGCGATTCCGACCACTTGTGGGGGGACTGGCTGGTAGAAAAAGGCATTGTCGACCAGCAACATTACAAGGACACCAACGACCAGTTCTACGTGGATTACCAGAATGGCCGTCTGGATATCATGGCTTACCTGCGTTTTTCCCTGAACGTGCTGGCCGAGCATGACATGGCACAGCTGCATTTCTGGCGTGAGCAGTTCCTGGCAGAAAAGCTGGATGCCATGTGGCTACCCAAGGCAGAAGCCCTGCTGCAGAAGCACCGCGACCAGGGCCATACCCTGATGATCATCACCGCCACCAACGATTTCGTCACCGCACCGCTGGCGGACCGCCTGGGCGTGGATCACCTGATCGCCACCGTGGCCGAGTGCAAGCGTGAGCGCTATACCGGTAACGTGGCCGGCATTCCCAGCTACCGGGACGGCAAGGTGGAACGGCTGGCAGAATGGCTGCGTGCCAACAACGAAAGCCTTGCCGGCAGCTGGTTCTATAGTGATTCCCATAATGACTTGCCGTTGCTCCGAAAAGTGGACAACCCGGTGGCGGTGGACCCGGATGCCACCCTGGACCGGGAAGCACGGGAACAAGGCTGGCCGGTCATCAGCCTGCGCTGAGATTCATAGAAAGGGGAAGGGGAACCATGCGTTATTTTTTGGCCGCACTGCTGGCACTGGTGTTAAGCGGCTGCGACAGCAACACACCGGAGCCGGCGCCGGCCGAAGAGGCCGATCTGTCGGCCACGATGGCGGACATTCCGGCCACCGACTGGCAGCAAAGTGCGGACAAGGCCTTTCAGGACAATGCCGCCGCATGGCAGCAGGCCCTGGACGATTTCACGCAGAATCGCGAGCAGGCGCAACTGGATGAACTGCGCGATCGCCTGCAAAGCTGGTATGCCGCTTTTGTCGACCATTACCTGCTCGCGGCCAGCCGCTCCTGCCAGCTCGGGCAGCAGGAATTGCTCAACCGCATGGACACCTGGCCGCTCTACCCCGGCTATCTGGATGCCCTGCCGCAATGGCCGGAATCTGGCCTGATCAGTGACCCCTATCTGGAAATGACGCGTAAATCCCTGCGCACCCAACACGGCGCCACCGATGCCAGCGAAGCCAGCCTGGGCTTCGCCGCCCTGTTTGTGGCACTCAATGGCACGGAAGAAGCCCCCAAGGCATTGCCCTTGCTGGCCGGCGATGACGAGATCGCCCTGCGCCGGCGACAATATCTTCAGCTCGCCGCCGAGCAACTGGTGACCGATGCCAAGCTGCTGTCCGTGGAGGCGCCCCTTGATTCACAGGCCCTGAAATGCGGCCTGGAACAAACCCTGGCACGCCACGCCCGTAAAGACAGCAGCGATCTGGAAGCAGAAGGCCTGTTTATCCCGGCAACCGTGCGCGACGTGAATGCACAACGGTTGCTGAAGGGTGTGCGCAATATGGATCAGACCACTCTGGAGGCCTGGTCAGAAAAAGCGCCGGGGATTAAAGAGTCCATTGCGGCATCGGAAGAAGCAGGCAGCGAGGCGCTATCAGCCTGGTTGAACCAGCCCTGAAAGAGTAAAGCCTTTGTAGGAGCGGCGCTCGAGCCGCGAACCTGCTTGCGAAAACGCTGGTGAATCTGTTTCCCCTAGCTTCCCTCGGTTCGCGGCTCGAGCGCCGCTCCTACGAAGACAATCAACGCAGGACTGCACGCAGGGACAAACCATCAACCACAAAAAAAGCCCGCCGGACTCTCATCCGGCGGGCTTTTTTTGTGCTGAACGCTATTAGAAATTGTAGCGGCCGAACACACCGTAGGTATCACGGTCGCCACCGACGATAACGCGGGCGCCCAGATCCACCACCGGGGTCAGTTTGAACAGACCCTGGCCGTAAACACCCAGATCATCGTCGTACAGATCCATGTAGGTCAGGCCACCGGACAGTTCCAGCTGTTCAGTAGTGGCATGACGCAGACCACCACGCAGCTCGAAACCGATCTCGTCATCGGAATTGCCCGGATCAAAATCACGGTCATCGTAGATGATGTCGGCAGTCGTCACGAAGTCCAGGCCCCGCTGCAACGGCGTATGGAAGCCGGCACCGGCAGAAAGGCGAGTGCCATCCACATCGCCATCACGGAACGGTCCACGGTCATAATCACCGTCAAAGAAACCCAAGCCACCGCGCAGGAAGATGTGCTCGTCGAGGGCAAATGAGCCCTCTGCGGTCAGCGCATCCACGTCCACATCGTTATCCAGATCCCAACGATCATAGGCCAGCTGGCCGTAGGTGTAGGAAAAACCGTTATCACGGACCATGGACGTCCGCTGCTCAGCCATGGCCGGTGCAGCAACAGCCAGGGCGATCCCTGACACAAGCAAAGTTTTCTTAAACATAGAAAAGGTCCTCTCAATATCGATGAACGGCATCAATGTGCTCGCACTGTAATAGGAACATGGAGTCTCTTTCGCGCGAGCGGTTCCGTCTTTTTGACGGTTTTATAAAAATTTTCAATGCCGTTGGGTCTGCCAAAGCTGCTGTGGCGCTTTCAACCACAGCGGAAGTCTTCTTTATAAGCCTTAACAGGTGCACCCTTATAGCACAGGCTTGACCTTGGGGTTACCCTTAAGTTTGACAATCTGTGACAACACGCATGGTTCCGCCTTTGCAGGCCTATGGAGATCCCGATGCAGACACAGAGGTTCGATATTCAGGGCGCCAGCTGCCAGGGCTGCGTCCGCAAGATTCGCCAAGCGCTTGATCCTGTTGCTGGTGTCGACGATGTGCAGGTGGATCTGGACGCTCAGCAGGTGACTGTCACCGGCACCCCCGACAGTGCCGACGTGCAGGCGGCGCTGGCCAAGGCCGGTTATGCCGCCGAAGACAAACAGCAGACGGCACCATCATCGCCCGCCAGCACCGATCAGGAGCAGCAACTCGCCATTACCGGCGCCACCTGCGCCGCCTGCGTGCGCACCATCGAAAACGCCCTGCGCAACACGCCTGGGGTCACCCAGGCACAAATGAATTTTGCCGACCGCACTGCAAGAGTCAGTGGATCGGCAGACAGCCAGGCCTTGATCGACGCCGTGGAAAAAGCAGGCTATGGCGCCAGCCCGCTGGACGACAGCGATGACGGTAACGCCCGCGAGGAGCAGGAGCAGCAACACTATCGCAGGCTGTTACGTCATATGTGGCTGGGTCTGGGGCTAGGCGTACCGTTAATGGCCTGGGGGCTGCTCGGCGGTGACATGATGGTGCGCCCCGGTGAAGCCAGTCAGTGGGTCTGGCTGGGCATCGGCCTGCTGACCCTGGCGGTGCTGGCCACCGCCGGCCGCCACTTCTTTGTCGGTGCCTGGAAGGCATTTCGCAATCACAACGCCAACATGGATACCCTGATTGCTCTGGGCACCGGCGCCGCCTGGCTCTACTCCATGGCCGTGGTGCTGATTCCCGCTGCCCTGCCGGAAGCCGCCCGGCATGTGTACTTTGAAGCCAGTGCCATGATCATTGGCCTGATCAATCTGGGCCAGGCACTGGAAGTGCGTGCCCGGGGCAAAACCAGCGCGGCGGTAAAACGGCTGCTGGACCTTGGCGCCAAAACCGCCCGGGTGGTCCGCGATGGCAAGGAGCAGGACATTCCGGTGGACCAAGTGCAGACCGACGATATCCTGCGTGTGCGCCCCGGTGAAAAAATTGCCGTGGACGGCATCGTCGAGGAAGGCGAAAGCCGGCTGGATGAATCCATGCTCACCGGCGAACCCATGCCGGTGAGCAAGAGCGCCGGTGACACGGTCAGCGCCGGCACCCTCAACGAAGGCGGCACCCTGCTTTACCGGGCCACCGCCGTGGGCAAGGACACCGCCCTGTCACGCATCGTGGCGCTGGTGAAAAAGGCCCAGGGCAGCAAGCCACCCATCGGCCGCCTGGCCGACGACGTTTCCGCCGTGTTCGTTCCCACCATCATGCTGATCGCCGTGGTCGCTGCCCTGGCCTGGTTCAACCTGGGGCCAGAGCCGCGCATTACCCACATGCTGATCAGTGCTACCACGGTGCTGATCATTGCCTGCCCTTGTGCTCTGGGACTGGCCACGCCCATGTCGATCATGGTCGGCGTCGGCAAGGCTGCCGAGCACGGCATTCTGATTCGTGAAGGCGATGCGCTGCAGACCAGCAGCAAGCTGGACACCATTGTGCTCGACAAGACCGGCACCATCACCGAAGGCAAACCGGCGCTCACCGAGATTCTCTGCGCCGAAGGCCAGCAGGAAGACACCCTGCTGCAGCTGGCTGCCAGCCTGGAGAGCGGCTCTGAACATCCATTGGCACGCGCCATCGTGGAAGCGGCGGAGCAACGTGAGCTTACACCCGACCGTGCCGACAATTTCCAGGCCCTCAACGGCAAAGGCGTCAGCGCCACCCTGGACGGCAAACAATACCGACTCGGCAACCGTCGCTGGCTGGAAAGCGAAGGCATCACCGTCAGCCTGAACAGCGACTCGCTCACCGAGCGTGGCGCCACCCCCCTGTTCCTGGCCGAAGACAACAGCCTGCTCGGCATCCTTGGCGTGGCCGACCGTATCAAGGAGGACTCCCGGGAGGCCATTGCCCGTCTGAAAGATCAGGGCCTCACCGTGGTGATGATTACCGGCGACATCCAGGCCAGCGCCGACGCCATCGCCAAACAGGTGGGCGTGGACCAGGTCATGGCGGAAGTGCTGCCCGAGGACAAGGCGAAAAAAGTGCAGTCTCTGCAGGAAGAGGGACGCATCGTGGCCATGGTGGGCGACGGCATCAACGATGCCCCGGCGCTGGCCCAGGCGGATGTGGGCTTTGCCATCGGCACTGGCACCGACGTGGCCATCGAATCTGCCGCCATCACGCTGATGGGCGGCTCCCTGCACGGTGTGGCCGATGCCATGGCGATCTCCTCCGCCACGGTACGCAACATCAAGCAGAACCTGTTCGGCGCCTTTATCTACAACAGCCTTGGCGTGCCCGTGGCCGCCGGGGTGCTCTACCCCCTCACCGGCAGCCTGCTCAGCCCGGTGATCGCCGGCGCGGCCATGTCGCTCAGCTCAGTCACCGTGGTCAGCAATGCCAACCGGTTGCGGCTGTTCAAAACCCAGCGAGACAAGCGATGACCCCGGAACAACTGGCTGCCCAACTGCGCTGCCCCAGTGGCGATGACGGCGCTCAGGTCGCCGACAACATGAATCAGCATAACCAGCCGATCATTGCGGCCAGCTACCAGGCGCTGGCGCCGTCGGCCGGCGATCATATTGTGGAAGTGGGCCCCGGCACGGCGGGCCACCTGCCGGACCTGTTGGCCATGGCCGACGATCTGCACTATACCGGGCTGGACCTGTCACCGGACATGGTGACCCAGGCGCAGCAGCATCATAGCCATCTGGAGCGGGTACGTTTCCTGGCAGGGGATCTGCATGATGCGCCGCTGGCCCCCGGCAGCGCAGACCATGCTGTCGCCATCAATGTGGTGTACTTCTGGGATCCGCTGCTGCCGGCCTTGCGCGCCATCCGCACACTGCTGCGCCCCGGCGGCCAGCTTTGCCTGGGCCTGCGCGATAGACACAGCATGGCCACCCTGCCGGTGTTCCGGCACGGTTTTCTCACCTACGACGGCCCGGATCTACAACAGGCCCTGAAGACGGCGGGCTTTGTCGACGTTCGCCAGCAGATCATTCCAGAGCAAAGTATCAACGTGATGGGCCAGGTCATGCACAAGACCGGCCTGGTCATCACCGCCCGCAACCCGGAGGTCATACCATGACACTGCTGATCAATCTTGCCGGCCTGCTGCTGATGGTGGGGATCGTCTGGTGGTTCTGGCTGTCCAAATCCACAACACAGAGCCAGCCGGTCAGCGACCAGGGCACCACCATTGTGGTCGCCGACGGCGTCTACAATCCGGCCACCCTGCGCGCCAGGGCCGGCGAGACACTCACCCTGCACTTCGACCGACAGGATCCCTCCCCCTGCGCCGAACAGGTAGTGTTTCACGGGCTCGACGTGAGCGAGTTTCTGGAAACGGGTACCATCACCACCGTGACCCTGAACAACCCGCCCGCCGGCGAATACCGTTTCACCTGTCAGATGCAGATGTATCAGGGCAGATTAATTGTCAGTTGACGGCGGCATACCCACGCAACTGCCGCACGCACAGAAGAGGAAACATCATGAAAGTCTTTTCGGCACTCCTGCTGGCTTTTCTGGTCACCGCCTGCGGCGACGACGGCCCGCCCGAGCCCCAGGCAACAGAAACCACAGCCCCGGCCTCTGAAGAAATGAAAACCGCCAGCACCGACCCGGTCCTGGAAGTGTACAAATCCCCCACCTGTGGCTGCTGTGGCGCCTGGGTGGATCACATGAAAGAAAACGGCTATGACGTGGTGGTTCATGAGCAGCAGAACCTGCAGTCCATCAAGGAAAAGGCCGGCATCCTCCCCGGACAGGGCTCCTGTCATACCGCCTTTATCGGTGACTACGTGATTGAAGGCCATGTGCCCGCCAGCGACGTGGATCGTCTGCTCGCCGAGCGACCGGACGCCAAGGGGCTCACCGTTCCCGGCATGCCGGTGGGTTCCCCGGGCATGGAAATGGGCGACCGCGTGGATGCCTATGACGTGCTGCTGTTCGATGAAGAAGGCACCGAAGTGTTCAGTCACCACCCGGGGAACTGATCCTCCCCTGCAGGAACAGAGCGTAGCGGGGTAACGCCCGGAGGGCGGCCCCGAAGGGGTGAGCGAAGCGAATACAGCCTCTCGAGGTGCGAACCCGAGCTCAGGCGAGGGAAATCTCCGGTAACGTCAAACCTGCTAACCGGTTCGCACCTCGAGAGGTGCTCCTACAGCGGCTTCGTGGACACGGCTGCAAAGCCCTTGCCTGTGCTTCAACCTGTCACACCAACCCGTTACAGTTTCCCCTTTGCGTGTATCGAGACCCTGAATGCTTCCTCTCCACGACTGGCTGCTGCTGGCCAGCGTCTGCGCCCTGGGTGCCATGGCGCCGGGCATCAGCCTGGCGGTGATTACCCGCCACACCCTCCATGGTGGTCCCCGTGCCGGGGCTATCGCCGGCATAACCCATGCCCTGGGGATCGGCATCTGGGCCACCGCTACCGTCACCGGGCTGGCAGTACTCTTTCACCGCTACCCGCCCCTGGAACTGGCATTCAGTCTGACCGGTGCCCTGTTCCTGCTATGGATGGCCTGGAAAAGCTGGCAGGCGGGCAAGCAGCCATTGGCACCGGCCAATGCCGACAGCCAGTTCAACGTCCTGCACGGCGCCGCCCGGGACGGTTTCCTGGTAGCGTTTCTGAATCCGAAAGTGGCGCTGTTTTTCCTGGCTCTGTTCAGCCAGTTTCTGCAAGCGGACATGGCCCAGGCCGCGCGCATCCAGATGGTACTGACCTCCATGTTCATCGATGGCGGCTGGTATGTACTGGTGGCCGTACTGCTGGGCCGAAGCCGTTTCCTGCCCTGGCTGCGGGCCCACCATCACTGGGTGGAAAAAGGCACCGCCGTGTTGCTGGTCGTCATCGCCGCCAGTGTGGTGTGGCAGGCGGCGTAACGTCGGGCGTGCCGCAATTTCCCCTTTGACCTTGGGGTAGCCCCGAGGTTAATAATGGTTTCATGAAACGGTATCTGCGCCTCGATTACCGGTCGTTACTGGCCGGTCTGCTTGCCACCCTGATGTTGGTGGTGACAAGCAGTGTGTCTGCGCAGGTTTCCCTCGGTCATCTGGATACCGCTCCCCAGACCCACTGCCATCACCATGCAGAGATGGCACAGGCGGATCATGGCGAAGACAGCCAGCACTGTCCCCAGGATGATGGCTGCCAGTGCCTGACCCTGTGCCAGATCAGTGCCACCACCGTGGCCCTGTTCAGTGGCCAGGCGGATATCCCCGATCGCCCCTGGCACTCCGGCCTGGAGTCCGGCCTTCACGATGGCATCCACCACCTGCCGTTACGGCCACCGTCCCTGACTGTTTGAGTTCACCCTTCCACTCAAACAATCAGGAGATACATCATGAAAACCGCACACCCGTTTTCCCTGCCGCGACGCCGTTTCGTGCAGGGCCTGGCGCTCGGCGCCACCGGGCTGGGGCTGGGGCTGACACCCGCCCAGCTGCTGGCCCGTCAGGGCCACACCGGTGCCCCCACGCTGACCGGTGACACCTTCCACCTGACCCTGGGTGGCGCCGACGTCAACATCACCGGCAAGACCCGCCCGGCCACCACCATCAACGGCATCGTCCCTGGCCCCACCCTGCGCTGGCGCGAAGGCGACACCGTCACCCTCAAGGTCACCAACCTGCTGCCGGAAACCAGCTCCATCCACTGGCATGGCCTGCTGCTGCCGTTCGAGATGGATGGCGTGCCCGGCTTGTCATTCGATGGAATCAAACCCGGTGAAACCTTCACCTACCGTTTCCCGGTCAAACAGAGCGGCACTTATTGGTATCACAGCCATTCAGGCTTTCAGGAACAGACCGGTCTCTACGGTTCCATCATCATTGATCCGAAAACCCCTGAGCCGCACGCCGTGGACCGGGACCAGGTCATCGTGCTGTCAGACTGGAGTGACGAGGACCCGAAGCACATCTTCGCCACCCTGAAAAAGCTCAGCCACTACTACAATTTCAACGAGCGCACCGTGTTCGATACCCTGCGCGATTTCCGCCACAAGGGCGTAATCCAGACCCTCAAGGATCGCCACATGTGGAACACCATGCGCATGAGCGACCGGGACCTGTCCGACGTGACCGGCTACACCTACACCTACCTGATGAATGGCCAGAGCCCCAACGGCAACTGGACCTGCCAGTTCAACCCGGGCGAGCGCATCCGCCTGCGCTTTATCAACGCCAGCGCCATGACCTTCTTCGACATCCGCATTCCCGGCCTGGACATGACGGTGATTGAAATGGATGGCCAGCCAGTCAAACCGGTGCCTTTCCACGAGGTGCGCCTGGGTGTGGCAGAAACCCTGGACGTGATCGTGGAACCCAAAGCGGACCAGGCCTACACCCTGTTTGCCCAGAGTATCGACCGCAGCGGCTTTGCCCGCGGCACCCTGACGCCGAACCCGTCGATGTCAGCGCCGGTGCCGGACATGGACCCGCCACCCTTACTGGGCCATACCGAAATGGGCATGAGTGCCATGCAGCACAGCGACAACCATGAAGGCATGGATCACGGCCAGATGAACCATGGGCAGATGAACCACGACATGGCAGGCATGGAGCACAGCGATCACGGCAACGCCGTCCCCTTTGCCGTCGATCCCAACAACCCGGACCTGCCTCCCAGAGACAACGCCACCGACCATGCCGACAGCGAATACGGCCCCGGCGTGGACATGCGCGCCATGGCCCCCGGCGAGATGCTTGCCGACCCGGGCATCGGCCTGCGCGACCGGGACTGGAAAGTGCTCACCTATGCGGACATGGAAACCGCAGGCGGGCCACCGGACAGCCTGCACCCGGACCGGGAAATCGTGTTGCACCTGACCGGCAACATGTCCCGCTACATGTGGAGCTTCAACGGTATTCCGTTTGCCGATGCCGTACCGCTTGAGCTGTACCACAACGAACGGGTACGCATCACCCTGGTCAACGACACCATGATGACCCACCCCATCCACCTGCATGGCCTGTGGAGCGATCTGGAAGTGGGCGATGGCAAGCTGCTGCGCAAGCACACCGTCACCGTCAAACCCGGCGAAAAGCTCAGCTACCTGGTACGCGCCGATACCCTGGGCCGCTGGGCCTATCACTGCCACCTGCTCTACCACATGGACGCGGGCATGTTCCGGGAAGTGCGCGTGGTCAAGGCGCAGGTCGACGGTGACCACTCACACCATGGCGCACACGGGGAGGACGCATGATGAAAACACCGACTTTTCTGCTCAGCGCCCTGACAGCCATGATCGTCGCCACGCCGGCTTGGTCCATGAGCGAACACCCGCCCCGCTTCAGCAAAGTACTGGTGGACCAGCTTGAGCTGCGTGACAGCGACGAAGGGACGGTGCTGGGCTGGGATGCCAGCGCCTGGTATGGCGGCGACCTGAACAAGCTTTACCTGTCCACGGAAGGCGAACGGCTGATGGACCCGGAGCACAGCGACGAAGACGCCGGCACGGAAAGCGCACAAACCCGCCTGGCCTGGAGTCACGCCTTCGCCCCCTACTGGGACTGGCAACTGGGCTGGCGCCGCGACTGGCAACCGGACGATCCCAACCGGGACTGGGCCAGCCTGGGTATCCAGGGCCTGGCACCCTACTGGTTCGAGGTGGACGGCCAGCTCTTTCTGGGCGAAGACGGCCTCAGCGAACTGCGTCTGGAGGCGGAGTACGAGCTGATGCTGACCCAGCGTCTGGCGCTGGTGCCGGAGGTGGAAGCCAGCTTTTACGGCAAGGACGATGACGAGCTGGGTATCGGCGACGGTCTTGTCGCCATCGAATCCGGCCTGCGACTACGCTACGAAATCCGCCGGGAGCTGGCGCCCTACATCGGCGTGCACTGGGAAAAACAGTACGGCGATACCGCCGACAGGACCCGGGCAGCAGGCGGTGATCCGGAGGAGGCATCGCTGGTAGCAGGGATCTACTTCTGGTTCTGAATAACCCGAAGGCAGCAATCTTGCGTAGGGTGCCACTGAGCCTGAGGCGAACTGCACCAACCATCACCGGCAAATGGTGCAGTTCGCCTTAGGCTCAGTGGCACCCTGCGGGGATCCTTGCAGACACCTTATGCCGAGGAATTATCGTATTCCTCGTTTTCCAGCGTCCGCAATTCCTGGTTGTTCTGGATCTGGATATCCAGGTCGCGCAGGCGGCCATCGCCGATACCGTAAATCCAGCCGTGGATGGTCAGTGGCTGGTCACGACGCCAGGCTTCCTGAACCACGGTGGTGTTGGAGACGTTGATCACCTGACGGGCCACGTTCAGTTCGCACATGCGATCCAGTTGAGCCTTGTCATCCGGCAGCTTGACCAGATGCTTGCGATTACGCAGATACAGTTCGCGCACCTGCCGCAGCCAGTTGTCGATCAGGCCATGGGGCACATCTTCCATGGACGCCTTTACCCCGCCGCAGCCGTAATGGCCCACCACCATGATGTGCTTCACTTTCAACACGTCTACCGCAAATTGCAGCACCGACAGCAGGTTCAGGTCGGTGTGATTCACCAGGTTGGCCACATTGCGATGCACGAACAGCTCACCGGGCATCAGCCCCACCACCTCATTGGCGGGCACGCGGGAATCCGCGCAGCCGATCCACAGATACTGGGGACTCTGCTGTTCGCCCAGCGCCTTGAAGAAGCCGGGATGCTCCTTCTCGATGTCATGACGCCACTGTTCGTTGTTGGTAAAGAGTTCAGGAAGGGATTTCATGGTCTCTCGCTACATTCATTTGCTGGACGCCGGACGCTTGCGGCCTGACGTTTAACCACCGGTCATATTCATGAACCGTACCAATTGCTCACCCGGGGCCAGATTGAAGTCGTGCCGCTCCGGTTTGATGGCCATGGCATCAATGATTGCCTGACGCAGGGGGGCATCGTCCGTGGGGTGCGCCCGCAGTACTGCCCGCAGGTCCACACTGTGCTCGTGCCCCAGGCACAGAAGCATACGGCCCTCGGCGGTAATTCGCACCCGATTACACAAATGGCAAAAGTTTTGCGAGTGGGGAGAGATAAACCCGATGCGGCTGTCGCTGCCCGGCACCTGCCAGTAACGGGACGGCCCACCGGTCTTTTCCGCCATGGGCACCAGGGTCAGGCGCTCGGACAGCTGATCTCGCAGCTCCTGGGAAGACACAAACTCCAGCCCCCTGTCGTGCTCGCTGATGGCGCCCAGGGGCATCTCCTCGATAAAGGAGATATCCAGCCCCCGCGCCAGGGCAAAATCCACCAGTGCTGGCACCTCATCCTGATTACGCCCGCGCAGGATCACGCTGTTCAGCTTGATACGCCGGAAGCCGGCCCGGCGGGCCGCCTCGATCCCCGCCAGCACCTTGTTCAACTCGCCCGTGCGCGTGAGGGCACGAAACCGCTGCGGGTCCAGGGAGTCCAGGCTGATATTGAGCCGATCCAGCCCACCAGCCTTCAGCTCACCGGCAAAACGGCCCAGCCCCGCGCCGTTGGTGGTCATATTCAGTTCATCCAGCCCCGCAAGCGCACCAAGATCGCTCACCAGGTGCGCCACATCACGGCGCACCAACGGCTCGCCACCGGTCAGGCGGATCCGTCGTACCCCCAGCGACACCAGCACCCGTCCCAGCCGCCCCATCTCCTCCAGAGTCAGCACCTGGGCCCGGGGCACAAAGGTCATATCCTCCGCCATGCAGTACACACAGCGGAAATCACAGCGGTCCGTCACCGACAGCCGCACATAGTCGATGGTGCGGCCGAAACGGTCCTGCAGTAGCGGATTGTCAGTCAAAGTGTCAGCGGCCATGCCGGTACTGTAGCAAATGCGGGGCCAAGCCGGGGAACCGCTGCTGACTCAGACAATAACCTCCGGATTTCGCCCTCCAGCCGAGCTCTTCGTGGCGCCTCAGCCCTATTGGCGACCCCACGCCCGTCGGCCGGGACTGGCTCCGGTTGGTCAGGCCCTTGCCGGTCTTGTTAGAATGTTCGCCGACCTGAATGCGGGGCGCTGCCGGACCATGAAACGCCATGTCCGCCATACCCCTTATTCCGAATTCATCTACCCCTAAAGGGTTTCCATGCAAATTTCAGAAAACTCCGTAGTGTCCATCCACTACACGCTCACTAACAAAGCCGGCGAGACCATTGATTCTTCTATCGAGCGTGGCGAGCCCCTGGCCTACCTGCACGGCGCGGGCAACATCATCCCCGGCCTGGAAAATGCCCTGGTGGGCAAGGCCGCCGGCGACAAGCTGGACGTAACCGTCACCCCGGAAGAAGGCTACGGCGAGCGTCACGAGCAGCTGATCCAGCAAGTGCCGAAAACCGCCTTTGAAGGCAACGAAGAAAATCTGCAGCCGGGCATGCAGTTCCAGGCTCAGACTGAAGCCGGTCCGCGTATCTTCACCATCACCGCTGTGGAAGGTGAGGAAGTGACCGTTGATGGCAACCACCCGCTGGCAGGTGAAACCCTGAACTTCGCCGTGGAAGTCACCGAAGTGCGTGAAGCCTCCGACGAAGAAAAAGAACACGGCCACGTACACGGCCCGGAAGGTCACGACCACTAAGGTCTTTACCTCCCGAAAAAAAGGCGCCTCTGGCGCCTTTTTTATTGCCCCTTGCTCTTCAGGGCCTCCCCAAAAACTCGCCTGACAGTGAAAACCAGGTGAAAATTACACCGTTTTCTCCCTTCTTTTTTATCAAACTGGCTTTCAACCCGAACTTACTTCAGCTTCTTGTTGTGGATTGTGCACAATTTTGTAAAGCCATATTGAATGTATACTCAGCGCCCAAATAGGATCGATGCTCTTTGATATTTCTGTGTTTCACGGGAGAGCGTCATGCGCTACATAACGATACTAATTCTTTCTGCTTTGCTTTCGAGTATTTCCTTTTCCGCTCATGCGCTGGAAAAACGAAAATTCTGTGTTTTCGACATCATCGGCGCCAACGGCGACATCTATAACATCATGAAGGACTACAAGACCGCCGCCGTTGCATGGGGCGTGGATGTGGAACTGAAACCCTTCACCGATGAAAAGATTGCTGCCGAAGATCTGAAAGCCGGGCAATGTGACGCCGCCGTTCTTACCGGTATCCGCGGCCGCCAGTTCAATAGCTTCACCGGCAGCATGGATTCCATCGGCGCCATTCCCAGCTATGAAGCCATGAGAACGGTCATTTCCGTTATTGCCAGCGACGCCCCGTCCATCAAGAAGCAACTGGTTTCCGGCCCCTATGAAGTGGGCGGTGTCGTTCCCATGGGCGCCGCCTTTCTTTTTCTGAAAGATCAGGAAATCGATACCGTTGAAGAACTCTCCGGTAAATCCATTGCTGTTCTGGAATATGACAGTGCCCAGGCAAGCATGGCATCCCGGGTGGGAATGTCGCCGGTGATGTCCGACATCACCAATTTCTCTACTCGCTTCAACAATGATTCCGTGGATATCTGCTTCGCACCCATCATGGGCTTCTCTGCCCTGGAACTGTACAAGGGCATGGCGCCGGATGGCGGCATTCTGGACTACGTGCTGGGTCAGCTCAGCGCCCAGATCATCCTGAAGAAAGACAAGTTTCCTGCCGGCTATGCCCAGCAGTCCCGGGAATTTATGTTTGGTCAATTTGATCGCGCCATGCGCATGATTGATAACGCCAGCAGTGAAGTGGAAGACAAGTGGTGGGTGCGCATCCCCGATGCCGACAAGCTGCGTTACGATGAAATGATGCGCGAAGCGCGAATTGCTCTGACCCAGGATGGCGTCTACGACAAGTCGATGATGGGCCTGCTCAGAAAGGTGCGTTGCAAGCTGGAGCCGTCACGGGCGGAATGCGTCAACCCCATGGAGTAATGTTACTCGGGCCGGGTTTCCCCCGGCCCTTTCTTCATTCTGCAAAACCTCACATCAAGTGCCTCAAGGCCTGATCCCTGAAAACAGTGCCATGCACCCTTCCACCTGAACCTCCACCTGCTCCAACCGGCTTTCCAGTGCCTGCTTCAGACTGGCCAGCGAATCATTCTGATTGGAAAAGATGCCCTTGCGGTTATACACCTTCATCAACCCTCTGGCGGCAACATTACGGGGCACGTCGCCCTGCAGAATCGTGGCACCAAACACCCGGGCACCGGGAGTCAGCAACGGCAGCAGGTGATCAAACGCGCGCGCTTTCTCCACCATGGTTCCAGGCAGGCAATGCAACAGCAGGTTCATGCCGAGCGAATCGAATTTGCCGCCCTGGTAGTCGATGGGTTCCAGCACATTACGTTGCAGCGTTTCCGGCTGATAGCGACTAATGCGCTGAGCGCAATAGTCGAGGCTATTCGGGTTCAGATCCATCAGTGCCACCCGCGGACTCGGAGAGGGGAAACGCGCCTTGTCCAGAAAGTAGCCACTGCCCACGCCCACATCCAGATGGTTGTCGCTGATGTGTTGCTGGTAGTACGCCAGCAGGGTGGACGCCGGACAGCACCATAACCAGCGGCAGGACAGGCCGAGTACGCCCAGATCATAGAGGGTAAGCACAAAAGGGCTGTACACCGCCTGGCCAGCGTGAGCATCATCCTTGTGCATGGTTTTCTCCCTTTGTTTAGAAAGAAAAACACTCTAGCAGGCCAGCTTTACAAAGCGGAGAGCAGTTTTTCCGTATCCAGATGCTGATCGATCATATCTGCCAGCCTATCCAGATCCTTCTGCCGATGGGCATCGTAATCCACCGCCCGCTCACTGCGCAGTCCCGCCCACTGCAGGATGGCATTGCCCGCCTCGGCGCTGTCGAACAGGCCGTGCAGGTAACAGCCCATGATCTGGCCATCGTCGCTGATGGCGCCTTCGTCACGGACACCCAGTTTCAGCATGGGCCGCGACAGGGCCGGGCCTTCGCTGATGCCATTGTGAATTTCGTAACCGTGGATGGCGGTCTGGGTTGGCAGGAAAACCCCCTGCACATTGCGCAACTGCTTGCCGGCAATCAGCCGGGTACTCATGGGTAACCAGCCAAGACCAGGGCTGCTGCCGGCATCGCTTTCCAGACCGTCAGGATCATCGATCCGTTCACCCAGCATCTGAAAGCCCCCGCAGATACCCAGCACCTTGCCGCCATAACGCAGATGTTTTTCGATCTGTGTGTCCCAGCCCTGCTCACGCAAGAATGCCAGGTCAGCGCGAGTCGCCTTGCTGCCGGGCAGGATTACCAGATCCGCCGCCGGCCAGGCCTCTCCCATTTTCACAAAACGCAGATCCACCTGTGGATGCAATCGCAGCGGATCGAAATCATTGTGATTGCTCATACGCGGCAGCAGCGGCACGACCACCTTGAGCGCATCACGGTCATGGTCACCCTGCTCGGCCACCGCGTCCTCCGCATCCAGGGTCAAACCATGCAGGTAAGGCAGCACCCCGAACACCGGTTTGCCGGTGCGATCTTCCAGCCAGTCCAGCCCGCCCTGCAATAACGACAAATCACCCCGAAAACGGTTGATGATAAACCCTAGGGTGCGTTGCTGTTCGGTTTTGGAAAGAAGATCCAGGGTGCCGGTGAGATGGGCAAAGACGCCGCCGCGATCAATATCCGCCACCAGAATCACCGGGCAATCCACCATTTCGGCAAAGCCCATATTGGCGATATCGTTGTCACGCAGATTGATTTCCGCCGGGCTACCGGCGCCTTCAGCAATGATCACATCATAACGGGCAGACAAATCCTGCCAGGCCGCCAGCACCGCCTCGCGGGCGGTTTTCTTGTAGGCGTGATAATCCAGCGCCTGCATATTCCCCAGTACCTGACCACGGATAATCACCTGGGCGCCCAGGTCAGTCTGCGGTTTGAGCAACACCGGGTTCATATCACTGTGCGGTTCAATCCCGCAGGCCAACGCCTGCAACGCGGTAGACCGCCCGATCTCCCCGCCGTCCACGGTCACTGCACTGTTCAACGCCATGTTCTGCGGCTTGAACGGCGCCACCGAATACCCCCGCCGCGCAAACCACCGACACAACGCCGCCACCACGGTGCTTTTCCCAGCATCCGAGGTACAGCCCTGAACCATCAGTGTTATCGACGAACGACCAGCCATCGCTTTGTTTTCGCTATTAACTATTCACTGTTAACTATTAACTAAAGCTCCACGCCCTTCTGCGCCTTTACTCCAAGATCCTCGAACGCATGCTTCACCACCTTCATCTCGGTGACCGTATCAGCCAGCTCGATCAGCTCTTTCGGCGCATAGCGACCGGTGACAATCGCGTGCTGCATGGCGGGACGGTTTTGCAGATCGTCGAGCACGGTATCCCGGTCCAGATAGTCATAACGCAACGCAATGTTCAGTTCATCCAGCAACACCATGTGGTAGCTGTCGTCCTGCAGCATTTTTTTTGCGATTTCCCAGGCGGCACTGGCAGCGGCCACATCCTTTTCCCGGTCCTGGGTGTCCCAGGTGTAACCCTCACCCATGACGTGATAATCCACGTTGGGCAGGTCACGGAAAAAGGCTTCCTCACCGGTGCTGAACGCCCCCTTGATAAACTGCACCACCCCCACCTTCATACCATGACCCAGGGCCCGGGCCAGCATACCGAAACCGGAACTGCTCTTGCCCTTGCCGGGACCGGTGAGCACCAACAGGATGCCCTGATCCTTGTCAGCATTGGCAATACGCTCACGCATGATTTGTTGTTTCTTTTCCATCCGCCAGGCATGACGCTCAGGACTTTTCGGATCGGGTTTCATACTGTTTTCCATTTTTTGGTTCTTTCTCAACGCTTTTGACTGTCGCTATTAACTATTCACTGTTAACTATTAACTACTCTCATCCCGGCACAAACACCGGCACACCATTGATCTGTCCCACACTGAGTTTCTGGTCATAAAGCCGCTCCAGCGCCTCCGGCACCAACATGGTCTCGGCAGGGCCGAAACACAGTTCGCCATCGGGATAGAGCAGCAGCAGGTGATCACACCAGCGCGCAGCCAGATTCAGATCATGCAGGCACATAAACACTGCCGCGCCCTGCTCCGCCTGGCGATGCAACAACTCCATCACCGCTACCTGATGATGCAGATCCAGATGATTGGTGGGCTCGTCTGCCAGCCAGATGGCCGGCTGCTGGGTCAGGGCCGTGGCGATGGCCACCCGCTGGCGCTCGCCACCGGACAGGGTACTGACCAGTCGCTCGCTGAGCAGACGCAGGGACAGGGCATCCATGGCCTGGTTGGCCAGACGCAGATCGCTGCCACTTTCCCGCTGCCAGGGAGAAAGAAAGGGATGACGGCCAATCAGTACGGTTTCCTGCACTGTGGCCGGAAAACTGTCCTGACGTTCCTGAAACACCACCGCCAGTTTTTGCGCCAGTTGCCGGCGGCGCAGCTGAGTCAGGCAGTCACCATCCAGCAACACCTGACCACTGCGCGGCGGCCTTAACCCCGCCAGGGTATGCAGCAGGGTGGACTTGCCCGCGCCGTTGGGGCCGAGCACGCCCCAGCGCTGGCCCGGCAAGATCCGCGCGGAAAACGGCTGACCTGCCGCACGGCCGGGAATATCCACCACCAGATTGCTGGCTTCGAGAATCGCCATTACCGACTCCGATACAGCAGAAACAGGAAGGTAGGCACTCCGAGCAGCGCCGTGATCACGCCCACCGGCAACTGCTCCGGCGCCATCAAGGTTCGCGCCAGGGTATCGGCGATGGTCAACAAGGCGCCGCCGGCCATGACACTGGCCGGCAGAATGATGCGCTGATCATTACCCAGCACCAGCCGCAACATGTGCGGCACGATCAGCCCCACAAAACCCACACTGCCGGCGGTGGTCACCGCTACCGCCGTCAGCAGGCTGGCCAGCCCATAGACCAGCCAGGCCAGCGGTTTCACTGCTACCCCCAGGGCCGCTGCCTGCAACGGCCCCCGGGCCAGCACATTGAGGCTGCGTCCCAGCGGCAACGTGACAATCAGCACCGGGATCAACACCAGCCAGGCCAGCCACGGCGAGCGGGCGTAACTCAGGTCGCCCATCAACCAGTAGAGCATGCCGGGCAAGCGGTCCGCCGGGCTCAGCGACAGCATGAAGGTAATCACCGCTCCCCAGCCGGCGGCGATAACCACGCCGGTCAACAGCAGGCGTGTGGGCGTCCAGCTGCCTCGCCCCTGGGCCAGGCCAAAGACCAGCAGAGTGGACAGCAGGGCACCGGCAAAGGCAGAGCCGGACACCATCGCCGTCCCCAGGCCCAGCAGCATGGACGCCAACGCCCCCACCGCCGCCCCACCGGAAATACCCAGCACATAGGGATCGGCCAGCGGATTGCGCAACAGCACCTGCATCAGGGCGCCAGCCAATGCCAGCAAGCCACCGGTGGCAAACGCCGCCAGCGCACGCGGTAATCGCAGGGAAAACACCAATTCACGGAACAAGGGATCGCCGCCACCGCCGATGGCCAGCCACAACTCGGACAGGGTCATGGAAACACTGCCCACCGTCACCGCCACCAACAGGGCCATCGCACCCAGTGCCGCCAGCATCAGCAGGGACGAGACGGATCGGGCACTAATCACGGGCGCGCACGGTGTCGAGGTGGCTGCACAGGGTGCGGGTACCGGCCAGCATTTGCGGAGTGGGCCGCTGCAAGATGGACGGCGCCACAAAGAACAGGTTGTCCTGCTGCACCGCACGCAGGGAAGAGAACTGTTTCCAGGGATCCAGCCAGGCCGGATCATCCTCGCCCATGCCACCGGCGATGATCACCTCCGGGTCCTTGGCGAGCACCGCCTCGCGGCTAATCTTGGGCGCCAGAGATGCCAGCTCCCCGAACACATTGACGCCACCGCAGATCTCGATCGCCTCGCTGATCAGGTGGTCGTTATTCACGGTCATCAGCGGCTCTTCCCAGACCTGATAGAACACCGTCACCGGTGCCGCCTCCGCATAGCGCTGGCGCAGGGAATCCATGCCACTGCGCAGGGCATCGGCCGCCCCCTGCCCCACCGCCTCGGTACCGGCCAGCACCGCCAGGCGTTCCAGGGTAGTGCTGATGTCGTCAAAACGGCGCGGCTCGCTGTGGTACACCGGCACGCCCATGGCCTGCAGGCGCTCCACTTGTTCCATGGGATTACCACTGCGCCAGGCGATGATCAGATCCGGCTTCAGCGCCAGCACCGCTTCCAGATCCAGCCGCTTGTAGCTCCCCACCCGCGGCAGTTTTTCCGCCGCCGGCGGATAGTCACTGAAGCTCACCGCCCCCACCACCTGCTCGCCGGCACCGGCAGCGAACAGCAGCTCGGTGGCACCGGGGGACAAGGCAATGATGCGGTTGGCCGGCTGCTCCAGGCAGACCTGCCGATCTGCATCGTCGGTGACACAGACCTGTGCCCGGGCCGGCCCGCTCCCCAGACACAGCATGGTTGCCAAAAGGGGAAGACAACGCGATAACAGACGGGCTGGGGGCATGGCGGACTCCGTGTTTCAGTTACTGCACATCGTAACGCAGGCTTACCATTACGGAACGCCCGGCGTTGAGATAGTTCCAGCCGCTGAAGTTCTTCGCGGTGGCATATTCCTTGTCGAGCACGTTCTTCATCGTCAAACGGGTGGACCAGTTGGGCGCGAACTGCCAGCCGGCACGCAGATCCAGCAGACCAAAACCGGAAAGCCGCTGGGTGTTGGCGGCGTCATTGTAACGGTGCCCCTGGAAACTGGCGGTGCCACCCAGAGTCACCGTGCCGATGCGGCGATCCACATCCACCCGGCCCAGTCGCTGGGCACGACGGGCAATCAGGGTGTCGGTATCCCGGTCTTCCGGTTTCAGGGCGGAGAAAGCCACCCGCACCTGCCACTCCTGCCAGTCCATGCCCAGGGCTAGCTCAGCCCCCTCGATACGGGCCTTGTTCACATTGAACGAGGAGCCCTTGCTGCCATCGTAGGCGATCAGGTCATCAATATTGGTGCGGTATACCGCCGCATCCCAGAACCAGTGTTGGTACTGTGCGCGAACACCCAGCTCACCGGTTTCCGAGGACTCGGGTTTCAGGTTCGGGTTACTGAAGAAAAAGGGCGGAGAATCCGGGAAATAAAGATCGTTGAAGGTGGGTGCCTTGAAGGCCGTGCCATAGCTCACCCGTACCCGGTGAACCGTATCCAGCTTGTAGCCCAGGGCCGCAGCGCCGGTCACCTTGCTGCCGTAGGCATCGTTATCGTCATGGCGCAGGCTGCCTTGCAGATCCAGCGCGCCAAAGTGCAACAAAGCCTGACTGAAAGCGGCCTTGTTGTCCCGGTCGGTCACATCGTACTCGTTGCTGCTAGTGATCTCGTCACGCAGGTATTCGCCACCCAGCACAAACTGATGGGCCCCGGCCGCGAACACATTCTGCCAATTGACGGTACGGGTGCGGGTATCGAAAACCCCGTTACTGACATCATTGGCAAAGTCTTCGCTTTCGTCCTTGGCCTGACTGATCAGCACCTTGGTCTGCCAGCCATCGGTGAGCATTACCTCACCTTTCAACCCAGCCACCTCCAGCGCGTAGTCGATATTTCGGTCGTCTGCCGGCGTGCTGCCTTCAAATTCCGTATTGCCCTGGGTATGAAAACCGAACACACCGATTTCACCACGGTCGCCAAAGCGGTGGCTGATTTTGGCGATGCCGGCGGTGTTGTCGTAGCCGCGCTCTTCACTGTTTTCGCGCAGCTCGATGCCATTGGTGCGGAAACGATTGATACCCAGGCTATAACGGGTGCCTCCCTGTTCACCGGAAACGCCGGCACCGGCATTCATGGTGCCGAAACTGCCTGCACCAAAATCCAGCCAGCTGCCATCATCGCGAGTAAAGAGCTGCACCACACCGCCCACCGCATCAGCACCGTACAGGGAACCGCGAGGGCCACGAACCACTTCTACCCGCTCCAGCATGGCCGGTGGCAGATATTGCCAGGCCGGACTCCCGGCGGTGGCGGACCGCAACCTCACCCCGTCCACCAGCAGCAGGGTCGCATCACTGGATGCCCCCCGCACGAAGACGCTGGCAATCTTGCCGAAAGAACCATTACTGGTGGTATCCACACCGGGCTGGCCACGCAGAATATCGGCTATGTCCACCGGCTGCTGATCGCGAAGTTGCTGCTCGTCTACCACCGTGACAGACGACAGCGACGCCTCCGTGGTTCGGCTCACCAGGGCTGGGGTTACCACCACCGGATCCAGCATGGCGACCTGTTGTGATGAGGATGTATCGGCCTGAACCACCGACGGCAAGACAGACAAGGACAGAGCGGCAGGTGCCACCAAAAAACGCAAAGACATGAAGGAGATCCCCTGTTGCCGTGCCCACCCGCACGGCCTGGATTCAGCCGCGGCGACACAACAGGGATAACCGGCACCGGACGGCACCGTTACACCCCGCCATCGCCCACCGCGACGCCAAGTTTCACCTTCTGGCCGGTCTCCGGGCTGATGAGCGAGGTGGAATACCTCAGCGCGTTCGCCTTCCCATGCACCCTTTCGGGCTTTGGCACAGTGGCACTACGAAACGCGATTGACTCAATCACCGTTGCGGGGGCAGCGTCGGACTGACTTTGCGGAGATGGCAAAGCACACCGACTTCCCGTTTAACCCGTCTGTGTGTGAACAGGCGGGCACCGGAAGGTGGCGCGAAATTACCAACGGCGGCGGCAATAAGCAAACGGATACGTGTTGCTTGAGGAAAATTCAGGAGAAGTTGAGCACCACTAATAAATGCCATGCAGGCATGGCTCCAACGGAGGCGATCAGCTCCGGAGGCTGCCAAGAGCTTTACTTGACAGCTTCGGACCAGGGGCAGAGGATTTGCCGCTTTCCGGCCCCTGTCCTTTTCGGGAGTGTTCCGTGCCCCAGCCTTTCCCTTGGCAAACAGCGATTCCTTCGCCCAGTCAGACGCACCGTCAAACTGCCCTGTCCCGACAAGGCCAGCTCACCAAACCCGCCGGCTCGCTGGGTCGTCTGGAAGCACTGGCGGTGGATCTGGCTGCACTGCAGCACACAGACACACCGGGTGCCGACCGCATCAGCATTGCGGTGTTTGCCGCCGATCACGGCGTCTGCGCGGAAGACATCTCCGCCTTCCCCCAGGCGGTTACCGGGCAGATGATTGCCAACTTCGTGGCCGGCGGGGCTGCCATCAGTGTCATGACCCGGCATCTTCAGGCCCGGCTGGACGTGATCAACCTGGGTACCGCCACCCCGGCGCCTGTCACCGACGGCGTGATTGATGACAGCATCGCCGCCGGCACCGCCAATCTGGCCTGCGAGGCGGCCATGTCGTCGGCACAACTGGAGCAGGCCCTGGCCGCCGGTGATCGTGCCGCCCAACGCGCCGCAGGCCAGAATGCCCAGCTTTTTATCGGTGGCGAAATGGGTATCGGCAACACCACCAGCGCCAGCGCCGTGGCCTGTGCACTACTGGCCGAGCCGGCGGTGACACTGGCCGGGCCCGGCACCGGGCTGGATGCGGATGGCGTCAGTCATAAAGCCACCGTGATCGAGCGGGCCCTGGCACGCCACGGAGACAACCGGGAACCGCTGGCCGTCCTCGCGTCCCTGGGCGGTTTTGAAATTGCGGCGCTCACCGGTGCCATGATCGGCTGCGCCGTCCGAGGCATTCCCGTGCTGGTGGATGGCTTTATTGTCACCGTCGCCGCCCTGGCTGCCGTACGGTTACGGCCAGAGCTACGTGACTGGCTGTTGTTCGGCCATCACTCCCGGGAACCCGGCCACACCCGGCTGCTCGACGCCCTGAACGCAGAGCCGGTTCTCAACCTGTCCATGCGGTTGGGGGAAGGCAGCGGCGCGGCGGTGGCCGTGCCGGTAATTCGCAGCGCCTGCGCCCTGCATAACGGCATGGCGACTTTTGCCGATGCCGGCGTCAACAACGCGGAGTAGACCATGACCACCACCCTGTTTGATCTGATCCGCCACGGCGAACCCGCCGGCGGGCACATGTACCGCGGTCACAAGGACGATCCACTCAGCGACCTGGGCTGGCAGCAAATGCGCGATGCCATCCAGGCGGGGGATCAGTGGGATCACATCCTCACCTCGCCCTTGTTGCGCTGCCGGGAATTCGCCGCCGAATTGTCAGAGCAGCAGCATATTCCCTTCACCGTGGCCCACGACTTCAAGGAAATCAGCTTCGGCGACTGGGAAGGAAAAACCCGGGAACAGGTGGCGCAAGAGTACGGTGATCACCAGGCCAACTTCTGGCGCGATGCGGAAAACCACCCGCCGGTGAATGGCGAAACCATTCAGGATTTTCACCAGCGTATCGGCGACGCCTGGGCGCTGTGGCAACAGGCGCTACAAGGTCAGAGGGTCTTGCTGGTCTGCCACGGCGGCGTGATCCGCATGGTGCTGAGTCATGTACTGGGGCTGAGCCCGGGCAAGGCCATGGCGGGATTTCAGGTCCCCTTCGCCTGCCGCTCGCAGGTGCGCATTGATGACACCGAGCATGGCACCTTGCGTTGTTTGGTGAGGCACGGGAGCTAACCCGCCGCCATTCTACGAAGCCGCCGTAGGAGCCCATGCTTGCATGGCGAACCGCGCTTGCGCGGAAATCGACCGTAGGGCGATCAGGGGTATCAGCACTCGACAGGTTTCAGAAACAACGAGGGACAAACCTTGATCGTTACCGCCTCGCTACGCGAGGTTCGCATGTCGCAGATCCCCTGGGGCGACATGCATAGCTCCTACGGCCAGGACTACCCCTTCAACGTCTGCGCAATCCCCGCCACCGACATCACCACCCGATCACATTTTTTCGCCAACGCCTGATTCAACCAGCCCAGCTCATCGGCAAAGCGGCGGGTGAGCGGGTCCATGCCGATAATACCCAGCCCCACCTCATTACTGACGATCACCACCGATCCCGGATAGCCTGCCAACGCCGTCAGGAAATTTTCCTTTTCGCGCACAAAAACCACATCCCCCGCATGCAACAGATTACTCACCCACAGGCTCATGCAATCAATCAACACACAGGGCGGCGGTGACAGGGTGGCCTGGCGGCTCAACAGGCTGCCCAACTCCACCGGTTCTTCCACCAGCCCCCAGCTGGCAGGGCGGCGTCGCTGGTGGCGACGAATACGCTCACTCATTTCGCCATCGCCGGCGGTGGCCGTGGCCACGTAAACCACCGGGTCGGGTTGCTCCGACACCAAGCGTTCCGCCAGCGAACTCTTGCCGGAACGGATGCCGCCGAGGACCAGGGAATGTGTCATCAATTCTTTTTCACGAACTGGGTAAGGATGACAATCCGCTGGCCTTCCACCCGGCCTTCAATCTGCTCCGGGTTATCCTGCACCAGCGAGATATTGCGCACCGGTGTGCCACGCTTGGCGGTGAAGTTGGCGCCCTTCACATTGAGATCCTTGATCAGCGTGACGCTATCTCCGGCCTCCAGCACGGCACCGTTGCTGTCACGGTGCTCGATTTTTTCTTCGTCGCTCTGCCCTTCGCCGGTGGCCTGGGCCCAGGCCAGGGTCTCGTCATCCAGGTAGAGCATATCCAGCAGATCCTGGGGCCAGCCTTCCGCCCGCAACCGGGTCAGCATACGCCAGGCCAATACCTGCACCGCCGCCTCCTGACTCCACATGCTGTCGTTCAGGCAACGCCAATGATTGATATCTTCGTTGCCGGGATTGTCGATCTGAAAACTGCAGGTTTCGCACAACAAGGCGCTCTGCGCCGCCGTGCCATCCCCTTCCGGCGGCACCGCATACACCGCCAGCGCCTCACCGGCGCTGCACAGCTCACAGGTCGAATCGGCTCGCGCCAGCAGGGTGGATTCCAGGGTCATTCGTTTACTCCGTCAATGTACCAACCGTAGGGTGGATTAGCCGCAGGCGTAATCCACCGCTTGCCGTTTTTTGGTGGATTACGCTTGAAGCTAATCCACCCTACTTCTTACAAAAGCGCCGGGAACGGCCAGTATGCCAGCATGCTTCCCGGCGATACGGTTTCTCCCACCGGCACCACCGCCAGCCCGTCCGCCCACACCGCAGAGCTCAACATGCCGGAGCTCTGATTGGGGTGTTTTTCCAGCATCATATTGCCGTCCTTTGGCACGCAGCGAACGCGTAAATATTCCTGCCGCTTGCCGGCTTTTTTGACAGAAAAATCCGCCGGCAACCGGAACGGTGCCGGCAAGACATTTTCGGCACCACAGCCCCGGCGCAAGGTGGGCAACACCAGCATCAGGTAACAGACCAGCACGGCAGAGGGATTGCCGGGCAGACCAAAAAACGGAATGCCATCTACGCTGCCGTAGGTGAACGGCTTGCCCGGTTTGATCGCCAGGCGCCAGAAATCCAGCTGGCCCTGCTTTTCCAGCACCGCGCGCAGATGATCCTCTTCGCCCACGGACACGCCGCCGGTGGAAATAATCACGTCCGGGCGTTGGTCAGGATCGGTGAGCGCCCGGGTAAGGGTCGCCTGGATGATAGCCGGGTCATCCGGCAGATGTTCGCGCCGCACGTCGGCAAAGCCACTTTGTATCAGCAACTGCTCCAGTTGCGGGCCGTTGCTGTCGTAGATCCTGCCGGGCAGGGGCATTTCATCCGGCGCCTGCAATTCATCCCCGCTGGTCAGCACCAATATCCGGGGGGCATACACTCGCACCCGTGACACCCCCACCGACGCAATCAGCCCCGCGGCCTGGGGAGTCAGGCGCTGGCCGGCGCGCATCACCACCTCATCCAACCGGGCATCCTGCCCCGCCGGGCGAATATTCTCCCCATCGGTGACCGACGCCTGTGCCGGCAGCCGTACCCGGCCGTCAGCAATTTCACAGTCTTCCTGCATCAAAACGGTATCCGCCCCGGCGGGCACCGGCGCGCCGGTGAAGATCCGTGCCACCTGCCCCGGCATCAGGGTACCCGGCGGGTCACCGGCGGCAACGCGCAGCGGCATGGGCAGGGTCAGGCCCGGCTCGTCCAGGTCTGCATAGCGCAGGGCCACGCCATCCACGGCGGCATTATCGAAGGCGGGCACATCCACGCGGGACACCACGTCCTGGGCCAGGTACTGGCCACGGGCGTCACCAAGAGCGATCTCCTGCACACGGGCAAACGGCGCGGCGCTGTCCAGCAACCGGGCCAGGGCGTCCTCTACCGGCATCAAACTCATCGGCGCATCCTTTCATCCTTCATCATTGTCATCGTTCTCAACGCCGAATCTGCGCGACAAAGTTGCAGGGGCGATGACGGGCATCCAGCTGGTCGCGGATGATGCGATCCCAGCCGGTGGCGCAGGCATTATTGGAACCGGGCAGGCAGAAGATCACCGTGCGATTGGCCAGCCCGGCCAGGCAACGGGACTGAATCGTGGACGAGCCGATATCCTCCACACTGACCTGGCGAAACAGTTCACCGAAACCTTCGATGTGCTTGTCGAACAAAACCCCCAGGGCTTCCGGGGTGGAGTCGCGCCCGGAAAAGCCGGTGCCGCCAGTGGTAACAATGCCCTGAATACGCTCGTCGGCGATCCACTCGGACACCACCTTGCGCAGCTGGTAGATGTCATCCTTGACGATCTGGCGGGCCTGCAAGTGGTGGCCGGCTTCCTCCAGACGCTGGACCAGCAGGTCCCCGGACGTGTCGTTATCCGGGGTACGGGTATCGCTGACGGTCAATACCGCCAGGGCCAGGGGCTCGAAGGCTGCCGCGGGCTTGGACATAGATTTCTCCTTGATGATGGCGCCAATGCTAGCACGAGCCATGCCATGGTGGCTGGACAGCACATCCCGCATTGACCGCTGCCAACAGCCCCCTGTTCGCCACAGTATGCTCACAGTACATTGACGCTATACAACGTGTTTATCGGGAGAGCTGACAATGAGCAGCAGCATGGAAACCGCCCAGCAGGATGCCGCCCGTCTGCCGCGCCTGCCACAACGCAAACTGGACAATATTCCGGGGGATTATGGTACGCCGTTACTGGGTGACACCATCGAGTTCCTCAAGGACTACCACAAGCTGGTCACCCGGCGGGCCGCAAAATACGGTCTGGTCTCCAAGGGATCGGTGCTGTTTCAACGCGGCGTCACTCTGCTTGGGCCAGAGGCCAACGAGTTTGTCCTCAAGGACCCGGATCACGTATTTTCCAGCCGCGCCGCCTGGAACCCGTTCCTGGAAAAGCTGTTCACCGACGGGCTCATGCTGCGCGACTTTGCCGACCATAAATTTCATCGCCGCATCATGCAGCAGGCATTCAAGAAGCCGGCACTGGCCAGCTACCTGGACCGCATGAACGCCCATATCAGCAGCCAGATCCAGCCCTGGCAAACCGGCGAAACGCTCAGCTTCTTCGACCATATCAAGGCGCTGTTGCTGGATGTGGGTGCGCAGATTTTCTTCGGCCTGGACATGGGCCCGGAATCCGACAAGGTAAATAAATCCTTTATCGACTCCGCCGATGCCTCCCTGGCGGTATTGCGCCTGCCGATTCCCGGCACCCTCTGGCACCGGGGCATGACAGGACGCCGCTACCTGGAAAAATTCGTCACCGACCTGATTCCGCAGAAACGGGCCAGCGAGACCCCGGATTTCTTCAGCGAGCTGTGCAAGGCCGCTGAAGAAGAAGGTGGCCTGAGCGATCAGGACGTGATGAACCACATGATCTTCCTGCTGTTCGCCGCCCACGACACCACCACCAGCACCCTCTGTTCCATCATCTACCTGCTGGCGCAGCACCCCTACTGGCAGGATCAGCTGGCCGAAGAAATGGCCAGCTTGGACAAGGACAGCCTGGACTACGACGACCTGGCCAAACTGGAAAAGACCGGCTGGGTGTTCCGCGAAACCCTGCGCATGCGACCACCGCTGACCGCCTTCCCGCGCCGCACCGTGAAGGAAGTGACCTTCCAGGGCCACACCCTGCCGCGCAACACCCTGGTCAACCTCTCTCCCCTGTTCACCCATTACATGGAGGAATACTGGAGCAACCCGCACACCTTCGACCCGGAACGTTTCAACAACGAACGCGCCGAGCACAAAAAACACTTTTACCAGTGGATTCCCTTCGGCGGTGGCCACCACAAGTGCCTGGGCCTGAACTTTGCCGAGCTGCAAACCAAGACCTTCCTGTTCCACTTTCTGCAGCGCTACAAGGTCAGCCTGAAACCGGGCTACGAAATGCCGGTGCAACAGGTGCCGCTGATCATGCCCAAGGATGGTTTGCCGGTGGTATTGGAGAAACGGTAAAGCAGCACGGCTTCGCCTCCAGCGACGAGCTGCTAGGCACTAGCTACAACGCCGCTGCGGGAGCGCCGCTGGCGGCGCAATCCGAGCCTTGGCAAGTGAGCCTTTCTGTAGGAGCTATGCTTGCATGGCGAACCGCGCTTGCGCGGAAATCGCCCGTAGGGCGATCAGGTATTTCAACACTCGACAGGTCTATCCAGACAGAACGGCGGATAGACCTTTACCTTTGCCGCCCATCTATGCTCGGTTCGCATGTCGCAGATCCCCCTTGGGGGGCAAGCATAGCTCCTACAAGCGGCTTCGTAGATATCCAAGAGTTTGAGGGAATTTTTAGCCTTCCCCATCCAACGAGCGTAGCTCGTAGCTCAGCTCTGCTGATACAGATGCACATCCCGCTGCGGATAAGGGATGGTAATGCCAGCCTTATCGAAGGCCAGTTTGACCTGCTCGAACAGGCCGAAATACACCGGCCAGTAATCCTCGGAATTTACCCAGACCCGGGTCAGCATATTGATACTGCTATCGGCGTGGGCGGAGACAAAAATATTGGGGTTGAACTTGTCGCCACTGAGGATACGGTCGTCGTTATCAATCACGGACTGTATCGCTACCCGGGCATCGGCGATGCTGTCGTCATAGCTGATGCCGAATTCGATATCCACCCGCCGCTGCGGTTCGCAAAAGACATTCTTGATGCAACCGTTAGACATGGGACCGTTGGGAATCACCACCCGCTGATTGTCATAGGTAATCAGAATAGTGTTAAAAATCTGAATGTCGTGGACCCTGCCCATATGCCCCTGGGCGTCGATGATATCCCCCAGCCGATACGGTTTGAAAAACAGGATCAACACACCGCCGGCAAAGTTGCCCAGGCTACCCTGCAGGGCAAGGCCCACCGCCAGACCGATAGCACCCAGCATGGCGATAAAGGAAGTGGTCTGCACGCCAACCATGCCGGCCACTGCCACCAGCAGCAGCAACTTCAGCAGCACCTCCACGAAACTGGTCATGAACTTCTGCAGGGTATCGTCCACCGCCTTGTGCCCCAGCACCCGGTTCAGTCCCTTGGTGATCCGCCCGATGATCCAGAACCCCACTATCAGGGTAATGATGGCCAGCACCACCTTGGGCAGGTAGCCCATGCCAAGCTCGATAGCCTTATCCAGATAAGGCTGCACCTGTTCCATTTCCATGGTTCCCTTTCCTTTGCGAGATAGATAAAGGCGCTAAAATAGCACCGCCTCCGTCCCCCGCCGCGGCAGCACGTCGGAATTTGCCATTATTTACGCTTTGCAGGGAATGAACCGGATTCCGGTTTGCGGCTATACTGCGGGCACATTTTTTACCCGATAGACAGCCATGAAGTACGCCATCCTGCCGGTCACGCCCTTCCAGCAAAACTGCTCCTTCCTGAAATGCGACACCACCGAGAAGGTGGCCATCGTCGATCCTGGCGGGGACCTGGACAAGATTCTGGAAGCCCTGCAGCAGGTCGGCGGCACGCCGGAAAAGATTCTCGTCACCCACGCCCACCTGGACCACATCGGCGCCGTGGCCGAGCTGGCAGAAAAACTGGACCTGCCCATCGAAGGGCCACACACCGACGACCAGTTCTGGATCGACATGCTGCCCCAGCAGGCGCAGATGATGGGCTTTCCCGCTTCGCGCCCGTTCACCCCGACCCGCTGGCTCGAGGAAGGCGACACCGTCACCGTGGGCGAAACCCGTCTCCAGGTACGTCACTGCCCGGGCCACACCCCGGGGCACGTGGTGTTCTACCAGCCGGAAAGCAAACTGGTGGTGGTCGGCGATGTGCTGTTCAACGGTTCCATCGGTCGCACGGATTTCCCCAAGGGCGATTTCGACACCCTGGTCCAGGCCATCAAGGACAAGTTGCTGACCCTGGATGACGATGTATCCTTCATTCCCGGCCACGGCCCCATGTCCACTATCGGTCACGAGCGGGCCAACAATCCCTTCGTTTCCGGCAAGCACGGTTGAGGCAGAGATGGAATCCAGCGCAATGAAATGGAGCCTCACGGTTGCCGTTATCCTGGTGGCCTGGCTATTGTCCGTATTACTGCGGGGTGCCACCCGGCGCCTGGGCCGCCGTCGTGATTTCAGCCGGGCACGTATCTTCCAGACGGCAGTGGTGATCAACAGCGCCTGCGTGGTCCTGGCGCTGTTGTCCATCGGCATCCTCTGGGGCCTGAACGGCAGTGGGCTGATGGTCTTCGCCACGTCGATGATGGCCCTGCTGGGTGTGGCCCTGTTTGCCAGCTGGTCCATGCTCAGCAACACCACCGCGGCGATCATCCTGTTCTTCAGCGCCCCCTACCGGGTGGGCGACCGTATCCGCCTGCTGGATGGCGACAACACGGTCACCGGGCAGATCCGCTACATGGGGTTGATCTTCATCACCGTGCAGGACGAGCTGGGCCACCGCTACACCCTGCCCAACAACCTGCTGCTACAGAAAACCGTGATTCGCCTGCGCGGCGACACCCTGCCCAAAGACCAGAAACACTGCCGGGCTGACTAGCACACCCCCGACAGAGTAAAGTGACACCTTATTGAAAGGCCTTGCCGGTTTGGCAGGGCCGTTGCTGATCGACACAAGGACGACACCATGCGACTGCTATTTCCCCTCATCTTCATCACCCTGCTGGCCGGCTGCCAGAACGGTACCGAGGCTGGCAATACGCTGCCGGACGCCTGTTACCAGCCACCGGAAACCGGCATGTGCAAGGCCGCTTTTCAGCGCTACTACTACGATCAGGAAAGCGACAGCTGCAAGAGCTTTACCTGGGGTGGCTGCAAGGGCAGCGTGCCCTTCGAAACACAGGACGCCTGTGTGCAGACCTGTAATGCCAGCAACAGCGAACCTGCCAGCCCGGCGAGAACCTATCGCAGCAAGGGAGACCCGCAATGAGCCAGACATCGTCCCTGGGCATGGCCCGGGCGGTTTATGTACTACACCTGGTGGGCCTGATCACCGGCGGGCTGACCGCCGTTGCCGGGGTTATCATTGCCCACCTGCACGCCGGGGATGCGCCGCCACCCCTGCGTGAGCACTTCCGCTTCCAGTACCGTACCTTCTGGATCGGCCTGCTCTACAGCGTCATTGCCGGCATCACCACCCTGGCCTTTATCGGCTGGCTGCTGATGGTAGTGATTACTATCTGGTGGATCGTGCGCTGTGCCCGCGGCCTGAGCACCCTGAATCGCAACGTGGCGCCTGCCCGGGTCGACACCTGGGGCTTCTGAGTTGTCACAATACTGTCACCACGGCCCGCCAGACTGGTGGGCCAATCAAGGAGATACCATGCTGTCCCTGCGCCTTATACCTCTCGTTCTCTGCGCCCTGTTTCTGTCCGCCTGTGCCCGCAGCCCGGTGGTCCAGCTCTATGATGGCCCCGCCAAATCCGACAGCCAGGTGCTGACCGTGCGCGTGCCCAGTGAAATCGAAGTGTTCACCATCAACGGCAAGGAAGTGGATGGCGTAAACACCTTCTTCGCCACCGACTTCAAGGAACTCAAGCTGACCCCCGGTCGCTACGAGATCCTCGCCTACTACAAGGAACTGTGGCAGCTGGATGCGGACAACCACGATATCGTGAAAACCAACCCGGCCAACTTCATCGTCGATGGCAAGGCTGGCGAGAAATGGCAGCTGGATTACGACAAACCGGCCAACGTGGAAGAGGCCCGCGCCCTGGAAGACGCCTTTACCGGCCAGGCCATCAACACCACCACCGGTGAAAAAGTCGCGGCCACGGAATCCAACCTGATCCTCAAGCGTGGTTTCCTGGCCCCCATCACCGGCGAAGAAGTGAGCACCGCCGCCTCCGAAAGCGTTGCGCCACAGCAAGCCGCCGCCCCGGCGCCTGCGACCAGCGCCTCAGCTCCGGCTACTCAGGCAGCCCCCGCACCGGCCCCGACCGGCAGCTACCTGGATACCCTGAAAGCTCAGTGGAAACAGGCCACCCCGGAAGAACGCCGGGAGTTTCTGCAGTGGATCGCTGAATAGAGTTACAAGTCACGAGAAGCGAGTCGCGAAAGCACCTGAAATATGGGGTTCGCTTCTCGCAACTCGGTACTGACACACTTCTCCACGAAGCCGCTGTAGGAGCGCCCTTCCAGGGCGCGAACCTTGCGAAGCAAGGAATCGCCCAAAGGGCGATCAGGACTTGCCGGACGGCACTGGTCTTCCTAGATATGGCTGCCTATCGCTGAGATCTTTGTCGCCTCGCTACGCTCGGTTCGCGGCTCGAGAGGCGTTATTCGCTACGCTCACCCTTCGGGCCGACCTACGGTCGTTACTCCGCTACGCTACGTTCCTACAGCGGCCTTGTAGATGGCTTTGTCACAACGTCCGCCGATCACTCCCCCTGAATCGTCGCCACCACCCGCCTCGCCCCACCATGATCCCGGTGCTCGCACAGATAAATCCCCTGCCAGGTGCCCAGCGCCAGTCGGCCATTGCTGATTGGCAGGCTCAGTGACGGACCGATCAATATGCTCTTGATATGGGCGGGCATGTCGTCCGGGCCTTCCAGGGTGTGTTCATAATAAGGCGCGTTTTCCGGCACCATCACATTAAGGTGCCGCTCCAGATCGCCACGCACATCCGGGTCGGCGTTTTCGTTGATGGTCAGCGACGCGGAGGTATGCTGGATAAACAGATGCAGCAAGCCCACCTTCACATCGGCCAGTCCTGGCAGACCATCGATTATATCTCGTGTTACCAGATGGCAGCCCCGCTTTCGAGCCGCCAGGCTGATAGTTGTCTGAAACCACATAATCAACTCACTGTCTGTATGTCGACAAACGCCCGCTGATGCAACTGTGCCAGATGGACACTATCGCAGTGGCGCCTGAAGTCTTGTACATAGAGATCCGTCTGGGAGCGAACCTTGGTAAAATGTTCGCGCAAATAAGCCTCCAGAGAAAAGGGCAACGCTAATGGCGCCAGCCCCAAAATCATGCGATAAGGCCAGTAACCGAGAAGGCCCGCCGCACGCTTCATGGCTTTCTGTTCCTGTGGCGCTTCATTGGCCGCCAGCGCCTCGAGCAAGTCCTTTTGTGCGGCCACCAGTAACGCCAGCAACGTCCGGTCACTCCGGAGCTGTGCAAAACGCCAGTCGCTGGCATCAAGAGCACACAAAAACGTCATCAACACAGCATTGGGGAAGCGGGAACTGGCCAGTGCATTCGCAACGCTCTTGCTGTAAATACCGCTTCCGTTGAACAGCGACAAGACATCGTCGAGCCGTGCCTTGTCACCCGATAGCGGCATGGCAGTCGGAGGCAAAAACCAGGCTATCGACAGGGGCGTGGCGGATGCCACTGGCGTCTCCCCCGGCAAGGGATGGTAATAGCTGATCAGATTGATCATCCCCCTGACGACTTGTGATGCTGGCCAGAACCGCAACAGTAACCGGGAATCCTCCTCACTGGGTTGCAGCATGACCAGCGTTGCATCACAGATAGCCCGGTAAATGGAATCGAAAGGTAGCTGCCGCAGCGCATCCGAAGGAATCGCCAGCAACACCTGATCCCACTGCTGCTTTCCTACCGCCTGCCAGTCTGAAATCAGGGAAAAATCACTGAATTGGCTCACATTGTCACGCCATAAACGTCTCTTGCGGACAAGCGTCACCCCCTGATTCAATGTTGCCCGGTGCTTTTCCTTGATAAAAAACGTCACACTATGACCGGCCTGCTGAAAACAATGGCCGTACACTAATCCCACTGCCCCTGCCCCAACGATCAGGATATTCATACCGACACATCTCCAGCTTTATCGGTTAATAACGAGATAACATAGACCTGCATCCGCGATTCCACGGCAGCCCTGAAGCCTGAATATGGCGTATCAAGGCCTAGAGTAGAGCCTGTGAGATTGCATGCCACAGGCCGAACAGGACAATCCTCGCCCAGACGAGTAGAAAGGTTGAATCATGAAACTGAAAGGACAGACCATCGTACTGACCGGCGCCTCCAGTGGCATCGGTGCCGAGGCAGCGAAAATCATGGCGCGCCGGGGCGCCACCGTGTGTCTGGTAGCGAGGCGGGAAGAGCAGCTGCGGGAAGTCCAGGAACTCATCGAAGCCGACGGCGGCTGCGCCTTTATCTACCCCTGCGACTTGAGCGACAACGTGGCCATCGAGGCCTGCGCCGCTCGGATTCTCGCCGAGCAGCCGCGTATCGATGCGCTGGTGAACAATGCAGCCCATTCCATCCGCCGCCCCATTGAGCAGTCGCTGGATCGCCTGCACGATTATCAACGCACCGTGCAGTTGAACTACATCGGCGCCGTGGCCATGACCCTGAAACTGCTGCCGCGTTTTCTCGACCAGGGCCATGGCCATGTGGTGAATATTTCCAGCCTTTCCACCCAGGTGCCCATCCCCCTATTTTCCGCCTACCTGGCCAGCAAGAGCGCCCTGGAATCCTTCACCCGCTCTCTGCAGGCCGAGATGGGCCACCAGGGCATCAGCACCACGGTGGTGTACTTCCCCATGGTGCGCACGCCCATGTCATCGCGCACCGACATCTACAAATACATGCCGATGATGCACGTGAAAAAAGCCGCCGGCTGGATCGTTGAAGCCTGCGAAAAACGCCCGACCCGTATCGCCCGCCCCATGGGCAAACTGGGCAGCGTCCTGCTCGCCGCCCTCCCCGGCCCGGCTACGAAACTACCGCAGCCGTTGTTTCGGGGCATGGACAAACTGCTGGCCAGCCAGCTTAAAAAGAAAGGTTGAATCATTACCGTAGGAGCTATGCTTGCCCCTCAGGGGATCTGCGACATGCGAATAACCGCAATCGCGAGCAGGTTCGCATGTCGCAGATCCCCTTGGGGACAAGCATAGCTCCTACAACAACCTTCAATTAACCACGTTGATAGCACTGCCCGCCTGCCACTGACGGATATTTTCCACTACCCCGTCCAGCAATCGCTGCCGGCATTCCCGGGTGCCCCAGGCGTTGTGCGGGGTAATGATCAGGTTGGGGATATCGTTGGCCAGCAGGGGATGATCTGCCGGGGGCGGCTCGCTGCTGAGTACGTCCAGGCCGGCGCCGCCGAGATGGCCGCTACGCAACGCCTCGGCCAGAGCCGGTTCATCGATAAGGCCGCCCCGGGCAGTGTTGATCAGCAGCGCACCCGGTTTCATCTGCGCGATAAACGACGCATTCACCAGCTTGTCGGTCTGCAGCGTCAGCGGGCAATGCAGGCTGAGCACATCCGCCTGCGGTAACAGTTCCGCCAACGCCACCCGCCCGGATTGGCCACCGTGGCGCTGGAAGGATTCCGCCACCAGTACCTGCATGCCCAGCGCCTCGGCCAGTCGTGCCACTTCCCGGCCCAGATCCCCGTGGCCGATCAGCCCCAGGGTCTTGCCGGCCAGTTCCATGATCGGGTGATCGAGCAGGCAGAACTGCTCCGCCCGGCTCCAGGCCCCGGCCTTCACATCCCGATGGTAAAGATGCCAGCGGGTGGCCAGGGACAGCATCATGGTCAGGGTGTGCTGGGCCACCGAGGCCCGCGCATAGCCGCTCACATTACACACCGTGATGCCCAGCTCCCGGGCCGCGTCCAGATCCACATTATTGGTACCGGTGGCACAAATGCAGATAAGCTTGAGGGACGGGCAGGCTTTCAGGGTGGCGGCATCCAGCACCACCTTGTTGGTGATGACCACCTGGGCACCGTCCAGACGCGCCAGCCGATCTTGCGGGCGGGTCAGCGGATGAAAGGTCCAGGGCATCAACGCTTCCAGGGCGGAGAAGTCCATCTCGTCGGGATTGAGGGTATCGGTGTCGAGAAAAACGCCCTGCATGTTCGGTCACCTTTATCGGGGAAGAAGGGAGGTGTTCCATGCTAACGGATTTGCTGGAAAAGATGGGCTTCACCCTGCCACAGCATGAGTGGCAGAAACCGGTAGTGGGCGTCAGCGCCTGCCTGCTCGGCCAGAAGGTCCGCTACGACGGCGACCACAAACATAACGCCATCCTGGTGCATCAGCTCGGCCCCCT
This sequence comes from Alcanivorax sp. IL2, assembly GCF_047495475.1. Lineage (NCBI taxonomy): Bacteria > Pseudomonadati > Pseudomonadota > Gammaproteobacteria > Oceanospirillales > Alcanivoracaceae > Alcanivorax > Alcanivorax sp. IL2. Next base: position 954,038 of record NZ_CP179932.1, on the reverse strand, counting down.
GCTACGTTTTCGCGACACCTGCCCGGAAGTGGCCATCGGCCTGCCGGTCCCGCGCCCACCGATTCAGGTCGTACAGGTGGACGATGCCCTGCGCGTCAAAGGCGTGGAAAACCCGCAGCAGGATGTCACCGAAGCACTGGAAGACGTGGCCGCCGGCATGACTGAACCCCTCAGCGGCTTCGTGCTCAAAGCCCGCTCCCCCAGCTGTGGCCACCTGAGCACCCCGGTGCATAACGCCGGCGGTCAACAGATCGGCATGGCCTCCGGCGCCTTCGCCCGCAAGCTCCACGAACTGTTCCCGCGCATCCCCCTGGCCAACGACAGCGACCTGGAAAAACCCGCCTTCCTGCAAAGCTTTCTGCTACAGGTGTACTGCTACCACCAGTGGCATCACAGCGACCATCAGGGCCAGTGGCTCAATGACATGCAGGCACAAAGCGAACAGCTGGACGAACCGCTGCACAGTGGGCTGCGCCATTATCTCGATAAACTCGGGCAGGCGATGCATTGAGCGCTCTTCTCCCCTCCCCGCCACAACCGTTGGAGCCTTGCTCGCAAGGCGAAGGTTTTCGTTTCATCGGGCCTTCGCCTTGCGAGCAAGGCTCCAACAACAAGAGGGAGCTCACGCTTCAGAAAATCAGCGTCAGCCCACCGGTGACAACGGCAAACAGGATCGACAACCCGATCAGGGTCTTCCAGGGGAATGGTGGCGGGGGCGGCTCCACTTCGAGCTGCTTTTCCAGGTAATTCTTCAGCAGCTTGGTGTTGCGGGTATTGGCCTTGTAGATGGCATCGAAGGCATCGCCCACCACCGGCAACAGGCCACCGAGGAAATCGATACCCATGTTACGCAGCATGCGCAGCTTCACACTCTTGCTGGCCCCGGCCCGCTGCGCTTCAATCAGCACATAGCTGGATAACACCAAGCCGGCCGCATCACCCACCAGCGGCACCAGGCCGATAATGGCCTCGGCACCGATCTGAAATTTGGTAAAGGGAATGCCGATGCTGCTGTCGGTAAAACGGCTGAACTTTTCCAGCCGCTCCAGGGTTGCCCGTTGCTGGGCTTCTGTCCTTGCTGCCATTACATCTCCACAAACAGGTGGCCGTCTTCTTCCGTGACCGGCCAGGTCTCCAGGGCTTTCTCGCCACGCACCACATTCAACAACTGCACACCGGGCGGAAAATTGGCCCACTCGCTCACTTCCCCGGTACGGATATCAAACCGCGCCCGGTGCAGCGGACACTGCACACACTTGTCTTTAAGAATCTTGCCCTTACCCAGCGACGCAAACATATGCGTACAACGGGCCTGAGTGGCATAGAAACCATCACTCAGGTGATACACCACCAGCTTCTTCTCACCGGCTTCCAAAGCACGGCTTTTCCCCTGGGGAATATCCTGGCTGGCACAGAGTTCATAACGCATATTGCTCTCCTTGCTGGCTTGGAAAAATCAGTTGTGAGCGACGAGCTGCTAACCGCTAGCTACAACGCCGCTGTAGGAGCCCATGCTTGCATGGCGAACCGAGCGTAGCGAGGCGACAGAGATTCAAGGGCCTGACAATGCCATGAATAAAATCTGTCGAGCGCTGAAAGATCTGATCGCCCTGCGGGCAATTCCGCGTAAACGCGGTTCGCCATGCAAGCATAGCTCCTACAGCGGCTTCGTATCTCGTAGCTACTCCAGATAGGTATACCCGGCCAGGCCCTCGCGTACCAGCCCGATAAAGGTTTCCTGCTCGCCGTCGCTCAAATGCGCCTGCCGACAATGTTGCTCCAGGGACGCCAGCAGCTTGTCGGTATCGTAGTTCACGTAGCGCAGCACGGTGCTCACCGTATCGCCCTGGATGGCGTGGCTCAGGGTGATGGCGCCATCGGCTTCCACGTCCACATCCACGGAATCCGTGTCGCCGAACAGGTTGTGCATGTCGCCGAGGATTTCCTGGTAGGCGCCCACCATGAAAATCCCCAGGTGGCCGTTGAGCTGTTCCGGCAGCGGCAGGGTAGCTTCCACGCCTTCGCCATCCACGAACTGGTCGATGCGGCCATCGGAATCGCAGGTAATGTCCTGAATCACCGCCCGGCGGGTGGCGGGCTTGTCCAGGCCGGACAGCGGCAGTACCGGGAACACCTGGTTGATGCCCCACACATCCGGCACCGACTGGAACACGGAGAAGTTGACGAACAGCTTGTCCGCCAGGGTTTCGTTGAGGCTGTCGAGCAACTCGCGCTGCTGCTTGCGCAGCGGGTTCAGGCGACCGCGCAGGGCCAGCAGGCAGTTGATATACAGCTGCTCGCCACGGGCGCGGGTGCTCAGGCCCAGGTCACCGGCGACATAACGCTGGTGAATGTCCTGCCAGGCACCGGTCACTTCCGAGAAGCGCTCCAGCAGATTGCCCGGCTCACCAGCCAGCGCCTGCTGCAGCTCCCACAGCTGATGCAGCTCGGCCACATCGTCCGCCGCCGGTGCGTCCACCGCCACCGACGCCATCTGCTCCTGGTCAGTGATATTCACCAACAGCACCGCATGGTGGGCGGTCAGCGCCCGACCGGATTCGGAAATGATGTTGGGCTCCGGCAAACCGTGCTGGGCGCACTGCTGCTGCAGGGTCTGCACGATATGGCGGGCATAGTCGCCCACCCCGTAGTTCATGGAGCAGTAGGAACGGGAATGGGTACCTTCATAGTCCACCCCCAGGCCGCCGCCCACATCCACGGTTTCCACCGCCGCGCCCAGGGCGCGCATTTCGGTGTAGTAACGGGCCGCTTCGCGCATGCCCGCCTTGATGTCCTGGATATTGGCCACCTGGGAACCCAGATGGAAATGCAGCAGCTTCACGCAGTCCAGCCGCCCGGCGGCACGGCAATGCTCGATGGCCGCCATCAGCTGCGGCGCACTCAGGCCGAACTTGGACTTCTCGCCACCGGTGTTCTGCCAGTTGCCCTTGCTGATGCTCATCAGCCGCACCCGCAGGCCGATACGCGGCGACACGCCCAGCTCATCCGCCAGCGACAGCAGCGCCGGCAGCTCGGACATCTTCTCCACCACGATATGCACGTGAAAGCCCAGCTTCTCACCCATCAGCGCCAGGCGCAGGTATTCCGCATCCTTGTAGCCGTTACAGACGATGGTATCGCCCGGGTTGGACAGCGCCAGCACGGCCAGCAGCTCCGGCTTGGAACCCGCCTCCAGGCCGATACGCTCGCCATCTTCACGGGCCCGCAGGATCTCGTGCACAACCCGGCGCTGCTGGTTCACCTTGATCGGGTACACCGGCGTATAACCGCCCTGGTACTGGTTCGCCTCGATGGCCTCACGGAAGGCCCCGGCCAGCAGCTTCACCCGCTGGCGCAGAATCCCGGAAAAGCGCGCCAGCACCGGCGCCCGCAACCCGGCCGCCCGGCAGCTTTCCAGCACCGCTTCCAGCGTGGCCTGGCCGCCCTGCTCGCCATTGGGCCGCACACACAGCTGGCCCTGGTCGTCGATACGGAAGTAGCTGTCGCCCCAGCGATCCACGTTGTAGATGTCGCTGGCGGGTACGGGAGATCTGTCGGTCATTACCTGTCCTGAATAAGGGTGTCGTCTGGGGGCATTATGCCTGCCGGGGCGCCGCACTCGCACCCCTTTTTCCTGCTTTGACAGGCGCACGATAGGACTTACAATCGCGACTATCGTTCACCCGTCGAACATCCCCATTTGCCTCCACCGGAACCGCCCATGAGCAGCACCAAAGACAACTGGTTTTACGAGCACTTCGACACCGCCGGCACCGCCTTCGGCCTGCGCCTCAAGCAGAAGCTGGAAGAAGTGCAGACCGAGTATCAGCACATCGAGATGTGGGAAACCGACACCTTCGGCTACCTGATGACCATCGATGGCGCCACCATGCTCTCCACCCGCGACAACTTCCTCTACCACGAGATGATGTCGCACCCGGTGCTGTTCAGCCACGCCAACCCCAAGCGCGTCATCATCATCGGTGGCGGCGACTGCGGCACCCTGCGTGAAGTGCTGCGCCACCCCAGCGTGGAAAAAGCCACCCAGATCGACATCGACGAAATGGTCACCCGCTACTCCGAGAAATACTTCCCGGAACTGTGCGAGTCCAACAACGACAGCCGCGCGGAGCTGCTGTTCGAAGACGGCGTGCAATACATGCGCAACTGTGAAGACGGCAGCGTGGACGTGATCATCGTGGATTCCACCGACCCGGTGGGCCCGGCGGAAGGCCTGTTCAAGGCCGACTTCTTCCGCGATTGCCACCGCGTGCTGGCCGATGGCGGCATCATCGTGCAGCAATCCGAATCCCCGCTGCTGCACAGCGACACCATCATCAAGGACCTGCACGCCAACATGCGTGAAGCAGGTTTCACCACCACCCAGACCCTGCCCTTCCCGCAGCCGGTATACCCCAGCGGCTGGTGGAGCTGCACCCTGGCAGGCAAGAACACCGACGTAAGCGAATTCCGCGAAGGGGATGCCACCGGGAAAGGGTTTGAGACGAAGTATTATTCAGCGGCCATGCATAAGGGGGCGTTGGTTTTGCCGCCGTTTATGGAGAAGGCGATTAAGGGCTAGTTAATAGTTAATAGTTAATAGTTAATAGTTAATAAAGGATGCCCTTGTCTTCGTTGGAAGCAAGGGCATTTTCGTTTAGATATACCGGCCACTAAGAGCCAGAAGCGCACGGGGCAAGACCTGACCCTCGTTATCTCTCCCAGAGTTTTGAACACCTCTGATTTGGGATCACAGTCGCTTGTTAGGTGCCATGTCAGCTATTGTCATTTGATCATCGCTTTGTAATGCTCGGGATAGCCGCACTCTTCGAATACTAACCGAAGTCCTTCCCTAAAAACTCCGTAGTCGAATTCTTTTATGTCAAAGATGTTTTGCCCTAAAGAATGCGACTCCCTGTTCATGTATCGGTAGAATGCCTGGTATTTGTCTCCCGATAACGAAGGTTTCTGAAATACATTATTAAAATCCCTTTTTTGAACAAAATTAAAAAAGTACTCAATAATATTACGCATGCAATTGGCAACCAATGCAGGAGGAGATGACTCGTCCTTTACGATGCTCCAGTACGTCTGGTAATCATTTTGAATTTCCTCATACCTCATCCTAACGACATCACTACCTTCACTATTTTTGATAATTCTGAACAGATGTTGGAGCTGATCTCTATCTGACTTTTTTGTGTAGGTAAGCTCATAAAAGAAGTAGAGGCTATGCGTTAATACCAAAACCTGCTCAAAAGCAGAAGAATTGCAAAACGTTCGTTTGATCAGCTGCCCGATATTAAACACATAAATGTGGGATAGGCTGGAAATAGGGTCATCTATAACCACGACTTTTTTCTTGGGAACGTCGTTTGTCGATTTTTGTCCTTTGCACAACTCTACAAAATACAGAAAGCTAATGACCGTTTTTTCACCCTCGCTAAGCGAGTGAAAAGCATTCCCATCATCATCGGCCCTAAGGACTCTATATAGGTTATCTCCGTAAGGAACCACGGAAAACCCAGTTGCACCTATCTCAGCCAACCCATTATTAATGTTATCAATAGCCTCTTGGACATTTACTGTTTTTTTGCGCAGACCCAAAATGCCGGACTTAACAGATGAAATTTCAGAATTAATTCCCACTATATTCTCTTTCACCTGCACCAACTCATCATCTAAGCGCTTCTGGGATTTCCCTAAAAATTCCAAGGACTGGCTATATTGGAACCTCATAAGAAGCCAGAATCTGCGCTTTATATCATCTAACGATTGCTTTTTATTCTTAAGCTTTTCATTGTAAGGTCTAATTCGATCGTTGATTTTCCGGATGAGTGCATTCAACGCATCAACATCGGCAGAGCTAGAAAGTAGCTTTACTGGTGTACTAGGGCTGCTTATCTTTTTCTCTATCAGGAGTTTATTTTCTCGGAATCTAGAAACAATACTTTCAGTTAGCGCTTTCCACTTTTGTACGATTACTTTATCTACAACGCTTATTTCGCTAATATCGCCAAACCTTATCTCGAATTCAAGCTCAGCATAACTGTTCTGGCAACCCTCAAGAGCCCCTATATCTCTATCATATGAATCATCAAACACGTTCCTGATCGAATTCGCCAACCCGTTAGTAATAGTGTCATTTTGGCAAAAGGGACATGGCGCTCCGGAGGAGGGTATGCTCTCAGGCAAATACACTAGGCCTTTTCGCACCCAATCCGAGTTTTCCATATTGGCAATAAATTCAGCAACACTACCTTCTTGGCTGCCAACAATTACTTTCTGAAATAGCGGATCATCCTCGATTCGAATTCCATCAAAAACAAATTCGGCTACCTCATGAATTGGTTGAACGTTATCGCCAGCAATAGACGACACTTCCGTCTTTAGATCATCAGTTGAGAATTGAGGAATATCTTCTGGTTGAGTTATAGAGCACAAGTGCTCAAATAGCTTTTCTTTTCGCTTCAATCCATCAAGACAATACTCTAGAACCCTGTCACCCCCGGAATACTTCTTTTTGATTTCCCATAACTTATCGATAACTTCATTTTTTGAGACATTCTTTTTAATCTCTATCTCAACCTTCTTTCCCTCTGCTTCTTTATACTTTCCGTCTAGTGTTTCAAGTTTTTTGCTTTCGTGGTCTATAGCCTCTAAAACTTCCTTATTCTCCTTCGACAGGGAGAAGATTCCCTTGAGAGAATCCTCTTCATAAAAATAGTCCCTAAGAAATAGTTGATTGTAAACCAATACATCATGCTCTGAGTCCTCCTTGATATGGCATCGTCCGTATTTAGGGTCTTGTGGGTTATAAAGATAATTAGAGATTGTGCTTTTCCCAGAGCCATTCAATCCGTACGCAAGGGTAACTTTGTTCAAAAGGAAAATATCTACGGGATGCCTATAACTCGCCACATCATCCATATGTATTTCAGTAATCATGAACGACTTCTCCTAGAGCATATAACGCTGCGAGCAGCGGCGCGTATTTTGCGTCCGCTGCCTTGCCTAGTTAAGTGGCGACACACCAACACAACTACTGGCACGGTGTGAGCCTGCGAACCAGACTGAATTTATGGCACCCGCAAGAAATCAGACTTTGCAGCTACCCCAAACTGGACTGTTGCCGGCACGGAACCTGATGCTGTGGCGCCAACTACCGGCACCGATTTATGAACTGGCTCTGAGCTTCGATTAATAGAAAAAGCAGAGCCATTTAACGCTGCGAGCAGTGGTGATTGGGGCCAGGTCTTGACCCGTGCTTTGATTAAAAGGGGAGAAGAATTTCAGGAGCCGGTTCCAGGCCAGCATAAGGATAAACAGACAGGAATCCCTTCCCCCGATTCGCTTTCGCAGGCCATGCCACCCTGGCTGACCGGTTGTTCTTTGTGATCCAGTTCCGAATCTACACAATCTAGGCGGACATGGAAACGCGGACATTAATTAACAGTGAATAGTTAATAATGAATAGCGACAACCGACACCCCCAAGTTAGCAATCGCTATCATTCCAATCAGGCTTCAGGGATCACCGCCGGTTTATCCAGAAACAAGGCAGTGCGGATCAGGTCCACGTAGATCTGTTCCTTGCCGGCGTGGCTGAGCAGGGACAGGGATTCGCCGTTGTGCAGGTTTAATTGAATCTGGCTGTTTACGAAGCTGCGTTCGCCGGTGGTGAGTACCTGGTTGAGCTGAACGGATTCCACTTCATTGAAAGCCAGGGTGCGGTTGTCGCCGGGCAGGGTGATGGTTTGTTGGCGTCGGTCCAGGCTGGCGTTGCTGGTGGTGGAGAACAGTACGAACAGGCCGGCCAAGGTGAAGGAGATGGACAGCATCAGCGCCTGCATGGTGCCGCCCCACGTCATCTGCGCGAAGGGAATATGGGACACGAACAGGGCGTCGGCAATATAGTAGAGCTCCACCGCCAGGCCGCCCTGGGGGGCGATCAAAAAGGCCAGGCCCATGCCAGTGAGTGCCCGGCTGCGAGTGATGCGTAACAGGTCGGCCTTGGCCGGTTTGATGCGGGCGGTGACGAAGTTGCTGCCACCGCGAACGGGCGCCGCATTGTTGCGGTAGGCGCCGGGGTCGAGCAGCAGGCCGGGGATGTCGCGGGGGTGGCTCGTCAGCCACTGCCTCTCTTCGCGGGTAAGTGCTTTGCTGGGGCGCACCAGCAGGCAGAACGCCAGCACCACCATGGCGAGCCCCAGAAAGGCAAAGCCCACCCAGGTGCGTAGCAATCCGCGATAGAGCTGGGCGGAATGGGTTTGCTGGCCGTCGACGACCTTTTCCAGGCCATCGAGAGTTTTCTGCAGGTGGGCGATCAGCCAGCGGTCATGGTCGCTGAGGGAGGGTTTGGCCTGGGTGCGGGCAATGCGGTCGCGGATTTCATCGTACTTCTGCCGTTGTTTCTGCTGGCTTTCCTGCATCATGGTGATGGCACGCTGCTGGGCCTGCCAGGAATCTTTGGCCTTGCTGACCGCGCCGCCCACCACCATCGCGATAAACGCGGCAATCAATACACCGTAAACCCATTTCAGCATCAGCCCGCATCCGTCAGCGACAAAAGATCGGCGACGATAGCAAATAATTGCGTATTTTGCAGGCAAGGCATCGCAATGGGTGCGTGGCCTTAAGTGGCACGGACGGAGAGGTAAGGACGGGCCGCAAACGGCGATGAGCGCGTTGTTGCTTGCGGCCTTATTGAATCAGGGCAACACGCTGGCCTGGCCGGTTGGCTCCTGCGGCTCTTCCAGCTGGCCACGATAGCGGGGCAGGTACTGGGGAAACTGTTTCTGGATAAAGGCGATCATGTCTTCGCGGATGGAGCACCGGAGGTTCCACAATGTGGTGGAATTTTTGGCGCTCATCAGGAAGCGGATCTGTATGGCTTTTTCCCCGGCTTCCACGACCTGAACGGTGCCGGTGGAACCATCCCACTCCGAGGCACTTTCCAGCAGGCGATAGAATTCCTCGCGCAACGGCTCGATGGGGATACCGTAATCCGCCCAGATCAGGGTGCTGCCGATCTGGTCGGCGGTATTGCGTGACCAGTTCTGGAAGGGGTTTTCGATAAACCATTGCAGCGGCACCACCAGACGGCGCAGGTCCCACACTCGCAGCACTACATAGGTGGCCGTGACCTCTTCTACCCAGCACCATTCGCCCTGCACAAACATGGCGTCATCGATGCGGAAGGGTTGGGTGAGCGCGATCTGCATGCCTGCCAGCAGATTACTGAGTACCGGGCGGGCGGCAAAGCCGAGGATGATGCCGCCGATGCCGGCGGAGGCCAGCAGGCTGGTGCCGATCTGGCGGACAGAATCGAATGTCATCAGGGCGGCGCCGGTGCCAACCAGCACAATGACGATATTCAGGCAGCGAACCAGAAAGCGGGTCTGGGTTTCCACCTTGCGCGCCCGCTTCCATTCGTTTTCGTAGGCCGGGTTCAGTTTGACGATGACGTCGCCAATGGCGGAGGTGAACCCCACGGCGGTCCAGGTGAGGGCGATGATCAGCAGCAGTGTGGTGCCGTGGCGAATCTGTGCCAGCCAGGGAAGCTCTTCGGGCACGGTATGCAGCACACTGCTCAGGGCGATAAGGGCTAACGACACACCAATGGCCCGCGCCGCCGCGTCAAAGAAGATGCGACCGACAGAGGCAGACTCGGCAAAACGGCCAATCAGGTAAACCAGCGCCTTATAAACAAGCAAACCGGCAATGATGGCAAGCAAGGCCAACCCTGCAGCATCTACCCACGCAACCAGAGCATCCTGAATCATCTGCTGCATATGTCCCCCGCCAAGGCGTCACCGACTCCTTGGTAACTTAACAGGGGCAATGGGGGCAGGTCTTCCCCCGATTTTCTTTCGAAGCCGACGCCGGTTCGCATGTCGCAGATCCCCTTGGGGGCAAGCATAGCTCCTACAGAGGCAAGCTACGTCCGCACCGGAGATTCGACTCCTGTTTTTTGATTTTCACTATTAACTATTCACTGTTAACTATTAACTGCCTTTCAATTCTTCTTCCACAAAATCCAGCCGGTCCTGCCCGAAGAACATCTCATTGCCCACGAACAGGGTCGGCGCGCCAAACACGCCACGCTTTACGGCGGCTTCGGTGTTGGCTTTGAGCTGTTCTTTCACTTCATCGCTGGCGGCTTTTTCCAGCCAGGCTTGCGCATCCAGGCCGGCGGCGGTGAGCACGCGGGTGATTTCTTCCGGCTCGGAGAGTTTGCAGGGCTCGCGCCACATGGCGTTGTAGAGTGCGGTGATGACGGCGTCCTGTTCCGGGGTGCCGATGGCGGCGGTGATGATGCGCATGGGGGTGATGGTGTTCACCGGAAAGTGCGGGTTCATGGTGAGTGGCACTTGGTAACGCGCGGAGTAGCGGGCCAGGTCGCGCATCATGTACATGCCTTTGGCGGGCACGGCACCGGGCGGGTTGTTGCCGGTAGCCTTGAAGATGCCGCCCAGCAGCACGGGCACATACACCAGCTCGGCACCGGTGCGCTCGCACAGGGCAGGCAGTTGGCTCCAGGCCAGGTAGGCGGTGGGGCTACCTACGTCGAAGAGGAATTCGATTTTTTGGGTCATGGGATTTTCCTTTCAAAGGTTGTCGTAGGCGTCGCTCTCTGTGCCCTGCGGTGATTCAGTTTCGAGGTACGAGTTTCGAGTCGCGAGAACCTGAAAATACCGCTCTTTGAGGTTTTGCCTTTCGAAACTCGCTTCTCGCAACTCGCGACTGCTGTTATCGCGCCGCGAGCGACGCTCCTACCGTGAAGGGTTGTTGCTTATCTAAAACGTTTCCATCCACGGGCGCAGGTCGATTTCGTGGGTCCAGGCGTCGCGGGGTTGTTGGTGGAGCATCCAGTAGGTGTCGGCGATGTGTTCCGGGTTGAGGATGCCGCCCTGCTCTTTCTGGGCATACTTGGCCGGGAAGTTGTCGCGGATAAAGGCGGTGTCGATGGCGCCGTCGATGATGGGGTGGACCACGTGGATGCCTTCCGGCCCCAGTTCCCGGGCCATGCTCTGGGCCAGGGCGCGCAGGGCAAACTTGGCGCTGGCGAAGGCGGAAAAGCCCTTTCCGCCGCGCAATGAGGCGGTGGCGCCGGTGAAGATGATGGTGCCCTTATTGCGCGGCACCATCACACGGGCGGCTTCGCGGCCGGCCAGGAAGCCGGCGAAGGCGGCCATTTCCCAGACCTTGCGGTAGACCCGGGCGGTGGTCTCACGGATGGAGAAGAACACGTTGGCGCCGATATTGAACACCACCACTTCCACCGGCCCGACCTCTTTCTCGATGGTGTCGAACAGCGCCATCATCTGCTCTTCGTCGCGGGCATCGCAGCCGAACGGGCGGGCCTTGCCGCCGGCCTGTTCGATCTCCTGCACCAGGGGCGCTAGCGCCTCTTCATTACGGCGGGTGACGCAGACGGTATAGCCTTCGCGGGCAAAGCGTTTGGCGATGGCACCGCCGGTGGCATCACCGGCACCGATGATGACTGCAACAGGTTCTGGCATGGAGCCTCCCGATTTCAGTGGGATTAACAGTTGGTTCCTATTTGGAACTTATAGTCGGTTCTTTTTAGGAACGCGTCAACCCGGTATGATCAGAAAACGTTCACGGAGGTTTAGCATGCGCTGGCAAGACATCGATCAACAGCCCTGTTCCCTGGCCCGCACCCTGGCCATTATCGGCGACAACTGGACGCTGCTGGTGCTGCGCGACTGCTTTATGGGCGTGCGCCGCTTCGATGATTTCCAGCAACGCCTGGGCGTCACCCGCCATGTGCTCAGCGATCGCCTGCGCAAGCTCACCGAGGGCGGCGTGCTCGACAAGGTGGCCTACCAGGAACGCCCCCTGCGCCACGAATACCGGCTCACGGCCATGGGCAAGGAACTCTACCCGGTGATCGTGCACCTGGCCCAATGGGGCGACAAACACCTGGCCGGCGAACACGGCGCCCCCCTCACCCGCTACCACCGCCAATGCGGCGAACCCCTGGAAGCCCAGCTGCAGTGCAGCCACTGCGGCGACACGGTGAAGCCGAGCGATATTCGGGTGGAGGAAAACCCGTATTGGGCGGGGCAGATTTTAGTGAACAGTTAATAGTTAACAGTGAACAGCTCGCGGGGAAGGTTTTCTTTGCCTGCAACCATAGAGGCCGCGCCCATCGCTGGGACGCGGCCTCTATGCTTTGGGCAACACTGGCGCGATACCGCGCGCTGTTAACTATTCACTGTTAACTGTTAACTGCTCCTGCTGTTCCTTCAATAGCGCCAACACCTTCTGCCGCAACCAGCTATGGGCCGGGTCGGCGCTTTGGTCGCGGTGCCAGTAGAGGTGCATTTCCAGGCCGGGCAGGTCGGCGGGGAAGGATTTGATCACCATGCCCTTGCGGGACAGGCGCCCGGCCAGGGTGGCCGGCAGGGTGAGCAGCAGGTTGGTGTGCTGCACCGTGCTGATGGCCGCCTGGTAGTGCTGGCAGCGCAGGCGGATATGACGCCGGTAGCCCTGCCGGGCCAGGCCGAAATCTTCCAGCCCCGGGCCTTCGCGGCGGGACGACACCAGCACATGCTGGGCCGCCAGGTAGCCGGGCAGGTCCATGTCATCGGCCAGCTCGTGGCCCTCGCGCATCATTACCACCAGCGGCCCGCTGAGTACCGGCACATGCTCGATGGATTCCGGCAGGGCCAGCATCACGTCGCAGGCCAGGTCCAGCCGGCCGCTGGCCAGCTCAGTGGCCATCTGCTTTCGGCTGATAGTGAGTGATTGCAAACGTACCCCGGGGGCGTCTTCCATCAGCTGCGCCATCAGCGACGGCAGCAGGCAACCTTCCAGGCCATCGCGCAGGCCCAGCACGAAGGTGCGCTCCGCCTCGCTGGCATCGAAACCGCCTTCATCACTCAAGCAGCGCTGAAAGCCGCCCAGGGCATGACGCACCGGGCTGACCATGGCCCGGGCCCGGGCGGTGGGCACCATACGGCTGCCCTGGCGCACGAACAAGGGGTCATCCAGGCGGTCGCGCAGGCGCCCCAGGGCGTGGCTCACCGCCGGCTGGGTGAGGTTGAGCACCTTGGCGGCGCGGGTCAGGGAGCCCTCGGTGTAGATGGCATCGAAAACCACGAAAAGATTGAGATCGAACCGCGAAACATGCATGGCGTTTATCATTGATCATTGCGAGGATTCATTGGATTTATTGAAACGCCGTCACTAGCATCGGTCAATGGATAAGACCCCGGATCTCGGCGGGTCGACGCCTGACGCACAATCCGCGACCGAAACCACCATGACCACAGGACACACCATGAGCCAGACCCCACAACGCATCCTGATCACCGGCGGCGCCTCCGGGCTGGGGCGCGCCATGGCCGAGGCCTGGCTGCGCGATGGCGCCCGGGTACTGATCGGCGATGTGAATCAGGAGCGCGCCGCAGAGACCCTGGCGGCCCTGAAGGATCTGCCCGGCGAGCTGCAGTTCCAGTATCTGGATGTGCGCGACGCGGCCAGCTTCAACAATGCCCGCGAATGGCTGGAGCAGAACTGGGGTGGCGTGGATGTGCTGGTGAACAATGCCGGGGTGGCCGGTGCCGCCCGTATTGATCGCGGCGACATGGCCGACTGGGACTGGATTTTCGATATCAACGTGAAGGGCGTGGTGCGCGGCTGCAAGGTGTTCGTGCCGATGATGAAGCGCCAGGGCCACGGCCATATCGTCAACATCGCCTCCCTGGCCGGGCTGCTGCATGCGCCGGTGATGGGCAGCTATAACGTGACCAAGGCGGGGGTAATTTCCCTGTCGGAAACCCTGCGTTTTGAGTTGGCGCCTTATGGCATTCACACCACGGTAGTGTGCCCGGGTTTCTTCCGCACCAACCTGCACGAATCCATGCGCACCCCGGAACCGGGCATGATCGAAACGGTGGACAAGCTGCTCTCCAGTGACGAACTCACCGCCGACCAGATCGCCGAGATGATCAAGAAGGCGGTAGCCAAACAGCAGTTCTTTTTGCTGCCGCACAAGAGTGGTCGCCGGGCCTACTGGATGAAGCGCTTTCTGCCGTTTGTGTTCAACCGGGTGATGCTGAAAGGCGCCGAGCGACTGCAGGGCAAACTGGAAAAAGCGGAGAAAGCCTGATGCCGGTGATCTACCTGATCCGCCATGGCCAGGCCAGCTTCGGCAAGGAAGATTACGATCAGCTGTCCGATGTGGGCTGGGAGCAGAGCCGCATTCTCGGCCGCGCCCTGCAGAATCAGGACCTGGGGGTGCCCCGCGCCATCTGCGGCACCATGCGCCGCCATGTGGAAACCGCGCAAGCGACCCTGGGCGAACTGGGCCTGGCAAAGGAATGGCACACGGATACCGGCTTCAACGAATACAACCACAGCGAGTTGCTGGCCGTGGACTGGCCCCTGGCCACCGACCGGGCGGCCCTGACACAGTGGCTGGCCCAGCAGGATCACCCACGCAAGGTATTCCAGGCCCGCTTTGAGCAGGCCCTGCGTCGCTGGCAAAGCGGCGACGGTGATTACAGCGAAAGCTGGCCCGCCTTTCGCGAGCGCGTGCTGGCCAGCACCTACAGCCTGGGCAACAGCCTGAGCAGCGGCGACAGCGCCCTGGTGTTCACCTCCGGCGGCGCCATCAGCGTGATCATCCAGCGCTTGATGGGCCTCACCGACGAGGCCCTGATCACCTGGAACCGCACCCTGATCAACACCAGTGTGACCCGGGTGCTTGTGAATGCCGGCAAGCCAAGGCTAGTCTCGGTGAACGAGCATCTGCATCTGCCAAGCGAGCAGGTGACGTATCGATAGACGCGACCTGATAACCTCAACATTTCTACGAAGCTGCTGTAGGAACGGAGCGCAGCGGAGTAACGCACGTAGTTCCGTGCGGCCCGAAGGGTGAGCGCAGCGAATACAGCCTCTTGAGGTGCGAACCGCGCGCCAGCGCGGAATCGTCCGCAGGACGATCAGGATCCCAGCGCTCGACAGGTTTCAGAAAACATCGGCGAGCGACACAAACGTTGTCGCCTCGCTTCGCGAGGTTCGCGCCTCAAGCGGCTGTATTCGCTACGCTCACCCTGCGGGCCGACTTACAGTCGTTACTACGCTACGCTTCGTTCCTGCAACAGCCATTAGCAAGGGGATAACAATGCCGACACGCAAGAATATTCTAATCACCGGTGCCAGCTCCGGGCTGGGCGAAGGGATGGCGCGGTTGTTTGCGGCCATGGGGCGCAACCTGGCGTTGTGTGCCCGGCGCATGGACCGGCTGGAAACCTTGAAGGCCGAGCTGGAAGAAAAGCATCCGGGCATTACCGTGCTGATCAAGCCGCTGGATGTGAACGATTACGATCAGGTGTTTGCGGTGTTCGATGCGTTCCGCACGGAAATGGCGGGTATTGATCGCGTCATCATCAACGCGGGCATGGGCAAGGGCCAGCCGCTGGGCACCGGCTATTTCTACGCCAACCGGCAGACCGCGGAAACCAACTTCGTAGCGGCGCTGGCGCAGACCGAAGCGGCCATGGAAATCTTCCGCGCCCAGAACAGCGGCCATCTGGTGATGATTTCCTCCATCAGCGCCATGCGCGGCATGAAGAAAAACCTCACCACCTATGCCGCCACCAAGGCCGGCGTGGCCATGCTGGCCGAAGGCCTGCAGGTGGAATTGCAGAATTCCCCGATCCAGGTGACCACTATCTTCCCCGGCTTTATCCGCTCCGAAATCAACGAGAAGGTGAAGAACACACCCTTCCTGGTAGACACGGAAACCGGCTGCAAGGCACTGGTGAAAGCCATCGAGAAAGAGCCGAAGAATGCGTCGGTGCCGGGCTGGCCGTGGGGGCCGCTGGGCTTTGCTATGCGGAATTTGCCGCTGGGGATGGTTGGGAAAATGATGTGAAAAGCAGTGAATAGTTACCAGTGAACAGTTAACAGCGAAAACCCTGAAAAGACATACCCGGGAAGCGCGTCAGCGCTTATCCGGGGAAAAAAACTTAGATAAAAATATCAATTTCCTCTTTGTCTTCTGGGATAACAATCGCGAATTGATACTGTAGTTTTCAACGCAAGAGGCCGCGCCAAACATAATGGCGCGGCCTCTTGCGTTCAATTACACCCGGCGCTTTCTCGCGCAACTATTAACTGTTCACTGTTAACTATTCACTGCCTTTTAGTCGATCGGCCCGGGATTCTTCCGTTTCTTCACCGTAGCAAAACCACTATTGGTATCCGGTACCGCGGGCTTATTAGTGCGCGAATTCTTCTTCGCCACCGGTTTTTTCCTGGCCGGCTTTTTGCCCTTTTTGGCGTCCTCTTTCTTTTTCATTTTTTTCTTTTTGCTGCCGGCGGCCTTGCCGTTGGACTTGAGATTTTTCGGACCAAGGAAGTTGCCCTTCAAGGCTTCGATCAGGCGGTATTCAAAGTTCTGGCGCAGGTAGCGCTGGATGCCCGCCATCAGGTTCCATTCGTGGGCGGCGATCAGGGAGATGGCGGTGCCGTCGCCGCCCACCCGGCCGGTGCGGCCGATGCGGTGGACGTATTCGTCGCCACTGCGTGGCATGTCGAAGTTGATTACCAGGTCCAGGCCGTCCACGTGGATGCCCCGGGCGGCCACGTCGGTGGCGACCAGCACTTTCACGGCGCCAGCCTTGAGGCGATCCATGGCCAGTTTGCGGTCTTTCTGGTCTTTCTCGCCGTGCAGGACGAACACTTTCAGGTTGGAGGCCACCAGCACGCCGCCCATGCGGTCGGCCTGCTCGCGGGTGTTGGTGAACACCACGGCCTTGTCGTAGGTCTCGTTGGCCAGCAGCCACTGCACCAGACGTTCCTTGTGTTTCACGTCGTCGGCGGTGATCACCTGCTGGACCACGGATTCGTTCAGGTCACGCACGGAGTCCAGCATCAGGGACTTGGGCTCGCGCAGGGTGGAGGCGACCATTTTCTCCATGGCGTTGCCGCCGCTGGTGGCGGAGAACAGCAGGGTCTGACGCTCGGCGCGGCATTCTGCGGCCAGGCGCAGTACGTCGTCGCTGAAGCCCATGTCCAGCATGCGGTCGGATTCGTCCAGCACCAGCATTTCCAGATCCTGCAGGCGCAGGTTGCCGGCTTCCAGATGCTCGATCAGGCGCCCCGGGGTGCCGATGAGGATTTCCGGGTTCTTGCGCATCTTGGCGGCCTGCACCTTGAAGTCTTCACCACCGGTGACCAGCTCCGCCTTGATAAAGGTATAGCGCCCCAGCGCTTCCACCTGCTTGAGGGTCTGCTGGGCCAGCTCGCGGGTGGGCAGCAGGATCAGGGCGCGGGTGTCGGTACGCGGCCGCGAGTGCTGCATCAGCTGGTGCAGCATGGGCAGCATGAAGGCGGCGGTCTTGCCGCTACCGGTGCGAGCCACCACACGCAGGTCGTGGCCGGCCAGGGCCTCGGGAATGGCTGAGGCCTGCACAGGCGTGGGGGTGGTGATTTCCAGTTCGCCGAGTGCCCTGGTCAGGCGCTCGTGCAAATTGAGGTCGGCAAAAGTGGTCATGCAATGGGCTCCGCTATCGAGGGGCCATTGTAACGACTATCTGGGCGAATGACTGCCTTATTGCGGTAGGAGCTGTGTCCACATGGCGAGAAAGGTTCTGCTTACTGCAAACGACAGCCATTCGCCATGCAAGCATGGCTCCAACGGGGTCGGGCGAGGGGCGGGCTAATCGCCAACCCGGGCGAAGCGCGGCTGGACCTTGCCGTCGCGCTCCACGGTTTCGGTGAACATGGCCAGGGGGCGCACCCACAGGGCCTGGTCGCCGTAGAGCGGACGATAGACCACCAGGGTGTCGCCGGTTTCCGAATGGGTGGCGGTGCCGATGACCTGGTACTCGTTACCCTTGAAGTGCCGGTAGCGGCCCGGTTGCAGATCACTCATTGCCGGTCTCCGGGCAGCGGGCCAGGCGCTCGGCAATGGCCGCCAGCACCTGGGGATTCCAGGGCAGGCCCACGTGGGTGCCCTGCACTTCCACGTTATCGGTGAGCGGGCCGTCTTCTTCCTGGCTGCATTGCCAGGAGACGATGCCATCCTGTTTGGTGAAAATGGCGGTACAGGGCACCGGCGGCGCCGGGATACGGGCCTCGAAGGCTTCCCGGTCCGGTGGTGGCCGCTTGGGGTTAAAGAGGTTGAACAGGGTGGTCACATTGTTGGCTTCCGGGTCGCCGTTGATGGGGCTACCCAGGGTGAACACCTGGCTGACCCGCTCCGGGTAGGCCCGCGCCAGTTCGCGGGCAAACACGCCGCCCAGGCTCCAGCCGATCAGCGCCACGGGCTGGCCGTGACGAGTCTGGATGGCCTGCAGCTGGCTCACCAGCATGGCCTTGCGTTTGCTGTTCATGCCCAGGTTGGTGCCCTGGGCCCAGCCGTAGACGCTGTAGCCCAGCCGGGTCAGGGCCCGGCGCAGGGGGCGAGTGCTGGCATCGCTGGCGCCGAAGCCGGGCAGCACCAGCACCGGCTGGCCATTGCCGGCGGGCAGCTGACGATGGCCCAGGCCACGCAGCAGGTAGCGTCCGTAGGCCAGCATGGCCCGGCTTTCTCCCAGCAACAGCCCCAGGGAGGGCGCGGATGGCTTGTCTGTCATCGCAAATTCCTCGTTGTTCTCTGCCCCCATCGTAACCGGCGTGGCGGAGACCACCTTGGTCATGACGCGGGCCGGGGCCGCGCCCGGGTCATGGCGCATCCGCTTTGTTTATCGTCGGTAACGGTGTGCTGGCAATGCGCAACAGCGGTGGCCCGTCCGCACGCCTTGGGCCATGATGAAATGAACCAAGGAGGTGCACAATGAGCAAAAATAATAATGCTGCCCAGGCCGATCATCAGGTGATTGTGGTGGGCGCCGGGTTCTCCGGACTGTGTATGGCGATCCAGCTGAAGGAAGCCGGCTACGATGATTTCGTGGTGCTGGAAAAAGCCGGCGATATCGGCGGCACCTGGCGGGACAATATCTACCCGGGCTGCGCCTGCGATGTGCCCTCCCATCTGTATTCCTATTCCTTTGCCCCCAACCCGCGCTGGTCGCGCATGTTCGCGCCGCAGCAGGAAATCTGGGATTACCTGAAACGCTGCGCCGACAAGTTCGGCGTCACCCCACACATGCGTTTCAATTGCGAGGTGGAGCGGGCGGTCTACGACGAGCAGAAACAGATCTGGCATGTGACCACCCATGACGGCACCGAGCTGACCACCCGGATTTTCGTTTCCGGCATCGGCGCGCTGAGCATCCCCGCCTACCCGAAACTGCCAGGGGTAGAGAACTTTCAGGGCGAGGCCTTTCACTCCGCCCGCTGGAACCATGATTACGATCTCACCGGCAAACGTGTGGCTGCCGTGGGCACCGGCGCCAGCGCCATCCAGTTTGTGCCGCGCATTGCCCCAGAGGTCGAGCAGCTGGACCTTTACCAGCGCACCCCGCCCTGGGTGCTGAGCAAGCCGGACCGGCGCATGACCAAAATTGAAAAGCTGCTGTTCAAGACCCTGCCGGTGACGCAGAAATTGTTCCGGGGCGGCATCTACTGGTGGATGGAAAGCCGGGTGCTGGGTCTGGCGGTGGATCCACGGGCCATGAAGCTGGCCGAGCTGTATGGCCGCCACTTTATCCGCCGCAACATCAAGGACCCGGAACTGCGCAAGAAAGTCACCCCGGACTACACCATCGGCTGCAAGCGAATTCTCATGTCCGATGAATATTACCCGTCACTGAATCGCGACAATGTGGCGGTGCTCACCGACGGCATCAAGCAAGTGAAAGCCCACAGCATTGTCGATGGCCAGGGGGTGGAACGCGAGGTGGACTGCATTATCTACGGCACCGGCTTCAAGGTCTCCGACCCTATCGGCCCGATGCAGATCATCGGCAAGGGCGGCGAGGAAATCCGCGACACCTGGGACGAGACCGGCATGGAAGCCTACCTGGGCGTCTCGGTAAGCGGCTTCCCCAATTTCTTCATGCTGCTGGGGCCCAATACCGGGCTGGGGCATACCTCCATCGTGTTCATGATCGAGGCGCAGGTGAACTACGTGATGCAGGCGGTCAACAAACTGCTTGGTGAAAACGCCGGCTCCCTGGATGTGAAACCGGAGGTGCAGGCAGGATTCAACCGGCGCCTGCAGGCGCAACTGGATGATGCGGTATGGTCTTCCGGTGGCTGTGAGAGCTGGTACCTGGACGAATTCGGCAAGAACCGTACCCTGTGGCCAAGCTTCACGTTCCAGTACTGGATGCGCACCCGCAAGTTCGAGCCGGACAAGTACCTGTTTGAGCCCGAATCGGTCTGATCGGGACACCCGGGGAACCCGGCGGCAGGCATCCTGTCCTAACGAAGACCCGAATCATCAAGGAGATGCCATGCCTCGCCTGACACTTGCCCTGCTCCCCGCCCTGCTACTGCTGGCCGGCCAGACTTTCGCCGCCGATCGCCCGGTATTCGGCTGGGTGGAAAAGACCACGCTGGAACCCTGGGGGGTGGAGCTGAAGGCGAAGCTGGACAGCGGCGCCCTGACCTCGTCAATGCATGCCACGGATGTGGAAGTGTTTGAAAAAGAGGGCGATGACTGGGTGCGCTTTACCGTGGATGTGCGCGATGAAGCGAGCGGTAAAAAAATGCAAAAAACCTTCGAGAAGCCCCGTTACCGCAAAGTGCTGATCCGCGGTGCCGGTGGAGTTGATCGTCGCCCGGTGGTGTTGATGAATCTGTGCATGGGCAACACCGTCTATGAAGAGCAATTCACCCTGAACGACCGCTCGGACATGATCTACCCGGTACTGCTGGGTCGCCGCACCCTTTCGCATCTGGGCTATCTGGATGTGACTCGGACCTTCACCCATTCCCCGGACTGTGATGAAGGCTCCATCGTCAAACTGGACAAGGACCAGAAAGACGACAAAGACATTGATGATTAAGCCCTTCCCTCTCTTTCCGTAGGAGCGTCGCTCGCGGCGCGATACCAAACGTTTTTTATCGCGCCGCCAGCGACGCTCCTACGGCAGAGGTTCCGGCTCCGATCAGGCCGGGTTCACCTCGAAATACCCGAACAACCCATCCAGCGCTTCGCGCAGTACATTGCCCTGCAGGCTGATCCGCGCCTGCAGTTCTGCCACGGCATCGTCCGCGTCCATGGCGTCGATATTTTCCTGCAGCAGATCCAGCGCCTTGATGCGCTTGATCTCCAGCTTGTCGTTGATATCCAGCTCCAGGGCATCCTGCCAGGCCAGATTGATGCGGGTGGCGACCATGCCGGTTTCCAGGTGGGCGAGGATTTCTTCCTGGCCCAGATCCACGGCGGTGAACTTCACCGCCGCGCCTTCGTCCTTGGTGCCTTTCAGCTCGCAACGGTCACCCAGGGTGAAGCCTTCCGGCAGCAGCTTGGTGTCTTTCAGCCAGTTGCTGAAGCTGGTGTAGGGGGCGGAGTTGGGGGCCGGGTACGCTACCGGCAGGGTACCAATGGCCTTGCGCAGGCAGGCCACCACTTCTTCGGCACGGCTGGCGGACGAGGCATCCACCATCACCCGCTTGCGTTCGGTGTCGATCAGCAGGGAAGTACGGCGTGAGCGAGTGAAGGCGCGGGGCATCAGTTCGAAGGTGATCTGCTCTTTCAGATCCGCCTTTTCCTTGCGACCCACCTTGCGGCCTTCCTCGTCCTGGATGTGCTCCACCTTCTCGTCGAGCAGCTCCTTGATCACGGGCCCGGGCAGCAGGCGAGAGGTTTCCTGGTAGGTGCAGTAGATGAAACCGTCCACCGCATAGACCATGGGGTCCTGCCCTTTCAGGGGCGGCACAAAACCTTCCGTGCGCAGGGTCTGGGAGCCACAGGGCTGGCAGCGGTTCTGGTCCAGGGTTTCATCGAGCTCGGCCACGGAGGAAGGAAAGGCCTCTTCGCCCACAAACACAACCAGATTCTTGATCCACATAAACAGGTTCCAAGCAGGGGCGACGAGAAAAGGCGCCGCCGAAATAGAAGGGTTGGCCACAGTAGCGAAATGGCCCAAGCGGCTCAAGCGCTCATTCCGGAGAATCGGACAACAATCCGGCAGGAACTGCGGTGCCTGTTAAGGGTCACTGTGGGTAAGGTATTTGTTTTGCCATAACGGACGCCAAAAGCGACCGGGACAATCACACAGCATCTACAGGAGCAGGTGATGAAAACACTGACATTCCCCAACGGCGACACCATGCCGCAACTGGGCCTGGGTACCTGGAAATCCCAGCCCGGCGAGGTCTACGAGGCCGTAAAGGCCGCCATCGAGATGGGTTACCGGCACATCGACTGTGCCCATATTTACGGCAATGAGGACGAAATCGGCCAGGCGCTGCAGGATGTATTCGCCGCCGGCACCGTTCAGCGTGAGGATCTGTGGATCACCTCCAAGCTGTGGAACAGCGACCATGCCCCGGAGGATGTGCAGCCCGCCCTGGAAACCACCCTGAACAACCTGAAGCTGGATTATCTCGACCTGTACCTGATGCACTGGCCGGTGGCCCTGAAGAAGGGCGTGCCCTTTCCCCAGTCCGGCGATGACATGGTGTCCCTGAACGACTTGCCGGTGGCGACTACCTGGGCGGCCATGGAAGCGCTGGTGGATAACAACCTGACCCGACAGATCGGCGTCTCCAATTTCAGCGTGACAAAGCTGGAAGACCTGGTCAGCAAGGCACGGTTGAAACCGGCCATGAACCAGATCGAATTGCACCCCTACCTGCAGCAGACCGCCATGCTGCGCTTCTGCCAACAGCAGGGCATTCATCTGACGGCCTACTCCCCGCTGGGCTCCTCGGATCGCCCGGCCGGCCTCAAGGCCGAGGACGAACCGGTGCTGCTGGAAGACCCGATCATTCATGACATCGCCGACAACCACAGCGCCAGCCCGGCACAGGTGTTGATCGCCTGGGCCCTGCAGCGCGGCACCGCTGTGATTCCGAAATCGGTGAACCCGCAACGGCTGCAGCAGAACCTGGCTGCCGCCGACCTGACACTCAGCGAGGACGACATGCAGGCCATCGCCGAGCTGGACCGCCACCGCCGCTACGTGGACGGCGGCTTCTGGGCACAGCCGGGCAGCGATTACAGCCTCGAAGGTCTCTGGGACGAGTAACCCCAAGCCAGGCCAAACCGTAGGGTGCCACTGAGCCTGGGGCGAACTGCACCGCAACCGCCGTGGTCATGGTGCAGTTCGCCCCAGGCTCAGTGGCACCCTACGCAAACCATCCCGTATCGCCCTTTGGCCCGGGAAGACATGGTCATCCGCGGTCGGGAACGGCCATCCTTGGCTTTTCCTTTTCATCAGGATGACCCATGGATTTTCTGCGCACCCCGGATTCCCGTTTCGAACGACTGCTGGACTACCCTTTCGAGCCCAACTACACGGACGTGGGTGGCCTGCGCATGCATTATCTGGATGAAGGCCCGGCGGATGCCAAGCCGGTGCTGATGATGCATGGTGAGCCGTCCTGGTCGTACCTGTATCGGCACATGATTCCGATCTGCGCCGCCGCCGGCCACCGGGTGGTCGCGCCGGACCTGATCGGTTTCGGTAAATCCGACAAGCCCACCGACATCAACGCCTACAGCTACCAGAGCCACATGGACTGGATGCAATCCTGGCTGGAACAGCTGGACCTGCGTGATATCACCCTGGTCTGCCAGGACTGGGGCTCACTGCTGGGCCTGCGCCTGGCGGCGGAAAACCCGGAGCGCTTCCGGGCCATCGTGGTGGGTAACGGCATGCTGCCCACCGGCGATCTGAAAGTCCCCAAAGCCTTTACACTTTGGAAAAATTTCGCGCTCTACAGCCCGGTGTTTCCCATCGCCCGTATCATCGGCAGCGGCACCTTCAAGACACTGGGCCCGGATGAGCGCCGCGCCTACGATGCGCCCTTCCCGAGCAAGAAATACAAGGCCGGCGCCCGGGCGTTTCCCAAGCTGGTGCCAGTGACCCCGGATGACCCGGCCAGCGATGCCAACCGCCAGGCCTGGAAAGTGCTGGAGCAATGGGACAAACCGTTCCTGACCACCTTCAGCAATGGCGACCCCATCACCCGGGGTGGCGACAAGTACATGCAGGAACGCATCCCCGGCGCCAAGGGACAGCCTCACCAGACCCTGGTGGGCGGTCACTTTCTTCAGGAAGATTCGCCGGTGCAGTTTGCCCGAGCCGTGAATGCGTTGATTGCCGGGCTGGAGTCGTAGCTTGTTGGAGCCTTGCTCGCAAGGCGAAGGGGTATCTGGTCGCTTCGCCTTGCAAGCAAGGCTCCAACGAATACCTACCGCTATCTCTCAGGCTGTCGCCGCTTGCTGCGGCAAAGACCAGAATGCCATCCGGTTGCGGCCCGCTTCTTTGGCCTGATAGAGCGCCTGATCCGCCCGGGTGAAGAGCTGCTCCTCACCCAGGGTGGCGCCAGTGCCGGAACAGGTAACACCGAAGCTGGCGCTGACATGGAACGGCGCCTGCCCCTCCACCTCTACCGGTGTATCGCAGAGCCTCTGTCGGCAACGCTCAATCACCTTGGCGGCACCCTGCTGATCCGTTTCCGGCATCAGCAACATGAATTCCTCGCCACCGATGCGGCCAATGCGATCGGTTTCGCGCAGACACTCACGTAACACCCGGGCCACCATCAATAGCACCTTGTCCCCGGTGGCGTGCCCGTAGCGATCATTAATCTGTTTGAAATGATCCAGATCCATCACGCAGACCGACACCGGGCTGCCGCTGCGGCGACTGCGGGCCAGCTCGTAGCTGAATTGGTCGAACAGGGCGCGGCGATTGTCGAGGCCGGTAAGCGGGTCGGTCACCGCCAGGGCCCGGATCTGCTTTTCACGTATCTGCCAGCGCCGCAGCAGCACATAGGTAAAGCCGAACACCATGGCCAGAAACGGCGTGGCAAAGGCGATCATGCTGTTGACCCAGTACACGGACACCAGATCCTTGGTCACCGGATCGGCCTTTAACAACGGGGCGTATTGCAGCTTTCCCTGGACGATCAGCGCATAGATGGCCAGCACCATGATGGTGTGAATCACCAGGCTGCAGGTGACCCGTTTGAAATCAAAAAGAATAAAGCCAGTGAGCGGCGAGCCTACCAACACCAGGCCCATGATCGGGTTATACAGCCCCATCACATAACCAATGCCGAGAAAGGAAAAACCGAAGAAATGGATACACACATTGGGGTAGGCCACCGAGTGACGCTTGGTCTTGTGCAGGACGATGCCCCAACAGGTCAGCAACAGCCAGCCAGTCACGTTGAAAAGGAAAATATCCCGGGCCAGCCCGGCCCCTTCCACAGACAGGAACTGCTCACCGAAACGGGTGTAGTTCACCGTCAACAGCAGCCAGCCGAGAAAACCGAGCATCAGCAGGCCGGTGAGCACCGACAGCAACAGGCTCTTGTCCCGATCGCTCCAGTCGAGCAGATCGGTGATGGGCAGCGGATTGCGCTCAACCGCTGGCATGGCATGAGTTCTCATTCATACCGGAATTATGTCACAGGGCCGATCCCGCTGAGTGAAATCTGATCAACGCTGGTGCCCCGGCTGCCACCAGTGGTCGGAAAGGCGGCACGGCAATTTCAATGCTCTGGTGCAAATCGGCGCACAGGCAGGCCTCATCATAGAGCGCGGTTTCGGCCGCACCAGATCTGTCGCTCGCTATCACAACAGCCATCAGGAGCGGGGGCAGGTCATCAGCAGGGCTGGCCCGTCCGGTGTCTTCACCACCTGGCGAGCCACAAAACCGGCGTTGCGAAAACAGTGGATGGCGCGAAGGTTATCCGGCGCCGGGTCGGCGATCACTTCTGTTACCTGGGGATCATCAAACAGCTGGTCCACAAAGGCCCTCACCGCCGATGTGCCCAGCCCATGATCCAGGTGACTCTTGCTGGCGATAAACACATCGACCCCGCGTATGCCCGAGTCATCAATGTCCAGCCACCAGCCTTCATGGTGATGTTCGATGGGCGCATACCCCTGAATAAACCCCAGCGGCTCGTCATCCAGGCGGATAAAGAAAAACATGGCGCCACCGAAACAGCGCTGGGCCGGATGGTAATCGCGAATCACCTCTTCAAGAGTACGCTGCGGCCCCCACCAGCGACTGACATGCTCGCGACCCAGCCAGTCATGCAACACCGGCAGGTCCGCGTCGGTGAGCGGCGTAAAGGTGAGCCTGTCCGTTGCTACTGAGACTTTCATAACGTTTTCTGCCACCTTCCCTGTATGGCGCATGATGCTGCGCGCATCAGCCCTATCTTTTTAGCAAAAGACTAACCCGCATCCTTTTTAACAACTGCTATCTGTTTATCGTTTCACCATGTTAATCCGTTCTGGCTCTATCGTCTCCAGCAACTGCGGCATGTAACTTCGATGCTTTTTGACGGCGCTGATCAGCAATATACGCGCCGATAAAGAACAGAACAGAAACAACCAGAAAGGGGCCGCCACTGCCCGGCCAGCTCCAGTAATTCAGCCCGGCATAAGCGCCCATCAACAGGGAGACTGCCACCACGGCAAAACCGTTATCGGTTCGTGTCACCCGAATCAACACCCACCCAGCCAATAAGGCCCCGATTCCCCAGGCTGGAAAATCAATGACCCAGAAATTATTCATGACCTTGTCCAGATAACCGGCCACCCAGTCGGCCTTCCCCTTCGGTGAGATATCATCCATTCCGAAGTACAGGCTGTAGCTCAGGGTTCCCGCCATGGTGACCAGAGAAATAATCGTCGCCATAAAAGACATCGTTAACCATCCGGCCAGAATCCCCAGAGTCCATCTCATCCCTGCTCCCCTCTATCCTTTATTTTTTATATTGAGACTTTACATCAACCTGAGTTGAGGTTTTATGCTTGCCTCTCCTTTTTCCGACAAGGACCCATACCATGGCGCTGGATATTGATGCCTACCTGCAGCGAATCGGCTATCAGGGAGAAAAGCAGCCTACCCTGAATACCCTCAAGGCTCTGCAATGCTTGCACCTGCAAGCCATCGCCTTCGAGAACCTTAACCCTCTGCTGGGGCTCGCGGTGTCACTGGACAGCCAGGCCCTGATGGACAAGCTGGTTGATCAGCGTCGCGGCGGATACTGTTTCGAGAATAACCTGCTGTTTCTGGAAATCCTGACTGGGCTGGGATTTCAGGCACGTGGTATTACCGGGCGGGTCTACTGGAACCAGCCCGACGATGCCTGGCCACCGCGCTCGCATATGCTGCTATTGGTGACGATTGACGGCGAAGAGTATCTCAGCGATGTGGGGTTCGGCGGCATGACTCCGACCGCCCCGCTGAAGCTCCATGCCCGTCATCCACAAAGCACACCGCTGGAGCCTTTCCGGGTGGATGCGCATCAGGATCATTACAGCCTGTGGGTACAGCTCGGGGAACAGTGGCGATTGCTCTATCGTTTCGACCTGATGCAACAGGGTGCCGTGGATTTCGAGATGGCCAACTGGTATGTGGCTTGCCACCCACAATCCAAATTCGTGAACAACCTGATTGCTGTGCGTACTGGCGAAGACCGCCGCCACACCCTGCTGAACGATCTTTATACGGTTCGCTTTCCGGATGGCAGCAGTGAAAAACACACGCTCGCATCCGTGGCAGAATTATGGGAATTACTGGAAGGGGTATTTGCCATCAATATGGCGGGGATAGACAGGAAAGAACTGGGAAAATCGCTCAAAGAGAAATCGCTATTTCAGCAATAAAGTCATTGGCAAACGCTTCGCCTTGCAAGCAAGGCTCCAACAGCGTGACGCGGTGCTGTTGGAGCCTTTTTCACAAGGCGAATTACTACTCGTAACTCAGATGCGTCGCTTTGCCCCGGAATACCCGATAGATAAAGATCGTGTAGCCCAGGATCATCGGCAAGGCGATGATGGCACCCCAGAAGGTGAACAGCAGGGACTCCGTGGCCGACGCCGCTTCCCAGATGGAAATCCGCCCCAGCACGATATCCGGGAACAGGCTGTAGGCCAGCCCGATACTCGCCAGTACACACACTACCATCAACGCCACAAAGGCCAGCCAGCCATAGCCGTTGTGCAGGATCTGCTTGCTGTTGAACACCCAGATCAGCCCTGCATAGGCCAGCGCTGTCGCCAGAGGAATGGGCATCAGACCGATGGCGTTGGGCAGGGTAAACCATTTGTCGGCGATGGCACTGCTTACCAGCGGGGTGGCGATGGAAATCAGCAGCAGAAAGCCGCCCATGGGCCATACCGCCAGCCGCCCCCAGCGAGCCGCCTTGTTGAACAGCTCGCCTTCGGTCTTGATCAGCAGCCAGGCGGCGCCGAGCATGATGTACAGGGACGGCAGCGCCACCGCGATCAGTGCGGCAAACAGGGTGCTGGTGGCATCGCCGGTGAGGCCGGTGACAAAGGCGCCCAGCATCCAGCCCTGACAAACCGACGCCACCAGTGAGCCGAAGGCAAACAGACGATTCCATTTCGCCTTGTGCTTGTCGCCGGCCTTGACCCGGAAATCGAACGATACCCCGCGCAGAATCAGCCCCATCAACATCAGCGTCACCGGCAGGTACAGGGAGGTGAGCACGATGGAATGGGCCTGCGGAAAGGCTATCAACAGGATCCCCACGCCCAACACGATCCAGGTTTCATTGGCATCCCAGAACGGCCCGATGGCGGCCACCATCACATCCTTTTCGTCATCGCTGGCGAAGGGCAGCAACATGCCGATGCCCAGATCGTAACCATCGAGAATCACATAGATCAGCAGTGCCAGCCCCATGGCGCCAGCAAAGAACAACGGAAGCCAGTATCCCAGATCCATCATGCTTCTCCTTCGGCAGTTTCCGCGTCGTTCATGGCCCGTTGCTGAGGTGTCAGCGTCAGGGAACGTGCCGGCTTGGTAGCCATATGGCGCAGGGTGGCGATATAAGACACCAGCAGGAACAGATACAGCAGCACATAGCCGAACAAGGTGCCGGCAACGGTGGCACTGCTGTGATCCGCCACCACATCGGCGGTTCGCAACAGCCCATCCACCACCCAGGGCTGGCGACCAATTTCAGTGACATACCAGCCCGCCAGCACCGCAATCCAGCCGGAGAAGGTCATCACTGACAGGGCACGCAATAGCCAGGTCTGTGTCTCACGGTTTTCATCCCGGTTGCGGAATAACCGCCAGGCGGACCACCAGCCTACCAGCACCATCAGCATGCCAATGCCGACCATTACCCGAAACGCCCAGAACACCGGTGCCACCGGTGGGGTCTCCCCCTCGAACTCATTGAGACCCAGCACTTCACCGTCCCACTCATGGGTGAGGACCAGGCTGGCCAGGTTGGGCACCTTGATGGCCATGTGCGTGGTCTTTGCTTCCTCATCGGGAAAGCCGAACAGGGTCAGCGGCGCGCCCTTCTCGGTTTCCCAGATACCTTCCATGGCGGCGATCTTGGCCGGCTGATGCTCCAGGGTGTTGAGCCCATGCAGGTCACCAATCCACACCTGCAGCGGCGCCAGCACCGCAGCCATCAACGCACCGGTACGCATGACTTTCCAGGTGGCCGGGCCGTCCACACCGCGCATGGCTCGCCAGGCACTCACCCCCATGATCAGGAAAGCCGCAGTCAGCAGAGAGGCGTTGAACATATGCGCCAGGCGATAGGGGAACGAAGGATTGAAGATTACCTCCCACCAGCTCTCCACAAAGAACACGCCCTCTTCGATGCGATAGCCTGTCGGTGTCTGCATCCAGGAATTGAGGCTGAGAATCCAGAACGCGGAGAATGAAGTCCCCACTGCCACCAGCACCGTGGCGATCAGGTGAGTGCGATTGGAGACCCGGTCCTTGCCGAACAGCATGATGCCCAGGAAAGAGGCTTCCAGGAAAAAGGCGGTGAGCACCTCATACCCCAGCAGTGGCCCGGCAATATTGCCGGCACGCTCCATGAAGCCCGGCCAGTTGGTGCCGAACTGGAAACTCATGGTGATGCCGGACACCACCCCCAGGGCGAAGCTCAAGGCAAAGATTTTTACCCAGAAGAAGTAGGCATATTCCCAGGCCTTGTCACCGGAAAAGGTGTAGCGCAACCGAAAATAGAACAGCACCCAACACAGGCCGATGGTGATAGTGGGGAAAAGAATATGGAAACTGATATTGGCGGCGAACTGCAGACGGGCAAGCAAAAACGGATCGAACTCCACGGGCGCAACCTCCACATGTCAGGCCTGCGAACAGGATTCATGATTTTCATTAGGCTAGCACATAGACATCGCCGCGTTGTGTGACAAATTGCCCTAGCGCAGCCCTGGTTGTTGGCCCCTCTTACAAGAAGCCAACAAACACTTAAATTTCGCATTACTCACCGGCGAGAGAAATATCACCGAAAACCGGCAACTTGATGACGAAAGCCCCAAAAAACCTGAACTTCATGCCCTCCTTTTTGCATAAATCAAAGCCATCACCGTACCGGGACAAGCGTGCTATTGTGATTATGAAGGATACCCAAGCCGCCAGGAGGGCGAGGCCATGTTCAAGCTCATCACTGCATTTTCACAGGAAGAAAGTGGCGCTTCTATTGTGGAGTACGCCATTCTCGTTTCATTGATCGCCATGGTGGCCATCGCTACCATCGTACTCGCCGGTGGCGAGGTGAAGGGCCTGTTTGATGGCGCACAGACGACCATCAGCGACGCCACCACCTGACGCTGACGGGGCTCGCCTCAGCACTGGCAAGGCGGGCCCTGGTCAGCAGCCAGCCAACGGTACTTGCCGCACAGCAATTGAACGCATCGGCAAAGCTGGGTAGCTTATTGTCTGAACATCCCTGCATCGTTTTTGCTCGATGCCGACAATAACCTGACCTGCAGCGAGCCATGGCCCTGACTTCCGCGGACGTCCGCAACGCCGAACCCCTGAAGAAAGACTACAAACTCCGGGACGACAAGGGGCTCTACCTGCTGGTAGAGACCAATGGCAACCGTACCTGGAAATTCAGCTATCGGTTCGATGGCCGCAGCAAGGTCATTACCCTGGGCCCCTGCCCCGAGGTCACGCTGGCCTTCGCCCGTCAGCTTCGTGACGAAGCCCGGGAGCTGATCGCCGACGGCACAGACCCGATCACCCGTTGCGAAAAACGGGAAGTGTTCAGCCCCTCGGTGGAAACCTTCGAGGCGGTGGCGCGGGACTGGCTGGAACGGGTCTACCGGTTTGAAGTCTCGGAAGAACAATTCCGCCGCACCAAGCGACAGATGGAAAACTACCTGATCTCCAGCATTGGCAAGCGGGTGGTCAGCGAAGTGACCCCGGAAGATCTGAAATCCCTGGCTGCCGCCCTGGGTGCCGAGGGGCATCTGGACAAGGGCAAGCGGGTACTGGGTATCGCCAAACGGGTCTACGGCCACGCCCGCGATACCGGCGTCGCCGGCTTCCAGCAGACCGGCGCTCTGCGCCGCCGGCTTACCGGCTCCGGCACCGAGCCGGAATTCCTGCTCAGCACCCGTGAGCAACTCTTCAATCTGGCCAGCGGTGTGCTTGGCCAATGGAGCCGCACCACCACCACCGCGGCACTCAAGCTGACCGTCTGGCTGCTGGCCCGGCCCAGCGAGATCGTCAACGCACGTTGGTCGGACATGGATCTGGATGCCGGAGAATGGCGCATCCGCCGCAAGAACCCGGACAGCCCGGACGGCAGCAAGATCATTACCGTGCCCCTGCCCCGCCAGGCGGTAGAGCTGTTGCGGGAGATGGAACCGATCACCGGCCGTCAGGAATATATCTTCCCCGGCACCCGCGATCGCAAGAAGCACCTGGGCGCCAGCACCCTCACCGGCGCCCTGAAAAAAGTCACCCGCACGACGCCGGTCTCCACCGATAACCTGCGCACTCTGGCCGCCACCGCGCTGGGCGAGCTGGGCTACCAGGCGGAACAGATCCAGTCACAGTTGCTCAACCAGACCGGCGACGAACAGAGCGACCGTCAGCTCTATCAGGAAAAACGCCGGGAAATGCTGCAGGCCTGGGCGGATTATCTGGATAACACCGTGATCGGCAAGGTCACCCGGCGCTAAGGGGCACGCCGACAAATACTGGCGCGCCATGCCATTACCTCAGAGCTCTGAACCATGGAACCGCTCCATAATCACCAGAACCTGATCCAGACGGTCCTCGCACTCGCTGAAGATAATGTTCGCCAGGGCCTGGGCGGCCCCTTTGCGGCACTGGTGGTAAAAGATGGCATCATCATCGGCCAGGGCTGCAACCGGGTTACCGGCCAGCATGACCCCACCGCCCACGCAGAAATGGAAGCCATCCGCGCCGCCTGCCACCAGCTGGGTAGCCATCAGCTGCATGGCTGTATGATCTACAGTAGTTGCGAGCCGTGCCCAATGTGTCTGGGTGCCATCTACTGGGCCCGGCCCGACAAACTGTTCTATCTCAACAGCCAGGCCGATGCGGCCCGTATCGGTTTTGATGATCAGTTTATCTACCAGGAGCTGGCTCTCCCTGCGGCACAACGACAACTGACCACTGAACAGCTTGATCACCCTCAACGGTTAACGGCTTTCCGGTTATGGCAGGCCAGTAACGACCGGGAAGATTACTGACCCATCACACCCAATGACCCCGCCCAGCCCGTCCTGTTAACCTGTACGTCCATGGTTTGCAGAGCACCCACAATGACCCGCCCCTTCGGTTTCCAGTTCGACAACAGTTACACCCACCTGCCGGAAGATCTGTTTTCCCGCTGCCCCCTGCAGCCGGTGAAGGCACCGCAGATGGTGTTGTTCAACCGGTCCCTGGCCGGGAAGCTGGGACTGGACGGCGAGGCACTGGACAGCCCGGCCGGGGCAGCGATTCTGGCGGGCAATGAGCCGATCGACGGCAGCGACCCGATCGCCCAGGCCTACGCGGGCCACCAGTTCGGCAACCTGACCATGCTGGGCGATGGTCGCGCCATTCTGCTCGGTGAGCAGCTCACCCCGAACGGGGCGCGCCGGGATATCCAGCTCAAGGGCGGCGGCCGCACGGTGTTTTCCCGGGGCGGCGATGGCCGCGCGGCACTGGGCCCCATGTTGCGCGAATACATCATCAGCGAGGCCATGCATGGCCTGGGCATCCCCTCCACCCGCAGCCTGGCGGTGGTGGCCACCGGGGAGTCGGTATTGCGGGAAACCGCCCTGCCCGGTGCCATCCTCACCCGGGTGGCAGCTTCGCACCTGCGGGTAGGCACCTTCCAGTACGCCGCCGGCCGACAGAACCCGGCGCTGCTGGAAGCGCTGGTGGATTACACCCTGAACCGCCACTACCCGGACCGCCAGCCTGCCGACAATCCTGCCCTGACCCTGCTGGATGCGGTCATGGACAGCCAGGTAGATCTGATCGTCCACTGGATGCGGGTGGGCTTTATTCACGGCGTTCTCAATACTGACAACGTAACCCTCAGTGGCGAGAGCATCGATTACGGCCCCTGCGCCTTCATGGACAGTTTTGATCCGCACACCGTGTTCAGCTCCATCGACCACCAGGGCCGCTACGCCTATGGCAACCAGCCCACCATCACCCAGTGGAACCTGAGCCGTTTCGCGGAAACCCTGCTACCGATGATCGACGACGATGTGGACAGCGCCATTGAGAAAGCCACCGCCATCATCAAGTCTTTTAGCGAACGCTACAGCGAAAAATGGCTGGCCATGATGAAGAAAAAGCTGGGCCTGTTCGGTGATGACCCGGTCGATGAAACGCTGATTACCGATCTGCTTGAATGGATGAAGACGCACCAGGCGGATTACACCAATACCTTCCGCGATATCACCAGCGAACACTTTCCCGCCGATGGTATTTACCAGGATGACGACTTCAGCAACTGGCACCATCGCTGGCAGGCCCGCCTGGGGCGCAACCAAAAACCGCTCAAGTCGTCCCTGTGCCTGATGCGCAATCACAACCCGGCGGTAATTCCTCGCAACCATCGCGTGGCAGAAGCATTAACCGCAGCGGAACAGGGTGACCTGGCTGTCACCACATCATTGCTGGAGGCGCTGGCCGACCCCTATGCGGACCGCGACCCGGACGACCGCTATCGGCAGCCGCCGGCCCCGGAGGAGCAGGTCTGCCAGACTTTTTGCGGGACCTGATAAGCGGTTGGCCGACCCTGGATTTCCCCGGCCCGCAAAAGACTACGCAGGTGCGTCGCTAGCGGCGCGATAGCCCAACATCGATAAAGAAAGTATTACCACAGAGATCACGGAGAAAAAGAAAAGGTTCTCTCGATGTGCTCTGTGCCCCTGTGGTGAGAATGCTTTTAAACACGGGTTGGGTTATGCACTTCGTGCACCCTGCGGATCGCAATAGCGGGTCAGGAATTTAAGGAAAAATTCACCGCAAAGCCGCTGCGCTGCCAAAGCCATGCTACCCACAACGTATGCAGATTGATCAACACCGCCAGAGCCCATTCAAACCCGTCATCCATGGTGTCGTAGTGCTCGGGCCAGATCACACCCAGTATCAACGACACTATTCCCACCAACAGGGTAAAACCGCATAACCGCAGCAGCGATCTCCCCGCGGCTGACATGGCACTGTGCCGCAGTGACGCGCTCAGCCCCAGCTGGGCCAGAAACGTGAGGCCAAAGAATCCCACCACCCCGATCCGGCGCAGCATGTAAGGCGTCTCTCCGGCATGGCCAAGCACCACCGTATACAGCGCCAACGGCAGCGCCGCCAGCATCCCCAGCCACCACCAGGTTGTCGGCTCCACCTGCATGTGGCGCAGCCAGTGACGGTTGGCCCACCAGAACAGCATCATGCAGACGCAGGCTGGCAGCATTCCGGCCTTGAAAACGAAATAGGCGGTACCGGAACGGGACGCCCGGGAAATACTGGTGCAGCCTTCAAACCAGGGTAAACACCAGGGCACCAGCTGCTCACTGGCAGACAGCAAATAACAGACATGCATGGTCACCAGGGGCAGCAAGGCGGTGGCCCAGGCCAGGGGAGACAAGCGAACCGGCGTCGATGGCATCGTCATGGCGTCAGCTTAGCGCAACACAAGGCACCGTCACACCTTGATAACACCCCAAACGCTGCGCACTGCCCAGGGCGCATTGAGGCCCAACGAACCGCACCACCGGGCAGGCAGAGGGGAAACAATTCCATTACAAAACATAGCAGTAAATGGCTATAAAAACGTTTTCTTAAGAACAGAATAAAATCAATCATAAAAACACAGTTCAGCACCGGCAACCTTTCTGCAGTCACCCGTCAGATGGCGATACCGCGCTCTTCCTGTTCGCTATGCCTTGTGACTTCTCTCGCCTTTGTCAGGCAGGCTTTCATCAGCCACTAAAGAGACACATGGCGCATCCGGTTGCCCCGTCGCTGTCAACCACAGGCGGATAATAATCATGAAAAAACATTACGCATCCATCGCCAGTCTGGCACTGCTTGTTACCGCCTGCGGTGGCGGCGGCAGCTCTGACAACGTGTCACAGACACCTGGCCCGAGCCCGCAACCCCCTACCCCCAATCAGCCCGAGCCACCGCCCGAAATGCCGGTGGACTGCCAGCGAGACAGCTGGGTGGCAGGCACCACAGAATTGTGCGACGGCACCTTTATCTATCGGGACTATGTCTACGATGACTACGGGGCGGATACCGGCCTGATCGGCCTGTCACCCTTGACCGTCATGAATCTGCTGTCGCGCGGTGGCGGCTTGTTCAATCCGGTTGCCAACACACCGGGGCTGCTATCACCCACAGCGGGGGATGAACGCTACCCTGCCGGCATGGAAAACACCGCCGACCTGGTCTCGCTGGCACTGTCACTGGATGGCGATGAACTGTCTGTTCGCTTCGAGCTGAATACACTTTATGGCAGTGATGACAGCCTCGCCGTCATCGCCATTGATACTGACAACGACAGCAGCACCGGTGGCGGAGTCTGGCCGGGCCTGGGCATTCGCAGTGACGGCTGGGAAGAGATCTACACCTTCGCTGAGGGTGACCCGATCAACAACATTATTGCTGGTCGGATTCCTGCGCCAGAAACTGAACAGTGGCGCATTCAGGCGGTGGTGGCGCAGAACGACGGCACGGTCATGAATGTGGCTTTCCGCGGCCCCCATGAATCCGCCCGGGCGGCTTCTATCCCGGAACAAATTCTTCCCGATGCGGGAAATTTCTGGGAAGACAAACAGTCCCGGGCGCTCGGCAGCGGCGACATTTCCGTTTTCGGGGAAGTGGTTTCACGCAGCGATCTTGAGAACGGCACCACCCGAGCAGCGGAGTCGGTGACCGGTTTTCAGCAGCGCGTTTACACCTCCCAATACACCCTGCCCCCTGGTGAAGGGGTTTCACTGCGCGGCGTACCAGGCCGCCAGGGCGATACCGGCCTGCCCTGCGACCAGTATTTTCATTACCTGGGAAAATACCAGCCCTACGGTTTTTACGTACCGGAGCAGGACGGCCCCCACGAACTACAGCTGGTACTGCACGGCTGCGAAGCCAACCACGCCAGTCAGATCAACCAGGGCAATTTCCAGGCATCCTTCGCCGATGCCAACAACCGCATTCTGGCCGCCCCACTGGGCCGAGGGCCGCGGGGCTTCTATACCGGACTCTCGGAACGTGATGTGCTGGATGTCCGCGCGGACGTGGAAGAAAACTATCCGATCGACAGCCGAAAGGTACTGGTCAGCGGCTATTCCATGGGCGGCTACGGCACACTGAGAATGGCGGCACTGTATCCACAGGATTACGCTGCCGGCGTGAACTGGGTGGGCTTTACCGGCAGCCTGTTGAACCTGCCACTGGAGAGAACCCTGCTAGGGTCCCTGGCGGATCTGACCGGCATTGAACTGCTGGACACCCCTCTGTCTGCCTTCCAGGAACTGCAGCAGGAGTTCAGTATTGGCGCGGAAGACAATGTGCTGGATTACCTGGGCAATCTGGAGCATATCCCGATGGCCAATGCCTACAGTGCTGCGGATGAGATCGTACATGTCACTACGGCTCTGGCACTGCAGGAAAAGTTTATCGCCGGCGAGTCCGACTATGTTTTCTATCTGCATCTTCCCGCAGAACATCTGACCTATATCCTGCTGGATGAATGGCAGAAAATGGCCAATTACAGCGCCAACCGCGTGATCGTTAGTCGCCCGAGCACCATCCGCTACTACTACGATCCAGCCCAGGCCTACCCGGAATATGCCATTGACCACAATCGCGCTTACTGGGTCAGCAATATCGTCAATCGCTCCACCGAGCCCAGCCAGATTTCACTGGATAGCGATGGCTGCGGTACACCGCAAATGGATAGTCAGTTCGCCCCGGGGGCTGGCACTTACCCGATACCCTGGGTAAGCACGCAACGCACAGTGAGCAGCGATGCCTTGCTGCCAGGCGGCAACACCCTGTCCGGGTCGCTGGAGAATATTCATCAACTCACCATTGATGTTACCGATAGCTGCCTTGCAGGCGCCATTAATCTGGACATCGACAGTGACGGTAGCAGCACCCTGGTATTCAGCGATGGCAGAGAGGTAGATCTGGTTCAGGGGCGCAACCAGCTGTTCGTGAACCCGCTATAAACGGATCAAACCGAAAGCCCCGGGGACGGGGCTTTCACCATGCGTGGCATGGCCCGGTTATTGATTCGCTTGCAGTTTATCCAGCGTACGCAATTCGAAGTCGCTGGCGTCATGCCGCTCCCATAGCTGGCTGGAAGGATCACCCCAGGCCCGGTTGACTTTACGGCCACGTTCCACCGCAGGGCGCTTGCTGATCTGCTCGGTCCAGCGCAGCACATTCTTGTAGGTGTGCGCTTCGATAAACTCCGCCGCTTCATAGACCTTGTTGGTGACCAGAGCGCCGTACCAGGGCCAGATGGCCATATCGGCAATGGTGTATTCATCACCGGCGATGTAGTCGTTGTCGGCCAGCTGGCGATCCAGCACATCCAGCTGCCGCTTGATCTCCATGGTGTAGCGATTGATCGGGTATTCGTACTTTTCCGGAGCGTAGGCATAGAAATGACCGAAGCCGCCACCGAGCAGCGGCGCACTACCCATCTGCCAGAACAACCAGCTGAGCGTTTCGGTGCGTTTTTCCGGGTCCTTGGGCAGGAACTCGCCAAACTTTTCTGCCAGGTAAAGCAGGATATTGCCGGACTCGAACACCCGGCGTGGCGGGGTAACGCTGTGATCCATCAAGGCGGGAATCTTGGAGTTGGGATTCACCTCCACAAAGCCGCTGCCAAACTGATCGCCATTCTGGATATTGATCAGCCAAGCATCGTATTCCGCATCCGTGTGGCCTTTCTCAAGCAGCTCTTCGAGCATCACCGTGACCTTTACCCCGTTGGGGGTGGCCAGGGAGTAAAGCTGCAGGGGATGCTTGCCCACTTGCAGGGCCTTGTCATGGGTGGGCCCGGCGATAGGGCGGTTGATATTGGCAAAGGCGCCGCCATTGGCCTGGTCCCACTTCCAGACACGGGGTGGGGTGTAGGTGGGGTCAGACATAGTTGCTCCCGATCGATGACAGGCATGGCCTGTGCACGTTGAATGTTGCCTCATCATGGCCAGCCCGGGCGCCGGGAACAAGCTGAAAAAAATGAACAAACGCTTCAGATTAATCGATCGGTTGACCCACTCTCATGCTGCTGCACGTCCCACAGGTGCGCATACAAACCGCCCCGGGCCAGCAACTCAACATGGCTGCCCTGCTCCGCCACCTGGCCGTTGTCCAGCACGATGATGCGATCCGCATCCATGATGGTGGACAGACGATGGGCAATCACCAGGGTCGTCTGCTGGTGGGAAATCTCGCGGATGGCCTTGAGAATGATCTTTTCCGAATGGCTGTCCAGGGATGACGTGGCTTCGTCGAACACCATGATCGGCGGATGCTTGAGCAACGCCCGAGCGATGGACACCCGCTGCTTTTCGCCACCGGAAAGTTTCAGACCCCGCTCACCCACCATGGTGTCCTCCCCCTTCGGCAGGGAAGCGATGAAATCCGACAGGTAGGCCAGACGAATGGCCTCGCGCACCTCCTCGTCGCTGGCATCAATACGACCGTAGCGGACGTTCTCGAAGATGCTGGTGTTGAACAACACGGTATCCTGGGGCACCACGCCAATCTGCTGACGCAGGGAGGTCTGGCTGACCTGGCGAATGGACTGACCATCAATGGTGATGTCGCCACTACTGACGTCATAGAACCGGAACAGCAGCTTGAACAAGGTAGATTTACCCGCCCCGCTGCTACCGACAATCGCCACCTTCTGTTTTGACGGCACGGTGAAGCTAACGCCGCGAATAATCTCCCGCGTATCGCCATAGCCGAAGTGCACATCATGGAAGCGGATCTCGCCGTCGCTCACTACCAGTTCGGTGGCGCCTTCACGGTCCACCACGCCGGGTTTTACGTCCAGCACCGCAAACATGTTTTCAATATTGGTCATGGCCCCTTTCATTTCCCGGTAAACAAAACCGAGAAAGTTCAGCGGCATGAACACCTGCATCATGAAGGCATTGATCAGTACGAAGTCACCCAGGGTCATTACCTTGTCGGTCACCTGCACTGCCGCCAGCACCATGGCCGCCGTCATGGCCGCCGCGATAATCAGCGATTGCCCTGCATTGAGGGCAAACAGTGACAAGCGGTTTTTGCCCCGTGCCAGCTCCCAGCGCTCCAGGTTCTCGTCGTAGTGACGGGCTTCAAATTCCTCGTTGGTAAAATATTTCACCGTTTCGTAATTGAGCAGACTATCGATGGCACGGGTGCTGCTGGAGGATTCCGCCTGGTTGGCCTCGCGGATAAAGGCCAAACGCCATTCCGTGGCGAACACGGAAAAGCCCACGTAGGCCGCCACCGATACCGCTACGATCAATGCGAACCAGACATCGTAATTCCACAGCAACAAGCCGATCACCATGCCGATTTCCAGCAGGGTGGGCAGGATATTGAACACCATGAAACGCAGCAGAAAACTGATGCCATTGGTGCCCCGCTCGATATCACGGGACAGCCCGCCGGTACGACGGTTGAGATGAAAATCCAGGTCCAGGGCATGCAGATGCCGGAACACCTGCAGGCCGATCCGGCGCATGGCGCGCTCAGTGACCCGCCCAAATAAGGTATCGCGCAGCTCACCGAACAGCACATTGGAAAAACGCACCACCCCGTAGGCCAGCAGCAGCCCCAGCGGCAGGGTGATCAGCTCACTGACATCCTTGGCGTCCAGCCCGTCGACGATGTGCTTGAGAATAAACGGCAGCCCCACGCTTGCCAGCTTGGCCAGCACCAGGCAGACCACCGCCAGAGCAATACGGGTACGGAACTCCAGCAGGTAGGGGAACAGGGTTTTCAGCACGGACCAGTCGATGGGCTTGGGGGTAACGTCCTGGCTCATACCGCGCATAAAAAGGCCTGTCTCGGAGAAAAGTGCCCGCAGTATAACAATGCCCGGCCACAACCGGGGGGCGTATCACGGCTTAAGATCGAATGGACGCCCGAGCTGGTATTCACAGTTAGTGGCGTGCCTGCAGCCACACCGCCAGGCCCTGACTGTTGAGCTGGATATCCAGCCCCAGCACCGCCTGCAGCTGTCCGTCGGACATGTCACAGCCGTGCTCCCGGGCACAGCGAAACAGATACTCTCTCATGGCAGTCATCAATGCCTGTTCCAGGGCATCACCGTCGGCGGTTTCTGCCACGGTTTCCGCCAGCGCCACATAGTCGTCCACCATGGTCAGCAGTCGCTCGCCCAGGGGTTGCGGGTTTTCCACCATGCTGTAATGGGTGAGGTAAATACGCTGGGGCTCCAGGGCCAGCAGCTTGCGGATGGAGGCCTTCAATGCCGGCGGATCAAACTGCACCGGGGTGGTGGTCGGGCAGATGAAGGGGCCGTTGACGGTGGTCAGGGGCGGATAGGACAGGCCAAAGGTGTCACCGGTGAAAATGCCACGGGACGTGGGGTCATACACACAGAAATGATGGCGGGCATGCCCGGGGGTATCGATGAATACCAGCTTGCGACCTCCCACGGTGGCCTCATCGCCGTCGTCCATGGTGCGCACCCGGCGTTCATCCACGGGAATGATATCGCCGTAGATCTCGGCAAACTGGGCCTCACCGTAGACCGCTGTGGCACCGGCCTTGAGTTTGGCCGGATCAATCATGTGGCGAGCGCCGCGGGGATGCACCAGCAGAGTCGCCACTGGCAGCGCCTGCATCAGGCCACCGACGCCACCGGCGTGGTCCAGATGCACATGAGAGGGAATCACATATTTCACTTTTGCCAGATCAATCTTGCGCGCTTTGAGCAGCGCCAGAATGGTCGGCACGGTGTTGTGGGTACCGGTTTCGATAATGGCGTACTCGTCGCCACCGCGCAGCAGATAACAGGCCGCAAGTCCTTCGTGCACCATGGCCGTATCGATACGGGTAATGTGCTGGCCGAGGTCGTCAAAAGTCTGGAACGCCATGCATGGCTCCTGAGGTCGATGAGTCCAACGACTATAGGCCACGCAACCGGGGCCAGCCACCCGCCCTTTGCTCAACCGGCCGCTCTTTTCAATCGGGGACACGCATCCGTTTTGGTACTGATGGGAAGACTGGCAGGCAGCGCCTGACGTAGCTGGTGCCAACGGGAAACGCCGGGCTTCACGCCATCTTGCCCTGCCACTCACTACGCTGTGATTTTATGCGTGGAAAAGGGCCACCCCATGACCGGAATGACTGCACTTCTGATTTATATCGTCTGGACGCTGATTCTTGCACTCAGCTACGCCACCTATCGGTTGCCACTGGTACTCACCGGCAAGAAGGCCGCGAATCATTGGGAGCGAGGCAAGGCGGTTGATGACCCGGCCATCCTGGTTCGTGCCAAGGCGGCACATCTCAATTGCCTGGAGAACCTGCCGCTGTTTGCGGCCCTGGTGTTGGTGGCAGCGGCCACCGGACAGAGCGATACCGTGAACGCGCTAGCAGGCTTTATTGTGGCGGCACGCATCGGGCAAAGCCTGGTGCATCTGATCGGCACCAGCTTCCCGCTGGTATTCATCCGCGCCAGCCTGTTTCTCGCCCAGGTGGCCCTGATGCTGTACCTGGCCTTTGCGTTGATGTAATCCCTTCGACCGGGGACACTCACACAACGACTCAATTCATGCGTGTCCCTGATTGCTGTGTTGCAAACAAAAAACAGCGGCCCAGGCCGCTGTTTTTGTATCACCACCCAGTGCATCGAGATTACTCGGCGTCACCGGCAAGAAAGGCATCCAGCAACAAGGTGCTGTTGGCCTGCACCGCGGTGGTAATCGCCAGGCCCGGATTTTCGATGCGGAATTTCGGGTTGTGATTGAGCGGCGGCAGTTCGCCGGTGCTCATGTATTTCTTCATCACATCCGGGGCGCCACCGCCCACTTCCACAAACAGGGTTTCGGCATCTTCAATGCCCGCCACCAGCATGGGGAAATCCTCGGAGCCCATCACCGGGGGGATGCCGGGCATGATCCGCTTTTTGCCCAGGGCGGCCACCAACGCTTCATTGGCCTTGGCTGCCAGGGCAGGCTCGTTAATCACCGGCTCCGCATAACCCAGCATGGTGATGGTGGGCTCGCGCTCCTTCGGCACTCCCGCTGCCACGGCAATACCCTTTGTTTCCCGGTCGATGGCATCCAGCATGGTCTGCCGCACGCCCTTGTCGAACCAGCGCAGGTTCAGTTTCAGGGTGCCGGTTTCCGGAATCACGTTATGGGTTTCGCCCACCTGCATGGCGCCCACGGTCAGCACCGCCGGGTCCTGGGCCGGGATGTTGCGGCTGACGATGGTCTGGTAGGCCATCACCGCCCGCGCGCCCATCACCACCGGATCAATGGTGCCTTCCGGGCGAGAACCGTGGCCGCCGATACCAGTGAGATGCACATCCAGTTGATCACTGCCGGCCATGCGGCGGCCAGCTTTCACCGCCACCGTGCCTGCCGGCCACACC
Organism: Alcanivorax sp. IL2; assembly: GCF_047495475.1. Classification (NCBI taxonomy): domain Bacteria; kingdom Pseudomonadati; phylum Pseudomonadota; class Gammaproteobacteria; order Oceanospirillales; family Alcanivoracaceae; genus Alcanivorax; species Alcanivorax sp. IL2. The sequence continues at coordinate 911,049 of NZ_CP179932.1, read as the reverse complement.
GGGTAGACGTGGGCGGAAATCAGCAGGGAGGGCTTGGGGACCTTGTCGTACAGACCATCGTCGACCATGGCCTGGGCACCGGCGATCAGTTCTTCCGCCGGCTGGCCCACCAACACCAGGGTGCCGGACCAGGCATCGCGGGTTTCCATCATCACTTTGGCGATGCCCAGCAACCAGGCGGTATGGGAATCATGGCCACAAGCATGGGACACGTAGCTGGTGCTACCGTCATCCAGCTCCACCTGTTTCTTGCTGGCATAGGACAGGCCGCTCTCCTCTTTCACCGGCAAGGCATCCATGTCGCTGCGGAACATGATCACCGGGCCATCGCCGTTTTTCAGCACCGCCGCCAGGCCAGTTTCCGCAATCCCGGTATGCACCCGGTAACCGAGTTTCTTCAGCCGCTTGGCCACCAGCGCAGAGGTATCGTGCAGATCGAAGGCCAGCTCCGGGTTGGCGTGCAGCTGGCGGAACACCTTCTCCAGCTCCGGCTGCTGTTCCGCGGCCAGCTTGCCCACCTTTTCGCTCAGTGATGTGGGAATACCGGCCTGTGCCAGGCCGCAGGCCATCACTGCGCCAGCCAGAAGGCTGCTACGCAGCCCATTGATGAGTGACATGTGCTCTCCCGTTGTTTTTTGGAATATTGTTCCATTAATTGATCACAGGATGGGGGAGCGGGTCAAGCGCACACGCTTTCATCGGGGACACGCACACATCCGGAGGTCACCGGGATGCCACCGGAAAGGAGGAACAAGGTGAGTCAGTCGCCAGTCTGGCGCTTGCGCCATTCCCGGGGAGACAGCCCAGCCCAGCCTTTGAAGGCACGGGTGAAATTGGCCGGGTCGCCATAGCCAAGCGCCTCACCAATGCGGCGAATCTCCAGGTCAGGGTCGGCCAGCATCTGACAGCTGTCCCGTCGACGGGCGGCTTCCAGCAGCTGCTGATAACTGTAGCCCTGCTCCTGCAGGCGCCGACGCAGGGTGCGGGGCGTCAGATGCAGGCTATCGGCCAAGGCCTCCGGGGATGGGTACCCGTCAGCGCCCAGGGTCAGAGCGGCACGGGCACGGCGCAAGGTATCATCGGCGTCATCCACCAGCGCGCTTTCCCGTTCACACTGGGCCAGCGCCAGTGTCAGGGCTTCCGGGTTGGCGGTGGGCAGGGGCTGATCCAGCAGGGAGATATCCCCCGCCAGGGAAATACCGGCCTGGGGCATGCCAAAACGCACCGTGGGCAGCCGCCTTCGCCAGCGATCAAAGCCCGCCGGCTCCTGGCCATACAGCCAGATTTGCCGTTGCTCAGGCAGCTGCGGTATCAGGAACTCTATGCCGCGATACATGCTGGTCAGCATGGAGCTCATCAGCATGTCGCGCAGGGCATCCGGGGCGGAAAGCTCCAGCACCAGCTCCATGAACAGGCGATCCTCGCTTTCGCTCACCATCAACTGCGCCCCGCGCCCGCGCAGATGCCAGAAGCGCTCGAGAATGGCGATGGCTTCACGGGGCGTTCCGGCACACATCAGGGCATAACCCAGGTTGCCGTGGGCGGTGAGGGGCATGCGGTCGCCGGAGGCAAATCCCAGGCTGCCATTGCCAGTAAGCGATAGCGCCGCCGCCCCCAGCTTCCAGGTTTCCTGCAACGACAGCCGCCCGGCCGGATCGTCAATCTGGTCGGGGGTAATATCGGCCGCCTGTAATAACTGCTCGCGGGAGGCGCCGCTCTCCATCGCCGCTTCCATAAAGGCACGCGGGTAGGTGGCGGACTGATTACGCTGCCGCACCCAGGCCGGAAGCGCTGCCAGTTGCTGTGTGGTTGCTGCCAGGAGTTCGCTTTGCGGCATTTGGCCACCGATGACAAGTACAATGTCCGTGCAGAATCTCACGCCCTTGGGCCGTTCACCAGTACCGTATGAGCCATATTAAAAAATACCTCAACGAGGAGTTCTGACATGAATGCTGTGGTCCCTGTTCGTCCGGGCAAGGCAAAGGCTCGCAAAGGCCTCGCTGGCTCCCTGCGCACCCTTGCCGGCAAAACCCCCAAGGACATGATCCCCAAGGTTCGTCGCCCCCAGTTCACCTTCAGCGAGGCCGAAGACCTGCCGCGCTATTGGTGGGACAACGACCCGGTGAAGACCCTGCTACTGGCTGCCATGTCCGCCAGCTTCCCGCCCGGTGAGCGTTTTTTCATTGATTCGGTGCGTCACTATCAGGACCAGATCACCGACCCGGAACTGAAGAAAGCCATCAAGGGCTTTATCGGCCAGGAAGCCCACCACTCCCGTGAACACGAATTGATGAACGGCTTCCTGCAAGAGCGCGGCGTGGATCTGGCAAGGCTGGAGCGGGAAATCCTGGGTTTCATGAATCTGCTGCGCAAACATCTGAGCCCGGAACGTCAACTCGCCCACACCGTCGCGGTGGAACATTTCACTGCGTTGATGGCTGAAGAATTCCTGCTCAAGTACGACGCCCTGGAACAGATGGATCCACGCATTGCCCCTGTCTGGGCCTGGCATGCCATCGAGGAATCCGAGCACAAGGCGGTGGCCTTTGACGTTTACAAGGCCATAGGCGGCAGTGAATTCACCCGCGTCACCGAAATGATGATCGTCAGCGTGCTGTTCCCGGTATTCTCTGCCGTGCACCTGGTGCAACTGATGAAAGAAGACGGCCAGCTGGGCAACATGAAATCCTGGCTCGGCGCCGTGAACTACATGTGGGGCCGCCCCGGGGTGTTCCGCAAGCTGCTGCCCTCCTACTTCAAGTTCTACAGCCCCAACTTCCACCCGTGGGATCACGACGCCCGCGGCCTGGTGGAGAAAGCGAAGAAGAAATGGTTGGGCGACTGGGCCTGATTATTCAGCAAGTGAAAACAGAAAGCCCCGCTCAAGCGGGGCTTTCTTTTTCAGGGGGAGCAAGCATACGGTGCCTCTGTGTTTTCTATTGCTCCCTCTAGAGTCAGGCCGAGCTAGGCGGGTAATGCGCTCTCGGTAAACCACTGCAGGATGGCCTCGCGCTGGCGCTCACTGTGCGGATGGGCCAGCAACCCCTCCACCAGAAAGGTACCCACTGTCGCCAGCATGGCCGCGCGTTCCTTGGCGACACCATCCGCTTGCAGGGTATGGATCACCGCCGCCTCCACAAAGCGGTGAAACTGGTCATGCCATTCCCGGATCACCTCGGACTGTTCCAGCCGGGCATGCACCGTGGCCACCAACTCGCGACTCTGCTCGAACTCCCGCAACGCCCAGGCCATCTTCTCCTTCAAGGGTTTGTCCACGATGGTCGGCAGGCGGACCAGGGTCTGTGACATCTGCCGGTTGAGCACACCCACCAACAGTTCGTCCTTACTGGCGTAGTACCAGTACAGGGTATTCGGGGCGACTCCCAGCTCCCGGGCAATCCGGTTCATGGATGTGCCATCGTAGCCCAGTGAGAGGAATAGCCGGGATGCTGTACTCTCCAGCTCATCCTGCTTTACCTTCAAATCAATATCGCGCTTGTTCTTGGCCAAGGGGCCCTCTCCCATAGTCTTTCCGGTCATCTTGTATGGTATTCAAGAATGCTACTCTTTGCTCTTGAATGCCATACAAGAAACCCGGAGCCCAATCATGGATACCCTGCGACACAGCCCCCAAGACCTGACCTGCAACAGCCAGCGAACCGGCTTCTACTCAGGCGGAACCTGGTGTGCGGCTACCCTGCACCGGCCAGCGAAGGCCACGGCAGAAACACTGCCAGCTATCCTCATGCTGCACGGCTGGGGCGGGATTCAGGATGCGCTAACGGTGTCCTACTATGAGGAATTTACCCGCGCTGGCTACGTGGTCATGACCTTTGATTATCGCGGCTGGGGCGACAGTGCCGGCCTGCCGAGGCATGTGATTTCCGCTCGCCAACGGGTAGCCGATGGCGACGCCGCCCTGGCCTTCCTGAAAAGCCAGCCGGGCATCGATCCCCGTCGCATCGTGCTGTGGGGCTCGTCCTTTGGTGGCGGCCACGTGGTGGAACTGGCCGCCGAACACCCGGAACTGGCCGGGGCCATTGCCCAGGTCCCCATGCTCGATGGCATGGCCGCGGTGCGCGCCGTCCCCTTGCCACGACTGCTGCGTTTTGGGCTCTACGCCATGGCCGATCTGCTCAAGCCAGGCCATCCGCTCTACCTGCCCGTGGTCAGTGAACCCGGGGCGTTTTCCTCCATGGACCGGGATGATGCCGGCAAGGCACTGAAACTGGCCGAAACCAGCATCGGCCGTCGCTACGACAACCGCGTGGCGGCCCGCTCCATGATGACCATGGGCCCCTACCGTCCTTTCAAACGCCTCAAGGACATCCGCATTCCCACCCTGCTGATGGGGGCCAGCCAGGATTCCGTCGCCCCCTTTGCGGAAAGCGCCATCCTCAACGTCAACAACCCCAACCTGACTATCGCCAGCATTGACGCCAACCACTTCGAACCCTATTTCGAACCGGCATTCAGCAACGTGATCCGCCAGCAGCTGAAGTTTCTGGAAGGGCTGGACCGCTTCGTGCAGCCGGCAAACCACAGGAAGAGTGCCTGAAAGGCAAAGGCTGATTGGCTGGCGTCAATGTCGTGGCGTCATGCCTATCCAGCGCTTGAAGGGGCGGAAAAACTGGCTGTACCAGATCACCAGCCCTTTGCCTGTTCTTTTTTCTTTTCGTTTTTATTTTTCCTGAACGCCTCGTTTTTTCTCCACTTTCATTCGTGCCGAGGCAATGTTCATCAAGCGCCGAAACTGTCCGCATTCCAGGTGACTGGGCGCCGGGCATTTTGCCGCGTGGCGCAGGCCGTCACGCATGGCAGACAGTTTGCGGATGGTGTCATCCAGCGCATCGGCTTTTGCCGACAAGGCATGCCGGTCGATGCTGGGCTCGCCGCCGTCATCGAACATTTCGCCAATTTCATCCAGCGTGAATCCCGCTGCCCGTCCCAGGGCAATCAATGCCAGCTGATCCAGCACCCGCGGTGCGAATATTCGCTTTAGTCCTCTGCGCCCGGTGGAGAGGATCAGCCCTTTCTCTTGGTAATAGCGCAGCGTCGACGCCGGTACGCCCGACCGACGCACCACTTCGGTAATATCCAACACGACCTTGACCTCAAGCCAGCTTCAAGTTGCACATTACCAGCAAAGTCATCTTGAGGAAGCCCCATGGATAACGTTACAGAGACCTTGGCCAGCATGATCATCATCGGCATTTGCGCCACCCTGGTCATGGATGTCTGGGGCTGGCTTCGCCAGCCACTGCTCGGTGTCGCCCCACCCAACTACGCCATGGTGGGCCGCTGGTTGTTGCACATGGGCCACGGACAATTCCGCCACACTGCCATTGCCGCATCGCCAGCCATGCCTGGAGAAAAGGCCACAGGCTGGCTGGCCCATTATCTGACCGGCCTGGCCTTTGCCGGGATTCTGCTGGCTATAGAGGGGCAGAGCTGGATCCACCAGCCCAGCCTGGCGCCGGCTCTGCTGGTGGGTATCAGTACCGTTGCCGCGCCGTTCCTGTTGATGCAGCCAGGCATGGGCGCCGGCATAGCTGCCTGCCGCATGCCTGACCCCAACGCCGCCCGCCTGCAGAGCCTGCTGACCCATGCGATCTTCGGCATCGGCCTGTACCTGGGCGGCTGGGTGTCACACGGCATGCAAGGCTGAGCGTAATAACGATAAAACCGTACTGAACGGTGGTAACCATTGGCGCGCGCAGCCATGTATCCTGTATGCACCTCTACGCCCTGCCCGGCTCTACCCGGCAGGCCTGGACACATCATCAGGAGCACCATGACCACCTTACTGCTGAATCTGCGCCGGGTTCCGGACGACGAGGCCGATGAAGTTCGCACCTTGCTGGAACAAAACCAGATCCTGTTCTATGAGACCGCCCCAAGCATGTGGGGGATCTCTTCTGGCGGTATCTGGCTGAGCCGGCCCGAGGACCGGGAGCGCGCCAAGGCATTACTGGCCGATTACCAGCAGGAGCGGGCCCGGCTACAGCGGGAAGCCTATGAGGACGCACAACGGGAAGGAACGGCACCGACACTGGCAGGGCGACTGCGTGAACAGCCGCTTCGCGTGGCAGGATTGTTCGTGGTGGTACTGGTGCTGTTACTGGTAACGCTGCTGCCGTTCCTGACTCTGGGTTAGGGACACTCTGGGGAATTCCTTTTCTACCGTGCCCCCGGTCTTGTTGCTCAGTGCTTGCGCGCACCCAGCACTTTTCGCCACAGCGGCCGCGGCTGCTCCTTTCGCTCTTCATCCATGCGCGAGAGCATGCCGGTAATGGCATCAGAGACTTGTTCGCGCAATTGCCAAAGCACTGCAGGATCTTTTTCCTGGCCTTTCAGGTGCGCCGTCGCAATGGGCTTGCCAATGGCAAAACGGAAAGGCTCGGCTTTGGGCAATAAGGTAGGGCCGATGCCCTTTACCAACGGCATGAACAGATCACCACCGCGCATCAGAGAGTTGATCTTGTCGTTGCCCAGCAACCGCTTGCCAAGCCAGCCATTGGCAAAATCGTCACCGTCATAGACGATGTCGTAGGCCTCATCACAGCCCAGTGAGGCAAAGGGGATGATGTCGAACCCCTGCTCAATGGCCATATAGACAAAGCCGGTTCGTTTCTTCCATACCAGCTGGTTGATCTCGTCCCGACGCTTGGCTACCTCGCGGGCGCCGCCCGGAAAAACCAGCACATGCTGGCCGCTTTCCATTAGTCGGCGACAGTTTTCACGAGTACCCGGTACGGCGCCAAAACGGGTGACCAACTTGCCCCACACCGGCGTCGGGAAGTGGAAGTGATCCCCCAGGGAGCGTGGAAACACCCCGGTCTGCCGATACAGTTCGTAGACGAACAGCGGGGAGTCCAGCACGCCCATCAGCGCGTGATTCCCCACAAACAGGCCCGGTCGCTGCGGGTCCACATTCTCCGCGCCTTCCAGCGTCGCGTCGAAATAGCGGCGCTGCATGGCCGTCACCCCGGCCATGGTGCGCAGGGACGGCGGGCGGAAATCTTCAATGGGGATCTCGATATCGGACACGGTTACCTCGGTCTGTCTTCGCTGGTGTCAGCGCCAGGGTGGGCAAGACTAGCATTATACAGGCTGGATACCATGGCAGGGCCGCCGCTGACGGCCAGTCGACAAGGGCTTGAAATCAGCGACGAGAAGGGTTCCCGTCCGGAAGTGCCAGAGGTGATCACTCGGATGTATCGGCTTGTGCCAATTGCAGCAGGTCGCGGGCGTAGGCATTCACGTCAAAGGGCGTTTCTTCGTTCATGCTGACAGCAATATGCGCCGCCAGCACATCCGCCATTTTTTCCAGTGCTTCTTCACGACCCACCCCCTGGCCTATCAGGTCCATGATCACCAGCCCCGCCTCACGGGGGTGGCCATCGGCGATCTGGTTTTCCACCGCGTCCACCAGGGCCTTCTGTGCAAAATCGTCTTCTGCCTGTTCCATTTCCTGCATGATGCGTCCCGTTCTTTATTCACTTAGCGTCGCGCACAGGATATCACCTGGTGTTCCATCCCATAACAACAGACAAACCACCCTCGGCCTTTTAAGCGCCAAAGCATCGCCGGGCAGGGGCTGTCTCCTGAAAAATGTATATACATTGACTATCTATATGATAGCCGATAGGGTTGTTGAGTGCCGCGCTTAAACCGGCGAACATGCTGCCCTATTTTCTTAATGACGGTTATCGATATGTCGAAGACCAAAACGCCAAAGAAAAATAGCCAGCTGATCATTCGCATTAATGATGAAGAGCGTGCTCGGTTTGTCTCACTCTGTGAGGAGCTAGATACCAGTGCTGCACGCGAGGTACGCCGGTTTATTCGCAGCTTTATCAAGGACCAGGAAAAGCAGTCCGGCAATTAGCCCTGCTTGCCCGGCCCGCTACAACTATCCAGAAAAAGGAAACTGCGATCATGTCCAAGCGTAAAAAACTGAAGAAAGCGATCAAGAACAGCAAATCCAAAATCTCCAAGCAGGAAAACACGCTGAAGAAGTTGAAGAAGAAGCTCAAGAAGCTGTAAGCGCTTCAAGAATCAAGGGCCAGTTCCGCTGGCCCTTCTTGCTCCTGATCCACATCAGACCCTCCCTCCCCGGCTCAATCCTGAATCAACCAGGCAGTCAACTTTGACGCCAAGATATCCAGCACGGCCTCCTGATCCATCCCGGACGGTGCCATCAATACCAGATGCAGCAAGCTTCCTGCGGTTGAAGTCGCCATCAGGTAGAGCGAGTAAGGGTGCACGTTCACCCGATACTGCTGCCGGGTTTTCTGCACGCCGGTCTGCAACACTTCCTGTAATTCTTTCTGCAATTGCCGGGTCGCCGGCAACCGGTGCAGATACGGCACCTGAAACACCAGCACCCGCAACAGCTTGCGCTGCCTGCGCATCAGTGAATACAGCGCGCCCAGAAAATGACGCATGGCCACATGCAGGTCGTTACGGTTATCGGTCAGGTCCAGGCGGTTTTGCAGCAGGGACGTGGTTTCCGACAGCAGCTCTTCCGTAAGGCGTGCCACCACGGCTTCCTTGCCAGGGAAATACTCATATACCGAACCGATGCTGACCCCGGCTACCTCGGCGATCGCATTGGTGCTCAGCCCCGCATAACCATGACGCTCCATAATCCGAGCACAGGCGCCCACCATGGCGGCCACCGATGCCTTCGAGCGCACCTGCTTCGGTTCTTTTTTCATTTTAAAATCAGTAGCTTGCCACTTTCCTGTGCGCATGATTGACGGGCCTGTTCCAGTCAGCAAATCCGAGTTTTTCCGAGTATATGCTCAGATTAGAATGACTGCACGAATACCCCTTAGCGCAAGTCGTGAGACCCGTATGAGCAACGATATCCAGTTCAGACGCCCCAAAGTCAGCACCTACTTCAGCCGCTTCCGTCATCACTGGGCCTGGAACGCCAAAAGCCTGTTGGCGCCGAGGCAGGCCCTGCGAGACCGTGTGCAAGGCAAGGTGGTGCTGCTCACCGGTGCCAGTTCCGGCATTGGCGAAGGCGTGGCCGAGAAACTGGCCGATGCTGGTGCCACCCTGTTACTGGTGGCGCGCAATGCAGAAAAACTGGAAGCCATTGCCAGCAAAATAAAAAAACGTGGCGGCAAAGCCTGCATTTATCCTGGCGACCTGACCGACCTGGAAGAGTGCGACCGCATCTGCCAGCAGGCTCTGGCGGATCATGGGCGGGTAGATATTCTGATCAACAACGCCGGCCGCTCCATTCGCCGCTCGATCAAATTTACGGTGAACCGTTTCCATGATTACGAGCGCACCATGCAGCTCAATTATTTTGCGGCTTTGCGTCTGGCCATGAACCTGTTACCGGGTATGGAAGCCCGCGATGAAGGCCACATCATCAATGTGTCCACCATGGGCGTGCAGGCCAACCCGGCCCGCTTTTCCGCCTACCTGGGTTCCAAGTGGGCACTGGAAGGCTGGACCTGGGTCGCTGCCAATGAATATGCCCATACCAACCTGCGCTTTTCTTCCATCAACTATCCGCTGGTGCGCACGCCAATGATTGCGCCCACCAAAATCTATGACTACCTGCCGGTCATGTCGCCGGATACGGCGGTGAACTGGTTGCTGGATGTGATCATCACCCAGAACAAACGCAAGCTGGGCATCTTCGGCAAGGGCGCCCTGGCCATGTATTACCTGCTGCCAAAGACCTCGGAATCCATCGTCAACCTGAGCTATCAGAGCCTGTTTGAAACACCGCCAGCAGATTATCTGTCGCGCAAGGATCGCTCTGCAGACGACCACGCCATAGCAGACAGGGACAACGACAGAAAGGTGGCGCCGTTTCGTACCAGAGAAAACAAGCACCGGGCCTAAGCCCGTCTGCTCAGTGAACCCCCCAGCGGGCCGGGAGGCGGCCCGGACCGGAATACACGCTCAGTGCCGTCACCGCCACCAGTATTAATATGATGCCAAGCACCTGAGAGCCGGCCAGGCTCTCATGCAATATCCACACACCGAATAACGACGCGGTCACCGGCTCAACCATGGCCACGATAGACGCCACGGCTGGAGCCACATTCCTGAGACCGACCACATAAAGCACAAACGATAACCCGGCGCCCAGAACACCCAGACCGACAAATAGTGGCCAATCCGATGAATTGGCGGCAGCCATAATCTGCCCCACATCCGCTGGCCACACCAGCATCATGACCAGTACTGAAAATGCGATGAACAGAATCGCCTGGGGGCTGCCATGGGGTGCGGCATACTTGAATCCGAAAATGAATACGGCATAGCAGACCCCGGCCAACAAACCGGCTGCAACACCGATCGCCGTCACCCCTTGCGCCTCCATGTCATAAACGCGGGTAAGCAAAACGATACCCAGCATCACCACCGCAATGGCGGTCCACTTCATTACAGAGGGTTGCTCAAGTCTCAAGGCAAACGACACCAGGTAGACGAATACCGGGGCGCAATACATCAGCGTGGCTGCCACCGCCACACTGCCCTGGGAAATGCTGAGAAAATAGAATGCGAAATTACCCGCCACACCCAGACCGGCAACCACAGACCAGCACCATAGCCGCTGGCTCGTCAGGCCATGGCCTACCGGCTGCAACATCAGCCAGATCAGCACGAGGACCAAGCCAATCGCGCCCCGGTAGAACGACACCAGGTACGCCCCCCAGCCTTCGGTCATCAGCATCCCGCCGATGCCACCTGACAGCCCCCAGCACAGGGCCGCCAAAACTACCAACGCTGTGCTCACGCGCGCCATCTGCACTCCCGCCTGCCCGGCACCCCACAAGGCGCGCCAGGCGACAACGAACGAACCAACACGCAAGCCGCATTCTCATGGGCTCTCATCTGTCACTGAAACGCAGATTTTTTCTGTATGCAACATCCGCGCAAAGCGCCGCAGGAAGGAAAGAAGGAAGGAAACAGCACGCCGCATTATCATCACCGGGCTACTGAAACGTGATCACCGGTGAGAAACGGGAAGGTCAGAGGTCGGCTGGCAACCCGGTCATGCAGACCAGGATGCCAGCCTTGAAGGAACAAAGGGGGAATATCAGGCGGAGGCAGCCACTTCCTGCTCAGCCAAAAAACTGTCGATCTGCAGCAGCAACTCACGGTTGTCGTGATCCCAGGGATGGAAACCCGGGCGGAAGTAGTCCAGGTAGTTGCCAATCTGCTTACGCAGCATGCCGATATCACCGAAGGTGTAATGGAAAAACTTCTGCCAGCCCTTCCAGTCCGTCAGCTTGCCCTGCTCGCGCAACACTTCAAGGAAGACCGGAATCACCAGCCCCCAGAACACCACCGTCGCCAGACCCAGCCCGAAACAGCGCAGCCCGTAGGCTCCCACGCCTTTACCCATGACCGCCGTCCAGACATCAAAGGCCACCGCCTTGTGCTCGGTTTCTTCCAGCGCATGCCAACGCCACAACGCGGCATAGGCCGGGTCGGCCCCTTCCACCACGCGAGGATCACTCAACACGCTATCCGCGAGCAGGCCGGTGAAATGCTCCAGGGCAATAGTGCCACTCAGGGACACCGGCGCACTGTACTTATTGAAGGTCTTGAGTACGCCTTCCACAAAACGCTCGAATTTGGGCGCCACCGAAGACACCGCAAACAGGGCATCGTTATATTCTTCATGCTCCCGGCCATGCATGGCCTCCTGACCGATGAACGCGGTCACCGCCTTCTTCAGCTCGGGATCGGTGATCTGATCCCGGTAGGCGCGCACACTGTCGATAAAAAAGCGCTCACCCACTGGCAGGATGGTGGAGAAGGTGTTCAGAAACGCCGTCAGCACGGGCCCGCCCGGAGTGTGCCAATCTGAAATCCGTTTGGGATCCACGTTAAACCGGATACTCCTTCGCGTCGGCACCAACATGGGCTTTACGCGGGTATTATCTGTTACCAGACGTAGCGCTGCAGACAGCTTATTCATTGTAATCTCCAGTCATAATAATGCCCTCGGGCACACTGATCGCATGCCGGGAAAACAGGCGCCTCATCTAAACATACGCAGTGACCCTTGGCACGATGCTAAAACTTGCATCGCGAAAGCTATTACTCATCAGGCACCAGTAGCCGTTAAAGCCGCGTGAGGCCTGATTCAGCAGGCCGAAAATCAGCATTGGCAATGGCCTAATCAGGGTGATTTTTTTACTGTCTGGGTTTGTATGGAAAAGGTCTCAGGAGCGCCCTGTCGGTCACACAAACAGTACTTACCACCATAAAAACCCGGTGATAATCTGTTTCACTGACGTTGTGATGGATATCGGCACCAGCCCCCCCACCAGCGAACGCTTGCCGGAGCCAATGCCTCTGCCGAGCCTCACCGGCAATAACAGACAAGAAAAAGGGACCCAGCCATGGAAAACGACTTTGACTATCTCATTATCGGTGGGGGATCCGCAGGGTGCGCCCTGGCCGGGCGACTGAGTGAAGACCCTGATACCCGCGTCTGTCTGCTGGAGGCCGGGGGCCAGGGTGATGGGCTGCTGGTCAATGTGCCCTCCGGCGCCGTGGCCATGCTCTCCAAACCCATCAACAACTGGGTCATGGAAACTGTGCCGCAGAAAGGCCTGAACGGCCGCCAGGGCTTCCAGCCCCGCGGCAAGTGCCTGGGCGGATCGTCAGCCATCAATGCCATGGTGTATATCCGTGGCCACCGCGAGGACTACGACCACTGGGCCGCACTGGGTAATGATGGCTGGTCCTACAACGATGTACTGCCCTACTTCCGGCTCAATGAACACAACGAGCGTCTCGATAACGAATACCACGGCACCGACGGACCACTCTGGGTCAGCGACAGCCGCACCGGCAACCCCTTCCAGGATTACTTCCTGGATGCCGCCAGAGAATGTGACATCCCCATCACCGACGATTTCAACGGCGCCGAGCAGGAAGGCGCCGGTGTCTTTCAGGTCACTCAGAAGGATGGCGAGCGTTGGAGTAGCGCACTGGCTTACCTGTTCCCCCATATGGATCGCAGCAACCTGACCGTGGAAACCAATGCCCAGGTTCAGCGTATTGTCTTCGAAGGCAAACGTGCCGTCGGCGTGGAATTCAAGCAAGGCAAACAGGTACGTACCGTGAAGGCCAACAAGGAAGTGCTGTTGTCGGCCGGGGCCTTCCAGTCACCCCAGCTTCTGATGCTCTCCGGTGTCGGCGACTCCGACGAACTGAAAAAACATGGCATACCCGTGGTCCACCATCTGCCCGGCGTGGGCAAGAACCTGCAGGATCACCCGGATTTCATTTTCGGCTACACCACTGACAGCCCGGCCACCTTTGGCTTGTCGCCGGGGGGCATGTGGCGTGCCATGATGGCCATGGGCACCTACCGCAAGGAACGGCGCGGACTATGGACGTCCAATTTTGCGGAAGCCGGTGCCTTCCTGAAAACACAGCCGGATCTCTCTGCGCCAGACCTGCAGCTGCACATGGTCACCGCCCTGGTGGATGATCACGGCCGCAAAATGCATTTCACCCAGGGCTACTCCTGCCACGTTTGCCTGCTGCGCCCCCGTAGCCGCGGCAGTGTGCAACTGGCCAGCGCCAACCCGGACGATCTGCCCCTGATCGACCCGGCGTTCCTGGAAGATCCTCAGGATCTGGAAGACATGGTGCAGGGATACAAGATCACGCAGAAAATCATGGAAGCGCCGTCACTCAAACGGTGGATGAAAAAAGACATGTTCACCGCAAACGTGAAAACGGACGACGACATCCGCGACGTGATCCGCCAACGCGCTGATACCGTTTACCACCCGGTGGGTTCCTGCAAGATGGGCACCGATGAACACGCCGTGGTCGACCCGCAATTACGCGTTCACGGCGTGGAAGGCCTGCGCGTCATCGATGCGTCCATCATGCCCACTCTGATCGGCGGCAACACCAATGCGCCGGCAATGATGATTGCGGAAAAAGCAGTGGATATGATTCGGGGCAACAGCCGGGTGGCTTAGGCTTAGCCCCGATCAAACCGACAAGGCAGCCGCATTCTCATGCCACCGAGATACCCGCTCATGAATGAGCGGGCATATGCCTGCCAAGCAGCATTTTCCGGACATCCCCGTTTGTCTGCACACTGAGCACCAGCAGATAGCAGGAGAGGAACAGAGCTCCCCCGAAAAACGCGCACAGCGCCAGCCCGATCCCGGAAAGGGATATCCCCTGCCGCCACAGCACCCAGAGTGCCGAAAGCGCCAGCATGAACATGAAATCCAGGTTGAATTGGCCGGGCCACTCTATCGCCGCCATATCGGCGAAGAAGACCGTCAGCAAATTCATTCCGTGATTCCCCACCACAACCGCGGTGTACGCGGACAGAATCACGAGCATGGCGACAAGCAAACTGCGAAAAAAGATCATGAACCTCACCTCCCAGACGCCGAGAAAACGATGATTTTATCGGTTTTACGCTGGTATACCATTACCTGTGAGGTAATGGCACAGATTGCTTGCCCCCCGCCCTATTGCCTATGGAAGGGGGTAACGGATCGTGGCCCTCGCTGATGATTCACAGTTGGCCCGGATCAATCAGGATCTTGGCGTGCTGCTCCGGATTACCCAACGCGGCAAAGGCGTCGTCTACTCCGGACAATCCCACCGTGCCGGTAATCATCGGCCCCACATTCACTTTGCCTTCGGCAATCATGTGTAACGCATCGCGGAATTCGATGGGCATGTAGCCCAGGGTAAAACGCAGATCGATTTCCTTGTTGATGGCATTCACCGGGAAAAAGTGGTCCCGCTTCATGCAGACGCCCACCACTACAATGCAGGAACGCAACGGCGCATCCGCGACGATGCTCTCGATCATCCCAGGAATACCGACGCACTCGAAAATCACCGGCCGCTTCGGATTGGTCACCCCGGCCACTTCCGCCGCTCGCCACAGGGGCTCCCAGGGCAACGGCGTCATGCGCAGCATCGCCATGCCATCCAGGGCCATGTCGAACAGCTGCGGTGCGTTCACCACAAACCCCCGTTTCTCCAGGCCTTCATAAGGACTGCCTTGTGACGGGTCTACCACCACATGAGCCCCCATGGCCTTGGCCAGGTTGCGCCGCGTCGGCGAGTAATCGCTGGCAACGATATGACGCACCCCCTTGGCCTTGAGCATGGCAATCACGCCCAGACCGATCGGCCCACAACCGATCACAATCGCCGTGTCACGACGGCGGATCTCGGACCGATTCACCGCATGCAGAGACACCGCCATGGGTTCGGTCAAAGCAGCGTGGTCATCAGAAATGCCGTTGGTTACCGGAAAGGCCAGCGACTCTTCCACCAGCACACGCTCGGCATAGGCGCCGGGCGCCTGAGTAGACAAACCTGTCAGGTGTGCCACCCCGTTATTGCGACGCATGGGCATGGCCACAACACGTTTTCCTGGCTTCCAGCGACGGTGCGTTTTTGCACCGTAGTCTGCAATCTCCCCCACAAACTCATGCCCCAGCACCACATGCTCATGACTGCGCATGATATGCGGATAGCCAACGCGCTCGGTGGCCTCCGCCAGCTCATCCGCATGATGCCGGGCATGCAGGTCCGACCCGCAGATACCACAGCGCAACACGTTCAGCAGGATCTGGCCCTTGCCGGGCTCCGGCTCAGCCACATCCTGAACCTGAAAATCTCCGTGATGACAGACAACCGCTTTCATGGCCTCTCCTTCGGGCAGGGATTGATCTTGGGCTTGACTCATGGTTCCACCGGGAAGATCAGGAAGACAGGTCGGGGGGAGCCAATAACCTGTTTATCCGGAAAGCACCTCAATGCAATAGCCTTGCTAGACCACCCCAAAAAGGGATGCCAGCGGAGACAGTGCCGCCGGGCCGAGAAGGAACCAAAGCACCAGACACATGAACGATTCACGAATCCAGTTGCTCCAGTAAGACCAGCGGTCAGAAGACCGGTTTACCACTCGAGCTTTCCAAACAACCAACGCAGGCTCAATGCCTGCATTGTTAAGGAAATTAAAACGGCGAGTCATACAGCCTGACCGGTGCGCGATCCCCAGGCGCGCCAGCCAGAAAACGGGAATCAGGATGATGACTGACCGCCCGATGGCTTCCCCTAATGGCACTACCAAAGAAAGCATCAAAATAAAGAAACCTGACAAACCGACAGTCAGACCCCAGGTTTTGCCCAGCCCCGTGTTCACCGAATCCACTGCGCCGCTGTTGTCCATTACCTCACTACCCCATTTCGTCTCCCGCGCTGCCCCACCCTTCAGCATGGACCAAGAAACTTTTTCAATCGGTGAATCCAGTAAAGCACTGGCCATAGCCCCGGACAACGTCAAGAACAAAAGAAAGACAGGCTGCCCTGCATTTACCGGATTCCCCTTTTTATCGTCTATTCCATTTCAGAAAAATAAGCGTCAGCTTCAAATTTTCCAGCTCTTCCAGGCAGTAACTATCACGCCCCGGGGCGGGGTTTTCCACGCTGACCAGAACTGCATGGTAAGGGTCGGGAGCAATCCATTCCTCGGTGGCGAAGGTGTCAGCCAGTCTCGCCACTTCCCGGTCACTCAACGTATAAACAAAGTTAGGCGCGCTTCCATGCCTCCCCTGGGTGAATTGTCCGGCAGCGGAGAGCCGCTCATGGTATTCACGAAAGCTCAGATGTTCATCATCAATGATGGCCGAGGGGGCCTCTATCCCACTGTGGGGTGTGCCATCCTCCATTGTCGGCACGACTACCGACGGCGGCGCAAAATTCAGCCAGGCAATAAAGGGAGTGTCGGCCTGGCAATTGGCGTTATCAGTATCAGGGTGCGCCTCGCCACTGAGCGTTACCTTAATCAAGGTACGGGGCTGGCCATCCCGCGTGATTTCGCTTAAATCAAACAACAGCCACGCATGGTGTTCCACGTTCACATCAACCCGGCAGCGCGGTCGAGCGCTTTTGGGAAGATCCGTGCTTTCATAACCGACGACCGCCGCCGTGGGTTCCGTCAGCCCGGGATACGTCTGCCCAGGAAGGCCAGACACATTCACTCCGCAGAGCACATCTATACCTGCCATCTCCCCCTCATCGCGCATGAAAAGCTGCTGGCGAGCGGTAGGCTCCAGATATCTCACTTCATAACTGCGGCCTGGGTGGTGGCAGGCGGACAGTATTATCGCCGTTATCAACAACAGTACGCTTCGCATTGGTCGCTCCTTGTACCCGTTTTCCCCATATCCCTGGGGTTTCCTATCAACCCATGGGAGGCGGATGGAGTCCCCCACGCCCACGGCCTTTCAAGCTACCACCGGTATAGCATCCGGATAGCCAGCCAATCCGTGATGCCTTCCGCTAATTCGGCAAGGCGCCAATGCGGGACATGCATATATTTCTGCAGAACCACAAAAGAGGCCGATGAGGTATACAACGGGAGCCGCACAAAGACAGCAACGTACCCCAAATGAGGGATGCGAATGCCCCGGCACCCTGCCAAACTCGATTTGTAAAATAGCTTTTAATGTCACCATTCAGTGAAAAAGGGGGAGGGGATCCACCGACTGGATGCCATCAGAGGCTTCTGAATCATCAATAGGTTCATCGCAGCGCCGCTGTAGTTCCCGCCTGGGATGGCGGTGTTCAGCCACATTCGATACACAAACCCCAGTCATAAAAACAGGATCAATATATGTACCGCTCTTTCTGTCTGCTGATTTTCATCATGCTGCTTTCCGGCTGTACAAAAGAATGGTTTACCTTGATCCACGACGGGGATTTAGCTGCTGTACAGCAGCGCCTGGACAACGGTGCCGACCCGAATGGCACCGATGCCTACGGCACAACGCATCTTTGCGGGGCCCTCAAGTGGGGCAAAGACGAGCTGGTTTACGCCTTGCTCGAGGCTGGCGCCGATCCAAATCTTCCCAGCCGCAAGTGGCTGACCCCTCTGCATTATGCGGAATCACCGGAGATGGTGACCCTTCTTCTCGAATACGGCGCAGACCCTGAGCAGACTAATGAGCGAGGCTATCAAGCTGCCGACTATGTGGAATTCGACTTGATAAAAATGCGCTCGAAAGCTGCGAAATCCGATGACAGATACTACGTGCAACATATCCCCCGCCTTGAAGCCACACTGCAAGCCTACGGCCGCACACCCATCACCGAAGAACAGTCATGGGAAAAATGGCCAGGCCTGATGGCTCAGTATTACCCGGAGCAGGCGAAATCCCGGGCCATGGAAACGCTCACCGCCAACGGCACCATCGGCATCAAATGGAAGCAGGAAAGCGGCGCCCCGGTAGTGATAGCGCTGGTTCCGCAAGGGCCAGCAGCACGTAGCAAACAGATTCAGGAGGGTGATTTTCTTATCGGTGTGGCGACGAATGGTGGCGATGACATTCTGGATCTGGACGGCCTCAGCCTGGGCGACACCATGGAGCTGATTCGCGGTAAGAAGGGCCACCCGGTGACACTGGTACTGCAGAGAAAGGAAGCCCGCCAGCCCCACCAGGTCACAATGACGCGGGGCAGCATCACTCGTGAACAATGGCAGGCCTTTAATCAAGCACAACAACAAAAAACCATTCAGTCACTGGTGATACAGGACAACAGCGGTCAGTACCTGAGCCCCTACACCTCCGATGGGGTGGTGGCCGAGTGGGTCAACAAGGCCATCAACAACCAGATGGGTAGTGCTACCGGCTCCGCCGTGGGCGGCGCCGCCGGGGCCTACGCAGCCAACAAGGCGCTGGAGAGCGTGCCCGGAGGCAGTTTGATTGGTGGCTTCCTGGGCTCCAAAGCGGGCAAGGCCGTGGGCACCAAGATGGCAGACGATGTCTCTGGCGGTGACACCTACCGCCGCCAGACCTCGGATCTTTCCTTCCACAGCTTACGGGATATGGCCACCTGGTTGAGGGAAGAGCATGGCGACAAGGCTAATTTCGCGGAAGTTAGCAAAGCCGCCAACGCGGTCTATCCAGGATTGCTGGACGCCATTTCTGGTCAGTAACCGGAATGCAAATTTTTAAATATTTCAACTCGCTTTGGGGGAGTTACAGTATGATATTAACGATCAGATTAGCCCGCGCACTGAGGAATGCTCGAATATATTTTACGTTACCCGGCATTCTAATAATTACATGCCTGCATGGACTGTTATCCGGTTGCACTTCATATGCTACATATGAACTGCAAAATGCAGTAATACAGAACGATCTTCCCGCCGTCCAGCAGAGCCTCAGCCAGGGCGGCAACCCCAATGGCAAAGGGCGCACCGGTCTTACTCCCCTGATGTTCGCCTCTTTAAGTCATGCTCCCGAGCGGGAAAAAATAATACGAGCATTACTCGCCGACGGAGCCGATCCCAACAAACCCGTTACGAAAAGCGGCAGAATTCAAGGTCAAACGGCACTGCATATTGCGCGATCTTCTGAAGCGGTTGAGGCGCTACTGGAAAACGGCGCCGACCCCACCCTGCGAGATAAGCAAGGCAGGCTCCCGGCGGACGTGATTGAAATGTATATCGTATGGCGTCGTGACGCACCTGGACTTGAAGAAGCGGTAGCTCAGAGTGAGGCAGCACTGGAAATTCTGGGAAGAAAACCCATGTCCGAGACACAAGCATGGGAACAGCACCCGCAATTGATGGAAGAGCGAAAACAATGGATTGCCAAGCGCGTACAACGTGAAAAGTTGATGCAGCGCGCCAATGAGGCAAAGCCCGCCGTCGCCACAGAAAATACCTCTGAAAGAACGCCCGCGGACACCCCCATCATTCGGAATAACTCCGGTCGCTACCTAAGCCCCTACACCTCAGACGGTGTCGTCGCCGAGTGGGTCAACAAAGCGATCAACAACCAGATGGGCAGCGCTGCTGGTTCCGCTGTAGGCGCCGCGGCCGGCAACTATGCTGCCCAGAGAGCCTTGGAAAACGTTCCCGGCGGTGCATTGATCGGTAGTATCTTCGGCTCTATGGCGGGCAAGACCGCGGGCAACAAGGTGGCCGACGATATCTCTGGCGGTGACGCCTACCGACGCCAAACCTCGGACCTTTCCTTCCACAGCCTAAACGATATGGCTGCCTGGCTCAGAGCAGAACATAGCGACAAGGCCAATTTCGCGGAAGTCACCAAGGCAACCAATGCGGTCTACCCTGGATTGCTGGACGCTATAACGGGGCTGTGAGACTTTCCTTGCCTGCAGATTATGCGTGCTCTATTTTTTCTGCCTTTATGGATAGCCTCAATGAAAGCCTTTCTTGTACTCATGTCAGGATTCATTGAAACCTAAAGCCAGCCATAAGCGGCGCCCTGACAAGGGCGTCCGGTGGAGGGCCAAAGGCCCGGAACAACCTTAATGGCCTTGTTATGTGGCATGCCCTATAGCCCGAGCAACTTTGATGCAATCGAATCAAAATGAATGCCGAGATAGAGCAAAGCGGAAAGATTAGCAAACAAAATCGTTGGAACAAGCCAAAGAACTGCTGCAAGGGAACCTTCGTGTAAGTAGATGAAGACCTGAAACATAAAAAGCCCAAGATAAAGATCTATTCCTATCTGCTTACCCCAGTGAAACTCCGCAATCTTGCGAATGGTACGAAATATGTTTTCCTGAAAACTACAGTAAACGCTATATGCTAGAAATGCTGCGAATGCCACCCAGACGACAAGCTTTAAAATTCCCAAGTTACCAGTGAATGAGAAAATATCAGGATGCCAGTTAAGGTACAGGGCGGCGGTGGCAAATATCGAATAGACCGACCATGAAATCGTGTTCGCCGACATTAGGTGTATCCTCCTGTGTGTGCCACATAACGCCCGGCGCAGCGGGCAAATTGGAGTGAGGAACGAGCGGAAATTTGATCCGCCTGCCGCCGCTTGTTATGTGTAAACACAGAACTCTCAATCATGCCGCTGCCTCATAGAAAAGACCAAAAGCAAACAGAGCCATACTGATTAGTGACACGGCGCGGATATAAGATGCTTTATCTGCGAAATGGCCGAATTCGAAATACCCTAGAAACGTGCCTTCTAGCTTTTCGGCACCGCCAAAAAACGCGGCCCAAACTGAAATCAAGAATCCCGCCAGACAAAGCAACCACATCACTTATTCCCCCGATCACACATAACAGCGTATTAAATTGCAGATGCGATATATCACTTCGCTGTATATCCCAGACCTACCCCACCCGAAGGATCACAGCAAACTGGCTACCGATCAGCAGCTTACCGCAAAATTACGAATCGCTCTCAACAGATTTTTCTTGCACTTGCGTGTTGAACGGGAATTTTTACTCGGACTTTTCTTGCATCCGCTTTTGCTAAAACCAACCTTATCTCAACAACTTACAAAGTTCTGTAAGCCATATCTTACAAATTCAACTTGCGCGCTGATGAAAAACGGGACGCTACCCCCGACCTGGAAGGCCGGGGATATAAGATTATCGCTGTAACCCTGCTACCTTCTCCTTCGAAAACACCCCATAAAGACTCGGCAACACCAACAAGGTCAACGCCGTCGCCGATACCAGCCCACCCACGATCACCACCGCCAGAGGCCGCTGCACTTCACTGCCAACCCCGGTGGCCAGCAACATGGGAATCAGCCCCAGCATGGAAGTGAGCGCGGTCATCAATACCGGGCGCAGGCGGGATACGGCGCCTTCGAAGATCGCGGTCTCCAGCGCTTCGCCATCACGAAGCCGATGATTGATGGCTTCTACCATGACCACACCATTGAGCACCGCCACCCCGAACAGGGTGATAAAGCCCACGGAGCTGGGCACGGACAGGTATTGGCCGCTGATCGCCAGGGCGAGGATGCCGCCGATGAGGGCCAGGGGCACATTGACCAGAATGAGAGCCGCCTGGGCCACGGAACCGAAGGCGAAGTAGAGCAGCAGGGCAATCAGGCCCACGGCCACGGGCACCACCATGGCCAGGCGTTGCTGGGCACGCTGCTGGTTTTCGTATTGGCCGCCGATGTCCACGCTGTAGCCGGCGGGCAGGTCGACGTCGCTGTCGATGGCCTGCTGGATGTCGGCCACTACGGAGCCCATGTCGCGACCAGCCACATTGGCCTGGATAACCACGCGGCGTTGCACGTCATCGCGGCTGATCTGTGGCGGGCCGGAGACCAGGGATACGTCTGCCACATCCATGAGGCGCACCCAGGCACCGTCCGCCGCTTTGAGGCGCAGGTTGCGGATGGCTTCGGCATCCTTGCGGGCGTCTTGCTCCAGGCGCACATAGATGTCGTAGCGCTCGTTGCCATTGATCACCTGCCCGGCGCTGCCGCCGCCCAAGCCGTTGCTGACCAGATCCATGACCTGATCCACGCTCAGGCCGTAGCGGCTGAGGGCGTTGCGGTCCGGGGTGACCACCAGCTGGGCTTCCCCGGCGATCTGTTCCAGTTGCACGTCGGTGGCACCCTCCACTTCCTTGACGGCCTGGGTGATGGCTTCGCCTTTCTCCTGCAGCACGTCGAGATCCGGGCCGAACAGTTTGATGGCGAGCTGGGCCTTTACGCCGGAGAGCAGTTCGTCCACGCGCATGGCGATGGGCTGGGAAAAGTTGAGCAGCAGGCCGGGGTGTTTTTCCAGTTTCTGCTGAATCTTTTCCTGTAGCTCAAGGCGATTGCTGGCGCTCTCCCATTCATCTACAGGCTTGAGACCGATATAGATTTCCACGTTGCTCACCGGTTCCGGGTCGCCACCGATTTCGGCACGCCCTACCCGGCTGAGCGCGTAGGTGACTTCCGGGAAGGCCATGATTTCCTTCTCCAGTTTTTTCCCCACGTCCAACGCAGTATCAAGGCTGGAGGACGGCGCCAGCGTCACACGTAACGCCAACGTCCCCTCTTCCAGTACGGGCACGAATTCAGTGCCAATAAACGGCGTGGTAGCCAGCGCCAGGGCAAACAAACCCACCGCTCCACCGACCACCACTTTACGGGCCTGCATGGCTTTGCCCAGCAGGGTGCGATAGCGGGCTTCCAGCCACTGCATCAGTTTGTTGGGTTTTTCTTCCACGCCATTACGGAACAGGAACCCGGCCAGTGCCGGCACCACGATCAGCGCCACCAGTACGGCGGCGGTCATGGCAAGCATGATGCTGATAGCCATGGGCACGAACATCTTCGCTTCCACCCCCTCGAAGGCGAACAGGGGCAGGAACACCACCAGGATAATGCTGGCGGCAAAGAACACCGGCCGCGCCACTTCCTGGGCGGCGTCTTTGACTCTCAAGGCAATGCCGCCCTGTGAGTCGTGACTGCCCTCTTTCTGACTCAGGTGTTTAAAGATGTTTTCGACCATCACCACGGAGCCATCCACCAGCATGCCGATGGCCACGGCCAGGCCACCCAGCGACATCAGGTTGGCGGACATGCCCAGGCTTGCCATCGCCAACAAGGCCAGGCCGATGGAGAGCGGAATGGACAGCAGCACCAACGCGGTGGCGCGCAGGTTCATCAGGAAAAGAGCCAGCACGATGACGATAAACACGAAGGCCAGCAGCAAGGCGGTGACCACGGTGCTCACCGCTTTTTCCACCAGATCCGCCTGATCGTAGAACACCTCGAACTGCACACCGTCCGGCAGGGCCTGCTGGATGCGCGCTTCGCGGGCCTTGATGCCATCGATGGTGGCCTTGGTATTGGCGCCCATGCGCTTGAGCACGATGCCGGCCACCACTTCGCCCAGGGCTTCCGGTTCGCCGTTGGCATCGCGGCGGGTCATGGTGAGGGCGCCCTGACGAATCTCGCCGCCGAACTCCACCTTGGCCACATCTCTGACGCGCACCTGGGTGCCGTCCACTTCCTTGAGGGGAATGGCGGCGATATCACCGAGCCCTTGCTCACCGCTGCCTACCCAGCCCATGCCACGAATTACCAATTGCTCGGCGCCGCGATCCAGATACCAGCCACCGGCGTTGCGGTTGTTGGCGGCGATGGCGTCCATGACCTGTTGCAGTGACAAGTCGTAGGCCAGCAAACGGGTGGGGTTAACGTTGACCTGATACTGGCGCACTTCACCGCCATAGCTGAGCACATCGGTGACGCCGCCCACCGGCATCAGCAACAGTTTCACCACCCAGTCGTTGAGGCTGCGCAACTGCATGGCATCCACATTGGAGCCCGGCTCGGCGGTGAGCAGGTATTGATACACTTGGCCCAGGCCGGAAGTGTTGGGGCCCATTTCCGGGGTACCGACGCCGTCGGGGATATCTTCCCGTGCCGCCTGCAAGCGTTCGAACACCAGCTGGCGGGCGAAGTAGATATCCGTGCCTTCCTCGAACACCACGGTAACGATGGACAGGCCGGTCTTGGAGATGGAGCGCACCTCGGCCACCTGGGGCAACGCGTACATGACCGCCTCGATGGGATAGGTGATCAGTTGCTCCACTTCTTCCGCAGCCAGGCCTTCGGCTTCGGTGTTCACCTGTACCTGGACGTTGGTCACGTCCGGGAAGGCATCCAGTTTCAGGTTGGGGAGTTGCCAGCCGATCACGCCGATGGTGATGATCAGTAGTAGCAAGACAATGAGGCGGTTGTTCACCGCCCAATCGACAAGTCGATTAAACATGACGGTGATCCTCAGTGATTGTGAATATCGAAACCGGACTTGGCCATTTCACTGGCCAGGAAAAAGGCACCACGGGTGACCACGCGTGTGCCCGGTTTCATGCCAGTGACGATGCGGCGGTTTTCCAGTTGGCCGTTGAGTTGGATTTCCACGGGTTTGTAGTAACCCGGCTCTTCTTCCACGAACAGTTGCCAGTCGCCATCGGCGCTTCGAGTGAGCGCCTCTTCGGGCACGGTGAGCGCATTGTTGGGAGCAGCCAACGACAACGCCACATCGGCGAACATGCCCGGGTGCAACAGGTGGCCGGCATTGGGGATGGCCACGCGTACGGACAGGGTGCGGGTGACCGGGTTCAGGCGGTGGCCGGATTGGATCACTTGGCCGTCCACGGTGGTGTCACCCACAATGACCCGCGCCGGGGTGCCGGTGGCGATCTGCAGACCCGGCGTGGGAGGCAGCGCCGCTTCTGCCCACAGTTCGGATTCATCCACCAGGGTCACCAGGGCGCTGCCGGCGGTGAGCCACTGGCCTTGCTGAAAAGCATCTTCCAGCACCAGGCCGTCATCCGGGGCGGTGAGAGTGTAGACGCCCTTTTCGCTTTTGCCGGCTTCGATGGCAGCGATGGCTTCGTTATCCAGGCCATAGCCTTTAGCGCGGGCGCGCAGGGCCTGATAGTCGCCACGGGCATCCAGGTAACGCTGGTTGCCCACGGTGCGACGGCCCAGATTGTTGACCCGCCGCCAGGCATCGGCGGCCACCTGCAAATCACTTTGCAATTGCGCCATGGCCGGGCTGAACAGGGTGGCGATGGGCTCGCCCTTTTCCATGTGCTGACCCAGGGTAGCGCTGCGCGATTGCACCTGGGAGTCGATGCGTACCGGTACTACCCAGGTGCGATACTGGTTGCTGATAATTTCTGCCGGGACGGTCAGGGTCCGGGTGGCGTTGGGTTCCGGCTGCAGGGTGATGACCTGCAGGTTCAGCATGTTCTGCTGTTCGGTGGTTAGCTCCAGGACCGTTTCTTCCTCATGGGTATCTTCGGAGGCATCACCGTGGTCATGGCTATCGTGGCCGGCATTGTCGTCCGGTGCCAGTTGCTGGGCATGCTGCTGTGTTTCGTTGCTTTCGTTGTGGGCATGGGCGTGGTTTTCTTCGCCCCAGGCGGGGAGAGATAACGTCGCCAGCAGCGCTATCGCCAATGGCTTTTTCTGAAGTTTCATTTTGATTTTCATAAAATTTCCAATTTTTTTGTAGGAGCGCCGTTAAGGGCGCGAAGAAGTTGGCACCGCTTGTCGCAGAAACCATTCGCGCCTCAAGTGGCGCTCCTACAGCAATTGTTAAGGTCAGTCGTAACCTGATGGATTAGTTCGCCAGCTGATTCAGCCAGTCGTTGAGCTGGGCACTTTCCCGGAGCCATCGGACCCAAGCCTGTTGCATGGCTTCGCGCAGGGCGATACCGGACAGGCGGGTATCGAGACGCTGGTTAAGGGCCTGCAGGTAGTTCTGGGTGGTGAGCTCGCCTTGTTGCCAGACCCTTTCCAGCAGTGCGTCGCTGCGGGCCAGGGTGTCGCCGGTCAGTTGCTGCCAGGTTTGCCAGCGCTCACGACGCTGCTGGTAATCGCGCAGGGCACCGTCCAGGCGGGCGGCGATATCGGCGCGGGTTTTCTCCAGCAGGGCACGGCGGGCGTCGCTGTCGGCCAAGGCGGCCTGGTAGCCGGCTTTGCCGGTATTGAACAGTTTCAGGGGCAGGCTGATGTCCACGCCCCACAGGTTATCGTCGCCTTCCTTGCCGACACTGACACCCAGGGTGGGATCGGCCCGGCGCTGCCGGCCCGCCACGGTGGCGTCCTGCTCGGCCAGCGCCAGCTGCTGCTGGGCCAGACGCAGATCGAAGCTGGCCGGCAAGCGTTGTGAGGCATCGGTACTGACGGCAACCGCCTGCCAATGGCGAGCCGCCGGTAGAGGTTGGCCCGGCTGGGCACTGGCCAACACCTGCCGCAGCCGGGTGGCGGCAGCGGTGGCGTCACTTTCCGCTTGCGCCAGGGTCTGCTGGGCCTGGGCCAGCGATAGCCAGGCCAGCTGTGCATCCACCTGCCCCAGGTCACCGGCCTGTTCGCGGCGGCGTATCAGCTCGCTGAGTGCAGACAGCTGCTGTTCCTGTTGTCGGGTGGCCGCCAGGCGGGTACGGGCGGCATCGAATGCCACCAGGGCATTGAGGCTGTCGGCCAGCAGGCTGGCGCGGGCCTTATCGGCGCGCAGTTGTGCCAGGGTGTCGCGTACCACTACCGCATCGCGGCGGGCGCGGGCCTTGCCGGACCAGTCCAGGGTCTGGCTGAGGCCCACGGTTCTGGTGGTGTCGGCACTGTCTTCATAGCCGATGTTCAGTTCCGGGTTATAGAGCGGCTGGGCCGCATCGCGGTTTTCCGCCATCCAGCGCTCCTGCTCGGCATTGATGGCCCGACTGGCGGGCAGGCGGTTGAGTTGTTGCTGCAGCCAGCCGGCCCACTGGCCGGGGGGTGTTTCTGCCTGCGCGCCGGTGGCGCATAGCAGCAGTAGCAGTGCGCAACGGCGCACTACTGCGGACAGACTTTCCATGGGAAAGCTCCTGATCGATTATCCGAAATCTGTCGCGCTCAGGCGCGACACGGGGTCGGGAAAACGATCAGGCGATGGGAGGGCGGAACGGATTGTCAGCCGGGGCATCCGGCAAGGGAGGGCGCAGCGCCAGCACCCGGGCCGGCGGTGCGGGCAACCGTGCGGGGGCGCAATCCGCGCTGGCCATGAAACCATGGCACTGGCAGCAGTGATCACCACCGGCATCGAGCACATCCAGCTGAGCGGGAGCGGCGTCGAGCTGCTCCATGGCCACGTCGGCATCGTGCTCATGATGCATGGCATCAAGCACCAGCACGTGTGTGCAGATGATCAGCAACAATGTCCAGACCAGTGCTTTCATGGTGCCAGCCGTGGGTTAAGGGGGTTCTACTATGCGAATAGTGAAGACCCCGGTCAAGGGATTTAGTTTCATTCGGTCATTCACAGCCCGCATCGCACGAGGCAGAGTAATAGCCCCCTTTACCTGACGAGAGAGACCATGAGCCGCCTGGAAGAAGTCCATGATTCCGTTCTTGCCCACCCCCTGCATAGCGCCTGCGAGCTGGAATTGCTGAGCGCCGGCGAAGGCCGCAGCGAGGTGCGTTTTGCGGTGAACGATTTCACTGCCAATCCCATGGGCGCCCTTCACGGCGGCATTGTCTATGCACTGATGGACGTGGCCTGTTTTTTTGCGGTGGTGCCGTCGCTGTCCGAAGATCAGCAGCCAGTCACCGTCGAAACGCACAGCAGCGTCCTGCGTGCCGCCATGAAGGGCGAAAGTGTGGTCATCCGCGCCCGGCTGGATCGACTGGGCCGCACCCTGGCAGCCATGCGCGCGGAAGCCCTGGCGGTGAATGCCAGCGGCGAAGAGCGGCTGATTGCCACCGGCTCGGTGACCAAGGCCATTACCACTGTCCGCTAGCGACGATTTTCCGAAATCGGGACATCCCTGACCAACGGCAGAACAGGCAGCATGACTGGGACACAGCACGGCCTGCCATCAATTGTCAGCACCGACACCGGCGAGTATCGTCAAAGATGACGGCCCGGCGCAGCCTCCCCCAATGCATTATTTAGCACTGCGCCCACAAGGCCAAGGATGAGGATCGCGATATGTATCAGGTCATGCTTGTCGATGATGAGGATTACATCCTCAAGGCCCTGAAGCGCACCATCAACGCGTACACCGACTGGGACGTGGAAACCTACCAGGATCCACGAGAAGCCTTACGTCGGGCACGCACTACCGTTTTTGACGCGGTCATTACCGATTACATGATGCCGGAGATCAACGGCCTGGAGCTGTTGCAGGAACTGCGCGATATCCAGCCGGATACCATCCGCATCCTGCTCACTGGCGTGATTGATATTGAAACCGTCATGTCCGCTATCAACAAGGCCGGCGCATTCCGTTTTATTCCCAAACCCTGGGATGACGAACAACTACTCGACAATATTCGTGAAGGACTGAAGTTCCGGGATATTCTTCTGGAAAATCGCATCCTGGCGGAAACCGTTCGCGAACAGAAAAAAACCCTGCGCAGTCTTGGCTATGAAAGCTGATCACGGCTAGCCAAATACGGGAAGGCGTTTTCCATGGAAAGCATCATGAACAAAACCGATATCGGTTTCGGCATGGAGGCACAAGGACTGTTCCTGGTCTCCTCCACTGTCATTCTCCTTATCATTATCTTCTTTCTCTATAAAACCTATCGCACTTCCATCAATGTGGAAGCCAAGCTGTCCGAGTTCGCCTCCCTGACAGACAACCGTTTCGGGCGCAAAATGCATCTGATCGAGGTCAATGCGGACGAATACAAGCTCAACAAAAGTTTGCTTGGGCCTCTGGCACGTATCATTGATGAATACTGTGTGCTGACCACAGACAGCCAGGGCACCATCACGTTTGCCAATGGCAAGTTCCTGTCACTCAGCGGCCATACCTTTTCCCATCTGGTCAGCAAAAACGAAAGCATCAATCATCCACAAGGCCATGACAGCTGCCTCCCCATCATGCAGTGCAAGCATGCGGAGAACGGTGTCTGGAATGGCGAGGTCTGCAATCAGCGCGCGGATGGCAGCCTTTACTGGATGAACATGTTCCTGTTCCCGCTTTCCTATATTTCGGATGAGGACGATGGCTACATTTACTTCGGCACGAACATTACCGATATCAAGACAGAGAACAATCAGCTGATCCAGGAGGTCAAGGAGAAGGACCAGAAACTAAGCCATGTGGAAACCATGCTACTGCACTCTGAAAAAATGGCATCCCTGGGCACTATCTCTGCGGGCATTGCTCATGAAATCAACAACCCGATTGCCATGCTGTCATCCAACCTGAATCGCTCTCGGGAATATATGGATGCCATGTCGAAAGTGATCAGCGGTCTGCAGAAACGCATCAGCGAAGAGAAATTCGAGCAGTTTCTTCAGGCTGAGACCAAACTGAAAATTGATCACAAGAAACTTCGCTTTATTCTGGAAGACCACCCCGCGCTGATTGATGAAACCAGCGAGGGCATTGAGCGCATCAAGCAGATCATCCGCGACTTGAAAAACTTCTCTCACAATCAGCCGGAATTCTTTTCACCTACCAACATTGCCACCTGCATCGCCACGTCGCTGAATCTGGCCAAGCACGAGCTGAAAAACCGTATCAATGTCACCCATACCAACCTGGAAACCCTGCCATTGATTCCTGGCTCGGAAAGCCAGCTTTCACAGGTTTTCATGAACCTGTTCGTGAATGCGGCACAGGCTATAGAGGGCAAAGGCACCATCACCATTACCGCGGACTATGACGATCAGTGGTGCACCTTGAAGGTGGCCGATGACGGGCCCGGCATAGCCAGCGAGACGCTGGAGCAGATCTTCGAGCCTTTCTACACCACCAAACCCATCGGCAAGGGAACCGGGCTGGGGCTGTCGATTTGTCATGACATCATTCGCCATCATGGCGGCGCCATGACCGTGGAAAGCCACCCAGGTACGGGTACGGCTTTCTTTATCAAGCTGCCACTGAAACAGTCTGAAAAAGTTCATGCAGCCTGATTATGCGTACACCCTCACCACACCGGAAGGCGGGCAGCAACGCATTGCCATCGAGCTCGTCGATGACACCATTGCCATACCGGACAGTTTCACCCCGCCTGCATGGGCAGAGCTGACTTACCATCAGTGCAGCCACTGCCCGCTGGAAAAAGAGACGCATCGCTATTGCCCCATCGCGCTCAACCTGGCTTTTCTGCTGCCGGAGTCGGCGCTGGGTGACTCTTTTCAGCCGGTTTCCGTGCAGGTGGAGACGCCACAGCGGCAGTACAATCAGACCAGCACTCTACAGCGGGCGCTCAGCTCTCTGTTTGGTCTGATTTGCGGTCTCAGCGACTGCCCACACACGCGTTTTCTGCGCCCGATGGCCAGATTCCATCTACCGCTCAGCAATCAAACGGAGACCCTGGTGCGCACCGCCAGCTTGTATCTGCTACAGCAGTATATGAATGGCCATCAGGAGAACGACAAGTCACTGGCAGATCTCAACGCGCGCTACGCAGCGCTCAACGAGTTGAACCGTTGCTTTACCAAACGTTTGCGCGGCAAACGTCAGTCCGATGCGCCCATCAATGCCCTAATACTGCTACACGTGACGGCCCGGGAAATGCATTGGAATCTGGAGGAGGAACTGGCAAGCCTGGCGCCGCTGTTTGGTGATGACAGCGACGCCTGAAGCTTGTTAGTGACGGGGGCTCAGGACTACTGGTCTGCACCAAGATAACGATTCAGCACCAGCCGCCAGTCCTGAGAAGGCACGATATCAAGCATGGCCTGATCAATAGGTTCACGCAGCTGGCTGCCATTCGCCACCGCGAACGCATAGCTTTCCTCGCGTACCAGCTTGGGCAACACCAGCACCTGGGAGGTTTCCCGTTCGCGCAACATGTAGCGCATTACCGGGGCATCTGCCACGAGCGCGTCCACCTCACCAAGCACCACCGCACGCATGGCCTTTTCCAGGTTCGGGTATGGGCGGTAGTTGAGCCCTTCGCCCACCAGCCATTGCTCGCCACTGGTGTTTTCCACGACCGCAGTGTCCACCCGGGGCAGATCACCAGCCCCGGCCACCCGGGTCTGCAACTGGTTGACGGTGACGCTGGAGGCGATGGCGGCGGTGAAACCGGAAATGGTGATGATGCTGACGAACATCCACACCAGCCCGATAACGCGCCCGGCGGCACTGACCGGTGCCTTGTCACCATAGCCCACGGTGGTCATGGTCACTGCCGACCACCAGAAGCCGCTGCCGATACCCTGGCCCACGGAACCACCGAACTGTTCCGGGTTTTTCTTGCGTTCAAACAGCCACACCAGCAGCCCTACCAGCAGCAACACCAACCCCAGGGCGAGCACCGCGGAGAAGAACTTCCAGGAAAACAGACCTTGCAGGGTGGTCATCCAGCCGCTGGCTTCGGTGCGCGTGGCAATACCCAGGCCGCCCCGATACATGGGCTGGGTGAAGTCCAGCCGCCGCTCCCGGTCGGCGGTGACACTGATCGCGCCAATGGCCACATCCGCCTGGCCCAGCTCTACCGCTGCCAGCATGTCGGACACCGTCTTGTAGGGGCGGAAGCGGTATTCATAGCCGGCCTGCTCGGCGATCTGTTCCCACAGCTCAACGCTGACACCATCCCAGCGATCACCATTCTGGAAACTGAATGGCGGCGAGGCCTTCACTGCCACAGTGAGTGGTGCGGCACTGGCGCACGCCACCCACATGCACAGGCAAGCCATCAGCAAAACACGTATTCTTGTTCTCACAGAGATCCCTCCATTTCATACACGATGCCATGCCTGACCGACTGACATACCCTATTCTTTTGCTGCTGGCCGGCACGCTGTCTTTATCGCAGGGTAGCGGGGCCCATGGCTTTCTGCCAGACGAGATCCCCATGGCGGCGGGCACGGCACTGCGAAACCCGGTGGATTTACCTATCCTGGCGGCGAGTTTTTACAATTCCTGGACGCCAGCCCGCCTCGAGATCCCGCATCAACACAGTGTGCGGTTAAGCCTGACAAACCTCAGTGATGATTGGCACCTGTTTGCTCTGGGAGATGACACTGCCCTGCGCGATCAGGATCTGATCCACAAGCTGATGCCCGATCTGCGCAAGGATTACCCCAACACGCGCCTGAGCGAGCCGGGCACGACGGTAACCTTGCCATGGCGATTTGACCGGGCAGGAACCTTCACCCTCCGTTGTGTGAGGGCGGCACATCAGGTTCGGAGCGAGGCGCTGACTATCGAGGTTGCACCGTGATAACCCAGTTGCGAGAGATGAGGAGCGAGGAGCGAAAACCTGACTTCGCAACTTGCAGATTTTGACTTTCGAAACTCGCTTCTCGTGACTCGCCACCGTTGGGTGATCGCGCCGCGAGCGGCGCTCCTACAGGGGTGAACCCTGACTGATTGCGTAGGGTGCACTGAGCCTAAGGCGAACTGCACCGTTCGGGCGTTTGATAGTGCAGTTCGCCCTAGGCTCAGTGCACCCTACCTTTTGAAAAACCGTGGGCATTTGCGCCACAAAAAAAAGCCCCGGCAGTACCGGGGCAAGGGGAAGCCGGTGATGACCGGCATTTCATCAGCGTTCGTTGTGTGTGGCTGTTGCGTGCTCTTCCTTGACCCGGAACCAGGCGGCATAGAGCGCCGGCAAGAACAGCAGGGTCAGTGCTGTTGCTACGATCAACCCACCCATGATGGCCACCGCCATGGGGCCAAAGAAGACGCTGCGCGACAGCGGAATCATGGCCAGTACAGCGGTCAGCGCGGTGAGCACGATGGGCCGGAAGCGGCGCACGGTGGATTCAATGATGGCATCCCAGGTGCTGAGCCCCTGGTCCATGTCCTGGCCAATCTGGTCTACCAGAATCACCGCGTTACGCATGATCATGCCGGCCAGCGCAATGGTGCCGAGCATGGCCACGAAACCGAACGGCTTCTGGAAGATCAGCAGGAAGAAGGTCACACCGATCAACCCCAGCGGCGCGGTGATAAACACCATCAGCGACAACGGCATGCTGCGCAGCTGCAGCATCAGCAAAGTGATCACCACAAGGATGAATAGCGGCATACCGGCGTTCACTGATTTCTGCCCGCGAGCGGATTCCTCCACGGTGCCGCCCACTTCCAGCAGGTAGCCCGGTGGCAGATCGGCACGCACCCCTTCCAGTTGCGGCATGATCTGGCTGACCAGGGTGGCCGGCAGGGCATCGTCCTTCACGTCGGCAAGAATGGTCACCGTGGGCAGGCGATCGCGATGCCAGATGATGCCTTCCTCGAAACCATACTCCAGGGTGGCAATCTGGTTCAGCGGAACGCTGCGGCCGCTGTCGGTCTGTACCGCCAGGTTACCGAGCAGCCCCAGGGCGTGGCGTTCGTGGCTGTCGCCGCGCACTTCCACATTGATCAGCTCGTTATCTTCCCGGTACTGACTCACTGCCACACCCGACAGGGAAGCCTGCAGGGCAGTGGACAGCTCCGCAGTGGTGATACCCAGGGTTCGTGCACGATTCTGGTCCACGTTCAGGCGCACCACCTTGCTGGGTTCTTCCCAGTCCAGATGCACGTTCTGGGTGTGGGGATTATCGCGGACATGTTCCGCCACCCGCCGGGCCAGCTCACGAACCTGGGGAATGTGCTCCCCGGAGACGCGGAACTGCAATGGGTAGCCCACTGGCGGGCCGTTTTCCAGCCGCGACACACGGGTACGGACCATGGGGAAATCCCGGTCAAGGATCTCTTCCAGCCAATCCATTACCTGTTCCCGCTCCTCGATATTGCGCGTGAGGATCACGAACTGGGCCACCGATGCTGCCGGCAGCTTCTGGTCCAGAGACAGGTAATAACGGGGAGAACCACTGCCCATGTAACCCACGTAGTTATCTATCAACTCGTTCTCACCAAGCATGGCTTCCAGACGCAGGGCCTGCTCCTGGGTGGCGGTGAGCGAGGCGCCCTCCTCCAGCTTCATGTCGACCATCAGTTCCAGCCGGTTGGACGACGGAAAGAATTGCTGGGGCACCAGACTGAACAGCAGCAGGGAAAACACGAAGATGCCCACGGTCAAACCAATGACGGTTTTGCGGTAGCGCACACACCATTCCACCACCTGGCGAAAGCGATTGTAGAAGGGTTTCTGATAAGGGTCGTGCACGTCACCACTGGCATCACGTTTCGCCAGGTTCGGCAGCAGCTTTTCACCCAGATAGGGCACAAACACCACGGCAGTAATCCAGGAGGCCAGCAATGCAATCGTCACCACCTGGAAAATCGAACGGGTGTATTCGCCGGTACTGGATTGTGCTGTGGCAATTGGCAGAAAGCCGGCAGCGGTAATCAGGGTCCCGGTGAGCATGGGGAAGGCGGTACTTTTCCAGGCAAAGCCAGCGGCCTTGATGCGGCTGAAGCCCTGCTCCATTTTGATCGCCATCATTTCCACAGCGATGATGGCGTCATCCACCATCAGGCCCAGCGCCAGCACCAACGCCCCCAGCGAAATCTTGTGCAGGCCGATGTCGAAATACTTCATCGACACGAACGTCATGGCCAACACCAGCGGAATGGAAAGAGCCACCACCATGCCGGTACGCCAGCCCAGCGAGAAGAAACTCACCAGCAGCACGATCACCAGAGCTTCCATCAGCACCTGAACAAATTCACCCACTCCGGCTTCTACTGCCGCCGGCTGGTCGGAGACCTTGCGCAGTTCCATACCCAGCGGCAACGACAGCTGTAGCTCCCGAAAGGCCTGATCCAGATTCTCACCAAGAGCGAGAATATCGCCGCCGTCTTTCATCGACACAGCAATACCAATGGCATTTTCGCCCATAAAACGCATGCGTGGCTGAGGCGGATCACTGAAGCCACGATACACAGTGGCAATGTCGCCCAACTTGATGGTGCGATTGTCCACCTGGATGGGGAAGCGGCGAATATCTTCCACGCTGGTGAACTCCCCTGACACTCGCAGGCGTACGCGGCTGCTGGGGGTTTCAAAAAAACCGGCGTCGGCCACCGCATTCTGTGACTGCAACGCCTGCTGCACGGTAACCAGGGGGATGCCCAGGGACGCCAGCTTGGTGTTGGAGATTTCCACCCAGATCTTTTCGTCCTGCAGGCCGACCAGCTCCACCTTGCCCACGTCGTCCACCCGCTGCAGGGCAAGCTGCAGGCGGTCGGCGTAATCTTTCATGATGGCGTAGTCGAAGCCGGGCCCGGTGAGGGCGTAAATATTGCCGAAGGTGGTGCCGAATTCGTCGTTAAAGAAAGGCCCGCGCGCATCCTGGGGCAGGGTATGGCGAATATCGCCCACCTTTTTGCGCACTTGGTACCACAGGTCCTTGATCTCCTTGGAGCGCATTTCGTCACGCGCCATAAACATGACCAGCGACTCACCCGGACGGGAATAGGACGTGATGCGCTCGAAGTCGCCGGTTTCCATCAACTTCTTTTCGATGCGCTCAGTGATCTGCCGGGAGACCTCTTCAGCGCTGGCTCCGGGCCACTGAGTATTGATGGTCATCAGCTTGAAGGTGAACGGTGGATCTTCACTCTGCCCCAGGCTGCCATAGGAGATCGCTCCCATGACACCGAGAAGAAGCATGGCGTAGAGCACCAGAGCGCGGTTCTTCAGCGCCCATTCCGAGAGATTGAATGACATGGTGGCGCTCCCTTATTGGCTCTCGGTCTCGGCGTCGACATCCGTTTCCGGGCCAGCCGTATCAGCACTCGCCAACTCGATCTGTCGGTTCTGGCGATCCACGGGGATGACCGTTTGCCCTTCACGCAACAGATGGGTGCCTGCTGCTACCACCCAGGCATCCGCCGGCAGGCCGGACAGTACCGGCACGGTTTCCGAGCTATAAGGGCCGGTTTCCACCGGGGTTTTCACCAGCGAGGCGTCATCGGGATTGACCACCCACACATAGCGCTGGTCCCCTTCCGCCGTGACCGCCGGCAGGGGGAGAGTGAGCACGCCATTACCGGCGACACCGCTGGCAACCACCCGTGCCGACTGGCCCAGGTCTGCGCCCACATCATCGTTGTCGAAGGCCACCCGGGCTTCAAAGGTCCGCGAACGAGGATCCGCGGACGGGGACAGCTCACGCAGGGTGCCGGGGAACACCTTGCCCTTGCGCGACCACAGTTCGATGGCCACCGGCATGCCGATCACAAAGCGCCCTACATCCTGCTCCGGCAGATCGATACGCACTTCCCGGTCGCCATCCACCGCCAGCACAAACACCGGCTGCCCGGCGGCGACTACCTGGCCGGCTTCCGCCCGGCGCTGGGCGATCACCCCATCCTGGGGCGCTTGCAGGGTGGCGTAGTCGGTCTGGTTGCGGGCTACATTCAGGTTGGCGCGGGCCTGGCGCAACTGGGCCTGGGCCGCATCGAAACGACTCTCTACCGCATCGTACTGGGAGCGGCTGATCACCTGGCGTTCCAGCAGTGCCTGATGCCGATCCAGCTCGGTGCGGGCCAGCTTGTGGTCCGCCTGGGCGGAGGCAAAACGGGCACGGGCCGCATCCAGCTGCAGGTTCACATCATCGGTATCGAGGGTGGCCAGCACATCGCCCTTGCTGACGCGATCGCCCACATCCACCTTGCGCTGGCTGATCTTGCCGGCAATGCGAAAGCCCAGCTCCGGCTCGTAGCGGGCGCGGACTTCGCCAGGGAAAACATCCTGGCTGGCCCCGGCGGTCAGCGGCTGGACCACCAGCGCCGGACGCGGCGCCTCGGTTTTCCCAGACTCTGCATCGGAGCAGCCTTGCAGGCCGAGAGCCCCCACGGCTCCGACAATCAGCCCCGGTATCAACAGTGAACGAAACATGGCAGCTACCCTCTAGCCTTGCTAACCCGTGTATCCCTCGAAAGCCACCGACGGCGGCCTTCCCAGTATGCTATACTGTCCAGTATAGTAATTTTATTAAACTGAACCGTCCAGTATTGAAATATGACCGAGATGACAGACACCTCCGCCCCTGCCGCCCGTGGCCGCCCCAAGGATCCGGCCAAGCGTGCCGCCATTCTGGATTCCGCCAAGAAACTCTTTGTTTCCCAGGGATTTGCCGGCACCAGCATGGATGCAGTGGCCAAGGAGGCCCGGGTCTCCAAGCTGACGGTTTATAGCCACTTCAGCGACAAGGAAACGTTATTTTCCGCCGCTATCGAGGCGAAATGCCAGAATATGCTGCCGGTGCCGATCTTTGCATTGGACGAAAGCCAGCCCCTGCGCACCACCCTCACCAAGATCGGCCTGGCCTTTCTCGAGTTGATCCACAGCCCGGATGCCGTGGAGCTTCAACGGCTGATGAACAGCCAGGCCACCCAGGACCCGGAAATGTCTCGGTTGTTTTTCGAGGCGGGCCCGCAACGCACCCTCACCGCCATGGAAAATCTGATCCGCAGCGCCAACGCCTCCGGTCAGCTTGACGTCAGTGATCCCAAGCAGGCATCGGAAAACTTCTTTGCCCTGTTGCAGGGCTGCCAGCACATGCGGGTGATGATCGGCTATCAGCAGCCGATGACTGCCAGCGAAGCCCAGCCCCATGCGGAACAGGTGGTGGAAGTGTTTTTGCGGGCATACGGGAAAGGCAATTAATAATTAACAGTGAATAGTTAATAGTTCGCGCAATAGCACTTGTCGATACTGGAAACAAAGAGGCCGCGTTCCTCAATGACGGAGCGCGGCCTCTTTTTTTTAAAACCCAAAAGTTACTCGATCACTAAACCGGTGAAAGAAAATTTTCCGTTGACTGATAAAGATGGAAGTATTTTTCCTGGAGCAAGAAGAAAAACGGGATCCGCAAGCGGATCCCGGGCCAGGATGATCAGAAGGATTTTCTTACACCAATTGAGAAGTGATCGTAATCCAGATCAAGTTTATCGTTGTCGATCTCGAGTTCGTGGGTCGCATCAACGTACCCCAACACCAGCTCGGGCGCATCCGGGGCGAAGGAGATGGCCACATCCAACCCCAGCAATTCCGGGTCAATATCCAGGGAGTCCCCACCGATCTTGGTATCCGTCTCAGCCATGTTGTACCAAAGTGATGCGGTCACCATTTCAAAGTTGGCACGGGCGCCGACTTCCAGGCCATACCCCTCACCAGCAATGCCAATGAACGTTGGCCGGCTGAACCCGACTGCACCATAAAGGTCGACCATATCCGCCACCGGGATATGCGCACCAACACCAATAAACGTCATGTCGTTAAACACGGCATTATCAGTATCACCCAATGCAAAACCCAGGTCATCCTCATAG
The DNA here is from genome assembly GCF_047495475.1 of Alcanivorax sp. IL2. Classification (NCBI taxonomy): domain Bacteria; kingdom Pseudomonadati; phylum Pseudomonadota; class Gammaproteobacteria; order Oceanospirillales; family Alcanivoracaceae; genus Alcanivorax; species Alcanivorax sp. IL2. The sequence continues at coordinate 872,563 of NZ_CP179932.1, read as the reverse complement.
TCCAGCGACAAATGCCGGCCCATGACCATGACATAGTCACCGATTTCGAACCCGCCTTGCAGACCGAAACCCTGTTCAAGATCAAACGACTCGGACAGACCACCCTCGCTAACTTCCGAGTCACCGGATACCACATAGTCGAACTGCACGTAGTTGAAAGAAGGCGCTTCAGCCATGGCAGTCTGGCTGATGGCGCCGGCAAGCGCGGCAATCGCAAACACTGGAATTTTCTTATTCATGACTTTCTCCCTGATTAATAAAAGTGAACCAAGGCCATCCTGAGCCCGTTCATGGACTCCCTTGGTCCGCGTTAAGTAGTAACCCAATTGTAAAAAAACCGCAATATTCACAAGATTGCCTTTGGAGCCGAATTGATGGGTGGGTTTCGCGTTATCAAAAAGGCTCCACAGACCTGCGGAAAACAGGACCTCCAGGGGACCGATGGAGTGCTTTGAATATCTCCCGGCCTCGGCGCCTTGCCCCCAGCTGCCACCAGATAACACCCAGCCAAACAAGCGCGTCACCATCGTTAGCGTTTCCGGCAAGGGCCTGCTGGGTCAGGCGTAGAGCCCGCTCCAGCAAACCGCGACGGTGGGCGGGAAAGCGTCGACTGGCGCGCAACAACCGTGCAATGCGACTACTGCTCATGCCAGTCATCCTGGTCGTTTTTTGCTTTTGCCATGGCCTTGCCGGGGACGGCAAAGGCATACCAGTCAAGGTGTCGGGTAACGACCATAACCAGGGTCAGGGCAGCAAACAGCAACAGGGCGCCGAGTAGCAGGGCATAGTCTTCTGCCATCAGGATGCCGTAGATCAGGCCCTGTACCAGTAGCAAACTGACGGCAAAGATCCAGCCGGCTTTCGGTGATCGCAGTACGGCCATCAGGTAGACGCCGATCAGGGCACAGCAGGAAAGCGCCGCCACCAGGTAGGCCAGGGCAAAATCAATATGCTCGCTTAACGCCACCAGCAACAGATAGAACATGGCCAGCGCCAGACCCACCAACAGATACTGCATGGCGTGCAACGGGTAACGACGCAAGATCTCGAACAGGAAAAAGGCGGCGAAGGTCAGCCCGACAATCAGGTAGCTGTATTTCAGGGCCCGCTCGCTCGACAGCAAACCGGTTACCGGCTGCACCAGTCTTACCCGCAGGGCCTGACTGGCATCACCACAGGCACCATCACCCCTGGCACAGAGAATGGCACTGGCCGCTGCCAGGCTGTTGGTGCGCCACTGGCTGGTGAAACCATCCGCATTGATCTCTCTTTCCACCGGCAATACCAGCCCTTCGAAGCTGGGGTGCGGCCAGTCAGCGCGCAAGCCGATGCGGGTTTCTTTCGCCAGCGGCAAGGCAGCGAGGGATTCGGTACCGTTCAGGTTCAGGCGCACCTTGACGGTAAAGGCACCGGCCAGATCATCGGGCAATTGCACTGCCACCGCGTTGGCGCCCAGACCGGACGGCAACTGCTCGGTTTCCACCAACGGCAGGGGCACATCGTTAACCAGAATTTGCGGACGCTCCACCAGACCGCGCAGGTCGCTGATTTGTAGCACCAACAACGAGGGCCGCGACGCCAGGACTTGCTCCGCCTGTTTGATTTGCTGCCAATTGGCCGGAAACACCGCTTCCAGATGTAACAGGCTGCGATAGACCGGCGTGCCGTAGATGCCCCGGTAACGCATCTGCGTCTGTAGCTGGCCATCCACATTCAGCACATCAGGGATCTGACTTTCCAGTACGGTGCGTTTTTCCACCACGGTACAGCTGTCGCCGCGACGACAGTCCGCCTTCTCCACCAGTTGTTTGCGGACCCGCTGGGTAACAATCACCGGGCCACTGATCTGCTGCTCGCCACTGACCTGACGGGCGATCTGTTGTTTTACCTGCCAGGCTTCCTGGCTACGGTCGATAACCTTGTCCTGGATCATCAACAGGGGAATCACCAGCACCATGAGCAGGCCGGCAATGGTGAGCATCTTCAATAACAGGTTGGGTCGCATGGTTCCTCTCCCTCATTTGGAGAGGCCAGTTTGCGTAGTCAGCTTGGGGGTTTTGTGGGGATTGTGTGGGGGCAGGAGAGCGGCAAGCGTCAAGCTACAAGGAAAATCAAACCCCAAACCTGACTGACCCTAGGAGCGTTTTCAGTTCTGGGGGATTGTCAGGGTGGCGCGCACGCCGTTGTTGGTGTTGGTCAGTATCAGGCTGCCGCCGTGCAGGCTGGCGATTTCGGCCACCATGGTCAGGCCGAGGCCGGAGCTCTTGTCGTGGCCTGGGGCAGGCAAGGAATAGAAGCGTTCGGTGACGCGGTCCAGGGCGTAGTCGGGGATGGCCGGGCCGATGTTTTCCACGGTCAGGCTATCTCCTTCCACTTGTACTGTAAGGGTGGTTTCTGCGTTGGCAAAGCGCAGGGCGTTATCCAGCAGGTTGAACAGGGCCAGCTTGAGAGTTTCCGCTTCTGCCTGGAGTACACCGTCATTCACGCTGACCTCCAGATGTTTTTCTGCCAGCAAGGAATAACGGCTGCTCTGCCAGTCTTCGACCAGCGCCGAAATAGTCACGCGACTCTTGCGGGCGGGCAGGCTTTCCAGCTTTTCCAGTTTTGCCATGGCCAACAGCCGATCCAGCAGATCGCTGAGTCGCTGGCTTTCGTGGATCACGTTGTCGGTGAAACGCGTCAGTGATGGGTCGCTGATTTCATCGTGGAGAATTTCCCCAGCACCACGAATGGCCGCCAGCGGGCTTTTCATTTCATGGGTCAGCAGGCTCACGTTATCTTCCAGCCGCGCCCGCTCTTCCAGGCGACGACGCATGGCGGTAACCGCATCCGCCAGATCACGGATTTCATCGTTACCGCGAAACACCGGTGGTGCCGGGCGTTCGTTGTTGGCCACCGCCTCCGCATAACGGCGCAAGCGATTGACCCGACGGCTTAGCCACCAGGCAAGCAGCACACCCAACACCAGACAACCGAACAGGGCCAAACCGCCATACAGCATCAGATGACGCTCTGCCTGTTGCACAAAAGGCTCGATGGCCCGGCCCGGTTTGCCCAGGCTGATCACCCCGACCAGGCTGCCGCCATCACGGATCGGCGCGGCCACATACATCACCGAGGTGGATGGGTCCTCAGGGTCCGTACGGGTGGTGCGCGCTCCGTAGCGCCCCTGCAGGGTCAGGTGCACATCGTTCCAGCGGGAAAAGTCCTCGCCTTCATCTTTTCCTCTGGAGTCGAACAGCACCACACCGGTGGGGCCGGTGATGTAGATATGGGTATGAATGCGATCTTTTTTCAGACCCCAGATATCCGCATCCGGGGTACGGCCGGCGTAACGATTGAGCGCCTGGCGCAGGGACGGGGTAATCACGATCTGGCCGTTAGCGGCATCCTCGGCAACGATTTCCGCCAGCAGGTTGGCCGCGTCCACCAGGGTTTCTTCGGCGGACTGGCGCACCAGCGGCTTGGCCTGGCCGAACACCAGGTCCAGCACGAACCAGCCCACCAGCCCGAGAATCAGGAAGTAGAACACCAGTAAGCGCTGCCCGAGTTTCATCTGCGTTTAACTCTCCAGGTAGTAGCCGATGCCGCGCCGGGTGGCGATAAGACTCTCACCGTCCAGTGGCCGTAATTTTGCGCGCAGGGTTTTGATATGGGTGTCCACACTGCGCTCGAAGCTGTCTTCATCGCTGTCGCAGATATCCAGTAACTGCGCGCGGGTGAATACTTGCCCGGGATGTTTTAGCAGGGCAGACAGAATCCGAAATTCCGAACGGGTCAGCGTCAGTGAGGTGCCACGAAACAGAATACGCGCACCGGCCTCGTCCAGCTGCCACAGACTGGTGTTGCTGTCATCCGCGCGAGGGGAAAGCCGTTTCAGGATGGCGCGAATGCGCGCCACCACTTCACGGGGGCTGAAGGGCTTGGTCACGTAATCGTCGCCGCCCAGTTCCAGTCCGAGGATACGATCCACTTCATCCTGGCGGGCGGTGAGAAACAATACCGGTACCTGGCTGGTTTGTCGTAGCTGCTTGAGCACCTCGAAACCACTCAAGTCTGGCAGGCCCACGTCCAACACCACCAGATCGAAGGCCTGAGCGGCCAGACAATCCAGCGCCTGCTGGCCAAGCGGCACATGGTCCACCGCGAAATGCTCGCGCTCCAGCGCAAACATCAATGGCTCCGCGATGCGTGGTTCATCATCCACAATCAAGATTCGACTCACAGCCACCCCCTCCCAAGACCATCGCATCATAACCACAGAGGACAGTCAGCCCAAGGAAAGGGCACATGGATCATCACAATGACTTAATCAGGAGGCCTGTCGGACGGCCAGTTTCAATGCTTCCAGCAGATCCTTGCCGGCACTGTGCAACTCCCTTATATCCTTCAGGAAAAAGGTCTTCTTCGCTTCCGTCTGCACCACCAACACCCCGTAGAGCCGACCGTCCTGTTCCAGGGGAATACCCAGATAACTCTGAAAGCGCTCCTCATCGGAGCCGGGTACATAGTGATATTCAGCGTGGGCCTTGATGTCACGGGCCACCACCGGCCCTCGACTGCGGGCCACCTTGCCAGTAAGCCCCTGCTGGAAAGAGAGCATGGCGCCCCGCGCTTTCTGGTTGAGGCCACTGGTGGCAACTATCACCAGAATTTCCCGGATCTCATCCGCCTGGTAGAGACTACATACCGGCACATCCAGACGGTTCTTTACCGCATCCACGCGGGCCTGCATAAAATCCGGAGGTAACGACACAAGCGCCCCTTGTATGGCATTGGGAGTTCTCCGTTATCCATTCAATTTGTGTGCCGGTTTCGGTTGCAGGGCGCAGTTCGTTTACACTGTAAGCCCAAACCCCGGCACCGGAGCTACAGCTTGGCGAAGAAGCCCAAAACCGACGAGGAAATTGCCGCTTTCCGCGACAAGGTCTGTGATGTGGCCACCCGGCTGTTTATCGAGCGGGGGCCGCAGAATGTGACCATGCGTCAGATCGCCAGCACCCTCGGGGTCAGCCCGATGACCCCCTACCGCTACTTCCAGGACAAGGACGAGATCCTTGCCACCGTGCGCGCAGAAGCCTTTCATCGCTTTTCCGCCAACCTGGAACAGGCGGTGCAGCAGGCCCCGGATGCCCGCGCCAAGGCCCGGGCGGTGGGCGATGCCTATGTGGCCTTTGCCAAGACCTATCCGGCGGCCTATCAGCTGATTTTCTCTTTCACCCAACCCGACGAAGAGCGTTACCCGGAGCTGCGTCAGGCCAATCTCCGTGCCCAGGAAACCATGGTGGCCTATGTGCGCGAAATGATTGACGCCGGCCTGCTGGAAGGGGACGCCCAGCTGATCGGCTATATGTTCTGGGCCACCCTGCACGGCATCGTGGTACTGGAACTGGCCAGCGGCCTGCGCGGCATGGATGGCGATACCCTGCGCGAGAAGATCATGCGCACCCTGTATGCGGGTATGCGCGTTAACCCTCCCACCCTGGACCACTGACCGGTTCGCTCACCGGCACGGACAGGCGGGACTTGACCTTTATTATATACAATGTAAATTTTACAGGGTAAATCAACTATTGGAGGACCCATCATGTCCCTGCCCGCTTCCATTGCTGACCGCCTGCGCCTGCCCGTGATGGGCTCACCCCTTTTCATTATTTCCAACCCGGATCTGGTGCTAGCCCAGTGCAAGGCCGGCATCATCGGCTCCTTTCCTTCCCTGAATGCCCGCCCTTTATCGCAACTGGACGAGTGGCTGCATCGCATTACCGAGGAACTGGCCGCCTGGGACCGGGACCACCCGGAGCAACCCGCCGCCCCCTTTGCGGTCAACCAGATCGTGCACCGCTCCAACGACCGCCTGGAGAAAGATCTGGAGCTGTGTGAGAAATACAAGGTGCCGATGGTGATCACCTCACTGGGCGCCCGCGTCGAAGTGAACCAGGCAGTGCACGGCTGGGGCGGCCTGGTGATGCATGATGTGATCAATGACCGCTTCGGCCGCAAGGCCGTCGAGAAAGGGGCTGACGGCCTCATCGCGGTTGCCGCCGGCGCCGGTGGCCATGCCGGCACCCAGTCCCCCTTTGCCCTGATTCAGGAACTGCGCACCTGGTTTGATGGCCCGCTGGCCCTGTCCGGCTCCATCGCCAATGGCCGCAGCGTGCTGGCCGCCCAGGCCATGGGCGCCGATCTGGCCTATATCGGTTCCATGTTCATTGCCACCGAAGAAGCCAATGCGGCCCAGGGCTACAAGCAGATGATCGTGGACAGCCGTGCGGACGATATCGTCTACAGCAACCTGTTCACCGGGGTGCATGGCAACTACCTGGCCCCCTCCATCATCAACGCGGGCATGGACCCCAACGACCTGCCGGAAAGCGACCCCTCTGCGATGAACTTCGGCTCTGGCGGCGATTCCGACAAGAAAGCCTGGAAAGATATCTGGGGCTGCGGCCAAGGCATTGGTGCAGTGGACGCCATCCAGAGTGCCGGCGACGCCATCGCCAGGCTGACGGAAGAATATGAACAGGCCCGCCGCGCACTGAATGCAGCCTGAAGGAGGTCATCCATGGCGAATATTGATGCCTGGCACGCAGTGGTGAAAACCCGCGATCCGCAATTACTCAGCGATCTGATTGCCGACGAAGCCGTGTTCCACTCTCCGTTGGTGCATACCCCGCAAACCGGCAAGGCACTGACCACCGCCTACCTCACCGCGGCACTGCACGTACTGCTCAACGACAGCTTTCGTTATGTGCGCGAAGTGCATGACGGGGATCATTCCGTTCTTGAATTTGCCGTCGAGCTGGACGGCATCGCCGTCAATGGCGTGGACATGATCCAGTGGGATAAGGACGGAAAGATCGTCGACTTCAAAGTGATGATCCGCCCCTACAAGGCCATTGAAGTGGTACGGACCCGCATGGCAGCCATGCTGGAAAAACTGAAATAGCGGCCTCTTTCGCGCCAGAACAGCCACTCCCACAAACGCCCAATCGAATCACTGTGGGAGCGGCCGTTTGCTATGCCCTGCGGGTGCGGCCGCGATTATCCGGCTTCGCAGTGGCCGGTCCGCCCATTGACGATTCACCGGAAACCCGGCACGTTCACTTCCTACCGCAAGGAGCGCCGTACCCGTGACTCTCTTCATCGTCTTTCTGTTAGCCAGCCTTGCCGTGGCGTACTACCTGAAAACGGCCGCGCGCAAGCCGCAACTGGTCTACCGGAATACCGGCTTTAACCGGGACATGCTGGCTCGGCTACCGCAGTTGTCACAACGGTTTTTCCCCACGCCCTGGCTGTTCAACACGCACCTGCAATTAATATTGCTGGGATTGAAAAAAGCCTTCTCCCCGCCACTGGCTTATTCCCACACCGACATTCTCACCATGCGCGACGGCGGCACCACCTCGCTGGATTGGGTTGGCCTGGATGCCCCCACCGACACCCCCACCTTGCTGGTCCTGCATACCATTACCGGTTCACCGAAAAGCATGCGCGGCCTGGTAAGGGACCTTCATCAGCAAACGGGCTGGCGGGTGGTGGTCTGCACCCGGCGCGGCCACGGCGACCTGCCATTGACCGCACCGCGCATCAACACCATGGGCGACACCGATGACTTGCGCGAACAGCTCACTGTCATTCAGCAACGCTATCCGCAGTCCCCCTTGTATGCCGTAGGCATCTCGGCGGGTTCCGGGCTACTGGTCCGCTACCTGGGTGAAGAAGGGGAAAGCGCTCCGTTTCGCGGCGCCATGGCCTATTGTCCCGGCTACAACATCGAGGTGGCCTTCCGCCGGGCCCGACAACCCTACAACCGCATGATGGCCCGCAAACTGGCGCGCACCTTTGTCACCGCCAATGCCGAGACCTTCAGCAAACTGCAAAGCTATAACGCCTGCGCCAGCGCCCCGGATCTGCACGCCTTCCATGCCAACCTCCATGAAATGGCCGGTTACCCCAGCCACGCCGATTTCCTGCAAGCCAGCAATCCCATGGTGGTCATGAAGCGGATCAGCATCCCATTGCTGGTGCTGAACGCGGAAGACGATCCGGTGTGTGTGATCGGCAATGTGCGCGAATATGAATCGTTGGTGCGCGAGTTGCCGCGAACCCTGCTGGTAGTTACCCGCAGGGGCAGTCACTGCGCCTATTTTGAAGGCTGGCGACCGCGAAGCTGGGCCAACCGGTTAATCGCGGATTTTTTGATGAATCTGGAGAAGAATCCCGGCCTGACATCGGTGATGTCGAGGAGTCAGGCCGGGGCCTCTTTTGGGCGTACACACCCGCGGCATTTCAAGACGTAGGGTGCACTGAGCCTAAGGCGAACTGCACCATCAAACGCCGGATCGGTGCAGTTCGCCCTAGGCTCAGTGCACCCTACGCAATCTGCGGCGGTCAGGGATTCAGAGTTACGGTTTGGTCATCTGGAAGGGTGACCCCGGGGCAAGCCGCCTGACGCCTTACCCGGGAGCCGGTCGCTTCCGCTCACGCAATCTGCGATGAATCTGTTTCCAGACTACAGGGAAAAGTTGATCCGACAGAACCAGCTTTTCAGGTAAGAGGTTTCGGCAATGGCCGGGTGCACCGGATGGTCCGGCCCCTGCCCTTGATAACCGATCACCTGCACACTGCGGTCAATGTGTCGGGCGCTGCTGTGGATCACGTCCAGCAAGCGGTCCGCCGGCATATGCATGGAGCAGGACGCAGAGATCAGGTACCCCCCCGGCTTGATCAGACGCAGGGCCAGTTCGTTGATGGCGTGATAACCGGCCAGGCCGTTCTTGAAATCCTTTTTGCGCTTCACGAACGCCGGCGGATCCAGCACCACCAGATCATACTTTTCGCCATCGGCAATCAGCTGTTTCATGGCGGCAAAGGCATCGCCCTGGATGCTGCCCACCTTGTCCGCGACCCCGTTCAGCTCCGCATTGCGGTGCACATAGTCGGTGGCGGTTTCCGAGGCATCCACGCAGGTGACCGATTCCGCTCCGGCCAGTGCTGCCTGCACCCCCCAACCACCGCAATAGGAAAACACATCCAGCACCCGCGCCCCTTTTGCCAGTGGCACCATGGCCTGGCGGGCACTGCGGTGATCGTAGAACCAGCCTGTTTTCTGCCCTTCCGCCAGCGGCGCCACAAAGCGGGCGCCGTTCTCGGTGAGTGACACCTCGTCGACCAGGTCGCCTTTCAGCGCCTTGGTATAGCGCTCCATACCCTCGATTTCCCGAGCCGCCGCTTCGTTCTTGGCAATGATATGGGTCGGGTTGAGCACCGCATCCAGAGCACTGACGATGGTGTCCAGGTGCGCTTCCATGGCCCCGGAGCCGGTCTGTACCACCAGCACATCAGCAAAACGGTCCACCACCAGGCCGGGAAGGCCGTCGGCTTCGCCGAAGATCAACCGGTAGCTGGGTTCATCGAACAGGGTCTCGCGCAGGGCCAGCGCCTGCTCGATGCGTTTCTTGAAGAAACTGCGCGACAGCTCCTGCTTTACGTCACGGCTGTAAAGACGAGCCGCAATCAGCGAGTGGGGGCTGAGCAGAGCCCGACCCAGCGGCTTGCCACGGCTGTCTTCCACCACGCAGGCAACACCAACGGGCAAGTCCCGCAGCGGCGTTTGACGGGTATCGATCTCGTTGGCGTAGACCCACAGGTGGCCGGCCTTGAGGCGGCGTTCTTCGTTCTTACGCAGGCGGATAACAGTGGTTTCGCTCATGGTGCTCACAGAGGGCTGGCGGGAAAGGCGGCATGATAGCACAGGGCAAAGGCGCTACTGATCCCCCAAAAGGAACGAGCCGACAGAAGCGAGTATCGAAAATTAAAATCTTCTCGCTTTTTTTAAAACAAAAAAAGGGCGCCCGAAGGCGCCCTGTCATTTCAAGGAAATCGTTGTGAAGGATTAACCTTTCACGAATTCCGGGTAGGCTTCCATGCCGCAGTCGGCGATGTCCATGCCTTCGTACTCGTCTTCTTCGGAAACCCGGATGCCCATGACGGCTTTCAGGATGCCCCAGACGATCAGGCTGGCTACGAATACCCATACGAAGATGGTGATCGCGCCGATGATCTGGCCGGAGAAGGAAGCATCACCGTTGGTAACCGGCACCAGCAGCAGACCCAGCAGACCAACCACACCGTGTACAGAGATGGCACCGACCGGATCGTCGATTTTCATCTTGTCCAGGGTCAGGATGCTGAACACTACCAGCACACCACCAGCGGCACCGAACAGAGTCGCCAACAGCGGGGTCGGAGTGGACGGCTCGGCAGTGATCGCCACCAGACCGGCAAGGGCACCGTTAAGCAGCATGGTCAGATCGGCCTTGCCGAACAGGATGCGGCCAACGATCAGGGCAGCAACAGCACCACCAGCGGCAGCAGCATTGGTGTTCAGGAACACCATGGCGACAGAGTGCGCGCTTGCAGCATCACCCAGCTTCAGTACAGAGCCGCCGTTGAAACCGAACCAGCCCATCCACAGGATGAAGGTACCCAGGGTAGCCAGCGGCAGGTTGGCACCGGGGATAGCGTGCACTTCACCGTTCGGACCGTACTTGCCTTTACGAGCACCCAGCAGCAACACACCAGCCAGAGCAGCAGCAGCACCAGCCATGTGAACGATGCCGGAACCAGCAAAGTCAGAGAAGCCCAGGTCGCCCAGGTTATACATGCCAAACACGTCGGCACCACCCCAGGTCCAGGAACCTTCCAGCGGGTAGATCACACCGGTCATGAATACCGCGAAGACCAGGAAGGCCCACAGCTTCATACGCTCGGCAACCGCACCGGAGACGATGGACATGGCGGTAGCCACGAACACCACCTGGAAGAAGAAGTCAGACGCACCAGAGTAGACGGAGTCACCATCGAATCCGTTCTCGGTAGATGCGCTCAGCACACCGGCCAGATCGAAGGCGTCGATACCGTCCAGGAAGATGCCGCCGCCGTACATGATGGCGTAACCACACACCAGGTACATGATGCAGCTAATGGCAAACAGCGCCACGTTTTTGGTGAGAATCTCGGTGGTGTTTTTCGCACGCACCAGGCCGGCTTCCAGCATGGCAAAGCCGGCAGCCATCCACATTACCAATGCGCCACACACCAGAAAATAAAAGGTGTCCATGGCGTACTGAAGTTCAAAAATTTGATTTTCCACAATGCAACCCTCCGAAAATGGAAGCGTGTTCTCTAAAACCCTGGCATGGGTCGATTTACAACACGGTAAAACTTAAATCGCGTCCTCGCCGGTCTCGCCGGTACGGATACGAATCGCTTGCTCCAGGGAGGTGACAAAGATCTTGCCGTCACCAATCTTGCCGGTATTGGCAGCTTTCGCGATGGCTTCAATCACCTGATCCAGGGAGGACTCGGCGATGGCCACCTCGATTTTTACCTTGGGCAGAAAATCCACCACGTACTCGGCACCCCGGTACAGCTCGGTGTGACCTTTCTGGCGTCCAAAGCCTTTCACCTCGGTAACGGTGATGCCTTGCACGCCGATCTCGGAGAGTGCTTCACGCACGTCATCCAATTTGAACGGCTTAATTACGGCAGTAACCAGTTTCATTTCATTCTCCTCAGCTTTCACCGCGTCCGGTGTCGTCCGTTTCACTTCGAGCCCCGTTATGGTTCCCGATCCACAGTTTGCTCGAACGCTCTGACCCAATAAGTGCACGACCCATGCCAGGTTTAGAAAATCATGCATTTTCAGTGGGTTATATCCCGATCCCGATTCAGGAAACGAGTTCGGCGCGCCATTATAGCGCACCACCTTGGGGCGGGTTCCAACTTGGTGCAGAGCTGCTGCCCTGCACCGCCGGTGCCGCGCCAGCGGACACCGTGCTACCATCCGTCCACCAATACAAGCACCGCCGCCACAGACCGCATTCCCGGCGGCCCGGGCCAGCCACTGCCCCTGGTCCCCGATGGAGATTCAAGATGCCTGATCAACCCTTTATCGACCGCCTGATGGCCGACATCAGCGGGCGCCTGCCCACCGATCTGGGCGGCCTGCGCAACGAAGTGGAGCGCAATGTGCGCAGCGTACTGGCGGAAGCCGTCAGCCGCCTGGATCTGATCACCCGGGAAGAGTTCGATATTCAGCAGCAGGTACTGATGCGCACCCGGGAAAAGCTGGAAGCGCTGGAGAAGCAGGTGGCGGAGATGGAGAAGACGACGGACGCCTGACGCCCGGTATTCTCCCGTAGGAGCTATGCTTGCCCCCCAGGGGATCTACGACATGCGAACCTGCTCGCGATTGCCGTTGTTCGCCATGCAAGCATAGCTCCTACGAAAGTCCGATTTCCTACATCTGCAGCCGCCAACCTCGCACACGTACCAACACCGCCTCCCCGTACACTGCCTCGCAACCCCTGAATTCTGCGAGGAAACGTGACGCACGCATTGCTCTACAGCCGGGCACCGCTGGGCATTCAGGCCCGGGAAGTGCGGGTGGAAACCCACCTGGCACCGGGCTTGCCCGCCTTCACCATCGTCGGCATGGGTGACACCGCGGTGCGGGAAAGCCGGGACCGGGTGCGCTCGGCACTGGTCAACAGCGGCTTCGAGTTCCCCCAGCGACGCATCACCGTCAGCCTGGCACCGGCGGATCTGCCCAAAGATGGCGGTCGGTTTGACCTGCCCATTGCCCTGGGCATCCTGCTCGCCAGTGGCCAGCTCGGAAAGCTGGACAGCAACCAATACGAATTTATCGGTGAGTTGGCATTAAATGGCGCCCTGAGCCCGGTGCCCGGCATGCTGCCCTGCGCCCTGGCCTGCCAGCCTACCGGCCGCACCCTGATCGTTCCCCGCGACAACGCGGATGAAGCCGCGCTGGCCGGAGCCACCACCGTGGCCGGTGACCAGCTCGCCCAGGTGGCAGCCCATTTGGTGGGCCAGTCTCCGCTACCGTTCCATGATCACCCGGCACCGCAAACCATCACCCATGAGGGCGGCTGCCTCTCCGAAATCCGCGGCCAGGCCGCCGCCAAACGGGTGCTGGAGATTGCCGCGGCCGGCGGCCATTCCCTGCTACTCAGCGGCCCGCCTGGCGCTGGCAAAAGCATGCTGGCTTCACGCCTGCCCGGGCTGGTTCCGCCGCTGCATCCGAAACAGGCGCTGGAAGTGGCAGCCATTCATTCCCTGAAACAGCCGCGCCCGGCCCACCAGTTCCACCAACGCCCCTATCGGGCGCCCCACCATACCGCCTCAGCCACCGCCCTGGTTGGCGGCGGTAGCCACCCGCGCCCGGGAGAGATTTCCCTGGCGCATAACGGCATCCTGTTTCTCGATGAATTACCGGAGTTCGACCGGCGAGTACTGGAGGTATTACGCGAACCGCTGGAGACCGGCGAGGTGAGCATCGCCCGGGCCGCCCAGCAGCTGACCTTCCCGGCCCGCTTTCAGTTGATCGCGGCCATGAACCCTTGCCCCTGCGGTTACCTGGGCGACCCGGAGAAGGGCTGCGGCTATCGGTGCGACAAGGCCAAGCGCTACCAGAGCAAACTGTCCGGCCCGTTGCTGGACCGCATCGATCTGCATCTGGACGTGCCCGCAGTAGAGGCGCAGGAACTGCTCGGTGATCGTCAGGGAGAAACCAGCGACACCGTCCGCGCTCGGGTCCGCGAGGCCTGGCAACAGCAATGGCAGCGCCAGCGACGCCTGAATCGGGAACTGGGCAGCGACGACTTGGAGCCACTGTTACGCCCCCACCGGGACTGGCTGGCCAGCGTCATGACCCGCATGGGACTGTCCGCCCGTGCCCTGCATCGCAGTGCCCGGGTGGCACGCACCATTGCCGATCTGGCCGGTGCTGACACCGTCGACCGCGACCACCTGCGCGAAGCCCTGAGCTATCGGCAAACGGTAGCTGACACCCGCTAACCCTGCTCAGATTTCCTGCGGTCTCTTCACGGCTAATCAGCCGGCGATCAATATCGCCACCAGCACAGCCAGTAGTGACAATGGCACGATAATGAGTGCGCTCTTGAGGAGTTTCTCCACATAGAGGTGTCTAGTGTAATAATCCAGCATGATGTATTTCCCCACAACCCGTTGAAATGGCAACCGCGCCACTACCCCCGTAGAAAGGCGCTTTTCTTTTTATCGTCACTCAGCCCCCAGCCCACAGTCAGACAGCGCTCGACCTGCGGCTGAGCACCCTAGCTGTCAATTGGCACAACCAGAGGGACAAACGTGACTCATGTCACGTCAATTTTTTTGCAGCCTATCACAGTTATGAAAAAACAAGCATTGCCAGATTGACATTATCTGACAGCCGACATTGACCTAAGGTGACAGACGTGGGGCGCCGATACGGCAGTCAGGGAAGGAACGCAGTGTGTCGACAGCCCCGCGACGCGGAGCCGATGGCGCGGAGACATAGCGACTCAGCCACGACAAGCAATTGTTTTAAAATGGATTTACTGGCAGTGAACGGCTATCGACGAGATATCCCTTGCCGCCTCGCCCGCAGGGCGGTGCGCGACGGCAAGGGCTGGACGACAGGATTGTCGCTAGCAGACGACATTAACCCCATTGAAAGAAATCACGTTTCTCTTTCAGGTAGAACCGCGACAACACCATCTTGTGCACCTCGCTGGCACCGTCCACCAAACGCGCCTGGCGGGCGTAGCGGTAGATCCATTCCAGCAGGGTGTCCTTGGAATAACCACGGGCACCGCACAGCTGGATCGCGGTATCAGCGGCCTTGTGCAGGGTATCGGCCACGTGGATCTTGGCCATGGAAATTTCCTTCTTGGCAAAGTCCCCCTGATCCAGCTTCCAGGCAGCCTGCATGGTGAGCAGACGTCCCACCTCAATATCCTTGGCCACGTCACCCAGCATCCACTGCACGCCTTCGTGCTCGGCAAGCGTGGTGCCGAAGCTCATGCGGTTTTCCACATAACCGGCTGCCTCTTCCATGCAACGTTTGGCCAGACCCAGCCAGCGCATACAGTGCGTCAGGCGAGCGGTGCCAAGACGGATCTGAGTGACCTTCAGACCATCGCCCACTTCCAACAGACGGTTCTCATCGGGAATCACCAGGCCATCGAACTTCAGTTCGCAGTGACCACCATGTTCTTCCGGGCCCATGATCGGGATACGGCGCACCACTTCCCAGCCGGGCTGGTCCGCATCAAACAGGAAGGCAGTGAGTCCCTTGCGCGGGTCGTCACTGGTCTTGGCGATCAGAATAAACGTTTGCGCACCTTCTGCCCCGGTGATGAACCACTTGCGGCCCTTGATGATCCAGTTGTCACCGTCCCTGGTGGCGGAGGTATAGGTCAGAGACGGGTCGGAGCCACAGCCACCATCGGGCTCGGTCATGGCAAAGGCGGAACGTACCTTGCCGTCGATCATCGGTTGCAACCAGCGTTCTTTCTGCTCGTCGTTGAGGATCTTGTTGAGCAGGATCATGGTGCCGTCATCCGGCGGCGCACAGTTGAACACCACCGGGCCGAACGGACTGCGAGCGGCTTCTTCGTAGAGCACTGCCATACCGGCCACGCCCACATCCAGACCACCGCGTTCCTTGGGCAACTGAAAGCCCCACAGTCCTGCGGCTTTCGCTTTTTCTCGCAGGCTATCGACCACGCTTTCCTTGAAATTTTCGTGATCGTCGTAATTGGCCTTGTCGTTTTCCAGCGGCATGATTTCCGCTTCCACAAAGGCGGCCACTTGCTGGCGCAGGCTTTCCAGCTCCGGGCTCAGGGAGAAATCCATGGTCTGTCCTCGATCTAGGTTAGAGAGTATTACAGAGGTGACCGCCATCCACGGCGATCACCGAACCGGTCATGTAGGACGACGCATCGGACGCCAGCAGCATCAGCGGGCCAACCAGTTCATCGATCTGCCCGAGGCGGCGATAGGGAATGCGCTTGAGCATTTTTTCAGCCAGCGGACTGTTGAAGAAATCCCGATTGATATCGGTTTCCACATAGCCCGGGCAGATGGCATTACAGCGAATGTTGTAACGGGCAAAGTCCAGCGCCAGGGATTTGGTGAGCTGCACCACCGCCGCTTTGGAGGCCGTGTAAGGTGCCACCCGGCCTCCGACACGCAGACCGAGAATGGAAGCGATATTGATCAGGCTGCCCGGGCGCCCGTCGCGCCGCCATTGCTGGATGGCAAACTTTGACACCGCCCAGACTCCCTTCAGGTTGGTATCCACCACCGCGTCCCAGTCTTCCTCGCCGAGCTCGTCGGTGGGGCCTTCGTGGGACACACCGGCATTGTTGACCACCACATCCACCGCCGGCATATCGGCAAAGGCCGCTTCCACACTGGCGTGGTCACTCACATCCATCGGCACCACGGTGGCCTCACGGCCCAGAGCCCTTACCGCTTCGGCAGTGGCTTCCAGTTTTTCCACTCGGCGGGCCGCCAGCACCACGTCGGCTCCCTCTTCGGCCAGGGCAATGGCGAAGTGGGCACCAAAGCCACTGGACGCGCCGGTGATCAAAATGCGTTTACCGGCCACACTGAATCGTTGGGACATAACTTCCTCATCGTTCTCTGCATCAGTGAGAGAAGCTACCCAGCCAGCACGACGGCCACAAGGACGAAAACGCTCAGGAGGAAGATGACAACAGCAAGGAAAGTGCGTGACGGGTATCAGGAGTGGCATCGGGCAATAGCAGCGCGTCCCGGACCGGCAACCATTCAATGGCGACCACTTCATCGCTGAGCGATACCGCCTGCGGACACACCACCACAGATGCCAACGCGCCCCAGACCTGGTGATGGGGATTGGAGAAGAAGAACCATTGCCAACGGGAAAACTGGCGTTGCACGCCCACCTCCTCGAACAGTTCCCGTGACAGGTTTTCGCCCACGGTTTCATTGGGGCGCATGACACCACCGGCAGCCAGATCCCAGCCACCGGGGTAAAAATGTTTGTCGGCAGCACGCAGTTGCACACAAACCCGCCCGGCCAGATCACGCACCACCACGTAGGAGGCACGATGGATCAGCCGCTGACGCTGCATACGGCCACGCTGACAGCTGCCCTTGGGGTAGTTGTCCTGGCTGACCAGCAGTACAGGTTCAGAATTCCCTTTCATTGTGTTTTCATTCTTTCTTCGTCTAGGGCGTTAAACTCTGACAATACTGTAAGGTGAGGCAATTCCGGAATGTTCGAAAATATAAGATTTCAGTTTGAAACCTTTGACTGGGGAGGCGTATCCGGAATATCTGACATCCTGATGGTTGTTCTGACCATCGTTCTGCTCCTTGGACTGAGGCAGGGCTCACATAATATCCGTGAAGCCTCTCTCTCCCGCGATGCCGATATTCTTCGTTGGGCCATGGCGGAAATGGATACCCTCAAACCCTTGATACGTACTGTTACAGATGCACACCAGCGGCAACCCTACAACGAACAGAGCCGTGAAGAAAGCTGGCTTCCAGCGGAACTGGATGCCGCCCACCAAGTCAGCATCAAACTGCAACGTATCGGCTACATGGCTTGGAACAACCTGATATCACGCCAGCACTTCATGAACCTATGGGGGCCGATGTATCTTTGCTGCTGGTACGCTCTGGAACCATGGGTTATCGAAAAACGGCGCAAACTGGAAGAGCCAGATAGCATTGAAGACGGAGCCTTTTCCCGCCACTTCTTTGAAATATACGCACTCTATTGCGAAGCTTGGCTACCGCTGGGCTTAGTCAATAATGAACGCTCAAGGCTCGGGCTAGCGGTTATTGACAGTATTGATCAGCACCATAAACGCCAGCACAAGGCGTTGAAGCAAAAAAACGGTGGCTATTACGGCTGGAAATGACTGGGCGGGTGACCGGTCCATTTGCGGAAAGCGCGGGCGAAGTTGCTGGGGTCGGCGTAACCCAGTTTCGAGGCCACCTGCTGCACGGTGATATTGGCCTGCAGATACGCCATGGCCTTGGTCATGCGCACCTCTTCCAGCAGGGAGCGATAGCTCACTCCCAGGGCATTGAGATAACGGCGCAGGGTGCGGGAGGTAACGTGGAAGTTGCACGCCAGCTGCTCCAGGCTGGGCAGCATGCCCTCTGCCTGCATCAACCGGGCGCGCACGCGGCTGGCCCAGTCCTGATCCGCTTCCAGCCGTTGCAGTTCTTCCTCACATTTCTGTGCGGCCATCTGCCGGGACGCCGGATCGGAGAGGGTAAAGCGCTCACTGAGCAGGGCCTTGGGTAGCCGCAGCGCCGCCACCTCGGCACCAAACTCCACCGGCATGGCCAGCAGTTCCCGGTAACGATCCGCATGGGCCGGGGCGGCATAGGGCAACTCCAGCACCACCCCCTGGAAACGGTCGCCCAGCAGATAACGAATCCCGCCTACCACGGCAGCTACCACCACTTCCAGGTAGGTTTCACGGATATCGCCCAGCGGCACACTTTCCACCAGGCAGAAACGCACGCCTTCCTGTGAGGGTTCGATACGGGGAACACACAGGCGGGTACGGGTCCGGAAGTAGCGCTCCAGCAGCCTCAGGGCATCGCCCAGGTCGGCACTGCTGATGGCGGCATAGCCGAGCAGGCCATGGGCGGTGAGGGTCAATTGCTGGCCCAGCGCTAATCCCAGGGCCGGATCGCCGGTCATTTCACGGGCGCCCACCATGACCCGGCGGAACTGCTCGAAGCGCAGGGCCGGTTCCGGGTTATAGACCTCATCCTCGCTCAGCCCCACCTGAGAAAGCAGCCGACGAGTATCCACGCCAACCTCGGCGATCAGTTCCACCAGATTGCGCACATAGTTGACGGGGACCGGGGAACGACCCGTACCTGGGTCCAGCTGTATAAAGCGCTCATGATTCATAGGTCTACTATACGCTAATTTTACACCTGTCCGAAAATGACTGCTTTCTGTCCAGCCCTGCACTTCGCCCAAGCACAACTGTTCACCAGAATGCCTGCATCCGAATTCCCCGGCCCGACAGCCAAGGACAACCATGACCATGCAAGAACCTGCTTACAGCCGCCATTTCGGCGCTAATGACGCCCGCGCCATCCGCGATGCAGTGAAAAAGGATCTGGGCCCGGCCACTTTCAAGGCCCGCCCCCTGCGCGCCCTGTGGTTTATTCCCATGAGCGCCGTGATCATCGGCAGCATCGCCGCCATCCTGCTGTTGAGTCTGCCCTGGTGGGGCAACCTGCTACTGGGCATCCTCGCCGGCCACACCCTGGCCTGCCAGGCCCTGCTGGCCCACGAAGTGCTTCACGGCGCGCTGGGCATGAGTCGTCGCATGCAGGATTTTCTCGGCTGGGTCGGCTTTGGCCCGGCCCTGATCGCCCCGGAATTCTGGCGCCGCTGGCACAATGTGGCCCACCACGCCAACACCAATCTGGGCGACAAGGACCCGGATTCCTTCGGCACCCTGTACCGCTACGAGAAACACCCGCAGACCGCCAATTTTACCAAGCTGGCCCCCGGCGGGCGCACCTGGTACAGCTTTTTGTTCCTGTTTTATTCCTTCATGTTCCACGGCCAGCTGGTACTGCGCATGCAGACCCGCAAGCGTGAGGAGTTCAAAGGGTTCAACCGCAAGAAAGCGATCCGCCAGTCCTACCTGTGCATGGCGGCATGGATCACACTGGCCATCGTATCCGGCCCACTGGCGATCTTCACCGTGCTGATCCCGATGATGATCATCAACTTCATCGGCCAGAGCTACATTCTCACCAACCACATGCTGCGCCCGCAGATGGACAACAACCATCCGGTGGACAATTCAATGAGCGTGCGCGCCTGGCGCTGGATTGATCCGCTGCACTTCCATTTCAGCCATCATGTAGAGCACCATCTGTTCCCGAAGATGGGTTCCGACCAGGCCCCGAAAGTACGTGCCTGGCTGCAGCAGGAAATGCCTGAGCGTTACGTGTGCCCCAGCCATGTCAAAGCAGTGGCCATGCTCTACAAGACACCGCGTGTTTATCAGGATGCCAACACCCTGGTCGATCCCCTTAACCGGGAACGGACCGTGGATGTGATGGAGCTGCAGGGGCAGTTGAACTAAGCGGGTTCCCGTGGGATCTGCTGCAGAAACGGAGTGCAGCGGAGTAACGCAACTGGTTCCGTGCGGCCCGAAGGGTAAGCGAAGGGAATCACATCGCTAGCGGCGCGACCATTAGCGTAAAAATGCAACTCACACGGCCAAAACGAAGCCGCTGTAGGAGTTCCTCTTGAGGGACGAATCCGAGCCTAGGCGAGGAAACGGACTATGCTGATACCGCCAGATCACTCTGACGACGTCGCTCTCTTCTGATTGCCCGCGGGTGATTTCCACGCTGACGCGTGGTTCGTCCCTCAAGAGGAACTCCTACAGCGGCTTCGCTTTAAACGTCGCTGGTGATCGCGCCGCCAGCGACGCTCCTATGGAAAACCTTACAGACTGTGAATCTCTTCCTCGCTCAGGGCCCGGAACTCCCCCGGCGCCAGCGCCGCATCCAGCGCGATCTCGCCGATCTGCTCCCGATGCAGGGCCACCACCTTGTTGCCCCGCGCCGCCAGCATCCGTTTGACCTGATGGTAACGCCCTTCATGGATCGTCAGCAGCAACTGGTGCGTATTCACCCGTTCCGCCCTTGCCGGCAACGTCGGGGCGTCTTCGCCACGTAGCAGAATGCCGTCGCACAAGGCCTGCAGATCCGCATCGCTGATCGGGTCGGCGCAGCTCACCCGGTAGCGTTTGTCGCACTGGTGATTCGGCGAGGTGAGCCGGTGGGACCACTGGCCATCCGTGGTCAACAGCACCAGGCCGGTGGTGTCCCGGTCCAGGCGGCCGGCCGGGTGCAGGTCCTGGCGCAGCGCCACAGGCAGCAGGTCCAGTACGGTGCGATGCTCCGGGTCATCGGTGGAACACACCACCCCCGCCGGTTTGTGCAGCATCAGGTAACGGTGGCCCGGCAATTGCACCGGTTCGCCGTGCAGCCAGACGCCCTGCCCGTCCTGCAGCTGCAGGTTGGCTTTGGGGCGCGCTTCGCCCTCCACGGTGACCGCACCGCGGCTGATCAGCTGTTTGGCCTCCTTGCGGGTCAGGCCGGCACTGTGGGCGAGAAAATAGTCCAGACGCATGGGCAAAACCGTTACCGGGAAAACCGCCATGATAACCGACATAAGGTGTCTGGAGTGCAGGGCCATCGCTGGTATCATAGCGGCCCGATTTCACCCCCCAGATTTTCCGGAGCCCTATGAGTAAGCTCAACCCCCGCCAGCAGGAAGCCGTGCATTACGCCGATGGCCCGTTGCTGGTACTGGCCGGGGCGGGTTCCGGGAAGACCAGCGTGATCACCCGCAAGATCGCCTGGCTGATCCAGGAACGGGGCATGTCGGCCCGGCATATTGCCGCGGTGACCTTTACCAACAAGGCTGCCCGGGAAATGAAGGAGCGGGTGCAGTCGCTGGTGAGCCGGGACCTGACCCGGGGGCTGATTGTCTCCACCTTCCACAACCTGGGCCTGCGCATTCTCAAGTCAGAGCTGAAAGCCTGTGGCCTGCGCAACGGCTTCTCCATTCTCGATGGCGCCGACAGCAAGGAGATCCTCAAGGAGATCCTGCGCCAGGGGGAATCGGAACGGGACCTGGACGCGGTGGATGTAATCCACAAGCGCATTTCCGACTGGAAGAACGCGCTGGTGCTGCCGGAGGAAGCGGTGAGCACTGCCGAAACCGACGAGGACCTGCGCGCCGCCATGGCCTACGGCGGCTACGACCGCATGTTGCGGGTCTGCAACGCGGTGGATTTCGATGACCTGATCCTGATGCCGGCGCGCATGTTCCGCGAACAGCCGCGCATTCTGGAAAAGTGGCGCAACCGCATCCAGTACCTGCTGGTGGACGAATACCAGGACACCAACGGCGCCCAGTACGAAATGGTGAAAATGCTCACCCTGCCGGAAGGCAAGTTCACCGTGGTGGGCGATGACGACCAGTCCATCTACGCCTGGCGCGGCGCCCGCCCGGAAAACCTGGCGCAACTGCAGCAGGACTGGCCCACGCTGAAAGTGGTCAAGCTGGAGCAGAATTACCGCTCCACCGGGCGCATCCTGAAAGCTGCCAATACGGTGATCGCCAACAACCCCCACGAATTTGAAAAGAGCCTGTGGTCCGACTACGGCTACGGCGAGCCGATTCGCTTTTCCGCCCTGCGCGATGAAGAAGCAGAAACCGAATGGATCGCCAGCGATATCTTTCATCGCCGCCTGCAGCATGGTCTGAAGTGGAAAGACTTTGCGGTGCTGTATCGCGGCAATTTCCAGTCACGCATTCTGGAAATGAAACTGCAGAGCCTGTCGATTCCCTACAAGGTGTCCGGCGGCAAAAGTTTCTTCTCGCGCAGCGAGATCAAAGACCTGATGTGCTACCTGCGCCTGCTGGTGAACCCGGACGACGACAACGCCTTCCTGCGCATCATCAACACTCCGCGCCGGGAGATTGGCCCGGCCACCCTGGAGAAACTGGCTACCTGGGCGTTAAAGCGGGAACAGGGGCTTTACCATGTCTGTGACGACATCGCCCTCAGCGAAGTCATGAACCCCAAGGCCGCCGAGAAGCTGCAGAAGTTCAAGGCCTGGCTGGATGCCAAACGCCAGTTCTGCTTCGGCCACAACAGCCTGCAAGCGGTGCAGGAACTGATCCGCGACATGGACTATGAAGGCTGGCTAATGCAAAACGCCTCCAGCCCGCGCATCGGTGAAAAGAATATCGAAAATATCTGGCAGCTGGTGCGTAGCATCGAACGCATGCTGGAAAAACAGGAAGACGAAGAAGACGGCGCCAGCGATCTGGAAGCGGTGATCAAGAAACTGGTGCTGCTGGACATGCTCGAACAGCAACAGGAAGAGGATGATTCCGACCGGGTACAACTGATGACACTGCACGCCTCCAAGGGGCTGGAATTTCCCCACGTCTACATGATGGGCGTTGAAGAAGAATTCCTACCCCATCGCACCAGCATTGAAGAAGATAACATCGTCGAGGAACGCCGCCTGATGTACGTGGGCATCACCCGCGCCCGGGAAACCCTGGCCATGACCCAGGCACTGACCCGCAAACAGTACGGCGAGAAAATCGACACCACCGCCAGCCGCTTCGTGGACGAAATGCCGCAGGACGATATCGACTTTCTGGGTATCGGCATGATTAAAGACGAGGCAAAGGAAACCGCGGTGGCAGAGGCCAGCATTGCCAATCTTCGGGCGTTGCTGGATTGAACCTTACCCCCTTCCGTAGGAGCGTCGCTGGCGGCGCGATAATAGCCAAGGGCATTCTGCCCCAAGCTGCCTCGCTACGCTCGGTTCGCCCCTCAAGAGGGACTCCTGCAGCGGCGGCGTAGAAAGCATGAAGGTGTTTTCAAGATACGGGCTATCGCTCCGCCAGCGCCGCTCCTACAGGAAGGGGATTACTTGGCGCCGCTCAGCTGCAGCATGTAGATGACAGTGTTGCGGATTTCGTCGTCGCTGCAGTCGAAGCAGCCTCCACGAGGGGGCATGGAGTTGATGCCGGCGATGGCTTCCTGGACCAGGGTGTCGAAACCTTCTTCCTCGATTTCGTGGGACCAGTAAAGGCGGTGTTCCTTGCCGACACGGGGAGCGCCCAGGGCGCCGGAACCGTGGCAGGTAACACAGTATTGGCGATACAACTGCGCCCCGTCACGCGTCTGCGAAGCATCCGCAGTGGCCGGAGCGCTATCGTCGGAACAGGCTGCCAGCCACAGGGCCGACAGCAGAATTCCCAGAGGTCGCAGCAAGGTTACTGGCTCTGCTCAACCATATACTCGACGGCGGCCTTGATCTCGTCGTCAGAGCAATCCATGCACATACCCTTGGGCGGCATGGCGTTGAAGCCTTCAATGGCGTGCTTGACCAGGGTGGCATTCCCCTTGGCGATACGCGAACCCCAGGCTGCGGAATCGCCGGTCTTCGGGGCGCCCGCAGCACCCGTAGTATGACAGGCCGCACAGGCAGACTGGTGCACTTGCTCACCGCTGCGCGGGCCACTGGCCACTTGCTCTTCGGCAGCGGCAGCGGTGCCGCAATCTTCACCCTCGACACACACAGAACCCACCGGCTGAAGACGTTCGGCAATGGCCCGCTCACTGAATACAGAGCGTTCGCCCAGCGGATACGGGGAAATTTCCTTGGTGCTCTTGGCAGCCACGCTACCGGCGGCAAACAGGGTAGCGACCAGTACCAGGCTGGCAGTCAGCATCTTTTTCACGATTCCACCTCTATTCTCTGTGATTCGCCCGAGGGCGCTGCGGCGGGATTATACCCGCTCAGGGCGTGGGGACAAAACGCTTGCTGTTATTTAGTCTATCTCCACCCGAGGTAATGACAGGGTGAAGCGGCTACCTTCGTTTGGCACACTTTCTACCTGAATGTCACCGCCGTGGCGCTCCGTCACTACCTTGACGAAGCGCAACCCCATGCCCGCGCCCCGGGTGCGGGCGCCACCACTGGTGCTGGCGCGACTGAAACGCTGGAACAGCCGTTCCTGGAATTCCGGCGGAATGCCCACACCCCGGTCGCGCACTTCACAGAGCACGGCCTCTTCCCGGGCGTACAGGCGCACATCCACGGAACTGCCCGCATGGCTGTACTTGATGGCATTGGTGAGCAAATTCACCATTAATCGCTCGAGTAATTCGTTATTGCCCAGCACCCAGACCTCCTGATGGGGGTCATAATCAAAGCGCAGGGTGATACCGGCCTGCTGGGCCTGAATCTGCACCATGTCGATGGCGCTCTCCACCACATCGAGCATGTCCTGCTCGTTCATTTCCACCGATTCCACCGCTTCCACCCGGGCCAGCTGCAGGAACTGCTCGGCGATACTCAGGTTGCGCTGGGCATAGTGCTGCACGTTGTCCAGAAAACCCTCCAGGGACTGCCCATCCCCCTGCTGACGCATTTTCTCGGTAAGCGCCAGCACCGACACCATGGGGGAGCGCAGGTCGTGGGAGAGGAAGTCCAGCATCTCCGAGCGGGCGCGCATGGCCTGCTTCACGTCGCTGATATCCTTGAAAGAGATGATCATCATCCGCCCCGGGTTATCCCCGGCATGCACCAGCAGGATATCCAGGTAGAGGTCGTTCCCCTGGCGGTTACGGCACTCCAGTTGGGTCCGCCCCTCGGCCAAAGCCTGACGCAACAGCTCGTCCCAGCCATGCTCGCGCAGGTCCAGCTCCCGGCCCAGATCTGTCACCATGGGCTGGCCCGCATCCAGGGCACCCATTTCCAGACCGAGCAGAAAAGAAGCCTGGGGGTTGGCGTAGACAATCACCCCGCAGGCATCGGCGATGATCACCCCTTCACGGATCTGCGCCAGAGTCACCTGGAAGAAGCGGGTCAGGGCTTCCTGACGATCTTCTTCCCGGCGCAGCCGATCGATATGTTTTTCCAGCACTTCATAGCGCGGCCCCACGGTGGGGGCATGGGTGCGCACCCGTACCAGCATGGCCCGTACCCAGTAGTCATAGGTATCCGCATGCAGGGCCTGATGCCACACCAGGTCCAGTTCGTAGCGACGTCCCTCATGCTTGAAGCGGTACTGGCGCGCCAGCGACCCTTTCCAGGTAGATGCGGGGAGGCTGTCGCCGCCGCGCCAGGGCTTTTCCCCTCCCAGCAATCGCCAGGCACGCACGGGCAGCACCTGATCGAACATCCGCCCCATCTGCTCCAGGGTGGAGGGCCGGGTCAGGCGCTGATTCAAATCGCTGTATTCGGACAACCGCTCCAGGGCATGACGCATATAGGACAGGGAGTATTCCAGGCGTCGCCAGGTCCACAGCGGGTACCCCATCAACGCCGCCGCCATGGCACCGGAAGGCGGGAACCACAGCCGCAACACGATCAACACCACCATGCTTGTCAGCAGACAAAGCAGAATTACCCCGGCAACCAGAGGAATGCTCCAGCGCGGCAGTACATAGGGCAGCAACAGCGGCGCCAACAACGCCAGCACAGACCCCAGCACCAGCACACTGCTCATGGGCAGCTCCCGGATCAGCCGGTCCGAGCGCAGGGCATCCAGTAGATTGGCGTTGACCTCCACCCCGGCCATCAACTCGCCCTGGCTGGCCATGGGCGTGGGCAACATGTCACCCAGGCCGGCGGCGGTGGCACCAATCAGCACGATCTTGTCGCGGATCAGCTGTTCCGGAATCAGGTTATTAAGCAACTCCACCGCGGACACCTGCGGGTAGCTGTTGGGGCCGCTGACAAAGGGCACATAACGGTGGTAGCGACGGACATTGGCCAGCCCGGAGAATTCCTCGCCCTTGTTGGCCGGGAAGGTATTCTCCGGGAGCATCCCTTCCTGGATCAGCAGGGTCTGGGTGATATGCGGCCACCAGGCCTGACCGATGCCGGAGCGCATGTACACGGAGCGGGCCACACCGTCGCTGTCCAGCTCCAGATCCACGTGCCCAAGGCCGGCTGCGGCACGGGCAAATGGTGCGTAGGGCAAGACTTCGATGAGCTGGCCACCGGCCCGCAGTTGCTCCACGTGCACCGGCAGATAGACATGACCATTGGCCGCCATGGCCTGCACCAGGGCCAGATCGGAATCCGGGTTGTTGCGGTCCGGCTCGGACAGGATCAGGTCCACCAGTATCGCCCGCGCCCCCATCTCGGTGAGACGGTTGATTAACTGGGCGTGGACCTTGCGATCCCAGGGCCAGCGACCGATTTCCCGCAGGCTGTATTCGTCAATACCGACGATGACCAGATCCGGGGACGGGTCGTCCGGGAGGGTTTTGAGAAGGTTGTCGTAGATGTAGCGGTCAACGAAGGACAAGGCCCCGCTGATACTCAGCAGGGCGCAGAGGCCGACCACCAGAAACAGCACTGATATGTGTTCAGCCAGATAGCGGCGCTGATAGGTATTCAGGCGCGAGCGCATCCGTTACAGCGCCAGCAACAACGCAGCCCCGCCCAGAAAGACCCACAGATCCCATTTTGACTCTTTTTCCGGCTCCACCGGCGGCGCAGGCTCAATGGAGAAATGGGTCCAGCTCTCGTGGCCACGCAGGCCGTTTTCATCCACCGCACGTACCAGCAGACGGTAATCGCCTACCGGTAGATCCTGTTGCCAGTGGCCGGTCTGCAGGGATGCCTGCCCCAACAACAACGCATCCCGCTGGCGATACCACTCCAGCCAGTAGCTGTCCGCATCCGCCTGGGTAGGCCACGCTGCCGTCACATCCTCATGGGTCACTGCCAGCTCCACCGCCGGGGCCGGCAACAGGGGAACCGGCTCGATGGGCGGCTGGTCGAGCCGGGCCAGGGTGGCGAACCCGGCTTGCACATCACGGCGGGTGCCCCGGGCACTGACATCCACCCGACCATCCACGACTTCGTTGCGGGTGGTTTCGCCGGCGTCCACGCTGACGTAGTACTCGGTACCTCGCACCGCCGCGACCGCGCCGGGAGTGAAGACCTTGAAGGTACGATCATCGTTGCTGGCCGGGGTCACCGTGTTGCGAATATTACCGCGCTGCAGACGCAGTTCGGTCTGCTCGCCCTGCTGATCCAGGAAACGGCGATAGCGATTGACCACCAGCAGGCTGCCAGGCTTGATCACCACTTCGGACTGATCGGCAAACTGTAATCGGGCACTGGCTCCGGTAGCGGTTTCCAGCGCATCGCCAAAGGCGACCGTCTCGCCATTCTGCACCTGACGGGCCTCGCCACCCGCCGCGGGGTACAGCATGACCTCACCGCTGACTGCGACAATCCGCGCAGGAATGGGCTTTTCCTTCAGCCAGGCAATGGGCACAAGAAGGTTCTGGCCCGGCTCGACACTGTGAGGGTTTTTCAGGGAATTATGGCTGGCCAGATCGCGCCAGCAGGCTGCCGGCTCCTGGGCAAACTGCTGGCAGACCTTCCACAGGGTGTCACCCGGGCGCAGGGTGTAATGCCAGTCGTCGGATGCTGCTGCGGCAGTCGTCAGTCCCAGCAGCAAGGCTGCACACAACCAGACCCTCATAGCGTTATTCCTCAATCGGCTCCAGGCGGTAACCATGCTGGTAAACCGTCTTGATGCGGTAGCCCTGTTCCGGGCGTATCTGCAGGCTGCGACGGATGCGGCTGATATGCACATCCACAGTACGAGATTCGATCGGAGTCATGATACCCCAGACCTTTTCCAGCAGGTGGGCACGACTCATCAGCTTGCCCACATTCTGGAACAGATAGCTGGCAAGCTCATAATCCTTGTCGGTCAGCTTCACCGGCTCGTCCGCCAGCAGGATCTGCCGCCGCGACCGGTCCACCGTCCACGGCCCCACTGTCAGGGCTGTTTCATCATCCATATCCGATACCCCCGCCCGGCGCCCTAACGCGGCTATCCGGGCCAGCAATTCCGCTTGCTTGGTAGGCTTGACCATATAGTCGTCCGCACCCTGGGACAGGGCTCCAACAATGGAGGACTCATCGTCCCGCTGGGTGGCAAACAGCACCGGGGTGCGGTTGCCGCTGGCCCGAACTTCCTCCAGCACGGCGTAGCCATTCATATCCGGCACTTCCCAATCGAGCACCAAAATGTCGAAGGTGTCGCGCCGCAACAGGGACATGAACTCGCGCCCGCTGGCCAGGTGAATACAGTTATGGCCCGCTTCCTTAAGCCAGTGAGTGACAAGCTCAGCCTGAGCCATGTCATCTTCCAGATAAGCAATGCGCACAGTTTTCTCCATCAGTTGGCGGCCAACATCTGCCCGCAGAGGGTACCGATTTATCGGGGGATTCATGGGAAAAGATTGTAAAATGGACAGCACACGCGTGCGAGCCGAAACTCGCCATCAGGCTGACGATGCGGTCAACTTGAGACCGATAATACCGACCACCACCATCCCCATGAAGGCCAGCCGTGACAGGCTGGCAGGGTCCTTGAAGAACAGAATGCCCAACACGGTAATCCCCACTGCCCCGAGCCCGGTCCAGACAGCATAGGCGGTACCCACCGGAATGCCCTTCATGGCATAGGACAACATCAGCATGTTCAGGGCGGTGAGCACCAGCGCCGTGCCGATGGACGCCACACCGGGCTGCATCTGAATCCATTTGAGGCTCATGGCCCAGGCAATTTCCACGATCACTGCCAGTAATAGCACAATCCAGTACAGGTTCATCCTGTTTCCTCCGATACACTTGCCTGTTGTTACAGACACGGGCTCGTTGGGGGAAACAGCACTGCCGGAAACCCGAAAGAGGCAGACTGCCGCGAAATGACTGCCGTGATCGCACGGCGCGCGCAGATTATAAGCATCTGCGTCCACAATGCATCCCATCCATGGACGCCAACGCCACAACCGGCTATCATTCGCGCCCGTTGAACCCCCAAGTTCTTCATCTGCAGACCGCCGGCACTGACCAACCTCATTCGGCTATCTGCAATACGTTTTGCGCCCGTAGCTCAGCTGGATAGAGCGTTGCCCTCCGGAGGCAAAGGTCAGAGGTTCGAATCCTCTCGGGCGTGCCAAATAAAAGAAAGGGGCCTCCCACCCGGGAGGCCCCTTTTTTGTGCCCCATCGCGGATATCACCCAGGCAAATCCTCCCTGTACTCGCTGGGCGAGCAGCCCTGCCAGCGCCGAAAAGCGCGCACGAAGCCGCCGGCGTCGTTATAGGCCAGGTGGGCGGCGACCTCTTCGATTTTCATTGTGGTGTTGCCGAGCAGCTGCAAGGCCAGTTGCCGGCGCTCCTCTTCGACCAGGTCGCGGTAGCTGGTGCCTTCCTGTTCCAGTTTGCGACGAAGACTGCGCGTAGAGAGGGCCAGCTCGCTGGCCATGTCGTTAAGGGTAGCGCCGAGGCCCAGCTCTCCGAGCAGTTTCTGGCGAACCTTGCCGGCGACGCCACTGCTTTCCACGGTGTCCATACGCTGCCGGCATTGCTGCTCTAGCATGCGGGTCAGCACCGGATCGTAGCCGGGGAACGGCTGGTTGGCCCCGGCACGGCTGACCAGGATACGGTTGGCGCGGGCATGAAAGGTGGGCATCACCCCGCACAGCTCCGCCACGGCGGACGCCGCCACATCCGGTTCGCCAGTGAACTCGATACCCGTAAACGCCACCCCCTGAAACGTGATTTCCCTGACCAAATTGAGAGCAGTGGCCATGTCCCGCTCGAGCAAAAACTGGCGCAAGTGCGCCGGTATCGGGTCGGGATCGAATGTCACGCCGAACGTATCGCCCTGCTCACAGACCGTAATCCGGCAGTAGGCGGTGCTCAACGGCAGGTAACGTACGCCCAGAGCGGCGGCATCGCGCAGGGTCTTGCAGGTGCGCAGGGCGAACCCCCATACCCCGAAGGTGGCCAGGTTGTATTGCCGGCCCAGCTCAAAACCGCCCACTCCTGCTGCCGGCAGTGCCAGCATGAGGTTTTCGATCAGGCGCATTTCCTGGGTGCGGGTCACCAGACCCTCGCCACTGGACAGGGCTTCGTCGGCAATGCCGGTGCCGAGCAGGCAGGTTTGCCGGTCGATGCCATGTCGTTGGGCGAAGTTGAGCATGACCTGACTGATGGCCACCGGGTGAAGCTTGTCGTCTGAATGCTGCATTGCCCGTCCCGTCACACTCTGGCCACTTAGGCAGGGCGATTGGCCACGGCGGCTATTCTGGTTGTTGTGGGAGCACCGTAGTGTTGAGCCTGATGATACTCACAAGAGGCAACACCATGGATGCGGCCACATTGAACAAGCAGGCCATTGCCTGCGCCAAGCACTATATGGGGAAAACCGCCTGGCCGACAATCTTGCTGACCCTGGCCGTGGTCACCGCCGTTGTTGTCACTCTCGTTCTGTTTGCCAGTGGCACCCTGCCGGCCTGGGGCGCCTATCTGTTGGTGGCGGCGCTGACTTATATCTCCTACACGCCGCTGCATGAGGCGGCCCATGGCAACATCCACGGGCAAAATGACCGCCATAAATGGGTCAACGATCTGTGCGGGTATCTGGTGGCGCCGATCATTGCGATTCCCTATGCCTCCCACCGCATCGAGCACTTTACCCACCACCGCTATACCAACCAGCCGGACAAGGATCCGGACTTCATTATCAGCGGAATGCAGAAAGGCCCCCTGGGCCTGTTGGCCGCCGGCCTGCGTTTCCAGTGGGTGCAGAATACGTTTTTTATTCAGCACAGCTGGGGCAGCGCGTCGCTGAAGGAAAAACTGATTTATTGCGCCGAGCTGGTGGTCTCACTGGGCTGGCGGATTGCCTTTCTGGTCATGGTGGACCAGCCCGGCACGGTGGCGGTGATTCTGCTCGGCTACTACACCGGCGGACTCTTCACCGCCTACTGGTTTGCCTATCGCCCGCATCACCCCTACAAGGTCAGTGACCGCTATCGCAATACCAACAGCCTGATTATGCCTCGCTGGATGAAACCGCTGGAGTGGTTCTGGCTGGGGCAGAACCTGCATTCCATCCACCACCTGTTCCCACGAGTGCCATTTTATCGGTACCACGCCCTGCATCGGGACATCGAGCCGATTCTGCAGGCACAGGGCACACCGATCATCGGGGTGTTCTCGCGCAAACCGGTAACAGGCCGCTCCTGACAACAGCCACCCCTCCATTGCCCCAGTCTGGCGCGGCAACCCCGATTGACGCGCCCATGCCTTCTCGCTGCCCTGACCAACGCATTCGCCAGCACCTTACTGGCGCCGAAAAGGGCTTCCTGCCGTCCACGCTACTCGCCCCATCACTGTGCCATTGCGCAACACCAGCGGGCCTCCATCCACAAAGCAAAAAGCGGTAAACACTCAATTTGTTTTCGAATCACCTTCACAACAATAAACATCATGTTTCCGCAATAATGACGCTTTTATCCTGTTTTTTCGGCGACATTGACGACAAACACTCTGTAATAATTTGTGTCCGAATGTTAACTTGCGCGCGCAAAAAACAACTCGGGAAAGCTATCATGAAGTATTCGAACAACGTCCTGCTGGCAGCAGCCATTGCCGCGGCTTCCGGCCAGGCCCTGGCCAACGGCCTGGCCCTCAACGAACAAAGCGCCAGCAGCGCCGGCTCCGCCTACGCCGGTCGCGCTTCCACCGCTGCCAACGCCAGCACCCTGTATGGCAACCCGGCCGGCATGAGCCGCCTCAAACGTGCCGAGATCAGCGGTGGTCTGGCCTTTATCGACGCCAGCACCGACATCCGTAATCCCCAGGGAAAACTGGGCCAGGGCGGCAGCAACGACGGTGACATGGTGCCCTTCACCACCATTCCTTTCGGCTATTACGTCACCCCGCTCAACAACAAATGGCATGCCGGCATCGGCCTGTACGCGCCCTTTGGCGTCATCAGTGATTACGAGGATGGCTGGCAGGGCCGCTACAACGGCCTGAAAAGCGAAGTACAGGTTGTGACCATCCAGCCAACCCTGAGCTACGCCTTCACCGACAAGGTATCGGTAGGCTTTGGCCCCACTCTCAACCGCATCGACGGCGCCCTGAGCAGCAACGTGCCCAACGCTGCCGTGCCCGGCCCGATAGCCGGCAGCGGTGACGCCGAGGTGGATATCGAAGGCGACGATCTGGCCGTGGGCTATACCCTGGGCCTGCTGGTAGCAGTGAACGACCGGCTGGACTGGGGGCTGACCTATCACTCCAAGACTGACTAC
Source organism: Alcanivorax sp. IL2 (assembly GCF_047495475.1). NCBI lineage: Bacteria > Pseudomonadati > Pseudomonadota > Gammaproteobacteria > Oceanospirillales > Alcanivoracaceae > Alcanivorax > Alcanivorax sp. IL2. The sequence goes on along the minus strand of NZ_CP179932.1, from coordinate 839,953 downwards.
TCCCTGGAAGGTCGCACCAAGGTCAGTGGCGCCAACGGCATGCTGGGCCCGATTCCACCCAACCCGATGATTCCCACCGGCCTGCCCGGGCTCAATGGCAGCTACGATGCAGAGCTGGATATCACCATGCCGGAGTCCGTGGATACTTCCGTCAGCTTCCGGGCCACCGACAAACTGACTCTGAATCTGGGCACCACCTGGACCCGCTGGAGCCGCCTGAGAGGCATTGAAGTGAACAACAGCGGCGTACACCCGGCTTACGCGGGCAGCTTCGCCACCATTTCCGAAGAGCTGAAATGGGAAGACACCTGGGCCGTTGCCTTCGGTGGCGCCTACCAGATGAACCCGCAATGGGTGGTGCGTGCCGGCTACGCCCGGGACAACTCGCCCACCAAAGATGCCCATCGCACCGTGCGGATTCCGGTCAGCGACCGGGATATCTTCACCCTGGGCGCCGGCTGGAGCCCCACCGCCGATCTGACCCTGGATGCGGCATACGCGTACCTGCAAGAGAAGAAAGGCAAGGTGGATCAGTCAAGCTACCGCGCCGAGTTTGAAAACAGCGCCCACGGCTTGAGCCTGCAGGCCACCTACCGCTTCTGAAGCGGGAACAAAAAAGGGCCGGAATATCCGGCCCTTTTTTTGTGCAAGCGTCTGCGTTATCTGGCCGAGTGCGAGGCCGCCGCATCGGCTTCCCGCTCGGTGTCGGCAAGATGCTTGGGATCGCCCTCGGAGACCTTGCCCACCCACAGCGGATGGGGCTCGGCCTGGCGTATCCGCTTGCGGAACTGGCGCCGCACCACCCACAGGCTGGCCGCCACGACCAGCAACAACAGATTCACCAGCCGGTTATCCGCTTCCAGCCAGGCATGGCTGCCTTCCAGTACCGTCTGCAACAGCGGGATGGCGAGATAGCAGAACGGCGCGATGCGCAGCATCTGGCTGCTGAATCGCAGCGGCGACGCGCGCAGACTCCAGACCACCAGCAACACCAGGATCAAGGCAAACACGCCCCGTTCCGCCATGGCCACCAGCCCCGCCAACGGGGTATGGGGCAACAGCTTGCTGGCCAGGAAACTGAAGGCAATACCGATCACCACGCCGGCACAGATCCCCACAGTCAGACGCAACAGGAAGGCCGAGGAACGCCCCGGACCGGTGCGATCCGAACGGCGCTCGCACCAGAGAATATTACCGGAAACAAACAGCAGCGAGCCCAGCAGCCCCAGGACGAAATACAACAGTTTTACCAGCAGGCCGCCGTAATCACCGAAGTGCAGGGAGTAAACCGGCGACAGGCTGGCAAAGTTGAGGCTGCGCTGCCCCGGCGCAATCACGCGCAACGGCCCCAAGGTCGGGTCCAGCACCACATGGGCATGGTGCCCCACATACCCGGGCACGGAGCCGGCCACATCAATCCAGCCGGCGGCATCGCCATAGCCACGAATTTCCAGCCAGTCCACGGTCAGTTCCGGCAGCTCATTGCGAGCGGCGGACAGCACATCGTCCATGCGCGGCATGATCACGCTGTTGCCCTGGCTCTCCACCGCAGACCACACTTCGGTTTGCTCGGTGATCACCCCGCGCAGCTGGGGTCCGAACACCAGCGCCCCCAGCAACACCGCCACCACCGTGAACATGCCCATGGCAGCGCCGGTCACCGACATGATCAGATGGAACGGGAAACTGATAATGCCGATCACGTTGTGCAGGTTTTTCCAGTAACGGCGCATGTTGCCCTCGTGCTTGAGAGCAAAGAATTCCTTGCGGAGTTTCGGCCAGTGAATCAGCAGCCCGCTGAAAAGCGCGACCCCGTACATCACCGAAATCAGCCCCATAAACGTCATGCCGATATTGATCGGCCAACCGGGATTGGGAATCCCCAGGGCAAAATGCAACTCGTTGATGAAATCCGCCAACGCCGAACGGGGAGCGTCTTCATGCACTCCCTGGGCATTGAAATCAGTGGCATGGGCGGTGACCCAATCGTCCTTGGAGGACTCCAGCCACATCACCCCGGGGTCTTCATCGTCGGGAAGCAGGTAGAGACGTTTGCGGGCATCCGGGTATTGTTCGGTGACCTGCTCCAGCAGCCGGTCCATGCCCATGGGCGTGGCGGCCTGCTCCGCGAAATGCGGCTCCTGCCAGTGATGCAGCTCGTGGTGAAACACATTGATGGCGCCAGCGAAAAAGGCCACAAACAGCGCCAGACCGCTGGCCACGCCCAGCCAGGCATGCAGGTCGATCATCCGGCGCAAGCGCTCTCCTTTCATGCGCCCACTCCGTACAACGGTGTGGCCTGCAGGGCCAGCCAGGCAGCCAGATTGCCCACCAACAGGGCGATCAGCGGCGGCCAGGTCTTTGTCGGCAGGGCCACCAGCAATGCCAGCAGCATCCACAGCACGATGGCCGCAATCAGTTGCAGCACCAACCAGCCTTGCCAGGGCATCGGCAATACCGCCGCTACGAGCCCGATCAGCATCAACGACAAGGGAAGACTGAGCAGCACGCCCAGAAAATATCTCATCCGCGCTGCCCCCGCTGGAAGCTGTCGCGATAATGCCCGGCCATCAACGGCAACAGCATCGCCGGCAGGGCAAACACCCAGAGCCCCACAAAGAGCCCGACACCCACTCCCAGAATTACCACCCAGAGGGCGGTGGCTGCGACCAGCAACAACAAGGCCAATAGCCGCGACAGCCCCGGTAGGGGCTGATCCAGCCAGCGCTGTTGGCGATCACTGAGATAAAAAAGGACAACACTGGCCAGGGTGGCCAGAACGGCAAACCACATGGGAGAAGAACCCTGAAGACCTGATAATGGTTCTCATTTAATAACAGTCCGGCAGGCCCCGTCAATCCGTACGGACACCACTCTCCTCACGCAACGGCAATAAGTGCTGGGTAGCTTCACTCAGTTTGGCGGTGGACAGCTGGTTCCAGTCCACTGCGCCCCGGTCCGGCATCCACACATCCTGGAACGCCGCCGCATCGGCCAGCGCCATTTCCGGGGTCAGCATGGCCACGCCGTGGTGATCACCGGCAATACCACCGGCCTGCCGCACCGCCGCCCACCATGCCGGGGGCCGCCAGCGCAGGGCCACGCCCGGCAGGTTGCAATTCAATTCACGCTCCGACACACAGCATTCCAGGAGCGTGTCGCGCTGGGCACTGAGGCCCTGCCGCCAGAGGACCGAGCCTGCCACCATCACCAGCGAGGGAAAAGCCCGCAACAGGCCACGGCAGCGATCCGCCTCATCCAGTTCCTCGCCCAGTATTACCTTGAAGAAAACCGGCCGCGGTGGCGCCACCTGCTTGATGACGCCAGCTTCCAGCCAGCGCAGGGCCACATCCAGAGCCTGGTCTTCCTCTCCGGGCAACAATTGCTTCAGGTCTGACAGGGCAAACACCCGCGGCAGGCTTTCCAGAGCCGGGGACAGTCGATTCGCTGCCAACATTAACGGTCCACCAGATTAGCCAGAGGTAACTGCAGACCCAGCCACTGGCGCATCGTCATTACCCGATGCAGAAGATGACAGATCGCGGTCAACCGGCGCGGCTCGGGCAAGCCGCTGCTGCGCAGGCCCGCCACTTCTTCCAGTTGTCGCTGCAACATGTTGATCTCTCGACTACGGCTGTCCGTGGGGCGCTGATACTGGGCCAGCCGCAGGGTCAACAGCTGCCCCTGGAGATCGTCCTCAAGCGCCGCATAGGCCCGTTCGATCAGGCTGTGGCTGGTCAGGTGGCGCAGCATCCCGGAAGAATGGCGACGCCGCCCGGCACGGCGCACCGGGCTGACAAACATCGCCAGCAAGCCCACCACACGATGCAACAGCGGCAACCAGGAAGCGCCTCTGCGGGTCGCCTGCAGGTACCACCACCAGGCCCGCAATCGACCAATGTCCTTGCGCAGCATCCGCACCCTGGCGTAATGGCGCCCCTCACCGCTGGAGGCATAACTGGCGCGATAAACCGCCAGATACTCACCCAGCGCCTGAAGGCGATGTTCTACGGCGGTAAGCGCCAACTCCTGCTGACGCCACCTCTCCGTTTCCGGTTGGCTTCCCATAGCCGAGACTCCTGCAACTGCTACTACTTGAAATGCACTGCAAACAACACTCTGGACAGACCGCACGCATGAAGCGGCCACAGCCCGGCAGCTTCACTCTAGCGACGACCCGGAGCTATCCACAGTGGAATTTCGTTTTGCCTCGTTGCCGTTTGTATCTTGTTGCTATCGGATCATTGCCTGAATTTGCAGTGTAAGATATCGCCTACATATTTGCGGGGTGATATCCTGATCATATTGCCGCTCCCCTCCCAGGACTTCCCTTTTGCCCAATCGACTCCTTGCTGGTTTCCTGATCGCTATCGCCAGCCTCGTCCACAGCCACCCCGGGGGGCTGGACAAGCAGGGCGGCCACACCGACCGGACCAGCGACCAGTACCACTGCCATCGCGAACCCTGCCTGACCCTGCATCGCCAGCAACAACAGGCGGAACAGGAAGCCCGCCAGCAGCAACGGGCTTTTTCCGGCCTTTACGAGCGACGTGACTGGCCCCACTGGCTGGATGAGGATGGCGACTGCCAGGACACCCGGGCAGAGATCCTGATTGCCACCAGCCAGGTCCCCGTGACCTTTACCCGGGATGACCGCTGCACCGTGGCCAGCGGACGCTGGCACGACCCCTATAGTGGCGAGACCTTTACCATCGCCGGCGACCTGGATATCGACCACCTGGTGCCACTGCGCCATGCCCACGGCCATGGCGGCGATGGCTGGGAAGAGCGCCACCGGCGTCAGTTTGCCAATGATCCGGCCAATCTGTTGCCAGTATCTGCCAGCGCTAATCGCAGCAAGGGCGCGGGCAGCCCGGACCAGTGGCTACCGGAAAACCAGGATTACTGGTGTCAGTACGGGCAGCACTGGCAACAGATCAAGCAGCGCTACCGGCTACTGATCACGCCACCGGAACAACAAGCCATCGACAGATTACTGGCGACCTGCCAAGTGGCAGAAAGGCGCCCATAAAAAAAGCCGCCCGAAGGCGGCTTTTTCAGCATGTATCCGCTGCCATTACTGCTCGGCGGCGTCCTTCATGCTCTCGGCTGATTCTTCAGCGCTGTCATAGGCATTGTCCAGATCTTCGCCCATTTCTTCCATGGGACCTTGCGGGTTCATGGAGTCTACCGCTTCGTCCACTTTTTCACCGGCCTTTTCCACCGGCCCGTCGCTGCTGTCACAACCCGCCAGCAGGGCGGAAGAGGCAAACAATGCTGCTAAAGCTGCTTTACCGAAAGTATGCATAGACTCACTCCTTGAAATATCAGCCATTAAGACAATCTAGACTGTATCGTCATCTCGGGCTACTCACCAAGAACAAACACGCAAAGCCCGGGCATTTTACGAATCATTACGTTGCCAGCCCAATATGCCGAAGGATTTTTACGCAGCCACGCCCTGTCGTTTCCGACAGACTGGCAGCGCCCTGCTATGATGCGAGCAAGATAAGGAGAACCCATGAAGCAATTAGGCCGAAATGTGGGCGGGCTGGCGCAACTGGTTACCCGTGTGGGCAACGAAATCACCCAGGTGGTGCAGGATATTCATGGCACTGTGGCCAATCCGTTCGGCCTGCGCGGCAACGACTACACCCCCGCGCCGATGGTCTACAACCTGATCCGTTACGGCTTTCGCCAGGCGGGCAATGTGGCAGGCATGGCGGACCTGCTGGCGGACCCCAACCGGGAACTGCGCGACAGCCTGGATCTGCAAAGCATCGTCAACGGGGTTTTCGGGCAATTACTGGCCGAACAGAACAGCCCTTATGCCCTGCCGATGAAGTTACTACCCACCGGCCCGGCGCAAGGCGACACCCTGGTGGTGTTTGTCCATGGCCTGTGTATGAACGATGCCTGCTGGAACAACCCGGCGGCTGATGCCTTCAGCCACTGGGCCCGCGGTGAGCTGAAAGCCGATGTTCGCTATCTGCGCTATAACACCGGCCTGCACATCTCCGACAATGGCCGCAAACTGGCCGGGCTGCTGGCCCATACTGCCCTGCCCCGGAGAGTCATCCTGATTGGCCACTCCATGGGTGGGCTGGTGGCCCGCAGCGCCCTGCATCAGGGCCGCCAGCGTGGCGACGCCTGGACCGACAAGGTCACTCATCTGGCCTGCCTGGGCTCCCCCCATCAGGGCGCCCTGCTGGAGCGCGCCGGCAACCAGGCCAACCGCCTACTCGGCGCGACTCCCTACTCCCGCCCGCTGATGCGGCTGGCCAATCTGCGCTCCGATGGCATCCGCGACCTGCGCTTTGGCTATGTGCTGGAAGACCAGTGGCGCGACCGCCCCCTGGACGAGCCACGCCCCAGCAGCAAGGTGCCACTGGACTCTCAGGTGGAGCAGTTGTTCATCGCCGGCAGCGTCAGCGAACCCGGCCACCCACAACCCCGCGGGGACTGGCTGGTAACCGTTGACAGCGGACTCGCCACCCGCCTCTATCCAGAGGCTGAGGGACTCACCCGAGAGCTGTTCTACCAGATGGGGCATATGACCATGATCGAGGAAAGCCGGACTTATGCGCGCATCCAGCGGTGGCTGGAATCAAGCTGACATGCAGCATTGCACGCTTTGCGGCAACCTCGCACAACCGTTTGCCCAGCTGGATGCCCGTGACTTTTTTCGTTGCGACACCTGCCACCTGACCTTTGCAGACCCGGCCACCCTGCCAGACCCGGAAACCGAAAAAGCCCACTACGACCATCACAACAATGCCCCGGGGGACGCCGGCTATCGGCGATTCCTGTCACAGCTGGCCGACCCGCTAGGTGAGCGCCTGAAACCCGGTGACTGCGGCCTGGACTTCGGCTGCGGACCGGGCCCGGCGCTGGCACAGATGCTGACCGAGCGCGGGTTTGCCTGTCGCACCTATGATCCGATCTACGACCCGGACCCGGCACCGCTGGATCAGCAATACGACTTTGTCACCTGCACGGAAGTGGTGGAGCATCTACATCGCCCCGAACGGGAATGGCAGCAATTCACCCGGCTGGTGAAACCCGGTGGCTGGCTGGGCATCATGACCCACTGGCTGGTCGACGATAACGCCTTCGCCCACTGGTATTACCACCGCGACCCGACCCATGTGTGTTTCTGGCAGCCGCACACCTTCGCCTGGCTGGCCCGCGAACAAGGCTGGCACGTCACGCTGGTGGACAACCCGGTGGTATTGATGCAGAAGGCGCCGTAGGTCGATCAGTGGAGAAACGCCCCCCCGACATATTGCATGCTTCGAATTTTTTCCGACGTCCTGTATCGAACCTGTCGCTACCCAGCCACCATCACCGCCACCCCCACCGCCAGCAATGCCAGCGGCACGATAATGATAGCCTGGCGGGCAAAGCGAGCTGCCCAGTGTTGATGCGTGCCGTAATCCCGTTCCATGAAGCCCCCTTCACAACAAATTCACACCCGAGGCACCGAGTATAGGAGGCACAAGTTGACGGTTAATCGCCCATATGGGTGAAAGATTGATGGCAACGCCACACAAACGCACTACGCAATTATTGTATTAATGGGTTCATCGCAACGCTTCATATCAGGCAAAATAAAAGAAAGGCCTGTAAAAGCAGTAGCTTGCAGTCAGCCCTCCACCGGCGTCACGTCGCCGAACCCCCCCCCCTTTTTCCTTACTCCAGATTAAAGGCTATGGAGCCAGAACTGCATGGCCTTGCGGGTCGGCGCGGCCTCACCCACGTCAGTCCAGTCGAAATGGGCTACCAGCTGCTTCTGGGGGAAATAGCCCCGGCCGCGCCAGAAATCATCCAGTGGGCGATAATTTTCAGGGCGCAGCGGGTGGTCATGCGGACGTTTTACGGCGCAGAAAGCCGTGTGCAGAAAGCCAAAATCCGCCGCGTACTGCTCGCGTAGATCAAAGAAGCGGTGGCCAACCCCCTCACCCCGATAGGGCTGGAGCAATACCGACTCGCCAAAATAGAACACGGAACCCAGCTCCGCGCCCAGTTGCCGGAAAGGTGCCTGAAATTCCTCATCCGCCTCCAGCAACGGCAACGCCGTGGCCGCCCCCACCAGCCGGTTGAACTCCAGTGCCAACACAAAGACGCTGCGATCAGACTGGGCATACCGATCCAGATAACGACGCTCGTAGTCCCGGTTCCCCTCGTACAAATAGGGAAAATCCCGAAACACCTGAATGCGCAATTCAGCCAGCTCATCCAGCCAGGGCTCTACGGCAAAACCGGTAACCGGACGAATTTCCACATGGGACATGAGGGCTCCTGAACATCAAACGGACGACAGGAAACCAATAGCATGATGAAAGAGGAAAGGAAAATTGCCTTTTGGGGTAAGAGTGGAGCCACGAAGTACATGCCACCAGGCAATCCACATTGGCCTGAGGTCGTGCTGGTTGCGTTTGGATAGCCCTGTCGAGTGCTGAATGGCCTGATCGCCCTACGGTCGATTTCCGCGCAAGCGCGGTTCGCGGCTCAAGCGCCGCTCCTACAGCGGCTTCGTCGAAATGACGAAGCACGAGGAATTTTCCAGACCTTCCCTATCGAACCAGCGTAGCTCGTAGCTCAACTCACCCTGGCCAGGCCAGAATCCCCCCGGTCACCGCCAGCACCACAAACACTGCCTGACGGAAACGCTGCTCGTTGACCCGGTGATGCAGCACCTCCCCCAACACCATGGCAACGATGACCACCGGCACCAGCATGGCAATGCGCGGCGCCGCCGGCAGCAGACTGCCATCCAGCAGGAATACCAAGGTGAGCAGACTGTTGAGGGCCAGCCATACCAGAATCAGGGTGGCGCGAAAGCGTTGTTTGTCCAGGGACAGACCGCTGAGGGCATAGACCAGCAGCGGGCCACCGGAGGCAAACAAGCCATGGGTGATACCCGCCAGAAACATCCACACGCGGGCCCACAGGCCGCCATGGGCCGAGGCGGTCGCACCACGCCACATTCGCCACAGCTCCCGGCCGCTGAACCACAGCACCAGCACACCGAAGGCATTCTTGAGCAACTGATCCCCCAGCCAGGGACGCAGCCCGTAACCGGCCAGCGTCCCCACCACCATCAATGGCAGAATCAGTTTCCACAGGGTGGGCCAGTGAATGGCGTGGCGGTGCCGCCAGCTCAGGGTGCTGCTCATGACGATATTGAGTGGCACCAGCACCGGCAGGATCTCCGCGATCGGCAGCACCAGCGCCCCCAGCGACAGGGCGATGACGATGCTGCCAAACCCGGTAGCGGCTTCGGTGGTAAAGGCCAGAAAAATAAACAGCCCCAGCAGCAGCCAGGGTAGCGTGGCCATGTCTGCCATTAACGGGCTTCCAGTTCGGCAGCAAACTTGCGCACCATCATGCGCTGGTAGACGTCTGGCGCCAGCCGCCACAGCAGGCTGGCGAACCAGGTAAAGCGATCCGGGAACAGTCGCTTTTTCTTGCGGTAGTAGGCCTCGAACACCCGCTCGGCCATCCACTCCGGCGTCTGCATGGCCCCCACCATGGAACGGGGATGGGCAGCGGGCTGACCATCGTGACCCAGGGCATTGGTTTCAATAGGCGTGTCCAGGAAGCTGGGATACACCATCAGGATATGCACCCCGTACTGCGCCACTTCACCGCGCAGCACCTCGAAAAACTGGCTCAGGGCACTTTTCGCGCTGCAGTAGCCGGCTCGCCCCAGCACCGGCATCCAGCCGGCCATGGAACCGATATTGATGATGCCACCACCGCTACGCTTGAGCAGCGGCAAGCAGGCCACGGCCATTTCTACCGGCGCCTGCCAGTCCACCGCCATGACCTTGCGGAACACGGCAATGTCGGTCTTGTCTGCCAGCGAACGGTGGGTAATCCCGGCGTTGTTGATCAGCACATCCAGGCCACCCTCCTTTTCCTTGAGCAAGGTCACCAGTGCGGTGATCGCATCACTGTCCGTCACGTCCAGCCGGTGAAAGGTGACGCGGGATGGGTCCTGGCTGGCCAGTGCATCAGCACGCGCCGCCAGCAGCAAGGCATTCATGTCGGTCATGATGACCCGATGGCCCAGCGAGAAGGCCTGCTGGGACAGGGCCCAACCGAGGCCGGATGCGGCACCGGTAATCAGTATGGTTTTCATTAATCCTTCCTCTGTTGTTGGCCGGCCATATAGAAGCGAAACACCTGCTCAGAGGTCTTGCGCGGGATATAGCCGAACTCTTCCTTGAGTCGTCGATTATCCAACACCGGCCGATAGCGCAGGAAGTTCACCTGCGCCGGGGTGTAGTTAGTCAAGCCCAGCCGATTACCAATCCACAAGGCGGCGCGAATCAGCCCGGCGGGCACGGAGACCACCGGCTTATCCAGCAAGCGGCCCAGCTCATGAATACTGAGGGCGCCGTCACCGGCCAGGTTGTAGCGACCGGCTTTGCCTTCCAGTACGCCTTTCTGAATGATCGCCACCACATCCTGATCCCAGATAAAGACAAAGGGCGATGGCGAACCGGCCACCGCCACCAGGCGGGGTTTCTCGAACAGACGGGTAATCAGGTTACGGGTATTGGCGCCCAGCACGGTGCCCGGGCGCAGCACCAGTTGCTTCAGTGCCGGGTGTGTCTGGCGATACTCCGCCAGCAGGGTTTCCACCTGGCGCTTGTGATCCGAGTAGGGGAATTCCGGGTTTCCGCGCAAGGCATCATCCTCATCCAGCCAGGCGGGATTATCCGGGTGATAGCCGTAGGCGGCGCCGGAACTGGTCACGACCAGTTGCTCCACGCCCGCCGCCACACAAGCGTCCAACACGTTACGGGTACCATTCACATCGATGTCAAAATCCCGTGCCCGGTCGCCGGAATCCTCCAGCACGGCGGCCAGGTGGACCACCTGCTGAATGTCGTGCTCACTGAGCAGGCGCCCCAGATCCGGGTTACGGATATCCATCTCGTAAAAGGGAAAGTCGGCACTGTCATCCGCGCGAATATCCACCCCTACCACATGGTGGTCCTGGCTGAGTCGGCGAGCCACCTGGCTACCGATATAGCCGGCGGCGCCGGTAATCAGGATGCGTCGTCGCATGGGCCCTCCTCACGGTCATGGCCTCGTGACCACCACCAGGCCAGCAACAATCCGGAAATCAGATGCCAGACACCCCAGAAAGCGGCGATCAGGATCATGCCACTGGCTTGCGGGAAAAACGTAAACAGGATGGCCAGCCCCAGGCCGGAATTCTGAATCCCCACCTCCATGGTGATGGCACGACGATCCTGCCGGGGCAGCCCCGTAAGCATGCCGGCAAAGGCCCCCATGCCCAGCGCCAGCATATTCTGCAACACCACCAGAATGACGATGCGATCCGCCGTGGCCAGGAACACATCCATGTTGTTGCTGAACGCCACCCCAACAAACAACAGCAATACCAGCAGCGTGATCACCCGCATGGGCTTCTCGGCTTTCGCGGCAAAGCGCGGAAACAGCTTGCCGGTCATCATTCCCACCAGCAGCGGCAGCCCCAACACCAGCACCACCAGGATCAGGATGTTCATGCTGTCCAGCTGGATTTCGGTGAGCATGGACCGGGTATGGGGGTTGAGCCAGCCATAGAGGGCAAAGTTGAACGGTGTCATCACCATGGCCACCAGGCTGGAGATCGCGGTCATGCTTACCGAGACCGCCACATTGGCCCGCGCCAGCCAGGTCATGATGTTGGAAAACGAGCCCCCCGGGCAGGACGCCACCAGGATCATGCCCAGCGCCATTTCCGGGTCCACTTCAAAGAACCAGGTGGTCAGGCAGGTGGCGGCGGGCAACAGTACGAACTGGGCAAGCAGACCGACAATGGGCGCATCCGGGCGCTTGAGCACGCGCCGGAAATCCTCACCGGTGAGCGACAGGGACACCCCGAACATCATGAACGCCAGGATGACGTTGAGAATCAGCAGATTCTCGCTACTGAACTGCACCTCCACCTCACACCCCCTGTTTCAGGTCGGCGATGTGGGCGTTGACCGCCTTGCGATAGCTGTCCTTGTGCACGTAGTAAGCCATACGTTCCAGCTTCAGGTAGTCGAAGCCGCCATCCAGGGTCTGCCCCGCTTCCGCGCAGGCTTTCTTCTCCAGCTTGTCTGCCTCCGGGTGCTGGTTCTGCCGGGCCTTGATGTAGAGCGCCACCATCTCCGCCTGCTCATTGCGCCCTTCCCAGCCCAGTCCGGCGGCTTCCACCATGCCCATCATGAACAGGTTACGGTACTGCGGGTGGAACACATTCAGGTATAACTGCGGCGCATCGGCGTTGTGCCAGTTCAGCTCCGAGGCATCGATAAAGGGGTAATCCAGTTTGTAGCCAGTGGCCATCAGAACCAGGTCATACACCCGGGATTGACCGTCGGCAAAGGTCACCGTGTCACCCACCACCCCGACAATGTCGCCGTGGGGTGTGATGTCACCATGACCAAGATGGTGCAGTACCAGGGAATTGATCACCGGGTGGGATTCATACATCCGGTATGACGGCTCCGGCAGGCCGTAATCACTGGGTTTGCCGACGATAAGACGAATCAGCCGGGCATCCAGTCGCTGCTTGAGTCCGCGAGGCAACTTGAGCTTGCCACCGATGCTGTCGGTGGGTTTGCCGCCGATAAACTTGGGCAGGAAGTAATACCCGCGACGTACGGACAGATCCACACTGGCCGCCCGGTGCACCGCGTCTACCGCAATATCGCAGGCAGAGTTGCCACAGCCCACGATCAGCACCCGCTTGCCATCAAACACCGCCGCATCGCGATAATCGCAGGAATGCATCAGCTCACCCTCGAACTTGCCTGGCAGGCTGGGCTGGTTGGGTGTGTGCAGGGTGCCATTGGCGATCAGCACACCGTCGAAATAACGACTTTGCGTTTCGCCATCGCGTTCGGTAGTGATCTGCCAGCCGTCACCGTTGCGCTCCACACGCACCACCCGGGTGGAAAGCTCGTAGTGCCGATACAGGTCGAAATGGCGCGCATAACTCTGGAAGTAGCGCTTCATTTCACTGTGATGAGGATAAGTCGCTACCTCATCGGGCATGGGGAATTCACTGAATTCGGTCATCCCCTTGGAGGAAATCAGATGCGCGGACTGATACATGGTGCTGTGGGGGTTATCGATATCCCACAGGCCACCCACATCGCTGTTCAGATCGAACCCGATGAAAGGAATATCGTACTTGTTAAGATTTCTGGCGGTGGCCAGGCCCATGGGGCCGGCGCCTATCACTGCGTACATGGCTGTCCCGATAACTATTATTATGAACCCGGATCCGGGTTGGCCGAGTTGGACTCAGCATTTGGTATGATGTCTACTCTACGGTCCACCGGGTGCAGGCTCACGGCCAATTCGGGACCTTGCCACGGTTAATTCGGGACCTCATGGACCTCATAGCAGCATGACGCACACCCCCACCGTTACAGTGCGCTTTACCCAGGCCATCAGCCACGCAGCAGAACAGCTGGGCTTCGCCCTGCCCACCGCGCTGCAACAGGCGGTCGGGGAACAGGACCGTGTCAGCCTGACGCTGCAGGGAAAAATCTGGGAAAGCTTCTGCGAACAGGCCCGCGACCCGCTGGTAGGCATCCAGTTCGGCCTGGCCCTGCAGGTCGGGCATCTGGACACCGTGGGCATGGTGCTGATGAGCTGCGATACGGTGGAAGATGCCCTCGATTCACTGATGGATTACTACCCCATCGTTGGCGAAGGGGGCGCCTTTTCGTATCAGGTGCACAACGACGAATGCGAGATTCGCTACCAGCCCGAGTACACGGTGCGCCAACGAGAGCGGGTGGAAGCCGCGATGACCGCCCTGCTGCAGCTGTCACGCTGGACCACCGGCGATCACCTGCAGGCCTGTCGCATCAACTTTGCCCACCCGGCGCTGGACGACAATCGGCGCTACGAATCCCTGCTCGGATTACCGGTACGTTTTGCCGCCGACCATAACACCCTGGTACTGCCCGCCAGCGATCTGAGCCTGCCACTGATTCATGCCAACCCGTCTCTGTGCCATCACCTGCGCACTCTCGCCGACCAATTGCTGGATAACCTGGGCAGCCAATCTCTCAGCGCCACCGTGCGTGACCTGCTCCGCCAGCACCCGCACTGGGGCAAGGAAAAAGTGGCCGACCAGCTGGCCATGAGCGGGCGCCATCTGGTGCGCAAACTGGGCGAGGAAGGCAGCAGCTTCAAGTTGCTGCGCGATGCGCTGCTGCAAGGCATGGCAGAAACGGAATTACAGGCGGGTACCCGCCTGGCCGACATTGCCGACAAGCTGGGCTTTTCCGATGAAAGTGCTTTTTCCAAGGCCTTCAAACGCTGGACCGGCACGACGCCGGCGCAATACAGGGAGAAGGCAGTTAATAGTGAATAGTTAACAGTGAACAGCGGCGCGGGGCAGCGGCGCAGTGTTTCAAACGCAAGAGGCCGCGACCAAAGTTTGGTCGCGGCCTCCTCGCTTTCAGCAATCACGAATCATGATCGCGCAGCTATTAACTGTTCACTGTTCACTGTTCACTAACCTTCTCTTCTTTCCAGAAATCGAACTGTGTCGGAATATCCGCCATCGCCGTTTCGAAACACGGCTCGCGTTTTTCCAGGAAGGAGGTGAAGCCGTCGCGGCCGTCCCAGAATTCGTTCGACCAGTAGATCATTTTTGATTCCACCGCATGGGCCTGCATGGGGTGGGCAAAGTTGGGGTTACGCCAAAGCATTTGCTTGGCCAGCGCCACCGCCACCGGGGAACTCTTGGCGATCATTTTGCGGGCAATGCAGCGAGCCACATCCACCACTTCACCCTTGTCATGGGCACTGTGGAACAGCCCCGCCTCCACGCCTTCTTCGGCCATGAAGATATCACCGCTGATCACCCATTCCATGGCTTTCTGAATACCCACCACCCGCGGCAAGAACCAGGAGGAACAGGCTTCCGGGGTCAGCCCCCGCTGGGTGAAGACAAAACCAATCTTGCTGTTGGCGGCCACCAGGCGAATATCCATGGGCAGGGTCATGGTGATACCCACCCCCACGGCAGCGCCATTGATGGCACCGATGACCGGTTTGCGGCAGTTGTAGATGGCCAGGGACACCTCACCACCGGAGTCACGAATCTGCTCCAGCGGCGGATTCATCCCTTCGGCGTCATCGTAGCCGAACACATTGCCGCCCTCTTCCGGCTGCATTTCCATGCCGGCACAGAACACCTTGCCGGCACCGGTAACGATCACCGCGCGCACCGCGTCATTCTGATCCGCCTCGCCAAAGGCATGTACCAGCTCATCCTTCATGCGCAGGGTAAAGGCGTTGAGCCGGTCCGGGCGATTCAGGGTAATGGTAAGAATGTTTTCATCCAGATCGGTGCGAATATGCTGGTAATCCATGGGGCCTCCATAATTATTCTTTCAGGTGCAGTACCTGCACCGGCAGACTTCGAGCATACCGCGAAGGCAGGGCGTCGAACATGGCGCGCAGGGTACGATTGAGATGAGGTTGATCGTAAAAGCCGGCAGCCACCGCCAGGTCGGTGAAATTCATGCCGCTACGCCATAATGCCAGCGCTCGCTGACACTTGAGATGCAGCTGATAACGCTTGAGGGATACGCCGAGCTGCTCGCGAAACAGATGCCGGAACCGGGAGGCAGACAGGTTGGCGTGCTCCGCCAGGGTATCCATGGATGGCATCGTCTCGCCGACACGCATCAGGCTGCAGGCATCAGCGATACGCGGGTCCAGTGGCAAGGGGTCGGCCAGGCCGCGCAGACCGTGCAGAAATTTCCGCACCCTTTCCTCACTGCCAGTCTGCACCAGGGCCGTCATCTGTTCACCGCACCAGCGCTGCTGCGGTTCATCCAGCCCGTCCAGACAGGACAGCGCCCGCCAGGCCGGCTCATCCGGATCCAGGTGAACCACCGCCACCGGCCCCTGACTGTGCAGGCTCTGGGACACATCCGGCGGCACCAGCACCACCCGTTGCTGGCGCAGACACCCCTCCACGGTGACCCGAATCGGCTGGTCCAGGCCCACCAGCAGGGACGCGGCCACATGCTGGTGGGCCTGGTTGGCGATGGCAGGCATCACCATCAGCCAGCCCCCCTGCCAGAGAAACAGGGGGGTTAGCGGCAAATCCGATAAAGGCGGGGTGTTGTCATCCATAACCGCCGATCATGCCCGCCCGGCCACGGGCGGGCAATGGACGATCAGGCCGATACGCGGCGGCCAAAACCCAATTTGCGTGCCAGCTCGATACTGACAAACATGGGCCCCACCAACAGGAACACCAGATCATCCACAAAGGACGGCTTCTTGCCTTCCACCTTGTGGCCCCACACCTGCACCGCCCAGGCCAGCAGCCATACCGCCGCGGCGCTCCAGCCAAGCGACAGGGCACTGCGATCCACGGCGACGATCACCGCCAGGGACGCCGCCAACCAGCCGGTCATCAGCATCGTCATGCCCAGGGACATGCGCAGATAAAACGGCATGCAGATTAGCGCCAGCAGGGTGCCACCATTGACCCAATAAGCGGCAGCACCCTCCAGGCCCAGCCAGCGCCCCAGGGGCAGCAGCCAGAACAGGCCGAGGGTGGAGATAAAGATGGCCGGCACACAGAGGATATGGACCCACTGGTTAACCGGGTTCTGGTGACTCTCGCCGTAATCGGCCAGAAAGGTTTGCAGGTTACGCATGACAGCTCTCCCGAGTTGTTGTTTTGAGCTGTCATCGAATGTAATGCGGGGAGTGAATACAGGATTGTACGCAGGGGTCACGGGTTCGAGGTGCGAGAAACAGACCCTGCGCCTTACCTTTCGCTCCTTTTGACTCGCGACTCGCGACTGATTTCGTCAATCGCAGCCCCGCCGACTGTCCTTGAGAGCCCGCAGCACCTGTTCCCGGGTCAGCAAGCCCACCAGAATGCCCTTGTCGTCCACCACCGGATAGATCTTGGGTTTCTGGGTGACCATCAACTCGGCCACATTCACCGCGGAATCGTCCTCGTGCACGGTGAGAGGCTGGCCATGCATGAATTCTTCCACCACCAGACTGCCCTCGCAGTGATAGCTGGATATCAGCAGCTTGCGCAGGCAATCCTGTTCGGACACAAACCCGACCACCTTGTTGTGATCATCCACCACCGGCAGGCCGGTAAATTTGTGCTGCAACAGGATGTCCACCACCGCCGTCAGCTCCGTGCCGGTCTTCACCGCCGCCGGGTGCTTGGCCATCAGGGCCCGCACAATCAGTTCGCTCATGGCTGTCTCCTTGGATTGAGCCTTCCTTGACTATAACACCCCGTTTCCTTGGCCAGGGAGCCCAGGGAGCCTCAATAACCCATGGGCAATATCAATGGATGACGGCATGGCTACCGGTTCCTACAATGGACTCTGCTGAGGAGAAGGAATTGCGAATGGTATCGCCATGTTTACGGCTGTGTGTTGCTCTTATCGTTCTGGCCCTGACCGCCACGGTGCAGGCCAACGGGGTGGCCGCCTGCGAAGCGGCTGGTCAAACCCTGGAACAGCTCCAGCAGGAGAAGCAGCAGCAGGCAGGGCAGCTGCAGCAGCTACAGGGCTACCTCAATGGTCAGGTACCGGACCCTGTTCAGCTGGCGGCCTTGCTTGGCCATCCCCTTGAGGAGACCGCCCCCCTGTCCCAGCGCCGACCGGGTGAGCGCAGCGTGCCGGACAACAAGTGCGACGCCCTGCAAAACGACATTGATACCCTGCTGGGGCAACTGAGCCGGCAGGACCAGAAACTGCACACTCTGCGCCAGCAATTTACCCAGCTCCCCGACACCCAGCGCCAGGCCTTCTCCTCCCTGGCAGCGCTTTACCAACATCTGCAGACACTGATCGACCCGCAAGACACCCAGGAGGCGGTGAGCCTGGCGGCCACCACACTCAGCGACCATGTCCGCCAGGCCTGGGCCATTCTTCCGCTGCTCGGGTTATCACCCCAACAGGCCCTGCAACAACTGGATCAACTCTGGTATCGGAGCCCGTCCCTGACGCCGCCCCCCCAGCCCACGGCACAATGGCGCGATCTGCTGCGCACTCGCCTGGAAATGCAGAGCCAGCTGCGCCAGCTGCGTGCAGACCTGTGGCAGCGACGCTCCCTGTGGAGCCAGATTGACGCCATGGGCGGCCCCGCCCAGGCGCCGGCATTGCTCCACCACGAAGCAGAGCGCATCGGCCAGCGGCTGCTGGATACCGCCCATGTGATCGATCTGGATCTGCAGGAATCGGCACAGAACAAACGCTTTCTGCCGCTGGTGCAGAACAGTGTGGCGCTGATCCTCGGCATCGCCGGCTTCATGCTGCTGATCCGACTGGCCCGGCGCACTCGCCAATGGACCCTGACCCTGCACGAATCCGTGGTCCGGGCCAGCGGTGAGCACCGGTGGCTGCGCAACGCCAGCCGCCTGATCAGCGGCCTGGCGCCCATGCTGCCCTGGGTGCTGTTATGGCTGATGCTGGATCTGCTGGCCCCGTATCTGGACACCCCGTCCACCCGCATTCTTGTCTGGCTGCTACCGCTGGCCCGGCTTTATGTGATTTACGGCTTGTTCTGCCTGGTCGGCGAATGGCTGGTGATCCGGGTGGCACAAAGCGCCAATGCCTATCTGAGCAGCGATCAGTCCCGACAGGTCCATGACCACGCGCGGTTTATCTCACGCTGGCTGATACTGCCCTGGTTGCCGTTGTTGATCGTGTGGGAAAGCCTGGGCCCGTCACTGCTCTATTACCTCTGTCTGGGCATTTTACTGGTAGCCATTTACTGGGGACTGGGCCGACTACTGGCGCTTCGCCCCCAGGATTATCAGCGTTGCCTGCAGGCCATCCTCCCTTCGCGGCTGGATCCGCTGGCGGAAAAATTGCTCACCCCGATCCTGTTCTGGCTGTTTGCACCGTTGCTGCTGCCGGTGGCCCTGGCCAGCTTCTTGGTCGGTTTTATGGACCGGGTGCTGGCAGATTTCGACTGGTACATGCGCTTCAAGGCCCGCCTGTTTCGGCTGCGCACCCGCATCAACAACGATGAAGAAGATCCCGACAATGAGCAGCCGGTGGATGAACATTACGAACGCTGGTTTGCCACCGCCCTGCCAGAGGGCAGCAAAACACCCTTTGTGGATACCGGCCTGGTGACGGCCATGGAAAAGAATATCCAGCGCTGGCACGAGGACAAGACCGACGAAAATGCCCAGGTGGTGGCGGGCGAAAAGGGTTGCGGCAAAACGGTCAGCATTGATCGCCTGGAACGGGCGCTGGCGGAAAGCTGCAAGGGCCTCAACCTGGTCAAGCTCACGGTGCCGGCCAAGACCATCGAGCCGGACGCCATTCTCGCCCTGGTCGGCGACGCCCTGGGCGTGGACCTGGCCGGCGAAGGCCCGGCGGCCCTGGTGAAAAGTGACGAGGAGCGCCAGCCCACCCTGGTGGTGCTGGACGAAGCACAGAACTTTTTCCTCAAGGAAATCGGCGGCCTGGAAGGCTGGCGCACGGTGCTCAGCCTGGTCAATGCACGGCTGGACAATGTGTTCTGGTTGCTGATGATCAACAACCAGAGCTGGGCCTATTTGTGCAATGTGTTCGGCCGTGATTACCAGTTCCGCAACGTGGTGAAGGTGAAACGCTGGGGGCAGACGGATATCCGCTCACTGATCCTGGCGCGCAACCACCTCAGTGGTCATCGGGTGCGTTATGACGAGGTGCTGCTGTCTTCCCGTGGACCGGAGGCGGGCAATGTACGCAACGCGGAGCAACGCTATTTCAGCCTGCTGTGGGATGCCTGCCGCGGCAACCCCATGGTGGCCCTGCGACTATGGCTGACCTCGGTGAAACCCCAGGGTCGACAGGTGCTGGTGGGGCTACCCACACCGCCCTCTGCCAGCATTCTCGACAGCATGGGCGAGAACGCCCTGTTCGTGTATGCCGCCATTGCCACCCATGAAAATCTGACCAGCCAGGAAATCAGCCATGTGACCAATCTGCCTGGCAATGTGGTGCGCTACGCCCTCAAGGGTGGCTTCGATGCCGGTTTCCTGAATAAATCCGAGGATGGCCGCTACCGGCTGAAGCCCCTGTGGTATCAGCAGGTGATCAGTTACCTGACAAGGAAGAATCTGCTCAATGAATGAAGGCAATATCGTCAATGATCTGGCGGTGGTGGTTGAGCTGTTCAACATCTACGCCCTGTTGCTGCTGTTTATCGGCGGCTTTGTGCTGTGGGCACTGAACTGGGGCATCAGCAAGGCCAGCCTGAAGATCACCGAAAAGCTGCCCACCCGGCGCTTCCTGATTCTGCAGATCACCACCCTGATCGGCTTTGTGCTCTACACCGTAGGCTCCGCCGCGCTGATCATCGGCGTGCTGCAGCCGCCCAAGGAATTCATGCTGGCCGCCGGCGGCTCGATTGCCGTGGCCCTGGGCTTTGCCCTCAAGGACATCGCCGCCTCCCTGGTGGCCGGCCTGCTGCTACTGTTCGACCGCCCCTTCCGGGTGGGCGACCGGGTCAGCTTCGCGGATGTCTACGGAGAGATCGTCTCCATCGGCCTGCGTACCGTGCGCCTGCAAACCCTGGACGACAATCTGGTCACCATCCCCAACTCACGCTTCATCACCGATGTGGTGGCCTCCGGCAATTCCGGCGAACTGGACATGATGATCGTCACCGACTTTCACGTGGGCCTGGATGCGGACCTAGAAGACGCCAAAGCGATTATCGAGGAAGTGATTGTCACCAGCCGCTACGCCTATCTGAAAAAGCCGGTGTCTTTTGCCATTGAGGAAGTGGAAATCGGCGACATGCTGGCCATTCGCCTACGCTCCAAGGCCTACGTGCTGGACGTGCATTACGAGAAGGCCTTCCAGAGCGATATTGTGGTGCGGGTTTCCAAGCGTTTTCAGGAACAGCAGATTCCCCGGCCTCGCCGCGGCAGCGATGCCTGACACCCTTGGCCGGGGCTACTTTTTATCTTTGCGGTTTTTCGACAGGGCCTCTTCCAGCTCTTCGCGGGGCATGTAATCCAGATCCCAGTGGCTGGTAAAGGTTTCCTTGATTCGGTGTCGGCCACGGTGCAGATCATCCGGGGTTTCCCCTTCATGGGCCGGGTGATAGTCCAGCGGCTCGTGGGCCGACTCAGCATCGGGCTGATGACGAGAGGGAAAGAGCTTTTCTTTCAATGTAGTAAACCAGCGCATAAACACCTCCATGGTGTTTTCCCACCGTAACACGCCAGCACGACAGGAAAACATGAAGGGCCTGGGCAGGGCTGATCAGCCAGTCAGGTCCGGGCGATCCAGAAGCCGCGACAGCTTCTTCAACCCCTGTTTGCGCAGGAAGGTGCTGTCGCGCTTGCCGGGATGAAAATCCCGCTTGTAATACGCCAGGTAGGATTTTCCCAGTTTACGCAGCCAGCCCGGTTTGCCGAGCAGCCAGTTGATGCCGCCCCGGACGGATCGCCAGTCGGTGGGATCGTCCATGTCCTTGCGCAATTGGTAGTAGTGGAAAATGGTAAAGCTGATGAATTCCACCGTGGTAAGCGCCATTTCCGAGGTGCGCACCCAGTAGCTGTCCACCTGGTCCTGGTAGACATCAAAGGCCACGGCCTTGTGCTCACTTTCTTCCACCGCATGCCATAGCCACAGTGGCAACATGCGCTCATCCATGCCTTTGAAAAAATCCGGATGTTCCAGCATCAATTCCGCCAGCATGGCGGTGAAGTGCTCCAGGGCACAGGTCTTTGCCAGCTGCCGTTGCGGTGACAGGTGCTTGGCCATGAAACGCATGCCGCGATTGACGAACTCATCCACCTTGCCGGTGGGCACGCCCTTGGACTCCATGAAGTGATTGAAGGCATCGTGCTCGTTGCCATGATGGGCTTCCTGGCCAATAAAGCCTTTTACCTGCTCGCGCAGCAGCGGGTCCTGGATCTGTTTCTGGTAATGGCGCACGGAGCGCACGAAGAAGCGCTCGCCTTCCGGGAAGGTGCAGGACAGGGCTGTCAGCAAAATGGTCTTGAACTGGTCGTCGTCAAACCAGTAACGCGGCATGGCCGGATCGAAGGAGAAATCCATCTTGCGGGGCTGAATATCACTGTTGTTCAGTTTCTTTGGCGTTTTCGGCGATGTCGCAACCGCTTTGCTAGTCATGGCAAACCCTCCTGCGTATAGGCACAGTATTCGCCAGTCAAAAATGGGACACTAGTTCAGGTTGTGCCATTTCCTGCCTGCCGACGACGCGCGAAGGGCATGGATTGTGGGTGACCGCAGGGTGATTGTGCCTGCGCGCCACCATTACCCCGCGTCCGCCTTGGGTGGGTCTGACTGGCCGGACAGGGCCGCATGCACCGCCTGATCCCGCCCGCGCTGCTTGGCCAGGTACAGACCCCGATCCGCTTGACGCATCAGCTCGCGGCCGGTGATGGCAG
Source organism: Alcanivorax sp. IL2 (assembly GCF_047495475.1). Classification (NCBI taxonomy): domain Bacteria; kingdom Pseudomonadati; phylum Pseudomonadota; class Gammaproteobacteria; order Oceanospirillales; family Alcanivoracaceae; genus Alcanivorax; species Alcanivorax sp. IL2. Next base: position 817,500 of record NZ_CP179932.1, on the reverse strand, counting down.
TGCCAGGAGTACGAGTCGCCACGCCCACGGACAGGGTAACCGGCTGCCAACTGTCACCGGACGGGCAGCCCGCATTGTGATTGCGCAGGGTCATCACCAACCGCCAGGCCACTTTCAGGGAGGCATGGATATCCGCCCCCGGGAGCAATACCCCGAACTCTTCTCCGCCAATACGGGCCACCTGATCATCACGACGGGTAAGGGTCCCGCTCAGCAACCGGGCCACACGCTGCAGCACCTGGTCGCCCAGATCATGACCGTGGGTGTCATTGATGGCCTTGAAGTAGTCCAGATCCAAAATCATCACGGACAACTGTTGCTGTTGATCGGCCAGTGCCGCCGCCAGCCAGTCATCAAATGCGCGACGATTGGCAATACCGGTCAGCGCATCCCGGGAAGCCTGGGTCTGCGCCACCAGCGCGGTTTTCTCCGCGGCCGCTCGCTCCCTTTTCAACGCCGTCGTCCGCTGGACCATCTGGGAAAGTTGATGCATGCCGCCCACCACCCATTGTCTTGGCAGCAGCTCCAGCAACCAGAAATCCAGGACTTCGCCTTGTCGGGCAATCCGGGTGCTGGCGATATAGCTATCTTGCAAGGGCTCAACAAGACGCAGGGCCAGATGGGAAAAGGCCTGATTGCGGCGCATGGCCCGCAGAAACTCCTCACTGCGTGAGGGCGACGCCAGCAGACACTTGATCGTTTTCGGGGCGCGATCGCCGAGTAACTGGTTGGCCCTGCGATTCAGCCACTCTATCTGGCCATCGGCGTGGACCACGAACACCGGCATAGACATGGCATTGATCAGGGCTCGGCAGTCCGCCGACCACGGCATCACTCACCGGAGCGAAAATATTCCCGCCCCGCCCCCGTTTCGCTGGCTTCCAGAGAAATGACCACATGACAGTGGCCATCGCCATTGGCAATGGATTTCTGGATATCCACGCGGCCATAACCGGCATTTTCCGCCGCGATCACGCCGAACACGTTGGAGGTCATCATACAAAGCGCCGGACGGCCAATCACCTTGTCGCCGAACGGGCAGCGCCGATTGCCCAGCACCAGTTGTCGCTCATCCGCATGGATCAGGTAAAAGTCGCCGTCGATACGACGCTTGAGATCAACCAATACTGCCGGAATTTGAAAACGATCCAGCGTGGTCAGATTCAGGGATTGCAGGTAGTGACCATTCAGCTCATCGCCAATTTTCTGCCCCACCAGGGAGATGAACCCTTCCGCCTGATCCATGCCGGTGACCTCCTGCAGAGACTCGGCCAGATAGCCCAGCAGCTGTCGCAGAAAGCGATCCTTATCCAGACCAATCGATACAGTGTGAATCCGTTCCGGTATCTTTTCCATTGTGCTGCCCCGCCCGATCCATGTGCCGTGTATCCACCATCCCCAGCCATGCCTAATGGCTTAATACACATGATTCACCGGCATGACTGCGACATCAATCACGTTCACTGAAGTGGTCATACCGTTTACACGGGTAATTGTGCCGATTGTCCGTGAAGTCGACACAAACCCGACGAATGGGAGTCAAATTTCTTCCCGGCGGAATAAACGGGCACGAATATCCCCACCGCTTTTTTCCCGGTGCAGCTGCCAGTTCGATGGCACAACCGGTTCTTCAGCGTGCCGACGGCTTTCCACATAGACCCAGGCTTGTGCCGCCAGCAAGCCTCTTTCTTCCAGCGCGGCACAGGCCGGCTCCGCCAGCCCCAGGTCGTAGGGCGGATCCACAAACACCAGGTCAAACTGCAAGGCGCTTTGCCCTGCCCATTGCAAGGCATCCGCAGTGTGGATCTCGATGCGATCACCAAACAGGGGCAACAACTGGCGCTTCAAGTCGGCGGCCCGTTCGCGCTTTTTTTCCACCAACACCGCCCGCTGAGCGCCGCGACTCAGCGCTTCTGCCCCCAGCACGCCGGAACCGGCAAACAGGTCCAGCACCCGCAGGCCCGGCAGCTCGAACTGCAACCAGTTAAACAGGGTTTCGCGCATGCGATCGGAGGAGGGGCGCAGATCGCCCCCCTGATCCACGAACTGCAGGCGATGGCCGCGCCGCTCACCGCCGATAATCCGCACCTGACCCTTGCTGGTGGCACCGCCTTTGCGATTCGGGCCTCTATTCGCCACTGCGCTCTCCCTGTTCCGCGGGGGGCTCATTGTCCTGACTCTGGAGGATTTGTGGCGCCTCCGGACCGATACTGACGATGGCCAGGTCCTCCACATCCAGGGTTCTGCGGAACGCATCGCGGATATCCGCCACGGTGACCTGGCGTACCTGGCGGTTAAACCACTGCAGGTAATCCAGCGGCAGATCATAGAAACCGATGGCTCCCAATTGGCCAATGATGTCGCTATTGTCGGCGGTGCTCAGGGCAAAGCTGCCAAGGATATTGGCCCGCGCCTGTTCCAGCTGCGCCTGGGTGGGCCCTTGCTCGACAAACTCACGGATCAGATCCAGCGTCAGGGTCAGTGCGTCGTCGGCATTCTCATTGGCGGTCTTGAACTGCACCTGGAAAGGGCCGCCCGCCGCCATGGCCGAGAAACCGCTGCCGATGCCGTACACATAGCCACGCTTCTGGCGCACCTCGTCGGTGAGGATGGACGCGAAGCCGCCACCGCCGAGAATCTGGTTGCCCACGTGCAGCGCCACATGATCCGGGTTGCCCCGCCAGGTGGCCTGGTTGCCCAGCAGGATATGGGTCTGGGCGGAGGGGAAGTCGATGTGCTCGCGTTTGCGCTCGCTGAGCGTTTCTGCCCGGGGCAGCTGCGGTGCCGCCGGGCCCGCCGGCAATGCTGCGCTGATCTGTGCGGCAATCTCCTCAGCCTCACTGCGCGACAGGTCCCCGACCATGGCAATCACGGTATTGCCGGCGGCGTAATAGGTGTCATAGAAATCCACCAGCTGCTGCCGCTGGATCTGCGGCAGGCTCTCCAGGGTCCCTTCGCTGGGCTGGCCATAGGGGTGGTCGGCAAACACTGTGGCCATGAACGCCTTGCTGACCTGCGGCCCGGGCACCTGCTGCTCCATGCGCAGCCCCTGCATGGCGCGGGTACGCAGACGGTCCAGCGCATCCTCAGGGAAACTGGGCGAACCGATCACCTGATTGAACAGCGCCACCACCGGCTGGCGATACTCCGCTGCCGAAAGGGTACGCAGGCTGATGATGCCCATGTCCCGGTAACTGCTGGAGGAAAAGCTGGCGCCGCGATCTTCAAACCCCCGGGCGATGTCATCCACACTGAGGGCCTCGGCGCCCTGGCCGATCAGGGCACTGGTCAGGGAGGCCACGCCGGGCAAGCCGTCATCCTGGGAACTGCCAGCGGCCATTACCAGACGAATATCCAGCATGGGCAAGGCATCGCTTTGCACGAACATGACCTTGGCGCCCTGCTCCGTCTGCCAGGACTGGATATCCAGCTGCGGCGCCTGGGGCTCGCTGGCCGCCACTTGTTTTTCCGTGGTCGGGAAGCTGGTACAGGCGCTGAGCATCAGCGCCGCCACCGCGGCCCCCATCATTCCTGGTAACCGCATCATTGTTCTTCCTCCTGCTCCGGCACCACATGGGCCACCGCCAAGCGCTCCGGCACCAGCCACTGGCGGGCCACCCGCTGCACATCCTCGGCGGTGACTTTGCCCAACTGTTCCTCGAACTGCTCGGCCAGATCGATATCCAGACCCAGGGTACTGAGCATGCCCAGCTCCATGGCCTGGCCCATCACCGAATCCTTTTCAAACACCTGGCTGGCCAGCACGCCGGCCCGTACCCGCGCCATTTCGTCCTCACTCGGCAAGGTGGTCTGCAAGGTCTTGATCTGCTCACGCAGAGCCTGCTCTACCTGATCCAGGGTGACACCCGGGTTCGGGGTCGCGGTAAGAGTAAAGGTGCCATCGCCGCGCTGGATGCCGCTGTAGCTGGCACCGGCACCGGCCACCAGCTTCTCGCCGCGAACCAGTTCGGTTTCGATGCGGGCACTCATGCCGCCATCGAGTACCCCGGCGAGCATGGTCAGGGCGTAGAAATCCCCTTTCTGCTCGGCAGTCACCAGGGAGGGAACGTTATAAAGCATGTAGAGAGCAGGTACCTGCACGGCCATGGCCAGATCCAGGCGGCGTTCACCGGCAGCGGGGGTGACCGTCTGCGTCGGCCGTGGCGGCGTGGTACCGGCGGGCAGATCACTGAAGAAACGGCGAACCAGCGGCTCCACCTGATCGCGGGTCACGTCACCGGCAACCACCAGGGTGGCATTGCCCGGTACATAGAAGCGGTCGTACCAGCTACGTGCCTGTTCCGGCTGCAGCTGGGCCAGCAGGGAGCGCCAGCCGATGATCGGGTGGGCATAGCCGGTACCCGGGCGGGCCACCGCCTGGAATTTTTCCCAGGCCAGGGCATTGGGGTTGTCGTCGGTGCGGGTGCGGCGCTCTTCCAGCACCACCTGCAACTCGCGATGGAACTCGTCATCGTCGATCTTCAGGTTACCCAGCCGTTCCGCTTCCAGCTCCAGGGCCAGCGGCAGGCGCGACACCTCGTACTGCTGGAAATAGGCGGTGTAGTCATAACTGGTGAAGGCATTGTCGCTGCCCCCATAGCGGGCCACCAGTTTGGAGAAATCCCCCGGCCCCAGTCGCTCGGTACCCTTGAACATCATGTGCTCAAGCACGTGGGCCAGGCCGGTTTCATAGGGCGCTTCGTCGAAACTGCCGGCCTTGAACCAGACCATCACGGTCACCACAGGGGCGCGATGATCTTCGCGGATCAGCACCTTGAGGCCGTTATCCAGGGTAAAGGCATGGGTGGGCAGCTCTGCCCGGGCGGTCAGACTCCAGAGAATGGCCGCCAGTGCCACCATGAGTTTTCTCATGCATTGTCCTCATTGTGTTGCGTACCGCCCCCCGGAAGCTGCTCCCCCGTGAGCGAAGTGTTAGGATAGCCGCGCGTTCGTTGGCAGACTGTTGAACAGCATGCATGACGAACGTCCAGCCTGCAGGAGGGCGCATTTTATTTATCGCCGGCATAGCATACCGGTTTACCGCCCTGTCCTTGCAGCCTCATTGCAAAGGAAGAGGCCCGATTTACCCTCTTCGCGATTGGATAAGACTGAACATGAGCGACGAAGTTTCCCGCGACGACGACAACGCGCCCAAGCCGGAAGAAAAAAAGACCGGTTTCTGGAAGCGCATGTTTACCGGTGTGGATGCCGATGAACTGAACGACACCAACACGGCGCCCGCCCCGCAAGACGATACCTCTGGCGAACCCGAGCCCGCTGTCACGCCCCCGGCCACTGCCTCCGTTGAAGCACCTGCCGCTGAGCCGCAACCATCGCCACAGGCCGAGAGCCAGGCGGAACCGGCGGATGACAGCGACAATGAAGAAGGCTTCTGGACACGCATGAAGCTGGGCCTGGGCAAGACCCGCAAGGGCCTGGGCAAGGGTCTGGCAGACCTGCTGGTGGGCGCCAAGGAAATCGACGACGAGATTTTCGAGGACATCGAGACCCAGTTACTGGTCGCCGATGTGGGCGTGGAAGCCACCGACGTGATCATCGAGGCGCTGACCGGGCAGGTGAGCCGCGAGGAACTGGTCGATGCTGACGCCTTGTACGAGTCCCTGCAGAACGAACTGCGCAAGCTGCTGGTGCCGGTGGACCAACCGCTCAACATCGACGGCAGCAAGAAACCCTATGTGATCCTGATGGTCGGCGTGAACGGCGTCGGCAAGACCACCACCATCGGCAAACTGGCCTGCCGCTTCAAGGCAGAAGGCAAGAGCGTGATGCTGGCGGCCGGCGACACCTTCCGCGCCGCCGCCGTGGAACAGCTGCAGGTATGGGGCGAGCGCAACGACATCCCGGTGGTGGCACAGCACACCGGCGCGGATTCCGCCTCGGTGGTCTATGACGCGGTCCAGGCCGCCCAGTCCCGCGGCGCGGACGTGTTGATCGCCGATACCGCCGGCCGCCTGCACACTCGCGGCAACCTGATGGAAGAGCTGACCAAGGTCACCCGGGTGATGAAGAAGCTGATCCCGGATGCGCCCCACGAAGTGCTGCTGGTACTGGACGCCGGCACCGGCCAGAATGCCATCCAGCAAGCCGAACAGTTCCGCGATGCCGCCGGCGTGACCGGGTTGGCACTGACCAAGCTCGACGGCACCGCCAAAGGCGGTATCCTGTTTGCCTTGGCCAAACGCACTGGCCTGCCGATTCGCTTTATCGGCGTGGGGGAACGACTGGAAGACCTGCGCCCCTTCCATGCGGAAGAGTTTGTGCAGGCCTTGTTTGAAGACGTGGCGGGGTAGCAACACCACTCCTCGCCGATAGCACTGTAGGAGCGCCGCTTGAGGCGCGAACTGTACTCGCGACAACGGCTGTTCGCGCCTCAAGCGGCGCTCCTACTGCGACATAACACATCCCAAGGGACGTCATGATTCAGTTTGACCGGGTCAGCAAACGCTACCCGAACGGCAAAGACGCACTCAGCAAGGTGAGCTTCACGCTTCCCGCTGGGCAGCTGACGTTTTTGACCGGTCATTCCGGTGCGGGCAAATCCACCCTGTTGAAACTGATCATGATGCTGGAGCGCCCCACCCAGGGGCAGGTGCTCATTGATAACCAGAATCTCAATGGCTTCGGCAACAGGCAGATCCCTCTGCTGCGCCGCAAGATCGGCATGGTTCACCAGAACCACCAGTTGCTGTTCGACCGCACCGTGTTCGACAACGTGGCCCTGCCCCTGATCATCGCCGGCTACGCCCGCAGTGATATCGGCAAACGGGTGCGCGCCGCCCTGGACAAGGTCGGTTTGCTGGACAAGGAAAAGCTCAACCCGATCATGCTCTCCGGCGGCGAGCAGCAGCGCGTGGGTATCGCCCGGGCGGTGGTCAACAAGCCGCCGTTGCTGCTGGCGGACGAGCCTACCGGCAACCTGGACCCGGCCCTCTCCGAGGAGATCATGGACCTGTTCAAGGATTTCGCCCGGGTCGGCGTCGCCGTGCTGATCGCCACCCACGACCTGAGCCTGATCGCCCGCTATAACCACCGCCTGCTGACCCTGCGTGAGGGGCGCCTGATCCACGACGGCGACGAAGGGGGCCACCATGGCAGCTAACAAGGGGCCCAGAAACGCCACCCCGATCAAGGCCAGTCGCCAGAAGCCGGAGCGAGTGCGCCGGGTGGCCGGGGCGCACAGTGCCCGCACCTCCCTGCAGGACCGTTTCCGCAGCTGGCGCCAGCACCATCAGGACTCTTTCAAGGATGCCCTGCAGCGGCTTAACGCCGCACGCACCAGCAGTGCCATGACCATTCTGGTCATCGCTATTGCCCTGGCCCTGCCCGCCGGGCTGGCGGTACTGCTGGATAATGCCCGTGCCATTACCCGCGGCTGGGACGGCAATGCCCACCTGTCCGTGTTTCTGGACATGGAGATCAGCGAGCAGCGCCAGCGAGACCTGGCCAGCGACTGGCAGGGGCTGGATAACATCAGTCGCACCGAGGTAATCACCCGGGAACAGGCACTGGCAGAGTTCAAGGCCCTGTCCGGTTTCGGTGACGTCCTGGAAGCCCTGCCGGACAACCCGCTGCCACCGCTGATCGTGGTCTACCCGGACGAGACCGACCCGGTCACCCTGCGTGCCCTGGAAAACCGCCTGGCGGAGGCGAACGGCGTCGATCTGGTGCAGCTGGATGTGGAATGGGTGCGCCGTCTGCATGCTCTGATCGAGCTGGGCGAACGGCTGATTTCCGCCCTCACCCTGGCGCTGGCCGCCGCCGTGGTACTGGTGGTGGTGAACACCATCCGCCTGGCCATCGAAAGCCGCCGGGAGGAAATCGTGGTGGTGAAGATCGTCGGCGGCACCGACGGCTTTGTGCGCCGCCCCTTCCTCTATTCCGGTTTCTGCTTCGGCTTTGCCGGCGGCGCAACGGCGGTCATCCTGGTACAGGTGGCCCTGTGGTGGCTAGGCGGGCCCATCGACGAACTACTGGCCCTGTACAATAGTGAGGAGTCACTCACCTCCATGGCCGCATCCAGCCTGATCATCCTGCCCGTATTCAGCGGCATCCTGGGGCTTCTGGGCGCCTGGTTGGCCGTGGGCCGGCACCTGGGCGATATCGAGCCGAATTTTTAACCCACGACTCCTCAACTCTCTGTAGGAGCGGCGCTCGAGCCACGAATAGACTGGCGACAAACCGTGCCAGGCATTCGCGGCTCATACCCACTGGGCACAGAGAGCGCCGCTCCTACAACAGATTTCCCCGGAACCTTCCCCCCTCCATCCGTGTCCAATTCCCTGTTCATCCCCGGTTCACATGGCCGGCCTAGACTCGGTAACTGCCCAATCGACCCTCTCAATCGGCGGGAACCTTTTTCCCTATTAGCACTCCAAACAACCGAGTGCTAATATCATCGGCACAAAAGGACACAGACTGGTCTTCAACGAGGAGACAACGCGCATGACAACCCCTTCAACACAAGCACAGGCGCTTATGCTGGCAGTACCGGGTAACAACCTGGACGCCTACATGCGAGCCGTTAATGCCGTGCCGGTACTCAGCGCAGACGACGAGCAACGTTTGGCGGAACAGTATTACCATGAGCAGGATCTGGATGCCGCCCGCAACCTGGTGCTGGCCCATTTGCGCTTTGTGGTGCACATCGCCCGCAGCTACACCGGCTACGGCCTGCCCCTGGGCGATCTGGTCCAGGAAGGTAATGTGGGCCTGATGAAAGCGGTGAAACGCTTCGACCCCACCAAGGGCGTACGTCTGGTGAGCTTCGCGGTGCACTGGATCAAGGCGGAAATCCACGAATATGTGATCAAGAACTGGCGCATCGTCAAAGTGGCCACCACCAAGGCCCAGCGCAAACTGTTCTTCAACCTGCGCGGCCAGAAGAAGCGTCTGGGTCGTCTGAGCATGGAAGAAGCCCAGCGAGTGGCAGATGATCTGGGCGTTACCGCTGCCCAGGTAAAAGAAATGGAAGGTCGCCTGGGCGCCTATGACGCCAGCTTCGACGGCCCCACCAACGACGACGAGGACAGCACCGTGGTGTCCCCGGCCGCCTACCTGCACAGCGACAACAGCGATCCGGCGGATCTGCTGGCAGAACAGGATCAGCAGGAACGGGAAAGCCGACAGCTGGGCTCCGCCCTGATGGCGCTGGACGAACGCAGCCGCGACATTCTTGAGCGTCGCTGGCTGGCCGATCAGAAGTCCACCCTGCAGGATCTGGCCAACGAGTACGGCGTGTCCGCCGAACGTATCCGCCAGCTGGAAAACAATGCCATCAAGAAGCTGCGTAACGCCATCGCCGCGTAACGCTGACAGCAAAGCCCCTCATTCTCGAGGGGCTTTTGATTTTCACCGGTTACGGGCTGCGTGCATGCCTGCAAGCGGGTAACATACCTTCCATGAAAATTCTGCTCGTACTCGGCGCCCTGAACGGCGCATTGGCCGTTATCCTTGGTGCCTTCGGCGCTCACGGTCTGAAATCCCGCGTGGACGAATCCATGCTTGCCGTGTGGTCCACCGCCAGCGAATACCATTTCTACCATGCCCTGGCCATGCTGCTGTGCGGGCTGCTGGCCAAGGCGTTTGGCGCCAGCGGCATGGTCACCGCCGGTTGGGTGCTGTTTGCCGGCACCCTGGTTTTCAGTGGTAGCCTGTATGTACTGGTGCTCAGCGGCCAAAAGTGGCTCGGCGCCATTACCCCGCTGGGCGGCACCGCACTGATCATTGGCTGGCTGATGCTGGCCTGGTCCCTGTTCAAGGCAGTTTGATCTCTATCATGAAGCTTACTGTCAACGGCGATACCCTGACTCTTGATGGCACCACCATCGCGGACCTGGTCACCCAGCTGAATCTGGCCGGCCGCCGCCTGGCGGTGGAAGTGAACCGGGACATCGTTCCGAAAAGCCAGCATGGCGATTTCACCCTGAGCGATGGCGATGTGGTGGAAATCGTCCATGCCATCGGCGGTGGCTGACACCATCCGGCCCCTATTTATTACGCAGTAACCTGAACCGAGGCGAGGCCCCATGTCCGACCTGCTCACGATTGCCGGTAACACCTATTCTTCCCGACTGCTGATCGGCACCGGCAAGTACAAGGATTTCGACGAAACCCGCGAGGCCATCGAAACCAGTGGCGCAGAGATCGTCACCGTCGCCATTCGCCGTACCAACATCGGCCAGAACGCCGACGAACCCAACCTGCTGGATTTCATCAACCCGGACAAATACACCATCCTGCCCAACACCGCCGGCTGCTTCTCCGCTGAGGATGCGGTGCGCTGCTGCAAGCTGGCACGGGAGCTGCTGGACGGCCATGATCTGGTGAAGCTGGAAGTGCTGGGCGACCAGAAAACCCTGTATCCGAACATCACCCACACCCTGCGAGCGGCCCGGGAACTGATCGATGACGGCTTCAAGGTGATGGTCTATACCAACGACGATCCGATTGTGGCCAAGGAACTGGAAGACATGGGTTGTGTGGCGGTAATGCCGCTGGGCTCACTGATCGGCTCCGGGCTGGGCATTCTCAACCCACACAACATCCGCCTGATTATGGAAGAAGCCAACGTGCCCATTATCGTGGATGCCGGTGTCGGCACCGCCTCCGACGCCGCCCTCGCCATGGAAATGGGCTGCGACGGCGTGCTGCTCAACTCCGCCGTAGCCCATGCCCAGAAGCCGGTGTTGATGGCCTCCGCCATGAGAAAAGCGATCGAAGCGGGGCGTGAGGCGTTCCTGGCCGGACGCATGCCCCGAAAAGCCTATGCCTCAGCTTCTTCACCGCTGGACGGCATCAGTCGATAAAAAAAAGGCGCCGATCTTGGGGGAGAGTCGGCGCCGGGGTAACGGGGTTTTCAATACCATGACTTGCAGGATCATAATCACCTGCCTGCCATCAAGGTGACGTGAACTCCACCCTCTCGCGGTTTTTGCTACAATCGCCCCCCGCTCAACTCACCTGGCAGCCCCATGCTCGACTTCATCAAACAGGATAAAGACCCGGAAACCGGCAAGGTCATGCGCAAAGTGCGCAGCTTTGTGTTGCGAGAGGGCCGCCTCACCGCCGGACAGCGTAATGCCCTGGATAGCCTCTGGCCGCAATTTGGCCTGGAACGCGCCGATGGGCTGCTGGACCCGCAAGCGGTCTTCGATCGCGACGCCCCTCGAGTGCTGGAAATCGGCTACGGCATGGGCCACTCCCTGGCGGATATGGCACAGGCCGATCCAGAAAAGGATTTTATCGGTATCGAAGTGCATCGCCCTGGCGTGGGAGCCCTGCTGATGGAAATCCAGCAGCGCGGCCTGGGCAACCTGCGCAGCTACTGCGATGACGCGGTGGAGATTCTCGAGCTGTGTATTCCCGATAACAGCCTGGCCCGGGTCCAGCTTTATTTCCCCGACCCCTGGCACAAGAAAAAGCACCACAAGCGCCGCATCGTCCAGCCCGCCTGGGTGGCTCTGGTGCATCGCAAGCTGCAACCCGGCGGCGTGCTGCACATGGCCACGGACTGGGAGAATTATTCCGAATACATGATGGAAGTGATGAACGGTGCCGAAGGATTCACCAACACGGCCGGTGCCGGACAATTCTCACCACGGCCGTCATGGCGCCCGGAAACCAAGTTTGAACGCCGCGGAGAAAAGCTCGGGCACGGGGTGTGGGATTTGTTGTTCGAGAAGTCGTAGGGCCTGATTCTGCCAGGCCCTACCGGCCCTACCTCTGCAAACCTTAAAAGAAATACGCTTCCAGACCCAACTGAAGGCTGCTGTATTTCAGGTCATCTCCTCCCTCAACCTCAAAACTGTAACGGTTATAGCTAGCTACCAGAGCGGCGCGCCCCTCATTGATAAGGTATTTGGTACGCAGACCAAAGAAGAAATCCCTGCCATCTTCAGAAAGCCGATCCCGAACACCGGGAGCACTCAGAGTGATGTCACCATCCCAGTTCTGTAGCCCCAGGGTTCCACCCAGGTAGAAATTTTCACTGAGCGGGAACAACAGATCAGCCGCCAGGTATGTACCATCCGCTTCCACGCTGTAGCCACCGAAACCGAGGCCCGAGACATTGATATCGCCGCTCTGCTCACCGAATTTCCGGTAGCCGAAACGCAGGCTGGAAGCCCCTCCGAAGGCGTAGCCGATATAGGCATCAAGGCCGGTATCGAAGCCATCATCATCGGTGGTAATGTCCTGAGACACGAACGCCTGAAACTCATCTTCCAACTGTTCCCCGAAATCCCCCCGGTCCAGCGACAAGCCACCACCAACCATGAAGCCGGAAGGCTCTTGAGCCAGTACAGCCGACGTCAGCCCCAGCAAACATACCCCCACAAACACATTTTTCATCGTTCCCTTCCCTTCGTTTGAAATAACGAAGGAGCCTAGCCGGTCCATCCGGAATGTAAAGTTTTGCACATCGTTTTGAGATATCACTTACACGTCTTTCAGCAATCTCCCACTGACGACCCCTGTCGCTCCCATCCCCCCCAGCACCAGCAAGGCCCAGTCATTCCCCAACAGCGCCACCCCGGCACTGATGCCACCCACCGCCAACAATAGAACGCCGATAACGGTATTACTGACGGCGGTGTAGTCCGTGCGTTTGGTGCCACCGGCCATGTCCACCATGTAGGTCTTGCGGCCGATACGCACGCCGGCATGGGCAATGGCGAGCACAAAGAAGGCCAACGGGTACAACCAGTGGAGCCAATCCGCTTGCGGCCCCCACGCGGCAAGCCCACCGGCCAGCAGACAGACCAGCGCCGCCAGCGCCCCACCCCGCACCATCACATTGCGGCTGGAGGTATCAGCCATATAGCCCCAGACCGTGGCGCTGACGGTGCTGGCCAGACTGGAGGCCAGTACAAAGCTGCCCAGCAGCAGCGGTAGAGAAGCCTGCTCCTGGGCCACCAGCACCAGGAACGGTGAAGCCAGCGACGAGGCCATCAGCAAGGCGCGGGTGATCACAAAGCGGCGAAAAGGGGCATCGGTTTTCAGCAAGCCAAGGCTGGCCAGCGCTTCCTTGAAGGCGTTGTTGCCGCCTTCGCTGGCCCCAGGATACTCATCGACGGTAAAGAACACCGCGGCAGCCACCAACCAGGCCACCCCTGCCGACGCCAACAACGCGCCATAGAACGCCATGGACGGGTCCTCACCCCCGCGGAAGATCACCAGTGACAGCGCAAACGTGATCGCCCCCGACAGCGTGGCGGACAACCCGGTAAGGCGACCACGGCGAGACTTGGGGATGCATTTCCCCTGCACATCCTTCATGGCCACTGAGCAGAAGCCGCGACTGATACTGAACAGCACCAACAAACCGATAATCGTCAGACCTGCCTGCATTCCCTCCAGTAACCAGACCGCGGCGGCCATTGCCAGCACGGCAATCCCCTGCAGCGCCGCCCCCAGGGTCCAGAAGCCCTTGCGTACCGGGTAGCGACGCACCAGGGCGCCGATCATCAACTGGGGGATCAGCGAGCCGGATTCCCGAATGGGCACCAGTAACGCCGCCAGGTAAGACGGCGCTCCTACCGCGGTGATCAGCCAGGCCAGCACGGTTTTCGGGTTGATCAACAGATCGCCGATCTTGGTCAGGGTGTTCGCGCTGATGATACGAAAGAAATTCCCGGGCACCTCCCGACAGGCGGCATCACTGATGTCCGTGCAGGTTCGGGCGTCTTCCTCATTGGCCACCTGGGCGTAGAGGCGGTCGAGAAGATCCTGTTTTGCCATGCTTCACCCCATCTTGATCACTTTTTGACCCGGCACTCACTGTGGCAGGCTTAGCGTGAACCCAACATATAACGACGGAGGGTAAGACGCATGTATCGGGTTTACTATCTCGTCCCCAACCTGCAACAGGTCAGCAACGCGATCACCCGCCTGGATACCGCCGGTATCAGTGGAGATCGTATTCATGTCATGGCACGGGATGCCGGTGAGCTGGATCGCCACGGCATCAACGCCACCACCCCCTGGGAAGATACCGACATCATGAGTAATGGCTATAGCGGCGCCACCCGCGGCCTGCTGATCGGTCTGCTTGCCGGTTATGCCATCGCGTTCATCGATCCATGGGGCGTGGATGCCCATCTGGGTGTATGGCTGCTTACTGCCCTGTTTTTCACCTGTTTCGGTGCCTGGGCCGGCGGTCTGCGCGGCATTTCCCAGTCCAATCATCATCTGGCCCCCTACCTGCAGTCAGTGAAAAACGGCAATTACCTGCTGCTGATCGATGTGGATCGCAAACATGAACGCAATCGCGTCCACCAGGCGCTGGATCATCACATCGACATCCGCAACCACAGCGAAGAGGAACATTTCTCCCCTCTGGCATAAATCATCCACTGATTCGCAGGCCAACCGCCCGGTCGCCGATTGCACGGCCACCGGGCGGGCTTTAGACTTTGCGGCATCCTTTGCAAGCGAGTCATCATGCCGCAACAGATCCCCGACGACGCTCCATGGTCTGCTGAAGACTCTGTAGGTCTGGTCGAGCCCAAAACGCTCCAGTTTGATACTGCTCTCGAACTGGAATGCGGCCGTACCCTGACGTCCTACGAGCTGGTCTACGAGACCTACGGCACCCTCAACAGCAACGCCTCCAATGCGGTGCTGATTTGCCATGCCCTGTCCGGCCACCACCATGCCGCCGGCTATACCAGCAAGAGCGACAAGCGTCCCGGCTGGTGGGATGCCTGCATTGGCCCCGGCAAGGTGATCGATACCAATCGTTTTTTCGTGGTCAGCCTGAATAACCTGGGTGGCTGCCATGGCTCCACCGGCCCCGCGTCCATCAACCCGGAAAGCGGTCAGCCCTGGGGGCCGGATTTTCCCATGATGACGGTAAAGGACTGGGTGAACAGCCAGGCCCGGCTGGCGGATGTGCTGGGCATTTCCCGCTGGGCCGCGGTCATCGGTGGCAGCATGGGCGGCATGCAGGCACTGCAGTGGTCCATCGACTATCCGGACCGGCTCAGCCATGCGGTGGTCATCGCGGCGGCACCGAAACTGTCTGCCCAGAACATTGCCTTCAATGAAGTGGCGCGCCAGTCGATTCTTACCGATCCCAACTTCCACGGCGGGCGCTATTACCTGCACGACACCTACCCCCGTCAGGGGCTGATCCTGGCGCGCATGGTCGGCCACATCACCTACCTGAGCGACGACGCCATGCGCATGAAGTTCGGCCGCGATCTGCGTGCCGGTCGCTTCCATTTCGGCTTCGACGTGGAATTCCAGGTGGAATCCTATCTGCGCCATCAGGGCGAAGTGTTCTCGCGCAATTTCGACGCCAACACCTACCTGCTGATGACCAAGGCGCTGGATTATTTCGACCCGGCCCGGGAATTCGATAATTCCCTGGAAACCGCCCTGGCAAAACCGGAGTGCAAATTCCTGGTCATGTCGTTCACTTCCGATTGGCGTTTTGCGCCGGAGCGCAGCCGCGAAATCGTCAACGGCCTGGTCCATGCCGGCCGCGATGTGAGCTACGCGGAAATCGATACGCCCAAAGGCCACGACGCCTTCCTGCTGGATATCCCCGAATACACCAAGCTGTTCGGCGCCTATATGCACAGGGTCGCCAACGAAGTGGAAAACGGCGTCAACAATGTGGAGGCAGGCAACCATGCGTGATGACCTGCAACTGATCAGTGACTGGATCCCCGCTGACGCCAGCCTGCTTGACCTGGGCTGTGGTGACGGCACCCTGCTGGCCCATCTGCAGCATCACAAGCAGATTCGCGGCTACGGCCTTGAGATCAACCAGGACAACCTGGCGGCCTGCTTTGAAAAAGGCGTCAATGTTCTGGAGCAGGATCTGGACGAAGGCCTGGGCAATTTCCAGAATCACCGCTTCGATTACGTGGTGATGACCCAGGCCCTGCAGGCCGTGCTGCGCCCGGACCAGATTCTCAATGAAATGCTGCGCGTGGGCCGCGAGGCCATTATCACCTTCCCCAACTTCGGTCACTGGCGAGTGCGCGCCTACCTGGGCCTGAAAGGACGGATGCCGGTGTCTTCCACGCTGCCCTACGAGTGGTACAACACCCCCAACATCCACTTGTGCACCGTGCAGGATTTCGAGACCCACTGTCGCAAGAGCAATATTCGCATCCTGGAACGGCAGGTGATCAACCGCCGTCATCGCAGCGGTCTGCTGGCACGGCTCTGGCCCAACCTGTTCGGGGAAATTGCGATCTATCGGGTGACGGTATAAAAGCAGCTACGAGCTAAACCGTTAGATAACGAAGAGCCGGGCACCCACGTTCCCGGCTTTTCTCTTTTCCTCGCAGCTCGTCGCTAGAAGCTCGCAGCTAACGACGTCAGGAGTTTTTCATGGAAAAAATCGTTCTCGCCTCCGGCAACGCCAAAAAACTCGCCGAAATGCAGCGCCTGCTGGAGCCGCTGAATATCGAGGTGGTGGCCCAGAGTGAGTTTTCCGTGCCGGAAGCGGATGAAACCGGTACCACCTTTGTGGAAAACGCCATCATCAAGGCTCGCAATGCCAGCAAATACACCGGCCTGCCCGCCATCGCCGATGATTCAGGCATTGAAGTGGCAGCGCTGAAGGGGGCACCCGGAGTGTACTCGGCGCGTTTTTCCGGGGTCGGCGCCACCGATGCCAAAAACAATGCCTTGCTGGTGGAGATGCTGACCGATGCGCCCGACGTCTCCCGTGACGCCCGCTATGTGGCCGTGATCGTACTGATGCGCCACGAGGATGATGCCACGCCGTTAATCTGCCAGGGCACCTGGAACGGGGAAATCGTACTGGAGGCCCAGGGAGATCAGGGTTTTGGCTATGACCCGCATTTCTTCGTGAGAGAAAAGCACTGCACCGCCGCCCAGCTACCCGCGGAAGAGAAAAACGCCATCAGCCACCGGGGCAAAGCCATGGCCCAACTGATTCAGGCACTGCAGTAAGCGTCACACGCCGCCTTCACCTGGATATCGCCCCTGCCTGCTAACATGTTCGGCCAATGCAGCAGGGATGCCATATATGCGAAAACACCAACTTGCCACTGCCAGTATCCTGGTATCGCTGGTCTCACTGGCCCAAGGCAGTGGTCTGGAGGGCAGCTTCCAGTCTCAATGGCAAAGCCGCTATGTGACCGAAGGGCGGGACAACCTGGACAGCAACCCACTGGTTTCCGCCGGCGTTGATTTGACTCATCAGGCAGTCACTGCCGGAGTCTGGCAGGCTTGGGCCAATGGCAGTGATTACAGGGAAAACAATCTCTTCGTGGAATACGCTCCCTATGTGGAGCACTGGAGCCCCTACCTCAACGTCACCTACCTGCAGTTTCACCCGCAAGGCGCAGATGATGTGGAAACCGGTGCCGGTTTTACCGCGCCGATTCAGCCCTGGTTATCCGTGTCTCTGGATGGCACCTGGAGCAAACAAGCCTCTGGCGCTTTCTATGCCCTGACGCTGCACACCCAGAGAGAGCTGATCCCTAACTTGACCGGTAAACTGCATATCACCCAGACCTACGATGACGGTTATGCCAGTGACGATTACAACGGCCCGAACCACAGGGAGGCAGGTGCTCATTTACTCTGAGACGTACTGCCTGCACTGGAACTGCATGCGGGCTGGCAGCATAGCTGGGCCGGAGAAGACGTACGCCGGGACGGCGGTGATGATCTCAGCTGGGGCCAGGTCGGCCTGATCCGTTATTTCTGAACGCGGGCCAGCCAGCGATCCAGGGCATTGGCGAATCTCGCCTTGTCCTGGCCAGAATAACTGCTGGGGCCACCGGTCTGCATGCCGGCCGAGCGCATCTCCTCCATGAAATCACGCATGTTCAAGCGTTCGCGCACGGTATCCTTGTCCAGCCAATGTCCGTGTGGGGTTACCGCCTCTGCCCCTTTGGCGACCACCTCTGCCGCCAGCGGGATATCCTGGGTCACGACAAGGTCGCCGGGTTCGCAGCGGCGCACAATTTCGTTATCGGCCACATCAAAACCCTGCCCCACCTGAATGGCACGGATCAACGCAGAACGCGGCACGGCCACCGGCTGATTGGCCACCAGCGTGCACGGAACCTGCACCCGCTGAGCCGCCCGAAACAACACTTCTTTCACCGGCCGCGGACACGCGTCGGCATCTACCCAGATATGCATAAAAGGCAGTTAATAGTGAATAATTAATAGTTAACAGCTAAAGGCAAAAGACCAGCCCCTCAGCCATGGCAGCCTGTTACCATACTCCATGGCAAACCGTATGTTTAACTATTCACTATTAATTATTCACTATTAATTGCAGCTCTCATGCCCCTCAAGAACCCGCCCCTCTCCCTCTACATCCACACTCCCTGGTGTGTGCGCAAATGCCCTTATTGCGATTTCAATTCCCACGAGCGGGGTGAATTGCCAGAGGCGGCTTATCTGCAGGCACTGCTGACGGACCTGGATCAGGATCTGTCGCTGGTCGGGGACCGACCGGTGGAAACCGTGTTTATTGGCGGCGGCACACCGAGCCTGCTGTCCGGGGATTTTTATCAGCAACTGTTTCAGGGTATCCGGCAACGACTATGCCTGAGCGATCAGGCTGAAATCACTCTGGAAGCCAACCCTGGCACGGTGGAAGCGGGTCGCTTTGCCGGCTTTCGAGAGGCCGGCATCAACCGGCTGTCGATCGGGGTGCAGAGCTTCAACAATACCCATCTGCAGGCCCTTGGGCGCATCCATGATGCCAGTGCCGCCATTGATGCCGCCCGCCAGGCCCGGGAAGCCGGCTTCACCACCTTCAACCTGGATATCATGCATGCCCTGCCAAGACAGAGCAGGGCCCAGGCCCTGGAGGACCTGCAACAGGCCATGGAGCTGCAGCCGACACACCTGAGCTGGTACGAACTCACCATCGAGCCCAACACCGTCTTCTACCGCTCCCCCCCGACCAGCCGAGCCCTGACAACATGGCCGATACCGAAGAGGCCGGCTTTGCCCTGCTGGCCAGTCAGGGGTTTCACCGCTATGAGGTTTCTGCCTTTTCCCAAGACGGCCATGCCTGTCGACATAACCTGAATTACTGGCAATTCGGTGATTATCTGGGTATCGGCGCAGGCGCCCACGGCAAGATCACCAATGCAAGCCGAGGCACCATCCACCGCTACCAGAAAACCCGTAAGCCGGAAGACTATCTGGCCAACCCGGAAGAAGCCCGCCGCCAGTACCAGCCAGTGGCAGAAGACGACCGCTTGTTTGAAGCCCTGATGAACGGCCTGCGACTCGTGGACGGAATCCGGTTACAGACTGTAGAGGACAACACCGGCCTTCCTGCGGCACAATGGATAAAGAATCTGGGGGAACTCCGGCAACAGGGATTGCTGGAGATCACCGCTCAGCGACTGCACTGCACCGACAAGGGCATGCACCACCTGAACGGGGTATTGGCGAAGCTGGCAGAGGCGCTATAACAAAGCGCTTGAACCACTCCCCAATGCTATCCAAACTGTTTCCATGCATCACAACAGATACCGACTATGATCAAGACACGGAGCGGGCGCGAACAGGCGCTGGCAGAGCGCGAACAACTGTTTATTGAGGCCACCCGCCAGCAACTGTGCAACGAAGGCCTGCTCGGCATCCAGATGGCTGCCATTGCCCGAAGCTGTAATTTCGCTACCGGCACGCTGTACCACCACTTTGCCTCAAAAGAAGACCTGCTTATTGCGGTGTGTACGGAGCTGACCACGACTCGCCGGGACTACTTCCAACGCGTTGCCGACTCCGACCTGAGCACCCGTGACAAGATGCTGGCCTTCGCCGTGGCCTATGCCCTGTTTGCCCAGCACTACCCGGAACACTTCCGGCTGGAACAATATGTAATGACCGAAGTGGTCTGGCAGGCAGCGTCCGCCAACCGCCGGGAACAAATGCTGGAAGCAACCCAACCCATCGGCCGCATGGTGGAGCAGGTGGTCAAGGACGCCATGGAAAATGGCGAGCTGGAAACCCACGGTCTGGCCCCGCTGGCTTTCAGCATCGGCCAATGGTCCATGAGCATGGGCATGCACACCCTGATCCACGCCGAAGGGATTCTGGACATGTACGACCTGAAAGACCCCTACCGGATGTTGCTGCGCAATATTCAGCTACAGCTCAATGCCATGCAGTGGCAACCGCTGGCTGGCGATCCTTTCGACGATGCTGAACTCGACCAGAAAGTGGATGACTTGTGCAGAACACTTTTCAGCGATCTTTGCAGTGAAAAGAAGCATTGTCTCGCGCTTGGCTGACAAGCCCAGCCCTCCAAGCTTCTTCTCACATAAAAAAACCCCGCGAATGCGGGGTTTTTTTATTAGCCATTTCCAGGGCAGGAAAAGACTAGAACTTCCATACAGCAGACACAGAAGGCCCATCAATGCTGATGTCGTATTCATCATCACGATATTGGGTATATTCAGCATTGATGCCGATACGATCCGTCAGATCCATGTCTACGCCTGCAGCATAGGAGGCATCATTCCAGTTATCACGACCTGAGACACTCCCGTCCAGACGCTCTCGACCACCGGCTGCACCCACAGCCGCATAGGGCGTCAGGGCTGTCTTGTTTTCCCATTTCACCCGCAGATATGCGCCATAAAAATAATCCTGCTTGTACTCCACATCTGCACCGCCGAAGGTTTCTTCGTGATTCACGACGGTGGTGCCCAGTCTCAGTTCGGCACCGAAGTAGGGTGAAATATCAGCACCCAGTTTGGCAACCAGATTCCCGGTATCAAATTCACCATCGCTGAAGGAACGGTCACTGTGGTCAAGCTGCGCGTAACCCACGGCAAGGTACCCATCAGCATGGGCATTACTGGCGGACATCCCAAGCACACACAGCGCCAGAGAGGCATAAACCTTTTTCATGTCGACTCCTTGTTATTCAGCCTTGCCGGCTTATTTTTCCTGAGCTTTTCTTGTTTTCTTTTCAGCAACAAGCTGGTCGTGCTGGGCCGGGGTGCAGCCGAGACAACGCAGAAACGTGCTGCGGGCCGGAGCTCTTACCAGTTTCTCGGCAGCCTCATCTTCATTACCCCCCAGCAGACTGACTGGCAGCGTGACGGTAAAGAGCGCAAAGCCCACCAGCGTTGAGGCCGCCAGCACCGGGCGGGCAATCAGGGCGTCCCCGATCATGGCCACTTCGCCTGGGCGATTATCCACGTCCCCCATGGATCGGGCATGGGTAGCAAGCGGCGTCATTGCACTCAGCACCAAGGTGGAGGCGAGAACAGATGCCACTACCGGGCGCTTTGCTCGCTTCATGGTGAATCCCTCTTGTGTTTTTATAGTTAAAGTATCGCTGACATTGTTCCAGCTAAGTCGTTAATATTCCGACAATTGCATCACAATCTACACCTTTGTTCGTAGCCCAGCAATAGGTTGCATGGTCAATTCATGACCAACTTCCCCTGGCTGCGGACCCGGTCTCACCCGAGGCAAGCTCCTCACAAGACGCCCTGCATGCAAGGGCCCCTAGCGCTGGCACTGCGGGCAATAGCAGGTACTGCGCTGGCCATGGCGATCTGCCTTGAGCAACGCCCCACATTGCAGGCAGGGCTGCCCGGCCCGACCATAGACATTAAGGGACTGGGCAAAATAGCCTGGCTGGCCATCCGCACTGGTAAAGTCTTTCAGGGTCGTGCCGCCCGCCTCGATAGCCTTGGCAAGCACCGCCCGAATGGCATCCGCCAAGCGCTGATACCGCTCCCGGGAAATCCGGCCTGCCGCCCGGGAAGGATGGATGCCAGCAAGAAACAGGCTCTCCTGCGCATAGATATTGCCCACGCCGACCACCGTGGCGTTATCCATGATGAAGCTCTTTACCGCCACCTTGCGACTCCGCGAGCGGGCAAAAAGCCAGTCACCATCGAAACCCTCCCCCAATGGCTCCGGACCAAGCGCCGCCAGTAACGAATGGGGCTCGCCTCCAGGCTGATACAACACGCTGCCAAAACGGCGCGGATCGTTGAAACGAAGCACCTTGCCACTGTCTAGCAGCAGATCCACATGGTCATGCTTGCGCAGCGGCAGAGCGGCTTCGACCACTCGCAGAGTGCCGGACATGCCGAGGTGAATCATCACCTGGCCCGCCTCCAGCTCAATCAGCAGATATTTGGCCCGGCGGCGCAGAGCAATGACGGGGCAGTCCTTCAGCCCATACAGGCCATCGCTGACCGGCCAGCGTAAACGCGACTCACGCACGGTGACGCCTTTCAGGATGCGCCCTTCCAGATGGGGGCGAATGCCTCTGAGGGTGGTTTCCACTTCGGGTAATTCGGGCATGAAAAAAGCAGTGAATGGTTAATAGTTAACAGTGAATAGTTAAAATTCACCCGCTTCGGGTATGGTAGCACCACCGGGGCCAACAGATACGCCCTGTTTTTCGCTGTTAACTTTTCACTGTTCACTGTTCACTGTTCACTGTTCACTGTTCACTGCTATGTCCGTTTCCTACTGGCTCGGCGTCGACACCGGCGGCACTTTTACCGATTTTGTACTGCTCGGGGACGGCGAACCGCGCATTCACAAGGTACTGTCCACGCCCTCAGCTCCCGAACAGGCCATCCTGCAAGGCATAGGCGAGCTTGGGCTCGGGGACGCCATGAGTGCGGGCCAGCTGGCCATCATCCACGGCACTACGGTGGCTACCAATGCGGCACTGGAAGGCAAAGGCGCCCACACAGTGCTGATCACCAACCAGGGGCTGGAGGATATTCTTCGCATCGGCCGGCAGAACCGGGCAGAGCTGTACAACCTGACGCCGACACCACCGCCCTCGGTGCTGGAGACCCTACCCGTTGCCGGAACACCTTGCCGACTTGATGCCCAGGGCAAGGAAGTAACACCACTCAATGACGCCGAGCTGTCAAAACTGGTGGAGGAGGTGCTTGCCCACCAGCCGCAATCTGTGGCCCTGTGCCTGCTGTTTTCCTACCTGAATCCGGCCCATGAGCAGCGCATCCGCCAGGCCCTGGAGGCTGCCGGCCTGCCGGTCAGTGCTTCCCACGCCATTTTGCCCACACGGGGAGAGTATGAGCGTGGCATGGCCACCTGGCTGAATGCCTGGCTGGCTCCGAAAGTGTCGGACTATCTGCAACGCCTGCAGCAGGCGACGACGCCCGCGCCACTGGCCATCATGCAATCCCACGGCGGCACCATTGCCTCCGATCAGGCCGCCGACCTGGCAGTTAATCTGCTGCTGTCCGGCCCTGCCGGCGGCCTTGCCGCCGCCAAGCGGCTGGGCGAGCAACTCCAGCAACCGCAACTGATGACCTTTGACATGGGCGGCACCTCCACGGACGTTGCCCTGCTGGACGGCGACCTGAGGCTAACCCAGCAGGGCCACATTGGCCCCTATCCGGTGGCGGTTCCCATGGTCGATATGCATACCATCGGCGCCGGTGGCGGCTCACTGGCCTATGTGGATGATGCGGGCCTACTCCACGTGGGGCCGCATTCCGCTGGCGCCGACCCGGGGCCAGCCTGTTATGGCCGTGGCGGTGACCGGGTCACAGTCACCGACGCCAATGTAGTGCTCGGCCGTCTGCAACCGGATTTCGCCCTGGGCGGGACCCTGTCACTGGATGTGGCCGCCGCGAAAAATGCCATGCAGCAGCTGGCAACACAGCTTGGGCTCGGCATGGAGGAAACGGCCGAAGGGGTATTGGCACTGGCCAATGAACACATGACCCAGGCACTACGGGTGATTTCCATCCAGAAAGGCTTCGACCCGGCGGATTTTGCCCTGCTCAGTTTTGGCGGTGCCGGTGGCCTTCACGTCTGCGCCCTGGCAGACAATCTGGGCATGCGCCGGGCCATTGTCCCCCGTCGTGCCGGCGTCCTTTCTGCCGAGGGGCTGGTGTATGCGCCACGTAAACGCGAACACCTGCAGGCGCTGCCCGAGGACAGTGACGACAAGGCACTGCAATCCCTGATCGCTGCTCTGCAACTGCAAGGCGACGAAGAGCTGATTCACGAAGGGGTCCCTGAGCGCGACATTCAGCACCGGGTCTTTGTGGATATGTGTTACCAGGGCCAATCATCCGTATTACAGATACCATGGCAAATTGACGCCGCAGTGCGAGAAAAGCAGTTCCACGCTGCCCACGAGCAGCGCTTCGGCCACCGCCTCGCACTGCCAGTACAACAGGTGAATATCCGGGTGCAAAGCCTGGCCACCACCTCGCCGCCTCGCCAACCGCCTTTGCCTGCGCGCACCGGCAAGGCGACCCGACACGCGCAACTGCCCGGCGTGAACCAGCCGGTGACCGTTTATGACCGTGAAGCCCTGGGCACCGGCCAGACCCTGCATGGCCCGGCATTGATCAGCGAAGCGGTGGGAACGACCTGGCTGGCCCAGGGCTGGCAGGCCTCGGTGGATCAATATGGGCATTTCTTGCTGGAACGCTCTCCCACCTGACGCCAATCCGTTTGGGCGATCTCTGGCCGCATCACCCGGGTTTTGCTTTTTTACGTCCTGCGTCAGGCGTCAGGTCCAGGCGCTCTTTTTCCTACCGTTCATCCGCCCCTGGCCAACCCTTGGCCCGAAAGTCCGAATTTGACCCATCCGGCACCTTCTTCCTGTCATCCCGACTGGGCACAATAGGAGCTCCGTTTTTACCTTGTGCGACTTTCATGCTGAATTATCTGAGCAACGGCCTGCTGGCCCCGAGTCTGGGTGTCCTGATTCTGATCACCCTGGCCATGACCCACATCACCATTGTCGGCGTCACCGTATACCTGCACCGCTATTCCGCCCACCGGGCCCTGGAACTGCATCCGGTGCTGAAACATTTCTTCCGGTTCTGGCTGTGGCTGACCACCGCTCAGAACACTCTCGAGTGGACCGCCATCCACCGCAAGCACCATGCTAAATGCGAAACCGAAGACGACCCGCACAGCCCGCAGGTCAAAGGCATCAAAAAGGTCCTCAGCGAAGGTGCCGAGCTTTATCGTGAAGAAGCGGAAAACCAGGAAACCCTGAAAAAGTACGGCGCCGGCTGCCCGGACGACTGGGTTGAGCGCAATATCTATTCCCGTTTCCCCATGGGCGGCGTGACTCTCATGGCCGTGATCGACCTGCTGCTGTTTGGTGCCGCCGGCATCACCGTATGGGCGATTCAGATGATGTGGATTCCACTGTTCGCCGCCGGTGTCATCAACGGCATCGGCCATTACTGGGGCTATCGCAACTTCGAGTGCGCCGATGCTTCCCGCAATATTTCGCCCTGGGGCATCCTGATCGGCGGTGAAGAGCTGCACAACAATCACCACACCTACCCGAACTCCGCGAAACTGTCCGTGCGTCGCTTCGAGTTCGATATGGGCTGGGCCTGGATTCGTCTGTTTGAAATGCTGGGTATGGCCAAGGTGAAAAAAGTCGCCCCCAAACCGGCCTTCGAGAAAAGCGCCAGCAAAGTGGACCTGGATGCACTTCGCGGCATCATGCAGCATCGCTTTCAGGTAATGGCTACCTATCGCAAGACTGTCATCGTGCCAGTTTTCAAACAGGAACAGTCCCGCGCTTGCGACGCTACCCGCGACTTGTACGCCCGTGCCCACGCCCTGTTTCATCGCGACATCAGCCTGATCAAGCCCGGCCAGAAAAAGCGGCTGCAGAAGCTGACGGAAAGCAACGAAACCCTGGATGCCATCTACCAGTTCCGTTTACGCCTGCAGGACATCTGGACCCAGACCAGCCGTAATTCTTCGGAGATGGTAGAAGCTCTGGAGCAGTGGTATCACGATGCCCGAGAGTCAGGCATTGCGGCCCTGCAGGAGTTTGCCGACCAGCTGACTCGCTATCGGCCAGCGACTGTGTCGCACTGATTTTCAGTTGTCGAGCACCACAAAAAAAGGCCGCATTTTTGCGGCCTTTTTTTGTGGTGCCAGGTTGGCAGTCTTCGAAGAACACGAAACTCAATATCCAGGCTGAAGCAGAGGAGAGGGCGCGAATAGGCAGAGTACTCCAGTGCCAACATCACCTCTGATTAGCCGTTTCCTAAAAGAGCGACCGAAAGGGCCATCACTGATCCGGCTGCTCAACCGCAATATTCTCGATCAGTTGGATACCATCCTGGTTGGCCGCACTGACATTAACGCTAATACCCCCCAGCCCAACACCCAGGGTTCGTAGCAAAGGATTGATAACAGCCTCCGCGAGGCTTGATATGACATCATTCAAAAGCACAAGCACCGGATCCACAATAGGGGTCAATAGCGGCGTCAGGTTAATCAAGCCAAAATTGCTCCTGAGAAGCGAAGCCTCATGAACCGTTATATCCAGATCCAGACCAGACAACCCATCACCCAGATCGTTGTGTTGTGACTGATCGCATCCTTCAATTGGATCACAATACAAATTATAGCGAGGGTCCATGAACACCGTTTCTTCAACACCGGGAACCTCCCCCTCCACTTCCGCGTTCAGATAAAGTATGCCTTCGATGGGGGGAAGCAGCCCAGACAACAGCGACAATCTACCAACATTTGCTTCCAATCGCTCTGGCAGTAACTCGCCCCCCGGCCCCAACCGCCCGGTTACAATACGAGCCACTTCCCGCTCAAGATTAACGCCAAACTCCACCGAGTTTGAGCGCCCTCTAGCGCAATCAGCGGAAATTAATTGGCCTTCGCCGCCGCCTGCATTGACGGCCAGAGGGACCGTTAAATCCGCAAGAGAAAATGTCAGCAGGGGACCCAGGCTTATCGGCAACAATTCTACCTGTGCGGATAACTGCAACGTCACATCCGGCGCATAAAAACGGGTGACCCATTCCCCATCCGCGTCCTGACGAGCAGGACCGACAGCTACAGTCGGTGGCTCACCCACGTTCAAGCCAAGGTCCACCGAATTAATATTGGCGATAAGCGGGACAGACAGGTTGTTGATAGTTAGCGGCAACGACAGCAGGCCGCCGGCTCCAGCCTGCTGCTGCTCAGCCAGATTGAGCACCAGGCTGATGACTAGATCATAGACAGGAAACTCACTGGAAGCAGGAACAGAGGCATTTTCCACCACATTGATAATGTCTCCCACTTTGACAGTATCGATTCCTTGGGCCGTTACAATATCATCCAATAGATCGGCAACCGGCGCCGTAACGTCTCCAACATCACCAATGGCCGCCGCTAATTCGGACGCATCAAGCGCCAGGAGATCCACCAGGTCATCAACACCGA
The DNA here is from genome assembly GCF_047495475.1 of Alcanivorax sp. IL2. NCBI lineage: Bacteria > Pseudomonadati > Pseudomonadota > Gammaproteobacteria > Oceanospirillales > Alcanivoracaceae > Alcanivorax > Alcanivorax sp. IL2. Next base: position 790,290 of record NZ_CP179932.1, on the reverse strand, counting down.
CTGCTGTCAACAAATCGCCTAATTGCACGGTGGTATTTTCTAGGCTGTTGAGGTCAGTCGGATCAAGACTGAACCCCGGCTGATTGAGAACAACGCCTAGCAAACTGCCCAGCAAGGTGGCATCACCGCCCACGCCTGCAGTGCTGCCAGCCGCACTGACGGTTGCCACCACCTCCTTGCGCACAGCAGCATTGACGGAAATATCAATGCCCCCGAACACCGATTGCGGCAACAGCATGGAAATCGGTTCTGTGCGGGTATAGCTCACCAGCACCGCATTACTTTGTTCGATAATATTGACGGGAGCGAAAGCCACCACACCATCATTATCGGTATCATCAATCACACCGAGCTGCACTTCCAGCTCTTCAGCAGCACCCTGAAAGCCCTGGGCGGCTGCCGCCGCCAATGCGCGCTGCTGGACAAGGGCAGTGCTGGGTGCTTGCCCACCACAGGCCTGAGCCTCTCCTGCTGCAGCCTGGGCCGCCACATTCACTTGAGCCTGCATATCACTGCGCAAACTGTAAAGGCGCGCACCATCCAGCGCCATGACCGTGAGGGTAATGACGATCAACAGCAACAGCGGGGTAATGACTGACAAGGCCCCGCGTTGCCGGAGACGGTTAATTGTCGTCTCGGGTCTGTTCACCGAAGCTTTCCGGAATCGCGGTACGGAAGGAGTCTGCCAGTCGGCGCTGGGTATCCACATAAAGCGGCGCAGCCAGCTCGCTCTGCCCTGCCGGGCGAGAATCGCGCTGCTGGTTGAGCAACCAGTCAGTCACTGTCTCGGATTCATTGCTGACGACCTGCCCGGAAACACCAAAGCTATAGGTTTGCTGCGGTTCCGCCGCCAGAACCGCTCCAGGCAACACGAGTATCAAGGCCAGTTTTTTCATTGTCGGGTCCTCCCGAACTGTTCACTGAGCTTCTCGGCATAGGCGATTTCATCCTCCGAGAACCCATAATTGGACTGTAACGCTTGCAGCCCTTCACGGTCATCGGTCATCAGATAGGCTACTGCCAGATTCTGACGAACCGGTCCCTTGCCATTCGCCAGTTCCAGAGCGGTACGCAACTCGAAGGCGGCATCTTCATAACGCCCAACCAGCATCAGCGCATAGCCATAATCATTACGCACTTGCGACGTGGCAGGCGCAAGACTTCGTGCACGCTCCAGATGCGACAGCGCCGCCATGACTTCATGACGCTTTAACAGCACCATACCCAGTCCATGGCGGCTGCGCCCATCATCACAGCGGTTGGCGAGGGTCCGATATACCTGTTCGGCCTCATCCAGCTTGCCGGAGGCTGCCAGCAACTGGCCGTACCTCAGCCAGTGATCAATGGCGCTCATGGGCTTGCTTTCCAGCTGAGCAAGAGCCGCATAATTACGCCCCTTGGCCATCAGGGTATCGACCATTTCCAGATCCACACGCTGCTCTGGTTGCAATGCGTCCTTGCAAGCAATTGCTGATACATCCACTGTGCCGGGGGCCGACTCCGGAACCGACTGGTGGGCACAACCCGCCAGCAATGCCAGTGCTCCCCAAACCATGCCACGCATGTTGTTACTCCCTTGTTATCGTGCCAATGCATCGGCGATGGAAATCACCGCCGGTCCGCCGATCAAGATAAACAGTGCCGGCAGCATGAATGCCATCATTACCACCGTCATCTTGGCGCCGATCCGGTTGGTTTCCTCACGGATGCGGTTACGTTCCACGTTCTGGGCTTCTTCAATAATCTGATCCAGGCTCGCTGAGACACCCGCACCCAGTTGGCTGCTTTGCTTCATCAGCACCACATAGCTACGCAGCACCGGAATACGTTTGTTTTCACCCAGTTCATCCAGCGCCTGAGTCCGCTCCGCGCCAGACTTCATGAGCCGGTTAAAGCGGTCTATTCGCATAATGAGAATGGGCAAAAGCGGTCGCCCCTGGCGGCCGATGATACGCAGCACTCGTTCCAGAGAGAGCCCCGCCTCCATCAGCATTCGCGTCATGTGACAAAGCTCTACGGCTTCCAGGTTCTGCCGCAACTCGGCCTGAGCACCCATGCCACGAATCGTCCGCCGCGGCACAATAAACCCTAGAGCCGACGCCAGCAGACCACCCAGCAAACCAAAAACCAGAAACCCCACCAACGCCACCAGGCCCGGCAGCAGCCAGCAGGACAGCAGATAGATAACCTGGGATTTTTCGCGGCTCTTGCCCATGCCTGCCAGCGCCTGGCGAATCTCCTGATAATCGCCGGAAGCGACAGAGGAATCCGTCAATGCACTGGAAAGCTTCCAGAGCCAGAACCCCCGATCCTCATCGTCCCGATGACTGCCGCTATCCTGCAAACGCTGACTGACACGCGCGCGAAGCGCCCAGTCCCGAGTCTTGTATACCAGCCACAAGGACAACGCGGACAGAACAATGGCGATTATCAGCAACACATTATTCACGGCCCACCCCCTGGATCATCCGCCAGATCACGAGGACACCCAGACCCTGCAAGATACCGGCGATCAGCAGCATGGTGTGGCCGGTATCCGTGTTCAGCAGAACCTCGGCATACTTCTCATTGATCAACATCATGTACGCGGCCATACCCAACGGCAGCAGGGTAAAAGCGCCGGCGGTAAAACGGGTCTCTGCGGTGGAAGCAAGAAACTCCCGGCGCAGCTCCTGTTGAGAGCGCAGCGAGCCGGCAACCTGCTCCAGAACCGGCCGAATGGAGGAACCAAACCGGGCAGAAGTGCGCAAGGCAATGGAAACCAGCACCAGGGACGACACCTGATAAAGCCGGGAAAAATCTTCAAACAGGCCGGTGTAATCCCGTCCGGATTCAATGGCACTGCGCAACCGGAAGGTCAACGGCGCAAACACGGGCGGCGCATCCTGAAAGGATTCCAGTAGGGATGCCTCCAGAGACCGACCCGCGCTCATATAGCGCAAGGTGGATTCCATGATTCCGGGCAGTGATTCAAAAATCATGCGCCGTTGTTGCTGGAAGCGAAACCGCCAGTACATCCACAGACTTGCTGCCAGCAACGCCATTACCACGGCAGCCGCAATGAAACCCGACGATGCCATAACCAGCACCACGATCAGGAAGATAACGATACCGAGCAATGACAACTGCACTCTGGACAGGCGGATATCCGCACGCAGCAACAGCCGCTCCAACGGCCCGGCCACTACCCGCACCTGCCCGGACTCACTGCCAATTTCCGTACGCTGCTGCAAACGCTGGCGTACCCGCTCGGTGAGCAGGCTACGTTGCCGGTAGCGGAACCAGACGAGCTGCATCAGCACGGTCAGCACGGCAATAATGCCGAGCATCTGTGCCATGCCGAGCAACTCCACCGCACTCATTCCTGACTCCTGTACAGGTAATCCATGTGGTAGAGGTCATTTTCCGTGGGTGTCAGGGCCACCACCTCACTGACTCGGCGGCGGCCATCGGGCAGCCTTTCCAGCTGAATGATGATATCCAGCGCCGAGCCGATCAGTCGGCCGATGGCGGTTTCGCTGGCTTCATAACCACTTACCGCCAGCAGGGTTTCGATTCGCACCAGGGCATCGCGGGTGCTGTTGGCATGAATGGTACTCATGGAGCCGTCATGGCCGGTGTTCATGGCCTGGAGCAATTCGATGATTTCGTTGGAACGCACCTCGCCAAGAATAATCCGGTCAGGGCGCATCCGCAGGGCGTTGATGACCAACTCCCTGGCACTGATTCTACCCTTGCCTTCGGTATTGGCCGGGCGGGTTTCCAGACGAACCACATGGGGATGGTTAAGCACCAGTTCGGCAGAATCCTCAATGGTGAGAATACGCTCCTGACGAGGAATGTACTGGCTGATCAAGTTCAGCATGGTGGTCTTACCGGTACCGGTACCACCACTGATGATGATATTTCGCTGCGACTCCACTGCCTTGACCATGGTGTCCAGGCACGCCTCGGTCAGGGAACCGCTGTCAATCAGCTCCTGGGCACTCAGGTGGTTACCGGTAAATTTGCGGATACTGATACTGGGGCCATCAAGGGCCAGCGGTGGAATAATCGCATTGACCCGGGAACCATCCGGCAGGCGAGCATCCACCATGGGGCTTGATTCATCCAGCCGGCGCCCCAGGGGAGCCAGCATGCGACGAATCACCCGCACCACATGATCATCATTGATGAACCGCACCGATGCCTTTTGCAGCACCCCGGCCACCTCAATGAAGACGCTGTCAGGACCATTCACCAGAATATCGTTGATCCGAGGGTCTGCCAGCAACGGCTCCAGTGGGCCATAGCCGGTAACCTCGTCCAGCGTATCGCGGACCAGCTGATTAAGATCCTGGGTGGACAGGGGCACCCGGTTAAGCGCGATATGCTGCCCTGCTGCGGTCCGGACAAAATCCGCAAGCTGATCGCGGCCGGCATTGCCTACCTCGATGCCCTCTTCATCCAGCCGCTCCACCACCCAGCGATGAGTGCGATCCTTGAGGTGCTGGTACTCCGCGTCGATTCGTCCCGCCACAAGCGCTCCTGCTATCCGTTGCTACGCAGTCGTTGCCACCAGCTGTCACCGGCACCGTTTTCCTGCTGGGACTCCAGTTTGTTCATCAACGTCTGCAGGCTACGGCTGTAACGACAGCGGGGAGACTGCTCTTGAATCGGCAATCCACTGTTCATGGCCATCAGACGATGACGCCAGTCCATGGGCAATCCACCCAGCAGACTCACGCCGGCGGTTTCCGACAGTTCATCCAGCCCCGGCGGCACCTTGCCTTCCATGCCGTCCACAACAAGATGAACCTGGCTATCGCGGCCAAGATGGGAACGCCATTCATTGCCCAGGGTCCGCACGGCATGGGCCTGGTCCACCAGCGGCTGCATGGTGATCAACAGGTGGCGAGCATGGATGCCCAGCGCCCGCACCCAGTGGCGGCTCTCCAGCGTGCCCACATTAATCACGATGCGATCGAACATCTGCATCAGATGATTGAGCGCAATAAACAGATCGGCACTGCGATCTCCCTCCAGCTCACGGCTGTCGATACCGCCGGCCAGCAATCGCAGTCCCGGCCGATACTCTTCCAGAGCGGTGCCGATCAGGGTTTCATCCAGGGTTTCCGGGCTCGCCAGCAAGTTCTCCAGGGTGTATTCGTTATGCACATCCAGATAGAAAATACCGCGCTCGGCGGGCTGGGTATCAATGGCCAGGCAACGCTCATTGGGAAACAGGCGATTCAACCCCAACGCCACATTCTGAGCCAGAAAACGGGTATCCACCGTGGGGCTGGCTGCTGCCACCAGGGTCAGATTATTGGTAGCCGAACGCGCCTGATCATCATAGTGACCGACCCGTAGCAATTGATGGCGGCGCAAGCGATCCCGCACATCACCGGCTTCACTGCCTGCCACAAAACAATCCCGGGCACCGGCACGCATGGACTGCAGCAGCAATTCCTGATTGGCGCGGGCACAGACGGTAATCACGGTTACCCAGGGGCGTGCACTGGTCAGGGCAGTGATAATGGCCAGTGACTGGTCCATATCCACTTCGGAAATTTCCACCATCACCACATGCGCAGTGGTGGCTTCCAGCAAACGCAGCACCCGGGTCAGGTCGCTGCGGCTGACCTGTTCCAGCCGGAAAGGCTCATCCACCACCCGTTCCAGCCAGGCCTCGATGCCTTCATCGTCAACGACGGAAAGAACAATGTCATGATCACTCATAGCATCACCAGCTCAGGCCGTGACGAATGGGCTGGGAACCACGACGGCTTTCCGTGGCCATATCCAGCCAGCCCATGCTGCTACTGTGGTAACCAGCACCGGGCAAGGTCACAGGAGGTTCGGTACTTTTCTGTGGTGTCACCAGATGGGGCGTCACCACCATCACCAGCTCCTTGTCACTTTTCTCGATACGCGAAGAGCGGAAAAAGGCACCCAGCAGCGGAATATTGCCGATACCCGGCAGGCGGTCACTGTTGTTGATGGTATTGCGACTTACCAAACCACTGATGATAAAAGTCTCTCCTGGCGCCAGAGACACGGTGGTCTCTGCTCGCCGCACCCGTAGGCCCGGCACCGCCACGCCGCCCGTTTCCACCCCGGCGGAAAAATCCAGTTCGGACACTTCCGGCGCCACCTTGAGGATAATCTGCCCGGCATCAATCACCGTAGGCGTCAGGCTCAGGCCAATACCGAATTCCTTGAATTCGATCTGTATGCCGCTGTTGTCACTGCGAATGGGAACGGGAAACTCACCGCCTGACAGGAAACTGGCGCTCTGCCCGGACAGGCTGGTCAGCGAGGGTTCCGCCAGGGTATAGGCAAAACCGCCGGCTTCCAGGGCGTTGATCGCCAGGACGGAATTGGGACCGAAACCAAACAAATTAAACCCGTCACTGCTCAGTGGTGCCGGCACCACTCCCGGCACCTGGAAACCGGTCCCCGGCGGAGCAATGCCCACGGCCGACTGGCCATCATTGAAGATATTGCTATAGCTCATGCCCAACTGGTTAAGTTCCGAGCGACTCACTTCCAGCACCCGGATATCTGTCTGCACCTGGGTACCAAAGGGCAACGCTGACCCCAGTGTTGTTGCGACTACCACAGTACTGCGTAGCGGTTTTGACTCACCGCGCAACCATACTGATATCACCGCCGACCCCTCAGCCTTGGCCGTGAGTAACAGCTCCTCACTGCCGGTCACGGTAAGCGCTGCCACCTTGGGGTCCGACGTCGCCACCTTGGCCACAGCATCCGGGAAATTCAGGACTTTCTGATCTCCGGGCGCGACCCGCATGGTGCCTTGAAGGGTTTCCGCCTGCGCCACCATGGCAAGCGACAGGGAGAACCACAGTGCCAGGCAGGTCCCGGCCCCCTTCCACAACCACTTAACGCACATAGGTGCTCCTTGACTCTGATCCCTCATACACTTCCACTTTCTGACCCGGTGTCGCCCGTGGTGCAGGTGCGCGGGCCGCCGGGAACAGATCCTTGTAGTAAACCGGTTTGGCTTTCTTTTCTTCGTCGCTGTCGTCAGCTGCCTTGTCCTGGCTGGCCACCACCGCCAATCGCAACGTACCTTCTTCCGAGGCAAGCAGCAGTGTCGGCACCTTGTCTTTGGGCACCGCCAGAACCACCGTATTGTTGCGGCGCTGGGCCTCGCGATCCTGATCGCTGCTGGCCGCTGCCATGGCACCCTTCACGGCAAGCACCTGAAGGCTGCGCAGCAGCACCATGGCAGCCGGGTTATCCCGTTCCGATTTGCGAAATGCCACCGCCACATCCACCAGATCGCCGGGTTGCAGCAAACCACCGGCCATGACCACATCATCCACCCCTACCGCCACGGCGCGGAAGCCGGAGGGCAGAGTGCTTGGCAGGGTGCCGCCAGGCTCAAGGTGGTTGCGGGAAAGCAGCTCGCCCGGACGGGCGTATTGACGTAATTCCTTGCCGACTACCTTTTCATCGGCGGTCAGCACATTGGGGATGGGGGCCGGCGAGGACACTACCGCCAGAACCTCTTCATCCAGGGAGTCACCAATGTTGAGACTTTCAGTGACGACCCAATAGCGGTAACTGGGCGTTTCCTGATCGCGCACATCCTCGCCAGAGGTATTATCGCGGACTACCAGCGACGGTGCCGGGTCGCGACTTAATCCCACCAGCGCCAGTATCAGCGCAACCAATGCCACCGCCAACGCCGGCAGCATGTAGAGCAGTCTTGATCCCATGTTCTCTCCGGAACATCCCTGTCAAATATTGATTCTTTTGCCGATCCGCATTTCTAGATCAAAACGCAGCCCGGGCATCCACATCCAGTTGTGCCGGCAGGGGCGGAAAATCCCCCAGCATGCCGAAACTCAACACCGGCACAATCGGGTTGGTTTGATAATTGGGGTATACCAGACTGCAGCGAAGCACTACTACCCCCCCCGCGATGGTTTCCAGCCCGCAGGCCGAAGCCGTATTCAGGTTATCCCTCAGGGTTTCCGGTAACTGCGCCACCAGGCCAGCCAGAGCCGTGTTCGCTCTCTGCGTTACAGCTGTGCCGATGTTACTGGCCTCGTTATCGGACCTGTCCACATACAGCGCCGTGGATACTGCGGTATCCACGGCGGCCTGCATACGATACTGGGCAAAGAAGGTCAGGCCGTAGACCGCCGCACCATAAAGCATGGCTATCACGAAGGGGAAAAGCATTAAAAACTCTAATGCCACCGCCCCTGTTACTCTCCGGCGTATCCGCATACTTCGCACCCGAACGTCGGCTAGACCTTACGAACCACCAGCGTTGGAGGCGTCAGAGAACAGATCTGTAAATGCAGTATTAATAGTGGTCTGGACAGTATCATTGGTTGCCAAAACACCAATGATAATTATCAGTGCGGCAGCCAGCACGATGTATTCAAGCGCACTGGCACCACGCTGGTTACGTGCCCGCCCTGGCAATTGGGTGTACAGGCGGATCATCAATAAACGAAACATATCTTTAAAGGTACTCATAGTGCTCTCCGTTGCACGTCCCTTGATGTGAACATTACGTGAATGCATATGCGAAAAAGTGAACTACTTATTTAATGCTATGCATCTGAGAAGTGCATCACAACTTTCAGTGCGTAGTGTTTTGTTGCGATGTACCGCTTTCTGTAAACGTAGCACCAGAGTACCGGCAGCAGCATGGCAAAAGCCCCATTCGGGCCTGAAAGGTGACGAACGGTGTTTCAAAAGCACAGAATTGCACGTATGTGACAGACAAAGGTGGTGGCTTTGTGATATCGATTTGAACATCGGTGAACTATTGCCACCCGTCAGGAGAAAATCCGCCGCGGCCAGCCGACAAAAACCCACCTTCAAACCACCCTTATTTGCCCTCCCTGGCCAGATTTCGGACATAAAAAAACCCGGAACAGAATCCCGGGTTTTTTTATGTCCGTTGCCAGGCAGGCAGGAAGAAAATCGTTACTTGATCTTCGCTTCCTTGTAGGCCACGTGCTTGCGCACGACCGGATCATACTTCTTGGTTTCCATCTTTTCAGGATGGAGACGCTTGTTCTTGGTAGTGGTGTAGAAGTGCCCCGTGCCAGCAGAGGACACCAGGCGGATTTTTTCACGAATAGGACCGGCCATGGGTTAGCTCCTTAATTAGCCTTAAACACGCTCGCCGCGAGAACGGATGTCAGCCAGCACGGCATCAATCCCTTTCTTGTCGATAATACGCATGCCCTTGGAGGTCACACGCAGGCGCACAAAGCGCTTCTCGGACTCAACCCAGAAACGATGGTGGTGCAGATTCGGCTCGAAACGACGCTTGGTCTTGATGTTCGAGTGAGAAACTCTATTGCCCGTTACAGGGCGCTTACCGGTCACCTGGCAAACCTTGGACATTGTCTTGCTCCGTAAATCTTCTTGCGGGGGGACGGTAGAGCCCCGGAAAAGGCGCGTTTTATACCAATCTGCCGGTCAAGTTTCAAGCTAAATCTTGGATATTCGACCGGATGGGCCAGGATTCAGGGACTTACCTCGACCCCGCCAGGACCTGGCAGGGCAAAAATACCCGACAGGGGATTTTCGCAGCCTGACTAAACAGCCCCTCTCGAGGCCAGCGACACCCAGCCACCGTCACCGATTACCAGATGATCCAGCACCCGTATCTCCAACAGCCCAAGCGCCTCTACCAGCCGCCGGGTGATGGCATGGTCCGACTGACTGGGTTCGGCCACGCCGGAAGGGTGGTTGTGAGCCAGAATCACCGCAGCGGCATTGTGCTCCATAGCCCGGCGCACTACTTCCCGCGGATACACCGCTGCCGCATCGATGGTGCCCTGAAACAACTGTTCGAAGGCAATCAGGCGGTGTTTGTTATCCAGAAACAGGCAGGCAAACACTTCGTAAGGCAGCCCGCGCAAGCGCGCGGTGAGTAGCTGCCCGGCCTTGTCCGGGTTATCCAGTGGCAACCCTCGCTCCAGCGGTTCCGCCAGATAACGCCGCCCCAGCTCCAGGGCCGCCAGCAACAGGGCGCGCCGGGCCGTGCCCATACCCGGTAACCGGGCCATGCGCTCCGGCCCGGCATCCAGCAGGGCCCGCAGCCCGCCCCCTGCCGCCAACTGTGTTCTGGCCAGATCCACCGCTGTCATACCCTGTTGGCCAGTGCGCAGAAAGATCGCCAGCAGTTCCGCATCACTCAGTGCTCCCGCCCCTCTCGCCAGCAACTTTTCCCTGGGCCGCTCATCCGCCGGCCAGTCGGTTATGGCCACAGGAACGCCTCACAGGGCATGCGACCCCGCAACACGGAATAATCAGACATCACGCAGCCTCCAGCCTTCCCAGCATTCCCGACATCAGCGCAAACACCTTTTCGATCACGGTGATATTGGACGGGATTCCCAGCGCCGTTCTTTCCATCTGGCCAGCCAGCCCAAAGCGTTCTTCTCTCGACCACCCCTCGGTCATGCCATATATCCTTCGGCCAATTCCACCGCTTCCTGGCAAACTCTCAAGTTCTTATAGCGCCGATTCTCTCTTTCCATCTTCCTGCTCCTGATCTTTCCGTGTTGCGTCCTTGCATGCTGCGTGCCGCGTCTCTTTTACAGTGCTACCCTATGCGCCTCGATTAATAGCATTCCGGGGGCAGCATCGGCAGACGAGATTTGCCATGATTGCCGTCAGCCAATAAGGGTTCTCGCATGCATCGTCTGGTGAACAAACGCATCCTTCTGGGAGTCACGGGCGGAATTGCCGCCTATAAAGCCGCAGACCTGGTTCGCCGCCTGCAAGATGTTGGCGCCCAAGTGCGAGTGGTGATGACCCAGGGAGCCTGCGAATTCATTACCCCGTTGACCATGCAGGCCCTGTCCGGGCATCCGGTGCATACCACCTTGCTGGACCCCACCGCGGAAGCCGCCATGGGCCATATCGAGCTGGCCCGCTGGGCGGATCTGGTGCTGATTGCCCCGGCCTCAGCAAACTTCATGGCGCGCCTGGCCCACGGCCATGGCAACGACCTGCTTGCCACCCTCTGCCTGGCCACCGGCGCCCCCATCGCCATCGCGCCGGCCATGAACCAGCAGATGTGGGCGGATACCAGCACCCAGAAAAACCTGCTGATCCTGCAGGAAAAGGGCATCAAGGTGTTCGGCCCCGGCAGCGGCAGCCAGGCCTGCGGCGAAATCGGCGCAGGGCGGATGCTCGAACCACTGGAGATTCTCCAGCATGCCGCCGAGGTATTCGATTACCAGCTGCTCACCGGCAAGCATGTGGTGATTACCGCAGGTCCTACCCGCGAAGCCATCGACCCGGTGCGCTATATCACCAACAAGAGTTCCGGGAAAATGGGCTTCGCCCTGGCCGAGGCTGCTGCCGAAGCCGGTGCGCGAGTCACCCTGATCGCCGGGCCGGTCAATTTGCCGACCCCGTCACGGGTAGACCGAGTGGACGTGAGCCGTGCGGTGGACATGTTCGATGCCTGCATGAAAACCGTGGACGAGGGCTGTGATGTATTCATTGCCACCGCCGCTGTAGCCGACTACCGCCCCACCGTCACCGCCGACCACAAGATCAAGAAATCCACCGAGGAAATTCACCTCACACTGGTAAAAAACCCGGACATCGTGGCGTCGGTGGCAGAACACGACAAACGCCCCTTCACCGTGGGCTTCGCCGCTGAAACCCGGGATGTAGTGGCGTACGCCCAGGCCAAACTGGTGAACAAGAAACTGGACATGATCGCTACCAACGATGTGTCCGGCAGCAATGTGGGCTTCAACAGCGACAACAACGCTCTCACCGTCATCTGGCCCGGTGGCCACAAGGTGCTGCCGCTGGCCTCCAAAGCCCAGATCGCCAAACAACTGATCGAACTGATTGCGATACGGTATAAAGATTAACAACGCCAGACACCTGACCCCAGATGCCAGACGCCCGCCGCGTCCGGCGTTCAGCATCAGGTGTCCGGCCAATCAGGAACTGACTCCATGAAACTGCAATACCGCGTTCTCGACACCCGACTGGGCGACACGATTCCTCTGCCCCATTACGCCACCGACGGCTCCGCCGGACTGGACCTGCGCGCCATGGTCAAAGAGCCACTGACGCTGGAACCGGGGCAGACCGAGTTACTGCCCACCGGCATGTCCATCCACATCAGCGATCCCGGCTATGCCGGCATGATCCTGCCGCGCTCCGGGCTGGGCCACAAACACGGCATCGTGCTGGGCAATCTGGTGGGACTGATTGATTCCGACTACCAGGGCGAGCTGATGGTGTCCTGCTGGAACCGTGGCAACCAGCCATTCACCGTGGAACCTGGCGAGCGCATTGCCCAGCTGGTGATCGTGCCGGTGATGCAAGTGCAACTGGAACAGGTGGAGACTTTCACCAACACTGAGCGGGGCAGCGGCGGTTTCGGCCACAGCGGCCGCCACTGAGCCTGATCCGGAGGGGATATGGGGAACAACAAGAAGAACAATAAACGCGCCGACGTGAGCGTATTCAAGCCACTGGCGCCCCTGCTGATTGCTGCCCTGGCTGCCATCCTGGTGGCCGGCGGCGCTACCTGGCTTTACCAGACCCGGGTCGCAGACGCGGCACAACAACAGCAAAACGCCACGCAGCTTGCCCAGTCCATCGCCAACCTGGGGCAGAGCCATATCCAGGCACACCAGCAGCAGCTGGCGTTGCTGGCCACCCGCAACGATGTGGAGCAGGCACTATCCGCTGACACCATCGCGAACTTTAACGCCCGTCACCACCAGTGGTTGCCGGATGCCAGCCTGCGCCTGGTGCCACGCCGTGGCGCGAATACTGATGATTTCAGCTATACCGCCCAGGAACTGCTCAAGGAAGTGCGTCTGGGCCAATCACCGGGCCCGGTCATCATCGCCGGCCAGCCCCCCACCCTGATTCTGGTGAAAGCCACCCGCAACCAGAGTGGCGCCCTTCTGCTGCAACTGCCTCTCAACGCATTGGCGAAAAGCCTGCAAGACCTGGCCCCCGCCGGTAGCCAGCTGCAGGTAACCTTCGCTGGCAACAACCTCTTCAAGCAGCCCGGCAGCAACAATGGCACCCGTGCAGACGCTACTGCCGGCCCGGTGGGGGTCCAGCTGACGCTCCCCCCCACCGACAGCAATCTGCTGATGATCAGCACCATCGTTGTGGCCCTGGGCATCGTGCTGTTGTTACTTGGCACCCTGGTGGTAAATCGCTTGCTGGCCCGATTTCTCAAGCAGGATTGTGCCGAGCTGGTCCGTTACTGCGACGAGCTCGCCCGCCAACCCGGGGTCAGCGCCCGCAATCACTTCCATTTTCCGCTTTTTAGCACCGTCAACGACGCCCAGGCGCGCATGGCAAGCAAGCTCCGCGAGCGGAGCGGGCCAGCTCGCCCGGCTGCCAAAAAACAGTCGGAAGACCTGGTCGTGGTGGAAGAGAATGACGACGGCATTCTGCTGATGGACGAGGAGCACGGAGAAACCCTGCCGGACAGCATCTTCCGTGCCTATGACATCCGTGGCGTGGCCGGCGACACACTCACCGCCCAGGGCGTGTATCTGCTTGGCCGCGCCATCGGCACCGAAGCTGGCGAAGCCGGCCAGCAAAGCGTACTGGTGGCCCGGGACGGGCGCCTGTCGAGCCCGGAACTGAGCCGTTCGCTGATCAAGGGCCTGCTGGAATCCGGTCGCGATGTTATCAATCTGGGGCTGGTGCCCACTCCGGTGCTCTACTACGCCACCGAAGTGCTGGAAACCCGTAGCGGCGTCATGCTCACCGGCAGCCACAATCCGCCCAGCCACAACGGTCTGAAAATCGTCATCAATGGCGACACCCTCTACGGCGAGCGCATTGCTGCCCTGCAGGAACGTATCCGCAGCAAGTCGTTCAGCGAAGGCCAGGGCCGCGAGGAAGAGCGCGATGTCGCCGATCGTTATCTGGACGATATTCTCAGCGATATCGTGTTGGCGCGGCCCCTCAAAATCGCCATCGACTGCGGAAACGGCGCTGGCGGCGAACTGGCTCCACAGCTCTTCAGGCAACTTGGCTGTGAGGTCACCCCTCTCTACACCGATATCGACGGCAACTTCCCCAATCACGCTCCAGATCCGGGCAACCCGGAGAACCTGGCCGACCTGATCAGGATAGTGCAGCAGGAAAATCTGGACCTCGGCCTGGCCTTTGATGGCGACGCTGATCGCGTGGCGGTGGTCACCAACAGCGGCGAAATCATCTGGCCCGATCGCCTGTTGATGCTGTTCGCCAAGGATCTGCTGGGGCGCAGCCCGGGCGCGGACATTCTCTTTGACGTAAAATGCAGCCGGGCTCTGCCGGCCATTATCCGCAAGAACGGTGGCCGCCCGATGATGTACAAGACCGGGCACTCGCTGATCAAGGCCAAAATGAAAGAGTGCGGTGCGCCGCTGGCCGGCGAGATCAGCGGCCATATCTTCTTCGCCGACCGCTGGTTCGGCTGCGACGACGGCCTTTACGCCGGCGCTCGTCTACTGGAAATCCTCTCTCTTCAGGATGACAGCGCCAGCCAGGTGTTCGACGGCCTGAAGACCGGCCTCACCACCCCGGCCCTGTACATTGATGTGAGCGAAGAAAACAAATTTGCCCTTGTCGACGCCCTCGCCGCTCGCGCCGAACAATTCGCCGGTGGCCGCCCCAACACCATCGATGGTTTACGGGTGGACTACCCGGACGGCTGGGGCCTGGTGCGCGCCTCCAACACGACACCGTCGCTGGTAGCCCGTTTCGAAGGCCGCGACGAGGAAGCCCTGGCAAGGGTCAAGGAACAGTTCCGCAAGCACCTGCAGGCCGTGGACGACAGCCTGGAATTGCCGTTTTAAGTTAGAATCAGACAGCCGAGGCGTTGAGTGTTCAACGCCCTGGCTAACGCCATGCCCTAGGAGACCCAATGGACACCAACAGTGCCCACGACACCGCCCGGATTCTGATTGAGGCGCTGCCCTATATTCAGCGCTTTTCCGGTGCCACCGTGGTGATCAAGTACGGCGGCAACGCCATGGAAAACGACGAGCTGAAAAACAGCTTCGCCCGCGACGTGGTGATGCTGAAACAGGTTGGCCTCAACCCGGTGATCGTTCACGGCGGTGGCCCGCAGATCGGTAGCCTGCTGGAACGCCTGGGCAAGGAGTCGAAGTTTGTTCAGGGCATGCGCGTCACCGATCAGGAAACCATGGACGTGGTACAGATGGTGCTCGGCGGTCTGGTCAACAAGGACATCGTCAACCTGATCCAGCACAACGGCGGCCAGGCCATCGGCCTCACCGGCAAGGATGGACGCCTGATCAAGGCCCGCAAGATGCTGCTAAAGGCTCAGGACGAAAACGATCCGGCCCTGCAGACCTCGGAAATTATCGACATCGGCCATGTGGGCGAAGTGCAGGGTATCGACACCACCATCATCGACCTGATCGCCGGCAGTGATTTCATTCCGGTGATCGCCCCTATCGGCGTAGATGAAAAGGGTATCAGCTACAACATCAACGCGGACCTCGTCGCCGGCAAAATGGCCGAGGTGCTGCGCGCCGAGAAACTGATCCTGCTCACCAATGTGGCAGGCTTGAAAGACAAGCAGGGCAAAGTACTCACCGGCCTTAGCGCCGAGCGGGTCGATGAACTGATCAAGGACGGCACCATCCACGGCGGCATGCTGCCCAAGATCGGCTGCGCCCTGGACGCGGTGAAAAACGGCGTGCACACCGCCCACATCATTGATGGTCGGGTATCCCACGCGGTGCTGCTGGAAATTCTTACCGATCAGGGTATCGGGACTCTGATCAGTAAGAACTGAGATTGTAGGACCCATGCTCGCATGGCGAACATGGCAACGCCCTTCAGGGATTTCGCCATGCAAGCATAGCTCCTACGAGGGCTGACAATATAACAACGGGAACGACGCTACATGACCGAAAAAAAACCGTCGCGCAAAGAGCAGATTCTGCAGTCGCTCGCCCACATGCTGGAAGCCGGGCCCGGGGGGCGTATCACCACCGCCGGTCTGGCTCGGGAAGTGGGGGTCTCAGAGGCGGCGCTGTACCGGCATTTTCCCAGCAAGGCGAAGATGTTCGAGGGGCTGATCGAGTTTATTGAAGAGGCGATCTTCTCCCGCATCAACCGCATTACCGAAGAAGGGGATGCCACCGGCCAGGTGGAACAGATCCTGACCCTGATGCTGGCCTTTACCGAGCGCAACCCGGGGATTACCCGGCTGCTCACCGGTGATGCCCTGACCGGCGAGAATGAACGCCTGCACCAGCGCATCCTGCAGTTCTATGATCGGGTGGAAAGTCAGCTCAAGCAGGTGCTGCGCGACGCGGAGCTGAAAGAAGGGCTGCGCACCCGGGCCACTCCCACCATTACTGCCAACCTGTTGCTGGCAGTGGTCGAGGGGCGCATTGCCCAATTTGTTCGCTCAGGTTTCAAAATCCGCCCTGGCCAGGACTGGCAGGCGCAGTGGGAATTGCTGATCCCCACCTTGTTCCGGGAATAGCCCTGCAGGCGCGGCGTGTAACGACGCAGCGATCGCAGGGCGCGCCCCGACGGGATGAGCGAAGCGAATAACCTGCCCGCTGGCAGGCCCTGCCAGATAAGGGCCAGGGTTTAACGTTCTGCCTTCTCGATTTCCTTCAGCCGCTGGATGATCGGCGCGTATTCCTTTTTTGCCGCGTCGATATCGGTTTCGAACTCCACCAGCTTTTCTTCCGTTACTTCAATCTGGCGCTTCAGACGCTCAATGGCTTCCTGGACACCCTCCGGCACATCGCGACCGGCTCGTTCATTCCGGGCCGCCACCGCGATCTCGTCATCCAGCTTCATCTGTAGCTGAGCCAGGCTGTTTTCTTCATAGCTGATGCTCAGCTCCAGGGAGTCGATCTTGCGGTCCCTGGCGCGTACCGCATCTTCCGGCCCCGCATACAGACGCACCAGTTCCTTGTCTTCACGGGCCTGACGAGCCCGCTGCAGACGAACCTGCCGGGCCTCTTCATCATTCAGATTAACGCCATCCACATCTTCCAGAACCCGCCCATGCTGATCCAGCAGCTGATAACCGCTACGCATGGCATCGGTGGTCAGAGTACGGTTCAAGTGGACCACCCCATCGGCAGTCACATGCCGAAAATAGGCACCGTCCGGCATGCGCTCACTGGCGCGCTGCCCAAATCGCGCCGCCAGTGTTGGCGCTGACAGAATCAGCACCAGAATCAGAGCAATACATCTCATTATTATTCCACTCCATAACGCTCCCGGTACTGCCGCATACGGTACACCATGGGCTCGCTATCCGGTTGCTGTTCCAGCCAGTGAATAATATCGTTCATCGCCACGATACTGCCCACCGGTACCCCCAACGATTGCTCCACTTCCTGAATCGCTGACAGCCCTCTCCCCGCTTCGGAAGGCTCCTTACCGCACTCCTGGCGATCCAGTGCCACCATGACCCCCGCCATGGTGGCATCGGTCTTCTCGAACAACGCTGCCACTTCACGGATGGCCGTGCCCGCGGTAATCACATCATCAATCACCAGCACCCGGCCCTGTAAGGGCGCCCCGACCAGCCAGCCGCCTTCGCCATGATCCTTGGCTTCCTTGCGGTTAAAGGCCCAGGGCAAATCGCGGCCATGGTGCTCGGCCAGCGCCACTGCCACCGCTGCCACCAGCGGAATCCCTTTATAGGCAGGCCCGAACAGCATATCGAATTCCTGCCCGGAGGCGACGATGGCGTCCGCATAATAGCGGCCCAGTCGCGCCAGGGCCTCACCGGTGTTGAAGGTGCCCGCATTGAAGAAGTACGGGCTCTTGCGACCGGATTTGAGGGTAAATTCGCCGAACTTCAGCGCCTCACGCTCCTGGGCAAAACGCAGAAAATGCTTCTTGTAGTTCTTCATTGTCTATCCTTACCAACCCAGCACCTGCTGCTGTGCCTGAATGATTTCACCGATGCCCTTCTCCGCCAGCCCCAGCAGGGTGTCGGACTGTTCGCGGGTAAAGGGAGCCCCTTCAGCGGAGCCCTGGATCTCGATAAAGCCGCCCTGCTGGGTCATCACCACGTTCATATCGGTGCCGGCGTTGGAGTCTTCCGCATAATCCAGATCCAGCACCGGCTCGTCCTTGTAAACGCCCACGGATACCGCGCCAACCAGACCGGTAAGCGGGTCATCCTTGATCTTCTTGGTTTCCAGCAGATGGGAAAAGGCATCCACCAGGGCCACGCAGGCACCGGAAATGGAGGCGGTGCGGGTGCCGCCATCAGCCTGCAGTACATCACAATCCAGGAAGATGGTGCGCTCACCCAGCTTTTTCATATCTACGGCAGCACGCAGGGAACGACCGATCAGACGCTGGATTTCAAGGGTACGGCCACCTTGCTTGCCCCGGGAAGCCTCGCGACCGGAGCGGGTGTGGGTGGAACGGGGCAGCATGCCGTACTCGGCAGTGATCCAGCCCTGGCCCTTGCCCTTCAGAAAGCGCGGCACACCTTCCTCCACGGACGCGGTACACAGCACCTTGGTATCCCCGAAAGCGACCAGCACGCTGCCCTCGGCGTGAACGGTGTAGTTGCGGGTGAAGCTCAGTTCACGCAGCTGATCATGGGCTCGGCCGGAAGGACGCATGGAAACTCCTGAAGTGTCTTGAATGCAAAAGGGCCGCCATTGTAGCAAAGGCAGGGGCGGTTCTGCCTGCTTGGTGGGTCATTAGGCCCGATGGGCCCTCGTGGTCTAGACTATGGGGCCCGTCCAACCGCTGTTTCGAGGTTCACATGATCTGCAGTATGACCGCTTTCGCCCGCGCCGACCGTCATCTGGAAGGCTACAGCCTGGTCTGGGAGATCAAAGCCGTGAATCACCGCTACCTGGAAGTGAGCCCGCGCCTGCCCGACGCCCTGCGCGCCCTGGAAAACGGCGTGCGTGAGAAATGCCGCAAGGCGCTGGCCCGGGGCAAGGTGGAAGTGACCCTGCGCTACCAGCAGGACGACAGCGAGGTGTCCCTGGAGCTCAACGAGGAACTGGTGAAGCAGCTTTCCGATGTATCCCGTCGGGTCGGCGACCTGGTCCAGCATCCCGGCCAGGTAAACCCCATGGAAATCCTCCGCCATCCTGGCGTACTCAGCACCCGCAAGCTGGATGTGGAACTGCTGCAGAACGAATCCCAGTCCCTGCTGGATGAAGCCCTTGACGCCCTGATCGACACACGCCGCCGGGAAGGCGAGCAATTGGGCCAGCTGATCGTCGACCGGCTGGATGGCATCGGCACCCAGATCGATATCGTCAAAGCCGCCATCCCCCGCATCAAGGAGGCGCAGCGCGACCGCCTGCGCACTCGTATCCAGGACGTGATCGAGTCCCCGGACCCGGATCGCCTGGAGCAGGAGCTGGTCATGCTGGCCCAGAAAATGGACGTGGACGAAGAGCTGGACCGCCTGGTGACACACGTCAGCGAAGTACGGCGCATCCTCAAGAAAGGCGGCCACATCGGCCGCCGACTGGATTTTTTGATGCAGGAACTCAACCGCGAAGCCAATACCCTGGCAAGCAAATCCGTGGACAGCGAAACCACGGCGGCGGCAGTGGAACTGAAAGTGCTCATCGAGCAGATGCGGGAACAGATCCAGAATATCGAATAAGCCCCGCGCGCCGCTTCTTTTTCAGAAGCCGATATCCCGGTAATGCCGGGATACTTTCTCAATGGCAATCACATAGGCCGCCATCCGATAATCGTCAATTTTCGGATTCTCGTTACGGGTACGGATGATTTCCTGCAGGGCCAGTCGCATGGAATCATCCAGGCCCGAGCGCACCAGGTCGAACTCGTCGGCGCCACGGGCCAGCTCCTTGACGATATGCTCAGGCACCTTGGTATCGGTGGCCTGTTCAATGGCATCAATCACATGCTGACCGCGGGCTTCGTGGAAACGTTTGTCCAGGCGCCCGAAACGCACATGGTTCAGGTTACGAATCCATTCGAAGTAGGAAACGATCACGCCACCCGCATTGCAGTAGGCATCGGGAATGATTTCCACGCCCTTTTCGCGGAGAATCCGGTCGGCTTCAAAGGTGACCGGACCGTTGGCCGCTTCCGCGATCAGACTGGCCTGAATGCGTGGCGCGTTTTCCGTGGTGATGACCCCTTCCAGGGCCGCCGGGATGAGAATATCGCACTCTCTTTCCAGGGCCTTGATGCCATCTTCCAGATACTCGGCCCCGGGGAAGCCCTTCACCCCGCCGCTTTCGACAATATGCTGACGCACCGCGCCCACATTCAGCCCGTCTTCATTAATGAGGGCGCCATCACGCTCGATGATCGCCGTGATAAGGCAGTCATCCTCGGTTTCCAGGAAGTGGGCCGCGTGATAACCCACGTTCCCCAACCCCTGGACAATGACTCGTTTTCCGGAGAGTGAACCGGACAGCCCGGCACGCTTGATTTCTTCCGGGTGACGGAACAGCTCGCGTAGCGCGTATTGCACGCCCCGACCGGTGGCCTCATTTCGGCCACGCACGCCACCGTGCTCCACCGGCTTGCCGGTCAGCGCACCCATATAATTGATGTCGTTGGGGAACATCTGCTTGTAGGTGTCCACCATCCAGCCCATTTCCTGGGGACCGGTGCCCATATCCGGGGCCGGCACATTCTGGGAGGGACTCAGGTAGCCCTTGTTGATCAGCTCACGGGCAAAGCGGCGGGTGATGGCTTCCAGCTGGTGGCGCTGGTATTTTTTCGGGTCGATCACCAGCCCGCCTTTCGAACCGCCGAAGGGCACATCAACGATGGCGCACTTGTAGGTCATCAGCGCCGCCAACGCCTCCACTTCATCCTGATCCACAATCGGGGCGTAACGGATACCGCCCTTGGAAGGCAGACGGTGATCACTGTGGGTGGCGCGCCAGCCGGTGAAGATCTCCGCCTTGCCGTTGATCTCCACCGGAAAGGACACCTGCACCACGCTCTGGCACACCTTCATGGCATTGCCCATGCCGGCATCAAGACCCATGATGCCGATGGCATGGTCGACCATGTGTTCAACGCTTTCCCGAAATGACATGCCCTTCTGGGCATACTTGGTATCGCTCATGGCTGCTCCGTCAGTCCTGTTATTCTTGATAGGACTTGAACATTAGCAGCGCTTTCACAGCAAGGGTGTTTGTGCTTTGTTATGCCCTGTTAACGTGCACGGAAGTGCCAGTCAACGCGGCACCGCCAGCACCGCAAAGGTGTCCCCCACATTCACCAACGCCGGATGCCGGCGTCCGATCAACAGACCATCATAGGGAGCGCAATACTCCACCGGGGGCTCACCGGTACGTTCCAGGGAATGCACCCGGGCCAGCACCTCACCGGCGCGCACGGCATCACCCAAAGCCACGGCAAATTCCAGCAGGCCACGCTGTTCGCTGACCCGGTAATACTCACTGCCGGGAATCTCCAGGGCCTGCGAGGCCACTACCTCCGGATCGCCGGGCAGGATGCCGGCAAACCGCAGCAGGTTCTCCACCCCCTGTTCTGCCAGCGCCACAGTCTCGGGCGTGGTGGTGCCGCCGCCGCGCAGTTCCGTGCTGACAAACACCTTGCCACCCCCCTCTACCACGCTGTCGTAAAGCACATCGCCTTCCAGCTCTGCCATGAACAGCGTGTAGGGCGCACCGAAGGCGGTGGCGGCGGCCAGGCAACGGGCTTCGAACTCCCGGTCCGCCATGCGGTGGGTGGCGGCAAAGGGCAGCAGATCCAGGGTGCGGCCACCGGAGTGAATATCCAGCGCCAGATCACACAGCGGCACCAGGTAGCGGGTGAGGTAATCGGCGATCTTTTCCGTCAGGGTGCCCGCAGGATTACCGGGAAAGGCCCGGTTCAGATTGCCGCCATCCAGCGGCGAAGTGCGGGAGCCATTAAGCACCGCGGGATGGTTGAGCATGGGCACGATAATCACGCGCCCGGTGATCTGCTCAGGCTGCAACCGGTTGGCCAGTTTCAGCAGCGCGGTAATGCCTTCGTACTCGTCACCGTGATTGCCGCCGGAGAGCAGCGCGGTGGGCCCCTCGCCGTTGCGAACCACGGTGATCGGGATCATCACATTGCCCCAGGCGGAGCCGTCATGGGAATGAGGCAGTTTGAGAAAACCGTGCTGAACGCCGTCCCGGTCGAAGTCCACGGTGGCGGTGATGGGGCTGTCTTGCATAACGGCATCGGGTCCGGGCTGAGAATGGTGGCGGGGGCGTCTGTCACGCCCCCGGTGACTCTCTATGATGCGCGCTTTGCCGGGATCGCGAACAGTGCAATTTCGCGCCGTCAGCGATACCGGAAGCCGGGACCTTCCGGCTCAGAAGTCGTCGGTCACCGCCCCCTCGCTGGCGGAGCCCACCAGGCGCGCATATTTTGCCAGCACACCACGGGTATAACGCGGCGGCGGTTGCTGCCAGTTGGCTCGTCGCCGAGCCAGCTCCTCATCGGACAGATCCACCGTGAGGCTGTTGGCCTCGGCATCGATGGTGATGCGGTCGCCGTCTTCCAGTAGTGCCAACGGGCCGCCGTCGAACGCTTCCGGGGTGACATGGCCCACCACGAAACCATGGCTGCCGCCGGAAAAACGCCCATCGGTGATCAAGGCAACATCGTTGCCCAGACCCCTGCCCATGATCGCCGAAGTAGGGGTGAGCATTTCGCGCATGCCCGGGCCGCCACGAGGGCCTTCATAGCGGATCACCACCACATCGCCGGCAACCACTGTGCCGTCATTGATGCGTGCCTGGGCCTCTTCTTCCGAACCGAACACCCGCGCCGAGCCGGAAAAATGAGTACCTTCCTTGCCGGTGATCTTGGCCACCGCGCCCTCCGGGGCCAGGTTGCCATAAAGAATGCGCAGGTGGCTTTCCGCTTTCAGCGGTGCGGACAATGGCGCAATGATGTCCTGGTCCACCGGATACGGCGCTACCTCGGCCAGATTCTCTGCCAGGGTGCGACCGGTGACAGTCAGACAGTCGCCGTGCAGCAGGCCAGCTTCCAGCAAGATTTTCATCAGCGGCTGAATGCCACCGATGGCCACCAGCTCGCTCATCATGTACTGACCGCTGGGGCGCAGGTCCGCCAGCACCGGTACCCGCTTGCCGATGTCCGTGAAGTCGTCCAGTGACAACGGCACCCCCACCGTGCGGGCCATACCGAGAAGGTGCAGCACCGCATTGGTGGAACCGCCCAGGGCGATCACGATGGTGATGGCATTTTCAAAGGCCTCGCGCGTCATGATGTCGGAGGGCTTGATGTCCTTCTCCAGCAGGTGCAATACCGCCGCACCGGCTCGCACGCAGTCTTCCTGCTTTTCCTCGGACACCGCATTCTGCGCCGAGCTGCCCGGCAGACTCATGCCCAGCGCCTCAATGGCCGAGGCCATGGTATTGGCGGTGTACATGCCACCGCAGGAGCCGGGACCGGGGATGGCGGTTTCTTCAATCTGCTTGAGCTCAATCAGGTCCATGTCACCACGGGAATGGGCGCCCATGGCCTCGAACACGGAGACGATATCGGTATGGCCCTTGCCGGGCAGGATGGTGCCGCCGTAGACAAACACACTGGGACGGTCGAGCCGGGCCAGGCCGATCAGACAGCCGGGCATGTTCTTGTCGCAACCGCCAATGGCCACCAGCCCATCAAAGCCTTCACAGCCGGCCACTGTCTCGATGGAATCGGCAATCACTTCGCGGGACACCAGCGAATACTTCATCCCCTCGGTGCCGTTGGCGATGCCATCGGAAATGGTGATGGTATTGAATATCACCCCTTTACCGCCGGCACCGTCAGCGCCTTCACAGGCCCGCTCTGCCAGTTCGCCGATATGGCTGTTACAGGGGGTCACCTGGCTCCAGGTGGAAGCAATACCCACCTGGGGCTTGCGAAAATCCTCATCGGTAAAGCCCACCGCCCGCAACATGGCACGGCCGGCCGACTTGCCCGGGCCATCTACCACCTTCGATGAATGACGACGGCGCGGGTCGTCCTGGATATCACTCATAATCTCTCCTTGTCCGGTGCAGGGAAGTGTCCGACTCATTCGTGGCGGGCTCGGCACAGCATTGCATACGGTACCCTGCCATGGCCCTGGCATCGAGTCGCATATGACGTGCCGCCCCCTTTACGCCTATAATGCGCGCTTTACCGGGATCGCGAACAGGACCGTCCTCACTATGGCCGACAAAGGCACGCTGTATATCATTTCCGCCCCGTCCGGCGCCGGCAAGACCAGCCTGGTGGCGGCGTTGGTCGACAAGCTGGAGCAGGTGCGCATCTCCGTCTCCCATACCACCCGCGCCATGCGTGCCGGTGAGGAAGACGGGGTGAACTACCACTTCACCGACCGCAACAGCTTTGTCCAGAAAGTGGAACAGGGGCGATTCCTGGAGCATGCCGAAGTCTTTGGCAACCTCTACGGCACCAGTGCCGACTGGGTAGCCCAGACCCTGCGCAGCGGCGAAGATGTAATTCTGGAAATCGATTGGCAGGGTGCCACGCAGATCCGCAAGCAGCTGCCAGACTCGGTGAGCATCTTTATTCTGCCACCCTCTCTGGAAACTCTGGCCGAACGCCTGCGTGGCCGTGACACCGACGACGAGACGGTGATCCAGCAACGTCTGGACGGCGCCCAGGACGAGATGAGCCATTACGGCGAATTCGACTATCTGGTGGTAAACGACGACTTCCAGCGCGCGCTCTACGAACTGGAAGCCATCCTGGAAGCCCGTCGACTGATCACCGCCCGTCAGTCCGCGCGGCTGGCCGACACCCTGAGCAACCTGCTCGCCCAGCGGTAACCCGGCGAAACAGGGGCATTGCCCGCCTTTCCGCCCCGCGGCAGGCCCTTGTGCTGGACTGGTCACCGATTCACCAGTAAAATCGCCCATTGCGAATTTCAGGCGCTGCCGACTTCGGCACCGCCACCCTGTAGGAGAACAGCATGGCCCGTGTAACCGTTGAAGACTGCCTGGAAAAACTGGACAACCGCTTTGAGCTGGTACTGGTTGCCGGCAAGCGCTCCCGTCAATTGCAGACTGGCGGCAAAGAGCCCCGCGTGGCCTGGGAAAACGACAAGCCCACCGTGGTCGCCCTGCGCGAAATCGCCGAAGGTCACGTGACCGCGGAATCCGTGGACAACCCGATTGCTGACCGCAGCGCCGACGTAGACGAGCTGGCTCTGCTGACCCAGTCTTTCGGCGAGTAACACTGTTTCCGGCAAGTGCCCGCCCGGGCACTTGCCTGTATTTCCCCACTCTCTTCTGCTTTTCCTTTCCGGCACCTGCCACAAAACTGATTGCCCGTGACTATCGCGCTTGTCATAGACAAACCTCGCCCTCAAATCTAAGCTAAGGTTAATCCCTAATCATTACTCCGCCCCGGGCGTGACGAGGACTTTTGCCCACCATCCATAACCTGGAAAAACGGTTACGCAGTTATCTGGACGATGATCAGATCGCCCAGGTCGTACGCGCCTACCATTTTGCCGAGCAAGCGCACGAGGGGCAGTACCGCCGCACCGGGGATCCGTATATCACCCACCCGCTGGCCGTGGCCAACATCCTCACCGACATGCACATGGACCACTCTTCACTGATGGCCGCCATGCTGCACGACGTGATCGAGGATACCGGCATCTCCAAGGAACAGCTGGCCGGGGAATTCAGCGAGGAAGTCGCCGAGCTGGTGGATGGCGTCTCCAAGATCGCCCAGATCAAGTTCGAGTCCAAGGCGGAGCAACAGGCGGAAAACCTGCGCAAGATGATGCTGGCCATGACCCGGGACATCCGCGTCATCCTGATCAAGCTGGCCGACCGCCTGCACAACATGCGCACGCTGCATGTGATGCGCGCGGAAAAACGCCGCCGCATCGCCACCGAAACCCTGGAACTGTACGCCCCCATCGCCTTCCGGCTGGGCATGTACAACATGCGGGTGGAGTACGAGGATCTTGCCTTCCACGCCATCTATCCCATGCGTGCCCGCCTGATCGGCCAGGCGGTGAAAAAGGCCCGTGGCAACCGCAAGGAAATCCTCACCACCATCAAGGCCAGCCTGGAACACTGCCTGGAAGAAGAAGGCATCGAAGCCCGGGTGCTGGGCCGCGAGAAGCATCTGTACAGCATTTACACCAAGATGAAGGAACAACACAAACCGTTCGCCGACATCATGGATGTATTCGGCTTCCGCATCATCGTCGACCGGGTGGATACCTGTTACCGGGTGCTGGGTGCGGTGCACAACTACTTCACCCCGATCCCCGGCCGCTTCAAGGACTACATCGCCATTCCCAAGGCCAACGGCTACCAGTCCCTGCATACCACCCTCAAGGCGCGCTCCGGCATTCCCCTGGAAATGCAGATCCGCACCGAGGAAATGGAGGCCATGGCCAACAACGGCATCGCCGCCCACTGGCTGTACAAGGCCGAGGACGAGCCCGGCTCACCCACCCACAGCCGCACCCAGAGCTGGATGCAGCGGCTGCTTGAGCTGCAGCAAAAAGCCGGCAACTCCATGGAGTTCATCGAGAACGTAAAGGTGGATCTGTTCCCGGACGAGGCCTATGTGTTCACCCCCAAGGGCGACATCAAGGAACTGCCCGGCGGCGCCACCGCGGTGGACTTTGCCTATGCGGTGCATACCAAGGTGGGCAATCAGTGCGTGGCCGCCCGCATCGACGGCAAACTGGCGGCACTTTCCACGCCTCTGGAATCCGGCCAGACGGTAAAAATCATCACCGCCCCCAATGCCACCCCCAACCCGGCCTGGCTCAACTTCGTGGTCACCGGCAAGGCCCGCACCAACATTCGCCATTTCCTCAAGCACCAGCGTCGTGAAGACGCGGTGGAGCTGGGCGAACGGCTACTGGAAAAGGCCCTGCATTCCTATGACATCGGCATGGACGAGCTGCCCATCGAGCGGGTGGTGAGCGAGCTGGCCGGCAACGGCTACGTGGAACTGGACGACCTGCTGGAAGATATCGGCATGGGCAACCGCCTGGCACCGCTGGTGGCCCGCAAACTGGCCGGCGCCCGCGATGACGACGAACGCCAGCACGAAGACGACCGCCGCCCGCTGGCCATCCGCGGCAGCGAAGGCCTGATGGTCAGCTATGCCAAGTGCTGCCTGCCGCTGCCCGGCGATACCATCATCGGCCACCTGAGCGCCGGCCGCGGCATCGTGGTCCACCGGGACACCTGCAAGAACCTGCTGGCGGAAATGCGCAACGCCCCGGAAAAATGCATCGCCCTGAGCTGGGATAAACAGGTCGAGCAGGAGTTCACCGCCGCCCTGCGCATCGAGCTGATCAACAAGCGCGGCGTGCTGGCTACCCTGGCCAACAGCGTTTCCGAACTGGGCTCCAACATCGACACCATCGACATGGCAGAGAAGGACCCGACGCTCACCTCCCTCAACGTGACCATGACGGTAAAAGACCGCATCCACCTGGCCCGCATCATCAAGAAGCTACGCACGCTGGACAGCATCGTCCGCATTCACCGGCTTTAATAGCACGCCACCCGTCGCCTCGTAGGAGCGCCGCTCGCGGCGATAAACCCAACCCGGATCAACAGCATTGTCACCACAGAGGGCACTGAGACAGAGAGAAAACCCTTCTTTTTCTCAGTGAGCTCTGTGTCCTCTGTGGTAAATCGATCTTTCCAGAGGGTCGTTATCGCGCCGCCAGCGACGCTCCTACAAACAGGGAGGAACCTCCCATGTTGCGTGCGGGCCTGCTGCGTGCAAGCATAGCGCCTTTCCTGATTTCCGCTTGCCAGCGCTGCGGCGCTGACAGCTCAACCAAGTGAAGAACCGACCATGTCCAACCATTCCGTTATCAGCACCGACAAGGCGCCTCAAGCCATTGGCACCTATTCCCAGGCCATCAAGGCAGGCGCCACCGTTTACCTGTCCGGCCAGATTCCGTTGGTTCCTGACACCATGGAGTTGGTGGACGGGGATATGGAAACGCAGATCGAACAGGTATTCAGCAACCTGACCGCCGTCTGCGAAGCCGCCGGCGGCACCCTGCAGGACATCGTCAAACTGAATATTTTCCTCACCGATCTGAGCCACTTTGCCCTGGTCAACGAGGTAATGGCCCGCCACTTCAAACAACCCTATCCCGCTCGGGCCGCCATCGGCGTGGCCGCCCTGCCCAAGGGCGCCGGGGTGGAAATGGACGGCATCATGGATATTGCATAACCGCCGCAACAGGCCGCATTCACCATGCAACACGCCCGCTACTCGCGGGCGTTTTTGTTACCAATCTCTACGCCTCAAGGGGAAGACAACAGCGCCCCAAAAGCGCACCATCTGGATATAACGTCATCCGACCCGGAGGGACTGCGATATGGACACCGCAACCCACGACCTACCCACCCTGTTTGCCCAGCTTGGCCTGGATAACAGCGATGCGGCCATCGAAGACTTCATCCATCAGTACGCCGGCACCCTGAAAGACAGCATGCATCTACATCAGGCGCCGTTCTGGAACGATTCTCAGGCACGCTTTCTGGCTGATGCCATACGCGATGACGCGGACTGGGCCGAAGCCGTGGACAGCCTGAGTGCCCTGCTGCGCCACTAGTCTCAAGCCAGTTGCAGCACCCGGGCGATACGATCGAAGAAAAAGCAGTACACCAGCAGCGGGAGCGGCAGGCCAAGCAGCGAGCCAAGCAGATAATCGCGGCGCCTTACCCCGCTCAATGCCAGGGTGTAGTTCAGGGCAGGCATGGTCTGGAACAGCAGCCGCAGCAACACCACGCTGCGTACCGGGTGTCGGTCCAGGCGGGCGAGAATCTTTCTGGCCAGGGGCTTGTCGATATCGCGCAGGGCACTGCCGCCCACGCCTTGCACCACCTGAAAGGTCACCAGGCAGGATACGCAGGCCGCCACATACGTCACCAGCCCGCCGGCCACCGTACCCAAGGCCAGTATCGCCGCCGCCAGAAACGGCCAGCCCGGCAACTGAATCAGGTTACCGATGGCAAACGCCAACACAAAAAGCAGGACCCCCGCCGCCAGGTTGGCTTCCAGTAACGCCCGCAAGGCAGGCAGGGAGAACTGCTCACGCAGCCCGGTGAGTTCTACCAATAACAGCACTGTCACCAGCACCACGGCCAGCAGGATCAGTCGTCGATAACGTGTCATGGCAAGCGGCAAGGCCACATCCGGATTCCTGTCTCAAAGTCAGGATCCAGTGTAACCGATTGGGGGAAAGCGGGAACGTGAAGGGGTCGGAGGAGTTGCAAGTTTCACGTTGAACTTTTGCAACTCACCCCAGCGCCAATTCGGAATCCAGGACGGCCTGATAGCCCTCCGGCAGCACATCTGCCCAGGCATCCAGACCGGCGCGCAGACCTTCCAGGCTGTCCGCCACCAGATTGGCGTGGCCCAGCTTGCGCCCCGGGCGCACGCCCTTGCCGTACCAGTGCACCACACCCGGGTGCTGCAACCAGGCGCTTTCAAAGGGGGTACCGATCAGGTTCACCATGGCAGTGGGGCCATGCACGTTCAGCGCGTGCAAGGGCACCCCGGCCAGGGCGTGGACGTGCAGGTCGAACTGGGACCAGTCCGCGCCTTCGTGGGTCCAGTGGCCGGAATTGTGCACACGCGGGGCAATTTCGTTGACCATCAGCTGGCCATCGGTTTCGAAAAATTCCACCGCCATCACACCGGCATAGTCCAACTCTTCCATGATGCCCTTGAGCATCTGCTCCGCGGGCTTCTGCAGCTCTGCGCAGGCGTTGGCCGGCGCCAGGCTCAGGCGCAGGATGCCGTCCACATGCCAATTGCGGGTGAGCGGATAGAACAGGGTTTCGCCGCTGGTACTGCGGGCACCGACAATGGACAGCTCGCGGCGAAAAGGGATTTTCTGTTCGATGATGGCCTTGCCAGCCAGCTCGCTGGCAGGCACCGCACTCAGATCACCGCCTTCGCCAATGATCCAGGTTCCTCGCCCGTCATAACCGCCGGTACGGGCCTTGACCACAACGCCGCCAAACTTTTCTACGGCCGCAGCCAGATCTTCCGGCCGATCCAGGGTCACCCAGGGAGCAGTGGGAATGCCCAGCTTGTCGAGCATGGTTTTCTGGGTGAAGCGATCGGGAATCACCTCAAGTGCTCCGCGCGCCACACAACGGTCGCTTTTTGCCAGATCCGCGGACAGGCCGGCTTCCGGAAAGGCTTCGCGCTCCACGGTGATCACCGGATAGCGCTCCTGGCATTCTTCCCAGCTGATCGGCACGGCCAGATCCGAGGTGCCGGGCAGCAGCAGGGCCCGCTCCGGATCGTAACGATCCACCACCAGGCCCAGACGCGCCGCTGCTTCCGCCATCATCAGGCCGAGCTGGCCACCACCGAGAACGAGTACACGATTCATCAGCCTTCACCCAGCTCGGCGTTGGCCAGCACATCGTCGGCACGGGACGCTTTCCAGTCGGCGATCTTCTGCAACTGCTCCGGGTTGCCGGCGGCCAGCATCTGCGCCGCCAGCAGGCCCGCATTCCAGGCGCCAGCGGCGCCGATGGCCAGGGTGCCCACGGCCACGCCCTTGGGCATCTGCACGATGGACAGCAGGCTGTCCCAGCCGGACAGGGTGCGGCTTTTCACCGGCACGCCCAGCACCGGCAGCGGAGTCAGGGACGCAATCATGCCGGGCAGGTGAGCGGCGCCACCGGCGCCGGCAATGATTACCTGATAGCCATTGTCGTGGGCGCTTTTGGCGAAGTCATACATGCGCTGGGGGGTCCGGTGGGCAGACACCACTTCCGCCTTCCAGCCCACACCGAACTGGGTCAGGGCGTCACAGGCTTCTTTCATGGTTTCCCAATCGGACTGGGAGCCCATTACCACGGCAACCGGTGTGCTCATTCGCTTCACTCCATCGCGCCCACCACGGGCTTTTGCGGGCCCAGGGCCCGCCACAGAAAAAATTGAGGCGCACACTTTACTAGCGCGTGCGCGGGAGGCAAGTCCGCTTTAGAGGCAGTGAATAGTTAACAGTGAATAGTTAATAGTTAAAAGTTAAAAATAAACTCTAAATTCAACTGGTTACCGATCATTTGAGCACTTTCCCCCGGTTTTGATGGATCGCGCCGTTTATCGGCTGATCAGGGCGGCGTAGGTTGGGTTGAGCTCTGCGAAACCCAACATCACAACCAGATATCGGTCAAACGCCCGGCATTGTTGGGTTTCGCTGCACTCAACCCAACCTACGCGGTTTTCCATTTTCAACGTTTAACCTGCCACTCTTTTTCCGCCAGCACTTGGCTGTACCCATCCTGATAACCCGGATAGCGCAGGGTGTAATGCCCCTGGCGAATGTACTGGCTGCGGATCCGCTTGCCAGCAGGCGCGTCATCGGGCACCGCCAGAGTCAGCCCCTGTTGCTGAGCCAACCATTGCAGCACGTCCAGATTGCGTCCGCCCACGTTGTCGGTACCGATCACCAACGGCGGCATGTCCTGTCCCGCCAACCAGCCATCGGCGACCTGCTTCAGCAAGCCCACACAATCGTCACGATGAATGCGATTGGTCCACTGGGCGCGAGGCAGTGCCTCCTCCCCCCGGGCGAGGCGCGCCGCCTTGTCGATCTGACGATAACGACCCGGCCCGTAGATGCCGGAGAAGCGCACCACTGTGCAATGGGAGCGGATGCTGAGCTCCTCTTCCGCGGCCAGCAGCACCTTGCCGTTGTAGCGAGACGGCTTTGGCGGCGTCAGCTCGTCCACGTCGCCTTCAACGTCACCAAAGACCGCCGTGCTGGAGACGAACACCACCGGCGGCAGCGGCTGCTGGGCCGCCAGGGCATCCAGCAGGGTCTGCGGCGCCCGCACGTAGGCCTTCAGATACCCTTCCTCGCTGTATTCAGACGGCGTCATGATGATAATGACCAGATCCACCGGGTCCGGTGGCAGCATGGCGGCGCCTGCAAGCAAATCCTGGCTGTATAGCTCCACACCGGCGGGACAGCGGCTGCCCCGTCGAATGGCGCTGACCCGGTGACCCTCGGCCAGAAATTGCTCCGCCAGGCCGGTGCCCAGGTCACCCAGGCCGGCAATCAGAATGTGGGACATAAATGCACAACCAGTTAATAGTTAATAATGAATAGTTAACAGCGAAAGACACCCTTAATCCCAGGTTCACACGCATCTCCCATGACCGCACTCCCCTAGCCTTTCTCGCACGCTATTAACTATTCACTGTTAACTATTCACTGCCTTTTTTTCTAGGCACAATGAGCAGTAATTGGATAAGCGAATCAGTGCCATGACATTAACAGAACTACGCTATCTCGTCGCCCTGGCCCGGGAGCGCCATTTCGGCCACGCCGCCCAGGCCTGCAACGTGAGCCAGCCCACCCTCAGTGCAGCCATCAAGAAGCTGGAAGACCAGCTCGGCATGCCGCTGTTCGAACGCCGCCCTCGGGAAGTGGTGGTGACACCCCAGGCGGGGCCCATTGTCGCCCAGGCCCAACGGGTTCTGGAACAGGCAGACCTGCTGACGCAGATGGCCATGAGCCAGCAGGATCAACTGGGGTCGCCACTACGGGTAGGCGCCATTTTTACTGTGGCCCCCTATCTGTTCCCCACCATGGTGCCAAAGGTTCGCGCCGCGGCCCCGGAAATGCCCCTGTTCATCGAAGAAAACTACACCCACGTGCTGCGTCGCAAGCTGGAACAAGGCGACCTGGATGCCATTATCGTCGCGCTGCCCTTCTCCGGCGGCGGGCTGGTACGGGCACGCATGTATGAGGAATCTTTCTCGGTGCTGTTGCCCGGCGATCACCCCTGGACCAGCCAGACGGAAATCGCGCCGGATCAACTGCTCGACGAAACCTTGCTGCTGCTGGGCGAAGGCCATTGCTTCCGCGATCAGGTGCTGGAGCTGTGCCCGGCCATCGACTCCCAGCGACAACGCAATCTGGTACAAATTGAAGGTGGCTCCCTGGAAACCCTCCGCCATATGGTGGCCAGTGGCCTGGGCATCACCGTGCTGCCCAACTCGGCGCTCCACCAGCATGGCTATGACAAGGCCACTTTCGCGGTGCGCCCTTTCAAGGCCCCGGTTCCGGCGCGCACCATCGCCCTGATCTGGCGGGACAGCTTCCCGCGGCCGAAAGCCATCGAGGTGCTACGCCAGGCGGTGCCAAAGGAAGGACTGGCCGGCTGATAAGGAACGAGAAGCGAGGTTCGAGTTGCGAAAACCCGAACCGCTTTTTGCTTTTCGCAACTCGAACCTCGTTACTCGCACAGGAATCAACGGCTGACTGATGTCCGGTGACAATCTCGCATCCCTACCCATCACCCGCCTGAAAGGCGTCGGGCCCGCTGCTGCCGAACGGCTGGCCAAGCTGGGCCTGCACAACCTGGAGGATGTGCTGTTCCATCTGCCGTTCCGCTACGAAGACCGCACCCGGATTACCCCCATCGGCAGCCTGCGCCCGGAAACCGGGGTGGTCATCGAAGGCGAAGTGATGGCGGCGGATGTGGTATTCGGGCGCCGGCGCTCGTTGCTGTGCAAGGTGGCCGATGGCACCGGCATGGTGACCCTGCGCTTTTATCATTTCAGCGCCGCGCAGAAGAACAACATGGAACGGGGCAAGCCCATTCGCGTGTATGGCGAACCGCGCCCCGGGGCCGCCGGGCTGGAGTTTTATCACCCCGAATACCAAATCGGCACCAGCCTGCCTCCGCTGGAAAAAGCACTGACTCCTGTTTATCCCACCACCGAAGGTGTCAGCCAGAAACTGCTGCGCAACCTGGCCGGTCAGGCCCTGCAGTACCTGCAGGGTCACCCGCCGGCGGAACTGATCCCCGGGGAGCTGCTGGATCAACGCGGCCTGCCGTCACTCACCGACGCGCTGAGCAAGCTGCACAACCCGCGCCCGGATGATCCGGTCAACCTGCTGCTGGACGGCAAGCACCCGGCAGTAAAGCGACTGGTCATGGAAGAGATGGTGGCCCACCAGCTGGGCATGCTGCAGAAACGGGCGGGTCAGAAAGCCTTCCACGCCCCGCGCCTGCACGCGGATGATTTATTCCAACAACTACAGGCCAGCCTGCCCTTCACCCTCACCGGGGCCCAGCAGCGGGTGATTGGAGAGTTGCTTGGCGATATGGGCCAGCCCCACCCCATGCTACGACTGGTACAGGGGGATGTGGGCTCGGGTAAGACCCTGGTCGCCGCGGCTGCAGCGCTGGCCGCTATTGAATCCGGCTACCAGGTGGCGCTGATGGCGCCCACGGAACTGCTCGCCGAGCAGCATCGGGACAACTTCCACCACTGGCTGGCGCCGCTGGGCATTGAGGTGCACTGGCTGGCTGGCAGCCTGGGGGCCAAGGCCCGCCGGGACACCCAGGCGGCGCTGGCTGATGGCCGCGCCCCTATCGTGGTGGGTACCCATGCCCTGTTCCAGGAGGCGGTGCAGTTCCATCGCCTGGGCCTGACCATCATCGATGAACAGCACCGCTTCGGCGTGCAACAGCGCCTGGCCCTGCGCGAAAAAGGCCGCTTCGATACCCGCCATGGCATCCAGGTGCCCCACCAACTGGTGCTCACCGCCACGCCGATCCCCCGTACCCTGGCCATGAGCGTCTACGGTGATCTGGATACCTCGGTGATCGATGAAATGCCCCCCGGGCGTAAACCCATCGACACCCTGGTGCTGCCGGAAGGGCGCCGCCCCCAGGTGATCGAGCGCATCAACGACGCCTGCCAGCAGGGTACGCAAGCCTACTGGGTATGCCCGCTGATTGAGGAGTCCGAGGAAATTCAGGCCAGGGCGGCGGAAGCGTCATTCACAGAGCTGCAGGCCGCCCTGCCCGATCTCACCGTGGAGCTGGTACACGGCCGCATGAAGGCAAAGGAAAAGGCCGAACGCATGGCCCGTTTTGCCAGTGGCGAGGCCCAACTACTGGTGGCCACCACCGTCATCGAGGTGGGCGTGGATGTGCCCAACGCCACCCTGATGGTGATGGAAAATGCGGAACGGCTGGGCCTTGCCCAGCTCCATCAGCTGCGTGGTCGAGTGGGCCGGGGCGGCGAGCAAAGTTATTGCCTGCTGCTCTACCAGACGCCCCTGTCGCTCACCGCCAAACGACGCCTGGCAGTGATGCGCGACACCACCGACGGCTTTGTGATTGCCGAGGAAGATCTGAAATTGCGCGGTCCCGGCGAGTGGCTGGGCACCCGCCAGACCGGCGATATGGCCTTTCGCATTGCTGATCTGATGCGCGATGAAGCGCTGATGGAGCCCGCCCGGGACGTGGCAGACAGTCTGTTGCAACGTTGCCCGGCAAGCGTGGAGCCGCTACTGCGTCGCTGGCTCAAGGGCGGGCAGGATTACGCAGATATCTGAGCGTGCTTAATTGCTGCCACTATCCGCCTGTACCGGTAGTAACGGAATATCCAGGGAACCCTCCCAGTTTTCCGGCGTCGCCAGCCCCCGCACCCATTTTACCGAGAGAATCTGCCAGTCGGGATCCTGTTCGCGAAGCAAGGCAACTACGCCGGGAAGGTGCGCCGCGCCATAGGTGATGTAGATCTTGTTTGCCGGATCTGCCAGCAGCCGCTCCACCAGCTTGCGATTGCGGAAATCCAGCACCACCTTGTCCAGATCCCGGTCACGGATATTATCTTCATCAAGCGCAATGGAAATAAAACCCCGGCACAGCACACCGATCAGTTCCCGCTGGGAATCGTTGGCCTGACCATGCCAGTCCAGAAGACGGTCCACCAGATTCGGTGGGCGAGGCGTGGGGAGCTTGCCGCGGCGGCGCATGCGTTCATCGAATTCCGGATCGTTCATGATCAGACGCTGGTATTCCTGCTTCATATCCAGGGTCGTCACGTCGGCCAC
This sequence comes from Alcanivorax sp. IL2, assembly GCF_047495475.1. Classification (NCBI taxonomy): domain Bacteria; kingdom Pseudomonadati; phylum Pseudomonadota; class Gammaproteobacteria; order Oceanospirillales; family Alcanivoracaceae; genus Alcanivorax; species Alcanivorax sp. IL2. Next base: position 754,415 of record NZ_CP179932.1, on the reverse strand, counting down.
CACATGACGGCCAGGATTGCGCCGGGCGGACTCCTCCATCAGCGAGAAATAGTCCATCTGAAACGTCACACCACAAGCATCCGCCAATGCCTTGAAATGCTCCGCCAGGTCACCGCCACCAGCCTGATTGGCGTTGTACCAATCGTCCCCCTCCCCCGGCGAAGACTGAATGCCTTCGTAGTAGAGTCGATAGCCGGACTGCATGGCGGATTCCAGGTCATAGACCACGGATTTAAAGAAACTTTCCATGCCCACATGAACCATACCCTGGAAAACTACCGTCTTTTCTCCATTGGTGAGCACCACATTGGGTAACAGAGGCGGGTCCGCCTCTACCTTGTAGATCAGGTAGTAAATGGGGAAGGCAACGGCGATAGTGAGAAGGCTGAAGGTAACAATCAGGGTCGCCAGGGTATGGCCACGACGCTCCGTCCCCATTAACAGCAATGCCAGACCGCGCACCAGCAAACCCACTACAAGGGCGGCGGCCAGCACAGCCCAGAACAACCACAGGGTCCAGATAAACAGCACCGGCAGGCTGACAACAAACAAGACTACCAGCAGAAACTCGCCGATTGCCGTCAGACTGATCCTGCGCCGCTCTGCCGGTGACACCCCTGTCATTGGCTATCCTCTTCCTTGGTCGGCCCGGCGGTAGATAGTGGCCAGGCGTGGCCTGTCGGCCGGGAACGTCCAGTATCCCCATAACCGAAGACCGGTACCACCTCCCTCACAGGCCAAAAATCCTCGGCCCGGATGGCCCGCCACGGCGGCCTCGGGCGGCAAGCGGCTGACAACCCTGTCAGCCATTATTTATAACGCTTTTTTTATCTGCCGACGCTAGTGAATCGCGCAGCCGCGGCGTAATATCGCGCCGCCTTCCAGATGCAGCCAGACTGATACGGGAGGATTTCCACTACCAGACAGCAACTGTCTGACTTAAAAAGGAAAACGGCAATGGCAAAAGGCCCCAAACCGCTGCGCAACTGGGCGGCAATGGATCCACTGATGCGCAAGGGCGGCGCTCATCAAACCGCCAGGGAACAGACCCGGCCCCGTATGGACTGGCGCCAGGCGCTGGACGAATTCGAGGACCTGCAGGTGCGCCTGCCGGATGCACAGGAAGGAGAAATCAACGAAGGGCCGGATGGCCCTTCTTTTTTATCTGCGGGTGCGGCAACAAAATGGTGCGATCAGTCCGCGCAGATCCATGCCCTGGCACTGTCCACATCATCACCGGCAAAAACCTTTACGTCGATGGAAGGCAACAGCTTGTCGGCCAGCAGCGCCAGACGCCGCATCCAGTCCCGATCGGTGACCACGGCCTCACGCTCGAACTGTTGCCAGTGACGCAAACCGAACTTCAGGTCCTGGAACAGAGCATCCATGGCGACACCACCAAAGGTCTCCATTTCCGCATAGAAGCGCACCTTGTCGTGTTTCGCCAGCGCCGCTTCCAGAGCCTCTGCCACCGCATCGAATTCCGGGCGAGTGATCTTGCCGGAAATTCTTGCCCCAACCACCCGGTCATCCTCGAACGGAATCAACGTCAGCATGCCAGCTCCTCCTTGTGTGCTGCACGGCCCTCAGTTTTACTCAGGATTATCCGTGCCTTCAGCCACGGGCGCATTCAACGCCTGCCAGCTCTGTTTGGCGGCTTCCCAACCTTGGGAAAATTTCGCCTTGGCAGCTTCCCAGTTATCCGCACCGGCCTGCTGCAATGCCTGGTAACGGGTTTCCAGCTCCGCGCGTTGCTCTTTCAGGGCTGCCATGGCGGACTGTTTGTCCAGGCGGGCCTGCTGGGAAAGCTCTTTCCAGCCGCTGTCAATTTCGCTCTGCAGCAGCGTGATCTGCCGATCCAGATCATCCAGCGCATGGCGGGCAGTGCGCATGGCATCGTTTTTCTGTTCCACCGTGAATTCCTGAATATCCTCCAGGGTGTCTTCCATCTGCACGGCGACTTTATCCGGGTCCGGGGTCTTCACATTGGGCACCCCTTGGGTGTCCGCCCAGGAGGTGGCCGTGGTTACCAACATGAATGCGGCGGCGGCGAGTAAACGGTGTGTCATCGGAGCACTCCTTAGTATTGCCTGTTAATGCCTGTCATCCGATAGGACAAGCAGAACACAGGAAATGCTCCTGAGGAGATGAAAAATGGGGTAAAACGGGGCCCGAACTGACCATTGCCAGGAAGCTCTGACCCCGCGCCCCGTCAGGCGTTGAGGATGTAAACCAGCATCTCCACCACCTGCTCGGGAGTGCGCGCCACGGCATCGGCGGCGGCATCCACTTCCTTGAGGGGATGGTCGTGTTCTTCATCGTGAAGAATGATCATGGGCGTGCCCAGAGCAGCGGTGTAACCCGCATCAAAGGCCGCATTCCACTGCTTGTATTTGGGGCCGAAACGGACAATAACCAGATCTGCCTCATCGATCAGCTTGCGAGTTCGGATGCCGTTGATTCCGGCACCCAGGCGGTCTTCCCAGAAGCGCTTTTCTTCCGCGCCGAGAATATTCACTCCCACCTTGTCGCTGGCTTCGTGATCGGTCACCGGACCGCTAAATTCGATATCCAGTTCTTTCTCGGCACACCCCTGAATGATCCGCTCGCGCCAATCGGTGTGGATTTCCCCGGAAAGGTAAACCGTCCAGAAGCTCATTGCATTTCTCCCATCAATAACAGTGTCAGTAAGCCCGGCCAGCATAGCAGGCTACTGAAAAACCCGTTGCGTGCTCAGTCTTTCAGGCTGGCTCGTAATCTATACCCGCAGGGCACAGAGGGCGCAATTTTGATGGCATGCTGGTTGCCTGTCGATCCTTCTACCTTCAAAGAACGGCAACGACGAGTACGGGCCAGCCTGGAAGACCCGAAGGGCGCGGCCTGAAGCGTACATCTGCTGCGCCTTGTCTCTAGGAAAGGGAGCCACCCTGCCCGTCAAGACAAGACACAACAGCTGCACACTTCAGGCCACGCTGAGCATGCAACGGGTTTTTCAGTAGCCTGCCAGGTCCATGGTTGCAAAAGGCAAGGCGCCTGCCGTTAAATGCCCGCATCCCGAATTTTCCGAAAGGCTATCTCATGCGCATGACATTTGTGTTCCTGCTCGCAGCCGCACTGCTGGCAGGTTGTGATAACAACAATCAGGATACCGACCCGGCTGGCGCGCAGCAGGGCACCGCCGACCCACAGTCTGGTGACGGGCAGGGGCATACCGGTGAGCTGGTGCGCGTTCTCCATACCCTGGAAAAAACGGATGAACAATGCCAGGGCGACGGCTGCCCGAAAGTGGATCTGGCCTGGCCAACCTTTGAAAACCAGCCGACCCTCAACGACGCGATCACCACCCAACTTGCCGGCATGCTCGTTCAGAACCAGGGTAGCACTCCCCATGACGGCACCATCGAAAGCCTGGTAGATGCCTTCCTCGCCGATGCGTCAGACATGGCCATGGCGTCCCAACAAGGCTGGGAGCTGAATGCCACCATCAAGCGCCAGACCCGCCGGGGCGACCTGCTCACCCTGCGCATGGACAGCTACGAATACACCGGTGGCGCCCATGGCCAGCCCGGCGTGCAGTACTTTCACTGGGACCTGGCACGCAAGCAAAAACTGGCCCTTGCTGACCTGCTGGAACCCGGTAAACAACAGGCGTTCTGGGAGCTGGCCCGAAACCAGCACCAGCAATGGCTGGACAAGGAAAAGCTGGACCAGACCTTTCGCGACAGCTGGCCCTTCGATCGCACCGACAATGTCTACTTCGGCAAGGGCGGCCTGGTGCTGCACTACAATGTCTACCACATTGCCCCTTACGCCATGGGGCAGCCGGAGTTGACGATTCCCTATGAAAAACTCGATGGCATTGTGCGCGATGAATACCTGAACCCCTGATGAAAACGCAGGGTGGATTACGCCTGCGGCTAATCCACCCTACAAAGTCAGGCCCAACAGGAACACCAACTCGGTAAACACCACGCTGGCCCCCAATGCATCCCCGGTATAACCACCAAGCTGCCGCTTCAGGCTGGCGCCCCACAGCAACGCAACCACCCCCACCGCCAGCAAGGCTGGCAGCCACACCGAAAACAACAGCGCCACAACCACGGTGAAGAGTGTGGCCAGTAGCAGCCTTTGTCCGCTGAAGGCTTCCGCCACCGGTTTGCTTTTACTGGTATCCGGGTCGGTCACGTAGGGCAGAAAACGCATCAGCAGCAAGGGCGTCAGCCGCCCGATGGCGGGCGTCACCAGCAGGGCCAGCCAGACCGGCTCGGCATCCATCAGCAATACCGCTTTCAGGCCCAGCGCCACTACCAGCGCCACCGCACCATAAGTGCCGATACGACTGTCCTTCATGATCTCCAGCCGCCACGCCACCGTGTAGCCACCGCCCAGGGCATCCATGCTGTCCGCCAGGCCATCCTCGTGGAAGGCACCGGTAATCCAGAGATGGAAGGCCAACACCAGACCGATACAGACCGGCAGGCTCCAGAACGCGGCCAGGCCCGTAAAAAGGGCCGCATAAAGACCGCCCAGCAACAGCCCCACCAACGGAAAATACAGGCTTGAGCGGTTCATCAACGTCTGTGAATAGTCGATCTTCACCGGCATGGGAATCCGGGTCAGAAAGCCCAGGGCCAGCCAGAAGGCCTGCCACTCCTGTTTCACGGCAACTCCTTATTGAACATCGAAATGCATCAGTGGGTTGAGGTAGAACATCTTCTTCCAGCCCTGCGGAGCACCATCTGCCAGCCACACCAGCGGCAGCATGCTGACCAGCGAATAATGCAGATGGGGCGGCTTACCTGTCGCATTGCCAGTACTGCCCACGGAGCCCACCGGTTCCCCGGCCCATAACCAGGGCCCGGTCTCGGCTATGTCTGCCAGATGCGCATAATAGTGAAGCCGCCAGCGGGGGCCGAGCAGCAGAACGACCTTGCCGCCCCGAGCCAGTTCGCCGCGAAATAGCACCAGACCGCCACTACTGGCCAACACCGGCGTGCCGCTGGGGGCAAAAATATCCACGCCCTTGTGCACTCCGGACTGGCCCCAGGGGTGATACCAGAACGTCTGCGGATGCCAGTCTTTGCTATCGGCGCCCTGCACGGGAACTTGCCGTCCCTCCGGCAGCAGCAACCCGAGAACCAGCAGTAGTGCCAGCCCGATCAGGCTGTAACCGGTTATCCGGCGGAAGCGCGACATAATTCCAGCCACCTCTCAATGCCCGGGCTGCGGTATTTCTGACGATGCAGCACAAAGTAGAAATCACGACTGAAATCCCGCTGGGGCACCGGCAATTCCACCAGCGACCCGCGCTTGAAGGCCTCACGCAGACACACCCGCGACAGGCAACTGATGCCCAGCCCGGCTTCCACCGCCCGCTTGATCGCCTCGGTATGCTCCAGCTCCAGGGCCAGATCCAACTCCGGCACCAGGCCATGCAGGCCACGTTCAAAGGTCTGCCGGGTGCCGGAGCCAGATTCGCGGACAATCCAGTGGGCCGCCCGCAAGTCTTCGTCGGTAAGTGCTTCCTTACCGGCAAGGGCATGATTCGGGCTACAGAACACCACCAGCTCGTCCTCCCGCCAGGGCAATAACTCCAGATCTGGGTGGTTCAGCTCACCTTCAATCAGCCCCAGATCCAGCTCGAACGCCAGCACACGCTCCACGATGGTTCGGGTGTTGGCCACCTCCAGATGCACCCGGGCGCCGGGCTGTTCGGCCATGTAATCGGCCATGATGCCCACCGCCAGATAATTGCCGATGGTCAGGGTGGCGCCCACATTGAGACGCCCCAGATCCCGGTGCGAGAGCAGGTCCGCCTCCAGATCCCGGGCCTGGGCCAGTAACGCCTCAGCTCGCGGCCAGAACTGGCGCCCCAGCTCATTGAGCTTGAGGCGCTTGCCGGCCCGCTCGAAGAACTTCAGATCGTACAGGGATTCCAGCTCCTTGAGCGCCCCGGACGCGGCGGACTGGCTCATGCTCAGACTCTCCGCCGCCTTGCTGATGTTCTCGTGGTGCGCCGTGGCCAGGAACACCTGTAGCTGTCGCAGAGTAAATTTCACGGGGGCTCCCTACAGTCGAATCAGACTCCTATATCGTTAATGCCGATATAATACATCGGAATTACCCATTTTACCGATAAACCCATTTCGATTAAATTTCCATCATCTGGAGTTTTGGAATAAGCGCTGAATTAATTATGTCTAATTTGAATACTGAAACCGTCACCAGCGTGCGCCACTGGAACGACACCCTGTTCAGCTTCACCACCAGCCGGGACCCGGGTTTCCGTTTCAAGAATGGCCACTTCACCATGATCGGCCTGGAACAGGACAACGGCCGCCCGCTGTTGCGTGCCTACTCCATCGCCAGCGCCAACTATGAGGAAGAACTGGAGTTCTTCAGCATCAAGGTGCCGGACGGCCCGCTCACCTCCCAGCTGCAGAACATCCAGCCGGGTGACAAGATCTATGTGAGCCGCAAGCCCACCGGCACCCTGGTAGCCGACCACCTGCTGCCGGGCAAGAACCTGTGGCTGTTGTCCACCGGCACCGGTCTGGCGCCGTTCATGAGCATCATCAAGGACCCGGAGGTCTACGACCAGTACGACCGGGTGATTCTCACCCACGGGGTGCGCCATGTGTCCGAGCTGGCCTATCAGGACACCATTCAGAGCGAGCTGCCCAACAACGAATTCTTCGGTGAATTCGTCAAAGGCAAGCTGCTCTACTACCCGACGGTGACCCGCGAACCGTTCCGCAACCAGGGCCGGCTCACCGACCTGATGACCAGCGGCAAGATCTTCGCGGATCTCGGCCTGCCCACGCCGAGCCTGGAGAACGATCGCTTCATGCTGTGCGGCAGTCCCGCCATGCTCAAGGATACCCAGGCGATTCTCGATGGCTGGGGCTTCAAGGAAACCCGCGGCGGCGAGCTGGGTGAGTATGTGATCGAGCGAGCGTTTGTGGAGAAGTAACAAGACACGCTTCATTCAGTACGCTACGGGCCGCCTTTGCGGCCCGTTTTTTTGACCCCGTCCCCAACCATATCGAGCTGGCCTGCTAGCATGGGCTGGCTTTTTCGGGGAAGGGATACCCATCTGTGCAACCACAAACCATCGCCATTATCGGCGCCGGCACCGCCGGCCTGGCCACGGCCGCCCTGCTCGCCGGGCAAGGCCACCGCATTACCCTGATAGAACGGGCTGAGGCACTAACGCCAGTCGGTGCCGGGCTGCTATTGCAGCCCAGCGGGCTGGCAGTGCTTCAGGAAATGGGCCTCTATCACGCGATGCTCGGTTACGGCGCCCGCATCGATGCGCTGGTCGGCCACACCCGCGACGATCGGCGCATCATGAACACCGCCTACCGCAGCCTGGACACTCACAGCCACGGCCTGGGCGTGCATCGCGCCAGCCTCTGTCATCTATTGGACCAGCACCTGCAGACACTGCCACACCAACGACGGATGGGCTGCACGGTCAGTGCCGTGGACACCATGGCGGATCGCGCCACCGTGATCGCCGAGCAGGCAGGCGAGCCCTGCCGGCTGTCCTTTGATGCGGTATTGATTGCCAACGGCAGCCACAGCCATCTTCGCCCGGCCGCCTGGACCCGCTATGACCGGCTTTTACCCCTGGGGAGCCATGTGGGCCATGCAGCCCATGGTGGCGTCGTTTGCGGCACCGCTGCTGCAACAGCGCTACCACCAGGCTGGCCAGATGGCCGGTATCCTGCCCACCGGCTGCCGCCCGGATCAGCCAGACCAGGCGCTGGCCAGTTTTTTCTGGAGTCTGCCGGTGGCGCAGATGAACGAATGGCAGCAGCCGGATTTTGATTTTTCCGCCTGGCGTCAGGAGGCACTCATGCTCTGGCCTCAGCTGGAAACGCTGTTGGCGCCCCTGACACACCAGAAACAACTGCTACCCGCCACCTATCGGGATGTGATCATGCATCACTGGGGGGAAAACCGGCTGGGTATTATTGGCGATGCCGCCCATGCCATGAGCCCGCAATTGGGCCAGGGCGCCAACATGGCCCTGCTGGATGCCCGGGCTCTCGGCCAGGCCGTTGCAGCGTCGGACACCTGGCCCCAGGCCTGGGCGCACTACCATCGTCAACGCGAACCACAGATCCGCTTCTACCAGCGCATGAGCCGCTGGCTGACACCGGCGTTTCAATCCCACAGCCGCACGGTATCCACCGGGCGAGACCTGTTCTTTCCTGTCATGGAGAGAGTGCCATGGCTGCGGATGCAGATGGCAAAGACGGTGGCGGGTCTGAAACACTCCCTCCTCGACTGATCATTCTTCCGTAACCGGTCATCCTCCATTTTCCACCTTTAAGTGCCAAAAATGTAAAAGAGCACGACAATTACTACATAAAACCAATGAAAAAGTACTAGAAGTAAACCTTCGCACTTAGACAAAATAACTAATCAGTGATCGAAGGGGGCACTATGAACACTGCACGCCGCACAGGGATCGCCGCGTTACTCGCACTTTCTACCTCCGCAGCCATGGCCAGCAATACGATCTCATTCCAGGGAGCGGTTGTGTATGCGTCCTGCCAAACGGCCGCGCAGAGCCAGGCCGGCTATACAGAGGTAGTCGTAAATTCCTGCGGTAATCAGGGGCTATCAGCCGCCCAGCACATTGCCAAGACTTACCTGGAACCTGTTGTCGGAGAGAGCCACGCCCAATCTGTTGTGGTTGAGAGCCAGTCAGGCCACCTTCAGGAGCGTATTGCGTCTTCTGGTGCGAAGCCGGCCAGCATGCGCTATGTCATTGAGTACCATTAATGGTACTCAATGGTGAATGTGGCCCTGCCATTACCGGTTCCAGCGCCCACGGTGCCTAGCTCGGTCTGGATATAGTAAGCGCGCATGGGCAGGATAAACTCGGCCGAATCGTTAATAGGAGTACGGCCAAGGGCAACGCCTTCACCGAGTGAAACCGTCTGCTCGGTGCCACCCAGGGTCTGGTTAAGTTGAATACCAATGCCGCTAGCTGATGCGGGACCACCATCTATGGCCAGCACGCCCGGCATGTTTGATGAATCCTGGGTTCCATCAAACCTTACCTTGATGAGCCCCTGATCCAGGCCGACGACATTGCCGCCCTGGCAGCGCATGCGGATCTCGAAATCTCTCGGATTCACCCTCGACCCTACCCCGCTAAAATCACGGTTGGAAACCGAGCCAAAGTTAACGGCAATGTTTTTGGATCCCGCCTCAACCTGGCAGGATGATGTCACAATCGTGATCCCCTGCCCCGTCAGCGTGGAGGTGAGAACCGGCCGGTTAATACCAGAGCCATCCAGGTAATAGGTTGAAAACAATCCCGGTGGGCCAACAGGGCCGGAGCCGGTAACCGCCGCCGTCTTCACCAGCTCCACTTTGAAGTACCCGCCAATCAGGTTTAACTGCCGGTTGCCGCTGAAATTTATCTGGTGAGGGTAGTAGGTCGAGATATCACCCGCTTCCCGGTAAAGCCGGATCCCCACACCTGGCACATCCGTTTGATAGACATTCGAAAACCCGGGGACAGCGGCAGGATTGCGCACCAGCTCGCCTCTGGAAAAGCCCCCGAAGTTACAAGACCCGGCATTGTTTTTTGCGGTAATCGGCACTTGCAGCGTCTGAATGATCGCCCCCACGGGCAAGTCCGGCTGGATCAGAACACGGCCCAATTCCATCCGCACATCCTGCGCGCTAAATCCGGATGATACAAAACAAGCCGCATGACCTGTAATACTCAGCAAACACAACATACTGATCGACAAACAGTACGCTGCCAGCCTATCAAGGCGCTCAGTGACAAATCGCATTGGTTTTTTCAAAACCGAACTCCTGTTCCGGAGACGCATCACCAAGTTGATAGGTCAACCTGCATTGCTCCCCACTCCACTTCACCGTCAACATTCCTTGTCTCTGTTCACTGCGGACAAAAATGACACTACTCTGGCCAACCACACCCACTTCATTGCCAGACATATCAAAGACTCGGGCAGCAAAAGGCAGGCTGATGCCATCACGGCGATGTGCTTTTATCAGTATCGGCAGTCCTTTTTCTGTCTCGAATGTCGCCTTGGTGATTGAGCCGGCGTAAGGAGCAAGCTTGCGACTCGTTCCTTTCAGCTCAACATTTCTGTCTATGCCGTTGGGGTCCAGCGTGATTCGATTCATCCGGTAAGGGGTCACATAAGGTAATACCGCATAACCAAAATCATCGACTTCCACACCAGAGGCACTGACCACTCCGGCTCCCTTGGCATCCTTGGCTTCAATAAGCACCATGGTGTCGCCGTGTTGCGGCGTCATGGTGATGCCATCCTTGTGCGCGACAAAGGCACCCCGTGCACCGGCAGAGGCCTGCTGATAATCGTCGCTGTAACTGTAAGAACCATTTACAGAAGCAAAGCGGCTACGGTACTCACCATTTACCCCAACGGTGGAACCGTTCTGTTCGTTGTCGGTTACCCGCATACCGTAGTTGTACTGGTTCCGGTCACCGCCATAGCCATTGATACCGGCCCGGCTGGATGTATAGCCGTCATCATCCAGTGAAACGCCGCCATCAATATATTGCCCGCTATAACCACCACCGATAGGCATGGTGAAAGAAAGATCAAACTGATTATCTGCCTCGCCTTCCTGGGTCGTGGTTCGGATTGCAGAAACGCCATAGCTAACAGATCGGAACCGGTTGTTGTAGCCCATCTGATATTGCTTGGTTTCCCCTTCAACATCCCAGAAATCACGTACGGATCCGGTGAAGTACAAAGACCCGTAGCGGCGACCAAGGGCCTGATTCAATGTCAGCTGAAACTGACTCTTCTGGCTTCTCAGGGCGGCCAGACTCAACTGTTGCTCATCAAACTCTCTGGCAAACATGGCATCCGACAGGCCATAAAACCCTTTTGTGGAGTAACGATAAGCGGCAAGCGTAAAGTTGGTATTGGTCTGATTCAGCATCTTCGAATAGTTGATGCGAACACTGTTGCCAAACTTGTCGTCATTATTCCTGAATTCTGTTTGTGAGCGGGTGACATCAAACGAAAAGGCACCCAGCTCTGTGGCCAGGCCGGCACCCACCAAAACAGAACGATAACCTTGACTGACTGTACTACCCAGGTAACCGGTAATGTCATGATATAGACCGCGCTGGTAAGTGGCCTGCATGAACAGCGGCTCATCTTCCAGTTCGTCATTACGCAGCTGCGCCACGGTAACGCTATGTCGGCTGATTCCTTCTCGCAGCAATTGCGCAATGGAGGAATAGGGCACACTAAAGGAGCGCTGCTGGCCGTCAGCTTCGGTGACAAGCACATCCAGATCCCCCCCGAACCCTGTGGGGTAAAGATCATCAATAACAAAGTTTCCGGGTGATACCGTGGTGCTATAGAGGAGATTACCGTTCTGGCGAACTTCGACACGGGCATTGGTAGAAGCCACGCCCCGAATCACTGGAGCATAACCCCGCATGGAATCGGGCAGCATGCGATCCTCGCTGGAAAGGTTCATGCCTCGATACGCTACGGAATCGAATAACTCACCACTGGTAAAGCTGTCACCAATGGTCAGGTTGCTGCGAATTTCCGAGAACGCACGACGTGCGAATGTTGAAGTCTTCTGAAAATCGTATCCTTCACCGGATCGCCGCGATACGCTGGAGTTATGCCTGAGCTGCCAACCCGCAACATTGACACCGGAATTCAGACCAAGATAAAGATTGTCACTGTTTGAAATGCCAGATCCCGACTCGTCAGCACGGATAGTTGTCGCATTCAGATCATAGCCGATAAACCCGGCATTAATACCACGATCCCATAGCTCAGGATTCACGTAACCCCTCGCTTCGCGACGCAGATTTTCTTGAGGAATTGTCAGGTCCATGCGTAGCGAGGAAATCTCGAGACGAGATTGCGCCTGCCCAATCCATTCGGAAATGGGCTTGCACTTCTCTATCTCACTAACTGGCGCCCCGATAGATTCAAAATCGACACCATAGAACTCAAGATCCTCAGCGCCAAAGCAGGTTTCTGCGCTTTTTCCTCCTGGTACTGACTTGAAAACAATATCCTGTTTGCCAAACCACTGGCCATTCACATACATATCAAGCCGGTACTCACCAGGCGATACAGGATTGCCGTGACTATACAAGGAGGTATCCATGTCTCTTGCTGAACCCATCAGGAAAGATGAGTTGAACGATGCCGGCTTATCCTGTGCATAGGAATTACCACACCAAGCCCCGACAGCCAGGGTAGCCATAACGATAGCTAAGCTTTTATTGATTGATAACGCCGACAGCATTGGCATCCTTACCAGACCTCTAGGCCGTTTATTTCGTTATCGTTGGGATATATCGATGCTGATTTCTACTGCGCCACCAAAATCATTTATCGATGTAAAAACGGCTTTTGTTCCCTGCCTGACATCTTTTTTGAAACCGATATCAAAATCATGCGTTGAGAAAGGCAAAAACATCAGCCCTGTCTCAACCTGATCCGTTTCTCCGCTTTCATGAGCCAGCTCCAACTTGACCACGCTTATGTGGTAGGGCGTCGGGTTTGTGCAACTCATTACTCTTTTTTCTGATTTAAAATCACACTCTAGAGAGTGACTTGATAAGTTCGCTCTACCTGCAAGATCAGCAGGTCGATAAAAAATCTTCAGTCTTGAACGAAATGCCAACTGCATAAGGTTTTTGTCCTCGGCGCTTTCCGGTGCCGGGGGCACTTCAAGAACGTTCAGCCAGAACAAGGATTCCCGGTCAGAGGGCAAATCCCTACCGGTAAAGGTCAATCGCAATGCCTGCCCAGAGCCTGCTTCTATACGGGAAATAGGCGGTGTAATGATGAATGGCGCCGAACTGGAATCCGGTGTTGCATCCTTATCGCCTTCGTCTACCCACGATTGCACCAGCGACGGTGATTCACCTGTGTTGTGAAGTTGCACAGTCACCTCTCGGGCTTTTTGTGGATAAACCACACGGGTGCCGTCAATAATCACACTGGCACTCGCCCACTCTGCTGACAGCAGAAAGCCGCTCAGCAAGAACAGTTTCACTCTTAATAACATTGAATTACCCAGCTCAGAGAGTTGGCAGCCCCCAGGAAACGAGAGCTGCCATCACGTCATCATTGATAGATGATGGTGTACTGAATAGAGGTATTAACCGTACCGGCAGTCGCTGCAGCGGTAGCATAGTATTCAGCATAGTAGTTCAGATCAGCAGCACCGCCCGCGGTTACGTCAACCCACTGGGAGTTGTCCTGCGCACCGCCAGCACCAGCAGCTTGAACAGGGATGAACAGGCTGTTCTCGCCCAGCAGTTGGATTTGTACGTTAGTGGCGGCATCGGCAGCGTTTGCCTGGTTAACCAGACGGCCAGTATCGAAATCAACAGTGGGGCCCGGCTCAAAGTAAGTTGCTACTTTGCCATCGCTGCTGCAGTTAGACAGATTGATGGAAAAAGGCGTACGACCGGCAGTTTGAGCGGCCGCGTTCAGAGTGCTGGCAGACACTGTGGGCAGGGTGACGGTGAAGTCTTTGCCCGCAGGAGTGGTAATTTCGCAGGTCTGATCAGTCACCAGGCCATTGAATGTAATAGTACCGTCTACCGCCAGGGCCGGTGCAGACAATACCGCGATGGCAGAAGCCAGAATAAGCTTGTTCACGCGCATGAAAAGTTCCCTCTTTGGGTGATCGCAACTGAGTTCGCCATTTGTTTTAGTGAAATAGTTCACATAACAGACAGCGGAATGGAACTTAGCACGACTCGAGAAAAGTTATTTGTAAAATTGGATACCTTTGCTTACTTTTTTACACACTCTAATAACGTTTAATCACCCTGATGTCACTTTTATAGTTATTAGCACCTACTTTATTTTTTAGTGACTACGCTTTTATTATTAAAACCCATTAAAATATGAACATGATTCGATATTTATATGCCTCTAGCTATGAGCAATGGGTCCCCCCCGCACTGGCCGGGAAAACGGTCGACCGTTGATACGCACGAGGGCATTGAAACTGCCTGTCGCAGGTCGGGATAAGCGATGTCAGCGGGGGGAAGGGATGTGATGCAGTGACCGCCAGTGGCGGCAGATTAATAACACCACTGGCACCCGCTGAAGGGGAAAGGATAGAAGCCAGCTGCCGATTGTCTCCGGCGCCTTCAAATGTAAGAGGGTGCCCTACTGTGCTGGAAGTCTTTTGGTTCCTGGTCGTTTTCCTGCGGACCAAGCGCTCGATCGTTGCTACGACCCGAAAACCTTATTTTTTTGCCGGCTGCAGGGTGACCGGTTTAGCCAGGGCATCGCTAGCTTCTGGTGGCTTGGCATCCAGATCTTTTGTCGCCCCGCAGGAAACACATTCCATCCACTGTGTGTCGCCGTCGATGACACGCTGGATCTTGTCCATCTGCCCACATTCCGGGCAGGTGGCACCGGCGATAAATTGGCGTTTCATGGTTGCTCCCTATCCCTCCGCAAGAGCGGCGCTCGAGCCGCTCCTGCGGTGAAATTTTCTAACCGTTAATACCGCAATGGCGCAGTAAGGGTTCCACGCTGGGTTCGCGGCCGCGGAAGGCCTTGAACAGCTCCATGGGTTCGCGGCTGCCTCCCTTGGCAAGAATTTCGCTACGGAAGGCGCGGCCGGTGTCTTCGTTGAATTCGCCTTCTTCCTCGAAACGGGAATAGGCATCCGCGGAAAGCACTTCTGCCCATTTGTAGCTGTAATACCCCGCCGCATAGCCGCCGGCAAAAATGTGCCCGAAGCTGTTGGGGAAACGGTTGAACGAGGGCGGCTGTATCACTGCCACCTGCTGACGTACTTCGTTCAGGACCTGATAGATATCCAGCCCTTCCCGGTACTCGGCATGGATGCGCATGTCGAACAGGGAGAATTCCAGTTGCCGCACCATCTGCATGGCGCCCTGGAAATTTTTCGCCGCCAGCATTTTGTCCAGCTTTTCCTTGGGCAGGGGTTCACCGGTCTCATAGTGGCCGGAAATCAGGGCAATGCCCTCTTCCGTCCAGCACCAGTTTTCCAGGAATTGACTGGGCAGCTCCACCGCATCCCAAGCCACACCGTTGATGCCGGAAATACCGGACACGTCCTGTTCGGTAAGCATGTGATGCAGGCCATGGCCGAACTCGTGGAACAGGGTGACCACTTCATCGTGGGTCAGCAGGCCGGGCTTGCCACCGGCGGGCGGTGCGAAGTTACAGGTCAGGTAGGCCACCGGCGTTTGCAGGCTACCGTCCGGGCGACGGCGGCGAATACGGGCGTCATCCATCCAGGCACCACCCCGCTTGCCAGTGCGGGCATACATATCCAGATAGAAGGCCGCACGCACGCTGCCATCATCGTCCACCAGTTCGTAGAAACCCGCATCCTCGTGCCACAGGTCCACATCGTCACGTTGCCGGAATTGAATCCCGAACAGCTTGCCGACCACGGCAAACATGCCGTTAATCACGGTATCCGCCGGGAACCAGGGGCGCAGCTCTTCCTCGGAAATGCTGTAGCGCTCTTCACGCAGCCGCTCGCTCCAGAAACCGATATCCCAGGGGTTCAGATCGTCGGCACCCTTCTCGGCCGCAAAGGCTCTCAGCTCCGCCAGCTCCTGTTCCGCCTGGGGCTTGGCCCGTTTGGCCAGGTCTTCGAGGAACTGAATCACTTCGTTCACATCACGGGCCATCTTGGTGGCCAGGGACTCTTCACCAAAGTTGGCAAACCCCAGCAGTTGCGCCTGCTCGTGCCGCAATTTGAGGATCTCATCCATGATGGCGGTGTTGTCGAACTGGCCAGCCTGGGGACCCTGATCAGAGGCCTTGGTGGTCCAGGCCACGTACATTTCCTTGCGCAGCTCGGCGTTCTTGCAGTGGCTCATGACGGCAATAAAGACCGGCGCATCCAGCGTCAGCAACCAACCGTCCTTGCCGTCAGCCTTTGCCCGGTCGGCGGCACCGGCTTTGGCACTGTCCGGCAGGCCATCCAGTTCCGCCTCATCGCTGATGTGTTTGGTCCAGGCCTGGGTGGCATCCAGGGTATTGTCGGAAAATTGGCTGGTCAGTTCAGAGAGCCGCTTGGAGTTGGCCATGTACTGCGCTTTCTTGTCATCCGGCAAATCCACCCCGGAGAGGCGGAAATCGCGCAGGGTATTTTCAATGTCTTTCTGCTGGGCTTCGCTGAGCGAGCTCCATTCATCACTGTCACGCAGCGCCTGGTAGGCGGCACACAGCTGCGCGTTCTGACCCACTTCGGTGCCATACTCGCTGAGCAGCGGCAGGCAGCTGTTGTAGGCATTACGCAGGGCTTCATTCTGGGCCACCGCATTGAGATGCCCAGCGGGGCCAAAGGCTTTGCCCAGGCGGTCGTCTTCCTCATCCAGGGCTTGCACCAGATGGGCGTAATCGAACTTGCCCTGGGCCAGCACCTGCTGGATGCGTTCGCGGCCATCCGCCACCAGTTGCTCCACGGCGGGCAATACATGCTCCGGCTGGATTTTGGAAAACGGCGGCAGTTCCGGGT
Organism: Alcanivorax sp. IL2; assembly: GCF_047495475.1. NCBI lineage: Bacteria > Pseudomonadati > Pseudomonadota > Gammaproteobacteria > Oceanospirillales > Alcanivoracaceae > Alcanivorax > Alcanivorax sp. IL2. The sequence continues at coordinate 737,876 of NZ_CP179932.1, read as the reverse complement.
AGTCAATCAGCGGGTTGTTGCTCATGGGTGTCCTGTCCTGGTTCTGTCTGCGCTGCCGGCAAGCGCTGACGAGCACTCTCGTCCGGCTGCAGCAGCGTCTGGAAAATCAGCCACTTGCTCAGCAGGAAAACGCCAAGCAAGATCAGTATGGCAATCAGTATACGGGTGGGGGGCTTGTTCATGGGCCTCCCTGACGATGACATTCAGCTATCGAGTTTATCAGTGATGGGGATTCGCCGCTTTGAAGACAAGGCCCCGCAGTTGGGCGAACGGGTATTTGTCGACCCGGATGCCACCGTAATCGGTGACGTGACCCTGGGGGATGACTGCTCCGTCTGGCCGCGGGCGGTGATTCGCGGGGATATGCATGCCATCCACATCGGCGCCCGGGTCAGCGTCCAGGACAACGCGGTGCTGCACATCACCCACGATTCCCGTTTCAACCCGGGCGGCTTCGCCCTGCAGATCGGTGACGATGTGACCCTCGCCCACCAGGCCATGCTGCACGGCTGCACCCTGGGCAACCGGGTGATGGTAGGCATGCAGGCCATCATCATGGATGGTGCCGTGGTGGAAGACGATGTCATCGTCGCCGCCGGCTCCCTGGTGGGGCCAGGGAAACGGCTGGAAAGTGGTTACCTCTACCGCGGCCAGCCGGCCCGGCAGGTGCGTGCCCTCACCGAGGAAGAGCGGGAATTTCTGCCTTATGTGGCCGGGAATTATGTGCGGCTGAAGGATCGGTATCTGGGTGAGGAGGGGTAAAGAGACTAACTGTAGCAGCTGCACTAGAGCCGCGAACCGAGCGTAGCGAGGGGAATGAAGATCAATCTAGCCGTCGTTCTGTTATTTCTGAAACCTGTCGAGCTCTGAGATTCCTGATCGCCCTGCGGGCGATTTCCGCGCAAGCGCGGTTCGCCATGCAAGCATAGCTCCTACAGCGGCTTCGTAGAGAACACGGATTTCGTGGGAACTTCTTGGCCTTTCCCTATCCAACCAGCGTAGCTCGTAGCTAAATTCTCCACATAAACGACATATTCCCGAAACTCAGAATATCGTCGCTGTCACGAATCGGCGATGAAGACCCCTGCAAGGTCAGCGTGAAGGAAAAATCATCCAGACGGATGCCGCCGCCGAGAACCAGCCCGAGAATACCGTCACGGGACTCAACATCATAAGGGCCACTGTTTTCTTCCAGATAGGAATAACCGATGTATTCGCCAAAGCTGGCGAAAAAGACTTCCCAGCCAAACCCCTCACCATCGAACAACCCCACCAGGGAACCGGCGGTACCAATGCCCGCATAATCAGGAATAAAGTTACGCGGCAGGTTCTGACCGATACGCCAGAACCCGCCAACCTTGGCGGTGCCGTTGAAGTTATTGGCATCCACTCCCCAGGCGTAACCCACTTCACTTTCCAACGAGCGACCGGAATAGCGCATCAGACGACGGGCATTGATAAAGTAGGCTCCCCCGATCAAATCTGAGCCAAGCTGGTTATCCCAGCCTTGTGGCTCCGTGGAGCCCGTCACTTTATGTACCACTTTCTGCGACTGCTCAGCGCCTGAATCAGGCCCCACAACGCCAACACGCACGCCATAGCCGAACAAACTATTTCCATTCCAGCTGAACAACCCCAGCTCCAGATTGCTGTAGCCCACGTAGGGCAGATCATTGAAGTCCGGCGTCTCACGCGCAATGTCAGACGGCGTAATCATGATCTGTTCCAGGCTCAGGGTCAGTGCATGCTTTTCATCATCCAGGCCGATGCCGGGCAGTGGGTCCAGCGCAGCGGCCAGACCGCAGGTAAACGTCCCATTGCGATCACAACGGTCATGGGCATCACCCACCCAGCTGATGCGCACGCCATTGGTGTACTGGCCGTCGGAACCGACAAACAGATCGTTATCCCAGGAAAAACCGAAGGTGGACGCCTGGCAAGAGAGAGGAAACAAGCAGGAAAGGGCCAACAGAACACGCGGGGGCATGGCCATTCCTCTCGGTAAAATGACGTTCCCCGCGATCAACATCAAAAACGCCACCGCCGCTGCATGACCAGAAAGGCGAACGATGCGGACCAGGTGATCAGTATCAGTCCGTTCAGCGCCTCTACGCCGGCAATCAGTCGCAACGTCCCAAGAGGATACAGGTCACCCAGCCCCAGTGAGGTGTAGCAGGCGGTGGAGAAATACAGGTGATCCAGGAAACTGCCATCTACCGCACCGGCCAGGTCCATGGCGGTATCGCCCCGATCCAGAATCAGATAGACCCAGGCATAAAGCGTTACCTCCACCATATGGGCGATAAACATGACCATTACCACCAGCAGGATCTCACCGCGGAAATTCGACCAGCGCTTGAGCAATGCGGACAAACCCGCCAGGGCCCAGTAGTGCAGTGTCACGGTGGTGAGCACCATGGCCAGACTGACCATGGAGGCAAACAGCACTTCACTCATCACCGCACTTTCCGCCATAACGCTAGCGCAGCCCTGCAATTACCGGCGCGCTGTCCGGGCGCCAGCCACGCCAGATTTCAAAGGCTTCTGCGGCCTGCTCCACCAGCATGCCCAAACCATCGGCGGTGGCTGCCGCGCCCTGTTGTTGCGCCCAGCGCATGAAAGGCGTGGGCTCGCTGCCGTACACCATGTCATAAGCCACGGCGCCTGCTGCCAGCAGTCCCTCCGGCAAAGGCGGCATCTCGCCATGAAGGCCGGCAGAGATCGCATTGATCACCAGATCGAACTGCCCGGTCAGGTTATCCAGTCCGCTACCCAGTACCGGCGGGTTCTTTCCATCCATAAAACCGCGAGCCAGAACCGCGGCTTTTTCCTCAGTGCGGTTGGCAATGCGCACCAGCGTCGGTGCTTGCGTCAGCAACGGCCCCATGACACCACGCACCGCACCGCCAGCACCGAGTACCAGCACCCGCTTGCCCTGAATGGACCAGCCAAGATTGTCGCGGATATCTTTCACCAGCCCGGCACCATCGGTGTTGTCGCCATGGAGCTGATCGCCATCCCACCACAGGGTGTTCACCGCACCCGCCTGGCCAGCGCGCTCGGTGACCGCATCACACAGATCGAAGGCCTGCTCTTTGAAGGGCACGGTCACATTGGCGCCCAGGCCTCCTTCTTCACGAAAGGCGTTTACCGTGCCGGCGAAATCATCCAGTGGCGCTTCGCGCTTTTCATAACGCAGATCATCGTCGCGCTGGGCAGCAAAGGCATGATGAATATCCGGGGAGCGGGAATGGGCCACCGGATTGCCGAACACACAATACAGGGCTGTCATAACCACTCCCGGTGAATCAGGAATTTCTGGTAGAGCTCGATCTCCGCGCTGTCCGGCTGCGGGTGCCAGTCATAATCCCAGCGCACCAGTGGCGGTAGGGACATGAGGATGGATTCGGTGCGCCCGCCGGATTGCAACCCGAAGATGGTGCCGCGATCGTAGACCAGGTTGAATTCCACATAACGCCCTCGCCGATAGAGCTGGAACTGGCGCTCCCGATCGCCATAATCATGGTCTTTACGCCGGGCCACAAGGGGCCGATAGGCCTGGATATAAGCATCACCGACACTGCGCATCAGCGCAAAACTGGTATCGAAATCGAAGCGATTCAGGTCATCGAAAAACAATCCGCCCACACCACGTGGCTCGTCGCGATGCTTTATATAAAAATAGTCATCGCACCAGCTTTTGAACTCCGGATAGATATCGTCACCGAAAGGGTCACAGGCCTCCTTGGCGGTCTGGTGCCAGTGCACCACATCCTCTTCGAAACCATAAAAAGGCGTTAGATCAAAACCGCCGCCGAACCACCACACCGGGTCTTCGCCCTCTTTTTCGGCGACAAAAAAGCGCACGTTGGCATGGCTGGTGGGCACGTAGGGGTTCTTCGGGTGAATCACCAGCGACACCCCCATGGCCTGAAAACTGCGACCCGCCAATTCCGGGCGGGCGGCGGTGGCGGACGGCGGCAACTGATTGCCGAACACATGGGAAAAATTCACCCCGCCCTTTTCAATCACGGCACCGTTTTCCAGCACCCGGCTGCGGCCGCCGCCGCCCTGCTCCCGGTCCCAACTGTCTTCACGGAAGGTGGCGCTGCCATCTTCCTCGGCCAATTCCGCGCAAATGCGATCCTGAAGGCCCAGCAGGTAGTCCTTCACCGCCTGCAGTGATACCTCTGACATGCCGTCTCCCGGTTCGAATACTTGGCTTAAGCGCGCAAGGTGCGGCCACTTTCCAGATCAATAATGGTAGAGGGTTTGGCGGCCCGGTCACAGGCGCCACTGACAATAAAGTCCAGCCGCTCGCCAAGCTGGCGGGCCACCTGGAACTGATTACGGGCCGCCGGGCGACCACTGATATTGGCACTGGTGGAGATGATCGGCTGACCCACCGCCCGGCACAGGTCCCGGGCCAGGGGGTGATCCGGCACCCGCACCGCCACTTTGCTGAAGGCGCCGCGTACCCAGGCGGGCACGCTATCGTCGGCGTCAATCAGATAGGTCAGCGGTGCCGGCCATTGTCCTGACACTTGCTTACGCTGACTGTCGGTAAGGCGGATATAGGGCTCCAGTTGTGCCAGGTCTGCGCCGATCAGAATCAGGCCCTTGCTCACCGGGCGCTCCTTGATGGCCAACAGCCGCAATACTGCCTCTTCATTGAAAGGGTCACAGCCCAGCCCATAGACCGACTCGGTGGGATAAGCCACCACACCACCGGCCTGAATGATCTGTGCGGCGCTATGCAGATGCTGGTACATGACGAACTCGCCCTGAAAGAAAGACGGGAAAATACCCTGCATGGGATGCCGGCTCAAGGGAGAGCTAATGATTGCCTGGCTAAAGTGGCACCGGTGACAGGCGTTTTGCCGTGAGCGCCTTTTTGCCTTTCTTCACCTCGGTGGTTTCACACTCCACCTCCTCACCCGGTGTGAACGCCCACTCCTCACCGTCTGGCATGGTGCCGATAATCCGGTAGCGCATACCACCCACATGGACCGCATCCACCACACGCCACTCTCCTTGTCCTCGCAGCAGGGGCACATAGATCTCGAACATGGCACACCTCGAATACAGACTCCCTGACACCTTCAACATTCCGCCCCTGGCCCGCAAAGGTCAAATCCGGGAAGCCTCCTTCAGGAACGATTCTTTCGGGCGGCTCCTGCAGGGTGATCGTCGCTAGGCCGCACCGCTGCGCTTCAGATAACCGCCGGCCACTCGCTCTACCCAGCCTTCCAGTTCCAGCTCTGAAAGCTGCCCGGCCAGGTCAGTGATTGGCATCCCGGTGCGCTCCTGCAGGGCATCCAGGGAATTGAGGCCACCGGTCAGGTACTGGAGCAGCGCAGGCAAGTCCGCCTCATCAACCCCGGCCGCTTCCACACTGCGCCGGAAGTCCCCAAAGGCGTGGAAAATATCCTCTCGGGATTCCAACCAGCTGGCACCATCACGCAATAGCTGGTGACAGCCCTTGCTCAAGGGATTGTGAATACTGCCGGGAATGGCGAATACCTCGCGACCCTGGGCAAGAGCCGTGCGAGCGGTAATCAGGGAACCGCTCTTGATGGCAGCTTCCACCACAATGGTGCCCAGACTCAGCCCGCTGATCACCCGATTGCGCTGGGGGAACTGGGCCGGCAGTGGCGGTGCACCGGGGGCAAACTCCGTGACCAGAGCACCACCGGCCGCCACGATCTGGCCAGCCAGTACCGCATTGCGGGGCGGGTAAATGCGATCCGGACCACTACCAAGCACCGCAACGGTACGTCCGCTGCTGATCGCCCCCCGATGCGCCGCCGCATCGACCCCCAGAGCCAGACCACTGACGATCACGAAACCACTGCCAGCAAGATCCCGGGCAAAACGGCGACTGTTGTCCAGCCCGTCCGCTGACGCATTGCGCGCACCGACGATGGCAAGACCGGGCGCATTCAGCGCCGCCACACTGCCGCGCACCGCCAGCACCCCGGGGGCATCCCCGAGCTGGGCCAACAGGGATGGGTAATCCGCATCTCCCAGCGCCAGCCAGTACCAACCTTGCTCACGCAGATGCTCGTAATGCGCGGTCAGGGAACCGGTATTATCCAGCAGCTTGCGCCGCGCTTTCAGGCCAGCCGGCAATAGGGGAAGGTAATCGGCCAGCGCAGTGCGGTCGATGGGTTGCTGTTTCAGAGCACGGCCCAGGGCCGCGGAAGACGGGGAAAACAACGCCTGCAATAGCAGGCGTTTGTATTGTCCGTCCATCGCCCACCTCCTTGTGTGCGTTTGACGGGTTGTCAGGAGCCGAAACTCCGGCGGTGAGCGCTACCGCGATTTAATAAATCAGTAGCTGCCCGCCGGGCTTTCGGCGACATCATTCATGTAGATAGGCCGCTGGGATTCCATGATCAAGCCATAGCTGACCTTGTCGAAGACACGGAAGATCACCATGGAACCGGTTCTTTCCCGGGGCAGCTGCACCCGGTCGCCACGCTGGCGATCACGGACCACCTCACCCTGGCCGAACACATCCAGCACATTGCCTTCTTCCAGACCATCACGCAGACCCTTGTTGATCACCACCACATCGTTACGGGCCACGCTGTTGATGCGATCAAAGAAGCGGATTATCTTGGCTTCGATCTTGGTATCCGGCGCCGACGGGTACAACACGGAGCGAACCCGGCGATCTTCGGTAGAGAACAGCCGATCATCGATACGCAGATCTTCGTTGGACTTGGTTACCCTGAGGGTCACCATATCCTCTTCCTGACCAGCCACCCGACCCAGACCGATCTGCCGGGCCTCATAGCCAAGCACTTCGTTGGTATCCGGGTCCACATACTGCTCACCGGTACGGTAGATACCATAGCTCTGATCCAGATTTTCCCACTGAGTCAGGGCATCACGCGCATAAACGGTGTCGCCTTCGCCGTAGATCACCCGGCGATCACGCCCCCCGACAATGTAGGGAGCCTCGGCAATCTCCTGGCGGCTGACCACCAAGCCTTCCTTCAGATAAGCAGCAATGGCGCCGGCAGGAATGGCAGGGATAGCCTCATCATTGGCAATCTCGCGCACTTTCGGAGTGAGCTTGACCGTGCCGTTGGGCAGGGTCTTCTCTTCCACACCACGCTTGACCGACAGCCGGGGCTCTCCATCCACATAGGTGAGACGAATTTCATCACCGGGATAGATAAGATGGGGATTACTGATTTCTTCATTGATCTGCCAGATCTCTGGCCATTGCCAGGGTTCTTGCAGAAAACGGGCGCTGATATCCCAAAGGGTATCGCCATTCTTGACGAAATATTTGCCGGGATGCCCCTCTTTGAGCATGACCTGGGCAGCCGCCAGGCCGGATAAAGACACTAACAGCCCGAAGGCCAGGGCGCGCTGGACCGATTTCATCATCATCGGATTCCTTTTATCATTATTGGACTCATCCCCGAGAGCGGCCGTGGACCGGTTTTCACGGACACGGTTTCTTTTGGATATTAGCAATGCGATCATATATTTAGCAACCGAAATTCGAGTGCTATCGCAACTTCCGAGAAGGTACATGGCCAAACTGGAAATACTGGAATTCCCTGACCCCCGGCTACGCACGGTAGCAAAGCCTGTGGAAAAGGTAGATGACGAGCTTCGCAAACTGATCGACGACATGTTCGAAACCATGTACGCCTGCCCGGGCATCGGCCTGGCCGCCACCCAGGTGGATGTGCATCAGCGGCTGATCGTGATGGACCTGTCCGAGGACCAGACCCAGCCCCGCGTGTTCATCAACCCGGAGATCACCCCGCTCACCGATGAGGTGGCCCCTTATGAAGAGGGCTGTCTGTCCGTGCCCGGCTTCTACGAGAAGGTACAACGCCCGGCCCGGGTACGTATCAAGGCGCTGGATCGTGACGGCAATACCTTCGAGGAAGAAGCCGACGAACTGCTGGCCACCTGTATCCAGCACGAGATCGACCACCTGGATGGCAAGCTGTTCGTGGACTATGTGTCCCGGCTGAAGCGCGATCGCATCAAGAAGAAACTGGAAAAGATCCACCGCCAGCAAGCTTAAAGACAGCTCCAAGCCACAAGGAACAAGCCGCAAGGAAAGGCAAAATCTTCGCGCCCCAGCACCTTCCACCGTTGTGGGAAACGATGCTCGCATCGCGAATCGTCCTTTTAAACGCGGGCAGGGCGCATATCAGCTAGCACCGTCCTGATCCGCGCCTTGCACCTTGTAGCTTGAAGCTTGCCGCTCACAACTCATCAGAGGTTCACCTTGAAACCCTTACGCCTTGCCTTCGCCGGCACCCCGGATTTCGCCGCCGCCAGCCTGCAGGCGGTTCTGGACAGTAACCACGAGGTGGTTGCGGTACTCACCCAGCCGGACCGGGCCGCCGGGCGCGGCAAGAAAGTGCAGCAAAGCCCGGTCAAGGTGCTGGCCGAAAGCCACGGCATTGCGGTACTGCAGCCGGAAAACCTCAAGGGCGACGAGATCCGCCAGCAGCTGCGTGACCTGAATCTGGATGCTCTGGTCGTGGTGGCCTACGGCCTGATCATCCCCCAGGCGGTGCTGGATATGCCGCGCCTGGGCTGCCTCAACGTGCACGGCTCCCTGCTGCCCCGCTGGCGCGGTGCGGCCCCCATCCAGCGCGCCATCACCATGGGCGACACCGAAACCGGCAACACCATCATGCAGATGGAAGCAGGCCTGGACACCGGCCCCATGCTGCTCAGCGAAAGCCTGCCGATTGGTGATAACGAAACCGGGGGCGAACTGCATGACCGGCTCGCCGCCCAGGGCGCCCGCCTGCTGGTCACCGTACTGAACGATCTTGAGCACTACCTGGCCAACGCCACCGCGCAGCCGGACGACGGCGTCACCTACGCCCACAAACTGAGCAAGGCCGAAGCGCGGCTGGATTTCCGCCTGCCCACCCGTGCCCTCTACAACCGCATTCGCGCCTTCAATCCCTTTCCGGTGAGCTGGGTCCCACTGAACGGCCAGCCCATGCGTATCTGGAAAGCCAGCGAAAGCCCCCAGCCCGGTCGGGATAGCGATGAACCCGGCCATATCCTCAACGTGGACGACAGCGGCATCCACGTGGCCACCGGCGATGGCATGCTGATTCTTGAAGAACTGCAATTGCCCGGCAAGCGACGCATGGCCGTGGCCGACCTGCTTCGCGGCAACCCGGATCTGTTCAAGGCAGGCGAACCGCTGGGTGACTCCATTGACAACGTCTGACCCGCGCCTGACCGCGGTACGTGTCCTCAACAGGGTGCTGCCCGGTAAAGGCGACGGGGAAAGCCTGCGCGAAGTGCTGCGCGACTTCCCCCTGCAGGGCGCCGACGGCGGCCTGATGCGCGACATCTGTTTCGGCGTCTGCCGCCACCTGCGCCCACTCAACCACTGGCTCAACCAGCAACTGGGCAAACCCCTCAAGGCCAGTGCCCAGCCGGTGCGACTGGCGTTACTCGCCGGGCTTTACGAACTGTGGTTCAGCGAGCGGCCCGCCCACGCCATCGTCAACGCCTACCCCCAGCTGTGTCGCAAACTGAAAGCCCCCTGGGCCGCCGGGCTCAGCAATGCCATTCTGCGCAAGGCCAGCAAGCTGACGATTGACGATGCCGTCGCCGACGCCAGCCCCAACATCCGCCTCAGCCTGCCGGACTGGCTATTCAAGCGCTGGCAACAGGACTGGCCCGCCGACGCGGAAGCCATGGCCCGGGCCAACCTGCAAACGCCACCCTTCACCCTTCGCGTCAACCGCCGCCAGCAGCAGCGCGCCGGCGCCATCGCCGCCCTCGGCGACGGCGCCCGCCCCGGCGAGCTGTCCCCCTGGAGCATCTACCTGAGTCCGGCGCGGCCGGTCTTCCAGCTGCCCGGTTTTGAACAGGGCGCCCTGTCGGTACAGGACGAAGCCGCCCAGTTACCCGGCGAAGTCCTGCAATGCCCACCCACCGGCCGCATCCTGGATGCCTGTGCCGCCCCCGGCGGCAAGACCGGTCAGCTCTGCGAGAAATTCCCCGACGCGGAGCTGGTCGCCCTGGAACTGGAAGGCAAACGGCTGGCACGCATCAAAGAAAACCTGGCCCGCCTCAATGCCGACGTTACCTTGCTGCAAGGCGATGCCAGCAACCCGTCGAGTTGGTGGGATGGCACACCCTTCGACGCCATCCTGCTTGATGCCCCCTGCTCCGCCACCGGCATCCTGCGCCGCCAGCCGGATGTGAAATGGCACCGCAAAGCGTCCGACATCCGCGCACTGGTTGATTTACAAGCGCGCATGCTGGATGCACTATGGCCGCTGCTCAAACCCGGCGGCATGCTGGTATATGCCACCTGCTCGGTACTGCGGGACGAAAACGATCATCAGGTCAGCGCCTTCCTGCAACGCCAGCCACAGGCCCGGGATGTGACGCCACGGCCGGAAGAGGCCACAATGGTCAGCGCGGGGTGGCAGCTGTTCCCGCAACACCATGGGCCAGACGGTTTTTATCTGGCGTGCCTGCGAAAGGACACTTGAGCGGGCAGCGTTTTTCTCCCTTGTGAGAAAAGTCGTGTAAGAGCGCCGCTCGAGGCGCTACCCCTCCCCTGGTATGTACAGGGAAGGAAATCGCGCTGTTCGGGGACTGGAGAGACAGCAAAGCGCATGAAGATCATTATTCTCGGTGCCGGCCAGGTGGGCGGCACCCTGGCCGAGAACCTGGCCAACGAGCGCAACGACATTACCGTCATCGATACCGATGCGGAACGTCTGCGCGAACTGGGCGACCGCCTGGATATCGGCACCGTGCGCGGCATGGGCTGTTACCCGGCGGTGCTCAAGGATGCCGGCGCCGAAGACGCGGACATGCTGATCGCGGTCACCAACTCTGACGAGGTCAACATGATCGCCTGTCAGGTGGCCTACTCCCTGTTCCGCACCCCCTCGAAAATCGCCCGCATCCGCACCGCTCACTACACCAGCCGCGCCGACAAGCTGTTCAACGAAAACGCCCTGCCCATTGATGTGATCATCAGCCCCGAGCAGGTGGTCACCGACTATATCAAACGGCTTATCGAGCACCCCGGCGCCCTGCAGGTGGTGAACTTTGCCGGTGGCCGGGTACAGCTGGTGGCGGTGCGCGCCTATTACGGTGGGCCACTGGTAGGCAACGAGCTGCGCGAACTGCGCAAGCACATGCCCAATGTGGACACCCGAGTGGCGGCCATTTTCCGCCGCGGCCGCCCCATCATTCCCGAAGGCAACACGGTGATCGAAGCAGATGATGAGGTCTTCTTCATCGCCGCCAAGAACGATATCCGTGCGGTGATGAGCGAACTGCGTCGCCTGGAACATAACTACAAACGCATTCTTATCGCCGGCGGCGGCAACATCGGTTACCGGCTCGCCAAGAGCATCCAGCACCGCTATAACGTGAAAGTTCTTGAGCGCAGCCCCGGCCGCGCGGAATGGCTCGGCGAAAAACTGCACCAGACCGTGGTGTTGCAAGGGCTCGCCACGGACCGGGACGAACTGCTCAAGGCCAACATCGAAAACACCGACGTGTTCTGCGCCCTCACCAACGATGACGAGGCCAACATCATGGCCTCATTACTGGCCAAAAGACTGGGCGCGCGCAAGGTGATGACGCTGATCTCCAACCCGGCCTATGTGGATCTGGTCCAGGGCCACGATATCGATATCGCCATCTCGCCCCAGCAGTCCACCATCGGCAGCCTGCTCAGCCATGTGCGGCGGGGCGATGTGGTCAACGTCTATTCCCTGCGCCGGGGTGCCGCGGAAGCCATCGAGGCGATCGCTCACGGCGACAGCAAATCGTCCAAAGTAGTGGGCCGAGCTGTTGAAGACATCGACCTGCCGGAAGGCACCACCATCGGTGCCATCGTGCGCGGTGAAAAGGTGCTGATTGCCCACGATGATGTGGTCATCGAACCCGATGATCATGTGATCCTGTTCCTGATCGACAAACGCCGCACCCGGGACGTGGAAAAACTGTTCCAGGTCGGGTTTACCTTCTTCTGACGGCCGAGGCCACGCCAGCGCATGCACTTTGCACTGATCTCGAAAATTCTCGGCCTGCTACTGGTGGTGTTCAGCTTCACCATGATGCCGCCCGTCGCTGTCTCCTACTGGTATCAGGAAGGTAGCGAAGGCCCCTTCCTAGTGTCATTCGTCATCACCCTGCTTTTGGGGCTGGCCCTGTGGCTGCCCTTCTTCAAGCACAAGGAAGAGCTGCAAACCCGCGACGGCTTTCTGGTAGTGACCCTGTTCTGGTCGGTACTGGGGCTGATCGGGGCCTTGCCGCTGTATATCAGCGATGACGTGCCGGTGGGCTTTACCGATGCAGTGTTTGAATCCATGTCCGGGTTGACCACCACCGGCGCCACCATTCTTTCCGGCATCGATTTCCTGCCCAAATCCATTCTCTTCTATCGCCAGCAACTGCAGTGGCTGGGCGGTATGGGCGTAGTGGTACTGGCGGTAGCGATTCTGCCCATGCTCGGCGTTGGCGGCATGCAGCTGTACAAGGCAGAAATTCCCGGCCCCATGAAGGATGCCAAGCTCACCCCGCGTATTGCCGAAACCGCGAAGGCTCTGTGGCTGCTCTATCTGTTTATCACCATGGCCTGCGCCGTGCTCTACTGGGCGGCAGGCATGACCATATTTGATGCCATCTGCCACAGTTTCAGCACCGTGGCCACCGGCGGCTTCTCCACCCACGACGCCTCCATGGCCTACTGGGACAACCCCTGGATCGACTGGACTGCCACCCTGTTTATTCTTATTGGCGGCCTTAATTTCGCATTGCACTTTGCTGTCTGGCGCGGTCGCTCACTAATGGCCTATGTACTAGACCCGGAATTCCGCTTTTTCATGACCCTGTTCCTGCTTTATACCGGGCTGATTACCGTGGGCCTGCTGGCTTTCGAAGTCGATGTGACTGCCGATGATGCGCTGCGCCACTCCGCTTTCCAGGTGGCGTCGTTCAGCACGGGCACCGGGCTCACCAGCACCAACGCCGCCGCCTGGCCGGGCTTTATTCCTTACCTGCTGATCTTCACCAGCTTCATCGGCGGCTGCGCCGGTTCCACCGGTGGCGGCATGAAAGCGGTGCGCGCCGCCCTGGTGTTCCACCACAGCGTGCGCGAACTGCGACGGCTGATTTACCCCAACGGCATGTTTGCCCTGCGCTTTGGCCGCCACTCGGTGCCGGATCGGGTTTTACAGGCGGTCTGGGGCTTTGTCGGGGTTTATATCACCCTGTCGGTCATCTTCACCCTGCTGTTCACCATGACCGGCATGGACCTGACCACCGCCGTCAGCGCCGTGGCTGCCAGCCTCAATAACCTGGGCGTCGGTATCGGCCAGGTTGGCGGCGGCTTTGCCAACATTACCGATAGTGCCAAGTGGATGATGACGGTACTGATGGTTGCCGGGCGACTTGAGGTATTCACCCTGCTCGTGCTGTTTACGCCCATGTTCTGGCGACAATGAAAGCAGTTAATAGTTAACAGTGAATAGTTAATAGTTGCGCGGGGCTGTGCCCTGCCAACGGAGAGGGCTTGCCCGCGCCAACAGAACGGCACGAACCCACGGCCCCCGGTGTAGGAACGGGGCGTAGCGGAGTAACCCACGAAGTGCAGCCCGAAGGGTGAGCGTGGCGAATACGCCACTTGAGACGCGAAAGGATTCACAGAAACGCCGCTATTCGCGATGCAAGCATCGCTTCCCACAGTAAGCTTCGCAGAAACGAAAAAGCCCCGGCAATGCCGGGGCTTTCTTGTTCTAGCTGTTAACTATTAATTATTAACTGTTAACTGCTCTTACGCGATATTGTTAACCCGCTTGGATTCGCGGAACAGCTGGTCCAGCTCACCTTCGTAGTAGGCTTCCACCCGCGGGTTCATCACTTTCTTCCACAGCGGCGGGATCATTGCCAGCACAAACATGGTGGCGTAACCGGCCGGCAGCTGCGGGCTTTCGTCATAGTGACGCAACACCTGATAACGACGCTTGGCGTAAGCATGGTGATCACTGTGACGCTGCAGCTGGAACAGGGCCAGGTTGGTCAGCAGGTAGTTGGAGTTCCAGCTGTGGGCCGGCGTTACCCGCTCGAAGCGACCTTTATCGTTTACACGACGGTGCAGACCGTAGTGTTCGATATAGTTGATGATCTCCAGTGCCAGTGCGGCGAAGAAGCTCTGGCCCAGGAAGAACACCACACCCTGCCAGCCCCACAGCAGCCCGAAGGTCACCGCGAACAAGGCAGAAATGCTGTACCACCAGATCAGTTCGTTATGAACGCTGATGTTCTTCTTGCCCTTACGCTCCAGGTATTTCTTTTCCAGGCTCCAGGCATTCTTGAAATTGCGCACAAACGCCTTGGGCAGGAAGTCATACAGGCTCTGATTGTAGCGGCTGGAAGACGCATCGTCTGGCGTAGATACATGGACATGGTGACCACGCACGTGCTCCACCTTGAAGCCGGCGTAGGTCACAGTGGACAGCAACAGCCCACCCATCCAGTTTTCCACCTTCGGATCCTTGTGGATCAGCTCGTGACCCAGGTTGATGGCAATGATGCCACCCACGGTACCGATGGACACGATCCAGCCGATCTTGCCGAGCAGGCCGTAATCATTGGTCATGAAAACGTGGCCGGCGTAGAACAGCACCGCGATCCACACAAAGCCCATGGCGATGGCGGACACCCGATAGAAGATTTCCTCGCTCATGGTCGGCACCTGAACTTCCTCGTTCGGGTTGCTCGGGTCCTTACCCACCAGGAAATCCAGGATCGGAATAATCCCGAAGATGAAGACATACATGAACCACGCCCAGTAGTCCTGTGTGCCGCTCTCTACACCCACAAAGGCAGAAAACGGCACCAGCGGCACCATCAAGGCCCAGAAAGTCAGGTAACCGTATTTTTTCATTTTTAGCATTACGTCAGCATTCATGCTCTCGAACATGGCTCATACCTCGCTAGTTCAAGCCAAAAGTAACAGTCTTCAATGTGACGGTTAGGCTATCCCTGATTTCTTGAATTGTCAAACAACTCATTTAGTGACATAGTAACAACCTCGGAGGATAATTCCCGCCGAAGCTGAAAAGGACCGTTGTCATGTCGTTGAAAGCCGTCAGCCTGAGCGAACAAATCGCCCAGCACCTGGCCGAGCAGATCATCACTGGCACCCTGGCACCCGGGGCCCGCCTGCCGGAAAATGATCTGGCCAAGCAACTTGATGTGAGCACTAACTCACTTCGGGAGGCCTTTCGCGTGCTGGAAAAGCAGCACCTGATCGAGCTGCAGCCGCGCAAGGGCGCACGGGTGTGCGACGTCACTGATGAGCAGGTTCACGACCTTTACGACTTCCTGTTCATGTTGCTGTCGCGACTGGCAGGCCAGGCTGCCAGCAACTGGATGCCCGGCCAGATCGAGGACATGGTGGAAATGCTGCCGCAACTGGAGCAGCACTATCAGGGCAACGACCTGCCCGCCGCCCACCAGCTGGCCTTCCGCTTTGTGGAAATCGCCACCGAACGATTCGCCAACAACCGCTACCTGGCCGATGACATTGTCGACCTGATCCCCCTGCTCAAGCGCTATACGTTTATCGCCCTGCAGGAAGACACCTCCGAGTTCGACGTTTCCCTGCAGCTGTTCAAGCGCCTGCTGATCAACGTGGTCGGCCGCAACACCGCTGATGCCGAAGCAGACATTCGCGAATACGGCGAAAACCAGTGCCAGATCGTCCTGCGCGCCATCGCTAAACGCCGCAACGCAGCTTAATAGGCAGTGAATAGTTAACAGTGAACAGTTAATAGTTCGCGAACTGATTTCTCAGCCAACTGCCAGCATTGAAAGCCGCGCCCAAGCCCCTGAGCGCGGCTTTCCACGTTTAAAACCAGACACAACACCGGTCGCGCGCTGTTAACTGTCCACTATTAACTGTTCACTGGTTCCTCCCCACACAATCCCCACAAAGCCCCCTTCTCCCCTTGCCATGCTGGCCCTCATCACAAGGAGGCCACCATGAAACTGACGCTTTTCTTCTCGCTACTGCTACTGACACTCACCGCCCAGGCGGACTGGCAGGACGAAGCCGCCACCGGCGCCTTGCTGCTGGCGGATGACCGGGGAAATATTTCCGCCGCCACCCTGCTCGACACTGACGCTCACATCACCGTCAGTGGACCGCTGGCGCGGGTCACTCTGACGCAACGCTTTCGCAATGCCAGCCAGCAGTTTCGTGAGGGCCGCTACCTGTTTCCTCTACCGGAAAACGCCGCCGTGAACGGCATGGTGCTGACCATTGGAGAAAGGCGCATTGTCGGCCGCATCGACAAGAAAGCCGAAGCCGAACAGGCGTATCGGCAGGCCCGCGCCAGCGGCAAGAAAGCCAGCCTGGTCAGCCAGCAGCGCCCCAACCTGTTCACCACCGCCGTGGCCAATATCGCCCCCGGCGAAACCATTCAGGTGGAGCTGCATTACCAGCAGACCCTGGACGTGGACGGACGCCGCTTCCAGCTGCGCCTGCCGCTTACCCTGACGCCTCGCTTCACCCCCGCTACGGAAACGCCCCATCCGCTGGATTCCCTGCTGCGCAATACGGTGGCGAACCCCGGCGGCACCGCCGAGGCCGGCACCGCGTCCATCCATATTGATCTGGACGCCGGCAACCGCCTGGCAACCCTGGGCAGCCCCAGCCATGCCATCCACTCGCAACGCCACGGTCGACGCTACACCATCACCCCGAAAGCCGGCTCCGTGCCCATGGACCGGGATCTGCTGCTCAACTGGGAACTGGAAGACACCGGCGAACCGCTGGCCGCCAGCTTTTATGAGGAAATCGACGGCGAGCACTATGCCCTGCTGATGGTGGTCCCGCCGGAAACCGGCCAGGCCACCACCCTGCCCCGGGAAACCCTGTTCATCATCGACAGCTCCGGGTCCATGGGCGGCGCCCCCATGCGCCAGGCCAAGGCCAGCCTGCACCTGGCCCTGCAACGTCTGAAGCCCGGCGACCGCTTCAACATCACCGACTTCGACAACCAGCACACCCTGCTGTTTGAAACGCCAACCACAGTCAACGACAGCAGCCGCCACCAAGCGCAAAATTTCGTGGACAGCCTGCAGGCCAGCGGCGGCACCCACATGCTACCCGCCCTCAGCGCCACCCTGAGCCAGCCCGCCAGTGATGGTTATCTGCGCCAGGTGATCTTTATCACTGACGGTGCCGTGGGTAACGAGAACGGCATCTTCCACGCCCTGCACCAGCAACTCGGCGAAGCGCGCCTGTTCACCGTGGGCATCGGCTCCGCCCCCAACAGCCATTTCATGACCCGCGCCGCCCAGTTCGGGCGCGGCAGCTTTACCTACATCAACGACCAGAACCAGGTACAGCAAGGCATGGACACCCTGTTCCGCCGCCTGGAATCACCGCTGATGCGCAACCTGCAGGTGCAACTGCCGAAAGGCATCGTCGCCGAACGCTGGCCGCAAAAGCTGCCGGACCTGTACGCCGGTGAGCCCTTGCTGGTGGCCATGAAACTGTCGGCCCCCACGGACCAGATCACCGTCAGCGGCTACAGTGACCGCCACTGGCAACAGCCGGTCACCCTTCCCACCAACAGCAACCACCCGGGCACCGCCAGCCTGTGGGCCCGCCGCAAGATCGCCGACCTGATGGACCGCATCACCCTGGGCGCCCCGGAAACGGATATCGCCCCTCTGATCACCCAGGTGGCCCTGCGCCACCAACTGGTCAGCCGCTACACCAGCTTTATCGCCGTGGAAGAAACCATCTCGCGCCCGGCCCATGAACCCCTGCTGCACGACACCATCCGCAACCAGGCACCCCATGGCACTCAACAAAGCAGCGCCTGGCCCGGCACCGCCACCCCGGCGCCCCTGTTATGGCGGCTGGCCGGCGTGCTGTTGATCGTCACCCTGCTGCTCTGGCTGCGCCAGCGGAGACAGACCCATGGCACGGCTTGAACGAGGGTTGCTGGCATTGAGTCTGGCCGCCCTGCTGGGACTCGCAGGCTGGGCCAGCTGGCTGGACGGCAAGGCCTGGCTGGCCCAGCACCTGATCGCCCACGCCTGGCAAACCACCCTGGACCAGGGCGCCCCCCAGCGCCCCTGGCCCTGGGCGGACACCTGGCCGGTGGCGCGGCTCACCACCCCCGCCGGAAAAAACCTCTATGTACTGGAAAGCACCAGCGGCGAAGCCCTGGCCTTCGGCCCCGGCCGACTGGCCGGCGGCATCGGCAGCGA
Source organism: Alcanivorax sp. IL2 (assembly GCF_047495475.1). Lineage (NCBI taxonomy): Bacteria > Pseudomonadati > Pseudomonadota > Gammaproteobacteria > Oceanospirillales > Alcanivoracaceae > Alcanivorax > Alcanivorax sp. IL2. Next base: position 719,597 of record NZ_CP179932.1, on the reverse strand, counting down.
CCAGGCCCTCACCCTGGCCGGTCACCGCGACACCCACTTTGCCTTTCTGGAAACCCTGAACACCGGTGACCCACTCACCGTGCAATTTGCCGACGGCTCACGGCAGCACTTTCAGGTCTCCGCCCAACAGATCATCGACAGCCAGCAACACCCCCTGCACATCCCCCGGGATAACCAACAGCTACTGCTGATCACCTGCTACCCCTTCGACGCCATCACCCCCGGCGGACCCTTACGCTACGTCGTAGCCGCTCACACTTACCCTGATGAAACGCAGCGAGACGGAGCAACGAACCAAGGTCACTCCAAAGGGTGAAGGCAGCAAATAACGTGAATGGCGGCGCGATCCCAGTCTCATACAGACCTTTTGCCTGGGCGGCACTTTCAGAAGACTCAACCGGATCCCGTTGGAGCGTTGCTTGAAGAGTGCCAACGGGCAATCAGAAAAAATGCGGAAATTAAGTAATCGGAGACCAGCCTTTAACCTTTATATTCACTACATAACGCAACTTTGGCGCTGGCAAGATAAGCGCAGAACGCCTCAACGTCATCGTTGGCATAGGTATTGGAAATCAGCTCACTGGGAATCAACCCCTCATCCCAGCGGGTCGCGATGATCCTGTGGGCTTTGTTACCCTCATCACCGGGGTAAATGTTCACCTCGGCGGTTGTCTGATGAATATAAAGATCCCGAAGTGCTCTGGAACAGCGAAATTGGCCAGCGTCCGCATCAGCACTGCACGCATAGCCCGCTTCGGAGAAAAATGTATCTGCTACTGAGAAGAGGCGCACAGCGCTCAGATTTTCTGCTTCCTGTGAGGAAATGGTCCTGGGGGTATCACCGGTCACATTTGTGCAGCCGACGAGCACAGCCAGAATAAGGGGAAGTAACGCAGGCTTCATCATTTCGGGAAATTCTCTCTTTTTCACGTCGTAGCCTTAGTTAAGATGTTTTCTGTCACGGTTCAAAATTGATACCAGGTGGCCTACCTAAAGCGAACATGCTTGGCCACTTTGTTTTTAAGTAGCCGGATAAGGACAGGGTCCATCCTGTCGTAATTGTCAGGTATATCCAGGCACACCAGCTTCTTGCCTTTGAGAAGCTCTTTGAACTTTTTTGAGACCTTATTTCTATGGGACTTCTCCATAACGAAGACAACGTCCGCCCACTCGATGAGGTCTCCACTTACCGTAGTCTCGGCATCGGCATTTGTGCCAGCACCAATTGCATTAACGCCCTCATACTTAGAAAAAACCTCTTCTCCGGTAGGGCTTCGCAAGCGGTTTTCACTACATACAAAAAGTAGATTCATCGTCATTTAAACCACATAACGCCCGTATTTGCGGCTGATTTGGAGCGCAGCGGAAAACCAGTCCGACAACATGCGCTTGTTAATGAGCCTCTCCATCGATCTTGGTTCGTACCCAGGGCTCGTTGATTTCGCTACGTTCTGCCTCATACCCATTCGGCAAGTCAGCACACAGATTTATACTTGGGTCTCGGTCGATTAAATGCCCCACACCGACTACATGCAGGCTATCCGGTGACTCGAAATCATCATCTCCAACACCACACAGAAACTGCCAATCGCCATCCTCATGGGCTACGAGAAGGATAGGTCTCTCATTCTTAAAGACATGATCGCATACGAAACTAACCATATTTCTGGAGCTGAACTTTTTCATAGGCTCATTAACAGCGTATTAGGACGAACGAATCGACTTAACTCAATTCGACATAATTATTTTGGGCTTATCACATTGGCCACGAATAATTTGATATTGGTTAGTGACTTACCACCAGGTTGAGAATTTATCCCAACTGACAAATCGCGAACGTTCGACATAATGCCAGTACGAGCATGCTTTTTGGCAAAGTGCCCCCCTTTACAAATCCACTTTATATCAACCAGTTAGCATTTTCTGTAAGCCATATCCTACAAGCCAGGAAGGCCCATCTGTTAAGCACAGGGGTAGTCAGGGTTTGGCTACATTAGGTTCGCACCTCAAGAGGTGCTCCTACAGAAACGAGAAGGCATAAAAAAACGCGGCCGTAGCCGCGTTTTTTTGGTGCTGAAACCCTGAGGATTTATCGCCCGATAATTTCCCGGGAGATGATTTCCTTCATGATTTCGCTGGTGCCGCCGTAGATGCGCTGGATGCGGGCATCCACGTAGTCGCGGGAGATGGGGTATTCCTGCATGTAGCCGTAACCACCAAACAGCTGCAAACATTTGTCGGCGACCACACCTTGCAGCTCGGTGGTGGTGAGCTTGGCGATGGAGGCGTTGGTGGCGGTGAGTTCGCTGCGGTCGTACTGGTCGATGCACTGTTCGCCATAGGCGCGGTTAACCACCACCTGGGCGTGCAGATCCGCCAGCACGAAGCGGGTGTTCTGCAGGCTGGAGATCGGCTTGCCGAAAGCCTGGCGCTCTTTGGTGTATTCGATGGTGCGCTCGATCATGCCTTCGCAGGCAGCGATGGCGCCCAGGGCCAGGATCAGTCGTTCGCGGGGCAGTTCGTTCATCAGGTTGGCGAAGCCTTTACCTTCACCGCCGAGAATCTGGTCGGCGCCCACTTTCACGTCTTCGAAGAAAAGCTCGGAGGTGTCAGCGGCGTGATGGCCCATTTTTTCCAGGTTACGACCACGGGCGAAGCCCGGCAGGGAGCAATCCACGGTAAACAGGGTCATGCCCTTGGAGCCGGCGTTGGGGTCGGTCTTGGTGGCGAGCACGATAACGTCGCAGTGCTGGCCATTGGTGATAAAGGTTTTCTGGCCGCTGATCTTGTAGCCATCGCCGTCCTTGTCGGCACGGGTTTTCATGCCCTGCAGGTCGGAACCGGCACCTGGCTCGGTCATGCCGATGGCGCCCACGGCTTCACCGCTGACCATTTTCGGTAGCCAGGTCTGTTTCTGCTCTTCCGTGCCCAGGTGCAGGATGTAGGGGGCAACGATATCGGAGTGCACGGAGATGTTGGAGGCCAGGGCACCGTAACCGGCGCGGGAGGCTTCTTCCACGATCACCGCAGACAAGCGGAAGTTAGCGCCGAAGCCGCCGTACTCTTCCGGCACGTCCACGCACAGCAGGCCATTCTCGCCCAGCTTGTTCCACAGCTCACGGGGGAACATCTCGGCTTTTTCCCACTGGTCGTAGTGCGGAGCCACTTCGTTTTCGAGGAATTTTTTGACGTTGTCGCGGAACAGTTCGATTTCGTTTTGATCAAGCATTTCAGACAGTCCTGTTGGTCAACGGCGCCGCCCCCGGGCAGGGGGCCAGCGAAACTATGGCCAACATTCTAGCGGCACGGTGTGAAGGCAACATCATCCGCGAGTGACTGTCCGGTCCGCTGTATACCGTTATCCCGGGCGCTAACATCGCGTCGCGCCTTTCTAAAGACACTCCTGCAACGGACTTTCCCGCCGCAGGAGCGATGGGTTAGGTCAGATCGGCTCGATGCGGATATCGGCCTTGAGGGAATTGGCCACAAAACAGTTGCGGTGGGCACTGGCGTGAAGCTTGTCCATCGCAGCGGCATCCGGTTCCTGGCCATCATCGAACACCACCCGCGGGCGCAGCACGATGCGGGTGATGGCCAGGTGCCCATCGCCGGCCTTTTCCACAGTGCCGACAGGCTGGTCGATGTAACTGAGCACCTTGAGGCCCTGCTTGGCCGCAATCGACAGGAAGGTGAGCATGTGACAGCTGGAGGTGGCGGCAATGACCGCCTCGTCCGGGTTCACCCGGTTTCCGCAGCCGAAGTATTCCGGCGAGGCCGAGGCCTGCACCACCTCGCCACCGGCGAAGGTCCACTCGTGTTCCCGGTTGAAGTGTTCGTAATCGAACGACGCGCCCGGCTTGAGATGCCAGGCAACCGTTGCACCGTATTCACTCATGATTCGCTCCCTCTGTTGCATCACGGTTTTCTGTTCTCCTGCTTTAACCATGATCCCAGCCAATCGCTAATGCAACATTGTCACGGATCAAATCTCCGGCTTCGGCGATAACAGGCAACGCTCCACCTGATCCAGCACGCGATTGCTGTACAACAGGGCGCAGTGACCCAGATACGGCACGTTAATATTGGCTTCCGCCCCCTCCAGAACAGCGGTGGACACTGGCAATACAAAGTTGTCCAGGTTGGAGTAGATGGAGAAGAAACGGGCGCCGCCGGGGCAACCGCCACCTTCCGCCAGCTCCTGCACAAAGGGGCTCTGGTAGCGCATCTGCGCGGCAGAACCCTGGGCCGGGAACAGGCCGGCGATGCGCGAGCCGTAGTGAGGGCTGCCCAGGGTGATCACCCGGTCGATCTTGCCGGCCAGGCCCAGGTTTTTCAGGGCGTAGCGTGTCAGCGGGCCACCCATGGAATGGCAGACGATATGGGCTTTTTTCGCGCCGGTGGAAGCGAGGATACGCTCCACATGATCGTTGACCTGCTGAGCCAGTTTGCGGGCGTTGATGTGCGGCGGGGTGTAGCTCACCGAATACACATTGCCCCAGCCGCGCCATTTCAGCCGCCACTGCATGAACAGGAAGTTGGCGCTGTTGCCGCCGTAGCCGTGCACCAGAATCACTGGCGTTTCCCCGTGGTGGCGGCTGCGCACCGGCGAGGCATCGTGAATCAGCCGCAGCGGGTAGCTGAACACCAGCACGCTAAGGCTGGCGGCTTCCTTGATGATGCCCACCACGGTGGGCAACAGCCGCAGCGGCTGCTCACCGGGCAGCTGCGCCTGCTCAGGAAAGCTGCGACGGTCGTAGAACCAGCACATGTAGAACAACAGGGTGATGGACACTGTCGTGAGTATCGCCAGCGCCAGAAGAAAAATGATCAGACCCATCCCGTAATTACTCCGTTGTTGTTTTTACCGACGCTAGGCCAGTGCCGGGGCGGATGAAGCGGCGCTGGTATGACTGTCAGACAAGGTGTGAAGAGAATTCACAATTGCCCGCGCCCTTACCTGTTGGAGCTTTGTCTGGCTAGGAAAGCAGCCCCTGCTCTTGCAGCCAGGTCGTACAGTGCGCCACCGCTTCAGCCAGTTTGTCGTTCTGGCCGAAGTAATAATGGTTGGCACCGGCCACCTCGCGCAGGGTGGCCTGACCTGATTGGAACCCGGCGAACAGCCGACGGGTATGGCTGGGGGTGCAGGCATTGTCTGCGGTATTACCAATCACCAGGGCGGGCACGCGGATGCGCCCGGCGCAGGCCGGGCCGTTGGCGCGGGAATCGTCATAGCTCCACTGACTCAGCCAGCCGCGCAGGGTGTTGAAGCGGGCCAGGGCCACCGGGCCGTTGTTGACGGTCTGCGGGTCGCCCAGATAGCAGGTGCCGGGGGTACGCTCGTTGGGGTCCTGCTGCGGGTCCAGCCAGCGCACGTCGCACATGGTGCGGTGGACGATAAAGCCGTACTCCTCGTTGGCCAGGCCCCGGGCACGAAAGTCCGCCAGCTTGCTTTTCACCCAGTCGGTGATGCGCCGGTTGCGGTCGATCTGCGCCTGGCGGAAGCGGGCCACAAAATCTTCGCTGTAGGGCGGCTGGTTGGGGCAGTCCGGATGGTAGATATCCAGGTCCCGGTCCCGCTGCTCCGGGTTGTTCTCATCCAGCACGGACGGATCCAGCCATTCGGTCATGGTGATGGCCCGGGACACATGGGCGGCCAGCAGCATGATGCCGTCGACGGGAATCAGTTTCCGGGCGGTCAGGTCGTAGGGGTCACCGGCCGGGGTCTCGGTGATCTGCGGGTCTTCCGCTTCCGCCTGATAGAGCAGGCTCAGGGAGCCACCGCCGGACCAGCCCGCCAGCACCACCTTTTCAAAGCCCAGTCGCTCTTTGGCATCGCGCACGCAGGCGCCCAGGTCCGCCACTACCTTTTCCATCAACAGGGCGCTGTCGGCGCCCCGGTAGCGGCTGTTGCAATAGATCACCGACAACCCCGCTTTCGCCAGCGCCGAAACCATGGGCAGGTAGGCGCCGCCGCCCACCGGGTGCATGAAGATCACCACGGTGTTACCCGGGCCGCTTTTCGGGGTAAGCAGGTGGGACTCCAGCGCCACCATATCCATGGGGCCGGCGTAGGTATCCTTGAAACGGGATGGTTCGGTGAAGGTCACGAGATAGGGGGTGCGGTCATAATGCTTGCTCATTGCGGCGCGTCCTTGTTGCTGGAGCCCTTCAGTTTTGAAAAGTCCGTCTTGCTCATGTCGATACCGCGCAGATCCAGGGCGTCGGCACCGAAGGTCTGCTCTTTCAGGGCACGGGTCTTTTCGGTCCAGGCCTCGAGCACGCTGTGGGCGTTGGCCGCGTCTTCCGCCACCACTTCCTCATAGCTGGCGTCCTTGATGGTGATTTCCAGCGGGATGCCGTTGGGGTCGAAGAAATAGATGGAATGGATGAACTCGTGGTCGATGGGCCCAAAGCAGGGGCGGCCGGCCTGGTTGATGCGGCGACGCCAGGCTTTCAGCTCTTCCCGGGTGTCCACTTCAAAGGCCAGGTGCAGGTCGAAGGCGCTGCGCGGGCGGAACAGTTTTTCGTCGGCGCCTTCCGGGGCATCGAAGAAGGCGATGAAGTTGTCGTCACCCATTTTGAAGAACAGGTGCATGTAGTCGATCTTGCGCCCGGTGCCCGGCTCTTCATCGAAGACCATGGCCAGGGTCAGCGGCAGGCCAAGTACATCCTCGTAAAACCAGCGGGTCTGCTCCGCATCGCGGCAGCGGTAGGCGCTGTGGTGCACATGCTTGAGCATGGCGCAATCCGGCAGGCTGCTCATGGTTGGCTCCCGATTGTTGTTTGTATTCGGGGGCTATTGTTGTCACAGGCTGGCCGGGAACTGAAAACCGAAACCACCAAGAACCTGTCAGTTCTGGCCACTCGCGCCAGACCGGCGACGATGGCAAACTGTCCGCCCCTTAATTGGCAGCACGGCAACGCAAATGGCAGACCAGGCAATCATCAACGAAGTAGGGCTCCGCGACGGCCTGCAAAACCAACCGGTGACCGTGGACACGGACACCAAGGCCCGGCTGGCCCGGTTGTTGGTGGATGCCGGTATGCGCTATCTGGAACCGGTGAGCTTTGTCAGCCCCAAGGCCATTCCGCAGATGGCCGACGCCGCCGCGCTCACCCCCTTGCTGCCGCAGGGCGACCACCTGCACTACACCGCCCTGGTCCCCAACCTGAAGGGCTACCAGCTTGCCAAAGAAGCAGGCTACCCCACGGTGGCGCTGGTGCTGTCCACCACGGATTCCTTCAACGAACGCAACCTGCGCATGAGCCTGGAACAGGCGGCGCAGAGCTGCGAGGCCATCATTGCGGCGGCCAGGAAAGACGGCATTGCCACGCGCACCTATATCTCCGGCGCCTTCGCCTGCCCCTACGACGGCCCGGTGCCCGTGAGCCTGCCCCGGCAGCTGGCCGAGCGCATGTTCGCCGCCGGCAGTGACGAGGTGGCCATTGCCGACACCATCGGCGCCGGCAACCCGCAGCAGATGAAGGCCATCATGACGCCATTGATTCGCGACTTCAGGGCCGAACGGTTCTATGTGCACCTGCACGACACCCGCGGGCTGGCCGCCGCCATGGCCTGGGAAGCCGCGGATCTGGGGGTAAGAAAATTCGATGCCTCGGTGGGCGGCCTGGGCGGTTGCCCCTTCGCGCCAGGTGCCACCGGCAATATGGCCACGGAAGACCTGGTCTACCTGCTGGAAAGCTGTGGCCTGAACACCGGCATCGATATTGAAGGCCTGCGCGAGGCCGTGGCACTGGCCGCCGACGCCACCCAACGCCCTTTGGGCGGGCGCATCCTCGACTGGATGGCCTCCCAGGAGAAACAGGGCAAGACGCCCTGCCTGTGGTGACAGTGGCAGACCCGCACCAGCCGACTAGCGACCTTATTATTCAGCCCCACAGGAGCCTGCAGGCAGGCTCGGATCAGGCGCCGACACCGGCCTGTTGCTCGCGGATCAGGTGATCCAGCAGGGCGCGATCCCGCGTTGACACCCGCCAGTGGATATCGGCCTGCTCCATCAGTGTCGCCAGCTCGTGCAGACTGAAGGCCCCGATCTTGCCGGCCAGCAGCGCGTCCACCCGGGTGCCGGGCAGATCCAGCCAGCGGCAGGCATGATCCCGATTCCAGCCCTTGTCGGTGATGCCCTGTTGCAGGTTCATCAGCAGACGGCTGCGCAGCTCCATTTCCCGGGCCAGCCGACCATCGTCCTCCAGACGGCCCCAGCCCTGATCAAACCACTGTGTCTCCATAGCACCTCCTTCCGGTACAAGCCCGGCAGGGTCGCCGGACCCTGCCTTCAGGCTACACCGCCGAGGCGCAGAGACAACCCGGGGGCGGGCACTCAGCGCTGGCGGATCACCATGCAGGTGGCGGTAGCGTGGGCATAGAGTCTGCCGTCTTCGTCTTCGATGCGCCCTTCGCTGATCACCAGGCTGCGGCCCACGTTGATCACCCGGCCTTCCGCGCGCAGGGTCTTGTTGAACGGCAGCGGCCGACACATCTTGATGTTCAGATCGGTGGTGCCGTAACTCTCGCCAGCGGCCAGCACCGTGTGGGTGGCACAGCCAGTGACCGAGTCCAGCACCGTGGCAGCAAAGCCGCCGTGCACGCCCCCCAGGGGATTGGTGTGGCGCTCATCCGCGGTAGCGAGGAAAACCACCCGGCCCTCTTCCACCCGATCCGGTTCCATGGGCATGGTCTCGGAGATGGGTGGGCGCGGCAGTTTGCCGGCGGCGAAGGCCTGCATGATTTCCAGGCCGGTCAGAGTCGCAATGTTCATGGGAATGTCCTGTTTGCCTTAGGTAGGGAATGCCCGTCATTGTAGGTTCCTTTTTGGAACTTACAATATGATACAGGGCGTATCCCGGCGAACGGCAGGAACAGATCAGGCAAAAAAACAGAAAGGGGGATCGGAAAGGGATGGCCCCGCCATCAAGGGCCGAGACTTCACGCAGGTGGTTTCGCGAGTTACGAGAAGCACGAGAAGCGAAAGGCAAAACCGGTTTGCTCTTCGCAACTCGCAGCTAGTAGCTGATCTTCGCCCTACAACGTCACCGTCCGGAAACAGTTCCTGCCCGCCTCACGGGCGGCGGCAAGGGCGGTCTCCACCGCCTGCAGGGCAGTGTCCGTAGAGCCGTAGTCTTCCTGATCCGCGTCACAGGGCATCAGGGTAGCCACACCAAGACTCACCGTCAGGGGTACCGGCACCTCGGGCAAAGACAACACCGTCTGGCGACAATCCTCTGCCACACTCTCCGCCTGATTGAGACCGGCCTCCGGCAGCAGCATCAGGAATTGTTTACCCGTGAAGCGCCCCAGGCAGGCATGATTTCCACCCAGCGTGTCCAACGCCTCGGATACTGCCACCAGGGCATCATCGCCGGCAGCATGGCCATGCTGCTGGTTCAGCTGGTCCAGATTGCCCACTTCCACCAGGACCAGCGAGAGGGGCTCGCGGGTTCGCAGGCCCAGCTTCAGATGCTGGCGCAGCTGCTCCAGAATCACCGGGCGGTTACTCAGGCCGGTGAGTGAATCCTGGCGGGCCAGGCCGGCCAGTTCGCGGTTGAGCTGTTCCAGTTCGTCGCGCTGCTCGCGCAGGGCAATTTCGCCGTTCACCTGGGCGGTGATGTCTTCGAGCTGGGAGAGGAAATAGCGCGGAGTGCCATCACTGTTGCGCACCAGCGAGACCGCCAACAATACCCACACTTCGCGGCCATCCTTGTGGGTATAACGTTTTTTCATCCGGTAGGTGGTGGCTTCGCCACGCAGCAGGCTGTCCACATACTCCAGATCCTTTTCCAGGTCATCCGGATGGGTGATGGCCTGGAAATCAATCTCGCGCAGCTCGCTATCGCTGTAGCCGACAATCTGACTCACCGCCTCGTTGACTCGCAACCAGCGGCCATTGGGAGCGACGATGGCCATGCCAATGGCGGCGTGGCGGAATGCCCCCTCGAACAGCGCCACATTGGTTTCCATGTCTTCCACCGCCCGCACCCGCTGGGTTTCCAGCCAGGAACGTTCCAGGCCATGGCCCAGAGACAGGGCCATCAGTTCCAGGAATTCCATTTCCTCCATGCTGAAGGGCTCCGGACGGGGCCGGGTGTCACTGAAGTTCAGGGTGCCGACAACGTCACCCTGTACCCGAATGGGTGTGGCGATATAAGCCTGCAGGTTCAAGCCGGTATAGCTGGGGTGAGAGCGCATGGATTCCAGAGCGCCCACATCGAAAAGCGCCACTGAGCCCTGCTTTTCCAGCACTTCAGCACAATAGGTATCGCCCAGGGCGAAATGGTCACCGGTGCGGATGGCGTCGTTGCCAGACTGCACCGCCAGCACCTGATAGTCCTGGCCCTGCACGCGACTGATGATGCCGACAGACAACCCCAGCAGGCGGCAACCCACTTCCAGATACTGTCGATACAACTCGCGGCTATCCGCACCATCCAGCAATGACAACCGATGCAGTTCCTTCAGGCCCACCAGACGCAGGTCCACCCCCTCTTCCATGATCATCGTTCCTTTTCCAGGCAACATTTTCGCAGACGTTATTTATACGCTTGTCAGGTGCAAGTAAAAACCTTGCACAACATTTCTTATGCAGACATGAAAAAGGCGCCATGAGGCGCCTTCTTGGATCCCTATGCTTAGTGCAGTTGGAACAGGATCTGTAACAGCTGGATGCCCAACAACACAAACAGCGGACTCAAATCGAAGCCTCCCATGGGCGGCAGCAATTTGCGTACCGGCGCCATGATCGGCTCGGTGATCTGCACGATCACCCGCACCACCGGACTATAGGGGTCCGGGGCCACCCAGCTGAGCAGCACGCGGATCAGCACCGTCCAGAACACATAATTGAGAATCAGGCTGGCCAGTTCCCGCAAGGCATGCAGCACCAGGGCGGCACCGATACCGCTGGGGAAGCCTCCCACCTGGATGCTCAACAGGATCACCGTCTTGAGGATGATCAGCACCACCACCAGTACCAGCGCGGCAATATCCAGCCCACCGTAACCGGGAATCACCCGACGCAGGGGTTTGAGCAGCGGGTTGGTGGCCTTGAGCACGAACTGGGAGATGGGATTATAGAAATCCGCCCGGGCCAGCTGCAGCACAAAGCGGGTCAGTACGATGAAGATGTAGGCGCTGAAAACAAAGTCCAGCAGGAAAAACAGGGCGCCCTGGGGGTTCATGGATTACTCCGTGGTTCGCAACAGGGGAAGAGTTTGGGGCTTGGGACAGGAAAATCAAGCTGCGAGGGGCAAGCTACAAGCTGCAAGCTGCAACACGTCATATCCCCTCTTTTCAACAAGGCCGTGCCCGTGCTCAAACGACCTACGCGGGCACAGCATGCCAAGACCTGACTACCTTTCACGCGCCTTGTAGCTTGAAGCTTGTAGCTGCTCTTACCCCGCCAACTCTTCCGACCGCTCCCGCGCCGCGGCGACGGCGGCCTGGACCTGTTCGCGGAAGCCCGCTTCCTCGAAGACATTCAGCGCCGCAGCGGTGGTGCCGCCGGGGCTGGTGACCTGCTGGCGCAGCACATCCGGGCCCGCTTCGCTGGCGATAGCCAGTTGCGCCGCACCCCAGGCAGTCTGCAGCACCATCTGGCGGGCCGTGGCCGGGTCCAGCCCTTGCGCCTTGGCGGCTTCGATCAACGATTCCATCAACAGGAAGAAGTAGGCCGGGCCGGAGCCGGAGACGGCGGTGACCGCATCCAGTTCCTTTTCCTCGGCAAACCAGAAGGTCAGCCCCACGGAGCCGAGGATGTCCTTGGCCATGGCTTTCTGCTCATCGCTGACGCCCTCGGCAGCATACAGGCCGGTGGCACCGGCCTGGACCAGCGACGGCGTGTTGGGCATGCAACGCACAATCGGCGTCTCGCCCAACCAGCTGCGCAGGTTGGCCACAGTGACACCGGCAGCGATGGAGATCACCAGCGGCTGGCGATCGGCAATCAGGTCACGCAGATCTTCACACACGGCCTGCATCATTTGCGGTTTCACCGCCAGCACCAGCACATCCACCCGGCCGGCCACGTCACGGTTCTCGGTGCTCACGTGCACACGGTGCAGCTGGGAGACTTCTTCCAGGCGATCCCGGGAGGGGTCACTCATCCAGATGCGGGCGGGGCGAATTCCTTTCGCCACCATGCCGCCGGCCAGGCTGGTGGCCATGTTACCGGCGCCGATAAATCCGATGCTTTGCTGTGCCATAACTGCGCAATCCTTGTCTTGTGTTGTAACGCGTACGGTGTCTCGATGCGCTGACGATACTTGCTGGTGTCGTCAGGCGGTGCGCGGACCAAACAGGGCGGTGCCCACACGAACGATGGTGGCGCCTTCTTCGATGGCCACGCCATAATCCGCGCTCATGCCCATGGAGAGCGTATCGAGGGACGGCATTGTATTGCGCAATTGTGACAGTGTCATGGCGAGCTGTCGGAAAGCCCCCCGGCTGCTGTCCTCACTGCCCGCCCGGGGAATGGCCATCAGGCCACGCAGACGAAGGTTGGGCAGAGTGACGATTTCGGCGGCCAGGGCGGGCACCGCCTCCAGCGCAATACCGCTCTTGTTGTCTTCGTCGTCCACGTTCACCTGAATACAGACATTCAGCGGGGGCAGATCCGCCGGGCGCTGCTCACTGAGGCGGCGAGCCACTTTTAGCCGGTCCACCGAGTGCACCCAGTCAAAGTGAGCGGCGATATCGCGGGTCTTGTTGGACTGAATCGGCCCGATGAAGTGCCACACCAGGTCCCGCCCCTGCAGCGCCGCTATCTTGTCCAGGGCTTCCTGCAGATAGTTTTCGCCGAAATGCCGCTGCCCCTGGTCAGCCAGGCGGGCCAACTCGTCCGGTGTGCGGGTCTTACTGACCGCCAAAAGCTGCACACTGTCGGAATTACGGCCGGATTGCTCACAAAATGCACTAATTTGCGCATTGATCTCTATCAGTGGGCTTTTGGAGTCTGTCATTATTGAACGGCTCAAGAGGTCGGGTTACTTTAGGCATGCGACGAATTTCTGAGGAAGCCAATTTCCGGCGCTCGCCATAATAACAAAAGGGGGCTTCGGGCTCCCTTTCAATACCAGACAACGCAAGTAGAAACCCATGGATATTACCGAGCTGCTCGCTTTTAGCGCCAAAAACGGCGCGTCCGATCTTCATCTGTCCGCCGGTCTGCCTCCGATGATCCGCGTGGACGGCGACGTGCGCCGCATCAATCTGCCGGCCATGGAGCACAAGGAAGTCCACGCGCTGATCTACGACATCATGAACGACAAGCAGCGCAAGGATTTCGAAGAATTCTTCGAAACGGATTTTTCCTTCGAGGTGCCCGGCGTGGCCCGTTTCCGGGTGAATGCCTTCAACCACAACCGCGGTGCCGGTGCGGTATTCCGGACCATTCCCTCGAAAGTACTAACCATGGAAGACCTGGGCATGGGCAAGGTCTTCCAGAAAATCTCCGACATGCCCCGGGGCATTGTGCTGGTTACCGGCCCCACCGGTTCCGGTAAGTCCACCACCCTGGCGGCCATGGTCGACTACATCAACGATTCGCGCTACGAGCACATCCTCACCATTGAGGATCCCATCGAATTCGTGCACGAATCGAAAAAATGCCTGGTCAACCAGCGGGAAGTCCACCGCGATACCCTGGGCTTTTCCGAAGCCTTGCGCTCGGCCCTGCGGGAGGATCCGGATATTATTCTGGTGGGCGAACTGCGGGATCTGGAAACCATCCGCCTGGCGCTGACCGCCGCGGAAACCGGTCACCTGGTATTCGGCACCCTGCACACCACCTCCGCTGCCAAGACCATTGACCGGGTGGTGGATGTTTTCCCCGCCGAAGAAAAATCCATGATCCGTTCCATGCTGTCGGAATCCCTGCAGGCGGTGGTATCCCAGACCCTGATGAAGAAAAACGGTGGCGGCCGGGTGGCCGCCCACGAAATCATGATGGGCACTCCGGCGATCCGTAACCTGATCCGCGAAGACAAGGTGGCGCAGATGTACTCTGCCATCCAGACCGGCGGCGCGCTGGGCATGCAGACACTGGATCAGTGCCTGCAGGGGCTGGTCAATAAAGGCCTCGTGGCCCGCGACATAGCCCGGGAAAAAGCCAAGAGCCCGGACTCAATCTGACGAGGAGATAACAAATGGAATTCGAAGAGCTCCTCAAACTGATGGTACAGAAAGGCGGCTCCGACCTGTTCATCACCGCCGGGGTTCCACCCAGCATGAAGGTGAACGGCAAGATCCTGCCGGTGACCAAGAGCGCGCTGACCCCGGACATGACCCGGGACATCGTGTTTGGCGTGATGACCGAACAGCAACGCAAGGAATTCGTCGCCCACCACGAGTGCAACTTCGCCATTTCCGCCCGGGGCATCGGCCGTTTCCGGGTGTCCGCCTTCTACCAACGCAACCTGGTGGCCATGGTGCTGCGCCGCATCGAGACCAAGATCCCCAACGTGGATGACCTGCGTCTGCCGCCAGTGATCAAGGAACTGGCCATGACCAAGCGGGGCCTGGTGATCTTCGTGGGGGCCACCGGTACTGGTAAGTCCACCTCGTTGGCCTCCATGATCGGCCACCGCAACAAGAACTCGAAGGGCCACATCATCACCATTGAGGACCCCATCGAATTCATCCACCAGCACCAGGGGTGCATCGTCACCCAGCGTGAGGTGGGTATCGATACCGAGTCCTTTGATGTAGCGCTGAAGAACACCCTGCGTCAGGCGCCGGATGTGATCCTGATCGGTGAGATCCGTACCCCGGACACCATGGACAAGGCCATCGCCTTCGCGGAAACCGGCCACCTGTGTCTGGCCACCCTGCACGCCAACAACGCCAACCAGGCGCTGGACCGGATCATCCACTTCTTCCCGGCAGATCGTCACGGCCAGCTGTGGATGGATCTGTCCCTGAACCTGAAAGGCATCGTCGCCCAGCAACTGATTCCCACCCCGGACGGCAAGGGTCGCCGCGCTGCCATCGAGGTACTGCTGGGCACACCACTGGTGCAGGACCATATCCGCAAGGGCGAAGTGCACATGCTCAAGCAGCTGATGAGCAAGTCCCGGGAACAGGGTATGCAGACCTTCGACCAGGCCCTTTACGACCTCTACTCCGTGGGCGAGATCACCTACGAAGACGCCATGCTGCACGCGGATTCCCCCAATGATCTGCGCCTGATGATCAAGCTCGGCAACGAAACCGATGCCTCCAGCCTGGATATCGCCACGCGAGGGTTGAGCATCGAGGACACCGAGTAACGACAGTTAATAATTAACAATGAATAGTTAATAGTTGCGCGGGGGAGCTCATTACGGACTGATGGGCCCTGCCCGCCCGCGCCCAACCCCGCGATAGCAGGGACGCTTTTTTACTTTACCAATGGAGGGGAAAACCCATGCAACAAAAAAAGAAACGCACCTGACACCCATCGGCTATCTGCTGTGGTTTTTCGGCGGTATCTTCGGTTACCACCGTTTCTACTATGGTCGTCAGCTCACCGGCCTGCTGTGGATGTTGACCGCCGGGGTCTTCTTTATCGGCTGGATCGTGGATGCCTTCCTGATTCCGGGCATGAATCGGGATGCCAATAACCAGTTCAAGACCGGCGAGACCGATTACAGCGTGGCCTGGGTACTGATGCTGTTTCTGGGTATCTTCGGCGCCCACCGCTTCTACATGGGCAAGATCGGCACCGGGGTGCTCTACCTTCTGACCCTGGGCCTGCTCGGTTTCGGGGTGCTCTATGACCTGTTCACCCTCAACGGCCAGGTCTCCGAGCGCAACGGCGAAACCGCTCAGGGCGAGCCGGTTCCTGCCTGATCACACCTGGAGCAGGCCGCCGGCCTGCTCCGCTTTCTACCCCACCAGCTATCCCGCAACTGTAATAGAGCCACCCTATGCTGCTGGCCGCCATTCGCCGATGGTTCTCTGAAGACTTCTACGTCCAGATCCACGAAAATCGCTACGTCATCACCTCCCTGGACAACCCGGGGGAGTCGCGACGTTTTCCTGCCACAGATGCCTTTAGTACGTCACGACTGTTGGTCGGCCATTTCCTTGTTGCCGAAACACTGTTGCGAGCCTCGCTCGGGCAAATGAACGGCGGATCCAGATTGAAAAGCTATCGCCTTATCATGCACCCGCGGGACAAGGCAGAAGGCGGTCTTTGTGAGGTAGAAACACGGGTGCTGCAGGATCTTGCTTTCGGGGCAGGCGCTCATGATGCCATCATCTGGGAAAAGGAGCCGCTTTCCGCGACGCAGGCCAAGGCCCTGTGGGACAACCCTCAGTAATGCGGCGGCGGTGCATCCTCGATACGTGACGCCGCCATTTCCTCGGACAGATCCAGCACCCGGTCCACCAGTTTGCGGCACACCTTTTCCAGCTCGTCGATTTTTCCCTGCTGATCACTGACCACCTTGTTCAGGTGCTGGACCAGGTCTTCCTGGTAGGCCAGTTTGGTTTCGATATCGACCAGCCGTTCTGCGTCGCTCATGAAATACCCTCTTTCTGTAGGAGCTATGCTGCTTGCATGGCGAACCTGCTTGCGGTGATCGCCTTCGACGGTTCGCCATGCAAGCATAGCTCCTACAATCCGCGTCATTAACATTGGCCCCATTGTACTTGCCCGAAAACAATATTGCCGCTAAGGTTTGCCCCGTCTTGGGGGAGTAGTCGCTCGGTTTTCACCCCTTGGCGGTCATCAACATAGTTGCGCCGCATGCGCATGGTGGCCGCGTCCGCGTCCTTACGGATTGACGAGACCTGAGACATCACTGGTATTCCGCTGGGGCGGGATTGACCGGTGGTGTCTCTGTGTCGCAATCCCGCCCCTCTGGAAACGTTCATGGAAGCCCTGTTCAGCTCTTTCCTGCTGGTTGCCCTCGGCGAGATTGGCGACAAGACCCAACTACTGTCCCTGGCCCTGATCCTCAAATTCCGCAAGCCCTGGCCGATTCTGGCTGGCGTGGTGGTGGCCACCCTGCTTAACCATGGCGCCTCGGTATGGTTTGGTGACTGGTTGGCCGGCGCCATTCCCGGCGACTGGCTGCGCTGGATTCTCGGCATCAGCTTTATCGCCCTGGGCCTGTGGATGCTGATCCCGGACGGCGATGAGAAAGTGGATGAGAACCCCCGCTTCGGCCCCTTCCTGACTGCTCTGGTGCTGTTCTTCATTGCCGAGATCGGTGACAAGACCCAGTTCGCCACCATTGCCCTGGCGGTACAGTTCAAGGATCAGTTCTGGCCGGTGCTGGGCGGCTCCACCCTGGGCATGATCGCCGCCAATCTGCCGGTGATCTGGCTGGCGCATCAGTTCGGCGGCGACAAACTGGAAACCTGGGCCCACCGAATCAGTGCCGTGCTGTTTGTCGGCTTCGGGATGTGGGCGTTGCTGTAAGCCTGATTGAACAGGCGCCACGCGACACGCATAAAGCCTGATACAATCCGTTTTTTGCGTGCACGCGTGTTGCGTGCTGCCTGTTTGCGAGTCCCACCCCATGGCCCTCACCGCCACTATCTACAAAGCCGAATTGACCGTGTCTGACATGGACCGGGACTACTACGCCACCCATAATCTGACCGTGGCGCTGCACCCGTCGGAAACCGAATCGCGGATGATGTTGCGGCTGCTGGCCTTTGCCCTCAATGCCCACGAAGACCTGACCTTTACCCGGGGCCTGTCCAGCACCGACGAGCCGGACCTGTGGCAGCGCAACCCGGACGATACCCTGGCACACTGGATCGAGCTGGGCATGCCAGACGAAAAGCGCCTGCGCAAGGCTTGCGGCCTGGCGCGACAGGTGACGCTTTACACCTATGGCGCCCGGGCACCACAGGTATGGTGGGAGAGCATGAAGAACAAGGTGACCCGCTTCAGCAACCTGCACATCGTGCATGTGGACCCGGACAGCGAAGCAACCCTGGCGCCACTGATGCAGCGCACCATGCAACTGCAATGCATGATTCAGGATGGCCAAATCTGGTTCGGCAGCACCGAGCAATCCATGGAGATGGGCCTGACAACCTGGTTCGGTGCCAGCCCCCATCACTAAATCTTCACGCGGTGCACAAGCGCCCCATGTTAGTAATGTCGCCGCGATTTCTTTGACCACGGAGCCCCCATGTCAGACCTGATTCTGCACCACTACGCCCTGTCCCCCTTTTCCGAAAAGGTACGGGCCATGCTCGGCTATGCCGGTCTGGACTGGCAATCGGTCACCGTGCGGGAAATGCCGCCGCGCCCGATGCTGGCTCCCCTGGCCGGTGGCTACCGGAAAATTCCGGTGGCACAAAACGGCGCCGATGTATTCTGTGACACGCGCATTATCGGCGCGGAGATCGCCGCGCTGGCCGGCAAGCCGGAGTTGATCGCCAGCAACGCCGGTGTCAACGTGCAGGATTTTGTCGCCCGGGTGGACCTGGATATCTTTCTCGCCTGCATTATTTCCGCCGGCAACCTGACCCTGCTGCGCAAGGTGCTCAAGGAATCCTCGCTGCTGGATCTCGGCCGCCTGTTGTGGGACCGCATCGCCATGGGCAGCAAGGCCAAGGTGAAAACCAACAGCCCGAAACAGATGAAGCGCATGGTGGAAGCGCATCTTACCGATCTGGAAGGGAAGCTGGAATCACACCCCTTCCTGTTTGGCGACACCCCAAACGCCGGTGATTTCTCCGCCTACCACAGCCTGTGGTTCCAGCGTGACCTGGCCGAACAGCCTCGCTTCAAACGGTTTCCCAAGGTCAATGCCTGGATGGATCGCCTGCAGGCCTATGGCCAGGGCAACAGCACCGAGATCAGTGCCGACCAGGCCCTGGAGCAGGCCCGTGCTGCCACCCCCCGTCCACTGCCCGATTCCACCCAGGACCAGGCGCTGATCGGCAAGACCGTGAGCGTGGTCCCGAACGACTACGGGCGCATTCCGGTAGAAGGCACCCTGGTGGCCAGCACCAATGAGCGCTGGATCGTGGCGCGGGACGAGGATGCCGTGGGCCGGGTACATGTGCACCTGCCGCGTCAGGGGTTTTTGATCCGCGCGGTCTGACTTTTCATCCAGCAGTGCGGATGCCACCGGTATAATTCCCACGCCCGGGCCGCATCCGTGCTACTGTGTGCGCCGTTTCACCCCACCGCTTAGTGGGGTCCTCTCGCTGTTTTACGGTGCCTCAGGCCGACCTCATCGCCATTGCCCCTCTAAGCTTAGTGCCGCCAGAGGAGCCACCATGAGTACCGTTTCCCCGATTTCGTTGCGTCCACGCCCCTATTCCGCCCAGGCACCACCCACCAGCGCTTCCTCCTTGCCCGACCCCGCCCTGCATAACGCCCACACCCTGCCCCACCCCACCAGCAACCGCACCGCCACCGCGATCATCTATTGCGAAGGCCAGTTCGGTGACATCGACGGCAAAACCGCCAACGGCCTGATTCGTCACTCGGAAAAATATACCGTGCTGTCAGTGATCGACAGTACCCAGGCCGGGCTCGACAGCGGCATGATTCTGGACGGCACCGCCAACGGTATTCCGGTATGCCGCGACATGGACGACGCCCTCAGTCAAACAACGACGCTCCCGGATTTTTTGATTTTCGGCATGGCGCCGGCCAGCGGCCTGCTCTCCGACGCCCAGCGCGAGGTGGTGCTGGCCGCCATGGGCAAGGGCATGAGCATCGTTAACGGCCTGCATGAATTTCTCAACGACGACCCGGAATTCGCCGCCGCCCGCATTGCCCACAAGGTGGATATCGTCGATGTGCGCCGACCCCGGCCAAAGAAATTTCTGCGCATGTTCAGCGGCAGCATCCATCAGGTCACCTGCCCACGCATTGCCGTACTGGGCACCGACTGCGCCATCGGCAAACGCACCACCGCCACCGTGCTCACCGCCGCCCTCAATGCCATCGGCCTCAAGGCAGTAATGGTAGGCACCGGCCAGACCGGGCTGATCCAGGGCGCCCGTTACGGTGTCGCGCTGGACTCAGTACCCTCGCAATTTTGTGCCGGCGAACTGGAAGCCACCATCGTCGAGGCATTTAACAACGAGCAGCCGGACGTGATCATCATTGAAGGCCAGGGCGCCCTGAGTCACCCGGCCTTCTCTACCACCTCCTTTATTCTGCGCGGCGCCTGCCCGCAGGCGGTGGTGCTGCAGCATGCGCCCGGGCGAACGTCCCGCTGCGACTTCGACAACATGGCCATGCCGAACCCGGCGGACGAAATCACCCTGATCGAGACCTTTGCCGACACCCGCGTGATCGGCATGACCCTCAACCACGAGCACATGGATGACGACCAGGTCAGCCTGGCCATGGTCCGCTTCGGCCAGGAACTGGGCATCCCGGTCACCGACGCCCTGAACCGGCCGGCCCGGCACCTGCTGGAGATGGTGTTTGCCGCCTTTCCTGCCCTGCGCCAAGAACTGACAGGCGCGCCGCAATGAGCGCGCCGCGACTGGACATCAATCTGGACAAGATCAGCCACAATGCCCGCATGCTGGTGGAAGACCTGGGCGACCGGGGCATCGCCGTCACCGGCGTCACCAAGGCGGCACTGGGCTCCCTGGACATTGCCAAGGCCATGTTGCGCGCCGGCATGAGCGGGCTGGGGGATTCGCGCATCGAGAATATCGAGGCCATGCGCCAGCAGCGCATTTCTGCCCCCATCATGCTGATCCGCTCGCCCATGCTCAGCCAGGTGGAGCGGGTGGTACGCAACGCGGATATCAGTTTCAACACCGAACTGTCGGTGGTACGCCGACTGTCCGCCGCCGCCGAGGAAGCCGAACGCAGCCACGGTATCGTGCTGATGGTGGAACTGGGAGATCTGCGTGAGGGCATTCTCCCTGAAGATCTGATCAGCGCCGCCCGCGAAGTGGTGCGGCTGCCCAACCTGGAGCTCACCGGCATCGGCACCAACCTGGCCTGCCACAGCGGCATGGCCCCGGATGCGGACAACATGGGCGCCCTGTCGACCCTGGCCGGCGAGGTGGAAACCGCGCTGGGTATCCAGCTGCGACTGGTTTCCGGCGGCAATTCCGCCAACCTGGACTGGGCACTGGGCAACAGCGCCACCGGCCGCATCAACCATCTGCGCCTCGGCGAAGCCATCCTGCTCGGTTGCGAGCCCCTGCATCGTCAGCCCGTTGACGGCCTGCACACCGACGCCATCACCCTGGTGGCGGAAGTAATCGAGTCGAAAACCAAACCGTCCCTGCCCTGGGGCACGCTGGCCGAAACCGCCTTCGGCGGCGACGTGGTTTCCACCGATAGCGGCGACATGACACGGGCGATTCTGGCGGTGGGGGAACAGGATCTGGACCCGAACGGACTGCTTGCACCCGAGGGTCTGACCATTCTCGGCGCCAGCGGCGATCACCTGCTGCTGGACTGCGGCAAACTGCGCCTGCGGGTGGGGGACGAAGTGCGTTTCGGCGTCAACTACAGCGCCCTGGTGCGCGCCATGACCTCACCGTTCGTGGAAAAGAAAATGATCCGCGGCAAGCCGGTCACCCAGCACCGGAAGTAGTGCGCGGTTGTCGAAAAGATAAAAGGCGGAAAAGCGGTTTTACCACAGAGGACTCCAAACCCACCGAGAAAATGTTTATCTCCGTGTCCTCTGTGCCCTCTGTGGTAAAAAAATCTTTACGACCTACAGGCTGCGCTGATTCACTCGCTTCATCAGTTCTTCAGCACTTTCCTTGCGCTCGGAATAGCGGTCGGTGAGGTAGTCGCTGCGGTCGCGGGTAAGCAGCGTGAACTTCACCAGCTCTTCCATCACATCAACAATACGGTCATAGAAGCCTGAGGCTTTCATGCGATCGTTTTCATCGAATTCCAGAAACGCTTTGGGCACCGACGACTGATTGGGGATGGTGAGCATGCGCATCCAGCGGCCCAGCACGCGCAGCTGGTTGACCGCATTGAACGATTGCGAGCCGCCACATACCTGCATCACCGCCAGGGTTTTTCCCTGGGTAGGACGCACTGCGCCCAGGGACAAGGGAATCCAGTCGATCTGCGCTTTCATGATGCCGGTCATGGCGCCATGGCGCTCCGGCGAGCACCACACCATCCCCTCACTCCAGGTCACCAGATCGCGCAGTTCCTGCACCTTTGGGTGGCTGGCATCTTCACTGTCCGGCAGCGGCAGGCCATCGGCATGAAAAATCCGCGGCTCCGCCCCCATGGCCTCCAGCAGACGCGCCGCCTCGGCCACCACCAATCGGCTGAAGGAACGCTGGCGCAGGGACCCGTACAACAACAGGATGCGCGGCTTGTGGGTGGACGATTGATCCCGGAATACGCTGTCGGTAGTCGGGACCTGGAAACAATCGTTATCGAGGTTAGGCATATCTTTCATGGCACGGTGACTTCTTTCGCAATAATGGAGGCCGTCTTCGCGATGCAGGCATCGCTTCCCACAAGTGGCCGAAGGGCCTCTGTGGGAATGACGAACCCTTGATCACAAACGGTTTTGATTTCGCTATTAACTATTCACTATTAACTATTAACTATTCATTGCTCTCTTCGAACCAGTGGGGAGTGCGATTCACGATCGCCACCAGGGTCAGCATCACCGGTACTTCCACCAGCACCCCCACCACCGTGGCCAGCGCCGCGCCGGAGTGCAGACCGAACAGGCTGATGGCCACGGCCACCGCCAGTTCGAAGAAATTGCTGGTGCCGATCAGGCAGGCAGGGCCGGCCACGTTGTGTTTCAGCCGCAGGCGACGAGCCGCCCAGTAAGCAATCACGAAGATGCCGTAGGTCTGGATCAGCAGCGGGATAGCGATCAGCACGATGGCCATGGGTTTGGCGAGGATGGTTTCCGCCTGGAAGCCGAACAGCAGCACCACCGTGGCCAGCAAACCCATGACGCTGATCGGCTTGAGCGCCCCAACGAAGCTTTCCACTTTCGCCTCGCCACCTTTAGCCACCAGCATCTGGCGTGTGAGGAAACCGGCGATCAGCGGCAGCACCACATACAGCACCACGGACAACAACAGCGTATCCCAGGGAACGGTGATATCACTGACACCCAGCAGCAGGGCGGCGATAGGGGCAAAGGCAAACACCATGATGATGTCGTTCACCGACACCTGCACCAGGGTGTAGTTAGCGTCGCCCTTGGTCAGGTGGCTCCACACGAACACCATGGCTGTACAGGGCGCCACGCCCAGCAGGATCATGCCGGCGATGTACTCGGTGGCAGTCTGCGGGTCCACCCAGCCGGCGAACAATACCTTGAAGAACAGCCAGCCCAGCGCCGCCATGGTGAACGGCTTGATCAACCAGTTGATCACCAGAGTGAGCAGCAACCCCCGTGGGTTCTGTCCCACTTTCTTGATCGCGGTGAAATCAATCTGGATCATCATCGGGTAGACCATCACCCAGATGAACACCGCCACCGCCAGATTCACGTGGGCGTACTCAAACGCGGCCACCGCCTGAAACAGGGGCGGCACTGCCAACCCCAGGCCGACCCCGGCAATAATCGCCAGGCCCACCCAGACGCTGAGGTAACGTTCAAAAAACGGCATCAGTGGTCCTCCAGGTCCCGGTGGATTTGCTCACCGCTGGCCACCAGGCCTTTCTCATTGAGGTCATCCAGCGACACCGCGAACAGTGCCTGAAGACGTTTTTCCAGTTGCTGGTAGGTAGCCTCAAAGGCGGCGGCAATGTCCTCGTCCGTGCCTTGCACATGGGCCGGGTCCGGCAGACCCCAATGCAGTTTGGGCACATCCCCCAGCCACACCGGGCAGGCTTCTCCGGCAGCGCTGTCGCAGACGGTGATGATCAGATCAATATCTTCATCGGCCAGGTCGTCCATGGACTTGGAGGCCGGGTTAGCCGGGGTAATGCCATGGCGGGCCAGCACCGCCAGCGCCCCGGGATTCACCTGACCGGTGGGATGGCTGCCGGCACTGAGCCCCCGAAAACGATCTTCGCCCAGGGCATTGATCAACGCTTCGCCGATAATGGAACGGCAGGAATTACCGGTGCACAGCACCAGAATCGTCACGGGTTGCAGTTGCATGTCAGTTCTCGCAGCAGGCAGGGACAGGAAGGGTCAAAGACAGGGCCTCGCAGGCCGGTGATACCAGATTCGCCAACGTCTGTTGGGCCCAGGCGGGCAGCTCCGGGTTGATGCGGTAATGCATCCAGGTGCCCTGGCGCCGCGCCACCACCAGCTGACACTGGCGCAACTGGGCCAGATGCCGGGACACGGTGGACTGCGGCGCACTGACCGCATCCACCAAATCACACACACAAACCTCGCCCTGACCGTGCAACAGACAGACCAGACTCAAGCGAAGATCATCGCCGAGGCATTTGCAGAGCTGGGTGGGAGTGAGCATGGGCCGCCCTGTATTCGTATATTCGGAAATACGGATATTAAAGACGCACGTTGCAAGATACAAGGCTCAATGCGGGAAGGTTTTGTGACGATGCCCGAAACGAAAAAGGCCGCGCCCGAAACGGGCACAGCCTTTATAAGGGTCCTGTAGGAGCGTCGCTGTCGGCGCGATGATGCAAAGTTCCGAGTTGCGAGAAGCGAGTTTCGAAGATCAAAACCGGTTTTGCTTTTCGTTACTCGAAACTCGTCACTCGCTTCTGCGGGCGATTTCCTCGCTGCGCTCGGTTCGCGTCTCAAGCGACCCTCCTACAGCGGCAACGTAGCAGGGTTTTGCTCGTGGCTAGAAGCTCGTAGCTCGCAGCTGTCTTTTACTTCTTCAGCTTGGCTTCGATCTCGTCCACGGTGATGTGGCGTACGTCCTTGCCTTCCACCAGGTAGATGACCTGCTCGCCGATGTTGCGGGCGTGGTCACCGATACGCTCCAAAGCACGCAGGGACCAGATGATGTTGAGGATCCGGGTAATAGAGCGCGGATCTTCCATCATGAAGGTCACCAGCGAACGCATGGCGCTGCGGTATTCCATGTCCACTTCGTTGTCTTCAGCGGCGACGGCCAGGGCTTTCTTGGCATCGAAACGGGCGAACGCGTCCAGGGTATCGCGCAGCATGTTGCGCACGTGGTTGCCAATGTGCCGCACTTCCACGTAGCCACGGGGGGACTCGCCCTCTTCCGCAAGCTGCTGGCCCATGCGGGCAATCTTGGCCGATTCGTCGCCGATCCGTTCCAGGTCGGAGACGGCCTTGGTGACGGCAATGATCAGACGCAGGTCGGAGGCCGCAGGCTGGCGCAGAGCCAGTACCCGGGTGCATTCCTCGTCGATCAGCATTTCCAGCTTGTCGACCTTGTCTTCCGTCTCCAGCACCTTCTGGGCCAGGTCGGAATCCGCATGCAGCAACGCCTGCAAGGCATCCACTACCTGCTTTTCCACCAGGCCACCCATCTCCATCAGATTGTTGCGGATGGATTCCAGCGCCTCATTGAACTGGGTTGAGCTGTGCTCACCAAAATGCATGCGATCCATGATCTGTTTTCCTCCGAGCGGCGCTTAGCCGAAGCGCCCGGTGATATAGGCTTCCGTCAGATCGTGTTCCGGTTTGGTGAACACGGTCTCGGTGTCATTCATTTCCACCAGACGACCCAGGTGGAAGTAGGCGGTGCGGTGTGACACCCGCGCGGCCTGCTGCATGGAGTGGGTAACGATGGCGATGGTGTAGGACTCGCTCAGTTCGCTGATCAGCTCTTCGATCTTGGCAGTGGCGATGGGGTCCAGCGCGGAGCAGGGCTCATCCATCAGCACCACTTCCGGGCTCACCGCGATGGTGCGGGCAATACACAGACGCTGCTGCTGGCCACCGGACAGGCCGGTGCCGGACGCATGCAGGCGGTCTTTCACCTCATCCCACAGGCCGGCTTTGCGCAGGCTGTTTTCCACGATCTCATCCAGGTCGTATTTCTTGTTGGCCAGGCCATGGATGCGCGGCCCATAGGCCACGTTATCGTAGATGGATTTGGGGAACGGGTTGGGTTTCTGGAACACCATGCCCACCCGGGCACGCAGCTCCACCACATCCAGTTTCGGGTCGTAAAGATCCTGCCCTTCCAGATGCAGATCGCCCTTCACCCGACAGATATCAATGGTGTCGTTCATGCGGTTCAGGCAGCGCAGGAAGGTGGACTTGCCGCAACCGGACGGACCAATCAGCGAGACCACTTCGTTCTTGCCGATATCCAGGCTGACGCCATGGATAGCCTGATTATCGGCGTAGAACACCTCCACATCACGCAGGCGCATTTTCGGGTTGTCCACAAAGGGCTGACCCACGGTCTGATCGGGATAGGGAGTGTCTTGTGTCATTGCGTCACGCTCGTTTATGGCCTTGTCTTTGGCCGCATCATTGTTGCCCAGAGACGGTTTGTCCAGTTGCTGTGCGGTTTCCATCACTCAAATCCTCGTTACCGGTCCGTTACCAGCGCCGCTCAAGACGCTTGCGCAGTACCACCGCCAGGGTGTTCATGGTGATCAGGAAGGCCAGCAGCACCATGATCGCGGCGGACGCCAACGCTTCGAAAGATTGCTCCGGGCTGTCTGCCCACAGGTAGATCTGTACCGGCAGTACCGTGGCAGCATCCAGCGGGCCGGCGGGCAGATCGACGATAAAGGCCACCATGCCGATCATCAGCAGCGGTGCGGTTTCACCCAGGGCCTGGGCCATACCGATGATGGCACCGGTGAGCATGCCCGGCAGCGCCAGCGGCAGCACATGGTGCAATACCACCTGCATCTTCGACGCCCCCAGCCCCATGGCCGCCTGGCGAATGCTGGGCGGTACCGCCTTGATGGCGGCGCGGCTGGAAATGATGATGGTCGGCAGCGTCATCAACGTCAGTACGATACCGCCCACCAGTGGCACCGAGCGGGGCAGGCCGAACAGGCCGATGATCACCGCCAGACCCAGCAGGCCGAAGATGATCGACGGTACCGCCGCCAGGTTGTTGATGTTCACTTCAATGAAATCGGTGAACTTGTTCTTCGGGGCAAATTCTTCCAGGTAGATCGCCGCGGCCACACCCACCGGAAAACTCAACACCAGGGTCACAATCATGGTGAACAGCGACCCGAGAATGGCGCCGAGAATACCGGCCTGTTCCGGCTCACGGGAATCGCCGTAGCTGAACAGGGACTGGTTGAATACCATCCGGGTTTCCCCGGAGGCTTCCAGCTCGGCGACCCACTGCTGCTGCTTGGTATTCAGGCGGCTGTCTTCGCGTTGCTTTTCACTGGCCTTGAGGAACAGGTCCACGTCGTCATCGGCCAGCAACCACAGGGTGCGGGTCTCGCCCAGCAGGGAAGGATCTTCGCGCAACATATCGCGCAGGGCATAACCGGCGCCGGTGCTCACCAGCTGGTTCAACGCCCGGGTATCCTGGCGTCCTTCCACGGTGGGGAAGCGCTCTGCCAGGGCGTCGCGGATCACCCCCTGATAATTACCGTAGTTCAGTTCATCCTCGTCGCGGGGGTCGCTGACATCCAGCACCTCGGCGTCAAAGGTGATCGGCAGCTGGACTTCATACTCGAAGAACGCGCTGTGACCCTTGCCAATAATGTCGGTGAACAGCAGCACCAGGGCCATCAAGCCAATGCCGATGGAGCCGATGCCAAATGCCTTGAAGCGCTTCTCGGCCCGGTAGCGCCGGGCCAGCGTCTTGCGAACTTTTTCCGTGGTTTCGCTCATGGTCTCTCTCCGGCTCCTAGTCGTACTGCTCGCGGTATTTCTTCACGATATGCAGCGCGAAGATATTCATGACCAGGGTGGTGATGAACAACATCAGGCCCAGGGCGAAGGCCGCCAGGGTCTTGGCGCTGTCGAATTCCTGGTCGCCGGTCAGCAAAGTCACAATCTGTACGGTGATGGTGGTCACCGCTTCCAGCGGATTGGCGGTCAGATTGGCCGCCAGGCCAGCGGCCATCACCACGATCATGGTTTCGCCAATGGCCCGGGAGGCGGCCAGCAGGATGCCGCCCATGATGCCCGGCAGGGCCGCCGGGAAAATCACCTTCTTGATGGTTTCGCTCTTGGTGGCGCCCAGCCCGAGGGAGCCATCACGCATGGCCTGGGGCACGGCAGTAATCACATCGTCCGCCAGGGAAGACACGAAGGGGATAATCATGATGCCCATCACCAGGCCGGCAGCCAGAGCGGATTCCGACGCCACATCCAGGCCGATGGATTCGCCCATGCCACGAATGAAAGGCGCCACCGTCAGGGCGGCAAAGAAGCCGTACACCACAGTGGGCACCCCGGCCAGTACTTCCAGTGCCGGCTTGGCCACGGTACGAACCCGGTTGCTGGCGTATTCCGCCAGGTAGATGGCGGACATCAGTCCCACCGGCACCGCCACCAGCAATGCAATGGCGGAAATCAGCATGGTGCCCATGAACAATGGCACGGCACCGAAGGCACCGCCGGACGCTACCTGATCGGCGCGCAGGGCAGTCTGTGGGCTCCACTGCAACCCGAACAGGAAATCGGTGACCGGCACCTTGCCGAAGAAGCGGATGGATTCGAACAGGACCGACAGCACAATGCCCACGGTGGTCAGGATCGCCACCGTGGCACACAGCATGAAGAGGGTCTGCAGTACCCGCTCCACCTGCTGGCGAGCGCGCAACTGCGGTGACACTTTCAGCCAGGCCCAGGCGCCGCCGAACATGCACAGCACGATAATCACCACGGTCAGGGCCATGGCGCTGGTCTGGCGCAGGGCCTGCAGGTTCTCTGCCGCGGCAGCAATGGGCGCTTCGACGAAATTAGCAGGCAGCGCACCGCTGGCCACGTTCTGGATCTTGCTGAGCGTCAGGTTATAGCTGGACGCATCCGTCGGCTGCAGCTCCGCCGGCAAGCCGGCAAGCACCTGCTGGCGGATAATGCTGTCATCAAACGCCAGCCACAGGCCCAGCACCACCAGAGCAGGAATGGCACACCACATGGCCGAACGCATGGCAAAGTAAAACGGCAGCGAGTGCAGGTGGCGAATCCCCCCCAGGGGACGGGCCAGCGCGTAGGAGCGGCGAAGCCCCACAAAGTAGGCGCCAGCCACCATCACCACCAGCAGTAACAGCAGGTTTCCGGTTTGCATGTAGTACTCCGATCGGATTTGCTCAAACAAAATCACCGCAATGATCTTGGTGGAACAAATACAGGTTTTTCAGGGGCGAAAAAGCCCGGTGGCAAACACCACCGGGCCGAAAGCATCCATGCTTTTTGTTATTCCCTTACAACTCTTCGCCAGTCATGGACTTCAGGCTGCGGGCCTGCTTGGCCATGCTCTTGCGCAGGTCATCACCCAGCGGGATCAGGCCTTTCTCGCCCAGGTAACCCTGGTCGCCCCAGGCTTTCTCGCTGGTGAACTCTTTCACGTAGCCTTCGATACCGGGTACCACACCCACGTGGGCTTTCTTCACGTAGAAGAACAGGGAGCGGGATACCGGGTAGTCGCCGGAGCCGATGGCTTCGAAGGTCGGCTCAACACCATCCACGTTGGCAGCCTGTACCACACCGCGGTTCTGATCCAGGAAGGAGTAACCGAACACACCGTAGGCGGCCGGGTTCTTTTCCAGTTTCTGCACGATCAGGTTGTCGTTTTCACCGGCTTCCACATAAACACCGTCTTCACGAACGCTGCGGCAGATGGCCTTGTACTTGGACTTGTCTTCGCTCTTGATGGCCTTCAGCCAGGGGAAGGTCTTGCAACCACCCTCGATGGCCAGCTCGTTGAAGGCATCACGGGTACCGGAAGTCGGCGGCGGACCGAGTACTTCGATTTCGGTGTTGGGCAGCGCCGGGTTCACGTCTTTCCAGGTCTTGTAAGGGTTGGCAACCAGCTCTTCGCTGCCATCCGGGTTCGGTACATCCTTGGCCAGGGCCAGGAAGATGTCACGCAGGGACAGATCGATGTGCTCGCCCTTCACGGAGTTGGCGATAACGATGCCATCGTAGCCGACCTTCACTTCGGTGATGTCTTTCACGCCATTGCTCTGGCACAGCTCGAACTCGGACTTCTTCATGCGACGTGACGCATTGGTGATGTCCGGGTGCTGGGTACCAACGCCCTGGCAGAACAGCTTCATGCCGCCGCCGGAACCGGTGGATTCGATTTTCGGGGTGGCGTTGCCGGTACGACCGAAACGCTCGGCCACCACGGTGGCGAACGGATATACCGTGGAGGAACCCACGATGGAGATAGTGTCACGCGCCATGGCAGTACCCGGTACGCTGGCCATGGCCAGTGCAGCGGCGGCACCTGCCAGAGTTGCTTTCATCTTGAAGTTCACGGTTAAGCCTCCTAGTTACATGGCACCGGCGCTTGTCAGGTTTGACCCCACCCCGGTTTTGTTCTTGCAATCTTTGCAAACCAGTTCATGTTTCAGCACAGCGCATGCTAGAGAGGGTTTATGACAGCAACATTACAGGATCATTGCGCCCCTGTGATCTGTCAGTTTTACCGGCAATCCCGCCCGATACTCTGGTTCTAGCCGGCAGCCCCCGTATAATGCGGGTTTTCGCGGGATGCATCCGTATCACAGATGGCACCGGAGCCAGTCTCCCGGGGCACAGGTTTTTATGACACAACAACTATTACGCTGGCAGCAACGTCTGGCCGGTTTTACCACCCTGGTGGGCCGCAGCAGCGCCTGGCTGGCCCTGCTGCTGGTACTGGGCACGGTGCTGGTGGTGGTGCTGCGTTATGGCTTCGGCATCGGCAATATCGCCCTTCAGGAATCGCTCACCTATCTGCACGGCAGCCTCTTTATGCTGGCAATTGCCTATACCCTGGCCGAGGACGAGCATGTGCGCGTGGATGTGCTCTACCAGCGCTTCAGCCCCCGGGGCCGGGCCTGGGTCAATCTGCTGGGCACCCTGTTCCTGCTGTTGCCGGTGTGTGCGGCCATTTTCTGGCTGTCGCTGGACTATGTGATCAGTAGCTGGCGTGAGCAGGAAACCTCCGCCAATGGCGGCCTGCCTTTTGTCTATTTGCTGAAAACCCTGCTGCTGATCCTGCCCGCCCTGCTCACCGTGCAGGCTCTGGCGGAGCTGTTGCGCCACAGCCTGACTCTGCTGGGGGCAGTACCGCCAGCGCCCCAGGACCATCCCGGGGAGGGCCTGTGATGGAATGGGTTCCCCTGCTCATGTTTGTGGTGGTCTGCCTGGTGCTGCTCAGCGGCTACCCGGTGGCCTTTGTACTGGGCGGCACCGCCCTGTTGTTCGCCGCCGCCGGCATGGTGACCGGCACGTTCAGCCCGGCGGACCTGACCTTTGTGCCCAACCGGCTGTTCGGCATCATCGACAACACCACCCTGATGGCGGTGCCACTGTTCGTGTTCATGGGGGTGATGCTGGAGAAATCCCGGGTGGCGGAAAAGCTGCTGGCCAGCATGGGCCAGCTGTTCGGCGGCCTGCCCGGCGGCATGGGCGTGGCCATCATTCTGGTAGGGGCGCTACTGGCCGCCAGCACCGGCATCGTCGGCGCCACCGTGGTGACCATGGGGCTACTGTCGCTGCCCACCATGCTGCGTCAGGGCTACCAGCCGCAGCTGTCCACCGGGCTGATCTGTGCCACCGGCACCCTGGGGCAGATCATCCCCCCTTCCATTGCGCTGGTGCTGCTTGGCGATGTGTTGGCCAACGCCTATCAGGAAGCCCAGCTCAAGCAGGGGCTGTGGTCCCTGGACACGGTGTCCGTGGGCGATCTGTTTGTCGGGGCGCTGATTCCCGGCCTGATTCTGGTGGGCCTGTATCTCTTGTATGTGGTAGCCATCAGCCTGCTGAAACCGCAGTGGGCACCCGCGTTTCAGACCAATGATGGCGAGCCGCGCGGCTGGCGCCCCCTGCTGGGCGGCCTGATTCCGCCGCTGCTGCTGATTGCGGCGGTGCTGGGCTCCATTCTCACCGGCAAGGCCACCCCCACCGAAGCCGCCGGCGTGGGCGCGTTTGGTTCGCTGTTGCTGGCGGCCGGCAACCGGCACCTGAACGGACAGATTCTCGGCCAGGTGGTGCGCGCCACCAGCCGGGTCACCGCCATGGTGTTCATGATCCTGATCGGCGCCAGCCTGTTTTCCCTGGTGTTTCGCGGTTTCGGTGGCGAGGAAGCGGTCCATGCCCTGTTCGAGAGCCTGCCCGGTGGGGTGATCGGCGCCACCCTGCTGGTGATGCTGCTGATCTTTCTGCTCGGCTTTATCCTCGACTTTATCGAGATTACCTTTGTGGTGGTGCCCATTGTCGGCCCGGTACTGCTGGCCATGGGTCTGGACCCGATCTGGCTGGGGGTAATGATCGCCCTGAACTTGCAAACCAGTTTTCTGACCCCACCCTTCGGGTTTGCCCTGTTTTACCTGCGCGGCGTAGCGCCGCCAGAGGTAAAAACCGCGCAGATTTACCAGGGCGTGATACCTTTTATCATTATCCAGCTGCTGATGCTGGGTATACTGGCGCTGTTCCCGGAACTGGCCACCTGGCTTCCTGATCAACTGTACGGGTAAATGAATTTCGGCGCGGCTGTGTATAGACTCCAAACCGGCTCAAAATATTACGGATAACAAACATGACCGATAACACCGACGACATGCCCCAGCCCATCGGCACCCTGGCCATTCAGACCATCGCCATGCCGCAGAGCGCCAACTGGAATGGCGATATCTTTGGTGGCTGGCTGGTATCGCAGATGGACCTGGCCGGTGCTGTCACCGCCCGCAAGAAAGCCCGTGGCCGGGTGGCCACCGTGGCGATTGATTCCATGGCCTTCCTGCGCCCGGTGCCGGTGGGCGCTGTAGTCAGCTGCTACACCCAGTTGCAGGATGTGGGCCGCAGCTCCATGCAGATTCTGGTGGAAGTGTGGATCCGCGAAGACACCGGCACCCTGTCGAAAGTGACCGAAGGGCATTTCACCTTTGTCGCGATTGATGACACCGGGCGGACCCGGGCGGTGCCAAGGGATTGACCAAGGCCTGCCGCCGTAGGAGCGTCGCTGGCGGCGCGATAGCCCAAAACCTGAAAAGCGGTATTTACCACAGAGGGCACAGAGATCACTGAGGAAAAGAAAGGTTTTTCTCTGTGTGCTCTGTGCCCTCTGTGGTGAAATGGCTTTTGATCCTGGTCTTTTATCGCGCCGCCAGCGACGCTCCTACGGCTGGGGTTCGGTTTTCTCTAGAGCAGTCTCCGCTCAACCCTTGGCTAACTCACTCCGCACGTTCATATACGACTGCTCGGCCACCGCCATGTATTCCACGGATTCGTCGCGGAACCTGCGGTAGGACTCGTACACCTTGCGCGCTTCGCTGTTGTCGGCCACAAGCGCTTCGATCACCTCGTCGCTGGCCTCCTTCAGTGCCTTGAGGACATCATCGGGCAACCGGCGCAGTTTCACCCCGTGCTTGTTGACCAGCTCCTGGAGGGCCGCGTTGTTCTGGGCGGTGTACTCGTCGAGCATGTCCTGGTTTTCCGACTGGGCGGCGTAACGGATGATCGCCTGCAGGTCCGCCGGCAAGCTGTCCCATACCGTCTTGTTGATGGTCAGTTCCAGAGTCGGGCCCGGCTCCTGCCAACCCGGGTAATAGTAGTACTCGGCGACCCGGTGCAGGCCAAAGGTCAGATCGTTGTAGGGGCCGACCCAGTCCGCCGCATCAATGGCACCGGTCTGCATGGAGGTGAACACCTCGGCACCCGGCAACTGCACTGGCGTGGCACCCACCTTGCCCAGCACCTCTCCGGCGAGGCCCGGCATACGCATCTTCAGACCCTTCAGGTCCTCCACGCTGTTGATTTCCTTGTTGAACCAACCCGCCATCTGGGTGCCGGTGTTGCCACAGGCAAACGGCTTGAGATTGAACTGAGCGTAGAGATCGTCCCACAGTTTCTGACCGCCACCATGGTGCAACCAGCCATTCATTTCCTGGGCCGTAAGCCCGAAGGGGACGGCGGTAAAGAACGGCGTGGCCGGGTGCTTGCCTTTCCAGTAGTAGGCGGCCCCATGACCCATCTCGGCGCTGCCCTGGCGCACCGCATCGAACACTTCAAAGGCCGGCACCAGTTCCTTGGCGCCATAGACCTTGATCTTGATACGCCCGGCAGACATCTCTTCCACCCGCTTGGCAAAGCGGTTGGCGCCAGCCCCCAGGCCGGGATAGTTCTTCGGCCAAGTGGTGACCATTTTCCATTCGTAGGTCTGCTGTTCGGGCTTTTTCTTTTCCGGCTGCGTGCCGGCGGCAGCCTGACCGTCCACGGGCGGGCAATCTTTCTGTTCGCAGCCGGCCAGCGCCAGGCCACCCAACCCCAGACCCAGGGCGGAAACAAATTTACGACGATCCAAGGTAGTTCCTCCGATAAAGGGCGGCAGCACACTGCCGCTTTCGGGTTATTTTTCTCGCCGGATGCCTGAGGCAGGACGCTGGTGTAGCGTCCTGCCTCAGGCATTCGGCGTTATATCACTTCCAGCCGGGCGTACTGGCTGACCAGCCACTTGGTGCCGGCGCCGTCAAAATTGATCTGCAGCCGGGCGTTGGGGCCCTGGCCTTCGAAGTGCAATACGGTGCCTTCGCCGAATTTCGGGTGCAATACCCGCGCGCCCAGGTTGATGCCATTGGACTCGGTTTCCCGAATCGGCCGCGACGCGCCGCCCACCGGCCGGCTGAAGCCGGCCCGGGCGCGGATTTCTTCCAGAAACTCGGCGGGGATCTCGCGCAGGAAGCGACTGGGCGGATTGTGGTTTTCATTGCCGTACAGACGACGGCTTTCCGCATGGGTCAGGTACAACTCGCGCATGGCGCGGGTCAGGCCCACGTAGCAAAGACGCCGCTCTTCGGCCATGCGGCCCGGCTCCTGGCTGGACATCTGGTGGGGGAACAGACCTTCCTCCATGCCACAGATGAACACCGCCGGGAACTCCAGGCCCTTGGCGGAGTGCAGGGTCATCATCTGCACCGCGTCCTCGTGGGCGTCGGCCTGGCCCTCGCCGGATTCCAGAGCGGCGTGGTCCAGAAAGGCGGTGAGGCTGTCCAGTTCGGAGTCTTCATCCTCGTCACCGAATTCCCGGGTGGCAGAGACCAGTTCGCGCAGGTTTTCCAGACGCTGCTGGCCCTTTTCGCCTTTTTCCTTGCCATGGAAATCCACCAGGCCGCTGGCTTCGATCACGTGTTCGGTGGTTTCCGCCAGCGACAGGCCGTCGCACTGCTGCTCCAGCTGCACCACCAGGTTCAGGAACACCGCCAGGGCATTGGTGGCACGAGCGGTAAGTAACTGCTCACTGATCAGCGCCTGGGCCGCCGCCCACAGGGACACGCCACGCTGACGCGCCAGCTCGCGCAGGCTTTCCAGGGTCTTGTTGCCGATGCCCCGGGTGGGCGTATTCACCACCCGTTCGAAGGCCGCGTCCGCATCGCGATGGCTGAGCAGACGCAGGTAGGCCAGGGCATTCTTGATCTCGGCACGCTCGAAGAAGCGCTGACCACCGTAAATGCGGTAGGGAATGCCGGCCTGCAAAAAGGCTTCTTCCAGTACCCGGGACTGGGCGTTGGAGCGGTACAGCACCGCCATTTCCCGCCGTGCGGTGCCTTCCTGAAACAGCTTCTCCACCCGCCCGGCAATAAAGCGGGCTTCGTCCACTTCATTGAAACCGGCATAGAGGCGAATCGGGTCGCCGTCGCTGCCCTCGGTCCACAGTTCCTTGCCGAGCCGGTCGGCATTGTTACCGATCACGGCGTTGGCGGCTTTCAGGATGGTGCCGGTGGAGCGGTAGTTCTGCTCCAGGCGAATGGTGCGGGTATCCGGGAAATCGCGGCTGAACTTGTGGATGTTCTCGATCTTGGCACCGCGCCAGCCGTAGATGGACTGATCATCATCACCGACGATGGTCACGGCGTTATCGTCGTTGGCCAGCAACCGCAGCCAGGCGTACTGGATGCTGTTGGTATCCTGGAACTCGTCCACCAGAATGTGCCGGAAGCGGCGCTGATAATGGCCACGCAGGCCATCGTTATCGCGGAACAGCTCCAGCACCCGCAGCAGCATTTCGTTGAAATCCACCAGGCCACTGCGCTCGCAGGCTTCTTCGTAGCCGAAGTAGATCTTCTGCATGGTCTGCACGAACAGGTCGCCATTGGCGTCCATGTGCTTGGCACGCAGGCCTTCATCCTTCTGACCGTTGATAAACCAGGTGGCCTGACGGGCCGGCCAGCGCTGCTCGTCCAGCCCCAGTTCCTTGATCACCCGCTTGATCAGACGAATCTGGTCATCCGCATCGATGATCTGGAACCCCTGGGGCAGGCCCGCTTCCTGCCAGTGGGCGCGCAGCAGGCGATGGGCAATGCCGTGGAAGGTGCCCACCCACATGCCGTCGGCGGACATGTCCAGCAGCTGCTCGATACGCCCGCGCATTTCGGCAGCGGCCTTGTTGGTAAAGGTCACCGCCAGAATACCGAACGGCGAGGCCTGCTCGGTGGCGATCTGCCAGGCGATGCGGTGCACCAGCACCCGGGTCTTGCCCGAGCCGGCACCGGCCAGCACCAATAAATGTCGGTCATCGGCAGCCACCGCATCGCGCTGGGCCGGGTTCAGGCCATCAATAAGGGAAGTTACGTCATCCATGGCGCGGGAGTTTAGCAGAATGTCCGCTGGCGCGATGCCTGCATACTGAACCCGGCCAGAGGAATCCCTGTGACATGGCAATACGCCACTATCGATAGTGAGATGGCGGTTTCCCTTGGCATCGCCGATAGGTAAACTGACAAAGAAAAACACTCGGCTAAAAGCCAGAGGATAATAATCAAGGTGTCTTCGCAGTCTCCGCAAACCCGAACCGCTCCGCCGTTCAATGGCGTGGTCACTGAACAGTGCCAACTGTTACTCAGTGGCATTGCGGTACTGATGCTGCTGGAAATCGCCAGTGCCGTCACACTGGTATGGGCCTACTGGAGCACACCCATTCCCCGCCAGCACCTGCTGATCTGGCTGGGCCTGGTGGCTGCCGTTCAGGTCGGCAAGATGATCGCCCTGCCCCTCTGCCATCGGCGTCTGCGCGACGACCTGGCCACCCCCCATTGCCGTCGCATTCTTTCTGCCATCGCCCTGAGCACCCCGCTAATCCTGGGCGCGGCCGGTTACCTGTTCAATCCACTGGATACCCTGTTTGCCAGCGACATGCTGGCCGCCCAGCTAACCATTGCCTGCCTGGGACTGGGCCTGAGCACCATGGCCCTGGCCGCCTATAGCAGTCACTTCCCCACCGTTTTTCTATATCTGCTGATGCTGCTCGGTCCCGGCATGCTGCGGCTCTCGGAAACCCAGGCCCATGGCCAGCTGTCGCTGATGCTGCTGATGTTCCTGTTGGCGCTGTTCTTCCTGTTCGCCGCCCGACGCATCAATCAGACCGGCCACCAGGCCATGATGCTGCAGGCCAGCAACCGCTCGCTGATCGACTATCTGAACCGGGCTCGCAGCGACGCGGAAGCACTCAACGAGAAGCTGGCCCAGGAAATCTACGAACGCAAGGAAGCCCGCCAGCGCCTGCAGGAAACCAACGAGCGACTGGAATCCATGGTGCAGGAGCGCACCCGGGCCCTGG
Source organism: Alcanivorax sp. IL2 (assembly GCF_047495475.1). NCBI lineage: Bacteria > Pseudomonadati > Pseudomonadota > Gammaproteobacteria > Oceanospirillales > Alcanivoracaceae > Alcanivorax > Alcanivorax sp. IL2. The sequence goes on along the minus strand of NZ_CP179932.1, from coordinate 682,045 downwards.
GCGAAACCAACCAGGCCCTGGCGGCCACCGGTGAACGGCTGGAACTGGCGCTGGAAGCCAGCAATATCGGCCTGTGGGACTGGATGCTGGATACCGGTCGCAACTACCACACCAACTTCGACCGCCTGCTGGGCTACGACGGCGCCTACTTCAAGAACTTCTTTGGCGATCTGGAAACCCTGGTTCACCCGGAAGACCTGACCCGCATCCGCCGCGCCATGGTGTCCCACTTCAAAGGCCAGGATGACCGTTACCATGCGGTGTATCGGCTGCGCCATGCGGATGGCAGCTGGCGCTGGATCGAGGACGAGGGCCGGGTGGTGACATGGTCTGATCAGGGCCGCGCCCTGCGCATGATCGGCACCCGCCGGGATATCACTGAAGACCGCCAGAGCCAGGAGCAGCTCAGGCTGGCCGCCACCGTCTTCGACAACGCCCCGGAAGGCATCTTCATCCTCGACCACAAGTTCCGTTTCCTGGCGGTGAATGCGCGCTTCGAACAGATTACCGGTTACAGCGAATCCATGGTGCTGGGCAAGCAGGTGCTGGATCATCAGGAAACCGCCGCCAACCGCGACACCTACAAGATGATTACCGCCGCCCTGAAAGAGAACGGTTTTTGGGAAGGGGAAATCAACGAGACCCGCCGGAATGGCGAGCCCTTCCCGGAATGGCTTCAGGTCAGTGCGGTTCGCGACGAACACAAAAAGGTGATCCGCTTTGTCGGCATGATGTCCGACCTGACAACCCGCAAGGAAACGGAACAGCAGCTACAGTTCCTTTCCAATTACGATCGCCTCACCGGCCTGGCCAACCGCACCCAGTTCCGCGAACACCTGCACAAGTCCCTGACCCTGGCACGACTGAACCGGGAAAAGGTGGCGCTGCTGATGATCGACCTGGACCGCTTCAAACCAATCAACGAATCCCTGGGCCATGAAATCGGTGACCGTCTGCTCAAGGCCGCCGCCGAGCGCATGGGCCAGCACGCCGGTGGCGAAGAAAATCTCGCCCGGGTGGGCGGTGACGAATTCACCTTGCTGCTGGAAAACCACGGCGGCGAAGGGGCCATCAGCCAGCATTGCCAGAAGCTGATCAATGCCATGAAGAAGCCCTTCATGATTGATGGCCACGAACTGCTGCTAGGCGCCAGCGTTGGCATCAGTGTGTTCCCGGACACCGCCAAGGAAGCCCAGAGCATGATCAATCAGGCAGACATGGCGGTGTACCAGGCCAAGCGCAGCGGCGGTAACAACTTCCAGTTCTACCGCAGCAACATGCGCGTGGCCTCGGTGGAACAGCTGGCCCTGGAAACCAGCCTGCGCAAGGCCATCTTCAAGAACGAATTCGTCGTCTATTACCAGCCGAAGATGGATCTGGCCAGCAACCGCATTACCTCAGTAGAAGCGCTGGTACGCTGGCAGCACCCGACTATGGGCCTGCTGCCGCCGGCGGATTTCATACCCCTGGCCGAGGAAACCGGGCTGATCTCCGCCATTGGCGAGCTGGTGCTGGAACGTTCATGCCGCCAGGCCCATCAGTGGTACAAACAGGGGCTGGGCAATATCTGTGTATCGGTGAACCTGTCGGCGCACCAGTTCCGCAAGGGCAATGTGGCCGAGATCGTCGACCGGGTACTGGAAAGCACAGAGTTGCCCGCCCACCTGCTGGAACTGGAGCTCACCGAAAGCCTGATCATGGAAGACATGGAGCAGAACATCGAACTGCTTCAGCAGCTGCGTACCCGTGGCATCGAGCTGGCCCTGGACGACTTCGGCACCGGCTATTCCTCACTGAGTTACCTGAAGCGTTTCCCGGTGGATACCCTGAAGATCGACCGTTCCTTCATCATGGATCTGGACAAGAGCCCGGACGACGCTGCCATCACCCGCGCCATCATCGACATGGCCCACAGCCTGCAGATGAACGTAGTCGCCGAAGGGGTGGAAACCGAAGCCCACCTGAGCATCCTGCGCGACATGCACTGCGACAGCATCCAGGGCTTTTTGATCAGCCGCCCGGTGCCGGAGAAAGAGCTGGTGGAGTTGCTGCATACGCAGGCGTATAGGAAGGCGTTGGATAGTTAACAGTTAATAGTGAACAGTTAACAGCGCGCGGCGATCTCGCCGTGGGGTCTGAAACACAAGAGGCCGCGCCCATATTCTGGGCGCGGCCTCTTGCGTTTCAGATACAGCCCAACGCTGATCGCGTGGCTGTTAACTATTCACTGTTAACTATTCACTGTTAACTGTTCACTAAAGAAGTTCGAGCGTCTCCGGCCGCTGAAAATACCCCTCCAGATGTCTGCGCAGCCACGCCTCAAGCAGACCTTCGGCGCGCAGTTTTTCCATAACCGGGGGCAGGAAGCGGCGGGCGTCGTCGAGCATCAGTTCGCGGGTGACGCCCAATTCGTCCAGCAGGTCCATCAGGGTGGTGTCGCCGTACTTGTCGAAGAAGGCGTTGACCCCGGACTCCAGCATGGCGATGAAGTAGTCGGTATGACGCAGATCGCGCCAGTACTCGAAACCGATCACGAACAATTCCTGGATATCCTCGCTGCTGATCAGTTCGCGCAGCTCGGCAACCGGGCGCAGTGAGAATTCCTGCCAGGCCACCAGCACCAGCTCACGCAACTCGTCCAGGTTTTCATCCCGGTACAGCCAGGGGTCACTGAGCAGTTGTTCAGTGCGCTTGATCAACCACTCCTGCAAACGCACTTCCAGGCTGCCCAGCCAGCGGGCCGGCAGGCGCTTGCGCAGCTGCTCGTGCAGCGCTGGCGGCAAACCCTGGTGCAGCAGGGTTTTCAGCCCCAGCTGGGCGCCACCGGCCAGCAACGCCAGCAGCACCGGGTTACGACCCAACCAGGCCATGCTCTGACGGGACAGGGGAATCTCCAGCACCTTGTCGAGCAGGGCCATGACCACATCCTCGTCCACCACATCACCGATGAGGCGGTCACTCTGGATACCGTGGTCGTAGAACTGCTCCACCATGTCACCGACCAGCTCGGGGATGGCCCCACTGATGTCCATTTCCGCCGCATATTTCTGGGCGGTAATGCGGATCTGCTCGGCGCTGACCCAGTCGTTCAGGGTGTAGCGGGTGGCCACATCCAACGCGTAATCCAGCTCCTGCTCGATCAGCCCGTCCAGCTGCCCCGGCGACAGTGTGGCCAGCAGGTGGTCAATCAGGCCATCCAGTAAACGATTGGCAACTTCCTGTTTATCATGAGCCATTTTTTTCATTTCCCGGTGGAAAAAACTTGCTGTGTGACACAGCAATTGTATCATCGAATGATGTAACAGTTACGGAGGTACGCACCATGGCGATCTCGATTCTTCCCATCCGCCGCAATCTGAAATTCAACCTGAACCCGGCCAAGGCCCTGACCTGGCACCGGGACGGTCTGAATGTCAGCCAGTTCATGAACACCATGAGCCTGTTTTTCCCGGTGGGGGAACGCTTTTTCATCGACAGCGTACGCAATTACCGTGACCAGATCACGGATCCCGAGCTGAAAAAGGCCGTGACTGCCTTTATCGGCCAGGAAGCCATGCACGGTCGTGAGCACGAAGAGTACAACGATTTCGTGGCCCAGGCAGGTATTCCCCTGTACGCCCAGGAAGCCTTCGTGGCCCGCCTGCTGAAAGCCGTGCAGGACTATTCCCCGCAATCCTTCCAGTTGGCCGCCACGGTGGCGCTGGAACACCTGACCGCCATCCTCGGTGGCGGCCTGCTGGATCTGCCGGAAATCCTGGAAGGGGCCGACGACGGCTACAAGGCCATCTGGAACTGGCATGCCCTGGAAGAAACGGAACACAAGGCAGTGGCCTTCGACGTGTACCAGGTAGCCATCGGCGACGACAGCAACCTGGGCGCCTATGCCCTGCGCAGCGGCACCCTGGTGGCCGCCACCGGCATCTTCTTTGCCCTGATGATTCCCTTCTACGTGCACAACGTGCGTATCAAGGGTGGCCTGACCGACCTGAAAGGCTGGCGCGCAGTGGCGAAGCATACCTGGGGCAAGAAGGGTATTTTCCGCAATATCACCAAACCCTGGTTCGACTGGTTTAAGCCCGGTTTCCACCCCTGGGATCACGACAACAGCGAACAATTGAAGAACTTTGACGCCTTGCTGGGCGACCTCCTCAAGGAGGAGGCCGCCTGACGCTTTCCATCACCGAGCTCTCCCTTTTCCGGTGACTCCAGGGTCGGCATTTATGCCGGCCCTTTTTTTTGGCCGCAAACGCCCCGCAACATTGCAAACGCCGGATTGGTGCAGTTCGCCTTAAGCTCAGTGCACCCTACGCAATCAATGGCAACGTTCCGGGATTCAAAGGCAGCATCATCAAAAAGGGCGCAGAGCACAGAGGAAAGGTTTTCCTCCGTGCTCTGCGCCCTCTGTGGTGAAAAAATGATGTTCAACAACGCCTGCCGTGGCAGGCGCCTGTCTTACCCCTCGTTGCCATCCTGAGTAGACACCACCCGCTCGTCGGCCAGGCGGATGTTGCCCGCCGGTGCCTTGCCGTCCCGGTCTTCGCCGAAGTACAGGGTGGTATGGGGGAACGGGATCTCGATGCCGGCCTTGTCGAAGTACATCTTCACCAGACGATTGAAGGCACGACCCACGGCCCACTGGTTCCCCGGCGTGGTCTTGATCACCACACGGATATTCACCGAGCTGTCTGCCAGGGCAGTAACCCCGGCAACCGTCATCGGCGCCAGGATATTGTCCTTGTGGGCCCCTTCCTTGAGTTCTTCGAATGCGGCTTCCAACTGAACGATGGCATCATCGATGCTCTCTCTGTAGGCGATGCCGTATTCGCCCACATGGTTACCAAATTCACGGGTGAAGTTGGACACCGCATCCACCGAGGAGAACGGCACGATGTGGTAGGTGCCGTACAGATCCCGCAGGGCCACCGAGCGGATCCCCACCCGGTCCACGGTACCGGAATTGCCACCCACGCTGACGAAATCGCCGGTGTTCATGGCATTCTCCAGTTGAATGAAGATCCCGGTGATCACGTCCTGAACCAGCTTCTGGGCACCAAAACCAATGGCCAGACCCAGCACACCGGCGCCGGCAATCAACGGACCGATCTCGATACCGATCTCGGACAGCACGATCATCGTCGTCATGATGATGATGGTAATGGCCATGGTGGTATGGAACAGCCCCAGCAGTGTCTCGCCGCGGGCTGCCTCGGCAGGAGTGCTGTCCTCGCGTGGGCTGAACTTGTGCTCCACCAGGCTCGCCAGCAGCACCCACACCAGGGCCGCCAGCGCCAGGATAATCAGGATATCGATCAGTGCGGAAACCGTCTGCGCACCCGCCGTAGTGGCATACCAGGCGGCCAGGTCATAGAACTCCCAGGCATCCAGCGACAGTACCACCACCAGGATCAGGATCAGTGCGCGGATCACTTTCAAGCCGGTGGGCACATAGGTGTTCACCCGGGCCTGCAGCCGCGGCATGCTGGCATTGAGACGGTCGGATAGCTGGATTTCCTTGCCGATCAGCTGTCCCAGCGCCACCGACACCAGCAGCCCGACACCCACATAAATCAGGGTCTCCAGTGTCGCCAGTGCCACATAGGGCAACGCCGTTTCCGGGTGCAGCACGGTGACCGCAAACACCAGCAGCGCATAGGCCAGAGCCAACCAGTGCCAGATGCGCGCCAGCAACAGCAGCGACAGACGCAGGGGGCCGTAACTGGCATTGGCACGCTCAGTCAGAGCCTCACGCAGCACCTGCCGCTTGCGGACAATCACGATGGCGGCATAGGCCAGCGCCACCAGCATGATCAGGGTACCAGCCCCACTGCCAACGGCCGGAGACAGGTTGAAGTTGAGCACCGGTACCAACACCAGCATGCCGTAGCCGATCAATCCCGCTTCCCGGGCCAGAAACCGGTTGCAGTAGCGCGCCTGCTCCGCCGCCACCGGCAGCATCCGCAGACCCTCGTACTGGGAGGAAAAGAACATGCGCAGACCGGCCTTGGCCAGCTCCACGATCAGGAAGGCATTCAGGAACAGGGCCAGCCGGGTGGCATCCGCCCCCAGCTGCTCGGTCAGCACCGGCGCCACGAAGGTACCGCCCAGGTAGGCCAGCGCCACCACGATGATATCCAGCAGCGCGGCGACCGCCACGGCCACCGTGGTGCGCAGAATGGCCAGCTTTTCCGAACCGCCCCGGGCCCAGTTGCTGAGCCGGCCAGAGGCGGAACCCGCCAGCATTCGTAGCACCCAGAACACGGCAAAGGTGATCACCACCAGAATGGCCAGATTCAACAACGCAGCGGTGACCGCTTTCATGTCCACCGAAGTGGTGGCAGCCGCTTCTACGGCACTGTCATCACTGACGAACCAGCCGCCAACCAGACCACTCAATGCCGTGAACTGGCGCCCCATGTCACCGGCCAGATTGCCGGTGGCCGCCGCCATGCGGCGGGCCAGGGATACCTGTTCGGCGGTTTGCCCGCTGGGAGACTGGGCAGCAATGTCGCTGACCGGAACCTCACTCTCCAGCCCCAGTGGGGCAGGGTTGGCTGCAGCCTGCAGACCGCGCAGCTGATCGATCAGCTGCTGGCGAGTGGCATCATTCTCCAGCAGCGTCGCCAGCTCTGCATAATCCTGGCCCGAAGAAGGCGCCTCCTGGGCGGGCAATGCTGTCGTCAGCATCACTAACAACAGGGAAAGCAGGGCTGTCAGGCCCCGCAACGACTGGGCTTGATGGCGCACACTCATCTCCTTAGTGCCGGCCTTTGCCGGGTCAACCGCTATGTGTGAAGCATATTCAGACGCACACCTTAACAAGGGAGGCCCGGGAAATTGTGAAGATCACGCGAACGCTCTGTACCGCAATTGTCACGCCGCATTGACCCTGGGGAGGTATTACCGGCAAGGGAATGCCAATCGCACCGGTTGACCGTGACATTGTCCACTGTAATTATCGGACTCCATTCCATAACAACATGGCGGAGGCGTTAATGAGCGCATTCTGGACCCCGGCTTCCCAGGCTCTGGCCCCTTATCTCCACAACCGGGAGCAGGCCGACAAATGCCTGCAGATTATCGCCGCATCCCTGCAACCGGGCATGAGCGAACAGGATTGTGAGCTGCTTATCCGCGACTGGCTGCGCGCCCATCAACTGTTTGATCCGGCCCGCCCGCCCAGGGTGCGTTTTGCCGGCCAGCCAACACGCCGTCGCTTTGGCCTGAACAGACCGGGAAAGCGCCGCTACCGGATCGGTATGAGCTATATACTGCGTTGCGATGCGGTGCAGAACGGCTATGTCGCCAAAGCCAGCCTCAGCGGCCCGGCCTCCGTGCTGGCACCGTTGCACGCGCGGCTGCGTGACATCCGCGAGCAACTGCCGCGCACTCTCCATCAGGGTGAAACCCCGCAGCAGTTGGCCAGCCAGTTCCCCGGCCTGCGCCAGCATTACCGGCTGGTGCCACTTACCGGCACCCTGCCAGAGGGCAACCGCATCGACGAAGCCCCGCTGATAGCGGGTCTATGGCAGTGGCAACTGACCCTGAGCGATGGCCAACACAGTGTCGCCAGCAGTGAATTTCTGCTCATGGACGACCAGGGCCCGCGCTGGCTGACCGCCACCCCGGCCCACCTGCTCGACAACAGCAATAACGACAAACAAGAGGAAGCAGCCTGATGGTGCAGTGGCGCGATACAACGGTAAGCCGTGATGGCGTGGATCTGGCCGTACGCACCTGGAGTGCGGACAAGAGCCCCACGGTGATCCTGGTGCACGGCTACCCGGACGCCAATCACGTCTGGGAAAAGGTGGCCGAGAGACTGAGCCGGGATTTCAAAGTGGTCGCCTATGACGTACGCGGCGCCGGTAATTCTTCCGTGCCGCAAGGTCGTGCCGCCTACAAGTTGCGTGAACTGCGCGACGATCTGCATGCCGTCATGGACGCCGTCAGCCCGAACGACAAGGTACACCTGGTGGGCCACGACTGGGGCTCCATCCAGACCTGGGAATCGGTGACCGACCCGGATGCCGAAAACCGTATCGCCTCCTACACCACCCTGTCCGGCCCCTGCCTGGACCACGTGGGCCAGTGGATGAAGGCCCGGCTACGTGAACAGAAAATCGGCGTTGTGCTGAACCAGCTGTCCCACTCCTGGTACATCGGCGCGTTTCAATTACCGGTACTGGCCCCGGCCCTGTGGAAAGCCGGCCTGGCCAAGGCCTGGCCGAAAGTGCTGCGCCGCACCGAAAACCTGGACAGTGAACCCAGTGCCACCCAGCTCCAGGACGGCACCCACGGCATCGAATTGTACCGGGCCAACATGCTGCCCTGCCTGCTCAAGCCCCGCGAGCGACACACCAAAGTGCCGGTACAACTGATTGTCGCCCGCCAGGACAACTATGTGCGCCCGGCCATGCTGGAAGACCTGGCGCAGTGGACCGACCGGTTGTGGCGTCGGGAGCTGGATTGCGGCCATTGGGGCCCCCTGCTGCAACACCCGGACGTAACCGCCGACTGGATTCGTGAATTTATTCAGCACATCGACGGCACCCCCGCCTCCGGCCCGCTGCAACGCAGTGAAGTCAGCGCCAACCAGATAAAAGGCCCGGACAGCGGCAAGCGGGTGGTGATTACCGGCGCCGGCTCCGGCATTGGCCGGGAAACCGCCCTGGCCTTCGCCCGTCGCGGCGCCCTGGTGGTATGCACCGATATCAACACCGAGGCCGCTGCTGCCACCGCCCGCACCATCACCGCCGAAGGCGGTGATGCGCTCAGCCGCAAGTGCGACGTGAGCAGCACCCGCTCCATGGAAGCCCTGGCGACCTGGGTGGAAAAGGAACTGGGCGCACCGGATATCGTCGTCAACAACGCCGGCATCGGCCTGTCCGGCTCGCTGCTGGATACCAGCGTGAAGGATTGGCAGCAGGTGCTGGGCGTGAACCTGTGGGGCGTCATTCATGGCTGCCGCCTGTTCGCCCGCCAGATGATCGACCAGGGCCGTGCCGGGCATATCGTCAACGTGGCCTCCGCCGCCGCCTTTATGCCCTCGCGCATGTTGCCTGCCTATGCCACCAGCAAGAGTGCGGTGCTGATGTTCAGCGAATGCCTGCGCGCCGAACTGGGCGACCACGGCATCGGCGTCAGCGCCATCTGCCCGGGCATCATCGATACCCCCATCACCCGCAATACCCGTTTTGTGGGCGTGGACAACGAGGAACAGGAACGGCGCCGCCAGCACGCGCACACCTTCTATCAACGCCGCGCCTTTACTCCGGACCGGGTGGCCCAGGCCATCGTCGAGGCGGTGGAGAAAAACCGCGCGGTGGTGCCGGTAAGCCCGGAGGCGCGGGGCATGCAATGGCTGGGACGCTTCACCCCGTCCCTGGCCCGCAATCTGGCTCTGGTGGACATTACCCCCTGAGCCCGATTGTTTTTATGGGAAGCGATGCCAGACATCGCTTCCCTTGCCCCTGCTCTTGCATTGCAGCCTCTGCGCAAGTGACCACCGTCACGTTTATGTCTTAAATCACCAACCTGCAACGACTGTGGGCTGTGGCGCCTGTGCAAAAAGCGGGCTATCATCGCGGGCATGAAAACCAGTGACCGCAATCCCGCCGCAATCCTTCGCAGCCTGAAGAAATACACCCAGCCTGTGACAGGCGCGCTTCAGGCCGAAGCCGGCAACCACAAGGAATTTACCATCGACGAACTGGCCCGCGAGGCCGGCTCCACGGTGCGTAATGTGCGTGCCTACCAGGACCGCGGCATTCTGCCGCCACCGGAAAAACGCGGCCGCACCGGTATCTATACCGATGTGCATCTGGCGCGCCTGAAAATCATCGGCGCTCTGCTGGAGCGCGGCTACACCCTGAATAATATCCGCGACCTGCTCAGCGCCTGGGAACAGGGCCGCGAGCTCAACGATATTCTCGGCCTGGAAGTGGCGGTCACCTCCTGGCAGACCCCCAGCGTACCGTCCTACCTGGACTATCAGGAACTGCTGGATGACTTCGGCGAAGACATCACACCGGAAGTGATGACCAAGGCCGTGAAGCTGGGCTACATCATTCCCGAGGGCATGCGCCTGCGCATTCCCTACCCGCGCATCTACAACGCCGGCAAGGAACTCAGCGAAGCGGGCGTGCCCCTGGACGCGGTGCTCACCCACGTGACCCTGGTCCGCGAGGAAGTGGACAAGCTGGCCGAGCGTTTCATCGGCATGATCATCCACCACCTGGTGGACGAGAAGTACGGTGACGAAGCCCTGCCGGAAGGCGAAGACGTGCCCAAGTTGGCCGACTTCATCACCCGCATCCGTCCACTGGCCGACGCAGTAGTCAGCGACGAGCTGGGCCGGGTACTGGAAAAGAGCATCAACAAGATTCTGGTCGACCGCCTGGCCAACGTGCTGGCGCACATCGAAAAGAATATCTGACCCCCCTCTCCGTAGGAGCGTCGCTCGCGGCGCGATAGCCGAACCCAAGATCAAAAGCCTTTTCACCACAGAGGGCACAGAGCACACAGAGAAAACCCTGTTTTTCCTCAGTGATCTCTGTGCCCTCTGTGGTAAATACAGATCTTCAGGTTTTGGGTTTATGCACTGCGTTCCGGTTCGCGCCGCCAGCGACACTCCTACAGCAATGCCCCTCCCTCCTTTACACACCGATACATGATTAGTCGCCGGTAGGCTTTTCTTGCTGTTTTGTTGCCGGGGCTCCTTTCATACTCGCGGGAATGCCAATCTTGGGACGTTAGTGCGAACAGTGTTCGCCGACCAAAACAATAATGTCCCGAGGAGAGCATCATGAAACCCGGCCTGTTACTCAGTGCCTTGCTGAGCACCAGCCTGCTTGCCGCCTGCGGCGGCGGAGGCTCCAGCAACCCGGCACCTGTCAGCAACACCCCCACACCCAGCAATCCGCCAACACCGGAAGTGCCGACAGGCCCGGAACCGCGCCCCTCCAATGTCACCGCTCCCTTTGCGGATTACGGCACGGTACTCAACATCCTGCCCCCGGGTCAGGATGACATCGGCGGCGTTGCCAATCTGAGCGCAGACATTCCCGGTCTCGGGGATCTGCTCAGCACCCTGTTCGACGACCTGGTGGCGGAAACCGGGCTGGTGCCGGCCCTCAGCAAGGAGCCTCACTTCGACGATCAGCTGGGTCTCTACGATGCCCTGGTGCGCAGCGAACCCGGGCTGACCGATGACCAGCTCGGCGACTATTTCAAAGCGGCCCCACTACTGGCTCCGCAAGCGGGCAACTGGGAAAGCGAACAGACACTGGATGCCGCCGGCTATCAGGTGGATATCAAACGCGACAACTTCGGGGTGCCGCACATTTTCGGTGAGTCCCGCCGCGATGCCCTGTTCGGTGTCGGTTATGTGACCGCCGCCGACCGCCTGTTCCTGCTGGATGTGTTGCGTCGCGCCGGGCGTGGCGAGCTGTCCCGTTTTCTGGGACCGGCGGACTTCTCCTTCGATGAGGATATCGCCGTCAATGCGCCCTACCGGGAAGAGGACCGCACCACCATGATCGCCAACACCATCGCCCGTTTCGGTGATGACGGCGCCCAGGTCTTCGACGACGCCACCAACTATGTGGCCGGCCTCAACCAGTACGTGGCCGACGCCCGCAGCGGGCTGCTGCAAGTGCCGGTGGAATATGTGGCCCTGGGGGTACAACTGGAACCTTTCGTGATTGAAGACGTGGTCGCCATCGCCACCCTGATCCAGGGTATCTTCGCCGGCGGCGGCGGCAACGAGCACAACAATGTGTTGCTGTTGCAGGCCCTGGAAGCCCAGACCGGCAGCAAGGAGATCGCCTGCGACCTGTGGAAGGACCTGCGCCACGGCACCGATCCGGAATCCTCCGTGACCACCACCACATCCTTCGCCACCCAGTCACCCCCCACCCTGCCGGAGATCTGCCCGCTCAGCGGCGAGCTGGCCGGCCAGTTCCCCGGCGCGGTGTTGTTCGATGCCGGCTCCTTCCAGACCTTTGACCCGCTCAGCCATGAACCCTGCGGCCGCCCCGGCCAGCCCGAGTGTCCCGAAGCGCTGGGCAATGTACCGGCCCTGCCCGGCACCGGTGTGGTCGGCGGCCTGGTGGATACCGTGGGCGATCTGCTCGGCGGCATCCTGTCCCTGTCCTTCCTGGACGATGGCGGCCAGGCCCTGTCACAGCAGTGGGCCAACCTGACCCGCCAGCTGCCCGCACTCTGGACTCGTCACGAGACGCTCTCCGAGCAACAGCAACAACAGGCCATGCAGCGCATCGCCGCCATCGAAACCGGTATCCAGGGGCTGCGCGACGGCTTCCCCAGCGTCATGTCCAATGCCCTGCTGCTGAATGCGGAGCATTCCGCCAGCGGCCAACCACTGGCCGTGTTCGGCCCGCAGACCAGCTACTTTGTACCCCAGCTGCTGCTGGAAATGGCCGTCCATGGTGGCGATATCAACACCCGCGGCATGACCTTCACCGGCCTGCCCTATGTGGTCATCGGGCGCGGCCCGGACTTCGCCTGGAGCGCCACCTCCGGCAGCTCCGACCTCACCGACGTACGGGTAGTGCAGCGCTGTGAACCGGCCGAGCCCCCGGCCCACGGTGAAGGCGGCTACCAGGTCAACGGCCAGTGTCAGCCCTTCGATGTGATCGACGAGCAATGGGTGGCCCGCTGGAACCTGGCCTCTTCCACCGACCCGCAAGCGGTGGGTCAGAACGAAGCGGTCACCCGCCGGGTAATCCGCACCGAGGAATACGGCCCGGTGATCGGCTTTGCCACCGTGTCCGGCCTGCCCGTGGCGGTGACCCGCCAGCGCAGCACCTACTTTGCCGAGCTGGATACCGCCCTGCCGTTCCTGCAGGCCAGCCGCAATGACGTGCACGACGTAGACAGCTTCTACGATGTGTTCCACAACACCACCGGCAGCTTCAACTGGTTCTATATCGATGACCGGGACATCGCCTTTTTCCACTCCGGTGATTACCCGCAACGGGCCAACGGTATCCACCCGGAACTGCCCAGCTGGGGTAACGGCCAGTACGACTGGAACGGCTTTATTCCGCAACAGGCCCACCCCCAGGAGAGCAACCCGCCGCGTGGCTACCTGGCCAGCTGGAATAACCGTCCGGCGCGGGACTGGTGGGCCGCCGACGCCCATGCCCCCTATGGCTCCGCCCACCGCAACGACATCCTCGACGTGCGCCTGCAGCAACTGGTGCAGGAAGGCAGCGTGACCCGCGCGCGCATGGTGGAAGCCATGGGCGATGCCGCCACCGTGGACCTGCGCGGCCAGGAAATCGTCCCCGCCGCCCTGGCGTTGCTGGCAAGCGCACCGGTCACCGGCGATCAGGACAGCGCCATCCGCCTGATGCAGGACTGGGTAACCAATGGTGCCCTGCGCCGGGACCGGGACGGTGACGGCAACTACGACGAGGAAGCCGCCGTGGCCCTGATGGATGCCTGGTACCCGCTGATGATCGACACCCTGCTGCCACAGATCACCGCGGTGGAAGACGTGGATGGCCGCAACCTGTCCCTGATGGGCCGGGACAACAAACCCGGTGCCGGCGGCTCCGCCTACAACAATGGCTACTACGGCTATCTGGAACGGGTGCTGGAACAGGCTGCGGGCAACAGCGCCAGCCCCTACCGGGCCCTGCGCTGCGCCGACAGCGATGCCCTGGCCACCTGCCGCAGCGCGCTGGCCGACAGCCTCAACCAGGCCATCGAGCAACTGGGCGGCATCGCCAGCATGGACAGCTGGAACGTGGACGAAAGCCAGGACCAGATCCAGCACCGCGCCATCGGCCTGGCCACGGTCCCCGCCATCCACTGGCAAAACCGCCCCACCTTCCAGCAGGTGGTGGAGTTCACCGGACATCGGTAAAGGGAGCCGCAAGCCACAAGCTTCAAGGCGCGGGACAGGGTTCAGGGTTTTGAACCTCTGTGCCCTCGCCTTACCGCCAAGCGCGGGCACAGCATTGGAAACACTCACGACTTCAACCGCGTTGTAGCTTGAGGCTTGAAGCTTGTAGCTCATTACCGCTATTTATCCTCCCCCATCCACCCCATGCATTTGTCTAATCCCCCCAACGACGTTAGCGTCTCCTACACATAAAAAACTGATTTCCGGGAGAGCACCACATGCGCGCGATTTTGTGCAAGGAACTGGGGCCGGCGAATACGCTGGTCATCGACGACATCCCTTCCCCCGAGCCGGGCAAAGGCCAGGTAAAGGTACGGGTAAAGGCCGCCGGGCTGAATTTCCCCGACACCCTGATCATTGAAGGCAAGTACCAGATCAAGCCGGAGCTGCCGTTTTCACCAGGCGGCGAAATGGCCGGTGAAGTGCTGGCTGTTGGCGAAGGCGTTCAGCGTTTCAAAGCCGGCCAGCGGGTCATGGGCCTGACCGGCTACGGCGCCTTCGCGGAGGAAATCCTGGTGCCGGAAAATCAGCTGATCCCGGTGCCGGACGGCATGAATGACCACACCGCCGCCGCCTTCTCCATGGTCTACGGCACCAGCTACCACGCCCTCAAACAGCGCGCCAACATCCAGCCCGGGGAAACCCTGCTGGTGCTGGGTGCCAGCGGCGGCGTGGGCCTGGCGGCCGTGGAGCTGGGCAAGGCCATGGGCGCCACCGTGATCGCCGCCGCCAGCAGCGCCGAGAAACTGGCAGTGGCCAAAGAGGCCGGCGCCGATGACCTGATCAACTACGCCGAAGAAGACCTGAAAGAGGCGCTCAAGCAGCGCTACCCGAAAGGCGTGGATGTGATCTACGACCCGGTGGGCGACAAGTTCACCGAAGCGGCCATCCGCAACATGGCCTGGAACGGCCGCCTGCTGATCGTCGGCTTCGCCGCTGGCGATATCCCCAAGATCCCCGCCAACCTGGCGCTGCTGAAAGGCTGCTCCATCATCGGCGTGTTCTGGGGCGCCTTCACCCAGAAGGAACCACAGACCAACATCCAGAACATCATGGAACTGATGCAGCTGTTCAATCAGGGCAAGATCAACCCGCGCATCAGCCAGGTGTTCCCGTTCGAGGAATACGAGCAGGCCCTGGCCGCGCTCACCTCACGCACCGCCAAAGGCAAAGTGGTACTGGATATTGCCGGCACCTGACCCTGTGGGAACGGAGCGAAGCGGAGTAACGCCCGGAGGGCGGCCCGAAGGGTGAGCGTAGCGAATAATCGATGCTTGCATCGCGAAGATGTTGGCAACACAGCCTTCATTCGCGATACAAGCATCGATTATTCCCCGCTCTCGCCCCTCAGCTTCACCCTGCATACACTAACGCCACCAACCCGGTGATACAGCTCCGCCTTACCTTGTATATAGTGGAAGCTCGCTATGGCAAGGAGGCAGGAATGAGCACACCGCTGGTACTGGTAATCAACTGTGGCAGCTCGTCCATCAAGTTCGCCCTGGTGGACGAAGACAGCAGCGAGTTTCCCCTGGAAGGGCTGGCAGAAAGACTGAACAGCCCAGAGGCAGTACTGCGCTGGGAGCAGGATGGCGAGCAACAGGAAGAGCCCCTGGCCGACGCGGATCACCGCCAGGCACTGGAGGCCCTGTTGCCCCGGGTGCAGGCCTACGCCGGGGATCGGCTGGCCGCCATCGGCCACCGGGTGGTCCACGGCGGCGAACAGTTCACCGCCGCCGGCCTACTGAATGACGACGCCCTGGCGGCGATCCGCGCCGCCAGCCCGCTGGCGCCCCTGCATAACCCTGCCAACCTGCTGGGCATCGACGCCGCCCGGGCCTTGTTTGCCGACCTGCCCCAGGTGGCGGTGTTCGATACCGCCTTTCACCAGAGCTTGCCCGAACACGCCTACCGCTACGCGCTACCCATCGAGCTGTATCAGCAACAGCGCATTCGCCGTTATGGCTTCCATGGCACCAGCCATTGCTATGTCACCCGTCGGGCTGCGAGCCTCACCGGGTTACCGGTGGACACCAGTGGCTGGCTGTCTGCCCACCTGGGCAACGGCTGCTCCAGTTGCGCCGTGCAGGATGGCCACAGCCGCGACACCAGCATGGGCTTCACGCCCCTGGAAGGGCTGGTGATGGGCACCCGCAGCGGCGATGTGGACCCCAGCCTGCACGCTTTTCTGGAACGGGAACGGGGCTGGTCGGCCCAACACACCGACCAGGTATTGAGCCGGGAAAGCGGCCTGCTGGGCCTGTCCGGGCTATCCAACGACATGCGCACCCTGGAACAGGCCAGCAACGAAGGCCACGAGGGCGCCACCCTGGCCATCGAGGTGTTCTGCTATCGGCTGGCCAAATCCCTGGCCGGTCAGGCCTGCGCCCTGACCCGGCTGGACGGCCTGATCTTCACCGGCGGCATTGGCGAGAACTCGCCGCTGGTACGGGCCAAGACCGTGGCCCATCTGGGGCTCATGGGGCTTGCCATCAACGACGATGCCAACCGTCGCTGCGTGGGCGGCACCAGCGGCGAAATCCAGGCCGACAACAGCCCCCGCATTCTGGTGGTGCCCACCAACGAGGAACGCCAGATCGCCCAGGAAACCCTGGCCGCCATCGGCGCCAATAAGGAGACATAATGCAGATCTACTTTATTGCCCCCACCGGCTTCGGCGTGGGCCTCACCTCCACCAGCCTGGGGCTACTGCGCGCCCTGGAACAGGGCGGCCTGAAGATCGGCTTCTGCAAGCCCATCGCCCAGCACCACCCCGGCGACACCGGCCCGGAACAATCCAGTGAACTGATCACCCGCACCTTCTCCATCGAACCGCCCGCGCCCATGCCCCTGGAGCAGACGGAAAAGTACCTTGGTGACGGGCAGCTCGACGACCTGCTGGAGCAGATCGTGCAGCGCTTTCATCAGGCCGCCGAAGGCAAGGACGTGATGGTGGTGGAAGGCATGGTGCCCACGCGCACGGTGAGCTATGCCGCTCGTCTTAACGCGGCACTGGCCAGCAGCCTGGGGGCGGACGTGATTCTGGTGGCGGCACCGGAAGACGGTAACGTGTCCACCCTGGCCGACAGCCTGGAAATCCACTGCCGCCAGTTTGGCGGCAGCCGTAATGACAAGGTGCTGGGGGTGGTGCTCAACAAGGTCCATGACGACAACCTGCCGGAGCAACTCAAGCAGCAATTTCCCGCCCTGGAAAAAGGCGACCTGCGCCTGCTCGGCTGCGTGCCCTGGCAGGAGGAACTGAACGCTCCGCGCACCCGCGACGTGGCCAAGCTGCTCGGCGCCACCGTGCTGCATGCCGGCGATGACGAGCACCGGCGCATGGAAAAGATCGTGCTTTGCGCCCGCGCCCTGCCCAATACCGTGGAGCTGTTCCAGCCACGGGTGCTGGTGGTGACCCCCGGCGACCGGGACGACATCATCGTTGCCGCCAGCCTGGCCGCCAGCAACGGCGTGCCCCTGGCCGGGCTGCTGCTGTGCACCGGCTTCCAGCCGGACCCACGGGTAATGCGCCTGTGCCAGAGCGCCCTGGATGCGGGCTTGCCGGTGATGACGGTGGACACCGGCTCCTACGAAACCGCCACCAACCTGAATCGCATGAACCGGGAAATCCCGGTGGACGACAGCGAGCGGGTGGAGAAAGTGACCAACTTTGTGGCCCGCCATCTGGACCATGAATGGCTGCGCGAACGCTGCGGCAGCCCCCGCGAGCTGACCCTGTCACCGCCGGCATTTCGCTACCGCATGGTGCAGCGTGCCCGCGAAGCCAACAAACGCATTGTCTTGCCGGAAGGCAGCGAACCGCGCACCGTACAGGCGGCGGCCATCTGCCAGGAGCGCGGCATTGCCCGCTGCGTGCTGCTGGCCAAACGGGACGCGGTGGAATCCGTGGCCCGCACCCAGGGCATCACCCTGCCGGAAGGCCTGGAAATTCTCGACCCGGACAGCATTCGCGAACAGTACGTGGAACCCATGGTAGAGCTGCGCCGCAACAAGGGCCTGAACGCCCCCATGGCCCGCGCCCAGCTGGAAGATACCGTGGTGCTGGGCACCATGATGCTGGCGCTGGACGAAGTGGATGGCCTGGTATCCGGCGCCATCAACACCACCGCCAACACCATCCGCCCAGCCCTGCAGCTGATCAAGACCGCCCCGGAATACAACCTGGTGTCGTCGATCTTCTTCATGCTGCTGCCCGAGCAGGTGCTGGTCTACGGGGACTGTGCGGTCAACCCGGACCCGGACGCCGAGCAGCTGGCGGAGATCGCCCGGCAGAGCGCCGCCTCGGCAAAAGCCTTCGGCATCACCCCGCGGGTGGCCATGCTCAGCTACTCCACCGGCGATTCCGGCACCGGCAACGATGTGGTCAAGGTCCGCGATGCCACCCGCCTGGCCCGCGAGGCCAACCCGGATCTGTTGCTGGATGGCCCGCTGCAGTACGACGCCGCCGCCATCGACAGCGTCGGCAAGGCCAAGGCCCCGGACAGCCCGGTGGCCGGCCGCGCCACCGTGTTCATCTTCCCGGACCTGAACACCGGCAACACCACCTACAAGGCGGTGCAGCGCAGCGCCAACTGCATCAGCGTGGGGCCCATGCTGCAGGGCCTGCGCAAACCGGTGAACGACCTGTCCCGCGGCGCCCTGGTGGACGACATCGTCTACACCATCGCCCTCACCGCCATTCAGGCGGCGGACCTGTAACGCAACAAAATGGCGTAGGGTGGATTAGCCTAAGGCGTAATCCACCTTTTTCAGGGTGGTGATGATTCGCAGAGGACAGCATGGTGGATTACGCCTGCGGCTAATCCACCCTACGTCACGATCACCGCGCCTACCGCTGAGGCATCATCAGCCACGGCCACTCTGATCAATCACCACACCCGGTGCCCCGACCTGAAACAATTCGCGCAGGTCGCCCGGCACCGGTGTCTTTTCAAAGGGTTCGTTGGTCATCATCACGTACACCGCTTGCGAAGACGCAATGGCGCGGTCATCGTCCGCGTGGCGGATTTCCACTTCCAGGGTGAAAGAGGTATTGCCCAGTTGCTTCACTGACACGAACGCGTTCAGCACATCGTCGAAACGCGCCGAGGATTGCCATTCCAGGGTCAGCTTCACGGCCTGATTATCCAGCCCTCGCGCCTGCAACTGACTGTATTCGCACCCCAGTGCGCGCATGAATTCCTTGATGGCGAGGTCCACGTAATCCGCGTAACGGGCATTGAAAACCACTTGCTGGCCATCACATTCTTGATAGCGAACCCGAAAGCGGAAACAAAACGGCTGGGGCATAACACTCTCCAAAACTTTTAATAAAGGGCTGCCCGAAGATCACTCTACGAAGCGATTGCTGGAACAGAACGTAGCGCAGTCGGGACCCGAAGAGTGAGCGCACCGAAGACTATGCTTGCATAACGAAGGGTAGCTTGTGGCGCACTACCAGGAGACCGGACGACAGTCACGGCCATCAGCGGCCCAGTTCAATTTTTCCTGCTCTTTATCGACCACTCTGATCAATCACCACACCCGGCGCTCCGGCCTGCAGCAACTCGCGAAAATCGTCGGGCACCGGGGTTTTTGCGAAGGGTTCCGTGGTCATCATTACGTACACCGCCTCCGCGCGGGCAATGGCTCGCCCTTCGTCCGCGTGGCGGATATCCGCTTCCAGGGTGAAGGAGGTATTACCCAGATGCTGGAGTGACACGAACACGTCCAGCACATCGTCAAAGCGCGCCGAGGATTGCCATTCGGTGGTCAGCTTCACCACCTGATTATCCAGCCCCTGCGCCAGCAACTGGTTGTAGTCACAGCCCATGGCGCGCATGAATTCGGTCATGGCCAGATCCACATAGTCCCCGTAACGGGCATTGAACACCACTTGCTGGGCATCGCATTCGTTGTAACGAACCCGAAAGCGGAAACAGAACGGCTGGGACATGACACTCTCCAAAAATTTTTAATGCAGGGCCGCCAGAAGATCCCTCTACGAAGCGACTGTAGGAGCCATGCTTGCATGGCGAATGGTGCATTGTTCGCCATGCAAGCATGGCTCCTACAGTGGCAATAAGATGGTCATTGGCGTTGCTCGAGCTTGCCGGCCTTACAGCATTCGCTCAATGGGCAATAGCGACAGTAACCATGCCAGCATGCGCCGCCACACCGTCACGTCGGGTTCGTTGTGACGCACTAGCGGACGACCGTCAGGGCCATCCCCCGCCCAGGTCAGTGTGCCCTGTTCGTTGTCGACCCGATAACTGTTTTCCGGCGCCAGCCCCTCTTCGATAAAGGCCGCTACCTGCTGGCCCAGCTCTTCAGACACCACGTAGTAGCCCATCTCGGTATTGAGATGGACCGATCGTGGATCGATATTGAATGAGCCCACGAAGACCTCGCGCCGGTCCAGCACCATGGCCTTGGTATGCAGGCTGGCCCGGGAGCGCCCCTTGAACAACCGCACCTGCCGATGCAGGGCACGGGCGTTGGGCGTCAGCTCATGCAGCTCCACCCCGGCTTTCAACAGACCATCGCGATAACGGGCATAGGCACCGTGGGCCGCAATCACATCATTGGTGGCCAGGCTATTGGTGAGCACCGCCGCGCGACCACCGCGCTGTTTCATCTCCGCCAGTTCCGCCACAAAGGCATCGCCGGGAATGAAATAGCTGGCCTCCATCAGCAGTTCCTGATGATCGTCCCGGGCCAGCAGGTGGGCGAGCTGATCCCCCATCAGGGTCTGCTTTACTCCAGCCGCCTTGTCGGGGCTATCGAACAGCAACACCGCATGGGCCTGCACACACTGGCGATCCTGCCCTGCCAGGTAATCGGTGAAGAAGGATTCGTACTGGGGAAACAGGTAGGGGTAGTTTTTCAGGGAGCGGCGCCATTGTCGCAGCCACTGCCAGACACGCTCCGCCGCCGACTCCCGGTAACGACGCAGGGTCTTCATGGGCATGGCCAGCGGGCTGTCCCAGTAGCAGTCAAACGCCGCCTGGGTATCAGCGACGATGGGGCCACAGGCGTACAGGTCCAGATCGCGAAAGTTGGTGGACGCATTCACGCCGAAATAGTGATCGGCAATATTGCGGCCACCCACCAGCGCCCGTTCGCCATCCACGATCCAGGCCTTGTTGTGCATGCGGTGATTCAGCAACGGCATGTGATGAAGCCATTGCAGGAAATGCTTGTAGCGCCCCCGGAAAGCGTTGAACAGGCGCACCTCGATATTGGGGTGCGCATCCAGCGCCGCCCACTTCACATCCCGGCCCAGCTGGTTGGCGTGGTCCAGCAACATGCGCACTTTCACCCCCCGGCGTGCCGCCTCCAGCACCCGGTAGATCAGCAGCTTGCCGGTGGTGTCGTCATCCCAGATGTAGTACTGCACATCCAGCGTCCGCCGGGCCAGGCGGGCCAGGGTGATGCGCAGGGTAAAGGCCTGATCGCTGTCAGCCACTAGCGACAGGGAGGAAAGCATCATCGGGCTGGTCACCGCACTCACGCTGTTATCTCCCTGTTCACCCGCACCTCTCTATCGACTGTCTCCATGACCCGACCATGACCGGCCCATGACGATTTTCCTGTTTTTGATCGTAGTGCCTACCCTGCCATAAAACGAACAGTGTTCACCGAAAATTCACAGGTTTTTTACCGCCGGGACTTGTCGCACCGCCACCCTCTGGGCACTCCATTTACTGCTCAGGGATGAACACTCATGAAGCGAATTCTCTTCGCCGGCCTGCTGGCCACCTCACTGGGATCGGCCCAAGCCTACCAGTGGAACTACCCCGCCCCCATCAAGACACCCGGCTCCAACGACAACGGCAAGGTGGTGCTGTTCGATGTATCCCACGGTGGCACCGAGGGCAACGCGGACTGGGTGATCGACGGCGCCTTTTCCGACTTCGCCGATGCGCTGGTGGCCGAAGGCTATACGGTGCAGGAATACCGGGGCGTGGACAAGAACAGCGACGGCGTTATCCAGTTCGTGGATGACTACACCACCCCCACCACCGCCAACAGCAATGCCAATGAAGCAGTGATCACTTATACCGCTATCAGCCACGCGGATGTGCTGGTACTGGCGGAAAGCAACCGCCCTTTTACCCAATCAGAATTGCAGGCTCTGGAAAATTTTGTGGCCGCCGGCAAGGGCATCTTCTTTGTGGCTGACCACTACAACGCCGACCGTAACCTGAACACTTGGGACAGCACCGAAGTGTTCAACGGCTATAACCGCTCCACCCTGTCCCAGTTCAATGTGGGCGGCAGCTACGGCGACCTGCGCAATCCCGGTACCGCCAGCGGTTGGCTGGCCCAGGAGTTCGGCATTCGCTTTCGCTTCAATGCCATCGACTGGCACAGCGGCGCCAGCGGCATCGAGCCGGCCAGCCAGGTAGAGGGACTGACCACCGGTGTGGGCCCGGTACTGATGGCCGGTGGCGCCACCCTGGCGATCACCGACCCGAACCGGGCCAAGGGCCTGGTGTATTTCTCCACCAGCGACAGCCCCAGCCGCTGGACCCACGCGGTGGATTCCGGGCTCTATTTCGGCGGCACCGCCGAAGGCCCCTATGTGGCCATTGCCAAATCCGGCCCCGGCAAGGCCGCCTTTATCGGTGACTCCAGCCCCATCGAAGATGCCTCGCCCAAGTACAAGCGCCAGGACAACGGCAACACCAAGAGCACCTACCCGGGTTGGACCGATGCCGGCAACGCCGCCCAGCTCAGCATTAACCTGATCGACTGGCTGGCCACCCCGGAAAGCTACACCCAGTTCAACAGCAGCGCCCACCCGGCCGGCACCGCCACACCCACCCCCATGGCCAGCGAAGAGCTGGACGACCCGGACAACGGCCAGCCCTGGAACACCCCCTCCGGTGGCTATAACCCCTGGGATGCCAGCACCTTTGACTACGGCGCCTACGGTGCTCCGGATGGCCCCGGTGGCAGCACTGGCGGCGGCGGTGAGGTGCTGTCCGTGAGCGAGGCACTGGCCGAACCCACCGGCATCACCGTCACCGTGTCAGGGGTGATCACCCAGGCCATCAACGGCGAGTACGCTCTGGAAATCGAGGACAGTGCCGGCAGCGCCACCCTTTACGTGAAACTGGACAGCCAGTACCGCAATGACTTCAGTCCCCAGAACAACCCGTCGGTGATCGGTGAAACCCTGCAGGTGAGCGGCGAGCGTGACGTCTACATGGGCGAGCCCAGCATCGAGTACGTCACCGACATGCAACTGGTAGATGGCAGCAGCGGGGGCGGCAGTTGTGGCAGCAGCGGCGCGGTGTCGGTAAGCGATGCCTACGCCAGCAGCCAGGGCACCCCCCTCACCGTGGTGGGCGAAGTGATCGGCGGGGTTAACGACCCCTACGCCCTGGAGCTGGGCGACCTGAACAGCAGCACCAGCGTCTACGTGAAGCTGGAATCCGACCAACGCGCCGAGTACAGCCCCGCCAACAACCCGGCCATGGTCGGCCAGACCCTGGAAGTGGACGGCGTGCGCGACCTCTACATGAGCTACCCCAGCCTGGAATCGGTGAGCTCACTCACCGTGATCAGCAACTGCCCCTGATTCGTTTTAAAAAATTCTCGGCGGCGTTCGCGCCGCCCTTCCTTGAACCCAAACACAGGAAACACCATGAAGGCTTCACTGCGATCCCTGCTGGCCCTGTCTCTGGCCGGCGGCGCCCTGCTCAGCGGCTGCGGCGGCGATAACGACAACACCCCCGCCCAACAGGACACCACCCCACGGGTGGATCTGCGTCTGATGGAAACCACCGACATCCACGCCAACGTGATGGATTACAACTACTACAGCGACAGCGTAGATAACGGCCATGGCCTGGTGCGTACCGCCATGCTGGTCAAGCAGGCCCGTGCCGAAATCACCCACCCGGAAAACTCTGCGTTAGTGGATAACGGCGACCTGATCCAGGGCAGCCCCATGGGCGACTGGCGCCAGGCGCAAGGGCTCACCAGCGGCGAAGTGCACCCGGTCTACAAGGTGATGAATGAAATGGCCTACGACGTGGGCAACTACGGCAACCACGAATTCAACTACGGCCTGGATTTCCTCGCCGAAAGCGTGGATGACGCCGCCTTCCCCTACATCAGCGCCAATGTGTTCAGCGCCGACGGCAGCACCCCCTACTTCGACCAATACAAGCTGATCACCAAGACGGTCTACGACCGGGACGGCAACCCCCACGATATAACCCTGGGCTTTATCGGCTTCCTGCCGCCGCAAATCATGCAGTGGGACAAGAAGAACCTGGAGGGCAAGGTCACCGCCAAAGACATCAAGGCCACCGCGGAGTTACTGGTGCCACAGATGAAGGCGGAAGGGGCGGACATCATCGTCGCCATTCCCCATTCCGGCATCAACACCACCGCCTACTCGGAAGAGGCCAAGGCAGAAAACAGCAGCTGGTACCTGGCGGACGTGGACGGCATCGACGCCATCATGTTCGGCCACAGCCACCTGACCTTCCCCTCGGACAGCTTTGCCGGCACCGCCAACGTGGACCTGGAAAAAGGCACCATCAAGGGCGTGCCCTCAGTGATGCCCGGCTACTGGGGCAGCCACCTGGGTATCATCGACCTGAGCCTGGCACTCAATGAAGACGGCGAAAGCTGGACCGTAGTGGACAGCAAAGTGGAGGCCCGGGCCCTGGACCCGGAGGGTGAGGCCGATGCGGCCCTGACTGCCCTGGTTAAACCCGACCACGACGCCACCCTGGACTACATGGGCCAGGTGATCGGCGAATCTACCGATGACATCTTCAGCTTCCTGGCGGTGGTGAAAGATGATCCTTCCATCCAGATCGTCAGCGATGCCCAGAAGGCCTATGTGGAAGACGCTATTGTCGGCACCGAGCTGGATGGTCTGCCGGTGCTATCCGCTGCGGCCCCGTTCAAGGCCTGTGACCGTGACGGGGTCTGCGCCGAGGAAAGCAGCTTCACCGTGGTGCCGGCCGGCGAACTGCAAGTGAAGAACATTGCCGACCTGTACCTCTACCCCAACACCCTGATGGCGGTAAAAGTCACCGGTGCCGAACTGGAACAGTGGCTGGAATGTTCCGCCTCCCAGTTCTTCCAGATCACCGATACCGCCGACCGCCAGGAGCTGGTGGACTTCAGTGGCTTCCCCACCTACAACTTCGATGTCATCGACGGCGTCACCTACCAGATCGATGTGACCGAACCGGCCCGTTACGATCGTGACTGCGCCAAGATCAGCGAAGGCACCCGCATCGTTGACCTGCAGTTCGACGGCGCCGCCATCGATCCGACCCAGGAATTCCTCATCGCCAGCAACAACTACCGTGCCACCGGCGGCCACTTTGCCGGCACCGGTGGCGACCATGTGGTGATCGAATCTCCGGACGAAAACCGCCAGGTGGTTGGCAACTATATCCAGGCCAACAGCCCGGTGACCCCCACCGCCGACAACAATTGGTCGTTTGCACCGATCCTGGGTTACAGCAGTGATCTGCAAATCGTCTTCCGGGTACCCAACACCGACCGCGCCAAAAACTTCGTGGCCGACGCAGTGGCCGGGGCCGGCGGCAGCTTCATGGCCAGCCTACTGGATGACAGTGGCAACGAAGCCATCTACGAACTGAACCTGCAGCCCTGATCAATCGGACTGCGACACCCGACGAGCCGGCGCCGCCGGCTCGTCGTTTCTTACCCGCAGAAAGCTGGCAAAGCGCGGCAACCCGGTAGCCGTCAGGCCGTAATATTTATAGGTCACGGTACTGCCCAGCGGCGGCGGGTCCGCCCGCTCGTGATCGCTGAGGCCGCTGCCCAGCTTGAAACGGCGACCATCCCCGGTCTTCACCACCAGCGCCCCTACCTGGCCCTGGTATTTGCCTTTCCCCTCGCTGTAATCCACCACCGTTGCTTCCGCATCCTGAAAGGTTTTCACCTTGAGCAGCGCCGCCGTGCGGCCGGCTTTGTAGAAGCTGTCACCGTGATGCAGCATCAAGCCCTCTCCGCCGACCGCCAGTACCCGATCCAGGCGTGCCAGCAGGGCACCGTGGTCCGTGGCCCGTCGCTGTTCGACCATGGTCAGGTGATAGGAGGAGGTTTTCTCCACCAGCCCACGCATCTTTTCCACCCGTTCGCTGAATGGCACGCCACTGGCCGGCAGATCGAACACCATAAAGCGGATCTGCCGCCATTCTTGCGCCTTCGGCTGTAGCCGGCGGATCGCTGCCGACACCTGGGCAAAGCGGCCGCGCCCCATCCACAGCTCGCCATCCAAAGGCTGCGCGGGAAAACCGCGCAGGAACCAGTCCGGCGCGGCGATAATATTGCCGCCCCGGGACAGCAACTGCTGCCCATCCCAGTAGGCCCGCACCCCGTCCAGCTTTTCGCTGACCCAGTAGCCCTGCAGATCCATCCCGGCCTGGTACACTTTGGCCAGCTGCAAAGGCGGCTCGCTGGCCCGGGCCACGGTCACCAGCAGGCAGATGAGCATCATCAGGCCAACCCGCAGACATCCTTGTCTTGCCGGTATTTTCACGGTCTTCTCCCTTTATTCTCGCTCGCGGCCCCAGACTGTGCCTGAAGGACAGGCCCGGCTCTGTGCGCAATCGCAGCGCCAGTGCGTAAGAGATCACCGGTTTTGCAACAAATCCGTTTGTCGGGCATCCAAGCTTCAGGAGGTAACAACCATGCGCACACTATTATTTCTTGCCGCTCTCACCTTGAGCGCCCCTGTACTGGCCGCCGAGGCCTATTTTGCCGGAGGCTGCTTCTGGTGCACCGAATCGGATTTTGAAGAGCTCGATAGCGTCAGCGAGGCCATCAGCGGCTTTGCCGGCGGCGACGAGAAGAACCCCAGCTATGAGGACGTGGCCCATGGCCGCACCGGCCATACGGAAGTCGTGAAGGTGATCTATGACCCGGCGGTGGTGAGCTACGACAACCTGCTCACCTGGTTCTGGCAGCACGTGGACCCCACTGACCCCAATGGCCAGTTCGTGGATCGCGGCCAGCAATACCGCAGCGCGATTTTCTATCAGACCGAGGCGGAGAAAACCGCTGCCCTGGCCTCGCGTAAGGCCCTGGAGGAAAGCGGTCGCTTCGACAAACCGGTGATCACCGAGATTACCGAGCTGGACGCCTTCTACCCGGCGGAGGATTACCATCAGGATTACTACAAGACCCACAGCCTGAAGTACAAGTACTACCGCTATCGCTCCGGTCGCGACCAGTTTCTGCAGGAACACTGGGACGACCCGAAGCATCGCCCCTGGCTCACCGACCAGGTCACTCAGCGCTGGCAGGGGGCGGATCAGTTCCAGCGCCCCAGCGATGAGGTACTGAAAAAATCACTGCCCAAGCTGGTCTACCAGGTGACCCGGGAAGACGCCACCGAACGGGCCTTCCAGAATGAATACTTCGACCATAAAGGCGAGGGTATCTATGTGGATGTGATCAGCGGCGAGCCGTTGTTTTCTTCCACGGATAAATACAAATCCGGCACCGGCTGGCCCAGCTTTACCAAGCCTATCGACAAGGCATTCGTGACGCTGGAGGAAGACAACAAGCTATGGGCCACCCGCACGGAAGTACGCAGCCGCTACGCGGATTCCCACCTCGGCCATGTGTTCAGCGACGGCCCCGAGCCCACTGGCCAGCGCTGGTGCATGAATTCAGCCGCGCTGCGTTTTGTGCCCAAGGCCGAGATGGAAAAACAGGGTTACGGGGAGTATTTATCCCTGTTTGAGTGAGGGAAGCTGTGGCCGGTTGATGACAATGGCGATCACCCCGGCCACCGCCAGTGCCCAGCAGTAATGGATGGCGCCGATCAGCTCCAGCGGTGACAGCCCGGCAATGGAACAGGCCAGCAACACCTGGGCGCCATAGGGAATCAGCCCCTGCACCACGCAGGAAAAGATATCCAGCACACTGGCCGAGCGACGCAGATCCACGCCATGGTCTTCGGCGATGTCTCTGGCCATCTCCCCGGTAAGTACGATGGCCACGGTGTTGTTGGCCACGAACACATTGGCCACCACCACCAGCAGGGCAATGCCCACTTCCCCGGCCCGTTGCAGCGGCAGTTTCAGCCAGCGGGTCAGGCCGTGGATACGTTCGATCAACCAGCGGGTGCCGCCCTGATCGGTCATCAGTTGTGACAGCCCGCCGATCAGCATGGACAGCAGCATGATCTCGAACATGCTTTCGAAACCGCTGTAGACCGCCCCGTTCACCTGGGCCAGCCCATAGTCCGCCCCCTGCACCATGCCGGTGACCCCGGCCACGGCGATGCCGATGATCAGCACCGCCAACACATTCAGCCCGCTCAGGGCCAGGGCAAAGACCAGCAGATACGGCAACACCAGCCAGGGCTGTAAAGGCTCCGCCTGCACCTGATGGTCACCGCCGCCCAGCAGCACCAGCACCGCCACGGTCACCAGCGCCGCCGGCAGGGCAATCCAGATATTCACCCGGAACTTGTCCTTCAACGAGACGCCCTGGCTGCGGGTGGCAGCAATGGTGGTATCGGAAATCATCGACAGGTTGTCACCGAACATGGCGCCACCCACCACGGCCCCCACCGCCAGCGGCATGGGCAGCCCGGTGGCCTGGGCAAACCCGGCGGCAATGGGCGCGGTGGC
The DNA here is from genome assembly GCF_047495475.1 of Alcanivorax sp. IL2. NCBI lineage: Bacteria > Pseudomonadati > Pseudomonadota > Gammaproteobacteria > Oceanospirillales > Alcanivoracaceae > Alcanivorax > Alcanivorax sp. IL2. The sequence continues at coordinate 653,461 of NZ_CP179932.1, read as the reverse complement.
GGCGACGGTCCCCATGGAGGTGCCCATGGCCGTGGCAATAAAACCGGCAATCAGAAACAGGGCGGGCAACACCCAGTCGGAAGGAATAATGCGCAGACCAAACTGCACGGTGGCATCCACACTGCCGATGCTGTCGCTGACACTGGCAAAGGCCCCGGCCAGCAGGAACACCAAACACATGAGGATAATATTGGGATGGCCGATCCCTGCCAGCAGGCGCTCCACACTGCGGCTCAATGCCTGGCGCGCCAGCACACAGCCCAGCACGATCGCCGCCATGGCCACCACCGGCGCCTTGATCTGGTAAAAGGCGAACTCGGTGCCCTGCAGGCTGTAATAGATCCCGCTACCGAAAAACACCGCCATAAAAAACAGCAGCGGCAACAAAGGCCAGGCGCGGGCAGGGGCTTGAGTCATGGATCAGTCCGGATCAGCGGTAATTTCCGAACAGTGTAGAGATTCCCGGCCGGGGGCGGTACCTGCGCTACCTGTAGGAGCTTGCCTGCAAGCGAAAGACGGAGGATATCCCGGTGTCATCTACGAAGCCGCTGTAGGAACGGAGCGCAGCGGAGTAACGCACGTAGTTCCGTGCGGCCCGAAGGGTGAGCAAAGCGAATAACGCCTCTTGAGGCGCGAACCGCGTGCGAACGCGGAATCGGCCGCAGGGCGATCAGGGACGGCAGAGCTCGACAGGTTTCAAAATGATTGCTGCCGATCGAATCTCTGTCGCCTCGCTACGCTCGGTTCGTCCCCTGGAAGGGAACTCCTACAGCGGCTTCGTAGCCATGTTTTCGCAACTCGAAACTCGTACCTCGCTGCTGGCCTTTTCAAAACGTATCCACAAACGGCCGACCACCCTTCCCTCCCCGATGCCCGGACGCATTCAGCCCGCGCAGCAACCACTGGCGGCTCTCCACGGGATCGATCACCGCATCGATCTCCAGGAAGCTGGCCATGTTCAGGGCCTTGCCCTGCTGGTAGGCCTTGGCCACCAGCTTGTCGAACAGGCGTTGCTGTTTCTCCGCTGTGGGCTGGGCGGCCAGTTCCTTGGCGAAGCCGAGTCGCACCGCCCCTTCCAGGCCCATGGCGCCGAACTCGGCGCTGGGCCAGGCGGCGGTGAACAACGGCGAATGGAAACTGCCCGCCGCCATGGCCTGGGCGCCCAGACCGTAGCCCTTGCGCAGCACCAGGGTGAAGAACGGCACCGTCAGGCTGGCGGCGGTGACAAACATCCGTGACACATGGCGCACCGTGGCCTGCTGCTCCGCCTCCGGCCCCACCATGAAACCGGGGGTATCGCACAGGGACACCATGGGCAGGCCAAAGGCCTCGCACAGCTGCATAAAGCGCGCGGCCTTGTCGCCGCCCACCGCATCGATGGCGCCGCCCAGGTGGCCCGGGTTATTGGCGATCAGCCCAAAGGGGCGCCCTTCAATGCGTACCAGCGCGGTGATCATCCCCGGGGCGAACTCACGGCGCAGTTCCAGTACCGAGCCACGGTCCGCCAGGGTGTCGATGACCTGGCGGATGTCGTAGACCCGGGTGCGTTTTTCCGGGATACGATGACGCAGCTCGCGCTGGTCGGCGGCCTGCCAGTCGCTCACCCGGCCCTGAAAATAGGACAGGTACTGTTTGGCCACTGCCACCGCAGCCTTCTCGTCCTCCACGACCACATCCACCACCCCATTGGGGGCCTGCACCGTCACCGGCCCCACCTGCTCCGGGGTGAACCGGCCCAGGCCGCCGCCTTCGATCATGGCCGGGCCGGCCATGCCGATGCTGGCGTCTTTGGTGGCGATGATCACATCGCAGCAACCCAGCAAGGCCGCGTTGCCGGCAAAGCACCGGCCGGAGCCGATGCCCACCAGCGGCACCTGCCCGGACAAGCGGGCCATGGCGGCAAAGGTATGGCAGTCCAGCCCGGCCACACCGACAAAGTCGGTATCGCCGGGACGCCCGCCACCACCTTCGGCAAACAGCACCAGCGGCATCTTCCACTGGCCGGCCAGCTGCAGCAGGCGGTCAGTCTTCTTGTGGTTCATCATCCCCTGGGTGCCGGCGAACACGGTGTAGTCGTAGCTCATGGCCAGCACCCGGGCGGCCTCGTCGCCGAACTGGTCGGCATTGACGGTGCCGGTGCCACCGATCAGGCCATCCGCCGGGCTCATGGCCTGCAACTCTTCGGCACTGCGACGACGTCGCTGGGCCGCCAGAGCCATGGCGCCGTATTCCTGGAAGCTGTCCGCATCAAGCAGATCGTCGAGATTTTCCCGGGCGGTGCGCTTGCCTTTGCTGTGGCGTTTTTCCACCGCCTGGGGGCGGCCCGCATCGCTGATGGCCTGATGGCGATCCAGCACCTCCGCCAGATCCTGGCGGATATGATCCAGGTCCACGCTTTCTTCCGTGGCGATGGCGTCCCCTGCCACCTCACCGGGTTCCACAAACAACAACGGCGACGCCTCATTCAGGGCATCACCTTCCTGGGCGGCCAGGCTGTGCACCTGGCCGGCGATGGCGGCGCGTACCTCGAATTCCATCTTCATGGCTTCCAGCACCGCCACTACCTGGCCCACCTGCACCGTGTCGCCCTGCTGCACCAGCAGGGACACCAGTACGCCGGTGGTGGGGCTGGTCAGCGCCTCGCAACCCGCCGGGGTGGCAAGGGTGCCGGTCTGTGGTGATGGGTCGGCAGACGGCAAGTCCGGGGTCACGTCAGTGGGCAGCGCCCGCAACAGCTCTGGCAGGTGGGTTTCCACATAGCGGGTGGTCACCGCGTTGGCCTGCACCGCATCGCTGGCCAGCAAGGCCTGCAGCAGCGGCAGATTGCTTTGCACGCCCTCAATGCGGGTCTGCTTCAGGGCCCGGCGGGCCCGTTGCAGCACCGTGGGATAGTCCGCGCCGGTGACGATCAACTTGGCCAGCAGGGAATCGTAGGCCGGGCTGACCGGGTAACCGGCATAGCCGTACCCATCCACCCGAATCCCCGGCCCGCTGGCGGGCTCATAGGCGGTGAGGGTGCCCGCCGAAGGCGCGGTGCTGCCATCGGCCTTGAGGGTTTCCAGGTTGAGACGCAGCTGTACCGCCATGCCATCACAGGCCGGTGGGGTAAGCAGATTCAGGTCAGCCAGACTGGCCCCCGCCGCCAGCCGAATCTGGCTCTGCACCAAATCCACCCCGGTGACCTGCTCGGTGACCGTGTGCTCCACCTGCACCCGGGGGTTGGCTTCCATGAAATAGAAACGGTTCTGCGCCGGCTCCACCAGAAACTCGAAGGTGCCGATGCCCTGATAGTTCACCGCTCTAGCCAATGTCAGCGCGCTATCGATGATGCGGTCGCGCAGGCCAGCATCGAGACCCGGCGCCGGGGCGAACTCCACCAGCTTCTGGTGACGGCGCTGCAAGGTGCAGTCGCGCTCCCACAGATGGCTCACCGCCCCGCTGCCATCGCCCAGCACCTGCACTTCGATATGGCGGGCGGCGGGTACCAACTGCTCCACATAGACCGCCTCGTTGCCAAACGCGGCCTTCGCCTCCGACTGACAACGCTGAAAGGCCGCCTCCAGCCCTACCAAGTCAGTAACCGCTCGCATACCGCGCCCGCCCCCACCGCTCAGGGCCTTGATCATCACACCACTGCCTTCCAGCGACGCCATAAATGCTTGGGCTTCCTCCAGCGTCACCGCCTGCTCCGTGCCCTGCACCAACGGCACCCGGCAACGGGCCGCCAACGCCCGGGCGGACGCCTTGTCGCCAAACAACCGCAGAGTCTCCGCCCCCGGCCCGATCAGCGTCAGCTCGGCCCGGGCACACTGCTCGGCAAACTCCGCATTCTCGGCCAGAAAGCCGTAGCCGGGGTGAATCGCCTCACAACCCTGCTCCCTGGCAACCGCGATCAACTGCGCCCCATCCAGATAGGCCGGCACACCCCGGCCCAGCAACGCTACCGCCTCATCCACCTGGCGAGTGTGCAGAGAGTGCTGATCATCCTCCGCAAACACCCCCACGGAACGAATTCCCAGATCCGCACAGGCATTGGCAATACGAATGGCAATCTCGCCACGGTTGGCAATCAGGATGGCAGCAAACGGGACGGGCACGGCGGACTCCAGTCTTAGATTCGACGGCAAAGACCACAGTGTAGCCAGTTGGGGTTATCGATGGCATTGATCGGGGTGCATGGAGATGTATGCATTGGGTTAATGCTGATTCGCTGGCTCAAAAGGCCATCAAGTCAGCATTGAGTCCGTATACCGAAGTCTAGCGAGGCGGCAAGTCAGGGTTTAGCTTGGTTAAATTGGTGCGTGTCCCTTGTTTCTATCGCCCTTACCGAACAGCGGACTTTCACCGCTTGATTTATCGCCAGCTTTGCCCGGCGCTCGGCGTGTCCCCGATTATTCGTTATCAGAGATTCATTTCTAAGCCTTGATGTAGTGGTGTGCAAGGAGGGTTAAACAGCTAATTGTTTGGTGTTTCACTATTTGGATGATAGGGCTGGGAATAAGCGGCTCTGTTGCTGGGCACAAGAAAAGCACAAGAGGCAGGACTACTTGAACCAGAATCTACGGCTCCACGAGCCCCTAACTAGAACCATGATGGGAAATGGGAGACTTGACCCTCAAGGTTCCTCGCTCGGGAAGAGTTGAACCGAGAGCGGTCAAACGACGGCCAAAGCCTACACCACTACTGACGCGGCCCAGACATGAAGCACAAGCCGATATACGCAAGAACGGCCATCCTCCAAAGCAACGGGAATGGAACCGGTCAGCAGCATGAAAGGCTTGGACTTAAGTAAGTGCCATTCAGACCTGAACTCGAGTCGAGCACGAGCGGGGCTTATCAATCGGCAGAAATATTCGGGTGGATGGGAACGGTTAGCTATGTTTAGGTCAGAAAAGAGCGCATGAGGTAAAGCCCCCCTCATACGCTTGTGTCGTCATTGCCGCTCACCGCAGCGAAAACTTCCTTCCGCTTCGCACATCCAGAACGTTGTTCCCATACGGTTATTGCTATAGCAATTTTTAGCCTTTCCCCGAACAAGTCCACCGGCATTGAATTGTTCATCGAACAGACTAACACTACTACCAAATCCCATCGATTTGCATTGCTTGATTGCCTTGTCCTGCAACCGATTCAGAGCATCACTGCGCGCACGCTGCTCACTACTTGCTTCATAAAAGAAGGCACCGGCACTCATATCCGCCTTTTGCCAAGCCAGCAGACGCTCATCAGAAAATTTGTAACAATGATAGCGTTTGGGAATTCGCTTCATTGGAATGCGTACTCCCTGCTGGTTAATCGGCTCACAATCAGCGCCTACGGTGGCACCAGCCGCATCGCCGCCTCGTTTTGACGAGGATTGAGACATACCAGACGAAGACAAGGCAACATTATTTCCGCCACCACTCCCTCTTACTTTAACATCTGGCATTGTACGGCTACCCGTCAACTCTCCATTTGCCGTGCGCTCGATACTTTCCGACACATAAGCGTTACCGCCAACAGTACCACGCCAGCAGATACCCTCTTCTGCAAACAAGACGCCACCGTTACTTTCACAAGCCGCACGCCGCTCGGCAAGTGATCGCTGCAACAGACAGTGTCGTTTGTCTGCAACCCATTGGGCGCCTCGAGCCAGACATTTTTGTTTCGCCGTATCCACCTGCGCTGCACTGTTAGCTTGGGCCACGATAATTTTGCCATTGTTCGTCACGTTTGCCTGTTGCTGACGCTGCAATGCCGTTCGCCGTTGCAGATCCTCTAACGATTCATTACGGGCCTCGTGAACCATGGCCTGGATTTCCACAGCCTGCCGCTGGAACGTACGATCTCTCGCAGCCATATCCCGATTGGCCTGCTGCAAGCCATTATTAATTGCCCCTGCCACAGCCGGGTCTCCGATCACTTCCAGAATACTCATACCTGCATCGCCAGCGGTGCTTACGCCAACCGTAATCCCGGAAAACGCCCGCGCGATACCATCAGTAACATGGATCGGCTTGTCCATTTTTCTGTTAAGTCCAGCAAGTGACATAGATACATCCTGATCACGAAAATCCCTTAACGCGATTTCCATCCGGGCAGGAAGCAACTTGATCAATTGGTACTGGGGGTGTGCAGTACCGGTTGGTCCTCCACGTTTGATGTGGTGATAGCGGTATTCAGTCGTCAGAAGGTTCGCCCAAAGCGGAAATGAGGCTACAGCGAGTGACTCCTGGTCGGGACGAAAACGTGACATCTCCATGGTCACCCGCCATTTTGCTTTCACAAGTCCTATCGTTCCTTTTTTGGGTGATATTCCAACCAGATCGTCAGAGCGGACCTTGAAATCTATTCGGTAAACTACTTCACCTTTACCTGAAAACATCGGCTTCAATCGTTTACGTACGGCATTGCGTAGCTGCGGCTTGACCTCCTTTTTTACACCACTCATTTCGTACTTAATCGGGCCGAGCTTTCCCTCGTATAATACTTGCGCCTGTAAATGCTGAGCGGCCAACAATATTATCCCCATCGATAGCAATCTAATAAAGAACATAGTTCACCTGGATGCTCTTGATCGATTTCTCAATCAGGTTGGCATAAATTTCCTCTAACTCATCCTCCGACTCTTTACTCGGAAAAAATCCATGGGCCCATGGATTAAGACAGTTACGCGTAACATGTACGTTCTGTTCTGCATCGAGTGCATTACCCAGTTCACCGGCACGATACAGGCTGTGTTGAAGTGTGAAAGCAAAGTCGTCGCATAGAGGAGGGAGAAGGCCCAGCGTATAAGCGGTAACAAACACTGCCGCAACACCTACCCCACTACCATAGGTCGGTGTCTTGCGAAAACCCAGATCACTATAGACCAGAAAATAGTCCGCCTGATCTGGTGTTACCACTTTGTAGCCGTTTTTTCGAAGGGTTTTGCTGGCTTGCTCGACAAAAAAATCATCACCAAGATAACTATAAATATCAGGAATGCTTCCCCTGTCTTCTTCAGGTCGATTTGTTCCTTCGTAATAGCGAAAGCGACGCTTAAATCCAGGCGGCACATCACCATCAAACTGGTGTAGCGCAAACAGGTTATACTGAGCAGACGACACTACGGCAATGCCTGCATCAATACCTGCATGACCTATATCAACGGGTTCAACCTTTGGCGATATTGAGCAACCGGACATCAGCAGCAGTGTCGCGCACATGGCAATTATATTTTTTTTCATGAATATCCAACGCATCAGTAAAACATCCCTTGCTGCATGAGCTGATAAACCCGTGAAACATAACCATTAACCACCTGATTATCGAGGTAGGTATTGGCTTCAAGAAGATCCTTTTTGAAGATATAGTTGATAGGGGTATGTACCACGATAGCTAGCGGTGTGACATGTAGCGCAATATCAGTGCGAATTGGCTTTTCACCCTTTTGCGCTCCCTCCCAGGAGTCAAAAGCAATAACAACCTCATTTCTGCCTGACCGCCTGTCAATCAACTGACCTGAAGCCATGCATGCATCGCCCTTCGTTAACGGGTACAACATAAAAAGAGACAAGATCGTTGGTGCATTTTCAATAACAACATCAATGTCCTTGTGTTCTAGTTTCATGGTAAGAACAAAGTCTGCTTCAGCTTCACTATTGACAAGATCCATACCGAGAGAATCCAGCTGGCTACGAATCATGGTTTCCAGTTTGTCACCCTGAAGCCTGTAACCGATCGGGTAAGTGCGTCCGGCCAGCATTGAAAATGGAACCTCTATACCTTCCGCGTGGTGACCACTTCCAACGGCACACCACTTGGTTTTACCTTTTAGGTAAACCTTGCTCTTAGATACTGGCATTCCCTGTAAATCAGCCGTCGAATAATTATCAAGTGCTTCGCTATTCTTGAACGTCTTACTGCTAGCAGTCATTCGTGTATCCGAAAGCGCACACCCCCCGAATAAGATCAAAACAAACAAGAAAGGCATGAATTTATGCATTATATTTCCCCAATTTCCAGACACCGGCAATCAGCAGCCGTATTTTTAGCATGCGGCTGCAGTGATCTTTTAGACGAAGAAGATCCCCCAAGCGAAATTATGCTGTGACACACTATTTCACTTCATGAATTCAATTTTACAGTGCGACAGGTTGTATACGCATCCCCAATTTGGGGGATGCGTTGGGCCAGAACCCCGGTTACAGCCCGGAGTCTCTCCTCACTCTCTCCTGCGACCGCGCCGCCAGCGACGCTTCTACAGCAAGCTGATTCTTGTCAGCCTGTCCCCCACAAAAAAGCCCGGCATCGCCGGGCTTTCGTTATCAACTATCCATTCTCAATTATCAATTATTACTCCACCGTCACCGACTTCGCCAAATTCCGCGGCTGATCCACATCCGTCCCCCGCAGCACGGCCACATGGTAGCTAAGCAACTGCAACGGCACGGTATAGACGATCGGGGCAATGGTTTCCGGCACCGCCGGCATGTTCAGCACGTGGATGCCCTCGCCTTCTTTCACGTGGGCATTCTTGTCGGCGAACACGTACAGCTCACCGCCGCGGGCGCGGACTTCCTGCAGGTTGGATTTGAGTTTTTCCAGCAGTTCGTCGTTGGGCGCCACGGAGACCACTGGCATGTCGCTGTCTACCAGGGCCAGGGGGCCGTGCTTGAGCTCGCCGGCCGGGTAGGCTTCGGCGTGGATGTAGGAAATTTCCTTGAGCTTGAGGGCACCTTCCAGGGCCACCGGGAATTGCACGCCACGGCCCAGGAACAGGGTGTGGTGTTTTTCCACGAAGGCTTCGGAAAGCTTCTCGATGGGCTTGTCCAGCGCAACGGTCTGTTCGATCAGGTTGGGCAGCTGGCGCAGTTCGTCGAGGATGCCTTCGATGCGGGCATCATCCAGGCCTTTCTGGCGGCCCAGGGCCAGCACCAGCATGAGCAGGCCGGTGAGCTGGGTGGTGAATGCCTTGGTGGAGGCCACGCCGATTTCCGGGCCGGCCTTGGTGAGGAATACCAGTTCGGATTCGCGCACCAGGGAGGAGCTGTCCACGTTGCAGATGGCCAGGCGACCCACGTAGTTGGGTGACTGGGTATCACGCAGGGCCGCCAGGGTGTCGGCGGTTTCACCGCTCTGGGAGATGGTGACGAATAAGGTGCCTTCCGGTACCACGTGGTTGCGGTAGCGGAACTCGCTGGCCACTTCCACCTGGCAGGGAATGCCGGCGATGTCTTCCAGCCAGTAACGCGCCACCATGCCGGCGTGGTAGCTGGTGCCACAGGCAACAATCTGCACGGTTTTCACCCGGTCGAAGATGGCCGGGGCTTTTTCGCCGAAGGCGTCGATCAGGCTCGCCGGGCTGTCGATGCGGCCTTCCAGGGTTTTCTGGATGGCCGCCGGCTGCTCGAAGATTTCCTTCTGCATGTAGTGGCGATATTCGCCTTTTTCCGCGTCTTCGTGGGTGCCGTCGAATTCGTGGGTATCGCGATTGGCCGGGTTACCCTGTGCGTCGACGATACGAATACTGTCGGTGCTGATTTCCGCCTGGTCGCCTTCTTCCAGGAAGATGAAGCGGTTGGTCACCGGCAGCAGGGCCAGCTGGTCGGAGGCGATGTAGTTTTCGTCGATGCCCAGGCCGATCACCAGCGGGCTGCCGGAGCGCACGGCGACCAGTTTATGGGGCTCGTCCTTGTGGATCACGCCCAGGGCGTAGGCGCCATCCAGTTTCTTCACCACTTGCTGGACGGCGGTGAACAGATCCACGCCGGTGGCCAGTATCTGGTGGAGCAGGTGCACGATGACTTCGGTGTCGGTCTGGGACTGGAAGTCATAACCGGCGGCTTCCAGTTCGTCTTTCAGTTCCTGGAAGTTTTCGATGATGCCGTTGTGCACCAGGGCCAGATCGCTGCCGGACATGTGCGGGTGGGCGTTGTCTTCAGAGGGCTTGCCGTGGGTCGCCCAGCGGGTGTGCGCAATACCGGTGAAACCGGTGGTTTGCTCGTCCACGGTGGCGCTTTCCAGGCCAGCTACCTTGCCCTGGCGTCGCACCCGGGTAATGCCGGAATCATTGAGCAGCGCCACACCGGCGCTGTCGTAGCCCCGGTATTCCAGGCGCTTGAGGCCAGTGATCAGGATGTTGGTCACATTACGCTGGGCAATGGCCCCGACGATTCCACACATGTTGCGTTAGTCCTTTGTTTGAAGTCGAGCCCTCTCCCCCAGCCCCTCTCCCGCAAGCGGGAGAGGGGAGCTAAACACCCGCCGTTCTGGAGGGCTCCCTCCCAACTTGCCGGGGAGGGACAGGGAGAGGACCTGGTATTAACCTTTTTGCGGGCGTTTCCAGTCGCTGACGTTGCGCTGCTGGCCACGGGCGACGGCCAGGCCGTTGTCGTCCACATCCTTGGTGATGGTGCTGCCTGCGCCCACGGTGGCATTTTCGCCGATGGTGACCGGTGCCACCAGTGAAGAATTGGAGCCGATAAAGGCGCCGTCTTTCATCACTGTCTGGAATTTGTTGGCGCCATCGTAATTGCAGGTGATGGTGCCGGCGCCCACATTGACGCCCTTGCCGATCTGGCTGTCGCCGATGTAGGTCAGATGATTCACCTTGGAACCCTCGCCCACATAGGACTTCTTGGTTTCCACAAAGTTGCCGATCTTGGCGTTGTCGGCCAGTTCGGTGCCGGGGCGCAGGCGGGCGTAGGGGCCGATGGTGCATTGCTCGCCGACGATGGCGCCATCTACCAGGCTGTTGGCTTCGATGACGGTGCCGGCACCGATGTTGGTATCGCGGATAATGCAGTTGGGGCCGATGACCACGCCTTCCTCGATGGTGACATCGCCTTCCAGCACCACGTTCACATCGATGATCACATCCGTGGCGATCTGCACGCTGCCGCGTACATCAAGGCGGTTCGGGTCGCGCAGGGTGACGCCGTCGCGCATCAGGGATTCGGCCTGGGCCAGCTGGTAGATGCGCTCCAGACGGGACAGCTGCACCCGGTCGTTAATACCGTCCACTTCCCAAGCGAATTCCGGCTGCAGGGTTTCCACGGTCAGACCAGACTGCACCGCCATGGCGATCACGTCGGTGAGGTAGTATTCGCCCTGGGCGTTGTTGCTGGACAGTTTTGGCAGGCAGTCATCCAGGAAGCCACGGGTGCAGGCCAGGATGCCGGTATTGATTTCCGGGATACCCAGTTCCGCTTCGCTGGCGTCTTTCTGCTCGACGATGCGTTGCACATTGTTCTGGCCATCGCGAACGATGCGGCCATAGCCACTGGGGTCGTCCAGGGTCAGGGTCATCAGCGCCAGGGTCTTGTCATCCACGGAGGCGACAAAATCCCGCAGGGTTTCCGGGCGGATCAGGGGGACGTCGCCGTACAGCACCAGTACGATATCTTCCTTGACCAGGGGCATGGCCTGGGCCACGGCATGGCCGGTGCCCAGCTGCTCGGCCTGCTCGGCCCACTGCAGGTGATCGCCGTTGACGATCTCTTTCACCTGATCCCCACCGTGGCCGTAGACGATGATGGTGTTGTCGGCAGCCAGGCTGGTGGCGGCATCCACCACATGCTGGACCATGGCTTTGCCGGCCACTTCATGCAGCACCTTGGGCAACGCACTTTTCATGCGGGTGCCTTTGCCGGCGGCGAGAATGACGACTGCAATAGACCCTGAACTCATACCCTGTCCTTATGTTTTACCCTTGTCGCGATCTGCCCTGCGGCTTTATAGCATGACATCGTGACATTTCTGTCTCTTGACCTGAATCCATGGTTTCAGCGTGGATGCATGGCGTAAGAATTTGTTGTCACAGGGAATTTTCTGAAGAAGCGTCGCATCTGGGAATGCGATCGACTGAAGAAAATTTTCTGTGGCGGCAAAGGCTTACGTCAGACGCCGCGATGAAGTCATGGACTCAGGTCTATGACAGAAACAAAAAAGGGTAGCACTTGGCTACCCCCCTCTGTGTTGAAGAATTGCAAAAGGTGCTTACCGCCCTTTCTTCTTCAACTGCTGAATTGCGCGCAACTGGGCCACGGACTCGGCCAGGGTAGCGGCGGCACGGGAATAATCCATTTCGGAGTTCTTCCCTTCCAGTGCTTCCTTGGCGCGCTGTTTTGCCTGTTCGGCAGCAGCTTCATCCATGTTGTCGGCACGTTCTGCGGTATCGGCCAGCACAGTTACCAGCTTCGGCTGCACTTCCAGGAAGCCGCCGGATACATAGAACACTTCTTCTTCACCATTCTGCTTCTTCACCCGTACCGGACCCGGCTTGAGCCGGGTCAGCAGCGGGGCGTGGCCCGGCATGATACCGAGATCGCCTTCCACACCGGAGGCCACCACGATTTCAACCAGACCGGAGAACAGCTGGCGTTCTGCACTAACAATGTCGCAATGCACGGTCATCGCCATTTGCTTGTCTCCCGGTGCAGGTTACTTGCTACGTTTGTTGTAGGCTTCTACCACTTCGTCGATAGAACCCTTCATGTAGAAATCCTGCTCCGGGATGTGATCGTAATCACCGTCAAGGATGCCCCGGAAACCGGTAAGGGTGTCCTTCAGGGAAACATACTTGCCCGGAGAGCCAGTAAATACTTCGGCCACGAAGAACGGCTGTGACAGGTAACGTTCGATCTTACGAGCACGGGCAACGATGGTCTTGTCTTCTTCAGACAGTTCGTCCATGCCCAGGATCGCGATGATGTCCTTCAGTTCCTTGAAGCGCTGCAGTACAGACTGCACGCCACGGGCCACGTCGTAGTGTTCCTGACCAATCACCAGCGGATCCAGCTGACGAGAGGTGGAATCCAGCGGATCGATCGCCGGGTAGATACCCTTGGAGGCGATGTCACGGCTCAGTACCACGGTCGCATCAAGGTGAGCAAAGGTGGTTGCCGGAGACGGGTCAGTCAAGTCATCCGCAGGTACGTATACGGCCTGAACGGAGGTAATGGAACCGGTCTTGGTGGAAGTAATACGTTCCTGCAGAACGCCCATCTCTTCCGCCAGGGTCGGCTGGTAACCTACCGCTGAAGGCATACGGCCCAGCAGTGCAGATACTTCGGTACCGGCCAGGGTGTAACGGTAGATGTTATCCACGAAGAACAGTACGTCACGGCCTTCGTCACGGAACTTCTCGGCCATGGTCAGACCGGTCAGCGCTACACGCAGACGGTTACCTGGCGGCTCGTTCATCTGACCGTAAACCAGCGATACTTTATCGAGTACGTTGGAGTCCTTCATTTCGTGGTAGAAGTCGTTACCCTCACGAGTACGCTCACCCACACCGGCAAACACGGAGAAACCGGAGTGCTCGATCGCGATGTTCCGGATCAGCTCCATCATGTTTACGGTTTTACCTACACCCGCACCACCGAACAGGCCAACCTTACCGCCTTTGGCGAAAGGACAAACCAGGTCGATTACCTTGATGCCGGTTTCCAGCAGTTCGTTGGTGGCTGCCTGGTCCGCATAGGTAGGAGCAGCACGGTGAATCGGCATGCGCTCTTCTTCACCGATCGGGCCGGCTTCGTCGATGGGTCGACCCAGCACGTCCATGATACGGCCCAGGGTCTTGGTGCCTACCGGAACCTGAATCGGCTCACCGGAGTCGATCACGTCAAGACCACGCTTCAGACCTTCGGTGGAGCCCATGGCAATGGTACGGACAACGCCGTCGCCCAGCTGTTGCTGAACTTCCAGCGTGGTTTCAGTACCGTCCACGGTGAGGGCGTCATATACCTTCGGTACGCCGTCGCGCGGGAATTCCACGTCGATCACAGCACCGATGATCTGAACAATACGACCGCTACTCATGCTTGCATCCTCTTAACTTGCGTTTTTGCCGCGTTCTTTCTACCAGTCTGCTGACAAATCAGACCGCAGCAGCACCACCAACGATTTCGGAGATTTCCTGCGTAATAGCAGCCTGGCGTGCTTTGTTGTACACCAGCTGCAGATCACGAATGATGTCGCCGGCGTTATCACTGGCCGCTTTCATCGCTACCATTCGCGCTGCCTGCTCACAGGCATTGTTTTCTACCACACCCTGATACACCTGGGACTCGATGAACCGCACCAGCAACTCGTCGAGCAGTGCTTTCGGGGCCGGCTCGTAAATATAGTCCCAGTGGCGCTTGAACTCTTCATCATCTGCTGCTTCCAGCGGCAGCATCTGAATGTTCTTGGGCGCCTGGGTCATGGTGTTCACGAACTCGTTGTACACGATGTACAAGCGGTCGATCTCACCATTATCGTAGGCATCCAGCATCGCTTTGATGGAACCGATCAGGTCGTTCAGGTGAGGGGCATCCCCCAAACCGGAAACTGTCGCTTCCACATTGCCGCCAACACTTTTGAAGAAAGAAACACCCTTGGAGCCCACTACGCAGTACTGGGCCTTGGCGCCTTTTTCTTCCCACTCTCGCGAGCTTTTGACGACATTCTTGAGCAGGTTTACGTTGAGGCCACCGCAGAGACCCCGATCGGAGGTCACTACGATGTAGCCAACGTTCTTCACTTCCCGCTCTTGCAGGTAGCTGTGCCGGTATTCCAGATCGGCATTGGCCAGATGTGCAACCACCTGACGCATACGAGTCGCGTAGGGCTTGCTTGCCGCCATACGCTCCTGCGCTTTACGCATCTTGGAGGCTGCCACCATTTCCATTGCACGAGTAATTTTCTTCGTGCTCTGGACGCTGGCAATTTTGCCTTTGATCTCTTTACCGCTGGCCATAGGAAGTACCCTTTTTCAGCGAATTACCAGGTCTGGGTGGCTTTGAACTGATCGAGAGATTCTTTGATCTCGGCTTCGATCTCGCCGTTGTAGTCACCCTTCTCGTTGATTTTGTCCATCAACGCTTTCTTTTCGCTGTTCATGTAGTCCAGCAGAGCCGCTTCGAAGGCGCCGATTTTCTCGACTTCCATCCCTTTCAGGTAGCCTTCGTTCGCTGCGTACAGAACAACACCCATTTCGGCAACGCTCATGGGGCTGTACTGCTTCTGTTTCATCAGCTCGGTAACCGCCTGACCATGCTCCAGCTGTTCGCGGGTGGAGTCATCCAGGTCGGATGCGAACTGGGCGAATGCCGCCAGTTCACGGTACTGAGCCAGAGCCAGACGAATACCACCGCCGAGCTTCTTGACGATCTTGGTCTGCGCGGAACCACCTACACGGGATACGGATACACCCGCGTTCATCGCCGGACGAATACCGGAGTTGAACAGGTCGGTTTCCAGGAAGATCTGACCATCGGTAATGGAAATTACGTTGGTCGGTACGAAAGCGGAAACGTCACCACCCTGGGTTTCGATGATCGGCAGTGCGGTCAGAGAACCGGTTTTGCCTTTCACTTCACCGTTGGTGAACTGCTCTACGTAATCTTCGTTTACCTTGGCGGCGCGTTCCAGCAGACGGGAGTGCAGGTAGAACACGTCACCAGGATAAGCTTCACGACCCGGAGGACGACGCAGCAGCAGGGAAATCTGACGATAGGCCCACGCTTGCTTGGTCAGATCATCATAAACGATCAGTGCATCTTCACCGCGATCACGGAAGTACTCGCCCATGGTGCAGCCGGCAAACGGTGCCAGGAACTGCATGGAAGCGGGATCGGAAGCGGAGGCCGCAACGATGATGGTGTTGTCCATCGCGCCGTGCTCTTCCAGCTTGCGCACCACGTTGGCAATGGTGGACTGCTTCTGACCGATGGCGACGTAGACACACTTAATGCCGGAGTCTTTCTGGTTGATGATCGCATCAACCGCTACCGCGGTCTTACCAATCTGACGGTCACCAATGATCAGCTCACGCTGACCACGGCCGATCGGCACCATGGCATCAATGGACTTGTAACCGGTCTGGACAGGCTCGTTAACCTCACGACGCCAGATAACGCCAGGCGCTACCTTTTCCACTGCGTCGGTCTGCTTGGCATCGATCGGGCCTTTGCCGTCGATCGGGTTACCCAGGGAGTCCACCACACGGCCCAGCAGTTCGGGGCCAGTCGGGACTTCCAGGATGCGGCCGGTACAACGTACCTTCTGACCTTCGGCCAGACCCAGGTAATCACCCAGGACCACGGCACCCACAGAGTCTTGCTCCAGGTTAAGGGCCATGCCGAAGATGCCGCCCTCAAACTCGATCATCTCGCCGAACATCACGTCGGCCAGACCATGAATACGCACGATACCATCGGATACGGATACAACCGTACCCTCGTTGCGTGCTTCGGTGGAGGTATCAAGTTTCGCAATGCGCGATTTGATAATCTCGCTGATTTCGGACGGGTTGAGTTGCTGCATCTCTAATCCCTCAAACTCAAGAGTTCAGTTGCTCTGCCAGACGATTCAGTCGGCCGCGCACACTGCCATCAATTACGGTATCGCCGGCTCGCACCAGCACGCCTCCAATCAGGGATTGGTCCACGGACGTGGTGACATTCACGTCCGTGCCAAGGCGTTTCTTCAGCGCTGTTACCAGCTTCTCGGTTGCAGCGTCGTCCAGATCGAATGCGGAGATAAGCTCCACATCGGTGAACCGCTGCTCCTGGGCCAGAAGCTCGTGGAACAGTTGCAGGATGATCGGCAAAAGCGGCAGACGCTTGTTTTGCGCCAGCTGGGCAACAAAGTTGCTGCCACTTTCGTCGAGTTCATCGCCACAGACTTCTGCAAAAGCAGAAACCTTGGCAGCGTCATCCAGTTCCGGCTGGTCAAGGTAGGCACGCATGGTGGCATCACCTGCCACTGCCGCTGCCAAGCCCAGCATCTTTTCCCACTTGCCCAGGTCGCCTTGTTCCTTTGCAAAAACAAAGGCGGCCTTGGCGTAGGGGCGTGCGATGGTGGTCAGTTCAGCCATGGGTTACCCGTAGTCTCAGAGTTCAGCCGCCAGCTGCTCAAGCATCTGCTTGTGCGCGTCCTGGTTTACTTCGCCAGCCAGTACCTTCTCGGCACCGCTCAGCGCCAGGGCCGCCACTTCTTTACGCAGCTGCTCACGAGCCTGATTAACCTCTTGGTCAATCTCAGAGTGGGCTTTGGCTACCAGACGCTCACCTTCGGTGCGCGCTGCATCTTTAGCCTCTTCCACAATCTGATTAGCCCGACGATTGGCCTGATCAATAATTTCGGCCGCCTTCTCTTTCGCTTCTTTGAGATTGGCGGTCGCCTTTTCCTGCGCCAGTTCCAGATCACGCTCTGCCCGATCCGCGGCACTCAGGCCCTCGGCAATCTTCTGCTTACGTTCCTCGAGCGCCCGAGAAATCGGAGGCCAAACGAACTTCATGCAGAAGAACACAAACAGGGCAAACCAAATGGCCTGGCCAATTAGTGTCGCATTAATATTCATGCCAACACCTCAATCCGCGTTGCTTAGATTTCCCAAAATCGGGGCTTAAAAAGTAAAGCGCGATTTACTGGAAAATCAGCAGGAACGCGATGGCGATACAGATAATCGGCACAGCATCCAGCAGACCGGCGATGATGAACATGCGAGTTTGCAGCATCGGAGCCAGTTCAGGCTGACGAGCCACAGACTCCAGGAAACGACCACCCATCATGCCGAAGCCCAGACCTGCGCCGATGGCCGCCAGGCCAGCTACGATAGCAGCAGCAAGAAATTGAATGCCTTCCATCTTTACACTCCCGTTAAGTGCTTGGTTGGTTTAATTAAAAACCGGTTTAAAAAAACTTAGTGCTCTTCGACCGCCATGCTCAGATACACGATGGTCAGAACCATGAAGATAAATGCCTGCAGGGTGATTACCAGAATATGGAATACCGCCCAGGGCCAGGCACCTACGAACTGCCAGGTGCCCATCATGGCTGCCAGCAGAATAAACACAAACTCACCCGCGTACATGTTACCGAACAGTCGCAGGCCCAGAGATACCGGCTTGGCCAGCAGAGCAATGGTTTCCAGCAGCAGGTTCACCGGGATCAGAAGTGCTTTGACCACCGGGTTGCCGGATTCAAAAGGATGCAGTGCCAGAGTTCCGACAAATCCGCCCACACCTTTGGTTTTGATGGTGAGGAAGATGATCAGGAACATTACGCTAAATGACATGCCAAGAGTAATGTTCGGATCCGTGGTCGGAACAATCTTGAAGTAGGCTTCGTGAGCGCTCCAGCCGAAGAAGCTCACCATTACCCACTCAAATGTCTTCGGGATAAAGTCCACAGGGACCAGATCCATCAGGTTCATCAGGAAGACCCAGCAGAAGATCACCAGTGACAGCGGGGCGATCAGCTTGCTCTTGCCATGGAAAGAGTCGCGAACCTGGGTATCAATAAACTCGATAATGATTTCCACGAAATTAAGGAAACCGGAAGGAATGCCGGCGGTCGCCTTGCGAGCGCCCAGCCAGAACAACAGGCACATGATAATGCCGAGGCCGCCAGACCACACCAGAGAGTCCACGTGAAAGGCGGCGAAGCCCATGTCTTTGGCTTCGTTACCGTTACAGGCGAAGGTCCAGGTAGTCTCGGTCAGCGTCTCCGCGTGACCATGGCATTCACGGACATACCCTTCGGGCAGTTTGCCATAGGTCAGATTACCCAGATGGTGCTTGATATACTCGCCGGCGGAGTTCGCTGCCATGTCAAACCTCTGTTAGAGAGCCGATGCCTACAGTCTCAGTCGTCTTGACTGTCTTGTTCTGCCGCTGTTTGCCCGTCCAGGCGTGCCACCTGAACCCAGCCCACGATCTGGGTCAGCATGAAGCCCAGCAGCAGAACCATTGCAATCTTCATTTCCCGCGCTTCAGGGACCTTGGAGAAAGTGAGCCAGAACAGCAACAACATAATTGCGATCTTGCCCATCTCTGCCCGAATCGCCGCTGTCGCCATGCGTTTCGGTGCGCGGTTACCGGGGTGCATCCATAATTGAAAGCCGCCCCAGGCGTATGCGATCAGGCTGATAGTGCCTCCCCAGGCCGCTACCAGACCGGCCAGCGTACCGGCCAGGGAAGTTACCAGCAGCGCGAATATCACCAGCGTTGCAAGCTGGGCGCGCATTAAGCCCCAGAACAAGGTTCTGTTGGGCTGAAATTCGTTGCTGGTCACCGTAAAGCCTCTGGGCCGATGCAAGTCGATGCCGCACCAGGCGCAAGGTCATGGCACCCCTGATCTTTAGCGCGGCGAAGTATATGGAGTTGGCAGGCCACTGGCAACCGTGCAGGGCGGATTGTTAGTCAATGTCAGAGCAATTGCGGAAGGGAAAAGTGGTGAGAACGGGGCCACGCCCAATATGAACCTGATTCACGCATTTTGGTAAACATTAAAATTCTTTTGTTTACCGGTCCGCAAAAGCCATCCGCTATGGCCTGGCAGGCAAAATCGACGCCAGGGCGGCAAGCTGATCCCGGTCGCCATGGACCGCCAGCACCGGCCAGATGGCTTCTACCATGGCCGTCGCTTCATCGGTCTGCCGCAGCCGCAGCAGGACACGCGCCGCATCTCCGGCGACCATGGCCAGGGTGCACCACACCGCTGGGTTGCCGGCCAGCGCTTCCAGCCGGTCAAGGGCCTCGCGCAGGTGTGAAGCCGCTGGCTCATAGCGCCCCTGGCGCAATGCCACAATCCCTTCCACCCAGGGCACAAAGGCATCGCCATATTCCGGCAGTAACGCCGGGTCTACCTCGAGCAGCAGGCAGTGGGCGCGGGCTGCGGAGCCGTAGCGGGCTTCCATCAGGGCATAGTCCAGGGTCTGGCTGGGATCCTGCTGCGAGGCCGCCACGGCCTCGCGATGGCAGCATAGCTGCGCCTCATGCTCACCCGCCGCCAGGTAGACCCGCGCCTGCTGGGCGGCATACATGCCCGGCATCAACATATCCATGACCGGCTGCCAGGGGGCGAGGGTACCGAGTGCCTCGTCGGTATCACCGACCCTCGCCTGCACACAGGCGCGCTGCACGGTCAATTCCATGGCCACGGACTCATCGCGGATACGGCGACTCAGGCGGTCACCCAGAGAGGTAGCTTTCTGCCAGTGGCCCAGGGCGATGGCGGACAGCATGGCATCAAAATCCCGGGCGTCGCGGTATTTCCACAGGGAGATGGCCGCCGCTGTCAGGGGCAGAAGCAACAACAGACCGGCCCAGAATCGATAGTCGGCCAGCCACAGGAGCACCGCTCCGGGCACGGCCAACAGCCAGAGCAGCCAGGTTTGCTTGAGCAGCATCAACAGGAAGGGGAGCAGCCCGTGACGGGCCTGGAAATAGTGGCGTAGTTCGGCGTAGTTCCGATCCCCCAGTCCGCGGGTATCCAGGGGCATGGCGGCGCTCATGGCATCGTTCTGCAGACGCACGGACTGCAGACCCTGCTCCTTGAGCAAGGTCAGCGCCTCAGCGGCGCTAGCCGCATCCTGAATACCGGAAACCGGTTTGCCGTCGGCCTCGGCCCGGTAAAGAAACCGCCCCACTATACCCTCCCTGGATTATACGCCGGACGTGTTACTTGATATGGGCCAGGATGCCGTCCAGTTCATCCAGGTTGTTATAACTGATCACCAGCTTGCCCTTGTTGCCCTGGCCCTGCTGGATCTGCACCGGCGCTCCCAGACGATCGGACAAGTCGCCGATCAGTGCTTTCACGTTGGGATCTTCCTTGGGCGGTGCCGGTTTGGCGGGTTTGGCTTTTTCGAAATCACGGACCAGCTCTTCGGTCTGACGCACGGACAACCCTTTGGCCACCACGGTGCGCGCCGCTTCCACCTGTTTGTTGCCGGTCAGCGCCAGCAGCGCTCGGGCATGGCCCATTTCCAGGTCGCCGTGCTCGAGCAGCTTCTTGACGTCGGATTCCAGGCTCATCAGGCGCAGCAGGTTGGTGACCATGGCGCGGGATTTGCCCACCGCGTCGGCCACCTGCTGGTGGGTCAGCCCGAATTCCTCCTTCAGGCGCCCCAGGGCGATGGCCTCTTCCATGGGATTGAGGTTTTCCCGCTGGATGTTCTCGATCAGCGCCATGGCGATGGCGGCTTCGTCGGGCACCTCGCGGATTACCGCGGGAATGGTGTCCAGCTCGGCCATCTTGGCGGCACGCCAGCGGCGTTCACCGGCAATGATCTCGTAGCGCTTTTCGCCGAGAGGACGCACCACAATGGGCTGCATGACCCCCTGGGCGCGAATGGACTCGGCCAGCTCTTCCAGGGCATCCGGGGACATGTCACGGCGCGGCTGGTAACGACCGCGCTCCATGCAATCTACCGGCAGGTGCCGCAGCTCGCCGTCACGGGGGGGATATTCCACACCGCTGACTCGGTCTTCCTCCTCCTGCTTGATGCGCACTTCGTCCTGGTGCTGCTGGTAGGATTCGCTGCTGCTGAGCAGGGCATCCAGGCCCTTGCTGAGACCGCGTTTACGCTTTGCCGCCATGATGTTTCGTTCCTTATGAAGCTGCTGCAGGCTGGGCCTTGAGGGCCTGCTCACGACGCAGGATCTCACCGGCCAATGCCAGATAGCTGACCGCACCGCGGGATTTCGGATCGTAGGTGATCACCGGCGCACCGTGGCTGGGCGCTTCCGCCAGCCGCACGTTGCGCGGAATGATGGTGCGATACACCTTGTCGCCGAAGTGGCTGATCAACTGGTTGGACACATCGTTGGACAGGCTGTTGCGCGGGTCGTACATGGTGCGCAGCAGGCCGCCGATGTGCAGCTTGGGATTGAGGACCGAGCGGATCTTTTCGATGGTGTTCATCAGCGCGGTCAGACCTTCCAGGGCGTAGTACTCGCACTGGATCGGCACGATCACCGAATCCGCCGCCGTCAACGCATTGACGGTGAGCATGTTCAGGGACGGCGGGCAATCGATGAGGATGTAATCGTAGTCGTCACGGATCCGCGCCAGCGCATTACGCAGGCGGAATTCCTTGGACTTCAGGTCCAGCATCTGGACTTCGGCGGCAGTCAGGTCGCCGTTGGCGGCGATCAGGGCAAAGCCGGACTCTTCCGGCGTACCGGTAACCGCCTGCTCGATGGGCACGTCATCGCAGAGCACATCGTAGATAGTGTAATCCGTCTCGAACTTGTCTACCCCGGAGCCGGTGGTGGCATTGCCCTGCGGGTCGATATCCACCAGCAACACTTTCTTGCGGGTGGCTGCCAGCGACGCCGCCAGGTTCACACTGCTGGTGGTCTTCCCCACGCCGCCTTTCTGGTTCGCTACGGCAAATACGGTGGTCACTGCTGTCTCCTTATGGAGGCCACCCCGGTGGCCTTCAATCGCTGCGCTGTTGTACCACCACCAGTGTCCTGGGCTCATCGAGCCCGGGAATGTTCAGACTATGGTGGTTGCCTTGCCAGTGCGGCGGCATGGTCGCCAATTCCCGCTCTGTGCTGGCCGCTTTCATGGCCAGTACCCGGGTATTATCGGTAATTATCGGCGCCATGAGTGCCAGCATGTCCGACAAGGAGGCAAAGGCACGGCAAATTATCTGTGATGGGCTCTTACCGTACTGTTCCACGCGGGCGTGCACAACCTCCACGTTGTCCAGCCCCAGCTCGCGACGGGCCTGGCGCACGAAGCGGGTTTTCTTGCCGTTGGAATCCAGCAGGGTAAAGGCCTGATCCGGCCGCGATACGGCGAGAATAATCCCTGGAATGCCGGCACCGGTGCCCACGTCCAGGGTGTCGGTGTCGGCCACGTAAGGCAGCACCGCCAGGGAATCGAGCAGATGACGGGTGACCATCTCCGCCGGATCGCGAATGGCGGTGAGGTTGTAGGCCTGGTTCCACTTCACCAACAGGTCCACATACGCCAGCAGCAGGCGCTGCTGGTCATCACTGAGGGACAGGCCCAGGGCGTCAACGCCCCGAGCCAGAGTATCGGATAAGGTTGTGGAAAGGCTCATGCCTGCTGGGCCGCCTTCTGCTGGTGCTGGTGTTTTTTCAGATAGATCATCAGCAGGGAAATCGCCGCCGGGGTCACCCCGGGAATCCGGCCCGCCTGACCCAGGGTCTCGGGGCGGATATCGCCGAGCTTCTGCTTCACCTCGTTGGACAAGCCTTTCACCTGACCATAATCGAAGTCGTCCGGCAGCCGGGTGGTTTCCGCCGCCCGCAGCTTCTCGATTTCGTCGCTCTGACGGTCGATATAGCCGGCATACTTGGCGAGGATTTCCATCTGCTCGATCACTGCCGCGTCCGGGCGGTCGTCCAGCGCCACCGCGTCCGCCAGGGTGGCATAGCTCAACTCCGGGCGCTTGAGCAGATCCAGCAGGCTGTATTCGTGGGTCAGCGGCTTCTCGATCAGGGTATTCACCGCCTCGGCCTGGGGCGTTTTCGGCTGCACCCAGGTGCTTTTCAGGCGCTGCTCCTCTTTCACCATGCCCTCGCGCTTGGCGTTGAAGGCGGCCCAGCGCTCGTCGTCCACCAGGCCCAGCTCACGGCCTTTTTCGGTGAGGCGCAGGTCGGCATTGTCCTCACGCAGCAGCAAGCGGTATTCCGCCCGGCTGGTGAACATGCGGTAGGGCTCCTGGGTGCCCATGGTGATCAGGTCATCCACCAGCACGCCGATGTAGGCCTCATCGCGACGGGGCGTCCAGGCATCTTTCTCCTGACTTAACCGCGCCGCGTTCAGGCCCGCCAGCAACCCCTGGGCACCGGCTTCTTCGTAGCCGGTGGTGCCATTGATCTGACCGGCAAAGAACAGGCCCGGCATGTGCTTGGTCTCAAGGCTGTGCTTGAGATCCTGGGGATTGAAGTAGTCGTATTCGATGGCGTAGCCCGGCCGGGTGATATGGGCGTTCTCGAAACCACGGATGGAACGCACCGCCTGCAGCTGCACATCGAAGGGCAGGCTGGTGGAGATGCCGTTGGGATACAGCTCGTGGGTATCCAGCCCTTCCGGCTCCACAAAGATCTGGTGGCTGTCCTTGTCCGGGTAGCGGTTCACCTTGTCCTCGATGGACGGGCAATAGCGTGGCCCGACCCCGTCGATCACACCGGTGAACATGGGGCTGCGATCAAAGCCGCTGCGGATGATATCGTGGGTCTGGGCATTGGTGTGGGTGATGTAGCAGCACACCTGCTGCGGGTGCTCTTCCACCTTGCCCAGGTAGCTCATCACCGGCAGCGGGCTGTCGCCCCACTGCTCCTGCATCACGGAAAAATCCACCGTCTTGCCGTCGATGCGCGGCGGCGTGCCGGTTTTCAGGCGGTCGACCCGGAACGGCAGTTCGCGCAGGCGACGGGCCAGGGCATTGGAGGGCTGATCGCCGGCGCGGCCGCCCTGGTGGTTATCCAGGCCGATATGAATGACGCCGCCCAGGAAGGTGCCGGCGGTGAGCACTACCGCATCGGCCACAAAGCGCAGGCCCATATTGGTGACCACGCCGACGCAGCGGCCGTTTTCCACAATCAGGTCGTCCACCGCCTGCTGGAACAGGGTCAGGTTGGGCTGGTTTTCCAGGGTGGCGCGGATGGCGGCCTTGTAACGGACCCGATCCGCCTGGGCGCGGGTGGCCCGCACCGCCGGGCCCTTGCGAGCGTTGAGCACGCGGAACTGGATGCCCCCTTTATCGGTGGCACGGGCCATGGCGCCGCCCAGGGCGTCGATTTCCCGCACCAGGTGGCTCTTGCCGATGCCGCCGATGGCCGGGTTGCAGCTCATCTGACCCAGGGTTTCGATATTGTGAGTCAGCAGCAGGGTGGAGACGCCCATGCGCGCGGACGCCAACGCCGCCTCGGTGCCGGCATGGCCGCCGCCGATCACAATCACACCAAATCGCTGGGAAAAATCCATCTCAACACTCGCCTTGCAGGGGTCTGCTGTTCAAAATATAGCCAGAAGGGCGCGCTAGTATAATGGCAATGCTTCACGCTGCAAGCATCGCGCAACCCACCTTGCCGTAGGCGCGGTCGCTGGCGGCGCGATTGAAGAAGTCGCGAGTAACGAGGTACGAGTTACGAAAGGCATAAACCCGGTATTCGGGAAGGTCCGGTTTTCGCTTCTCGCAACTCGTACCTCGCAACTGAGGTGATCGCGCCGCCAGCAGCGTTATTCGCTCTGCGCCTACCGAAACATACCCGGCGCGACTCAACCTCTGCCATGTAGCGTGCAGCGCGTTGCGTGTAAGCTATTCTACTATAGAACCCTGATTCTCTTGGCATGGATTCCGCTTGGACTCTCTGAACCTGTTTCTTCTTATCGGCACCGGCCTGATGTTTACCGGCCTGCTGCTGGGCTCGCTGAGTGCCCGGTTCGGGGTGCCGTCGCTGCTGATTTTCCTGGTGGTGGGCATGCTCGCCGGCGAGGACGGCATCGGCGGTATCCAGTTCGATGATTTCTCCACCGCCTATGTGATCGGCAATATTGCCTTGGCAGTCATCCTGCTCGACGGCGGCCTGCGCACCCGGCTCAGCACTTTCAGGCTGGGCCTGAAGCCGGCTCTCAGCCTGGCCACCTTTGGCGTCGCCATTTCCGCCGCCCTGGTGGGGGCCTTTGCCACCTGGATGATGGGCGTGGACTGGCGGGTGGGGCTGCTGCTGGGCGGCATTATTGGCTCCACCGATGCGGCGGCGGTGTTCAGCGTGATCAAGGGCGCCGGGGTGACGCTGAATGAACGGGTGGCCAGCACCCTGGAAATCGAATCCGGGCTTAACGACCCCATGGCCATCTTTATCACCCTGATGCTGGTGGGGCTGCTGGTGGACCCCGCGGCCGACTGGGGTGTGGGCATGCTGTGGACCCTGCTGCAACAGTTCGGCCTGGGCGCCCTGCTCGGCTTGTTGCTGGGTGCGGTGATCAGTGAGCTGCTGCTCAGGGTACGCAGCAATGAAGGCCTGCATGCCCTGCTGCTGTGCAGTGGCGGCGCCATGGTGTTCGCGCTCACCAACCTGGTGGGCGGCTCCGGCTTTCTGGCCATCTATCTCACCGGCCTGGTGGCGGGAAACCGCCGCGGTGGCACCGGCGACAATGTGCTCAAGGCCATGGATTCCATGGCATGGCTGGCCCAGTCGGGCATGTTCCTGATTCTCGGTCTGCTGGTGACGCCGTCCCGGCTGACCGAAAACCTGCCCTGGGCCCTGGCGGTAGCGGCCTTCCTGATGCTGCTGGCGCGCCCCATCGCCGTGTGGGTAAGCCTGCTGCCGTTCCGCTTCACCTGGCGGGAGGAAACCTTTATCGCCTGGACCGGCCTGCGCGGGGCGGTGCCCATTGTCCTGGCGGTGTTCCCGTTGCTGGCCGGGGTGGAACAGACCTACCTGCTGTTCGATATCACCCTGGTGGTGGTGCTGATTTCCCTGCTCGGCCAGGGCGCCAGCCTGCGCTATGTGGCGCGCAAACTGAAAGTGTCGGTGCCGCCCACCACCGAACCGAAACAGATGGTGCCACTGGCCGCGCCGCGGGATCGCTATCTGATGCAATTCGAGGTGGAAGCCGGTGCCCGGGCCGTGGGCAAACCCCTGGCGGAACTCAGCGAAGACAAACGCACCCCGCTGATCCTCTACCGCAATCAACACGTGCTCAGCCTTAGCGACAACCCGGATATCGAAGCCGGCGACCTGATCGCCTGGCTGGCGCCCCTGTCCCATAAGTCCGGCCTGTCCGACCTGTGCCACAAGATGAGCAACGACGAGAAACGCTATTACGGCGATTTCACCGTGCTCGGCAAGACACCGGTGGCCCAGTTGATCGCCATCTACGGCGTAGACCCCCCGCCGCCGCTCTGGCAAGGGCTCACCGTGGCGGAGCTGTTTACCAAACAGGTAGGCAAGCAGACCGTGGTCGGTGATACGGTTCGTGTCAGCGGCCTGCGCTTGCGGGCCCGCTCGGTGGAAGATGGCAAGGTGGTGCTGGTCGGCTTGAAGCTGCCGGGATAAAGAGTTGCAAGTTACAAGTTGAAAGTTTCAAAGCGCGAGCCGGGATATTCTTGGCTCGTAGCATCGTGCCCGCGCACCTGCATTTCATCGCGGGCACAGCACAACAGAACACTTCAACCGGTATCGCGTTGCAACTTTAGACTTGAAACTTGTAACTCAAAACAAGGATGACCCATGGCCCGTTTCGAAAAGCATCGCATTCTGATCACTGGCGCCGGTGCCGGCATTGGCGCCTTGATGGCCGAGGAATTTGCCAAACAGGGCGCAGAAGTCATCGTTACCGCCCGGCGCATCAGCGCGGCTCGTGAAGTCACCGATCGCATCCAGGCCGCCGGCGGCAAGGCGCATCCCTATGTACTGGATGTGAGCAAGATTGCCTCCATCGCCAAATTCCGCGACAAGCTGCACCATGAAGTGGGCCCCATCACCAGCCTGATCAATAACGCCGGGGTGGTGTTCGGTGGCGAGTTCGAGACCGTCGAACTGGAACAGCACCTGAACACCTTCCGGGTGAACAGCGAAGGCCTGATGGCCACTACCCATGCGTTCCTGGAAGACCTGATTCAGGCCAGCGAGGCTTTCCTGGTCAACATCGCCAGTGCCTCTGCCTTTATCGGCCTGCCCTACGGCAGCACCTATGCGGCCAGCAAATGGGCGGTGGTGGGCTTCTCGGAATCCCTTCGGCTGGAACTGGCGGTACGCAAGATCAAGCATGTGCACGTCACCAGCGTTTGCCCCAGCTATATCTCCACCGGCATGTTCGACGGCGTGAAGACGCCGCTGTTCTCTCCCATGCTGACCCCGAAAAAGGTGGTGAAAAGCATCATGCGGGGCATGCAGAAGAAAGACGCCTTTGTCATCGAACCGCCCATGGCCAAGTCCGTGGAACTGATGAAAGCCCTGCTCCCCCAGGGCATCTGGGACGAAGTGGCGCGACGGACCGGGGTGTCCACGTCTATGTATAGCTGGAAAGGAAAGAAATAACGTCCAACTATAAAAACCCCCTGACTACGTAGCCGCTGTAGGAGCTATGCTTGCATGGCGAACCGCACGCAGTGCGGAATCGGCCGAAGGGCGATCTTGGTGTTGGCGTTGCGGGAACGGTTTTCTGAGAGCAAGGCGAGGAACGGCAACGATTTCCTCGCTGTGGCTCGGTTCGCACCTCAAGCGGTGCTCCTACAGCGGCTTCGTAGAAAGGGTTGTGGTTACTTGAAGCTCAACATCCCGTGAACGCCCATTCACCCTAACGCCCGCCCGCGCCCGCCTTGACAGTCAATGTGTTTGCGCTTGAATTGCCGAACAATGCCCGCCCTGTTGCGCTGTCCGTTACTGACAGTTGAATCGATTTCTGCCTGACGAGGGTAACTGTTATGCCGACTTACAAGGCTCCCGTGCGCGATATGCGCTTTTTGATGAACGAAGTGCTCGATTTCGAAGGCCACTACAAGACTTTCCCGGAAGGCGAAGAAGCCACCCCGGATATGGTCGAAGCCATTATTGGCGAAATGGCCAAGCTGTGTGAAAACACCCTCGCGCCCCTGTACCAGAGCGGCGACGAAGAAGGCTGCAAGTTTGAAGATGGCGTGGTTACCACCCCGAAAGGCTACAAGGAAGCCTACGACGAGTTCGTGGCCGGCGGCTGGCAGGGTCTCAGCCACCCGGTGGAATTCGGCGGCCAGGGCCTGCCCGCGTCCCTGGGTCTGATCAAATCCGAAATGATGGCCACCGCCAACTGGTCCTTCACCATGTACCCGGGCCTGTCCATGGGTGCCATGAACACCATCCAGATGCACGGTTCCGAGCAGCAGCTCCAGGACTACATGGTCCCCATGACCGAAGGTATCTGGGGCGGCACCATGTGTCTGACCGAGCCGCAGTGCGGTACCGACCTGGGCCAGGTGAAAACCAAGGCCGAGCCGCAGAAAGATGGCTCCTACAAAATTTCCGGTACCAAGATCTTCATCTCTTCCGGTGAGCACGATCTGACCGAGAACATTGTCCACATCGTTCTCGCCCGCCTGCCCGATGCGCCGAAAGGCACCCGCGGCATCTCCCTGTTCATCGTGCCCAAGTACCTGCCGGGCAAGATCGGTGAAGATAACGGTGTGCACTGTGGTTCCCTGGAAAAGAAAATGGGCATCAAGGCATCCGCCACCTGCGTGATGAACTTCGACGAAGCCACCGGCTTTTTGATCGGCCCGGAAAACAAGGGCCTTGAGTGCATGTTCACCTTCATGAACACCGCGCGTATCGGTACCTCCATCCAGGGTCTGGCCCACGCCGAGCTGTCCTACCAGGGCGCCCTGACCTACGCCAAGGAGCGTAAGTCCATGCGCGCTCTGTCTGGCAAGAAAGAGCCGGATGCCATCGCCGACAGCCTGATCCACCACGGTGACGTGCGCCGCATGCTGCTCAAGCAGAAGGCCATCGCCGAGGGCGGTCGCGCCATGATCTACTTCGCCGCCCAGTACGCGGACAAGATGATCAGCGCAGCCCAGGCTGACAACGACGAAGAGTACCAGAAGTGGGATGACGAGCTGGGCTTCCTGACGCCGATCCTGAAAGGCTTCCTCACCGAGAAAGGTCTGGAAGTGGCCAACGACGGCATGCAGGTTTTCGGCGGCCACGGCTATATCAAAGAGCACGGCATGGAACAGATCGTCCGTGACGCGCGCATCTCCACCCTGTACGAAGGCACCACCGGCATCCAGGCACTGGATCTGCTGGGTCGTAAGGTCCTGCTGCTGACCAAGGGCAAGTGTGTTCGTGACTTCAGCAAGAAGCTGGTGGATTTCGGCACCAAGAACCTGCGTGATCCCAAGCTGCGTCCGTTCGCCTGGAAGCTGCTGAAGATCGCCGCCGAGTGGAACTACCTGACTACCCGCATCATGCTGGTGGCCTCCAAGGACCGCGATATCGTTTCCACCGCCAGCTACGACTTCCTGATGTACAGCGGCTACGCCATGATGGCCTACTTCTGGGCCCTGCAAGCCGGTGTTGCCCAGGACAAGCTGGAAAATGGCGGCGCAGAGCCGGCGGAGTTCTACCAGGCCAAGCTGGCCACCGCCGAGTTCTACTTCGATCGCATGCTGCCCTCTGCCAAGGCCCACGCGGATGCCGCGCTGAAGCCGACCAAGAGCACCATGCAGCTGAAGCCGGAACACTTCTCCTTCGATTACGAGTAAGGAGACGGTCGGACGTCGCTATACGCACGTCAGACACAGAAAAGGGCGGCCTTCGGGCCGCCCTTTTTTGTGGCCAACGCTGATACGCGAACACCTCCAGGTCATGGGAAAGCCCTCGTAGGAGCGCCGCTTGAGGCGCGAACCGAGCGCAGCGAGGCGACAAACCCTTCCCAACGCGGACGAGCATTTCTGGAGAAGAGCTGGCGTGCCTGATCCCCTATCCCCTGTGGGGATTTCCTTGCTTCGCGCCTCAAGCGGCGCTCCTGCGGCGGGTTTGGAAAGGAGACGGGTTTTTCAGGCACAAAAAAACGGCCCCCTTTCGGGGGCCGCCTTTTAAGACTTACCAGAATCTATCGAGACTTAGGTGTTCTCGAACTGACCCATGGTGTTGTCTTTACCGCCAGCTTTCAGTGCTGCTTCGCCGGAGAAGTACTCTTTGTGGTCATCACCGATGTTGGAACCGGCCATGTCCTGGTGCTTCACGGTAGCGATGCCCTGACGGATTTCCTTACGCTGAACGCCTGCAACGTAGGCCAGCATGCCTTCGTCACCGAAGTAGCCTTTAGCCAGGTTGTCAGTGGACAGAGCAACAGTGTGGTAGGTCGGCAGAGTGATCAGGTGGTGGAAGATACCTGCTTCACGGGACGCATCACGCTGGAAGTTCTTGGTCCACTCGTCAGCCAGCTCGGCCAGCTCAGTGCTGTCGTAGTCGGCGCTCATCAGACGATCGCGATCGTAGGCGGATACGTCTTTGCCTTCCTTCTCCCAGGCATCGAATACCTGCTGACGGAAGTTCAGGGTCCAGTTGAAGGACGGGCTGTTGTTGTAAACCAGCTTGGCGTCCGGCACCACTTCGCGGATACGGTTAACCATCTCTGCGATCTGGCCAACGTGCGGCTTCTCGGTTTCGATCCACAGCAGGTCAGCGCCGTTCTGCAGGCTGGTGATACAGTCCAGAACCACACGGTCAACACCGGTGCCGGCTTTGAACTGGAACAGGCCGGAAGCCAGACGCTTCGGCTTGAGCAGCTTGCCGTTGGACTTGATTACAACGTCACCGTTGTTGATGTCGCTAGCAGATTCAACCACGTCACCATCGAGGAACGCGTTGTACTGGTCGCCCAGGTCGCCCGGCTCGTTGGTTACAGCGATCTGCTTGGTCAGGCCAGCACCCAGGGAGTCGGTACGGGCAACGATTACGCCGTCGTCGATACCCAGCTCCAGGAACGCGTAACGCACAGCATTGATCTTGGACAGGAAGTCGGCGTGAGGAACGGTTACTTTACCGTCCTGGTGACCACACTGCTTCTCGTCGGAAACCTGGTTTTCGATCTGGATACAGCACGCGCCAGCTTCGATCAGCTGCTTGGCCATCAGGTAGGTGGCTTCCGGGTTACCGAAACCAGCATCGATGTCAGCGATGATCGGAACAACGTGAGTTTCGAAGTTGTCGATTTTGCTGATGATGTCTTTCTGCTTGGCTTCGTCGCCAGCTTCTTTGGCATCGTCCAGAGCGCGGAACAGGTGGTTCAGTTCCCAGGCGTCAGCCTGCTTCAGGAAGGTGTACAGCTCACGGATCAGGTCAGCAACAACGGTCTTCTCGTGCATGGACTGGTCAGGCAGCGGACCGAACTCGGAGCGCAGCGCAGCAACCATCCAGCCGGACAGGTACAGGTAACGGCCTTTGGTGGTACCGAAGTGCTTCTTGATGGAGATCAGCTTCTGCTGACCTACGAAGCCGTGCCAGCAACCCAGGGACTGGGTGTACTTGCTGGTGTCCTTGTCATAGGCCGCCATGTCTTCACGCATGATCTTGGCGTTGTACTTGGCGATGTCCAGATGCGTGTTGAAACGGTTTTGCAGACGCATGCGAACAGCAGATTCCGGGTTGATATCTTTCCAGGTGCTGTTGGCACCAACCACAGAACTCAGTGCTTCGATGTCTTTGGTGTATGACATGGTGAACCTCTGATTAACAAATTGGTTTATCGATACCGGGAGGGGCAACCCTGCTCATGCCAGACGGACACATGCCGGTCTACCGATGCGGCGCATTCTAGAGGCAGTAGACCCATAAACATAATCAATATGATCTATGTTCGGTATTTTCCTGGTGAATGTAAGGCGTATTTCGTAGCCTGCGCCGGTCATTTTGCTTGCCGCAACGACCTTGCCGACGGCGCCATCGCCCACCCGGCTTGCCAATCGACAACCCGGTCTTCAGGGTGGAGGTGTCTGTCCATTTTCCCGGACACACTGCCATTGATCAATGTTCCATCCGGCGGCATTTACCGCATCGCCCGCCGATTTACACCTTGCACACAGTGACCCGAATGCGGCTTTGCTACTATGATCTTCCCTTGGCATAGAGAGTGCATTGCCGTTATCAGGTAATTGTTGTGGTTGTGTTCAGGGATATAAAAATGACGAAGGGGACTCTATGAAAGCGCTTAGCCCGGTGGATCAACTTTTCCTGTGGCTGGAAAAACGCCAGCAGCCCATGCATGTAGCCGGTCTGCAGCTGTTTTCCTTCCCGGAAGATGCAGGCCCGAAATATGTCAGCGAGCTCGCCCGGCACATGCGCGACTACTGCTCCCCGGTGGCGCCGTTTAATCAGCGACTGACCCGGCGCCTGGGCCAGTATTACTGGACCGAGGACAAGCACTTCGACATCGACCATCACTTCCGCCACGAGGCCCTCCCCAAGCCGGGACGCATCCGTGAGCTGCTGTCGCTGGTTTCCGCCGAGCATTCCAACCTGCTGGACCGTGAGCGGCCGTTGTGGGAAGCCCATCTGATCGAAGGTATCCGCGGTCGTCAGTTCGCCCTCTATACCAAGATTCACCATTCCGTGGTGGATGGCATCTCTGCCATGCGCATGGGCATGCGCGCCCTGTCCACCGATCCGGATGAACGGGAACTGCCGCCGGTGTGGGCCTATGAGCCGAAAAAACGCAGCCGCTCACTGCCCAGCAACCCGGTGGATGTGGCCTCCAGCCTGGCGCGCCTCGGCGCAGGCCTGAGCAAACAGGCGGCCACCGTGCCGGGCCTCGCCCGCGAGATCTACAAGGTGAGCCAAAAAGCCAAAAAGGATGAGAACTATGTGTCCATCTTTCAGGCCCCGGACACCGTGTTCAACCAGACCGTTACCGGGTCACGCCGTTTTGCCGCGCAGAGCTATTCCCTGTCACGGCTGAAAGTCATCGCCAAGGCGTTCGGCTGTACCGTCAATACGGTGGTGCTGGCCATGTGCGGCCATGCCCTGCGTGAGTACATGATCAGCCAGAACGCCCTGCCCGACGAGCCGCTGATTGCCATGGTGCCCATGAGCCTGCGTCAGGATGACAGCGCTGGGGGCAACCAGATCGGCATGATCCTGGCCAACCTGGGCACCCACATCTGCGACCCGGCCAACCGGTTGCGGGTGGTACACGACTCGGTACAGGAAGCGAAAGAGCGCTTCTCGCAGATGAGCCCGGAGGAAATCCTCAACTTCACCGCCCTGACCATGGCCCCCACCGGTCTCAACCTGCTCACCGGGCTGGCACCGAAATGGCGAGCCTTTAATGTGGTGATCTCCAACGTGCCCGGACCGAAGGAGCCGCTGTACTGGAATGGGGCCAAGCTGAAAGGCATGTATCCGGTGTCCATCGTGCTGGATCGCATCGCCCTCAACATCACCCTGACCAGCTATCAGGATCAGCTGGAATTCGGCCTGATTGCCTGCCGTCGCACCCTGCCTTCCATGCAGCGACTGCTGGACTATCTGGAGCAGTCCATCCGTGAGCTGGAGATTGCGGCGGGGATTAAATAACCCCGCCCCCAGAGCCACGTGGTTGGTGGCGCAGACAGAGCAACACTCCTGCATTTTCCCGGAGAAGGCATGACCGCATCCGTTACACAGATTATCCGCGGCGACCTGCCCTGCTGGGAAATTCGCCACCGTCACCAGACCCTGGTGATTGCCGAACAGGGCGCCCAGGTGCTGTCGTATCAACGGGACGGTGAGCATCCGCTGATCTGGCTCAGTGAGAAGGCCGCCTATCAGCGGGGTCAGGGTGTTCGCGGTGGGGTGCCGGTGTGCTGGCCCTGGTTCGGTGGCCTGGATTTCAACCCGGAAGAGATCCGCCAGCAATATGCACTGGCAGAGCCTCCCGCCCACGGCTTGGTCCGTCAGCAGCCCTGGACTCTGCAACACACCCGGGAAGATAGCGACGGCATCACTCTGCACTTCGGCCTGTCGAATCAGGCCGACCGGCAATCCCTGCCCGCCGTGGAGCCCACTCTGACCGTACGCCTGGACGATGGCCTGAGCCTGGCACTGAATAACCATAACCATGGCAACACGCCGGTATGGATCAGCCAGGCTCTGCACAGTTACTTTGCGGTATCAGACTCGCGGCAGGTGACGGTACATGGCCTGGAGACTTGCCCCTACGTGGACGCTCTGGATGACTGGCAATCCCATCGACAGGAAAGCCCGCTGACTTTTGTCGCCGAGACCGACCGACTGTATCTACAACTGCCCGACACTGTGCATATTGATGATCCCGGCTGGCAGCGTCGGCTGACCCTGTCGGCCTCCGGCAGTCGGTCGGCGGTGGTATGGAATCCCTGGATCGACAAAAGTCGGCGCCTGACGCAGTTTGCTGATGATGCCTGGCAGAGAATGCTCTGTATTGAAACCGCCCGTGTCCTCGACAACGCCCTGTTGCTGGGCCCTGACGAGCAACACAGCATGGTGGTTCGCTTTGTGACAACGGCGTTATAACTACCCGTTTAACCGGCCATAAAAAGGGGTGGTGCTCGCCAAAAAAGGAGGGTAAAGTCGGAAATGGCTGCGAATTATGGCCGTGGATTAGTTTGGTAATTGTCTTCCCTGCGTGAAGCTGAAGTTGTCTCCGAACACCGCCCAACATGGTTTGCAAGCAACACTCAAAGTAATAGTTTCGAGGTATAGATTCACATGGCTACAGGTACTGTGAAGTGGTTTAACGAGTCCAAGGGTTTTGGTTTCATTTCTCAGGACGATGGTGGTGCGGACGTATTCGTTCATTTCAGCGCAATTACCGGCTCAGGCTTCAAAACCCTGGCTGAGGGTCAGAAGGTTTCCTTCGAGATCCAGCAGGGCCCAAAAGGTCCGCAGGCTGCTAACGTAGTTGCTGAATAAGCGATTGCATTAGCAAGAAAAAGCCCGCTTCGGCGGGCTTTTTTTATGTCTGGCCCCCCTGCCGTCTTATTGCCGTAGGAGCGGCGGTTGAGCCGCGAACCTGCTTGGGAAAGCCGTCCCTCGCTACGCTCGGTTCGCGGCTCAAGCGCCGCTCCTACAAAAACTTCAGCCATGGCTGATTGCTGGGGGTAACGGCGACGCCCAATCTTTTGCCATGAACTATAAATGTCATGGGCAGAACCTGAGAAAAGGTCGGCACTCCCAGGTCAATAACATCTACCACATCACTACCGTGACCCACGGTCGGCATGACTGGTTTTCAGATCATCTCCATGCCCGTGAGCTTTGCCGCAGCATTCACCGCTCGGATCAACTCCTCGCCAGTTCAACCCTTTGCTTTGTTGTGATGCCAGATCATCTGCATTGGTTATTTATGCTTGGGGAGCGCTACTCGCTATCTCATACCATCAACATGCTCAAATCCTCTTCGGCACGGCGTTGCGGAATGCCCATCTGGCAGAAGGGATATCATGACCACGCGCTCCGTCAGGAAGAGTCCATCAAGGATGTTGCGCGCTATATTGTGGCTAACCCCCTACGGGCGAAACTTGTTAGCCGATTGGCCGATTACCCCTACTGGAATGCAACCTGGCTGTAGGCGCGCCGCTTGAGCCGCGAACCGTACTTGGGAAAGCCTTCGCAAGCAGGTTCGCGGCTCAAGCGCCGCTCCTACGGCGGCATCCATCATCAGGGTTGGAAAAACGGCTGGTCGAGGAGTTGTTTATGCTGGCGCCAGTCGGGCATGCGGGCGTCCATGAGGGCGTGGAAACCGGGGCCGTGATCCATGTGTTGCAGGTGACACAACTCATGCATGACCACGTAATCCAGCGCCGCTGGCGGATACTGCAGCAGCGCCATGTTCAGGTTGATGTAGCCCTTGGCCGACAATGATCCCCAGCGAGTACGCATTTTCTTCACTCGCAATGCCGGCCGTGAATAGCCCTGGCTGGCGAACCAGGGAAACTGGCGGGTGATGCTGTCTTCAAACAGGGAGCGGGCCTGTTTGCGCAACCAGCCTTCCAGCGTCTGTTGCACCGCCGCCTCGCTGTCCGGGTCAGCTACCCGAATCTGCAGGTAGCCACCGGATACGGCC
Organism: Alcanivorax sp. IL2; assembly: GCF_047495475.1. Classification (NCBI taxonomy): domain Bacteria; kingdom Pseudomonadati; phylum Pseudomonadota; class Gammaproteobacteria; order Oceanospirillales; family Alcanivoracaceae; genus Alcanivorax; species Alcanivorax sp. IL2. The sequence continues at coordinate 617,167 of NZ_CP179932.1, read as the reverse complement.
ACCGCGCTCCGCCCGGCAGAGACATCCATGGTCAGCGGCTGGCCCCGGAACGGGAAGGACGCGCCATCCTGCCAACGCTGACGAGGCCGGCTGGCCTGGCGCTGCTGCTGACTGCGAATCCACTGGCGGCGACTGTCCACAAACGCCTGCACCATGCGCAACGGCGCCCGCTGCGGCGCCCGCACCTGCACCCGGCCATCTTCCAGCACGCGCAGCTCCAGGCTGCGGCGTTTGCTGCGGATCAGTTCGTAGTCGGTCATGAATAAAGCTGCAAGCTACAAGCTTCGAGCTGCAACGCGAAACGGTCGCGTAGCCAGCCTGAAGAGAATGGATTCCGCGCTTCAAGCTGTGCGGTCGCGGGCACGGCGTGTAATGCCGCTACCCCCTTTCTCGCGCCTTGTAGCTTGAAGCTTGTAGCTTGCAACTCCGTCCCCCTCTAGTAGCACGCCATCTGGATCACGCCGCCAACGACGCTCCTACTCCTGCGGTTGGCCCATCTCTTTATCCAGCTGCTGTTTCACCGCATCCGCCGGAGAGGCGAACGGGGCCAGCCACTGGTACAACACCGGGATAATAAAGAGTGTCAGCACGGTGGCAAAGAGCAGCCCGCCGAGAATCACCACGCCGATGGTGAAGCGGCTTTCCGCGCCAGCGCCGGTGGCCAGCACCAGCGGAATGGCACCGAATATGGTGGAGATGCCGGTCATCAGTACCGGGCGGAAGCGCACGATGGCGCCCTGGTAAACCGCCTCTTTCACCGCCAGCCCCTGGTCGCGCAACTGGTTGGCGAATTCCACGATGAGGATGCCGTTCTTGGCCATCAGCCCCAGCAACATGATCATGCCGATCTGGCTGTAGATGTTGAGACTGTCGCCGGTGACCCAGATCGCCAGCACCGCCCCGGCCAGGGCCAGGGGGACGGTGAGCATGATGATCAGCGGGTGTATCCAGCTTTCAAACTGGGCGGCCAGCACCAGGAATACAATCACCAACGCCAGCGCAAAGGTGACCAGGATGGCGGCGGCGGATTCCTGCAGTTCTTCGGCCATGCCCTTGTAACCGATACGTGCATCCAGGGGCAGGCGCTCTCGAGCCTGATCTTCCACATAGGTCATCGCCGTGGCCAGGTCGTAGCCGTCCGCGAGGTTGGCGGACAGGGTGATGGCCGGTAGCCGATCCACCCGGCGCAATTCCGGCGCATCCCCGGTGGTGGTCAGTTCTACCACGCTGGAGAACGGCACCAGCTCACCGTTGGCGGCGCGCAGATAAATCGGCAACACATCGTCGGGACCCTGGCTGTTGCGTTTTTCTGCTTCCAGCAGCACATCGTATTCACGGCCCCGGTCCACGTAGGTGGACGCGGTAAGGGTAGCGAACATGGCTTGCAGGGTCTGACCCACATCGGTCGCGGTGATGCCCAGATCCGCGGCCCGCTCCCGATCCAGCGTTACGTCCAGCTGTGGCTGGGTCTGTTCAAAATCCGTATCAATACTGGTCAGCCCCGGGTTTTCCGCCATGGCCTCCATCAGTGTTTCGCTCCAGGCCAACACCTGGTCATAGTCCGGCCCGGCCACCACCACTTCCAGGGCCTGGTTAAACGCACTCTGACCCAGCCCCGGCGGGTTCACCGCAAAGGCACGCAGACCTGCCACCTGGGACAGCTTGCCTCGCACTTCGTTGACGATCTCCTGCTGGGAGCGGTCACGCTCGCCCCAGTCCTTGAGCCGCACAATACTGAAGGCTCGCTCGGTAACGCCCCGGAAACCGACGATGGACAAGGCCCGTTCCGCCTCGCCGCTTTCTACCAGCGGCGCCATGATGTTTTCCACTTCCTTCACATGATGCAGGCTGTATTCGGCGGTGGCCCCCTGTGGCGCCGAGGCCGGGATAATAAAGACGCCCCGGTCTTCGGTGGGAGCCAGCTCCTGGGGCAACCCACGGAACACCAGCAGCGCCACCACGCACAGGGCGACACAGCCCACTACCAGCGGCCAGGGTTTGCCCAGGGCCGCCGCCAGACTGCGGGCATAACCGCTGTTGAGTTTTTGCAGGGCACGCTCAAACGCATTGCCCTCGCCTTGCAGCTCCTTGACGCTGTGCCGGTGCAACCAGCGGGAACAGAGCATGGGCGCGAGACTCAAGGCGACGATGCTGGAGATGATAACCGCGGAGGCCAGGGTAAAGCCGAACTCGCCAAACAGCCGGCCCACATCGCCGCCCATGAAGGAGATCGGCACGAACACCGCCACCAGAGTCAGGGTGGTAGCCACCACCGCAAAGGCCACCTGGCGGGCACCGAGATAGGCGGCAACCAGACGACTCTCGCCTTCGTCGATACGCCGCTGGATGTTTTCCAGCATGACGATGGCATCGTCCACCACCAGGCCGATGGCCAGGATCAGCGCCAGCAAGGTGAGCACGTTGATGGAGAAATCCATGATGCCCAGGCCGATAAAGGCGCCGATGATCGATACCGGAATGGTCACCGCCGGAATCAGGGTAGCGCGCAGATTGCCCAGAAAGGCGAAGATCACCGCGATCACCAGCACCACGGAAATGCCAAGGGTGACCAGCACCTCCTTGATGGAGGCGCGGATAAACAGGGATTCGTCGTAGTTCACATCCAGGCTGATATCCGCCGGCAAGCTGCTGCTCACCGCCTCGATTTCCGCCCGCACGTTATCGGACACCGCCACGGTATTGGCCTTGGACTGGCGGATGATACCCAGGCCGATGGCGGTTTCCCCATTGGCGCGCAACACGGTGTCATCGCTTTCCACACCCAGCTCCACCCGGGCCACATCGCCCACCCGCAGCAGGTAATTGCCCTGGCGGCGCACTACCAGATCCTCAAACTCGTTCACCGAGGACAGGCGATTGTCCGCCCGCACCGTAAAGGCGCGGGACTGGGATTCCAGCTTCCCGGCGGGCAGCTCCACATTGTTGCTGCGCAGGGCCTGTTCAATATCGGTGACGGTGACCTGGTTGGCAGCCATGCTCTGGCGGTCCAGCCAGACGCGCATGGCGTAGCGGCGTTCGCCGCCGATGAAGACTTCCGACACACCATCCAGCACCGCGAAACGATCCACCAAGGAACGCTCGGCAAAGTCGGTGAGCTCCTGGGGGGCCAGGGTGCTGCTGGTCAGGGTTACCCAGATGATGGGCCGGGCATCCGCGTCGGATTTGGCGATCACCGGGGTGTCCGCTTCTTCCGGCAGCCGGTTTAACACCCGCGACACCGCATCACGCAGGTCGTTGGCGGCCACGTCCACATCCCGGTCCAGATTGAATTCCACACTGGTACGGGCGGAGCCGAGCCGGCTGCGCGATTCGATCTTGCGCACCCCTTCCACCCCGGCCACGGCCCCTTCGATCACCTGGATAATCTGGGTATCGATGACTTCCGGCGCAGCGCCGGCATAGTCCACCGAGATGGAGACTTCCGGCGGATCAATGTCCGGGTACTCGCGCACCGACAGTTTCATCAGTGCGCTGATGCCGAACACCACAATCAACAAACTGATGACGGTGGCGAAGACCGGTCGCTTGATGGAGATATCGGAAAGAATCATGCAGCGGCCTCGCTGTCCGCCTTATCGGCGTCCGGCGAGGCGGGTTCCAGCAGGGCCCGCTGCCCCGGCAGCAAGGCCTCAGGGTTATCCAGCACCTGCACCGCCTGACCGCTACCCAGCCGTGAGTGGCCATTGACCACCACATCCGGCTTGCCGGTCAGGCCACTGGTGATTTCCACCCAGCCATCACGACGACCACCCAGGGTCACCGGGTGACGCTCGGCGGTGTTATCGGCGGTGACAGTGAACACATAGCTCTGCGCCCCCTGGGTGATGATCGACTGCTCGGGCACCAGCAGGGCATCGCGCTCGGCCAGCTGTACGGACACGCGCAGGAACTGCCCCGGACGAATCCTGTCCTGGGGATTTTCCAGTCGGGCGCGGGCCGTCAGGCTGCGGCTCGCCGTGCTCACTCGGGAATCCAGATCGGTGATGTTGCCTTCGAACACCTGATCCGCAAAGGCCTCGTTGCGAGCCTGTACCGGCAGGCCGGAAACCAGCCGGGCCAGGTAGCGTTCCGGCACCTGAAAATCCACTTCGATATACCCCAGGTTATCCAGGGTGGTAATGGCATCGCCGGTTTGCAGGTACCCCCCCGCATCCACCTGCCGCAACCCCACCACGCCGGCAAAGGGGGCGCGAATGGTGTGATCGTTGAAATTGGCCCGGGCGGCATCGCGGCTGGCCTTGGCGCCATCCAGGGTGGTGCGGAAGCTATCCACTTCCGACTGGGAAATAGCGCGGCTCTTGACCAGTTTCTGACCGCGCTGGAAATCATTCAACGCACGCTGGTATTCCGCTTCGCTGCGCGCCAGCTCAGCGCTGGCATTGCGATCATCCAGAGTGACCAGCACCTTACCCTCTTCCACCTTCTGGCCCTGGCGGAAATGGATCTTCGCCACCCGGCCAGGCACTTCGGTAAGGATGGTCACTGCCTGGGCGGCCCGCGCCGTACCCACCGCTTCCACCCGATCAAACAGGGAACGCTCAATACTCGGCGCCAGGTTAACCACCGTGGGCGGACGCTGCCCCATGGGTGCCGGCGCGGGTGCCAGGGCCCACCAGAGGCCAGCACCTACCAGCACCACCAATATCAGGGCGGCGATAATCCGCTTCATGAACGTCTCCAAAGTGTTAGTCGCAACAAGCCGAAAGGGAAGTCTAACGGCCAATTATGCAAGCAATTTGTAGAGGGAGCGTAAAACCTGGATCCGTGACTTAATCGCGGCGCCTGACGGAAGCCTTTGCCGCCACAGAACATTTTCTTCAGTCGATCGTATTCCCTGATACGACGCTTCTTCAGAAAACTCCCTGTGACAACAAAATCTTACGCCATTCATCCACGCTGAAATCACGGGTCCAGGTTAAAGTGACAGGCAATTATGAAGTAAATTCAGTTTACGCGCAGATTCTTGCCGTAGGGGCAGAAAACCAACGGCGCTTTCACCACAGAGGCCACAGAGGCCACAGAGCACACCGAGAAAACCCAGTTCTTTTGCTTATCGCAAATTTGCTCGCCTGGCGGATGACAGCAGCTGCAATCTGAATCCCTGCCCACCACCACAGATTGCTTAGGGTGCACTGAGCTCAAGGCGAACTGCACCACAACCACCATCGCCAGCAAGTTGGCACAGCAGCCATTTTTCACTCTACTCCACGATAAACCTTCTTTGCCTCGGTGTGCTCTGTGCCCTCTGTGGTGAAAAGGCTTTTGATTCAGCGTCTGCTTGGTTCACCAATAAAAAGCCCGCCGGGTGGCGGGCTTCTCGGTAATGTGACGCCGTGGAGGCATTACACCATTTCGGCGCGCATCTTCTTCTTGTCCAGCTTGCCCACGGAGGTGCGCGGCAGCTCATCCACGAAGATAACGCGATCGGGGATGCCGTAGCGGCTAATGATGCCCTTGTCGGCATAGTCGGCCATCAGGGCCTTGATGCCCTCTTCGTCCGCCTCGCCATTCTTGACCACCAGGGCCACCGGGCGCTCGCCCCACTTTTCGTCGGGCACACCGACCACGGCACACTCACCCACACCCGCGTGCTGCAGGATCATGCCTTCCAGGTCGATGGAAGACACCCATTCGCCGCCGGTCTTGATCACGTCCTTGATGCGGTCGACGATCTTCAGCCAACCGTCTTCGCTCATCACCGCCACGTCACCGGTGTGCAGCCAGCCGCCTGCCCACAGCTCTTCGGATTTTTCCTTGTCGTGGAGATAGCCCTGAGTTAGCCAGGGGGCACGGACTACCACTTCGCCCTGGCTCTTGCCGTCGTGGGGCACGTCGTTCATTTCCGCATCGACGATACGCAGCTGCACCATGGCCACCGGGCGACCGGTGCGGGTGCGGTAGTCCGCCTGGGTTTCCAGGTCGGCCTTTTCCAGCTCCGGGGTCAGTTGCGCCAGGGTCAGCAGCGGGCAGGTTTCGCTCATGCCGTAGCCGGTGTAGATGTCGATGCCGCGCTCCAGGGCGCCCATGGCCAGGGCCTTGGGCAAAGCGGAACCACCAATGATCACTTTCCAGCCGCTCAGGTCGATGCTCTTGGCCGCTTCCGCCTGCAACAACATCTGGATGATGGTGGGCACGCAGTGAGAGAAGGTGACCTTCTTGGTGACCAGCAATTTGAGCAGGGAGGCCGGCTCGTAGCGACCCGGGTACACCTGCTGCACGCCCATCAGGGTGGCCATGTAGGGAATACCCCAGGCATGCACGTGGAACATGGGGGTGATCGGCATGTAGACGTCGTCTTCGTTGAAACGTCCCTGACCCACACCAGCCATGGAGGACCGGCCGGCAAAGGTGTGCAGCACCAGCTGACGGTGAGAGAAGTACACGCCCTTGGGCAGGCCGGTGGTGCCGGTGGTGTAGAAGGTGGTGGCACGGGTGTTTTCGTCCAGCTCCGGGAACTCGAAGCGGGCCGGCGCCTTGGCCAGCAGCTCTTCGTATTCACCAGCCAGCGGCAGCGCATCGCTGCTTTTTACGCCGTCGTCGTCAAGCAGGATGTAGGTCTTCACCGGCTCGATGCGATCCTTGATGGCTTCCAGGATCGGCAGGAATTCGCTGTTCACCAGGATGGCATCATCCTCGGCGTGGTTGATGGTGTAGAGCACCTGTTCCGGGCTCAGGCGCACGTTCACGGTGTGCAACACCGCGCCCATCATGGGGATGGCGAAGAAGGCTTCCAGGTAACGGTTGGTGTCCCAGTCCATCACTGCCACGGTGTCGCCGGGCTTGATGCCCTGGGCGGCCAGAGCACCGGCCAGACGGTGTACCCGCTCTTCAAATTCCCGGTAGGTAAAATCCCGGTCACCGTAGGTGATGGTCTGTGCCGGCGCCTTTTGCACGCCCGCTTCGAGAATACGGTTGATCACCAGCGGCGGCTCCACGGCGGAAGGGCTGCGCTGGATGGTGAGGTTACTGCTCATAGTGGCTCCGTTACCTTGTTATTCTGGCGATATGGGCGGGGCAAGGCGCCCATACCTGTGAGTATGTAAGGCGTTCAAGACTGACACAGTCCCCCGCACGGGTCATCCGTTCAGCTGCGCCTGAGGTAACAAAATACTACCCGGTGTAGACGCTGTGTCTAGCGCGAGTTGCGAGAAGCGAGTCACGAGGAGCGAAAAGCTGTGCGTAGGGTGCACTAAGCCTAAGGCGAACTGCACCAGCAGTGGTCAAGGTGCAGTTCGCCTTAGGCTCAGTGCACCCTACGGATTCAGGGGTGCGTCAGGGTTTTCGGGTCCAATAGTTTTTCCAGCTCGGCCCGGGACAGGTCTGATTGCTCTTCGGCCACGTCGATCACCGGCCGGCCGCTGGCGAAGGCCTCCTTCGCAATCTTCGCCGCCTTCTCATAGCCGATCACCGGATTCAGAGCGGTGACCAGAATCGGGTTCTTGCCCACGCCCTCGGCCAGACGGTCTTCATTGAAGGTCATGTCGGTAATCGCCCGGTCGGCCAGATTACGGCAGCTGTTGGCCAGCCAGGCGGTCATGTCCAGCAAGTTGCTGGCCACCAGCGGCAGCATCACATTGAGCTGGAAGTTGCCGCTCTGGGCCGCCACCGCATTGGCCTGGTCCAGCCCCATCACCTGGGCCGCCACCATGGTCACCGATTCGCAGATCACCGGGTTCACCTTGCCGGGCATGATCGAGGAACCGGGCTGGGTGGCCGGCAGCTGCAATTCACCCAGGCCATGAATGGGACCGGAGTTCATCCAGCGCAGGTCGTTGCTGATCTTCATCAGCACCACCGCCAGCCCGCGCAGGGCCGCGGACAGATTGAGCGGTGCATCCAGCGCACTCTGGGCCACAAAGGGGTGCGGCATGGGCCTGAAGGCCAGCCCGGTTTCGTCCGCCAGTTGCTCGGCAAAGGCGGCCGCAAAATCCGGGTGGGCATTGATACCACTGCCCACCGCCGTACCGCCCTGGGGAATGGCCAGCAGTTCGTCCCGGGCTCGGGCCAGCCGGCTGCTGGCATCCTGTAATTGCAGCACCCAGGTCTGCAGTTCCTGCTCTAAGGTCACCGGCATGGCATCCATCAGATGGGTGCGGCCGGTTTTCACCAGCTCGCGACCTTCACGGGCACGCAGCCCCAGAGTCGCGATCAGGTGCTCCAGACCGGGGAGCAATTGCTCCGTGACAGCCAGCACGGACGACACATGAATGGCGGTGGGAATGGTGTCGTTACTGCTCTGCCCCAGATTCACATCATCATTGGGATGAATCTGGGAACCGGCGTCGGCGCACAGGTGGGCAATCACCTCGTTCACGTTCATGTTGGTGCTGGTACCGGAACCGGTCTGGAAAATATCCACCGGAAACTGGTCCAGATGGTGGCCGGCCAGCAGATCATTGCAGGCTCCGACGATGGCGGCCTGCTTGTCCGCCGGCAATTGTTCCAGCTTGAGATTGGCTTCCGCTGCGCAGCGCTTGATGCGAACCACCGCCAGAATGAAACGCTCCGGTAACGGGCGGCCGCTGATGGGGAAATTATCCACTGCTCGCTGGGTCTGGGCGCCCCAGCGAGCGGCTTTGGGTACCTGCACCTCGCCCAGGGAATCGGTTTCGATACGGGTGTCGGTGTCGTGGCCGCTCATGGTTGCCTCCTGACAATGCATTTTCTTCATCATGGCACGGGAAAAATATCAGATCATCCATCTCGCCTTCACCACATCATGGCGTTTCGCCATGGACACTACCGGTATGGTCCCAGATTCCCAGCGCTCCCCGATCGATCCAACCCTGTTTGCTGACCTGCCCGCCCTCCCCGGTATTTACCGGTTTTTCGGCGAGCAGGACGAGCTGCTCTATGTGGGCAAAAGCATCAACCTGCGGCAACGGGTAAAAAGCCATTTTTCTGCCCGTCATCGGGATAAGAAGGAAGGCCGGCTGTGCTACCTGACCCGCCGTATCGAGCATCAAGTCACCGCCGGCGAACTGGGCGCCCTGCTGCTGGAAAACCGGGAGATCAAGCAACGCCAACCGATCTTCAACCGCCGCCAGCGCCGGTATCGCCAGCTGCATACCTGGCGACTGGAAACCGATGCTCGTGGTTTTCTGGTTCCGGTGTTATATCGGCCGCTGGCAAACAACGACGGCTGGCACCAGGACAGCTATGGCCTGTTTCGCAGCCCACGACAGGCAAAAGCCATGCTCGACAGCAAGGTGTGCGATGCCGGACTTTGCCCGCGGATCTGTGGCCTGGAAGGCAGCGGCAAGGGCGCCTGTTTTGCGCACCAGCTGGGCCGGTGCCGGGGAGCCTGTTGCGGCAAGGAAACAGTGGAAAGTCATGATCAGCGGTTACGGGCGACTCTGGAAGATCAGCATATCCAGGCCTGGCCCTATACAGGGGTGCTGGTGATCCGTGAGGAGAACGGGCAACAAACGGACTACCATCTGATTGATCAGTGGTGTCATCTCACCACCGTGCAGCGTCAGCCGGAAACGGCGGCGGTGATGCCGGATACGGATGCCAGTTTCGATCTGGACAGTTACCGCATGCTGATCCGGTTTCTGGATCAGGGAATCGAGCATTTTGTGTTGGCGCCAGACAACTAAGGCGGCGGTACCTTGGCAATTATTTCACTGTGCCAGGTGCCGCCGGGCAAGGCGATGCGACCATACTGCTGATCACCGAATCCCACCTGCCCGACCAGCGGGTTGCCACCGCCGCTTTGACCAAAGTCGGCACTCTGCCCCAGCAACAGTTCATTTTCGATAGTCAGGCTGGGCAAGCCGTCACTGTTCTGATCACCGGATTTCAACACCACGTTGCCGTTTCGCCAGCCGATGCTACCGCTGACATTGGATAGCCGGAACGCTGACTGGGGGCTGGATACCTCTGCCAGTGACAGATACGCATTGCCGTCCAGGTTCATATAACCATCAAACCCCAGAGTTGCCAGACCATCGGCAGTGGCCGGATAGAGTACGAAACGAAACTGGTCCGCGGACAAATTGAAATCCCACAGCGCCACCTTGGCGGTGGACCCGCCCAAGTCACTGAGATTGCCCGCCCCGAGCAGACCCCGCACCTGATAGTGCGACAGGGTATCGGTGCGCAACATGATTCCTGACGCAAGGTCCGGAAAGGCGGTATCTGTTTCTCCCAGCGTTAAATAAAGATCCCGGGCTTTCCAGAGTAGATCGTTATTCATCAAACCCACGGCCACCTCGCTGCTGGTATTGGCGAACAGGAAATGGGAGTGGGTCTGCCAGTTATTCGCCGCCGCCGCACGCACCAACGGGTCTGCGCTATTGGCCGCGTCCCAGAATCCTGGCGACTGCACCATCACGGTAGCGTCTGCCCGCAGCCCCACATTGCCGCTGGGCCCTTGCGGGTAAGCCAGGATATCGGCATCGAGCTTGCCCAGGGTGAGGACAACGCCCCACTCATAGCTATCTGACCAGCCGCTGGTGGGATTGGTGACAGTCAACTGTTCACTGTAGGCATGCAGGTGGCCATTGCGCAGCAGGACGGCAAACGCCGATTCACCGGGGGCGACCCGGGTGGGATGAAACCCGCCCCCCGCACTGGTACACAAACCACTATCCGGCTGGCCGCTGGTAAAGCCCCCCCCAAAGCACAGGCCTGCCGGGCCGGTGTTGTTCTGCACCACATCCAGAATCGCATCCACGGCGAACATGGGGCCGGGGCTATTCCCCAGTCGGCGCCAATTCACCAGCTCCATGCGGGTACGATCCCCGTCCGCATGGCCCAGGCGAAGCTGGAAATCCGTGTCGTAGTCCCACTGGCTCTGAATCATCAGGCCCTCTGAGCGTGGCGTATTGCTTCCGGCATAATCCCAGTTGCCATTCGGCGCTGTACCGTCATAGCCATAGCCGACCCCACCGGCAGACACCCGCACACGGGCGTCTTTCAGGCCACCTAGCCAGGCACCGTAAAGCAGGGGCTGACGACCCGTTCGATCAAAATTTGTCGGCGCTGCCTTGTACATCAGGTCGAATTCCAGCGCGGTATAGGTGTGATCCGCTTCCAGCAGCAAGCCATTGCTGTCGATACCGATGATGCCAGTGGCGGGCGCATGCCCCCCGGCCGGGCCGTTGGTAAAACGGTTCTGTATCATCAGATTGCCAATGCTCATCTCGGCACTGCCTGCCTCGCCCTGGCGGTATATCCAGTCACCGGTCATGGAAAAATCCAGATTGGCGTGCTGGCTATTCGCGCTGAAAAGCCCCCGGTTCACCAGCGCCAGGTTACCTTGCGAATACAAGCCGACCTGGCCCAGTGAGTGCCCCGCATAAGCGGGGTTGGTCCCGGTTTGCAATGTCATCCCGTCCAGGGTGAACAAGGAAGGCTGCCAGCCATACTGCAATGCCACTAGAGGAACAGTGCCATCACTGCCTACATCCAGCTGCAGCTTTGCACTCAGAGGATTGCCGTCGCCCTGCAGGGTAAGGCCATTCAGTTGCGTGCAGGCATGTTGGTCCGTCACACCGCCACTGCAAGATCCGACTGGGGCGTTACCACTATCGGTTATCCAGTTCAGCTGTTGGGCCTGGATGACGCCACTGTTTTCCAGGTTGACGGTGAGACCGTCCTGGCCACGGATATTGGCCAGGCCAGTGTCATCGATAGGCGTCATGGCAGTGAGCGCAGCAGAAAGAAGTAATAGTGTCAGGACCAACAGAAGACGGTTATCAGAAACCATACAAAAACGCCCTCCCGTCAAAACGCATCTGCATGTCGCCGTTGGCGCTCGCCGAATCACTCATTCTAAACGCCAGTGCACTACCAGGATTGTTGTCCAGCATGAAACCGGGCGTAGCCCCATCGTCCACTTCCACAGCCATGCGTCCGATATTCAGAAAGGTATGCATGTCCTGGTATTCGCCCGGCCCTTTCGCAAACGGATAATCCATCTGAATTGCCGGAAGGCCATCCGGGTTACAGGGGGAAAGCAGGCAGTTACCGTCAGCATCTTCAAAACGACTCAGGTCCCGGTAGCTGGAACCGCTATTACTCAGATAGGCCCCTTCCAGCCGGACATCTTCAATGGCTAGGCTGCCATAGAATTCCTTCAGCACCAGCCAGTTCCCTTCCCTGGCCACAAACTCCAACCCCAGACGACAGGGGTCCGGGGTACCGTTACAACCGATATCGGGCGTATTGTTCTCCCCAACGTTGTTTCGCAATCGCAGAGTTATCTGAATCGCATCACCCCCAGTGACAAGTTGCAGTTCATTATCGTCCAAGGGAACCATGGAATCGGTTTTCCCGATTTGCGGATAGAAAACGCTTAGCAGAAACCACAACGGTACGAACAGAACAGGAATGTATTTCGAAGGCATACCGTATCCAGACATATTTCCCTCTCTCAGCAGAACAGGGTGCTGCCGTAGCAGTTTTGTTTCGGCGCCAGATCAAACTCCGGGTGTTCCAACAACAACCCCGGCGCACCGAGCAATGCAATAGCCTCATCAATGCCGCGGTTGCCTAGATCTGCATTGGGGTTGTACACATCCAGCAGTTTCACGGAAGGGGCATTGAGCCACCAACCGGTATTGGCCGGAACCGCATAGCCGCTTGAGCAACGGGGAGTGGCATTACTGGTGGCACAGTTATCAAAGGCGCCAGGAGGTAACTCTGCCGTCGGCGTCAGTTTGCTGTAACGCGGGTAGGCAATAGGCTCTCTCTGGAAGGAAAGAAAGAAATCCGAGGTATCTTCAAAGGTCAGTTTATGAACGTTACGAAGGTCGGTATTGAGGCTTGCAAAAACCGTATCCATTACTGCTTCCGCGGCACAGGCAAGGGGGTTAAAAAAACCACAACTTCCCCCCAGGAACTCGAGATTGTTGGTTTTCAGTTCCGCAGCTTGCAAGCCAAGCGTCTGCATTCTGGTGCCGGCTATATCGACAAAAAGTGCATCAGCAAGATTATTACCGCAGTCATCATGTCCAATGCTGGTCCTTCCCGTACAACCGGTTGCTCTTATAGTAAAGATACTCAGCAATCTGGCTTCGATATCCATGGTCAGTGACAGTTCGGAGCCCAGAAAACCGCTGACGCTGTTTATCCCGGAATGGCATCCCACAACGCCAGAGCCTGTCACCGCACCGGTATTACAGGTAGTGGCAAACGCTGTGTTTTCCTGATTCACAGCATTATTCGTGTAATACCGCCGCCCTGCACTGATTGCCCCATCTGCGGATTGCGCGCCAATTTTTATCCCGGCAATCTCGCGTAATGTCGTTGAGTCATCATTCTTAACCGCGAACTCGATATAAGGCCTGTCCAGTGTAAAAGGGCTTCCTGGATCGCCGATATCGGTGCCGTTTCTTCCCATCAGGCTCAGGTAATCAATATCGATATCACAACCTGCATGACCAGAAAGGTGGTCGTTAATCCCACCACAGCCAAGCTGTAACTTTGAAACGTTAAGATTCAACTGAATCTCACCGTCCAGACCAATCCGATAGAACTCAAAGGGTGTTGAGTAGGCATTGGGATTGGATAATGCGCTGCCCGATATTTTGTCGGAAACGATTAGCCCCTGACCCGTAACAGCTCTCATCTGATCCTCATCAAGTGGACTCATCCCTCCAGCATTGAACGCGTAGCAAGATGAAAAACAGAATAATATGAGCGCAGATGATATTTTTACTGACGGAATTTTTTTTGTTTTATTTTCCATAAAAATTCCCTAGTTCCCCGCACCATAGCTGGTAAATTTCATGTAATTCACCTGTAAACCTTCCGCTCTGGCATCCCCAAGGTTTGCAGCTCCAGTACGAATAACGGGAAGAGTGTTGGTGCCGGGAACTCCCAATAGCGTTGATGGGTTCATCTTGTTCACCGTGGTGTAATCAGACCCGGCACTGATGTTGTAGCTGCCGCCGTAGCCACATTGGTAATCACTCCCGTTATTGGCGGTACAATTAACCGCCTGACGATAGTAACGATCCGCAACACTTCCGGTGCCTCCACGCGGGGCATAATCACCACAATTGCTTCCCCCCGGGCAGGAGTACTGATCCTGTCCGGGCCGAACATCCACCGCCGTGATCATGTAAGCGAACGCATCGAAGTCATCGCAGCTTTCACACTTGCGAAAGAAGATGCCGTCATCGGTATCGTTATAGGCATTGCGATTGGGAGTAACCGTTGTCGATATCGGTGGGCATCCAACCCCACGGCAGGGATACCAATCTCCCCAACGTGAATAGCCATGGGTGACGAAATACGAATCATCCACCGCATGAGAAGGCGTTGCGCCAGGCGTATTGCTCAATAACGCTGCCCGGGCAGTGATATAGCCAGCATCGGCACTGTCCGGTACTGCCAGAGAATAGAAATGATCATGAACCGCTGTATGGGTAGGAACATCGGGAAGACGGGGAATTTCCAGAATGAAATTCCCATCCTGGGACGGCACCGTATCCAGGGTCAGCGCCTGATAGTAAAGCTGTCCCAGCGGAACATAGGCATCCACATTTTTGAAATGCAGACCTTCAAGGGCATCAAACCTGACCGGTTGCCCCACCACATCGCTGGCGCCCGGACCATCATGCTGTGCCGCGGAAAACCGGAAGTCTCCCTGCAGGCGACTGTGGTAAAGGATGGCGAAGGTTTCGTTACCCGGTTGGGTAAACTGGAAAAGACGGAAGGCTGAATTAGCCGCATTACCACGAATGATGGTCTGGGTTTTCAGCAAATCCCCGGTACCCACGGCCAGGTTGTCATTATTGCCGGAGCGACCTACTTCCAGTTCTCCCCAGAAGGAAAAGGTGTAATCCGGCTGGGCACTGGGCGCCAGATATTCATAGATGGTGCTGTCCGGGTTATTGGGATCACTGTTGAGGACGTTGCCATCGTAGCTGACTCCCCTGGGTGAAAATGCGCGTAACAGGTAAGGGTTATCATGGGGTGCAAAGTCACTGATTAACCCTCCTCTGGGGCAGCCGAGGCTTGAGGCATCACAGGACGTGCCGAAATTGCCGCCAGTTTCATCCCAGTGAAATCCACCGGTACCCGCACCGGAAATGTTCACGCCATACCAGCGCAGATCCCCCCGTTGCAGCGTGGTGCTGCCTACCGGATCTGACCCCACCTGCTCGAAATAACTGGTGGGCTTGATCAGCCAGCGGAAATCCTCAAAGCCGATAGCCAGCCCGGTGCCGGTTACCTGAGACAGGCTTTCTTCATCCAGGGATTGCAGTGCAGACATCCCTGGCATCGGGGCAGCCGCGAGCACAACCAGCAAAACACGGGATAACCTGATGCAGGTTCTGTCATTGAGTCTGGTGAGCATGCTCACCTCATTGCGTTGTTATTGTTTTATGTGCAGCCATTCATTTTTGTGACTGATCGGTCATACGAAACTAACGCAACTAATATGCAACTCAATGCTTAAAATAAAACAATGTGTTTACCGTACGGGTAGGCTTTTGATTTGAAAGGGCTTCGCCGCTTTTTTATGCGATGAGCGGTTTGGTCAGAAATGGGGGATATTGGGTCAACCAGAAAGGCTGTGGGTAACTATTGTAGGCGGAGAGCACTGCGCCTGACTCCATGGCAGAGATAGCGCTCTTTTATTTACCAATACAGAAGGAGGAAAAAATACGCCCCAGCAGATCATCGGCAGTAAAGGCACCGGTGATTTCTTCCAGGGCTTTCTGGGCGGCGCGCAGGTCTTCTGCCAGCAATTCGCCAGCAGCGTGACCGTGCAATTGCTGCTCGCCCTTGTCCAGGGCGGCCAGGGCCTGCTCCAGGGCAGTGATGTGGCGGCGGCGGGCGGAGAAGCGGCTCTGCCCTTCGCCTTGGCCCATCCCTTTAAACCCCGCAGCGTCTTTCAGGTGATCGCGCAGATCAGAGAGCCCTTCAGCGGTGGTGGCAGAGATCACGAAGCTGCCGTCATCACGGGGGCCGGTGGCCATGCCGGACAAATCGGCCTTGTTGAGCACCACGGTAACCGGCAGATCCAGATTCTCCAGTTGTTGCTGACTCTGCGGCAGCAAGCTGTGGATATCTTGTGGATTAACTTCACCCTCGCGGGAATCCACCATGACCAGCAAACGGTCCGCTTTTCTCATTTCCGCGTAGGCGCGGCGAATCCCTTCCTGCTCCACCACGTCAGCGCTGTCACGCAGGCCGGCGGTGTCGATCAGGTTAAGCGGCATGCCATCGAGCTGGATAGATTCGCGCAGCACATCCCGGGTGGTGCCGGCGATATCCGTGACGATGGCAGCATCGAAACCGGCCAGGGCATTCATCAGGGAAGACTTGCCGGCGTTGGGTTTGCCGGCGATCACCAGGGTCATGCCTTCCCGGACCAGGCGGCCCTGGTTGGCCTCCTCCAGCACCCGCAGGCACTGCTCGCGCACGTCATGCAGATCGCCAGCCACCTTGCCATCGGAAAGAAAGTCGATCTCCTCCTCCGGGAAGTCGATTGCTGCTTCTACATAGATGCGCAATCCGATCAATGCCTCCACCAGACGATTCACCTGGTCAGAGAATACCCCTTGAAGGGAATGCAGAGCAGCCCGCGCAGAGGCGCTGGTGCCCGCGTCAATCAGGTCCGCAATGGCCTCGGCCTGGGTCAGATCCATCTTGTCGTTAAGGAATGCCCGCTGGGAAAACTCCCCGGCCCGGGCCTGGCGGGCGCCGGCGGCAATGCAGGCAGCCACCAGCATATCCAGGATCACCGGGCCGCCGTGGCCCTGTAGCTCCACCACATCTTCGCCGGTAAAGGAATGAGGGGCGGGAAAGGCAATCACCAGTCCTTCATCAATAACGTCGCCCTTGCCATCCCTGAATTTGGCGAAATGCGCCATTCGCGGCGTCAGTGTGCGACCACCAACAATGTTGCCTGCGATGTTTTCGGCGTTAGGCCCTGACAGACGCACCACGCCAACCCCACCCCGGCCGGGCGCAGTGGCAATCGCAACAATGGTGTCCTGGGCAGTATTCGACATGGAGTGATTCTGGAAGGCCGTAACGGGAGCATCAGCATAAAACAAAACCGGCCGGGAAATCCCGGCCGGTTTGCAAAGAACAGCGGGGCGAGCCCGTTATCCCTCGTTTTCGATCTTGCGGGTGATCACCCACTGCTGGGCAATGGAGAGAATGTTGTTGGTCAGCCAGTACAGCACCAGACCCGCCGGGAACCACAGCATGAATACGGAGAACACCACCGGCATCCACTTCATCACCTGGGCCTGCATGGGGTCGGCCGGGGTGGGATTGAGGCGGGTCTGCAGGAACATGGAGGCGCCCATCAGGATTGGCAGGACGAAGTACGGATCCATTACTGACAGATCGTTGATCCACAGGAAGAACGGTGCCTGACGCAGCTCCACGGATTCCAGCAACACATAGTAAAGAGCGATAAACACTGGCATCTGAACCAGCATGGGCAGACAACCACCCAGCGGGTTGATCTTTTCGCGCTGGAACAACTTCATGGTTTCCATTTGCGCTTTCTGCTTGTCGTTCTTGTTCTGCTCCTTGATGCGCTGCATTTCCGGCGCCACCTTGCGCATTTTCGCCATGGAGCGATAGCTGGTGGCACTGAGCTTGAAGAAGATCGCCTTGATAATGAGCGTGAGGAGGATAATGGCAACACCCCAGTTACCGACGCCCATGCCAATGTCGATATCCATGCCGAACACGGACACTTCACCACTTTGCAGGAATACCAGCAGGGCGAAGATCGGCTGGGAGATAAACCACAACCAACCGTAATCCACAGTCATATTCAGACCGGGGCTAATCGCCTCCAGCTTGTCCTGCTGCTTGGGCCCGGCATAGAACTCGGCGTAGAGCACCTTCTCTTCGCCCGGCGCCACCTTGATGGTGGGGGACACAAAGCGAAGCAGGTACTGACCGCGTTTTTCCAGGTGAACGCTGGAGTAATGGTTCTTTTGCTGGGCATCAGGCACCCAGGCTGACACGAAATAGTGCTGCGCCATGGCCAGCCAGCCGCCTTGGACGGTCAGGTCCAGCGGGTTTTCTGACATGTCTTCAAAATCGAGTTTGTTGTAAGGCTTTTCGCTGTCCCAGTAGGCGCCACCCAGATAGGTGGGCATGGGGATAAAGCCACTGTTGGACAGACCAGGATCTTCGCTGCCATCACGCTTGATCTGGCCATACAAGGCACCGGACCACTCGCTGCTGCCCTGGTTACGAATAATATGGCTGACACGTACCAGGTAGCTGCCGCGTTCGAAGGTGAAACGCTTGACCAGCTCGGCGCCATTGTCCTGACGCAAGGTCAGATCCACGTTCAGTTCCTGGGTGCCGTCATCCAGTTGGTAGCTCTGCTGGGCAGCACTCCATAGTGGACGGCCAGCGCTGGAATCTGTGCCGTTCTTGCCAATCAGGCCACTCTGAGCCACATAGGTGCGGCTGGCATCCTGCTCGAGCAGCACGAAGGGCTGGTCCGGGGTATCCACATGATGGGGGAACTCAGGCAGCGCCAGACGAACGATATCGCCGCCCTGAGGATCGATCTCCACGCGCAACACATCGGTATTGACCCGAATGCGTTCCTGGCGGGCTGTAGTTTCAGTGGATTCGGCAGAAGGGGCATCAACCCGCTCTGACTGTGCAGAGGGAATACCGTTATCCACATCATCTGCCTGGGGGGAAGGCAGGTTGAGTCCGTCGCCATTGCCTTGCGCGCTCTGCGCAACCTCCTCAACGGGGGCTGGCTGGGTCGGGTTGGCATAATCCTGTTGCCAGGCCTGAATCATCAGGTAGGAAACGATGGCAATGCCGGTGATTACAAGGGCGCGCTGGATTTCCATAACAGACTATTCTGTGGCGAGAAAAACGGGCCGCAGTTTCTCAAGCTTGCCCGCACTTAGCAAGCAGCTTGTCGAATAGCTTGCCAAGCTGGTCGGTGACTTCTGCCGGGTCAGGATGATCCACACGTCCTCGAACCAGCAAAATAATGTCCAGACCTGCCAGCTGATCCTGCCGCAATCGGAACTGTTCCCGCGCTCTGCGTTTGACGCACCCACGGTCGACGGCACGTTTGGCACGCTTGCGACCAATCACCAATCCCAACCGGGGCAGAGCCTGCTGGTTGGGACAAGCCAACAACAGAAACGCCGCATTGCCCACTTTCCATTTGGAGTGGTCGAATACGGTCTGATATTGGGGTCCGGTGAGAAGTCTGTGCTGGCGGGTAAAAGCCTGGGTTGTTGGCACTGTTACCTCAGCCAGGAGGGCAGAGTAAGACGGTTGGCTCAGGCAGCCAACCGCTTACGACCCTTGGCACGACGAGCGGCCAGGATTTTGCGACCGTTTTTGGTCGCCATGCGAGCACGGAAACCGTGGGCACGTTTGCGCTTGAGTACGCTGGGCTGAAATGTGCGTTTCATGGTGTCTTCCCCATGGAATGAGACAGCAATTGGAAGGCCGGCAAGTCTAGGGAAAGCGAAATCCCCTGTCAATCGGCTTTTCAGACAAGTTCAAGACCTGCTGGAGAGAACTGTTAATAGAACTTAAATATTTAAATGTTTTTTAGTAGTAGTAGTTATTATAGGGGAAGGCACTTTTTGTGGATAAGCGCGAAAAGGCTATTTATATCATTAGTTTGCGTCGTTGATAACTTGCGTACCATTGTGTGTAAGTACTGGGGACGAGCGGGGGACGACCTGTCATTAAATGTGGGTATAAGTTGTCCCTCCAATTGTCCACCGGGTTGTACCTGCATTCCCGCACAGGGTTATGGCCCTAGTTATCCACAGAAATAAAGCCGGAAAAATCCTGGCTGCCCTGTGGATAGTTATCGCTCGGAGGGGGTAGAATGACGGGCTCGATTCCGGTTCATTGACCGAATTTTCATTCAGTTCATAAAAGACGATTCAGGGCTCAAGAGTGCCGCTGGACTGTGATTTCTGTCGCGGTCGGGCCCTGTGTTCTTCCTCTTCCCGTCTCAGTGGAAGAGGAAAGGACGGTATCGTTCCAGGATAATAAGGCGTGTGCGTGTCTGAAGAGCTCTGGCAACGCTGCCTGACTCGACTCGAGGATGAGTTGCCGTCACAGCAGTACAATATGTGGATACGGCCATTACAGGTGGCTGCATCTGCGGATGGCGCCGAGCTGACGCTGTTTGCACCCAATCGGTTTGTGGTTGACTGGGTTCGTGACAAGTACATGGACCGTATCGGCGAGGTGCTGGGCGAGCTGCAAAGTGGCGCCCTCCCCCAGTTACGGTTGGAGGTGGGGTCCAGCCGGATGCCCACTCCGTCTGCCCAGTCGTCATCCCCTGTCCCTGCCAGCCCCGCTACGCCATCTTCTGGTCATATGCGCACACCGGAGCTGGCAGAGAGCAAACCGCAGCCTACGGAGCTGGGAGGCGCCCGCAAACATCGCAGCAACCTCAACACCGGGTTCACCTTTGCTACCTTTGTCGAAGGCAAGTCCAATCGCATGGCGGCGGCAGCGGCCCAACAGGTGGCGGAGAACCCGGCCAGTCATGGCTACAACCCCCTGCTGTTGTACGGGGGCGTGGGCCTGGGTAAGACCCACTTGATGCACGCAGTGGGCAACGAGTTGCTGCGACGCAACCCCAATGCCAAGGTGGTCTATCTGCACAGTGAGCGTTTTGTGGCGGACATGATCTCCGCCCTGCGCAACAAGACCATCAACGAGTTCAAGCGCTTCTATCGTTCGGTAGATGCGCTACTGATTGATGATATTCAATTTTTTGCAGGTAAAGAGCAGTCCCAGGAAGAGTTCTTTCATACCTTCAATGCCCTTCTGGAAAATGGTCAGCAGATCATCCTTACCTGCGACAAGTTTCCCAAGGAAGTGGATGGTCTCGAAGAGCGGCTCAAGAGTCGGTTCGGCTGGGGGTTGTCCCAGCCCATGGAACCGCCGGAGCTGGAAACCCGGGTCGCGATCCTGAAAAAGAAGGCGGAAGAAGCCAAGGTGGATCTGCCCAATGACGCGGCCTTCTTTATTGCGCAACGAATCCGTTCTAATGTACGTGAACTGGAGGGGGCGCTGCGCCGGGTGATCGCTCATGTGCGTTTCACCGGTGCCCAGATCGATATCGGCCTGATCAAGGAAGCGCTGAAGGATCTGATTGCCCTGCAGGCGCGGCAAATCAGCATCGACAATATTCAGCGTGTGGTGGCCGAGTACTACAAGATCAAGATCAATGACCTGCTCTCTCCACGTCGGACCCGTTCGGTGGCGAGACCGCGGCAGGTGGCCATGGCGTTGTCCAAGGAACTGACCAGCCACAGCCTGCCGGAGATCGGTGAAAATTTTGGTGGCCGTGATCACACCACCGTGTTGCATGCCTGTCGTAAGGTATTGCAGCTGCGGGAATCCAATCCGGAAATCGAGGAAGATTACCAGAGCCTGTTACGGACGTTGACGTCCTGACGGGGAAGCCCGGCCTGGTGGCCGGTTCTGAGCATCCATATGTAAAGGAAGGGCCCGGGAGCCTCTGGCCCAAATAACCAGAACGGGAAAGCGCGATGAAATTCTCAATCAATAGAGAACAACTGCTCAAGCCCCTGCAACAGGTGGCTGCAGTGGTGGAAAAACGGCAAACCTTGCCGGTGCTGTCCAATGTCCTGCTGGAAGTGGGAGATGGTCAGCTTTCCATGACAGGCACCGATCTGGAGCTGGAGCTGGTGGCTCGCCTGCCCCTGGAGGGGGAGCATCAGGCCGGGGAAACCACGGTGCCGGCCCGCAAGCTGGTGGACATTGCCAAGAGCCTGCCGGCGGAAGCCGACATCCGTTTCGAGGTGGATGGCGAGCGCATGCTGGTTCGTTCCGGTCGCAGCCGTTTCACCCTCTCCACCCTGCCCGCGTCCGAGTTTCCCAATCTGGAAGAAGATGCTGCCGGCTCCAGTCTGGATATCCAGCCAGGCGTGTTGCGCAGCCTGATCGATCGTACTGCGTTTTCCATGGCCCAGCAGGACGTGCGCTATTACCTCAACGGCATGTTGTTCGAGCTCAAGCCAGGCCGTCTGCGCGCCGTGGCTACCGATGGTCACCGCCTTGCCCTGTGCGATGCGGAGCTGGATGTGCCGGTGGAAGAAGCGTCGGTGATCCTGCCGCGTAAAGGGGTGATGGAGCTGTCCCGCATCCTGGGTGATGCTGGCGAAAATGCCCGCCTGACCGTGGGCCGCAATCATGTCCGTATTGTGGTGGGGGCGATTACGTTCACCTCCAAGTTGGTCGATGGCAAGTTCCCCGAGTATGACCGGGTGATTCCCAAGGAAGGCTCGCGCACCATCATCGCCGACCGGGAAACCCTGCGCCAGGCTCTGGCTCGGGTGGCGATCCTGTCCAATGAAAAATACCGGGGTGTGCGGGTGCAGCTGTCTGAAGGCAGCCTGCGTATCGTAGCCAACAACCCGGAGCAGGAGGAAGCGGAAGAAGAAGTATCCGTGGATTTCAATGGTCAGCCCCTGGAGATCGGCTTCAACGTGAGCTACCTGCTGGATGTGCTCAACACCATGGCCGGCACTCAGGCGGAGCTGGAAATGGGCGACAGCAACAGCAGTGCCCTGGTGCTGGACCCGGAGAGCAAAGCGGCTCTGTATGTGGTCATGCCCATGCGGCTGTGATCCACAGCCCTTGCTCCTCCCCCAATACCCGGCCACCGCGCCGGGTATTTTTTTGCCCGGCCTCATCTGCTGCTGTAAAAGCGTCTTACCATGGAGGGCACAGAGCACACAGAGGTGAAGATCTTTCGCCACCCTCTTGGTCGAAAATGGGTTTTTCTCAGTGAACTCTGTGCCCTCTGTGGTGGAAACAGGTTTTAGCATCATCGCCCCTGCCCTCTCCCTGAGCTACAATCGGTGCAGTCATTTCTTGCCGCTGTGGCGGCTTCCCTGGTTGGTGTGGGTGGATTCCTTTCTATGTTGAGTCGTCTCCAGCTCGGAGATTTTCGCAATTACCGTCAGCTGGATATTGCCCTCTCCCCTTCCCTTAATGTGATTCTTGGTGACAACGGCAGCGGCAAGACCAGCCTGCTGGAGGCCATCTATTTCATTGGCAGCGGGGGGCGCTCGTTTCGTGGTGGCAGACTGTCGCGGCTGGTTCGCGACGGTGCCTCCGCGGCAACCCTGTATGCCGAAGTAGAGGTGGGTGAAAAGAGCCACCGGCTGGGGGTGCGCCGTACCCCGGGGGGGATTGATGCCATCAAGCTAAATGGGGAAACCCCCAGGGCCTTGAGCGAGGTGGCTGGTCTTCTCCCTGTTCTGGCCCTGCACCCCACGTCGGTGGAGCTGGTGTTCGGGGCCTCAGCCCTGCGCCGGCGGTTTATGGACTGGGGAATGTTCCACGTGGAACATGAATTTATGCCGGTATGGCGCACCGCGTCCGCGGCCCTGAAGCAACGTAACGCCCTGCTCCGCACCGGGCGTCCGAACCCCCGTGAACTGGGGTTTTGGGACCAGCAACTGGCGCAGACTTCTGATAGAATCGAAGGGTTGCGTCGTAGCTATCTGCAAGCCCTGCAGTCAGGGCTGGATACGGTGTTGTCTCATCTGGCACCGGAGCTGAAAATCCGGGTGCAACTACAGACGGGACTACAAAAAGACGAGAGTTATGCGGATGCCCTGGCTCGCCTCCGTCCTGACGATATCCGACGTGGGTTCAGTCAGGCAGGGTATCATCGCAGCGATATTCGTATCGAAACCCGGGGAGTGGTGGCGCGAGATCGCCTTTCCCGGGGCCAGGCCAAGCTGGTTGCCTATGGTCTGGTGCTGGCTCAGTTGCCGTTGATCAGCCAGGCAGGGAAAGTCTGTACCCTGCTGGTGGATGATCTGGCTGCTGAGCTGGACGAAGAACACCGTAATCAGATGCTGGGATATCTGGCTTCCACCGGTCACCAGACCCTGATTACCGCACTGGATCAGCCCCAATGGGAGGCTGTGGTGCAGCAGAACAAAGCGTTACGGGCGATCGAGAGCAAAATGTTCCACGTGGAACATGGCCAACTTCGGCCCCTCACCGGGAGTGAATAAGGAAATACCATGGCGGAGAAAAATTACGATTCATCCAGCATCAAGGTGCTGAAAGGGTTGGACGCCGTTCGCAAGCGCCCTGGCATGTACATCGGGGACACGGATGATGGCACTGGCCTGCACCATATGGTCTTCGAGGTGGTGGATAACTCCATCGACGAGGCGTTGGCTGGCCACTGTTCCGAGATCAAGGTGGTTATCCACCCGGATGAATCCGTGTCCGTCCAGGACGATGGTCGGGGTATTCCCGTGGACATGCACGAAGAAGAAGGCATGTCCGCCGCCGAAGTGATCATGACTGTGCTCCATGCCGGGGGTAAATTCGACGACAACAGCTACAAGGTGTCCGGCGGCCTCCATGGTGTGGGGGTGTCTGTTGTGAATGCCCTTTCCGAAGAGCTGAAGCTGACGATTCGTCGTAACGGCCAGGTCCACGAGCAGGTCTACCGCCACGGTGTACCGGCTATGCCTCTGGAAGTGGTCGGTAATACCGACAGCAGCGGCACAGCCATTCATTTCCGCCCTTCTCCGGAAACGTTTACCAATATCAAGTTTCACTACGACATTCTGGCCAAGCGCTTGCGGGAACTGAGCTTCCTGAACTCTGGGGTGCGTATCCACCTGCTGGATGAGCGTAATGGTGAAGAGGATGTGTTCGAGTATGACGGCGGCCTGAGCGCCTTCGTCAGCTATCTGAACGAAAACAAGACGCCCCTGAACCAGGTATTCCACTTCCAGTTTGACCGCGAAGAAGACGGCATTGCTGTGGAAGTAGCCATGCAGTGGAATGATTCCTACCAGGAAAATCTGTTCTGCTTTACCAATAATATTCCCCAGCGGGATGGTGGTACCCACTTGGCTGGCTTCCGGGCTGCCCTCACCCGCACCCTGAACAGCTA
Organism: Alcanivorax sp. IL2; assembly: GCF_047495475.1. NCBI lineage: Bacteria > Pseudomonadati > Pseudomonadota > Gammaproteobacteria > Oceanospirillales > Alcanivoracaceae > Alcanivorax > Alcanivorax sp. IL2. Next base: position 592,239 of record NZ_CP179932.1, on the reverse strand, counting down.
TATGGAAAAGGAAGGTCTGCTCAAGAAAGAGAAGGCTAACCCCACCGGCGATGATGCCCGTGAAGGTCTGACCGCGGTGATTTCCGTGAAGGTGCCGGATCCCAAGTTCTCCAGCCAGACCAAAGACAAGCTGGTGTCTTCCGAAGTGAAAAGTGCGGTCGAGCAGACCATGGGTGAGTTGTTCCAGGACTACCTGCTGGAAAACCCCCAGGAAGCCAAGGCCATTTCCTCGAAGATCATCGATGCGGCCCGTGCCCGGGATGCGGCGCGCAAGGCCCGGGAAATGACCCGTCGTAAAGGCGCGCTGGATATTGCCGGCCTGCCCGGCAAGCTGGCGGACTGCCAGCAGAAAGACCCTGCCCTCTCCGAACTGTATATTGTGGAGGGTGATTCTGCGGGGGGCTCTGCCAAACAGGGGCGCGACCGCAAGAATCAGGCGATCCTGCCGCTGAAGGGCAAGATCCTCAACGTGGAAAAGGCCCGCTTCGACAAGATGCTTTCTTCCCAGGAAGTAGGCACGTTGATTACCGCCCTTGGCTGTGGGATCGGCCGCGACGAATACAATATTGAAAAGCTCCGCTATCACCGCATCATCATCATGACCGATGCGGACGTGGATGGCTCTCACATCCGCACCCTGCTGCTGACGTTCTTCTTCCGCCAGATGCCCGAGCTGATTGAGCGGGGCTATATCTACATTGCCCAGCCGCCGCTCTACAAGGTGAAGAAAGGCAAGCAGGAGACCTATCTGAAGGATGATCCGGCCATGGAGGAGTACCTGACCACCCTGGCTCTGGAAAAAACCGCCCTGTATCCGGGTGATGATGCGCCGCCAATCAGTGGAGAGCCCCTGGCCAACCTGATTGCGGAATACCGCAACGTCATGAAGATTGTCGACCGTCAGTCGCGGGTTTTCCCCAAGGAAGTGCTGGAGCAGATGATTTACATGCCTTCGGTCAGCGAAGAAGGCTTGAAGGATCAGGCGGGCATGGAAGACTGGTGCCAGGTGCTTGGCAAACGGGTAGATGCGATCACCGATGCCACCCAGACCTTTACCATCACCGCCGCTCGAGACGAGGAGCGTGGCCTGTACCTGCCGCGTGTGCAAGTACTCGCTCACGGTGTACCTCGCGAATACCGCGTGACTCTGGATTTCCTGCAGTCGCCGGATTATCAGAAGATCAAGGCACTGGGGGAAACCCTGGAAGGCCTGCTGGCCGCGGATGCCTATATCCAGCGTGGCGAAACGCAGCGCCCCATCCGGCACTTCGCCGACGCCCTGGAGTGGTTGATGATTCAGGCTCGCCGTGGCACCAGCTTCCAGCGCTACAAAGGGTTGGGGGAAATGAATGCAGAGCAGCTGTGGGAAACCACCATGGACCCGGAAAGCCGGCGTATGCTGCAGGTCACCATCGAGGACGCCATCGCAGCAGACCAGATCTTTACCTGCCTGATGGGTGATGATGTGGATCCGCGTCGCAAGTTTATCGAGTCCAATGCACTTCAGGTCTCCAATCTGGACGTCTGATACAGCGTCGTTTTGCCGTAACGAAAACGAAAAAGGGGCTGTCTGGCCCCTTTTTTGTTTTTGCCCTCCTCGCTTCCCCTTCTTCCTGTCTCTCCTGCATTAGTGCTGATCGTCGTCTGCAATCGTAAAAGCTGATCTGAACAGTATTCAATTTGTAACTGTGTGAGTGTAGTTTGTAAGCATAACAAGCGCGGCATCAGCGGATGCTGGCGCTCATGAGGGTCAGTGCCCCTGGAGGCCGTAAAGAGGTCGTGACTTTTCCGGACCCTCTATGCCCGGACTGTCCGCTGTCATAGGGCGACAATGTGAGGGTCGGGAAAACTGCTCTGCAGATCAGGGATGAAAGGAGCCGCATGGTGAAAAAGGAAAAGGATTACCGTAGCGATAAGCGTCGCAGGGCAAAGCTGTTAAGCCATTTACCGCTGACGGGTCTCACTGGCCTTTTGCTATTGGCAATAGTGACGGTTTTGATTCCGGCCTGTCAGGGACTCACGGCATCGGTTGGCCAGGAAGGCACACTGCCGAATAACCGGTTACCGGCGGGGTTAAGGGGCTAGCCTGAAATAAGCAGATAAAAAAAGCGAACCCTTACGGTTCGCTTTTTTTGTCGCGTATCGGGTAAACGTTGTTGTTTACTCGACCGCGAAATCTTCCAGCTTGGCGCCCTTCTCCAGTGCGCCCTGCAGCCACAACGGACGTTTGCCGCGGCCGGTCCAGGTGTTGCTGCTATCGTTCGGATCGCGGTATTTCACCTTGGCCGGACGACGCACACCGGTTTTCTTCTTGGCGGCTTTTTTGCGGGTGGTTTTCTTTTTGCCGGCGGTATCCTTCAGCAATGCTTCCGGAGAGACGCCCAGATCCTTGGCCATTTTCTCAAGTACCGCCTGAGCATTTTTCAGCTCTGCCTTGCGCTTCTTGTCCAGTGCGGTTTCCGCTTGCTTGATCAGTTTTTCCAGTTCATCAACGGAAAGTTCATCAAGATTAATGCTCATTGAGTAGCCCTTGTTATCGATGATTAACAGCGGCACAAACTCTAGTTATTTTAGCGGGGAAAGGCAATTAAACTCGTGATAGATGGACAATAAAAAAACGATTTTAAAACTATTGAGGGTAATGCTGGTGAATCCAGTTTTCTGCTTCTTCGGTAACCTGTTTAGCCTTTTTACCGTCACTGTTAATCGGCGGGCTGATGCGTAAGGTAATCGTCCCAGGCAGGCGCATCCAGGAACGGGCGGGCCAGCAATTGCCGCTGTTATGGGTAATGGCCACAACCGGGACGCCAGCCTGACACGCCAGCATGGAACCACCATGATTGAATTTACCCAGGGTGCCCGGTGCCTGGCGTGTACCCTCCGGGTAAATCACCACGGGAATGCCAGCTTGCAGGCGTTGCTTGCCTTGCTGCAGTACAGATTTTAGTGCCGCACTGCCATTGCTGCGATTGATGGTAATCGGTTTTAGCAAGGCCAGACCCCAGCCGAAAAAAGGCAGCCACAGTAACTCGCGCTTGAGTACGGTGGCCTGTGGTCTGATCAGCAATTGCATATAAAAGGTTTCGAAACTGCTCTGGTGATTCGCCAAGACTACGAAAGCCCCTGGAGGCAGATTCTCACGCCCTTCCACCTGAATGCGCACGCCGTTAAGCCGCTGCAGCAGCCACATGGCAAAGCCGGTCCACAGATTGACGAAATTATAGCGACGGCGGTAGGGAAGGAAGGGGCCAACCAGTACGCAGAAAACACTGTGGATAATGCCGGCCAGGTTATACAGCACAAAAAACAGAATGCTGCGTATCTTGATGGGCAGCGAATAATGCGTGTGCTGGGTCATGCCTAATCCTTCAAAATATGATCTGTAAAATCCGCCAGGGAGTCGTAGATATCGACATGGCCCAGCGTAGTCGGCAAGCCCTTGTTCTGTGTCTTGGCGCCCTTTCCGGTTAATACCAGTACAGGTTGGCAACCACGGGCTACCCCGGCTTCCAGGTCCCGTAGGCTATCACCAATCAGGGGCGTGCCGGTGACATCGCCATACTCGGTAACAATCTGGTCGATCAGGCCGGGAGCGGGCTTGCGGCAGTCGCAACCATCGTCCGGGCCGTGGGGGCAATAAAACACCTTGCCGATCTCGCCGCCCGCTGCACGAACCAGATCTGCCAGCCGTTCATGCATGGCATCCAGTGTCGCCACATCAAAGTAGCCACGGGCAATACCGGACTGGTTGGTGGCCACCACCACGGTATAGCCTGCCCGGCTGAGACGGGCGATGGCGTCAATGCTGCCCGGTAATGGAATCCACTCGTTCAAGGTTTTGATATAGGCGTCGGAGTCTTCGTTAATGACACCGTCTCGGTCGAGGATGATGAGTTTGTTCATGCCTTTCTTGCCCAATACCAATCATGTTCGTAGGAGCCATGCTTGCATGGCGAGAGGGTTACAGATTACCAAGAAGCAACCGGTATCGTGCCGCCAGCGACGCGCCTACGGGATAAACAAAGGCCGCTTGGAAGCGGCCTCGTTTTTTCTCGTGTTGCGTCTAGCTGTTCGTCATTCCTGCAGCAGACTGATATCCGCCACATTCAGGAACAGGTCGCGCAGGAAGGCCAGCAGGGCCAGGCGGTTGTTGCGCACGGCCTCGTCGTCCGCCATTACCATGACGGTGTCGAAGAAGGCATCCACCGGCTTGCGCAGCTCAGCCAGCATTTCCAGCACGCCTTGATAGTCCCCTTTCTCAAGCAGCGGTTCGGACTGCTCGTAGCTGGCCACCACCAGATCGGTGAGGGTCTGCTCGGCCTCGTCTTCCAGCAGAGCCCCATCGATTTCCTCCGGCGGTGCCTGATCCAGCTTGGCGAGGATATTGGACACCCGCTTGTTGGCGGCGGCCAGGGCCTGGGCTTCTTCCCGAGGCTGGAAGGCGGCCACGGCTTTCACCCGGCGGTCGAAATCCAGCGGCTTGCGACAGGCATCGTCGATGGCCAGTACCGACAGGATCACCGGTGTAGCAATGCCCTGCTCCTGGTAGATGGCCCGGTAGCGACCCTTGATGAACTCGAAGGCTTCAGCAGCCTCGGCGCGGTTGATACGCAGCTCCAGCTGATCACCGGCTTTTTCCAGCAGATGGTGAAGGTCCACATCAAGCTGGTTTTCGATGATGATACGCAGCACACCCAGGGTAGCCCGACGCAGGGCGTAGGGGTCCTTGGTACCGCTGGGCTTCTGGCCGATGCCGAAGATGCCCACCAGGGTATCGATCTTGTCGGCCAGAGACACGGCCATACCGGTCTTGCTCTGCGGCAGCTTGTCGCCGGCGAAACGCGGCAGGTACTGCTCGTACAGGGCCTGGGCCACTTCCTCCGGCTGGCCTTCCAGGCGCGCCAGATAGAAACCCATGATGCCCTGCATGGTGTCGAACTCACCGACCATTTCGCTGTTCAGGTCCGCCTTGCTCAGCTCACCAGCCAGCTTGGCCTGTTCGGCATCGCCTCCGATTTGCTCGGCGATAATGGCGGCCAGTGCGCCAATACGTGCGCACTTGTCAGCCACGGTGCCCAGCTGTTGCTGGAATACCACATTGGCCAGCCCCTTGCCGTGCTGGGCCAGGGTCTTCTTGCAGTCGTTGTCGTAGAAGAAGGCCGCATCCGCCAGGCGCGGGCGAATCACCTTCTCGTTGCCGTGGATCACCTGCTGGGGATCCTTGGACTGGATATTGCTGATGGTGATGAAGCGCGGCATCAGCTTGCCGTTGGCATCGAGCACCGAGAAATATTTCTGGTGCTCTTCCATGGCGCTGATCAGCGCTTCCTGGGGCACACGCAGGAAGTCGTCGTCGAAGCTACCCATCAGCGCCAGTGGCCATTCCACCAGGGCGGTGACTTCATTGAGCAGATCCGGGTCGATCTGCGCGGTACCACCGGCTTCCTTGCCGGCGGCGATGGCCTGTTCTTCAATCATCGCCTTGCGGCGAGCGAAGTCGGCGATCACATGACCGTCTTTTTCCATGCGCTCGGCGTAGTCGCTGGCGGTAGCCAGCTCGATGGCGCCGGGGGCATGGAAACGGTGGCCGTAACTGGTGCGCCCGGCGTGCAGATCCAGCAGCTCGAAGGGCACCACCTCATCACCGAACAGGGCCACCAGCCAGTGCGCCGGGCGCACGAACTGGACCTTGCGTTTGCCCCAGCGCATGCGCTTGGGGATCGGCAGCTTCTGTACCGCCTGGGCAAAGAAGTCGGGAATCAATTCAGCGGCGGGTTTGCCTTTCTCGGTGATCTGCGCCACCAGGCGCTCCCCTTTGCCGGTGTCCTGACGACCCAGCTGGTCCACGGTCAGCCCCAGGGAAGACGCAAACCCTTGCGCGGCCTTGGTGGGGTTACCGTCCTTGTCGAAGGCGGCCTGCACGGCCGGACCCTGGCGTTCGATATCCCGATCGGCCTGCTTGTCATCCAGGCCACGCACCAGCACAGCCAGACGGCGCGGGGCGGCAAAGCTTTCTACCTCACCGTGGTTGAGACCGGCTTCATCCAGTTGGCGGACAAATTCTTCCGTCAGCGCCGCACTCAGAGTGGGCAGCGCCTTGGGGGGCAGTTCTTCGGTGCCCAGTTCAATCAGCAAATCCCGGGACATTATTGCTTCCCCTTCTTTTTGGCGGCCTGCTTTGCGGCCTTTTCATCCTGCTTTTTCAATTCCGCCTCCACTTCCTCGCGGATGCTGGCATCCGCCATGGGGAAGCCCAGCGAACGCCGCTTGTCGAAGTAGGCCTGGGCCACGGCCCGGGCCAGGGTGCGCACACGCAGAATAAAGCGCTGACGTTCGGTGACGGAGATGGCCTTGCGGGCATCCAGCAGGTTGAAGGTATGGGAGGCTTTCAGCACATACTCATAGGCGGGCAACGGCAGGCCGGCCTCGATCAGTTTGGTGGATTCGCCCTCGAACAGGTCGAACTGCTTGAACAGTTCATCCACGTTGGCGTGTTCGAAGTTGAACGTGGACATCTCGATTTCGTTCTGCAGGAACACGTCACCGTAGGTGACCTTGCCGAACGGGCCGTCGGACCAGACCAGGTCGTAGACCGAATCCACGCCCTGGATATACATGGCCAGACGTTCCAGACCATAAGTGATCTCGCCGGTGACCGGGTAGCAGTCGATGCCGCCAACCTGCTGGAAGTAGGTGAACTGGGTGACTTCCATACCGTTGAGCCACACTTCCCAACCCAGACCCCAGGCACCCAGAGTGGGTGATTCCCAGTTGTCTTCCACGAAGCGGATATCGTGGACCAGCGGATCAAAACCCAGCATCCGCAGGGAACCCAGATACAGCTCCTGAATATTGTCCGGGGACGGTTTCAGTACCACCTGGAACTGGTAATAGTGCTGCAGCCGATTTGGGTTTTCCCCGTAGCGGCCATCGGTGGGCCGGCGGGAAGGCTGCACATAGGCACTGTTCCAGTTTTCCGGGCCGATGGCGCGCAGGAAGGTGGAGGGGTGAAAGGTACCCGCGCCCACTTCCATATCCAGGGGTTGTACGACCACGCACCCCTGTTCGGCCCAGTACTGTTGCAGGGCCAGAATCAGGCCCTGGAAGGTCAAAATATCCGTCTGCGGTTGTTCCGCCATGCTGAATCCTGTTGTTCGAGTTCGATTGCCGCGAAAGGCGCCAAGTATACCGGGCCGACCGGGCCGGTGATACCGCTGGCCGGACGACTACTGACAGCAGGGTGTCAGGAGTGAACCGGTAGAATGACGCACCAGGCCGGCTCGGGTAATGTCGATGGCCAGAGTGGCATAACCAGTGCGATAACAGGGAAAGAGCATGCGACGCGCGGAACGCTTGTTTCAGATCGTGCAGATTATCGGTGCCAGCCAGTGGACCACCGCCCAGACATTGGCGCAGCGATTGGCGGTATCGGAACGGACTATCTATCGGGATATCGATCACCTTTCTGCCAGTAGCGTGCCCATCTATTCCCAGGCGGGTAAAGGCTATGCGTTGCTGGAGGGCTATCAGCTGCCGCCGTTAATGTTCAGCGTGGAGGAATGGCAGGCCCTGCTCACCGGTCTGGCCATGGCCCAGGGCTGGGCCGGCCGGCGCCAGGCGCAAGCCCTGGCGGCGGTACAGGAAAAGCTGGCCATGGCGGTGCCGGCCCAGTTGCGCGCCATGACGCCACCGGTGAGCGCCCCGCCGCTACCGGAGCGGCGCATGCTGGGCGCCATGCTCGATCCGTTGCAGCAGGCCATCGCCGAACGGGCGAAGGTACGCCTGCATTACCGGGATCTGCAGGATCAACATAGCCGGCGAGTGATTTGGCCTCTGGGACTATACTTCTGGGGCCACTGCTGGACCCTGGCGGGCTGGTGTGAACTGCGCGGCGGCTTCCGCCATTTTCGGGTGGATCGCATCGTTATCCTGCAGACCCTGGAAGACAGCTACCCGGTACGTGCGGGCCAGACCCTGGCCGATTACCAAGCGTCTTTTGACTGTGCAACAACGGAAGAGAAAAGAGATGAACGACCGCTGTCCCTGGTGCGGGGATGACCCGCTCTACCAGCACTACCACGACCATGAATGGGGGGTTCCCGAATACGATGATCGGGCCCTGTTCGAATGCCTGAACCTGGAAGGTGCCCAGGCCGGCCTGAGCTGGATTACCGTGCTGCGCAAGCGTGAGCACTATCGCAAGGTATTCGACGGTTTCGACGCGGAAAAGATCGTTCGCTATGACGACCGCAAGGTAGCCGCCCTGCTCCAGGATGCGGGGATTATCCGCAACCGTCTGAAAGTGGCTGCCACCATCGGCAACGCCCGGTCCTATCTGGCCCTGCGTGACGAGGGCCTGACCTTGAGCGATTTCCTCTGGGACTTTGTCGATGGTAGCCCGCAGATCAATCATTTCCACACCCTCAAGGAGGTACCCGCCGTTACCCCGGTGGCTGAAGCCATGAGCAAGGCGCTGAAAAAACGTGGCTTCAAATTTGTCGGCCCTACTATCGTCTATGCCTTCATGCAGGCCACCGGCATGGTCAACGATCACCTCACCACCTGCCCGCGGCATCGGGAGTTGAGTTGAAAGTTCAAAGTTTAAAGTTGAAAGGCGCGATAGAGGCATCCGCTAACCATTAGGCACTTTCGCCGCGCCGCAACGCGAAAAAACGACAGAACCGGGTCCTGAAAAAGGTGGCTTTTTCTATCCCTTACGGCGCGGCTCCAGTGATAATCGGCTGGCACCAGAACAGGCCCGCGCTTTGCAACTTTGAACTTTCAACTTGTTCCTCAAAAGTTGGTACAGCCCTTGCTCTGTATAAAGGAAACCAGACAAGGACAGTACGGTGGACAGGCCATGAATCAGAGCAAACCCATTGCCATCATCAAGACCGGCAGCACCTTCCCGCAGATCAGCGCCCATTACGGTGACTTCGAGGCCTGGATACACCAGGGACTGGGGTCGGTCACCGATGTCATGGTCATTGATGCGGAACAGGGGGGGCCGTTTCCTGCCCTGAGCGAGCTGGCGGGCGTGGTCATTGCCGGTTCCCACGCCATGGTCACCGATCAGGCGCCATGGATGCGGACGTTGATGCGCTGGTTATACACCCTGGTTCACGAGGCGGTGCAAGTGCCGGTCCTGGGGCTGTGTTTTGGCCACCAGCTGTTGGCTCACGCCCTGGGTGGCGAAGTGGCGGATAACCCCATGGGTCTGGAAGTGGGCACTATTGCCCTGCGGTTGACCGGTGCCGGACGACAGGATGCCCTGTTAGGCGCCATCGCCGGACATCCGTGGGCACAAGTGGTGCATCGTCAGTCAGTACTGACTCCGCCCCCCGGCGCCATGGTCCTGGCCAGCAACGGCCACGATGCCTGTCAGGCCTTCCGCTATGGAGAGCGGGTCTGGGGGGTGCAGTTTCATCCGGAATTCAGCGCCGATGTGATGCGCGCCTACCTGCAGGCCTTGCGTGGTGAGGGACTCACCCAGCAACAAGTGGATAGTCATCTGCCGGAAGTGCGCGAATGCGATGATGCCCGCACCATCCTGAATCGCTTTGCCCTGCTCACGGCAGCGCAGGTGGCGTAACCAACCTATGGCGTAGGAGCGTAGCGACGTTCCTACGGCCGCCCCCCGCTTTTTTACCCGCCCTGGCCTGAACCAAACACCGCACCGATCAGGGCACTGCCCTGCTGCATGGGGTTCTGGCGGATCAGGGATTCCTGTTCGCCGATGCGGGTGTAGAGTTCGTCCATGCTGTTGTCGATGACGTAGCTTTCCAGGTTCATACTGGGCTTGTTAGTGAGTGGTAACTTATCGTACACCGCAAGCAGGCTTTTATACTGGTCGTAGAAGCCGGTCTTTTTCAGGTTGTCTTCCACAATCGGCTGGTAGCGCTGGCGCAGGCTGCTTTCGGTCTCACCCCGAAAATAGGCGGTGGCCGCGGTATCACCGCCACGGATAATTCCCAGGGCATCATTGACGCTCATGCTGGTGATGGCCTGCTTGAACACCGGTGCCGCTTCCGCCACCGCCTGCTCCGCGCCACGGTTCATGGCCGTTTCCACCTTATCCACATAGCTGCCGAAACCGAACTGGCGCAGGGTATCGGCAACTGGCTGGGCGGCCGCGGGCAGCTTCAGATTGAATGCCCCGGTCTGGGAGAGCTGGGTGCTGGCCCGGTCGGTGCCGGTGATCAGGGCTTCCTTGATGCCGGCGGCCAGTTTCGAGTCGGTGTCGTAGCCGGCGTTCTTGGCCATCTGGTTGCCCATGTCCACCCAGGGCATGGCGGCTTCCATGGTCTTGCAGCCGCTCACCATGCTTACTATCAGTAACCCCGCCAGAACCCCAAGCTGTTTCATACCGTGTTCTCCTTATGATGTGCGGCCAATGCTACTGCATTCCGGGCTGGCTGCTAAACTCATATTGTTAATTGTAGGAGCGGCGCTTGAGCCGCGAATCTGCTTGCGAGAAGGCCTTCCCAAGTACGATTCGCGGCTCAAGCGCTGCTCCTACGCAGGGAGTGACGAGGGAATGACCGAAGACGACTACCGCGAACAACATAAAAAACGCCTGGCCTACATGCCCTGGCTGTACGGTCGCCTGAAAGCGAAGCACCGTGCCTGGGCAGAGCCCTGGCAGCGGGATATCCAGCAAAGCCTGATGGCGCTGGAAACCGTTCGTTTCGGGCAGGACTGTTTTGTGGCGCCCCAGGCGGTACTGTTGGCTGAGCCTGGTCGCGACATTATCGTGGCTGATGGCTGCCAGATCGCTGCAGATTGCGTCATTCATGGCCCGATCCGCCTGGGCGAACGGGTCAGCCTCAACCATCATGTGACCCTGGATGGCGGTGCCGCGGGCATCCAGATCGGCGACGACAGCCGCATTGCCGCTTACTGCACCCTCTATGCGTTTAACCACGGACTGGACGCGAACCGACTGGTCCGCGAGCAGCCGGTGACCTCGAAGGGGATCCGCATCGGTCGGGATGTGTGGATCGGGGCCAGGGCCGGCATCGTCGATGGGGTCACCATTGGCGATCATGCGGTGGTCGGCATGGGGGCCGTGGTGACCCGGGACGTGGAACCCTGGACCATTGTCGCCGGCAACCCGGCTCGCCCGGTAGGCCGCCGCCCGGGTGGTACCTGATTTATCGCGCTTCCCCCTATTGAACACCCCGCCACATAATCGGTAACACCCTCTTTGTTGAACGATGTTTAGCAATGTTGTTTATTAAACATCGTTAAACAAACAACAACACAAACCGAGAGGGAAACCCCATGGACGAGAGCGCGATTCAACGTCATTCCGGCGGCTGGTTGTTCTACGTGAAAGCGGCCTTCGGCATCAGCCTGGGCCTGATGGTTCTGGGTATCGTCTGGTTGCCCACGGACCTGTGGATCAAGGGCTACCTGGTGATGGGCATCATGTTCGTGGTGGGCTCCACCATCACCCTGGCCAAGACCCTGCGCGACGACCACGAAGCCCGGCGACTGATCAACCGCATCAGTGAGGCGAAGACCGAGCGCCTGCTCAAGGAATACACGGAGTGAAGAACGCCTGACGCCGGCCTGGGAAAACCCCCAAGGTTTTGTCAGGCCCCTGGATAACGACCAAACTCTGGAGAATCATCATGGCGACCGCCTGGAACAAACTGAAAACCCTGATGCGCGGCCAGGCCCGTGTCAGCATGGAACAGATCGTCAATGCCAACGACATGCTGTTGCTCGATCAGCAGCTCTATGAAACGGAACAGTCCCTGCGTGATGCCCGCCGACAGCTGGCGCGGTTGATGGCTGAGCAAAAACTTAACCGCCGCCGCAGCGACGAGTTGCTTGGTCAGATAGGCTACTACGAAGATGGTGCCCGCCAGGCTCTGGCCGCCAGCGAGGATGCGCTGGCTCTGGATATCGGCAAACGGCTGGCGGACCTGGAACAGCAGCAGGCGCGCCTGGAACAACAGGGCATTGCCCTCAACCAGCAGGAAGCGGAATACCAACGTTTCATCCAGCAAGCGGCAGACCAGTTGAAAACCCTGCGCCACGAACAGTCCCTGGCCAGAACCCAGGAAGCGCTTTTCGGGCAGAGTCAGAATCGGGATGCTCAGGGGCGCGGTCTTGCCGAACGGCTCAGCGACAGCAAGCAGACGCTGCAGCAAATCCAACAACGGCAGGAAGAATGCCGTCTGTTGTGGCACAGTGAGATTCACTGTGACTGGCAGACAGGCGATGGTCAGATCGACAGTCTGGACAGGCGCATGGCCGATGCCGGCATCGGTGACAGTCAGGCCGAGCGGGCGCGGGTGATTCTGGCCAGGTTGCAACCGTCCTGAATCAGATCATCTGTGGGATGGGTCGAGCGATCGCTCCCACAAGGTCCATGCGGAAAATGGCATCAGCAATAAGGAATACCGGTGGCACGTCGTAACCAACACAGCCGCGAGGAACTGCAGGCGCTGGCCGTTCATGCGGTGCGCGAACTGGTGGCGGAACAGGGGCTGGCGAAACTCAGTGTGCGCAAGGTGGCAGAGCGCATCCGTTATACCCCGGGTATGCTGTATCACGTTTTCGCCAATCTTGATGACCTGATTCTGCATGCCAACGCGGCCACGTTGGATGCCCTGCTGGCGGATATGGAAACCGGCAAAACCGTCTCCCCGCAGCAGGCCCTGCACCACATGGCCAGCGCTTACCTGGATCTTGCCCGGGAGCAGACCGCCCTGTGGCAGATGGTCTTCATGCATCGCATGCAGAAGGCGGCGCCGGTACCGGACTGGTATCTGCAGCGCACCGCCCGGTTGTTTGCCCAGGTGGAGCAACAAGTGGCCCGACTGGCCGACGGCCAATCCGGCCCGGCGATTCACCTGGCTGCGCGGACGCTGTGGAGCAGCGTCCACGGTATTGCCGTACTGGCGGCGGAAAACAAACTGGATGTGGCCGGGGATGTGGATGAACAGGCCATGCTGGATTCATTGCTGGAGCATTATCTGAATAGCTGGCCGGGAAAGTAACAAGCGACAATGCGAATCACAGCTACTGGTAATTGTTAACACAACAGCCGCGCCCGGATTTTCAGCGCGCAACGATCAGTCTTCAGGCGGCTTGCCGTTTCTCCTGAAATAAGAATGAAAAGGCGACAAAATGAAAAAAGGGTTGTTCTCTCTGCTGGCGTCACGCCGCTTCGGGCCTTTCTTCTTTACCCAGTTTCTCGGAGCGTTCAACGACAACGTGTTTCGCCAGGCACTGATACTGTTGATTGCCTCCGGGGCGGTCACGGCCGTCAGCGTCAACACCCTTAATAACGTCGCTCTGGCCCTGTTTATCCTGCCCTTCTTCCTGTTCTCCGCGCTAGCGGGTCAGGTGGCGGATAAATACGACAAGGCGTCGCTGGTCCGCAAGATCAAGTTCGTGGAAGTCTGCATCATGTCCGCCGCCGCGGTGGGCTTCTTTTTCGACGCGGTGTATTTCCTGCTTGGCGTCCTGTTTTGTATGGGCCTGCAGTCCACCTTCTTCGGGCCCATCAAATACTCCATCATTCCCCAGCAGCTGGATGACAAGGAACTGGTATCCGGTAATGCGCTGGTGGAAATGGGCACCTTCCTGGCCATTCTGCTGGGTTCGATTTCCGGGGTGTTGTTGAAGATGGATGGCGTGGGTGATGGTGTGGTGGCGATCACGGTGGTGGGGCTGGCCCTGCTTGGCTACCTGGCCGCACGTGGCATTCCCTCGGCACCGGCGGCGGACTATGGCCTGAAAATAAACTGGAACCTGTGGAAGGAAACCTGGCATATCGTTGGCTATGCCCGGGAAGTGAAATCTGTCTGGATGTGCGTGCTGGGGATCTCCTGGTTCTGGTTTCTCGGCGCCGCCTATACCACCCAGCTCAAGGTCTACGTGGACGACTACCTGCTGGGTACCGACGGTCTCTACGCCGTGCTGCTTGGCACCTTTTCCATCGGCATCGGGCTGGGCTCTTTTCTCTGTGAAAAGCTGTCCGGCAAACGGGTAGAGCTGGGGCTGGTGCCGCTGGGTTCCATCGGCCTGAGCGTGTTCGGGGTGGATCTGTTCTTTTCCTATGCCGGGCTGCAAGGCAATGGCCAGGTAGATATCGCCGGCTTTCTGCAACAGGCCGGTGGCTACCGGGTACTGATGGACTTGCTTGGCATCGGTGTGTTTGGCGGCTTTTATATTGTGCCGCTGTTCGCCTTTATCCAGCACCGCAGCAATCCCAAGCACCTGTCGCGAATCATCGCCGCCAACAACATTCTCAATGCCCTGTTGATGGTGGGGTCGGCAGTGGCCGGCATCGTGCTGGTGGGTGTGCTGGAACTGACCGTGCCGCAGTTCTTCCTGGCGCTGGCGTTGGCCAATGTGCTGGTGGCCAGCTACATCTATACGGTGGTGCCGGAATTTCTCATTCGCCTGCTGGTGTGGATGCTGACCCACACCATGTACCGGGTGAAACACCATGGCATGGAGCATATTCCCGACGAAGGGCCCTGCATGCTGGTGTGCAACCATGTGAGCTATGTGGATGCCCTGCTTTTGGCCGGGGCCATCCGTCGTCCGGTGCGCTTTGTCATGTTCAAGCCCATCTATGACATGCCACTGCTCAACTATATTTTCCGTACCGGCAAGACCATCCCCATCGATTCCAAAATCCGCAATCCGGCGATTTATGAGCGTGCGTTCGTGCGCATCCGTGAGGAGCTGGAGGCAGGCGAAGTGGTGTGCATCTTCCCGGAAGGCAAGCTCACCGACGACGGCGAGGTGGCCGAATTTCGCGCCGGGATTGAAAAGATTGTCGCCGATTATCCAGTGCCGGTGATTCCCATGGCCCTGTCCGGTCTGTGGGGCAGTTTTTTCAGCCACAAGGGGGGCAAGGCCCTCACCCGGCTGCCGCGCCGCTTCTGGTCGCGGATCAAACTGGCGGTGGGGGACGCGGTGGCACCGGAACAGGTACGTGCGGATGACCTGCGCGAACGCGTCATGACTTTACGCGAACGGCCGTGAATCCATGGCGTTGCGTAAAACATACGGACAGTAACTTGCACTAAAATGAAAACCGAGCACACTCAATAATAAAGCGGTCTTTGTTTATTTCCGGCGATATCGGGAAACATCGGTAAGCCAGCAAGACCCGAAACCACAATAAGAACAGGAAACAACCGTGTCTGATTCCCCACTCTCGCCCGCCGCCCTGCGGGCGCGAATACAGCATTTGTTGTATCAGTTACCACCGGTGCAGCGTGCCGATGAACGCCTCCATCAGGTGGAACAGGATGTCCTGCAGGGGCTGAAACATCGCCTGGAAGGGTTGGAACCGCCCGGCAGTCTGGGGGGCGCGGCCGACAGTTTTCAGCAGTTGCTGGAAGTGTCCATGGAACAGAGCCAGGAGCAGGCTCGCGCCATGCTGATCAGCCAGGTTCTGGCCGGCACCACGGCCGACGAAGCCCGCTTGCTGGCCGCCCTGTCCGATGGCAGTGGGTTTCCCATGTTGACGCTGTTCACCGGTGGTCGCCTGTCCCGCGGGGAAGTGTTGCACCGACATTCCAACATTGGGCGGGCTGCCGGTATCCAATGTACGGATTTCATCGCCTTTTACCTTAGCCGTCTGTTTGCCCGTGGCCTGGTGGTGGCATCCGGGTTCAGTGAGGAGCGGCGCACGGATTACGAACTGCTGGAAGGCGACAGTGATTATCGCAAGGCGGAAGCGGCGCTGAAGGCGCACTCCCCGAAATTGAAAGTACGCCGTGAAACTCTCCACATCAGCCCGGTGGGCAGCAAGGTGTGGGCGTTGTTGAGCGAAGCCGCAGTGAGTGAGGAGTAGCCTGTGATTACCGATCCCAATCTGATTCTGGCGGACCTTCAGGCCAACTGGCTGCTCTATCTGGCCATGCCGTTTGTGGCCGCTGCCATTGGTTATTACACCAAGGTGGTGGCCATCAAAATGATGTTCAAACCACTGAAGTTTGTGGGCTGGCGACCCTTTCTGGGCTGGCAGGGTATCGTACCGCGCAAGGCCGCCACCATGGCGAGCGTGGCCTGCGATCTGATGATGGAGCGCTTACTCAAACCTGAAGATGTGTTCGATAAGTTGGACCCCCAGCGGGTGGCTGCCGAGATTCGCGATCCGCTGATTCGCGCGGTGGAAGACATTACCCGCGAGGTCGCTGCCGAGTACCAGCCAGGGCTATGGGAGTCCGCCCCGGAATCCGTGAAGAACCTGCTGATCCAGCGTATCCAGAATGAAGCGCCGCACATGGTCGAGCAGATCATGACGGATATCAAAAGCAACATTACCCGGGTGTTCGATCTCAAGGATCTGGTCACCAGCGCGCTGGTGCGCGACAAGGAACTGCTTAACCGGGTGTTTCTGGAAGCCGGTCATGTGGAATTCAAGTTCATTCGTAACTCCGGCATCTATTTCGGTTTTGCCATCGGTATTGTTCAGGCCATCGTCTGGGCGTTTACCCATAACATCTGGGTGATTCCGTTGTTTGGTCTGTTCACCGGCTGGTTTACCGACTGGCTGGCGTTGAAGATGATCTTCAACCCGAAACAGCCGGTGCGTTATCTGGGGCTGTTCGAATGGCAGGGCCTGTTCCTGCGCCGCCGCAAACAGGTGGCAGCGCGTTATGGGGAACTGGTGGCCACGGAGATCGTTACTCCGGCGGCGGTGATCGGCGCCATCCTGACTGGCCCCATGTCCGACCGGTTGTTCGGCCTGGTCCAGAAACAGGTGCAGCGCACCATGGATGAACAGGCCGGCCTGGCCAAGCCGCTGGTGGTGTTCGCCGTGGGCAGCACCCGGTATCAGGAAATGAAGCGCTCCGTGTCCGAGAAGGTGATGCAGCACCTGCCGGAAACGCTCACCCACATGGAAGCCTATGCCGAAGAAGCCATGGACCTGAAGAACCTCATGGTAGAAAAAATGCAGGAGCTTACCGAAGAGGAATTCGAGGGATTACTCAGGCCGGCCTTCCAGCAGGATGAATGGATTTTGATTACCGTGGGGGCGTTACTCGGCTTCCTTGTTGGTGAGCTGCAGGTGCATGCGATGATTCACTTTGCGGTGCCGGTGGGGTGAATCGCGAGTAACGAGGTACCAGTTGCGACAAGCCGGCACGTCAGGGTTTTCGCAACTGATCCCTCGCTCATCAGACTCTTGTTCCGCGCCCTGTCACGCTTTCCCCTTCTATCCGCAAGATCGCAAATGTAAGACATTGCCCACTATTCTTTCCCGGAATGCTCACTAAAATATTCCCCTTTCACATTGACTCTCTGGGGGAAAATCATGCTCAAGGACAAGCTCAAGGGTGTATTACCCTTGCCGGGATTGGTTGGCACGGTCATCGCTGTGCTGGTACTGGTGTTTGTGGCGAACAAATCCATCTTCTATGCCGAGCCTGGCTATGTGTATCACGTGCGCACCATCACCGGTCAGGAACAGGTGGTGTCCGATGTGGGTTACCAGTTCTTTTTCTTCGGTCGCTGGAATTCCTGGAAGCGCGCGCTGACCGTTCAGGCGGTAAAGGGCGGCACGGAAGATCTTGCCTATGTGGAAGTAGAAAGTTCTGAAACGTCAGCCGCACTGCCACCCCAGAACATCATGTTCCTTGATCAGGTTGACGCTGATGCACAGGCTACCGTGCGTTTTACCATCCCCACCGACAAGGACAGCTTCCTGCAACTGGCTCATGAATACCGCAACCCGGAAAACTTGCTGCGTACGGCACTGATTCCGGCTTTCAAGGAAACCTTGCAGGCCAATGCGTCGTTGATGAGCGCTGAAGAGTATTACTCCGGTGGTCGTACCGAGTTCAACACCGAGTTCGAAAACCAGATGATCAATGGCATCTATATTGTTCGTCGCGAAGAGATCAGCGAAAAACGGGTCAACGAAGTCAAAGGCAGCGCCAATGTCGCCTTGGGCACCCAACAGAAAGATTACGGCGACGACTCCAAAGTGGTGTTTGTGGTGCGAAAGATGCTCGATGATACCGGTATTCCGCGGCGCAAATCCCAGAGGTTTATCGATTACGGGGTTTCAGTAGTGGAAGCCCGTATCACCCAGATGGACCCGAACCAGCGTTTTGTAGAGCGTATGCAACTCAAGCAGAAAGCCTCAGCCGACCGTGCTATTGCCCGCGAGCAACGGGTGCAGGAAGAAGAGCAGCGGTTGCTGGCCATCGCCCGCGGTGAGCGGGAAGTGGCGGAGCGTCAGGCCAAGGCCAAGGTGGACCAGATCCAGCGCACCACGGAAGCGGAGACCGAGAAACAGCTGGCCATTACCGAAGCGCAGAAAAAACAGGAACAGGCGGAAATCGACAAACAGACCGCCCAGGTCAACCTGGAAAAAGCGCGCATCGAAGCGGAAACCCGTCGTACCCTGGCCGATGCAGAAGCCTACCAGAAGAAAGCGGTGCTGCAGGCGGATAACGCCCTGGCGCAGAAGCTGGATGCGGAAATCGAAATCCAGAAAATCTGGGCTGAAGCCTTCGCCCAGCGCAAGGTGCCGCAGTATGTCTTTGGCGGTGGTGACGGTAATACGCCTACCGGCTCGGATTCCGAAACCAAGGCCTTCATGCAGTTGCTGACCCTGGATGCGGCCAAGCGGCTCAACTATGACCGGGATGTGAAGAATTAAAGCAAACGCCTGCAGCAGTATCGAATACGCTGCAGGCGTTCCTCATCGGCACTCGGGTTCACACCTTGAGAGGTCGTTCATGCAGCGGCGTCACTTGCTCCTCTTTCCCCGAAGCCGCTACAGTACCCCTCATGCTGCAAATCACTCCCAACCTGTCCCTGGCGGAACAGGAAATCGACCTTCAGGCAATCCGCGCCCAGGGCAGCGGCGGCCAGAATGTGAACAAGGTCGCCTCCGCAATTCATCTGCGCTTCGATATTCGCGCCTCCTCCCTGCCGGAACGCTACAAGGAACGCCTGCTAGCCCTCAGTGATCAGCGCATCACCAGCGATGGCGTGGTGGTGATAAAAGCACAGCAGTTTCGCACTCAGGAAATGAACAAGGAAAATGCCCTGGCCCGCTTGGCCCAGTTGATCAAGAGCGTGACGGTGGAACAGAAAAGCCGTAAGGCCACCCGCCCCACCCTGGGCAGCAAGCGACGGCGCATGGACAGCAAAACCAAACGCGGCAGAACCAAATCCCTGCGCGGCAAGGTGGATCCGGGCTGAAAGCTGCGTCGCGGCTCAGCCCATTCTCATACCTGAAGTAGTTACCGGCATTGCAGCGTATGCTTGGCTTGCCGTTGTATTGACACAAACCGCCGCTCCCTTGGCGCTATCTGACCGCTCCCTTCACGCCCTCCTTTGTTAAGCTTGAATTCGCTGATTTCACCACGGAGCCGTATCCATGAAAGCGATCACCACATCAGGCTGGGGCCTGTCTGCCGAATTGGTCCTGAACACCATCTCTGCGCCCACCCGCCTGGGAGCCAATGATGTGCTGGTGCAGGTTCATGGGGCATCCGTGAACCCCAAGGACTGGAAGTTGAACTACCATGCGGCCGTGGCGTTTACCCCCCTGCTGGTTAACAAGCTGCCGCCCTTCTTCGGTGACGATCTGGCCGGCGTGATTATCGACAAGGGCAGCAAGGTGCGGGACTTCGAGATCGGCGATGCGGTTTACGGCATGGATATGCGCCCGCGCACCGCGTCTCTGGCGGAACTGACGCGCATCGACCAGAAGCGCATTGCCAAAAAGCCGCCGTCGCTAACGTTCCAGCAGGCAGCCTCCATGCCGTTGGCGGCACAGACGGCGTTACAGGGACTGCGTAAGGGCAAGGCGGAAGCCGGCAAAAGCGTATTGATCATCGGCGCTTCCGGGGGGGTCGGTACCTTTGCCGTTCAGATTGCCAAGGCAATGGGCTTGCACGTTACCGGGGTCTGTAGTGGCCGCAATGCTGACTTCGCTCGCGAACTGGGTGCCGACGAGATCATCGATTACACCCAGGGTGACTACCGGAACACCGCTGGTTCCTTCGATCTGGTCTTCGACGTGACCTCCTACGAATCCCCGCGCACCTGTGATGCCCTGATCGCTGAAGATGGCTGGTTCATCTCCACCGGCGGTGACACCCGCTCCATGCTGATCACACCGTTCTACCGGGTGTTCGGAAAGCACTGCGGCACCGTGGTGGTGGAATCCTGGACACGGGATCTGGACACCCTCTCGGAGCTGGTGGAAAGCGGCAAACTGCGCCCCATCATCGACAGCGTTTTTCCTCTGGCGCAGAGCCAGCAAGCCTATGATCGCAGCCGCACGGGTCGCTGTCGGGGCAAGGTGGTGATCGAAGTAATAGCTTGAGGATGCATCTACCGTAGGAGCTATGCTTGCATGGCGAACCCTTCCGCAAGCTTGTTCGCCATGCAAGCATAGCTCCTACAGTAATAGGTATTGGGGGCTGGTTACGCTAGCCCCGCCTTGGCCGCCCTCGCAGCGTGCAGTTTCTTGTAGCTTTCAATAAGACGCTGGTGCTTCTCCAGTCCTTCAAGCTGCATGTTGGTGGGGGTAAGGCCGTGGAAACGCACCGTGCCATTCACTGAGCCCACCACCGCTTCCATGGTGTCCTTACCAAACATACGCTGGAAGTTAACCAGATAATCATCCAGCTCCAGCTCGTCATCCAGAGTGATCTCCAGCACCGCGCGCAGGGCCTGGTAGAACAGCCCGCGCACTACCGTGTTGTCGTTGAACTGCAGGAACATATCCACCAGTTCCAGGGCTTCTTCATGGCGCTGTAGCGCCAGGTTGATCAGCAGCTTCAGCTCCAGCACGGTGAGCTGGCCCCACACGGTGTTCTCGTCGAACTCGATACCGATCAGGGTAATGATGTCGGTGTAATTGTCGATCTGGCTTTCTTCCAGGCGCTCAGTCAGCTGGCTGAGCTGGTCGTCGCTGAGGCGGTGCAGGTTGAGAATGTCTTCCCGGTAATCCAGGGCCATATTGGTGTTGTCCCAGATCAGGTCTTCCACCGGGTAGACCTCGGAAAAGTCCGGCACCAGAATCCGACAGGCCGGCGCACCCAGTTGATCGTACACCGCCACATAGGCCTCTTTTTCCAGATCGTCGAGAATGGCAAACAGTCGCGCAGCCTCTTCGTCATTGGTTCCGGAAAAATCCCACTCGCAGAAATCTTCATCCGCCGTGGCGCTGAAGAAGCGCCAGCTCACCACCCCGGTGGAATCAATAAAGTGCTCCACGAAGTTGTTGGGTTCGGTGACTTCCTGGCTGTTGAAGGTGGGCGGCGGCACATCGTTGAGGCCCTCGAAACTGCGGCCCTGCAGCAGCTCGGTGAGGCTGCGCTCCAGTGCCACTTCAAAACTCGGGTGGGCGCCGAAGGAGGCAAACACCCCGCCAGTGCGCGGGTTCATCAGCGTCACGCACATCACCGGGAACTGGCCGCCCAGGGAGGCATCCTTCACCAGCACCGGGAAGCCCTGTTCTTCCAGTGCCTGGATGCCTTCCACAATCGCCGGGTACTTGGCGAGCACGGCATCAGGAACATCAGGCAGGGTGATTTCTTCCTCGATGATGTGCTTCTTCACCGCCCGCTCGAAGATTTCCGACAGGCACTGCACCTGGGCTTCGGCCAGGGTGTTGCCCGCGCTCATGCCGTTACTGAGGAACAGGTTTTCGATCAGGTTGGAGGGGAAGTACACCGTCTCACCATCGGAGTGGCGCACAAAGGGCAGCGAGCAGATGCCCCGGTCCACCCGACCGGAGTTGGTATCAATCAGGTTGGAGCCACCCAGCTCCCCCTCCGGGTTGTAGATACCCAGGCAGTAGTCGTCCAGGATCTCTGTCGGCAGCGCATCGTTGGGGCCGGGCTTGAACCACTTCTCGTCGGGATAGTGGACGAAGTCGCTGTTGGCGATCTCCTCGCCGAAGAACTGGTCGTTGTAGAAGAAGTTGCAGTTGAGCCGCTCGATAAACTCGCCCAGCGCCGAGCACAGCGCCGCTTCCTTGGTGGCGCCCTTGCCGTTGGTAAAGCACATGGGCGAGGCCGCATCGCGGATATGCAGGGACCACACATGGGGGACGATATTGCGCCAGGAGGCGATCTCGATCTTCATCCCCAGTTCTTCGAGGATGGCGCTCATGTTGGCGATGGTCTGCTCCAGCGGCAGGTCCTTGCCCTCGATAAAGGTGCGATGCGCTTCATCCGGCGTCACCATCAGCAGCGCCTGGGCGTCCTCGTCCAGGTTGTCCACTTCCTCGATCTGGAATTCCGGCCCGGTCTGGATCACCTTCTTCACCGTGCAGCGGTCGATGGAGCGCAGAATCCCCTGGCGGTCCTTGTCGGAAATATCTTCCGGCAGTTCCACCTGAATGCGGAAAATCTGGTTATAGCGGTTCTCCGGGTCGACGATGTTGTTCTGCGACAGGCGGATATTGTCCGTAGGGATATCCCGCGCCTTGCAGTACACCTTCACGAAATAGGCCGCGCACATGGCCGACGACGCCAGGAAATAGTCAAACGGGCTGGGCGCCGAGCCATCACCCTTGTAGCGGATGGGCTGGTCGGTGATGACGGTGAAGTCGTCGAACTTGGCTTCCAGTCGAAGGTTATCGAGGAAGTTGACGTTGATTTCCATGGCGGGGCTACCGGAGTTAAGAAATGGTGAGCTAGGGGCGCCATTATCCAGCTTTTACCCCCTACCGTCTGTAGGGGCGACCTTCCAGGGTTGGAATCCGGGCCTCCCCCTACGGTGTTCAAACATTGATCTATGTCTACATCGCCTGATCTACCCCTTGCTAGCGTAACTATCCATCACAAACCGGAGACAGATCATGCGCATCGTATGGAGCCCCGACTACGAACTGGGAATATTGCTGATCGACCAGCAGCACCGTCGTATCGTCGACTACATCAATGATCTGGACCGGCTGGCCGGCCAGCCCGACGCCCAGATGGGCGTGGCCCGGGTCCTCTATGATCTGGTGGACTACACCGAATCCCATTTCAGCTTCGAGGAAGCACTCATGGAGCGGGCCGGTTATGAAGGCCTGGATGACCACCATCACCTGCATCGAAAGTTCACCTTCCACATCGAATCCCTGATGCGTCGCCATGAAGAAGGCGTCGACGTGGCAGAGCCGCTATTGCAGGTGCTGGAGAAGTGGCTGCTGCACCATATTCTTGAAGAGGATCGTGACTATACGGAACAGGTGCGGGACTTTATCGACAGTATTGGCCGTGAGCGATTGGGTGGCTGGGTGAATGATAATTTGCGCAAGCATTTCCGGGTGTCATAGTCGTCATGGCGCCTAGCGCGCTATTGGCGTGCTGATATCAGCGGCCATTGAGGCTGTGTTGTTGCGTTAAGCGGGGGGTTGCGCGGAGAATCAACCGAGGACACACACCAAGTGAGGGAGTCACGAGTGGCAGCGTCGCGCAGCGTAACCGTGTTTTATGACGAGGTAATGCTCGGCCATGATCCGCAAGTGGATTTGCCCTTTCTGCCCAGCCGGGTGGAAAAGCGGGTAAGGAATATTCTCGGTGGGCTGAATTTCAAATGGAACTACCCGGAACACCCCGGCCGGCTCTCCGCCATCATGGACCTGCTCAAGCAGGAGCCCATCCCCGGTGTACAGTTCCAGTCCGGTCCGCGCGCCACCTACGAACAACTGGGCCGTGTCCACACCACCACCTATCTGGACCACATCTTCTCCCTGGAAGGGCAGCGCGCCTGGCTGGACAGCGATACCACCGCCGTCTCGCCGGAGAGCATTCCGGCAGCCACCTCTGCGGCGGGCAATGCCATTGCTGCCGTGGAGAGCGTGGTGAGGGGCGAAACGAAAAGCGCCTTCGCCCTGGTGCGGCCCCCCGGCCATCATGCGGAACCGGTGCGGGCGCGGGGCTTCTGTCTGTTCAATAACGTGGCCGTGGCCGCCGCTCATGCCCAGGCGAAACTGGGTTGCCAGCGTATCCTGATCGTTGACTGGGACGTGCACCACGGTAACGGCACCCAGGACATCTTCTGGGCCGACCCGGATGTGCTGTTTTTCGACACCCACTGCGCCGCGCCGTTTTACCCGGGGTCCGGTAATTTGAATGAGGTGGGTGCCGGCCTGGGTGAAGGCTATACGGTCAACGTTCCTCTACCGGAATCTGCTGGCGACATCGCCATGGAAAAGGCCTTCCGCGATATTCTGATCCCCGCCGCTGACCGCTTTGAGCCCGACCTGGTGCTGGTCTCCGCCGGCACCGACCCCCACCACAACGACATGGCCTTCAATCTGAGCTACGACGGCTTCGCAGTACTCACCAGCATCGTCCAGGGCATTGCCGACAAACACTGCGATGGCCGCCTGGTACTGGTGCTGGAAGGCGGCTACAACCTGACCTCTCTCGCCCGGGGGGTGCATACCATGTTGACGGTGATGGCCGGCGGCGACGTGCCGGAACTGATGGAGTGCGGATTACGTGAGGTGCTGGAAGCGGCGGGGTTTCATCGGGATGCGTTTGAGGAGGAATAGGTGGTGTCTTCCATGCCCAAATAGAACCCGCCTCAAAGTGCGTTCAAGCAGCGACGCCACTTCAATACCCAATGGCTAAATATCATCAATGTTGACCGTATTCGCTGCGTTCCAACAGTGACATTTGTTCAGTGGGAGCGGTGGCTGCGTATCAGGCGACGGAGCCGAACACCTGAATGATATTGCCCAAACGCGCGGTAAACTTGTCGCCGCTGTTGAGCGGACCGACGCCAGCGGGGGTGCCGGTGAAGACCAGGTCGCCGGGTTCCAGGGTGAAGGTCTGGCTGATTTCGCTAAGCAGCTCGAAGGTGGGGAACAGCATCTGGCCGGTGTGACCGTGCTGGCGTACCTCGTCGTTGATTTCCAGGGTAACGTTGAGCTTCTGCTTCACGGAGATGCCGCGGGCATCGATGAAGCCGGAGACCGGGGCGGCGCCGTCGAAGGCTTTGGCTCGTTCCCAGGGGTGGCCTTTTCCCTTCAGGGTGTTCTGTACCTCACGCAGGGTCAGGTCCAGGCCGACAGCGTAACCGGCGATGCTGAAGCGGACGTTGTCCAGGTCCGCTTCTTTGTGAATGCGCTTGCCGATCAGCACCACCATTTCCACTTCGTGGTGTACCTCGCCCTGCCCTTTTGGCAGCTCGAGAGGTTCATGCAGGCTCACTAAAGCGGTGGCCGGCTTCATGAACAGGATGGGGGCGTCCGGCACGTCATTGCCCAGTTCCCTGGCATGGTCGGCGTAGTTGCGGCCCACACACACCACCTTGCCCACCGGGATGTCGATGGGAGCACCGTCGATCCAGCGATGTTGGTAGCCGTCCTGATCCACCGGGGTGTTCACTTCATCAAACATCGAACAGTTTCCCCGGGTTCATGATGTTGTTGGGATCGAAGACGTGCTTCACCGCTTTCATGCAGGCGATTTCTTCCGGGCTGCGGGAATATTCCAGGTAGGGTTTCTTGGTCATGCCCACGCCGTGTTCGGCAGAGATGGAGCCGTTGTACTTCTCGACGATCTCGAACACCCACTTGGAGACGTTGTTGCACTGGGCGAAGAAGTCTTCCTTGGCCAGGTCGGCGGGCTTGAGGATGTTCAGGTGCATGTTGCCGTCACCGATGTGGCCGAACCAGACGATCTCGAAATCCGGGTAGGCCTCCTGCACCACAGTGTCGATATCTTCCACGAAGTCAGGCACCTTGGAGACAGTGACCGAGATGTCGTTCTTGTAAGGGGTGTGCGGGGCGATGGATTCGGAGATGCGCTCACGCAGCTGCCACAGCTGATCCAGCTGCTGCAGGGACTGGCTCATGACGCCGTCCAGTACCCAGCCTTCTTCTACACACTTTTCAAAGATGGCCATGGCCTGATCGCCGGTGGCCTCTGACAGCTGTTCGAATTCCAGCAGGCAGTAGAACGGGCACTCGGTGTCGAAGGGTTTGGCAACGCCGTGTTCGAGTACATGGGCCATGGCCTTGTCGGAGAAGAACTCGAAGGCGGTCAGGTCGATGTCCTGCTGGAAGGCGTGCAGGATCTTCATCACTTCCCGGAAGCCGGGGGCGCCCAGTACCAGGGCGGTCAGGTCTTTCGGTTCGCGGGCCAGTTTTACCGTGGCTTCTACCACAAAGCCCAGGGTGCCCTCGGCGCCGATGAACAGATGACGGAAGTCGTAGCCGGTGGCGTTCTTGATCAGGCCCTTGTTCAGGTCCAGCAGTTCGCCCTTGCCGGTGACCACTTTCAGGCCGGTGATCCAGTCGCGGGTCATGCCATAGCGGATCACCTTGATGCCACCGGCATTGGTGCCGATGTTGCCGCCGATCTGGCTGGAGCCGGCAGAGGCGAAGTCCACCGGGTAGAACAGGCCCTTCTGTTCGGCGAATTCCTGCAACTGCTGGGTGATGACGCCGGGCTGCACGGTGACAGCGCGGTCGAATTCGTTGAATTCCAGGATCTTGTTCATGCGATCGAAGGCCACCACCAGCTCGCCGTTGGCGGCCACCGCCCCGGCGGACAGGCCGGTGCGGCCCCCGGAGGGCACCAGGTGCAGGCCATGGTCGTTGGCGATTTCCACGATCTGTTGCACCTCGTCGATGGTCTCCGGCAGCGCTACCGCGCTGGGGGCCGGGGCCCATACCTTGGTCCAGTCGACCCCGTAGCGCTGGGCGCTTTCCGGGTCGGTAAGGAGGCGATTGCCAAGCAAATCAGTCAGTTGCTCCAGCGCAGCATGGGCATGGGCGGTCATCAACAGGTCTCCTGCAGGGGTAAAACGCACGATGTTGAGGCGTTCTCACGGCAACTTGAGCAATCCGACGGCGCGGCTGCTCTCAATTTGAGCGGGCTATGTTAACATACGCGCCCATTTCACAGGCTACCGAGACTTCAATCATGGCCGATACTTCTCTTGAGAAGGACAAGATCCGCGTTCTCCTGCTCGAGGGCATCCACGAAAACGCCGTGGAGAACCTGAAAGCGCACGGCTATAGCAATGTGGAGCTGCTGCCCACCGCGCTGACCGGCAACGATCTGGCAGACAAGATCAAGGATGCCCATTTCGTCGGCATTCGCTCGCGCACCCAGCTCACCGAAGAGGTGTTCCAGGCGGCGGAGAAACTGATCGGTGTGGGTTGTTTCTGTATCGGTACCAACCAGGTGGATCTCAACGCCGCCCTGAAGCGTGGTATCCCGGTATTCAATGCCCCCTATTCCAACACCCGCTCGGTGGCCGAGCTGGTGATTGCCCACACCATCAACCTGATGCGTGGCATTCCCGAGAAGAACGCCTCTGCCCATCGCGGTGGCTGGCTGAAGTCTGCCAAGGACAGCTACGAGATCCGTGGCAAGACCCTGGGGATTGTGGGTTACGGCAACATTGGCGCCCAGGTGTCCGTGCTGGCCGAATCCATGGGCATGAAAGTGAAGTTCTACGACGTGATTCCCAAGTTGCCGCTGGGTAATGCCGAGCAGGTGAACAGCCTCACCGAGCTGCTGGGTCAGTCCGACGTGGTCAGCCTGCACGTGCCGGATACCGCCGCCACCCGCTGGATGATCAAGGAAGAACAGATTCGCGCCATCAAGCCCAAGGGTTACCTGATCAACTATGCCCGCGGCAAAGTGGTGGACATTGATGCCCTGGCCGGTGCCCTGCGTGATGGCCACCTGCTGGGTGCTGCCATCGACGTGTTCCCGGAAGAGCCCAAGGGTAACGACGACGAGTTCATCAGCCCGCTGCGTGAATTCGACAACGTGATCCTGACCCCGCATATCGGGGGCTCTACCCAGGAAGCCCAGGTGAACATTGGTACCGAAGTGTCCGAGAAGCTGATCCGCTACTCCGACAACGGCGCCACCCTGGGTGCGGTGAACTTCCCGGAAGTGGCCCTGCCGGCTCACCCGGACATGCACCGCCTGCTGCACATTCACAAGAACGTGCCCGGCGTGCTCACCCAGATCAACACCGTGTTCTCCGAGAACGGCATCAACATCTGCGGTCAGTACCTGCAGACCAACGAAGAGATCGGTTACGTGGTCATCGATGTGGACAAGGGCTACAGCCAGCTGGCGCTGGAGAAGCTGCGCACCATCGACGGCACCATCCGCACCCGGGTGTTGTTCTAGTCGACTCGCTGTTTCCGCAGGAGCGTTCGTTCGGGCGCTCCTGCGGAACTGTGAAACACTCGACAAAAAGCCGGTGGCGGGCTACCTTGCCTGCTCCGGCTTTTTTCGTATCTAACGTATGATAAGACGACTCAGGAAAGGATGCCTGTTGGTTGCAGGGCTGCTGGCATTGTCCGGCTGTGCCACAAACTCCCTGTTTGTGCCCTACCCCAATCAGGCCCAGCAATGGAAGGCCTCGCTGGCCACCGCTCCGGTGACCCCGGTGGCCACCCAGAAGCTGGAAAAGGCTGCCTCCGGCGGTGATGGCGTCCTGTATCTGCAGGAACTGGGTCGGGTCAGTCAGCTTACCGGCCAGCGTGAACAGAGCCGTGAGGCCTTTGCCGGTGCCATTCAGAAATACGACGAGGAAGACGCCAGCGCCCGTATCCAGGTATCGTCCCTGGCCTCCTCCACCACGTCCCTGGTCACCAACGACAATGCCCGCGGTTATGTGGCGCCGGACTACGAGCGCATCTTCACCCATGCCTATCAGGCCCTGAATTACTGGGACGCTAACGACCCCACTGGCACCGCCGTGGAATTGCGTGGCGCGGCCCTGGAGCAGCGGGTGGCCGCCGACAAGCGCGACAAGGAAATTGCCAAGGCCGAGGAAGCGGCAGAAGAAAACAACGTGGACCTGAGCCAGTTCGATGGCTATTTCCAGGGCATCAATGCGGTGGCCGGGGAGGTCAAAGCCAGCTTCCAGAATGCCTGGACCTTCTACCTGTCCGCCCTGTTCTGGGAAGCCCACGGCGAATACAACGATGCCCTGGTGGACTACAAGAAGGCCCTGGAGATCCACCCGGAGCTGGACATGCTCAAGGAAGATGTTGAGCGAGTGTCCAATGCCATGAAAGGCCGTCCTGCCGACGAGGGCATGGTGGCGGTGCTTTACGAGCAGGGCTTTGTGCAGGCCCGGGAAGAATTCAGCCTGCCCATTCCCACCGTCCACGGTATCTTTTCGGTGGCCTTCCCCACCTATTCCCTGACCAGCAAGCCGCGCCCCAACAGCCTGCGGGTGCTGGACAGTGCCAGCCAGCCACTGGGGGAAACCGTGGTGCTGGCGGATGTGGGGGCCCTGGCCGCCAAGGATCTGAAAGAGCGTTTGCCCGGCATGCTGGTTCGCCAGACCCTGCGCGCCACCGCCAAGTACAACCTGCAGAAAAAGGCCAATGACGATTTTGGCCCGCTGGGGGCCTTCGCCACCCAGCTGTACAACCTGGTCAGTGAGCAGGCGGACCGGCGCAGCTGGTTGACCCTGCCTGCCTACGCCCAGGCAACACGATTTTCACTGCCCCAGGGGGAACATACCCTTGTATTGAGCACCCCCGGGGGCAATGCTACGTTGACGGTACCGGTGGTAAACCGTGGCCTCACCGTGATTCATGTGGCGGCCGTTCCCGGCCAGCTGATTACCCGCGTGTTACCCGTTCAGGAGGGACCCTTATGACACTGTTACGCCCGATGCTGGCGCTGCTGCTGGCCGCGATGCTGGCGGCCTGTTCGGCCACCAATATGGGTCGCATGGAAGTGGATGAAGACGGCCAGACCATCACCAAGGTCTATTCCAGCAACAGCCTGCTGGCCAGCCGTATTTCCGTGCAGGATCTGAAGCAAAAGACCGTGGGCGACCTGCTCTACATACAGGCCACCCTGGAAAATGACTGGAAATTTGAACTGGATTTCCAATACAAGTTCAAATGGTTCGATAAGGATGGTTTCGAGCAGGCGCCGGAAGGCCAGCCCTGGCGGCAGGTGGTGATGGCGGGTCGTAGCCAGAACAGCGTCCAGGCCGTTGCCCCCAACCCGTCCGCGGTACGCTTTGAAATCTGGGTGCGCGAATAACGGTGCGCCTTTCTAAAGGGAACAAGGAGAAAATCATAATGCTACGCGTACTTTCCATGCTGCTGCTGGGCAGCGCCCTGGCCCTGTCCGGCTGTGCCTCCAAGGTGGATTATGGTGATGCCCAGGCCCGCGAAACCGTCAACACGGATTTCGGCTCCACCGACCTGCAGATGATCGCCGCCAAGATGGTGGATGACATGATGGTGTTTCCGCCCATCGTGCAGATGACCCAGAACCGTCGTCCGGTGGTATTCGTGGATCGCATCAAGAACAAGACCACCGAGCATGTGGACACCGAGTCCATTACCGACACTATTCAGTCCAAGCTGATCAACTCCGGCAAGTTCCGTTTTGTGGACATGTCCGTGGTCGATCGTGTGCGTCAGCAGCTGGACTACCAGAGCGATTCCGGCCTGGTGGATCCGTCCACTGCCGCCGCCATGGGCCGCCAGATCGGCGCCGAAATGATGATGTACGGTAACTTTTCCTCCATCGTCAAACGCGATGGCAGCACCAAGGACGTGTACTACAAGTTCACCCTCAAGCTGCTCAATATCCAGACCGGCATCATCGAGTGGACCAACGAAAAAGAAATCCGCAAGACTCGCAGCAAGAGCCTGTTCGGGTTGTAAGGACGCTGCACGCCACCGGTGTTCCCGGTGGCGTGCATGCTAACCAGACATGGAGGCCGTTATGACCAAGCACCTGTTCGCTCCGTTGTTTTTCATCCTGTTGCTGTGTGCGTCACTGGCCCAGGCAGCCACGGAAACCATTTCCGTGTCGGCCCGGGGTTACGGCGACAACCCGGAACAGGCCATGACCAATGCCCTGGTGGCGGCGGTGCGACAGGCTGGCGGGGTCAGCGTGGCGGTGGACCCGAACTTCCGCACCAATGTGCTGCAGTGGGTGGTTCGCCAGCAGGGTGATGTCAGCACCTGGATCGGTACCGAGACCTCGGTGCCGGAGCCGCAGCTGCCTACCCTGGGCAATATCAAGAGTTACCAGGTGCAGTCGGTGAAGCAGGTGGAAGACGGCCTGTGGCAGGCCAACGTGCAGGCGGAGGTGCTTCGTCCCAAGACCCTGGGTGCGGACCGCTCGCACCTGCCCGGTATTGCCATTACCACCTTCGACAGCCGCCAGCCCCGCTATGATCTGGGCGATCTGCAGGTGCCGGCCAGCCAGGTGCAGCGTCAGTTGCGCGATGATCTGGTTACCGCCTTTACCCAGTCCGGTCGCTTCCGGGTGCTGGACCGGGCCAACCTGGATGCCATTGATCAGGAGCAGGCGGTGGTGCAGGAAGGCAGTGTGGCGCCGGAAGAGCTGGTCCGTCTGGGACAGCGCAAGGGTGCTGATCTACTGCTGGTAGGCACCATCGAGGACTTCAGCATCGGCGACAGCCAGCGGGAATTCTACGGTGCCAAATTCTCCGGCTACGAACCGCGTATTCGCGTTCGTTATCGGCTGATCGACACCACCACCAGTGAAATTCTGTGGGCAGATCTGTTCGACTGGAACAAGTCGGAAGCCTCCATCCGTGAAGTGGCCCGTCAGCTCAATATCGACGACCGCAACCACCCGGAACGGCTGGCGGATGAGCTTTACCCGGCCATTGCCCGTGCCATGGCCGGTGCCGCCACCGACGTGCTCTACCCGGTGCAGATCATCAAGGTGCAGGGTGACACGGTCTTCCTCAGTCAGGGCCAGGGCCGGCTGGAGCAGGATGCCAGCATGCAGGTCTACCGCCCCGCCGGGGAAATGAAAGACCCGGACACCGGCCTGACCATCAAGCTGGAGGGCAACGCCCTGGCCACCCTGACGGTTACCGACGTGCGCCCGGATTATGGCGTGGCCCGTCTGGAAGGCCCGGCCAGTAGTGCTCTACAGGCGGGAGACCGGGTGCGAACCTCGCACCAGTCCAGCGCCTCGACGGCTCAACCTGCCGGGCAACCGCCCAGCCCGGGCTCGTCGGAAGCGCCGATTCAGTGGTAACGACAAGCCCCCTTCCCGGGGGCTTTTTATTGGCTCAGCCGGAGATAACGTGTCCCGCCCCGACATCTTGCTGGTCTACGACAAGGAATGCCCGGCCTGCCATGCCTACTGCCAGGTGGTGCGGATTCGCGAAAGCGTGGGCGAGCTGCGCATCGTGGATGCCCGGGAAGACAGTGAGGTGATGCGCGAGATTACCGGTGCCGGCATGGATATCGATCAGGGCATGGTGCTGAAGATGGGCGACCAGCTCTATTACGGCGCCGATGCCATCCATGCCCTGGCCCTGATCGGCAGCCGCTCTGGCGTGTTTAACCGCTTCAACTACTGGATGTTCCGTTCCCGGCGCGTGTCGACAGTGCTCTATCCGCTACTGCGTTTCTTTCGCAACCTGCTGCTGAAACTGCTGGGCAAAACGCGAATCAACAACCTCAACCAGCCCGGCCGCGATCGCTTCTGATTGGGGTGTTAGGCTCGCTCTATGATCATGGCTCCGGTTTTTACCACTGTTGGAGCTATGCTTGCATGGCGAACCGTCTTTGACCGGGTTAATCGCTATCTGGCAGGGCGCCTAAATGCTAGCCAGCATTTACGGCAGTCGCCATTTCCTGTTTACGCTTTTTGCTGGCCACCCGCGCCTTGCGCTTCTTCCACCAGATCACCACGCCGGTGATGGACAGCATGGCCACGGCAATACCCATGATCGACACGATGATGCGCCCCGGCATACCGGCGATGCGCCCGGAGTGAAGCGGGAACTGCAGCTGGTTGAAGACGTCGGCGGCGGTGCCCTGCCAGGGGACTTCATCGCCGATCAGTTTGCCGTTCTTGCCGTCGTAGTAGAGGCTTTTCACTTTCATGCCGCCGCTGTCGTGGTCTTCACCCGGATAGTAGAAGCGCACCCCGAAGACGGCGAAATTGTCGCTGTAGAAGGTGTCGCCGATGGGCTCTTGCCAATTGCGGTTGTCCGCTTCGGTGCGGGCCTTGTCAAACAGGGCCGGCCAGCTGACCCGGGGCTCCACCGGGTCATGCAGGGCGGTGGGGGTGCGGGTTTCGAAAGGCCCGGGTGTGGTCTCGGACACCATGGACATGACCGGGTAGAAGACCTCCCGGTACAGGTTCAGGGAGAAAGAGGTAAAGGCCAGAATCAGTAGCAGGCCGAACACCCACAGCCCTACTGCCGTATGCAGGTCAAAATTCAGTTTGTAGGCACCGGCGCCGCGACGAATCATCCAGGCAGGCTTCCAGCGTTGCAGCCAGCTCTTGCCGCCCGCTTTGTGCGTACGACGCTTGCGCGGCAGGGTCAGCGCCATGGCGATAAAGGTATCGAACAGCCAGACCATGGCGGCGGCGCCCATCAGCCAGATACCCCAGCGGTTGATGCCGTTCCACTCCGGCAGATGCAGGGTGAAGTGCAGCTTGTAGAGGAAGGACATCAGGTGTTCCGGGTGCAGGGAAATCTTGCCCCACTGGCGCTTGCCGACGATATCGCCGGTCACCGGGTCCACGAAGGCGTGGTCGTAATCCAGTTCATAACGGCGCCCGGTCTCCGGGTTCACCTTGGCATCTACCCAGATCTCAGCGTTGTGGCCGGGTTCGGCGCCCAGGCTGAAGAAGCTGGCGCGCACCCGGGGGTCGGCTTCTTCCACCCGACGCACCAGTTCCAGCATGGGCAGGGGTTCCCCCTGGCTCTGGCTTTCAAACAGGTGCGGGTTGAGCCACTCGTCCAGTTCGTGGTCCCAGGAAATCAATGCCCCGGTGAGGCCGGCAATAATCAGAAAGCCGGCGATAAAAAGGCCGAACCAGCGATGAAGAACCACCAGAATTGCGCGCATGATGCACCTGTCACGATCAGACTGAGCGCAGCAGTCTAACAGTAATAAAAGTAATTCTCATTACGAAAGTGACTCAGTCCTGTTGCTTGCGACTGCGCCACAGAGGATAGGGAATCCCGGCTACCCGGTTGATGATGAAGGCCTGGGCGACCAACAGGGCCACGGCGCTGATCAGTACCGGCAGTTGCTGCAGTTCGTGCATCAGGCCCAGGGAAACAATCAGTGATGTGGCTCCGGCCGGCGGATGGGCGACCCGGAACAGGATCATCAGCGCGCTGGTAAAGCCCAGTGACAGGCCGGCGGCCACCACCCGTGGCCATTCCACCCCGGTCAGGAAGGCGGCGGGGGCATCGTGCAGCCCGCATACCCACAGGGCGGCCCAACCACAGAGGGCGCCAATCACGTGGCCGCTGAGTACATTGCGCGGTGAGGCCGCTTCCGCCAGGGGCAGGTGGAATAACAAAAAAGCAGTGGCGCCCAGGGACGGAAAGATAAACGACTGCTGGGTGATCAGCGCGACGATGGCGATCAGGGCAATACTCAGCCCGCCGTTGACCAGATTGAACAGCGCCAGCACCAGGCGGGGGTTGAACCGCTGGCTCATCACATCCAGATGCAGTTGCCGCAGCAGGCCGCCGACCAGCTGCTGGCGCAGCCGGTCATTCTGTTCACTCATCTCGTGCACTAATCCGGGGCGAATAAAGAGCGCGCATGGTAAGGCTTTGGTAATGGTTGAGCAATTTTGGTGCACGGCAGGCCGATAGCGCTTTTTAACAACGGCTAATGGGCAAATCCGCTAGCATGAGCGGATCAGAAAAAGGAGATCACCGTGGAAGGCTTTTTCTCTCAGGCGCTGGTTCTGCTGGCGGCTACGCTGTTGTTATTGCCGCTGTTCCAGCGATTGGGTCTGGGCAGCATTCTTGGCTATCTCGCCGCCGGGATTGTAGTGGGGCCTCTTGGGCTGGCGCTGGTCAGCGGCGGCACCGATGTGCTGCACTTCGCCGAGCTGGGGGTGGTGCTGATGCTGTTTCTGGTGGGGCTGGAACTGGCGCCGCAACAGCTGTGGGCGCAACGCCAACGGCTGGTGGGGCTGGGTGCCAGCCAGGTTATTCTCAGTGCCCTGCTGCTGGCCGGTGCCTTCCTGCTGCTGGGTTTCGAGACCAACGTTAGCCTGGCCATCGGCTTTACCCTGGCGCTGTCATCCACGGCTTTTGTGGTGCAGATGCTGGTGGAGAACAACCAGCTGGGCACGCCCCAGGGCCGCTCGGCGTTTTCCATTCTGTTGTTCCAGGACCTGGCGGTGATCCCGATCCTGCTGCTGTTGCCCCTGCTGGCCGGAGCGCAGGCGGGGGATGACAGCCCGCAGTTGCTGGCGGGGCTGGCGGCGCTGGCGGGCATGGTGCTGGCGGGTAAATACGCGCTGAATCCGTGGCTGGGGTGGCTGGCCAAACTGCGCAACCGGGAACTGATGATCGCCAGTGCGTTGATGCTGGTGCTGGGTGCCGCAGCACTGATGGAGCACCTGGGCCTGTCCATGGGCCTGGGGGCCTTTGTGGCCGGGGTGCTGCTGGCCAACTCGCCCTACCGGGAGCAACTGGAAACCGATATCCAGCCCTTCAAGAGCTTGCTGCTGGGCCTGTTCTTCCTGGCCATCGGCATGACCATGGATCTGCGTTTGCTGGTCGACAACCCTGGCGACATTGCGCTCTATCTACTGGTACTGCTGGGCGTGAAGGCGCTGGTGCTGGCGGTGATCAGCCGGGTACGCGGGGTGGAATGGCGCAATACCGCCCTGTTCGGCATCCTGCTCTGCCAGGGTGGTGAATTTGCCTTTGTGCTGTTTACCCAGGCCCAGGCGCTGAATCTGCTCGACAGCACCCTGGTGGGTCAGCTCAATCTGGTGGTGGCCCTGTCCATGGCAGCCACCCCGCTGCTGTTAAAACTGGTGACCCTGCTGTGGCCGGAGCGCCGCACCAGCAGCTCCCGGCCGGATCTGGAAGCGGAAGATATGCCCGACCACCACCCGCGGGTGGTGATTGCCGGGCTGGGCCGTTTCGGCCAGATCACCGCGCGTATTCTGGTGGCACGCAAGATTCCCTTCACCGCGCTGGATTCCGACCCGGACGAAATTGACATGCTGCGCCGCTACGGCAACGAAGTGTACTTCGGCGATGTGACTCGCCTGGACCTGTTGCGCAACGCTGGCCTGGAACACGCCAAAGTCATGGTGCTGGCTGTGGACGACGTGGATGCGTCGCTGAAAGCGGCGGAGCTGGTACGCCACCATTTCCCTGACGTGACTATCGTGGCGCGGGCCCGGGACCGGTTCCACGCCTACAAACTTCATGCGCTGGGGGTGGAGCAGGTGATCCGCGAAACCTTCGAGTCCGCCCTGCTCAGTACCCGGCTGACGTTGATGCAACTGGGCGTGCCGGAATCCACTGCCATCGATCTGGTGCGCAGTTTCCGCGACCTGGACGAAAACCTGCTGCGTGAGCAGGTGGAACACCAGGACGATGGTGAAAAGTTGGTTGAGGCCAACCAGCGTGGGCGTGCGGAACTGCAGTCTCTACTTTCCCAGGATGACGGCAATAGTCGATAACGCTATTGAGAACGGTTATCAAAATCATTATGATCCTTCGTCAGTTTCGGCTCACGGTGTTGTGGGGGCAGCGACCTTTCTGCCTGCGGGGCCGATATGTGTTTGAACTGACTGGGGTCTTCAATGGGAAAGCGAATTCTGATCGGGGCTGTCAATGCTTCGCTGTTAATCCTCTCGCCCAGCCTTCTGGCTGATGAGGCGAATACGTCAGCCCATGAACTGGGTGAAATTTCTGTTGGTGCCTCCGCACCGGGAACGGTGTCCGATGATACCGAGAGCTATGCTCCCAAAAGAGCCGTCTCCAGTGCGACAGGGCTGTCGATGAGCCTGCGGGAAACCCCGCAGTCCGTGTCGGTCACCACGCGTACGGAGATGGATGATTTTGGTCAAAACACCATTAATGATGTGTTGGCCAACACCACCGGTATTACCGTGCAGAAATATGAAACCGACCGGGCTGAATACAATGCCCGCGGTTTTGATATTGATACGTTCAAATATGATGGTGTGGGTTCACCATCGGGCCGGCCCGGCGTGCGAGGTGAGCTGGATACCGCGCTGTTTGAACGCGTGGAAGTGATTCGTGGTGCCAATGGTCTGATGACCGGAGCGGGCGAGCCTTCCGCGGTGGTGAACTTTGTCCGCAAGCGCCCCACCCGTGATAGTCAGGCCTCTGTGGGTTTGACCGGAGGGTCCTGGGATACCTATCGCGCCGATGGCGATGTGTCTGGCAGCCTGACTGATAATGTCCGGGCTCGTGTGGTGACCGCGTACCGGGATGGCAATTCCTATCTGGACCGTTATGAAAAAGAGCGTGGCGTCCTCTATGGTGTTGTCGAAGCGGATTTGACCGAGAACACCTTGTTCACCGTTGGCTATTCTCGTCAGGAAGACAAAGCGGACCAGAATATGTGGGGCTCCTTGCCGCTGTTCTACGCAGATGGCACCCCCACTGACTTTAGCACCTCTACCAGTACCGGGGCGGATTGGGCCTTCTGGGATACGGTCAAGGAAGATGCCTTTGTCGAGCTGGCCCAGCAATTTGATAATGGCTGGGAAGGGAAAGCGGTCTACCAATACCGTAAATGGGAAGGTGACTCGAAGTTGCTTTATCTCTTCGGTAATCCCACCCGTGATCTGGATGGCATGTTTGCCTACCCCAGCAAGTTCCAGAGTTATGAACGCCAGGAAACCGTTGATCTGTCTGCCCGGGGCCCCTATGAGGTCGGTGGCCGTGTGCATGAAATGGTCATCGGCTTTAACCGTGGCAAAGTCCGGCCGAAAGAAATGTCCTTCTTTGCTGATTTCGGCGGTTCGCGCTTTACACCGATTGACTCGGAGCAAGTATTCACCGGGGACTTCCCTGAGCCAGCCTTTGACGGGGAGCAAGAAGGCAGTGACTGGGTCGATCGGTACCTGGGGGGTTATCTGGCCACCCGCCTGAATCTGGCTGATCCGCTGACAGCGGTGCTTGGTGCCCGTTATCAGGACGTGGAAAGCGAGGGCGAAGCCTACGGCGCTTCACGCACCAGCAGTGCATCCGAACTGGTTCCCTATGCCGGTGTGATCCTGGATCTTACTGAACAGCACTCTCTGTATACCAGCTATACCACTATCTTCAATCCGCAAACGGAACTGACGCCGAATGGTGACCGTCTGGATCCGGTTGAGGGTGTGAATATTGAATATGGGCTGAAGAGCGAATGGTTCCAGGGTCGACTGAACACCTCTTTGGTAGCATTTGAAACGGAACAAAAAAATGTGGCTGAGCAAATCCCCAGCAACCAACCACAAGCGGAATTCCGTGGAGAGGACTTCGACAGCGGCGGCTATGAAGCGGAAGTGTCCGGCGAGATTCTGAATGACTGGAATATCACTGCCGGCTATTCCTACCTGGATATCGAGGACGATGATAAAGGGAATGCGCTGAGAACCTACATTCCTGAAGAAACCTTTACAGTGGCTACTACGTATCGCCCGGTCGGACTGAAGAAGCTGAAAGTGGGAATGACCGTTAACTGGCAGAGCCGTGTGACCAACACTAGCGGTGGCAACGAAACGAAACAGGAGAGTTATGCATTGGTTAACCTGATGGCCGGGTATGACTTTACTGACCACTTCAATGCCAAATTGCGGGTTAACAATGTGACCGACGAAAAATATCTGAGCAGTCTGCGTTACTTTGGTCAGAGCTATTACGGCCCACCGACCAACGCAAACCTGAGCCTGAACTATACGTTCTAGCTACTTAATCACTGTAGCAACCGTTTAACGCCGACATCTGTGCAAGCAAGGGTGTCGGCGTTTTTTTATGTCTGAAAGCCCGTGTAGGAGCCATGCTAAGAGGGTTCGCCATGCGAGCATGGCTCCTACAGAGAGCTGCCTTACAGCTTCAGCTTGTTCAGGCCGCGGCTGATGGCCTGACCCAGACCGGCTTTTACCACCGGGCCAAGCAGTGGCAGTTTGCCTTCGAACTCAATTACGTAATGAAGCTGGCTGCCGCCATTGCCGTTTTCGGAAAAGCGCATGGTGCCCTTGTGGTTCTTCAGCGGGCTGCCCTTGCTGATCTTGTATTCGATCAGCTCGTTGGGGACCACCTTGGTGACCGTTTCTTCGAACGGCGGCGCGATCAGGATGCGCATACGGCGGGTGGAGCCCACGCCGTTGGGGCTGTCGATGCCGGGCTTAACCCGCTTGATCTTGGCCGGGGCGAAAATCACTTCCAGGTTCTCGTGGTCACTGAGAAAGTCGAACAGCTTGTCCACGGAAAACGGGAAGGTCTTGGTAATCTCGATACGCTGCATGAAAAGCACTCCGCTAGGGCCCGGCAACGGGCCGGGCAAATCTCACACCGGCCTGGCCGGTAAACAGGATGTCGATTCTGACCGCTGCCCCACAACCTGCAAGGTTAAATCGGGCCATAGGAGAAGCGGCCCTGCCGGGTTTTCTGTAGGAGCGATGCTTGCATGGCGAACAGGTTCTGAATTCTTCGCCATGCAAGCATAGCTCCTACGTAAAAACTAACTCCAGCCTTCGGCCAGCCACCGGGTCACTTCTACTGCCGATACATCCCGGCAAGCACTGGCAAACTGCCCTGCCCACAACGGTGAGCAGTCACCGCTGCCCTGGGCTTCCGCAGCGGCTCGCAACGGGCCAATGGCGTTGCCCGCCAGCGGGAAGGCCGGGGCTGTCTCCGGCATCGTGCCTACTGTTGCCATCAACCGGTTGATTATTCCCCGGGCCGGGCGCCCGGAAAATACCGTGGTCAGAGCCGTATGACGGGCACGGTCACTCTGCAGCCACTGCCGATGCACCCCTTTGGTGGTGGCCTGCGGGCACAGCAGATAGGCCGTGCCTACTTGAACAGCTGAGGCGCCCAACGCGCGGGCGGCCTTGACCCCTGCCGGTGTGGCAATGCCGCCGGCGGCGATCACCGGCAGGGAAATGGCATCGCGAATCTGCGGCAGCAAGCTGACGGTTCCCTGCTGCAGGCTGAGGTCGTCATTGAGGAAATGGCCACGATGGCCGCCGGCTTCCAGCCCCTGGGCAATCACCCCATCGGCGCCGTTGTCTGCCAGCCAGAGGGCTTCTTCCACCGTGGTGGCGCTGGACAACACTTTGGCACCGGTGGCCTTGACCCGGTCCAGCAAGGCGGCCTCCGGCAAGCCGTAATGGAAGCTCACCACCGCCGGGCGAAATCGCTCCAGCACTGTGGCGCAATCCTGGTCGAAGGGCTGGCGGGAAGGGCCATGGGGAATGGCGGCGGCATCCGCTGCGAACTCTTCATAGAACGGCTGCAGGGTTTCCACCCAGCGTTGCTCGCCGAGCGGATCCGGCGTGGGTGGCCTGTGGCAGAAAAAATTCACATTCCAGGGTTTGGCGGTGGCCGCGGACAGTTGCGTCAGTTGTTCTTCCAGCCCCTGGATATTGAGCATCCCCGCCGGCACTGATCCAAGACCGCCGGCCTCACACACCGCCGCAGCCAGGCGCCAGTCCTGGACGCCGGCCATGGGCGCCTGGATCAGCGGTAACGCGGTATCAAAGAGGGGCGTCATAGGGGCTCCGGTTGCCGTCACGAAAAGCACAACGCTAACCGGAAAACGGGTGCGCTGCTACCGCTGTCCGAGGGGTGGAAGTGTGCGAGGTGTTATTGCTGAGCAATACGGGATAAATACTGGCGAACGATCGGAGTGCTATGACTCGTCCACTTCTCGGCGCTCCCTTTCATAGTCTTCGTAGGATTTGCTGGCCCGCTCCATACAGGCATCGTATTCCGACAGCGGCACCTTGTCGCACTGGATGCGATTGTTGAGCTGGATATTGTCATAAACCGCCTTCTGGCTGCAGGCGGTCAGAAATATCGTGGTGATAAAGAGCAGTGTTTTTTTCACGATCGCCTTTCCAGTGATTCCTTGAAAATTCGGTTAATCTTTTCAATATCACGTTTCTGATGGTTCTTGGGGGGAGAGGTCGCTTCCAGGCGAGCAAGTTCAGACTCAATGAATTCATTGATTACCTTCACCTGCGGTCCCATGTCTTTTTCTTCGCTTTTTGCTTTTATATCCAGCAGCTTTGACACTTCATTATCAAGGTGTTGATGTTCCTTGATCATCTCCCTGAGAATATCGAACTCGATTGGGGCAGGTTCTCCTTTTCGCTCCAGCCACATAATGGAAAGCAGGGCTCTCAATACATAGAAGTACTTTTTTAAGGGAACGATATCGGCTTTAAGGTATCCCCTGTAGTTTTTCTTCGCCATGCTCTTGTAGTGATGGATGCCGTTTTCAATAGAGTAAACTTCGGTGAGAATATCTCTGGAAGCCTCGGCAAAAAAACCATCGTCAACGTAGGTGATTGGAGATTTAAGCCATTCAACAAAAGCTGGATTGGATTTCCAGAAAAGTTTCAGGGCTTTACGAATGTCCCATCCGTTTATGTCGATCTCATCGACGATTTTGTACTCAATGACATCTCTCCGGTCTTCGAGATCTACCGAGAGATACCACTCTTTAGGTCTGATATAGATAAACCTGACATCGAAGTCGCTATTGGGAGAGGCAAATCCCCAGGCGCGACTGCCGGATTCGATGGCATAAAGAACACGTACTTGATGCTCTTCTTCTGCTGCCTTGATTCTTCTTAGAACTTCTTTTCTCGTGCTTTCAGGAATCATGGTTACCCTGTGGCTTTTGGCTATCCAAACAGCAGCGTATTTAGTCCGACCCGGTTTTCTTCAATGAAGCCTGCCCACTCACCTCGGCACTGCCAATCCCGCGGGGATCGCTGGCGGCGGTGACCTCATTGCTGTCCTTGCGCCACAGGATCGCCTGCATGTTGCCATAGTCGCGGCCGGTGGAGACCACATGGTGGCCGCGCAGCATCAATTCCTTGGCCGCTTCGCTGCCGACAAACTCCGGCTCCGCCTGCACTTCATCGGGCAGGTACTGGTGGTGGAAGCGCACCCGGTTAACCCAGGCGTCCACCGGCTGGTTGTTGGCCGCTTCCAGCACGCCGAGCATGACCATGGTGATGATACGGCTGCCGCCGGGGGTGC
Organism: Alcanivorax sp. IL2; assembly: GCF_047495475.1. Classification (NCBI taxonomy): domain Bacteria; kingdom Pseudomonadati; phylum Pseudomonadota; class Gammaproteobacteria; order Oceanospirillales; family Alcanivoracaceae; genus Alcanivorax; species Alcanivorax sp. IL2. The sequence continues at coordinate 550,260 of NZ_CP179932.1, read as the reverse complement.
CGAGGATGGCCACGCGGTCGTCGAATTCCACGAAGGTAGGTGTCATGGACGACAGAGGGCGCTTGCCGGGGGCAATGGCGTTGGCCTCGCTACCCACCAGACCATAGGCGTTGGGGACGCCGGGTTTGGCGGAGAAGTCGTCCATTTCGTTGTTAAGCAACACACCGGTGCCCGGGGCCACGAAGCCGCTGCCGAAGGGCAGGTTGATGCTCAGGGTAGCGGCGACCCGGTTACCGGCCTTGTCCAGTACCGACAGGTGGGTGGTGTGGAAGCCCTCTTCCACGGTTAGCGGTTCGCCCAGGGTGTGGCTGGGAGTGGCCTCGTCCGGGTTGATGGTGCTGGCGCGTTGCTCGGCATAATCGCTGCTCAACAGCTTATCCACAGGGATATCCACAAAGTCCGGATCGCCCAGGTAGCGGGCCCGATCCTGGTAGGCCCGGCGCATGGCTTCCACGATCAGGTGGGTATCCGGTTCGCCATCGAACTGACTGAGGATATTGAGGGCCTGGCCCATCACGATGCCGCCGGCGGAGGGCGGTGGTGCAGACACGATACGGGCATTTTTGAAGGTGCTCACGGTAGGTGAGCGCTCAATCACGTCGTAGTTGGCCAGGTCGTCCAGGGTCCAGATACCCCCGGCCTGCTCCACGCCCTCCACCAGTTGTTGGGCCACCTCGCCCTGATAGAAGCCGGCCTTGCCCTTCTCGGCCAGCAGGGTCAGTACCCGCGCCAGATCCGGTTGCTTGATCACATGGCCCGCGGGGGGCACCTTGCCGTTGTGCAGGAAGATGGCGGCGGCTTCGGGGAAGCGGTTGAGCACATCCTCCCGGTAACCGGCCAGTTTGCGGTAATGCGCTTCCACCTCGAAGCCGTCTTTGGCCAGCCGGACTGCAGGGGCCAGGGAGGTCTTCAGGGGCAGCTTGCCGTAGTTGTCCGCCAGGTGCACAAAGGCGGCAGCCTGGCCGGGGATGCCGGCGGCGCTGGGGCCGTTCAGTGCCCAGTCACGCACTACCTTGCCATCGCGATCCTGGTACATGGTGGGGATGGCGGCGTCCGGGGCGGTTTCCCGGGCATCCACGAAGGTCTGCAGACCGTCACTTTCCCGGTGCAGCAACCAGAAACCGCCGCCGCCCATGCCCGCCGAGTAAGGTTCCACCACGGCTAGAGCCGCCGCCACGGCGATGGCCGCATCGTAGGCATTGCCGCCTTTCTCGAGGATCTCCATGCCGGCTTCGGTGGCCAGTGGGTGAGCACTCGCTACCGCGTTCTTGCCCGGCCCGGCGGCCTGGGCGCTGACGGTGATCAGCAGTAGCAAGGAGAGCAAAATGCGCATGGGGTTCCTCCGTGGATGCGGATATTTTCTGTAGGAGCGCCGCTTGAGGCGCGAATCTGTTCGCGGAAGGTTTCCCGGGTACGCTTCGCGCCTCAAGCGGCGCTCCTACAGGGGCTGTCAGCGTTATTGTTATTGAGTGGCTATCCTGACAACGCGATCCAAGGCTACCGCTTCTGAAAAGTCGCTACCCGCGACTGGTTCCGGTTCGCGGGCTTGGCCTGGCTGTCACGCAGGGGCTGACTGGCGTTGTCGGCTGCCTTTAACCTTTCTTCCGTTCCTGGCGTTTCTGCTCCAGCGCTTTCGCGACCAGCGGCGGCACGAAGTTGCTCACATTCCCGTCCAGCAGGGCGATTTCGCGGATCAGGGAGCTGGAGATAAAGGACAGGTGCTCCGCCGGGGTCAGGAACACGGTCTCCAGCTCCGGTGCCAGTTGCCGGTTCATATTGGCGAGCTGGAATTCGTATTCGAAATCACTCACCGCCCGCAGGCCCCGCAGCAGGATGTTGCCTTCCTCTTCCTTGCAGAAGTGGGCCAGCAGTTTGGAGAAGCCGGTGACCCGGACATTGGGCAGATGGGCCAGCACCTGATTGGTCAGCTCGACCCGTTCTTCCAGGGTGAACAGGGGCCCTTTCTTTTCACTGGCGGCAATGCCGACGACCACTTCATCAAACATCTTGGCGGCCCGCTCGACCAGATCCAGATGGCCGTTGGTGATCGGATCGAAGGTGCCTGGGTAGATTACGCGGTTGGTCATGCTTGGCTCGCTTTGTCGCTGAATACCGTACCCGGCGCCGGACCGGGTACCCACAATGCCCGCAAGCATACCCCAAGCGCCAGCAAAGATGCAGGGTCAGGCCGGTTGTGGGGCCGCTGGATTGCGACGGTATTGCTGGTACCAGCGGGCGCTATGGGCAATAACCGCCTCCATGGCAGGGCGTGCCAGGCCCTGCTGGTCCAGAAAACGGTCGGTGTCGGTGGTGTCAAAACGGGTGGGCTGGATAAAGTGCAACGCCTCCGGCCAGGTGTTCATCAGCCTTGGCATCCCCGGCAGACGCAGTAATGCCGCCAGTACCGGTATCGGCAAGTGTCGCTGCGGTGCCCGCCGGCCCAGTATCTTGGCGGCGATGGCCAGCAGGCCCTGCAGATTGGGCGTGGTCGGGTCCAGGGCCAGTAGCCGCGGTGGGGCGCTGTCAGCGGTGGCGGCCACGGCAATCAGTGCCGCCAGATGATCCACGGCCACCAGCGGTAGCCAGTGATCCGGGCTGCCCGGGACCATGGCCATTCGCCCCCGAGCCAGGTTGTCGAGCAGCGCAAATAGCGGCTGGGTACTATCCAGGGCGCCGCTATGGCTGTGGCCGGCGACGGTAGCGGGTTGCACTTCGACCAGATCCAGCGCATCGGTTGCCGCCAGCGCCCGTACCCGGATTGCCGCTTCCAGTTTGCTGGCTTCATAACCGCCGGCCCGGCGGTAGACGTGCTGCCAGTCCACCTGATCCGGGGCGTCGCTGGTGATACCCAGTCGTTGCAGATGCTCCCGGTTCTCCAGCATGAAGCCACTGATAAACACCAGGCGGCTGCCATGGCGGCGGGCCAGCTCGGCCACCGCCAGGCTGCCGGCCACATTGGTGCGCTGGGCGGTCTCGCGATCCAGTTGCCAGGCGAAGCGTGCGCCCAGATGAATGATGGCCTGAGGGGCAGCGAGATCCTCCGGCAGGCCCAGGCCGGGTAAATCCAGGTCTCCTTGCACCGCCTGCAGGCGCTCGCCCTGCCCGCCCAGGGCATTGACCTGTTGGCGCAGGACGGGAAGCTGGCTGTCAGGCTGGCGCAATACCGCCAGGATATCGTGGTGTTGGGTTAACTGAGCGCAGACATGGCGGCCGATAAAGCCGGTGGCGCCGGTGATGAGCAGGGTCATGGCAGGTCTCCGTGATGAGGTATGCCACCACCCTAAAGGGTAGAGTATGCTCTAAGGTCAACAGTGAATTGAGGCGGCCATGCAGATTGCAGAACTGGAACAGCGTACCGGGGTAAACCGTCACACCCTGCGCTATTACGAAAAGGCCGGCCTGCTTCAGGAAGTGGAGCGGCGCGGTAACAATTATCGGGACTACCCGGAAAAGGCGGTGGAGCGGGTGGATATGGTGCGCCAGCTCAAGGCGCTGGGGTTTTCCCTGCGTGAGATTCGAGAGGTGCTCGATGCCTTGCGGAGCGACAGCATTGATTGCGAACAGGGCGCAGTGCTGATGGCGGAAAAGAAGGCGGCGGTGGACGACAAGATTCGCGAGCTGAAACAGGTCAGTGCCCTGCTGGGCCGGGAGCAGCAACGGCTGGAAGAGAGCGCGGCGGCATTGCGCGAAGAAGGACGTTGCAAGGGATGATTTTTACCACAGAGGGCACAGAGTTCACTGAGGAAAAGCAGGCTGAAGATGTGGATGCTGCGGGGTGTGCAGTAAACAATGTCGCGTGATTTTTCTCTTTCTGCTCTCCGTTTTTTATCAAAAGAACGTTTTGGTCAATGAATGGTGTTTTTGGCGAACACCCTTGCCTGACAATGGCGTACAAACGCTGGCGATTTCGCCGGGCTCTGCTTAGCGTATGGGTCCATTCTTCGTGCGGCTTCAGGGAGTAGATCATGGGTGCGTCACAGGCAGAACAGAACGGCGTGAAAGAAATCAGTTTTGCGACAGCACAGCAGGTCGGGAAGGTCTCCTGTGAAGATGCGCTGGCCATTTATGATGCGCTGGAGCCGATTGAGACGGATTTCATGATCGGTGCCTGGAAAGGCGAAGGCTTCGAAACCGGTCATCCGCTGGATGGGGTGCTGGAGCGTTGTCACTGGCATGGCAAGCGTTTTGACAGCGCTGAGCATGTGCACCCGCTGGTGTTTCGCAAGGCGTCCGGCGAGCTCACTACGGTGAAACCGTTGCTGGTGATGCCGGGGCTGGGCCTGCTCGACCGGTTGCCGTTCCTGAAGTCAGAACGGGTCGGCAAGTTGTTCCAGTGGATGCTGCCACTGCTGTCCGGGCGCCAGTCCGCCGCCCGCCTGCGGATGGTTAACTACCGGGGAAAAACCTCGGCCACCATGTCCTACGACAACCTGCCCATCAATGATGTGTTCCGCAAGGTGGATGACAACACCGTGCTCGGCATCATGGATCTGAAAGGCATGAAGCAGCCGTTTTTCTTTGTGCTGCGTCGCGACGATCGCTGAGTCTTTCTGCCAGAATATCCCCTGAATAATTCGTAATGCCTGTGGGAGCGGAGTCTTCCACAATGAAGATCGATTCGGGGGAGTCATCATGGCCGAGTGGGCACCGCAATACAGCAAGGCTGAACGTATCCGCCTGCTTTTGTTTCATGCCGCCTGGGCTGTGCCGCTTTTCCTACTGACCGAGTTTTTCTTTTTCCCCTGGTTCGAGCGCTACGTGGAAACGGCCCACTGTCACAACTATGGGTCTCTTAATGGCCTGGAGTGGGTGATCTATAGCCTCTTTATCGGCTTGCCGCTTGGGTTGGCATTGGTGGTGCTGGCCATTGAGGGGCGGCACAGTGTTCGTGTGTTACGACTGGGCCAGTCGCCCCTGCCCGGCGAAAAAGTGTTTCGCCCCACCCGCTATGCGTACGGCCACCGGGCGCGTATCAAGCCGCTGATCTTTTTCCTGCTGGTAGTGTTCTTGTGTGGGGTATCGGTGCAGGGATTCTTCTGGGCGGATGCCATGATCGATACGCTGTCGCCGGACGTTAGCCGGTGTCTGGGCCAGGCGCTTCAAGATGCGTAGGGTGCACTGAGCCCAAGGCGAACTGCACCATCCAAACGCTGAATTGGTGCAGTTCGCTTAGGCTCAGTGCACCCTACGTGATGGGGTCAATAACCGCTGTCCTCGGCGTCGCCGCTTAGGCGTTCGCGGCGTTCCTGTTCTTCCTCGAACGCTGCCTTGATTTCTGCCAGCACGTCTTCCACGTCGGCGATGTGGCCGTCGTCTTCCACCTGGCCGGTGAGTTCGCTGTCCGGGGTCAGCTCGCCGCTTTCATACAGGGCCCAGATTTCCTGACCATAGCGGCTACCGCGCAGTGACGGGGCATACTGGCCGTAATAGCGGGTCATGTTGTCCACGTCCCGGTAGAGCATGGCTTCGGCGCTGTTGTTGGCGGCGGCATCCACGGCCTGGGGCAGGTCGATGATCACCGGGCCGTAGTCATCCACCAGCACATTGAACTCGGACAGGTCGCCGTGGATGATCCCGGCACACAGCATGCGCACCACGTACTGCATCATCAGCGCGTGGTCTTCTTCCGCCTGCTCGGCGGACATCACCACCTCGCTGAGGCGCGGGGCCACGTCGCCTTCATCGTCGGTGACCAGTTCCATCAGCAGCACCCCTTCGAGCATGTCGTAGGGCTTGGGCACGCGCACGCCGGCCTCGGCCAGCAGACGCAGGGCGTCCACTTCGGCGCTCTGCCAGATCTTTTCCTGCTGCTCACGACCGAACTTGGAGCCTTTTTCCATGGCCCGGCTGCGGCGGCTGTTGCGGACCTTGCGGCCTTCCCGGTACTGGGCGGCTTTCTTGAAGTTTCGCTTGGCGGCTTCCTTGTAGACTTTCGCGCAGCGGATCTCCTCGCCACAGCGGACCACGAAGATATCGGCTTCCTTGCCGCTCATAAGACGGCTGATGACCTCGTCGATGAGGCCGTCATCTACCAGGGGTTGTAATCGTTGCGGGGTTTTCATGCCGCACTTATACCTTATTTGGCGTCCGGCTTCGCCTGCTTCCTGTGGTTTTCCTGTCGGAATCGGCGCTGGGGGCGATGAGGTGGGGCGGTAAAAGTAACGCCCTGCGCCGTACAGGTAACCGTCGCAGGGCGTTATTCAGAGGCGGGTCAGGCTTGCAGCTTGTCCGCCAGGGCGGTGGCGTTGCGGGCGCTCATGCCATAGATGGTGAGCTGCGGGTTCACCCCCAGGCTGGTGGGGAATACCGAACCGTCGATGATATAAAGGCCGTTCAGATACTTGTAGCTGCCGTCGCTGTTGACCACACACTGGGACTCATCCTGGCCCATGGCGCAGCCACCCATCACGTGGGCACTGCCAAGGCCGGTGATCACCGGGTCGTAGGCCAGGTTGTTGATGGCATCCCTGGCCTTTTTCCAGCTTTTGTAATAACCGGCATGGCCGTGGCTGGGGCGGATCTCTTTGGCCCCGGCGGCGAAGTGCATTTCCGCCATGGTCAGGTGGGTGCGCTTGGCGCCTTCCAGCAGATAGGGGTCAACGGGATAGTCGATGACCGGCTCGCCATTATCGCGCAGTTCCACATTGCCGCCGGGGTTGTCGGCGTGGAAGCCATCACGGATCAGGGCGATGGAGGCTGCCAGGTTGGGTAGGCGTTCGATTTCGCTGCGGGCATCGCCGCCGTAACCGCCCATCAGGGCACCAGTGAGGCCCGGGTGCATGGGCATCATTTCCAGCTTGTAGCCCGCCGGGCCGTCCACGCCATGCTTGAACACGAACTCGTCGGAATACAGGGATTGCGGCGCGCCGTAGTACGGGGCCACTTCCTGGTCGTAGATGCCAAAAGTGAAGGTAGTGGGGTGTAGAAAGGTGCGCTTGCCTACCCTGCCCTGGGGGTCCGGTGCCTCGGAACGCATCAGCAAGGCGGGAGTCTGGATGCCGCCGCCGGAAGCAATCACGGTTTTCGCCTTGACCGTGACAGTAGCGCCGGTAGGCACCTTGTCGTTGTTGAGCGGACGCACTTCCACCCCGGTGACGGTGTCGCCGTCGATCATCAGGCGATGGGCCTGGGCGCTGTGAATCAGGGTGGCGCCGTTGTTCATGGCCGTGGGCAGTGTGGTTACCAGCATGGATTGCTTGGCATTGGTCGGGCAGCCCATGCCGCAGTAACCGATATTCCAGCAGCCTTCCACGTTGCGCGGGATCACGGCCCATTCCCAGCCCAGGGCGTCGCAGCCTTTTTTCAGCACGTCGTTGTTGGCGTTGGGGGGCATGATCCACTGGCTGATCTTGAGCCGCTCTTCCATCTTCTGGAACCAGGGGTCCAGATCATCACGCAGCAGATTTTCCGCGCCGAAGGTGTCCTGCCAGTACTGCAGGGTTTCACTGGGGGTGCGGAAGGAGCTGGTCCAGTTGACCACGGTGGTGCCGCCCACAGTGCGGCCCTGCAGGATGGTGATGCCGGCATCCTTGGTGGCGCGCATGGCGCCCTCCTGATACAGATCCCGATAGGCCTGGCCTTCGTTCAGGGTAAAGTCGTCAGAGCTCATCAGCTTGCCGGCTTCGATAAGAATCACCTTGAGCCCGCGCTGGGTGAGAATTTCTGCGCTGACGCCGCCGCCGGCACCGGTGCCGATGATCACCACATCCGCTTCCAGAGTGCGGTCAGCGGAAACGGTACGGCCGTCAATGACATCCCAGCCGTTCTTGATACCGGTTTTCCACGGGTCATTGATGCCCTTGATGGGCAGGGAAGACAGGTCCTGCATGGCGTTGTCCTTTTATTTTTTGACTGGCTGGTGCAGAAGAAAGGCCGCTGTTCAGGCGACGATTTTTTGCGGCGGGCCCGGGTAACCGGTACTACGCGCCGCCTCGGGCTTCACGTACCAGGCCATGAACATGGGCTGGGTGAGGCCTTTGAATGCCATCTGCGACAGGCCGCGATCACTGGAAGACCAGTGCGCCAGGGTTTGTTGCAGCTCGTCTTCGCTCTGCTCGGCAAAGCTGGCCCAGGTGCCGGTGATAAACCAGCGGGCAGCGCCCAGCTGCATCAGATCAAGAATCTGAAACAGGGTGGCCCGGGTGCCGGGCATGGCCCCATCCAGAAGATCGTCGTAAGCCTTCATGCCGTCTTCGGCACTGGCGCCCACATCCGTGAGGGCCTTACCCAGCACGGCGCCGACCAGCGGGGTGAGCAGGTCCACGTCCTGTTGGCGAAAATGGCGATAACCTGCCGCCGGGCCGTCATTGCTGGAACAGCCGGTAAGCAGGGTGAGGCTGGAGCCGGTGGCCAGCAAGGCACTCCCGGCGGCGCCCAGCTTGAGAAAGCTGCGGCGATTGAGTCCCTGATCCATAGCGCACTCTATATTCTTGTTAGTGGTTATTTGTAGGAGCGGCGCTTGAGCCGCGAACCAATAAAATACGAGTTGCGAGAAGCGAGTTTCGAAAACCTCAAACCCGCTCTTCGTCTTTCGTAACTCGCTTCTCGTGCCTCGTTGCTGCGTGAGGCTGTTCGCGGCTCGAGCGCCGCTCCTACAGCAAGGCAACGGTGAATCTATAACCGCTGTTCCTATTTCAAAAAGTACTTGTCGATGATCTTGTGCATGCCACGGCCGTAAGGGGGCAGGATAAACTTGGTGGCGTTGAACTTGCCCTTCTTGTAGATGCCCTTGGCCTGGGAGAAGGTCAGGAAACCTTCCGGGCCGTGGTAGGCGCCCATGCCGGACTCGCCTGACCCACCGAACGGAATGTCGTCGACACCCACATGGGAGATGGTGTCGTTCAGGCAGACGCCACCGGAGTGGGTGTTCTTCAGTACCCGGTCGCAGTTGCCCTGGTTCCAGTCGAAGTAGTACAGCGCCAGCGGACGAGGGCGCTCGTTCACGTACTCGATGGCGTCATCCAGATTCTTGTAGGGCACCACGATCATCAGCGGGCCGAAGATTTCATCCTGGGCGATCTGCATGTCGTCGGTCACGTTCAGCACCAGGGTATGAGGGATCTTCTGGCTGCCGGTGAAATCTTCGTTGGCCGGGTTGATCTCGATGACATCGGCGCCCTTCTCGCTGGCATCCTTCAGGTAGCCCTGCAGCCGGCTGTGCTGGCGCGGGTTAATGATGGCAGTGAAGTCCGGGTTGTTGACCATGGTGGGGTAGGACTGGGCCACCTGGGCTTTCCAGGCGTCCACGAATTCCTGCACCCGGTTTTCCGGGCAGAGGATGTAGTCCGGGGCCACACAGGTCTGGCCGGAGTTCAGGCACTTGCCGAAGGCGATACGCTCGGCGGCATCCTTCATGGGGAAGTCCTGACCGATGATGCAGGGGCTTTTGCCTCCCAGCTCCAGGGTCACCGGGGTCAGGTTGGCAGCGGCGGCGCGCATGATGTGGCGGCCCACGGTGGTAGAGCCGGTGAACAGCAGGTGGTCAAACGGCAGGCTGGAGAACGCCTGGGCCACATCCACCTCGCCATTGATTACTGCCACCTGTTCTTCCGGGAAGGTGTCGGCAATCAGTTTCTCCAGCAAGGCACCGGTGCGCGGGGTCGCTTCACTCATCTTGACCATCACCCGGTTGCCGGCGGCCAGGGCAGTAATCAGCGGTACCACGGCCAACTGAATCGGGTAGTTCCAGGGCACGATGATGCCCACCACGCCCACTGGCTGGTATTCCACCCAGGTCTTGCCCGGCCAGCTCAGCGCGCTGACGCTACGCTTCTGGGGCTTCATCCACTTGCGCAGCTTCTTGGTGGTGTACTTGAGCCCTTCCAGGGTGAGCAGCATCTCGGCCAGCTTGGTTTCGTCGGCGGCGCGAGTGGTGAAATCGTTGTTGAGGGCCTCGATCCAGGCATCCAGGTTGTCCAGCAGCATCGGTTTGATGCGGTTGATAAGCTCAATGCGTTGTTCCGCGCTGGGGTAAGGGTGCTGGCGGTAAGCGGCTTTCTGGGCAGCGAAAATCTGCTGCATGCGTTCGATGTCGGCATTGTTGCTGTGGAGATCTTTCACTTCGGCGACCATGGTCACTTGCCTCCCGAGGCTTTTTTTATCCTGAGTCCGCGACTTCATCGCGGCGTCTGACGCAAGCCTTTGCCGCCACAGAAAATTTTCTTCAGTCGATCGCATTCCCTGATGCGACGCTTCTTCAGAAAATCCCCTGTGACAGCAAATTCTTACGCCATCCATCCACGCTGAAATCGCGGCTTCAGGATTATGTATGATGACAAGACCGGCAGTGCTGATTGCCGATCAAAAATTAACCTTGAGTCTGATTTTTAGAGTAATTACTCTAGGAGTCAACCTGCGGTAATGAAATCACAACATTTGGCCTACAATGACCAGCACCAAGGAACGCATCCTCAACACCAGCCTTACCCTCTTCAACCGCGAAGGGGAACGCAATGTGACCACCAATCACATCGCCGAGGCTCTAGGCATCAGCCCGGGGAATCTCTACTACCACTTCCGTAACAAGGGCACCATCGTGGCGGCGCTGTTCGAGCGCTACAGCCAGCACCTGCTGACCCTTCTGGAAGCCCCCCAAGGGCCGCTGACCTGGACCATCAAGACCCACTATTTCGAGGGCTTGCTGGCATCCATGTGGCAGTACCGGTTCTTCCATCGCGATCTGACCCACTTCCTGCACGCCGACGCGGAGCTGGCCGCCCGCTATCAGGCCTTTGTGGAAATCGTGCTGGAACGGGGGCGGGTGATTTACGGCGAGCTGCGCAGCAGCGGCATTCTCGACCTGGATGATGAACAGCTACAGGGGCTGATGGTGAACACCTGGGTGCTGATGTCCTCCTGGGCATCGCTGGTCCATGGCCTGCGCCCGGACGCGGCGGCGGATGAAGCCCTGGACGAATCCCTGATGCGCCATGGCATCTACCAGATCATCTGCCTGGAAGAGCCCTTCCTGCGCGGCGAGACCCGCGAGCACCTGGAAGAAATGAAGGCCCGCTACCGGGCTGCGGATGATACCTCTACCCTGCTGCTCGGCCATGTGCCCGGGCTGGACAGAACCGGCAGCGAATAGCTGCCCTTCCCTCGCAACCACTGCAAAAAATGGTTTACCACAGAGGGCACAGAGAACACTGAGGAGAATCCTCTTTTCCCAATGTGCTCTGTGCCCTCTTGGTGAAGACGCAGGGGCATTGCCCTTTTCCGGATACACCCCCACCACTCACCTTCAAACATAGGCGGTTGATAACCGATGGTTGTTTGCCTCTATGGGGCGGCCTGTACGCTCCTTGTGCATGGGCTGGATCCTATTCTCAATCACTCTGTCTTTATGATCAGTGTTATTGGGTCAGGGAAAAGAAGAGGTCAACATATTGAATCATGCGTAAACCGACCGGTTTGTAACTGACTGACTTTTCTGCTTTTATCTTTCGATATGCAAATTTGTAGTCTGTGATATGAAGCCGGCACGTTCATTGGATATTCGAGCCGGCTTCCTAATACCTGTTAGGCATACACAATGAGCCGTAGATATCTCAATCTTCAGGAAGCCGAATCGGCGCTTAAACGAGGAAAAGCAGTTGAGTGCTTCCTTGGCGGATGCGAACGGGATGGCGGTGCCGGCATAAAGTGGCTAAGCATTCGGGGGGGCGGCCCCCAAATAGATGTCTCGGTTTACGAAACAGCCGACTTGGGTGATGAGTCATTCCTTGATATTTATGAGTTTGGTCCGCTTGATCCAGACCTGGAGCTTGAAGAAGCAAATGAAGTCATATCGTTCGCTTCATTTGGACAAGCGATAGAATTTATTGAGCAGCGATTCACTGGATCATCTGAAAAGTTACTGAATGAGCTAATGATTCAAGACGAATATGCTGACTATATCTCGAGGGGCAGGGAGTAGAAATGCCTAACAATCGCAGGCACAGCGACGGCTTTTTCGTTGCGGCTTCGCCTCCACTACAAAGCCGCGCGTGCTGCGGGCGTTATGCATAGAGATTGAATGGAACGACTCAGGGATATCAGCAGGTTTCTAGGAAAGCAGTTTGATGTGATTGTCAAAGTGGCTTTTCTCGTTTGGGCGTTTGGGATCGCAGGCTGGTGTCTAGCAAGAGTCGTCGATAGATCCGAGTGGATTGTTTCAAATCAGCATCTCGTAGGCGAGAGCGTTCACCATTATGTGCTAGTGGTGTTTTGGGGCATTCCGATAGCCTGTGCCATAGCTGGAGGTATGGTTTTTTGTAAAACCAAGCCTTCTGTTGTAGCAGCATTGTTCATCTCCTCTGTCGGATTGTACTTATGGGTTGGGTAAGCATATCAAGCAGCGGAATGCCGACCTTCGGTGGCTATTCCGGGTGTTATGTGAAAACCATGATATGAAAATAGTCAATTTATTAAAGTGGATATTATGGCTTCCCGTTCTAGTAATAGGTGCTGGCATCGCGTTCTTTTCTCAGTTACTTGAAAAGAGAATAGAAAGAACTCGCGAGGAAGTTGAAGCTGTATTACGTAAGATGGAATCTGGGGTCGTAAGTGCAGATCTTTGGGATGATTTTTTAAGTGTTCCAATTTCCGATAAGCAGCTAGATAAAGTAAGGGAGCGCGTAGAAGTTCTTTGGGAATACGATGATTTTCAAACCAAGAACGCGGATGGTTTCTACGTATTAAACGAAAAGGGCCTGTCAGAAATTAGGAAGATACTTGGTGAACTTAGCAGTACATAAAAAATCTCAATCCGACCTGCACTGCGTTGCTCGTTTTGTGCTTGCCAGCTACGTTGGCACAAAAATCAACTCCGTTCCGGCGGCTTAGCTGGGCGTTGGTGCTAAATGAATCGAATACCTGAAGATTTTGATTTGAGCACGCTTACTGGAGAAGATTTATCCCAGATTCGCATCGATCAGCATCAAATTCAGCTTCACTTCGATAGTTTGTCTATCCAAGGCGGGGGGCAGGTTTTACTAGAGAAGAGCGGGGACCCCAAGAAGCTTTTCTCTGGTTCGTGGATAACCACATGTGGATTAGATACGTTGATCGGAAGCAAGGTTGTTGGCTGGCAGAGGAGAGATGATTTCCATTTCTGCTTATTGTTTTCCTGCGGGGCAACCCTGGTTTTTGTTACTCAAGAGGGGCCATATGAAGACTTCACCATTCTCATGGGAGAAGGTGAATTCTATGTTCTCTGAATCGCGCAGATCGTGCAAAGACCTCCCTCCTTCTCCCTAAAGCCATACTAGCCTCGCTGTCGCTCGGTTCGCCATGCAAGCATGGGCTCCTACAGGGATGGTTTCGCTCATGCTGTGAGGCGAACCCACCCCTGTCAACGAAACCCAAACCCCTGCACAAATGCCATCAACCGCTGCTCCAGCCAGTAGCGCTGGGGCGCGTGGTTGATGAAGCCCACGTGGCCCCCGTACTCGCTCACCTCCAGGGTCACCGCCGGGCCAAGCTCTTCCTGGCGCGGTAGTGTGTCCGGGGTCATGAAGGGGTCGTCCCGGTTCTGCAGCATCAGCGTGGGGGTGCGGATCTGCAGCAGCTTGGGGCCGGCGGAGCATTGGGCGTAGTAATGGTAGGCCCCTCGAAAACCGTACAGAGGGGCAATGATCTGGTCGTCGTAACGCCAGAAGGAGCGGATGCCGCTCATGTTCAGCCGGTGCAGACGCTTGGCTTCTGGCGGGTTTACCTTGTCCAGGTGGCGCTTCTTGTCGTCGAGCTGGCCGAGCAGCACTTTCAGTAGATGCTGGCGGTACATCTTCGACAGGCCCCGATCCAGCCGGTTGGCGCACAGGTCCAGCCGCAGGGGCGCACACACCGACGCCACCGCCGTCAGCTTGCCGTTGTCCCGATGAGCCAGCCAGTTCAGCAACCGGCTGCCACCTAGCGACACACCGATGGCAATACGATTGCCGGTGGGGTCCTGGTCAAACACATGCTCGATCACCGCATCCACATCGTCGGTTTCCCCGGCGTGGTAGCACAGCGCGGTGTCATTGGGCTGTTTCGCCCCGCGACTGTTGATCGCCACCGAGCGCACTCCCGCATCCGCCAGTGCCCGCTGGATGCCACGGATATAGTGGGAATCGCTACAGCCGGACAGGCCGTGCAGCAGGATCACGGTCAACTGCCCGGGGTGGCTTGCCGGCCCCGCCCAGTCCAGCAACAGCTGGTCACCATCCGCCAGCGGCAGCCATTCGCTGTGCCGCTCCACCTCAGGCAAGGCGCGACCGAGTGGGCCCCACAGGGTTTGCAGGTGGGGGTTGCGTAGCCACACGGGGGGCCGGAACGGGGAGGCAACGATTTCGCCCATGGAATCTCTCACTTGATAGCAGTCTCTTCGACCGGCGCTATGGTAGCCTTTTGCTTTTCCCACTGGCACCCATTGATGACGGAGATCCCTCATGGCCCGCCGCTTTTTTGACGATCAGGAATTTCAGGCAGGTGTTGCCACCCAGCTGGGCGCCAATGCCAGTCATCATATTGGCAAGGTGCTGCGCATGGCGGCGGGTGACGAGCTGGTGGTATTCAATGGTCACGGCGGCGAATGGTCCGCGCGGATCCTTGCCGTGGGCAAGAAGGCGGTGACCGTGGAGCCACTGGCGTTTGTGGCGGAAGACCGCACAGCGCCGTTGGCGGTCACGGTGGCGCTGCCCATGATCAAGGGTGAGCGCATGGATTATGCGATCCAGAAAGCCTCCGAGCTGGGCGCGGCGCAGATCGTGGTGCTGGATACCGAACGCTGCGAAGTGCGCCTCAAGGGCGAACGCCAGGAAAAGAAGCTGGGCCAGTGGCAGCAGGTGGCCATCAGCGCCTGCGAGCAATGCGGCCTTAACCGGCCGCCGCAGGTGACAGGCGTGATGTCACTCAAGGACTGGCTGACCTCAGCACTGCCAGACTTGCGCTTGATCGCCCACCCGGGGAAAAACCCGTTCTCCCCCGCTGCCCTGAATGGCATCACGGAACTGGCCCTGCTCACCGGGCCGGAGGGCGGCTTTTCCGATGACGAATTGCGCGTGGCAGAGGAAAACGGTTTTGTGGCGTTTGCCCTGGGCAATCGGGTGTTGCGCGCCGAGACGGCGCCGGTGGCGTTGCTGGCGGCGTTGTGGGCGTGGAAAGAATAAAAGATAGCTATAAGCTTCAAGCAGCAAGCTACAAGGCGCGGCCTGGTTTATCGCGGCAGCAAGTCTGTGCCCGCGCATGAGCGCGGATAAGACCCTGGCGGATACTACGGGACTATAACCGCGTTGCAGCTTGAAGCTTGTGGCTTGCAGCTAACAACAAGGACAAAACATGCTGACCACCCTGGCCATCAGTAATTACCGCTCCGCGCTGGAGCTGGTGTTGCCGCTCGGGCCGTTGAATGTGATCACCGGGGCCAACGGTAGTGGCAAGTCCAATCTGTATCGGGCCCTGCGGCTGCTGGCGGCCACCGCCCAGGATGATGTGATTGCGGCGCTGGCCGGTGAGGGTGGGTTGGAGTCTACCTTCTGGGCCGGGCCGGAGACGCTCAGTACTGCCATGCGCAAGGGATTGGTGCCGGTGGAAGGTGGGCCGCGTCAGCATAGTCGGCGGCTCAGGCTGGGTTTTGCCGACGAGGATTTTGGTTACCTGATCGAGTTGGGGCTGCCCCGGCCGGACAGCACCACCGCCTTCAACCTGGACCCGGAAATCAAGCGGGAAATCATCTGGGCCGGCGGCGCCTACCGTCCGGCGGCAGCGTTGGTGGATCGGCGCGGGCCGCTGGTGAAAGCCCGTGTCGATAACGGTTGGCTATCCCTGGCTGATCACCTCAATACCTTCGACAGTCTTTTCAGCCAGGTGGCCGATGCGCGTTCGGCGCCGGAGGTGCTGGCCCTACGCGAGCGGATTCGTGGCTGGCGTTTCTATGACCACTTCCGCACCGACCGGGAGGCCCCGGCCCGCCAAGTGCAGATCGGCACTCGTACACCGGTGCTGCACCACGATGGCCGCGATCTGGCGGCGGCCCTGCAGACCATCCGCGAAGTGGGCGACAGCCTGGCGTTGGATGCGGCCATTGAGGACGCCTTCCCCGGTGCCAGGCTGAATATCGAACCGTTGCCGGATGGTCGCCTGAAGCTGGAGTTTCATCAGTACGGCCTGCTGCGCCCGCTGTCAGCGGCGGAGCTGTCCGACGGCACCCTGCGCTACCTGTTACTGATCGCCGCCCTGCTCACCCCGCGCCCTCCTTCACTGATGGTGCTTAACGAACCGGAAAACAGCCTGCACCCGGATCTGCTGCCGGCACTGGCCCGCCTGATCGAGCAGGCCAGTCAGCACAGCCAGTTATGGGTGGTCAGCCATGCCAGCAGGCTGGTGGCGGCGTTGAACGAACATCCGGATTGCCATGGGGTGGAGCTCACCAAGGAGCTGGGTGAAACACAGATCGTCGGGCAGGGGTTGTTGAGTACGCCTAACTGGCATTGGTCGGAACACCACTGACGCAGGAAAATATGAAAAAACAATCGGGTGTACTGCAACGTTGGGATGATGAGCGTGGTTTCGGCTTTATCACCGACAAGAAAGGCCGGGACATTTTTGTTCATGTCAGTGCCTTTGGCCGTATTCGTTCGCGCCCGAAAGCCGGCGAAAAGGTGCTGTTTCGGGTGGAGCCGGATGCGGCCAAGGGCGTACGCGCCGTGGAGGTGGAACGGTGCTGGCGGCCCGCGCATCTGCTGTTGCCGGAGTTCCTTTTGCCGCTGCTTGTGGTGGCCGTTTTCTATGGCGCGTTCTGGTTATTCTTCTCGAAAAATGCGTTCTGGTTTTTCCTGATTATTTTCTTGCTGTTAATCGCCGGCCTGACGTTCCTGATGTTCGGTCTGGATAAGCGAGCAGCGCTGAACGAACGCCAGAGGGTGCCAGAAAATACCCTGCATCTTTTGTCCCTCGCCGGTGGCTGGCCCGGTGGTCTTCTGGCGCGTCCGCTGTTTCGCCACAAAACCCGCAAGCAGCCTTTTCGCACTGTTTTCTGGCTGATGGTCGTGGTAAATCTTGTGGCGGTAGGTGTCTTTCTGTTCAGTCCTCAGGCCGCGCCCTTGCGGGACTGGCTGGATGTTCAGGCGTTGAGTTGGTTGATCACACTCAAGCAATGGGGATGGATAAGCAGTCCAGTTTGAGACTGAAACGCTTATAAAAAAAGCGAATGGAATAAAACAATAACCAGGGAAGAAAAATAATATGCGGTTACCGGAAGAGGTGGAAAGCTCGCTGAAACTGTACGGAAAAAAAGCAGCGATCAGACAGTTATGCCGACAATATAAGATGAGTCGCGGGGCGGCAGCGGGATGGGTGTCAGCCTGCTGTGACAAACATCTGCAAGCAGCTGACACGTCGCTGAGCAACCGAAAAATAGCCGCCATTCTGATGGCGGCTTTTCTTGTTGGCATGCTGCTGGCGGCTCTGGAAAAACTGGTCTGAGCGCTTCAATTGATGTGGAGCACGAGGAAAAGACATGCAAGTGACAAGCCCTATTATTACCCCGGTCGTGGTACTGATGGCCTGGACCATGGTCATGTGGCTCTGGATGTATATAACGCGGTTGCCAGCCATGAAAGCCGCCAACATGAAGCCAGACCCGGTAGCGCCCCGTGGCGAGCAGATGAACACCCTGCCCGCCAGTGTGCGCTGGAAGGCGGATAACTATAACCACCTGATGGAACAGCCTACGGTGTTCTATGCCGTGGCCCTGTCGCTGGCACTGCTTGGCCAGGGTGATGGCATCAACCTGACGTTGGCCTGGGCCTATGTGGGTATCCGCGTGGTGCATTCGTTATTGCAGGCGTTGATCAACAAGATCGAGCTACGTTTTGTGTTGTTTGCCCTGTCGTCTCTGGTACTGATCGGGCTCACCGTCAATGCGTTACGCGCCGTGTTCTGATGGCCTTTGATACTGATCTGGCGTTGCGGGTGCGCGAAGGGCTGCTCACTGTCAGTGGTGCTCTGCCCGATGAAAAGCGCATGTTCGGTGGCCTCTGTTTCATGATCGCCGGCAACATGTGCTGCGGTATTCTCGGTGACCGCTTGATGGCACGAGTGGGGCCGGATGCCTATGCAGCGTTGCTCGGCGAACCTGGGGCCGGCGAGATGGATTTTACCGGCCGGCCCATGAAGGGCATGCTGATGATCGACGCCGATACCGTCGCCGATGATGCGGCCCTGCAGGACTGGTTATCTCACTGCTTTGCTTTTGTGCGTACCCTGCCACCCAAATAAATCATCAGGAATGACCATGCTGCAAATCGGGATTGTGATCTACGATGATGCCGAAGTGCTGGATTTCGCCGGCCCTTTTGAAGTGTTCTCTACTGCCGCCCGGCTCTGTGATAGTGCGCCCTGGCAGGTGTCCCTGATCAGTGAAAACCGTGAGGTGATGGCGAGAGGTGGCTTCCCGGTGAAAAGTCACTTCACCCTCGCCGACTACCCGTCTGTGGATGTATTGCTGGTCAGCGGTGGTGTGCATTGCGCTGGCATGGAAAACCCGGCCCTGCTTGAAGCCATTCGCGAGGCCGGTGATGCCGCCAGCTGGGTCACGTCTGTCTGTACTGGCGCCTTTCTGCTGGCCGAGGCCGGTTTGCTGACGGATCAACGGGTCACAACTCATTGGGAAGATAGTGCTGATTTACGACAGCGTTTCCCTGCGCTGGATGTGCAGGAAAATGTCCGCTGGGTAGAAGATGGCAATCTCCTCACGTCGGCGGGCATTTCCGCGGGCATCGACATGAGTCTGCATCTGGTGGAAAAGCTGCACAGCCGGAAACTGGCGGAAGACACTGCCCGGCAGATGGACTATGCCTGGCAAGAGTAGGTTTACCGATGCCGGCGGCTATAACGCCAGTACACCACTGCCAGTGATGCCGCCAAGATGGCAGGAAGCATCAGCGCGGTGAAATGCAGCAACCGGAACAGCCAGGTGCCGACCACGCCGCCACAGACGAAGCCACCAATCAACAACACGAACAGCAACAGTCGGCGGCCGTTGATGGGAATGCCGCGCAGCCTGTTGCCGAGCATGATGCCCAGGTCGGTGAAAATCCCGGACAGGTGAGTGGTGCGAATGATGGAGCCGCTGTAGGTGGTGACCATGGCGTTCTGCAGGCCGCAGGCCATGGAGGCCAGATAGATACCGAGATCACTGCCCTGTTGCAGTGTCAGCATGGCCATGATCAGCAACGCGGCTTCGATCAGCAGGGAGAAACCGTAATGGCGGCCCAGTTTCAGGGCGGTGCTGGTGATCAGCATGCCGCTGAGGGCGGCACCGGCGAGAAAGCTAAGCAGGGTAAACAGCAGGTGCAGGGCATTGCCCAGAGCCAGGTCCGCCAATGCCAGGCCCAGTAGCGACGAGGTGCCGGTCAGGTGAGAGACAGACTGGTGGCTAAAGCCCAGCAGCCCCACCGCATTGACACTGCCCGCCAGAAAGGCGAGCAGAAAGGCTCCAACTTCTACCCAGGGTGGAAGACGCGTCAGCAAGAAAGCCCCCATGCATAGCCGTGGTGATAGGCAAGTGTAACATGCGCGTCAGCGGGGGATTTTCGACTATTTCTTTTTCTTCTTCTTACTGCCTTTTGAGGCTTTTTTGTCGTCGCCCTTTTTACCGGACTTTTTCTTGTTGTCTTTCTTGTCACTCTTTTTGGGCTTTTTGCTGGTGCCCTTGGTGCTTTTCTTGTCCGTTTTTTTCTCGGACTTTTCATTTTTGGCTTTGACGGGTTTCAGTGCTTTGACTTTTTTGCCGCTTTTCTTTTTTTCTTTGTCGGCTTTTTGCGTCTTGCTGTCTGCCTGCGCAGAAGAAGTGGGAGCCGGGCTGTCGGTGTCGAAGATTTCCAGGCTCACGGTCCGGAACCGTCGTAAACAGTAGCGTACCTGGCCGAGGCTGAGCCCACTTTGTTCAGCGGCCTGTTGCTGGGTATTGCCCTGGTCCAACGCCAGCAATGCCTTGGCACGGGGGCCGTTCGGGGCCGGTTGGTCGGATCGAGCCTGGCAAAAGGTACGCTGTGCGCTGGTAAGAAGAGAAGACTGACTCATTATAGGTGATCCCCTGAGGTGGGCCCGGAGAGGGTGCCGGGCCTTGGACAAAAAACACGAGCCTTACACAATACGAGACAGCCAGAGAGGAAAGCAAAAAAACAAATTGCCTGTCAGAAAAGTGACATCTTTCAGCCGCTCTTCTGCTGCGTTTCCATCATGTCAGCCTGCAGGATTTCAATCCAGTATCCATCCGGATCCTTGATGAAAGCGAGACCTTTCATCTTGCCATCATCCGGTTTCTTGACGAAATCCACTCCCAGCTTTTCGAACCGTTCGGCGGCGGCGTAAACATCGGGAACGGTGATGCCGATATGACCAAACCCCTGGGGTTGGTCGTTGCCATTGTGATAGGCAAAGTCCGCATCGTCTTCGCTGCCCCAGTTGTGGGTCAGCTCCAGCATGGCTTCACGACCAAAGGTGTAGGTGAGTCGTTTGGCATCGTCCTCGGGCACCTGGCGCGCCTCCTCTTCCCCCAGATAGGCCAGGAAATAGAGGCTGAACTTCATTGCCGGAAAATCGAGTTTGCGCACCAGGCGCATGCCCAGCACCCGGGTATAGAAATCCAGGCTGACCGTGGGGTCCTTGATACGGAGCATGGTCTGGTTGAACAGGAAATCGCGAGTGGCGTCGTCCGGGGTTTCACAGAGGCCGTCGGCCTGTTCGAAATGGCGGGACATGGGGGCTCCTGAATCTTTGAGGCTTGGGGATCTTCAGGATATTGGGATGGGGCGAAAGGAATGCAAGCCTTGTTGCAGGTGCGTCGCTGGCGGCGCGATCCCCCAAATACCTGAAAAGACGGATCTACCACAGAGGGCACAGAGCACACAGAGAAAAACCCGTCTTTTCCTCAGTGATCTCTGTGCCCTCTGTGGTGGAAGTGCTTTTGATCCTGGTCTTGGGGGCGCCCTGGCAGCGTTACCTCAACGGTCGCTCCGGTTCGCACCTCAAGCGGTGCTCCTACAGAGAGGGCGGAGCTTGCGGTTGGCAAGCTCCTGGAGATGGATGGATCAGGCCGGGGTTTTTTCCACGGTCTTGAGGACTTTCTGCAGGCCGGCCACGGCGCCACCGATGTCGCTGAGGCCCTGGGGCAACAGCAGAGTGGTGGATTCCTTGGCGACTTTTTCGAAGGCGGATACGTACTGCTCGGCGATGCGCAGGCTGACGGCTTCTTCGCCGCCATCCTCTTTCACGGCACCGGCCACCTGGCGCAGACCTTCAGCGGTAGCGGTGGCGATCAGCTCGATCTGACGGGCGCGACCTTCCGCCTCGTTGATCTGCTTCATCTTCTCCCCTTCGGAGATATTGATCATCTCCTGCTTCTCACCTTCGGAGCGGTTGATGGCGGCCTGGCGATCACCCTCTGAACGGTTGATGGCGGCCTGACGCTCACCCTCGGACTCGGCAACCACGGCGCGACGTTCACGCTCGGCACGAACCTGTTTCTCCATGGCGTCCTTGATGGACACGGGCAGGTTGATGTCGGCCACTTCGTAGCGCAGTACCTTCACGCCCCAGGGCTGTGCGGCTTCATCCACCGCCTTGACCACTTCCATATTGATTTCGCCGCGTTCCTCGAAGGTCTTGTCCAGATCGATTTTACCGATCACGGAACGCAGGGTGGTCTGGGCCAATTGCTGGGCGGCCATCACGTAGTCGTCCACACCGTAACTGGCGGACTTGGGATCGATTACCTGCAGGTACATGACGCCGTCGATGGAGACTTCGATGTTGTCCTTGGTGATACAGCTCTGGCGCGGCACGTCACGGACGATTTCCTTCTGGGAGTGCTTGTAGGCAACCCGGTCGATAAAGGGCATCAGGAAGTGGAGGCCCGCCTCCAGGGATGTCTGGTACTTGCCCAGTCGCTCCACCACATACACCTGCCGCTGCGGCACGATGCGGATCACCATGAAGAGCAGAATGACAACGCCGAGGGCGATGAGAGCGGAAATAATTAAACCTGCCATGGATAGGGTTCCTTGTTATTGCTAGCGAGTTGAGATGAAAACGGGTTGGCGATAGGGGTCATTCAGCCGGTGTCTGCGGCCCTGGCGTCCAGGGTTCGACGGTGAGCCAGAGGCCGTCGTGCTGGGTAATGCGAACCATATCGCCGGGATGCAGGGGTTGGGCGCACTGTGCCTGCCAGCGGGCGCCCCGGTAGGAAACGGTGCCCACGCCGTTGCTGAAGGCGTCTGCCACGGTGGCGCGACCACCGACCAGGCCGGCACTGTCTGCCTCGCCCTCACCGCGGGGCCGCTCACTGCCCATCAGCTTGTCGTTGATCACGCGACGGACAAATACCAGCAATAACAGGCTGGTAAGAGCGAACAGGGTCAGTTCCCAGGCGGTGTCATCCAGCAGTCCGAGAAACTTGAGGCTGCCTACCAGCAAAGCAGCGATCCCGAAGAAGATCACCACCAGTCCGGAGACGGCAAATTCGGCGATCACAAAGGCAAGCCCGGCGATAATCCAGTAGCTGTATTCTGGCAGATCCATTCCTGTGCCCCTGTAGCGTGTGCATTATTTTGATCAACTAAGATAGCACGTTGGTGACAGGTTAGTCGGTAGGAAAAGGCTGAAAGTTAGAGAGCTGCAAGCCACAAGCTTCAAGCTACAACGCGGTTGCAGCTCCATGGTTTTGCAAGGCCTTGCCCGCGATTAACGGTAAAGGCTCGGGCGTAAGCGTATCAAACCGGGAAAGCTGATCCCGCGTTGTAGCTTGAAGCTTGCGGCTTGCAGCTGAATCAGTGCTGATGCCCGCCAACGCCGTGGGCGTGCTTGTGCGCTTTTTCTTCTTCGCTGGCATCACGAATATCCGTAATTTCCACTACAAAACGCAGGGATTTTCCAGCCAGGGGGTGGTTGGCGTCCACGTCCACGGTTTTCAGGCCTACCTTGAGCACGGTGAGCATGCGCGGGCCTTCGTCAGTGGAGACGGTGACGACCTTGCCAGGGGCCAGCTTGCCGGCGTGTTTCAGGTACTTGCGGGAGATGCGCTGGAACAGGGTGTTGTCGTATTCGCCATAGGCGTCTGCCGGGCTCACGGTCACGTCCACCTCGTCACCGACGGCCTTGCCGGTAAGGGCGGCTTCCAGGCCCTTGATGATGTTGTTGTAGCCGTGCAGGTACGCCATGGGCTCGCCGGTTTCCCGGGAGTTTTCAATTTCGCTGCCGTCGTCGGCGTTGAACAGGCTGTAATGCAGGGTAACGACCTTGTCGTTTTCGATGGTCATGCAGGCTCCGGTTGTCAGGCGATCGGGATGGTGGGCAATTGTGGCGCCTTCATCGCCGCCGGGCAATTATCTCAGTGGTTGTGTTTGCCGGGGAGCATGCGTTTCAGGGTGGCGTCCCTGTCGATGAAATGGTGCCACAGGGCGCCTGCCACATGGATGGCTATCAGGGTCAGCAGCGTGGTCCACAGCACCTCCTTGTGAATGAAGGCGATTTGCTTGGCCAGGTCGGTATTGATCGCCGCCAGTTGGGGCACGCTGACAATGCCAAAGATCTCTATGGTCTTGCCGGCAAACTGGCGCATGGCAAAGCCGCTGAGGGGCATGGCGAGAAGCACCCCATACAGCAGTCCATGAACAAGACGGGATAACTGATGCTGCCAGGCGGCGCCAATGGGTGTCGGGCGCGGGTAAAGGGCGCGGCCATAAAGCCGGATCAGGATGATAACCAGCGTGGTGAGCCCCAGTGAAAAATGCAGCATTTTCCACCATTCGCGCATGGGGTCACTTTTTTCGTAGAACTCATGGAGTTCCACGGCGCCCCAGACCATCACCAGCAACAAGACCACCAGCCAGTGAAGCCCTTTGTGTAATGCGTGCCAGCTTGCCGGTCTTGTAGTCATGGTGCGCTCCCGTTTATTAACCGAAGTATGCTGGATAAAGATTAACCGGGGCTTAACGGGTATTCACTGATCCTGGTCAGTGTCCGGGTGCAGGCCCAGGGTTTTACGGTCTTCGCCCTGGGCGATCCGCGCCAGCAGGTCGCGGGATTGGCGATACCAGCGCCGCCGCCCTTTGGGGCCCCATTTGAAACGTTTGTAGGTCCACTGGTACTGGGCCAGGTTGCGGTCGATGTAGCGTTGCAGGCCGGCATTCATGGCGGTGAGAATCTCGGTACAGTCGCTGGCCTGTTCGATCTCCGGGGCGGCTTCGAAGTGGAGATGGATGTCTTTCACGCCGCCCGGGCCCCGGATGCAGGACACGATGAACACATGGGGGCGGTAGCGCTGCACCAGCTTGTCGATCAGTGCCGGGGTGGGCACGTCGTAGCCAAAGAAGGGCACGCAGGGGTTGCTGCGGTTACCGGGATTGTGGTCGGAGAGAATGCCCAGGGTGCCGCCGGCTTTCATGGCCGCCAGCGCCTTTTTGACCCCCTGGCTGTTGGTGGGAATCAGTACCGAGCCAGTGCGCTCCCGAGCTGCCTTGACCATGGCATCCATCAGGGTGGCCGGATGGGGCTGGTACATGATCAGGGTCTTGTCGCGGTCGCCCTTGTCGCCCACGTAGAGGTTACTGATTTCCCAGCTACCCTGGTGCAAGGACAGCATGAGTACCGGTCGCTCGCAGGCGCAGGCATCCAGAAAGGCTTGCTCGCCGTGGATATGGGTGATCCGGGCCAGGGTTTGTTCCACCGGGCGATGCCAGACATGGCTGAATTCGGTGAGTGTGCGGCCCAGTTCGGCCATGCTCTGGCGGCCGATACGTTTGGCGTCCGCCAGGCTCATGGCCGGGTGGGTGGCCAGCAGATTGATCAGCACCACCCGGTAGGCACTGGCATAGCGCAGCGGCACCAGCGTGATCAGGGTGGCAAAAAACGCCCCGAAGGCGGTGACCAGTGGCAGTGGAAGCCAGGCAAGCAGACGGACCACCAGCCACAGGCGGCGGCCTTGATATGGTTTACTCATGATGGCAATTCAATTGTCAGGGTCTCGCCATGCTGCGGGACCCGAAATGTCTCGGAATCGATCTGTTGTTCTTGCAGCGCCTGGGCCAGAGCCCGTGGTGGCGCGTCCATGGGCTCGTCGGTGAGCACAAAGGTGCCCCAGTGCATGGCGACCGACTGGCGGGCGCCAATGTCCTGGTGAATTGTAACCGCTTCTGCCGGGTTTATGTGGACCGGGGACATAAACCAGCGGGGTTCATAGGCGCCGATGGGTAACAAGGCCAGGTCCACGGGGCCGAAAATGTCGCCAATTTCAGTAAAAAGCGGGGCATAACCGGTATCGCCGGCGAAATAGAGACTGAAATCCGGGAAGTTCAGTCGCCAGCTACACCACAGCGTCTGGTTATGGTCGCCGGGGCCACGGCCACTGAAATGCTGGGTGGGCAGGCAGAAGGCTTCCACCTGGCCGTGGTATTCGCTTTGCCACCAGCCCAGTTCAATAATGCGCTCCACGCCCAGATTACGTAGCCAGGAAGCCACGCCCGTGGGCACGAACCAGAGTATTTCACGACCAAAACGGGCCTGGAGCTGTTTTACCGACGCTCGATCCAGATGGTCGTAGTGGTTGTGGGAGACCAGCACGGCATTGATCGGCGGCAGGTCATCGACGGTAAGGGCGGGCGGTACCGCCCGTTTCGGGCCGGCAAAGGACAGTGGTGAGCAGCGCTCGGAAAATACCGGATCGGTAATCATATTCCAGCCGCGGTGCTGAAACAGGAAGGTGGCGTGGCCGATCCAGGTCAATTGCGGTTGCGGTCCCGGGTTAGCCAGGCGCTTCGGGTCCGGCTGCTGCAGCGGGAAAGGCTGATGGCGCGGAAACTGGCCACGGGTGTCCCATTGCCAGCGCAGGAAGGCACCCAGGCCATGGCGGGGGGTAGGGAAACGATTGCGATACACCCCGGCGCGGGCAGGGTGTTCTGCTGCCAGAGCGGCCAGCCGTTCCCGGTCGATCATGCGCCGTCCCGTAGTCCTGCCACGGCGCCTTCAATGGCATCCAGATCGGGAATTACCGCCAGGTCGCCACCCACCTGGATGTACATGGTTTCCGCCGGGCCGGTGTCCACCGGTTCTTCCACCGGATCGTTCTTGGCCACTTTCATCATCCGCGGGATCCCCTGCACGATCACGGCATAGAAAGTGCTTTTTCCAGCCACGGTATTGAGTACCGCGATGCGGGCATCCTGGCCAATGGTGATCTGCCCGGACTCGTTGAGCTTCTCAAAGGACAGCAGCGGGATATTCTGGTCCCGCCAGCTCAGCCAGCCCAGCAGCCATTCAGGGCCATGACCGGGTCGATCCGGTTGGCGCAGGGGGATGATTTCGGCGACCACGATGTTGGGGATCAGCCAGGGGCGCCCCTGCATGGGGATCAGCAGGCTGGAGATGTCGGATGGCAAGCTGCTCATAGTAAACCTCAAAGTGTAAGCCGGAGTATGCAGTAACCCGTGTCAGGCACCCGGCTTCTTTACTTCTGCTTTTAATTCTCTTCTTAACCGTTCCACCAGCTGTCGTGCAAGCTGTTCCGGAGAGCCGCTGTAACTGACGCAGCCCGTCTCACGGGTAGAATCGGGCTGGCTGCTGACGGCGCAGGTATCGGCGCTCTGTGCCCACACGGGGCAGCCACTGGCCGCCAGCCGGGGGGCGGCGATGGCGCCGTCATTGCCCATGCCGGAAAACAGGATAGCGCCGCAGGCGTTGCCGAAGCCCTCGCCCACATGTTGTATCACCTGATCAATGGACGGTGCATAGGGCCCTTCCCAGGGCTGGCCGGTGGACTGGATGCGACCGTCGTGGCGAAATTTCACCGCGTATTCCACCGGCGCGATGGCCAGTTCACCATGACGCAGGGCGCTGCCGTCCACACCCACCCTGCAATGAATGTTGTTGTCACGGCCCAGCACGCCGCACAGGGTGTCCAGGAAACTGTCGTCGATATGCTGTGCCAGCACAAAGGCCACCGGCAGATTGGCCGGCAGGCAGTCGAGAAACAGTTTTACCGCTGCCGGACCGCCCAGGCTGGCCCCCAGTACCCAGACCCGTTCGGGGCGGTCGCCGGGGCGAATGGTTTCGAATTCCCGCGGGGTGGGGATTTTTACCTGTGGCGGGCGCTGGGGAATCACGTCCAGCCGCTCTTCTACGGCCGGCTTGCCGATGTAATCCACCAGCTTGGTCACCAGCCGCCGTTCCCATTTCGGGTAACGGGCATCGGTACGCGCCGGGGCCTGACCATCACAGAACAAAATGGGGGCGGCGGCGTCTTCCAGCAGGTTATCCAGAAAAGCCTGCCAGCGATCCTCGCTGGACAGGTCTACCACCCACAGATCCAGAGCGCCCTCTTCCAGCCAGCGTTTTTCCAGGGCTTCCGGATCTGTGTTGACGACCACCTGGTAGCCCTGACTCTTCACTGCGCTGGACAGCAGGTGGCCCTGCAATGTGCTGTCGGCGATCACGCCGACCCGGCCCGGTGCGGTCATTCGTTACCCGTTTCCTGCAACTCGCCCAGCAGTTCACGAATGGTGGAGAGCAGTTCGTTCTCCTGGAACGGCTTGCCCATATAGCAATTCACGCCAATATCGAAGGCCCGTTCGCGGTGTTTTTCGCCGGTGCGCGAGGTAATCATGATGATCGGCACGTCTTGCAGGCGGCTGTCGTGGCGCACGTGGGTGGCGACTTCGAAGCCGTCCATACGTGGCATCTCGATATCCAGCAGCATCACATCCGGGCGGATATCCTCCAGCTTGGCGATGGCATCCATGCCGTCCTTGGCAGTGACCACTTCGTAGCCATTGCGCTCCAGCAGGCGAGTTGTCACCTTGCGCACAGTCACCGAGTCATCGGTGACCATGACCAGCGGCGTATCGCGCTTGGACTCGGCTTCTTCGTCTTCCTGCACCGGTTCCTGGGGCAGTACCGGAATGTCTGCGACACCCAGGGTCGGCACCTGCACGTGGGCAGCACGGATCAGCGAGTGGATATCGAGAATGATCACCACGGAGCCATCCCCGAGGATGGTGGCACCGCTGATGCCGGCCACCGAGGCCAGCTGCGGACCTACCGATTTCACCACTACTTCCCGGGAGCCCACCAGGTTGTCCACCACAATGGCCACGGTGTGTTCGGTGCTGCGGATCAGCAGTACCGGCATGGGAGTGGTGTGGCTTTCCAGGTGCGGGCTGCGGGTGCCATGGACGAAATTGCCCAGGTATTGCAGTTCGTAGTCCTGGCCCACATAGGTGTAGACCGGGTTGTCTTCCTCGAAATAGTGCTGCAGCTCGAAGGGGCTGATACGCACGATACCTTCGATCTGGTTGAGCGGGATGGCGTAGGTATCTTCCGCCGCCTTCACCATCAGGGCCCGGTTCATGGCCAGGGTGAACGGCAGACGGATGATGAAACGGGTGCCCTGCCCCTTGTGCGAATCGATGGTCACCGAGCCGCCCATCTGCTTGATCTCGCTGGCCACCACGTCCATGCCCACGCCACGGCCGGAAATCTGGGTGACAGCGGCGGCGGTGGAGAAGCCGGCGTGGAAGATGAACTGCTGGATTTCCTGCTCGGAGAGTTGCGCGTCCGGGGCGATCAGGCCACGTTCCACGGCTTTCGTGCGCACGGCGTCGGTGTCGATGCCCTTGCCATCGTCGGACAGGGTAATCACTACCTCGCCGCCCTCGCGGCCCAGTTCCAGGTTGATGCGGCCGGAGTCGTTCTTGCCGGCGCTCTGGCGACCTTCGCGGGTTTCGATGCCGTGATCCACGGCGTTACGCAGCATGTGCTCCAGCGGGGCGACCACCCGTTCCATCAGGGAGCGGTCCAGTTCGCCTTCCGGGTTGAGCACATCGAATTCCACCCGTTTGTCCACTTCACCGGAAATCTGCCGGACGATACGGCGCAGACGCGGTACCAGGCGGCTGAAGGGCACCATGCGGGTGCGCATCAGTTTTTCCTGTAGCTCGGTGTTGATCCGCGATTGCTGCAGCAGCAGGGTTTCCGTGTCCTTGGTGCGGTCCAGCAGGGTGTTCTTCAGATCCAGCAAATCCGAGGCGGATTCCGACAGCTGCTTGGTGATCTGATGCAGCTCGGAGTATTGATCCATTTCCAGGGGGTCGAAGTCTTCGTCGATTTCACCCCGTTCCACGCCCTGCTGATAATTGGACATGATCTGCGCTTCGGTTTCCGAATCCAGACGGCGCAGCTGTTCGTAGAGGCGCTGTACCGTGTTGCCCATTTCCTCCACGTTGAAGGTGAACTCGGAAATCCCCTGCTCTACCCGGCCGCGGTTGATGGAGGTTTCCCCGGCCAGGTTCACCAGCGCTTCCAGAACGTCGGCCCCGACCCGCACCATTTCCTGGGGTTGCGCCTGATTTTGGCGCTGGCGGCGGTCATCCTGTTTTGGCTGTTGCGGTTGTGGCTTCTCGGCCGCCGGTGCCATGGCCGTGCCGCTCTCTTGCGGGGCGGTGACGGGCTGGCGGCGGGCGCTACGGGCCACTGATTCCATGCCCCGGACAATCTGGTCGTACCAGTTGATCATGGGCTGGAAATCTTCCTGGGTGGGCGCCTCGCGGCGCCTTTCCAGCTGTAGCAGATAGGTTTCGAAGTCGTGACTGATGTCGCCCAGCGGCTTCAGGCCGGCCAGTCGTGCGCCGCCCTTGAGGGTATGCAGGGCGCGTTTGAGGTCATCGGTGAAATCGGTGCTTTCCGGGTGGTCTTTCCAGGAAGTCAGGCAGGCATCGATGATTTCCGCCAGCTCATCGGACTCTTCCAGGAAGATTTCCAGAATTTCCGGGTCGCTGTCCGATTCCCAGTCGCTGTAATCCTCGTCCGGCTGTTCGCTGGTGGCCGTCGGTTCTTCCCGGTTGGTCGGCGTCGTTGGCGAAGCTTCTGCGGGTGCTGGCGCAGCAGACGCAACAGCGGGCAGGCTGAATCCTGCCGGGTCGGCCACATAGCCGTGGATCGCCTGGATCAGGGTGTCGCCCTGGGGCAGCGGCCGGCCGGCCTTGAGTGCCTCTACCATTTCCGCCAGTTGGTCGTGGCAACGATGCAACAGATCGAACAGGGTCGGTTCAATGGCCAGACGGCTTTGCGCCAGGCCTTCATAAAGCGTTTCCAGCTCGTGGCCCAGATCGCCCAGTTCGCTGACTTCCGCCATGCGCGCGCCACCCTTGAGGGTGTGCAGGTCACGCTGCAGGGATTGCAGTTCGATCAGGTTGTCCTGCTCGCCGATCCACTGCTCCAGGCTACTGCCGGCAGATTCCAGAATCTCGTCAGCTTCTTCCAGAAAGATTTCTACCAGCTCCGGGTCACGCTCCGGTTGAGGGGGCGCCGGAGTGGCGGGCGCGTCCTCAACCGCAACGGGCGCGGGGCTGCCGGTGTCTTCGGCAAAGTCGGAAGCGGCTTCGTGAGCCTGGGGTTCACTGTCGAGGGAGGCACTGGTGTCCGGCGTGCGGTCGCCGCGCAGGAAAGCCTGGATGGCGCTGACCAGTTCCGGGGCGTCGTCCGGGGTTCTGCCGCCGCGCAGGGCGTCAATCATGTCGGCGAGCCGGTCATGACAACGGTGCAGCAGCACAAACAGGGCCGGCTCGGTTTGTTGCTGGCCGGCATTATAGGCTTCGTAGAGATTTTCCAGTTCGTGGGCCAGGTCGCCTACCGGTGCAACGGCGGCCATACGGGCGCCACCCTTGAGGGTATGAAGATCCCGCTGTAGACCATCCACGTTGCCGGCATCACCCTGTTCCCACTGGTCCAGGGTATGGCTGGCGGATTCCAGAATCTCTTCGGCCTCTTCCAGGAACAGGCTGACCAGTTCCGGATCCATGTGGGCCTGATATTCACCATTGCTGGCCCAGCTATTGGTGTCCGGGGCGCTATCCGCATCCGGGGAATCTGTGCTGCTGTCAGAGAAGGCATCGTCCCAGTGAGGTGAACTGCCGCCGGGGCCATCATCGTCTGGACCGCTGTTTTCTGCCAGTTCGTGGAGGGAATCCACCAGACCCAGTTCCGGGCGCACGGTCTGGCCGGCGGCCAGGCAGTCCATCATGTTGACCAGGGCATCCTGGCCTTCGCCGGCCAGCGACAGCATCTGCTCGCTGCAGGCCAGGCGGCCGGATTCCACCGCGCTGTAGCAGGCGGCCAGAGCCGCGGCCAGGGCGTGAATTTCGTTGAGACCGGCGGTGGTAGCGCTGCTGGAAAGCAGTTGCAGCTCGTCGCGCAGTTTCACCAACTCTTCGGTCTGTTCTGGATGCTGGGCCCACTGGTCCAGCAGTTGCTCCGCGTCCACGATCAGGTCCATGCCTTCGGAAAGGAACACGGAAAGGATGTGTGGATCCGGGCCGGCGTCATTTTGTTCGGCCAGCCCGTCGCGGTGTTGCTGTAGCGCGGCGATCAGGGCATCGGCGCCGGGCAGGTGGGGTTGAGCGAGCTGATCCAGGTTGTTGAGCACCAGGCGATGAGCCTGCCGCAGCAGCCCGGCCTGCTGTGTGGTTATCCGGCGGTTGCTGCTGATCAGGTCGCGGACCAGTTTTTCAGCCGGTTCCGCCACTTCCGCCACCGCTTCGATTTCCGCCATGCGGGCACTGCCCTTGAGGGTGTGCAGGGCGCGGTGGACGCTATCGTCCAGGGTATGTTCGGAGAGATCCGGGTCGACGGTGTCCAGCCACTCATCAATCAGTGCCAGGTTGCGACGGGCTTCGCTGGCGAAGATCTCCAGCAGCACCGGGTCGGGTCCCTCGTCGCTGTCGGCATCCGCTGTCGCGTCGTCGCCGTCGCTCATGTCGGGGATGTCAGCGAGGCTGTCGATACCGTTGTCGGCGCTCTCGTTCTCGCTGTCTGCTGACGCGGTTTCACTGGCCGGCTCGGGAGCTTCTTCATCAGGCAGACTGAATTCGATGACGCCATCATCGACATCGTCGCTGTCTTCCCAGGCAAGGTGGGCGTCGCTGTCGTCGGAGGCGTCGTTGAAGGCAGCCAGGTCTTCCACGGACAGGCTGTCGTCATTGTCAGTGCGGCTTTCCGCGAACGCGTCGCTGTCGGCGGGCAGGGTGATTTCCAGCGTGTCGTCGCTTTGTGTGTCATCGCCCGGTGCAGCAACGTCGCTGTGGTTGTCAGCGCTGCTGCTCTCGGTGCCAGTGATGGTCGGCACCTGATCAATCTGGCCGCCCGCGGCCAGGGTGTCAGCGGCGTCGGCCAGCGGTTGCACATCGAATGGATCCGGCTGTCGCAGGGTAAAGGCATCCACCAGGGCGGGAACCCGATTGCGGACTTCCTGTACCAGTGCAATCAGCACCGCGGTCGGTTCAATGCTGCGGTCAATGACCCGGTTGAGCATGTTTTCCACGGACCAGCCCAGCTCGCCCACGGTGCTGGCACCGACCATTCGACCGGAGCCTTTCAGTGTGTGGAAGGCGCGGCGGAATTCCACCAGGGATTCTTCATCGCTGGTGTTGGCGGCCCAGCGCGGGAAGTATTGATCCAGCGCGTCCAGGACTTCGCCGATTTCTTCCTGGAAGATCTCGATGATTTCGTCATCAATCAGATCGTCATCATCGTCAGAGGGACTCTCGGCGACCGGTTGTGGCTCGGCGTCGGGTTCCTGCGAAGCGGACTGTGCTTCCTGTTCAGTGGGGGCCAGGCCGGTAATTTCGAGGGTGCGATCGTCTTCGTCTGCGTTGTCCTGTGGGGCATCGGTGCTGTCGTCGAAGGCCTCTTCCAGAGAGAAATCTTCGTGCAGATCGTCGCCGTCGGTGCTGTCATCGGCATCGGGCTGGGCATGCAAAGAGTCGGGCTCGTCGACCGTGTGGCTGTCGGTCCGGGCCTCTGCGTCCAGCTCTATGCGTTCCACGTCGAACTGGTCATCGCCGAAATCACTGCCCTGATCCAGCGGGTAGCCGAGAGCGTCCACACTGGCACGGGCCAGTTGCAGGATATCGTCGGTGGTTTCCGGATCGTCGCTGAGACGTTCCAGATAATATTCCACCGAGGTGATGGCATCGGCCAGGGTATCCATGCTGCGCCAGTCCGGTTTCGGCTGGTCGGCGTCAAGCAGCTTTTCCTGAATGAAGAGCACGCACTGACGCAGAATGACGGCAGGCTTGCTGAGCTGGATGACCTCCAGGCCGCCGCGCACGGCATTGAGCCGTTCCGGGACCGGCTCCAGGTGCTCCGGGTTCCATTGCGAGGCAATGAACTCGACGATGCCGTCCTTGGCCTCTTCCAGGCCGGCACGGCATTCGCGCAGCACCGCATCCATGGCCTGGCCCACGTGGCCAGGCATGTCGCTCTGGTCGCCGGCGTAGGACTTGCTGCGGCGGTCACCGCCGCTGATACCCGCCAGGGTGGCTTCCACATAGAGCAGGGCGCCGGCGATATCCATCAGGGTATCGCGTTCGGCGGGGCGTTTGCCGGCGACAATATCTTCCACCGCGTGGAGCTGCTCTTCCACCAGGGTGCGCGGCTGCCCGAGCCCCAGTACCGCCACGGTGTCGGCCACCTGTTTCAGGGTGACCGTCTGCGGCTGCAGTTTGCTGGCGTCGTTTTCGCCATTGTGCACGAAGGCTTCCAGGGCATCCTTGACGGTAGTAATTTCCTCGGACAGGGCCTTGACCACCGAGTTCATGGCTTCGGCATCCGGGCCGCTCATGCGGGCCCGTTCTGCGTTGACCAGGTCATCGGAGGGCAGCGCATCGTCCAGGCGGAAACGGGCTTTGACATCGCGAATGCGCGGGCTGTCCACCTCGGCCTTGGCCACGTAATAAAGCAGGTTCTTGATCAGTTCGGTGGGGGCCGGCCGGTTCAGGCTGTCGGCGCCGTCGATGACCAGTTCACGCAGGTTTCGGTCAACATGACCGAGCATCAGTTTTACCGAGGTGCCCAGGGCAATGGCGTCTTCCGACAGCCCTTCCACCAGAGCGTTGCTGATGGTCCACAGCGGGGCCCGCGGGGCGTCGCCGGTGATCTGTTCCAGTTTGGTGAAGACCTTGGCCATGTAGCCCAGGTTCTCCCCCATGTTGTCGTTGCGGAGCACGCCGAGCAGGGCGATCTGGAACATCTGGCGGATCTTCTTGGCCAGCTGAATAAAGCGTGGATCGTTGAGCAGGTCGGCCGGAATTTGGCCACTGCCGGTGGCATCGGTCAGATCCGGTTTGAACAGGGCGGTTTCCGACAGCAGCGGTTCGCCACGGGCGGCGCGCAGGTCGTTGAGCAGCGGCAGCAGCACCACCGGCAGGTCGCGGCGGTTGCTGGCCACCCGGTCCAGATAGGGGGGCAGCTGCAGGATGGCCCGCATCAGGGTTTCCTGGCCGTCGGCCACATTGCCTACCCGGCCTTCCAGCAGGGCCTGGGCCAGCTTTTCCATTTCCTCGGCGAGCAGAGCAGCACCGTAGAACTCCACCATTTGCAGGGTGCCATACACCTGGTGCAGATGGGCCTGGCAAAAGCGCATGCGGGTGGCGTCGTCCGGGGTATCCACGAACGCTTCCAGTGCCTGCTGCGCCTGGTTCAGGGTTTCCTGGATCTCCCCGCGAACCCAGTCCAGAGCCAGATAGTCGTGACGGTCACTCATGACGTCTCCTGTCATACTTAAACCTGCCGTCACTGCGGGCAGGTTTTTTATTATCTACAGCGCTTATCGACAGCGCCGGAAGGCCAGCGTATCGGCGAAATGTATGCGTTCCAGATCCGGATGTTGCCAGTCGGTCACTTCCCCGGGGCCGAGCACCAGAATGCCACCGGGCGCGAGCCGTTCCGCCAGCCGGTTGACGATCTGGCGTTTCCGCCAGCGGCGGAAGTAGATCAGCATGTTCTGGCAGAAAATCAGATCCATGTCGTTCATTGGCGCGGTGCTCAGATCCAGCACGTTGAGCCGGGCAAAGCAG
Organism: Alcanivorax sp. IL2; assembly: GCF_047495475.1. Classification (NCBI taxonomy): domain Bacteria; kingdom Pseudomonadati; phylum Pseudomonadota; class Gammaproteobacteria; order Oceanospirillales; family Alcanivoracaceae; genus Alcanivorax; species Alcanivorax sp. IL2. The sequence continues at coordinate 515,395 of NZ_CP179932.1, read as the reverse complement.
ATGCGCTCGCGCAATACCGGCGCTACGGCCAGGGTCTGCTCATTGCCGCTGGGCTGAAAATATTTTTCCCGCAGTAGCGGGTCCACCTGCAATACCCGGCGTGCCGGGTATTCGCCTTTGCGGGCCTTGGCCAGGGTGGGCAGGCTGATGTCGGTGGCGGTGATGCCGTAGAACAGTTTGCGGTCGCCGCCGTTGAGCTGCTCATTGATCATCATGGCGAGGGAATAGGCTTCCTCGCCGGTGGAGCACCCCACGCTCCACACATCCAGGCTGGCGCCGTCGGGCTGCTCGGCCTTGAAGCGCTGTACGAATTCCTCCACCAGGGCATAGGAGCTCGGGTGGCGGAAGAAACTGGTTTCCTGCACGGTGAGCCGGTCTACCAGTACCGACCATTCCATGGCCCGGGATTCGGTGGAGCCCACCATCAGGTGTTCGTAATAGGTGTCGTAATCCTCGATGCCCAGCTCGCGCATGCGAATGCTCAAGCTGGTTTCGAGGAAGGTCTTGCGCTCGTTGGACAGGGTCATGCCGGTGCGTTCTTCCAGCAACGCCTGCCATAGCTGGAACTGCTCCGCATCCATGGCGGGCGTGCTTTTGATGGACCAGCGGTCTGTCACTGCAGCACCCATAGCATCACTCCTTTAGCCGGCGCGAGCCGGATCAGGAGTGCTCCGGCAGGCGGAAGCCGGCAACAGAGTTACGCATCTCCTGCGCCATCTCGGCCAGGTTACCAATGGACCGCGCAGTGGCGGTGGTACCGGCGGAGGTCTGCGAGGTAATTTCCTGGATCACGTTCATGGTGTTGGAGATGTGACCCGCAGACGCTGCCTGCTGGCGCGCCGCGTTGGAAATGTTCTGGATCAGGTCCGCCAGGGTTTTCGATACGTTCTCAATTTCTTCCAGTGCCACACCAGCGTCCTGCGCCAGGCGGGCCCCTTTTACCACCTCGGCGGTGGTGGCTTCCATGGAGATTACCGCTTCGTTGGTATCGGTCTGAATGGTCTTAACCAGGGTTTCAATCTGCTTGGTCGCGGCGGCGGAACGTTCCGCCAGGCGCTGTACTTCATCCGCTACCACCGCGAAGCCGCGGCCCGCTTCACCGGCCATGGACGCCTGAATGGCGGCGTTCAAGGCGAGGATGTTGGTCTGGTCGGCAATGTCGTTAATCAGGGATACGATGTCGCCAATTTCCTGGGAGGATTCACCCAGACGCTTGATCCGCTTGGAGGTTTCCTGGATCTGTTCGCGAATGGTGTCCATGCCGTGGATGGTGGCCTGTACCACTTCGGCGCCCTTGTTGGCGATGGCTACCGCCCGTTCCGCTACCGCTGCCGATTCGGCGGCGTTGGCGGATACCTGGTCAATGGACACCGCCATTTCGTTCACAGCGGCGGAAGCGCCGGCAATTTCCTGGGCCTGGTGCTCGGAGGCTTCGGCCAGATGCATCGCCGTGGACTGGGTTTCCTGGGCGGCCGAGGCCACTTGTACCGCCGAGTTGTTGATCGTCTGTACCAGGCTGCGCAGCTGGTCAATGGAGTAGTTGATGGAGTCAGCGATGGCACCGGTGAAGTCCTCGGTTACCGTCGCCTGTACGGTCAGGTCACCATCAGCCAGGTCGCCCAGTTCGTCGAGCAGACGCAGAATCGCCGCCTGGTTACGCTGGTTTTCGCTTTCCAGTTCGTCCTTCAGCGTTGCTGCCTGACGGTTACGCTGGGCCATGATCAGGAAGAACAGCAGCACCGCGATGGCAGCAGACAGGCCACCCAGGGTCACTGACGGGAAGAAGGTGTTGGTGGAGCCTTCAAACTGGTTGTTCAGGCTGCTGGATTCCTGCAGCAGATCCTGGGAACGACGGAAGATGGTGTCGGCCGCGTTACGTACCTGGAACAGTTCGGGAGCGGTTTCCAGGATTTCATCCACGGACTGGTTAACGAATTCGTCGAACAGGTCGGCAATCTCGGCCAGGTAATCGAGGGCATCCGGGTCGTTGACCTGGTCAATGCCCATGGCTTCGTCGCCTTCAATCATGCCGTTCATGACCCGGCCGAACAGGCTGGCATCACGACCAAAGGCATCCGCCGCGATCACCGCGCCGTCACCACCTTCCAGCACTTTGGAAATGGAGCTGAGGATCCGTTCGGCCAGCAGGGACTGGCGTTGGGCAAAGGCGATCTGATCCGGCTCGGCGCCGGTGGCCACCAGAATGTCCACCACGCCTTCATATTCAGCCTGCAGGGAAGGAATGGTCTGGGCCAGGGTGTCTGCCACTTCGTGCAGATCCAGAACCGTGTCTTCCCCGCGCAGGATGATGCCCGCATTGCTGTTCACTTCGGACCACAGACTATCCAGGCGTTCTTTCACCTCGGCGTTGTCGACCGGTTCATCCTTTACCTGATCCCAGGCGGACTGAAAGCCCTGCTGGGATTTGGCCAGCAATTCGAAGGCGTCGGCGTTACCGGCGGCGGCTTCCAGGGAGTTTTTGGCGATCTGCTGGGAGATAACCCGCATCTCAGAGGCCAGGGTAATATTCTCCTGGGCCTGGTTCGCCGTGGTCGCGGAGAGCAGGAAGTTCACCACCGCCAGGACGATAAAGACGGCAAGGCCGATGTACAGCGCGATATTCAGCGTGCTGCCTTCCGCGCCCCCCCGCAATTTGTCAAAGATTGCTCCCGAATTGAACTTCATAGTCTGGCTCCTGGCCTGGCGTTCGCTCTTCTTATGTACCCCAAATGCTTATATGCAGCTCAGCCGGTGCGGGCGACCTGCATAAAGCGCGGATCCTCTGCCAGCCGGGTCAGGCTGAACACGGACCAGTACTCCCCGTCCCGCCGGTAGGCGCCGCGCACAAAGGGTGTGACGCTGGCATCGCTGACCGGCAGTGATTCCACAAATTCATCAATGGGGAAATGTTGCATCCCCAGTACCTCGTCCACCGTCATGCCGGTGTAGAGGTCGTCCTGGTCCAGTACCAGCAACCGTCGGCGCTTTTCCTGGACCGGCGAACTCTTTTCCAGAAAGCCACTGAGATCCATCACGGTCATCAGCCGGCCCCGGACATTGGCCACGCCCTTCATCCAGCTGCGTGCGCCGGGAATGCGGGTGTAGGCCGGCACCGAGAGGATTTCGGAAACCTCATCCAGCGGTGCCACGTATTTCTTGCCATCCATCACAAAGCCCACACCGCTCCAGTAGCTGACCGCATCCTGCTGCATGGGCAGGTCTTTGGCCTGCTCGCGGCAGCGACGGTTGTAGTCGGCCAGTTGAATATAGGCGGCGGAAGCAGTTGCGCTCATCAGGGGCTCCGAATATCAGCCGTCGGCCAGCATGCGCTCGACGGTTTGCAGGAGCACATCCTCGTCCACCGGTTTGGTCAGGTAGTCCTTGGCGCCCTGGCGTTTGCCCCAGACACGGTCGGTTTCCTGATCCTTGGTGGTTACGATGACAATGGGAATGTGCGCGGTATCGGCGCCCTTGGTGAGCTGGCGGGTGGCCTGGAAGCCGTTAAGGCCAGGCATTACCACATCCATCAGTACCAGTTCGGGCAGCTCGGAGCGGGCCATGGCGACGCCATCGGCCCCGTTGGCGGCCTCGAGTACCTCGTGGCCGTGCTTTTCGAGAATCTCCCGCAACTTGTAGGTTTCGGTGGGAGAGTCATCCACAATCAGAATACGTGCCATCTTATCCTCTTCTGGCTCAGCGACGCTGTCGCTTAACCGTTGATATGCTGTCGAATCGCGCCGAGAAGCTCGTCCTTGGAAAACGGCTTGGTCAGATACTCGTCGGACCCCACTATCCGCCCCTTGGCCTTGTCGAAAAGGCCGTCCTTGGACGACAGCATGATCACCGGGGTGGCCTTGAAGGCACTGTTGTTCTTGATCAGGGCGCAGGTCTGATACCCGTCAAGTCGCGGCATCATGATGTCGACGAAGATGATATTGGGTTTGCTGTCGGCGATTTTGGCCAAGGCATCGAAGCCATCGGTGGCGGTGATCACTTCACAACCTGCTTTCTTCAACAAGGTTTCAGCGGTGCGACGGATGGTTTTGGAATCGTCGATCACCATTACCTTGAGGTCTTGGAAATTGTCAGTCATGGAAACTGCCTTTAACCGTGAACCGTTGTTGGCCGCAACTTATTGTAATTTTTGGCCTTTCTAGTAATTCGATGGGCGGGGTGTGTAGCGATACAAGCCCAAGCGAAGTTTTTAACACAGATTCTACAATCAATCTATAAGACCCTATGAAACTTGAGAAAATGCCCCGCGTATCCCTGCATAGCGGTGGGCTGTCAGCGCTGCTAACATTGCCCGGCCTGTTGCCGATGTCTGTGGAGACTCCATGAGCTTGCGTATTGGTGTGGTGATGGACCCCATCGCCAAAATCAAACCCTGGAAAGACAGCACCTTCGCCATGCTGCTGGAAGCGCAACGACGTGGCTGGTCATTGCTCTACATGGAGCCGGCAGATCTGTACGTGCGAGATGGTCGCACCTTTGCGGCCACCCGGACACTGTCCGTCACCGACAATAACGACGATTGGTACCGTCTGGCCGACGCCGTGAATTACGATCTGGCCGATCTGGATATTATCCTGATGCGCCAGGACCCGCCGTTCAATGCGGAGTACATCTACGCCACCTACCTGCTGGAAAAGGTGGAGCGCGAAGGCGTGTTGGTGGTGAACCGGCCCGGCAGTGTTCGCGACAGTAACGAAAAGCTGTTCGCCACCGACTTCCCGCACTGCTGTGCGCCGACCCTGGTGTCCAGCCAGTCCGGGCTGTTGCGCGATTTTGTACAGGAGTTCGGTGACACTGTGATGAAGCCGCTGGATGGCATGGGCGGCAGCAATATCTTCCGGGTGCGCAAGGACAGCCCCAATATTTCGGTGGTGATCGAGGTGCTGACCCAGCATGGCAAGACGCCGATCATGGCCCAGCGCTTCGTGCCGGAGATCACCGAGGGTGACAAGCGCATCCTGATGATCAACGGCGAGCCGGTGCCCTATGCGCTGGCACGGATCCCCAAGGAAGGCGAGCTGCGCGGCAATCTGGCCGCCGGCGGCACCGGACAGGGCCGTGAGCTGAGCGACCGCGACCGCTGGATCTGTGAGCAGGTGGGTCCCACGCTCAAGCGCAAGGGGCTGTATTTTGTGGGCCTGGACGTGATCGGTGATTATCTCACCGAGATCAACGTGACCAGCCCCACCTGCATCCGTGAGCTGGACGCGATCTTCGACATCAACATCGCCGGCCAGCTGTTCGATATGTTGCTGGAGTTGCGGCAGCCGTCATAGACGATGAGTACGGTCCGGGGCACACTCTCCGGCCGTTTTAAGGCAGTAACAAAAAGAAGAAACCATGGCAGCCAATTCACCCGTCAGCGCTTCAGATCGCCTCACCTTTACGGTCTTTCTGGCGTTGGCGTTCCACGGCATTCTTATCTTCGGGGTCAGCTTTGCCCCCGAGAAGCAGCGTGCCGCCCCGCATACTCTGGAAGTCACCCTGTCCCAGCATCGCAGCGATGATGAGCCGGATGAGGCGGATTTTATCGCCCAGAGCAACCAGCAGGGTTCCGGTGACCTGGCCGAAAAGCAGGAACTGACCACCACCGAGCAGGTGGATTTCGCCGACAACAAGCTGGACAAGGTGCAGCTCAAGGAAAAGACCACCCGTAAGCGCCGTGACCGCCAGTCCCAGTTGCTGGTTATCACCACCGCCCGTACCAGCGATCACCAAATCAAGGCGGACGAGCAGGAAAAAACCGATCCCAAGCCGCTCAAGGTCGCCAAGCAGGAGAATCTGCAGGATCTGAGCCGCGAGATCGCCAGCCTGCAGGCCCGTCTGGATGCCCAGAAACAGGCCTACGCCAAGCGCCCGCGTATCCGTCGCCTGACTTCCGTGTCCGCCAAGGCCCATTACGAAGCCCAGTACATCGACAATTTCCGTCGCGAGGTGGAGGCCATGGGTACCCGCAACTTCCCGTCCCGGGCGCTGAACAGCAATACCTTCGGTGCGGTGCGACTGGTGGTGGCGATCCAGAAGAATGGCCAGCTCAAGGAAGTACGCCTGCTGAAATCCTCCGGCCACAAGTTCCTGGACCAGGCCGCCATCCAGAGCGTGCGCCTCGCGGCGCCCTTCGATGCCTTCTCCGCTGAGATGCGCAAGAACATGGATGTGCTGGAAATCATCCGCACCTGGAAGTTCGACAAGAACCAGCGGGTGTCTTCGAAGTAATAGCTGCAAGCCTCAAGCTACAAGCGGCAAGGCGCGGATTGGGGTGTTGCCAGCTTTAAACCAGTGCCCGCGCACCATTTCCGGTGAACGCGGGCATGGCATCAACGGCAGCCATCGGCATATCTCGCGTTGCAGCTTGTAGCTTGAAGCTTGCAGCTCTCCCCCCCGCCCCGGATACTGTCCCCATGGACAACACAAGCCTCAAACACCAGTTGCTGGTGGCCATGCCGCAGATGGCTGACCCCAACTTTGAACATTCCGTCACCTATATCGTCGAGTACAGCAGCGAGGGGGCCATGGGCCTGACCCTCAATCGCCCGGTGCAGATCAGCCTGGGCGATATTCTCAGCGACATGGACATCGAGATTGAAGTCCCTCCGTCAGAGCGCCATCGGGTGGTGGCAGGTGGACCGATTCAGCAAGAGGCGGGGTTTGTCCTGCATGCGGCGTCGACTCATTGGCAATCCAGCGTGCCGCTCAGCGATGGCCTGATGCTGACCACCAGCCGCGATATCCTGGAAGCCATTGCCATCGGCGAAGGGCCGGAGCAATCGTTGATCTGCCTGGGCTATGCCGGCTGGGATGCCGGTCAACTGGAGCAGGAGCTGGTGGAAAACACCTGGCTCAGCACCCCGGCCAGCCGTGAGCTGGTTCTCGATACCCCCTTCGAACAAACCTGGCAAGCCGCCGCCGCCCGCATCGGCGTGGACATGAGTCTGATTGCGACGCAGGCGGGACACAGTTGAAACCAGTTAATAGTGAATAGTTAACAGTGAACAGTTACGCGGGTTGGGTTTTGGGTTGCTTTAATGATGTTCGCCGCGGCCATGGCTTGTGCGCGGCGGTCAGCCTTGCAGGAACAGGGGCGCAAGATCGCGTAACTGTTAACTATTCACTATTAACTGTTCACTGCCCCTCATGATTCTCGCCTTCGACTACGGCACACAGAAAATCGGCGTGGCCAGCGGCAACAGTCTGCTGGGCACTGCCACGCCCCTGAAAGCCCTGCCCTGCAAGAATACCCAGCCCAACTGGGATGATATCGCGGCCCTGCTCAAGGAATGGGAACCGGAAGCGCTGGTGGTGGGGTTGCCGTTGAACATGGATGGTAGTGAAAGCGAGTCCACGGCACGGGCGAAGAAGTTTGCGGGCCGACTGAAAGGCCGGTTTGGCATGAAGGTGTGGCTGGTGGATGAACGCTTGAGTACTCGTGAAGCGCGCGAGCGTACCGGGATTCAGAAAGCCGACTCGCGAGTGGATTCCATGGCAGCGGTGATTATTGCCGAAGGCTTTTTCGCGGGCGACGCCCAGATTTTTTAATACTAATTTCGTGGGGGAAAACGGTTTTGAGAGAAAAAACGGAAGTTGAGTCGTTGGCCCTTGTGGTTGTTCTTTCAATTCTGATTGCAAGCTGCGGTGGCGGCGGAAGCGGTGATGGTCAATCTGCTACCGGGTCCTATGCGCCGGTTCCCGATACCGTGACCTACCGGGAGGGCGGCGATGTTGTAGGTATGCAGGTTTTCGACTACAGCGTAAGCAATGTTATTCGATCCCGGTTTGTTGTGGATTCGGGTAATGATGGCCGATGGGGGACAGGCGATGATGTGCGTGCGGGAGGCCTGACCTGCCGATATCAGAAATCTGAAAACCCACTCCCTCCTGCGCTTCTGTCCGTAGTGCAAAACATGGGAACAAATGGTGATGGGAATTTCGCCCTTCAACAGCTTGATATTGAAAGTGACGGTCGACTTTCAGTGTGTCCGAGCAGGGAGGGCAAGCAGCTGGTAAAAGAGGAAGTGCTCTGCAAGGGGGATTTTTGCCCAGCCAGGTACCAACTTGGTTACAGGATGACGATAAGCCAGCAGGCGCTGGGGGACGGTGGCTGGAAGCAATCCCAGCACGTGGTTTTCTATGGAGAGAATGATCAGATAACAGTTGCACCTCCTTTTCTTTCTCACATTCAAACCACGAAGTTGTCGGGGAACTCCCAGGCCGGTTTCGAATTTGTTGTTACGGTGGATCAATCTCCCGAATATTCGGATTCTGTCAGTCTGCCGAATATTGCCGTCTATGCCGGCCATGGCTACCAGAAAAAAGTGGCAAAGTGGTTGCCCGGAGATCTGGAAAGCCGGGTAATCATTGATCGCTATGGTGACAATGACAGCTTTGTTGATACCCGTTACAGGACATTTACCTGGCTTCCCGAAATAGGTGAGTTGCATGAGAGTGATGCAAGCCGGAATCCGCCTGCTCCAAACGAATACATGAAGCTCTATGGATTTGATGAAAACGGCAAGCCCGACGGAGACGTTTTCCTGGGTGCCGGTGATGACGAAATTTGGTTTAGCATTGATGACGTGGTCGAAGGGTTTCCCGAATTTGTTTACGACGAAAACGGCCAGCTTCTGTCGATGCTTGATACACAGGGAAATCCGGAACGCGAGTTCACCTATGATGGAGGTAAAGTAAAATCCATTCATGTCCGGGATCGGAAAAGAAGGGAATACCAATATTCAAATGGAAAGCTTGCCAAGATCAGTCTTTTTTCTCGTAATGTTGAAAGGGTGGAGACTGAACAGCGAGTCTTCTTTCGTAATGATATTCCGGGTGTGACCACATTTATTCCCGATAGGCGCTTTCCGAGAGATAAGAGAGGGGACTTTCTGGACCCGCTTGTTCCTCAAGATAGAGACCAGATTATACGTCTTGGACGTCCTTTCTGAATATGCAGGAGCTCATGTAAGCATGGCTCCTGCAATTGCAGTTCTCGGCGTTTTTTCTTCAGAACCTTACTGCCTTACCCCTTCCACGGAAATAATAATGTCCACGGTTTCCGATGCCGGGCCCAGGTCATAGGTGATGCCGAAGTCCGCCAGTTTCAGGGTGGTGGAGGCTTCCAGGCCCATGCGGTAGCCGCCCCAGGGATCATCGCCGTAGCCGAGCAGTTTGGCGTCCAGGGTGACCGGCTTGGTGACGCCGTGCAGGGTAAAATCGCCGGTGATTTTTGCGGTTTTTTCGCCGGTCTTTTCAATCTTGGTGCTCTTGAAGGTGGCGGTGGGATACTCGTCTACTTCAAGGAAGTCATCACCGCGCAGGTGCTTGTCGCGCTCGGCGTGATTGCTGTCCAGGCTGGCGACCTGGATGGTGGCCTGCACGCTGCTGTTTTCCGGGTTGTCCGCGTCCACGGTGAAGCTGCCGTCGAAGTCGTTGAAGCGGCCGTACAACCAGCTGTAGCCCAGGTGGGAAATCTTGAACATGACAAACTGGTGGGCGCCCTTTTTATCAAACGCATAGGTGCCGCCGGGTTTGTCGGCAAAGGCCATACTGCTGAGCAGCAATGCCAGGGCGGGAATGGTGATCTTCTTTGCTAGCGTTAACATAAGCATCGAACTCCGTTTGGGTTAAAGGTTGTCAGGAAAGGTTGTCAGGGTCACGGGGCGCCATGCCCAGCATGCGGCGCAGGGTGTCGTCCCGATCAAGCAGGTGGTGTTTGAGCGCGGCCAGGGCATGCACGCCGGCGAGGATGATGATCGCCCAGGTGGCGATCTCGTGGATGTCCCCGGCGGTATCTTCCAGGCCCTTTTGGTCGCCGGTTATAGAGGGCACGGCAAACCAGTTGAATACATCGATGGCGGAGCCGTCGGCGCTGGTAATCAAATAGCCGCTGATCATGGCGGTGAACAGCAGCAGGTACAGGGCCCAGTGGGTCAGGTGGGCGCTGACTCTTTCCCAGGGCTGGTGAGTGGGCAGGGCTTGCGGGGGTGGAGAAACAAGCCGCCACAGCAGCCGGAAGGTCATCACCAGAAACAGCAGGATACCCACGCTGCGATGCAGGTGCGGCGCGCTGCGGTACCAGTCGTGGTAGTAGGTCAGGTCGACCATGTAAAGACCCAGCGCAAACATGCCCACCACCGTCATGGCCACCAGCCAATGCAGGGCGATGGTGATGATGCCGAACCGTTGTGAGTCGTTGCGCAGTTGCATCCTTGTACCCTATCCGATCTTCCTGATGATTGGAGTGTTCGCCACTAGCCGGGTTCCGCCCTTTACAAAACTTACCGTCGCTGGCGATGATTTTGCCATCCTCTCTTTGGCGGGATGTTACTGCCACCCCAAAAAACTGAACGGTTTGATCACCTGGCCTGAAGGTTTGTCGGGCCCTGGCCTTTATTCTTTCCCCGGCAGGCGCCATGCTTGCAGGGCGAACGTCGGATATCGCCATACACAAAGCAGGAGAGCCCCTTGAGCTGGGACGAGCAACAACTACAAACACATCTGGAAACCATGGCCAGAGCCATCACCGAACAATACGGTGAGTCGGCGCCGTTGCTGGTGGGAATCGAGTCCGGCGGCGCCTGGGTGGCCCAGGCATTGAACGAGAAGCTGGCCAGGCCGTTACCGATGGGCACCCTGAACCCGGCGTTCTACCGGGATGACTTCGATACCCGGGGGCTGAAAAGTACCGTGTCTCCCTCAAAGCTTCCCCTGGAGGTGGACGGTCAGCATATTCTGCTGGTGGACGATGTGCTGATGACCGGCCGCACCATCCGTGCCGCCATGAACGAACTATTCGATTTCGGTCGTCCGGCGTCGATTGCCCTGGTGGTGTTATTCGATATTGGCCACCGGCAATTGCCAATTCGTGCCGATATCTGTGGTGAAACTTTGGCATTGCCCCCCCATCAGCGGGTAGAATTACGCGGGCCCTCTCCGTTGGTTGCCGAGATTCGCAATCTGGTGGTTGAGGATGAAACAGAGACAAGGTCTTAAGAATGACGCCGACGCTTGCGCCATCCTCCCGCGTACAACTTACCGAAGACGGTAAGCTTCGCCATTTTCTGACTACCGAGCACCTGCCCCGCTCTCTACTGGAAGACATTCTGGATACCGCCGCCAGCTTCGTGGACGTGGGTGGCCGGTCGATCAAGAAGGTACCGCTGCTGCGTGGCAAGACAGTGGTCAATCTGTTCTTCGAATCCAGCACCCGTACCCGCAGTACCTTCGAGCTGGCTGCCCAGCGACTGAGCGCCGACGTGCTCAACCTGGATATCGCCAAATCCGCTACCAGCAAGGGTGAAACCCTGCTCGATACCCTGCGTAACCTGGAAGCCATGGCGGCGGACATGTTCGTGGTGCGTCATCAGGATTCCGGCGCCCCCTTCTTTATCGCCAACGAAGTGACCCCCAATGTGGCGGTGATCAATGCCGGTGACGGGCGCCATGCCCACCCCACCCAGGCCATGCTCGACATGTACACCATCCGCCACTACAAGGGCGGCTTCGAGGGCCTGAAAGTGGCCATCGTCGGTGACATCCTGCACTCGCGGGTGGCGCGCTCCCAGATCCATGCCCTGAATATCCTCGGTGCTGACGAAGTGCGCCTGATCGGTCCGAAGACCCTGTTGCCGGTCGATGCAGAGTCGCTGGGTGCGACGGTGTTCACCGACATGGCCCTGGGCCTGAAAGACGTGGATGTGGTGATCATGCTGCGCCTGCAGAAGGAGCGCATGGATTCCGCCCTGCTGCCCAGTGAGGGAGAGTTCTTCCGCCTCTACGGGCTCAACAACGACAAGCTGCAACTGGCCAAACCGGATGCCATTGTCATGCATCCCGGGCCCATCAACCGGGGCGTGGAAATCGCCTCGGAAGTGGCCGACGGCCCCCGTTCGGTGATTCTCAACCAGGTGACCTTCGGTATTGCGGTGCGCATGGCGGTCATGTCCATGGCCATCAGCGGCCAGGAAAGCAGCGCCCATGGCCGCACGGGAGGTGAGCGTGGCCAGTAAGAAAGCCAATATCCTGATTCGCAAGGGCCGGGTTATCGATCCGGCCAGTGGCCGTGACGAAATTGCCGACCTGTTGATCGAAAACGGTCGTCTGGTGCGCATCGGCGCCAGCCTGGATGCGCCCGGCGCAGATATCATGGAAGCAGAAGGCCACTGGGTGCTGCCCGGGCTGGTGGATGCCTGTGTGCACCTGTCTTTGCCGGGCAGCGGCCGCAGCGGCGATATCGCCAGTGAAACCCGCGCCGCCGCCGCCGGTGGCATTACCCATCTGGTGGCCCAGCCGGATTGCGGCCCGGTGGATTCCACCGCGGTGGTGCGGCTGATTCGCGAGCAGGCCGGCCAGGCCGGGTTTGCCCGCATCATGCCCATTGCCGCCATGACCCAGGGGCTGGCCGGCGATCAGCTGGCGGAAATGGCGACCCTGGCCAGGGCGGGCTGTATTGCGGTGGGTAATGCGGGCCGCAAGGTGGCCAGTGCCCTGGTGCTCAAGCGGTCCCTGGAGTATGCCTCCACCTTTGATTTACCGGTGATGTTCCGCCCCCAGGATTCGGCCCTGAGTGCGGGCGGCTGCGCCCACGAAGGCGCAGTGGCCACCCGCCTGGGGCTGCCGGGCATTCCGGCGGTGGCGGAAAGCGTGGATCTGTCCCGGGACCTGCTGCTGGTGGAAGCCACCGGCGTGCGGGCCCATTTTCAGCAGATTTCCAGCGCCGACTCCCTGCGCCTGCTGCGTGCGGCCAAGCGTCGCGGTCTGCCGGTGACGGCGGACGTGAGTATCCAGCACCTGCTGTTGGATGAGTCAGCCCTGGAAGGCTTCAACAGCCACTGTCATGTGATTCCGCCCCTGCGCAGTGCGGCGGATCGCGAGGCTCTGCTGGAGGCGGTGGCTGACGGCACCATTGATGCCATCTGCTCCCAGCACACCCCCATCGGTTCCTCCAGCAAGGCGGCGCCCTTCCCGGCCACCAGGCCGGGCATGGCCGGGGTGGATACCCTGCTCGGCCTGGTGCTGCAACTGGTGGACGACGGCAAGCTGGAACTGCCCCGCGCCCTGGATGCCATCACCGCGGCCCCGGCCCGCTGCCTGGGGCTTCAGGCCGGCCAGCTGGAAACCGGGCGTCCGGCCAGCCTCTGTGTGCTGGATGCCGACGCCGATAAAGACTACGCCGAACACTGGCTGTCCGCCGGCAACAACTCCCCCTGGCGACGTGCAGTGCTCAAGGGCAATGTGAAGTTAACCGTGTGTCAGGGCAAGGTGAGTTGGCTGACAGACTGATTCAGTTAACAGTTAACAGTGAATAGTGAACAGTTCGCGGGATGGGTTCTGTGTTCCTTAACGCAAGAGGCCGCGCCTGAACTCCGGGCGCGGCCTCTTGCGTTTCAATGCCCTGATGCCAGTGGGTGCGGGCTGTTCACTGTTAACTCTTCACTGTTCACTGTTCACTGATTTGAAACACCTCAACCCGCAACGCCTCCTCCCCAACGACCCCCGGTGCCACCCGCCAGCGTCCCTGCGTATCTTCAAACACCAGTGCCGGGGTGCCCTGCAGGCCCAGGCCGATCATCAGGGCGGTGTTGTTGTGGATCTGGCTGCGGATGGCGTCGGGGACCCGCTCCAGCGGGCGGATGCCGCCGTCGTCAAAGTGGCCTTCGTGCTCGGCCAGGGCCGCTGCCGGGTCCGCGGCGGCGAGGATGGCGCCGCCTTGGGTGAAGCTGCGCTTGGGGTGGATCATACCGACGATGATATGGCGCACCTGCAGGGTGTTATCCGGGTGATTGACCAGCGGCTGCATGTTTTCCCACAGCACGGCGCAGTAGGGGCAGGCCATGTCGGTGAACACATAGGCCACCCGTTGCGGGTCTTCTGCCCCTTCGGCCACCCAACGGCTGCTTTCCAGGCGGGCCAGCAGGCTGTCCATGTCGGCTTGTTCGCCTACGGCGGACAGCGGTAGCAGCATGGTGACCAGCAGAGTGAGCATTCTCATGGGCGAGGATCATCCAGGTGAGAGGTAAGGAAGTGATGCAGGCTGGCCCGGGACAGGGGGCCGAAGTGACGGGCCAGTTCGTTGCCCTTGCCATCAAATAGCAGGGTCAGCGGCAGCCCACCGTTGCCGGCATGGTGACCCAGTGCCATCGGTGGGTCCAGCAGCGGCAGGTCAAAATGCAGGTCGGCCTGCATCAGGTAATCCCGCACGGCCTGAGCGGTTTCCCCCTGATTAGCCAGCACGAAGCGAACGTTGGGATAGCGTGACTGGGCGTCGGCCAGCACCGGCATTTCCCGCCGGCAAGGTGGGCACCAGGTGGCCCACAGATTGATCAGAGTCGGTCCCTGTGCCACTTGCGCGAGGGGTATGGGCGTGCCCTGCAGGTTTTCCAGAGTGATGTCCGGCATGGGGACAGGCTCGGGGGTCATGGCATGCAGGGTGGCCAGGGAAATGGCTAGCGCCATGAAGGCCGCCGCGGTGCTGGAGAGCAATGCCAGGCGCAGGGCCGGTCGACGCCACAGACACAGGATTGCCACTGGCAGAGCTGCCAGGGCCCCGGGCCACCACCAGCCCCCATCGCGAATATCCAGCATGGCCAGCAGGCCGGAATACTGCTCGGGATAACGCAATACGAAGGCCGCACGGGCGCCAGCCAGGGCAGCCAGGGTGATCAGCCACAGCCACTTTTCAACGGGTTTGCCACGCCACTGCCACCAGAGACTGGCCAGTACGGCGGCGGAAAAGGTAATCAGGGCAACAACAGTGCCCGCTGGCAGCGCCAGCGGGCCGATCAGAATGGCGTCCAAAGGGGGTGGTCCTTTTACCTGCGGTATGCGTCGTCCGGTCAGCCGGGGTAGCGCTGGAACATTTCATCCACCGCCTTCTGGATGTGTTCGCTGCGCCGTTCGCTGCGCATGTCGTCGTAGAGGCGGTCGCGACTGGTGGCCTGCCAGACCACATTATTGGTGGCCGGATCGATCATCTGTACCACCAATTTGTATTCTTCAGTGATGTCGCCTTCCACCGGGGTGGTGGTGCCTATGCCCACATTGTTGCGGCTGAAGCCGAAACCGAACTGCACCACGGAGCCGTCGTAGCGTTGTTCACGCTTGAAGAAATGTTTGACGTGCACGTCGGCTTGCCCGGAGGTGCTGGCGGACAATCCCTTCTCGGATAGGGCGGTTTTCAGGGCTGTGCGGGCCCGTTGGTCGTCCAGCTCTCTGGGCTGGTCTTCGTTTTGTTCCACGAAGGCGTAACTGCGGTATTGGTCCAGTTTGGCGTCTTCCTGGCTATCGATGACCACCGGGCTGACGCAGGCGCCAAGGAAAAGACAGAGTGAAAGGAAAAACCAGCGCATGGCTCTTCTCCCGGTTGCGGTGAATGTCCCCCAGTATCACAGGGGAACGGCACGATACCGTGAAAGATCAGCCCCGGCAGAGATTTGCCGGGGCATGAGGTATGACCGTTTCGCGGGCGAAGGGTTCAGTGGTCAGGCCGGCAGGGCCTGCTCCAGTCGTGACCAGAGGCCGGTTTCGTTGGCGGCCTCGCGGAAGGCCTGCTGGTCCTGGGGGTTCTGCCGCTGATAGATGCGACCGATGTCGCGGAGCATGTCCGGTGCGTCCACCACGCTGACGGCGGTGGCGATGGTGTGCCAGCCGTCGCGGGTATCACGGGCGGCATCAAGGAACGCTTGCAGCAGGTCGCCGCCGTCGCGCAGGCTGATTTCCACCACGGTCTGCAGACCTTCACGGTGAAAGCGGCGGGCAAAGTCGAGCAGCAGGTCGGTTTTGCCAAGCTTGGCCGCGTTACGCATCAGGGCTTCTATCACAGACGTATTATGGGTGCTTGGCAGTCTTGCCAGCATGTTGCGTTCCTCGTCACCCAGGAATTGGGCCAGGTCCAGAATCAGATCCCATTGTCCGCTTTGATGGGCTGCCTGCACCACGGCTTCCGCTACCTCTTCGCCCTGGCGCAGGGCGGTATGGGCAACCACTTCCCGATAGTCCCGTTGCATGGCCTTGACCAGGGGCAGGGTCTCTTCCAGCAGATTCTTGCTGACTGCGGCATTCACCAGTTCGGTGATCACGGTGCTGTTACGCAGGGAAGGCAGGTTGACGATTTTGCGATGGTAGCGTGGGTTGATCACGGACAGCGCGCGCAGTACCGGACCCCACAATTGCTGGCGGTGGGCCACATCAACCAGGGAGTCCAGCGTGCGTTCGTCTTGCTCGGCCATGATGTTGCCCAACCGGCTTTTCAGCTCCCCTTCCACATGGTCTATCACCCAGATGGCCTTGGGCCAAAGATCCACATTTTCGGTACCGGACCGCACGATGCTGGCCAGTCGGCTGTTATCAATCATGCGGATCACATTGCTGAGCTGGGTGGTATTTTCCATGTAGAAGGCAATAGTCAGCAGCGCGCCATCATCCTTTACCGCGTTGACCACTTCGCGAATGGAGGGGGCGGAAAGCGCATCGGCAAAACGACCCAGCAGCAGGAACTGTTTTTCCTGAATCTGTTTCAGTGCCACTTCGCGGATTACTTCCGCAGGCAGGCGCCGAATGATTTCACGAATCTTGCGCGGGTCTGCCTGGGCGGCGATTTCGCCGAGAAAATCCGGGGTCAGCCGTCGGGCAACTTTTACGGCGAAGTAGGGATCCATTTCGCCGACCAGGCGGGCGGCCATTTTGGCGCCGATGGCATAAGCCAGTTTCGCCAGTTGTTTGATGGAGAGCCAGCGGGTCCAGCTTGCCAGGTGCTGGAACCCTTTGCGGTGTTGGTTGTACATCTCCTCTTCGATGTGTTCGCGCAACTCGCGCAGGTTGCCAGCACCGGCATCGACCAGGGCTTGCCAGGTGGTGTCGTCGAGGGTCAGGTACTGGGCGAGCTTTTCCAGCTCAATCTGGATTTCCAGGTTTGGTGTCAGGTCGTTCATGGCGGCGTCCTTGGTGCGGGGATTAAACGCTAGCGAAGCGCGCTGCGGGCAATACTGCGCAGCCACAGAGGCAGGGCCTGAATGCCGCTATCGATGGCTTTCTCCAGGCGACTCTTTTCGCTTTCCAGATAGTCATCCACCGCCTGATCGAGATCCCGGGTAACCGGTTCCGGTAGGTAGGAGAGAAACCCTACACGCTGATGAATACGTTCAATGGCGTCCTTGTTATTCATGATCGATCCTGTTTTGGGTGTGCCGTTATGGGGTGTACCGAAATCGTAAAATCGCAGCGGAAAAATCGAATCGGGAAAACACCGTCATTGCACTGTATCAAACGAGAGCAAACAGAAAGTACACATAACATTAAGCGACTGTGGGATTTTTGTATCGACATTCTTGCCAACATTGTTGACCCCCTCAAACAGTGATACTTAATGATCCTGTAAAAGACGGAATCGATAGCTTCGCAACGTCGAGGCTGCCACGGAGGCGATGTTGGCTGAACAAAAAATACAGAAAAGAAAGCCCGCCACAACACCCTGGGCCGGGCGTCTTGTCCGGCAAATGCGGCAGGCTGTGGCGCGTGCGCCAGGCGGTCACTATGTGCTGGATCAGGCGCGGGCTGTCGAGGATGTGCTGTTCGAGGATCTGCAGTTACGCCTGGGCGGCATGGGCAACCATCACTACCTGCCAGGGCCGGTGGAGACATCATCCGGTGAGGATGAAGGGCACGATAAATCCTTGCAGTCACGGTTTACCGCGCTGGCTGACCAGTCCCTGGAGCAGACACCGGCCAGTGCCAGGGCCAGAGTTTATGGACGTATCGTCAACCAGCTTCTCCCCGACGAAGTCAGGATCCTCACTGCCCTGTCGGACGGCTCTGATATTGCCATCAGTCATTTAGTGGCGCGCGGTGGTCGTTTCAAAAACAGCGAGCATCGGGTGATGGCGTTTCTGAGCCGGGTGGGTAATGAAAGTGGTGTGATGCTGGCGGATGCGGTACCCCATTACCTTGCGCATTTATTTTCTCTTGGGTTGCTCGATGGCGGCCCGGAAGACAATTCCCAGACAGCAAAATACGAAGCCATCGAGAATGGTTCGGAGGTGCGTTCCGCCTGTGAACAGATGCGTAAAGAATCCCGGCTTCGGCCAGTCTTTATTCGCGAAACCGCACACCTTTCAGCGTTCGGCAAGGCATTCTGGGCGGCCTGCTCCGGATAACAATCTGTACTGAAAGGTATTAAAAAGAACGAAAAGCGAGGCCACATGGAAGCGTATATCAACGAGTTTGCCGATAACATCTGGCTGTATTTATCCATGCCATTGATCAGTGCAGTGGTGGGTTACGCCACCAATGTGATTGCGATCAAGATGATGTTTTATCCGGTAGAATTTTTTGGCAAACCCCCTTTTCTGGGCTGGCAAGGCATCATTCCGCGCCGGGCTGCGAAGATGGCTGCCATCTCTGTAGACACCATCACCACCTACCTGATTACCCAGGAAGAAATTTTTGACCGTCTTGATCCGGAACGGATTGCCAGTGAGCTGGAGCCGCCCCTTAACGGCATGATCGAAGACGTGGTGGATTCCATCATGGGTCAGCATGAGCCCGGTTTGTGGGAATCCATGCCGGAAATGGTAAAGAAGCAGGTCTATAAACGGGTAAAGAAAGAAGCGCCCGGACTGATTTCCGACATCATGAAACAGATCAAGATCAACATTGCACAGATGTATGATCTCAAGGACATGGTGATCACCAACCTGACCAAGGACAAGGATCTGCTTAACCGTATTTTCCAGGAAGTAGGTGCGGCGGAATTCAAGTTTATCGGTCGCTCCGGTCTCTACTTTGGCGGCATTTTCGGTACCTTCCAGATGATCACCTGGATCTTCTACAAGGGCTCCTGGTTGCTGCCGGTTTTCGGTCTGGCGGTGGGCTATGCCACCAACTGGATTGCCCTGCAAATGATCTTCAATCCCAAGGAGCTGATGCGTCTGGGTCCGTTCAATGTGCAGGGCCTGTTCATGAAGCGGCAGGATGAAGTGGCACGCGATTATGGTCGCCTCGTCTCTTCCTATGTACTGACGCCGGCCAACATTATTGAAGGGATCCTCAAGGGGCCTTACTCCGATAAGGTGTTTGCCATGATTGGCAAGCATGTGCAGAAAGCGGTGGATGAACAGACCAGCTTTGCCAAGCCGTTTGTGACCTTTGCGGTTGGCACCCAGAACTATCGAGACATGAAGGAATCCGCCGTTTCAGAACTGGTCAGCCGATTGCCGGATACGCTCAAGCATATTGAAAACTATGCCAACGATGCGCTGGATCTGGAAAACACACTTTCCACCCGTTTGCAGAGTTTAAAACCGGAAGAGTTTGAAGGCATGTTACGCCCGGCATTCGAACAGGATGAATGGATATTGATTGCCGTAGGCGCATTCCTTGGCTTCCTGGTCGGTGTGTTCCAGTTGCTGGTGATGTTCTCTTGATGCTGTCCGGGAGTGATGCATGTCTACGCTAATGGTGGTCTGGATCCTGTTGTGTGCGCTTTGCTTCGGCGCTGGCCTGGCGTGGTCATGGCGGCGGGCGCGTCGACGTTTGCGCGTGCGTATGGAACAGGCGGTGGATGAGGAAATCCGTCAGCAAATCAAACAGGAAGTGTTGCGCCATTTGCAGGATGGTCCGATCACGGATAATAGCCAGGCGGAGCGCTGATTCATGCAGATTACCATTCGCAAATCGTTTGTGATCGGTGCTGGTGTACTGTTGATCATTGCCCTTGCTATAGGTGCCTACCTGGCCTGGTGGGTATGGAAAAATCTGGGCGCGGAATTGTTGCTGCGCGATCAGCAAGCCAGTGTCGTGGTGCCCGAACCCATGTCTGTGGGCATCGATATTCTTGATGATCTGGACATCTTGATCGACACGGTCATCGACACCACGGTGCCGATCGACCAGACCCTGACTCTACCCGTCAAGGAGACCCTGGACGTGCAGGTGGGCTTCGATAATGCGGTACCGATCAAGATGAATGTGCCGCTCAAAGACACTATCAAGCTGGACCAGATTATTCCGGTGGACGGTGAAGTCCGTGCCCGAGTGCTGGGTAAGTGGATCACTGTGCCGATCAAGGGCGAGTTACCCGTGAAAGCGGATGTGCCCATCGATGTGAATGTGCCGGTGGATCAGCTGGTCAAACTGCAATTCAACGCTCCGGCGAAAGTAGACATTCTCGAAGACCTGTCGGTACCGCTGAAGGCGAATATCAAGACATCGATTCCCCTGAAGAGCGCCATGCAGGTGCCGGTACGCTCCAGGCTCCGTGCCAGTGCCACCATTCTGGAACCGGCGGATGCGCTGATCGCGGAAATGGATTTGAAGTTGCCGCTGCGAGAAGTGGGACTGTCTTTCAGCGACAGTGATGACGCCAAGGTGAGCGACGAGGCTGAGATAACGGCAGCGGATGAGGAGCAGCCCTGATGGGGCGCTGGATTCTGTGGGGCTGGGTGGCCCTGGCTGTGATCGTGGTGGGGCTGGTGTTGGGGTTTGTGCTCTACACCCGCATTGTTATCGGTATCGGTCTGCAGGACCAGCATGCGCTGCTGCATCTGCCGGAAACCCTGATCGTGCAAACGCGCGCCGAGGAAGAGGCGGCCATCACTCTGCGAGGTCGTGTGGAGGTGGATGTCCCCTTCAAGCACGATGCCCTGCCGCTACCATTGAAAGGCACTTACAAGGCCAACCTGGCCCTGGATACCATGGTGCCCCTGCGCATGACTATTGAGTATGAGGATGTGATTCCCATCGAGACCACGGTGGCGATCCAAGGCGACACCAAACTGATTTCCAAATGGCTGCCGCGCATGCCCATAGAGGGGGAGCTGCCCCTGAAGCTGGAGGTGCCGGTGTCATTGAAAGTGCCGGTGGATACCCAGATCCGTTTTGTTTATGACGGCCCGGTGCAGGTGGGTTTCAACCAGACCATCCACCCGCCGGTGGATACCGTTCTGCGTACGGCCATCAATCTTGATAAGGAAGTCAGTGCACCGATCACCAATGTATTCGAGGCCCGGGTGGTGCCCGATAACCGGGCGCTGCCCATTATTCTTACCGACACCCGCCTGACCCTGCCATTGCAGGATTTGATGCTCAGGCCCATGGAGTCGCGGGTGCAGGAAGAATAACAACATTGCTTTACCACAGAGAACACAGAGTTCACTGAGAAAACCCCTTGTTTAAAAATCAGTGAGCTCGGTGTTCTCTGTGGTGAAAACCATCAAGACACCGTCACCCCCGGGCACGGAATTGCGGCGGCTTCGCGGATTCGCTCGCCCAAGTAGCGGGCGGCCTGGCCGGCATACTGGCCGTCCGCATAGATCAGATGCAGGTCCACCAACCGTTCAACGCCCTCCTCCAGTGGTAGCACCTTTAGCGCGCCGCTTTCCAGACCATCGCCGATCTCTGATTCCGGCACCCAGGCAAATCCCAGTCCGCGGCGAATGGCGGCAATACGTGTGGAAGGATGCGACACGGTCCAGCGTTGCTCGGCCCCCAGCCAGCCGGAATCGATGCGCCGGCTGCCGGAATCGCGAATGACAATTTGCCGATGCTGGCGCAGATCCTCATGGGTGAGGCTGTCCGCCTGATTGAGCGGATGGTCCGCCGCTGCCACGGCCACAAAACGCACCCGCATCAGCTGATCACCGAAGAACCCCGGCGGTACCCGTCCGCCGATTACCACATCCGCCTCCTTGCGCAGCAGGGCCTCATCGGAGCCGGACAGCACGGTCTCGCTGTACTCGACCCGGGTCAGCGGGCTGTGCTGGGCAAACGCATCCAGGGCCGACAGCATGCAATGCTGGGGGAACAGAGCGTCAGCGGCCACGCGTACCAGAGGTTCCCAGCCCTGGCTGAGTTGAATGGCGGCGCTCTCGATGCGGTTGGCCTCTTCCACCAGCACCTTGGCCTGACGGTAGAGCATCTGCCCGGTCTCGGTGAGCCTGGCCCGCCGGCCTTCCAAGGCAAAGGCACGTACGCCCAGTTCGGTCTCGATCTTCTGCACCGCGTAACTGATGGCGGACTGGCTCTTGTCCAGCGCCTCCGCGGCGCTGGCGTAACCGCCCTCGTCCACTACGGCAATCAGGGCTTGCCACTGGTCCAGGCTGATTTTGGCTGACATATCGAAATTCCTGAGCTAAATGTACAAGTTTGTCCCGTTTTATATCGTATTTGCTGAATCCACAATAGCCCCATCGTTAACAAATCATCGGCTCACCCAGCCGGCACGGACACAATATGGAGTTGGGGTCATGAATATTCTGGTTATCAAGAGCAGTGTTTTCGGCGACAACGGCAATTCCTCCACCCTGGTCAACGAGCAGGTGGAGCGCCTGAAAGCGCAACACCCTGGAGCTACCGTGGTTGTTCGGGATCTCTCAGCCGATCCCATTCCACATCTGGACGGCGAACGTGTCGGTGCCTTCTTTACGCCGGCAGACCAGCGCACGGATGATCAGCAGGCGGTAGAAGACTTTTCCCAGGCGTTGATCACAGAGCTGAAAGATGCGGATCAGGTGGTGCTGGGCCTGCCCATGTACAACTTCGGCATTCCCAGCCAGCTGAAGAGTTGGATCGACCACGTGGCCCGGGCCGGTATCACCTTCCGCTACACCGAGAACGGTCCCGAGGGGTTGCTGAACGACAAGCCAGTGACCGTAGTGGCCGCCCGTGGTGGACTGTATGCCGGTACCGAAAACGATACGGTAACCCCGTACATCAGGCTGTTCTTCGGTTTTGTCGGCATCACCGATGTGTCTTTCGTGTATGCGGAAGGGCTTAACATGGGTGATGAGAGCAAAGAAAAGGCCATGAGCGAAGCGCGGGCAGCGCTGCAGTGATCCAGCTTGTAGGAGCTATGCTTGCATGGCGAACCATGCCCAGGCCTGGCTCCTGCGATCAAACGCTAATTCTGCAACAGGGAGAACATCATGGGACTGCTGGTCGATGGCAAATGGCAGGACAAGTGGTACGACACCAAGAGCACCGGTGGACGTTTCAAGCGTTCCGAGAGCCAGTTCCGCAACTGGGTGACTGCCGACGGCAGCGCCGGACCCAGTGGCGACAGTGGCTTTCAGGCAGAAAGCGGTCGTTACCACCTGTATGTGTCCTACGCCTGTCCCTGGGCCCACCGCACCTTGATCGTGCGGGCATTGAAAGGTCTCCAGGACCACATTGGCGTGTCTGTGGTGCATCCGCACATGCTGGAAAACGGCTGGGAACTGCGCGATGACTTTGACGGCGCCAGCGGCGATGCGCTCTATGGTTTCAGCAAGCTCTATGAGTTGTACCTGAAGGCGGATGACAACTACACCGGCCGCGTCACCGTGCCAGTGTTGTGGGACAAGCAGCGCGAGACCATTGTCAGTAACGAGTCCGCAGAAATTATCCGCATGCTCAACACCAGCTTTGATGCGCTGGGTGCGGCGCCGGGCAATTTTTATCCGGAGGTGTTGCAGGCGGAGATTGATGCCATCAACGAGCGTGTCTACAACGACGTAAACAATGGCGTCTACAAGGCCGGTTTTGCCACCAGCCAGGACGCCTACGATGAAGCGGTGGTGACCTTGTTTGAGCAGCTGGATGCCCTCGAGCAACGTCTTGGCGAGCAGCGCTATCTGGTGGGTAACACGCTCACCGAAGCGGATCTGCGGCTGTGGACTACCCTGGTGCGCTTTGATCCGGTGTACGTCACCCACTTCAAGTGTGACCGCAAGCGGATCGTGGACTACCCGAACCTGAACGGGTTTCTGAAAGAAATTTACCAGCTGCCCGGCGTAGCGGAGACAGTGAATATGGCGCATATCCGCCACCACTATTTTCGCAGCCACCCGACGATCAATCCCCACGGGATTATTTCCATCGGGCCAGAGCTGGATTGGGATTCACCCCACGGTCGAGAACGGCTGGGGGAAAGAGAGATTACTGATTAACTCTGCAGGAGCGGCGCTTGAGCCGCGAATCGATACCGTGCTTCGCGTCTCAAGCGCCGCTCCTGCAGCACAGGGCCGCAAGGCAGGAGGTTCCCATGGAACGCACAATTCTCAACACCATTCGCGCACTGGATACATCCGACGGTGCCGGCGTTCGCCTGAAGCGCGCGCTGGGTTACAACCCCATGGTGCGCCTGGATCCTTTCCTGATGCTGGACGCGTTCTCCTCCGATAACCCGGATGATTACATCGCCGGCTTCCCGCCGCACCCACACCGGGGCTTTGAAACGGTGACCTACCTGATGGAAGGCCACATGAAGCATCGCGATCATCTGGGTAACGAAGGGGACCTGCAGCAGGGCGGTGTGCAGTGGATGACAGCCGGTCGCGGCATCATTCATGAGGAAATGCCGCAGCAACAGGATGGTTTACTGCGCGGTTTCCAGCTGTGGATCAACCTGCCGGCGGCGGAAAAAATGAAAGCCGCTGGATGCCGGGACATTACCGATACCGAGATTCCGCGCCTGGATTTGCCCACGGGAGGCCAGATCAAGGCCATTGCCGGGGAAGTCACCATCGGCAATCAGGTGATCAAGGCACCGGTAAACGGCGGCAGTACCGATCCGCTTTACCTGGACGTGAAATTGCGCGCTGGCGAAACAGTGACAGTGCCACTGACACAGGGCTATAACGCCTTCCTGTACCTGTTCGAAGGTCAGGTCAGCGTGGCCGGCGAGGGGGTAAAGAGCGACCACCTGGCCACCTTCACTGACGGTGACAAGGTCTCTCTGGTGGCCGGTGATCACGGTGCCAGGCTGTTGCTGCTGGCAGGCAAGCCCATTGGCGAGCCCATTGCCCAGTACGGCCCCTTCGTGATGAACACCCAGGACGAGATCAACCAGGCCCTGAGTGACTATCGCGACGGCACCCTGACCGCCGAGCCGTCATCCCTGTAGCGGCTCCACCCAACCCCACCCTGCCCCGGCACTTGCCGGGGCTTTTTTTTGCGAAGATGTTGGCCGCTAGCGTGACGCGATCACCCAGACCGCATGCACGATGCCGGGAATGTAACCGAGAATGGTCAGCACGATATTGATCCAGAAATGCTTGCCAATCCCTTCCTGGAGAAATACCCCCAGTGGTGGAAGCAGGATGGCGATGAGAATACGTAACAGATCCATGCGGTTCTCCTTGAGTCCGAAAATCTCACTGTAATTTTTTTATGCCATAGCGTCTGTTAAAAAAACACAAATTGCGGCACAGATTGCATTGCTGACACCGTGATTTTCCGGGAAGCTGGGCGTTGCGAGATATCAGGGAAAGGAGAGACAGCATGAAGGTTTTGGCTATAGCAGGCAGTTTGCGAGAGAAATCCTACAACCGCGGCCTGGTTCGCGCCGCCCGGGCGTTGGTGCCGTCGGGAATGGAAATCATTGAAGCGGACATCAGTGATATCCCGCTCTATAACGGTGATGACGATGGCGACGACCGCCCTGCTCCGGTGACTGCCCTGGCAGAACAGGTAAAAGCAGCGGATGCCTTCTTGTTTGCCACCCCGGAATACAACTATTCCATCCCCGGTGTACTGAAAAATGCCATCGACTGGTTATCTCGGGTCCCGGGTGGCATCTTCGCCGGCAAGGCCGCCGCCATCATGGGCGCCTCCATGGGGGGCATGGGCACCAGCCGCAGCCAGTATCACCTGCGTCAGGTGCTGGTCTTCCTGGATGTGCACCCGCTCAACAAACCGGAAGTGTTCGTCTCTGCAGCCCATGAAAAATGTGATGAGAATGGCGACCTGCAGGACCAGGCAACGAAGGACATGATCGCCAAGCAGCTGACGGCCTTGCAGGCCTGGGCCGACACCCTGAAGTAAATGATGCAGTTCGCCTTGGGCGTAGGGTGCCACTGAGCCTAGGGCGAACTGCACCTAACCCCATACCCATAATGTCTTGTCACAAGGATGTGAAAAGATGCCAATGTACCGCCGTGTCTGGAAGCCAGGCGGCTGCTATTTCTTTACCGTCAATCTGCAACAGCGAGGCGGCCACGATTTGCTTGTCCGGCATGTGGATGTACTGCGAGAGTCTGTTCGCAAAGTGAAAAGCGACCACCCTTTCCGTATTCATGGCTGGGTGGTACTGCCGGATCATCTCCACTGCGTCTTGCAGCTCCCTGACGCCGACGATGATTACATTCGGCGCTGGCGACTGATCAAGTCCGCCTTCTCCCGAAAAATACCTCGCGTGGAACGCCGGAATCCATCTCGCATAAGGCGTGATGAAAGAGCTATCTGGCAGCGCCGCTTTTGGGAACACTGCATTCGCGATGAACAGGATTATCGGGCGCATATGGACTATGTGCATATCAATCCGGTGAAGCATGGCCTGGTTTCACGGGTGCAGGATTGGCCCTATTCCACGTTTCATCATTGGGTTCGGCGTGGTGTTTATGCCGTGGATTGGGCCGGGGGATTGGAGGGGCTGGTCGGGAAGGTGCCTGACTGATGGTGTGGTTTATGGTGCAGTTCGCCCGAGGCTCAGTGGCACCCTACACAAGATTCGGACGTAGGGTGTCACTGAGCCTAAGGCGAACTGCACCATTGCAGGCCTTGCAGGAAAACTCAAAGCTGCGCTTCGCGACGAATCCATTTGGTGACATCCGGCGCCTGATAATCCGCGAAGCTGTCCAGCAGCGCGGCGGGGGTGTCGTGAACCTGCAACAGGCCTCTGTGTTCTTGTCGCAGAAAGCCCTGGCTGACGGCATGGTCGAGGAAAGTGATCAGGTGGTCGTAATAGCCGTTGATGTTCAGCAGGGCGCAGGGTTTGTGGTGAAAACCCAGTTGCGCCCAGGTCAGAATTTCAAAAATTTCTTCCAGCGTACCCATGCCGCCGGGCAAGGCGATAAAGCCGTCAGAACAATCGGCCATGGCGGCCTTGCGTTCGTGCATGGAGCGCACCACACGCAATTCGGTGAGGTGGTCGTTGCCAATTTCCTTGCGCATTAACGCATCGGGAATAATGCCAATCACCTCGCCGCCCCGCTGCATGACCGCATTGGCGATGGCGCCCATGACGCCTACGCTGGCGCCGCCATAGACCAATCCCAGGTTACGGCTGACGAGTTCCTGAGCGAGCCCTTCGGCGGCTTGAATGTAGTCGTTTCCCTCACCGGGGCTGGAGCCGCAATAGACGCAGATTCTTTTCATGGGCATCGCCGTTTGTTCGTTGTGGCTAGAGGCAGCTGTAGAAGCGCCGCTTGAGGCGCGAACCGAGCCTCGGCGAGGATATCGCCTTTGAGTTGCTGCCTCGCTACGCTCGGTTCGCGCCTCAAGCGGCGCTCCTACAGTGGTTTTTTACCCTGCCACCGCCGTGGGTTTACTCACCAACCGATCCGCCGGGAAGTGACAGGTAAAGACGCTGCCCTTGCCCAGTTCGCTTTTGATTTCCAGTTTGCCGTTGTGGCGGATCATCACGTGCTTGACGATGGCCAGGCCCAGGCCGGTGCCGCCGGTTTCGGTGACGCGGCTGTTGTCCGGGCGGTAGAAGCGTTCGGTGAGGCGCGGGATGTGGGCCGGGTCGATACCGACACCATTGTCGCTCACTGCCAGATGCGCGCCTCGCTGATCCTGCCACCAGCGAATGCGGATCTGTCCACCGGCGGGGGTGTATTTCACCGCATTGGTGATCAGGTTGCCGAAGGCGCTTTCCAGTTCTGCCGGGTTGGCGATCAGGCGGGCTTCTTCGGGCACATCCAGCTCGATGCTGTGGCCCTTGTCGGCGCTGATCGCCATGGCATTCTCGCGCATGCGCTTGAGCATGCCATGGACCGGCACCGCCTGGCTCAGGTTGTCCGCGTCGGTGCCTTCCAGCCGGGCCAGCAACAGCAGATCCGAGACCAGAGCCTCCATGCGGTTGGACTGGTTGTCCATCTGGGCGAGGGCACGGCGCAGTCGGGACTGTTCCTCCGGTACCGTGTCCAGCAGGGTTTCCAGGTAACCCTTGAGTACGGTCAGCGGGGTTTTCAGTTCGTGGCTCACGTTGGCCACGAAATCCTTGCGCATCTGCTCCAGGTGATGGAGCCGGGTCACGTCACGGGCCATCATCAGCTGTTCGCCCACACCAAACTCGGTCACGCGAAATTGCAGGATGCGGTTGTCGTCCACCGGTGAGGGAATCTCCAGGGCGTCGCGGAAATCCCCCTGGCTGAGGTATTCGGTAAATTTCGGATGGCGGACCAGGTTGGTCAGCGGCTGGCCCAGATCCTGGCGGGCGTTGAACCCCATGTAGCGTTCCGCGGCCTGGTTCCAGTATTCCAGGTAGCCGTGCTGGTCGATCAGGATGACCACGTCTTCCAGGGCATTCACCGATTGCTGGGCACGGTGAATGATGCCCTGCAGATTTTCCTGGGCGCGGCGTTCTTTCTGAAAAAGGTGTTCCAGGCGGGTGTAGAACTCCCCCCACAGGCCGATGCTGTCCGGGGGCTCGGTATGGTCATCGCGGACCAGCCAGCTGTACAGGCCAAACAGTTGCCGGGTGCTCCAGATGATATAGCCCAGCAGACCCACTATCAGCGGCCAGATGTGGCCCACCGCCAGCGCTGCCACCACGGACAGCAGGATCAGGCCGACTATGCGGTTTACTTCCTTGGCCAGACTGGCTTTCATGATCTCGCTTCCGCCGCTCCGTTGCGGCTACGTAGGTGCATTAACCGTAACCGACCCGCATTGCACCACCTCTCCGGATTGCGCGCAATGCGCTATGCAGAACGGGACGCTTCAGCCTGCTTTGGCGGATTTTACCGAAAACCGGTAGCCGGTGCCGCGTACCGTCTGGATAAAGCGGTCGTAGCCGAAGGGGGCCAGTGCCTTGCGCAGGCGGCGGATATGCACATCGATGGTGCGATCTTCCACATACACGTTGGCGCCCCACACCTGATCCAGCAACTGGGTCCGTGAGTAGGCCCGTTCCTGGTGGCTCATGAAGAACTCCAGCAGGCGATATTCCGTGGGCCCCATGTCCACCGGCTCATCGTCTGCGCTGATGCGGTGGCTCACCGGATCCAGGCACAGACCCTCCACTTCGATGGCCTTGTCCGCCGCCGTGCTGGAAGCCCGGCGTAGTACTGCCTTGATGCGGGAAATCAGCTCACGGGTGGAAAACGGCTTGGTGATGTAGTCGTCGGCGCCCACATCCAGCCCCTGGATCTTGTTGTCCTCTTCGCTCTTGGCGGTGAGCATGATGATGGGGATTTCGTTGGTGGTCTCATCACGCTTGAGGCGGCGGGCCAGCTCGATACCGGTGACAGACGGCAGCATCCAGTCCAGCAGCACCAGATCCGGGCGTTCATCGACAATAATTTCGTGGCCACGCTGGGCGTTTTCCGCCTCCAGCACATCAAAATCGGCCAGCTCCAGAGCAACGGCCACCATTTCCCGAATGGCGGGCTCGTCGTCAACAATCAAAATACGGTTACGGGACATGGCTTTCCTTCCTTGCCTGTCTGTTGTGATGCCCTATTAGATTGCTTTTTTGTGACATGTGTATGACAAGTTGGTCGGATTTTGCAGGAAAAGCAAGAAGGGGGCGAGCTACAAGCTTTAAGCGACAAGCAGCAACACGAATCCAGGGCATGTGCCGGTGGCTAGATATGGAGCTTCGCGTTGTAGCTAGCAGCTAGAAGCTCGCCGCTCAGAAGTACTGGAAATACAACCCGACAAACACACACGCCCCGGCCCAGTGGTTGTTAAGGAACGCATGGAAGCTGGGCCAGCGTTCCCGGTAGCGGATCAGGCTGTGCTGGAACAGGAAGCTCAAGGTCATGCCGCCCAGGCCCAGGTACCAGGGCCAGGAAAAGTCCAGTCGCTGCCCCACCATGATCAGAGCCAGCAGAGTCAGGCCCTGGAGGATGGCGATCATCAACCGGTCCGCATCACCGAACAGGATGGCGGTGCTCTTGATGCCCAGTTTCAGGTCGTCTTCCCGGTCGCACATGGCGTATTCGGTGTCGTAGGCCACGGTCCACACCAGGTTGGCCACATACAGCAGCCAGGCAATTTCCGGCACGGCCCCGGTTTCCGCGGCAAAGGCCATGGGGATGGCCCAGCTGAAGGCGGCGCCCAGGAACAGTTGCGGCATGAAGGTGAAGCGTTTGGTGAAGGGATAGAGAACAGCAAGCCCCAGGCCACCGAAGGACAACCAGAAGGTCAGCTCGTTGAGGAACAGCACCAGCACAAAGGCCAGCAGCCCGAGCCCGCAGAACAGCGCCAGGGCTTTCTTGGCGCTGATGGCACCGGTGGCCAGCGGACGACCTTTGGTGCGTTCCACGTCACCATCGAAATCCCGGTCGGCAAAGTCGTTAATCACGCAGCCGGCGGCACGCATGATGATCACCCCGAGAATGAAGATCACCACGGTTTTCAGGCTCGGCGTGCCATTTCCGGCAATCCACACCGCCCACAGGGTGGGCCACAGCAGCAGCAGCGTGCCGATGGGGCGATCCAGCCGCATCAGCTGAATATAGGGCCAGGCTTGGGGGTAGCGTTGTTCAACGAAGGCAAACATGGGACATCCGGTTGTCAGGGGCGGAGATGAGTTTCAAGCTACAAGCTGCAAGTTTCAAGGCGCGAATCAGGCGTGTAGCCAACCGAAATCGCCGGAGCCGCGCCGCCGCTTCCAACGCTCCAAAAATGGAAGCGCGGCGATAACCTTGTCGTTTAACCAAGGCTCTTGCCCGCGCCTTGTAGCTTGCAGCTTGAAGCTTGCACCTTCTCCCACAGCGCCGGCAGGAAGTATTCCGCCACCAGCAGGGGTTCGCCGCGTTTGATGAAACGGGACTGGCGACCCCAGCACACTGGCATGGCTTCTGCAGGGCTTCCAAGACGGGCCCAGACCTGATCGCGCAGGCAGGTGGGGCGTTTATAAAGTTCCAGGCCCAGAGAGCGGCTGCCCATATGGCCCAGGGAGCGATTGGCGCCGGTGAGGCTGGCCAGGGGCAGAACGCTGCGGGCGGCGACCACCGGGGTGTCGTCCAGCAGCAGGGTGACCTCGCGGATCAGCGCGGCCCGGCGGGGCGCCAGGTTAAGCAGTTGCCGTTCGTCGGCTCGGGGAAAGCTGATGGCGTGATAGCCGGGCTCTACCCGGAACTGGCCGTGGCGCTTCAGGCGCAGGGTCAGGGACGCCGGATCCGCCATCCAGTCGCGGATACGGGGCGGCAGCACCAGCTGTTCCAGCGGGCGCCAAAGGCTGTCAGGATGCAGGGCGGCAGGCAGCATGGGTCTCTCAACATCGCAGGCCGCAGGACTATGGCGCAAGCGGTGACTCAGGGCAAGTCAGCGGCGCGCCGGTCTGCGAGCGCGTGCCGGCAAGCAAGAATGGCCTTGGGCCAGGCCAATGGACCCCGGCGCCAATGCGTGCCAGTGCCCAATGTCATTGATTTTTCGGGCGTGCGCCGATAGGTTATCGCCCCCCGAGATACACCCTGTATGTAGCAGAGTAAGCGAGTACTTACTCCAATTCGACGAGGTTCACGATGAAGAAGTGGGAATGCGTAGTGTGCGGTTTCATCTATGACGAAGCCGAAGGTCTGCCCGATGAGGGTATTGCCCCCGGTACGGCCTGGGATGATGTGCCGGAAGACTGGGTCTGCCCGGATTGCGGCGTGGGCAAGGACGACTTCGAGATGGTGGAAATCTGAGCCGTTACGCTCTGATCCACACAGTCATTCCGCCCGTTCACTGATTAATTAAGGACTGTTCATGCAACCTATCGTCATCATCGGTTCCGGCCTTGCCGGCTTTAATACCGTCAAGGAATTCCGCAAGCTGGACAAGGAAACGCCCATCGTTGTGCTCACCAGCGACGACGGCCGTAACTATTCCAAGCCCATGCTGTCTGCCGGTTTCACCAAGGAAAAGACCGCTGATGACCTGTGCATGGCCACCCCGGAAAAGGTTGCCGAGCAGTTCAATGTGGAAGTGCGCACCGATGTGCACGTGGCGGAAATCGACCCCTCCGGCAAGCGTGTGCTGCTGCCGGACGACCACCTGGACTACAGCAAGCTGGTGCTGGCGCTGGGTGCCGATACCTGGACTCCACCGCTGGAAGGCGATGCCGTGGGTGATGTGTTCTCCGTCAACGATCTGATGGACTACGGCAAATTCCGCACCGCCCTGAAGGGGGCCAAGAAAGTCACCATTCTGGGCGGTGGTCTGATCGGCTGTGAATTCGCCAACGACCTGTCCAACGGTGGTTATGAGGTGGCCCTGGTGGAACCCCAGGGCCGCTGCCTGCCGCTGCTGCTGCCGGAGCCGGCGTCTGCGGCGGTCGGCCGTGGTCTGGCGGATCTGGGCGTGACCTTCCACTTTGGTCCTCTGGCCCAGGCGGTGAACCACGGTGATAACAACCAGCTGGTCACCGAGCTGTCCGACGGTACCCGTATCGAATCCGACGTGGTGCTATCCGCCATCGGTTTGCGTCCGCGTATTGCCCTGGCCAAGGAAGCCGGCCTGGCCATCAACCGTGGCATTATCACCGACAAGACCCTGCAGACCAGCGCTGACGACATCTATGCCCTGGGCGACTGCGCCGAAGTGCAGGGCCACGTACTGCCCTACGTGCTGCCGCTGATGGCCTCCGCCCGTGCCCTGGCCAAGACCCTGGCCGGTGAAACCACTGCGGTGAGCTACGGTGTCATGCCGGTCACCATCAAGACCCCGGCCTGCCCGGTGGTGGTATGTCCGCCGGCGGACCACGACAACGGCGAATGGGAGATCCAGGAAGACGGCAACAACGTCCAGGCCCTGTTCCGTGGCAAGGATGGCAGCCTGCAGGGCTACGCGCTCACCGGTGATGCGGTGAAAGAGAAAATGAAGCTCAACAAGGAACTGCCGCCACTGATGCCCTAACGGCGGCCCGCCGTAGGAGCTATGCCTGCATGGCGAACCGCCCGGGTGGCGCTCCTACAATCGGCAACCAAACAAAGGAACGCCCATGAAATTTGCACTGGTTTTGCTGGTCCTCGGCTGGCGTCTGCGCTGGCTGGCCTGGCGTGATGCGGGATTTCGCAAACAGCTGGAAAACCGCGATGTGGTGATGCAGTGGCGTACCTTTAACGGCAAGCCGGCGCGCAGCTTTCACTTCACGCCGGGCAAGGTGGTGTCCAAGGGTGGTCTGCATGGTCAGCCCACCGTCACCCTGAATTTCAAGGACGCCAACTACGCGTTCCGTACCCTGCAGGTGGCCGGCAAGAACCAGATGGCCTTCATGGAAGGCATGCAGGCCGGCGATATCAAGATCGAAGGCGACCCGGGCCAGCTGATGTGGTTCATGACCTTGATGAAGTTCATCATGCCGGGCAAGACCAAAAAATAAGCGGCCCTGCCTCCATCGCACAACGCCCCGCCAATCGGGGCGTTGTTGTGTCTGTTCCCCTCAAACACGGCGAATTTGCCAATTCTTGCCTACCGCTTGTGCCCAACTTTTACCATATATCCGTGTAATGCCCATTTTGCTGGGGGAGTCCTGCGCAGGAGCGTAATATCCATTAGTGAGGGGAGAAGTCCAAAGCGGACGTTGTTCAACGTCTCTGAATGCTAACGGGGCCTGGTTTTGTCCGCTTTCCCTACGCCAAGGATAGGGGGAAGTGAGTCATGCAGACTGCAATGAAAACGCTGCTTGAGCAGATGCGTATCACCGAGCTGGAAGTGGACGACCGCAAGCGACTGCTGGATTTCACCAGCAGGGATACGGCGGTTCTGGTGGATTGCAGGCCGCTGATCTGCGCCCACATTGACCGCATCGTGGATGATTTTTACCGGATTCAGACCAGCAACCCGGATATCGCCAATCTGATCGGCGACGCCGATACCCTGGATCGGCTCCAGTGTGCCCAGCGGCGTTACATCCTGGATCTCTTTTCCGGGGTGTATGGCATGGAGTACATCAACAATCGTTTACGAATCGGCCTGGTCCACAAGCGCATCGGCGTGGAGCCCAAGCTGTATCTGTCCGCAGTACACTTGCTGCGCTCTCTGCTGCTGGAATGTATCGATCGCGAGGGCAAGGAAGAGGGGGCCACGCCGGAAGTGATCCGGGCGCTGGACAAGCTGATCTATTTCGATGTCACCCTGGTGTTCGAGACCTACATCCAGAGCATGTTGTCGGAAATCGAGACAGCCAGAAATCGCACAGAAGAATACGCCAGAAGCCTGGAGGATACCGTGGCCAGGCGCACCGGTGAATTACGCACGGATTCACTGACCGGGCTGACCTCCCGGCGCTATCTTCATGAAGATCTGTACAGAACCTTGCAGTCAGCCCAGCGTCGTAACGAACCGGTATCGATGGTGTTCGTGGATGTGGACAACTTCAAGGAGATCAACGACAGGAAAGGCCATGCCCACGGCGACAAGGTGCTGCAGGAGCTGGGCCGAATCCTGCTGGAAACAGCCCGGGGGGAGGATTCCTGTGTGCGTTTCGGTGGTGACGAGTTCTGTGTTGTACTAGCCAACGCAACGAAAGACGAGACGATAGGGACCTACTGCATGCGGGTGAAGACCTTGCTGGCGGAGTGCTGCCCTGACGTGACCATCAGTATGGGGGTAACGCAGACAGGGCCCAATGAGTACGAAGACGCTGATAGTCTGTTAAGGCATGCAGATAGCTGTATGTATTCTCAAAAAAACAGCAACAAAAATGGCGACCCTGACGAGGTCCCCGACAAGACGGATGTGTGCAGCTGATGAAAAAACTGAAAAACGAAAAAGAACTGGTCAAGAAAGCCATTACGCTAGGCATGGACTACGCCGAAAAGCGGGGCGTGGTGGAGTTCGAGGCCACCGATTCAGCGTCGGAAAAGCTGGAGTACATCTACCGGTTGCTGGTGCACGACAAGGTGATTCAGCCGTTGCCGGAGGATCAGGTGTCCCAGCCGTCCATTCAGCACAAACTGGCCATCTGGGCGTCAAAACAAAAATAGCCTGGTATCGCTTGTTGGTTTTTGGTCTGTTATAAAAATCCTTGAACCTGATCCTGTGGGCGTGGACTCGTGCGCCCGATGGAAATGCCTCTCTTCAAAAGGACCTGACATGCGACGCAATCCCCTGTTGGCTATCGCCACTATGCTCCTGCTGCTGACCGCCTGCGCCACCACCACCGAAACCCATTCCACCTGGCAGACCAAAACCGGTGAATCTCATCCCACCTTCCGGCACCTTTATGTGCTGGTGCTGGCGGATGACCCTGCGGTTGCCGCCACGGCCGAAAATCAGATGCGCAAAAGCCTGAATCATCGCGCTGTGGAAGCCACCCTGGCCAGCGATACCCTGGGTGAGCGAGAGGCCGAACGAGAGGCGTACCGTGCCCAGGTCGAGGCTGCGGTCAAGGCCAGCGGTGCCGACGGCGTCATGGTGGTGTCGTTGCTGAAAGTGGAAGAGCGCTCCGAATATGTGCTGCCCCAGGTGGACTATGTGCCCGTGCCCTCTGCCCCCATGTATCTGGGCTACGGCCCCTATGTGGGCCACAGCTACGGCGCGATCTATCAGCCCGGTTACTATCACAACGCCAAGGATTATTACCTGCAGACCCAGGTCTACAGCGTGGAGCGCAAGCGCCCGGTGTGGCAGGCCCAGTCGCGCAGCATGAACCCGGACAGCCTGAAGCATGGCGCCCAGGGCTTCGCCAAGAGCATCGTCTCGCAGCTGGACAAGGATGGGGCGCTGAAGCGTTAGTCAAACGCAGCTGACGTCCTGCAATTCAACTCTGTCGATGGCAGGACCCGGCACTCCAAGCTCGTAAAGCCGCTCCGCCAGTCGGGGCGGTTTTGCGTTTATCGATGCCGCTGGCAGCCATTGCCTGAGTTCGGTACGGTTTATGCCTTAAAAAAATAGATGGAATACAGATGAAAAAAGGAATTTCGGGGGCACTGGCTGCAGCACTGGTGACGGGATTGGCGGCGTTTTTTCAGCCTGTACTGGCGGAGCAGGATGAGAAAGTATACTTGGTAGCACGGTTCGATCTGGATGGTACTACCTACAATCAGGTGGTGTTCTTTCAGGATGACGTCATCACTGATCTGAAAAGCTGCAAGCGGGAAATGATGTACGGCCGCAATGGCAACTGGCAGGTCTATTCCCACATCACCAATGCAGTGCGTGGTTTTACTTACAGCCTCAGTTATACCTGTGCTCTGGGTCGCCAAGACTTCAGCGGCTGGGATAAAAGTGGTCAGATCAACCCCATACACACCTATGAAGTGGTGATTCGGGATCAGTCTTTGCAGGTTATTCCACGCAATAGCTACAGCGCTTGTTTGAAAAAGGTTCGTAGTGCCGGGGGCGAAACGGCTAAACGCTACTGTGCACGCTCTACCCAGACTATCCAGTAGCGAGATTTCGAGTGCCTGTCACGACTGCCGCTGATAGCCAGGTGCTGCCAGCCGCTGTTTCAGCACCCAGCCCATCAAGATTCCCCGCCCAGCCATAAAGCCGTTCATGGCCAGCCACAGGCCGTGGTTGTCCCATCCTCGTGTCAGCGCCCAGAGCGCAAAGAAGATTCCCACCGACACCAGCATGGTGTTACGCATGGCGGCTCCCCAGGTGGCGCCCACGAAGATGCCGTCCAGCCAGAAGCCGGCACTGGCGGTGAGCGGTAACAGCAGCATCCACGGCAGATAGGTAATGGCCGTGTCGCGGATATCAGGCAGGTCGGTGAGCAGATGAATCAGCGGCACACCGCCGAGACTGAAGGCTAGTAGACCGAGTGCCGCACAGGCCACAGTCCAGCGCCCGGTGGCGCCAATGGCCTGGCCCAGGGCCTGGCGATCGTTCCTGCCGTGCGCCTCGCCCACCAGGGCTTCCGCCGCGTTGGCAAAGCCGTCCAGCAGGTTGCTGAGCAGCAACAGGAAGGTGATCAGCACTGCATTGGCGGCCAGCACGGCGTCACCCAGCCGGGCGCCCTGGGCGGCGAAGAAAAAGAAGCAGCTTAGCAGGGCCAGGCTGCGTAGAAAGATATCCCGGTTCACCGCCATCAATGCCAGGATGGCGTGCGGCTGCCACAGCCGTTCCTGCCGTGCCGGTGGACGCAGGGCGGCGCGCAGCCAGAACAGGCCGCCGGCCAGCCCCACGTATTCTGCCGTGGCACTGGCAATGGCCACGCCGCGTACATCCAGATGCCAGACTTGTACCAGCAGCACGTCCAGCAGGGCATTGGTGCTGTGCATCAGCACCGTCATCTTCAGCGGCACCCGGGTATTGTGGGTGCCGATGGCGAAACCGATCAGGGCAAAATTGGCCAGCGCCGCCGGGGCACCGAGAATGCGGATGTTGATGTAATCCCCGGCCAGACCTTGCACATCGTCACTACCACCCAGCAGCCACAGGCCGGTTTCCCGCAGCAGTGGTGAAAGGGCAATCAGCGCCAGCCCCAGCCCGGTGGATAGCAACAGGCCGCGCAGTAATACCACCCGGGTGTCCTTCTCGCCGCCCCGCGCCTGGGAGGCAAAGCCGGTGGTGCCCATGCGCAGGAAATTGAACGAGAAATACAGGAACATGAAAAAGTTGCCACCCAGCGCCACCGCCGCCAGATAACGCGGGTGGTCCAGATGCCCCACCACGGCGGTGTCCACCAGCCCCAGCAACGGCGCGGTCAGGTTGGACAGCAGCAACGGCCAGGCCAGCATCCAGATGCGTTGGTTGAGGGATAGACTCATTCAAACTCCGAAAAACCTTTCTACGAAGCCGCTGTAGGAGCGCCTCTTGAGGCGCGAACCGCGTACAAACGCGGAAATTGCCCGCAGGGCAATCAGGAATCCCAGGGCTCGACAGGTTTCTGAAAAGTGGCAAATGGCCTAACGGTACGGTCCTTTCGTGCCGGCCGGTTCGCACCTCAAGAGGTGCTCCTACAGAGAGAAGCCGTCAGGCGGGTTTCCGCAGCAACGTCAGCACAAACAAACTACTGGCGGCGACCACGATGGACGGCCCCACCGGGGTATTGGCAAACCAGCTAACCGCCAGACCGGCCAGTACCGCCAGAGTACCCAGCACGCTGGCCACCGCCGCCATCTGCGCCGGGGTATGGGTCAGGCGGCGGGCACTGGCAGCGGGGATCACCAGCAGGGAGGTGATCAGCAGCACCCCCACGGTGCGGATGGCCCCGGCGATCAGCAGTGCCAGCAACAGCATCAGCAGCAGCCGGGTGCGCTGCACCGCCACCCCTTCCACCTGGGCCAGCTCCTCGCTGACGGTGATGCTCAGCAGTGATCGCCATTGCCACAACATCAGCAGCAGAATCAGGATGGCACCGGCCCACAGAGCCAGGGCATCCTGCCAGCCCACCGCCAGCAGGTCACCGAACAGATAGGCAAACAGGTCCACCTGAATGCCCTCTTGCAGGCTGATGGCGATCACCCCGAGCGCCAGGGTGGTATGGGCGACGATGCCGAGCAGGGTGTCGCTGGCCAGTTGCTGCTGGTGTTGCAGCGCGGTGAGGGCGCCAGCCAGGCCCAGGCACACAGCCACCACCGCCAGATACAGGCTGATATCCAGTGCCAGGCCAAGCGCCGCACCCAGCAAGGCGCCGTGGGCCAGGGTGTCACCGAAAAAGGCCATGCGCCGCCAGACCACAAAGGCACCCATGGGCCCGGACACCAGGGCCACGGCCAGGCCGGCGAACAGCGGCGGCAACAACAGCTCAATCATGGTGGCAATTCCCGTCGTGTTGATGGCCCGGCTGGGCGTCGCCATGCAGATCATGGTCGTGATCATGATCGTGGGTATAGAGCGCCAGGTTGGGGGTGCCGGCACCGGGGCCGAACAGCTCGTGGTAGGCCGGGTCCCGGCTCACCGATTCCGGGCTGCCGGAACAGCACACATGACGCTGCAGGCAGATCACCTCGTCGGTGGCCGCCATCACCAGATGCAGGTCGTGGGAAATCAGCAGGATGGCGCAGCCCAGATCATCGCGGACCGACTTGAGCAACCCGTACAGGGCGTTCTGCCCGGCCACGTCCACCCCCTGGGCCGGTTCGTCCAGCACCAGCAGGTCCGGCTTGCGCAGCAGCGCGCGCGCCAGCAGCACCCGTTGCATCTCGCCGCCGGACAGCTGCTGCACCGCGCGGCGGCGCAGGTGGGCCACGCCGGCCTGCTCCAGCGCTCCCCGCCGGGCGGAGGTGGGGCCGGGCGCGGCAAGCCACAGAAACCGGTCCACGGTGAGCGGCAGGCTGTCGTCGATCTTGATGTGCTGGGGCATGTAGCCCACGCGCAGCCCCTTGCGGCGGTCCACCGAGCCGCAGGATGGCGTGACCAGACCCAGCACCACCCGCGCCAGGGTGCTTTTGCCGGCGCCATTGGGGCCGATCAGCGTGGTGATGCGCCCGGGGGCCAGATTCAGGCTGACCTCGGACAATACGCTGTTGCCACCCAGGGTGACTGACACCGCCTGCACATTGATCAGAGGTTCCGACATAGCAAAAGGGCCCGAAGAACAAAGGCGCAATGATATACTGCCGGCCTTTCGCCTGCACTGAGGGTTAGCTACAAGCTTCAAGCTGCAAGCTACAAGGCGCGAGGAAGACTGTGCCGGCTACCTGGTTATCGCCGCGCTTCAGGCCCAAGGTGTTGCGGCGCGGCAGAAGAGTTGGACGGTTGGTCCGGATTAATCCCGCGCCTTGCAGCTTGAAGCTTGTAGCTTGCTTCCCCCCCAACGTAATTCGAGTTTGAGGAATTCCATGCGCCGTCTCTGGCTGACAATTCTGCTCCTTCTCTCCTCCCCTGCCTGGAGCCAGACCCTGGTCGCCAGTGTGGAGCCCTTGGCCAAGGTGCTACGCGGGCTTTATGGCGGCCAGGTGCAGGTGGAGACCCTGTTGCAGGCCAACCAGAATCCTCATCAGCTGGCGCTGTCGCCGCGGCAGGCCATGCTGGTGCAGCAGGCGGATCTCCTGGTATGGCTGGGCGAGACGGTGGAGGCGCCGCTGGCACCGCTGGTAGCGCGTCGGCAGGGCCCCACCCTCGCCCTGCTGGAGCTGGAAGGTGTCCATCGTCGGGAAGGGGGGCATGATCATGACCACGCCCACCATGATGCGGACCACGGCGACGTCACCCTGGACCCGCACCTGTGGCTGTCGCTGGACAACATGCTGCTGCTGGCCGGGGCGCTGGCACAGCGTTACCCGCAGGGGCTGAATCAGGGTGAGCCGGCCCGCTGGCAGCAGGCCGCCACCGCCCGTCAGGGTGATCATCGCCAGGCACTGGCGGGGTTGAGCGACATTCCCTGGCTCAGCTATCACCACCCCTGGGGTTATCTCACCGAGACACTGGGGCTGGCGGAGCCGCTGGTGGTGTCCCGGCAACTGGACGCGGGGCCGGGCAGTCGTCGGTTTGTGCAGTTGGCCAGCCAGATCCGCGACCAGCAGGTGCGTTGCGCCATCCGCGAACCGGAAGCCCGCGCCACCCTGATCACTCGCCTGTGCCCGGATTGCCAGATACAGCTCCTGGACCCGCTGGGCCGGGACTATCCGGAACTGGATTATCTGACCTGGCGAGACCGGCTGGTGGAAGGGTTCAAGGCGTGTCTGCAAAAGGCGGGTGCGGGCTGAAGCTACGAGCTACGAGCGTAGGATAGGGGAAGGGTGCAACGTTCCCCGTAGTCCGCAATTTCTACGAAGCTGCTGTAGGAGCTATGCTTGCATGGCGAACCCGAGCGTAGCGAGGCGGCAAAGATCAAACTAGCCGCCATTCTTTTCTGAAACCTGTCGAACCCTGAGATTCCTGAGCGCCCTGCGGTCGATTTCCGCGCAAGCGCGATTCGCCATGCAAGCATAGCTCCTACATAAAGACCCCTCCCTCGCCAAGGCTCGGTTCGCGCCGCTCGTCACTCGCAGCTCCTAAAGCTCCCGGATCGGAATCAACGTGGGTGGTGGTGGCGGTGGGGTATTGTCGCGTAGCTCCGGTGGGCGCACGTTTTCCGCCTGCCGTTGGCGCAACTCCTGCTGTTCGTCTTCCAGATAACGACTCTCAGGGCTGACCGCATTCATGCCCCGGCTTTCATCACTGGTATCCAACTCACGTGGTGATTCCAGATACATGGCCTCCAGCTCGCTGCCGTTCAGTGGCTGCGCGGGGATCTGCTCCCGGGTTTGTGGGGCATCATCATCCGGTGGCGCAGAGTCAGGCAATTGTTCTGCCGCCACGGCCAGGCCCGGGGCCATTAACAGGGCAATCATTATTT
The DNA here is from genome assembly GCF_047495475.1 of Alcanivorax sp. IL2. Classification (NCBI taxonomy): domain Bacteria; kingdom Pseudomonadati; phylum Pseudomonadota; class Gammaproteobacteria; order Oceanospirillales; family Alcanivoracaceae; genus Alcanivorax; species Alcanivorax sp. IL2. Next base: position 474,246 of record NZ_CP179932.1, on the reverse strand, counting down.
TTTTCATAACCCGATCATAGCGCTCCCTTACCCGGGGGGAAACCGGCTTGTGAGCGCCATCAAGTGTCAAGGCGGGTCAAAAATTACCGGGCGGGCACAGGGCCATTGAGGCCGTCCGGGAAAACGGTATGCTGGAGCGCTTAATCTGAAACGGGTGCAGGGCCTGGATGGCACAGCAAAATAGCGCACAACCCTTGGCGATGGCCTGCTGGGATCTATCCTGGCTGCTCGACCGTGACACTCGTCACGGCGCCTTTGCGTCGCTGGAAAAAGTGCTCGATGAAACCCAGCAGCGTGGTTTCAATGCCCTGCGCCTGGACCCTTGCCCCCACCTGATTGCCTGCCCGGAAAACGGCGTCCACCTGGACCGTTGCGAACTGCAGGCACCGGGCCATGACCCGGTGGAAGTGAAGATTCGCCATAGCCTGCAGCAACTGCTGCAATCCGCCCACGAGCGTGGCCTGAAGGTGTGGTTCAGCAGCCGCTTTGTGGACGACAGCCGTGCCCGTCGTTCCTTTGTGCGGCGCCCGGAAGATTTTATCGCGGTGTGGAGCGATACCCTGGCGCTGGTGCAGGAATGGGGGTATCTGGATGACGTGGCCGGGGTGGATTTCTGCCACCAGTTCCCCGCCCTGCCCTATGCCCACGGCGTTACCCGCCGGGTATTCAACCGCTCCCCGGACCGGCCTCTGCCGCAGCGCTGGTCCGCCAGCGCCGCCGAGCGCATCGAAGCGTATCTGCTGGAGATTCCCCGCGCCCTGCACGCCCTGTTTCCCGGCGTGCCCATCGGTCTGAGCACCACCACCCGGATCAGCGAGCAGTTGCGGCAACTGGATACCAGTGAGCTGGATTTTCTCGATTTCAGCCTGTGGCTGGATGATGATCCGCGCTATCGGCTGGCCAGTGGCGAGGCGGTCCCCATGACCGGGCTGGCCCGGCGTCTGGCCAGCCCGGTGAAGCAGTTATTACTGGATGCCGGTGGCATGCACTGGCAGCGGCGCATGGAAGACCAGTTACAGCGTCGCATGGCCTTTACCCGCCTGCGGCGGCTGCAGCCGGTGATCGGTGAAGGCTTCGTGCGCCAGCCCCGCGATCTGCGTCGCCTGCCCACGGGCTGGGCGGACCTGCACGAAATGATGGTGGTCAGCGCCCTCACCCAGGGCGTGGAAGCCATGACCCCCACCTCGTTGGCCTGCCCGGCCTACGACTGGCTGTGGCGGGAAGAAGAATACCTGGCGCACCTGAATCACCTGATCCTGTCCGGGTCGGAATAATCCCTCGCCCTCTATTTCCACCACAGAGCTCACAGAGAACACAGAGCGAATGTAGGGGCGCCGCTGGCGGTGCGATTCACCTGGGTTTGAGTTACGAGTTGCGAGAAGCGAGTTTCGAAAATCAAAATCGCCGCGATTTTTCGCACCGCCAACAACAAAGCAATGTTTCCCTCAGTGAACTCTGTGCCCTCTGTGGTAAAAGCTTTTCGCTCCTCGCAACTCGTAACTCGCTCCTGGTCCTCTACCCCGCCAACGCCTCAATCCGCCACTGAAAAATCCGCGCAAACTCCTCCGGGTCCTTGCTGCCCTGCCCCTCACTGTGTGCCGACACCGGCCCGGCCAGTCGCGACAGCCAGAAGCGCAGCGCCGCCACCGCCAGCGCTTCCAGTAACAGGCTGTCATCCAGCTGGCCGCCATGGCCGCGATAGCCTTCCAGCAATGCCTGCTCCCGCTCTGCCACCGGCTTGCCGTGACTGTCCACACACCAGTCGTTAAGGGTCACCGCCAGATCGTATTCCGGGTAATCCAGGCAGGCGTTGTAGAAGTCCAGCAGGGCGCTGATGCGGCCCTGTTGCCACAGCAGATTGTCGCGGAACAGGTCGCCGTGGATCAGGGTGGTGCCGGCGGGGCGTGCCTGCCAGTCGCTCAATAATGCCGCGGCTCCCTCGCGGTGGTCGCCCGGCAGCTGGCTCAGCTGAGCGGCCAGCATCGTCAGCCGCTGACGTTCATCGGGCAGGGTCTGCAGGGGGCCGGTATCACATTGATGCAGCTGTGCCAGGAGCGCGCCCACCTGCCGGCAGCGGTCCAGATCCACGGCAAAATCATGCTTGCCGGGCAGGCGTGGCATCAGCACCGCCGGTTTGCCGGCGACCGTGATCTGGTGCTGGCCGTCATGATTCGTCAGCGGTGCGGGCACCGGCAGGTCCTGTTCGGCCAGGTGAGCCAGCAGCACCAGATAGGGGGCGAGGGCGTCGTGGTCCAGGGTTTCGAAGACCGTCAGCACCAGTGGCGCGGGCTGCTGGTGGCGATCCTCTGCTTCGATCAGGAAGGTGCTGTTCTCGATGCCGTGGCTGGCCGCCCGGAAATCCAGCAGCCGGTAGCCGTAACTATCCAGAACGGTGGCAAGCTGACTGTGACTGAGCGGCGTATAAACAGACATGGGTTTCCTTGTCGGCAAAAAGGCCGCAGATGACCGGACTCTGCGGGCGAGCAATGGTATAAGAGCCTATCCAGGAACTCTATACAGTCGCGTTGCCGCTAAAAATGGCTCCAGGCAAGGCATGAACCGCAGGGCCTGACGGGTCAAGTTCAAGGTTCATAACACAGCATGGGGCCATTTTTAGCGGCAACCCGAAAGGCCGGGCCCCTTTTGCCGCCAGCCCGCGATTGCTCTTGTTTATGTAGAATAACGACATGGCACAATCGCAATCACGACCTGACGACCCTCTTTACCGTGTAAGGAAGGACTCCGGCGCGACTGTGTAGAGTTCCTGGATAGGCTCTAACACGCCATGAAAATGACGACGCATCTCCAACAATAACAAAAGGACGACTTGCCATGCGTTACGGGATTCTGTTTTTCGGTCTGCTGTTTGCTGCCACCAGCCAGGCGGACGGTGTGGCGCACTATCAGGACCAGCGTTTCGGCTATGTGGCCGGCAACCTGATGAATATCACCCTGGATTACGACAGCCGTGAGCTGACCCCCACCGGGGTGGGCGTGCGCCTGGGTGGCATGATCGACCCGCACTGGGGGGTAGAGTTGCGCGCCGCCGTGGCGCCCTCTGGCGATACCTGGCGGGCAGAGAACAGCCGCAACAAGGTGGATTACACGGTAGATCACATCGGCGCCCTGCTGGCCACCGGCCGGCTGCCGTTCCAGTCGCCGATCACCTTGCCCGTCGTGGATGCCTATGTGGATGAATTCTTCGTGCAGGGTTTTGCGGGGATTGCCGATGTGAAGGTGAAAACCAACCGGCGCCGTTGCAATGCAACACGCTGCCGCGATGATGTCTCGCGCAACGACGACACCAGCCTGGCCTTTGGCGCCGGTGTCGGCGTGCGCACCAGTTTCAATCTGGGGCTGACGCTCCAGTACATGCAGTACGTGGACAAGGATTACATCACCGTGACCGGCATCGAAGGCGGTCTGGAGTGGTATTTTTAGTGACGCTTCATGCTGCCTGCTTCACACAACACGGTGAAAGGCGGCAGTGACAGAGAGGAAAATCGATGAATCCTGCAGTATTCGAGCGTGGCGCGGTGCGCGCCCTGATGAGCCTGCCCGGTGCCGTGCTGGACAAGCTGTCCGCCGGCCTGGAAACCCACAGCCGCTCCCATCTGGATTCCCGCCTGCGCTTCCTGCTGGCGCTCAGCGCCGCCAAGCCGACGCTGGACAGTGGCACCGTGGAACAGGCTCGCCGCCTGTACCGTGATGTCATCAATCTGCTGGATGTGGCGCCGGTGTCATTGCCCGTGGTGGTGGATCACCAGGTGTCGCTGGACGATGGCAGCCAGATGCGGGTGCGGCGTTATCGCCCGGCCCTGGCACCGCGGGTAGCGCCGGCCATCATGTTCATGCACGGCGGCGGTTTCACCGTGGGTGGCGTGGACGAGTATGACCGTCTGTGCCGCTACATTGCCGACCGCACCAATGCGGTGGTGTTGAGTGTGGATTACCGCTTGTCCCCGGAACATCCGTCCCCGGTGGCGGCCGATGACTGCCTGGCTGCCTGGCGCTGGCTGCTCGATAACACTGCTGCCATGGGGCTGGACCCGCAGCGGCTGGCGGTAATGGGCGATAGTGCTGGCGGCAATCTCAGCACCGTGGTCTGCCAGCAGGCCAAACAGGCCGGCCTGGCCCTGCCCGCCCTGCAAGTGCTGATCTACCCCACCACCGACGGCGCCCTCAAGCACCCGTCGGTGCAGACCCTGGGGCAGGGTTTCGGGCTGGATCTGGCCTTGCTGACCTGGTTCCGTGCCCAGTTCATTCAGGACCCGGCACTGGTCGAAGACTATCGCGTCTCGCCCTTGCGTAACCCGGACCTGAGCGGCTTGCCGTCGACGCTCCTGATCACCGCCACTGACCCGTTGCGCGATGAAGGGCTGGAATACGGCGAAAAGCTGCGGGCGTCAGGGGTGGATGTCACCTCACTGGATTACCCGCAACTGGTCCACGGTTTCCTCACCATGGGCGGCGTTATCCCCGCCGCCCGCAAGGCCGTCAACGCCATCTGCGACGCTACTGTCCAGCGGTTGTGATTCAGCTACAAGCTTCAAGCCGCAAGCTACAACGCGATAAGGAACAGTGCATTCACGAACCATAGAGGCCGCGACCACACATTGGGCGCGGCCTCTATCCTTGAAGATACAGAAAGAGGTGATCCGCGTTGCAGCTTGCGGCTTGCGGCTTGTAGCTTGCAGCTCGCTCTTAAAACTCCCCCACAAACTGATTATAAAACTGCCGCGCCGTGCGCCCGGAGCGCACGCCTTTCTCCATGGAAAACCGCCGGGCGCGCACGTGTAATTGATCCCGGTCCGCCACTTCACCAAACAAATGATCGACGATCTCGAAATACTGCGGCTCGCTGATCGGATAAAAACTCAACGCCAGCCCGAAACGATCGGACAGGGAGATCTTTTCCTCCACCACATCACCGTGATGAATCTCCCGGCCCACCACCTGACTCTGCTCGTTGTCCTTCATGTATTCCGGCACCAGATGGCGGCGGTTACTGGTGGCGTACAGGCGCACATTTTCCGGCGGCAGTTCCAGGGAGCCCTCCAGCACGCTTTTCAGGTGCTTGTACTGGTTTTCCCCGTCTTCAAACGACAGGTCATCGCAGTAGACGATAAAGCGCTGACTGCGCTCGCGGATATCATCGACGATGTCCGGCAGATCCTGCAGGTCATCCTTGTCCACCTCGATCACTCGCAGCCCGCGCGGCGTGAACTCGTTTAGCAGCGCCTTGACGATGGACGATTTGCCGGTGCCCCGGCTGCCCCACAGCAGCACATGGTTACAGGGTTCACCGCGCAGAAAGCGCTCCGTGTTCTGCAGGATTTTCGCTTTCTGGGTATCGATGCCGAGCAGATCGTCCAGCCGCACCGGGTCCGGCCGGCTCACCGGTCGCAGGGTGCCGGAACGGCCACGCCAGATAGCGGCGGGAATGTTTCGCCAGTCGATAGTGGACGCCATGGAAACCTCATAAAGAGTAAAAAGAGCGGGAAAGCAGTTTACGGTCTGGCGGGTGCGGTTGCGAGAGACGCAATTACTGGGTGAAGCCCGGGTAGAAAACCCATTTTTACCACAGAGGGCACAGAGTCACAGAGGGGTTCAGGTTTTGCTTTTTTTTGCCGCAGCAAAACGAGAAAGGTTGACGTTTTCTGCATGCCATAAAGAAAGCATGAAATGGTTTTTCTCAGTGCCTCTGTGTCCTCTGTGGTAAAAGGTTTTTTGCAGATGCTGTAGCCTCAATAGATACGAAGCATGCGCCGGACGCGAACTTTATCTATCCTTGGGGTTCACAAGGTGTGCCGTCACCTGCCGGTGACGGAAAATTTCAGGAGATCGTCAATGAAAGCTGTTGCCCTGGTTGTGCCCGCTTTTGCCTTGCTGGTTACCGCCTGCGCCACCCAGTACGACACTGACTACCCCGCCGGGTTGCCGGAAGGCACCACGACTTGCCCGGATGATCCGCCCCAAGCCTGCACCATGGATTACCGCCCTGCCTTCGGCTATGACGAGCAAGGTGGCATCCTCGGCGAATACGGTAATGCCTGTGGTGCCTGCGCCACCGACGGGGTGAAATACACCTCGCCCAAACAGCTTCCGAAACCGGCCGCTGCCCCGGACGACAACTAACCTCGAGGTCGCCCCTTGCCCAAGGCCCTGACCCTGCTGCTGGATTTTGACGACCAGTACCGTCGCGATGTGCAACAGAGCCACGCCTTTCTGCACCGCCGCGACCGTCGCTTTGCCCAGCAGCAGGAAGAACACAAACAGCCGCTCACCGTGCCCGCCTGGCTGGCGGCCCTGCATGCCCTGAACGGCCAGCGCCGTGAATCCGGCGCCGACCCGCGCCTGCGCCACTGGCGCCAGGCCCGCTGGGTGTTTGCCGGCCTGGGCGCGCTGCTGGGGGTGGGCTTCATGCTGGGCCTGCTCTGGTATGACGGCAGCCGGCAGATCAACCTGACCCTGCTGATCGGCCTGGTGGCCCTGCAACTGCTGCTGGCCCTGTTTACCAGCCTGCAGGCCTGGCTGGGCTGGCAGCCCTGGGGCAGCCTGCTGGGGCCGCGCCAGGGCGACGATCCGCTGGCGCCCTTACGCCCGGCCCTGTGTGCCCGCATCGCTCACACCGGCGGCCTGTTATTTGCCATCAGCGGCCTGCTTACCCTGCTGGCCCTGGTGGTAGTGCAGGATCTGGCCTTCGGCTGGAGCACCACCCTGCAGACCTCCGCCGACGGCTATCACCAGATGGTGGCGGCCCTGGCTCAGCCCTGGCAGACCCTGTGGCCGGCAGCGGTACCCTCGGCGGAGCTGGTGAATGCATCGCAGTTCTACCGGCTTGCGGATACCCCTGCTGACAATCCAGCCCTGCTGGGCACCTGGTGGCCCTTTGTGCTGATGCTGTGGCTGGTCTATGTGCTGCTACCCAGATTGCTCCTGCTGATGCTGGCGGCCCTGCAATTGCGCTGGCAGGCAGGCCGGGCCCTGCGCGCCCACCCGGGCTGGCAGGGGCTGTTCTACCGCTTCGAGACCCCCTGGGTGGAAACCCGTGGCCAGGAAGAAACCCAGCCCGCCCCGGCGGCGGCGCAAACGGTACTGTCACCCCTGCCGGACAGCGCCACCCTGATCCACTGGGCCGGCGCGGCCATGGAGGCCGCTTCGCTGTTGCCTCGACTCAGTCGCGACCCGGCGCCGCTTCAGCGCCGTGCCGGAGGTAACAATTCCCTGGATGAGGATGCCCAGGTGCTGGAACAGACCGGCGCCCGCAATCAACCGGTGCTACTGATCACCCGGGGCTGGGAGCCGCCCACCGGTGAACTCAGCGATTTCATTGTCGATGCCCGCGACCACTGGCCCGCCGCCACCCTGCTGGCCCTGGTGCCGCTGGCGGACGAACAGGGCGCCGCGCTCACCGATGCCGGGCTGCTGGCCCAGTGGCAGCGCTTTGTGGACCGCCAGGGTGACAGCCAACTGCTGCTGTGCGCCCCCCGGGAACAGGAACAACCATGAACGAAACGGCCCAACAACAGCCCCGCTTTGCCGTGGTCGGCCACCCCAACAAGGGCAAGTCCAGCGTGGTGGCTACCCTGGCCCAGAACGACTCCATTGCCATCGCCATGGAGCCGGGCACCACCCGCGACAGCCACCGTTACCCCATGAAAGTGGACGACGTCACCCTCTACGAGCTTATCGACACCCCCGGCTTCCAGCGCCCGCGCAAGGTGCTGGCCTGGCTGCAGGGCCACAGCCTGTCCGCCTCCGACCGCCCGGACACCGTGGCGGCCTTCGTCACCCAGCATGGGGATGATCCGCGCTATCACGACGAATGCGAGTTGCTGCGGCCCATCGTGGAAGGCGCCGGCATTATCTATGTGGTAGATGGCTCGGTGCCCTACAACCGCGAACACGAAGCGGAAATGAACATCCTGCGCTGGACCGGCCGGGCCAGCCTGGCGCTGATCAACCAGATCGGCAGCGACGATCACAGTGCCGATTGGGAAGCGGCCCTGGGCCAGTACTTCCAGATCGTGCGTCGCTTCGACGCGGTCCACGCCCCTTTCGAAAAGCACCTGGACCTGCTGCGCAGCTTCGGGCAACTGGCCCCGGACTGGCGCGAACCCCTGGATGCGGCGCTGGAATACCTGCAGGCCCTCAAATTCGGTCGCGACAGTCAGGCCCTGGAGCGCATCGCCGATGCCCTGATCGACATGCTCGGCCATCAGGAAAGCACCCGTCTGGGCGAACACGAGCCCGCCAAGCCGCTGTTGCCCAAGCTGCGCCAACGCTGGCAGAACTGGCAGCGCGAGCGTGAGCAGCGGCTGCGTCGAGGGGTGGAAGACCTCTACCAGCATCGCCGCCTGCAACGGCAGGAAAGTGACCTGCTCACCCCGGACGATGGCGACCTGTTCAGCGAACGCACCCGCCAGCTCTGGGGCATCAGCAAGACCCAGCTGGCCGCCGCCGGTTTCGGCGCCGGTGCGGTGGGCGGCGCCGGCCTGGATGCGGTGACCCTGGGACATTCCCTGGGCACTGGCGCCCTTATCGGCGGCCTGCTCGGCGCTGCCGGCAGCTACTACTACGGCGACAAACTCACCCGCCTGAAACTGGGCCCGCTCAGTGGTGGCTTCCGCGAAGCGGTCTATGGCCCTCTGAAAGACCCCCAGTTCGCCTATGTGGTACTGGGCCGTGCCCTGGTGCACAGCTACGAGGTGAGCCAGCGCAACCACGCCGGCCGCGATGTGCTGGCGGTCAACGACGCCGGCGAACACTGGCTGGAGCACATGGACCGCAAGGACCGCCAACGCCTGCACAAGACCCTGCAATCCCTGGCCAACCGCAAGTTCGAACCCGGCAAACGCCAACGGCTGATCGAGCAGCTGGAACAGGCGCAGCAGGCGTTCGCGCGCTGGCAGATGGAGCAGTTTGAGGGCGGTTAACAGTTAACAGTTAACAGCGACGCGGTTTGGCGTGGGTTCCGGTTTTCAAGGCCAGGGGCCGCGCACCCAGCTTTGCGCGCGGGCAGGGGCGTTATAGACAAGACAGCGGTGATTCGCGAACTGTTCACTGTTAACTATTCACTATTAAATGCCTTTTTTTGCATTCCGCTCAGTCAGCAAAACCGCCCTGGTGGCAGATTTGCGAAGGGTGTTCATTGCTCTGACACGAGAGTCTGGGCAAGCTGAAACGACCCAACGAGGACGTTTCATGCTGCCCGAAGAAATCAAACTCAAGCTTGCTCCCTTGTCCCGGTCCGCCTGGCGGCCCCGGGTGGGGCCTGCTGTGCCCGGTGCGCGCTCCAAGTTTGGTGGCCTGCCTTTGCTCAGGCCGGACGAATCCTGGCCCTGTTGCGGGCATTGTCATCAGCCCATGCAGCTGTTCGTGCAACTGGATTCCGGCGATCTGCCGGCGGACGCAGGGCAGCCTTTCGGAGATGGTGTTCTGCAGGTGTTTTACTGCACCAACATGGAAGAGGAATGCGAAGTACTCGGTCAGGCCCATTTGCCTTTCTCCGAGGCTTCAATGACACGGGTGATTCCCCGCGACCAGACCCACGGTTTCGATGCCCTGCCGGTGACCATTCCTGATGCCTTCCCCGAGCAATCCCTGACTGGCTGGAGCCGACACAACGATTTCCCCGATCAGCAGGAAACCGTGGCGATCAACGATGACCTGCCCGATGGCACCCTCGCCCTGCTCCATGCCCACCGCCCTGCCCCACGGGCCGGCGACAAACTGCTGGGCTGGCCACACTGGGTTCAACATGCGGACTATCCGGAGTGTCCCTGTTGCCAGAAAAAAATGCATTTTGTTATGCAGCTGGATTCCACGGACACCCTGCCCTTCTGGTTTGGAGATTACGGTTGCGCCTATGTTTTCCAGTGTGAAAACCATGCCGACGTGATGACCATGACCTGGTCAAGCCGCACATAAATTTGAAAAAATGTAATTTAAAAAACAAAAAACCATGCCCGATAATTGTGGGAAGCGATGCTTGCATCGCGAATTTTTCAGCGTCCACGATACAACGCCGTAAGCTTCTGAAATAACACCCCGCCGAATCATTGAGCTACAGCCCTCGCATTACCGTAGGGTGCACTGAGCCTAAGCGAACTGCACCATCAAACGCCAGACCGGTGCAGTTCGCTTAGGCTCAGTGCACCCTACATATCCGTTGGCGTGTTAAAGAATGAAAAAGCGCCGTGGGCCCTGCGCTGAAAGTGCTTTTGATTCAAATCCACCATCGTCCTAATGCCCCCGCTCCCGACGATACCCCTGCGGCGAAATGCCCATCACTTTTTTAAACAATCGCGAAAAATAATAGGGGTCGTCATAGCCGAGCCAGGAGGCTATCTGCGCCACGGTATCGTCACTGATATCCAGCAGATAACAGGCATGGCTGACCTTGATGCGCTGGAACGCCTGCATGGGTGTTTGCCCGGTCTGGCGTTTGTATTCGCGAATAAAGTGGTAGCGCGATAACGCACTGGTGGCGGCCACCAGTTCGTCAAGATTGAGCCGGCGGGTGAGGGCGGTTTGCAGGTAGCTGTTGACCCGGTTGATATCCAGAGACGCGTGGCGGGTGGTGTGCTGGCGGCGCATCAGCGCGGCGAAGGCCAGCAGGCTGCGCAACAGGTTGGCCGCATAGACCAGGTGCTCCGGCTGCACCCGGGTGACGGCGGCGAGCAGGGCCTGAAATTCCTCCGCCAACCGCGAATGCACCCCCACCGTTACCCGGTAACGCTCAGGGCTGTCCCCGGCAATTTCGTCAAAATAACGCGGCGCTTCATCGCCACCCAGGTGCACCCAGTAAATGCTCCAGGGGTCGCTGTCATCCGCCTGGTAGTGATGCGCAAGGCCCGCCGGCAGCAGCAACAGATCGCCGGCGGTGACCGGTAATGTCTGGCCATTGACCTGTAATTGGCCTTGACCTGCGACGCAGTAAATCAACAGATCATCTGCCGGCTGCGCCCGCAGCATGCGGTGTCCACCGGCATGGGGGTAGTAGCCGACGCCATGGGGCAGGCAGCCGCGACAGAGGGGGTGTGCGGTCATGGTGGCCAGCACCGCCGGCGGAATCACGGTGCGCTGACCGGTGTCGGGCAGGGGCCAGCGGGAGGTTTCCGCCGGGTGGTGACCGGTTGTCGTCGAAAGGCTCATAAACCGCAATATAGTCCATTCAAGTCAAAAGTGGCTATCTCTATCGCTCAATCCCTGTGCTACAAAGGGACCCATACCGACAATACTTGCGTGGAGAGCTGTCATGACCCGTCGTCTGCCCCTGCTGATTAATGGCGAATTCGTCGCCAGCCAGACCGACCAATGGATTCCTGTGACCAACCCGGCCACCCAGGACATTCTGTGTGAAGCCCCGGCGGCCACTGGCGAGGAAATGGAGCAGGCCATTGCGGCGGGTAAGGCGGCGTTCCAGACCTGGAAAGAAGTACCGGTCTCCGAGCGTGCCCGGTTGATGCTGCGTTATCAGGCGCTGCTGAAAGAGCATCACGACGAGATTGCTGAAATTCTTAGCCAGGAAACCGGCAAAACCTTCGAGGATGCCAAAGGGGACGTGTGGCGCGGCATCGAAGTGGCCGAGCAGGCCGCCAACATCGCTTCGCTGATGATGGGCGAAACTGTTGAGAACGTGGCGCGCAGCATCGACACCCATTCCTGGACCCAGCCGCTGGGTGTGTGCGCGGGGATTACCCCGTTCAACTTCCCGGCCATGATTCCCCTGTGGATGTTTCCGCTGGCCATCGCCGCGGGTAACACCTTTGTGCTCAAGCCCTCCGAGCAGGATCCGATGACCCCGACCCGTCTGGCGGAACTGTTCCAGGAAGCCGGCGCGGCGCCGGGCCTGTTGCAGGTGGTGCACGGCGGCAAGGAACAGGTAGATACCCTGCTCACACATCCCGACATCAAGGCCGTCTCGTTTGTGGGTTCGGTGCCGGTGGGTCAGCACGTGTACCGCACCGCCACCGACAACATGAAGCGCGCGCAGTGTTTTGCCGGTGCCAAGAACCACATGGTGATCATGCCCGATGCCAACAAGGATCAGGTGGTCAGCAGCCTGGTGGGGTCGTCCTGCGGAGCGGCAGGCCAGCGCTGCATGGCCATCAGCGTGGCGGTGTTCGTGGGCGATTCAAAAGAATGGATTGATGAGTTGGCCAGCCAGTTTGGGCAGATTCGTCCCGGTGCCTGGAACGATCCGGATGCGGCCTATGGCCCGCAGATCAGTCCGGCGGCAAAACAGCGGGTGCTGAAAATGATCGAGCAGGGCAAGCAGGAGGGTGCCACCTGTCTGCTGGATGGCTCCGATTGCACCGTGGAAGGCCTACCGGACGGCAACTGGGTCGGGCCGACCCTGTTTACCGACGTGACCGCCAACATGGCGATTTACCAGGAAGAAATTTTCGGCCCGGTATTGTGCTGTGTGTGCGTGGATTCGCTGGATGAGGCGCTGGAACTGGTCAACAACAGCCCCTATGGCAACGGCACCTCCATCTTTACCGCCAGCGGTGCCGCCGCGCGGAAATATCAGCACGAAGTGGAAGTGGGGCAGGTGGGTATCAATGTGCCGATTCCGGTGCCGCTGCCGTTCTTCAGTTTCACCGGCTGGAAAGGTTCGTTCTACGGTGACCAGCACGCGTACGGCAAACAGGGCGTGCGTTTCTATACGGAAACCAAAACCGTCACCAGCCGTTGGTTCGATTCGGATATCCCGGTTGCCGCTGGGCCGAACATGAGCATTAATTTGAAATAAATTTTCACCACAGAGGGCACTGAGGCACAGAGGGTTTTTGGATTCATGTTTCTTCAGGCGTAGAAGATAACGGTAAACGTTTCCGATTTTCTGAAAGCTATAAAGAAAACATGAAATTATTTTTCTCGGTGAACTCTGTGCCCTCTGTGGTAAAAAAATACTGTAGGAGCCATGCTCGCATGGCGAAGAAATCACGATAAAGGTGACAAAGCGTCGTGGACTTTTCTTTCACAGAAGAACAAATCGCTTTCCGCGAAACGGCTAGACAGTTTTCTGAAAAAGCACTGGCGCCGTTTGCCGCAGAATGGGATGCCAAAAGCCTCTTCCCCAAAGACGCCATTCGTGAAGCCGGCGCGTTGGGGTTCTGTTCCCTGTACTGCGATGAAGAGCACGGGGGCATGGGATTGAGCCGGCTGGATGCGGCGTTGATCTTTGAACAACTCTCCCAGGGTTGCACCTCTACCACCGCCTTCATCACCATCCACAATATGGCCACCTGGATGCTCACCCGTTTCGGCAACGATGCGATACGGGCACGCTGGGCCGCCGACCTGATGAGTGGGGAAAAGCTGGCCTCCTACTGCCTCACCGAACCGGGCGCCGGTTCCGATGCGGCATCGTTAAGTACCACCGCCAAAAAAGACGGCGATGACTATGTGCTGAACGGTGCCAAAGCGTTTATCTCCGGGGCCGGTGATACCGATGTGTTGGTGTTGATGGCGCGTACCGGCGGGCCCGGTGCCGGCGGCATTTCCTGCTTTGCTGTGCCGGCGGATGCTCCTGGCGTCAGCTATGGCCGTAACGAAGCCAAGATGGGCTGGAAGAGCCAGCCCACCCGGGCAGTGATTCTGGAAGACGCCCGCATTCCCGCTGATTGCCTGATCGGTGAAGAAGGGCAGGGCTTTCGCATCGCCATGGCCGGCCTGGATGGCGGGCGTATCAATATTGCCAGCTGCTCTCTGGGCGCCGCCCAAGCGGCCCTGCGCCAGGCTCAGCAATACGTGCAGGAACGCAAACAATTCGGCCAGGCCATCGGTGATTTCCAGACCGTGCAATTCACCCTGGCGGACATGGCCACAGAGCTGGTGGCAGCGCAGCAGATGGTGCGCCTGGCCGCGTGGAAACTGGATCAGAATCACAGCGACAAAAGCATGGTGTGCGCCATGGCAAAACGCCTGGCCACGGACCTGTGTTTCAACGTCTGCAACCAGGCACTGCAACTCCATGGCGGCTATGGCTATATCAGTGAGTATCCACTGGAGCGTTACGTGCGTGATGCGCGGGTGCACCAGATTCTGGAAGGCACCAACGAAATCATGCGCGTGATTATCGCGCGAAATGTGCTGAAAGATTTATCGTTTCTTTAAAACATTTTCACCACAGAGGACACAGAGACACAGAGGGTTAACGGTTTTTTTGTTTTTATGCTGATCAGAAATCGATTCACTTTTTTTCTTCCTGTTATGCTTGAAGGCGAAAAGGAAAAAGCATCCTCAGTACCTCTGTGCTCTCTGTGGTAAAAACAAAAAGGGAGTGCGCTATGAAAATCGGATTCTTCGGTGTCGGTCATATGGGTGGGCCTATGGCGGCCAATCTGGTCAAGGCCGGCCATGAGGTGGTGGCCTTTGATCTGGTGCCGGAACTACTGCAGGCCGCCGTGAAAGACGGCGCCAAGGAAGCTGCCAGTGCCAGCGAAGCGGTGCAGGGCGCCGAAGTGGTTGTCAGCATGCTGCCCTCCGCCGGCGCGGTGCGCGGCCTTTATCTCGGCGAAAACGGTGTCTTGCCACACATTGATAAAAGCGCCCTGATTATCGACTGCTCCACCATCGATGCGGACACCGCCCGCGATGTGGCCGGCACTGCCAAGGAGCAGGGCAGGGTAATGATTGATGCGCCGGTGTCCGGCGGCGTTGGCGGGGCGAAGGCCGGCACGCTCACCTTTATCTGTGGCGGCCACAGCGACGCCATTGATCGGGCCCGACCGGTGCTGGAATGCATGGGCGCCCAGGTGTTCCGTGCCGGGGACAACGGTGCCGGCCAACTGGCAAAAATCTGCAACAACATGCTGCTGGCCATCCACATGATCGGCACCGCCGAAGCCCTGCAGATGGGCGCCGACCACGGCCTGGACCCGGCGGTACTTTCCGAGATCATGAAAGCCAGCTCCGGCGACAACTGGTCCCTGGACAAGTACAACCCCTGGCCCGGCGTCATGGAAAACGTACCGTCATCCAAAGACTACGAAGGTGGCTTTGCGGTGAAGCTGATGAACAAGGATCTGGGGTTGGCGCTACAAGCAGGACTAAGCACCCAATCCGCCACCCCCATGGGTAACCTGGCCAAGTCCTTGTATGCCGCCCATGGTAATCACGGCTATGCGGACAAGGATTTCTCCAGTATCCAGCGCTTCTTTCGTCACAAGGAGTAGGGCAGTTAACAGTTAACAGTGAATAGTTAACAGCGCGCGCGAGAGCGTCACTCAGGCTGAAATGATAAAGGCCGCACCCAAATCGGGGTGCGGCCTTTTTTTCGCTGTTAACTGTTCACTATTCACTGTTAACTATCGTCCGTTTGCCAAAGCCGATCCCGCTCATGGCCAAGAAAACGCGGCCGACGTTTTTTCGCCGCAAAGGGTTCCACGCAGGCGTTGTCGCGCCGGTTGAACACGAAGAACACATTGCTGCGTGGGTCCGGTGACATATTGGCGTTGGAGCCGTGCAGGGTGTTGCAGTCAAACAGCAGCAGGCTGCCCGACGGGCCGGTGGGGGCCTCGATGCCATAGCGGTCTATCATTTGCGTCAGCGCGTGTTCGGAAGGCACACCGATCTGTTGGGTCTTCAGTGACTCTTTGTGATGTTCCTCCGGTGTCGGGCCCACACAAGGGATGAAGTGTTTGTGTGAGCCGGGGATCAGCATCAGGGGGCCGTTGAACAGGTGATTGTCCGTCAGAATGATGGAGGCGCTTACCGCATGCATCTCTGGCATACCGTCTTCTGCATGCCAGGTTTCAAAATCAGAATGCCAGTTGAATCCCTTTCCCTTGAAGCCCGGTTTGTAGTTGATGCGGGACTGATGCACATAGTGGCCACCACCGAGGATCTGCTCCACACGTTGGGTCAATCGCGGATCGCGGGCCAGGTGCTGGAATGCCCGGTGCAGAAAGTGCACGGCAAACACGGAGCGGATCTCCTGGCTACCCGGTTCGGTGATCGTGAAAGGTTTGTCCCGGTAGTCATCCCGGTTGAGCAGATCGTTCATTGCCTCGGTCAGCGTGGCCACCTCGTCAGCCGGCAGAAAACCCGGCTCGAAAAGAAAGCCGTTTTCCTCAAAATGATCAAGCTGATGTTCCGTTAATGGGCCGGGCAGATGGCGGCCTTTGACTGTGTGCTCCCGGCGCTCGAGCCAGGGCTGTTCCGGGTGCTGCTGCAGTCGGGTGGGGTAGGGGTCGGCCTGAATCGGGGCCGGGCAAGTCAGATTCTGCGCTGACATCAAATCACCTCCGCGATCTAATCCACAGTTCAGAAACAGCCTGCAATAAGCCGTCTACGTTACACATCTCCAGTTATGGACCAGACAGACACAAAGCCGCCTTCAGCCCAAGGGGCAGAGCCACTGGCAGTCGGCGTGTCGGGGCGGGTCCGTTATTCAAGTGACCGGCGGAATCGCCGGCGACGGTGAAGATAAGGATTAGGCGTGAATTTTCAAGAGCGGGCGGTGATCTGGTCGGACAGTATCGCGCTATCTATGCCGCACGCCTGCAAAGGCCACCGGTGAGCAGCACATGGCCGCTCACCGGTGTCATGGTCAGGCAATATTGTTGATGCGCGGACCTTCGCGGAACAGCTGGTCCAGCTCGCCCTGATAGTAGGCTTCCACCCGCGGGTTCATCACGCTTTTCCACAGTGGCGGCACCATGGCCAGCAGCATCATGGCGGAATAACCGGCGGGTAGTTGCGGGCTCTCGTCATAGTGGCGCAGCACCTGGTAACGACGTTTGGCGTAGGCGTGATGGTCGCTGTGGCGTTGCAGCTGGAACAGCACCAGATTGGTGATCAGGAAATTCGAGTTCCAGCTATGCGCGGGGGTGACCCGCTCATAGCGACCGGTTTGCAGCTGGCGACGATGCAGGCCGTAGTGCTCGATATAGTTGACGATCTCCAGCGCCAGCGCCGCAAAGAAACTCTGGCCGACAAAGAACAGCACACCCTGCCAACCCCACAGCACACCGAAGGCCACGGCGAACAGCAAGGAGATGCCATACCACCAGATCAGCTCGTTATGGATGCTGATGTTGTTCTTGCCCTTGCGTTCCAGATACTGCTTTTCCAGTTTCCACGCATTCTTGAAATTGCGCACGAACGCCTTGGGCAGAAAATCATACAGGCTCTGGTTGTAGCGGCTGGAAGAGGCATCATCCGGGGTGGATACATGCACATGGTGGCCACGCACATGTTCCACCTTGAAGCCACCATAGGTCACCGACGACAAAAGCAGGCCGCCCATCCAGTTTTCCACCTTCGGGTCCTTGTGAATCAGCTCGTGGCCCAGGTTGATGGCGATCATGCCACCCAGCAGACCGATGGACATGATCCAGCCGAGCATGCCAGCCAAGGAATAGTCATTGCTGACGAACACATGGCCGGCATAGAACAGCAGGCCCAGCCAGGCCACGGCCAGCAGCAGGGGCAGGGCGCGGTAGCTCTTGTCCTGGGACAGTTCGGGGACCTGTTTTTCTTCATCCGGGTTCACCGGGTCCTTGCCGACCAGGTAATCCACCACCGGCACCAGAATGAAAAACACTGCCAGGATCATCCAGGCCCAGAGATTCTGGGTGCCCTGCTCACGTCCCACCAGCGCGGAAAACGGCACCATGGGAAGAAAGAGCATCCAGCAGGCCAGGTAGCCCCACTTTTTCAAACGCAACAAGGTATCGGGATTGAGTTTTTCCAACATGATAATGCCTCTCATAATGCTGTGCAGATCACTGCAAGATGACGTTGAAAGAAAAGAAATAATCGATCAGATCACTCGAACGGGATTGACGCATTCCGCGCGGGACGGATTGCTCTTGCAGCGCACCTTGCGCAGCAGGCTCATCATGTCCTTGTTGTAAACGCCCTGGTTGGCCAGATCGATACGGGCCTGACGAAACATTTCGTCGTAACGGGTGGTTTCTGCATCAGAAATATTGATCCACCACTTTTCATTCACTTCTCCGTCGGCGTTGTTGATGATGCGCATGGCGCGATCAAACTGGCCGGCCAGATACTTGCGGGATTGATCGGCAAAATCTGTGGGGAAAAGATCCTTGCGAAGAATCAGCTGTGCGCTCAACTGGCCGAGCACCAGGTCAATGATGCCGCCGTCCGGCTGCATGCCCTTGTACAGTTCCAGGGCGGAATAACCGAAGATGGGGGCGAAGCAGGTGTCCACGGAACCGTTGTTGAAACGGGTGGAGAAGTTGGTGATATCCGACATCACCGGCGACATGCCCACACGCTTGGCCATGTTCGCCTCGGCCACATCGTATTCCAGCACCGCAATGGATTTGCCCGCCAGTTCTTCCACCGTATCGATGCTGTTGTCCTTCACGAACAGATAGGCTGCGCCCATGGGCACCAGGCCGCCGAACTCATAGGGGCCGGACACCAGGTGTGGATTCACCTTGGGGTTACCGCTGGCCAGGATCGACACCACCATGCGCATGGCATCGTAATCGGGGATGGCACCGATGGAATCCATGCTGCCGGTATAGCTGATGAACTGGCGGCCACGGATGCCGGTAAGCAGGGCACCATCGCATTGCTTCGCCTTCAGATCCTCGGCGGCGATCTTCTCGTCGGTATAGGGCTTCAGCTCAATGTCCACGCCCCAGCCGAGCGCGGCGGTCTTGAAGTCCTTCATGATGCCGTAGAAATCGCCGTTGGCACCGACAAGGTCGAAAACACAAAGCGTGCGTTTGTTGCTGATGCTGGCATGAGCGCTGTTGGCAAGCAGTGCCATGGAAACCACGAGAAAAATAATTAATTTTTTTGCATATCGCATGACGTTCTCCCTGGTGAAAGGCAACCCATCAGTAAGGTTTTTTTGTGCTTTGTTGCCTTCCTGTTCGTTTGTAGTGCTCGGGGTTCGAACCGTGGAGATCGATGCTAGATATGCGTCCGGTGCTGGGGTAGGTTGTCTGTAGACAGATGGGGGTCATTTTTTGACAATGCGAATTTTCGGGTTTTGCCGATCATGAACCAGCCGATGGAATGGGCTCTCTCCATCAACTATCTCCGCCAGGTGGCAGACCAGCTGACCGAGATGGGGATCGATGTTGCCCCCTGGCTGGCGGCCCATGACCTGTCGCTGGCCGATCTTGAACAGGCCGATGCCAGTGTTCCCTGGGAGGTAGTCCGTTCCCTGTTTCTGGAAGCGGAAGCGATCACCGGGGAGCCGGCCCTGGGCCTGATGGTGGGTGAGCGGCTACGCATCAACAATCACGGCATGGTCGGCTATGCGGCCATGAACAGCGGTTCTGTCCGCCAGGTGGTGGAATTGCTGGAGCGTTTTATCCCCCTGCGCATCAACCTGGTCATGGTCAGCCATCAAGTGGATGGGAAATACCTGAACCTGCAGATCCGGGAATTGCTGCCGCTGGGTGAGGTGGGGCCCTTCCTGCTGGGCGCCGTGGTGGTGGCGGTAAAGAACGTGCTCGACTTCATTACCCTGGGCAACTGCCAGGTGGCCCAGGCCAGCTTTACCTTTGCCGAAGCCTTCGACCGGGAACTGGTTCGGTCCCTGTTCCGCTGCCCGGTACGCTACAGCCAGGGCTGGACCGGCCTGTCCCTGCCGCTGGAGGTGGTAGACCAGCCCCTGCGAACCGCGGACCCGGCCGCCTTCGAACATGCGGAAAAACTCTGCGAGCGGGAATTGCAGAACCTGGTATCGGATGCCTCCGTATCAGCACGGGTACGCCGACTGATGCTGGCCAAACAGGTGAACTTCCCCTCACTCACCGTCACCGCCCGCATATTGCACATGACTCCGCGAACCCTGCATCGCCGCTTGCTGGATGAAGGCACCTCGTTCCAGGAAATCCTCGACGAAGTTCGCCACGCCCTGGCCATGGAATACCTGAAAAGCCAGCACATGACCATTCAGGAACTGGCCTACACCCTTGGCTACGGCGACACCGCCAACTTCCGCCGGGCCTTCAAACGCTGGACCGGCGTGGCGCCGTCATTTTTTCGGGAAAACAGTGAGGAATGATGTAAGAGAAAACCTTTCGTGCTGCTGCAATAAAGGCTGCTGTTAGATTTTGTGGGAACGGAGCGCAGCGGAGTAACGCCTGCAAGGCGGGCCGCAGGCTGAGCGAAGCGAATAACCGATGCTCGCATCGCGAATAACGGCGGAGCTACAGCCGCGCAGGCGATCAAGTCCAGGTAACCCGCCTATACCGACCTGGCACCCTGAATATCGTAAGCCGTGAACACCCGCTCCATCAGCCCCAGCTTCTTTGCGGCTTCCCGCCACGGCGCAATATGCGGTGCCACCAGATGCGCATCCAGGGCGCTATTGTCTGGCAATAGCTCGGAAAAGCGAATCAGGCCGGGATCAAACAGATCTTCCGCCACATCATAGGCAATGCAGCCATCCTGGTTGCGCGTGGCATCGACAAAGATCTTGAGGTGCGGCCTGACGGCGTCCATGGATTCGGGAGGGAAGCGGAGAAAGTCGAAAACGGCGACGGTTTCTTTCATGGTTATCCCGGGTTCTGACGTTTAGTCTTTCAGGTGCTCGCATTTTCCGTGAGCATTTGCTGCAGGCGACTTTCCAGCCTGGCATGGAAGGCATCGACGGCTTCCGGATCATCGTCTGTGCCATTGTCAGGCGGTGACATGGGCGCATTCAGGTAGTGAACCAGTTTGGCCGGCTTGGGAATGGGGGTGCCGTATTTGCCAAAAATAACCGGGGCGGCCAGTTTGTAGCGGTTGTACACCCAATCGGTCACCGGGTTCGATACCACGTGATAAATATCATCCGCTGCCGGGCAGGCGGAGAGGATGACTGGGGCGCCGGTACGCATGGCCAGCTTTGCAAACCCCTTTCTGTCGCTGATATCCAGCTGGTATTTCTGACTGCTGGGCCGCAGTGCTTCACGCATGCCGCCCGGTGCTACCAACACCAGCTCGCCATCGCGCAGCAGACTCTCCGCGTTGTGCTGTGAGCCCTCAACGAAACCGTAGGCGGTCGCCATATCGCGTAATACCGGAACCTTGAAGATATAGCGATCACCCAGCAGCCATACATCCCGCCCCAGTTTGGCCTTGATCGCAGCAGCAAGCAGACCGCTGTCATAGGTGGCAAGGGAATGATTCACCACAATCAGGGCCGCTCCGCTGGCCGGGATGTGCTCCAGGCCCTCAACGCGGTGGTCGTGATAGCGGGCAGCGCGGTTCATGACGGTGTCTGCGATATTGATGATGTTCATAGTGATAGGTTGATCCGAGTCTGTTCGTTATTGCACAGAGAACGAGTGGTGCATTGTTTTAATCGCTTCGGGCTTGCCGCAACACCCTGACAGTCGATTATGCCCGAGACACATAAAAACATTATAATCACGGGATAATGCTTATCTACTATAATGCTGATCCCACGCCTCAAGCCTATGACTGTAAAGACCCGCCATCGAAGTCAGAAAAGCCCGTCCAGGCCGGTTAAGGGCCTGCACCCGCGGAATTTACACAATCAGGGCTATGATTTTCCTGCATTGGTAGCAAGTTATCCGGCGTTGGCCCCCCATGTGAAGCCGAACCCTTACGGCGATCTTTCCATCGATTTCGCAAACCCGTTGGCAGTCAAGGCACTCAACGCCGCGTTACTAAACCGATACTACAACATTGCCGATTGGGATATTCCGGACGGTGCACTTTGCCCTCCCATTCCTGGCAGGGCTGACTATATCCATTACATTGCGGATCTGGTTGGGCCTGAAAACCCCGACATTAGGCTGCTTGATATCGGCACTGGCGCAAACGCCATCTACCCGCTGCTGGCCTGCCGGATGTACGGCTGGCTGTGCGTCGGCAGTGATATAAACCCCCAGTCGCTTGCGAATGTGGGCACGATTATCGACAGCAATGTCGATCTCAAAGAACGTTTTACCCTGCGCACCCAAACCGACAAGAACCATATTTTTGAAGGCATCATCCAGCCGGATGAGTATTTCGATGTCAGTGTATGCAACCCGCCTTTCCATGCCTCGCAGGATGAGGCACTGAAAAGTAGCCAACGTAAAGTTTCTAACCTGGCGCGCAATCGCGGCGAGGCAAAGGCGAAAACAAAGGCGTCGAATCTAAACTTTGGTGGGCAGGGCGCTGAGCTTTGGTGCAAGGGCGGCGAACTGTTGTTTCTCAAGAAAATGATAAGAGAAAGTCAGGTGTGTTCATCGCAATGCCGCTGGTTTACCAGCCTGGTATCAAAAGCCGGCAATGTCAGGCCGTTGAAGAAATTGATGCTGAAGGTCGGCGCCGTTGAGGTGCGGGAAATTGAGATGAAGCAGGGGAACAAGGTTGCCCGGGTGCTGGCCTGGACATTTTTCGAGTAGATGACTCGGAAATAGGGGCATTGGGGGTCAGGTTTTGCCTGTTGCTACTTGGGGCACGGGGGAAGACCTGATCCTCGTTACTCAGCGCCAGCGAATAACGCAAAAGGCGCGTAGCATCCGCCGTTAGACTGAAGCGGTTTGTTAAATTATTTGTTGAGTGCATGTAAGAATTCAGCCAACTCAGGATACTCTGGCCCCTTCAGCAAATCGACTTCGCCTTTACTAGCAACTAAATAACTATTCCTGGCCTTGTTAAAGCGCTCTAATAAGGGAAGAACTAGACTATTTACTCGCTCCACAAAGTCATAGAGATCTGAGTAGCTACTGGGTATTTTATACCCATGATTACAGCTAGCTATTAGCACATCTTTATCTCTCAGTTTTGATACAATTTGGGATCTGATGGCTTGCTCTGTAACACTACTAAAGCCACAGCTTTGTAAATGCTCAAGCAATCTTTTGGTCGCTATATATCCATCTTCGGATGAGAGTCGGCTATTGAACACTAGATGACTTAAAACACACACCTGAAGTCTTGTCTCTTCGTCATTATATTCACGGTGCTTTTCAATGTATATTTCAGCCTTGGAAAGCGCATGATAATGAATGAAACGATCATACTCTTTGCTAGTCCTGTCGGGCTCGAAATACGCCTGATGTTTAGTTGGCCATTCTTTTACATCTAATGCCTTTGACTTAATTAATGACCTATAGCTTTCAAGTAGCGCCTGATTGGACTTGTCCTCGTACACCTTCGCAAGCGTACCAACAAGAAAGTCAGCTAGCTGGACAAGTACATTGTCATGACTTGAAACCAAATTTAACTCAGAGTCCCAGAAAAGATCTGGTTTATGATTCTTTTCGATATATCTTTGAAAGCTTAGCTTGAACTCGTCACCACCATGCTCATCGGCAAAAACCGTAATACTTGGGAAGTTTTCAAATAGCTGTTTGTATAGAAGACCATTAATAAACTTTAAAAATGATCTTTTATACTTGAAACCTCCATCACGGCCTAAAGCATCTTTCTCTACAGCTACTGCGTAAAACTTGAAATCTAGTTCTAATATACTGCCAAGTATTTTTATTCTGCGCGCATGACCATCCCTGTCCCTAACACTGCTCGACTTTATCTCCCCTTTTTGGAAGTACTTTGCACGAATAGTTTCAACTTCATGTCTTAATGAGTCAAATTTATCATTATCTATGACTACTGCGCACACGATGAAATACTTAGACACATCCCGCTTGGAAGTATCTAAGTCTGTATTTCCCGATTCATCAATGAACGCTAGTGTTTTGATAATGCTCTGACTCCATGAGGTAATTTAACGCCCGCGTATTAGCCGCGAGATTGCGAGCGTGCCAATTGACACGTTTGTTATGTGATGGCTACAGCACAACTTGACCGTCATCATATGAATTCTTTGACTGATACCTATGAACTGGTCCATAAGCTATTTCTCTAAGATCACCCAAATACAAATTATCGATTGGTCCGTGAACATCAGGCTTGTCTATGGCCACTCTGAACTCTTCTTGGTGGGAGAATATATTTCTTTTTCTAAAAGCACCGACTTCGCCTTCATGTGTTTTTTGGCAAAAATACTGCACATAATCTGCTTTATATCTAATATTAGATTCTTTTAGCTTAATATCTAGACGCTCCATAAAGGCATTAGCATTATGTATGAGTACAAAGTACTCCCCAAACTCATCCCATAGTCGTTCGTCAAACACTTTCCCTTCCATAGATCGTGATATTGACTCTTCGCTAAGTACATAAAAACAGAAAATATGTGAATATTCAGGGGTTCCCTCTCGCATACAAAAAGGTGCTTCTATTTTAAATTTTCTTCCACCAATTTTTACGGATGCGCCCTCGTGTTGATGGTAGCTGCTAGCCATCTCAAATTTATCAAACTGTCCAACGTCCTCATTTTCACAATCTGAAAAAATCCTGTTGTATTGATATACACTCGGCCATTATTAACAAAGTCAATTAAGTGTGATTTTGTTTTTGCGAATTTTATCAAGCAATCACGCATAGGCTTGCCTCATCACATAACAGCGTATTAATTAGAATGCCCCTTTGAATCCCCGAACGGGTATTCCAGACACGATAGAAACAAAATGCTTGATAATCATGAGCTTGTAAAGCCAATCAGGTCCTTGCGCCAGCCTTTCCCCTGAAAACAAAAAAGCCCGCACGCGGCGGGCTTTGTGTTGGTGAGTCGTCATTATCAGGCAGCTTGCGGTTTCTCGTGCATCCGGTTGGCCCGACGGAACGTGCCCAGATCATTGAATCTCACCCCGTTCTCCTTCAACACCACATGGGCCCGCTTGGCGGTCATCTGCCGTACGTAGAAGGGGTCGCGGACCACGAAGTGGTGGATGGCGTGGGTGCTGCCGAAGTTGAAGCAGAAGGCCTGCAGGGGCCACAGCCACCAGACGTTGAGCACCTGGCATTGTTCGGTGATCTTGCCCGGTTCGTTGTCGCCGTAGTAATGCATGTTGGACGAGATGAAGTGCAGGCAGAAGGTGCGCAGCATATTGGGGGCGATCAGCACCACTACCAGCGGGGTGATCCAGCTGAACTGGGCGGTGACCACTTCCGGCCACGGGATGCTGCTGCCGGCCAGCCAGGCGGCGCCGTTGAGCAGGTGGTAGAGCACGAAGAAGTGCCAGACGGCATGGACGATAACGCCCAGCGGGTTGTAGCTGACCAGGCCGATGAGGCGGAAGTTCTTCAGGTCTTTGCGGTCGATCACGCCACGGCGGTACAGCCTTACCGGCTCGGTCAGGTATTTCACCGCACGCAGGTACACGGCCAGCATGTTGTCGCCCACCATGATCAGGCGCTTGAGGCCCCATTTTTCCCCATTGGTGATGCCGCGCTCTTCCAGGTCGGTTTCGCTGCCGGAGTGCTTGTGGTGATGGAAATGCAGGTGGCGGCGTACCCAGGGGTTGATGGTGGTGGGGCGCCACAGGTAGACGCCGAGCATCATCAAGTGATGCACGACCTTGTTCTTCTTGAAGTACATCCAGTGGATCAGGTCGTGCTCCAGTTCGTGGAGCAGGGAGGTCCAGAAGGCGGTGAGGACAATGACCAGCCAGGCCGGCATGATACCTTGCAGGTACAGCACCGCATTGAGGGTGCAGCCGGCAATGGCCACGGCGAAGATGGTGAAGCCGATGGCGTTCTGGTGCTTGAGCCAGCCGTGCCGTTGCCGTATATCATCACTGATCGCGATGATGGCCTGTTGCACTTTTTTGTCGGTGGAGGATTTTCCACGTGGGGGTGTTGTTGCCATGAGAGTGCTCCTTTTCTCGATGGGGACCACTCTAGGGGGCGCTGGCCAGTAAAACTCGCCCTTGCCCGCCAATCGTTTGACCGGGGACGCCAATGAAAGAAGAAAAACAGGCGGTGGCCTTGCTGATGTCGCCATTGCTGCACCTGCTCCACGAGCGGGGCCTGGACGGCGAGGCCATCCTGCGCCGCCACGGGCTGGACCCGCAGATGGTGCGGGATCCGGAGGCCCGGCTGGGGGCGGCGGTGTCCACGGCGCTGCTGGATGACTGCCTGGCCCAGCTGGGTGATCCGGCCATGGGCATCGAGATTGCCCGCCACGCCCAGTACAACACCTTCGGGGCCCTGGGGCTGGCAGTGGCAGCGGGGGGCGACCTGTACAGTGTGCTCAACCGCATTACCCGCTTTCATGGCCTGATCAGCGACCTGGTGCGCACCGAGCTGACCGTGGATGACGCCACTGTGGCCCTGCAGTTTTTCTCCAACACGGATCACCAGCCCCATCCCCAGGCCATCGTGTTTGTCATGGCCACTATCGTGCGCTTGCTACGTATCCGTATTCACCGGGACCACAACCCAGTGGCGGTGTCCGCCCCGGACTGGATAGAGCCGGGCCTGCGCCAGGCCATGGGGCGCTATTTCCGTTGCCCGGTGACGGAGTCGGACCACTATGCACTGGCATTCGACAAGGCCAACGCCCAACACATGCTGGCCGCCAGCGATACCCAGCTCGCCGCCATGCTCGATGCCACCCTGGCCCAGCGCCTGGCGGACTCGGAGCGGGCCTCGCTGGCCAGCAAGCTGACCCTGTGGATCGAGCAACGTTTGCCTGATGGCGAGCCGTCCCTGACGGAGGCGGCGGCGGAATGCTGCATGAGCTCACGCAGCCTGCAGCGGCGGCTGGCCGATGAGGGGTTGAGCTGGAAGCAACTGGTGGAAGACACCCGCAAGATGCTGGTGGAGCGCCACCTGCGCACCCCGGGGATGACGGTGACGCAGATGGCCTTTCTGCTGGGGTTTTCGGAAGTGAGCGCGTTTTCCCGGGCGTTCAAGAAATGGTTCGGGGTGTCGCCGAGTCAGTTTCGGTAGGGCGGATCGTTATCGCCGATTTGCAGGCGCTTGCCGGCAAGCGATAGGCGCCGGATTCGCCATGCAAGCATAGCTCCAACAGACAGTCAGGCCTTGCCGGTGCGTTCACGGTGCGGGCAGCCCGGCCAGCAACAGGGGCGGCGTTTGCCGGCGGTGAGATTTTCCTGGGCACGGGTAATGCGACCCCGTCGGGTGTCGGCTTTTTGGGCGTCTTCTATCCAGCAGATCCATTCGTTGCGCGCCAGTGGGGTGATGTCCTCCCACTGGGTGAGCATGGCTGGATCGGCTTGCAGGGTTTGCCGCAAGTCGTCGGGCAAGGCGTGGACGACGCCACCGCTGATGGTGCTGTTTTTCATGATGGCATCCTCCCTGTTGCCGCCACGGTTACCCGGTTTTCTGGTTTGTTCTACGTCTGCATGTTTTCAGACGTTGGCATAATTGTGTAGATGATGCTCTGAAAAATCCCACAGTTTTTTTGCGACGTCTTTATTGCCTGCTTCGGCCGAGCATCGTGCGGTGCGGCAATGGGAAAAATAGCCGCCAGCGATGTCCTCGGCATTGTCATGGGTGGCAAACAGGACGCTGGTGGCGGCGCCTTGATGCGGTGTTTTGGTAAGGGGGCTGGCCAGTGTGAAGAGCGCCTGGGTCAGCCAGGATTCCCGACCGAATCCGGTGGTGACCAGCGCGCCCGGGTGTACGGCGCAGGCGGTGAGGCCCTGGCTGCCATAGCGCTGCTGGAGTTCCAGTGCCATCAGGGCATTGCACAGCTTGGCCTGGCCATAGGCATTAAAGGCGGTTATGCGGTTTTGTTTTTTGGCCACAAGCAGGTTGTCGAAGTTCAGCCGCAACGGGTACCGGTGCGATTCGCTGGAGACCATGACGATACGCGGGGCTGGCGCTTTGAGGATGGTGTCGAGCAAGCCTTTGGTGAGTATGAAATGACCCAGGTGGCAGACGGCCACGGTTCGCTCTATTCCCTGATCGGTGAGCAGGTATTTGGTCGACATGGACCCGGCATTGCAGATGAGTATGTCCAGTTGGGGGATGTCGTTACGCGTTGACAGGCTTTCCACGCAGGCTGCAATGCTGGCTGGATCGGCAAGGTCCAGAGAGACCAGTTCAACCTGGGCGTTGGGGTGGGCAAGGCGAATCTTCGCCAAGGCCTCCTCGCCCAGTCTGGAATTGCGGCAGCCAAGAATGACATGGGCGCCAGCAGCGGCGAGCGATCTGGCGGTTTCATAGCCAATGCCGCCATTGGCGCCGGTCACCATGGCGATTTTCCCTGACAGGTTCTTTCCTTCCAGCACTTGGTCGGCAGTGCTGTTGCGATTGAATGTGGATGGCAGCGTCATGATGATCCTTTTGTGTATTGGGTTGGCTTGTGTATCAGCGTTGGTCGAGTCGGATGAAGGGCTGCGCGTCTTCCAGTTCGAAGGCCAGGGCCAGTAGTAGCGCCTCTTCGCCGTTAGCGGCGGAGAGTTGCACGCCGATGGGCAAGCCATCGTCTGTCTGGCCCAGGGGCAGGGAGATGCCGGGGCCGCCGGAGGCGTTGTTGGCCGGGGTGAAGGTGGTGTAGCGCAGTAGCCGTTCCAGTTGGGTGTCGAAGGGCAGGTCGGCGCCCAGGTAGCCGATTTGCGGGGTGGTGTGGGCCAGCACCGGGCTGAGGATGACATCGTATTGGTTGAAGGTGTCGGCGTAGCGCTGCCGGGCCAGGCGTAGCTGGCGGAGCATGCCCGGGGTTTTCAGGAAGCGTTGTTTGTAATAGTCAGCCAGGCCATGGGTGAGCGGGTCCAGTTGGTTGGCATCGAACCCTTGTGGAAACAGGGCCTTGCCGCCCTTGCGGACCAGAAAGCCGAGCATGGCCCAGTAGAGCAGAAAGTCTTCCACGAACCGGGCCGGCAGGTCGATGCGGGCCTCTTCCACGGTGTGGCCCAGGCTTTCCAACAGGCGGGCGGTGTCCTGCACGGCGCGGCGGGTCTGTGGGCAGGTGGCGTCGCCGGTGACGGAGTCGATCATCATGCCCACGCGCAGCCGCTGCTTGCCCGGACCGGTGACCTGGCCGATGGGTTTGAGCTTGCGGTTGCGGTAGTAGCGCTCCGCTTCCATGAAGAAGTGGGCGGTGTCGCGGACGCTGCGGGTGAGTACGCCATCGTTGACGATATTCACTGGCAGTACCTTGGCGGCGTCCTGGTCGATCAGGCGCCCGCGGGTGCCTTTCAGGCCCACCAGGCCGCAGCAGGCGGCGGGAATACGGATGGAGCCACCGCCGTCGTTGCCATGGGCGATGGGCACGGCGCCAGCGGCCACCAGGGCGGCGCTGCCCCCGGAGGAGCCGCCGGCGGAGTAGTCGCTGTGCCAGGGGTTGCGGGTAGCGGGCACGCCGGCCTGTTCGGTACTGGCGGTGAAACCAAAGGCGGGCAGGGTGCTTTTGCCCAGCAGGTTGAAGCCCTGGGCCAGGTACTGTTTGGCGATGCCGCTGGTTTTCTTTAGCGGCGCCTGACCCAGGGCGCGGCTGCCGTGGCCGGTGGGCAGGCCGCGCAGGTCCAGGTTGTCCTTTATCAGGCTGGGGACGCCGGCGAAGAAGCCGGTGAAGCGTTTGCTTTCGGCGCGCTGGCGGGCGGCGTCGAAGGTGTCCAGAGTGAGGCCCTGCAGGGTGGGCTCCACCCGCTGCAGTCGGGCAATGGCCGCTTCGGTGACTTCCCGGGTGCTGACCTGGCCCTGGCGCAGCCGCTCGGCCAATGCGGTGGCATCGTCGTGGCTGAGGGCATCATCGCAGTAGGCGTGGAGGTGTTTGCTGGCCATGGGGATCTCCCGGTTAAAAGATGCACGATCGTACCAGTTTGATTGGGTGCGAGTGGGCCAATTGTTGTTTTACGGCGTTTAGCAGAGCCCGTGTTGTACCACGGCAGGCAGGGCAGGCGGAATGGTTCGTGTCGGCGCCTTGCGACCAAGCTTCCAACGGGAACGGGGTTTTTCCCGGTGAGCGGTTTGTCTGTATCTGCCGGGGTGTGGAATCGTGCCGCCAGCGACGTTATTCGCTGCGCTCACCCCTTCGGGGCCGCCCTGCGGGCGTTGCTTCGCTTCGCTGCGCTCCTACGGGAGGGGAGTGTCGCGGGTTAAGATTCTGGTTTTATCCTCAGTGGACTCTTTGCCCTCTGTGGTAAAGCCGCTTTTGAATCCAGGTTAGCGGGCGCGTTCGACGCGCTTGTGCTGGGCCAGCAGGTGGCGGGCCAGGCTGGTGAGTTCGGCGATGCTGCCGACCACCGCATCCGGGCGGTGGGGGTGCTTGACGGTGTTGGGGAAGATCTTGTCGAGCCAGGCCTGATTCCAGCCCGCGCCGTTGTAGAAGATGGAGGTGATGCCCGCTTCCTTGGCGGCGATCACGTCGGTGGTGCTGTCGCCCACGTACCAGCAACTTTCCGATGGCGGGATACCCAGATTTTCCATGGCGAGCAGCAGCATTTCCGGTGACGGTTTTCGTTTGCTCACGTCGCTGCCGCACACCACCACGTCAAACAGATCTTCCCAGCCGGTGCCGTCCACCAGTGCAAGTTCGTGTTCGAGAAAGTCCCGTTTGCGGTTTGAGATCAGACCGACCTTTACGCCAATGGCACGGATGCGTTCCAGTTGTTCGCGGATGTCGTCTTCCAGCGGGAACACTTCGTCCACGTATTTTTTATAGGCCTCATCAAAGGCCTGGTGAGCGCGGCCCTTGGCGTCCTGGTCGCTGCCGAACAGCACTTCGAAGATATCGGTGCGGGAAATCTTGCGTTGCGCAACGATCTTGGGGTGCAAGCGCTTGTTGTCTTTTACATAGATGAGCAGCTTGGCATCTTCGATGGTCTTGGAGTCATCCGGGTCCAGCAGGCGGTCCCACAGGTCGAGCTCTTGCAGGTGGGGCAATACATCATCCACGGCGTGGTACATGGCATCGTGGGTGTCCACCAGGGTGGCGTGCCAATCGATGAGGATGGCCTCGGGTTTCGCATGGGGCAGTTGCAGGATGCTCATGGTGCTCTGTCCTTGCCGTCGACAATTTTATTTAGGGCCTGTTGCCACTGCCGAAATGGCGCCTGCTGAATGCATTTTTTCGCCCAGTAGTGTCAGCCGATGTGCCGTGTAGTTATTCTACATAAACAGCGGATGGCGCTGCTGGGCGGAAAAAGGGGTCAGCCCTGCGGGTTGAGCCCCAAAACCCGCCACTCGTCGTTATTCGTCACTCATTTGGAGCAACCAAACATCACTCCTCATGCCTAGATTGGCGGGTTTTGGGGCTCAACAGGCGCCATTTCGGTAGTGGTAACAGGCCCCAGCACAAAACCTGTGGCGCCGTTGTGAATCCACCGGCAATGGGTGCTGGTCAGATTGCTGTCCGCCCGTATAGCATCTCTATTCAGGGTGCCATTATGCAAGGGAGTAAGAGCATGGGATGTGTGGCAGGGAAGAGAGCGCTGAGCTGGATGGTGTTGGTCGGCGGCCTGTTGTTGTCGGGGCTGTCGCTGGCCAGTGAGTTGCCGTCGGCGGAGGCGATTCGCGCGGCACTGAAGCAGGCCCATGAGCGTTATCAAGGCCTGGATGAAGGGGCCAACGCGGATTACATCCCGGCCCTGGCGGAAGTGGACTCGAACATTTTCGGCATTGTGCTGGTGACGGTGGATGGCCGGGTGTTCAGTGTCGGCGATGTGAAGTCCGAGGTGTCGATCCAGTCCATCTCCAAAGTCTTCACCATGGCGCTGGTGATGGAAGAGAAGGGCGTGGCAGCGTTTCCAGAATCCATGGGGGTGGATGCCACCGGGCAACCGTTCAATTCCATCAACGCCATTGAGCAGTACCGGGGGGCGGAAATGAATCCGCTGGTCAACGCCGGGGCGATTACTGCCACCAGCATGGTGCAGGGGCGCAATGCCGATGCGGTATGGAAAAAAATCCTGGGGTTTTATAACGATTTTGCCGGTCGGGAACTCACCGTGCAGGACGACATCTATGCCTCGGAGGCGGCCACCAATCAGCGTAACCAGGCCATCGCCCATCTGATGTATGCCTACGGCCATCTGCAGGGCGATCCGGTGCAAGCCACGGATATTTATACCCGGCAATGTTCGGTGGGGGTCAATGCCCGGGACCTGGCGGTGATGGCGGCGGGCCTGGCTAACGGCGGGGTGAATCCGGTGACCGGCAAGGCAGTGATGACGGCGGCGAATGTGCCCGAGGTGCTGGCGGTCATGGCCACCGCCGGCTTGTATGACGATGCGGGAAAGTGGCTGTATGCCACCGGCTTGCCCGCCAAGAGTGGGGTGGGCGGCGGCATTATTGCGGTGTCGCCGGGCAAGTTCGGTATCGCGGCCATTTCGCCGCCGCTGGATGCGGCGGGCAACAGTGTGCGCGGGCAGAAAGCCATTGCCGATATTTCCGCGGCGCTGGGTGGTAATCCGTATGAGGTGGTGCCGTATCAGCGGTAGCCGGGTGATGTCGGGAAAGACCGGGCCTGAACGTAGGGTGCACTGAGCCTAAGCGAACTGCACCAGCCCAACGTTTGATGGTGCAGTTCGCTTAGGCTCAGTGCACCCTACGCATTGTCTTGCGTTGTTCGACTCAGAGTTGGCCGAGTACGGTGTCAGCGCTGCTCTTGTCCACGCCTTTTTCATCCACGCCGATGTATTCCACCACGCCATCGTTAGCGATCAGGGCGAAGCGTTTGCTGCGCATACCCATGCCGCCGCCGGTGGCATCCAGCTCCAGGCCCAGGGCTTTGGCGAATTCCGCGTTGCCGTCGGCCAGCATGGTGATGTGCTCGGCGTTCTGGTCTTTCTGCCAGGCATCAATGACGAAGGCGTCGTTGACGGCCATGCAGGCGATAGCGTCAGCCTTTTCCAGAATGGCATCGGCGTTGATCACGAAGCCGGGCATGTGAGTGTTGGAACAACCCGGGGTAAAGGCGCCGGGTACCGCGAACAGGACCACTTTGCGGCCCTTGAAAAAGTCACCGGTGTTCAGGTCTTCGGGGCCTTTGGCGCCGTTGGTCTTGATCGTCAGTGCGGGAAGGGTGTCGCCGACTGCAATGGTCATGATTCGCATCCTTTCTGAAGTGGATGTCCACTGTAACAAAGACGCGGTGACAGGAAAGGGGGAGGCGGGGCAGAAACAAAAAACGCCCCATTAAAGGGGCGTTTTTTGTGGTGCTTGATAACGTATTAGCCGAGCAGACCCAGCAGGCCGCCCAGTACCGGACCGAGTACCGGGATGGTGGTCAGGGCATCGTTGAGCGGAGCCAGCAGGTTGCCAGCTTCGCCTTCACCCAGCAGGGACACCAGCAGGTTGCCGACCAGGTCGCCGACCAGCGGCAGTTCTTCCACCAGCGCGGATACGGTATCCAGCAGGTTGCCGTCCTGATCCATGATGCCGTCGAGCAGACCGGAAGGATCACCGCTCAGCAGGCCGCCCAGCAGGCTGCTCAGCAGGTCGCCAAGAACCGGGATCTGTTCCAGCATGGCCAGGTCCGGGGTGAGGATGTCGCCACCGGCGCCGCCCTGCAGGGTGGTGAGGATCTGGTTGAGCAGATCACCCAGTACCGGGATCTCGTTGAGCATCTCGGTGCCTGGCAGCAGCTCGCCGCCGGTGCCAGCGCCGGTCAGGGCGGCCAGCAGGCCGTTCAGAACGTCACCCAGCACCGGGATCTGTTCCAGCAGGCCGGTGAACTGTTCCAGCTGACCGGCGGAGTCGGTCAGGCAGTCCAGCGGGTTGGCAGCGTCGCAAGACACAGCGCCCAGCAGCTGATTGACCACGTCACCCAGTACCGGCACGTTGGCCAGCAGGTCGGTGACCATTGCCAGTTGCTCGCCTTCCAGGGCACCCATCAGGGTTTCCAGGCTCAGGGCATCGGTGGGCAGGCCACCGCTGTCGCCACCGGCAGCACCGTTGAGGATGTCGCCCAGCACCGGAATTTGTGTCAGCAGGTCAGGGAGGGATTGCAGGTCGCCGAGGGTGCCGAACAGGTCGCCACCGTTACCCAGCAGACCGGCCAGCTGTTCGCCCAGTACCGGAATCTGTTCCAGCATGGCTGGCAGTTCGCTCAGCAGTTCCATGTTGCCGGGCTCGGCAAGACCGGCCAGCAGGTCTTCCAGAATGCTCGGATCCAGCGGGCTTTCACCCAGCAGTTCGCCGATGGGGCCCAGGTTTTCGCCAGCTGCGAGCAGGCAGGTGAACGGGTCAGCGCCTTCCGGGCACAGCTCGCCCAGGCCGCCGGTCAGGTTGAGGATGGAACCCACGCCGCCCAGTACTTCGGTGAAACACTGATCCGGGGCAAATTCATCCGCCTTGGTGGCAATAGGGCACAGAGCCAGAGACAGGCTGTTCACGGTGCCGATCAGGGGCTCGCCCATGGCCAGGTTGTCAGCGACTTGAGTCAGGCACACTTGCGGGTTGAGGGCATCGTCGCAACCCAGGTAACCCAGTACGCCGGCCAGGGTGCTGTCCGGTACGGTGTTGAGGGTTTCCAGCAGGCACTGCACCGGGTTTTCAGAGCTGGGGCACAGCTGCTGGCCGATGGCGCCGCTGTTATCCAGGATGCCGCCCAGCGTGTCCACCAGGTAGGGGACGCTTTCTTCCAGGCAGGTCGGCAGGAAGGTGGGCTCGGTGACGCTGCCAAGCAGGTCGGTATCGGTGGCGGCAACGGTATCGGCGCAGAGCAGGCCGAGGACGTTGTCGTTACCCAGGGAGATGTTGGTCAGCGCTTCGTTCTCGCAGGCCAGTACATCGATCACGCCGCCCAGCTGGGTGCCCAGCAGTGCCTGCGGGCAGACGGAGGCGGTGAAGTGGTTGTTGGTGTCGATCAGAGTCAGAAGCTGTTGCTTCTCTTCATCGGTGAGCGGCGGAGTCTCATCGTCGCCGCCGTCTTCGCCGCCGGTGTCTCCACCGTCAGTATCGCCACCGTCTTCATCACCGGTGTTACCGGTTTCTTCATTGGTGTTGCCGCTATCGTTGGTCGGGTTACTGCCACTGCCGCCGCCACCGCAGGCGGCCAGGGTGACGAGCAGAGAGCTCATCAGCAGGATTCTCAAAAGATGCAACATGGGTACTTCCCCCTTTCTTCCATGAACACAAAAGTGTGTATGACAGGCGTATCAGCGCGATCCACCCATGCGCGCAACTATATAAAATTCATTGCGCTACCAATGTTGGCTAAAAATATCGTTTTGTATCTGATATTGCAGTGTTTTGTAATGCACAGCATAAGTGCTTGAATGGGAGCGCAGCTAAGTCACTGGGATACCAATAGAAAGGAGGCAAAATGGCGCAGACGATTGTAATTACAGGTGCAAACCGGGGCATCGGCCTTGCACTGGCACAGCACTGGAAAGCCCGGGGTGACCGGGTGCTGGCGGTGTGCCGGCAGGCATCCACCGCACTGGTAGACAGTGGCGTGGAGGTTATTGATGGCGTGGACGTAAGCACCGCTGACGGGGTCAGCAACCTGACCAGCGCGCTGGGTGATACGCCCGTGGATATTCTCTACAACAATGCCGGGATCATGCTCAGCGAGACCGTGGGCGACATGGATTTCGAGCAGATTCTGCACCAGTTCAAGGTCAATACCCTGGGCCCGCTGCGTGTCACCATGGCGCTGCTGAACAATCTGCACCCAGGCAGCAAGGTGGGCCTGATGACGTCGCGGATGGGGTCTATTGCCGATAACACCTCAGGGAAGAAGTACGGTTATCGCATCAGCAAGGCCGGCTTGAACGCAGCGGGTAAATCCCTGGCGCTGGACCTGCATGATCGCGGCATTGCCGTGGCCATCTTGCACCCGGGTTGGGTACAGACTGAGATGACCGGTAACAGCGGCAATCTGACAGTGGACGAAGCGGCGTCAAATCTGATTGCGCGGATGGATGCACTCAGTCTGGAAAACAGCGGCACCTTCTGGCATTCCGATGGCAGTGAGCTGCCCTGGTAAATCGCGAATAGGTTGTTAGTGGCCCGATCAGGAAAAGCGTTTCACCACAGAGGGCGCCGAGATTTTGGTTTTCGTTGGAGCTACGCTTGCATGGCGAAGGGTTGCGGATGGTTCGCCATGCGAGCATAGCTCCTACAAGGCGAATTGGTTTGATGGTCTCGGAAATGAATTTTTCTGTGGCCTTTTTCTCTACGGGAAAAATCAGCCCAGAAGAAAAGCATTTTCATAAAGCGCCGTCAGTCCCCGCTGCCGAAAGACCGGCTCGTGGTGGAGAATCATTTTTCTGGAAAGCGACGCTATGGCGTAGTCGGCGCCATACAGGGTTTTTACCTGCGGTTCAGCAACAGAAAATGGCGGGCCATCCATTTCCTGTTGATCATATTCCAATGTGATAAGTAACTGCGGTGCCTTGTTGGTTAGCGTCAGCAGGTGGCGAGCATAACGTGCACGCATGGCCTCGGGCAGGGCGATCAGGGCGGCACGATCGTAGATGGCATCCGGTGCCTCAATATCGATGGCTTGCAGCAGGAAGATGTCACCCTGAAAGACGGTGAGGTCGCCATGCTGGTAACGCTTGCCGCCTTGCCAGTCGGTGATGATCGGCTGGCGATGCAATGAGGCGAACAGGTCGCTGACGGCTTTATCCGACAGCTCGGCACCGATCACCCGATAGCCTTGTTCCAAAAGATAGCCGATATCCAGGGTCTTTCCGCACAGGGGAAGAAAGACGATCTGGCCGGCTTTCAAGGACAGCTCGCCCAGGTAACGTTGCAGCAGAGGATGGACCTGGGGGAGATGAAAGCCCAGTTCCGAGTTGTGCCATTTCTGATGCCAGAATTCCGGGTTCATGGGGCCGCCTGTTGATGAACTTGCGCCTTCCATGATGGGAAGGCTTGTGATCGTTTCCTGCGCTGGTAGGGTAGCGTCTTTTGCTCAGGGAAGGCAGACCATGACTCACGCAACGCGTTTTCAACACCCTCGTTATACCATTCGCCGAAAATTCTTCCGGCTTTTCGGTGATGCCTTTCATCTTTATACGGACACCGGGGAGCTGGCGCTATATTCCAACATGAAGCGCTTCCGCCTCCACGAGGATATCCGCCTGTACGCGGATGATAGCCAGGAGCAGGAATTGCTGCGTATCTCCACCCGCAGCATTTTCGATTTTGCCGGTGCCTATGACGTGCATGATTCACAGAATAATGAGCATGTGGGCACCTTGCGCAGAGCGGGTTTCAAGTCGTCTTTCCTGCGCGACCACTGGACCTTCCTCAATAACGAAGGACAGGAAATCGGCACCCTGGAGGAAGACTCCATGCTCAAGGCGCTGGTGCGTCGTTATGTGGAATTCCTGGCGTTTTTCTTCCCGCAGCACTACCACGCCACTGTGGGCGACAAGCCCGTGGCGGATTATCGCCAGCGATTCAATCCCTTTATTCTGAAACTGGATGTGGATTTCAGTGCCGACGGTGACGGCCGTTTGGACAAGCGCCTGGGGATTGCTGCCGGGGTTCTGTTATCTGCCATCGAAGGGCGCCAGGAGTAAAAAGGTTCATCGCGGCTTAGAGGGAACGGAAGCGCTCAACAACCGCGTAGGGTGCACTGAGCCTAAGGCGAACTGCACCATCTAACGACGAATCGGTGCAGTTCGCCTTAGGCTCAGTGCACCCTACGTTTTAAAAGCCGTGGGGATTTTCGGCCATAAAAAAATCCCGGACAGAGGAGGCTTGCCCGGGATGATTTGTTGTCATCGGTTGAGTCAGTGGCGGCGTCGCAGCCCGCCGCCGACCAGCAGGATCAGGAAGGGCAGCAGTGCGCCGATACCAAAGGCGCCGCCACTACCGCTGCCGCCGCTATAAGACGGCCGGTTGCTGGTGTACATGGGCTGGGCAGTGTCCACGCGGTTGCTGGTGGGCGCGTTGGCTTGGCGTTGTTCCTTGGCCAGTTTTTCGATTTCCCGGCGTTTGGCATTGCGACGTTCGATACCGTATTCCTCGAACACTTCATCGCGCAGTACCACCATGGAGGTGTAGTTGGTGACCAGGCCGTATTCCAGGCCCAGGTCGATAATGCCCTGCTGCAGGTCCTTCTCTTCGCCGAAATAATTTATCTCCCGCTGCATGTCCTGAATGGTGGCGTAGGCCCACAGTCGTTGCAGCTCCGGGTTGTCACCGCCGCTGGCGGGGAAGTCGAAACGGGTCTTGTATTGCTTGTCCTGGCCGGCCACATTGGCGCGCAGGGTGACGTTCGCCGGGCCGTCGCCCCAGTAGTGGCCGAGCAGTACGATCTGGCGACCGTGGTAGATGCTGCCGATGCGCTGCGGTTGCAGGTCGGCGGTGCGTACCCCGTCGATATCGATCTCCACGTCATTCATGGCCTGGTGGGTGAGCTTGGCGGTGGCGTTGAGAATCTGCCCGGCGATGTCATCACTGTTGGACACGCTGATGGCAAAGCCGTTGCTGGCATCGGTCATGGCGGTAAGCATGGGTCGGTTGCTGCTGTTGCCCATGACAAAGGTGAATAAACGAATGTCGTGGCTTTCCAGCAAGTCGATGAAATCTTTCTGCTGGGTCTTGCCCACGTTGGCGACGCCATCGGTGACCAGCACGATGCCGGTGGGACGGTCTGCGTCCAGCGGTTTCAAGGCCAGGCTCAGGCCGCCGAACAAGTTGGTGCCACCGCGGGATTGCAGCTGCATGACTTTCTGCGTGTAGCGGCGAATGCTGTCCGGGGTGGCATCCACAAAGCCATTGGTAAGTTCTTCGGCGCGATCATCAAACAGCACAATACGAAAACGGTCGCCGCCGCGCAGTTTGCCCAGGGCCTGGCTGACGCCGTCGGCCAGCGTGGCCAGCTTGGCATTCATGGAACCGGAAATATCCAGCACGAACACCCAGTCACTGCCGGTGTTGATGGTTGGCAAGTCGTCACCGGGGGTGATGCTAAGCATAAAGGTGCCGCGGTCTTTCCCCGGCGCCTTGTAGGCCACCAGGTCCACGCTGCCGGGCAGGTCCTGCTGGTGGCGCCAGTAGACGACGATGTCCTGATCCAGGGTGAACGCATTGGCCGGATGGCCATTGGCGGCCGGGGGGGCGAAGCTTTCGCTTTCGCTATTTGCTGCTTTTTTGCTGCTGGCGGTTGCCGTGCGGTTATCCAGTGTTACCTGCCATTGCTGCGGGCCCAGTTGCTGGATCTGTGCCTGGGGATGCTTGGGCACACGCAGGGCATCCACCGGGTAGCCGCTGCGCAGGTTCAGGGTAAAACTGAAGTGGTCTTCCACGCTGTCGTTGGCGGTCCAGAACGCCAGCTTCTTCTCGTCCACGCCGCCTTCTTCCAGCGGGTACACATAACGGCCAATGCCGGTGTCGACAGAGGCGGGCTGCATATAGACCAGCCGTACCCGGGTGTCCTGGCCGGCGCGCACCGGGTGCACCAGTACATCAAAGGCCTTGTAGCTGTCCTTCTCGGTGAGCCCGGCCTCGCGGCCGGCGGCTTTTTCCTGTTCGTAGACCTGGCGGGCATGCTGTTTTTCCAGCACTTCGCCAATAACCGGCTTGCCGTCGATCCACACGGTAAATTCGGCCACGGTGCCGCGCTCGGGGACCGGGAAGCGGTAGTAGGCTTCCAGGTCCTGATCATTGGGATTGTGGAAGACCTGCTCCACCTCAGTGATGGCGTAGCCGTCTTCCACATCCACGGTGACATGCTGTTCGCGGATCTGTAGCGGTGGCAGGCTGCTGTTGGCCGGGGTCATCAACCCGGCGGCCAGGGCCGGGGTGATCATGCTGCCCAGCAGCAGGACCAGGCCGGCAAATAAACGGGTGAATCCGTTCCTGAAACCCATGATGGTTCTCCTTGTTATCGATCTCGGGAACACTTGTAGAGCATGGGACATGAATTGTTAAACGCTGTTCATTAACAATTCATGTCCCGGGGTGTTCAATAGGAAATACTGGCCTGTGCCCCGGTATGCCCAGCAACAAGGTGCGGGTTCACAGGCCTGTTTTTCATAGGGTTTTATCGCTTTAAGGGTGTGATTTGCTGCATCGGGTACGAATTTGTTGTGGTTGTGAAAAACCGGGATGCAGGTGGCAGATTTTGCGCGCCTAATAGA
Source organism: Alcanivorax sp. IL2 (assembly GCF_047495475.1). Lineage (NCBI taxonomy): Bacteria > Pseudomonadati > Pseudomonadota > Gammaproteobacteria > Oceanospirillales > Alcanivoracaceae > Alcanivorax > Alcanivorax sp. IL2. The sequence goes on along the minus strand of NZ_CP179932.1, from coordinate 434,425 downwards.
GATCTTCAGGACCGCTGGTGCCCTTATCCCTGTGCTCACTCTGGTCCGCTTTGTTCGCGCGTTGCGATCGTCTTGGGAAACTGTCCTGTCCCTGGAGGTGCAACATGCGACGCTTACTATTGCTCTATTACTCCCGACTGTTTCTTCCTGTTATCACGGCCTGCCTGCTATTGGCTCCGCTAGCTGAAGCCAAGGGGCCGCCACCGGGCAAAGGTGGTGGTGGCGATGCGGTCACTACCACCTACAGCGGTGAAGCCACGGCCGTGGATATCACCCTGCAAACGTTTCTGCTCGGGGAGACCCGGGTTGTTCTCAACAATACTGGCATGCTGGATGCCAGTGGCGGTATGCGTGAGAAAGGTATCAGTGCGGTGGCGGAGACTGGCCTGGTCAATGTGGGGGCCGACATCCTTTCCGCGTCAGTGGTCGGTAGTGGTGACATGACACACGCACAATCCACCGTAGTGGGGCTGGATGTGTCAGTGCTTGGGTTGTTGACGGTATCGGCAGCGGTGCTGGAAGCTCAGGCGCAAACGCATTGTACCGATGAGGGCGTGGCGACGTCCGGGTCGTCGCGGCTGGTGGGGTTACGCATCAATGGCTACGACATTCAGGTGTCCGGGCACCCCAATCAGACCGTCGATATTCCCGGGCTGGCCAGGGTGGTGATTAATGAACAGATCATTGATCAGAACACCGTTGTGACCAATGCCCTGCATGTCTCCTTGCTGGATAACCATCTGCTTTACGGTGCCATCAGTGCGGATGTGGTGATCAGCCACGCCCGCGCCGGTATTACTTGCGGCGATACCTTTGTCTGCCCGGTGAAGGATTTTGTCACCGGTGGTGGTCAGCTGGATGTGGCCGGCGGCAGATTGTCGTTCGGTATGGTGGGTGGTTTGAAAGCCAACGGCCTGAGCGGTCATTTCAATGATGTGGACCATCGCAGCGGCGGCCCGCATATTCGTGCTCACGAGTTGAGTGATTATGTGCTGGTGGATGCCCTTACCCGGCGTCTGGATTATGTGTGCGATGGCACGGGTAACAGCCTGTGCCGGGTGACCGTTACCGACGCGGGTGAGCCGGGCAGAGCGGATCACTTTGCCATCATGTCCGGCGGTTATGCGGAGTCGGGGTTGCTGTCACGGGGCAATCTGCAACTGCACAAGCCGGGTCAGTGCACGGCCCAGGATGATGGCGGTGGCAAGGGCGGCGGAAAGGGTGGAGGTAAAGGCAAGAAGAAATGACGGCTGGCACGGTTCCGGCAATCGCCGCAACCGTGCTATTCCGCAATGATCATCAAGGTCACTTCGTCGGCTTTCTGAAGAGCCTGCTTGCCATTGTGTAGCAACAGGGAAGCAGATTCACCGTGACAATCCGGCGTGGCATTGGCGGGGATAAAATCAGCCTGTGCCTGGCTGAGCTGACCATCGCCATCGCGGACTTGCAACGAATAATCCATGCTGCGCGGCCCCCGCAGGCAAAGCTGATCTGCCCGGTATTGTCGTGATTCCGTGGCCTGCATCTGTGACAGGCCCTCTACCTTGAACGACGGCGGAATAATCAGCGTGATTCTGGCCCTGGCCGAGTCACTGACCGAGGCTGCCTGGCTGCTACTCCAGACCACCATCATGGCAGCGATCCATGCTGCCTTTGCCTTAAACATGATTCCTCCCGGAAGGAACTGCGTCACACCTTCCTGTCTATATGGTGGCGCTTTTTTAGCCGCCCGAGCCAGTGAAAAATGGTTTGGCGGCTTCGGAAGAACTTTTATAGAACGGCGTTCAGTCTGTTTTTATAGTGATTTTCAACAATGAAAACAGGCATCTGCGATATCGGTATGAAAGAGCGGCACCGCTTATCGTCCGATTAGTGGTTATAAAAACAGCTCTTCACTAAGGCAGCGATTGTGATTTTGATGGCAATTGCAGTGTTGTCTGTAACTTGCGGGAAGCACTGTGATGCTTGTGTAAAGTCTATGGTGTAATCCATGTCTTACTTTTTCTGGTGTGATTGTCTTACTCGGCTTTGCCGGTATCCTTACGGCATGTTTTTACCAACCTGTTAGATTCCACTTCGCTGATAAATGGACTGACAGGGGAATCAAGGATGGATTGCAGCAGCACGGCAGGGAAGTTTCCATGCGGAAACGAATCAGGGCTTGTACGTACAGCGGGTTGTGGAAGGCGAAGGGTTACTGGGTAGGGAAGACGAGGGTACCGGCGGGCCGTTAATAATGACGGACGATGCGGGCAACCGTCAGTGATGACGCCGGAGCGCAAACGCTGACGATGACACTGAATGACAATGCCCCGAAAGCGTTTACCTACCAGAAAATTGAAAGCCTTATGACACAGCGTTGTGGCGGTTTTTGAAAGCGACGGAACCCGCGCGTTTCCCTGGTCAGCTTAGCGCTGCAATTGCTTTCGGGTTTGCTCAATCAGTGCGGAAAAATTCGGCTTGGCGATGATCGCCAGTATCAAGCTGAAGATGCCGTTCAAAATGGCAAGGTGCGCATCCGCTTGCATCAGGCAGAAGGCAATCACGATCATGGCAACCGCATCGAGAAGCCCCAGCAGTATGAACATGCTGGTCTGAACCTTGATGACGGCCTCCTCATCAGCGTTGGCCGGTGTGGTGCCTTGCAAGGGGCGCTGCACGATGGCTGTCGGTGCCATCAGCAGATTGCGCAGCGGTCTTGCCACCACCAGCATCAGTGCCATGGCACCAAGCGCGCCCATGCGCAGGGTGTCCTCGGGTAGCAAATCCATGGGTGCCTGATATTGGCCGAACCAGATCATCAGAGCGATGGCGATACCGATCATCATGGGAGCGGCGAGCACGGTGAACCAGAGCAGGTTGAGGCGTGGCACCGCCTGATGCGAAGTAGCGGACATGATGTCTCCTTATTGTTGTTATTAATCCTTGGGCTTCCGAGCCTTTTTCCGGCCCTGTAGGAGCTATGCTCGCATGGCGAATTCGGCCCTGGGGATGTTCGCCATGCGAGCATAGCTCCTACAATTGGGTCTCAATCCCGGAAGTTATTGAACTGCAGCGGTGTTTCAATGCTTGATTCGCGCAGCAGTGCCATCACGGCTTGCAGGTCATCACGCTTCTTGCCGTTCACGCGTACCTGGTCGCCTTGAATGGAAGCCTGCACCTTGAGTTTGCTGTCCTTGATCATCTTGACGATCTGCTTGCCGAGGGGCTGCTCAATGCCCTGACGGAAGGTCAGCGTCAGCGAGAAGGTTTTTCCACTGTGTTCAGGCTTTTCCGGGCGGTCGGCGCCGGCGACGCTGATGCCCTGTTTCACTGCCGCCTTGGCAAACAACTCTTCCAGTTGCTGTACCTGAAAGTCCGACTGGGTCTTCAAGGTCACATCCAGACCATTCTGCTCAATGCTGGCCTCGACGCCGCGAAAGTCAAAACGGTTGGCGAGTTCGCGGTTGGCGTTATCCACCGCGTGGCGCAGGGCCACTTCATCAATTTCAGAGACGATATCGAAAGAGGGCATGGTAAGTCCGCAAGCATATTCCGTTGTAAGAAGGTTGCGATTATAGTCTTTTTGGTCTGTGGGTGCCCGTCAGGGTATCGACGGGCTTCATCGTTCAGGAAGAACGGCAAAAAAACACCATAAAGATCGCGAGGGAACGCAATGAGTCAAGCCAATGCAATCGTCGTACTGTGCCCGAAACGCCCGGATTTGGCCGGCCAGCCTTTGCTGGGGCATGTGGGGTGGGGGTTTGAGCTGCCGGATGGGCAGTGGATGGTGGGAGCCGTTGAAGGTGACGGCTGGGCCAACGGCAATGGAATGAACGGCTTCTGGTCACGCAAGGTGCCAGGAGAAAAGCAGGCCACCCAGGTGTTTGCCAATATGGTGCATTACGGGGCTGAGTATAATTATTTCAAATATCTGACCATGACCAGTCAGGTATGGCCCGATCCTGATGCAGCATTGCGTGTCATGGCCTGGGTCAGCGCCCAGCCGTACCAGTTGTTCGGTCGCAACTGCATGAATTCCACCTACGATATTCTGCGTGCCTTCTCCCGTGGTGGGCATTTCAACGGCAAGATCCTGCCCAGCCCCGATTTCAACTGGATTCCCAATGGCTGGTTCAATGCCATTCAGGTGCCGCAGAGTGATTATCACCATCTCCCGCCCGCTTCGCAGCCGGTACAGGCGTTTGCGGCAGCCGAGGCCGATCTGCAGGAAGCGGCGCAATGCCCCGACTGGCGCAAGCCGGAGTCAGAGGACTATTTGCCGCTAGGAGAGGCGCCAGAGGAGCCCGTACCGGCGGTAGAGGTAGTTCCGCCGACGGATTAATCGGGAGTGAGGCGTCCGGCAAATTGGTACGCTTGCTTTATATGCAATAAATGCCTCACTGGTTAGAGTGTGAGCGCACACCGGAGTGTGCGAACTCAACCCTGCCAGGAGGCAAACATGTCACTAAAGGAACGGTTGTCTGCGGACAACCTGCTGGATTCTCTCCCGGTTTCCCGGGATCTTCTCACTCGCCTGGGCGTGCTCGGCGCCCAGGTTTCCCGCAAAATCGCCATCGATCAGGTCAGCGTGCAAGACGGCACGCTCAACAATCTGCGCGTGGAAAAGGTCACCCTGGGCAGTGCCAGCATCGGCAATCTGCACGTGGAAAATACCCAGGCTTCCGTGGATAGCGCCAAAGCGGTGCTCAATCAGGTGCGTACCATCGTCGAGCTGGGCTTTCGGCTGAACTGGAAAATTGACCTGGGCTGGCTCGGCAGCTGGGATGGCAGCGAGGATATGGGCAGCCTGGATATCCCGGTGGATCTGGGCACCATCACGGTGCCGGATCTGGGCAATATCGACCTGCAGATTCCGGCCATTGATATTCCCGGCCTGGTGGCGCAGATGAAGCCCATCGATCAGCTCAACCTGGGAAACCTGGATCTGTCCGGCATTCGCCTGGATAAGCTGGGCCTGCCCAGCGCCGGCTTGTCCGTGTCCGGTATGGGCATCGGTGAGCTGTCGCTCAGTTCCCTGTCGGTGCCGGGTGCCAACGGCGAAGCCCTGCGTGTGAATCGGGCGGCGCCTACCGAACAGCTGGTCCTGCCCGGTGCCAGCCTGGAAAACATCAGCATCCCGTCTGTGACGATGCCGGCGGCTACCAGCCAGGCGTTCAATGTGGACGCCACTGCTTCGGATAAATCCCTGGGCGTGGATCTGGGCATCCTCAAGGTGAGCATTGCGGTCACCCCCACGGTACACCTGAACGTGGGCAGCATGACGCTCAGTGATGCCAAGCTCGGTGCCACCTTGGGCAAGGTGTCGCTCAACGATATCAGCCTGCCGGTGGCCCTGGAAGGCATCAGCGGCGGCGAACTGGGGCTGAATAGCATCAGCGTCAATAAACTCACATTCTGAACAGGGAGGTTGTCATGACATTGAGCCACAAGGAATTCGAGAAACGTTGGGAACAGGCCCACCGCAAACAGCACATCACCCAGAAGAAGTCGTCCATTGCGCCGCTGGTGCATCTGTCGGTACTGACGATACTGGATAACTACATGCACCAGCTGCACAAGGCGGTGGATGGCCATGCGCTCAGCAAGGAAGAGTGCGACGCGGTCTGTGAAAAAATCGCCGAGCTGAAACCGCTGGCGAAAAAGGCGGATGCCAAGGCGGCGAAATACCTGAAGGTCTGACCCGCGGTTTATTTGTTACCGTTGTTCCTGCCGTCACCGGGCCTGCGTACTTTGCAGCCCGGTGACAACCCGGTAGGGTCGAAAGAACGCTGTCTTGTTCAGGGGGATTTCGATCATGCCGTTCCAGCCCGATGTACACCTCAACCTGAATGTCCGAGGCATGGGGGTGTCTGCCACCCTGGCCATCAACGAGCGCAGCAATGCCCTGCGTCAGCAGGGGCGGCAGGTCTACAAGCTGGGGCTGGGTCAGTCACCGTTTCCAGTGCCGCCCTCGGTGGTGGAGGCGTTGCGTGAGTTTGCCGGCGAGAAGGATTATCTGCCGGTCAAAGGATTGCCGGCACTACAGGACGCCATTGCCAGCCATCTGGATCGCGAGCACGATGTAGCCTTCCGGGGCGAAGACATCATGATCGGGCCGGGCTCCAAGGAGCTCATGTTCATCCTGCAGCTGGTCTACTACGGCGACCTGGTGATTCCCACACCGAGCTGGGTGTCCTATGCACCCCAGGCCAGCATCATTGGTCGTCGAGTGCACTGGCTGCCCACCCATCGACACAATAACTGGAAGCTCAGTGCCAAGAGCCTGGATGCCCTGTGTCAGCGTGATCCGGGTCGGCCCCGGCTGGTGATCCTCAACTACCCAGCCAATCCCCATGGTTATACCTTTACCGACGACGAGTTGCGTGACATCGCCGAGGTGGCGCGCTACCACCGGTTGATTCTGCTCAGTGACGAAATCTATGGCCGCACCCGCTACGACGGGCAACACCGCTCCATTGCCCGCTATTATCCGGAAGGCACTATCATTAGCGATGGCCTGAGCAAGTGGTGTGGTGCTGGCGGTTGGCGGTTGGGTGCCTTTGCCTTTCCACCCAATCTCTCCTGGCTGCGCGATGCCATGGCCACCGTGGCCAGTGAAACTTATACCTCGGTGGCGGCGCCGATTCAGCATGCGGCAGTGCGAGCCTTTCAGGGTGGCGCGGACATTGACGACTATCTGTTTCAGTCCCGGCGTATTCTCAAAGGGCTGGCACGTTATCAGGTGGAGGCCTATCAGCAGGCCGGGCTGGATCTTGCCATGCCAGATGGTGCTTTTTACCTGTTTCCGGATTTCAGTCCCCTGGCAGAACGATTGCACCAGCGGGAGATTCATGACAGCACGGCCCTGTGTGAAACCCTGCTGGAAGATACCGGCGTTGCTACCCTGCCCGGGGAGGCCTTCGGGCGCCCGGCCGGGGAGCTGACCTTGCGTCAGGCGTTTGTGGATTTTGAAGGCCAGGCGGCGTTGGCGGGGGCGGCAACGGTGCCGGCGGAGCAATCACTCGGTGATGAGTTCCTGCGGCAGTATTGCGGCAACTGCACCACCGCCATGGACCGCATCGTGGACTGGCTGGCATAGCGTTTTTTCTTTCCGTTGGAGCTATGCTTGCATGGCGAACTCGTTTGCGCTGATCGCCTTCGGCGGTTCGCCATGCATGCATGGCTCCTACAAAAACCATCCGGTATATACGGCAGCGGGACATGTATGTCGCGTTTTTTTAAGTGACAGAAAAAATAGCGGTTTTCGCCACTTTCTGATTGTTTTGGTCAGGCTGATTGCCTGCTTTGTGTAGAGCCTTGGCGCTCCCCATGGAACACTCGTTTTCCCAACCCTTGCGGTTAAGCGAATAACGAGGAGGCGAGTCATGGGTGCGGTATTGGATAGTGAAAACCTGAAGCAGTCACAAAGCTGGGCCGGAGAGGCGGTGGAGCTGCAGCGGCGGTTTTTCGAAACCGGCGCCACCCGCAGCTATGACTTCCGGCTACGGCAGCTCACGAAACTGAAAGACGCCATCGTCCAGTATCAGGAAGAGATTCAGGATGCGCTCAAGGCAGATATTGGCCGCCCGCCATTCGAGGCCTATATCGAGATCAGCACGGCCATCGAGGATCTCAAGCACACCCTGAAACATCTAAAAAGCTGGATGAAGCCGAAAAAAGTCGGTACCTCAATGTGGGCCCAGCCCGGCCGTAGTCGCATCGAGTCCACACCGCAGGGTGTGACCTTTTTGCTCGGCCCGTACAACTATCCTTTCCTGCTGCTGGTTCAGCCTTTGATCGGTTCCATCGCCGCCGGTAACACGGCCATTCTCAAGCCGTCTTCACTGAACCCCACCGTGGCGAATGTGATCGAGAAAATGATGAAGGAATGTTTCAGCGATGAATACGTGGCGGTATTCAAGGGCAGCACGGAAGTGACCAATGCGCTGCTTGAAGAACGCTTCGATCATATCTTCTTTACCGGCAGCCCCCGTGTCGGTCGTATCGTGATGGCGGCCGCTGCGAAACATCTTACCAAGGTGACCCTGGAACTGGGCGGCAAGAGCCCCACCATCGTACACAGGGACGCCAACCTGAAAGTGGCGGCCCGGCGGATTCTGTCCGGCAAGATGCTCAACGTGGGGCAGACCTGTATCGCACCGGATCACGTTCATGTGCATGCAGATATCAGCGATGCTTTTGCAAAGGAAATGGTGGAGACACTGCGCGAGTTTTACGGTGATGAGCCGAGCCAGAACCCGGATCTGGGGCGCATGATCAACGATCGGCATTTCGAACGGGTGGCGGCACTGATCGACAAGACCAAGGTGCTGGTGGGTGGCCAGACCGATGCGGGCCAGCGTTACATCGCGCCGACCCTTCTGAAAAATATCTCCATGGATGATGCGATCATGCAGGAGGAGATCTTCGGCCCGGTGTTACCCATGCTGACCTACTCTACCCTGGAAGAGCTGATCGTCAACCTGAAGAAACTGCCAGAACATCCCCTGGCGTTGTATTTGTTTACCGCCAGCGATCAGGTGGAGCGCCAGGTGCTCGATAACACCCAGTTCGGTGGCGGCTGTATCAACAACACGGTCATGCATGTGGCCAACCCCAACCTCCCTTTCGGCGGCGTGGGTGAAAGCGGCATGGGGGCCTATCACGGCAAGAATTCGTTCGATGCCTTCTCCCACAAGCGCAGCATCCTCAAGGCCACCACCTTGTTCGATATCAAGTTCCGCTACGCCCCTTACAAGGACAAGGTGAACATGCTCAAGAAGATGATCAAGTAACGGCTAGCCTTTACAGCACTGAGCCTTGGGCGGACGGCACCATGGCGCTCGGCTTAGCGAGCGCCAAAACCACCCCAGGAAAACGGAATCTGGTAGCGGGTCATCAGCCCGCCCACGGTGATCAGCACCCGCACCATGGCCACGAAGGAATCCGGCATCACCAGCCGCAGGCGGCGGAATTCATCCAGCAGGGTGCGCAGGTTATCCGCCAGGGTGGCATCGGTATCCTGGCGGGCGGAGACCAGTGCTGCCGACAGTTTTTCCAGTCGCTCCTCTGTGAGCCCGCCAAAACCGGCGGCTTCGAACAGGGGTAGCAGCGGCCCGTCGCCCATGCCGAGCAAGCGCATCAACAATGCGGTGTAGTGTTGGCGGTCCTCGGCGGCCACATATTCCACGGCACCAAAATCCAGTACCGCCAGATCGCCGTCCGGGGTAACGATAAAGTTGCCCGGGTGTGGGTCCGCATGGAACAGACCGAACTCCAGTACCTGCTGCATCATGCTGGCCTGTAAACGCTCCAGCAGCGGTCTGGCCTGCTCTTCGTCCTCGCGTAACAGTGTGGAAAGACTCTTCCCCTCGATCCACTCCGTCACCAGCATCTGCGCACTGCTGAGGGTCGGATAGACTCGCGGTACCTTGATGCCCGGCAGATGTGGAAGTTCGCTGAAATCCCGCATGTGGGTCATTTCCAGGCGGAAATCCAGCTCCCGTTCGGTGGTGGTGATTAGCTGGTTGATGATCTGCTCAACATCCACTTCGCGCAGCAGCGGTTTCAGCGCCTTGGCCAACAACCGAAGCGCGGCAGCATCTTCGGAGAACTCCTGGCTGACCCGGGGTTGCTGCAGTTTGACGGCCACTTCAGCGCCGGATTTCAGGGTGGCGTTATGCACCTGCGCGATGGAGGCAGCGGCCATGGGGATGATATTGAAGGCGCTGAAGGAGTCCGCCCAGTCATGGCCAAGCTGGGCTTTCAGCCAGGGCTGAATGTCATCGAAATGAGCTTTCGGCGCATTCTCCCGGAGGTGAGCAAAGGCGTCGATATAGGGCGCCGGCAACAGGTCCGGGCGGCAACTGAGGAACTGGGCAAACTTGATCCAGGCGCCGCCGTTGTCGCGAAACAGGGTAGCCAGGCTGGTCGCGACATCTTCATGAAGGGGCTGCAGCGCCTGCTCGTCGCCACTGCCGAGCACCTTACGGTGTTTCCACACCACTTTCTGCAGGCTGGCGGCAGTGGCCAGTACCCGCTTGTAGCGGCCACGGGCGTTCCACAGCATGCGCGTGGTTTCACCAAGGGTCTGTGGCTGGTCGGGCGTGCTCGATTCCATGGGGATCCCTGTGCCAATACGATATTGGCAGCATAGCAAAGGTGCTCTGACTATGTGCGAAATCAGGGAAGGCAGAAAAGATGGGCCCCGTCCTGATTGCTGGAGGGGCCCATACCGCTGCTAGAAAGCAGCGAGGAGAGGTTTAGAACTTGTAAGCGGCACCAAGCTCAAGAGTTTGCCGGACGACTTCAATTGACGCGTCAGCCCCGAAACTTGAACCGCTCTGGGCGGGAATAGCAGTGAAGTCGAAATCACCATAATCGGCATAGCGGTACTCTGCTCTAAGCACCAGGTTATCTGACAGGAAATGTTCCGCCCCGATACCCAGCGCCCAGCCGCTCATGCGCTCGTCATCACTGAAACGCTGGAGCCCGTCAGCCGGGTTGCAGACGTTGGTGTCGGCGGGGCAGGTGCTTGTCGTTTCGACTTCAAGCTGGGATACGCCAAGGCTGCTGTACACCATGGTGTTGTCATGCAGCATGTACCCGCCGCGAACGCTAAGGCCCAGCGCCAGGTCGTCAGTCTCGACTTCAGAAAAACTGGTCGGGTTGGAGTTGGGATCGCCCAGCCCGGGGATACGATTGCGGATCTCGTCGCTGGCATCACTCTTCACTGCTGAGAATTCAGCGCCCAGCACCCACTTTCCCTGTCCAACGACCCAGTTATAACCGGTAAAAAGGCCATAGCTGGCATCAGAGTCATCCAGGGATTCGGTGGTATCGGAAAACGGCGCGATGGGATTGCCGTTGGGCTCGAGGGTTCGATCGGTTTTCCAGTCCATATCCGTGGTCTGGTAACCGAGTGTTGCGCCAGCGTAAAAACCGCCAGGGCCGGTCTCAGCCAGGGCAGGTGTTGACAGGGCGGCAATTGAAAGCGCACCGGTCATGGCATGCAGGTGTTGTTTTTTCATTGGTTCCTTTCCCCTTTTTTTGTAGTCCAGCTGTCATTTTAATCTATATGTCACTCTTTGTATAAGTTTTGAATGGCGCATCTAATGCGGGGCGTTAGTCAGGGAAAGCCTGTATTGACGCACTTACGGCCGTTTTTAATAAAAACTATCACCCCATTTGGCAAACTAAACTGGCCAATCCGGCATCAAAAGGACTACAACAGAGTAACAAATACGCCGAACCCACCTACGAGGAAGGAGAGCGCTATGACAGAGAGTAAATGTCCGATTAATCACGCAGCAGGTGGGGGGACGACCAACCAGGATTGGTGGCCCAACCAGCTGCGTCTGGACCTTCTCAATCAGCATTCTTCCAAGTCCAACCCCATGGATGAGGATTTCGATTACGCCAACGCCTTCAGCAGCCTGGATCTTGGTGCAGTGAAAAAAGATCTGGATGCGCTCATGACAGATTCCCAAGACTGGTGGCCGGCAGATTTCGGTCATTATGGTGGCCTGTTTATCCGCATGGCCTGGCACAGTGCCGGTACCTACCGCATCGGCGATGGCCGGGGCGGCGGCGGCCGGGGTCAGCAGCGTTTTGCACCGCTGAACAGCTGGCCGGATAACGTGAACCTGGACAAGGCTCGCCGGCTGCTGTGGCCGATCAAGCAGAAGTACGGCAGCAAAATTTCCTGGGCGGACCTGATGATTCTTGCCGGTAACGTGGCCCTGGAATCCATGGGCTTCAAGACCTTTGGTTTTGCCGGCGGCAGGGAAGATACCTGGGAGCCGGACAACGACGTCTACTGGGGGGCCGAGCAGGGCTGGCTGGATGGCGATAAGCGCTATTCCGGCAAGCGCGACCTGGAAAACCCGCTGGCCGCGGTACAGATGGGCCTGATTTACGTGAACCCGGAAGGCCCGGATGGCAACCCGGACCCGAAGGCCGCGGCGCATGACATCCGCGAAACCTTTGCCCGCATGGCCATGGATGACGAAGAAACCGTGGCGCTGATCGCCGGTGGCCACACCTTTGGTAAGGCTCATGGTGCCGGCGACCCGGAAAAAATCGGCCCCGACCCGGAAGCCGCGAGCCTGGCGGAACAGGGCATGGGCTGGCACAACCCGGTGGGTACCGGCAAGGGCGACGACACCATGGGCGGTGGCCCGGAAGTGACCTGGAGCCAGACGCCTACCCAGTGGAGCAACTACTTCTTCGAAAACCTGTTTGGCTATGAGTGGGAGCTGACCACCAGCCCGGCGGGTGCCAAGCAGTGGGTAGCCAAGGACGCAGATGAGGTTATTCCTTACGCCCAGGACAAGAGCAAAAAGCACAAGCCGATGATGCTGACTACGGACTTGTCGCTGCGTTTTGATCCGGACTACGAAAAGATTTCCCGGCGCTTTTATGAGAACCCGGAGGAATTCGCCGACGTGTTTGCCCGTGCCTGGTTCAAACTGACCCACCGTGACATGGGCCCCCGTGATCGCTACCTGGGTCCGGAAGTGCCCAAGGAAGAGTTGATCTGGCAGGACCCGGTGCCGCCAGTGGATCATGAGCTGGTCAACGACCAGGACATTGCTGCTCTCAAAAGCAAGATCCTGGATTCCGGCCTGTCCGTGGCTGAGCTGGTTTCCACCGCCTGGGCGTCTGCCTCCACCTTCCGGGGTGGCGACAAGCGTGGCGGCGCCAACGGTGCCCGTCTTCGTCTGGCCCCGCAGAAGGACTGGGAGGTAAACCAGCCACAGCAGCTGGCCAAGGTGCTGAAGACCCTGGAAGGCATCCAGAGCGACTTTAATAGCGGCGCCAAGAAAGTGTCGCTGGCGGACCTGATCGTGCTGGCCGGCGGTGTCGGTATCGAAAAGGCGGCCAAGGATGCCGGGCATAGCATCACCGTGCCGTTCTCGCCGGGTCGTACCGATGCCACCGAAGCGCAGACCGACGTGGCCTCCTTCGAGCCCATGGAGCCTGCGGCAGATGGTTTCCGCAACTACCAGAAGGGCAAGTTCAGCATCGGTGCGGAGCATCTGCTGGTGGACCGGGCGCAACTGCTCACCCTCACCGCGCCGGAAATGACGGCACTGGTGGGCGGCCTGCGCGTACTGGGCGCCAACCAGGGCGGCAGCCAGCACGGTGTGTTCACCGACAAGCCGGGCACCCTGAGCAACGACTTCTTCGTCAACCTGTTGGACATGGGCACGGAATGGAAAGCCACTTCCAGTGATGAAGAGGCGTTCGAAGGCCGTGATCGTGACAGTGGCCAGGTGAAGTGGACCGGTACCCGGGTGGACCTGGTGTTTGGTTCCAACTCGGTGCTGCGCGCCCTGGCGGAGGTTTATGCCTGTGCCGATGGTCAGGAGAAACTGGTTAACGATTTCGTGGCCGCCTGGACCAAGGTGATGGAGCTGGATCGGTTCGATCTGAAAAAGTAATCCGTCGCTGTCAGTAAAAACGGTGCGCTGGAAACGGCGCACCGTTTTTTTATGTCTGCTTGTCAGGAGGGTCGGGCCCTCCGTCCAGCGGTTGCATAAAAATCGTCCCAGACTCCCTTGTGCGCCTCGGACAGGAACAACAGGATATAATCTAGAACGTGCTGTTTCGGCTGTGTCTGCGTACGGGGTTTGTGGGAGCGAAGCGCAGCGTAGTAACGCCCGCAGGGCGGCCCCGAAGGGGTGAGCGGAGCGAATAACCGATGCTTGCATCGCGAAGATGTTGGCAGTGCAGTGCCTATTCACGATGCAAGCATCGTTTCCCACAAGACCAGGATCTGCCCATTCACAATCACTGTCGTTGGGAGTCGCCATGCCATCCCTGAGCTGGCTACAGAAATATCGCCCCCACAAGTTACCTTTCCGGCGCCATGTCACCCGGGCGTCGGTGGCGCTGATTTATCGTGGGCCCCGTGAGCGGGATGGTGAACTGTTGTTTATTCAGCGGGCCCGCCGCGATGGCGACCCCTGGTCCGGGGACATGGCCTTTCCTGGCGGGCGTCTGGAAACCAGCGATACCTCCAGTCGTCACACTGCCATGCGCGAAACCCTGGAAGAAACCGGGCTGGATCTGTTTCGTCAGGGGGAGTACCAGGCGCGGCTATCAGATCTGCTCACCCGCCATCACAGTCGCTGGAGCCCCATGGTGGTGACGCCCCACGTGTTCGCCTGGCGGGGTGATAACGCCATGTCGCTGAATCACGAAGCACAAAGAGGCATCTGGATTCCGCTGGACTATCTGGGTAACCCGGCACACCGTTCCACGCTGCAGATCCGCACGCCTGTGGGCAAAATGACCTTTCCCTGTTGCCGTTATCAGGGCTACTGCATCTGGGGGTTGAGCTACAGCATGCTGCAGGAGTTTCTGAGAAAACGCGGGGCGGGATAACAAAAAAACGGCGGCGCTGCTGCGCCGCCGTTTTGTTCAGGTTGCCGGCCCGGCCTTGTGGGCCTGCCGGCGTTGCCGGGCAGGATCAGAAGCGTACGCGGTCCAGGTTCATGACCTTGGTCCAGGCGTCGACAAAGTCTTCCGCGAACACTTCATCGTTGTCGCTGAGCGCGTAGAACTCGGCCACCGCACGCAGTTCCGCATTGGATCCGAAGATCAGATCCACCGGGGTGGCGGTCCACTTCTGTTCACCGCTCTGGCGGTCCAGGCCTTGATACAAGCCTTCGTTCTCCTTGGAAGGCTGCCATTTCGTGGACATGTCCAGCAGGTTGACGAAGAAGTCGTTGCTCAGGGTGCCGGGGTTGTCGGTGAACACACCGTGGTCACTGCCGTCGGCGTTGGCATCCAGGGTGCGCATACCACCCACCAGCACGGCCATCTCCGGCACGCTCAGGGTCAGCAGGTCCGCCTTGTCCACCAGGGCATCGGTGGGAGCCAGGTGGCTGTCCTTGCTGAAGTAGTTGCGGAAGCCATCGGCTTTCGGTTCCAGCACTGCAAAGGAATCCACATCGGTGAGTTCTTGGGTGGTGTCGGCGCGACCCGGAGTGAACGGTACTTCGATGTCGTAACCGGCATCGGCAGCGGCCTTCTCGATGGCGGCGGCGCCGCCCAGCACGATCATGTCCGCCATGGATACCTTGCTGCTGCGGAACAGGCCGCCTTCATTGAAGTCGGCACGGATTTCCTCAAGGGTATCCAGCACCTTGTCCAGCTCGTCCGGGTTGTTCACCGGCCAGTCTTTCTGCGGTGCCAGGGCAATGCGGGCACCGTTGGCGCCTCCACGCATGTCGGAGCCCCGGAAGGTGGACGCGGACGCCCAGGCGGTACGTACCAGCTCCGGTACGGTCAGTCCGGAATCCAGGATCTGCTCTTTCAGGTCCTCGGCCTGGCCGTCGGAGATCAGCTTGTAGTCCACCTCGGGGATCGGGTCCTGCCAGCTGAGGGCTTCAGACGGAACGTCCGGGCCCAGGTAACCCTCGCGGGGGCCCATGTCACGGTGAGTGAGCTTGAACCAGGCGCGGGCGAAGGCGTCCTCGAAGGCTTCCGGGTTTTCATGGAAGCGCTTGGCGATCTTGCGGTAGGCCGGGTCTTCCTTCAGAGCCAGGTCGGTGGTGAACATGATCGGCGCGTGGCGCTTGCCCTCGATGTGCGCGTCAGGCACCAGGTTGCTGGCCTGGCCATCGGCGGGAATCCACTGAACGGCGCCAGCCGGGCTCTTTGTCTGTACCCACTCGAAACCGAACAGGTTGTCCAGGTACTGGTGGGTCCAGGCCACCGGATCCACTGACCAGGCACCCTCAAGGCCGCTGGTAATGGTGTCGGCGCCCTTGCCGGTGCCGCAGTTGTTTTTCCAGCCAAAGCCCTGTTCTTCAATGGCCGCGGCGGCAGGTTCGGCTTCCAGACATTTTTCCGGCTTGTGGGCGCCGTGGGCCTTGCCGAAGGTGTGGCCACCGGCGATCAGTGCCACCACTTCTTCGTCATTCATGGCCATGCGACCGAAGCTCTGGCGAATGTCCTCGGCGGCCAGCAGCGGGTCCGGCTTGCCATTGGGGCCTTCCGGGTTCACATAGATCAGGCCCATCTGAACGGCTGCCAGGGGTTTTTCCAGCTCCCGGTCACCGCTGTGGCGCTCGTCGCCCAGCCACTCGGTTTCCGAGCCCCAGTAGGTGATGTCCGCTTCCCAGTCATCCACGCGGCCACCGGCAAAGCCATAGGTTTCGAAGCCCATGTCTTCCATGGCAATAGTGCCGGCCAGCACCATCAGGTCGGCCCAGGAGATATTGTTGCCGTACTTCTGTTTGATCGGCCACAGCAGGCGGCGGGCCTTGTCCAGGCTCACGTTGTCCGGCCAGCTGTTGAGCGGCTCGAAGCGCTGTTGGGCGCCGCGGGCGCCGCCGCGACCATCATGAATCCGGTAGGTGCCGGCGCTGTGCCAGGCCATGCGGATGAAGAGCGGGCCATAGTGGCCGTAGTCTGCCGGCCACCAGTCCTGGGAATCGGTCATCATCTTGCGCAGATCGGCTTTTACCGCTTCCAGATCCAGCTCGGCAAAGGCGTCGGCGTAGTTGAAGTCGGGGTTCAGCGGGCTGGATTTTTCAGCGTGCTGACGTAGTGGGCGAAGGTCCAGGGTTTCCGGCCACCAATACGGGCTGGCCATGGGGGAGCGGGCGGGACTTTTCTGATATTGGGGATGGCCAATGGGGCTGGCCGTTAGGGTGGATGAGGC
Source organism: Alcanivorax sp. IL2 (assembly GCF_047495475.1). Classification (NCBI taxonomy): domain Bacteria; kingdom Pseudomonadati; phylum Pseudomonadota; class Gammaproteobacteria; order Oceanospirillales; family Alcanivoracaceae; genus Alcanivorax; species Alcanivorax sp. IL2. The sequence goes on along the minus strand of NZ_CP179932.1, from coordinate 417,765 downwards.
GGCAAAGGCAATGGCGGCCGCCAGCGTTGCAGTCCTTATTTTCATGGTGTGCTCTCCTCTTGGTCGTTTTTCGCAAGGCACCAGAAAAATATAGACGTTACTAATTTATGACAGCAATGCTGGTTTCCTATGGCTGAGATAATGAAAGCTGATAGCCGTAGGAGCCATGCTCGCATGGCGAAGCGGTTTCGGCCCATTCACCATGCAGGCATGGCACCGACAGGGTGTCGGCTTGGGGCGGATTAGCGTGAAGAGTACATAAAAAAAGGGCGCTTCCCGAAGGAGGCGCCCTTTTTTGTTACCGGAACGATCGCTTACAGAGCGACGATGTTCTCAGCCTGAGGACCTTTCTGACCTTGAGTCATGGTGAACTCAACTTGCTGGCCTTCGGCCAGGGTCTTGAAGCCAGAGCCGGTGATGGCGCTGAAATGTGCGAACACATCCGGACCACCTTCCTGCTCGATAAAACCAAAACCTTTAGCTTCGTTGAACCACTTAACGGTACCTTTCACTGTAGACATAATACTAATCCTGAAAATAATGATGTAAATCGCCGGTTAGGGCGTGTGTAGCTGAAAAACGGAACTTGGACTTGTGGACTGCAGGACGAGTTATACGAATAAAACAGCGAAATGTAGTACTTGATTCAAGCGTGATTTTTTAGCTATGGGTAACGTTACAGAGGTTGCCAGCCTCTGTCCAGCTAAATATTGCTACCGACAGTCGGCTCGGCCTGGATCACGGCCACCGGAGCAGGGCGGCAATCCGATATACTCCCGCTTTGTCATAGCGGAGCACAGTAATGAGTGAGCAAACGGAAGGCGGTAAACGCCGGGCACCACTGGGCCAACTGATTGCCCGGGCCATGCTGCGCCTCACCGGCTGGCAGGCGGGGCCTTTTCCGGATATCCAGCGGGCAGTGATCGCCGGCGGCCCGCATACCTCCAACTGGGATGGGGTGCTGGCCCTGGTCAGCCGCTCGGCGTTGCAGCAAGACGTGAACGTGATGATCAAGCACAGCTTGTTCAAGGGCCCGCTGGGCTGGCTGCTGCGCAAGCTGGGCGCCATGCCCATCGAACGGGGCAAGGCCGGCGGCATGGTGGAGCAGACCGTGGCGCAATTCCGCCAGCGGGACAAACTGCTGATCGCCGTCACCCCGGAAGGCACCCGCAGCAATGCGGAGCAATGGAAGCTGGGCTTCTACCACATCGCCAAACAGGCCGACGTGCCGATCATCCTGGCCTTGGCGGACTACAAGGCGAAAACCTTCTCCTTCCCGGTGGTGATTTATCCCAGCGACGATATGGAAGCCGACCTGCAGCAGATCTATAGCCACTTCGCCAGCGCCACCCCGAAGCATCCGGGCAAGCTGTCCGGGCCGGTGCGGGAGCGTTACGGGCAGTAGGGGCAGGGGGCGTCCCGGTAGGAGCCAGCCTGCTGGCGATAAGACTTCGCCATATAAGCATCGCTTTCAGGCACGCTCCTACAGTGGGTTTAGGTGTGCCCCCGGGTTATTGGCTTTTAAAGCCTGACGTCAGGCCAGGTTTACTCTGAGGGCATGCGAAACAAGTAGCGTTCAACCGCTTTCCAGTCGCCGATCTCCGGGCCAGGGACCAGCTGGCGCACCACAATGCGCTCGGGCTCGATGGCGATTACCCGGCCCGCATTTTCTCCCACGAAGTCGCCGACGCTAATGGAAAACAGCCGGTCGTGATTGTCCTGCACCTGTGCTACCGGGCTGCCCTCTTTCTTCTGGATCAGGTCCACATAGCGAAGGCATTCCAGCGTCAACGTGTCATGCAGTGCTCCGAAAGCGCCGGGACCATCCGTGTCCGGGGCGGTGCTGGCATCAGCAGCAGGAAAGGGGTCGAGCCGCATGCAGGCGGCCGTCGCGGCGGGCGTGGCGCTGAGCAGGCAGAGGCCAAGTGTCGTTGCCGGGAAGGAGGTGATGAAATGAATGAAAGCCTTCATGTTCATCCCTCGAATCTCCTGGCGCCGAGGCTGATTAACTCTTCGTGGAACGCATCGATTGCACGCGAGACGTGCGGTTCGGTGTCGTGTTGCTGCCAGGCCTCCACGCGATCCAGCAGGGTTTCCGGTACCTTGCGGCCAAGTGGCATCCGCCAGTGGTTTTTCTCGTTGAGCAGGGCCAGCCTCAGACCCTCATCAAGTTCGGCAATCTCTTCGATCATTGTCTTCAGGTCCTGCGAGAGCGTGTGCTCGCTGGCCAGAACGTACAAAGGGGAGTTGCGCATGTCGCCACACTTGACGCGGCTGAGTACCCGGTAGTACGAGGTCAGGCCACCCATTTCGCCTGCCAGATACTTGCGTACCTGGGTGGCTCGGCCTGCCCGAGCCCGATGAGCGGCGCAGATTAACTTCTTTTTGGGGTGTTCGCTGACGGCAGGCACTTCCGCACCCTTAACAGTTAATCCGATCACATTCTGCAGCGGTGACAGATCGGTGACCCTGGTGTTGTTCATCTCGAGTCGGGACAGCCGGGGTAGTGTGGCCAGTGGAGAGATATCTTTCACCGCCGTATCATTAATGGACACGCTAGCGAGCTTTCTGTTCTGGCCAAGGGGTGACAGGTCCACCACTGGCGTGTCGTCCAGAATAAGGCCGTAGAGGATTTCCATATGCGACAGCTGGCTCAGGTCGTCAACGCCGGTGCCGCTGACATCAAGCGACCTCAGTGAATGCCCCTTGAGAAAGCCCAGATCCTCGACATCGTCGTTATCGTTGATCCAGAGAAACGCAATCTGTTGCATTCTTTCCAGTGAATCCACATCCAGTGATGGCAAGGCGCCGGCCCGCAAGGTTTTCAGGTTCTCAAGGCTGAGCAATGGGGTCAGGTCCGTGACCCTGGTGCCGCTGATTGACAGGTCTCTGATGTCGAGCCCGGCGAGAGGAGACAGATCCCTGACCGGAGTGTTGCGCAGAAATAGCAGTTCAAGCGCTGCCATGTTCCTGAGCGGCGACAGGTCGCGTACCCGGGTATGGCTGATGTCCAGCATGCGGATCTGCCGTGACTCTTCCAGCGGGCGAATGCTGGATATGTTGGTCTTCGCCACGTCCACGGTTTCCAGGTGCTGTTTGCCGCGCAGCGGGGCCAGGCTGGAAATGCGCGTTCCGCTGGCATCCAGCTTCTGTAATACCTCCATGTCTTCAAGCGCTGCCAGGCTGGAGACCGGTGTGTCCGTGAGGTTGAGCACCTGGAGCGTGCGCATGCCGCGCAGCAGCGAGATATCTTCTACCTGTGTACCCAGGTCCCCCAGATGCTCGTTGGTCTTGCCCAGATACAGCGCGACAAGCTCCATATCCGCAATCTCCGGCGGCAGGCGGTCCAGGGCTGGCAGGTCACTGAACCCCAGCTTCCCCGAGCCTCTTTCCTGCTTAATCCGCTGCTTGGCGATGCGATAGGCTTCATCCCGTTCTGCCTGTGTGAATGAAGCGGAAAGCGTCGTCGTGGGGATCGACAGGGCAAGAAGGTAGAGGGAGGTAATCAAGAAGGTGGTTGTGCGCATAATGGATACACCGTGCAAGCCTGTTTCTGCCGATCACACCTGAACAAAATGCCGTTGCCTGCTCTTAGGGCTGAGCGGCTGGGTGTCGGTTTGTGGTGTTATTCAAGCTAGGTGACGGGCGCGGGAATTACAATGGGTGAGGGGGCGGTGGCGAATTCGGGTTGCACTGCACAAGTTTGAGCAGGATAGTGCGAGGGGCTTAGGGCGCGCCAGTTCCGGCTCCCATATGTGTCCACTTCCTCGTTGTTTGGTAGAGAGAGAATGATTAACACCAAAATATACAAAGCTGTTTATAGCTTGGCTGAAAAGCTGATGGAAGCCGCCAGAAAAGACGATCAAGCGGAGTTTGATTCCTTTTATGCGCAACTGAAGGCCATTTGTACCGATAACGAAAACACAGATAAAGATCACCCCGAGCAGTGGGAAACGCTGGCGGACTTCACCGAAGACCTGGAGGCCGCGCTGGAGGTCTACGAAAAAGCTATGGGGAAGGCGCTTGCTATCAACGCCAAAGATCATCTCTCATCAATCGGCCTTTCCATGGCCAAGTTGCAGGTAGACCTGGGGCAGAAAGAGGCTGCGATCAAGAGTCTTGAGAGTGCGCAAGTGAGTGCGAACAAGATTGAGGATAAACAGCTTAAAGCGGAAATTGATGGGTTGCTTGAACAGTTGCAGGAAGGGCAGGAAGAGAAATAAGGGGCGCACCGAGAGCTGAACTCGGTTTCCTTTCGGGGTCGCCTAATTACTGCGCGGCCTGTCTTCCCGCCGGGTCTTGGCTCGCGGTCGCCATATCTGTACGCCGCCCGGGACCAGGTATTCAGAAACGGTTCTGAACCAGAGTAGCCCCTTGATATTGCCGTTAAGCCTGATCTTTCCCTGGCGCATGCCGACAAAAAACAGCCGCTGATCGTCCAGTAGCTGGATCAGGGTGGTTGCCCCATAGTCGGCATCCTTGAAGCTCACTGAAATATGGCAACGCTCGCGCAGGCCGGAGCCGCTGCGAACGCGATTGGGACTGAAATGAAACCAGCGAGCGATGCGCCCGTCATGGGTGCGCCACACCATCATGATGTTGCGTCGTTGCAGTTCCTTGCGAAAAGCCGGGTCGCGCCATGCCAGCCAGCGCAAACGCAGGGCGACATATAGCAGGATCAGGCGAAAGGCCAGGCGATGTTTTCTCCTGGCCAGCCATGCACGGGTACGGATGGTGAGTCGCGGGGCTGGTGGCATTCTTGTTCTGTGGGCTTGTTGTGGTGAGCGAACCTTAGCAGCTGGAGTTGGCTGGGAATACGTATGAATTGGGAGTGCTAGCTGGGGGCCGCAAGAGGTTGGTTCCTGCTGAGCTCCACTCTGGTAAGTTATGCGCATCCCCTTTTTTTGGTTAAGACGCTGCTTTCCGGTGATGGCGGGCAATTGTTTCTATCACATGTTTTTGGAATCGGTCAGTAGCGATGATCGCTTCATCTATATGTAGAGTTAAGGCTTCATGGGGAGAAGACTCAGAGCTATGCCTGTCAATGGAGTGAAGTATTTCTATAAGGATGCCGCTGAATTCATCTGCTATTCCAACAACAGTATTAATCATCGGCCCGATTGAAGATTTTCTTTCTATATCAGCGTAGCGAGATAACTTGCTAATTAATGTATCCGTGAGGTCGTTAAGTTTATCTGCCGTAGAGCTATAATCTTTGATGCAGCCTGCCGCCTTTACTTTTCGCCATAACTTTTTGCATTTAATGCAGTAATCATCAATTTCTTTAAGTGCTTCTGGAACGATGATCTTTCTTAACCAGAAATCATCGATATGAGAGTTCCGAAGATCTTTTCTCCTGTTGCGAAGAGAGAGAATAAGCGCGAAGCTATTTAGAATAAGTGTTGAAACTAGGAAAAAATCCCTGAGTGAGAACTCTTGTTGTTCTATATATATCTTGGTGGGAAGGGGGGCGGTGGACGCTATAGTGAAAGTAGATATAGTGACCATAATTATGGCTAGCGCTATTCGTATTTCCATGTATCAAATTATTCCTTTGCGCTCTCTCAAAGCTCTGTCGATGCTTTTATTGATTATGGAATATTCTCTTCCGTGAGTTTCAAAATTAAATTTAGACAAAAACGCAGATTTGCTGCCGCAGCTTCTTATGCTATCTCCAAATAGTCCAAGAAAAAAAGAACTATTAATGTTGAACGTATCTTCGGGTATTTCTATAGTGAAAGACACTTCATTATTCTTGTCCATTTTATCTAGGCCGAGCTTTTTTCGAACAGCCTCGCCGTTGTCTCGTCCAATATATGTCGGCCCGCCAAAGTCAGCTAAGTTTATGCTTTTAGTTTCCATTGTCTTGCTCTGCTGGGGGGTTGTCGACGCTATCTTCGAGAGATTCCTTATTCGATTCTAGCGGGAATCTTATCGCAATTAAAGCCCCTGGGAATGTGGATTGTTTTAATCTTTTTATGTAGTTCCTGTCGGGTTGTTGTTTTAGGTCGTTGTCATTGTTGAATGCGATTACTTCCATTCCGTCTTTCTCTTCAATTCTATATTTTCCATCAAAAAATATTGTGGTCTTTCCACTAATAATCGACATTCTCGAAAGGTTTTCTCCGTTTTTTTCACATTCAATGGCTACGTTTTGAAAGAATTCAATTAAATCAACAGTTCCTCTTCCTCTGTCACTGTTTTGGTCTTTGAGTTTGCTGCTGATGTTTCCTTGCAAGGCGACCAGTGTAAAGAGGTCTTCAACTGTCCATCGACTATTAAAAAACCTTTTTTCTCATGCGCTTTTACATAGGGGTGTGCAACCTTGAAAGAAAAAGACTCTTCATCTAGCTCTGTGAAGGTGTCAGAGAAGGTTTTCCCGAAGTTAAAAATTACAATTTCACAAAAATGAACTTCGGATGTGTCTTCGTCATTATGGTTTCCTTCGTCAAGATATCCATAAACGTACCATCTTGATTCTCCTGAATGGTCTTCGGCATTACCTATCACTTCACCCATATACGTTGTAAGGGATTCCACTGCAGCAGTGGTAAGCTTCTTTCCCATATGTGAGACACAAGCATTGATGTGCTCTACAAATTTTCTTACACACCTGTTTTTCCTATCCTCCGATCCAGATCGATAGACAGTTTCTGGGGCTCCTTCAAAATCAAAAACCTCTAAGCTTTCTTCGCCTGTATCAATTCGGTGGCCATCCAGATCAAGCCGTTTGACGACGCCAAGTGCTTTAATAAGTTGTTTCTTTCTCTCTGATGAGGGGTAGTGGCCAACAATTCTGATTTCCCTATTTCTGTTTGCGGCGGCTAATTTTACTTCGCTTGCGGCAAAACCAAGAAGAAGCTCTGCTCCAAGATCATGGTTTATTACATCTCGATGGTCGAAGTAAATTGTTTTCAGATGGGGAAGAGTTATGGTTTTCGCTACTTGGTTTATGAAAGATAATGTTTCATCTGGATTCTCAATGAGGCTGAAGTTTCTGGGAACTGTAAAGTCTGCTTTTTCCGAATACTTGTCGTTAGCATGACGGTTTGATATAGAGCAGAGATATTTTATCTTTCTATTCTGAAAAGGTAGTTTTTTTTCGGTGTCAGATTTTGCTCTAATTTTTTTTCTTTTTTGGTGCCTTTCGGTTCTTTTCTCAAGAAGAAATATCGGATCTTTTGTTTTTTTCATTGCCTTTATCTCAATGCGCCTCGTCCCAATTCTCCCCAACCCCCGCATCCACAATCAACGGCACCTTCAATTCCGCCGCTGACTCCATGCGCGCCTTTACTTCTGTCACCAGATCATCCACCTGATCCTCAGCCACTTCAAACACCAGTTCATCGTGCACCTGCATGATCATCTTGGCGTCGAAGTCGGTGGTTTCCAGCCAGTCATGCACTTTGATCATGGCCTTTTTGATGATGTCTGCGGCGGTGCCCTGCATGGGGGCGTTGATGGCGGTGCGTTCGGCGGCCTGGCGGCGTTGGCCGTTGCTGCTGTGGATTTCCGGCAGGTAGAGGCGGCGGCCGTAGAGGGTTTCCACGTAGCCCTTGTCCGCCGCCAGTGCGCGGGTGTCTTCCATGTATTTTTTCACGCCCGGGTAGCGCTCGAAGTAGAGCTCGATGTAGTCCTGGGCTTCCTTGCGCGGCAGGCCGAGCTGTTTGGCCAGGCCGAAGGCGCTCATGCCGTAGATCAGGCCGAAGTTGATGGCCTTGGCGTTGCGGCGGTCGTTGTCGCTGACCTCCTCCAGGCTTTTGCCCCACACTTCGGCGGCGGTGGCGCGGTGGATATCCAGGCCTTTTTCGAAGGCGTCGGTGAGGCCCTTGTCGCCGCTCAGATGCGCCATGATGCGCAGTTCGATCTGGGAGTAGTCACAGGCGACGATTTTTCTACCTTTGGGGGCCAGGAAGGCCTGGCGAATCTTGCGGCCTTCCTCAGAACGTACCGGGATGTTCTGCAGGTTCGGGTCGCTGGAGGACAGGCGCCCGGTGGCGGCCACCGCCTGGTGGTAGGAGGTGTGCACGCGGCCGGTACGCTGGTTGATCAGCTCGGGCAGCTTGTCGGTGTAGGTGTTCTTCAGTTTGGCGACGCCACGGTAATCCATGATCACCTGGGGCAGGGGGTATTCCAGGGCCAGTTCCTGCAGTACCGGCTCGGCGGTGGACGGCGCCCCCTTGGGGGTCTTCTTGATCACCGGGATTTCCAGCTTCTGGTAGAGGATTTCACCGAGCTGCTTGGGGCTGCTCAGGTTGAATTCCTGGCCGGCGATCTCGTAGGCCTTTTCCTGCAGCTCCGCCATGCGTTTGGCCAGGAACTGGCTCTGGTGCTTGAGCAGGGTGGCGTCCACGTAGGTGCCGTTGCGTTCGATGCGGCTGAGTACAGTGACCAGGGGCAGTTCGATATCGCGGAACACCTCTGTCAGGCGGCCTTCTTTTTCCAGTTTGGGCCACAGGGTCTGGTGCAGGCGCAGGGTCACGTCCGCATCTTCGGCGGCGTAGCGGCTGGCTTCGTGCAGGCCCACCTGGTTGAAGGTGAGCTGCTTGGCGCCCTTGCCGGCGATTTCTTCAAAGCTGATGGTCTTGCGGCCCAGGTACTTGAGCGACAGGGAATCCATGTCGTGGCGGGTGGCCACGGAATCGAGCACGTAGGATTCCAGCATGGTGTCGTAGGCCACGCCGCGCAGGGTGATGCCCACGTCTTCGGCGAGCACGCTCATGTCGTACTTCAGGTTCTGGCCGATTTTCTTTATCTGCTCGTCTTCGAGCAGGGGTCTGAAGGCGTCCATGACCACCTGCTTGCCGAGCTGGTCCGGGGCGCCGGGATAGTTGTGGCCGAAGGGGATGTAGGCTGCCTTGTCATCCACGGCCACGCAGAAGCCCACCAGTTCGGCGTTCATGTAGTTGAGGTTGGTGGTTTCGGTGTCGAAAGAAAACTCGCCGGCGCTTTTCAGTTTGTCGATCCACTTGTCCAGCTGTGCCTGGGTGTAGACGATGTCGTAGGCGTCTCGGCTGAACGTGGGGGCTGCAGGCGCATCGTCATCCGCGTCCATCTCCACGTTTTTGCCGGCGTCGTCGGCCACCGGGTCCTTGCCGCCCAGCAGTTCCTTGAGCCAGCCCTTGAATTCCAGGGTGCGGTAATACTCGGCCAGTTTCTCCGCGTCCGGGGTTTGCAGTTGCAGGTCGTCCAGGTCTTCGCTGAGTTCACAGTCCAGCTTGATGGTGGCGAGCTGGTAGGAGAGGAAGGCCTGTTCCTTGTGTTCTTCCAGTTTCTTGCCCAGGGTCTTGGCGCCGCGGAAGCTGAGTTCGGCCACCTTGTCCAGATTGGCGTAGATGTTTTCCAGGGAGCCCAGGCCCTGGATCAGGCCCAGGGCGGTCTTCTCGCCCACGCCGGGGACGCCGGGGATGTTGTCCACCTTGTCGCCCATGAGGGCGAGGAAGTCGATGATCAGCTCCGGGCCCACGCCGAATTTCTTGTTCACGCCTTCAATGTCGTAGAGGGCGTCGTTCATGGTGTTGATCAGGGTGACCTGGTCGGTGACCAGCTGGGCCATGTCCTTGTCGCCGGTGGAGATCAGCACGTGCTTGCCCTGTTCGCCGAAGATGCGCGCGAAGGTGCCGATCACGTCGTCCGCTTCCACGCCTTCTTCAATGATCAGCGGCAGGCCCATGGCGCGGATCAGGTCGTGCAGGGGTTGTACCTGTTCGCGCAGGTCGTCGGGCATGGGTGGGCGGTTGGATTTGTATTGTTCGAACAGCTCGTCGCGGAAGGTCTTGCCTTTGGCATCGAAGATCACTGCCATGTATTGCGGGTCGTAGTCCTTGAGCAGTTTGCGCAGCATGGACGCGACCCCGCGTACCGCCCCGGTGGGCTGGCCGCTGGAGGTGGTGAGCGGCGGCAGGGCGTGAAAGGCGCGGTACAGGTAGGAGGAACCATCGACCAGGATGATGGGTTTTTCGGCTGCGGACATGAGGCTCGACTTCTGCTGACTAAAAGATGCAGAGAGTGTAGCGGAAAAGGGCGCTTTCGGCAGGGCAGGCGCGCTCGGGGAGGAAACGCTTTTTTACCACAGAGGACACAGAGGGCACTGAGTTGGAACAGGGTTGGGCTGTAGGGTTGTCGGGGGCAAGGGTCTGGGCGCCGGGTCGTCCTGCGAGCGATGCCGTTCGCTAAGGCTCCGGTTCGCGCCTCAAGCGGCGCTCCTACAGGTGGCGTTGTCGCGAGCAAAATCCCGGGCGCTGACAATGCTGGGAAGTTGATTGGGTTTTTCCCTCAGTGAACTCTGTGTCCTCTGTGGTAAACCATCATGTGTCTTTGTCGTCGTCCGGGTTGCCCAGGATGTGGGTGTCCGGGTCGTAGCGGTCTTTCAGGTCGTCCTTGAGCATTTTGTCCCACAGGGGCACGCCCACGAAGTAGGCGGCGCGGCCGATGGCGTGGGCGGCCACCGGGGCGGTAAGCAGGATGAACAGGATGATGGCCAGGGTGCGGGCGGTGACGCCGGCATCCAGGAAGTGGGTGGCCACGGCCAGCATCACCAGCCCGGCGCCCAGGGTGCCGGCCTTGGTGGTGGCGTGCATGCGCATCAGCAGGTCGGGCATGCGCAGCACGCCGATGCCGGCCAGGAACATGAAGAAGGTACCGGCGACCAGCATCACCGATACCAGCAGGTCATTGATCACCTCGGTGGCCTCCTTTTTCTAGGTAACGGGCAAAGCCCACGGCGGTGAGGAAGGCGGTGAGCGCCAGCACCATGGCCACATCCAGGAAGGCGGTGCGGTCGTTGCTCAGGGCATAGACGCCGATAAAGGCTACAGTGAGCGAGGCCATCAGCTCCAGCGCCACCACCCGGTCGGGCAGGGTGGGGCCGCGCACCAGCCGCACCAGGGCGCAAAGCAGCGCCAGGCTGAGCAGCAGATAGCTGATAAAGAGTGCGCCTTCCAGCATGCCTTTCTCCGTTTTTAATCGCCTGTGTTTCTTTCGTAGGAGCTATGCTTGCATGGCGAACCCGCTGCCTTAGCAATGAAATTCGCCATGCAAGCATAGCTCCTACGGCGGGTTCGTCGTGTTGCCCGCCACCTGCCGCGCGTCCTATTCCAGTAACGCCAGCACCCGGTCTTCCAGTGCGTGGATCTGCCGGCGCAGATCTTCCTCATCGTCCAGGTACATGACGTGCAGATAGAGCACGCTGCGGTCGCTGGACACGTCCAGGCTCAGGGTGCCCGGGGTCAGGGAAATCATGTTGGCCAGGATGGTGATGGCGCCGTCGGTTTTGGCCCGCAGGGGCACGGCTACCACCGCCGGGCGCATGTAGTGGGTGGGGGTGAGTACGTCGTAGGCCACCCGTAAGTTGGATGCCACCAGGTCACGGAGGAAGTGGCCCAGCAGCAGAAACAGCCGGGGCACTTTTTTGCGATAGCGGGCGAAGTCCGGCACGTCGCGCAGGGCGAAGCCGAGAATCAGGTAGCCCAGTACAAAGCCCACCAGCAAGTTGGCGCCGCTGAAGTTGCCGGTGACGGCGGCCCAGATCAGGGCCAGGATCAGGTTCCAGCTCAACGGGCTCATGGCGCCTCCCCGAGTACCGCAGTGATATAGAGGCTCGGGTCCAGCAACTGTTCGGCGGCGGCCTGGGACAGTACCAGCACCGGCTGGGCGCCCAGGCCGATGGCCACGGTGATCAGCGCCAGGCCGGTCACCGTGGCATAGAGCAGGGTGTTGCTGCCGCTGGCGGCGGGGGGCGTGTTTTCCGGGGCGGCTTTCCAGAATACCTCAGCCCAGATCTTGGTCATGGAGTAGAGCGTCAGCAAGCCCACCACCAGGGCGGCGGCGACCAGGGCCCAGGCGCCGGCCTCCACGCCACCGCGAATGACGATGAACTTGCCGAAGAACCCGGACAGCGGCGGCATGCCCGCCAGGGACAAGGCCGGAATCAGGAACAGCAGGGCCAGCCAGGGCTTGTCCCGGTACAGGCCACCCAGCTGCTTGAGTTCGTAGCTGCCGCGCAGGCGGTAGACCAGGCCGCTGACAAAGAACAGGTTCGCCTTCACGATGATGTGGTGAATGATGTAGAAGATGCCGCCGGCCAGGGCCAGCACGCTCACCGAAGCCAGTGCCAGGCCCATCATCATGTAGCCGATCTGGCTGACGATATGGAACGACAGGATGCGGCGGAATTCGAACTGGGCGGCGGCGCCCAGTACCCCAGTGACCATGGTCAGCCCGGCGCCCCACAGCAGCACCTGATGGATCAGCGGGTCATCCATGCCGAAGATCAGGGTGAACACCCGGAACAGGGCATACACGCCCACCTTGGTCAGCAAACCGGCGAACAAGGCGGACACCGCCACCTGGGGGGTGTGGTAGGAGGCGGGCAGCCAGAAGAAGAAGGGGAACGCGGCGGCCTTGATGCCGAAGGCCACCATGAACAGCATGGCGATCACGGTGGTCATGCCGGTATCCACTTCGCCCAGCTTCACGGCAATGTCGGCCATGTTGAGCGTGCCCACCAAACCATAGAGCAGCCCGATGGCGGACAGGAACAGGGCGGAGGACACCAGGTTGAGGGTCACGTACTTGATGGCCCCTTCCATTTGTGCGCGCTCGCCGCCCAGGATCAGCAGGGAGAAGGACGCCACCAGCATCACCTCGAACCATACATACAGGTTGAAGATATCACCGGTGAGGAAGGCGCCGTTGACCCCGGCCAGCAGCAGGTGCATGAGCGGGAAATAACCGGCCTTGCGATGGGCGATGCTGATGCTGCCCAGGGAGTAAAACGCGGTGGCGGCACCGGTGACGGCGCTGAGCAACACCATGATGGCGGCCAGCAGGTCACTGACCAGCACGATGCCGAAGGGGGCGGGCCAGCTGCCCAGCTCGGACACGATATGGCCCTGCTCCCAGGTGGCCAGTAACAGCGCCACGGCACTGATCACCAGGGCGATGCCGCCGATGACCGCCAGGGCGCCCTGCACGCGCTGGGAGTGGCGCCCCAGCAGGGACAGGGCGCCCGCCGCCAGCGGGATCAGAATGGGCAGGATCACCAGAAGATTCATGTGTCGGTATCCCGCATCTGGTTCATGTCGTCCGCTTCCACGACTTCGTAGGCGCGGCGAATCAGTACCACCGCAAAGGCCAGTACCCCGAAGCCAATGACGATGGCGGTGAGAATCAGCGCCTGGGCCAGCGGGTCGGCCACCAGGCCGGCGGGCACCTGGGCGTCATCCGGCACCAGCGGCGGGGCATCCCGGTGCAGGCCGGCGGCGGTGAAGATCAGCAGGTTGGCGGCGTTGGACAGCAGCACCAAGCCGATCACCAGTTTGACGATGGAGCGGCGCAGCATCATGTAAATGGCGGCGGCGTAGAGCACGCCCACCACCAGGGCCATCAGGCTGGTCATGTGTCCTGCTCCGCCAGGTTGATGATGATGGTGCTGGCGGTGCCCAGCACCACCAGAAACACCCCCAGATCGAACAGCAAGGGCGAACCCAGCTTCAGTTCACCGAACACCGGCAGGCTGACGGTGAGCCAGTGGGCAGTGAGAAACGGCTGGCCACTGAACAGGCCGATGACCCCGGCGGCCAGCGCCAGGATCAGCCCCCAGGCGATCAGGTCGCGGGGGTCTACCCGCAGGACTCGGCGGGCGCCGGCTTCGCTCATGGCAAACAGGTGCACGGCGATGGCCGCCGACGCTACCAGCCCGGCGATAAAGCCCCCGCCCGGGGCATTGTGGCCGCGCAGCAGCAGGAACAGGGAGAACAGCAGCAGCAGCGGCAGCAGGAAAAAGCCGGTGGTGCGCAGGATCAGCGACTGGGTGCGCAGGGCGTTGCGGTCCGGCGGCGGAATGCGTCGCTCTCTAGTCATGGGTTTCCTCCGGTTCCGTGGTGTCGCCCTTGCTGCGCAGTTTCAGCATGGCGTAGACCCCGGTGGCGGCCAGCGCCAGCACGAAGATTTCGCCCAGGGTATCCAGGGCGCGGAAGTCCACCAGAATCACGTTGACGATGTTGCGGCCGTAGCCGGCGGGCACGCTCTCGGAAATGAAGTAGTGGGCAATGCTGCCGTGGTAACGACTGCCCAGCACGCTGAGCAACAGCACCGTGACCATGCCGCCCACGGTGATGCCCACCAGGGCGTCCGCCAGCCGGGTGCGGGTACGGGTGAGGCGCAGGAAGCCGGGCAGGCGGAACAGCACCAGCACCAGCATGATCACGGTTAGGGTTTCCACCAGTACCTGGGTGATGCTCAGGTCCGGGGCGCTGAACAGCACATAGAGCAGGGCAATGGAAAAGCCCACCGCGCCCAGGCTGGCCACCGCGCCCAGCCGCGATTGCAGGGTTACTGCTGCCAGGGTGGCGATGACCAGCACGGCGGCGATCACCGCTTCATGGAGCTGGATGTCGGTGAAGTCCGGGCGCAATTTGAGCGCATCCGGGTTCAGCCACAGGGCAGCGACGACCAGGGCCACCAGGGTCAGCAGGGTGCTGATCAGGTAATAGCGCAGGTAGCCGCTTTGCAGCAGGCGGGTCTGGCCATTGGACAGGGCGACCAGGCCATCCATGAGGCGGTGATAGGCCTGTTCCGGGCCGAAGCGGGCAAGGCTGTCCGCCCAGCGGGTGTGATGGCGAAAGCCCTGCCAGTAGCGGAACAACACCAGCCCCACCAGCACCGCGCCGATGCTGATCAGCAGGGCGGTGTTGATGCCGTGCCACAGGGCCAGGGGTTGCGTCACTGTCTCACCCAGACTGGCGCTGGCGGCGGCACTGAGCAGGCTGCGGTCAATCAGCCCGGGAATCAGCCCCAGCAGCAGGCCCAGGCCGGCCAGCAGGGCCGGGCCCAACAGCATGGCCGGCGGCGCTTCGCTGGGGGTGTGGGTGAGTGCGGCGGGCTTGCCGAACCAGGGGCGAATACCGATCACGGCGGCCACGGCCACCCCCAGGGCGGCGGCGACCACGATGGCTGCGCTGAACAGGGGCGCCAGGGCATGGCCGTGGTTGAGGCCGGCTTCCAGTAATTGCTCCTTGGCGATAAAGCCGAACAGGGGCATCACCCCGGCCAGGGACAGAGCGGCCAGGCCGGCGCAGGCACTGGTTACCGGCAGGTAGCGGGCCCAGCCGCCGGTGTCGAGAAAATCCTTGCGGCCGGTCTGATGATCGATGATGCCGGCCACCATGAACAGGGCGCCCTTGTAGAGCGAGTGTGCCAGCAGGTAACTCATGGCGGCGAGCAGGGCGGTGCGGGTGCCCAGGCCGATCAGCATGGTGAGGGTGCCCAGGGCCATCACGGTGGAATAGGCCAGCATGCGCTTGATACCGGTGGCGCGCAGGGCCAGGAACACCCCCAACACCATGGTGATGGCGCCGGCGCCGCCCAGCAGAAGCAGCCATAACTCGGTGCCGCCCATGGCCGGGTGCAGTCTCGCCAGCAGGTAGATGCCGGCTTTCACCATAGTGGCCGAGTGCAGGTAGGCGCTCACTGGGGTGGGCGCGGCCATGGCGTTGGGCAGCCAGAAGTGGAACGGGAACTGGGCGCTCTTGGTAAAGGCGCCGAGCACGATCAGCACCAGTGTCAGCCCGTAAAGCGGGTGGGCGGTGATGGTGTCGCCCCGGGTGATCAGTACCGACAACTCATAGCTGCCGCCGATCTGGCCCAGCAGGATAAAGCCGGTCATCAACGCCAGGCCGCCGCCCACGGTGACGATCAGCCCCTGCAGGGCCTTGGCCCGGGCGTTGGCGTCTTCGTGGTTGAAGCCGATCAGCAGATAGGAGGTGATGCTGGTGAGTTCCCAGAACACGAACAGCACGATCAGGTTGTCGCTGAGCACCACGCCGAGCATGGAGGCCATGAAGCATAGCAGCAGCACATACAACCGGGGCAGGTCCCGGTGGTCTTCCAGGTAGCGACCGGCATAGATGAAGATCAGCGCGCCGATGGCGCAGATCATCAGGGCAAACAATAGCGACAGGCCGTCGAGCATGAAGCTTAGCGGCATGGCCAGCGCAGGAACCCAGTCGATGTGGGTAAGCAGCGGGCCTTGCTGGGTGACGGGTAGCCATTGCAGAAAAAAATACAGCGTCAGCCCGGCGGGGAGCAGGGCGAGAAGCCAGCCGCTGTAACGGGGGAAAAGCCGATGCAGGGCAGGGGCCAGGGGTGCGAGCAAGAATCCAGACAAGATGCCTGTCAGCATGGCGCTCCGTTATCAGTAGCCCGCTTTCGCGGAATATGGTGTCACCGTAAAACGATGATTAGCATGGAATTATGCTACGCATTATGTGAAATCTCAGGCAAGGTAAAGTTCCGTTTTGAGGCGAAAAAAGCGGTCTGTTGCTACTTATTTAAGAGCGTTGATCGGGGCAAAAAAATGCCTATTTTTTTGGTTTTCGCCTGGCGTGTGTAACAAGAAGAAAACAAACGGGGGTGTGTGCCTGTTTCCTGTTGCCCGGTTTGCGCACTGTAATAGCCGCTGCTGTCGGAGGGATTCTTGCAAGGGAAGGGGGGCATGGCATACTTGCCGAGTTTTGCTGCCTGTGGGTAGCACAAGGATTGTTATTCAAGAGAGCACATGATGTTGCCTGCAATTGTTCTGCTTCCTCTTCTGGCGGCGCTACTCCCCATGTTCACCCGCCATCTGGGGCGCCGTTGGTGTGCCCTGCTGGTGGCGCTGCCGGTGGTGGCCGCCCTGGGCTTGTTGGCCCAGGCGTCCCTGCCGATTTGGGAAGGGGGGATGCAGCAGTGGTCCATGGCCTGGCTGCCGTCTCTGGGGTTGAATCTGGCCCTGCGCCTGGATGGCCTGGCGTTGCTGTTCTGCGTATTGATTCTGGGTATCGGGTTGCTGGTGGTGGTGTATGCCCACTATTACCTGCCGGCCAAGGATGACGGCGGTCGCTTCTACACCCTGCTGCTGCTGTTCATGTTCAGCATGCTGGGGGTGGTGACCAGCGACAACCTGCTGTTTCTGGTGTTTTTCTGGGAGCTGACCAGCCTTAGCTCCTTCTTGCTGATCAGCTACAAGCAATACGACAGTGCCGCCCGCAAGGGCGCACGGATGGCGCTGACGGTCACCGGCATGGGCGGCCTGGCGCTGCTGGCCGGGGTGCTGCTGATTGGTCATGTGGTGGGCAGCTTCTCGTTGAGCACGGTGCTGGAGAACGGCGCCCTGGTGCAGCAGCATGCCCTGTACCCGGTGATTCTCTGCCTGGTGTTGCTGGGGGCGTTCACCAAGAGTGCCCAGTTCCCGTTCCATTTCTGGCTGCCCCATGCAATGGCGGCGCCCACGCCGGTGAGTGCCTACCTGCATTCGGCCACCATGGTGAAGGCAGGCATCTTCCTGCTGGCGCGTTTCTATCCGGTGCTGGCGGGGACCGACCTGTGGTTCTATCTGGTCACTACCGCCGGTATGGCCACCCTGCTGTGGGGGGCGGTCTGGGCCCTGTTCCAGCATGACCTGAAAGGCCTGCTGGCGTTTTCCACCATCAGTCACCTGGGCCTGATCACCTTGCTGTTCGGCCTTAATTCGCCGCTGGCGGCGGTGGCCGGGGTGTTCCATATCATCAACCACGCGACCTTCAAGGCAGGCCTGTTCATGGCCGCCGGCATCATCGATCAGCAGACCGGTACCCGCGACATGCGCCGCATCAACGGCCTGTGGAAGTACATGCCCTATACGGCGGTGTTGGCCATGGTGGCGTCGGCGGCCATGGCCGGGGTGCCGCTGCTGAACGGCTTCCTGTCCAAGGAAATGTTCTTTACCGAGACCCTGCAGTCCGACCAGCTGGGCGCCATGAGCTGGCTGCTGCCGCTGGGGGCCACCCTGGGCGGGGTGTTCTCGGTGGCCTACTCGGCGCGCTTTATTCACGATGTGTTCTTCAATGGCGAGCCGGTGAATCTGCCTAAGTTCCCGCCCCAGGAACCGCCCCGTTATATGAAGATTCCGGTGGAAATCCTGGTGGCCCTGTGTGTGGCGGTGGGGGTGTTCCCGGCGATTACTGTGGCGGCACTGCTTGCGGTGGCGGCCACTGCCACCCTGGGCGGTACCCTGCCCGAGTATCATCTGGCGGTATGGCACGGGCTCAACATTCCGCTGTTGATGAGTGTCATCGCCCTGGTCGGGGGGATCGCAGTGTACGCCTGCCGTCGGCGGCTGTTTGCCTGGTATGCGCGCTTGCCGGAGATTGATGCCAAGCGGGTGTTCGAAGGCCGTATCCAGGCGGTGGTGCGACTGGCCGCCGGCGTTACCCGGCGATTGCAGACCGGCTCCCTGCAGGGCTACGTGGCCTGGGTGCTGGCGCTGGTGGCGGCGGTGCTGGTATGGCAGTTGCCCAACCTGGCCAGTGTCACCGGCGAGCGCGCCATGCTGCCGGTGGATGGGGTATCGGTTCTCTGTGCCTTGATGCTGATTGCTGCCGCCCTGCTGACCACGGTGCTGCATCGCCAGCGGATGATGGCGATTATCTGCCTGAGCGTGGTGGGGCTGATCGTGTCGCTGATTTTCGTGCGTTTTTCAGCGCCGGATCTGGCCCTGACCCAGCTTTCTGTGGAAGTGGTCAGCGTGCTGCTGCTGATGCTGGCCATGTACTTTTTGCCGTCGCGGGCCAAGGCCGATTCCAACCCCCTGCGGGTGAGCCGTGATGCGGTGCTGGCGGTGCTGATCGGCACCGGCGTGGCCGTGGTCGCCCTGCTGGTGATGACCACCGACACCGCCACCATCAGCCCGTTCTTCCTGGAGAACAGTGTGCCCGGTGGTGGCGGCACCAATGTAGTTAACGTGATCCTGGTGGACTTCCGTGGCTTTGATACCTTTGGCGAAATTACCGTGCTGGGTATTGCGGCTCTGGGCATCTATGCCCTGCTCAGTGATCTGAAGCTGGCGTCGGCCAAGTACGATCCCTTCGGCCGTCCCTGGGCCCATGACGCCCACCCGCTGGTGCTGGTGACCCTGTCGCGGCCGCTGTTGCCGCTGGCGCTGATGATCGCGGTGTATATCTTCCTGCGCGGCCATAACCTGCCTGGCGGTGGCTTTGTGGCGGGGCTGATCACCTCGGTGGCCTTACTGCTGCAGTACGTGGCATCCGGGGTGACCTGGGTGCACAAGCGCATCCCCGGCGATTACCACCCGCTGGTGGCGCTGGGTGTGTTGCTGGCCGGCCTTACCGGGGTGGGCAGCTGGGTCTTCGGTGCGCCTTTCCTGACCAGCACCTTTACCCATGTGCACCTGCCTCTGATCGGCGACTTCGAGCTGGCCAGTGCCATGCTGTTTGATACCGGCGTGTTCCTCACCGTGGTGGGCGCCACCCTGCTGATACTCGCCAACCTGGGCAAGCTGTCGCTGCTGGATGACAAGAAGGAGACCACCTGATGGAATTGTTAGTGGCGCTGATTATCGGCGTGCTGGTGGCCACCGGCGTATACCTGTGCCTGCGTGCGCGCACCTTTTCGGTGGTGCTGGGGCTGACTCTGCTGGGTTACGGGGTGAATGTGTTCCTGTTCTCCATGGGCGGCCTGAAGATCAACCAGGTGGCAGTAGTGGGCGCCAGTGCCGACCCCACCGACCCGTTGACCCAGGCCCTGGTGCTCACCGCCATCGTGATCGGTTTCGCCATGACCGCCTTCCTGGTGGTGCTGGCCCTGCGTAGCCAGGGGGAGCAGCACAGTGACCATGTGGATGGTCAGGACGGGGAGCAACGTTCATGACGCACTGGATTATTGCGCCCATCCTGATTCCGGCCCTGGCCGGCTTGCTGCTGTTGCTGGAGGTCCGCGAGCGGCAACGGCTGCGGCGAGTGACCGGTCTGCTTTCCTGTATCGCCCTGATACCGGTGGCGCTGGTGTTGTGGCAGCAGGCGGCCCAGGGTGACGTGGGGGTCTACCAGCTGGGTAACTGGCAGGCGCCGTTCGGCATCGTGCTGGTGCTGGACAAGCTCAGTGCCCTGATGCTGCTGCTGACCGCCGTGCTGGCGTTGCCGGCGCTGTTGTATGGCTGCGCCGGTGATGATCGCCGGGGGCCCAACTTCCATTCCCTGTTTCAGTTTCAGTTGATGGGCATCAACGGCGCGTTCCTCACCGGTGACCTGTTCAACCTGTTCGTGTTCTTCGAGGTGTTGTTGATCGCCTCCTACGGCCTGGCGCTGCATGGCCGTGGCCCGGAGCGGGTCAAAGCCGGCCTGCATTATGTGGTGCTGAACCTGGCGGGTTCGGCCCTGTTCCTGATCGCCCTGGGGCTGATCTACGGCACTACCGGCACCCTCAACATGGCCGATTTCGCGGTCAAGGCCCAGGCGCTGGAGGGCAGCGATCAGATCCTGCTGACCGTGGCGGTGCTGTTGCTGTGGGTGGTGTTCGGCCTGAAGGCGGCGCTGTTTCCGCTGTACTTCTGGCTGCCGGCCACCTATGCCAATGCCACCGCGCCGGTGGCG
The DNA here is from genome assembly GCF_047495475.1 of Alcanivorax sp. IL2. Classification (NCBI taxonomy): domain Bacteria; kingdom Pseudomonadati; phylum Pseudomonadota; class Gammaproteobacteria; order Oceanospirillales; family Alcanivoracaceae; genus Alcanivorax; species Alcanivorax sp. IL2. The sequence goes on along the minus strand of NZ_CP179932.1, from coordinate 397,357 downwards.
GCGTTGTTTGCCATCATGACCAAGGTGGGCATCTACGCCATCCTGCGCATGCAGGCACTGGCCTTCAGTGACGGGCCGCTGGCCGGGCTGGGGTCCGACCTGCTCTGGTGGCTGGCGCTGGTGACCCTGGCGCTGGCGGCTATCGGTGCTCTGGCGGCGAAACGGTTGGGCGGGCTGGTGGCCTACCTGGTGGTCATGTCCGTGGGCACGCTGGTGGCGGCACTGAGTCTGGGCGACCCGGAGACTGTCGGTCCGGCACTCTATTACCTGATCCATTCCACCCTGATCTGTGGCGCCCTGTTCCTGCTCTGTGATCTGCTGCGCCGCTCCCGGGGCGATAGCGATGACCGGCTGGAGTCCGGCCCGCCACTGGCACATGGCAACTGGCTGGGTGCGGCGTTCTTTGCTGCTGCGGTGGCGGTGGTGGGGTTGCCGCCCCTGTCCGGTTTTGTCGGCAAGGTGGCGCTGTTGCAGGCGGTGCCTAGTGCGCCTTACTGGGCGCTGCTGTTGCTGGGCGGGCTGGCTGGCCTGATGGGCCTGAGCCGCGCCGGTTCCACGCTGTTCTGGCGGGTGCACGGAGAGGTTGTCGGCAAGACACTCGGTAAGCGGCGTGTCTTTGCCATGCTGGCCCTGTTGCTGATGAGCCCGGCGTTGACCCTGGCCGCGGAGCCTCTGCTGCAGCTATGCGCTGGCGTGGCCGATCAGCTGGCGGACCAGACGATTTATATTCGCGCGGTGTTGGGAGGTGCCTCATGAAGCGCTTGCTTCCCTATCCCAGTCTGACCCTGGTGCTGTGGCTGACCTGGCTGCTGCTCAATGGCTTCAGTGTGGGCCATGCCCTGTTGGGGTTGATTCTGGCGGTGGTGTTGCCGCTGGGCACCCGACCCTTCTGGCCACAGGTGCCGCTGGTTCGTGATCGCATGGGCCTGCTGCGTTTCGTGCTGCGGGTAGCCAAGGATATTTTGCTGGCCAACCTGGCGGTGGCCCTGAAGGTGCTGGGGCCGGTGAAGGATTTGCAGCCCGGTTTTGTGGAGGTGCCACTGGACCTGCGCGACAGCTTTGCCATTACCGTGCTTACCAGCACGGTGTCGCTGACCCCGGGGACAGTGTCCGCCGATGTCAGCGAGGATCGCACCCGGTTGCTGGTGCATGCCCTGCACGTGGAAGATCCGCAGGCCCTGGTGGCGGAAATCAAGCAGCGCTACGAAGGGCCTATCAAGGAGATTTTCGAATGCTAGAAAGTGCCATCTCGTTGACGTTTGGCCTGCTTACGGTGGCCTGGGTGTTGAACCTGTATCGGCTGGTGATCGGCCCCTCCCTGCCGGACCGGGTGCTGGCGCTGGATACCATGTATATCAACAGCATCGCCCTGATCGTGGTGTACGGCATCCAGGTGGATAGCAAGCTGTACTTCGAGGCCGCCATGCTGATTGCCCTGATCGGCTTTGTCAGCACCGTGGCGGTGGCCAAGTACATTACCCGCGGCGACATCATTGAATAATGCCTGGCACCCGGTGCCAGGCAAGTGGAGCTTTTATGAACGTCTTGATCGAATGGCTGGTGGCAATTTTTGTGGTGGTGGGCGGCATTTTTGCGCTGATCGGCTCCATCGGCCTGGCGCGGTTGCCGGATTTCTACACCCGCCTGCACGGCCCCACCAAGGCCACGACCCTGGGGGTGGGCGGCACCATCATTGCGTCACTGCTGTTTTTTTCCTGGCAGGAGCGCGGGCTGCAACTCCATGAGGTGCTGATCACCCTGTTCCTGTTTATCACCGCCCCGGTGTCTGCGCACATGCTGGCCAAGGCGGCTATGCATCGGGATCTGAAACGGATGAAGGGTACGCGGGGCGAGCCGTGGAAGCAGTAAGGCAGCGGCGAGCTTCTAGCTGCTAGCTTTGAGTCGCGACATGACGGTGGGGAGGCCTTGAGGCTGTACCCGCGTTTCGGGATGTTTTGGAGTTGGGGTGAATCGCGGTGGAGAGTTTGGAAGTGTGGCGCTTGCCGACAACCGCGTCGAAGCTAGTAGCTCGCAGCTTATCTTGTAAAAAATGTAAAAGGTGAAGCCGGCAGGAACTTTCGGAAAAACGCTACGGTCCTAAAGAATAGCTACGGATTGGCACCCCCCGATCCCCCAGTACCCTCGCTGATCCGTAGCATTTTGGACTCCCCAATCTCTCCCCAGAGGTTGGGGCGGCAAGCCTCCCTGGCAGCACAGTCGTTCCCTTCCCCCAAGATTGCTGCCAGGGATTTTTTTTGCCTGCCGATTGGTGCTGGCAGGCCTCAGCAAACCGTAAAATCTTCTCGTTTTGTCTCAGCGTGCTGATTGCCGTCTAAATATCAAGCAATCGCTGTGCCAGATTTTTCTATGTGGTCATTAGTGCTTTCTGATCAGCAAGATAGGAATTTTTTCCCACGTGAAGCCAGAGGTTTTTGTTGCCCGGAGGTGAGACTGGAGTGCCCTTTAGCGCCAGTTTTGTGACGCACATCGACAGTCGGGCAAAAAAGAAGATGAAGGGCTGGAACTTTTTGCAAAAAACGGCAGTCTCTATAAGTGCGACGGGCCGGCCCCCCGATCCCCCAGTACCCTCACCGGTCCGTCGTGTTTTGCCCCGGCCCTCTTCCCCCAAAGAGACCGGGGTGGCAAGCCTCCCCGGCAGCAAGTCGTTCCCTTCCCCCAAGAATTGCTGCCGGGGATTTTTTTGTCTGTAGAAAAGTCGCCCGGCTGACGCTAACTAAAAGATGGCCTAGTCGCCCGACGTCTCACGGTCTGCGTCTGACCCTATTTCCAGCCATTCCCCCAGTTTTTCCCAGGCGTCGTCGCAGCCGGTACCGTTGGTGGCGGAGAATAATTGCAGTGACAGTGGGGCGGGGTGCCCCTTGAGCTGGCTTTGCACCTTCAGCAGGGTGGATTTGGCGGCACCGAACTTCAGCTTGTCGGCCTTGGTCATCAGGATATGGATGGGCATGTTGGCCTGGGCGGCCCATTCCAGCATCATCAGATCGAAATCCTTGAGCGGATGGCGGATGTCCATCATCAGCACCAGCCCCACCAGCACCTGGCGTTCAGCCAGATAGTGGTCCAGGTGCTCCTGCCACTCGTTGCGTTTGCTTTTGGCGACTTTGGCGTAGCCGTAGCCGGGCAGGTCCACCAGCCGGCGCTCGTCGTCCAGGGAAAAGAAGTTGATCAGCTGGGTGCGGCCGGGGGTTTTGGAGGTCCTTGCCAGGGATCTCTGGCCGGTGAGGCGGTTGATGGCACTGGATTTGCCGGCGTTGGAGCGGCCGGCGAAGGCCACTTCCCGGCCCTCGTCAGGCGGGCACTGGTCCAGGCGCTGGGCGCTTTGCAGGAAGCTGGCCTGGTGGAGCAGGATTTCAGCGGGATGTTGTGGCATAACCTTACCCTTCACATGGAATATGACGGCGCGTGCCAGACTGGTATATAATCCCGTCCGCCTGACCCTCCTGGCGGTTGCCAGGGCGGTCGACGTTCTACAAGGGTTTGACGGGAAAGGCAAATCCACACTTCGCCAGCGGTTGACGCCAGCATAGCAGAGGTAGGATATGAAGGGTTTGGTAGCAGGTATTGCATTGATGATGATGGCAGGAGCGGCCAGCGCCGCCACCGTGGAAGAGCGCTATAACAGTAGCTGCACCTTCTGCCATACTTCCGGCGCCGCCGGTGCCCCCAAGGCCCACGATGAGGCCGCCTGGAAGCCGCTGTTGGCCAAAGGCATGGATACCCTGGTGAAGCACGTGAAGGAAGGGTACAACGCCATGCCGCCTAAAGGCATGTGTAACGACTGTAGCGACGACGAATACCGTGCTCTGATTGAGTACATGTCCAAAAGCAAATAAGACGCTGTACGAAAGGATAGGCCATGAAGTTTTTCAAACTGTTCGTGCTGATGGCGGCTGCCGTAGTAGCCAACCCGACTCTGGCTGCAGGTGATGCTGAAGCCGGTGAAGCAAAAGCCGCTCCCTGTGCCGCTTGTCACGGCCCTGGTGGTAGCAAGCCGATTGCTGGTAACTACCCGAAACTGGCGGGTCAGGGTGAAGCCTACCTGGTCAAGCAGCTTCAGGATTACAAGTCCGGTGCGCGAGACAACGCCATTATGGCTGGCCAGGCTGCGAACCTGAGCGAGCAGGACATGGCGGATCTGGGTGCGTATTACGCTTCCCAGGAAGCGCAAGCCGGCCAAGCCGATCCGGACTGGGTCGAGCAAGGCGCCAAGCTGTACCGCGGCGGTGATATGGCCAACGGCCTGCCGTCCTGCTCCGGTTGTCACGGCCCGGCGGGTCAGGGTGTCGATGGCGCCAAATACCCGCACCTGGCTGGCCAGAACGCCCAGTATGTGGAAGAGCAGCTGAAGGCTTTCCGGGCTGCTGGCCGTAATGACCTGGGTGATAACCTGGTCAAGCGTGCCAATGATCCTGCCGGCATGATGCAGACCGTTGCTGCCAAGATGAGTGACTCCCAGATCAAGGCGGTGGCCAGCTACATTGCTGGTTTGTCCAAATAGAGCTGATTGGTTACGGTTTGTAGAAAAGGCAGCCTGCGGGCTGCCTTTTTCGTTGTTATCATGAAAAGATAAATGGTCCTCCGTGCGCTGATGGTTTTTTTGCCTGGCGACGGGAGAAAATAATGATTCCGGCGGTCCTACCGTGCGGAGACCAACAATAAGGAGAGGAACCAATGCTTCGCTTTGTGACGGCTTTGCTGATGAGTCTGGGCCTGGCAACCGCTGCGGTTGCGGCCGAAGAACATGCCCGTTTTGCTGTGGATACCCACTACAAGATTCTTGATGTGCCCGGCAATGTGAGTGACCCCAGCAAGGTGGAAGTGCGGGAGTTCTTCTCCTATGCCTGCCCCCATTGTTACTCCCTTGAGCCTGCGGTAGATACATGGCTGGAGTCCAAGCCGGACTTCATCGACTACGTACGTACGCCGGTACTGTTCCTGCGTAACGCCGAGCCGCTGGCCCGCGCCTACTATGTGGAAGAAACCCTGGGTCTGACAGAGGAAATCCATGCTCCCCTGTTTGATGCCATTCACAAGCACCGTGAGCCGCTGTTCAATGAGCCGGCACTGGCCAACTTCTTCCGTAAATACGGCGTGGAGCCGGACAAGTTCAACCGTCTGTACAGCTCCTTCGGTGTGTCTACCAAGGTCCGTCAGGCAGAAGCGCTGACCAAGGAATACAGAATTCCCGGGGTGCCCAACTTTGTCGTCAACGGCAAGTACCTGGTGTTGCGCGAGAACCTGAAGACCACCGACGAGCTGTTCGAGGTCATCGAGTATCTGGCCAACAAGGAAAAGACGGGCGGTTAATGTAGACCCTATGCTGCTGGATCGTGCCCGCACCGCCTATCGAGACTGGAAAGCCCGCCCTGCGGGCTTTTCCTTCGCACGGCAAGGGGTGCGGCGCACCCGGCAAACCCGTGAGATCTTCCTTCCGGACACGAGCATCAAGCTGCTCAGCTTCAATATCCAGGCCGGTATCGGCAGCCAGAAGTTTGGCGATTACATCACCGGTAGCTGGAAGCATCTGGTCGCGCACCCGCGCAGCGTAGAAACCATTGAACAGATTGCCGAGGTACTCAGCCACTTCGATGTGGTGGGTCTGCAGGAAGTGGACGGTGGCAGCCTGCGCTCACGTAACATGAATCAGCTGATGCACCTGGCATCGTTGGGCGACTTTGCCTTCTGGCACCAACAGCTCAACCGCAATCTTGGCCGTCTCGGCCAGTTCAGCAACGGCTTTCTCAGCCGCCATCAGCCCTTTGAAGTGAAGGATCATCGGTTGCCCGGCCTGCCGGGGCGTGGCGCCATCATTATCAAGTATGGTCACCCCATCCAGCCTCTGGTGGTGGTGGTTGCCCACCTTGCCCTTGGCGAGAAGGTGCGCAATACCCAGCTCGCCTATCTGACCCGGCTGCTTGAAGGTTACAAGTATGTGGTGATGATGGGGGACTTCAATTGCCGCCTGGAGCACCTGGAGGCGTCGCCGTTGGCAAGCCTGGGCCTGCGGACCGTGGAGGCAGACAGCCTCAACACCTACCCGAGCTGGGCCCCGGACCGGCACATCGACCACATTCTGCTTTCGCCGGCGTTACAAAGCCGCCATACCCGCGTATTGGAAGATTGCCTGCTGTCTGACCACCTGCCCCTGGCCACGGAAATCCTGATACCGGACGAGGTGATCGCGGCGACGCGAGAACATCGGCTGCCGCTGATTAGTTAATAGTGAACAGTTAATAGTTCGCGATTGAGTTGATGGGTTGCTCCAGCTTTTGAGGCCGCGCCAGGTTATGGGTCGCGGCCTCTTGCGTTGGGTAGTAGAAAACGTTGTTCGCGCCGCTGTTCACTCTTTACTGTTAACTATTGAGTCCCATCACCGGCCCATGGGGAAAAACATGAAGCCAATGCTCTGGCTGCTTTGCTTGCTGCTGCCCGGCGTGGCCCTTGCCGATTGTCCCCGGGTGCCCGGCCAGGAAGACGATCGACGCGCCAATGCGGGTTGTCTGATTCTGCATGACGACAAGGTATTGCTGATCACCCATCGCTGGGGCGGCAAATTGGGGGTGCCTGGCGGTACCCGTGAAGCGGATGAGCTGGCGCAGTGTACGGCGCACCGGGAGACCTATGAGGAAACCGGGCTGGATGTGACCGTGGGCCGGCGCCTCAGAGTGATGAAAAACGGGTTCCATCTCTACGACTGCAGGCTGGCGTGCTCACCGGAAAAGCTGGATGTGCCCACTGCCGGCCGCCTGGAAGTGAAGGCGCTCGGCTGGTATCGAGTGGATGAACTGGATCAGGAGAACTGGCGTTTCCCTTATCAGTTCGAGGACTTCAAGGAATTGCTGCGAGAGCAGGTTGGCTCCAGCGTTTCGTCCCAACAGAGCGGATGCTGAGCTGACCGTTTCATCACGGTAGCCGCAATAAACTGTTCCGGGTTGGTTGGCGGTGTTGATCTGGGTGCCAGGTCGGTTTCATTCAAGCAGTGACATCTCGCCTGGTCTTCTGTCATGGTGCAGTTGATTGTAAATTTCGGGGGCGACAGGAGGGGGAATGACGGGGTTTTCCACATCGGATCTGGCCTTGCTGTTGTATCAGGCTGCTCAGGATAAAAATCGTTGGCCGGCGCTGGTGTCGGCATTGCAGGAAACCGCCAACCCCTTTGATGACGATGCCATCTATCAGAACCCTGTGGCCAGACGGGAACTGCTTGATCAACTGCTGCCCCATATCCGCCAGGCGTTGGACATGGCTGACCGGTTCGAGTCCCAGGCGGTGTCGCAGAATTTACTGGATCGCACACTGGAAATGCTGCCAATGGGGGTGGCGTTGCTCGATGACCGGCTCAATATCATCATGCTGAACCAGCAGGCTGATCGCACCTTGGCAGAGCATGAAATGCTGGCCAATCATGATGGCCATTTCAGGATCAATAATCGTGAGCAACATAAACTGCTCCATCACTATATAGCCCAGTCTCTCAACGAAGGCAGCAGCCATGCCTTGATGTTGTCCCCGGGCGATCCTCGCTCCGTCTCCCTGCTGGTTTGCCCGGCTGACCTGGTAAAAGACAGGGACGACAATGACCCCCCGGCGGTCACCCTGTTTTTATCTAACCCTGATTCCCAGTCCTTGATTGATGAGCAAACCCTGATCGACCTGTATCAGTTGTCGGCGGCGGAGGCAGATCTCACCCGGGACCTGATTCATGGCTATGATCTGCGCAGTATTGCCCTGCGCCGTCAGGTCTCGGAGCAGACGGTACGTACCCAGTTGAAATCCGTTTTCCGGAAAACGGAAACGGCCCGGCAGGCAGAGTTGGTGTCGTTGGTATTGTCCGGTCTGGCACCTCTCCGGGGTAGAGAATCGGTAACCGAAAGTGTAGCTGATGAGATCAGTGAAGCGACGGGGTTACGTTATTGCCAAGGCGCCCATGGGCAGCGGCTCTGTTTTGCGGAGTACGGTGATCCGCAGGGGGTGGCGGTGATGTTCTGTCACAGTGTGCGAGGCTCCCGTCTGGAGGTGCCTGGTGGTGACAGTGTGTTGCGGGACATGCACATACGCCTGATTATCGCCGAGCGTCCAGGTTATGGTGAGTCGGAGACGCTGACCGAGCGGACGATGGATGATCTGGCAGAGGACATGCGATGCCTGGCCGATCATCTGAAGCTGTCGCAATTCCATCTGTTGGGTTACTCGCTGGGCGGATTCCTGGCCTTGCATTGCGCAGCCCGGTTGGGAGAACGAGTCAGCCGTCTGGGGTTGGTGTCCAGTCTGGCTCCTCCGGGTGGCGAGGCGGGTAAACCGTTGAAGGGCATGATGCGATTGGCTGTTGCCCTGGCTGACAAGGCGCCGGGATTGGCTGAGACCGTGCTGGACCATATGGCACGCACGATTCTGAAAAACCCTCGGCGCCATTTGGGGTCGTCAGTGGACCGCAAACTGCTTGCCGAACCGGATCATCAGGAACGTTATTTGCTGGCGCTGAGAGAGTCGTGCCGGCAGGGCTCCATGGGATTCGTTCAGGATTTGCAGGCAGTGGCTCGCACGCCACTCCCGGAACCATCATCACTGACGCTGCCGGTGTATCTCTGGCATGGCGAACAGGATGGGCAGGTACCCGTTGATCAGGCAATACAACTTGACCGTTGGTTAACCAACAGCGAATTAACATTGTTGCCGGATGGCGGTCACTTTTTTATCTATTCCCGGTGGCCGCAGATTCTGGCCAGCTTTGTGGCTGAGTAAGGCCGTCGTTATCAGGCGCGCTGCGTGATGGTCTGGGACACTGAGCCCGCCAGGGCCTCGATAAACTGTTGCCAGCACTCAATGACCGGGTAGCGGCCCTGATCTTCCAGCACATAAAACTCGGCGCCGGGGATCGCCTGGGCCATCAGCCTGGCTGGTTCCAGCTGCACGCTGCGATCCAGGGCACCATGCCAGACCGTGGTGGGGATGGTGATGTCCGCCAGCTCGAACCCCCAGGGCCGCAGTACCCGCAGATAGTCATCGATGATCACTCTGGCGCCCTGAAACCAGCGCTGCCGTAATTGCGGCAGGGTGATTGCTTGCACGGCCGGGTCGTTGATCAGGCTGGCGTCCTTGTCATCCAGCACCCGAGAGAAAAAGGAAAAGAATTTTTCCGGTGAGCGGTTCACGCCGCGCAGGGCCAGCTTGCCCAGGGAAATAAAGAGACGGGGGTCCCGGTCCACCATTTTCAGCAGCCGGTTATGCATTGGGTCCAGTTGTCCCGCCTGCATGTATTGCCAGGGTACGATGCTGCCAATGACGCCGACCCGCTCGAACAGTGACGGATACCTGGCCGCGGCGGCCAGGGCGTAGGGGCCGCCAAAACAATAGCCGGCCAGAATGGGTTTTTGCAGATTCAGTCGTTCGCAGAAGTAGCGCAGGTCCTCGGCGAAATCCACGAAATTGCCGTCCGGACAGGGGGTGGAGATGCCAAAGCCGGGGCGTACCACCACCAGCACTCGCAACCCCTGCGAGACATACCATTCATGATGAGGTTCATGACAGGGCAGGTTGCCCGCCTGGTTTTCCATTACCAGCAGGGGCTTGCCTTCCGGGCAGCCATACTCGAACCAGCTCAGTACCCGATTGTCGGGCAGCACCATAAAGCGCTCTTCGCGACCATCATGGGTGGCGAGGGTCGGGGTCGCCAGCAACGCATGGCTCATGGCCCGGCTGACCAGGGCGACCTGACTGCTGATGCCGGTTTTTCCCATGATCGATTTGAGTTGGGTGCGAGCGGTATGCACGCTGACGGAAAGTAGTTCGGCGCTCTGACTGAGGTTTCCCACCTTGCAAAGCAGATGCAGCAAACGGGCTTCTGCCGGTGAGATACCGAACAGGTCCGCCAGTGACCGGACCGAGGGCGCGGCGACGCTGCGGTCGGCAAAGACCCAGACCACGGTGGTAATGCGTGACACGTCATCGGGCGCGTCCGAGCGGAATACCGGCATGCACAGCAGCACCAGTTTCTCCTGCTCGGAGTGCAACAGTTGGCTGTCACGGCCCCGTTGCAGGCGCACTACCTGCTGCAGTTGCTGTTTGAGCTTGGGGTCGCTGAGCATCAGTGCGCCGCCATCGGCCATGCGGAGTGGGCCAGAGGCCATGATGCGGTCTGCTGCCGAGTTGTGTTTTACCACATGCAGCTGGTCATCCAGCATCAGCATGGGCCAGGGCAGACGATTGGTCATGTCATTGAGCAGGTGGTTCTGGTCTTCCTGGGAGTGCATGTGATTGCTGCTGCGCACGGCACGATCAAGATGCCCAAGCAGGGATTCCATGGTGGCCATATCCTGCTGTTGCTGCTGACACCAGTCGACCATGGGTTCCAGCAATTCGCCCCAGTCCCCGGGTGACAGAGCGGTTTCGTAGATGCGGCCGATCAACGCATCCCATTGTTTTTGTTCGATATCCATGTGGGTGTCCCAGTCATCCCTGTTTATTACCTTAGCAAATTTTCACAGCCGGGCTGTAATCGTTACGTTAAGCGGCACTGGCGCGGGATAAAGAGGGCATGGCGGTGCCCGGGAAGCGCTGGGGGGAGGGGGCTGAGAGGGGAGTGCGCCGCACCCCCGGCCGCTGTGCCGGGGCGGGCGCGATGGAGCCTGTTACTCTGAGGACGCGAGGGACTGCATCAACCCGGGGTAGATGGCATCGGCGGCCTTGACGGCATCCTGAAAGTTGCCGTTGTTTGCATGGACGGCTTTCAGGTAGCGGGCCATGTCATCCAGGTTGCGAAAGGACTGATCGGACGTCTCGCGGATGTATTCCATGCCGCCGGAAGCGCTGATGGCGGCTGAGTGGCCGACTTTCTTGCCAACCTTGGAGCCCAGGAAGCCACCAACGAAAGGCACGTTATCCAGCGCTTTCTGCGCCGCATAGGCGCCGGCGGCAGAACCGATGGCGCTACCCATTTTGGCATTGATGGCCTTGTCGACCCACTCTGCCAGCACGCCATCGCTGGTCCAGGGGTTCATGTATTCACCGCTGTTGTCCGGAATAAGCAGGGCGGCCACGTTATCCTGAGGGGAGACAGGGGCCGTGCTGGCAACGCTGGAGACCGGTGCGGACTGCTGTCCGTTGCTGCGGATCATGGCGGCAATCAGGTCGCTGGACAGCCCGCTCTTGCGCAGGCGACGAATCTCCTCGTCACTGAACACTTTATAGGGGCCCTGTGTTTCCACCTGGGCAGCCAGGATTGACTGGCTGGTGCCACCCTTGGCAGCGTCCACCAGATCAATCACCCGCTGGCCATCAGGCCCAACAAACCACAGTGCATCCTCTTCAGACAGGAAGGCCAGGTAGCCCGGGAACAGGGACACGTTTTCCTGGTGCCAGCCCAGGGTGTCACGACGCGGCGTGTGGCTGGCCAGATTGCCGAGAATCTCACCGGCAAACAGGCTGCGAGGATTATCGATCAGCCACTGGCGCTGCTCGAGTATGTCTTTACCTGCGACTTCCTGATCATACTGTTGCTTTTCCGCAGCAACCCATTGTTCCAGCGCTTGTCGATGGCGCCCCATCATGTCGTTGGTCAGTGCCTGGGAAGCAATGGCCGGATCTTTTTTCCCAACGAAAAGAGCGGACGGAGAATAGACTGAGATATAGCTGCGTATGCTGCCGTTGGCCTGGGAAGCGAAGAGCGTTTCGCCCCCTGCTTCCACGGTGAGCTCGCTGTCAAATTGCAGATCAGAACTGCTCGGCAGTGTGAACAGCGAAGCGATATACATCAGGAAATGGCCCCAGTTCATTTTGACGTTGGAATTCTCCATGTGCACAGACAAGTACGGAGACTGACTTGCCGGTGCGTCGGCGGACAACCCTTGTGCCTGCGACGTCATTGAGCTTTCGATGGCAGTGGCTATTTTCTTCCATTCCGGATTATTTTTAGCCATCCGTGGGTTGCCAGTCACAGTGGGAGGCTCAACCTGAAAAGCCACTGGCAATGGGGTGCTATCCATTTCGGCAGGGGTTGCTCCCTCTGTCGGCACATATCGATAGGACATGCAGCCACTAACAAGGAGCAGGCTGGCCATGATCAGGGTGAAGCGGTAAATGCATCGTATGGACATGAATGACAAGCTCCTTGGTTAGCGTGCCGAATTGGCCACGGCGGTTTGCAGACCGGGGTAGATTTTGTCTGCGGCCTTGATCACGTCCACAAAGTTGCTCTTGTTGCGGTGGGTGGTGGCAAGCCAGCGGGCCATGTCATTCATGGAGTTGAAAGACAGGTCCGAGCTGCTGCGAATGAAGTCCCAGCCACCGGAGGCTTCCAGCGCCGTGTTGCCGCCTACAGCCTTGCCGGCCTTGGAGCCGAGAAAGCCGCCCAGCATGCCGCCGAAGGGGACGTTTTCCAGTACCTTGTTGGCCGCGTAGGCGCCGGCAACGCCGCCCACGGCCGACCCGGTGGCCTTGCCCATGGACACGTTGATGGTCTTGTTGACCCATTCGGCGGTAACGCCATCACTGGTATAGGGCGACAGGAATTTGCCGCTGTTGTCTTTGAGCGCCAGGGCATCGATCTGTTGTTGCTGGATGGCGGCCTGCTGTTCGGCTGTCTGTTCGCGGCGTTCCAGAATCACATCGCGGGTGCCTGCGCTGCTGGGTGACATGATGCTCAGGCGTGCAAAAGTGCCGGGCTCGCCACGCATGCGTGCAACCAGCTGTTGCAGGGTCTGGCCACTGGTCGGGATCATTTCCCCGTCCTTGCCTTCACCGATGGCCACGATCAGGTCGCCGCTCTGTAGCTGGCCACTTTCTTCTGCTGCGCTCAACGGCACCAGGCTGTCCACTTTCAGGAAGTGCTTGTCTTCGGTCTGGTGTATGCGAATACCAAGCAGGCCCTTGCCAAGGGGCTCCGCGTTGACGACGGCATCGGACGTGCCGGTGGCGTTCGTATCAAGCAGGGCCCAGACATGTTGGCCACCATTGCTGTAATCCACACAGCGCCAGGCATCGGTACCGTGCTGGGGCTGCACCTGGAAGCTGCCTGCAGGGGCGATAGTGGAGTGGTAGACCATCTTGCCGGACTGTACCTCAGCCTTGACGCAGGCGGTCTGACCGTTTTGGCTCGCCTGAAGTACCTGTGCCTGGTAGGCGCTGGTGTCCGTAGAGGTGGTTACCCGGCCGTTGACGGTGGTCACGGCGGGGCTGCTTGTACTGCCTTGTTGATAATTGGAGGCGCAGGCGCCCAGTAGTGCAGAACCCAGCACGACCGCCCCCAAGCGGATGCAGGTAAAAATACGTTCCATGATGGTGTCTCCTGATAATACCTGTCCCTGCGGGCGGTCGTTCCCGTGGCGCCCGAGGACAGTAAAAGGGTTAGCGGTAAAGAATGTTGTCTTGGGTGGCCTTGCTCATTTCAAAGCCGTCGCCCCACACCAAGGTGCCCAGCTCCATGTCTACCATTTCGAAAGAAATGTAGTGGTAGCGCTGGCGCATCTGGCTTTGCCGATCAATGGCGTCTTGGGAGGTGATGGTGGCGAACATCTGGTAGTCGACCCCGGCGGTGGCCTGGGTCTTGCGGATGGTGCCACCATCCACCAGGCCTTCGCGTTTGATTTCGCGCTCTTTCTGAATTGCCGCCAGGTTCTGGCGATTCACGAACACCATGCGGCCGTTGGCGGCACGGGTGAGCTCGATTTGCAGCCGTTTGGCAAGCATGTTGAGGTTGATCACCGAGGTGCTTTCGTTCTTGAAACCTTCCATATCAATCAATACCCGGGGCGGGGTAGGGCGGTTGGAGACCATGGGATTGGATAGCAGGCTGCGCATCATTTTGTCGGTCATGGCGACCACGTCCTGGGATTCGATACCGACCCCCTGAACCCGTCCGGCACTGCCTACGTCCTGGTATACGGAAGGCTGTCCGGCGGCGTTATCGACCCGCGACGGCGCACAGGCGCTGACCAGCACAGCGGCACCGAGGATGGCGATGGGTTTGAAAGCTTTCATGGTGTTCCCCTCATGGAATTCGTGGATAAATAAGGTGCTTACTGGCTCATCTGGGCCATGGTGTGCAGAGCAATTTCCTTGCCGGTGGCGCTCATGGGCTGCGGGCGATCGCGCTTTTCGAAGCCGCTTTCAGCCACCACCCAGGCATGTTGGTCTTCACTGCCTGGCGGTTTGCCATCGGTGTTGAAAACCGCGAGCACGCTGGCATCTTTCACGGACAGCACGCGCACCTGGTAGAGGCCATCGCGGTCAAATTCGCTGCCTACCACCAGTTCCAGTACATAATCCGCTTGCTGGGACAGAGCGCGCATCTGCAGGCGCAACTGATCCGGCGAGGCGCGTTCGAAGGTGCCGTCTTCCAGGGCGTTATCGGTGATGCGCTGGGCCATGGCTTGATCAATGACGGTGGCGCCGCCTTGCTTGAAGGCGCTGATAAGCCCGCCCTGCAAACCCATGGCAATGGCGTTGCGATCGCTGGTACGTAGCCCGCCGCGGCTTTCCTGTTCCATGGTCAGGGTAGCGCGGCCTTTTTCTTCGCGGGCCTCCTTGCCGGTGACGCTGAGCTGGCCCTTGGCATTGAGACTGCCGCGGTAGTGGCTGTACCAGTCGCTGACGCGGCTGGGGAATTCACGATTCCAGAATACGGCAATACGCGGTTTCCCCTGGTCGGGAAAGGCCTGACGAAAACGGCTGATGACGTCTTGTTCAGGCGGGCGCTGGGACTGATCACGCAGGCTTTCCGCGTAGGCTTCCTCGCTCATGGGGACCTGAGCCGGCGCCATCATCTCGGTGGCGGGGTGATCCTGCTGAGCGAGAACCTGACTGCTTGCCAGCCAGGCAAGGGGTAGGGCGAGAGCAACGAAAGTTTTCATTTTGCCTGCCTCACTTCCACCCGGTATTTCAGTTGCGCGGTGGTGGTGGATTTTTCCAGATAGACACTGGTGGAGTTGGCCGGTACCACCACTCGCTGCCAGCGCGGTTCCACATCGGTGGGAATCTCGGACTGGTCAAAGAACTGGGTGCGCGCTTCGAGGATGCCGTTGTAATCGGTGTGGTTACGCAGGACGACAAAGACTTCCGAGGTGTTGGCCGGTGTGCGGCGAATGCCATGCTTTTCGGCGGTAAAGCGGAACACCTTGTGCGGGCCGGGAATGCCGCCACTGAAATTACGATTCAGGTCGTAATCGGTGAATGTGACGCTGTTGTAGGTAGTCGGCGCGGTGCGTTGTTCATGCTCCAGCTTGCTGCTGCTCTGGCAGCCGACCAGCAAGGAGCCGGCCAGCAGACCGGCGACAAGGGCGAATTTCGCGTGCATGGTGTTCTCCTTAACGTGAGTTAGCGGGCACTGGCGAAAATGACGCCGTTGCCATTCTTGTCGAAGAAAATGCGGGCGGGTTTGCTGCCCGGCGGCTGGGTGATACCGGCCTTGTTGGTGAAGGTGACACTGGCGTTCTGGGTGTCCGGGGAAAGCCGGGCGCTGCCCAAGTGCAGGGTGTCGGGCAGGCTGCTCCAGTAGCGAGTGTCAGCCCGTGTCTTGGCGCGAGCAGACATGCCCTGGGCGGCGACACCAATGGCGGTAATGGTGTTGAAGCCGGCGGCAAGGCCGCCACCGGCGCCGGCGGCGATGCCGGTAATCAGGCTGTTGTCGCTGAGGCTGGTCATGGCGTCGCCCACGTTGCCGGTGGTCTGCTTGAATTGCACCTTGCCTTCGATGATGCGATCCACCGCCCGGCCGCCACGCGTGGAAGCCTGGAAGAACACATCTTCCGCCGGGTAGAGGTTCTGATCGAGGTCATCACCGGAAATCGTTGCGCGGTTCTCGGTAAAGCCCTTGCCGCGACGGTAGACCAGCTCATAGTGACCGACGCCGTCGGCCAGTTTGCGTGGGGAGGTGCCGGTTTCGGCCACGATCAGGGTGTTGTCGCTGTCATCGG
Organism: Alcanivorax sp. IL2; assembly: GCF_047495475.1. Classification (NCBI taxonomy): domain Bacteria; kingdom Pseudomonadati; phylum Pseudomonadota; class Gammaproteobacteria; order Oceanospirillales; family Alcanivoracaceae; genus Alcanivorax; species Alcanivorax sp. IL2. Next base: position 381,428 of record NZ_CP179932.1, on the reverse strand, counting down.
GGACCGGGCCGTCGGGGCGGAACTGGCGGTATTCCTCGAAATGCTCGCCGGCGAGACGCTCGTTGCCATCCAGTCGCGCCGCCCAGCCGGCCAGATAGACCAGTGAGGCAAAGTCGGTGGTGTGCTGCTCTTCTTCGGCGAAGGCATCCTGCAGCAGGCCATTGAGGAAGGTGGCGCGGGCATTACCGTAATCGCCATCGATCAGGTAAATCAGGCCGCGATAGTAATAGACCATGGAGCGTTCATAGGGCTCGCCCTTGAATTCCTTTTCCCCTTCTTCGTACCAGAGGCTGCGTGCCTTTCGCGCGGCATCGTTGTCCGCGTAGACGCTTTCGATATTGGCGATGGCCTCATCCAGGATGCGTCGGGCGGTATCCAGATCCCCGGTCTTGAACGCGGTGGCACCGATTTCCATCAGGTTCAGCACTTCATTGCGGCGCCCTTCCTGAAACAGCTTGCGCCAGGCGGGCTGCAGGGCAGCGGGCTGGCTGGCCACGTACTCCTGTTTGGCCGGGTCCAGCGGTGTCACGGCATATTGCTTGGGCCCGGTGGCGCAGGCGCTCAACAGGCCGGCTCCGATCAGTGGTAGCAGGAATTTCTTGCAGGCATGAAGGGGGTGTTCCCCTGAAACAGCAGGCGTAAACGTGTTGACCATCAACTTCCCCGTTGGATGGATGCTTTTTGGTGTCGTGCGGGGCGTCCCCTGACCCTCACCCGCGCGAAGTCGTTAGCTACAAGTATTGAGCAGGCCAAGACAGGCGCGCATCCCCCATATGGGGGATAAAGCCATATTTCCGATAAATATTACCTCAGCTTTCGGTTCTGCCGGGTTAATGCCGATGATTATTTTGATACCCAATTTGGGGGATGCGCGGCTTTCGGTCGACCGCTAGCCTGATATTTCCGTTCTCGGGGAATAAGGGAGAAAAGGCTATGAGGGCATTATTACGGGGCGCCAGCCTGGCGGTAGCGGTTGCTATTACCGGGTGTGGCGGTAGCGACAGCAGCAGTGGTGGGGGAGGAGGCTCATCGGGGCCGCCTGGTGGCGGTACTGCCATGAAGGGCAGCGCTGTCAAAGGGCCGCTGGCCAATGCCGCGGTCACGCTGTACCAGCTGGATGTCAATGCACAGGACGGGGCAGGACCTCAACTTGATACCGGTGCTACCGATGCCAGTGCAGCCTTTACCGGTGTCAGTATTCCTGAGGGAGCCACCGGCGAGGTTCTGGTTGAGGTGCGGGCCGACGGCGACACCGTTGACCTGACCACTGGCCAGGCACCGGTGATTACCCGTTTGTTGTCAGTGACCTCTGCCGAGGCGGTAGCCGCCGGGGAAACCAACTATCCGACGCCGTTGAGTACCCTGGTGGTGAACATGGCGCTGGCCAACGCAGACAGCTCTGCTAATGGTTTTGCCGGTGACGATGATGGCACGGTGACCGCAGATGAATGGGCGGCAGCATTGAAGCTGGCCAAAAGCAAGGTACGCAGCCAGTTCGGCTTTGGCCTGCTGGATGACAGCGTAGATCTGTTGTCTTCCCCGCCTCTGATCACCAGCGATCAGGATGATCAGGAGCAGGTGGTCAAGTTGCGGACTGCGGTGGAAGCGGTGGCGGCACTGATGGCAGATATGGCAGAAACCGCCAGGACAGCGGATCCCAACAGCACCGAAACCGCAGACTCCATGTTTGCGGCCCTGTCGGAGGATCTCAACGACGGCCAGGTAGATGGACAGAGTGGCGGTGAAGCCATCTCGACCTTCTCCAACATCGCCGATGTGGCTGCCGAAGTCACCCAGGATCCTTCCTCGCTGACCATTCCGGGTTCCACTACAACCGTCTCGCAGGTTGCAACGGTGGTTGCCACTGAAACCGAAGATACCGGTGTGGACGCGGATACCACCACGGCACAAAACACCACCACAGTGGTGGAGCCGGCGGAAGTGGAAAGTGATATTGACCAGGACGGTACGCCGGACAGCAGCGATGCGGATATTGATGGCGACGGCTTGATCAACGAGCAGGATGCTGCGCCCTTTGATCCGGACCGCGACGAAGATGGCGTTGTCGATGGTGCGGATGCTTTCCCGGATGATCCTGCGGAAACCACTGATACCGATGAGGACGGCGTCGGTGATAATGCCGATGTGTTCCCTGAAGACCCCACCGAGACTGTCGATACTGATGGTGATGGTGTGGGGGACAACGGTGACGCCTTCCCGGAAGATCCCACCGAGACTGTCGATACTGATGAAGATGGCGTGGGTGATAACGCGGATGCCTTCCCGGAAGATCCCACCGAAACCGTGGACACGGATGAGGATGGCGTAGGGGATAATGCTGATGCCTTCCCGAACGATCCTTCTGAGACCACAGATACGGATGAAGATGGCGTCGGGGACAATGCAGATGATTTCCCTGAAGACCCGGCAGAAACCACGGACTCTGACAGTGACGGTGTGGGGGATAATGGCGACGCCTTCCCCAATGATGCTGGCGAAACCACTGACACCGATAACGATGGTGTGGGGGACAACGCAGATGCTTTCCCCAATGATCCGAATGAAACCACAGACACGGATAACGACGGTGTGGGTGACATTGCGGATGCCTTCCCGGATGACCCCAACGAAACCCAGGACAGCGATTCCGATGGTGTGGGCGACAACGCGGACGCCTTCCCCAATGACTCCACCGAAACCACTGATTCGGACGGTGATGGCGTGGGCGACAACACCGATGCTTTTCCGGAAGACTCTACCGAAAGTGTGGATGCGGATAGTGATGGCTTTGGCGCCAACGTGGCAGATCCGGACGATGCAGACCCCTGTGTTCCGGATGCCAATGCCGCTGCCTGTAACGGTGGCATACCAGATGCAGTCTGGGATCAATTCAATTGGGATCAAGCCAACTGGCAGTGAGGCCGTTGGTTAAAGCACGAAATCTATAGAGGATAATAGAGATGAAAAAATTTATTCTGACTGGCCTCACCGCTGCACTGATGAGTGCGAATGTAATGGCATCGGAAGTGGTTGAGGGTACGGATACAACGGTTTTTACTGCTGATTCACCGGCGGTTGCCAGCGAAGTGAATGGCAATTTCGCTGCGCTTATCGCTGCAATCAATGACAACTCTCAGCGTCTCGATGCGTTGGAATCGGCTGTGGATGATGGCAGTGTTGAGGGTTCCTATACCTTTGTCGAGTTGGCAATTGAATTGGCGGCCAACAGTGGAACGGGGCTGACCGAAGCTTACTCGGAAATTTCCAGTTTCAGCTCCACGGGTAGCTTTACGCTGTCTGCGAACGGTGATTTTTCCGGTACGATCAATGAAAATCGGTCTACCCTGTTTTCGACCGTGAATGGCGATTGTGGTGTGGAGGGATGCCGAGATGCATTTGATCCGGATTTCGGCAACACAGGTTCGGAGCCGCTCAACGGCACCTGGAGCGATGACGGTTCCACCGTCACCCTGACGCTTGGCCCGGACGATACCGTGGTGCTGCAAAAGGCCGGCCCGAAGATGCTGATCTTGAGTCAGAAAGATACGGTGACAACCGATGGTGAGCCAATTTATGACTTCACCAACATTGCCTTTTTGATCAAGCAGTAACTTTCAGAAACCGGGGCTGCATCCGCAGCCCCGGTTTTTTTCAATACCGCGTTTCCGCCATTCCTGAAAACTGCTTGGCCAGATAGGTCGCGTAGTTGTCTGTCATGCCGGCAAGAAAATCCAGTGCCCGCATGATGCACTGATAAATCCTTTCCTGTTCCGGCAGTGTCGCCAGATTCTCCGGAAAACTGTGTCGGCCGATTAGGTCGATGATACGTTCATGGCGATAGTTCCGGGCGCTATCACAGGCATGGGACACCGCCGCTTCAATCAGGCCGTCCAGTAGCGCGCCCATCACTTCGAAGGCGCCGATTTCCAATTCGATTTTTCGTGGATGCTCGAACACTTTCGAGCGTGCCAGTTGCTTGGCGTTTTCCACCACATCGCGCACCGCCGGTTCGCAGTGGCTGATCAGATCACCTTCCATTTTTCCGCTTAGCAGGTTGTCGTGGTTGGCGACAAAAGCTTCCACGCCGGCTTCAATAAAACGCTCGATGATCTTGCCCCGTAACAAGGCGGCCTTGCGGCCGTCGCGCAGGTCGGAATGGATCAGGTCTCGCACCTCGGGGGTATCCGGCAAAGCCGGTTGCAGCAGGGCATAGACTTCGTCCCAGTGCAGCAGGTCCATTTCCAGGCCATCTTCCAGATCGATAATGGCGTAGCAGAAGTCGTCGGCGGCCTCCATCAAATAGGCCAGTGGGTGACGGCAGAAGCGGCCAGAGGAAATTTCCCGCAGGCCGGTGGCAACGGCCACTTCCCGAAAGGCATCGGCCTCCGACACAAAGGCGCTGTACTTACCGGGCTTGCTGCTGGCTCCGTTGCTGTCGGTGGCATCGACGGACAGCCAGGGGTACTTGAGAAAGGTGGCCAGTGTGGCATAGGTCAGGCGCATACCGCCGTCGTACTGGTGATATTCACTCTTGGTGATGATGCGAAAGCCCTGGGCATTGCCTTCAAAAAAGGTCAGATCGCTTTGTTGCTCCGGCGCCAGCATGGCGAGGAAGCGTTGGCCCCGTTCCTGAAACCAGGCGCGGATGGCGCGCTCACCGGTGTGCCCGAACGGCGGGTTGCCAATATCGTGGGCCAGGCAGGCGGATTGAACGATGTCGCCAAAGTCGGTAGCGCTGACCGTGTCCGGCAGCAGCTTCCTTTGTTGCAGCCGTTCGCCCACACGGATGCCCAGGGTGCGGCCCACGCAGGAGACTTCCAGAGAGTGAGTAAGCCTGTTGTGGACATGGTCGTTGGTGGCCAGCGGGTGTACCTGGGTTTTGCGTGCCAGCCGCCGGAAGGCGCCAGAGAAGATGATCTTGTCGTGGTCGCGCAGGAAGGCGGTGCGGCCGCTTTCATCCTTGGCGCTGCGTCCGCCCAGTCGGGCCTTGTTGAGTAACTGGTGCCAGTCCATACAAAAAAATCCGCCTGCGGGCTTGATGAAAAACGCCGTCGCACCCAACGTGAGAAGAATCAATCACAGCATGTTGCCATGGGCCGTGCTGGGATGAACAGAACAGGAACGCAGTTGAACACGAACAGGAGGCGTAATGAATCTGGATAAACCCCTGCTGATGCTGGTTACCAGTGCGGCGCAAATGGGCCAGGGGCAGCAGACCGGCCTGTGGCTGGAAGAGTTCGCGGTGCCCTGGTTGCTGTTCCGGGAGAAGAATATTCCGGTGGTAGTGGCCAGCCCCCGGGGCGGGAAGATCCCGGTGGACCCCAATTCCGTGCCGGATGATGAGCAGAAGGCCGAATGGACCGAAGCCATTGCTGCCCTGCAGGACACCCGGCCCCTGGAAGAGATCTGGGAAGACGGTTTTGCCGGTGTCTTTGTGCCCGGTGGTCACGGCGCCATGTTCGATATGCCCGATCACCCGCTGGTGGCGGCGGTGATGGAGCGTACCTGGGCTCAGGGCGGCTTGCTTGGCGCGGTCTGCCATGGTCCGGCGGCGCTGGTGGGGCTGCGCAATGAAGATGGCACCCCGCTGGTGCAGAACTGCACACTGACCTGCTTTACCAATGAAGAAGAGCGGGAAGTGGGTCTGGATGAGGTGATGCCCTTCCTGCTCGCCACGCGCCTGGAAGAGCTGGGTGCCAAACTGGATCTGGCAGACAAGTTTGTCAGCCATGCGGTGGCGGACGGGCGACTGATCACCGGGCAGAACCCGCAATCGAGCCAGGCCGTGGCTGACGCCCTGGTTGATGCCCTGTACCGGGAATAGGCCGCCCCGGGCATTGCGGCTCGCGGCAAGCGCTTTCGGGAATCCCACACGCCGCCGCGTTGCCGCTGAAAATGACCCCTGGCTCGCAGCGCACCGGCGACAGGGTTCTGATGGGAATGGCTGCACGGTACAGTCGCAAGCACCACCTGGAGACAAAATGCACTCCGGCACGGTTGCGTATAGACTCCGAACAGGCTCTAAGTTACGACATCGCGCCGCTGGGCGTTTGTTTTGTTATGGGAGACACAATGGGGATTTACGATTACACCGCCACTACTCTGAGTGGCGAAGACAAGGCGCTGGCCGACTTTAAAGGCAAGGTGCTGCTGGTTGTGAACACGGCCAGCAAGTGCGGCTTCACGCCCCAGTACAAGGGCCTGGAAGCCCTGTATGACGACCTGCAGGAAAAAGGCCTGGAGATTCTCGGCTTTCCCTGCAACCAGTTCGGTAAGCAGGAGCCCGGCGCGGCGGACGAGATCGGCGCCTTCTGCGAGAAGAACTACGGGGTCAGTTTCACCATGTTCGACAAGATCGACGTGAACGGTGACAACACCCACCCGCTGTACGCCTACCTGAAAAACGAAGCTACCGGTGTGCTGGGTAGCAAGGCGATCAAATGGAACTTCACCAAGTTCCTGATCAACCGCGATGGCAAGGTGATCAAGCGCTACGCACCCACCGACAAGCCGGAAGCGATCCGCAAGGATATTGAAGCCCTGCTGTAGAAAGCCGAGCTACAAGCTACAAGCTTCAAGCTGCAACGAGGTCAAGGTCGGGATATGCGGCAAGTTCGCAGCCCGCGATTTTAGGATCGGGCGCGGGCATGGCCTTTCAGAACCTGAAAGCCATTGCCGCGCCTTGTAGCTTGAGGCTTGTAGCTTGCAGCTGCCTTTACGCGCTCTTGCGCTTTTCCAGCCATTCAAAGGCAGCCATGCCTGCCACCATGGCGGCGACGAAAATCACCGCCTTGAGGCTGCCGGTGCCCAGTGCCACCAGCGCCGGTCCCGGACAAAAGCCCGCCAACCCCCAGCCCACCCCGAAACCCAGTGAGCCGAGTACCAGGCGCCGGTCCAGTTTGCGGTTACCGGGAATCTGGATGGGGTCACCACTCCAGGCCAGGCTGCGGCCCCGGGTCAGGGCAAAGCCTGCCGACGCCACCGCGATGGCGCCCACCATCACCAGCGCCAGGGATGGGTCCCAGTCGCCGGCCAGATCGAGAAAGGCCAGTACCTTGGCCGGGTTGGCCATGCCGGCCAGCAACAAACCGACTCCGAAAATCAGGCCGACGACGAAGGCACTCAGTTGCGAACGGTTCATACCGCACCTCCCAGCAAATGGCGCACCACAAAAACGGTGACAAAGCCGCTGCCCATGAATGCCAGGGTGGCGACCAGGGAGCGTGGAGACAGCCGCGATATGCCGCAGACCCCATGCCCGCTGGTGCAACCGGCGCCATAGCGGGTGCTGATGCCGACGATCAGGCCGGCCGCAATCAGCAGGGGCCAGTCTGCGGCGATGATCAGCGGCGGCAAGGTGGCCACCAGGCTCCACAGCAGCGGAGCGGCAACCATGCCCAATACAAAGGCCAGCCGCCAGGCGCGGTCACCGGCAGCGGGCCGCAACAGCCCGCCGACGATGCCGCTGATGCCGGCAATGCGGCCGTTGGCGTGAATAAAGAGGGCGGCGGCCAGCCCGATCAGGGCGCCACCGGCCAGGGCTGACCAGGGGGTAAAGGCCGTCCAGTCGATCGTCATTGGAGCTCTCCACAAAAAAGGGCGTACAAGGTTTCCAGCACGGCCAGGGCCTTGGGGTCGGCAATGGAATAGTGCATCTGCTTGCCGTCCCGGCGACTGGCTACCAGCCCCTCCCGGCGCAAGACGCCCAGCTGCTGGGACAGGGAGGGTTGGTAAACGCCAACCAACTCTTCCAGCTCGCTGACGCTGCGCTCGCCGTCGGTGAGCTGGCAGAGCAGCAGTAGCCGGTCCGGGTGCGACAGCGCCTTGAGCAGCTGACTGGCTTCTGTGGCGTTATCGCGCAGGGCATCCATATCCAGAGTTCGCATGACACTTCCATAAAATATATTTAAATAAAATATATAATGAATGATCAGAGTCATGCAAGTGATCTGATGTTTTTTCGCAAAGGTCCGGCCCTAGACCGGCAGCACTCCGTAGTAGACGGCGAAGAAATGACAGACACTGCCGCCCATTACGAACAGGTGCCAGATGGCGTGGTTGAAGGGAATGAAGCGGTCGGCCAGGTAGAAAATCACCCCGGCAGTGTAGGTGATACCGCCGGCCAAGATCAGCCAGAAGCCGACCTCGTTCAATTTAGTGGTCAGTTCCCCGGAGGCGAACAGGATCAGCCAGCCCATGGCCAGGTAAATGCCCACCCGCATCAGTTTGAAACGGTGCCCGTACATGGCCTTCAGGCCGATGCCGATGAGCGCCAGTGTCCAGATCACGGCGAACAGGATCCAGCCGGTCTGGCCGCGCAGATTCACCAGCAGGAAGGGCGTGTAGGTGCCGGCGATCAACCCATAGATGGCGCAGTGATCGAGCATCTTGAACACCGCACGCCACTTCGGGTTGCGCAGGCTGTGGTACAGGGCGCTGGCGCTGTAGAGCAGAATCAGGCTGGCACCGAAAATACTGAAACCGACAATTTTCCAGGGATCGCCCTGCAGGCTGGCGGCAACGATCAGTATCACGGTGCCGGCGACACTCAGGGCGGCGCCGATGCCGTGCGTCAAGCCGTTCAACCATTCTTCCAGAAGTGAGTAATCCGTTTCCGGTTGCGGGGTTGCGGTCATTGACGAGGTCTTCTTGCGGTTAGAGGAGACTGCATCATGCCGAGCGCTAAAGGCGCCTGTAAAGCGTGAATTTTGGACAGTCGCGCAGATCAGCGTTTTCTATCGATGTGATGAAAGCAATTTTCTGTTGGTCACGTGGGTGTGGCGTTACAGTAATTCCGACTCGTGGCGGAGCAGGGTTGAAGTTCCTGTTCTGAAAGCCATGTAGAGAAGAGTGGAAACAATCCCTCGTCACATTTGCACAGCAAGGAGCCACGCAATGATTGAACACAACAAGCAGGTTGCCGAGCAGTTGAGCAAGTTACTGGCCGAGAGCTACACGCTTTACCTGAAAACCCACAAGTACCACTGGAACGTGACTGGCCCCATGTTCCACAGCCTGCATCTGTTATTCGAGCAACAGTACACCGAGCTGGCCCTGGCGGTAGACACTATTGCCGAACGCATTCGGGCACTGGGCTGGAAGGCGCCGGGCAGCTATGCAGAGTTTGCCAAGTTGTCCACGGTGAAGGATGCGGTGGGCGACCCGTCTGCCAGTGACATGATTCGTGAGCTGACGGAAGACCACCGTACCGTTGCCGAGCAGGCCAACCGGGTGCTGAAGCTGGCTGGCGAGCACGAGGATGAAGGTTCCTCCACCGTAGCCAGCGACCGTATCGAGATTCACGAGAAGGCGGCCTGGATGCTGTCCGCCCATCTGGACTGATAGATAAAGGCAATCGTAAAGATAGAAGTAATTCGTTTTTCGGATGAATAGAGGGTGACTATTATTGATCGCATATCAAACGAGTCACCCTCTAATTGGCACAAGGAGTGCAAGCATGCTGGAAAATCGCGAAGGGCAACGTGTCCCCCAAGTCACCTTCCGTACCCGTGAAGGGAATGAATGGCAGGACGTGACCACCGATGACCTGTTCCAGGGAAAAACGGTGGTGGTGTTCGCCCTGCCGGGCGCCTTTACCCCGACGTGCTCTTCCACGCACCTGCCCCGCTATAACGAACTGGCGCCGGTGCTGAAAGCCAACGGTGTGGACGACATTGTCTGCCTGTCCGTCAACGACGGCTTTGTGATGAACGCCTGGGCCGGTGACCAGTCTGCCGGCAATATCCGCTTCATTCCGGATGGCAACGGCGAGTTCACCGACAAGATGGGCATGCTGGTGGACAAGCAGGATCTCGGTTTTGGGCCGCGTAGCTGGCGCTATTCCATGCTGGTTAAAGACGGGGTGATCGATCGTATGTTCATCGAGCCGGAAAAGCCCGGCGACCCGTTCGAGGTCTCCGATGCGGACACCATGCTCAATTACATCAATGGCGAAGCGGCCCTGCCCAAGCGGGTAACCGTTTTCACCAAGCCGGGCTGCCCGCACTGCACCCGCGCGAAGAAGGCGCTGGCAGAAAACGGCTACGCGTTTGAAGAAATCGAACTGGGCAGCCGGGGCCTGAGCTACAGCTCCCTGGCCGCGGTAACCGGTGCCGGCACTACGCCGCAGGTGTATATCGAAGGCGAACGCATTGGCGGCGCCGACGAGCTGGACGCCTGGCTCAAGGCCTGATCAGGCCGCAGGCATCACAAAGAGCAACCCCGTGACGCGCTCACCGTCACCGCACGGCGGGCTGGGTGGACCCACCCGCCATGCACCTTCTTCCCCCCCTTGGGCCGACTCCTGTCGGCCCTTTTTTTATGGTAAATCTCCGCCGCTTTGCAAGACGTAGGGTGCACTGAGCCTAAGGCGAACTGCACCGATCCGGCGCTTGATGGTGCAGTTCGCCTTAGGCTCAGTGCACCCTACGCAATCGGCGTTGGTGGTCAGGGATTCAGGGTTATGGTCCCATCATTCGGAAGAAGATCCCCCGGCAACATTGCGGCTGCGTTAAAAGGCTAAAGGTGGCTCGCCGGGGTCCTACACAAAGACACCACAGTTATTTCAGGTCAGAATTCGTTAAGGTCATGAATTGGGTCCACCAACATTCGGCAAGGTATGTGATAATTGGTACTGATAAGTACCATGACACTGGGAGAGCACGCATGGCACGTTTCTGGGCACTGGTTGGCCTGTCTCTGGTGATGGCGGGATGTGGCGATGAGCCGCCGGCGCAGGCGCCTTTACCGCAGCCGGTGAAGCTGTACACGGTGAACGGTGACGGTGCCGGCCAACTGCGCCACTACCCGGGGCGGGTGGTCGCCACGGAAGGCTCGCAGCTGGCGTTCCGGGTGTCCGGGCAGCTGGTCAAGCTGCCGGTGCGTGCCGGTGAACAGGTGAAGAAAGGGCAGTTGCTGGCGGCCCTGGATCCGGCGGATTTCAATAACCAGCTGGCCGATCGCCAGGCCCAGTACGATCTTGCCGAGAGCCAGTATCAGCGGGCGATCAGCTTGCGTGAGCGCGGGGTGATTTCCGAAGCCCAGTTCGACGAGTTGCAGGCCAAACGTCGTCAGGCCCGGGCCGCCCTGAGCATGGCCCGTGACAATGTGGAATACACCCGGCTGAAGGCGCCCTACGCGGGCACCGTGGCGCGCACCGAAGTGGAGAATTACCAGTTTGTGCAGGCCAAGGAGCCGATTCTCTATTTGCAAGGTGATGACAACATCGACATCGAGTTCGCCGTCTCCGAACGCTTCTTTACCAACCTGCGCAAGGGGGAGGACTACCAGCCTACGGTGCGCTTTGAAGGAGCGCCCAACCGCACCTTCAAGGCCAGCTACAAGGAACACGAAGCCAGCGCCGATGCGCGCACCCAGACCTACAACATCACCCTGACCATGGCCAACCCGGAAGGGCAGGTGGTGCTGCCGGGAATGAGCGTGGACGTGGCCATTGATCTTAGCCAGATTCGCAAGGCGGCTGACGAGCGCCTGCAGGTGCCGGTGGAAGCCGTGTTCAAGCAGGATGGCAAAGAGGGCGCCTTTGTCTGGCGTTATCAGCCGCAGGACGATATCGGCACGGTGTCGGCCGTGTCGGTCACCCTGGGGCAGGTCGTCGGTGAAGGCGTGGAAATTCTTGATGGCCTGAGCAGCGGAGACCGGGTGGTGAGTGCCGGCGTCCATCATCTGGAAGAGGGGCAGACGGTACGTGAGCTGGTGAAAGAGCGGGGGCTGTAATGAATATCGCCGCATACAGCATTCGCCACCGGGTGGTGAGCTGGTTATTCACCCTGATTCTGCTGGTGGGCGGGATCGTCAGCTTTTCCCGCCTTGGCCAGCTGGAAGACCCGGAGTTCACCATCAAGACCGCCATGGTGATTACCAGCTACCCGGGCGCGTCGCCGCGTCAGGTGGAAGAAGAAGTCACCTTGCCGGTGGAAATGGCCATCCAGAACTTGCCCTACGTGGATTACGTCACCTCCATTTCCAGCAATGGCTTGTCCCAGGTGCAGGTGGAAATGAAGCCCACCTACCGGGCCAGCCAGCTCAAGCAGATCTGGGACGAGCTGCGACACAAGCTCACTGACCTGCAGCCGGAGCTGCCTCCGGGCGTCGGTACCATTCAGGTGCTGGATGACTTCGGTGATGTCTACGGCATTTTGATGGCGATCACCGGAGACGGTTATCGCTACCAGGAAATGCAGGATTACGCCGACTACCTGACCCGTGAGCTGGTGTTGGTGAAAGGCGTGGGCAAAGTCGTGGTGGGAGGCCAGCGTCAGGAGCAGGTGCTGGTGGAAATTTCCCGCACCCGGCTGGCGTCCCTGGGCATCAGCCCGGAGCGGATCTTTTCCCTGTTGCAGACCCAGAACACGGTGAATCCGGCCGGCAAGGTCAGAGTCGGTGACGAGTACATCCGCATCTACCCCACCGGGGAATTTCCTACCGTACAGGACATGGGCGATCTGTTGATTTCCGATCCGGGCGCCGATGAGCTGGTCTACTTGCGTGATGTGGCCACCATTGAACGGGGCTATGCGGAAGTGCCGGACCACCTTTATCGCTTCAACGGTGACGCCGCCCTGACCCTGGGGATTTCCTTCTCCACGGGGGTCAATGTGGTGGACGTCGGCGCGCGGGTGGAGCAACGCCTGGCGGAGCTGGAATACCAGCGGCCGGCGGGCATGGCACTGGCCACGGTGTACAACCAGCCCGAGGAAGTGGATAGCTCGGTGGGCGCGTTTCTGCTCAATCTGGGCGAAGCCATTGCCATCGTCATTGCCGTGTTGCTGGTGTTCATGGGGGTACGTTCCGGTCTGTTGATGGGCGGGGTGCTGCTGCTGACCATCCTTGGCACCTTTATCGTCATGAAGGTGCTGGCCATTGATCTGCAACGGATTTCCCTGGGGGCACTGATTATCGCCCTGGGGATGCTGGTGGATAATGCCATTGTGGTCACCGAGGGCATCCTGGTGGGCATGAAGCGGGGTATGTCAAAACTGGAGGCGGCGGTGGATATCGTCCGCCAGACCATCTGGCCGCTGCTGGGCGCCACGGTGATCGCCATCATGGCGTTCGCGCCCATCGGCCTGTCCGAGGATGCCACCGGTGAATACACCAATACCCTTTTCTGGGTGCTGCTGATTTCATTGCTGCTCAGCTGGATCACCGCGGTGACCCTGGTGCCGTTCTTCGCGGACCTGTTTTTCTCCGACAAGGATGTAGGTGGCGCGGGTGGGGAGGCCGAAGATCCCTACAAGGGCAAACTGTTCGTGATCTATCGACGCCTGCTGGACCGGGCCATTCATCACCGGGTGCTGACCCTGTCCGGCATGGGCATTCTGCTGGTGGTGGCAGTGGTGGGCTTCGGGGCGGTGAAACAGGCCTTTTTCCCGCCTTCCAATACGCCCATGTTCCTGGTGGACTACTGGCTGCCCCAGGGCAGTGATATCCGCGCCACCCGCGAAGCAGTGGAGCGCCTGGAATCATCGCTACTGGACATGGACGAGGTCACCGGGGTGACCAGCACCATCGGCCGTGGGGCCGAGCGCTTCATGCTGCCCTACAACCCGGAGAAAAGTTACCCCAGCTATGCCCAGCTGATTGTTCAGGTGAGCGAGCGCGAGCAGATTGATGCGGCCCTGTCCGCCACCCGGCAGCTAATCGGTGAGGAGCATTTGCAGGCCTTTGCCAAAGTGAAACGGCTGATGATCGGCCCCAGCCCGCCGGCGTCCATCGAGGCCCGCTTCAGCGGCCCGGACCCACAGACCCTTCGCGAGCTGGGCCTGAAGGCCCAGGCAATCATGCGCGAGGATGGTGGCCTGGAAAGCATTCGCCATGACTGGCGCCAGCAGGAAAAAGTGATTCGTCCCCAGTTCCAGGAGGCACAGGCGCGCCGTGCCGGGATCAGCCGGGAAGATCTGGATAATACCCTGGCGTTGAACTTCAGTGGCCGCAATGTGGGCCTCTATCGTGACGGCAGTCAGTTGCTGCCGATTGTCGCCCGCCCGCCGGAGAAAGAACGACTCAGCGCCGATAATCTTAATGATGTGCAGGTGTGGTCGCCGGTGTACACCACCTATATTCCCATTACCCAGGTCGTGTCCGACTTCCGCACCGAGTGGGAGAATGCGCTGATCCTGCGGCGCGATCGCAAGCGCACCCTGACCGTGCAGGCGGAGCCGGATGTGCTTGGCGATGAAACCGCCGATCAGGTGCTGCGCCGGATTCGCCCGGCCATTGCCGAGCTGGCATTGCCGCCGGGGTATTCACTGGAATGGGGCGGCGAGTACAAGGCATCGAAGGATGCGCAGACGGCAGTATTCGGTAGTTTGCCCATGGGCTATCTGTTCATGTTCATTATCACCATGCTGTTGTTCGACTCCCTGCGTCAGCCGCTGGTGATCTGGGCCACGGTACCGCTGGCCATCATCGGTGTGACCCTGGGCTTGCTGCTGCTTAATGCTCCCTTCGGCTTTATGGCGTTACTGGGCTTTCTCAGCCTGTCCGGCATGCTGGTGAAGAACGGCATCGTGCTGGTGGAACAGATAAAGCTGGAGATGGAAACCCTGGAGCCCTTCGAGGCGGTGATGACGGCTTCCATTTCCCGGGTACGACCCGTGTGCATGGCGGCAGTAACCACCATCCTCGGCATGATCCCGCTGTTGTTCGATGCCTTCTTTGAATCCATGGCGGTGGTGATCATGTTCGGGTTGGGCTTCGCCACGATTCTGACCCTGATTGTGGTGCCGGTTCTCTATACCCTGGCCTATGGCATCAAGCCGGGGAGGGAGAAGCATGGTTAGCTACGAGCTACGAGCTACGAGAGCTAGAAGCTAGAAAAGCCAAGTCCTGTCGTTAATGCGCGGCGTTCATCCTTTACAGGTGGCGCCGTGCAATTTCGCGTCTAGCAGCTAGTAGCTCGAAGCTAGCCGCTCAATGACAGGTGCCAGCCTTCCCGCTCTCTGCCACAATGCCCGCCTGACACGATTCACTACCCCAAGGAGTCCCCATGTTGCTGGCTATTGCCGCCGTGATCGCTGGCCTGATTGTGCTGGTGTGGAGTGCTGACAAGTTCGTGGAAGGCGCGGCCGGTACGGCGGCTCATGCGGGTATGCCGCCGCTGCTGATCGGCATGTTGATCGTCGGTTTCGGCACCTCGGCACCGGAGATGGTGGTGTCGGCCATGGCCGCCCTGGATGGCAACCCCTCGCTGGCACTGGGTAATGCCTATGGCTCCAATATTTCCAACATTGCGCTGATTCTCGGGGTGGTCGCAGTCATGAGCCCCATCGCGCTGAATTCTGCGGTTCTCAAAAAAGAGCTGCCGGTGCTGACGCTGGTGACGTTGCTGGCGGGATATCAGTTGCTGGATGGCAGCATTTCCCGGGTGGATGCCTGGGTGTTGCTTGCCGTGCTGGGGCTGCTGATGGGCTGGTCTATTTATGCTGCCATGAGCGGCAAGGGCGATGTGTTGGCCGGGGAAGTGGAAACCGATCTGGCCGAGCATCCCCTGCCATTGAAAACCGCCCTGTTCTGGTTGGTGGTGGGCCTGGCCCTGCTGGTGGCCAGTTCCCGGCTGCTGGTGTGGGGGGCAGTGGATATTGCCCAGTCGCTGGGGGTCAGTGACCTGGTCATTGGTTTGACCATTGTGGCGATTGGTACCTCGCTGCCAGAGCTGGCCTCAAGCATCGCCGCAGTGCGCAAGGGCGAGCACGATATTGCCTTTGGGAACGTGCTAGGCTCGAACCTGTTCAATACCCTGGCGGTCGTCGGTATCGCCGGTGCCATCCAGCCCATGAGTGTAGAGACGGTGGTGCTGCAGCGTGACTGGAGCCTGATGATGGTGCTGACCCTGGCCCTGTTTGTGATGGGGTTTGGTCTGTGGGGTCGCAAGGGGCAGATTACCCGCGGCAATGGTATCGGTCTGCTGCTGGTGTATGTGGCTTACATGGGCTATCTCGGTAGTGGCGTGCTGATGGCTGCCAGCTAAACCAGCCAGTGAATTTGCAGAAAGGGAAAGGATGGCGATGCAGGATACGGATATATCGGTAAAGCTGGAGCGGGGCACGTTTCTGTTTACGCTGGTGGCGGTCAGCGTGGCGTTCGCGTTGCTGCTGAAACCCTTCTTTGCCCCCATTTTCTGGGCCTGCGCCATTGGCGTGATTTTCTACCCGTTCCAGAAACGCCTGCTCGCCAAGTGGCCCCACCGCCGTAATCTGGTGTCCCTGTGCACCCTGTTTTTGTGTGTGGTGCTGGTGGTGATTCCGGTGCTGGTGGTGGCGTCCTCCTTTGTGACCGAAGGGGTGTCCCTGTTCCAGAAAGTGCAGAGCGGCGAGCTCAATCTGGCCGACTATGTGGATCGCATCAAGCAGGCATTCCCCTGGCTGCAATCCGCTGCCGAGCGTTTCGATATCGATCTGGAGCGGATCAAGTCGCAGACTGTGGAAGCCTTCACCGGCGCCGGCCAGTTCCTGGCCAAGCGCGCCCTGGCGGTGGGCCAGAACACCTTCCAGTTTTTTCTCAATCTGGGCTTGATGCTGTATCTGGCGTTCTTCCTGATTCGCGATGGCGATGCCATGGTCAGTATGCTGATCCGCGCTCTGCCTCTGGGCGACGAACGTGAGAAACTGTTGTTCGCCAAGTTTGCCGAAGTGACCCGCGCCACCATCAAGGGCAACCTGCTGGTCGCGGCTACCCAGGGTGCCCTGGGGGGGCTGATCTTCTGGTGGCTGGGCATCCCCGGTGCCTTGCTGTGGGGGGTGGTGATGGCGGTGCTGTCATTGATTCCCGCGGTGGGGGCGGGTCTGATCTGGCTGCCGGTTTCACTCTACCTCTATGCGGTGGGTGATATATTGAATGCTACCATCCTGGTGCTGTTTGGTATTTTTGTCATCGGGCTGGTGGACAATATCCTGCGTCCGATCCTGGTGGGACGAGACACCAAATTGCCGGACTATGTGGTGCTGTTTTCTACCCTGGGCGGTCTGGCCATGTTCGGCATCACCGGTTTCGCCCTGGGGCCTCTGCTGGCTGCCCTGTTTGTGGCCTTCTGGGGCATTTTCATACGCGAATTCAATGAGGGTGAAAGCCCCGCCGCCCTGCTGGAACAGCAGGGCGGCAGCGAGGAGTCACCCGGGAGTGAGGCATCATGATTTTCCTGCGTCTGGTATTGGCGGCGTCCGTGGCGGGCCTCTCCACCTTTGGCTGTGATGAGGAAGACGACGACGGCCTGTTTTCCGACAACGCCAGAATCTATTTCCATAACCAGCTGACCCAGATGGGTGGCGGCAGCGAAGATGACGTCACCGTGGACCTGTTCGTGGACAACCAGAACAGTCCGGTGCAGGACGATGTGGGCTACACCATTACCGGCAATGTCAGCGCCGAATCCATCGAGCTGGATGACGACAGCGAGTCGCTGTCGTTCGATGCCCGTGGCAGCAGTTCCGGTAGTACCCTGGTCAACGGTCCCCTGAATCGCACCCTGACAGCGGGTGATCGTTATACCGTGGTGCTGATGGGCGACACCACCCTGGACAACCGTCAACTGCGTACCTACCGGCACCAGCAAATGACGGTAACCAGCGGCCAGATCCGGGTGCGCTTCATCAATACCCTGTCGCGCCTTTCCGGCGATGAGCTCAGCGTTGTTACGCCGGGCGCTGCCGGCCAGTCGCTGGTATCCGGTCTGGAGTATGCCGAAGGCAGCAACTATGTGTCGGTCAATGCCAGTGGCACCCTGGAGGTGACGGTCAATAACGAAACCCAGGGCCTGGAGATCGACCAGGTAAGCTGTAGCGTCAGCAGTGGCCGTAGCTACGATGCCATCATTGCCTACCGTCGTTTCGACAGCGACGATGATCAGATCGCCCTGTTCTGCCAGCCGTTCAACTGAACGGCTGGAACTTCCCCCTTTCGAACCCCTCCAAACTGCCAACTGTTACCAAAAAAACACCGCACGCCGTGGTAATTCTGGCGGCGGTAATCTATTCGGGAGAAAACAATGAAAAAGCTGGGTTTGCTGGCTATGGCCGGGGTTGTGGTGTTGTCCGGTTGCGGGGGTGACGATGATGACGTGGAAGATCTGCTGCGTCCCCCTGCCAGCCTGTATTTCCATAACCAGTTGACGGACTTCACTACCCCGGATGCGTCCAGCATTCGTGTGGATGTGGTCACCAACAAATCCTCCGATCCTCTGTTTGAAGATGTGGGCTATTCCACTGACGAGCAAGATGGCATGAATCTGAAGCTGGATGCCGGCACGGAGACTGTCGAGTTTTCCGTGCGTAGAAATGGCAGCGATTTTCATGCCGATAGTGCGAGTTTGAAATCCGGCGACAATTACACCCTGGTTTTCATGGGAGATGTGGTCGGTGGCGAATTGCAGCTGGCATCCTTCCGTCAACAGCTTCCAACGATAACTTCCTCTCAGGTCGGTGTGCGCTTTATACACGCCATGTATGGCGAGGCGGGCACCAGCTTTTCCATTGGCAGCGCTGCGGATCTGGATTACGGCAAAGCCACAGGTTATTTCTCGGATGTGCCTGACGGCAGCAGCCGAATGGAAATTGAAGTCAGGGATGCCGCTGATGACAGCCTCCTGGCTACAGTCTCCTGTGCGGTTCAGGCGGGCAAGACCTATGACGCCATCATTACCCACAAGGGATTTGCCGACCCGGACATGGCCATGTTCTGCCAGCAGGTAGAAGGGTCCTGATCCGGGCTGTGTTTGTGTAGGAGCTATGCTCGCATGGCGAACATGTTGAGCGGTTCGCCATGCGAGCATGGCTCCTACGGGCCAATCTGCATCATTTAAGCCGTACCGACGGGTCCAGGCTGGGTGCCTTCAGGGGCTTGCCCTGATAGGCCTCTACATCGCCGAACCGTTTGTTGGGCCAGTCATTCCAGTCCGCAATGGCTGTTTCCAGGCGCGCCTGATCCCTGCCCACGAAATTCCACCACAGCAGTACCGGCTGCCCCAGGGGCTCGCCGCCCAGCAGCATCACCCGGCTGCCGGCGCTCAGGGTAAGCGTCAGGTGGTCCCGCCCGCACCCCAGGTAATACAGCTCGCCGACCTGCAGGGTTTCCCCATCCACCTCGGCGCTGCCTTCGTTGATACACAGCCCCAGCTCGAAGTCCGCAGACAGCGGCAAGGTAAGGGAGCAGGCGTCTTTCGCCACGATATCGGCCCCGACCAGGGGGGAGAACACCTGGGCGGGGGAGCGGCGGCCATCCAGTTCGCCCACCACCAGGGTGATATCCGCACCATCCTGATGCCATTGCGGCAGATCGGTGTGATGGCTGAAGGCCGGGTCGGTGTCTTCGTGTTCGGCGGGCAGGGCGATCCAGAATTGCAGGCCGTGCATGGCGCCGCTGAAACCGTCAGGGCTCTCCTCGGAGTGACAGATGCCATGCCCGGCGGTCATCAGGTTGAGCTGGCCGGGGCGGATTTCCTGTTCATAGCCCAGGTTGTCTTTATGCAGCAAAGCGCCCTCGAACAGCCAGGTGACGGTCTGCAAGCCGATATGGGGATGTGTTCCCACATCGACGCCATTGTCGGCGGCCAGTGAGGTGGGACCGATATGATCGAGAAAACACCAGGGGCCAATCAAACGTTGATCGCGACTGGGCAGGTGACGAATGATCGGCAGGCCGCTGCCGAGAATGCTTTTGCGTGAAGCTACTGCCTTGAGAGTGGGTTTGCCGGCAAGGTTGGGGCATTCCACCATCTCGCCGCTGGCATTGGTGTTGCTCATGGCCGCCTCCATGGCATAGTCATTGAACAAGGGTTTTCAGTATGAAAGCGGTGGACGATAAAGAAAAGGAGAGCGCAATGGCGCGAGTACAGGTACATAGCGTTGAGAAGTATGTGCAGCAGATTGATGCCCGGCAGCATCGGCTCAGTGCTGATGAAGGGGAAAGCCTGGGCGGCAGTGACAGCGGCCCCAATCCCTATGAATTATTGCTGTCCGGCCTGGGCGCCTGCACCTCCATCACCTTGCGCATGTATGCCGAACGCAAGGGCTGGGAGCTGGGCGAGATCCAGGTGGGGCTACACTTTTATCGGGATGATGCGGGCAAGGAATATATCGAGCGTACCCTGACCTGCAGCGGTGAGCTGAGTGAGGAGCAGCGCCAGCGCTTGCTGGAGATTGCCGGCAAAACCCCGGTCACCAATACCGTTCGCCAGGGCACCCCGATCGCCACGGATTGGAAATAAGCGGCACGGCACCGCGGGTTTTGGCATACTCGCGCCTCCATTGACTCAGCGGAGGCCCTTGCATGTTCAAGGTCAACGAATACTTCGATGCCAAGGTGGCATCCATTGCCTTTCAAGCCGAAACGAAACCAGCCACCGTCGGCGTTATGGCGCCGGGCGATTACGAGTTCGGCACCAGCGAGCACGAGACCATGACGGTGGTAAGCGGCGCGCTGACCGTGAAGCTTCCCGGCGCTGCCGACTGGCAGACATTTGCTGCCGGTGACACCTTTGAAGTGGTGGCAGACAGCCGTTTTCAGGTAAAGGTGGAAGTGGATACCGCCTACCTGTGTCTGTACGGCGAATAACAATACGGAAGAACGGGGGAGCGGGATGCCTTTATTTCCTGCCAGGGACGGCCAGTCGCTGCATGTGAGAATTCTGGGGCGTGGCCAGCCGGTGCTGATGCTGCACGGGCTGGGTATGCAGGGGCGCGACTGGCTTCCCTTTGTGCTGCCATTCCTGCGTCGTTACCAGTTCTACATGCCGGATCTGCGCGGGGCGGGACATTCTGCCTCTGCCCGTTTCAATCAGCCGGATGTCTTCCATAACCACATGCAGGACATGGAAGATCTGGTGGCGCATTTCGGCCTGCAGGATTTCCATCTGGTGGGCTATTCCCTGGGCGCCACCACCAGCCTGCACTGGCATGCCCACGGGGATTTCTCTGCGGTGGGCCGTTATCTGCATATTGATCAGACGCCCTGCATCGCCAATCAGCCGGACTGGGCCCATGGCCTGTTCGGTGACCGTCAGGAACACTTCTTCTCGCAACTGCGGGACTTGTTGGCATTGCTCGAAGGCGCGCCGGATCACGGGCGAATCGCCAATCTGGCCGCCGGGGTCCGCGAGGCAGTGCTGCGTCAGCTGACCCATATTCTCGCCCAGGTGGCCGGTCGCCCCGAGTTGCATTCTGCCTTTCGAGCCACGTCCCGCTGGTCCGGGCTGTGGGCTCGCCTGCTGCCGGTGGCGGAGCTGGCGGATATCCGTGCCTATCTGCAGGCCTACCTGTCTGGCAGCCATGATTATCGGCCCACGGCGGCGGATTTTCCGGTGCCGGCCACGGTGATTACCGGCGCCCGCTCCCCCCTCTATCCCGCCGAAGGTCAGGCGGCCTTTGCCGAATTGATCGGTGCCCACCATGTGGTGCTGCCGCGTTCCGGTCATGTGCCGTTGATGAGCCAGCCGTTGGCGTTTACCCGGGCGTTTGGCGAGTTTCTGGCCGGCAAAGAGTGAGGGTGAGAATGGATGCGGCACAAGCCTTCCTGTTGCCGAGGGGCATTGAGCCCAGGCCAGGCAGCAATCCGTCTGCTTGCGGCCGCGTTCACTAATAGCGGAATGCAATTTCGGAAATCTGCCAATAGCGGGTAGGATGCATAGCTTTCCTGAGCAGGTTTCGGAGAGAACAGGTGGTCGCCATTCACAGCAAAGCCCCGGCCTTGACGTTACGCGCGGGCACCGACGCTATTGCCCATTTGCGCGAATATGGCCTGCGTGCCGAGGATGTGGACATTGTTCCCGGTGCGGCCGGTGGGCCCAAGGCGTTGGGCATCAACGGGCTGGACCGGGCGGTTTTCGGTGACTTTCTGCCCCGGGCGCCTCGCCGTCGTACCCTGATTGGTGCCTCTATCGGTAGCTGGCGCTTTGCCGCCATCGCCATGGGCCAGGATCCGGCCCAGGGGCTGGCGCGGTTGGCGGAGCTCTACACCCGCCAACGTTTTCCCAAAGGCATTACCGCAAAAGAAGTCAGCCATCGCTGTGCGGCCATGCTCTCCGAGCTGCTGCAGGACCGCGACCAGCACATTCTGCATAACCAGGACTACCGGCTGGTGATCGTGGTGATTCGCAGCCGCGGGTTGATGGCTCGCAACGGCGGTCTGGGGCTGGGTCTGGGCCTGGCCGGGCTGATTGGCACCAACTTTTTCAGCCGCCAGGCCACCGGCCTGTTCATGGAGCGCGGGCTGGTCTACCCGGATGGCAGTGACTTGCCGGTGGGGCCGCTCAATGATTTCACCACCCACCATATTTCCCTGCGGGCGGAGAACCTGCGCGCGGCCCTGCTGGCCAGTGCTGCCATTCCCATGGTGCTCGATGGGGTCAGCGAGTTGCCCGGGGCCCCGGACGGGGTCTATCGGGACGGCGGCATGCTCGACTACCACCTGGACCTGCCTTACCAGAGCGCCGGGATTGTCCTCTACCCGCACTTCACCGACCGGGTGATCCCCGGCTGGTTCGACAAGCCCCTGCGCTGGCGCAACGGCGACCCCAAGCGCCTGCGTCGGCTGTTGCTGGTGTCGCCCTCCCGGGAGTACCTGGCCAGCCTGCCCCACGGCAAGCTGCCCGACCGCACCGACTTCAAGCATTACCTGGGTGATGATGCTGGCCGTGAGGCCTACTGGCGCAAGGCGGTGGGTGAGAGCCAGCGGCTGGGCGATGAATTCCTGGAGCTGGTGGAAAGCGGCAAGCTGATGGATCGTATCCAGCCGCTTTGACAGCCAGTGAACAGTTAACAGTGAATAGTGAACAGCGACACAAGGCAGTGTTGCTTCCTTCAACGTATCAGATCGTGCTGAACATCAGGACGCGGCCGCATACGTTTAAATTCAAAGCAGGCCCTGATCGCGCAGCTGTTAACTATTCACTGTTAACTGTTAACCAAACCCCTGCTAGTCTCACCTGACCTGGAATCATCACCAAGGTTGCCCATTGTCCCAGACCGCTCCTCCCTCCACCCTCTCCCTCGTCCGCCAGCTCTGGCAGCAGACCTGGCCCATGGCGCTGGGGGTCATGTCGTTACTCGGGTTCTACCTGGTGGACAGCATCTTTGTGGCGCGGTTGGGGACAGCGCCGCTGGCAGCGCAATCGTTTACCTTTCCACTGGCGTTTCTGGTGATCGGCGTGCAGGTGGGGATCGGCATTGCCATCGCCGCGCTGATCTCCCGGGCCATCGGCGCCGGCCAGCAGGACCAGGCCAACCGGCTCGGTGCCCTGGTGCTTACCGGTGGTGGCCTGATGCTGGGAGCCCTGGTGTTGTTCCTGTGGTTGATTCAGACCCCGGCGTTCACCCTGATCGGTGCCAGTGAGGCCATTCGCGAACTGATTCGCCCCTACTGGGCGATCCAGGTGCTGGCCATGTGGGTGGGCGGAGTACTCTACTTCGGTTACAGCCTGTTCCGGGCCCACGGCAATACCCGCTTTCCGGGCCTGATGATGGTGCTCACCAGCCTGCTCAACCTGATGCTGGACCCGCTGCTGATCTTTGGCGTGGGTGACTGGGACGGCTTCGGCCTGCCGGGTGCGGCGCTGGCCTCCCTGCTGGCCTTTGCCATCGGCCTGGGTATTCTGGTGCTGGCCCTGCGCGGCAAAGGCTGGGTGCAGCGCCATGGCATGCTGGTACAGATGCGGGTGTCTGCCTGGCCGTTCGCGCAGATTGCCGGGCCGGCCATGATCAGCCAGTTGATGCCGCCACTGGCGGCCATGCTGGCCACCGCCCTGGTGGCCCGGGCCGGTGACCAGGCGGTGGCCGCCTGGGGGATGGCCAGCCGCCTGGAAAGTTTTTCCATCGTGCTGGTGCTCGGCATGACCATGGCCCTGCCGCCCTGGCTGGGCCGTTGCTACGGCGGCAACGACTGGGAGACAGTGCGCCGCCTGATGCGCGTGGCGGCGGCCATGGTGATTGGCTGGCAGGTATTGTTGGGACTGGTGATGGCCTTGCTGGCGGCGCCGCTGGCCAGCCTGCTGGTGGAGACGGCGCCGGTGCAGGCCTACCTGGCAGTACTGATCCGCTGGCTGCCACCCAGCTATGGCCTGCTCGGCATCTGCATGCTGGTGGTCTCCGCCAGTAATGCCCTGGGCTGGCCCATGCGCGCCATGCTGATTTCCTTCCTGCGCCTGTTCCTGTGCTACCTGCCCCTGCTGTGGCTGGGCTACCAGCTGGGCGATTTCGGCGGCCTGGCGTTGGGGGCGGCGTTTGGCAATCTGTTGGCGGGGGTGATGGCGTGGGGGTTTTATCAGCAGGCGCTAGCGACGGCAGTTAACAGTGAATAGTTAACAGTGAACAGCGACGCGAGTGGGCGTTGTTTTTTCTGGAACGCATGAGGCCGCGCCCAATGGTTGGGCGCGGCCTCATGCGTTCAAATCCCTGTTGGCGCTATTCGCGCAACTATTAACTGTTCACTATTAACTATTCACTGCTTTCCCTCTCCCACTCCGGCGGCTTCCAAAGATGTTTCAACCGCTGCCCGATAGAGCCGCTTTTTTTCATGTCGCGGAACATGTCCACGTATTCATGACACCAGGCTACCAGCAGGTTATTGCTGTACACCGGGCGGGTGATGCCGTATTCCACCGGCTCTTCGTCCCGTTCCGGGGTGAAGGTGCCGAACAGGCGGTCGAAGACGATGAAGACGCCGCCGTAGTTGGTGTCGATATAGTCCGGGTTGCGGCCGTGGTGGACCCGGTGGTGGCTCGGCGTGTTAAAGACGTACTCGATGGCCGGGTGCAGCCGTTTCACCAGGGTGGTGTGGATAAAGAACTGGTAGACCAGTGACAGGGCGTAGCAGACCCCGATCCACACCGGGTTGAAGCCGACAAAGGCCAGCGGTACATAGAACAGCCAACCGCCATTGAAAATGTTGGTGGCGTTCTGGCGCATGGCGGTGGAAAAGTTCATCCGCTCGGAGGAGTGGTGAGTCACATGGGCGGCCCAGAACCAGCGCACCCGGTGTGAGGTGCGGTGCATCCAGTAGAAGCAGAAATCGGTCAGCACCCACAACAGAGCCCCGGTGAACCAGGTCAGCTCGATATCCAGCAGCCGGTGGTGGTAGGCAAAGGCATACACCGGGAAGGCGATCAGGCCGGCGAACAGCAACTCGGTAGTCTGGTAACCGGCACCCAGCATGAAATTACGAATGGATTCCCGGGTATCCACCAGCTCGGCATTGTGACGGATCTTGAGGAACTCCCACAGGAACACGCCAATAAAAAAGGGCGTGGCCACCATGAAGATCAGTTGCCGTTCGTCCAGGGCCAGCCAGGGAGCCACCGTTTCCCACAGCGGGGCCAGGCCGCTGTTCTGCCACACGCTGTTGAACCAGTCCATCAGAGCCATGGGCACCGTTCCCGTTGTGATTGATGAGGGAATCATTGTGCGATGGAGGGGCGGGTTTGTATTGACGTTCCATGTCGTATTTTTGACAATCTATGCCATCGGACAAACGGCGGGAGAGGATCATGGCCACAGCCATGCGTGTGACCGGAGCCTGGGTGCAGCTGCTCACGGACTGGCTGGACCGGGAAAACCTGCCGGCACCGGCTCTACGCACCGTGCTGGACAGTCGCAGCCCGGCGGACCTGGTGCCCCTGCCGCTGTGGCGTGACCTGTTACAGCAGGCGGTGTCGCTGCGACCGGACCAGGTGGCGCCGGGCCTGGCCATCGGCGCCATGGTGCAGCCCCGCCATGTGGGCATGCTCGGCTACCTGATTCTCACCTGCCGCACCCTGGGCGAGGCCATGCAGGCGTATCAGCGATACGAGACGCTGTTTTACGGCCGGGACATGGTGGAAGTGTTGGGGGCGGGGGAGCAGATCCAGGTGCGCTGGCCCGCGGAAGACTCCGTGGGGCAGCTGGCGGATACCGTGGCCATCGCAGCGCTGATTACCTTTCTGCGCCGGCTGGTCGATGACCCACCCTCACCGACATCGGTGTCCTTCGTGTTTTCATCGCCATCGGAGGAAGCCTGCCAGGCCTATGAGGCGTTCTTTGGTTGCCCGGTGATGTTTTCCCAGTCCCACACCTGCGTCAGTTTCCCGATTCACTTTCTTGCCATGCCGCTGCCGCACAGTGATCCCAGCATGCGTAATCTGCTGGATCGACAGGCCCGCGCCATGTTGTTGGCGCTGCCGGACTCCGACAGTTTCGACCGGGCCCTGCAGCAGGCCATGGTGAGACTGATGCCGGAGGCGACGGTAACCCTGCCGCGCCTGGCTGCAGAGCTGCACATGTCTGTGCGTACCTTGCAACGGCGCCTTGCCGAGCGACAACTGACCTGGCGGGAGCTACTTGATCGCACCCGTGAGCAACTGGCCCGTCATTATCTGGCGGAACCCTCTCTGACCCTGGGTGACATCGCGCTGTTGTTGGGATTTTCCGAGCACAGCGCCTTCAGTCGCGCCTGGCGGCGCTGGACCGGCAGCTCGCCGGGCAAGGCCAGAAAAGCCCTGGCGAGTGCATACAAAAGCGATATTGCTGTCTAATCCATGCGCATTGATGGTTTTCCTTTATGAAAATGGAAAGCGTTATAAAACAGCAGCTTGGTGGCTGATCCAGGGCCAGTGCTATCCAAAATTCCCGAGGGGGTGAACATTCCTGTCATTGCTGCAAAATAGTGGCCTTGAGTACGTTGGCGCCATCCAAACGCCCCGTGGAGCAGGTTCTGTGGGGCAGGTCTGAATTCAGTAAGGAACCCCATCCATGAAGACACGTATCACCGAATTACTGGGCATCCAGTATCCGATTGTGCAGGGCGGCATGCAGAATGTGGGCTATGCCGAACTGGCGGCGGCGGTATCCAACGCTGGCGGCCTGGGTATCATCACTGCCCTGACCCAGCCCACTCCGGAAGATCTGGACAAGGAAATCAAACGCTGCAAGGAAATGACAGACAAGCCCTTCGGCGTCAACCTGACCATCCTGCCCACTATCAAGCCGGTGCCCTACGAGGAATACGCCCGGGTGATCTGTGAAAACAATATCTCCGTGGTGGAAACCGCTGGCCGCAACCCGGAACCCTTCATGCCCCTGTTCGAAGGCGCCGGTGTGAAGGTGGTGCACAAATGCACCTCCGTACGTCACGCGCTGAAGGCAGAAAAAGTGGGTGTGGCGGCGGTCTCCGTGGACGGCTTCGAGTGTGCCGGTCACCCGGGGGAAGACGACATTCCCAATCTGGTGTTGCTGCCGGCGGCGGCCAAAGTGATCAAGATTCCCATGCTGGCATCCGGCGGTATCGGTACCGGTGCACAGATGGCGGCCTGCCTGGCGCTGGGTGCGGACGGCATCAACATGGGCACCCGTTTCCTGGCGTCGAAAGAATCGCCAGTGCATGAAAACATGAAGCGTGCCATTGCCGAAGCGTCCGAGCTGGATACCGCCCTGATCTTCCGTCCGTTGAAAAATACCGCTCGCGTTTTCAAGAATGCGGTTGCCACCCAGGTCAACGAGATTGAGCGGGAAAAGGGGCAGGGCATGAAGTTCGATTACATCCAGGACCTGGTCGCGGGCGTGAAAGGCAAGGCGGCACTGACCTCCGGTGAAATCGATGGCGGCATCTGGACCTCCGGCATGGTTCAGGGGCTGATCGACAGTTATCCCAGCTGTGCGGAAATTATTGATGACATCATCAGCGAGTGCGTGGGCACCATCAATCAGCGCCTTGCGGGTTTTATCAACGACTGATTCTTCCCGGTTTTAGTCTCGCTCTCCCGAGCCATAGCCAGGGCAATGCCCTGGCTTTTTTTTGATGCTCGTGGCCGTAGGGTGGATTAGCCGAAGGCGTAATCCACCAGCCAGCCGCCTCCAATCACCCCACCGCTCAATGGTGGATTACGCCTTCGGCTAATCCACCCTGTGCTATGCCTGTCGCCTGTGCGGGTTTCTCGGTGTGAGATTTGACGGTAAGCTGACCACGCAAAAGGAGGGGGTCATGAAGGGATGCATAGCGTTACTGCTGTTTGCCAGTGCCATGCTGTTGGCAGGACAGGCCTGCGCAGAGATCTATACCTGGACCGATGCGCAGGGGCGTGTCCATTTTGGTGACAAGCCTGCCGACAATGACCGGGCACAGGCCGTCAACGTCCGCATCAATACATTCGAGAGCGTGACCTACGAAAGCCTCGGCAAGGGCGTGCCGGAGCCGGCAGCGCGTGGTGCCAGGGTCATCATGTATGCCACTCAGTGGTGCGGGGTGTGCAAGAAAGCCCGTCGTTACTTCAATGACAATAATATCCCCTTTACCGAATACGATATTGATAACGATCCGAAAGCCCAGGCACGATTTGACGCACTGGAAGGCAAGGGGGTCCCCGTTATTCTGGTGGGCAAGCGACGGATGAACGGTTTCAGTGCCGAAGGGTTTGAAAGGATATACCGGTAATACGTCTCTCTCTATCACAAGGAAAAGTGATGTTTACGCTTTATGAATTTGCCTCGTCCGGCAACTGCTACAAGCTGCGGCTGGCCATGGCCCAGTTGGGAATACCCTTTCGGCGTATCGAAAAGGATATCACCCGCGGTGAAACCCGCACCGCAGAATTTCTCGCCATCAATCCCAATGGTCGTATACCTGTATTGGTGACACCTGATAACAGGGTGCTGCCCGAATCCAGTGCGGCGCTCTGGTATCTGGCCAGAGACAGTAAACTGATGCCCGTGGATGCGTTTCAGCAAGCCCAGATATTGCAATGGATGTTTTTCGAGCAATACAACCACGAGCCCAATATCGCCACCTCGCGCTACTGGATTCATGTGCTGGGAGAAAAGCAAAAATACGCTGAGGCACTGACGGAAAAACAGCAGAAAGGCCATGACGCCCTGAGTGTTATGGAAACCCATTTGTCAGAGCGGGACTTCTTTGTCGGCAGTGATTATTCCATTGCCGATATTGCCTTGTATGCCTACACCCATGTGGCCGGGCAGGGCGGTTTTTCTCTGGCGAATTATCCGGCGATTCGTGCCTGGCTGAAACGGGTTGAACAGCAACCGGGTTACGTTGCCATGGAAGCGTGAGAATCCACAACAGCGGATGACCAAGCGGTAGAACGGTAGGGTGGATTAGCCGAAGGCGTAATCCACCATCGACCTGCGCCGTGGTTTGGCGGTGTCTGGCTGGTGGGTTACGCCTTCGGCTAACCCACCCTACGTGATGGCGCTCTGCTCGAAAGATTTATTGCGTCAGGTGGTGGAAGTGATATTTCAGATGATCGTCAATAAAGCTGGCGATAAAGAAATAGGAATGGTCATAACCGGGCTGCATGCGCAGGGTGATTGGCACGCCGGCTTCCTCGCAGGCGGCGCTGAGAGCTTCTGGTTGTAGTTGACCGTCGGTGTAGAAGTTATCCGCATCGCCCTGGTCCACCATCAAGGCCAGGTCGCTGCCATAGGCCTTGACCAGCTCGCAGGCATCCCAGGCTTTCCAGCTTTCCTGATCATCACCCAGGAAACCGTTTAGGGCTTTTTCACCCCAGGGGCATTGCATTGGGTGGCTGATCGGCGCGAAGGCGGAGACCGAGGTGTAGCGCCCCGGGTTTTTCAGGGCGCAGATCAGGGCGCCATGGCCACCCATGGAATGGCCGCTGATGGCCTCGCGACCATTAAGGGGGAAATGGTCACGCAGCAGTGCCGGCAACTCATCGATCACGTAGTCGTACATGCGGTAGTGCTGGCTCCAGGGGGCGCGGGTGGCGTTCACATAGAAACCGGCACCAGAGCCGAAATCATAGCTGTCGTGCTCACCGGGCAGATCGGTGCCGCGCGGACTGGTGTCCGGGCAGACCATGGCCAGGCCAAGCTCGGCGGCGGTGCGTTGAGCGCCGGCTTTTTGCATGAAGTTTTCATCGGTACAGGTAAGGCCGGACAGCCACCACAGCAGAGGAACGTCGTTTTCATCGGCGGCCGGTGGCAGATAAATGGCGAAGATCATCTCGCAGTTGAGTACCTGACTGCGGTGCTTGTAGCGTTTCAGCCAGCCACCAAAGGATTTGGTGGCAGAAACCAGTTCGATATCAGACATGATTTATCCTTTCTGACGAAGCCGCTGTAGGAGCACCTCTCGAGGTGCGAACCTGGTCTGGCAAGGGCCCTCTCAAGCAGATTCGCACCTCGAGAGGTGCTCCTACAGTCGGAATTCATTGCCTCTTAAAAAAGAATCACCGAACGAATGCTTTTGCCTTCGTGCAGCAGATCAAAGGCGGTATTGATCTCGTCCAGGCCCATGGTGTGAGTGACGAATTCGTCGATCTTGATCTCGCCGTTCATGTAACGATCCACATAACCGGGCAGTTCGGTGCGGCCTTTGACGCCGCCGAAGGCGGAGCCTTTCCAGACCCGACCGGTGACCAGCTGGAACGGGCGTGTGGCAATTTCCTCGCCGGCGCCGGCCACGCCGATAATGATGGATTCGCCCCAGCCCTTGTGGCAGCACTCCAGCGCCGAACGCATCACGTTCACATTGCCGATGCACTCGAAGGAATAATCCACACCGCCGTCGGTGAGTTCGACAATCACTTCCTGGATGGAATTGTTGTAATCCTTCGGGTTGATGAAATCGGTAGCGCCGAACTGTCGGGCCAGGGTTTCCTTGGCCGGGTTGGTATCGATGGCGATGATGCGTTCTGCCTTGGCCATCACCGCGCCCTGAATCACCGACAGACCGATGCCGCCGAGTCCGAACACGGCCACCGTGGACCCGGGCTCCACCTTGGCGGTATTGAGCACCGCGCCGATGCCGGTGGTGACGCCACAGCCAAGCAGGCAGATCTTGTCCAGGGGGGCTTCTTTGCTGACCTTGGCCAGGGAAATTTCCGGCACCACGGTGTATTCAGAAAAGGTGCTGGTGCCCATGTAGTGGTGCAGCAGTTTGCCGTTCAGGGAAAAGCGGCTGGTGCTGTCCGGCATCAGGCCCTGACCCTGGGTGGCGCGCACCGCCTGGCACAGATTGGTTTTGCCGCTCAGGCAGAATTTGCACTGGCGGCACTCGGCGGTATAGAGCGGAATCACGTGGTCACCGGGTTTCAGGCTGGTCACACCTTCGCCCACTTCCTGCACGATACCGGCGCCTTCATGGCCAAGAATGGAAGGAAAGATACCTTCCGGGTCCTTGCCGGACAGGGTGTAGGCATCGGTGTGGCAAACGCCGGTGGCGACGATCTGCACCAGCACTTCCCCGGCCTTGGGGCCGGCCACATCCACTTCTTCGATCTGTAGGGGTTTGCCTGCTTCCCAGGCGATAGCGGCACGGGATTTCATGGTGATTCCTTCTTGACGAGTAAAGGGCGTTAACGCGATTCGCGCTGCAAGCATTGCGAATGATTGATTCACTATACGCAGACACGAATAAGGCTATAAGGCACAATCTGGCAAGAGATTATTGTCAGGTAGCAACAATGCAGCACTGGGATCGTATTGAAGCCTTTGTAGAAGTAGTACGCCGGGGTTCCTTCGCCGATGCCGCCCGGTACTTGGGGGTGTCCAGCTCCCACGTGAGCCGGCTGGTGTCGCGACTGGAGACCCAGTTGGGCACCCAGTTGCTTTACCGCACCACCCGGCGCTTGAAGCTCACCGATGCGGGGGCGGTCTACTTCGACCACTGTGGCCAGTTGTTTGACGGTTTCCAGGAGGCGTTGTCAGCCATCAGTGATTATCAGCAACGGCCCACCGGGGTGCTGAAGCTGACCTGCGCCACCACCTTTGGCGAGCGTTACATCGCGCCGTTGGTGAACGACTTTCTGGCCCGCCATCCGCAACTGTCCATGCAACTGGATTTCACCAACCGGCGGGTGGATATCATTGACGAGGGCTTTGATGTGGCCATCCGCACCGGGGCCCTGCCGGACTCGTCGCTGATCGCCCGCAAGCTTTGCCCGCGTCGCGAATACATTGTCGGTTCCGCCGACTATTTCCAGCGCCATGCCCGCCCCCACACGTTAGGGGAGCTGAGCCAGCACAATTGCCTGCTTGGTTCCGCGGACCAGTGGGCGGTGGATGTGGAGGGCCAGCACCGGCAATGGAAAGTGCAGGGAAGCTGGAAGGGCAACTCCGGCACGGCACTGCTGGATGCAGCCCGCAAGGGCCTGGGATTGGCGCAGCTACCGGATTATTACGTGGAGGATGATCTGGCCGACGGTCGCCTTGTCTCGGTGCTGGATCAGTACGCTTGCACGCACACGGCGGTGTGGGTGGTCTATCCACGCCACCGGCATCTGTCGCCCAAGGTGCGCCAGTTTGTGGATTTTCTGGTGGAGGGTATGGTGCGTTGAAAGACGCTGAAGCCTTTTTGTAGGAGCTCCTACAGCAACTAAAACGGAGTGGATATGTATACGGGAAGCTGTCTTTGCGGCGGCATCACCTTTGAAATCGCCGGTGAGCTGGCGCCGATTCAGGTCTGCCATTGTCAGCAATGTCGCAAGGCCCAGGGCACGGCACTGGTGACCAATATTCCCGTGGCCAGAGGAAAGCTGCATTGGGTCAGGGGTGAAGCGTTATTGAAACGCTATGAATCTTCGCCGGGCAAGCAGCGGGTGTTTTGCCGGGAGTGTGGTTCGCCGATTTACAGCTGCCATGAGAGCAAGCCGGGCGTGGTACGGATTCGGGCGGGGCTGCTGAATGAGCCGCTGGCCACGCGGCCCGCGTTTCATATCTATACGGATTCGGCGTGTAACTGGTGGGCCATCGATGATGGCTTGCCGCAGTATCCCGAAGGCGCGGGATAAAAAAATGCCGGGCGATGGCCCGGCATTTCTTGTTACGCCATTTGCGCTTTCAGTGCCTCGATTTCGTGGGCATCACCGTTGCGTGCCGCGAAGGCTTGCCAGTTATCGGCGGCATGGCTTTTGAGCACCTTGGCCACACGGGGCAGCTCCGCCTCAGGCAGGTGGCCGAACAGGCCCAGCAGCTTGCTGTCGTGGGCCTGCCCCAGCGCCTGGCCCAGTGCCTGCGGCTGGCTACTGGTGAGCACATCCACCGCCGGCGTCAGGTGTTCCTGATCCAGTAGCGGCAACAGGGTGAGCAGCTCATCCCAGCTGTTTTCACTGGCCACGGTGGCAATCAGGCTTTCCATGATGTCTGCTTCGCGCAGCTTGGGCACATTTACCACCATCTGCTGATGCTGGTTGTCCATGGCATTCACGGCTTGTAGCAGGTTGGTCCAGAGGCGCTGTTCACTGGCCACTTCGATGATGTGGCTGATGACGGTTTCGCCCTGTTCGGCCACCAGGTTGCCCATCTGGCCGCGCAGTTCGGTATTCAGGTGCCCGTTCAGGGACAGCACTGCCGGCCACAGTTCATGGTCGGTGGCGGCTTTCAGGGTGGCCCGTTGCTGCGCTTCGCTGAGCAAGGCCAGCACGGTGTCCAGTTTGCTCTTGTCTTCCAGGTAAAGGGCAATCTTCACCATGGCTTCGCCATCATCGATGTTGCTGGTGACGGCTTTCAGGGCAGAGGGCTGAATCACCGCCACAAAGCGGGCCAGGGTGATGTGCTCGCCCATGGTCAGCAGAGTCTTGGCAACGGAGGCGACAATCTTGTCGGGCATGGCGGCCAGCAGTTCCCGGGAGTACCTGGGCTCCAGGTGGATGCATAGCTTGGCCAGGAAGTCTTCGGGCAGCTTGTCAGCCAGCTTGATGGCGCGCTCCGGGGGCAGCTCGGAGGCAATCCCGGCGGCCAGTACCGAGCCGAGCACGGTGGTTGCCAGTTTGGCGCTGGCACCGGTGGGCACCAGTTTGCTGATGCCGGCCAGGCGCTGATAGCTGTCCTGGTGCTGCTCGTAGAAAAAACCGGAGATGGCACTGCGGAACGACGCCAGAGTGTCCAGATTCTGGCCGTCCAGGAAAGCCAGATCGCTTTCCTGGTTTTCCAGCAAGCGGCTGAGTTTGAGCAGTTCGGCCTGAGTTTCAATATGCATGTCTGTCTCCTTAACCGAACAGCATTTTTTTCACCGGGCGGCGGAAGGGCCCGGGCACGACGTTAAGTGCGTTGTTCATCGCTTTTTCGACTCTGGCGTCTTTGGTTTCCAGAGCCGCAAGGACGGCATCGGCCAGTTTGCCGGCCTGATCGGCGGGCAGGGACTCGATAAAGGCCAGCGCGTCAGCTGGCAGCCCCTTGTTCTTCAAGGTACTGATGGAATCAGACATGGTTCCTCCTTCTATGCAGCGCCCCGAAGCAGAATCCGGGGCGCCCTGAATACAGGCTGTCTGGCGCAGCCTGCCTATGGCTGGCGCTACTATGCCAGCAATAGAGGAGGATGGGTGTTGCCGAAAAGCCGTTGCCGGGCGGCGCTCAAGAAAGCACAGCCATCCCTTTTCGGCGGTTTGGCGGGCTGATAGCGCTGCCGACTCCTGAATTCATCCCGCAGGACAGGGTCAGGCGAAATCCATCTGGTCGGTGATGAAGCCCACACTGATGGCGCCGGGGCCGATATTGACGCCCCCGGTAAGCCCCATGTGACTGATCAGCAGGTCCACCTCGTGTTTCTCTGTGGTGGCTTTCAGTTGGCTGAAGCCAGGCATCTGGTAGACCGCATCCGGGTCGCCGGCATAACTGACGCAGACAATGGGGGTTAATAGCCCCTGTTCCACGCAGGCGCAGGCGTGGGTAAACATCTTTGCCACGGCGGTTTCAAAGCCGCGCACCTTGGCCACCGGGAAGGTTTGGTCCTGGCGGGCACAGAGGATGGGTTTGATGTCCAGTGCCGAGCCCATCAGGGCCCCGACGAAACCCACGCTCTTGTCACCTTTCTTGCGGGCGCGCTTGTGGACGTAATAGAGATCCGGCACCACGGCATAGCCTACGGTTTTCGGGGTCAGGTCACTGACGCGCTGGCGGATATCGCCGACTTTCATGCCGTCATTGATCAGCCGCATGGTTTCCGCAGCCAGCACACCCTGGCCGGCAAACAGCGTCTGGCTGTCACTGACGCGGATACGGAACGGTCCTTCCCGGCCAGCCGCTTCCCGGTATTTCTTGTAGTCGGCGAGGATGGCATGGGCGGCGTCGGTGGCGTTCTCGAAAATCGGACTACGGCTTTTCGGCACCGTCTGCACCAGAGCGTAGTCGAATTCCCCTACTGCCTGTTCCAGGAACAGGGTGCGGATCTGATCCACCGTTGGCGGTGCGGTTTCCGCGTCGTGGTTCTTGTCCACTTCGTGGCGGGCGTAAAACTCCCGGGCCCGTTGCGGGTCGCGGTCATCCACGAAAATTTCCTTGCCGATGCGGATGGGCACCGGCATTACCAGGATGTTGTTAGCGTCAATAAAGTCCTTGGGCAGATCACAACCCGAGTCCACAACCAGACCGATTCTCATTGTTATGCTTCCTGTGGGAAGGGTAACAATGAGTCTAGTACCGCCGTTCCGTTACTGACGTCTTTTTGCGTATGGGATTGGTTAGGGGCTGTTACAAGGCGCAAGGTGGCGACGATGCGCTACTGAATATTGCCGCCCACCTGGATCACCTTCAGGGTGTTGGTGCCGCCGTGGGCATCGTTGTAGTTGCCCTTGGTGATCAGTACCCGGTCGCCCTCCTGTACCACCCCCATTTCTTCCAGGATCGCCACTGCACGGCGGTTTACTTCATCGCTGGCAATGGCATGGCTATCAAAGGGGATAGCGCGCACGCCACGCAGGATCGCCACCCGGCGCTGGCTGCTGGGGTAGGGAGTAAAGGCATAGATGGGAATGCCGGAGCGCAGTCTCGACATCAGCCGCGGAGTGTTGCCGCTTTCGGTCATGGCGATGATGGCGGTGACGTTGCTGAGACGGTTGGCAGCCTGCATGGCGGCCATGGCAATGACTTCATCGATGTTGTCGGTATTGTCGTTGATGGGACGGTCCGTGCGCCTTTCCTGCCAGGTACGCTCTGCGCCAAGAATGATGCGGTCCATGGCCTGTACGGTTTCTACCGGATATTCACCTACTGCGGTTTCCGCTGACAGCATTACCGCATCGGTGCCATCCAGTACTGCATTGGCCACATCGGAGACTTCCGCACGGGTGGGTTGTGGGCTATGAATCATGGATTCCATCATCTGTGTGGCGGTGATGACGAAACGGTTCAGTGCTCGTGCCCGGCGAATAATATGTTTCTGCACTCCCACCAGTTCGGCGTCGCCAATCTCCACCGCCAGATCACCGCGCGCCACCATGACGCCGTCGGAGGCCTCGATGATGGCATCCAGAGTGGCGTCGTCTGCCACTGCTTCGGCTCGTTCAATCTTGGCAATAATGCCGCCCTGGCCGCCGGCCTGCTGATAGCGCAGGCGGGCTTCTTCCACATCGTCAGCATCGCGAGGAAAGGAGAGAGCAAGAAAATCCACGTCCATATCGGCGGCGGTGATGATGTCAGCCAGATCCTTGTCGGTCAGCGCCCGGGCGCTGAGCCCGCCCCCCTTGCGGTTCACCCCCTTGTGATCCGACAGCTCGCCGCCCACCAGCACCGTACAGTCCACCCGGGTGCCGTTGATGGCGGTGACTTTCAGCTCCAGCAGGCCGTCGTTAAGCAGCAACACATCGCCGGGTTGGCAATCGTCCGGGAGTGGTGGATAACTCACGCCGACCTGTTGGTCGTTGCCGGCATCGTCTGCCAGGGCGGTATCCAGGGCAAAGGGTTGGCCGGCCTTCAGCAGGATGGGGCCACCGGGAAAGCTGCCGATACGGATTTTCGGACCTTGCAGGTCTGCCAGAATCGCCACGTGCTCGCCACATTGCTCGGCGCAGTGGCGAATGGTTTGCGCGGTTTGCCGGTGAGTGTCGGCGTTGCCGTGGGAAAAGTTCAGGCGGAACACATTGACGCCAGCCCGGATCAGGGCATCGAGTCGAGACTCGGAGGACGATGCAGGGCCAACGGTGGCGACAATCTTGGTACGGCGCAGGGGGGAGCGGGACATTCGAAGCATTTCCATCAGCTGATTTTTGCTCAGCATACCATGGTGATCTGGCGGAGGGATGACAGTGTGTCGGCAGTGAGCAGACAAAAAATACCCCCGCGAAGGCGGGGGTAAGAGGGGATCGTGATGCTGGTGAAAATCAATGCAGCATGGCGAAGGAGCAGGACTGGGCTTCGCTCAGACGGAGAAAATCGCCCATGCCCATCTTGATCACTTCCGTGTGGGTGCCGGCATTAAAGGCCAGCCAGTCTTCGCTGATCATGGTGTCATCCACATACACCTTCATGTTGTAGAGATTGCCGAACGGTGGTTCGCCACCGGGTTCGCAAAGCGGGAAGCGATCCTTGAAATCCTCCTCCTGAGCCAGCCGGACGCTGTTGGCATTCAGCGCCTGGCGCAACCGGTCCGGGTCCAGGTATTGATCCGATGGCAGCACCGCCATGGCCAGTTCGCCATCCACATCCACGATAACCGTTTTGGCCATGTGTCGTCCGGGAATATGGCTGGACTGGGCCACCTCGGAAGCGGTAATGGCTGGCGGGTGGTTATAGCAGTGATAGTTCACATTGTTGTTGTCGAGAAAATCAGCCAGTGCGCGGGCAGGCATGATAGACCTCCTCCCGGAGATGGTAGGCCGGGAATAGCGAGCCGCCGCAGGGACAGTTTGTGACCGGCCCTGGGCCAGCTCTGTGAATGTTCATATTCAAGCTTAGGGAGGAGGGTGCAGGTGGGGAAATACGGTTATACGCTAAGGGAAATAGCGGAATGGCATAATAGTTAACAGTTAATAGCGAAAATCAAGAGCCAAAAAATTGACAAGATAGGCAGCTACACCAGCCTATCTTGTTCACTGTTCACTGTTCACTGTTCACTGTTCACTGCCTGTCACATCCCCAGATTATCCAGAATCCGCAGATTCGGACCGGCCTGGTTCATGGTGTAGAAATGCAGGCCCGGTGCGCCCATGGCCAATAGGCGTTCACACAGCCGGGTGACCACTTCCTCGCCGAAGGCTTTCACTGCCGCGTCATCATCCTTGATGTCGTTGAGCTTGCTGTGCAGCCAGCGGGGGATGTCGGCGCCGCAGGTGCTGGAGAAGCGTACCAGGTTGGCGACGTTGAGGATCGGCATGATGCCCGGATAAACCGGCGCGTCGCAGCCGATTTTCTGCAGCGCATCCAGGTAGTAGCCGTAGGCATCCGCGTTGTAGAAATACTGGGTCAGGCCGCTGTTGGCGCCGGCGTCGATCTTGCGCTTGAAGTGGGCAATATCGTCTTCGAAGCTGCGCGCCTGGGGATGCATTTCCGGGTAGCCGGCCACTTCCAGGGTGAAGTGATCGCCGGTTTCCTCGCGGATCAGTTGCACCAGCTCGTCGGCGTACTTGATTTCGCTCTGGGCATAACCCATGCCGGAGGGCAGGTCGCCGCGCAGGGCGACGATGCGGGTCACGCCGGCATCCTTGTAACCGTTCACCAGTTCAAGGATTTCGTCGCGACTCTGGCCAATGCAGCTCAGGTGCGGAGCCGTATCGCCATGTTGATTGCGCAACTGGTTGACCATGTCGCGGGTGTTGTCACGGGTGGAGCCCCCGGCACCAAAGGTGCAGGAAAAAAACGCAGGGTTCTTGGCCAAGAGTTTCTGCTGGGTAGCCAGCAGCTTTTCTTTTCCCGCATCGGTTTTCGGCGGGAAAAATTCAAAACTGATTCTTTTGCTCATTTGGCTAGTGCCTTTTCGATCAAAAGCCGTTTCACCACAGAGGTCACAGAGCACACAGAGTTAAAACCATCGCCATCAATATACGCATTGTTTTTCCTCGGTGAACTCTGTGCCCGCTGTGGTAAAAACAGCCTTTAGTACTTGTAGTGCTCAGGCTTGTACGGGCCGTTCACGTCCACGCCGATGTAGTCTGCCTGCTCTTTGGTCAGCTTGGTGATCACGCCACCGAAGCCCTGCACCATATAGCGAGCCACTTCTTCGTCCAGGTGCTTGGGCAGCACTTCCACCTTGAGCATTTTTTCCTTCACGGTGTCAGAATGCTTGGCGTAGCCCTGGTCGAACAGGTACATCTGCGCCAGTACCTGGTTGGCGAAGGAGCCATCCATGATGCGGCTGGGGTGGCCGGTGGCGTTGCCCAGGTTCACCAGGCGACCCTCGGAGAGCAGCAGCAGGAAGTCACCGGCGGCCTTGTCGCGCCATACCTTGTGCACCTGCGGCTTCACTTCTTCCCATTCCCAGGTCTTGCGCATGAAGGCGGTGTCCACTTCGTTGTCGAAGTGGCCGATGTTGCAGACCACGGCGCCTTTCTTCAGAGCCTTGAGCATGTTGGCGTCACAGACATTGAAGTTGCCGGTGGTGGTAACCAGAAGGTCGGTGGTGCCCAGCAGTTCGGTGTTGATGGACGCTTCGGTGCCGTCGTTGATGCCATCCTTGAACTGGCTGACCACTTCGTAACCATCCATGCATGCCTGCATGGCACAGATCGGATCCGCTTCGGTGACCTTCACGATCATGCCTTCCTGACGCAGGGACTGGGCAGAGCCCTTGCCCACATCACCATAGCCGATGACCAGCGCTTTCTTGCCGGACAGCAGGTGATCGGTGCCGCGTTTGATGGCGTCATTGAGAGAGTGGCGGCAACCGTACTTGTTGTCGTTCTTGCTCTTGGTGACGGAGTCATTCACGTTCACCGCCGGCACTTTCAGGGTGCCCTTGTTGAGCATCTCGTAAAGACGGTGCACACCGGTGGTGGTCTCTTCGGTGATGCCGTGGATGTTGTCCAGCATCTGCGGATAAGTGTCGTGGATGTAGCCGGTCAGATCGCCGCCGTCATCCAGGATCATGTTGGCGTCCCACAGCTCGCCGTTGCCGTCGCGGCAGGTCTGCTCGATGCACCACATGTACTCTTCTTCGGTTTCTCCTTTCCAGGCGAATACCGGTACGCCGGCGGCAGCGATGGCGGCAGCGGCGTGGTCCTGGGTGGAGAAGATATTGCAGCTTGACCAGCGCACTTCCGCGCCCAGGGCGACCAGGGTTTCGATCAGCACCGCAGTCTGAATGGTCATGTGGATACAGCCGATGATCTTGGCGCCTTTCAGCGGCTGTTCGGCCCGGTACTTTTCGCGGATGGTGATCAGTGCCGGCATTTCGGTTTCGGCAATATGAATCTCGGAGCGACCGTAGGCGGCCTGGGAAATATCTGCCACTTTAAAGTCGGTAAAAGTGTCCGCTTTTGCGTTCATGGTGTTCTCCATTCGTTTTTGACGAATGGGCGCCGTTGCTCTTTCTGTGTCAGCCCTGCGAGCCTCGCGGTCATGCCGCTGCAGCGCCCCTCACTGGGCTGACGTTATCGGGATGTTGCCGGCGCCGTCGCAGAGACGACGCCGGCAGTGATGTCGTTGTTAAAGCGCCTTGGCCAGGTCTGCAGCCTTGTCGGTTTTCTCCCAGCTGAAACCTTCGCGGCCGAAGTGGCCGTAGCTGGCAGTGGGCCGGTAGATCGGCTTGCGCAGGTCGAGCATTTCGATGATGCCCCGCGGGCGAAGATCGAAATGTTCGCGGACCAGATCGACAATCGCGTTGTCGCTGATTTTGCCGGTGCCGAAAGTGTTGACGGAGATGGAAGTGGGCTCGGCCACGCCAATGGCATAGCTCACCTGGATCTCGCACTTGCTGGCCAGGCCAGCGGCAACGATGTTCTTGGCGACATAGCGACCGGCGTAGGCCGCTGAGCGGTCTACCTTGGACGGGTCCTTGCCGGAGAAGGCGCCACCACCATGGCGGGCCATGCCGCCATAGGTATCCACGATGATTTTACGACCGGTCAGGCCGCAGTCACCCATGGGACCGCCGATCACGAAAATCCCGGTGGGGTTCACGTGGTACAGGGTGTCCTTGTGCAGCCACTCCTCTGGCAGCACCGGCTTGATGATTTCTTCCATCACCGCTTCACGCAGGTCCGCCAGCTTGATTTCCGGCGCGTGCTGGGTGGACAGCACCACCGCATCCACGGCCACCGGTTTGCCGTTGTCGTAGCGCAGGGTGACCTGGCTTTTCGCATCCGGGCGTAGCCACGGCAGGGTGCCGTTCTTGCGCAGTTCAGCCTGACGCTCCACCAGACGGTGGGAGTAATAAATCGGCGCCGGCATCAGGGTGTCGGTTTCGTCGGTGGCAAAACCGAACATCAGGCCCTGGTCGCCGGCGCCCATTTCCTTGTCTTCGGCCTCGTCGACACCGATGGCGATATCCGCGGACTGTTTGCCGATGCCGTTGAGTACTGCACAGCTGGCGCCGTCGAAACCCTTGTCGGAGCTGTCATAGCCGATGTCCAGAATGACCTGGCGAACGATGTCCTCCAGTTCCACATAGGTGCTGGTGCGGACTTCACCGGCGACGATGGCCATACCGGTTTTCACCATGGTTTCCACCGCCACCCGTGCATGGGGGTCATCCTTGATGATGGCATCCAGAACGGCGTCCGAGATCTGATCGGCCATTTTATCCGGGTGGCCTTCGGATACAGATTCGGAGGTAAAGATGGAATATTCACTCATTACTGGAGTGCTCCCGTTATTCAAGTGTGCGTTACGTTGCCTTCAACAGGCGCCAAAAACTTTCAACTCTTCCTGAAGGTGCGTACCTGCACCTGAAAACCATTGCGCAGGGCCAGAAATTGGCTTTCCTGCAACTCAAGACCGGCACGGCCGGCCCAGTCCACCAGATCGGCTTCTTCGAAGCCAAGCCAGAAATCACCACAGGCCTCATGGGCCCAGTGCTGATCGTGCCGACACAGGTCGGTGATCAGCAGGGTGCCGCCAGCATTCAATTGCCGGGCCGCCGCACCAATGGCGCTGGCGGGGGCGGGCAAATGATGCAGCACCATGTTCAGCACCACAGCATCGACTGTGGGCAGGGTGGTGGCGCTGGCCGGCCATTCCCCCAGTATCAGTTCCACATTTTGCCGTTTGGCGACAGCCAGGCTCTGGCGGGCCCGTTCCAGCATGGCCTCGGCATTGTCCAGGCCCTGCACGGTATCGAAACGGGCGGCCAGCTCGAGCAGGAACTGGCCATCTCCGGGGCCGATTTCCAGGGCGCTCTTGTTCTCTGGGCCCTCCGGGCAGGCCCGGGTGAGAAGCTCCAGGGCCTGCTCGGCGTACTGGCCGTAGTCGGCAATCAGCTCCTGCTGGTCGTCCAGTTCCGCATGGCGGGCAAAAAAGGCCCGGCTTTGCGCCGCCCGCTGGCTTTGTACCTGCTCCAGTCGCTCGGCAACACCGGCATCCAGGTGGCCATCATCCAGCTCATCCAGCAAGGCGCCGTGAAGTGCACCCTCCACGCTGTCCGCCTGGGGCAGGCGCCGGCGGTAGAAGATCGAGTTGCCTTCCCGCCGTTTCTCTACCAGTCCGCCCTGGGCCAGTACCTTCAGGTGGTGGCTCATGCCGGACTGTTTCATGGCCATGATGTCGCACAGCTCCAGCACCCCGAAGCTGTTCTGGCCCAGCACCTGCAGCACCTGCAAACGTAACGGGTCGCCAGCGGCCTTGAGGAAGCCCGCCAGATGATCGGTGATCTCCGGTGCGTCGGGTGCTTGTGCATTCATAGGGACGGATTCTAGCGTAATGAACAGCTAAATCAAAATAAATTGATATAGGTTTTTGCGGGCACCGGCAAGGCATCGGGCTGGCGGGGGGAGGGATATGTCGCCGATGCCGTCATGGCCGCCTTTCAGTGGTTTGCGGACTGCCTTCTGGCTTGCAGCTTGCGGCTTGTAGCGATTACCCCCATGAGGGACAATAGCGCCCCTTTTCAGCCACCAGCCAGTTTGGAGCCCTGCATGTCCAGTGCCCCCGCCCGCCGTGAACTCGCCAACGCTATCCGTGCCCTGAGTATGGATGCGGTACAGAAAGCCAATTCCGGGCACCCCGGTGCGCCCATGGGAATGGCCGATATCGCCGAGGTACTCTGGCGCGGCTTCCTCAAGCACAACCCGCAGGATCCCACCTGGCCCGACCGGGATCGCTTCGTGCTGTCCAATGGTCACGGCTCCATGCTGCTTTACAGCCTGCTGCATCTGAGCGGCTACGGCGTCAGCCTGGACGACATCAAGAACTTCCGTCAGCTGGGCAGCCCCACTGCCGGCCACCCGGAATACGGCGACGCCCCGGGCATCGAAACCACCACCGGTCCGCTGGGCCAGGGTATTGCCAATGCGGTGGGCATGGCGCTGGCGGAAAAGATGCTGGCGGGTCAGTTCAATCGTGAAGGGCACGCCATCGTCGATCATTACACCTACTGCTTCCTGGGTGATGGCTGCATGATGGAAGGTATCTCCCACGAAGCCTGCTCCCTGGCCGGCACCCTGGGCCTGGGCAAGCTGGTAGCCTTCTATGACGACAACGGCATTTCCATTGATGGTGAGGTGGAAGGCTGGTTCACCGATGACACCGTGGAACGTTTCCGTGCCTACGGCTGGCAGGTGATCCCCAATGTGGATGGCCACAATGCCGAAGAGGTGCAGGTGGCCATCGAGAATGCCCGCGCCAATACCGATCAACCCACCCTGGTCTGCTGCAAGACCGTTATCGGTTTCGGCAGCCCCAACAAGCAGGGCAAGGAAGAATCCCACGGTGCCGCCCTGGGTGAAGATGAAATTGCCCTGACCCGGGAATCGCTGGGCTGGAAGCACGGTCCCTTCGAGATTCCCGCCGAGATCAAGCAGGCCTGGGATGGTAGCGAAAAGGGTGCCTCCGCCCAGAGTGACTGGCAGCAGCGTTTCGATGCCTATAAAGCGGCCTACCCGGAACTGGCGGCGGACTTCCTGCGTCGCCAGGCCGGTGAACTGCCCGCCAACTTCCTGGAGCAGGCGGATGCCTACATCCGCGAGTGCCAGGAGAAAGGTGACAAGGTTGCCACTCGCAAGGCCAGCCAGAACACCCTGGATGCCTTCGGCCCGTTGCTGCCGGAACTGGCCGGCGGCTCCGCCGACCTGGCCGGCTCCAACAACACCATCTGGAAAGGCTGCAAGTCGGTCACCGCCGATGATGCCAGCGGCAACTACATCCATTACGGGGTGCGTGAATTCGCCATGACCGCGATCCAGAATGGTCTGTGTCTGCACGGTGGTCTGCGTCCCTACGGCGGCACCTTCCTGGTGTTCATGGAATACGCCCGCAACGCGGTGCGCATGGCGGCGCTGATGCACCAGCCCAACATTCTGGTCTACACCCATGACTCCATCGGTCTGGGTGAAGACGGCCCGACCCACCAGCCCATCGAACAAATGGCCAACCTGCGCCTGACGCCGAACATGCGTACCTGGCGCCCCTGTGACACGGTGGAATCCGCCGTGGCCTGGAAGAAAGCCATTGTCCGTCAGGACGGTCCCTCCGCGCTGATCTTCTCCCGTCAGGGGCTGCCCTGCATGGAGCGTGGCGACGCGCAGCTGGTCGATGCCGAGAAAGGTGGCTACACCCTGCTGCAGACCGGTGAAGGCACACCGGACGCCATCATTATCGCCACCGGCTCTGAAGTGGAGCTGGCGGTGACGGCGGCCAAAGCACTCACCAGCAAGAATGTGCGCGTGGTGTCCATGCCCTGCGTGGAAGAGTTCCTGGCCCAGGACCGTGAGTACCAGGAAAGCGTGCTGCCCTCCGGTGTGCGTGCCCGGGTAGCGGTGGAAGCGGCCATCGCCGATTACTGGTACCGCTTCGTGGGCCTGGACGGCAAGATCGTGGGCATGAACAGTTTCGGCGCCTCCGCCCCGGCTGGCGATCTGTTCAAGCACTTCAATATCACTGCCGAGGCAGTGCAGCAGGCC
This sequence comes from Alcanivorax sp. IL2, assembly GCF_047495475.1. NCBI lineage: Bacteria > Pseudomonadati > Pseudomonadota > Gammaproteobacteria > Oceanospirillales > Alcanivoracaceae > Alcanivorax > Alcanivorax sp. IL2. The sequence goes on along the minus strand of NZ_CP179932.1, from coordinate 336,712 downwards.
GTGGAGAGCCTGCTCTAAGTGAAAGTCGCGATTAACGGCTATGGCCGTATCGGGCGTTCCTTTGTCCGTGCCCTGGCCGAGCGCGAAGGCGCCGGCTGGCAGGCACCGTTTACCCTGGCGGCGATCAATGACAAGGGTCGCCCGGAAGACCTGCTTTACCTGACCCGCTATGACACCACCCATGGTCGTCTGGCGGAGCCGGCGGAGCTGATTGAAGGCATGCTGCGTATCGGTAACCAGGCGCCCCGGCTACTGGAACAGCCGAAGCCGGAGCAGTTGCCCTGGGCCGAGATGGGTGTGGATCTGGTGCTGGAATGCTCTGGCCATTTTCGTAGCCACGCGGGCGCCTCACGGCATCTGACTGCCGGTGCCAAACGGGTCATCATCGGGGCGGTGCCATTTGATCAGGCCGACCAGATCGTGGTGTATGGCGTGAACCATGAGGGTGTGCGCGACGACAGTAAGGTATTGTCGGCGGCCTCCTGTACCACCCATTGCATTGCGCCGCTGCTGACCCGGCTGGATCAGGCCTACGGCATCCGCCAGGTGCTGATGAAGGAGATCCACTCCTACACCTCGGACCAGACCCTGCTGGACCATGTCCATCGGGATCCGCGCCGGGGCCGGGCCGGGGCACAGAACATCGTGCCGACCACCAGTAGTGCGATTGGGGCGGTACAACAGGTGTTGCCGCAACTGGCGGGCAAGATAAGCGGTCATTCCATCCGTGTGCCCACCCTGAATGTGGCCATGGTGGAGCTGACCCTGCTGCTGGAGCGTACCCCGGATAGTGACAGCCTGAACCAGTGGCTGCAGCAGCAATCGAAAGAAGCCGGCGCGCTGATTGGGTACAATGATGCGCCGCTGGTGAGCGTGGATTTCAACCACCGGCCGGAATCTGCCATCGTCGATGCCACCCAGACCCGGGTGCAGGGCGAGATGGTGCAGGTGGTGGCCTGGTACGACAACGAATGGGGCTATGCGAACCGACTGCTCGACTGGGTGGCGACGCTGGCTGAATCACATAAAGCTTGAATGAATGGATGCACCCGAGCGGGTGGCCGTGAATGAGGTAAGTACGACATGAACTTCAAACGCATGACCGACCTGGATCTGGCAGGCAAGCGTGTTCTTATCCGTGAAGACCTGAACGTGCCGGTGAAAGACGGCAAGGTCACCAGCGATGCGCGTATCCGCGCCTCCCTGCCCACCATCGAGCACGCTCTCAAGGCTGGTGCCAGGGTAATGCTCATGTCCCACCTGGGCCGCCCCACCGAAGGCGAGTATGCCGAGGAATTTTCTCTGCAGCCGGTGGCCGATCATCTGGGCAAGCTGCTGGATCGCGACGTGCCGCTGGTAAAAGAGTGGCTGGACGGTGTGGATGTGGCAGAAGGCCAGGTGGTGTTGTGCGAGAACGTGCGCTTTAACAAGGGCGAGAAAAAAGACGACGAGGCACTGTCACAAAAGATGGCTGCCCTGTGTGATATCTATGTCATGGATGCCTTCGGTACGGCGCATCGGGCCCAGGCGTCGACCCATGGTGTGGGCAAGTTTGCTCCGGTAGCCTGTGCCGGGCCGCTGCTGGCCAATGAGCTGGATGCCCTGGGCAAGGCGCTGAATGCACCGGAAAAACCGCTGGTGGCGATTGTTGGCGGCTCCAAGGTATCCACCAAGCTGGAAGTGCTGGAGTCCCTGTCCGATGTGGTCGATCAGTTGGTAGTAGGTGGTGGCATCGCCAATACTTTCCTGGCGGCGGCCGGCCACCCGGTGGGCAAGTCTCTTTATGAGAAAGACCTGATTCCGGCGGCGCAGAAAATTGCCGAGAAGGTGCATATCCCGATCCCGGTGGATGTGGTTACCGCCAAGGAATTTGCCGAATCCGCTGAAGCGACTGCCAAGAAAGTGGCCGATGTGGCCGACGACGACCTGATTCTGGATATCGGCCCGCAGACCGCCCACATCGTCGCGGCGCTGATGAAGGAAGCCAAAACCATTATCTGGAATGGCCCGTTGGGTGTGTTTGAGTTCGACCAGTTCGGCGAAGGCACCAAGGAAATGGCGGAAGCCATTGCCGATTCCGATGCCTTCTCCATTGCCGGCGGCGGTGACACCCTGGCAGCGGTGGACAAGTACGGTATTACCGATCGCATCAGCTATATCTCAACCGGTGGCGGTGCCTTCCTGGAATTTGTGGAAGGCAAGGTGTTGCCGGCGGTAGCCATGCTGGAAGCGCGGGCGAAAGACTGAAGAGAGGTTGCTACGGCGGCCTTTGCAATGACTGAACAGGAAACGGGCAGCATCGCTGCCCACGGAACCGAAGGGGAAACACAATGGCACTCGTAAGCATGCGACAGTTGCTGGATCACGCCGCCGAATATGGCTATGGCGTACCGGCCTTTAACGTCAATAACGTGGAACAGATGCGCGCCATCATGGAAGCCGCGGACCAGACCAATTCCCCGGTGATTGTGCAGGCTTCCGCCGGCGCCCGGAAATATGCCGGCGCCCCTTTCCTGCGTCACCTGATTCTGGCGGCCACCGAAGAGTTTCCGCATATCCCGGTGGTAATGCACCAGGATCACGGCACCAGCCCCTCCGTGTGCCAGCGTTCCATCCAGCTGGGGTTCTCCTCGGTGATGATGGATGGCTCCCTGGGCGAAGATGGCAAGACGCCGATGGATTATGACTACAACGTGCGCGTGACCCAGGACGCGGTGGCCATGGCTCACGCCTGCGGTGTCTCCGTGGAAGGCGAGCTGGGTTGCCTGGGTTCCCTGGAAACCGGCCAGGCCGGTGAAGAAGACGGTATCGGTGCCGAAGGGACCCTGAGCCACGATCAGATGTTGACCGACCCGGAAGAAGCGGCGGACTTCGTCAAGCAAACCAAGGTGGATGCCCTGGCGATCGCCATCGGTACCAGCCATGGTGCGTACAAGTTCACCCGTCCGCCCACCGGCGACATTCTGGCCATCGAACAGATCAAGGCCATTCACAAGCGTATCCCGGATACCCACCTGGTAATGCACGGCTCCTCCTCCGTGCCGCAGGACTGGCTGGCCATCATCAACGAGTATGGCGGCGAGATTGCGGAGACCTACGGGGTGCCGGTGGAAGAGATTCAGGAAGGCATCAAGCACGGCGTGCGCAAGGTGAACATCGATACCGATCTGCGCCTGGCGTCTACCGGTGCGATTCGTCGTTTCCTGGCCCATAACCCGGCTGAATTCGACCCGCGCAAATACCTGAAAGAATCCATCACCGCCATGCGTGATATCTGTATTGACCGTTACGAAGCCTTTGGCACCGCCGGCAATGCGGACAAGATCAAACCGATCAGCCTGGAAAGCATGTTCATGCGCTACGAAGCCGGCGAGCTGGATCCGCGCGTCAAGTAATCCAGTGCGGCAAAACAGCACCGGTATAACAACAAGGCCCCGCAATGCGGGGCCTTGTTGTGTCTGGCGCGGTTATTTCTGACGGGAGGCTTGGATCCTGACATCGTCAGCGCCGCTGAGGATCAGTTGCCCGTCCTCACTGAGATCGGCCTGGTTCACTGCGTCCAGGGCATCCAGAAACTGCTGCTCCAGTTTCATCAGCGGTTGTGGGCAGGCCATCATGGTGACGCCACCGGTCTTCACCGTGAAATTGTCATCCTCCAGCGTATAGCTGGCCATGTAGTTGTTGCAGGCGGCTTTGCCAGCCAGGCGGCCGGGTTCGTGGAAGTTCAGGGTGACCAGTGCGTCGCCCACCTCGGAACCATTGACGGTGTTGACTTGCCAGGCGCTGCCCTGAAGTTGCTCGGTGGTTACCATGGCAGTGGTTCCTGCGGGATGGTTGCTACAGGCGGCCAGAGCCATGGCGGCGCCTGCCAGCAGGGAAAGTTTTAGTGGTTGCATATCGGGTCCTTCTTGATGACGCGGTATTGGGTGCGTAATTAGTCCCCGATAGGGTGCAATAGTTTCCCTTGGTAGGCTAACCCTGATCGTTGACCGGGTTAACCGGCTCAAGGTGAGTCAGGGGCTGGTCCGGTTTAGGGTAGCTCCAGCGTGCCTGACGGTGGGTCAGGTGATAGCTGTCCAGGCCGGAAAGGGCCACAGTCCCTGCCTTCTCGATATCCACATAACCGTCACTGCCCAGGGCATAGCCGGGTAACTGGATATGCTCGATGGCGCCAATCACCATCACGGTGTCGTTGATCTGCAGGGTGTGGGTTTCCAGCAGCACCATGCCCAGGCGGATGCGTGCCTGCTCCACAAACGGCGCCGGGAAATCAGGCAGGTAAGCCGGGGTCAGGCCGGTGGCCGTGAACTCGGACACCTCACGCGGGTAGCGGGCGGCGGTCTGGTGGGCGGCAGGGACCATATCGCCATGCACCTGGTTGAGTGTATAGAAGCCGGTTTCCATCAGGTATTCCAGGCTGTGCCGGTCCACGGAGTGGGGGCGAATGATCATGCCGACCAGGGCCGGGTCGGCGCCCAGATGGAAACAGGAGCTGACCATGGACAGGTTCTCCTGGCCATTGCTGGCACGGGTGCCCAGCAGGTTGGCGCTCTTGAAGCCGGACAGGCTGTTGATCAGGTTGACCCGTTGTTGGCGTGGCAGGTCCTTGAGAGTATCGGCGGTCAGGTGCATGGTGTGCGTCCTCCTGGCGCCGTATTATCAGAAGCTGCCGTGAGTAAACCGTGGAGACCCGTTACCGGCTATGGCAAATCCTTTCGACCGTGAACATATTGTTCAGCAGTGGCAGCCGCTCAACTGGGAAGCCTTTGACCCGCTCAGTGAATCCACCCGGCGCTACGTCGCCTACTATGGCCTGAATTTCGCAGAGCATCTGCCGAACCTGGAGCATGGGTTCGGCTATTTCGAGGCGGCCGGTCACCAGTTGTCGGTGCATGCCTGGCGTCCCAAGGAGCCGCGCGGCACCGTGCTGGTTTGCCACGGTTACTTCGACCATGTGGGGCTGTATCGCCATATCATTGGTCATGTGCTGGAACTGGGCTATGCGGTGCTGGCCTACGATCTGCCCGGCCACGGTCTCAGTTCCGGGCCCCAGGCGGTGATCGATGATTTTCGTACCTACCGGGATGTGCTCGAGCAATGCCTGTCGCTGGCGGATAACCACTTTCCCGGGCCCTGGCATGTGATTGCCCAGAGTACCGGCGGCGCTATCGTGATGGACTATCTGTTAAGCCGCGGTGACGGCGATGCCAACCCCTTTGAGCATGTGATCCTGCTGGCACCACTGGTACGACCGTTCAAATGGTCGTCAGCGCGCTGGTTACATACGTTTATCCGTCCCTTTGCGCGCAGCATCAAACGGGTTTTCACCATCAACTCCAATGACCCGGACTTTCTGGATTTTCTTGAAAATCAGGATCCGCTCCAGGCGCGCCGGATGTCCGCAGTCTGGGTATCCGCATTGAAAAAATGGCTGCCGGGTTTTGAGAAAGCATCACGAATTAAGGTGTCGCCGGTGGTGATACAGGGCGACATGGATGAAACCGTCGACTGGCGTTATAACTTGAAGGTGATTCAGGAAAAATTCCAGGATCCGCATATCCATATGCTGCCAGGAGCGCGCCATCAGCTGGTGAACGAGGATGAGGGGTTTCGCCGGAAAATTTTCGCGATTATCGATCAATATCTCGACTGATTATCGATTTTACGCTTTGTTACTTGAGCTGCGGGGCAAATTTCCCGATGGTAGCGTCACATATTGGCAATATGCCTTTTGAATGTTGTTTCAAGGAGACAAAGCATGGATAAGAAATGGATGCTGGCAATGACCGCCGGTGCTGCAATGATGAGCCAGGTAGCGGTAGCCGACCTGAACGCGGGTATCAACGCTGCTGTTAACGCCGAAGCGGATGCCAAAGCCACTGAGCAGTCTGTCCGTGATCAGCGTGATGCTGGTAAAGCCAAGGCCGAACAAATGAAGGAAGAGGCCAAGGCTCGCAAAGAGGCCATGAAAGAGAAGGCTGAAGCGAAGAAAGAAGAAGCCAAGGCCAAGAAAGAAGCCATGAAGGAAGAGGCTGAAGCGAAGAAAGAAGCGGCCAAAGAGCGTGCAGAAGCAGAGCGCGAAGCCGCAGAAGATCGCATGGAAGCAGAGCGTGAAGCTGCTGAAGATATGAAGGAATCCGCCAAGGCTAACGCTGAAGCTGACGTTAATGCCAGTGCCGAAGTCAATGCCAATGGTGCCAAGGCTGACGCCAATGTGAATGCCAATGCCAAAGAGAACGCCAGCGAAAAAGCCTGGTTCAACTTCTGGGATTAAGTCATTCGCTTTGCGAAAAAAAGGGCCGCAATTTGCGGCCCTTTTTTATTGCGTGAATTACAGCATTTAATACTGATTGACGCTGCCGTTCTCGCCTACCAGAACCACATCCGCAGGGCGTTTGGCAAACAGCCCATTGGTCACTACGCCGACAATATTATTGATCTTCTCTTCCATCTCGATGGGATTGAGAATATCCAGATTGTGCACGTCCAGAATGATGTTGCCGTTGTCGGTAACAAAGTCTTCCCGGTATTCCGGCTGGCCGCCCAGAGCGACCAGCTTGCGCGCCACATGAGAGCGCGCCATGGGAATCACTTCCACCGGTAGCGGGAATTTCCCCAACCGTTTTACCTGTTTGGACCCATCAACAATACAGACGAACTGTCGGGCCACGGCGGCGACAATTTTTTCGCGAGTCAATGCGCCGCCACCGCCCTTGATCATTTCCCGGTGGCCGTTTACTTCATCAGCGCCGTCCACATACACCGGCAGGCTGTCCACGTCATTCAGTGACAGCACCGCAATGCCATGACTCTTGAGTCGGTCTGCGGTGGCATCGGAGCTGGCTACGGCACCCTTGATGCGGTCTTTCAGGGTGGCCAGGCCGTCAATGAAGAAGTTGGCGGTGGAGCCGGTCCCCACGCCGATGACTTCGCCTTCCTGTACAAAGCGGAGCGCCGCCTCGGCGACCTGTTTTTTCAGCGCATCCTGGTCCATGAAATTGTCCTGTCGTGCGGGTGAAAGAAATGTGCGGGAATTATAGGGCAGGCGTGGCAATGACTCGACCCTGGAGAGTCCCTGACCTATCGCATTTATCCCGGCCAGCCCCTAGACTAGTCCCTTCTGCGCACCAAACACCAACCCGGAACTCCCCATGCTGGATAAATACGTCAAACGGATACTGCAATCCCGCGTCTACGACGTGGCGGTGGAAACCCCCATCCATGCGGCGCCGTTGATTTCCAAGCGTATTGGCAACCGGGTGCTGCTCAAGCGGGAAGACCTGCAGCCGGTGTTTTCCTTCAAGCTGCGCGGCGCCTATAACAAGCTTTGTCAGCTCAACGATGAGCAGCTTCAGCGCGGGGTCATCTGTGCCTCCGCCGGCAACCATGCTCAGGGTCTGGCGCTGGCGGCCAGTTCCATGGGTATCAAGGCCACCATTGTGATGCCGCGAACCACACCGGACATCAAGGTGAACTCGGTGCGCAATCATGGTGGCAAGGCGGTGCTCTACGGCGACAGTTTTGATGAGGCGCTCGCTCATGCCCGCAAGCTGGAAGCGCGCGACAACCTGACCTTTGTACACCCCTATGACGACCCGGACGTGATTGCCGGGCAGGGCACGATTGGCATGGAAATCCTCCGTCAGCAAAGCCGTGACCTGGATGCCATTTTTATTCCCGTGGGTGGCGGGGGGCTGGCCGCTGGCGTGGCGGCTTATGTGAAATATGTGCGCCCGGATGTGAAAATCATCGCGGTAGAGCCGGAAGATGCCGCCTGCCTGAAGGTGGCGCTGGAGAAAAATCGCCGTGTCATCCTGCCTGAGGTGGGATTGTTTGCCGATGGCGTGGCGGTGAAACAGATTGGCAAGGAAACCTTCAAGATCCTTCGTCATCACGTGGACGAGGTGATTACCGCCACCACCGACGAAATCTGCGCGGCCATCAAGGATGCCTTTGAGGATACCCGGGCCATCTGTGAGCCGGCCGGCGCCCTGGCGCTGGCCGGCCTGAAGAACTGGGTGGCCAAGCATCAGGTGGAGAACCAGACCCTGGTGGCGATCCAGAGTGGCGCCAATGTGAACTTCGACCGCCTGCGCCATGTGTCCGAGCGGGCGGAGCTGGGTGAACAGCGCGAGGCGATCCTGGCGGTGACCATTCCCGAGCGCCCCGGTGCGTTTCGTGCCTTCTGCCAGGCCCTGGGTCGGCGTGGCATTACCGAGTTCAATTACCGTTACAGCGATGACCGGGATGCCAATATCTTTGTGGGCATCCAGTTGCGACCGGGCGGTGAGGCGCTTCAAGCCTTGATGGCCGAACTGGAAGAGCGTGGTTATCCGGTGGTGGATATGAGCGGCAACGAAATGGCCAAGCTGCATATCCGCCATATGGTTGGGGGGCACGCGCCACGCCAGGACATGCAGGAAAGGCTGTTCCGGGTGGAGTTTCCCGAACGCCCCGGCGCCCTGATGAAGTTTCTCCAGTCCCTGGGGGAGAAGTGGAATATCAGCCTGTTCCACTACCGTAACCATGGCGCCGCCTATGGCCGGGTACTGGTGGGCTTTCAGGTGGAGGCCGGAAAACATTCCCGGTTGCTGGCGGATCTGAAAAAGGTGCCTTATCCCATGGTGGAGGAAAGCGACAACCCGGCCTATCGCCTGTTTCTGGACTAACACTGAACTAAATAGCGGTGGCTCGGTCACTCCATGGCGACTTTACTGAAAGGCTAGAGGTGAAATAGTTGGCACAATCACTATTTGCGGTTAAAGCGGGTGTTTTTAGCCAGTTAATGGGCCTTTTTGTTAAGAAACGTCAGCAAAGCCAGCTAAGTGCTTGACTTTACATTGCGAAATGATCAAATTTTGACCCGGTTGGCATTTTACATTTTGTAATAGGTTTAAGGTGACACTCTTGTTACGACTTCCGGGTCACTTTGAATATTGCTGTACCGCTTTTTGGGGATAGAGAAAATGAAGAAGAAGCCGGACGCCCTGGTGCTACTGGCTGTGATATTCGGGTTGGGCGTGCTGATCAGCAGCCTGACCTACGGCGGCAACGAAAACGATTACCAACGCTACGCAGATAGCGCCGGCGTTGTTGTCAGTCACATCCAGTAGTAACAGTCAGATCTACCGGCTGGTCCCATGGGGCCGCCGGTAGCGTTCCCTCGCCTACCCTCTGAAAATCATAACCCACGGCCACCAGCCTGGGACGCCTTGGTCTGCGCGCCAGCTCGGCCAGCGTGCGGTCGTAATACCCTCCCCCCATACCCAGCCGATAGCCGCGGGCGTCAAACGCCACCGCCGGCAGCAGAATCACATCCAGTGCCCAGAGTGCCCGGCCCCGGTAGTAGTGTGCCGGCTCGGCGATGCCGTAATTGTTGGGGCGCATGGGGTGGTGGCGTTGCCAGAGGCGAAACTGCAGATGGCCACGGCGGATCGGGTCCAGGCGGGGCAGGTAGGTAGTGGCAAGCTGGAAGCGGTTGTGCTCGAGTCCGGGTAGCAGATCGAGCTCGCCGTCGTTAGCCAGATACAGAGCCAGGTGGCGGGCAGGGCGATGGCCCAGTGCCTGGTCCAGCCGACGGCCGAAACGATGGCTGGCCCGGCGGCGTTGCCCGGGCGTCAGTGAACGGCGTTGCTGTCGGAACTGGCGGCGCAGTTGCCGCCGCAAGGCTGCGGTCATGAGCGGGCCAGAATAAGCTTGAGTCGTCCATTCTGAAATCAACGACTCAAGAGAAATAAGAAAGGGTGCTTCCCGGTCCGCCGCTGCGGGTTTGACCCTTGAACCGTAGGTTCAAGGTGGAGGCAGCAGCCCCACCCTCAGGCTTTCCGCTCAATAGGCGGACATGCACACAGGCAGGGCAATGTTTGCCCCCGGGTATTACATTATCGGCTCGGGGACATGACCCTCTGGCGAACGGGCCAGGAAGCACTCGGGTGCAGTATAACAGTGGTGCCGGGGACAGGTCAGGACTTGACAGGAAAGTGATTTCGTTGGCCTTTACTCGGAGTCGCTGTAGGAGTTCCCTTCCAGGGGACGAACCACGCGTCAGCGTGGAAATCGCCCGCAGGGCGATCAGGGATTATCCCGCTCGACAGGTCTTTCAAGAAAGCAATGCGAGCGACCCAGCCCTTACCTTCGCTTGGGCTCGGATTCGCACCTCGAGAGGTGTTATTCGCTTCGCTCACCCTTCGGGCCAGCCTGCGGCTGTTACCTTCGCTACGCTCGGTTCCTACGGCGGCGTTGTAGAGACGGAGAATTAAAGCTTCCGGCGGGCGTCTTCGAAGGCCTGGATTTCGTCTTCCAGGCGAGTGAGCAGGGCCTGGACGCGGGCTTCGCTTTCGGAGTCTTCGGACACCGCCTTGCGGGCGTTGAGCAGTTCGTGGCTCATGTTCAGGGCGGTCATGATGGCGATACGCTCCAGACCGATCACGTTGGCATCGCGAACTTCACGCAATTGCTTGTCCAGATAGCGAGCGGCGGCCAGCAGGTTGTCCTGTTCACCGGCCGGGCAGGCGACGCGATACTCCTTGTCCAGTAGATGAATTACCAGGGAGTTTTCGTTAGACATGGCCGAGGGCACCGCATTGGCTGTGGATCAGTGTCAGGCAGGATGTCACGCTCAGGACTCCTGCTCCAGGGATTTCAGACGCGAAATAATGGCTTCGACTTTGCTACGAGCCACATCGTTTTTTTTCAGCAGTTGGGCCCGTTCTTCCACCAGCTTTGCCTCGCGTTCATGCAAGGACTGGTTTTCCTGACGCAGGCGCGCACTGATGCGCAGCAGGTCATCGACGCGGGCTTCCAGTTGCCGTAGTTGTTGTTCCGTCGTCATGGCAAAATGTACGCTGTTCGCCTAAGGTGTGGACCTTTCTCGGCCCGGCGTTCCCGTAGAGCCTGTTTAATGGCCCTCACCCTGCCGGTATTTTCCGGCAATGGCATTCCCACCCGGATTACAGGTTGTTTCAACTATAGGTGTGGGGTTTGCAAGGGTCAACGAAATTCAATACTGGTAGCCACTTAGCGCACATTATTCACGGGCTGCCTGAGAACCTTTACGGCGTCCGGAAAAGGCCGAGATAACCTTCCAATTCCCGCAAAACGGATCGAGTCATGTCCAACCCGATTGATTTTGAAGTCCTGGCCCAGGGCCTGGCTGCCGCCGGTGTGGCCCATTCCCCCAGTGAACTGCAGGGCCTGATGGCGGGGCTGCTTGCCACTGGCCATGGTGGTCACGATGAAGAAGTGATGGGTGTACTGGCGGCCCATACGGATATTGATGGTGGCTTTGACGGCGCCCTCTCGGAGGCGCTGCTTTCATTGCGTGACCAGCTCCATGAAGGGTTCCAGGGTACCGGTCTCGAGCTGGCGCTGCTGCTGCCCGGCGATGAAGAGGAGCTGGGCCTGCGCGTGGCGGCAGTGGCCCAGTGGTGCGAAGGCTTTCTGGTCGGGTTCGGTACCGGATCGGCCAATACCCATGACAAGGACCTGTCGCCGGGCATCCAGGAAGCCCTGTCCGACCTGGCAGCGATCAGCCAGGTGGCTACGCCGGACGATGACGGGGACGAACAGGAAGACATGTTCGAGCAGGTGGCCGAGCACTGCCGGATGGCGGCCCTGATGATTTACACTGAGCTGGTCATGCGCCATCAGGACAAACCGGCACCCGCGCCGCAGACGCCGCCGACCCGCCACTGATTTCGCTGCGATCGCTTCAGCATTAAGGAGAGCACTTGAGTATCAATCGCCAGGAATTCGCCCGTCGTCGCCAGGAGTTGATGGGCATCATGGGGCCCAACAGCATTGCCATCCTGCCGGCTGCCCCGGAACGCACCCGTAATCGGGATGTGGAATACCCCTACCGGCAGAACAGCGATTTCTGGTACCTCACCGGCTTTGCCGAACCGGAAGCGATTATGGTGCTGTTGCCCGGCCGCGAGCATGGCGAGTATGTGCTGTTCTGCCGCGAGCGCGATCGTGCCATGGAAATCTGGAACGGCTACCGGGCCGGGCCGGATGGTGCCGTGGCAGACTTTGATGCGGACGACGCCTTCCCCATTGGTGATATCGACGAGATCCTGCCGGGTCTGATCGAAGGGCGCGAGCGGGTCTATTACGACCTGGGCCACGATGCGGAATTCGACCGCCGCCTGATGGGCTGGGTCAACAGTATCCGTGAGCGGGTCCGTTCCGGGGCCCAGCCGCCGGGAGAGTTCGTTGCCCTGGCGCATCACCTGCACGATATGCGCCTGTTCAAGAGCGCCGCCGAAATCAAATTGATGCGCCGCGCCGCCAGCATTTCTGCCGGCGCCCATGTGCGCGCCATGCAGTCGGTCAAGCCGGGCATGATGGAATATCAGCTGGAAGCGGAATACATCCACGAATTCATGCGCAACGGCTCACGCAGCCCCGCCTACCCGAGTATCGTCGGCGGCGGTGCCAACAGCTGCATCCTCCACTACATCGAAAACAGCCAGAAACTGAAGGATGGCGACCTGGTGCTGGTGGATGCCGGTTGCGAGCTGGAGCACTACGCTTCGGATATCACTCGCACTTTCCCGGTGAACGGCACATTCAGCAAAGCCCAGCAGGCCCTCTACGAACTGGTGCTGGCCAGTCAGCACGCTGCCATCGACGCCACCCATCCGGACAACCACTGGAACGTGCCCCACGAAAAAGTGGTGCACATCCTCACCCAGGGGCTGCTGGACCTGGGCCTGCTCAAGGGTGAGTTCAACGAGCTGGTGGAAACCGAAGGCTATCGGCGTTTCTTCATGCACCGCACCGGCCACTGGCTGGGGCTGGATGTGCATGATGTGGGCGACTACCGGGTACAGGATCAGTGGCGGCAGCTGGAGCCCGGCATGGCGCTGACCGTGGAGCCGGGGCTCTATGTGGCACCGGACGATGACAGCGTGGACGAGCAGTGGCGCGGCATCGGTATCCGTATCGAGGATGATGTGGTGGTGACCAAAGACGGCTGTGATGTGCTTAGCCATGAGGTGCCCAAGGAAGTGGCGGACATCGAAGCGGTGATGAAAAAAGCAGTTAACAGTTAATAGTGAATAGTTAACAGCGAAAACCGGTACTACAGCTCACCCTCTATAATGGTTTCGGGAAAACCTGGATGACGGAACAGAGGCAAGATTCCATTCTTATTGTCGGCGGTGGCATGGCCGGGGCGCTGCTGGCGTTGTTGTTGCGGCATCACGGTGCCGCTGGGGTGACGCTGGTGGAAAGCCACCCGCTGACCCTGCCCGATGAACCGCCGCTGACGCCCAGTTTTGATGCGCGCAGCACCGCCCTGTCCGCCGGTACCCTGTCGGTACTGGATGAGCTGGGGCTGGGTGACGCCATTCGCGAGCACGCCGCCCATATTGATACCGTGCATGTGTCCCGTCGCTCACGGCTGGGCATTACCCGCCTGCGCGCCAGCGAAGAAGGGGTGCCGGCCCTGGGGGCGGTGGTGGAAAACCGCTGGCTGGGTTTTGTGTTGTTGCGGGCCCTGTACGCGGATGCCGCCATTGAGGTGCTGGCCCCGGAACGGCTCAGCGCCATCCGCCGTCTCGAAGACGGTTATCAGGCCACCCTGGAATCCGGTCGCACCCTGACCACGCCGTTACTGATTGCCGCCGATGGTGCCGGGTCACGCACCCGGGGATGGATGGGAGTGAGCGCCCGGGACAGTGATACCGGCCACGATGCCATGATCGCCAATCTGTCACTGGCCAGTGACCACCAGGGCATTGCCTACGAGCGTTTTCTCAACGATGGGCCGTTGGCGTTGTTGCCACTGCCGGACCGTCGTTTTGCCCTGGTCTGGACTGGCCCCCGTGAGCAGGTGGATGCCTGGATGGCCATGGAAACCGGTGCTTTGCTGGCGCAGTTGCAGCAGCAATGCCCGGCAGAGGCGCCGCGGATTACCGGTATCGGCGAACGCCAGCGTTACCCGCTGGTGCTCACCCATGCCTGTGCCCAGGCGGTGCCCTACGGTGTGGTGGTGGGCAATGCTGCCCACACCCTGCACCCGGTGGCGGGGCAGGGCTTCAACCTGACCGTCCGCGATCTGCTTCAGCTGGCACGCACCGTGGGTGAGGCGTCGGCACCTGGGGCATTATCCCTGTTGCAGCAATACGTGCAGCGCCGGGAGCAGGACCAGGCCCTGATCAGCCAGGCGTCTCGCTGGGTGCCCGAAGTGTTCCGGGTCCAGCAACCGTTGTTTGCTCACAGCCGGCAGCTGGGGCTGGTCGCCATGGATATTCTGCCCGGCCTGCGGCAGGGGTTTGCCCGGCGGGCTATGGGGCTTTGAAAGGGCAGTTAACAGTTAATAGTGAATAGTTAACAGCGAAACCATGCTACGAAGCTGCTGTAGGCACGGAGCGTAGCGGCGTTCCTACATATCAACAGCGAGCATCGACCTTTGAAGAATGCGGCCATGACAGAACAGCCTGATTGCCAACACATCGTCATCGTCGGCGGTGGTATGACCGGGGGTTTGCTGGCGGTGTTGCTGGCGGAGCAGGGGCTGGATGTGACGGTGCTGGACGGGGCGCCCGCACCGGTGATGCCGTCGGGCCCGGCGCAGTTGCGGGTATCCACGCTCACCGAGGCCAGCTACTGGCTGCTGCAGAACAGCGGTGTCTGGGAGCATCTGGACATGAGTCGGGTGCAGCCCTACGACGCCATGCAGGTGTGGGATCAGGATGGCACCGGCGAAGTGCTGTTCCGCGCTGAAGAGGTGGGCGCGCCGTCCCTGGGCTGGCTATTGGAAAACGGTCACCTGGCGGCGGCGCTGTACCGGCGGGCGGCGGACTTTGCCAATCTGGACTGGCGCTGCAATGCAGCGGTGGATAGCGCCCGCCGTGAGCAGGGTGGCTGGCAGGTGCGCGCCGGAGACCAGTGCTGGCAGGCGGATCTGTTGGTGGGGGCCGATGGCGCCCGCTCCCGGGTGCGGGACTGGGCCGGCATCAGTGGCGGAGCCCGTGACAGTGGTCATCATGCCCTGGTGGCCACCATCGCCACGGCCTTGCCCCATGGTGCCTGCGCCCGTCAGGTGTTCATGGAATCCGGGCCGCTGGCGTTGCTGCCGCTTTACAGTGACCCGCAGCAGGGTGAGCAGCGGCAGTGTTCCATTGTCTGGTCCGGCTGGCCGCAGCGAATTGCGGGGCTGCGTGATCAGCCGCCGGCGGAGTTTGCCGCCGAACTGCAAGCGGCCGTTGGCGATGCGCTCGGCGACGTCACCTTGCTCAGCGAGCGGGCGGTCTTTCCCATTCAGGAGCGCCACGCCAGCAGTTATGTGGCGGCGGGCCTGGCGCTGGTGGGCGATGCTGCCCACGTGATTCATCCGTTGGCGGGGCAGGGGGTCAATCTGGGCCTGCTGGACGCGGCGGTGCTGGCGGAAGAGGTGGAGCGAGCTGTTGGCTGCGGGCGTTCCTGTGCGGACAGTACCGCCCTGGCCCGATACCAGCGTCGGCGCCGCGGTGAGAACCTGCTCATGCAGAATGCCATGCGCGGCTTTCAGCACTTGTTTGGCCAGCGCGCCCTGCCGGTGCGCTGGCTGCGCAACACTGGCATGCGCTGGGTCAATCAGGGCGGGCCGCTCAAGCGCCTGTTTGCCAGCCAGGCCATGGGCCGTGGTGCGGATTTGCCGGCGCGCGCACGGCCGCAATCTCAGGGTCTGTAAGGCACGCAAATCAGGCTAGAGCTTGGCATGAAATCCTGCCATACTTGTGCCTCAATTAAGAATCATTCTTGTTTCCTTATGCATTTGATGGAGTCCTCTACTATGCGAGCCGTTGCGTTCCTGGCCGCCGCCGCTGTCATGCTTACCGGGCTGTGGGCTTGTTCCGAACCCGCCGCTGAAGAAGAACTGGTGGTCTATACCTCGCGGAATGACCATCTGATCAAGCCGGTATTCGATGCCTATACCGAATCCACCGGCGTGAAAATCCGCTATATCACCGACAACGCCGCCGCCCTGACCGCCCGTTTGCAGGCGGAAGGTGAGCGCTCTCCGGCGGATATGCTGATCACCGTGGACGCCGGCAACCTGTGGAATGCGGCGGACAAGGATCTGCTGCAACCGCTGGAATCCCCGGTGCTGGCGGCCAATGTGCCGGCGGAACTGACCGACCCGGAGAACCGCTGGTTCGGCCTGACCGTGCGGGCCCGCACCCTGGTCTATTCCACGGACCGGGTGGACCCGGCGGCGCTGTCCAGCTACGAAGCCCTGGCCGAGCCCGAGTGGAAAGGGCGCCTGTGCCTGCGCACCTCCAAGAAGGTCTACAACCAGTCCCTGGTGGCGACCATGATCCAGCGTCTGGGCGAAGAAAAAACCGAGGAAATCGTGCGTGGCTGGGTGGCGAATCTGGCCACCGACGTATTCTCCAACGACACTGCCCTGATGGAAGCCATCGTCGCCGGGCAATGTGATGTGGGCATAGTGAATACCTACTACTTCGGCCGCATGAAGCAGGATAATCCGCAGCTGCCCCTGTCCCTGTTCTGGGCCAACCAGCAAAGCAGCGGTGTGCACGTGAACATCTCCGGTGCCGGCATCACCCGCCATGCGCCGCACCCGCAAAAGGCCCGCGACCTGCTGGAATGGATGAGCCAACCGCAGGCCCAGAAATTGCTGGCCGACCGTAATATGGAATACCCGGTGAATGCCGCCGTGGAGCCCGCCGAAGAGGTGGCTTCCTGGGGTGAATTCACATCGGATGATCTGAACGTCAGTGTGGCCGGCGCCCTGCAGGTGGATGCCGTCAAACTGATGGATCGCGCCGGGTACCGCTAACCGGTGCGAACACGGGGAGCCCTTTCCGCCAGCGGTGCCAGCGTTCTGCTGCTGGCCTTGCTGGTGCTGGTGCCCATTGTGGTACTGCTGGCCGCCTGGCAGCAGGAACAGTGGGCCACCTGGCAGCACCTGCTCGACACGGTGCTGTGGCGGCTGGTGGGCAACACCCTGTTCCTGATGGTGGGGGTGACCGCCGGGGTGCTGCTGCTCGGGGTCTCCCTGGCTTGGTGTGTGGCTACCCTGGAATTCCCCGGGCGGCGCTGGCTGCAATGGGCGCTGTTGTTGCCCATGGCGATGCCCGCCTATGTGCTGGCCTTCGTGATGGTGGACCTGCTGGATTACGCCGGCCCCGTCCAGACCTTCCTGCGCCAGTGGCTGCCGGCCCTGGATTTCAGCGCCCGTCATCCCCTGTGGGTGGTGATCACCCTGTCCCTGGTGCTCTATCCCTATGTCTACATGCTTGCCCGGCTGGCCTTCGAGGCCCAGGGGCGGGCGGTGCTGGAACAGGCCCGTATCCTCGGCGACACGGCCTCTTCCGCCTTCTTCCGGGTGGCCTTGCCGATGGCACGCCCCGGCATCGCGGCGGGTCTGGCGCTGGCACTGATGGAAACCCTGGCCGACTTCGGCGCGGTGAGTATCTTCAACTTCGATACCTTTACCACGGCGATCTATAAGAGCTGGTACGGCCTGTTCAACCTGCAGGCCGCCGCCCAGCTCGCCTCCCTGTTATTGCTATTCGTGGTGGTGGCCCTGTGGCTGGAGCGGCGTGGCCGCAGCCGCGCCCGCTACAGTGAGATCGGCGGCCGCCAGACCTTGCGCAGCCGCCCGCGGCTGGCCTGGGGCGTCACCCTGTTTGCCTTTGCGGTACTGTTTCTGGCCTTCCTGCTGCCGGTCAGTCGCCTGCTGTACTGGGTTATCGACAATGGCTTGATGCAGGTGGATGCCCGTTTCCTCAACCTGATCTGGCGCACCTTCCTGCTCGGCACCATGGCTGCCGTGCTGGTGCTGACACTGGCCGGCTGGTTGGCCTGGGTGAAGCGGCATCAGCCGTCACCCTCGGTCTCCGTGGCCGTGCGATTGGCGACCCTGGGATACGCCTTGCCGGGTTCGGTGCTGGCAGTGGGTATCATGATCAGCTTCAGCGCGGTGGAGGGCTGGCTGGCGGATCTGGGGCTGGGCATCGTACTGGTCAGCACCCTGGCCGCGTTGCTGCTGGCCTACGTGGTGCGCTTTATGGCGGTGGGTTTCGGGCCGGTGGAAAATGCCCTGCAGCAGGTGCGCCCCAGCCTGGTGGAGGCGGCTCGTACCCTGGGGGCATCCTCGGCGGAAGTGGGGCGCCGGGTCTATGTGCCGATGATGCTGCCGGGTCTGCTCACGGCGCTGTTACTGGTGGGCATCGATGTAATGAAGGAAATGCCCGCTACCCTGCTGCTGCGCCCCTTCGGCTGGGACACCCTGGCAGTGCGCATTTACGAGCTGACCGCCGAGGGGGAGTGGCAACGAGCCGCTGCCCCGGCGTTGACCCTGGTACTGCTGGGGCTGATTCCGGTGATGGTACTGACCCGCCGACGTGCCGAACGACTGAACTCGCCCCGGAACTGATTCTCCTCCCCGTCCGCGCTCCCCCTGCAAAAAGCCTAACTCCCCCGAAAAAGCTACGAACATCCTCCTACCTGCTTCGATATCGAAGCGTTTATTTTTGTATATATATGTAAATTTGGTGACGGTTTGGGCATTTGCCGTGATGTATTCGTGAAGGAAAGTTGGTACGTTTATGCCAACTTATTGCGCACATAACTGTGTATGCAATTTGAAAATAAAAACAGCCCCGTTACGGGCGCGTCTTTTTTGGAGAGCTTCATGACAATACGGAAACTGCTGCCAGCCATGTTGGCGGGTGTTGGGGTTGTGTGCATGTCGCCGGCACTGGCCAGCATGGGCAATATCGGTACCACTTACGGGGTGCTGCCCTCTGATCTGGCTTCTGCTCAGGCCCTGTCGTTGTTCAACAGCCAGGTCTCCGCCACCTACTACAACCCGGCCTACCTGGCCCATGACGATCGCGGCGAGCTGACCACCGGCCTGTTGCATGCGGACCATGAGTTGCGTGGGAGCAGCCTGGGTGGTGCTGCGCCGTTACCTCGCAGCAGCGATACGCTGCAGGACTCACCCTCCCAACACACCCTGCTGGGCATGAAGACCGACCTGTCCTCACTGACCCGCTATAACCACCCCATGTACCTGGGGTTCATGCTGGGGGTGGAGAAGTACGGCGAGGAAATGATGGCGTTCAATTCCCAGACTTCCGTTGAAGGTCAGTACTTTGAATTCGGCCGCCAGCCTCTGTTTCTCAACCTGGGCGGTGGCACGAAGATCTGGCGTGGCCTGGATATGGGCTTGTCTGCCCGCATTACCCTGCACTCCGAGGCAGAACTGGTGGCCACCTCGACCCTGGGTGGGGAGACCAGCTACGAGACGCTCAACGTGTCTGCCAAGCCCTCCATTCGTCCGATCTTCGGCATGAACATGGATTGGGGTGAGAGCTTCTGTGGCGAGGGCGATAACTGCTGGTACAACGGTCTGGAAACCGCCTTCAGCTTTCGCGGTTACTCCAACACCAACACCACGGTGGACTCCACCATCACCATCCCCGGCACGGTGCTGGACCCGGGCATCAACCTGGCCATCAGCACCGTGGATTCCTACCAGCCGAACATTTATGCCGCGGGTCTGGCCTACGGTCGTGATCGTTGGCGGGTGGGCCTGACCGTGGAAATGCAGGAATGGTCACGGCTGGAAGAAGAGCTGGAACGCGACACCATCAAGGACCAGGCGGTGAATGCCGCACAGGATGACTATCGCCTTGAGTTCAAGGACATCGTGGTGCCCCGTCTGGGCGGCGAATTCCATCTGGATGACACCTACATGGTCACCGGCGGGGTAGCGTTCAGCGAATCGCCGCTGGATTCCGACGGTTCCCTGGAAGTGAACTATCTGGATACCGACAAATGGATTGTGGGCCTGGGGCTGACGGCCCGCTACAAGTCGGTGCCGGTGCTTGCCTACCCTGTGCGCCTGGATCTGGCCTACCAGTATCAGAAACTGGAGGCGCGCACCTTTGATCTCTACGACCGTCGCTCGCCGTCGTTCCCGCAGCCCTACGAAAGCGTGGAAGCGGACGGGGATGTCCATGTCTTTTCCGGCTCTATCACCCTGAAATTCTAGGAGATCGGCGATGAGAACAAGAAATCTATGGCTGGTCACAGCCGCCGTGACCCTGGCCGCCTGTGGCGGCGATGCCGGAGACACCCCGTCCATTGCCGGTTGGCAGCAGGCCGAGGTCTATTACAGTTACCCCTATGACGGGCAGCAGAATCTGTCCCCGAAAACGCCGCTGGTACTGCGCTTTTCCCACGCCATGGAGGTGGATGCCAGTCACTTCACCCTGCTGCGCTGTGGGCAAGTGGATGATAGCTGCGCGGATACCGGCGACAATCGGCTGGCCTTGAGCGCCCCCCAGGCGCTGGACAGCGGCAAGGGGGTCAGCCTGCAGCCGCTTTCCCCATTGCAGGCGCATACGCACTATCGGCTGGTCATCGATGGCATCGAAACCAGCCAGGGTAGTCCGGTGTTCCCGGACGGCGGCCTGGATTTTGTCACCCGTCTCAGCGAAGACGGCCCCATGTCCAGCCAGATGGCTACACCGGATCTGGCCATCAGTCAGATCATTCCCGATGGTGATGCCCTGCCGTTCATGGATTTTTCCACCCTGCGGCTACGTTTCAACCAGATGCTCGACCCGGCCACGCTGGTGTACGGCGACACTGGCGCGGGTGCCTCCGTGGAGCTGGAGCACCAGGGTGACACCGTGCCTGCGGCGCTGCTGGTCAAGGGCAATGCGGTTACCGTGGACCCGCTGGATGACCTTACCCCGGGCCAGCAGTACACCCTGAAGTTCACCTCGTCGGTACGCGGTGTGGATCAGGCCCAGCTGACCGGTGGCTTCGAGAAGAGTTGGGTCGCCGGTAATTCCATGCCCCGCGCTACCCTGGTACAGGATGTTCTGAGTGCCAGTGATGACCAGGACGACCCCTGCAACGCCTCCGGTGCCCTGGTAGCCAAGCTCACCGGCGCCACCATGAACTGCGTGCCGATTCAGTCCACCCTGCTGGGTGACAAGGACGCCACCATGCAGACCGGTAATGTGTTTGCGGAGCTGGCCCACCTGCCCAACTACCCGAATGTGTCGCCACTGCGCATTCCCCGCAACAGCCTGCTCACCGGCACCAACGTGACCGTCAAGGTGGCCGGGGAAGTGGCCGCCGGCATTGAGACCGGCGCCATCTCGGTGACCTTCCTGTCCGATGCGTCCGGTTACCTGTTGCCCAATCCCTACAGCGATGCCCATCAGGCGCCCAAACAGGTGAAGCTGTACATGGATGTGTCCATGACTGCGGAGAACCCGGAGGCCAATGGCGCTCTCAGCCAGACCCTCATGCATGTGGAGCTCAACGGCATGGCACTGGTGAAAGAGGGCCGCATGGAAATTGATGCGGTGGGTATCGTGGAGCCGAAAGTACTCGGCCAGGAAACCGCCTTTGGCTTGCTCAGCTTCCACATGAAGTCCTACGAGGACCAGGAAAATGCCCCGCAACCGGTGCCGGACATGACCGCACCGGTACGGCAATCCATGGTGCCAGCGGTGGATGCGGAGGGTATGGCGATGAATGCACGCCCCGGCGATGCGGTGATCCTGAATTTCAGTGAGCCACTGGACACCGCCACCCTGCGAGCCGGTGATACCTTCGGCCTGCAACACAATGGCAGCCATGTGACGGTGGACTGGTACCTGGATGGCGCATCGCTGGTCATGCGTCCGGTCACGCCGCTGGCATTTGGTGAAAGCTACACCGCCATGGTCAGCGATCAGGTCACCGACCTGGCCGGTAACCCGGTTATCCCCGTGAGCGACGCATTCAGCTTGCCGGAACGTATCGGTGGCAATGCCGCGCCCATGGTGCTTACCAGTTACCCGGGTTTCCCCTGTGCTGCTGACAAGGAGCACTGGGAAATCGAAGCCGGTAATCATGGCTTCTGTCAGGGTGGTAGCACCGATGACGACCGTAACCCGGTGCCGCATCTACCGGCGGATCGCGCTATCCGGGTGAATTTCTCCCAGGATATCGCGGCAGAGTCCGTGGTGTTCGAAAACACCGATGCCTGCAACGTGGGCAGTTTCCGGGTGGAAAAAGTGGCGTTGGACCCGAGCACCGGTCGCCCGTTGCGCTACGACGAAGGTGGCAAGCGCAAATACAGCTGTGAAACCGGGGTAACGGGGCAACTGAAAGTGGGCACCCGCAGCCTGGTATTCACGCCGGACCAGCCCTGGGAAGCCGGCGCTTATTATCGCTATATCCTGATGAGCGTGAACCAGACCTCTGCCCAGCAGCCCGATGATTGCAGCAGCGGCGAGGCTATCTGCTCCAGCGATGGCAAGCGTCTGCAGACAGCCATGCTGCGAGCGCCGGCGGGCGACATGGGCGGGCCGGACATGCATCTGCATTTCATTGCCAGTGCTCCAGTTGCCAGTGTCTTCCAGCCACTCAAGAATCTGCCCACTGCAGATCTCAATGGTAATGGCCGCTTTGATGTGGGCGAACCGGGGTACCAGGGAGGCGAACCCGGTGCCAACACCACGGCGTTGATCATTGATCAGAGCAAGGGAAACAATGGCAGCGAAGGAGGGGTGACCGACCCTGCGTTGATCTGTGATCAGCCGGAGCAGTGCGGTATCCATGTGGTCGGCGGTCTCAACTCCGAGGTGATCGGCGCTACCGAGCCCTACGATGACCCCTCGACAGCGGACGTGGAAGCCTGGCCGGCGGTAAGGGTAGGGTTGTACCCGACCCTGATCCAGGCGTCGTCGGTCACCCTGAAAGTGAAAATTCTCGGTATTGCAGAAAGTGATACACCCACGGAAACCCAGTTCATGCGCATGCGTTACAGCTGTGTCGCCTGGCCGGAGGATGCCGAGAACTTCTGCGGCAAGCAGAACCCGGATGGCAGTTTTGTCTTCGATGAGTGGGAGCGTCAGGGCCTGATTCCAGGCTGGATCGTGCAAACCCCTGACGGCCCGGAGTTCCGTGCCGATGTGAACCTGTATCTGGATGCCCCTTACATGCACATCCTGCTGGACGGTTCCCACAACCAGCACAGCTACCCGTTGACCATGAACCTGGCCGGGCCGGTGACGTTCCTGCCGGATGGTCGCATGGTGATCGAACAGCTCAACAGCAACGATATCGCTGTGGATGTGAATTTGTCAGTGCTGATCCTGAGCCCGAAGATCTACCTGAAAATCCCGGCTGGCGGAGTCAAACTCCAATACCTGGGTGAGCCCATCAAGCAGTAATCTCTGGATGATGAAACCCTTGCCGGCCTTCGGGCCGGTTTTTTTATGGCCATCTACCCTCCCGTCACATACCCGCCTTTGTGAAGGCAAACCGAAACCGCCCGGTTACATCAGTTAACAATACCGGTGCTCCCACCTACTTTTCTCAACTATTCCCAACTTTTTGCCAACGGCGCTGGCACCGTCGTTTTGTTTGACTTATTGCATATACACAGGGGGGAATAGGCGAGAGGCTGCATAGCTTCACGTGTTGTTCTCCTGTCGCCTGGGAGCTTAACCTGAGGCGAAAACCCTAATAACAAACGCCGGAGAAGCGCTATGACTACCAAGACCCTTACCCGCTGGGGAGCTGCTGTCATTGTCAGCACTGCCCTGTCGAGCCCTGTTTTTGCTGCCATGGGCAACACGGCCAGCACCTATGGCCTGCTTCCCGCTGATGTGGGGACAGCCATGGGCCTTTCCATGTTCAACCCCCAGGCATCGGCGCTTTACTACAATCCGGCCTACTTGACCCGGGATCCCCGCGGTGAGCTGACCGTGGGCCTGTTGCACGGCGATCAGGAACTACGTGCCGTCAGCCAGGGCAACCCCAACGGTGGCGCGCCGTCAGTGATTCGTGATGGTGACGTACTGAATGACACCATGTCTCAGCAGCAGGTCATTGCGCTGAAAACCGATCTCACCGACATGACCAAGTTTGAGCACCCGATCTACTTCGCCATTATCGCCGGGGTGGAGAAATTCGGTGAGGAAATGCTGGCGTTTGATTCCAGAACCAGCCGGGAAGGCCAGTTTTTCAACTACGGCCGACAGCCATTGTTCCTGAATCTCGGTGGCGGCCTCGAACTGGCCAACGGTATTACCACCGGTGCCTCCGCGCACATTTCCCTGCGTTCTGAGGCTACCTTGATCGCCAGCGCCAACCTGGCGGGTGAAACCCAGCGCGAAGAGCTGACCGTTTCTGCCAAGCCGGTGATCCGTCCCGTGCTGTCCATGAACCTGGAATGGGACAAGGTCTTCTGCGGCAAGGAAGATTGCGGCATCTGGACCGGTCTGGAAACCGCGTTTGCATTCCGGGGGCACACCGAGGCCCGCACCGCCGTGGAATCAAAACTGACCATTCCCGGTACCGTGATCGATCCGGGTATTACCGTGCTGATCGATACCATCGATTCCTACCAGCCGGATATCTTCAGCGCCGGCCTGCTCTATCACTTCACAGACAACTTCCGTGCCGCTGTTACCGTAGAGCAGCAGAACTGGAGTGACCTGGAAGACGAACTGGCCCGGGATACGGTCAAGGACCAGGCCTTTGCCGAGTTCAAGGATATTGTGGTGCCGCGTATCGGTGCGGAATGGACCGTGAACGACCATCTGATCCTGTCCGGTGGGGTGGCCTACCAGGAAAGCCCGCTGGAAAGCATCCAGACCCCGGACGTGAACTACCTGGACAGTGATAAATTGATTGTCGGTGTAGGCTCTTCCCTGGTCATCAAGAACCCGCCGATCCTCGCTTATCCGTTGCGCCTTGATTTCGGTTACCAGTTCCAGAAACTGGAAGAGCGGGATTTCGAGTTGACCACCAACCGCCCCGGTGTAGCCAACCCCTATGAAGTAGTGACCGCTGATGGCGATGTCCATGTGTTTTCCGGTGCAGTCACGGTGAAGTTCTAACGGAGGTGTTCCATGAAAAAGAACAATATTGCCCTGACAGCGCTGACCGCCTTGATGGTGGCAGGCTGTGGCGGGGACAAGGACCGGGTGAGCTTCGATACACCCACCTTCAATGCGCGCAACCTGCACTATACCTACCCGCTGGATGACCAGAAACAGGTGGCACCGCGAGCGATTGTGGCATTGCAGTTCAGCCATGCGGTGTCAGCCACGGCCGACAATTTCGTGTTCAAGGACGCCAATGGTGCGGATGTGGCCTTTACCCTGGAATCCGTGGCAGACGGCCGTGGTGTTGTACTGACCCCGGTAGACGCGTTGGCGCCGGCGACGGATTACAAGGTAGTCATGAATGGCGTCACCGTGCTCGGTGAAACCACTACCTTCAAGGATGGCGAACTGAACTTCACTACTCGCGCCGCCCTGGAAGGGCCGCTGGATACTCAGCAGACCGCCGCCAGCTTCGAAGTGGAATCCATCTTCCCGGATGACGACCAGTTCGAAAGCATGGATTTCTCCAGTTTCCGGCTGCGTACCACCAAATCCATTGATGCCTCCACGGCGGTCTATGGTGAAACGGTCAGCCTGATGAGCAATGGCGAGCTGGTACCCGCGCAATTGCTGGTAGGGCGCACCGCCATTACCGTGGACCCCCAGGAAGACATGACCCCCGGTCAGACCTATGAGCTGGGCGTCAGTGGTGTGATGAGCCAGTCCGGTGAAACCATTGCGGCCTTTACCCATTCCACCGTGCCCCAGGACACCACCTCGCCGACTACCGGTGAGCGGGCAGTACTGGTCACCAATGCGCCCCCGGCGGATGATTCCCTGGGGTGTCTGGATGAAGGGGTGATCACCTCTGACCTGACCGGCCAGCCGATCAACTGCGTACCGGTGATCGGCACCCTGCTGCAGGACAAGACCGTGTCCAAGCAGTCCGGTGACGTGTATGCCGAGCTTGCCTTTGCACCCAATTTCCCGGAAGTGACCCCGCTGCGAGTGAAGAAGGGAGGCATTCTTACCGGTGATGCGCTGGAAGTGTTTATCGGTGGTGAAGTGCCGGTGGGCTTTGATTCCGGTGAAGTAACCGTACAGATCATTTCCGATGCTACCGGTTACCTGTTTCCCAATCCCAATGCGGAAAGCGATGACGCACCCAAGCAGCTGCGGCTGATGATGGATGTGGCTACCTCCACCTCCGACGCCCGCGCCAATGGGGCGTTTACCCAGAACCTGATGCATCTGGAGCTGGTGGGCACCGGCCTGATTGAAGATGGCCAGCTCAATACCGATGCCATCACCGTGGTAGAGCCGCGCGTGTTGGGTGTGGAAAACAGCTACGGCGTGCTCAGCTTCCGTATGGAGTCTTATCTGGATCAGGAAAATGCGCCGGTCCAGCCGATCGATTCCGTGAATCCCATCGTTCCCGTTCTGAATGGGGATAACGGCCCGGAATTGTCCTGGCAGCCGGGTAATGTGGCAGACCGCATGGAACCGGGTGAGCCCATTGTTATTCACTTCAGCGAAGCTCTGGAGCCGCAAAGCATCAACGCGGGCACTTCGCTGATGCTCAGCAAAGGTGGCGTTGCCGAGCCCTTCAGTTGGGAACTCAGCGGTAATGCGCTGGTGATTACCCCGGATAGCCCGGTGGAATACGGCGTGGAATATGTGGTGACCACCACACCGGAAATCACCGACCTGGCCGGTAACCCGCTACAGATGCTCGACTCTCTGGAAGGCGACAACTCCCTGGACTTCACCCTGCCGGAATACGTGGTGGATGACGGTGGCGACGATGTTCGCCGTGGGCCGTTCGCGTCCACCGTTTACCCGGGCTTCCCTTGCGCCAGCAGCACTGCCAGCCAGGGCGAAATTGACGCCGGCACTCAAGGCGTGTGTGTGTCTTCCAGTCCGGAAGCGGATCAGGTTGTGATTGACCAGCTGCCCATCGTTGGGTTGCCGGCCAACCGCCCGGTCAAGGTGCGTTTCTCCCAGAACATGGACCCGAGCACCCTGGTGCTTGGCGATACCGTGTTGGTACAAGCGGACGACAACGGCACCTGGGTTGATGTGGAGGGTGAGCTCACAGTAGAAACCCGTGGCTTCACCTTTACACCCAATCAGCCCTGGGATGACACCGGTGACACCCTGTACCGTTATGTGATGGCCGGAAATGGTGGCGGTACCGGTTGTGCCGGCATCTGCTCCGCCGACGGGCTTCCCCTGCAAACGGCTCCGTTGCTCGGTGGCGGTTTGAAAGACGGTGGCCCTGACATGGAGATTCTGTTCCGGGGTGAAACCGCTGTAGATACCATCTTCCAGGAGCTGGGTAACCTGCCCAGTGCTGATGTGAACAACAACTTCCAGATCGACAGCAACGAACCGGTGTTGACCGGGGATACCATTGATCCGGCCAATACACCGGCCAATGCCACCATGATTGTGCCTCGCGGTACCGGTGGGGAAGGGTTGGTGGCTTACGCCAATACCGGTTGCGGTTTTGACAACGTAGCCAGTGGTGAGCCCACCCAGTGTGACGGTGACAAGATCATTTACATCACCGGGTTGCTGAATACGGAAATTCTGGATTTCGATGCCGAAAACCAGGGTGTCCCCGTGGTGATCTATCCTACTGCCGTGGCCTTGACCAACCTGGATGCGACGGCGGTTATTGGTCTGCGACTGACCTCGGATGATGAAACCGGTGGATTGCTCGGTATTATCCCGGTGGTCGGTGACCTGCTTCAGGGTGTTGTGGATGGGCTGCTGGGTGCCACTGGCATCGATAACCTCATTGAGGCGGTCGGGCTGGACAACATCGGCCTGGCACCTGTGCCCACCGCCACCGGCCCCAACATCTTGCGGGTGCGCTACGAGCCGGAAGATCCCAATGATCCGAACAGCCCGCGCACCGTGCCGCCGGTAGGCCTTATCGTGGATACCCCGGATGGCCTGGTGTTCCGTATCCAGTTCGACCTGCTGTTCGATGCCCCGGCACTGAGCCTGCCGCTGGGTCTGGAGCACAATGTGAAGAGCCTGCCCATCGACAATGTACAACTGGAAGGGCCGCTGGACTTCCTGCCCGATGGGCGCCTGTTCATCGGTCTGCAAAACCAGGAAGCCCTGGATGTGGACCTGGAGATCACCCTGGCCGGTTTCGATGGTGGCAAGGTGTTGCTGCAGATTCCGCCGGGCGGCATCAACCTCAGCTACCAGAGCGCATCCATTCAGTGATTTCTCTCCAGTAGTTCCTTGAAATATGCCCCGGCTTGTCCGGGGCTTTTTTTGTTTTCCCTGAAGCAGATATCCTCGACCCGTTGGCGCCTTGCTGGCAAGGCGAAGCCCGGACGACCCCGATATCCTGATCTGTGCCCTGGCCGCTGCCGACTTTTTGGCACATTCGTGCCGGACGTGGCGCCCCTTTCTCCTGCCAAGTGCATCACTGTTTTCAACAATTTTACGTATATCTGTCGCGGATTACGCCGATTACCGCTTTCTTCCTATGTGAATGCCTGTGTACTCCTGACTAGGGTGTCATCCCCCTGTCGCCACCCCCGCGACACAGAAAAAGAAATCAGGAGTGCACAATGTCTGTTTCATTCAAGGGACGCGCTGCCGTCGTTGCCGGCGGTTTGCTGATGCAGTCTGTTGCCATGGGCAGCATGGGTAACATCGGTACCACCTACGGCGTGTTGCCTTTCGATCTGGCCACCGCCCAAGCCCTGAGCCTGTTCAACAGCCAGACCTCAGCCACCTATTACAACCCGGCCTACCTGGCCAAGGACCCGCGCGGCGAACTTACTGCCGGCTTCATGCACGCCGAGCACGAGCTGCGGGCCAACAGCCTGGGCGGTGCCGATGCACCGGTACGCAAGGGCGATGTGATCCAGGACTCCCCCTCCCAGCACGTGCTGATCGGCATGAAAACCGACCTCACCTCGCTGACCAAATACGATCACCCCCTCTACCTGGGCCTGATGCTGGGCGTGGAAAAATACGGTGAGGAAATGCTCGCGTTCGAATCCCAGACCTCGCAACAAGGGCAGTACTTTGAATACGGCCGTGAGCCCCTGTTTCTGAACCTGGGTGGTGCCACCCAGCTGTGGCGTGGTATCGACGTGGGTGCCACGGCCCGTATCACCCTGCACGCGGAAGCGGATCTGGCCGCCACCACTGACCTGGCTGGCAACACCCGCTACGAAAGGCTAGAAGTCTCCGCCAAGCCCGCCATTCGCCCGATCTTCGGCATCAACATGGATTGGGGCGAAACCTTTTGTGCCAAGGGAGATGACTGCTGGTTCAACGGCCTGGAAACGGCCCTGGCCTATCGCGGCTATTCCAATACCAAGACCGAGGTGAACGCCAATGCAGTGATTCCCGGTGTGATTTCCAGCCCGGGCCTGATGCTGGCCATCAACACCCTGGATTCTTACCAGCCCAACATCCTCAGCGGTGGCCTGCATTACCAGTCCGGACGCTGGCGCACCGGGGTGAGCGTAGAATGGCAGGAGTGGTCGGCGCTGGAAGAGGAATTCGAGCGTGACACCATCAAGGATCAGACCGTCAATGGCGATGTGGGCCAGCTGCGTTTCAAGGATGTGGTGATCCCGCGGCTGGGCGCCCAGTACCGCCTCAACGACACCTTTACCTTCAATGGTGGCCTGGCCTTCAGCGAATCACCGCTGGATTCCGACGCCTCCGTGGACGTGAACTATCTGGATAGCGACAAGTGGATCGTTGGCCTGGGAGTGGCCGCCGAGTTCAAGGAACCCTGGCTGCTGGCTTACCCGGTGCGTCTGGATTTCGGTTACCAGTACCAGAAGCTGGAAGCCCGGGAGTTCGATATCTATGACACCCAGTCCGCCGCTTACCCGCAGCCCAGCGAACGGGTGGAAGCGGAAGGTGACGTCCACGTCTTCAGCGGTTCCCTGACCCTGAAATTCTGATTGCGGAGGCAAGCATGATGTTGCGAATACTTTCCCTGATTGCCGCCGCGTCGCTGCTGGTCGCCTGTGGCGGCGGTAGCGAGCAGACGGTGGATTACAGCGCCCGTAAAAAAGGGCAGGTCTATTACAGCTATCCGGCGGATGAACAGACCGGCGTGTCCGTGCATGCGCCGGTGGTGGTGCAGTTTTCCGAGCCGCCAACACTGGCCGATCAGGACGTGAGCCTGGTGGGGCCGGATGGCCCGGTGGATGTGGTGCTATCCCGCGCCGACCAGGACCGGTCCCTGGTGGTGACTCCCCAAGCGCCGCTGGCTTTCCAGAGCGATTACCGGCTGCAGCTGGACGGCATGACGCTGGTCGGTTTCAGTGGGGGCGAGCTGGCCTTCACCACCGGCAGCGCCGGCAAGGGCCCGGCCAGTGAGCAGCAGCAGGCAGATGGCTTCACCGTCAGCCGCTTTTCACCGTCCGCTGACGACACTCGCCCGTTGATGGATTTCTCCACCCTGCACCTGCAGTTCAGCCAGCCGCTGGACCCGGGCACCGTGGAGTACGGCACCACCGTCAGCCTGGAAGATGGCAGCGGCAACCTGGTGGAGGCCAGCGTGCTGGCAGGCAGCAACCGCCTCACGGTAGACCCGGCTGGCGACCTGCAACCGGGGCAGAGCTATACCCTGATGCTCGATAGCGCCCTGAGCAGCCGTTTCGGCACGGCCCTGACCGGCGACAGTGAGTTTGCGGTAAACCCGCAGGACTCTCAGCCCCGTGAAACCCTGGCTCTGGAAGCCATGGCCGCCGACCCGGTGAAAGGCTGTAATGAGGAGGGCGTGACACTGTCTCCGCTGACCGGCGCGCCGATCAACTGTGTGCCGCTGATTGCCCGTTTGCTGGGCAACACCACGGTGTCGAAACTGTCCGGGGATTTGTTTGCCGACCTGGCCTTTATTCCCAACTACCCGGACGCCTCGCCGCTGCGGATTCGCAAGGGTGCGCTGCTGAAAGGTGCGCCGCTGGAAGTCTTGATCGGTGGCCAGTTGCCCGCCGGCTTTGATTCCGGCGAGGTGACGGTGAGCTTTCTCTCCGATGCCACCGGCTACCTGTTGCCGGCCCCCTACAGTGCCCGCCCGGAAGCGCCGCGCCGCATCATGCTGACCCTGGATCTGGCGTTTTCCACTGCCGACTCCCGTGCCAACGGCGCCTTCACCCAGACCCTGTTGCAAGTTGAGCTGGTGGGCCGTGCCATCGTCGAAGAGGGGCGCATGGAGATCGATGCCCTGGGTGTGGTCGAGCCGGAAGTGCTCGGTATCGAAACCGCCTTTGGCGTACTCAGCTTCCATATGGAATCCTACCTGGATCAGGAGAATGCCCCGGCGCCGCCGGTGGATATCACCGGGCCCACCCTGCAAAGCTGGCAGCCCGGTGATTACGCAGATCGTTTCCGCCCGGGGGATCCCATTGTCCTCAATCTCAGTGAAACCCCGGATCAGGACAGCATTGAAGCCGGCGTCAGTGTCACTCTCACCGACCAGGGGGCGGCGGTGCCGTTCAACTGGACCCTGGATGGGGCCTCGCTGATCCTCACCCCGGAGCAGCCGCTGGCATTCGGCACCGAGTATCAGGTCACGCTCACCGACGGTGTGGAAGACCTGCACGGTAACCCGGCTAGCCCGGAAACCCTGCTGTTCAGCATGCCTGCTTACAGCCCGGATGCGCCGCGCACGCCTTACACCACCACTGTGTACCCGGGCTTTCCCTGCGCCGTGGATCCGTCCAGCCGTGACCTTGCCAATGGCATTCAGGGCCAGTGCGCCAGCGCCTTCCAGAATCAGGCCGGTGATCTGCTGCCGGTGGATGCGATGCCAGCCAACCGGCCCATCGAGGTGCAATTCTCCCAGGACATGGATGCCAGCAGCATGGTGCTCGGCCAGGCCTGCGGTGAAGGCAGTGTGCGAGTGGAAAAAATCGACAGTGCGGGTAACTGTCTGGAGGCGGTGCCCGGCTACCTGTCCCGCAACACCCGCTCACTGACGGTGATTCCCGCACAGCCCTGGGAAGAGGGCACCTTGTACCAGTATGTGCTCGGGTCCCATGAAAACACCGGCTGCGGCCAGGACGTGATCTGCTCGGTGGCGGGTATGCCCCTGCAGACCGCCCAGTTGCTGGCGCCGGCTGCGGATGAAGGTGGCCCGGATATGGCCATTGCCTTTACCGGTGCCCCGGCCACCAGCAATGTGTTTCTGCCGCTGCGCAACCTGCCGAAGGCGGATGTGAACGCCAACTTCGAGATGGATGCCGGTGAGCAAAAAGCGGTGGAAGACCCGCCGGGCAGCGGCGACTACCCCACGCCCACCAATGCCGCCTCCCTGTTTGTCACCGGCACCGGCGGTCTGGCCACTGGCGCCAACGTGGGCTGCCCACTGAACCAGGATTGCCCCGGCGAGAAGTTCACCTACCTGAACGGTGGCATCAATGCGGACATCATCGGCTGGAACGAGGACGAGCAGGCGGTGGAAGTGCTGATTTATCCACCGGTGCTGATGACCACCAACAGCAGCGTCTATGCGCAGATTCTCGGCCTGGTGGAGCCGGAAGTGCCCACCGAGCCGCTGGTGATGCGTGCCCGCTATGCGGATGACGGTAACGGCAATCGTACCGAGCCGGTGCGCGGCTTTATCCGTCACGACGGCAATTCGCTGACCTTCGACACCACCCTGGATCTGTTTCTGGATGCCCCGGAAATGGAAGCGCCGCTGGGGCTGCCACACAACCTGCACAGTCTGGAGCTCAATGACCTGCAGTTGAACGGCCCGGTGGAGTTCCTGGCCGATGGTCGCCTGGTGATCGGCCTGCTCAGTCTCAATGAGCAGGCTGTCGATGTCAGTATCGGTGGCGGCGCGGCCACCATCGACCTGCAGATCCCTGCCGGCGGCGTCAACCTGACCTTCCAGAGCGGTTCCATCAAGTAACCGCCAAACGCGAGGCCGCTCCCGTAACCAGCCCTGCGCTGCTTTGTGGGAGCGGTCGTTAGGCCGCGATCTCCACCAACCCCTGCTAAATACCCGGCCAATCCGGCCCTGTCCATGCCGCCAGCCTATGCCCCCCGGCCTCGTCCCGATATAATTGCCGCTCATTTGAATAGTGGTGTTTATATGGGTCATCGCACAGCTCTGTACGACGCGCACCTGGCGGCCGGCGGCAAGATGGTCGACTTTGGCGGCTGGGACATGCCGATCAACTATGGCTCCCAGATCGAGGAGCACCATGCGGTGCGCCAGCACGCCGGCGTATTTGATGTGTCCCACATGACGGTGGTGGATATCGCCGGGGCCGGCGCGCGGGACTTCCTGCGCCACCTGCTGGCCAACGACGTGGATCGCGTCACCCCTGGCCGAGCCCTGTACAGCGGCATGCTCAACGACAGCGGCGGCGTCATCGATGACCTGATCGCCTACAAGCGGGACAATGACTACCGTCTGGTGGTAAATTGCGCCACCCGCGAGACCGACCTGGATTGGATGGAAAAGCACGCCGGCGGTTTCGCCGTGGATATCCGCGAGCGTGCCGACCTGGCCATGCTCGCCATCCAGGGCCCGCAGGCACGCAGCCTGGTGGCCGGCCTGCTCAGCGGGGCCCGCGCCGAGGCGGTGAACACCCTGAAAGTCTTCGGCTTCGCCGAAGAGGGCGACTGGATGATCGCCCGTACCGGCTACACCGGGGAAGATGGCGTGGAAATCATGCTCCCCGGTGCCGATGCGGTGAAGCTGTGGGAGCAATTGCTGGACGCTGGCGTGGCGCCCATCGGTCTGGGTGCCCGCGATACCCTGCGTCTGGAAGCCGGCATGAATCTGTACGGCAACGACATGGACGAAAGCATCACCCCCTGGGAAGCCAACATGGGCTGGACCCTGGTACTCAACGACCGGGATTTTGTCGGTCGCCAGCCGCTGCTCAACCAGCAACAAAATGGCCACGGAGAACTCGTTGGCCTGGTGCTGGAAGGCAAGGGCGTACTGCGCGCCCACCAGCAAGTGTTGTTGCCCAATGGCGAGCAAGGCGAAATTACCAGCGGCACGTTTTCGCCGACGCTGGGCAAGTCCATCGCCCTGGCCCGGCTGCCCGCCGGCGCCACCGGCAAGGTGGACGTGGAAATCCGCAACAAGCGCCAACCCGCCCAGGTGGTCAAGCCGCCTTTCGTGCGTAACGGCAAGGCAGTGTACAAAGAGTTGTAGCATTCGCGATGCAAGCATCGCTTCCCACGGCATCTGAACTGGACCGGGGTTTGTAGGAAGTCATGCTTGCATGACGAAGAAATTGGCACCCAGGCATGGCTTCAACGACAAGCCTGCAGAACATACAGATTTCGGCGTCATGCGTGCAGCATGCCGCGTGAAGCGTTAAACCAAGGAGACAACAATGAGCGAGATTCCAGCCGAGCTGCGTTATGCCGCCAGCCACGAATGGGCCAAGAACGACGACGGTGTGGTGACCGTGGGCATCACCGAACACGCCCAGGATGCCATGGGCGATCTGGTGTATGTGGAGCTGCCGGAAGTGGGCCAGGTGCTGGCCGCCGGTGATGAAGCCGGCGTAGTGGAATCCGTAAAGGCCGCCTCCGATATCTATGCGCCGGTCTCCGGTGAAGTGATCGAGATCAACGAGTCTCTGGAAGATGAGCCGGAACTGGTCAACAACGTTCCCTATGAAGGCGGCTGGCTGTTCAAGATCCAGATGAGCGAAGCCGGTGATCTGGACAACCTGCTCACCGCCGATCAGTACCAGGCGCAGATCGAAAGCGAATAACGCTAGCGATAACACTCCGTAGGAGCGGCGCTCGAGCCGCGAACGTGCTTGCGATGTCTTTCCTCGCACGGATTCGCGGCTCGAGCGCCGCTCCTGCGGTGCTGATGTAGCGCGCTGTATTAGCCAACACCCAACCTATCCAGGTACCCCAATGCCGTATATCCCCCATACCCCCGATGACGTGCGCGCCATGCTCGACGCCATCGGCGCCGACAGCATCGAAGACCTGTTCGATGAAATCCCCGCGCACCTGAAAGCCGCCGGCAAACTCGACGCCCTGCCCGACGGGCTGAGCGAAATGGATGTGACCCGGCTGATGAACGAGCGCGCGGCCATGGACGCCGGGGCGGTGAGCTTTATCGGTGCCGGTGCCTACCAGCACCACATCCCGGCGGCGGTATGGGAGATTGCCACCCGCGGTGAGTTCTACACCGCCTACACGCCTTACCAGGCGGAAGCGAGCCAGGGCACCCTGCAGGTGATCTACGAATTCCAGACCCTGATGACCCGGCTCACCGCCATGGACGTGAGCAACGCCTCGGTCTACGACGGCGCCTCCGGCCTGGCCGAAGCGGTGCTGATGAGCCTGCGCGCCAACCGCAAGAGCAAATCCCGCAAGGTGCTGGTGCCGGCGGCCCTGAACCCGCGTTACGCCAGCGCCACCCAGGCCATCGTGGAAAACCAGGACGTGGCCCTGGAAACCGTGCCCTTCTGTCAGGAAAAAGGGCAGACCCTGATCGATGCCCTCAAGCACCACGAAGGCGAAGACTATGCGGCCCTGGTGATCAGCCAGCCCAACTACTTCGGCAGCCTGGAAGAAGTGGATGCGCTCACCGACTGGGCCCACGCCAACGGCATGCTGGTGATCGCCGTGGTGAACCCCACCGCCATGGCGCTGATTACCCCGCCTGGTGAATGGGGCGAAGACGGTGCCGATATCGTGGTTGGCGAAGGCCAGCCGCTGGGCGTGCCGCTGTCCTCCGGTGGTCCCTACTTCGGCTTCATGTGCTGCAAACAGAAATACGTACGCCAGATGCCGGGCCGTATCATCGGCCGCACCGTGGACATGGAAGGCAAGCAGGGCTTCACCCTCACCCTGCAGGCCCGCGAACAGCACATCCGTCGTTCCAAGGCCACCAGTAACATCTGCACCAACCAGGGCCTGGCCATGACCGCCGCCACCATCTACACCTCCCTGCTGGGGCCGGACGGCCTCACCAACGTGGCCGCCCATAGTCATGCCAATACCCAGGCGCTGGCCGACAAGCTCACCGCAATCGGCGGTGTGGAACGTGCCTTTACTGCACCCACCTTCCACGAAGTGGTACTCATCCTGCCGAAACCGGCCGGTGAGGTGCTGGCGGCCCTGGCCGAGAAAGACGTGCTGGGCGGCGTCAGCCTGGCGAACGATTACGACATGGACAACGCGATCCTGGTGAACGCCACCGAAGTCCATTCCGAGCAGGATTTGCAGCTCTTCGAACAAGCCCTGAAGGAGGTGCTGGCATGAGCGAGACACAACTGATCTTCCAACTGTCTCACCCGGGCCGCAGCGCCACCTCCCAGGCGCCGAAAGCACTGGGCGACGACAAGTTAGGCGCCATTCCCGCGCACCTGCGCCGCAAGCAGAAGCCGGGCCTGCCGGAAGTGTCCGAAATGCAGGTGGTGCGTCACTACACCAACCTGTCCAGCAAGAACTTCGCCATCGACAAGCAGTTCTACCCGCTGGGCTCCTGCACCATGAAGTACAATCCCCGTGGCGCCAACCGTGCCGCCATGCTGCCGGGCTTTCTCAACCGCCACCCGCTGGCGCCGGAAAGCCACAGTCAGGGTTTCCTCAGCTGCATGTTCGAGCTGCAGAACTTCCTCAAGGAAGTCACCGGCATGAAAGGCGTTTCTCTCGCCCCCATGGCCGGCGCCCAGGGCGAATTCGCCGGCGTGGCCATGATCCGCGCCTACCACGACGCCCGTGGTGACGAAGGCCGCACCGAGATCCTCATTCCGGAAGCCGCCCACGGCACCAACCCGGCCACCGCCGTCATGTGTGGCTACAAGGTGCGCGAAGTGCCCGTCGGTAAAGATGGCGACGTGGACCTGGAAGCCCTGAAAGAAGCCTGCGGCCCACAGACCGCTGGCCTGATGATGACCAACCCGAGTACCTGCGGCGTGTTCGAACGGCAGATCGAAGCCATCTCCAAAGCCGTCCACGAAGCCGGCGGCCTGCTCTACTATGATGGCGCCAACCTGAACGCCATCCTCGGCAAGGTGCGCCCCGGTGACATGGGCTTCGACGTGATCCACATGAACCTGCACAAGACCTTTGCTACCCCACACGGTGGTGGCGGGCCTGGTGCCGGCCCGGTGGGTGTGTCCGAGCGCCTGCTGCCCTACCTGCCCACCCCCATGGCGGGCCAGCGTGACGACGGCAGCTACCACTGGGTCGACAGCGATACCCTGGATACCAGCATCGGCCATCTCAGTGCCTTCATGGGCAATGCCGGTGTGCTGCTGCGCGCTTACTTCTACGCCCGTTCCCTGGGCCGTGAAGGCATGATCCGCGTGGGTGAGTTTTCCACCCTGGCGGCCAACTACCTGCTCAAGCGACTGGAAGCCGTGGGCTGCACCGCCGCCTACCCGGATCGCCGCGCCAGCCACGAGTTCATTCTTACCTTCGCCAAAGAAGCGAAAGAGCTGGGTGTCACCGCCATGGATATCGCCAAGCGCCTGCTGGACTACAACCAGCACGCGCCCACCACCTACTTCCCGCTGCTGGTGCCGGAGTGCTTCCTCATCGAGCCCACCGAAACCGAAAGCAAGGAAGCCCTGGACGAGTTCGTGGACGCCATGGCCGCCATCCTGGAAGAAGCGCGCACCGAACCGGATATGGTGAAGGAAGCACCGTTCACCCAGCCGGTGCGTCGCCTGGACGACGTGAAAGCGGCTCGCGAGCTGGACCTTACCTGGACAGATTGATTCCAGACCAGGAAACAACTGTAGGAGTCATGCTCGCATGGCGAACAAAACCCGGCGCAAGCCGGGTTTTTTATGGTTAATCGAGGACAGTCTAGTCAGAGCTTAGACGCTAAACAGACCCCGGCGTTGCCCGCCTCTCATCCCCGTCCCAGCGGACTCACTACCCCCGCGAAACCTTGCCCGAGTACGTGGGTATAGATCTGGGTGGTATTCAGGTCACTATGGCCAAGTAACTCCTGAACCGTGCGAATATCAGTGCCGCTGAGCAGCAACTGTGTGGCAAAGGAATGGCGGAAGGTATGGGAGGTCGCAGGCTTGTTGATCCCCGTATCACGAACGGCCTGGCGAACCGCCTTTTGAACAGCGGATACGTGGATGTGATGCCGTACCCAATTCCCATCTCTGTCCTGGCAAACGTTTGAGGATGGGAATATCCAGTGCCACTGAGAGGAAATATTGGCAAACGGATATTTGCGCGATAGTGCCGAAGGCAGGGAAACCGGTGTTCTCTTATCGGCTGGTGTCTTATTAATTCTGCTTGTTGTTGCTTTGATAATCCTGGTCAGAGCAGGAGCTAGAGGTTCAGGCAGCAGCGTTGTGCGATCCTTTCCTCCCTTGCCGTCGCGGACAGTGATTGTCTTGTTGTTGAAATCAATATCCTTAATGCGCAGCCGGGCAACTTCTGTCACGCGCATACCGGAGCCGTAGATCAGAGAAATAATCAATCGATGGGGTTCCGGCAAGAGTTCAATTACGGATAAAGCCTCAGAATGGGATAACACCACCGGGAGTTTGGCAGGCCGTTTAGCGCGACTGATGTTTTCCACCTCCCCCAGAGGCTGATGAATCACATGTCGATACAAGAAAACCAGGGCATTTAGCGCCTGGTTTTGAGTGGCAGCAGCCACATTTCGGCTTGTTGCCAGCCAGGTCAGGAAGAGAGATACCTCGCGTTCGGCCATCTCGGCAGGATGGCGTAACTTGTGAAAGCGTATGAAATAGCGAATCCAGTACCAGTAGGTTTTCTCGGTACGGTGACTGTAATGGCGCACCCTGATCGCCTCGCGAAATTGATCACGAAGCCTGGGGCGGCCTGCACACTCCTTGTGCATGGGCGGGCTCCTTATTCTGCAAATACTGTCTTTATGATCAGTATTATTGGTTCAGGAAAAAGAAGAAGTCAACATATTGAATAATGCGTAAGTAGCCCGGTTTGTAACTGACTGACTTTTCTGCTTTTATCTTTCAATATGCAAATTTGCAATCTGTGATATGAAGCCGGCACGTTCATTGGATATTCGAGCCGGCTTCCTAATACCTGTTAAGTGAGAAAGATGAAGGCTAAGGAATCGATTAAGAAATGGTGGGAAGGAGAATATGTGCCTGAGCCACCTGGTAGCCCAATGCTCATGGGAACTTATGATCGACACTGGACTTCAAGTGCTCTCCATTCCTTTGTGCAATTCTATTTAAAGCACTGGAAATGGATATGGCCGTTTCTGGTGAGCGTTGTCGGATTGATAATTGTAATAACAAAAGGGTGAGGTTGGTGAAATCACTTAACAAGTGGCGGCAGCAGGACCAAATTTCCGTTCGTTCCTCACTCCAATTTGCCCGCTGCGCCGGGCGTTATGCATCACTATGACTAAGGAAGAATATTTGAGCCTCGTTAGTGGCTTAGAGGGTGAGACATTAGTATCCGTTGAGTACTTCGAAATCGACTACGAAGGCTATCAGACGGAATTCGCTCAAGATTCAGATTTTGACTGTTTGGATTACGGCATCAATTTAAAAATGCGGTCTGGAAAGGTATTTGGCTTTATCTGGGGTAGCGAGTTTGCGCAGTATGGCGTGTCCGTCTTGGAGGAATCATTACAATCTGAAGTGGCAGAGTGTAGAAAGGTTGATGTCACCCACTCATCCAATTGGCGTCAATTGGTCGGTGACGAGATTCAAGTCACTGAGGTAGTTTGGCACTGGGTGAAAGAGGTTGGCATATTTAAAAAGAAAATTTACTACCCTCAAAGCATCGTGATCAAATTTACATCTGGTGGGTTAGTGGTCATTTCAGCACTAGAAATATCTGACAATTCCAATTGGGGTATGGCTGACAACATTGTTGTGTTCTTTGATCAGGCATCGGCGCAGAGCTACGGAGCCTTGAATGCATAACAAGTCGCTGTTGTCGGACAATTTTTCCACCGCTATGCGGCTTCAAAATTGCCGCAAAGCTCTGCGTTATATCGGGTGAGATGAAAAAACTTAGCGAATGGAATGATGTTGGTGGCAAGAAAATTGAGGAAGGCCTTAGGGCTATTTCCGTTTTGCTGGGATATTGGTTCATTGCCAGAGCAATAATTAGGCTTCTGGATAAAGCAGAGCCAGAATGGTGGGCGGAGGTCGTTCTTTCTCTCGTGTACAGAGATTGGGGGTTCGGCGTATATGTAATTTACCGGCTTGTGCCGTCTTTACTGGCGATCGCCGCCTTTTGTATTTGGCGCCCCAATGCGAACTTGCTTCGATGGTTGGCCGCTCCAATTGGGTGGGTTGTATTAGTGGCAGTGAGCTAGAGATATAACAAGCCGCGGCAGACGGATCAAATTTCCGCTCCTTCGTCGCTACAATTTTCCCGCTGCGCGGGGCGTTATAAATTCTAGGGGGAAGTTGATGGATGAAACACAAATTTTTGCTGCTTTAAGCTATTTGGGATTTTCTTTCTTTATTGGCTTGGTTCTGGCTCCTTTGATATATAAGGATGCCAAGTCTCTTCCAAAACTGTTTCTAGGGACGAAACCATGGTTTTGGTCGCTTTGCTGCCTTTTTCAAGGGCCGTTGATTGTGGTTTTCATCTATTGGGCAATTCATCACTCTAGTTTTAGTAATCGGGTAAATGGTGAGAATTTATAACAATGCCATGCATGCGACAAGCGCATGATGGCGGGCGTTATGCGTGAAGGAATCCTTAGGTGAGAATAGATTACGAGTACATAGAGAAAATACTAGAGGTGTTTCTGGATAGCGAAATACCCACCGTTAACTGGCGGGATTTCGACAATTTGCGGGGCGGTAACGATCACAAGTTCGTCTTTCATATTGAGATCATGGTAGATAAGGGGCTTATTGCAAGCACTCTAGAAAACGGCTCCATCGGCATCCGAAGAACGGCCCATGATTACACTATTTCTATAGTGAATTGGCGTTTGACAGCGGAAGGGCACGATTTTGCTAGCGCAATAACAAAGCCAAGTGTGCTGGCACAAATAAAGGAGAGATTCCAGAGAGAAGGTTTGTCGGTAGTCATCGAGCTCTCAAAGAAAATAGTAGAGAAACAAGCAGAGAAAGTGCTTGAGTTGTAGTGCGCATAACAAGCCGCGGCAGGCGGATAAAATTTCCGCTCCTTCGTCGCTACAATTTTCCCGCTGCGCGGGGCGTTATGCGTGAAGAGATATGAGTCAATTTAAAGAGTTGTTTTCTGTTTCTGACCCTTGGTATGTAAAGAGCATCATGCTTGCCAGGGATTTTTGCGGTGGCCAGTTGTCACTAGAGCTTTCATTAAGCGACGATTCATCTGCTCAGGGTGTGCGACTCGAGCGCTTGCGAGATGAGGATGTTGTTCCTGCCTTGCTGTCTGCTGAC
This sequence comes from Alcanivorax sp. IL2, assembly GCF_047495475.1. Taxonomy (NCBI): domain Bacteria; kingdom Pseudomonadati; phylum Pseudomonadota; class Gammaproteobacteria; order Oceanospirillales; family Alcanivoracaceae; genus Alcanivorax; species Alcanivorax sp. IL2. The sequence goes on along the minus strand of NZ_CP179932.1, from coordinate 295,485 downwards.
CAGATTACAATATCGGAAGAGATTGGGTCTCAGTGTGAATATGGGAAGGTTCGGGTTGAATGCTTTGGTGAAAGTTATTTGGAGTTTTGGTGTGACTCGTATGCTCGAATGGCATAACAATGCCATGCATGCGACGAGCGCATGATGGCGGGCGTTATGCCCTTAGTGAGTAGGTGCCCCGAACAATGAAGCCAAGTGCTCCAGTAGAATTGCCGTTTACGCGAGAGTCCGCATTAAAGATGCTTACTTGGGGTGCAAATCCAGAGGTATCGCCATACTCGCACAAGCAGATTGCAGAATGGTGTGATCGGTTCTGGTGTCAGTATCTAGATGTTGATGCTGAACCCGAAATAGAGGGTTTGCTCCCTATCCTCACGGATGTGGAAACACAGTGGGATCTCTTTTTAGCAAATACATATACTCTTGAAGAGCTACGGGATAATGACTTTGAGGCAGAGCAAATGCCCAAGGATTGGTTTAATGACTGGCTCCGACAACTGGCATAACAAGCACAAGCAAGGGACCAAACTACGTTTCGTCAATTTGCGGTTCGCTGCGCTCACTTTACCGCAAATTATCTCCACTACGTTTGGCCCCTGTTGTGGGCGTTATGAGCTCATGGGGTGGTGAGTGGAAAAAATTGAGCCTTTTCTAATGTATTCAGGCCAGGCAGCGATTCTTGTTAGCGCTGTGTGGGTTATGGTGCGTGGCAGAACAATGGCGGGGGCGTTTCTGCTGCTTGGTTTCTTGCTTATCTTTCAATACGGGCATGTGGCACCAAATCTTCCTGAAAGTACGGGGTCTTGTTGGGCCGCAGGAAAGTCATACTATGAGTGCCTGCCGATATGGTATCGCACTTCTGCGCACCTTGGTCAGCTTGGGTTGTTCATTGTTGCATTTGGTGTTTTTCAATTTGGTCGGTCAAGTGCTCATAACAATTAGCTGCACAGGAAAATTTACTCGCAAGCTCGCAATTTTCCTGTGAGCTAGGCGTTATGTGTAAACTATGAAAACTGAGCTTCAAAAAATAATTTCCGAATTTCAAGAAAAGGTCGCGGAGGCTAATGAGATTCTGAAGAAGTATCTTGATACGGATGAGCCCCATAAATGGGGGCCGCCTATTGAACAGGCTGGTATTCTTGGCGGCAAGCACAAATACTTTTTTCATGGAGTGGGTTGTACGGTTCATATCAGTAAAAATGACATAGTCGATTTTGATTATGGTGCTGATGGGCGTATTGATGGTTTCGATGCGTGGAGGTTGTATGGTTTCATCAGTGCTCGAAGGGGGAAGTATCCTCACGTACATGAAAGCGACATTGATGAATGGCTTAAGGATGCAATTCAAGCCAATGAAGTAAAGAAATCAGAATCGCGAGAATATGGCAATTTATACTATCTCGTGAAAAACACATAATAAGGGTCTCCAAGCCGACCTTCGGCGGCGGAGGTAGGAGTTATGCGCAATAGGAAATCAGCATTGTGATAGCTGACATGCTTAAATTATTTCTAGCAGCTACATGCCTTAGTATGTTTTTCTACAGCGGATCGGTTTTTGGTTTTTCTCTTGGCCTTTTTTTGCTGCCTATTGTTTCCTCGTTAATAGTTGCCTCTATTTTCTATAAGCCACTATCTCTTCCTATAAAAAATCTATGCAAAGGTGTAGGTATTCTGTCATTGCTTGGTTTTTTGCTGCTTATGCTTGCCGCCACAATGGGTGGTTCATTTCATCTTTCCCCATCTAACCAAATAATTGCTTTTTTATTAGTGGGTATGGCGCTATTTGGTTTGACAGCATTCTTTTGGTCAGTAAAAAAGGATGTCGGCACATAACAAGCCCCAGCATTCGCAGTCTACGGCTGCCGAACTCGCTACGCTCGCCGTTGTGGGCGGCGTTGAACTCACCCCTCACATCGCTTTTCACAAAACAACCTGACTCTACTCATTGAGCGAAACCAATGAACATACCTCTCCTTGCAGGATCCCTGTTCGCTATCTTCGGCATCTACCTGCTTGGCCGTGCGCTGAGCGACTATAAAAAAGCTGTGGCAAGCCTTGAGTGGCCAGGTGTTGAGGGTCAGTTAACGGACCTGCGCCTTTGGGGTAAGCGAAATATCGATGGGGAAATGCAGGACACGGAAAAACTCATCGTCGCGTATGAGTATGAATTCAAGGGTAGCCAGCACAGTGGCTCCTCTGCGGCATTCTATACACTGGTGTATCCGGAAACGGTTGAATTTGCCAGAAGCCATTCTGTCAACGGTGAGGTGACGGTCTACTGCAATCCGAAGGCGCCGGGTGAGTCTGTGTTGATGCCTGGCCCGAGAAAAGACAAGCCATACAGTGATTGTATTCTGGGTGTGTTAGGGGTGGTTGCCGGCGTGGTGATTGCCGTGTTGGGTTTTCTGGGCGTGATTGGCTGAATAATCACCGCAGGCCAACAACATGAATGCAACCATATCGGCATGTTTTTCCATTTTGTGAATTCTTTGATCAAATTTAACCGGGCTGATTCTTTTTTCTTTTTTGTGCGGTTTCGCTGCTGTCAAGTTTTCCCCGTACCCACCATCGTGCCTGTATCTCCGGTTTTTTATTCGCGGGTGAGTTCATTGTTTGCCTCCCACATTGGCTTCTCTCTAGATGGCTGGTTGCGCAATATTGTCTGACAAAATCAGCTGTTTGGCGGTTGTGAAAGAGGGCGATAAGTGTACGGTAAAGGGCCAATGCCAAATTTTCGACAGGAGGCGCTCAATGAAAAAAGATCCCAACAAAGGCTATATTGCTTTATTAGGATGGAGTTTGAACGCGGTCGAGGCGGCTGAGAAGTTTGATCGTCGGTATGTGGTTGTGGCCCCGGACTGGGCAGAGGCGTATTGCCAGGAGCATGATATTCCCTACGTGCCCTGGAATTTCGAACGCCTGAATGATCGCTCCATGGAGATTGCCCAGACCCTGAAAGACATGGGTGTGGATGTGTCGGTACCGTTGTATGAGGAAACCGTGGAGTGGGCCGGTGCGATTAATTCGGTGCTGCTGGATAATCCTCGTTTGCTGGGCCAGGCCATGCTGATGCGGGATAAGTCCTTGATGAAGCGGCGCGCACAGCTTGGCGGTATCCGGGTGGGTATTTTTGAGGAAGCCCATGACCGGGAGGACGTGATCCGGTTCCTGAAGCGGGTGAACCAGACCCTGCTCAAACTGGATGGTGATCCCAATGACCCGATCCACCTGAAGGCCTTTGACAAGGCCGGTTGTCTGGGTCACCGGGTGATCCGTACTCCGGATGAGGTGGATGCTATTCCTGATGAGGAATTTCCGTCGTTGATGGAGTCGCATCTGGATGGCTGGGAATTTGCGGTGGAGGCCTGGATCCATGATGGCAAGATCTGTTTTCTCAACCTGTCCGAGTATGTGACGCTGGGGTATTCAGTGTATGTCCCTGCTTCGCCGGATCTTGAGCAATACCGGCCGCAAATTACCCAGCAGATCGAGAAGCTGATCAAGACCTTTGATATCGAGTTCGGCATGATTCATCCGGAGTACTTTGTCACCAGCGATGGTGAGATGTACTTTGGTGAAGTGGCTTATCGCCCGCCGGGCTTCAAGGTGTTCGAGTTGCTGGAACGGGTCTATGAGGGTTTCAATGCCTATCAGGCCACCATGCTGGTGTTCGACCCCAAGGCCACCACAGAGGAAGTGAAGGCTTACTTCCCGAAAGAGGTGGTGGATGCCAAGGGCCATGCCGGTTGTTTCGGGGTGTACCCGCGTCGGCGTGTGGTCAGTCAGCTGGAGATCCCGGAGGAGACCGAAGACCATCCCTACTTCGAGTCCCATGAACTGACGGCGCCCATGGAAGAGGTTGTCACCAAGCGCACCGCCTTTGGTACCCATTGGGGGCTGATTTACTTCATGGGTGACGACCCGAAAGAGATGCACCGGTTGCTCAAGCGGCAGGAAGAGCTGGATTTCTATGTGTGAATACGCTGTCACCATGGGGCCCGCCGGGCCCCCACGGATTCGTTAAGGAACTGCCCTGTGTCTACGACCCATTCAGAGACGTCCGCGTCCAGCAATCTGTCTCTGCTACTTGTTCGGCTGGATGATGCCATCACCCAGTTGGCAGAGGCGCCCTCCTTTACCCGGCCGGCCAAGGTGCCACGGGTACTGGATACGGCCCGGCGGGTAATGATGCAGGAGGGCGGTTGTGCGGCCCTGGGCGAACGCATCGAGACGCTGGAAGCGGCCGGGATTTTTGCCGGGACAGATTGGGCGGAGCCGCAGATTCTGGTTCCCGGTTTCACTACCCAGTCCCTGCAAAGTGCCCAGGCTGAGCTGGTGGTGATCGAGGCCCTGAGCGAGCTGCGCATGCTGGCGGTGGCCTGTGGCGATTACCGCCACACCCTGATTTCCGCCGAGCAGGCCCACCATTTTCTCACCCAGGTGCTGGCGCTCAATCTGGCCATGCTGTTTTCGCCGCCTTCCGAGGCGCAGCGTGAAACCCAGGGCCGCCTGGCGGTGCTGCCACAGAATCTGTTGCAGCATCTGGCCGAGCGCATCGGTTATGAGCATATCGTCGACAAGCTGATTGAAGAGATCTGGCGAATTCTCAATCAGCGCCCCATTCAGACCGAGCCGGTCAAGCAGATGGTCACGCAGATCGCCATCTGCCAGGTCAATCCGGATATCGATCTGGGCAGCAGCGGGCAGGGGGCGGACCGCTTGGTGAGCAGCCTGTTCGGCCCGACCCGGGCCTGCCGGGAAGACCCGGGCGTGGCGATCTACCTTGAGCGGCTCGCCAGCATGGATGCCACGGCCTTGCAGGGCGAAGCCACCGGGTTTGCCCGGGCCATGCATGACACCGGGTTGGTGTCGCCGTATCACCCGGTGTTGCTGCGCCATTTGCTGGAGGAGGGTGACCACCTGGTGGCGGAGGCCATGGGCCTGTCGTCAACCGGTCGTGATTGCCTGCTGTGTTACCGGCAGCTGGTGCAGGCGTTGATTGAAGCGGCGGTGCATCCGCAAACTGCCCAGGCCATTTATGGCCTGGCGTTGGTGCTGGAGCGGGGTATTCTCTATCAACCGCCAGTGGCGCCGGCCCTGTGGCGGCAGCTGGGTCTGGTTCTGTCTGACTGGTCGTGCCAGCGCCTGGCACTGGCTTTCGGGGATCAGGTGCCGCCACAGGCGCATCTGATCGAAGGTGTGCTGTGCATGCTGGGGCAGCCACTGGGCGTGGGGCAGGGCAATAATCCCACCTGTCAGTCCGCTCGTGCGCTGTCCATGTGGTCGTACAACGATCCGGATTACCTGCTGCAAATGGTCACCTGGGCGGCCCGTGACGATGAAATCATCATGCATTTCGAGGGCCAGCCAATTTCCTCCAGCAAAAGCGTTGGCGGTGTGGCCAGCAGCCTGCCCATGGACCTGGACCCGGTGTCTCTGCTGGTGGTGCCCCATCTGGACCGGATCTATGCGGAAATGGGCCGTCGCTGTATCGGGCGTGAGGGGGATCCCCACCGTTGGGTGAACCCGGAGTTTCATGGCTGGTGGTCCGGCCGCGGTTTTCGTATCAATGTGGATGTGGAAACCGGCAAGCTGTGGGAGCTGGATGATTTCCTGCGTCATTTCTATGCGGCCTATCATCCCTACTACAACGGCAATCAGCCGCTGATACACCCCCAGCCTGCGGGGGTCGCTGTCACCGACAGTGCTGCCCGTTTTATCGGCTGGCATGCCATCAGTATCTTGCGGGTGGCGCTGGATCCCCAGGATGTCATGCGGGTGTATTTCTATAACCCCAACAACGACAGCGGTCAGGACTGGGGCGATGGCGTGGTGGTCAGCACCGCAGGCCATGGCGAACGTTTTGGCGAGGCGTCACTGCCGTTCGAGCAGTTTGCGTCACGGCTTTATATCTTTCACTTTGATCCCCTGGAGCGGGGTGAGCTGGCGCAGGTTGAGCAGCAGCAACTGGATCAAGTCAGCGGCTATCTGCAGCGCAGCTGGGGCGCGGACAGGCTGCCCGAGGGTGGCCTGCAGGCCAGTGAAGGGGCGACCGGGCCGGGTTGATCAAGGCCTGATCCCGTCGCGCAAGGCCCGGCAACACGATGACGCCCCATGACGCTGCGAAGAACACGCGGATGATGGATGTCCTGTTGTTCCGGCTGGCAATAGTCGCCTGGCTGGTGTGCGCCATTGCTCCCATCGATGGCACCTGGTTTGCCGGTGTCGGGGTGTTCGTTGTGTCGATGATGGGCAGCGTGGTGATGCTCGCCAACCTGACGCCGGATTATGTGGATAGTCTTGGTGAGATGCTGGGTCTTCTTGCTCTTCTGATGCCCGCCTATAACCTGATTTTTTTATGGGGGTTGTGGCGCTTCTCTTCGCTGGGGCCGCATCCCTGGTCAGGATGGAATCTGCTGCTTTACGCCTGCACCCTGCATGCGTGTTTTTATGCCTTCGCGTTTTTTGTTACCCCTTCTGATGTGTCGCTGACTGTTACTGCTACAGGGATTCGCTGGGTGTTTGCGATCTGGTCCGGCTCGCTACTGTTGTTGGCGTTGGCTTTTCTGGTACGTTGTTATCGGTTACGTCGGTTATTGCGTGAAGGATAAATGAACGTTTCCTGCTCCGGTTTAGTATCAAACCTGTGATTCATCATATCGGATCATGGTTCATGCTTGCCGCAGGAGCGCCGCTCCTGCAGTAAAGGCAATGTCATTCCGGATTAATAAATAACAGGATTTAAAAAACCGTTGGGCCCATCTTTGCTAGCATGAGGCCGTTGTCAGTTACGGAGAGTTGCTACCGGCATTCTCCAGTCGCCAACCCTGTCATCATGGATGAAATGCTATGACGGAAAAACGCACCCTCCCCACCTCGACGATTCTGCTACCGGTTTTTATTCCGGCTGTGGTGGTATCGCTTCTGCTGATTATCGGCACCATCAGCGACCCGGAACGGGCTGGCGAAGCCTTTAACACGGCGCAAGCCTGGATCACCTCGAATTTCGGCTGGTTTTACATGCTGTCGGTAGCGCTGTTCCTGATCTTTATTGTCGGTGTGGCGATGACTCGCTGGGGCAATATCAAGTTGGGGCCGGATCATTGCGAGGCGGAATATTCATTCCCGGAATGGTTCGCCATGCTGTTTTCCGCCGGTTATGGCATCGCCTTGCTGTTCTTCGGGGTGGCGGAGCCCGTGCTGCATTATGCGGAGCCCCCGGCCGGGGCGGCAGAAACGGTGGATGCGGCCAAGCAGGCCATGCAGATTGCCTTTTTCCACTGGGGTTTTCATATCTGGGCGATTTACGGCCTGGTGGGTCTGGTGATGGCCTATTTTGCCTTTCGCCATGGTTTGCCGTTGTCCATGCGGTCGGCGTTTTACCCGCTGATTGGTGAACGAATTTACGGGCCGATCGGTCATGCCATCGATGTGTTCGCGATTCTTGGCACCATGTTCGGTATTGCCACCACCCTGGGTTTGTCCGCCGCACAGATCAACGCGGGGCTGAATTATCTGTGGGGTGTGCCGGTGGCCACCTGGGTGCAGATTACCGCCATTGCCATTGTTACCGCTCTGGCCACCGTGTCGGTGGTGGCCGGGATGGACAAGGGTGTGAAGCGCCTGTCGATTCTTAACATGGTGCTGGCCGTGGCGCTGATGGCGTTTGTGTTTGTGGTCGGGCCGACCATTCATATCCTGGAAAGTTTTCTGCAGAACACGGGTAGCTATTTAAGCGGCATTGTCGAACGCACCTTCAATCTGCAGGCCTATACCCACAGCGACTGGATCGGTAACTGGACCCTGTTTATCTTCGGCTGGACCATCGCCTGGGCGCCCTTTGTCGGGCTGTTTATTGCCAAGATCAGCCGTGGCCGTACCATCCGCGAGTTTGTGGTGGGGGTGATGCTGGTGCCGTCCCTGTTCACCTTCCTGTGGTTCTCCGTATTTGGCGATACCGCGCTGAACATGATCATGAATGAGGGGGTGACCACCCTGGTCGGAGATGTGCAGACCGACAAGGCAGTGGCCCTGTTCAAGTTGTTTGATGAACTGCCATTGTCGTCGTTTATTTCCTTTCTGGCGGTGCTGTTGATTATCACCTTCTTTGTGACGTCTTCGGATTCCGGCTCCCTGGTGGTGGACTCGCTGGCTTCCGGCGGGGTGCTGAATACCCCGGCCTGGCAGCGGATTTTCTGGGCGGTGCTGGAGGGGACCATTGCGTCGGTGTTGTTGCTGGCTGGTGGCTTGCAGGCGCTGCAGACCATGACCATTGCCAGCGCCTTGCCCTTTGCCATCATTATTATTCTGGCTGCCGTGGGCATGTGGCGGGCGTTGGTGATTGAGGGGCATCGCGAAACCAGCTTGCAAATGCATATGGCGACGCGCCGTCACCTGACCGGTTCCCAGTGGCGCCATCGTCTGAAAGGCATGATGGACTTCCCTGGCCGCGACAATGTGGAAAGCTTCATTCGCGGTAAAGCCATGCAGAGCATGGAAAAGGTGGTCAAAGAGATGAAGGAGTCCGGCTGGGATGCCAGGGTGGTGTTCGATGAGAGCCTGATCCGTGCTGAACTGCAGGTGGAACGTGAAGGGCATGTGGGCTTTGTCTATGACATCCGCCTGGTCAGCCAGCCGGTGCCCGGCTTCGTAACGGCCGGGGGCGCTTCCACGGTGATGAAAGAGGAAAACTATTACCGGGCGGAAGTGTTCCTGCGTCGCGGTGGCCGTTCCTATGATGTGTTCGGTTATGACGAGGATGACATCATTCGCGATATTCTCGACCAGTTCGAAAACTACCTGCATTTCCTGGATCTCACTCCGGGCAAACTGCCCTGGGAAATGGGTGAGCACGATGACCTGCTGCATCCGCCGGAGGATGAAGGGAAAGAAGATCGGTAAGTCTGATACTGTCGGTAAAGAAGGCCGGCAGTTTTGTAGGGGCTATGCTTGCATGGCGAAAGGTGTTCGGGTTCGCCATGCGAGCATGGCTCCTACGGTGGTTTGAATAGACGCGTGAGCGGCGGTCAGGAGGGACGCCGCTGCTTGGCCAGTTTCTCCAGCCACATCAGGGTATCCACCTGGGTGACCAGGTGATCCAGGTAGGCGGGGGAAAGATCGCGCAGGGTTTCCAGGGCGCTTGTGACCAGACGGTGGGAATTGAGCGGGCCGGCGTCGCTGGGGGTCTGATGGATAGCCTGAGCGATGCGTTGGCGTTTGCGCTGACTTTGCTGTGTGGCGCGGACCTGACGCAGGGCTTTCAGCTCCCGTGGGCCGCTATTGTCTGTCGGCGTTGCCGGAGTAGTGATGCCGTGCCGGGCCAGTACGCTTTGTTCCTGCTGGCGTAGCAGGGCGGTCATCGGGTCTCTGTGGTCGTCGTCTTCCTGGGGTGTCTGGTTGGCATACCAGGCGTGCAGGGCGGCAAACGCAGAAGGGTCTTGCTGCCGTTGACGGGCGCGCAGATGGCGCAGCAGTGCTTTCAGATCCCCTTTCTCCCGCATGGCGGCCACGGGCTCACTCAGCGCCTCCTCGGCCAGTTGCGCATCCACCCGGGCACTCTCGGCCTGAAACGCTTGCTGAAACTCTTCCAGCGCTGTGGCCAGCCGTGTCAGCGGCGTGGGGCTGACACGTGTCAGGGTGCCAAGACGCTCGGCCTGGGCTTCCAGGTAGCGAAAGCGAACCGGGGCAAAGCGGGCTGCGCCCTGATCGCGCAGGCTCGCCAGCTGTTCGGTCATGGCACTGAGCGAGGGAGTGTTGAGGCTAGGAACATCAGCCATTGCCGTCGGCCCCTTCTGCCTGGCTGGCATGCTGGGCGGTACTGACCTTGGCGCCCTGGCGGGGCACGGTGGTCAGTTCTACCCGGCGGTTCTGGGCCCGGGTGGTATCGCTGTCGTTGGGCACCACCGGCTGGTGGGGGCCGAAGGCGGCGGCGAACACCTGGTCGGCGGGCATGCCCTGGTTGATCAGGGTGCGCGTTACGGTGAGCGCCCGCTGGGCAGACAGGCCCCAGTTGTCCTGGTAGCGGCGGTTGCCGCGCTGGATCGGCAGATCATCGGTGAAGCCGCTGACCATCAACAGTTCGTCATGCTGATCCAGAAACACCTGCAGCGGCTTGGCCAGATCGCGCAGCAGTTCCTCGCCCTCCGGCTGTAGCTGGTCCGAGTTGAGCTGGAATAACACGCTGCCGCTGATGCCGATGCGGCCATCGCGGAAGGTGACCCGGCCACTGGCCAGGGGATCGGCCAGCGCCTCTTCCAGGGCCTGGCGGCGCTGCTCTTCGGCCACCCGCCGGGCCTTTTCCTCTTCCAGTGACTGGCTCAGCTCCAGCTGAATGCCGATGACCCACACCAGCACCAGCACCAGAATGCCCACCAGGGCGGCCATCAGATCGGAGAAGATGGCCCAGACGGATGAGCTGTCGCTGTCGTGAAGATCGTCCATCAGTTGACCTCGCTGGCCGGGCGTTCTTCGCTGTGGGCGTCGTTGCCGTTGGCGCCGCTGTTGGCGTTATTGAGCGTACCGAGGGCGTCGATCACTTCCTTCTGCGAGGCCATGCTCAGTTCGATTACCTCGCGGGCCTGTTCCACGTAGTAGTTGAGCTGTTCGTCGGCCCGGGCGGAGGACTGTTCCAGACGACTTTCCACCTGCTGCAGGTTGTCCAGCAGCTTGTCGTTGGCGTCGCTGAACACCTGCACGGCGGTGGCGAAGGCATCGCTGAGGCTGGCCACTTCAGCGGCGCTACCGGACACATCGCCGGCCACCTGGTCGAGCTGCTCGCTCTGGGCGCTGACCTGTTGGGCGAAGGTATCGCTGACCTGGGTCAGGGTGTCGCTGGCGGTGGTGATCAGGGTTTCGATGGCATCCCGTTGGGCGCCAGCCGCATCGCGCTGGCCGCTGAGCAGGGTGTCCAGCTCGGCCATGATGCGGCGGCGTTCTTCCAGCAGTTCGTTGTCCCGTTCGCTGCTGCGGGTCATTTCCTCACGCAGGCGGCTAATCACTTCCGCCGCCGCTTTCGGGGTTTCCGAAGCAGTCTCGATCAGGCGGGTCATGGGCGCTTCCAGGGCGGTGCCCAGTCGGCCCAGGTGCTCGCTGACGGTGCCTTCCAGCTGTGCCAGGCGCTCGCTGGCGGCCTCGCTGCGGCCGGCTTCCGCGTCACGCAGGGCAATCAGTTCCTCGCGCACGGTGGCCACCAGGGTCTCCAGGCCGGTTTTCTGGCCGTCCAGCAGGCCGGTGGCGCTGTCCTGGAACTGGCTGTTGTGCTCGCTCAGGGCGCTGCGCAGTTCGCTGATCAGGGTGGTGCCGGAGGCCTGTTGTGCGTCGATACCGTCGCGCCACTGGGCGGCGGCCTGGTCGCTGACCTCACGGAACTGGCCGGTGACAGCGCTGAGCTGCTCTTCGCTGGTGCGGGCCAGCTGCTGCTGGGTATCGCGCACTTCCTGCAGCAGGCTGTGGCCGGTGTCTTTCTGCTCGGCCAGGCCCTGTTGCCACTGTTGCAGAGCCTGCTCGCTGGCGCTGCGGAATTGCTCGGCGATGGCGGCTAGTTGCTGTTCGCTGGCGTTGCCCAGCTCTGCCTGGGTGCTGCGCATCTGTTCGAGCAGCTGGCTGCTGTTGTCGCGGAACTGATCGTGATGAGCGGCCAGGGAGGTGCTGATATCGCTGACCAGGCGGGCGCTGGTCTGCTGATGCTGCTCAAGCCCCTGCTGCCAGTGTTGGGCAGCGGATTCCGTGGTCTCGCGGAACCGTTCGGTGAGGGTGGCAAGCTGCTTTTCGGTGATGGCGTTGAGCGTTTCGTGGGTGCCCTGCACCTGCTGGCTCAGGTCGGCCAGGGATTGCTTCATGATCGGCTGGATGTTTTCCACCGCCAGGCGGCTGCTGTCCGCCAGGGTTTCCTTCAGCGACTGGCTGACGGAATCCGCCAGGGTGCGGTACTGGTCGGTGAGGGTGTGGTGGAAATCCTGCTGGTTGCGGGTCAGGGACTCGCTGAGCTGTTCGCCCATCTGTTCCATGCGCCCGGTGAGCCCCTGCAGGGCGCTGACCAGCTCCGGGAAGATGCGGGATTGATCCTGCAGGGCGGTGTAGGCGGACTGGCGCTGGTGATCCAGGGAGAAGGCATGCAGTTCCAGGTCCACCCGGTCGTCCAGCTTGCGCGATAGGGTCATGCGGTCGCGGCGGCACAGGGCGGCGCTGAGGCCCAGCATGGCAGAGGCGGCCACACCGGCAATGGAGGTGCCGAAGGCCAGGCTGAGCCCGGCGATGGGGGCGGCCAGGGCGCTGCGGATGGCGGTGAGTTCGCTGCTGCCATCCAGGGCGGTGGCGGCCCCTTGCAGGGTGACGATCATGCCCACGAAGGTGCCCAGCAGGCCCAGCATCACCAGCAGGCCGGTGAGGTAGGGGGTCAGCTGGGGGCCGGGCAGGGGCGCCGGGTGGCCATCGATGCGGCGGTGTACCGCGTGGCGCAGGCTGCCGGGCAGGGCCTTGAGCCAGTGAGTCAGGCCATCGCGGCTTTCCGGCAGGTCATCGAGCTGCCGGTCCAGGGTGGCGGTGGTGCGGCGAAAGCGCAGCAACTCGGCAAAGCCCAGGGTATAGGCGGCGGCGATGATCAGGGTCACGGTCAGGGCCACCGGGTTGCTCAGAAAGGTGGCGGCGATCCAGACCACGGCAATGGCGCCGAGGAGAAAGGGGACAGCAAAAAGAAAGCGTCTCATACGGTCTTGCTTACCTCGTTATGGGTGGACTGGTTGCCCGTCGCATCGGCGACAAGGGCGTCCAGCAGGCCGAGTATGGGTTCCTGGCGGGCGTCCAGCTCGGCAAGTAACAGCAGTTGCAGTTCACGCCGGAACTGGCTCAGCCACCCCTGTGGGGCGAGCCAGTCCTCGACGGTATGAAAGGGATCACGGGTGTCCCAGAGTGTGCGATAGCGTTTTTCCAGAAAACCGGGCAGGGCGCCGAAGCAGTGGCGCACGTAGCCGCTCAGGCTTTGTTCAAATACCGCATCCAGTTCCGCCAGCCGGGCCATGGCCTGGCTGTGGCCGCTGAGGATACGGCGGGCCCGCTGGCGCAGGTTGCTGAGCCCGGCAATCATCTGCCGTTGATGGGCTTGATAGAAGCGTTCGTAGGCACCAAAGGTGGGGCGTTTGTCGGCCTGGGCGTCGTCCTTGAGCGGCGGCAGGGGAATCACCGAGGCGGCTTTTTCCCCGGCGAAGCTGCGGCTCAGGTGGGCCAGCAAGGCGTCGCGGCTTTTCAACAGGTCCGCCTGCAGGCGCTCGGCGGCGTCCGGGGTGGCCTCGAAGGGACCTTTGGGGCGGTATTGATTGGCACCGTCCAGAGCGATGGCATCGGACAGATCAAACAGCCGCCCCAGACGCTCGGCAAAATCACCGTGGCTGGCCCGGGCCGCCTTGCGATCCAGCTGTGTCAGCAGCGCCACCAGGCGGCTGCCGGCGGGGCCGGATTGTGAAGGTGCGTGCGTCCTATGCATTCTCTTGGTTATCCATACTGCAGGGTGTTCTGGAGCGAGCCGGCCATTCTAATCGGGAAAGGGCGGGGATGATAATGCGTCTGTCGGTTGCGCGCTGCTGGCGATGGCAAGGTTGGGGTGGTGAAATGGGTTCAGCTTGGGTGGCGAGCTGCGCCGCTATCGTTGGTGTGCGGGGCGAGTCGCTATCGGAGCCTGTCGGCTGGAGGAGAAACCGGTAATGGAGACAACACGGATAATAACGGTGATGCTGCTTCTCGCGGGCTGCCAGCCCATGCCGGGTAGCGATCGTGACCAATATGGCTGCCTGGGTTCGGCGGGGTATCAGTGGTGTCCGGCCAGCGATTCCTGTGAGCGGCCCTGGGAATTGGCGCAAGAGAAAGGCTTTGAGCGCAGCCTGGCGGCCTTTGATGAATACTGCATTGGCCAGACGCAGCCATGAAAGGTAAGCCGCTCTTTTTTGGCAGCGCGCCAGCCTGTTTTCGGAGCGTACGGTTTAAATCTGCGACTCAATCGGTACCCAGGACAATAGCCAGACCCGAAACCGTTGCCAGCGAGAGGTTTCCGGATCGTTTTCACGGATAACGGCGTCGCCGTTATCCGTTGCCTGCCATTGCAGTTTTTGTTCTTCATTGAGAGAAAGTTGCCAGGCGGAATCGGCGGCGACCCAGCGATCAAACAACTGGCTGAGTTGCTGGTTGAGCGCTTCGCTTTCAATCAGCAGACCGACTTCTGTGTTCTGTATCAACGAACGGCCATCCAGGTTGACCGAGCCGATAAAGCTGCGGTCGTGGTCAATGACAAAGGTCTTGGCGTGCAAGCTGGCGCGGGACTCCCCCTGGAACCAGCGCATGCGTTGACGCTGCCCGGCTTCGGCGCGAAGTTCCCACAGGTCCACGCCACTTTCCAGCAGCGGTTTGCGGTAACGCGAGTAGCCACTATGCACGATGGCCACATCGGTGGTACTCAGGGAATTGGTGAGAATGCTGATGTCCACGCCGGCGGCTTCCTTATCGCGAAACAGGGCGACACCGCGTTTGCCAGGCACAAAATACGCGGAACTGATCTGCAGCCGTTCTTCGGTGCTGTCCAGCATTCTCTTGAGGTCTTCCACCAGGAAGGTGTCCCGCGGTGTGTCGGTATGTGAGAGAGCCTTGCCCGGAGGGTCGGCATAAAGGATTGCCGTACCCCATTCCAGGGGGACTTCCCCGGCCACCAGTTTGCGAGCCAGGCTGGAGCCACGCAGGGCATCGACAAACTCGCTGTCACGCTGTTCGACCAGGAAGGCGCGTAGCGCCTCGCGCGTTTGCGCCAGGGACATGTCCGAATCCTCTGCATCCAGTACCCGATCCACCGGCAGAGAGGCCTCGCTGTTCCAGTAGTCGTCGAAACTTTGCATGCCGGCCTGAACCACCGGCCCAGTGGTCAGCACATCCACATCCTGGAAATCCAGATGCGTATTGGAAAAGTATTCGTCACCCAGGTTGCGACCGCCGGCAATCATCACCAGGGAATCAGCCAGCATCAACTTGTTGTGCATGCGGTGGTTGGTGCGCCCGAAGGTGACGGCCATTTCCATCAGGCGCAGGGGGCCGCCCCGGGCCTTGACCGGATTGAACAGGCGGATCTGGATGTTGGGATGGTCGTGGAGGGTGGCCACCAGAGGGTTGTCCACGCGGGTGCCCAGATCATCCACCAGCACGCGCACTCGTACGCCCCGGTCTGCCGCTTCCAATAGCCGGCTGATAATGATTTGCCCGGTGGTGTCGTTACTGAAGATGTAGTACTGCAGGTCCAGGGATGCGCGGGCGGTTTCAATCAGTGATACCCGGGCAATAAACGCGGAAAGGCCATCATGCAGTAAATAGAAACCGGACTGATTATCTTGCCGGCGATCGCCAAGAGCGGCTTGCGTGGCATCGACCAAGGGCCCCTGTGTCGGGGGAGGGAGGGCGTCGCTGTATAGCCGCTCACCGGGGTGGAAACTGTTGCAGCCGTGGAGAAAGGCGGCAACAACAATCAGCGTCAGACGAACAGAGAGAGTGAGGGTGGGGTTCATTCCTGATCAGCAGGACGAACTAGTCGTCGTCCTGCTCGTCCTTGTTGTCCATATTACGCGAGGCGGTGCGGGCGTCTTCCAGAGCAGCAAACTGTTCCGAAATCAGTGAGCCCACTTCCTGATTGACCTTGCGAATGGTGTCGTACACCAGGCCGATGGTCTTGCGCTGTTTTTCTTTCAGATTGCTGGCCCGTTCTTCAAACAATCCCAGTTTTTCCAGTGCGTCGAAGGGCAGGCTGGCGATATGCTGGTGTACATCTTCCACGGTGGTGGCACCATCGTCGATGGCTTCCTGAATCATGTCCTTGAGCAGTTCTGCCCGTTCAGCGGTTTTTTTCATTACCTGCGTGGCCTGTCAGTGAAATCATTTCCAGCAATGTAACGGAATCCCCGGGATGCAGCCACAATTGTGGTGTCTGCGCTGACCGATTGTCCTACGTAATACACCGTTACAGGGTGCTGTCTTGACCCTGAGGGAGAAATCGGGCCAATCTGGAACCGCATTCATGCAGCGACTTCAAGGAGTCATAATCATGGAAAATGCCAAGCAGATGCTTGCCGACATCAAGGGCAAGCTGGATGAACTGGAAGCGGAACTGGAGCAGCTGGAAGCCCGGGGTGTCGGTGCCAATGGGGATTCCGGCATAGAAGCGGAGCGCCACCAGTTGGCACTGCAGGATGTGCTCACCGATTTGCAGCAGCGTATTGATGAATACCATGAGCTGGCCGACATGGATGCGGATGGCCAGGGCAACTGGCAGCAACTGGATAGCGACCTGAAAGATCTCAATAGTGACCTTTATGGCGCCAACTGATTGTTCGCTATGCAGACCGGGCAGTGTCGCCTTGCCATGAAGAGAACAAGCCCTCCGGTCTCCATTGTCCGGCTCCTGTCATGATGGGGCGGGTTATCCGTGCGCAAACGCCGCCGTCGTGTTTCACCACAGAGTGCACGGAGTAAAAATCATCACTTTTGTCTGTGTGTAGGGTGGATTAGCCGTAGGCGTAATCCACAAGCAACTCGCAATCGGTGGGTTACGCCTACGGCTAACCCACCCTACATTTACCTCGAAGAAACGGGGTTTCCCTCAGTGAACTCTGTGCCCTCTGTGGTAAAAACAGATTCCCCTACATCACCAGCAATTGCCCCAGCCCCAACACGGCCACAAAGCCCACGCTGTAGGCCACCAGCAGATAAAGAAAATAGCGCAGGTAGCTGACGAAGGTCAGGGCTTCCACCTTGCTCATGGCGATCACCCCGGCGGCGGAGCCGATCACCAGCAGGGAGCCCCCCACGCCCACCGAATAAGTCAGTGACAGCCATTCTGGCAAGGTCATGTCGATACCGGAATTGAGCAGGGCTGCGGTCAGGGGCACGTTGTCGAACAGGGCCGAGGCGATTCCCACCAGGAAGTTGGCGGCCACCGGCGGCATCAGATCATACAGCGCCGGGAAGTAGGCCAGCATCCCCAGTTCCTTGAGCATCCCCACCAACAGCAAAACGCCCAGGAAAAACAGCAAGGTGTCGAACTCGATCTTGCGAATATATTCCAGTACCGGTTCGTCCTTGTTGAGGAACTGCACCACCAGGAACATCAGCGACAGGCCGAACAGGAAGCACAGCACCGGCGGAATGCCGAACGCCACGTTGGCGCCAATGGTGCCCACAATGGTGGCGAAGAACAGCACCGCAATGACCTTGTCGCCTCGATCAATGACAGTCTCCTGTTTCTTGATCACTACCTCGCCGCTGAGCCCCAGCGACAGCATGCCGGCCAGTACGGCAACCGCACCGGCGGCAGGCAGGCTGAGCAGAAGCAGGTCGGGAATTTCCACCTTGTCCGCCAGAAAGATCATCAGCGTGGTCACGTCACCGGTGATCAGTGCAGTACCGCCCGCATTCACCGAGAACACCACCAGGACCACATAGCGCAGCAGCTTTTCCGCCGGTAGTTTCAGATTCATCAGCACGGCAATACACACCAGGGTGGCGGTGATGTTGTCTGCCAGGGAGGAGAACAGGAAGGCGAACAGGCCGGTGAGCAGCATCAGCTTGCGTTCGCTGATGCGGGTAGGTAGCAGGCGGTTGACGATGCTGTCGATAATGCCCTTGCCGGACAGGTAGGCGACAAAGGTCATGGCGGCCATCAGGAACAGCCACAGGGTGGCGATATCCAGCAGGTTTTCGTCCAGCCGTTCCATCAGGACGTGGTGGCTCAGGTGGGCCGGCGGGGCAATGAAATACAGCAGCCAGGCCAGGGAGCCGAAGAACAGAGTGGTCTTGGCCTTGTCGATGTGGACCATGTCTTCGACGACGATGGACAGAAAACCCAGTGCGACCAGGATCAGTAAAACGGTGCTCATGACGGGCCTCTCTCACGGCAGGGAGGTGTTGAGGGTGAGGGCGGCGGTATTCTAGGCCCTTTGTGAACCCGGTTCACCACTAATCCCGCTTTTATTTACTGTGAACGCCCCGGGCATGAAAAAAAATCCCCATGAAAGAGCAAATTTGCTGCCTTGCCCCTTTAAATTAATGAGAATAATTCGCATTATTGTGTCCTGACGTTTTTGGGTGCCCCTGTGACTGGCGCCTGTTCACTTGCCGTTACACGATATTCGAGGAATTCCATGCTGTCCCGCGTCTCTACCGGGGGCCTGTTGCTGGCCTCTCTGCTGCTCTCTGCCTGCAGTGATGAACCCGCTGCCACCCCGGCTCCGTCCTACGACGAGGCCCGTGCCCGGCTGGTGATCAACCACTATGCCGATCTGGCGCTGGCTGCCTACAGCGATGCCCTGAGCGAGGCTCGCGAGCTGCGTGGGCAGATTGACGCCTTGCTGGCGCAGCCCAATGAGCAGACCCTGGCGGCGGCTCGTCAGGCCTGGCGCGATGCCCGGGTGCCCTACATGCAGACGGAAGTCTTCCGGTTCGGCAATGCCGTGGTGGATGAATGGGAAGGGCAGGTGAATGCCTGGCCGCTGGATGAAGGCCTGATTGATTACGTGGCCGACGATTATCAGGCGGTGATGGGTAACCCGGGCGCCCGCGCCAATATCATTGCCAGCCAGTCATTGAAGATTGGCGAACAGCAGCTGGATCTGAGTGAGCTGGATGCCGATCTGCTGGCCAGCCTGAACGAGCTGGGCGGGTCCGAGGTGAATGTGGCCACCGGCTATCACGCCATCGAATTTCTGCTCTGGGGGCAGGACCTGAATGGCACCGATGCTGGTGCCGGCGAACGCCCGGCCACGGACTTTGCCACCGGCGACAATGCCACCGGGGGCCACAACGACCGTCGCCGCGACTACCTGACCGTGGTGACCGATCTGTTGATCAGTGATCTGGAAGCCATGGTGGCTGAATGGCAGCCGGACCAGGACAACTATCGCGCCGACCTGGCGGCCGACAGTGTGGAAAACGGCCTGCGCAAGATGCTGTTCGGCATGGGCAGCCTGTCTCTGGGCGAGCTGGCCGGTGAGCGCATGAAGGTGGCCCTGGCCGCCCATTCGCCGGAAGACGAGCATGATTGCTTCAGTGACAACACTCACTTTTCCCATTTCTATAACGGCAAGGGCATCGAGAATGTCTATCTGGGGGAGTACCAGCGGGTAAACGGTGACACCCTCAGCGGCCCGTCCCTCAGTGATCTGGTGGCTGCCAGCGAACCGCAGCTGGACGAGGCGCTGAAAGCCGACCTGAATGCCAGCGAGGCGGCCTTGCAGGCATTGGTCGATAGTGCCGCCAGCGGTGTGCATTTCGATCAACTGATCGCGCCGGGCAATGCCGAGGGTGCTGCTACGGTGAACGGGGCCATTGACGCCCTGGTGGAGCAGACCACCCGCATCGAAAAGGCGGCCCTGGTACTGGATATCCAGGCCCTGAATCCGGATACCGCCAACCATAGTTTCTGAAGCATCGTGTTTCGCAGCGACAGGGCAGAGAAGGGCTGCTGCCCTTCCTGACCCTGGAAGCGTGGCGCCTGCGGCTGCGCATCAAGACAGAAGGATATTCATACCTTGCGTTATCTCCTGCTGACTCTGGCCACCCTGCTCGCCGCCTGCGACCCGGGCCCGAGTTTTACCGAAGCGGAACCCGGCGAGCACCTGTCAGCCGGCGAGGGCACGGTTACCAAGACCGACCAGAACGCCTTTTCCCTGCCGCTGGCCAACCTGTCGCCATCGCGCCGGCTGGACTTCAGTGTCGGTAACAGTTTCTTTCGTAACCCTTGGGTGATTGCCCCGGCATCCACCGATGCCCGGGACGGCCTGGGCCCACTGTTCAACACCAACGCCTGCCAGAACTGTCATATCAAGGATGGTCGTGGCCATCCGCCGGCCCCGGATGCCAAGCAGGCGGTGTCCATGCTGGTACGCCTGTCGGTGCCTGCCAGTGCCACCGACGACCTGAGCCGCAGCGGTCTGGTGCCAGAGCCCAACTACGGCGGCCAATTCCAGGATGCGGCCATCCCCGGGCTATCGCCGGAAGGTCGGGTGCGGGTCAGCTATGAGCCGCAGACGATGACCTTTGCCGATGGCCACCAGGTGGAACTGCGCAAACCGCGTCTGGTGTTTTCCGATCTGGCCTATGGAGACATGCACCCCGCTACCCTGTATTCCGCCCGCGTTGCGCCGCCGATGATCGGCCTGGGCTTTCTGGAAGCGATTCCCGACGCCGATCTGCTGGCCCACGCCGATCCCCATGACGAGGACGGTGATGGTATCAGCGGCCGCGCCAACCGGGTCTGGGATCGTGCCACAGGCACCACGGCTATGGGCCGGTTCGGCTGGAAGGCCGGTCAGCCCAGCCTGCGACAGCAGAATGCGGAAGCCTTTGCCAACGACATGGGGCTCAATAGTCATCTGGTACCCACGGATTCCTGCGCGCCCAGCCAGGCCGATTGCCTGGCCATGCCCAATGGCGGTGAGGTGGAAGTCAGCGACAGCATCATGGACAGCGTGCTGTTCTATACCCGCAATCTGGCGGTCCCGGCCCGCCGCAATGTGGATGACCCGCAGGTACTCAAAGGCAAGTCGTTATTCCACCAGGCCAATTGCCAGGGCTGCCATGTGCCCAGCTTTACCACCGGCGCCGATGCCGCAGAACCGGAGCTGGCCGGCCAGACCATCCGCCCCTATACCGACCTGTTACTGCATGATGTCGGCCCGGGTCTGGCCGACGGCCGTCCGGAGTTTCTGGCTAACGGGCAGGAATGGCGAACGCCGCCGCTGTGGGGCATTGGCCTCACCGAGGCGGTGAACGGGCACACCCAGTTCCTCCACGACGGCCGGGCCCGTAACCTGATGGAAGCCATTCTCTGGCACGGTGGCGAAGCCGCCCGCTCCCGGGACGCGGTGCTTAATTTCGATGCCGAACAGCGCGCCGCCCTGTTGGCTTTCCTGAATTCGCTGTAAGGCTTTCACCCTGAGGTTCCCATGCAACGCCTGATAGTGCTGATTACCACCTTGATGCTGGCCGCTTGCAGCAATCCTCGCCAGGAGGTCACCGTGCAACTGGCCAATCAGGTGCTGCTGCCCGCCCATCAGCAATGGCAAAGCCGCAATGCCGCCTTGCTCGATAGCACCCGGGCCTGGTGCAGCGGCGATCAGGAACTGGCCAGCCTGAAGCAGGCATTCCACCAGAACCAGTCTGCCTGGTCCCGCCTGCAGCCTTTGATGGTTGGGCCGTTGTCCGAGGGTAATCGTAGCTGGCAGGTTCAGTTCTGGCCGGACAAACGCAACATGGTGGCGCGCCAGACCGAGGACTTGCTGAATGAATTTGCCGATCTGACTCAGCCGCAACTGGAGGGTGCCAGTGTGGTGGTGCAGGGGCTTACCGCGTTTGAATATGTGCTCTTCGATGAGCAGGCGGCCCTCACTGACAATCGGGGCCGATATTGCCCCTTGCTGACGGGCATCGCTCGTCACCAGCTGACCTTGTCCAATGAGATTGTTGACCTGTGGCAGCAGCCCGACGGGATGCTGGAGACACTCACGAGCTTCCCCAATGGGCGTTATGCCAATGCGGGTGAGGCGCTGGGTGGCATCCTGCGTGTTCAGGTCACCGGCGTTGATACCCTGAAGAAAAAGCTGGGCACGCCCATGGGTCGGCTCAATAGCGGTGTGCCCCAGCCCTATCAGGCGGAAGCCTGGCGCAGCCGTCATTCCACGGAAAACCTGCTGGCCTCCCTGACGGGCGCCCAGGCGGTGTGGGAGCGGGTCCGTTCCCTGGTGGGGGATGCCAAGCTGGTGGGGGATATCGATGCGGCCTACAAAAGTGTGCGCGACAAGCTGGCTGCCCTGCCTGCCCCGTTGATGAACATGGTGCAGGACAAGGCCAACCAACCACAGCTGCAGTCGCTGTATGCGGATCTGGATGCACTGGAAAACCTGCAACAGACTGACCTGGCCCGGCATCTGGGAATCCAGATCGGCTTCAACGCCAACGATGGGGATTAGATTTCTACAGCGGGATTTAGCTAGGCTTGTGGAGAGACGAGATGTCACTGACACGACGACAATTGCTGGGTGTTGGTGCGGCGGTAGCTGGCGCTGCCACTCTTGGCGGATGGGCTCTCTGGTCCGGGCGCGGCCAGTCCCCGTTGCTGCTTTCCGCCCGTAACGATGACGCCGGCCAGCATTATGCCGTCGGTTATTTTCTCAATGGTCGGCGCGCCTTTGCCACCCCGGTGGCAGAGCGCTGCCACGACGTCTGTCGGCATCCTTTTTTGCCTCTGGCGCTTTTTGTCGGCCGCCGCCCTTCCCGGGAAAGCTATCTGGTTGATCTGCGTGACGGCACCCTGGTGCAGACCCTGCACAGTCAGTCGCAACGGCATTTCTACGGTCACGCTGTCTTCCACCGCAGCGGCCAGTGGCTTTACGCCACGGAAAACGACACCGGTGAGCCGGGGCGTGGGGTGGTGGGTCGATATCGGCTGGACAGTCAACGCCTGCAGCTGATTCATGACGGCGAAGTGTCCAGCCATGGTGTTGGCCCCCATCAGCTTGCCTGGCTGCCGGATGGCGAATCCCTGGTGATCGGCAATGGTGGTATTCGCACCGAAGGCGGGAGCCGTGAGGAAGTGAACCTGGATGCCATGGCACCGAGTCTGGTGGTCATGGATCGCCACGGTGAACGGATCAGCAAGGAAACCCTGCCGCAATCACAGAGCAGCATCCGCCATCTGGCCGTGGCCGCGGATGGCACCGTGATTACCGGGCAGCAATACCACGGCGCCCCCTGGGACAGTGTGCCGCTGTTGGCCATCAAACGCCCTGGCGAAGCGTATCAGCCTTTCCCGGTGGCAACATCTCAGCTGGCGATGATGAAGCAGTACACCGCCAGTATCGCCATTCACAATGAAAAGCGCCTGGTGGCGATGACCGCCCCGCGCGGCAATCGTTTCTTTATCTGGGATCTGGATAGCGCCGCGACCCTGGTGGATGCTGCCATGCCAGACTGTGCCGGTGTCGGCGCTGTGCCTGCCGGCTTCGCGGTGACGTCAGGGCAAGGAAAATGTCGTTACTTCGACTGCACCGGCGGTGCAGTGCAAAGTCACTGGCTGACACTGCCTGATGGCTGGTGGGATAACCATCTCTGGCTAGGGTGATCGGTTTCTTCAGCAAGCCAGAGAGATTGATGGCGGGAGGGGAGTAAAACTCTTCGCTTTGCGAGCAAAGCTCCAACAGCGGGTTTCTGACCAGCATCCGTGGCCCGTTGGATCCTTGCTCACAAGGCGAAGTTCTATCGTCTGTTTCAATCGTGCCAGTTGGATACCTTGCCGGAACAGACCCAGTCTTTAGAGCCTTTTTCTACCCCGATCCAGTTATAGGTATAGCGGCCATTGGCGTTACTGGTGGACCAGCTCTTGGTATTACCCGCTGAAATTCCGGAGGCCCCGCAATCCTCGGAGCCGTTATTGCGCTCATTGCAGAAGCGGGCATAAATACGGTTGTTGCAGGTGTTGCGGAAGGTGACGGTGAAGCGTCCCTCGGTGTACTGGCTCCATTTGGTGTCGTGCACTTCCATGCAGGGGCCGCCGCGGCTGTTACGGCCATCCCAGCAGGTGTCGTCATCAAGGCTGGAATAATAGTCCGCAACAACAAACTGTGAGGCGAGCAGTGTGGCAAGGCCAAAGGTCCATTTCATGATTTTCCCCTTTTCTGTCCATCGGTTTGACCCGGCGAGTCTTCAACCGGGAATCGTCGTTCCAGGTTAATTGTAGAAACTGGACAGAAAAGAGCTTCCCCCATATGGGGTAAACCGAAAAAAACGTCAGTGGTCACCACTGCATTCCTGGTGATCGCTGAGCACCTCAATGACCCGGCATTCCCCCTCGTGTCCCTGTTCGCACTCTTCGATCATCCGGTCCAGCTCATCACGTAATGCCGTCAGCGAGCGGATGCGACTTTGTACGGCGGCCCGGTGGCGGCGGGCAATGCTGTCGGCGTGGCCATGCTGCTCGCTCATGGCGAGCAGTTCGCGAATATCATCCTGCGTAAAACCCAGCTCGCGGCTGTGGCGAATAAACCGCAACCGTTCGCGGTGCTTGCGGTGATAGCGGCGCTGGCCGCCTTCGCTGCGGGCGGGTTCGGGCATCAGGCCGATCTTTTCATAGTAGCGGATGGTTTCCACCTTGCAGCCGGCGGCTTTGCTCAGGGTGCCGATGGAAAAAAGGGTGCTCATGGCGCCTCCGGGGGCTTGAACCTGTAGTCACTATAGCTTTTTTAATGGTGCCATAACGGTAAGGGTTCAAGGAGGCTTTCATGAATGACCGACAGCGACAGGCTTTTACGGCAGCCATGGGAGAGGCGCGGCTGGCTTACCGGCAACGACGCTGGGAGCAGGCGTTTGCGCTGCTGGAGCGGGCCCATGTGCTGGGCCAGAAGCGGGTCGTCCCCCATGTGCAGAGCCACTGGTGGATGCTTAAGGTGGGGCTGCAGCGCCGGGATGCTGGCGAAGTGCGGGGGCAGCTGTTACGTCTGCCGGCGGCCATTTTGATGTCGCGGCTGTGGGTGCCCCTGGGCAATACCGGCGGCGCCAACGTCAGCCCGCTACAACCCATGCCGATTGCCGATGACCTGCGTGAACTGATGGAGATTGACTGATGGGCTGTTGTGATACCGATATCCAGGCCAGTCCGGCACCGGCATATCGCCGGGTGCTGTGGGCGGTGCTGCTAATCAATGCGGTGATGTTTGTGGTGGAGGCGGCCTCCGGGGTGCTGGCGGATTCCCGTGCCCTGCAGGCGGATGCGCTGGATTTCCTCGGCGATACCGCCACCTATGGCTTGACCTTGTGGGCGCTGGGGCAGTCTATGGCCTGGCGGTTGCGTGCCGCCCGGATCAAGGGGTTTTCCCTGCTGATCATGGGCGTGGTGGTGCTGGCCAACAGTATCTGGGCCCTGTGGCAGGGCAGCGCTCCCCAGGGAGAGATGATGATGGGGGTGGCCGGGCTGGCGCTGGTTGCCAATGTGGTCAGTGCCCTGTTGCTGCTGCGTCATCGGCAAGGGGACGCCAATATCCGCTCCGCCTGGTTATGTTCGCGCAATGACGCGCTGGCCAATCTGGCTGTGCTGGTGTCCGGCGGCCTGGTGCTGTGGCTGGGCAGCCGATGGCCGGACCTGCTGGTAGCGCTGGCGATTGCCGGCCTGTTTACCCACAGCGCCCTGTCAATTTTGCGTCAGGTACGAGATGAACAGGGCGGCCAGCAATGCGCGGAGGAAAAGGAGTCATGTTGATCAGACTGGAATTTTCCAGTGCGTTGCCGGTGAGCCGGGCTGCCCTGTGGCAGGACATTACGGCCATGGAAAGGATCAACCACGAAATGCGTCCCTGGCTGACCATGGGGACGCCGTCGGGTATCCGGGTATTGCAGGACATGCCACTGACGCCCGGCAGGCCGTTGTTTCGCAGCCCCATCAAACTGTTTGGCTGGCTGCCGGTAGGGCATTCAGACCTGACGGTGCTGTCCCTCACTCCCGGCGAGGGTTTCGTGGAGGCCTCACCCATGACCGGCATGCGAGAGTGGCGTCATCAAAGACGCTTGGAGGATAGCGACACTGGCTGTAGGCTTCTCGACACCCTGGTGTTCGAGCCGCGGGTATTGCCGACAGTCACGTCGGTGATTATTCGCGCCTTTTTCGGCCATCGTCACCGCCGTCTGCGTCGCCGTTACCGCTGAGTTTCTATGGATTTCAAACAGGAAGATCTGAAAGCCCTGATCGAACGTACTATGCCGTTCGGCAAGTATCAGGGGCGGGTGTTGATCGACCTGCCCGAACCCTATCTGCTGTGGTTTGCCAGCAAGGGCTTCCCCAACGGCGAGCTGGGCCGGCTGATGGCGCTGGCGCTGATGTTGAAAATGGACGGCACTGAAAAGCTGCTGGAGCCGTTACGACAAAGCCATGGATAGCACGGCCTTTCGTCTTTAGTCTTGGTGGTTCAGAGACACGCAAGGATCACACCATGAGCCAGCTTCAATCGCTTACCGACACCATCTGGCACGTCGCCGTCCCTCACGCCTTCATGGGCCTGCATGTGGGGTCCCGCATGACGGTAGTGAAGCTGTCCAGCGGCGGTCTGCTTCTGCATTCGCCAGTACCGGTGAATGAGGACCTGGCGGCGGAGTTGGCGGCACTGGGTGAGGTGAAACATATTGTCTGCCCGAACCTGTTCCACCATGTGTTTGCCGCCGAGGTAAAACAGCGTTACCCGCAGGCGCTTCTGCATGGCCCGGCCAAACTGGCGGGCAAGCGCAAGGATCTGACTCTGGATGCGACCCTGTCGGAAACCCCGCACCCGGATTGGGGGGGCGATTTCGAGCTGGTCTTTATCGAAGGCTCCATGTTGCAAGAGACAGTGTTCTATCATTCCGCCAGCCGTACCCTGATCGCCGCCGACCTGATCGAAAATTTCCGCCAATGTGACCATGGCTTTACCCGCTGGTACCTGAAACTGGGCGGCCTGTGGCAAAAGCCTGGCTGGCATCCGATCCTGCGGCTGGTGTATCTGAACCGCAGAAAGGCGCGCGCCAGCATTACCCGCATCCTGGAATGGCCCTTCGAAAAACTCAGCCTGGCCCACGGCGAAGTGATTACCGAAAACGCCCGCAACCAGGCCCGTCACGGGTTGGAGTGGTTGTTTTAAGGTGCCACAAAGGGCGGAATCATTGCTCCAGGAGCCGGCGCCCGCCACAATGCGGTAACCGTTTTTCAGTTAATGGTCTGCTGTGCTGCCCCTGGTCTATCACCCCGATTACAGCTTTCCCTTTCCCGGCGAACACCGTTTCCCCATGGAAAAGTTCGCTCGTTTGCATGGGTATTTGCGGGGGCTGGGGATAGCCCATGGCGACAACGAATTTCGTCCGGGCCGGGCCAAGGCGGCCCTGTTGGGCCAGGCCCATTGTCCGCAGTATGTCTCGGACATCGTTACCGGCACTCTGAATCAGAAGGCCCAGCGGCGCCTGGGGTTGCCGTGGAGCGAGGGCCTGGTGAAACGCACCTGTATTGCCCCCATGGGAACCCTGCTTACGGCGCAGCTTGCCCTGAAACAGGGCCTGGCCTGCCATCTGGCCGGTGGGACCCATCATGCCCATTACGATTTCGGTTCCGGCTTCTGTATCTTCAATGATCTGGCGTTCGCCGCCAAACAACTGCTGGCCAGCGGCGCCGTGGAGCGGCTGCTGATTTTTGATTGCGATGTGCATCAGGGCGATGGCACCGCTGCCATGCTCGCGGATGAACCGCGGGCTTTTACCTGTTCCATCCATTGCGAAAAAAACTTTCCGGTGCGCAAGCAGAAAAGCGATCTGGATGTGGGCTTGCCATTGGGTATGACTGACCGGGATTATCTGGATACGGTGTTCGAAACCCTGGAAGCCCTGCTTGATACCGTGCGTCCGCAACTGGTGCTATATGATGCCGGTGTGGATATTTTCGAGCATGACCCGCTGGGCCGGCTGTGTATTACCGAGCAGGGCATTGCCGACCGTGACCGGGGCGTGATCGAACGCTGCCGCCGGCGGGGGATAGCGGTGGCCACGGTGATTGGTGGCGGCTACGATGATGACCGGGAAGCGCTGGCGAGGCGGCACGGCATCGTTATAGAGCAGGCATTTGAGTTGCAAGTTGAAAGTTAAAAGTTGAAACGCGGTCTGGGGCGGTAGTGAGTGGAGCCTCTACAGTTCGCGCTGCAAGATCGAAAGTACCAGTGACTTAGGCAATGGCGAATGGCAACCCGGTATGACGCCACGCTTTGTATCCCTTGCAACTTTTAACTTTCAACTTTCAACTGCTCCGAAGGAGCTACAATGTCCAAAGCCCTATTGATCATGGCTCACGGCAGCCGCAGCGACACTGCCAACGACGAGTTTCGCGCGCTGGTGGAAACCGTGGCGCAATCCGCCCATGAGGCGGGTGAAGAATATGTGGCCGTACTGCCCTGTTTCCTTGAGCTGGCGCAGCCCTCACTGGTTGAAGCGATTCAGCAACTGGAGCACCAGCCGGTTAACCGCGTGCAGCTGTATCCGTTGTTTTTCAACAAGGGAAAGCACGTGGGCAAGGATATCCCTGCCCAGGTGGAAGATGCCCGACAACGTTTTCCCGATCTCACCATTGAGTTGCTGGATTATTTTGGTAATGCCAACGGTCTGGCGGGCCTGGTACTCAAACATATCGGGGAACAGGACTAGCGGGAATGGCCATGGACGGCACGACATTCGCCAGAGAGATTGATGCCCTGTTTGCCCGGGAGGGTCTTCTGCGCGGAAGCGTTGAAATCGTAGGCCGCCTTTGGAGCGCGATGCTCTGAATCGGCCCTAAAATGTCTTGGCAAATACCAGTCCGCCCCACAGTACATTGCGATCGCCCACACCGTCTTTCAGTTCGGACGTGTGGCCACGCAGCACATAGCTGAGGCGGTAGCCGTCGTTGAAGGCCCAGGTGTAACCCAGCCAGGCTTCGGCCACGCCATGGTGTAGCTCGTCACTGTCGTAGCTCACTTCACTGCCACGGAACTGGCCTTGCAGAAAGGCGTTGTAGGCCCGGCCGACCAATGCAATGCCGCCCCACAGATAGTGCTCATGGTCCTGGCTCATGGCGGTGGCGTTGTTGCGTTCACCGTAGTGGGCCAGTTCCGGGCTGGTCTGCCACCAGGGACTATGCAAACGTCCGGCACGAAAGCTCAGGCTCCAGCGTGCTTCGGTGAGGTAGCCCAGGGAGCCTTCCACGGTGCTCTTCACTTCCAGATTGTCGGAGGATACGGGCAGGATTTTCTGCCGGGCCACGGCATAGCGAAAGGTGGGTTCGCCGCCGTCGCTGACCTGATGCTCCCAGCCCTCCGCCCGGTCACTGCCAATCACCTTGTGGACCCCGTTCTGTATATCACCAGCCAGATCCAGGCCCAGGGCGCCCACTGTCAGGGAGGTATGCCAGGCTACCTGCCTGGCCGGGTCCACTTGTACCCGGCTGCTGGAGAGATACAGCAGGCTGGCGTAGGGGCGATCGTCGTACAGTGGCGCTTTTGCCTCCTTGTCTTCGGGTGTGAAGCCGAAGATGCCGGCCTCGAAGCTATGGCCTTGGACATTGCTGTTGGTGATGCCTTCTACGCCCGTCAACCTGTCGATCCAGGTCAGCGGCGTATTCAGTGACAGGGCAAAGTCCCGGGCGCGGGTGCCGGTGGCGGCGACACTGATGCCATAGGTGTAGTCCTGGTCCCGGCTGCCGGGAACCAGCAGGTCGTTATCCAGGGTCAGGGACCAGCTGCCGGTTTCCCGTTCCTGTTCCGGGTTGATGCGGGGGCGTCGTGGACGCTGCTCTTCGAATGCCGTGCCGTCGGCCCGGGCCAGCTGCATGGTATCGATGCTGGTGGCCCCGCGGCTGAGGCTGGGTACCGCCAGGTTGGCCAGCAGGGCCACAAGCAGCACGGTCATGGCCTGCCTGCTCGTGGGATGCCTCTGTGAATTGGCTGCACCTGTCTGTCTCTGTGTGTGTGTCATGGCTCCGTGTCCAACTGCGGGGGAGCAGTGCGCCCCCTGTTACGTTTGCTGCGCGTACAGTCGTGCCGGCACGTGCAGTAGCGGTATTGGGTTGCTGGACGGTTATTGCCTGTTTCTGCAGAGAGTTGTCGTTATGCCAGCGTTGACGGTTCAGCGAATGTGAGCGTCAGAATGGTGATGACAAGGATGAGCCGGAACAGTTTGATGAAACAGCGGAACTGGCTGGGCGATTTAATCGATTTTTTCGAACTTTACTTTCTGAATGGCGGCCCCGCTTTGTCGTAGCGGTGACCGAATGGCTGCTTCCTGCGTTGTTTTCTGTCATTGAGCCGTTCCCTGCCTCAAGCGTAGCCTCAAGGTCATTATCGAGTTTTCACCAGTCAACGACGTGTGAGGAGAGGCAAGGTGGCAGAGGCATATATCGTAGCGGCGGTGCGTACCGCCGGAGGCAAGAAGAATGGTCGGCTGAGCAAGGTACATCCGGCGGATATGGGTGGCCGGGTGATTGATGCGGTGGTAGGCCGTATCGGTGTGGCGCCGGAGAAGGTGGACGACGTGATTTTTGGTTGCGTGAGCCAGATCGGGCCGCAGACCTTCAATGTGGCACGTACCTCCATTCTCAGCTCCTGTCTGCCGGAATCCGTACCCGGCGTCACCATCGACCGCCAGTGTGGCTCCTCCCAGCAGGCTATTCATTTCGCTGCCCAGGCGGTGATGAGTGGCACCCAGGATCTGGTCATCGCCGGCGGCGTGGAGTCCATGAGCCAGGTGCCCATCGGTGCGCCGGTAACGGCCGTCAAGGAAATGGGCAACCCGTTCACCGGTGAAATCAGCAAGCGTTATCCCGGTGAAAATTTCAGCCAGTTCATCGGCGCCGAGCGCATGGCGGAGAAGTACGGGGTGAGCAAGGCCGAGCTGGACCAGTTCGCCTACGATTCCCACAAGCGCGGTGCCGCGGCCACGGAAGCGGGCCGCTTCAATGAGGAAATCATCCCGGTGCCGATTACCCTGGAAGATGGTAGCAGCGACGAGCACATCGTCGATGAGGGTATCCGCTGGGAAGCGGAGCTGGATGCCATCAAGGCCCTGCAGCCGTTGCAGGAAGGGGGCCATATCAGCGCCGCCAACGCCAGCCAGATTACCGATGGCGCTTCTGGAGTGATGATTGCCAGCGAAAAGGCGGTGAAGGAATACGGCCTGACGCCTCTCGCGCGTATTCATGCCATGGCGGTGGTGGGATCCGATCCGACCATGGTGCTGGAAGGGCCGATTCCGGCCACCGAGAAAGTCCTCAAGCAGGCGGGTATGACCATTGGTGATATCGATCTGTATGAAGTGAACGAAGCCTTTGGCTCCGTGCCGCTGGCGTGGATGAAGGCGGTGGGTGCCGACTACGAAAAACTCAACGTCAACGGCGGCGCCCAGGCGCTGGGGCATCCGCTGGGTGCCACCGGCACCAAGCTGATGGGAACCCTCGTTTACGAGCTCAAGCGTCGCGGTGGCAAGTACGGTCTGCTGGCCATCTGCGAGGGCCTGGGCACCGCTAACGCGACCATCATCGAAGTGCTGTAAGGCGTAGTTGAAAGTTCAAAGTTGAAAGTTGCAACGCGGGGTTGGCGTGTCGCCAGCGATTAAAAGTCGGGTGCCGTACCGCCGCGTTGTTCGACCCGAAAAAAAGCCGCCCCGGTTTCCCGGGGCGGCTTTTTTATGGTCGAGAGCACTCACAGCTTCCCAGGACGTAGGGTGCACTGAGCCTAGGGCGAACTGCACCATCAAACGCCGGATCGGTGCAGTTCGCCTTAGGCTCAGTGCACCCTACGCAATCCGTGGCAACGGCCCGGCATGTCTGCCTTGTCAGGCGCCGCTGAGCCTTTCTGCCAGCCATACGCCGGCCAGGATCATGATGGCTACCGAGCCGACCGGTACAAAGATCCGTCGATAGGCCACGGTATCGCGGACCAGATAGGCCGCCGGCACAAACAGCAGCACGATGGCCACCTGCCCCAGTTCCACGCCCAGATTGAAGCCCAGCAACGGCAGGAAGATCCCGCTGTCGGTGAGCCCCAGATCGGCCAGTACCGAGGCAAAGCCCAGGCCATGAATCAGCCCGAATACAAAAGCCATCACCCAGCGTTTGGGAAACAGCCGGGGTACCAGGTTGGCCGCTGCACCCAGCGCCACGGTGATGGCGATGGCAGACTCCACCAGCCAGGTGGGTAGCGTGATGATCCCCAGTGTTGCCAGCGCCAGGGTCAGCGAATGGGTGACCGTAAAGGCGGTGACAATCGCCAGGGTCTGAGTGAGCGCGCCAGTGATGGTGGGTGCCGGCTGCCAGCCGCCCCGCTGCCATACCAGCACCGCCGGGAACAACAGCGTCAGCAGGAACAGGATATGGTCATAGCCGATCAGGATGTGGTGCACCCCCTGGCGGATGAACCCCTGGAACGCCTGCCATTGTGACCCGGCATCCGTGGACATCAGCTGGTTGCGGTGCTGGTTGCTGAACACGGCGGTGAGCGTGGTATCCCCCTGTTCCAGCCGTAACAGGCCATGGTGGCTGGGGTCGCGGTCAAACAGGAAGCGGTAGCCCACCGCCAGTTGCTCCGGCGGCCGCTGGCAATCGCCGCGCCAGTGCAGGGCGGCGTAGGTGCCATCCACGTGGTCGATGGCCTGCAGCCGGGTCAGGTTGAGGGCACAGGCGTGTCGCTGCTCGCCATGCAGTGCCTCGATGGTGAGGGCGGGGAGCACGGTGGCGTCCAGGTTGCGCTGCTGGCGGCGCAGTTCACCCCAGGTGATGGTGCCATCACCGTTTTGATCCAGGGGCAGCACCAGCTGCAGGTCGCGCAGGGCGATATCCCAGCGCCCCTCGATCAGGGCGTTGCCGGCATTGCTGTTGATCACCAGATAGCTGTCACTGGGTTTGTGGGCGAACGCCTGCCCGGCCAGCAAGAGCAGGAAAAGCAAACACAGGGATTTCATTCACTGGCTCCCTTGGCAGGTTGAGTGAGTTGGGCATCGTCAACCTGGTATCGGTCTACAAAGGCCTGTAGCTGGTCCAGGGTTGCCTGGTCGTCGGCGGCCACGGCGCTGGCGTGCAGCAGTCGCAGGTCAGCCAGTTCCCGTTGTTGCTGCCAGTTTTCCCGGGCCAGCGTGAGGGCGCCTTGTGGATCGGATTCCACTTCAAGCAGGAAGCGGGCGTGCTCGCGCAGGTGGCGTTGGCGACCGGTGTCCTGGTCGGCGGCCATGCGGGCCCGGTAGTCCTGCCGCCAGGCCTGGGCTTGAGGGTGCTCCAGGCGCTGCCCGGCAATGGCCAGCCTCAGCAAGGCGCCTTCCCTGTCCTGCCAGGTAGAAAGATCGCGGATGACCGCCTCTGCCTGGTCGTTGGCAAGCCACAGGTCACTTTGCAGGTAGCGTAGATAGGGATCATCCGGGGCTTGCTGCAGGGCATCACGCAGGTGTTCGGAGGCCAACTCGAGACGGCCCTGTTGCAGCGCCATTTCGGCGCTCAGGGTGTCCAGCCACTGGGCGGATTTTCCCTGTGGCGGGGCCGGGCTGGATGCCAGGGCCTGCAGGGTGCGATAGGCCTGCTCCCGCTGGCCGGTGATGGCCTGTGCGCTGGCCTGACAGAGCAATACGGTGGTGGGCGGCAGCGTGCTGGCGGCTTCCCGGCAGGCCTGGCGGGCCTCATCAAGACGACCTTGTACCCGATCGATATTGGCCAGCATTAGCCACGCCTGCCCCTGGTTGGGGGACTGTTCCAGCAGTCGCGTCAGGCGATGACGGGCGCGGGCAAATTGATGACGTTGCTGTTCGATGCGCGCCATCAGCAGGTTGGCTGCCGGGGACGACATGTCCTGACTGAACGGCGCCAGCGTGGCCTCGGCGTAACCGAGAAAGCGGGGGTCGCCCTGGGCGCTGGCATAGTCAATCTGAGAGCGAGCCAGCGCCAGGGCCGCCGACAGGTCGAGGGGAGCTGCCGGTGGCGCCAGGGCGCGCTGCGCCTGGGGTAGACGGGCGAGAACCACATGGTCCCCGGCCGGAGTATAGGGAGCGGCATGAAGCAGCGCGCTCGACAGATAAAGAGAGAGGGCCGCCAGGGTACGGACAAACCGCCATTCACTGGCGTGTTGTCGTTTCCCGGGGGCCCTCTCGGAGCGGATAACTCCCGCCGTCGCTAGACGGCGGGAGCGGGTCTCAATTATCCGGTGCCAATACATTGTTATACGCATCCGGATTGGTTTGATCGCGAAAAATGAAGCGGATGTCATTAATCGCAACCGGTTCCCGGGTATCCCCGGTAGTGGCAAGCTGAGCTTTCACAAAGGCGGTGTAGTTGATCGCCACTGGTGCCTGTTGGCGAGGGCGATCATTGTCGTCACCAAAGCACCCGCTCAACACCAGGGCGCCGAGACTGACGGTGGTAGCCAGTAAGTATCGCATGGTGTCCTCCTTCACTCTGCCACGGCGACATTATCGGCGCCAGGCAGCGGGGTGTTCAGGTAGGGGAAACGGGTCAGGTAGTCCGCCGCGTTCGGCAGGGCACCGTCGTTGACGATAGCGCCACCGTTGACCTGCATGTCCTGAGTCCCGCAGGAGCCGATTTCGCCACCAGCGGCTTCACCGTTCACATCAGCGCCACACAGAAAGCCTTCGGCTGCGGTGAGGGCGATGTCTACCACATCATCAATCGGGCGTCGGCCATTGGGGAAGCCGGCAAAGTCGCCACCTGCAACACCCAGATCATTCTGGCCACCTGCCGCCGTGGCCGGGATGCCAGTGTTCAGGCGCAGCATTTCGCTGGCAGTGACGCTGGGCAATTGAGTGACGCCGGGCACACCGGTAAGGAAGACGGTGACCAGGTCATTACGGGGAGTTTCCGGTGCCGGTACACCGAACAGGATTTCTACCAGCGCAGGCAGGCTGGGGTTGGTCACATAGGTGGCGAACTGGCCATCATCTTTCGGTTCGCTGCTGTTGAAACGGTCCTTGTCGGGCAGGCCGATAACCACTTCGTTAACCAGCGGAGAGCCGAGCCGAGATACCTGGGTAAAGGCGCCGCCTTTCACTGCCGGGCCTTTGGCGTTACTGCTGCCGGTGGTCTCGGAACCCTGCGGTGCCGGGTTGATGACCGTGGCCTGGCGGACGCTGGCGGTGGTCCAGCCGCCGATGACGGTGTTCTCACCGGTGAGGCAGTCAGCCGGAACTTCCAGTGCCAGGCTGGTGATGTTCTTGTCGGCAATGATGTTGCTGCGCGAGTCACGTGCACCCAGCGGATTCAGCGCCACCAGGTCGAAGACCTCACCCAGGTTGACGACAAAACCTTCCTGGCGCTGTCCGGCAAATACCCGGCCGGGCATGGGGCAGTCAGGGATGGTCACGTCGTAGATGAAGTTGTCCGCGTAGGTTTCATAGTCAGCAATGGACTTGGTGCCGATGTTGTCCAGCGGTTTGGCAAAGCTGCTGTCACCACTGCCGGCCTTGGTCAGGTTCTGTACGTTGCCGGTACGACGGTCGCCGGTCACCATTTCTACGGTGAAGCTTTCCAGTACATTCTGGGCATCGTTGTTCTGGCCGGTTACCGCGCCGATATTAATCAGTGGTACGGGGACAGAGGTGCCGCCTACATCGACCGCCAGGTCGCGGCGTTCGGTATTGAACTGGAAACGGAAGGTAATGTTTTCTTGCGCGTTGCCATCGTTATCAATGTGGATCTCATAGATGGCGTCGTCATCCAGTGAGAAATAATTGGGACCACCATAAGAATCCTGCAGGGGCAGGTAGTTGGCGATCAGAGTGACATAACCCTCTCGGCCGGATTCATAACTGTTGAACATGTAGAAATCCGTACCGTCGACTTTGGGCATACCGGTAATAAATGGCGCTTCTCGGTGGCTGGATGCCATCGTGCCGGCACTGGCCAGCAGAGTGGCGGCAGCACAGGCCGCGGGAAGCAGGGTAAGGCGGGATAGCATGACGAATCTCCTTTCTTGTCGGTGTGTAGGTAGTACGCGTCAGGAGAGGAACTGGATGCAGAATTTCTTTTTCTTTTTTTTGTGCATCCAAATCGGTTTTTTTCACGTATTAACGACAACGCATCTGTCATTAGTGAGGAACGACTTATGGTAATACAGGGGGTGCCTCGTCATGGCGGAAGCAGACGACGGACTGGTACGCGCGCTGGCTCGAACCGCTCAGGGCGACCGTCAGGCTTTTTCTGGTTTTTATCAGAAAACCCATCGCGCCGTATTTGGCATGTGTGTGCACTTGCTGCGTGATCGTGATGAGGCCTGTGACGTGCTTCAGGAAATCTATATTCAGGTCTGGCACCACGCCGGCGAATACCATTGTGATCGCGGCAGCGTGCAGACCTGGATAATGTCCATAGGCCGTTATCGCTGTCTTGATGCCTTGCGCCGCCGCCGCCACGAAGCGGATTACGATAGCGTCAGTGACCGCCAGGAAAGCAACACACCGGGCCCAATGGATAACGTTGGCAATCAGCTTGATCGTCAACGACTCAATCACTGCCTGAAAGATCTGGATGAACGGTATCGTTCCAGTATCGAGATGGCCTACTTTCGTGGTTTCACTCATCAGGAGCTGGCGGTCGCCATGGGCGAGCCGTTAGGAACCACAAAAAGCTGGATTCGTCGCGGGCTGGATGTATTGCGCCGGTGTCTTGACACATGAAGCCGGATAATTACGAACGTAATCATGCGCTGGCCGCAGAATATGTGGTTGGCACGCTGCAGGGCGCCGCCAGGCGACGTTTCGAGCGCTGGATGATGGTCTCTGCCCGGGTGCGTCGTCAGGTATGGTACTGGGAGCGACGGCTGCAACCTTTCAATGAATCCTTGCCGGAAGAGGCCGCCCCGAAGGCCGTGTGGAATAGCATCGAGCAACGGCTCTTTCCAGGCACGGCACCGGTGGCGTCGCGGTGGTGGCAAACCCTGACCGCCTGGCGTTGGAGTACGGGTATCGCCGTGCTGGCGGTTTTTGCCTTGCTGCTGTGGACGCCATCGCCGCCAGTGGTGACGCATTATGTGGGGGTGGTGCAGAGTCAGCAGGCCGAGCCCCTGTGGCTGGTGAATGCCTCTGCGGATCAGCGCTTGAGCGTGAAGGCCATGCCGCCGGTTCAGCCGGCGGACGGTGGCAGGGATTACCAGTTGTGGTTGCTGCCGGAATCCGGTGCGCCGATATCTCTGGCGTTGCTGCCCACGGGGGGTGCCCGGTTGCAGATGAATCTCAGCGATCAGCAGGTGCGCCAGTTGTTACAATCTCGCTCTCTGGCGATCAGCCTGGAACCGGCGGGTGGTTCACCGACCGGCCAGCCCACCGGTCCGGTGGTGTATCAGACTCGTCTGGTGCAGATGTAACGCGCAAACGGAAGTGGACGCCTCAGTCGGTGAGTTCACTTTCGGCTTGTTCCAGCGACTCCATCGCTTCCAGTAACTGTTCTTCCAGCTCGTCGTGCTGTTTCTTCAGGCGTGCCTGATCGCCGAGTAACCCGTTCATTTCGTTCTTGCGGCTATCGTCCGTATACAGGGCTTCGTTGCCCAGGGCCGTTTCGATATCGGCCAGCATCTGGTCGCACTGACTGAGCTGCTTTTCCAGTTTTTCTACCTGTTTTTTCAGCGGGCGCAGCTGGTGGCGTTGCTGGGCAGCCTGTTGACGGCGGGCCTTGGCATCGAGACCGTCGCCGGGCTTGTCTTCCTTGACGGGTTTACCGTCGCGGCGGTTCTGTTGCAGCCAGCGACCGTAGTCATCCAGGTCGCCATCGAAACGGCTCACCGACCCGTTGGCCACCAGATAGAACTCGTCCACGGTGGTTTCCAGTAAGTGGCGATCGTGAGACACCAGCACCACGGCACCCTCGAAGGATTGCAGTGCCATGGTCAGCGCTTCGCGCATGTCCAGATCCAGATGGTTGGCCGGCTCATCGAGTAGCAGTAGTGCCGGTTTTTCCTGCACGATCATGGCCAGCGCCAGGCGGGCTTTTTCGCCACCGGAGAAACGGCCCACCGGTGCAAACACATCATCGCCGTGGAAACCGAAACGGCCCAGCTCGCTGCGCAGCTGCGATTCACTCCACTTGGGGTAAAAGCGGGACAGCATCTGGTAGGGGGCATCGTCGGCGGCCAACCGGTCCACCTGTTGCTGGTGGAAGTAGCCGATCACCAGGTCGCCGTCTTTTTCGAAGCGTCCGCCCAGAGGCGCCAGTTCACCCACCAGGGTGCGCATCAGGGTGGACTTGCCGGCGCCGTTGGGGCCGAGCAGTCCGATGCGCGATTCCGGGCGCAGGCTCAGGCTGACCTGGTCGAGAATCGGCGCGCCCGGGTAGCCGCACTGCACCGCATCCAGGTTTTCCATGGGGTTGGGCAGTTTGTTCGGGCTGTGAAAATCAAAGCTGAAACCGGAATCCACGTGGGCCGGGCCAATCAGTTGCAGCCGTTCCAGCGCTTTCACTCGACTCTGCGCCTGTTTGGCCTTGGAGGCCTTGGCCTTGAAGCGGGCGATGAACTTCTGCATGTGGGCCACCTGGGCCTGCTGCTTCTCGTGCATCTTCTGTTGCAGGGACAGTTGCTCGGCGCGCTGGCGTTCGAAATCCGAGTAGCCGCCGCTGTAGTGTTTCAGCTGTTTGTGTTCGATATGCAGGATCTGGTTGACGGTGGCATCCAGGAAGGCGCGGTCGTGGGAGATCACCAGCAGGGCTCCCGGTTGCTGTATCAGGTAACTCTGCAACCAGAGGATGGCATCCAGATCCAGGTGGTTGGTGGGCTCATCGAGCAGCAGCAAATCCGCATCACTCATTAATACCTGGGCCAGGTTCAGACGCATGCGCCAGCCACCGGAGAAGCTGGCTACCGGCTGTTGTTGCTGGGTTTCGCTGAAGCCAAGGCCGGCCAGCAAGGTGGCGGCGCGGGCGGGTTGTTGCCAGGCGTGCAGCGCCTCCAGCTCGCCGTGGGCATGGGCGATGGCGTGGTTATCACCGGCGGTTTCCGCGTCGGCCAGGGTTTTCTCTGCCCGGCGCAGGGCACGGTGGCCATCTAGCACATAATCGATGGCTGGCTGTTCCAGTGCCGGTACTTCCTGGGCCATCATGGCCAGGCGCCAGTCCGAGGGCAGGTTCAGGTTGCCGCCGTCGCTCTCCAGTTCGCCCATGATAAGCTTGAACAGCGAGCTCTTGCCGGTGCCGTTGCGGCCCACCAGCCCCACACGCCAGCCCTTGTGCAGGACCACGCTGGCGTCTTCCAGCAACAGGTCGGGGCCGCGGCGAAGGTTGATGTGTTCCAGAGAGAGCATGGGGTAATCCGGGGTTGATGAGAACCGGCGCAGTGTAAGCCAGCAAACGTAGCGGGGGAACCGTGGACAACTCCATAAAGCAGGATCTGTGGCGCTATGCCCTGGGGCGATGGCAGGACAAGGATTTTGAGCGGGCTTGCCTGCACCTGCAGGACGATTACCAGGTGCCGGTGGCCCTGTTGCTGTCTGGCCTGTGGCTGGCAGAGTCAGGCAAGCAACCGGATGCCGGAGTAGGGCGCCGAATGGCGGAGCTGGCCGGGCAATTCGAAGCCGATTACCTGCGCCCGCTGCGGGCCGTGCGCCGCAAGGCCGGCGCCGATGCGCGGCTGCCGGAATTCAAGCGGCAGCTGCAACAGGTGGAGCTGGAAGGGGAACGCTGGTTACTGGCCACCCTGCCGACCCTGTGCGACAACCTGCTGCCTGCCGGCAAGCCGGTGGATGCCATGGGATGGTTGTTGGTGCTGGTGCCGGATGTGGCGCAGTGTGAGGGG
The DNA here is from genome assembly GCF_047495475.1 of Alcanivorax sp. IL2. Lineage (NCBI taxonomy): Bacteria > Pseudomonadati > Pseudomonadota > Gammaproteobacteria > Oceanospirillales > Alcanivoracaceae > Alcanivorax > Alcanivorax sp. IL2. The sequence continues at coordinate 256,168 of NZ_CP179932.1, read as the reverse complement.
TTGCAGGGAGCTCTCAACGAGTTGGTGGCGTTGTAGGCATTGCGACGAAGCCGCTGTAGGAGTACCTCTTGAGGTGCGAATCCGAGCCTTGGCGAGGAAAAGGTATAGCAGCTACTCCCATCCCTTTCTCAGAAAAAACTGTCGAGCCCTGACATTCCTGATCGGCCTTCGGCCGATTCCGCGTTGACACGCGGTTCGCCCCTCAAGAGGTGTATTCGCTACGCTCACCCTGCGGGCCGCACGGAACTACGTGCGTTACTCCGCTACGCTACGTTCCTACGGTGCCACCACCTCGCGCGCTCGCACTTTGAATTTTCAACGCCCCCCTGCCATCCTTTCTCTCCCATGTTCATCTGGATTTCTCCATGACCACCGACCTGGCCTTTGACCGCGACCACCTCTGGCACCCTTACACATCCACCTCAAAACCGCTGCCCACCTTCGCGGTGGCCAGTGCCAAAGGGGTGCGGTTGACGCTGGAAGATGGCCGCGAGCTGGTGGATGGCATGTCGTCCTGGTGGGCGGCGGTGCATGGCTATAACCACCCGGTGCTGAACCAGGCCGCCAAGGACCAGATCGACCGCATGGCCCATGTGATGTTCGGTGGGCTCACCCATGAACCGGCGGTGGAGCTGGGAAAAAAGCTGGTGGCATTGACGCCGGACCCGCTGGAGAAGGTGTTTCTCGCTGACAGCGGCTCAGTGTCGGTGGAAGTGGCGATCAAGATGGCCTTGCAGTACTGGCTCAGCCAGGGGCATACCGGCAAGGATAAATTGCTGGCCCTGCGCAACGGCTATCACGGCGATACGTTCGGGGCCATGGCTGCCTGCGACCCGGTCAATGGTATGCATTCGCTGTTCAGCGGGGTGCTGGCCAAACATTATTTCGCCGAGGCGCCGCAATGCGCGTATGACAGTGATTTTGATACCGATGATCTCAATTCCATCCAGCAGATGCTGGCGGATCATCATCAGGAGATTGCCGCCGTGATTCTGGAGCCGGTGGTACAGGGCGCCGGCGGCATGCGGATGTATCACCCCACCTACCTGAAGGCGGTGCGTGCCCTGTGTGACCAGTACGGGGTGTTGTTGATCTTTGATGAAATCGCCACCGGCTTTGGCCGTACCGGCAAACTGTTCGCGCTGGAGCATGCGAATGTGTGCCCGGATATTCTTTGTCTGGGCAAGGCGATTACCGGCGGCTACATGACCCTGGCAGCCACCCTTTGTACCGACCTGGTAGCCGCGGGTATTTGTGACGGTGAGGCCGGCGTATTGATGCACGGCCCGACTTTCATGGGCAATCCACTGGCCTGTGCGGTCGCCAATGCCAGCATCCAGTTGCTGCTGGATTCCGACTGGCAGGAAAAAGTCGCGGCCATCGAAGCGCAGCTCAAGGCGGAGCTGCTGCCACTGAAGGAACTTTCCCCCGTGGCTGATGCCCGGGTGCTGGGCGCCATTGGTGTCATGGAAATGAAGGAGCCGGTGGCCATGGAGCAGGTGCAGGCACGCTTTGTGGAACAGGGCGTATGGATTCGCCCGTTCGGCAAACTGGTCTACATCATGCCGCCCTTCGTGATTGAGCCGGAGGACCTGAGCAAGCTGACCGGGGCAATGCGGGATCTGGCGGAGGGCAGTTGACGTCAAGCCCCAACTTTAAAGCCGTTGTAGGAGTTCCCTTCCAGGGGACGAACCTCGCGAAGTGGGGCGACAAGAGCTTTCACCTGCCGCACTGCCATGAGTCGACCTGTAGAGCCTGATCGCCCTGCGGGCAATTCCGCGTTTACACGCGGTTCGTCCCCTGGAAGGGAACTCCTACAGGTGGTTTACCGAAACCCCGGCATGGTCTGAATCAGATGCCGCTGCACCTCCAGCCACTCACCAATGCGACGCCAGTGTTGCTGGTCGTCCAGATGGCGGGAGACGGCGGCGTCGAGGACGCCTTCGCCATTACTCATGGCCTGCACATAAAGCTGGGTATCGCGCAGGGTGACCAGGTAGGGAATCTTCAGGCTGGCGAGAAACTGGCGCAGGGATTCGTACATGCGGGTGCGGGTGCGGGAACGATTGGCGATCACTGCCAGCCGCCGTGGACGGCGACGGTAGCTGGGCGCCAGCATGACGGTTTGCAGGAAACGGGTGGTGGCACGAATATCAATAGGGCTGGGCAGTACCGGGACCAGCACTACCTGTGACAGGCGCAGCAGGTGATCCAGATGATGGGTGTCCAGGCCGGCGGGTGAATCGATAATGGTAATCGGGCCGGCCTGATCCAGCTTCTGTTGCAGTCTGCCCAGGGAGACCGGCTCGCCCGCCGGCCAGGCCAGGCCGTGGATCGTGGTATCACGGCGTAGTTTCAGCCATTGCAGCGACGACTGCTGTGGATCCATATCCAGCAGGGATACCTGTCGCCCCATGGCCTCATAGTAGCAGGCCAGGTTAGTGGCAATGGTGGTCTTGCCGCAGCCCCCTTTACTGTTCGCGATCAGAATTACCATGCGGGACGGGCTGGACGAACGCGATTGGGAGCCGATCCCCTTTGCATGGCTGTTCTGTGCGCTATTCATGCCGTGTCTTATTCGTTTTTTTGCGAGGGATTGTACCCGGCGGTTTGGGTGGCGTGATCACTATCAGAAGAAAAGGTGATGCTGCTCACAAAACCAACAGTACCGCAAAATAAGGCGCATTGATGTAATTTGTGATGTTATTTTGCTCTCGCGGGGAACTGAATCCTGTGAAGACGGCTCAGTAAAGGGGGAGAGGAAACATCATGCGTTACCTGTTGATTATCATCGTGTTGCTGGCGGTTGTGCTGGCAGCGCTGTTTACCGTGCCGCTCGGTGGCGGTAAGCCGCTACTGGACTGGCAGCATGTGGAACAGAACTGGCAGCAGCCGGAACGGTTGTTGGACCGGAAGATTTCTCCCTGGATGGAGGAAAACGGGGAAAGCGCAGAGATGTATCGCTGGCGTGACCCCCAGGGAAACTGGCAGTATGGCCAGATTCCGCCGCCCGGTGTGCAGGCGGAACCCTTTACCGTAAAAGCGCCCAATACCATCACTGCCGAAGAAATGCGCGGTGGTAAGGTGCCGGAACAGCAACAACAACAGTAGGCCAATTGGAGGCAGAATGAAGAAATTGGGAATCGTGCTGGCGGGAACTGTCCTGTTGGCAGCGTGTGGTCAGGAAACGGCTGAACTGAAAAGTGATGACCAGAAAGCGTCCTACGCACTGGGCTTCCGCAGTGCGGAGCAGATGCGCAGCCTGGAAAACCTGGATCTGGATGCCATGGTGGCAGGCCTGCGTGATGGCTTTGCCGAAGACGGCAAATCCCAGCTGGGTGACGAGGATCTGGATCAGCTGATTCGTGACTTCCAGGGCCGTATGATTGAAGCCCAGCAGAAGAAGATGGAAGAAGCGGCCGGCAATAACCTGGAAGCCAGCGAAAAATTCCTGGCCGAGAATGCCGAGCGTGATGGCGTTACTGTCACCGACAGCGGCCTGCAGTACGAAGTGCTGGAGTCCGGTGAAGAAGGTGGCGCATCTCCGACCCTGGAAGACACCGTGGAAGTTCACTACCACGGCACCCTGCCGGATGGCACCGTCTTTGACAGCTCCGTAGAGCGCGGCCAGCCAGCCAGCTTCGGTCTGCAGCACATCATTCCTGCCTGGCAGGAAGCGCTGCCGATGATGGCGGAAGGTGACAAGTGGAAAATTGTTGTGCCGCCGTCTCTGGGCTATGGCGAGCAAGGTGCTGGTGGCGATATCGGCCCCAACCAGGCGCTGATTTTCGAGATCGAACTGCTGGACGTGAAAGGCAGCGGTAATGAAGGCGGTGCCGACGAGGAATAAATCCCGTCGTCACACGCTTCAACAAAAAGGGCGCCTTCGGGCGCCCTTTTTGGTTGCTACAAACCCTGCGGTGCGGACTGTGACATCACTACGAAGCCGCTGTAGGAGCACATCTTGAGGTGCGAACCGTGCGTAGCGCGGAAATCGCCCTTAGGGCGATCAGGAATATCCGCACTCGACAGGTTTCATGTAACCGGTTAGGTGGTCGCCACCTCCATTCGCGCCTCATGCTCGCGGAGCACAGAGAGCGGCGCTCCTACAATTAACCTTGAAGCGCGGAACACGGCGGGTGCTGTTGCACGCCATGCATTTCTTCGTGTTGCAGCTTGAAGCTTGTAGCTTGCCGCTGTTTTCAATGCGTCGCCTGCTGCCGTGGCGGTTCTTGCTGGTGAATGCTGAGAATCAGCTGGTCTTCCAGCGCAAACCGTTCTTCCAGCGTCTGCATCAGCAGGGTAATACGTTCCGGTAACTGGTCCCGCTGTGCCAGCCACTGTTCCGGGCGCTCGAAATCCTCGTTGAAGGCCAGGGCTTCGTCGGTGGAGTTGTCCAGTTGCTGGAGAATCTGTCGGGTAAGCGTGGGGTTGTCGCGGTGAAAATGGCGAGCCTCATTGACCAGCTCCCGGTACACCTCGAAGTAGCCGGCGCTGATGTAGTCCATCAATAGCTGGCAGAAATTCTGTACCTGTTTCTGCAATGGCTGGCGGTGATCGGATAAGCCTTTCAGGCCCTGCAGGGTGCAGAGCAGCACAATCAGTTGCTGACGCTCATCCAGCCAGGCCTGCACCAGCGCCTCGATGCGCTGCCATTGGGCCAGAGCTGCAGAATGGGAGCTCGCCATGGTTCCTCCTTGGAGTACCCGTTGACTATTGTCTTGTTGGGCTATCGAGCCTAGGACTGGTGGGGCTGTGCTGGCAATGGGACAAAATCGGCCTGAAGCCGGATCAGGAGGAAAAACCACGCTATCTCAGCGACTTGTCGTTAAAGACAAATTTCTTCTAAAAAGCGGTTTTTTAGCGCCATCCGTGTTGCGTGATGCGTGCCGCCCGCTGCAGCGGTTATAGATACTGCGCTACCCAGGGCCACAGCCAGGGCAGTGCCAGCGCCGTTACCAGCCCGCACAAGCCCAGCGCCAACCCGGCAAAAGCCCCCGCTTTTTCGCCGTATTCGAAGGCTCGGGCGGTGCCGATGGCGTGGGCTACCAGGCCCAGTGCAAAGCCCTTGATGCGGTCGTCGGTGACGCGTAGCAGGCGGAAGATGGGGCCTGCGGCCAGGGCGCCGACAATGCCGGTGATAGCGACGGCGCCGGCAGCCAGGGATACATAGCCGCCGGTGGATTGCACTACCTCTACGGCAATCGGGGTGGTGATGGATTTGGGTGCCAGTGAGCCCACAACTTCGGCGGGAGCGCCCAGCCACCAGGCCAGCCCCACGGCAATGGCGGCAGAAATAAAGGCGCCCAGCACGGTGGCGATCAGTATCGGCGTTAGCACGCTGCGTACCGTATGCAGCTGGCGATAGAGGGGCCAAGCCAGGGCTACCGTTGCCGGGCCCAGCAGAAAGGAGATCAGGGTGGTCTGGTCGCGGTATTCCTCGTAGTCCACGCCCACCAGTGGCAGCACGACAATCACCGGAATCGACGCCACCAGAAAGGGGTGGAACAGGGGCAGGCTGTTACTGCGGCCATAGACCCACAGGGCAAAGCGATAGCTGACCAGTGTCAGCAGGATACCGAACAACGGGGTGTGCACCAGGCCGGCCAGGCTGTCGAGTTTATCGATCATGGCTACCTCCCCGGGATTCGCCATGCTTGCCGCCCAGTAGCTTCTTCAGCATCACGGTGACCAGCACCAGGCTGAGCAGGGTGCCCAGCACCACGGCCACACCCAGGGCCAGGGCATAGTCTTCGTAGCGGTGCCACTGCAGCACGATGCCCACCCCCAGCGGGAAGATCAGCAGGCTGATGTGCTTGATCAGGGCGCCGGCGGCGGGGGCCACGCGCTGGCTGAAGGGCGCATTGAGTAACAGTGCCAGCAACAGCAGCACCATGCCGACCACGGAGGCGGGCAGGGGGATGCCGGTGAGGCGGATCAGCACCTCACCAAGAAACTGGAAAAACAGCAGAATCAGCAGGCCGTCGATCATGGTGCGATCAGCGTGTGGGGAGCGGGCGGAACAGTTGCACCAGCGCCACCAGCAGCAGACCGGAAAACACCACCAGGGACCAGGCTGGCAGGCTCAGCCCCAGGAAGGACCAGTCCATTTCTGCGCATTCCCCGGAGCCCGCCAGCACTTCCTGGATGACGCTTTGCAGGGGGAATACATCCAGCATGTAGTTGAGGCCGGGGCCACAGGCGGGCACCTGATCCGGCGGCAGGTTTTGCAGCCAGATGTGACGGATGGAGACGGCGCCGCCGGCAATCGCGGCCAGCCCGGTGAGTGCACCGTAAATACGTATGCCGGTACGCTGCGGACCATGCAGGGTGGCAATCAGCAGAATCAGGGCGGCGGCTATCACGCCGATGCGTTGAAAGATGCACAACGGGCAGGGTTCCAGGCCATCAACGTGCTGCAGATAAAGGGCACCGGCCATGGCGGCAATACAAGCCAACAGGGCAAGCAGGTTAAGCTGACGGGGTGCTGGGATAAGGGACGACATGGGCCACTCTTTTCGTCGGGGACCGGCGAAGGGTAGGCAAAAGCGGGGTTGGCGGCAAGGGTGGGATTGAACCGTGGGAGCGGTCGTTCGACCGCGATCTTCATGGGGCAGGGCATACGCGGTCGAACGACGGCTCCCACAGGATCGAGGTAGAGGGTGGGGCTGCTGTTCGAATGGTGTCAGGCCTGCCTGGCATCCTGTTCCTGCAGGTTGCGATCATGCCAGGCCTGGATGCCCGCTTCCCATCCCTGAAACCACCATTCTGCCAGGGCATCATCGGCGGAATAAGGACAGCGATTGTTGTCGCCTCCACCCATGCCCCACATACATCCTTGATTGTAGGCTTTTTCGCACTGATCACGATCTGGCATCGCGACGCTCCCTTGCCGGTTTGTCCGAGACTACCACCGCAAGACAGACTGAACAGGGAAGAAGCGCGTCTTTTTGTTGTGAAATTGCACAAAACCCGGATTGGGCCGTGGTGTTGAGACGCGGCGCACAGCGGCTTTGTGACAGCATCAAGACGGAGCGGCCCAATGTAGGCGCTTGCCTGCAAGCGATGCACGCTGTCAGTGCTGGCTTTGCAGCTTGCGGGCAAGCCTCTGCGTGGGAGGGGCTTCAGTCGCGGAAGTAATCCGCCAGGTAATCCTCGAAGCTCTGGGTCTCCGCGTCTTCCCAGTGGCGTTGCTCGGTGAGGCTGTGTTCGGCCAGTTGTTCCAGGCGCTGGTTGGTCTCGTCGCAACGCTGGCGTGACAGGAAGTGATCCCGGTGGGCCAGAGCCTGATCCATGGCGAACTGGAAGAAACTTTGCTGACGGCTTTCCAGCTTGTCGAGAATGCGCGCGGACGGAGTAGTGTCCGGGTTGTCCACTTTTTCCTGTTGGCGGGCGAGGGCATCGCTGTAGTTGCTGCCGCCGTGAGTGCGGTCGAACAGCTCGGCGATGGGCTGCATCTGGGTGAGCTTTTCGCTGGCCCAGTCTTTCAGGGAGACGGACTTGCCCCAGTTGCACAGTTCGATGGCTGTGTTGCGCCCCTCGTAGACCACCTTGCGCAGGTTCTCCTTGCTGGCATGGAGATCGCACTTTTCCAGTTGTGGCGATTCGCGCAACAGGCAGTAGGTGGCGAATAGATCCAGGAAGCGGATTTCCTGCTGGTTAATGCCTACCGGCTCGAAGGGGTTCAGGTCCAGGGCGCGAATTTCGATATATTCCACGCCACGTTTCTGCAGGGCGGTGGTGGGGCGCTCCCCCTTGTTGATGGTGCGCTTGGGGCGGATCGAGGAGTAGTACTCATTCTCGATCTGCAGGATGTTGGCATTGAGCTGACGATAGTCATCGCCCACCTTCACACCGATCTCGTCGTAGGCCGGTTCCGGCGTCTTGATGGCGTGGGTGAGGGTCGCCACGTACTCGTCCAGATTGTTGTAGCTGATGGCCAGGGACGACTGGGCATTGTTCTGGTAGCCCAGGTCACTCATGCGCAGGCTGGTGGCGCTGGGCTTGAACAGGGTGTGGTCAAAGGTGTCCAGCTGGTGTTCGCGGCCTGCCAGGAAGGATTTGCACAGCGCCGGGGAGGCACCGAAAAGATAGACCAACAGCCAGGAATAACGCTGGAAATTACGGGTCAGATCGAAGTAGCGCTTGGAAATGTAGTCCTGCAGCGGACCGCTTTCTCCTTCCAGGACCTGGTTCAGCTTCCAGAACTCTTCCGGATAGGAAAAGTTGTAGTGGATGCCGGCGATGGTCTGCATCTTGCGGCCATAACGGTGACCCAACCCTTCCCGGTAGACGCTCTTCATGCGTCCCACGTTGGAGCTGCCGTATTGTGCCACCGGTACGTCGTCATCGTTGGCGATCATGCAGGGCATGGAATTGACCCACAGCACTTCATCACCGATATGGCTATACACATAACGGTGCAGCTGTTCGAGAAATTCCAGCGGTTTGTGCAGCTCGGTGCTGGGTGGCGTGATGAATTCCAGCAGGGCCTCGGAATAGTCCGTGGTGATATAGGGGTGCGTCAACGCGGAGCCCAGTGCCGCCGGATGTGGCGTCTGCGCCAGGGTGCCATCGGTGGTAATGCGCAGGCTTTCTTTCTCGATGCCGCGGCGAATGCCGGCCAGGGTGGCGGCGGCGTCTGAATCCAGCAGGGCATGGATGCGTTGTTCGAGCTGTGCCATAGCAGGCGGTTCCGTTATCGAACTCCGGGTGACGGAGATGCCATCGGCATTTCCGCCCTACATTGCACGGGGGCGGCATCCTGATTCCCCGGTCCCGCTACCACTGGCGAGAGAGGGGCAGAGGAAGAGGGTGCCGCTGTTTCCGTAAGCCTGAGCCATGACTACAGGCGTTTCTTGCCTTTCTTCTGCTCGTCCTTGGCCTTGGCGAACAGATCCGCAAAGGTGCCGCCGCTGTTCTGGGGCTGGCCGCCGCCACGCTTGTTGCCGCCCTGGCGCTGGCCGCCGCCATTGCCCTTGCGGGCGCTGGCGGGGCGTTGCCCGTCGGCTTTCTCGGCGGGCTTGTCGTCCATGCGCATGGTCAGGCTGATGCGTTTTCGATCCAGGTCCACTTCCAGCACTTTCACCTTGACGATATCGCCGGGTTTGACCACATCGTGGGGATCTTCCACGAATTTGTCGGCCAGGGCCGAGACATGCACCAGGCCATCCTGGTGAACGCCGATATCCACGAAGGCGCCGAAGTTGGTCACGTTGGTGACGGTGCCTTCCAGCATCATGCTTGGCTTGAGATCCTTGAGCGTTTCCACCCCTTCCTTGTACACCGCGGCCTTGAATTCCGGGCGCGGGTCACGGCCGGGTTTTTCCAGCTCGCTGAGGATGTCGGTGACCGTGGGCAGGCCGAAGGTATCATCGGTGAAGTCGGCGGCGTTGACCTTCTTCAGGAAGGGTACGTCAGCGATCAGGTCCTTGAGCGGGCGACCGTGTTTCTCAGCGATCTTTTCCACCAGCGGGTAGGCTTCCGGGTGGACCGAGGAACTGTCCAGCGGGTTGGCGGCGTCCATGATGCGCAGGAAGCCGGCGGCCTGTTCGAAGGTCTTGTCGCCCAGGCGTGGCACCAGCTTCAGGTCGGCCCGGGAGCTAAAGGCACCGTGACTTTCCCGATAAGTGACAATGTTGCCGGCGATAGTGGTGTTGAGGCCGGCGATGCGCGCCAGCAGCGGGGCGCTGGCGGTGTTCACGTCCACGCCCACGGAGTTCACGCAGTCTTCCACCACCGCGTCCAGAGAGCGGGACAGCTTCAGCTGGCTCACATCATGCTGGTACTGGCCCACGCCGATGGCTTTCGGATCGATCTTCACCAGTTCCGCCAGCGGATCCTGCAGGCGGCGGGCGATGGAAACGGCACCCCGGAATGAGACGTCCAGATCCGGGAATTCCCGGGCGGCGGTTTCCGAGGCGGAGTACACCGAGGCGCCGGCCTCGGAGACCATGATCTTCTGGATGTTGCCCTTGCTGGCCTTGACCACTTCCCCGGCCAGCTTGTCGGTCTCGCGGCTGGCGGTGCCGTTGCCGATGGCGATCAATTCCACCTTGTGCTTGAGGCACAGGGCGGCCAGAGCGGACAGGGACTGGTCCCATTGATTTTTCGGCTGGTGGGGGAAGATAGTGCTGTGCTCCAGCAGCTTGCCGGTGGCATCTACCACCACCACCTTCACCCCGGTACGCAGACCCGGATCGAGACCCATGGTGCATTTTGGGCCGGCCGGGGAGGCCATCAGCAGACTCTTCAGGTTACGGGCGAATACCTGAATGGCTTCTTCCTCGCCCAGCTCGCGGACCCGGCCCAGCAGCTCGGTTTCCAGGTGGGTATTGAGCTTGATCTTCCAGGTCCAGCGCATCACTTCCTTGAGCCAGTCATCGGCGGCGCGGCCCTGATGCTGCCAGCCGGTTTCGGCGGTGACCATGGCTTCGCAGGGGTGTGGCTGGGCACTTTCCAGTTCTTCCGGCAGCACCATGGAGACATGCAGGATACCTTCGTTGCGGCCACGGAACAGGGCCAGGGCGCGGTGGCTGGGGATGCCCTTGATGGTTTCGCTGTGGTCGAAGTAGTCGCTGAACTTGGCGCCTTCCTTCTCCTTGCCGTCGACTACCTTGGCCTGGATCTGCGCCTTGTCCCACAGGAAGGTGCGCAGACGGGTGAGCAGATCGGCGTTTTCGGCAAAGCGCTCCATGAGAATCTGCTTGGCACCGTCCAGGGCATCCTTGGCGCTGGCAACCTTGTGTTCTTCGTTCAGGTAGCCAGCGGCCAGTTCTTCCGGGTTCTGACTCGGATCGTCCAGCAGGCCGTCGGCCAGCGGTTCCAGGCCGGCTTCCCGGGCGATCTGGGCGCGGGTGCGGCGCTTGGGCTTGTAGGGCAGGTAGAGATCTTCCAGCCGGGTTTTGGTATCGGCGGCCTTGATCGCCTTTTCCAGTTCCGGGGTCAGTTTTTCCTGCTCGGCAATGCTCTTCAGGATCGCCTCGCGGCGTTCTTCCATTTCGCGCAGGTAGCGCAGCCGTTCTTCCAGGTTACGCAGCTGGGTGTCGTCCAGACCGTCGGTTACCTCCTTGCGGTAACGGGCGATAAAGGGGACGGTGGCACCGTCGTCGAGCAGGCCTACGGCAGCGTGGACCTGGCGTTCCTGACAGCCGATTTCCTCGGCGATAATCTGTTCAATACTGCGCATGACATTTCCTGGCTGCGTGCGGCCTGCAGACGTATTGCGTGCAGGCGTAAAACAAAACGACCGAAATCATAGGCAATGATCCCGGTCGTTAACAGATTGACTTGTCGAAGCGGCTATGTTGCGGGGCTGGACTAGCCCAGCACTTCGTTGATCTTGGCGATCAGCTCGGCTTCCTTGGGCGGCTTGATGATGTAGCCGGCTGCCCCCTGGCGCTGGCCCCAGACCTTGTCGGTCTCCTGATCCTTGGTGGTGACCAGGATCACCGGAATCTGTTCGGTGGCCGGGTCACGGGTGATTTTGCGGGTGGCCTGGAAGCCATTCAGTTCCGGCATCACCACATCCATGAGAATCAGGTCAGGCTTTTCCTCACGGGCTTTTTCGATACCTTCCATACCATTGGTGGCGGTAATGACCTCATGGCCTTCGCCCTGAACGATCTTGACCAGATTGGTCAGTTGAGTCGGCGAGTCGTCCACCACAAGAATTTTGGCCATGTTGCTCTCCTCGCGCCGATCCTGCTGTGCTTCGGCGGTACTTTGTTTTTGTCTGTTTTACTTTCAGACGCGAATAATACCAGTCACTGGTCAAAAGGTAAGCTGTCGAATTATGGCACTGTGATGCCGTTTTCGGTCAGCGTGTCAGGGTATGGGCGCTGCGCCGACTCCATAACAGCAATGGCAGTACGATCACGGCAGTGAAAAGGCTCCAGCCTGCCTGTGACCAGAACGCGCCAGCCAGCAACTCTCCCTGCAGGCCTGCCAGTGGCGCCAGTGCTGCTATCAGCAGACTGCCGAAACCTGTCACCAGCAACCAGTGTACAGCCAGCCTGGTGGCCCGCTGACGGCGGCGGAACAGGTGCCACAGGAAGGCGGCACCCAGCCCCATCATCACCAGCCACAGCAGCGCGGAAGGCGCTATCAGCAGCGGCCCGGCATCGGCTTTCAGTGCCTGCAGCAGCAGCGGTAGTTTGCCCAGTATTGTCAGTAACAGCCAGGGACCGAGAATCATCACCCACCACAGGTGCCCACCCAGCCCCTGGGGACCGGCTTGCTGGCGGTAATGGATCGGGTCGAAACGCCAGGCGCGGCGGGCCAGTTCGCCCCAGTTGGCCGGCGCCAGGTGCGGCCCCAGGCCGCGGAAACGGTCGCGCTGCTCCTCGATCAGCATCAGCATGGCCGGCACCACCAGCAGGATCAGTACGGTGCCGAACAGCAACCCGAAGACAATGCTCACCGCCATGGGCTTGAGAAACTGGGCCTGCAGGGAGCTTTCGAACAGGATCGGAGTAAGGCCGGCGATGGTGGTGATGGAGGTCAGCAGCACCGCCCGCAGTCGCCGCACACAGGCCTCCACGATGGCCTCGAACCGTTCCATGCCTTCGGCCACCAGTTGCTGGTAGAAACTCACCAACACGATGGAATCGTTGACGATAATGCCGGACAGGCCGAACAGCCCCATGGCCGAGAACATGGAGAACTTGATGCCGAACGGTGCGGTGAGGATATGCCCGATCACGGCGCCGGTGAGGCCGAAGAAAATGGCGGTCATGATGGCCAGGGGCCAGGAGTAGGAGCTGAATACCCAGGCCAGTACCACGTAGATCAGCGCCAGGCCGAGCAGGGCGCCGGTGGCCATGTCCTTGAGGTTGTCGGCCTGTTCCTGCAGCTTGCCCTCGTAGCCGACGCCGATGCCGTATTTGGCTTTCAGGTCGGGCAGGGTGCTGTCGTTGAGGCTGGCGATGATTTCGTTGGCGTTGCCCTGCTCCGGGTCCAGATCGGCGTAGACAGTGACGGCCAGTTCGCCATTCACCCGGCGTAGCAAATCCACGCCCTTGCGGGCGTCGAAGTTCACCACGTCACGCAGGGCGATGGCTTCACCCTGGGGGGTAATCACGGGCAGACGCTCCAGAGCGCTGAATTGCCGCCGCTCGTTGTCCGGCAGCATCACCCGCACTTCGATTTCCTCGTCTTCCTCGTTGTAGAGCTGGGCCAGGTTGCCGTCGAAGGCAGCGCGCAACTGGCTGGCCACCTCATTGAGGGTGAGCCCCAGGGCCCGGCCCCGGGCGGTCAGTTCAAAGGTCAGCTGTTCCTTGCCGTAGGGCAGGTCGTCGTCCACGTTGCTGACCCCGGAGAAATCGTTGAGCCGTTCCTGCAAGGCCAGGGAGGCCTGTTTCAGGGTTGGCGCATCGCTGCCGGTGAGCTTCACCTCGATGGGTTTGCCGGGGGGGCCAGCTTCCGGCTGGGAAATGGTGAGCTGGTCCAGGCCGGCGGGCAGGGTCAGTTTGTCCCGCCAACTCTGGATCAGTTCGTCATTGCTGATCTGTCTGTCGGAGCCCACATAGACTTCCACCACCAGGGTGCCGTATTCGTCGCCGTATTTTTCCATCCGCCCGCCGGGGTTGGGGAAGCCGGCGGCGGCGCCATGGTGGCTGATCACGGTTTTGACCAGATGGCCGCCCAGTTCCTCATTGGTCTCGTTCAGGGCGGTTTCCAGTTGCGCCAGGAAGCGGTCCACCTGGTTGCGGTCGGTGCCGGAGGAAAATTCCACCACCGCGCGCAGCTGGTCGCCATCCACCGGCGGGAAGAAGGTGAACTTGAGCCAGCCGGTGGCGATCAGGCTCAGCGCCAGAATGAAAGCGGCCACGGCGGAGACGCTGACCAGATGGCGGTGGCGGATGGCCCAGGCCACCAATGGCCGGAAGCGTTCTTCGCGCAGTCGGTTGAAACCCGCGTCGATGCGTTCGCGTAGCCCAGAGGCCTTGACCTGAATGCCCCGGAAGCTGTGATGCAGATGGCCGGGCAGCACCAGAAAACATTCCAGTAGCGATGCCAGGATCACGCAGATCATCACGAAAGGAATATCAAAGGCGATCTTGCCCATGGCGCCGCTCATCATGCCCAGTGGCAGGAAGGCGGCAATGGTGGTGGTGCTGGAGGCCACCACCGGCCAGAACATGCGTCGGGCACCGCCCAGGGCAGCGCGCTGGGCGGATTCCCCCTGCTGTAAATGGGTGAGGGTGTCCTCGCCCACCACAATGGCATCGTCGACGATGATCCCCAGGGCCAGAATCAGACCGAACAGGCTGATCATGTTGATGGTGCCGCCGAACAGCCACACCAGCCCCAGAGTGGCCATGAAGGACACCGGGATGCCCACGGTGACCCACCAGGCGACCCGGGCATTGAGGAAGAAGTAGAGCGTGGCGATGACCAGCAGCAGACCGGTGATGCCGTTCCACAGCAGGGTGGAAATACGCTCTTGCACCAGCTTCCAGGCCTCGAAATAGAAGGTCATCTGTACGCCTTCCGGGAGGGTGGCGCGGTAGTCGGCCCCCCAGCTGCGCACCTTGTCGGCCAGCTCCAGCATGTCGCCGTCTTCGCCGCGCATCACCTGCAGCTCGATGGCCGGGTTGCCCTGGTAGGTGAGGGTGGGTTGGTCATCCCGGGGGCGCCGTTCGATGATGGCCACGTCGCCCAGGCTCAGCTGCTGGCCGTCGGCGGTGGTGATCAGCGGCAGGTCGGCGAAGGCCCGTTCGTCACGGCGCTGACCGAGGGCGCGCAATTGTTTGGCGGCGTCATCCCGGCCCACGGTGCCGGCGGGAATGTCCTGGCTGAAATTGCGCACCCGATTACCGATCTCGCCAAGGCTCATGCGCAGATCATGGAGGGCAGCGGCGGGCACCTGGATGGCCATTTCCTCTTCCGGCAGGCCGAGGAAGTCCACCTTGCCGGCACCCAGGGCAAGGATCTCGTCCTCCATGTTGCGCACCAACGGGCGCAGCTCCTCCAGGGAGCCGTTTTCCGTGGACACCATGATGGAGGTGACCAGCGAATAGTTGGTGATCTTCTGGATAACCGGTCGTTCTGCGTCCTGGGGCAGGTTGCGGATGGAGTCGATACGCTGGCGCACTTCATCCAGGGCCAGGCCCAGGTCGGTGCCGTCCTCCAGTTCGATAAAGATGGCCGAGGCACCCTGCTGGGAGCGGGCGATCAGTTTCTTGGTGTTGGGCAGGGTCTTGATGGCCTGCTCCACCGGAATGGTGATGGAGCGCTGCACATCCTCGGGGCTGGCGCCGCGCCAGGGGATAGTGACGGTGATGTAGTCAAAATCGAAATTCGGGAACAACTGGGTGTTGAGCCGGTTGAGGCCGAGAAACCCGAGCATCACCATCAGCAGCATCAGCAGGTTGGAAGCAACCTTGTGCTGGGTGAAGCTGGCGATCAGACCCCGTGGCTCACTCACCCTGATCACCCTCTTTTTTACTATTGATAGCAGGCGTAGCCGGCGCGTCTTTCACATCCGCCTTGTCGGTGTCGGCGTTGCTTCCCGGTACCGGTTGCGGGTCCACCGGCAGGCCGACGATAGCCTGGGGGAGCTGGGTGGTCATGATGCGCTCGCCGCCCTGCAGGTCGGGGACCTGCAGCAACAGTTGCGACTGCGTCTGCGTCATGGCTTCGCCGACGATGTCCGCTGCGGTTCTCTGCAGACGGTTGTCGTCATCAATGAGGTAGAGCCGGTTGAGTCCGTGCAGGGCGGTGGCGGGCACGGCGATCAGGTTGTCCCGGGCCGGCAATGTCAGGGTAATGGTCAGCGGGCGGCCCAGGGCCGCCGCGGGCACGCCGTCGACAAATTCGAATAACCCATCAATGCCGCCACGGGCATCGCTGGCTTCGCCGGCCAGCCGTTTCAGATTCAACGCCAGGGTGCGGCCTTCCAGGTCGGTGCTGGCGGCCAGCTCACCCTGGTCGAGACCATCGCGCACGGCGGCCAGGTAACGCTCGGGAATCTGCGCGCGCACTTCCAGCTCGGCGTCGGCGAACAGACTGAGCAAGGGGTCGCCGGGGCGCACCCGTTCCCCGGGCGCCACCGGGATTTGCGTCACGGTGCCATCGAAGGGGGCTTCAACGCGAGTGCGGGTCAGGTCCAGTTCGGCCTGCTGCAGCTGGGCTTCAGCGCTGGCCAGGCGGGCTTCCATGCGGGCCAGCTCATTCTTGAAATCGCTGACACTGAGTTGGCGCTGACCCAGCGACAACTCGGCGCGTGCCTTGGCTTCTTCTGCCTGATCCAGTTGGGTCTGGGACACCAGTTGCTTGCCACGCAGGGATTGCAGCCGTTGCAGATTATCTTCACTCAGTTGCGCCAGCTTTTTTTCCAGCGCCAGGTTTTTCTTGTCGCTCTGGTAGCGCAAGCGGGTGGTCTGCAACTGGGCGGCGGCTTCATCGCGGGTGGCCCTGGCCCTGACTCTGGCCAGGGCGGCTTCGGTGTCGTCCAGCTGGATCAGCAACTGGCCGGCGCTGACCTTGCTGCCGGCCCGCACCGGGATCGTTGCCACGTTAGCGGTGACCACGGCGGTCAGACTGGCGGCACGGGGTGACTGCACCCGACCAAAAAGCTGGATCTGGGGCGAATGGGCGCCGGGGTCGGCCAGTATAAAACGTACCCGGTCGTGACGTTCACTGACATCGCGGGTGGGGGCCGAGGGTTTGAATACGGCCAGCAGCACAATGGCCAGAATCGTCCCCAGGATGACCAGGGCCACGGGCGGAAGCTGTTTCAGGCGGTCTCGCAAGGGAGGAATCCTTTATTGATAGCCATTCTCATTTGTCGCGTACTCTAGCGATTTCTTTTTCTCGTGCCTACTTTGGCGGTGCTTCTGCACCGACCACAATGACCCAGATTCGCAGACTGCAATGTTTTTATACAATCTGCTCAGACCATTATCTTGCACGTTCGGTCCACAACGCGTAAATCAGAGTCTGCGATAAGTGGAGGCACCGTGACAGAACAACAGGACAAGATTCTCGTCGTCGATGATGACGCCCGCCTGCGCAGTCTGCTGCAGCGTTTTCTTGAAGAGGCAGGCTATGCCGTGAAGGCAGTAGGTGATGCGGAACAGATGGATCGGGCCCTGTCCCGGGAGCTCTATTCGTTGATGGTGTTGGACCTGATGCTGCCCGGTGAGGACGGCTTGTCCATCTGCCGCCGGCTCCGGGAGGCAGAAAACCGTATGCCGATCATTATGCTCACCGCCAAGGGCGATGACGCGGAGCGTATTGAAGGGCTGGATGCCGGTGCGGATGACTACCTGCCCAAGCCGTTCAACCCCCGTGAGCTGGATGCGCGCATCCGGGCGGTGTTGCGTCGCCATGTGCGTGAACTGCCGGGGGCGCCGAGCAAGGAAGAAGGCGAGGTGAGCTTCGGGCCGTGGGAGCTGGATCTGGGTAACCGCACCCTGCTCCGCGACGGTGACCCGCAGAACCTGACCACCGGCGAATTCGCCGTGCTCAAGGCGCTGATACAGAATCCCCGTGAGCCGCTGACGCGCGACAAGCTGATGAGCCTGGCCCGGGGTCGCGAATGGTCTGCCATGGAACGCTCCATCGACGTGCAGGTGTCGCGCCTGCGCCGCCTGCTGGAAGACGATCCCTCCAAGCCCCGCTATATCCAGACCGTGTGGGGCGTGGGCTATGTGTTTGTGCCTGATTAAGAGACGCTTCAGGCCGCACGCAGCAGGCATCATGCGCGTGTTGCGTGCGGCGTGGAGCGTGTAAGCTTTGCCGATGAAAATCTATCCTCGCACTGCCTTTGTCCGTTCCGCCATCGTGGTGGGGCTGGTCATCGGTATCAGCCAGGCGCTGACCCTGTGGTTCTTCGCCCGCAATGCCTACCTGCCCGGTATTCGTGAATACGCTCGCCTGACGGTGCTGCAAGCGGAGCTGGCGTTTTCTTCTTCCGGTGAGGAAGACGCCCGCCTGGCCCAGCGACTGGCCGGCGCCACCGGTATTGAAGTGGCCACCCCGGACAACCTGCATCAGGGTACCGTGCTGTTATCCCAGCCGGTGGTCAGTCGGTTTCGGGAAGAGGTGCAGGAACGCCTGCGCGAACCGGTCACGGTAAGGCTGGAGGACAGTCGCCAGCCAGTGCTGTGGGTCAGTGCGCCTTCTTTTCAGAAGCAGTGGTTGCGGGTGCCGATGGAATTCTTCCGCGACTATGACCGCTACTTGCTGCTCGGCTGGGGGGTGACGGTGCCGCTGCTGGCCATTATCGGTGGCTTGCTGATTGCCCGGGGGCTTAACCTGCCGTTGCGGCGGTTGGCCCGGGTCGCCTTGAAAGTGGGGAGAGGTGAAGCGGTGCCGGTATTGAATACCAGTATCGGACCGGAGGAAATTCAGGCGGTGAATGCGGCCTTCAATCGCATGACCAGTGACCTGCAACAGGCCCAGCGGGATCGGGCGCTGTTACTGGCGGGGGTATCCCATGACCTGCGTACGCCGCTGACCCGATTGCGTCTGTCGGCGGAATTCATGCAGGACGAGGAACTGGCCCACGGCATTATCGAAGATATTGAGGACATGGATGCCATTCTTGATCAGTTCATTTCCTTTATCCGCGATGGCGCCGATGAGCAGCCCGACCTGGAAAATCTCAACGAGCTGATACAGGAAGTGGCCGGCAAGTACCCCACGGAGCAGACCCGTTTTGAGCTACAGGATCTGCCGCGCCTGATGCTCAAGCGGCTAACGGTAAAACGGATGCTCGCCAACCTGATCGGCAATGCACTCAAGTACGGCGCGCCACCGGTGGAGGTGCGTACTGCTGTGATGGAAAACGTGGTGTGCCTGACCGTCCGTGATCATGGCAAGGGCGTTCGCGAAGAGGATATTCCCCTGTTGCTGCAGCCGTTCTCGCGGGGTGAGAAAGCCCGCACCCTCAGTGGCAGCGGCCTGGGGCTGGCCATCGTCAAGCGCATCGTCGATATGCACCACGGCGAGATTCGCCTGGCGAACCATGAGCATGGCGGCCTGCTGGTAGAAGTCCGATTCCCAGTGACCGGTAAGTTTGTGCAGCCGGAATCGCTCTCCGCCGGCGTACGTTAAGGAACCTGCTGATAACAAAAAAGCCACATTTTCGGGCCGGGAATGTGCGCTGGCGCAAAGTCTGTTTTTCCCGAGCAGCGCATTCTATTGAGCACGTCACCGAGAGTACTGCTAAAACAAAAAAACGGCAGGAAAAATGAAAGAGATACGCTGTGGTGAAACAATAATACTGCTCCGAAAATATTGCCAAATGGACTTGGGAGAGCCCGCCATGATTTATCCCCCGCACCAGCCTCATGCCGATGTGCTGATAACGTTTTCTACTACCTGATCGCTGATTCCTGACCGGGAAAACCCGTGTTATGAATGCCGATAGCCTGTCGCTGCAGTAGCAGAAACAGGTCGTTGGGCCGCACTGTTGTGCGGCCTTTTTTTGTGTCGGAATAATGTCATAGGACCTATGAAAATAGGGTTTCATAACGATACTCTTGATGTGCGAGAAAAACTGACCAAGGAGAGATCATGAAAAAAACGTTGCTGTTGCCTTTGCTTGTTATTGCTGTCCCTGGCTTTGCCTCTGATGTGTATCAACAGGATGGATATTTCGGCGTGCAGTACAACATGCTGAATCAGGAAACAGGGGGTGATGATCTTGAGCCGTCGGCTCTGCAGGCCCGTTTTGGTTTGCAGTTCAATCCCTTTGTGGGGCTGGAAGGGCGTCTCGGTTATGGCTTTGATGATGATGACATCAGTGATGGTGCTGCCTCGATATCACTGGACCCTGAATGGCTGGTAGGCGCTTATCTAAAGGTGGGTCTGGACCGGAGTCTGCCGGTGGTGCCCTATGTTTTGCTGGGCCACTCCACGGCCACCGCTGAAGTCACCACGGAATTCAGCACCTTGCTCGGAACGGCGCGTAACACAGAAGAGCGTACCGCCAGTGATCCATCTTACGGTGCCGGGGTGGAAGTGAATCTCAGCGAGGAAACGGCGATTACCGCCGAATGGGTGCAGCTTGACGATGATGATGATTTTGATCTGACCACCATCAACATCGGTTTTCTGCAGCGTTTTTAGTCTCTGTCGGAGAGGGCGGGCGCAGCGTGCGAGCTGCGTTTCTCCAGCGCCCGCCCGGACAGAAAGATCAGTAATCCGCCAATAGCCAGTGCTGCGCCTACCAGGCCGGTGCTGGACCAGGCCAGTCCCTGTTTGACGGTGATGCCTGCCAGCCAGGCGCCCAATGCATTGGCCAGGTTGAAGGCGGCATGGTTCATGGAGGCGGCCATGGTCTGGGCGTCTTCAGCCACATCCATCAGGCGGGTCTGCAGAGCCGGCCCAAGGGCCATGCTGGTGCCCACCAGCCCCACGAAAAGGATGCCTGCCACCGTCCAGTTCGCGGCAAAATAGAAGCCCGCCTGGATCAACGCACACCAGATCAGAATCAACGGAATGGCCCGCAGCAGATTGCCGTCGGCAGCGCGGGCACCGGCAAAGTTGCCAATAATGGTGCCAATGCCGAACACCATCAGCACCAACGGCCCCCAGCGCTCCGCCATGCCGGCCTGTTCGGTGAGAGTGGGCATCACATAACTGAATACCGCAAACATGCCGCCGAAACCGATACTGGCCACGCCCAGGGTGAACAGCACTCGTTGCTTGACCAGGGCAGACAGTTCCCGGCGTGGGCTGGCGTTCGGGTCCGGGGCTTGGGCGGGCACCCACAGGCGTATCAGCAGGGCGGTACACAGGGCAATGACGCCGACGCCGATAAAGGCCACCTCCCAGCCGAACAGGTTGCCGGCCCAGGTGGCCAGCGGTGCGCCCACCACGATGGCAATGGTCAGCCCGCTCATCACCCGGGCCACGGCCCGGGCACGCATGTGGTAGGGCACTGCCGATGCCGCCACCAGAGCGGCTACGCCGAAGTAGGCACCATGGGGCAGCCCGGCCAGAAAGCGCAGCCCAACAAAGGTCGAGAAGTCGGTGGCCAGGGCGCTGGCCATGTTGCCCACGGCAAAGACCAGCATCAGCGTAATCAGCAGACCCCGGCGTGGCACCCGGGCTGCCAGGGAAGAAATCAGCGGCGCGCCCACCACCACGCCCAGTGCATAGCTGCTGATGGCGTAGCCCACATCTGGCACCGGCACCTGCAGGTCGGTGGCCACCCGTTGCATCAAACCCATGATGACGAACTCGCCGCTGCCGATACCGAAGCCACCCAGAGCGAGGGCCAGGGAAAGACGAAGCAGACGAGCAAAGTCGGTGGTCATAGGGGCTCCTGCGCAGGGGGGGGGCGGGTTGCGTTGGGGGTGGCAAGGGGGAATGGGATTGCCGAAGTTGAAGAGAGTTCATTTTAGCACGGAAAAAAATGCCCTAGGGTGGCCGATGAGTGGGGCTGGGCGTGTTTGAAGCTCCCCTGAAAGCACAGAAGGAGAAAGCATGAAGGTGAAACGCATCATGGCCAACCTGGCCACCCCGGATCCGCAAAAGGCAGAGGCCTTTTATGGTGACATCCTGGGGCTGGAACGGATCATGGATCACGGCTGGTTTCGCACCTATGGCTCGCCAGAAACCATGCGGGTCCAGGTGAGTGTGGGGTCAGAAGGCGGCTCAGGAACGGCGGTGCCCGACCTGTCCATCGAGGTGGACGATCTGGAGGCGGCGCTGGAACGAATCCATCAGGCCGGCGTGGCCGTGGAATATGGTCCGGTGAGTGAGCCCTGGGGCGTTCGACGGTTCTTCGTGCGCGATCCCTTTGGTCGGCTGCTGAATATTCTCCAGCACCAGTGACGGGTGCTGGCCCTGCCCGCTCAGGCAGGGCCACCGGGTTAGAGTGCGCTGGCCGGCACCAACGGAATATTCACCCGTGACGGCATGGCCGGGGTGCTGTAGACGGTCATGGCGCCCAGCAGGCTGGTGAGCAGATCCGGGATCGGGCTCAGGCCGTGGGGCAGGTCGCTGGTGCCCACGCTGATACGCAGTTTTTCCCCGGCCTTGATCCGGGCGCTGGTGGGGAACACTTCCACATCGGCCCGGAACGGTTGCAGGGGCGTGATGGTCTTTTGCGATGCTTCGGTGAACGGGTGCCAGGGTTGAACCAGTTTGCCGTTCATAAAGCGCGATTTGCTGGCATCGAAGGCACTCATGGACGCCATCTGAATGCCGTGAGTGAGCGGCCGGGCAATGCCGTTGTCGCCCACCACACTGACACGCACGGTGACGTTGGTATCCAGGGCGGTGGTGGACGCCCAGATCTGCCCGGTGATGGGGCCGTTGATGGCCATGTCCTTTTCCAGCGGCTCGCTGGTGTACACCGCCTCCAGCAAATTCACCACATTGTCCTGGGCCGAGCAGGGCGGCAGGATCAGGCCGAGCACGCCGGCGGTCCACTGGCTGGCACTGGCGGAGCACAGGCCATTCACCGGGGTCTGCAGCAGGCTGGTCTGCTTGTTGGTGACGGGGGCGCTCGGTGAAATACTGCCGAACAGCGGGGCGCCGGGCTGGCCGTGGAGGAAAAAGGTTTCTGCTTTGGCCTCAGGGTGCGGCCAGTCGGCGGCAGTGACGTAGCGTTCCTCGCCGGTGTAGTACTGGGTGACAGGCGGGTAATCGCCGGCACCGCTGTCCATGCCTTTCAGGTACTGATCAAACCAGGCGAGACGAATAGTCGACAGCGCCGGCACCCCGTCGGCCGGCAGTCCGGCGCCGGAAGAGCCGTCCAGATGTTCCCAGGGGCCAATCAGCAGCTTGGCGGTGGTGTGATCTTTCAGGCCCTCGTAGATCAAGGGCTCGCCGCGCTGAAAAATATCGTTGAGCCCGCCCACCACAAAGGTCGGTGCGGTGATCTTGTCGATTTGCTCCAGCGGTGAGCGGACACGCCAGAATTCAGTGTCGTATTTGTTTTCATCGCCGATCAGGGCGCCAGCCACTACCGGCACCTGGAATTCTGTCAGGGCGCCCTGCAGGTGTTGCAGTGTGGTGTTGAGGTAATACCCCGGTTCATTGTTATCCAGCCCGGCGGGGGTGGGAATGATGCCGAGGCCGGTGACCAGGGTGACCCACAGGGGGATAAAGCCGGCATTGATCTGGCCACCGGTGAAAACGATATCCCGGTAGGCATCGCCCATGGGCACAATGGCAAAAATGGCTTTCACTGCCGGGTCTTCCCGGGCACCGGCGAGCAGCCCGGTAATGCCCATATAGGAAGCGCCGTTCATGCCGATGCTGCCGTTGCTCCAGGGTTGGGTCTTGATGTAGTTCAGCAGTTCGCCGATGTCATCCTGATCTATCTGGCTGAACGCCTGCCAGCTGCCTTCGGAGGCACCGGTGCCACGCAGATCGACGATGATGTAGGCGTAGCCCCGTTTCACCAGCGCCGGGTCGGCGGCACCGATGGCGCCGATGGCGCCGAGCGCCTGGTTATAGCCGGTAAAGGTGGCGATCACCGGAAACTGGCCGTCGATGGCATTGCCATTGTCATCCGCAGGCAGGGTCACGGTGGCTGCCAGGCGAATGCCGTCGCGCATGGTAATCAGCTGTTGGGGCAGGTCGACGGTGTTCGGGTACTGCTCGTCGCGTTGATAGGGTTCACCCCAGCTCAGGTTCCGCGGCGCTGGATCTTCCGCCGACCCGCTGCCGTCCCCGTTGCTGCCATTGGTATCGTTACCGGCGTTGGCTTCCGGGGTGTTGCTGTTGTTGGAGACGGTGGCCGCACTGCCTCCACCACCGCCACAACCGGTCAAGGGCAGTGCGATGCAAAGCAGGGAGGCCAGGAGCCATGGCCCGGGCCGCAGAAAGGATGAAGGCATGGTGCTATCCCCGAATTGTTATACATGTTTTAGCCTATGAGGATAGAAGCGGAACCGGGATGGGTCTGTTGGCACACTGGTACAAGAAAGTGAACGAGCCGGCGGGTTTTGTGTCGGACTGTAAGGCCCCGGCAGGCGCCGGGGCGGTGGATTAGCGAGAGGGTTCGACGCGCAGCAAGGCGCCATTGCT
The DNA here is from genome assembly GCF_047495475.1 of Alcanivorax sp. IL2. Classification (NCBI taxonomy): domain Bacteria; kingdom Pseudomonadati; phylum Pseudomonadota; class Gammaproteobacteria; order Oceanospirillales; family Alcanivoracaceae; genus Alcanivorax; species Alcanivorax sp. IL2. The sequence goes on along the minus strand of NZ_CP179932.1, from coordinate 232,168 downwards.
GCTGTCGGTGAGCAGGTAAAGATAGCCATCCGGGCCCTGGCGAACATCACGGATGCGATCGCCCCTTTCTTCCAGCAGGCGGACTTCCGACAGCGGTTTGTGGCCATCAAAGGCCACCTTGTTCAGATGGGTCAGCTTCAGGGCGCCATGGACGGTATCGCCCTGCCAGTCCGGGTAGCGATCGCTGGTCACGAAGGCCATACCGGAGGGAGCGATGGACGGGGTCCAGTGGAGCAGCGGCTGGGCCAGGCCTTCCTGCTTGGTGTCACCGATGCCGGGGCCATAATACTCCCGGCCATAGGTAATCTCCGGCCAGCCATAATTCACGCCGGCTTCCACAGCATTGATTTCGTCTCCGCCGCGGGGGCCGTGCTCATTGAGCCAGGGTTTGCCGGTGTCGGGATGCAAGGCCAGCCCCTGTGGGTTGCGGTGGCCCCAACTCCAGATGGCCGCGGCCTTGCCAGACTGACCGGCCAGCGGATTGTCATCGGGAGTGCGGCCATCGTCGTGCAGACGCAGCACGCTGCCGGCCGGGTCTGCGGTGTCTTGGGCGCGCTCGCGCTCACCCCGGTCGCCCACGGTGACAAACAGGTAGCCGTCGTTATCAAAGAGGATGCGCCCGCCGAAGTGTTTGGCGGTGTTGGTGCAGGCTTTTTCCGCCACGTAGATATCGCGAAAGTCTTTCAGGGCGCCATCCCGGTAAGTGCCGTAGCCCACCGCCGTGGTGCCGCCATCGTCACCACAGGGTTTGGCATAGCTCAGATAAAGGCGCTGGTTGTCGGCGAAATCCGGGTGTGGCATTACATCGAATAGCCCGCCCTGGCCACTGGCCACCACCTCTGGTACCCCGCTGACCGGATCTTCCTGCAGGCTGCCATTCACCAGTCGGCGCAGGGTGCCGCGCCGTTCAGTGATCAACCATTCGTTGCCGGGCAGAAATGCCAGGGACCAGGGGTGGTCCAGGCCATCGGTGATTTGCTCGGTCTTAACCCTGTCATTGCTTTGCGGGGTCAGGGTGGCGGCGTTGTCGGCACAGGCGCACAGGCTCAGGGCCGTGAGGGTGACGGTGATCAGTGATCGCATGACGGACTCCCTTGTTGAGACTGCGTTGAGCATGCCATGCCCGGCGTGAAGGGTGAACCATCGTCACTAACGCTGGCGTTTTCGATTCACCGCCCAGGCCAGGGCAACAGGAACCAGAAATACCACAAAGAAAATAGGCAGTTCGGCCATAAAGGAATAACCGGCATGGACAATGCCCACGGTCATATTGATGGCCGAGGCGATAAACCAGAACAGGGTGAAGACGGCGAGCAGATGGTGTCGCAGCCAGGGGATGGAGCGGCCGATTAGCGCCAGTATGGCGAACAGCAAAAGACCACCGAGAATGACGATAAGCGTATGCATGTGCGGCTCCCAGTGAGATGGGCGGCAGGCACGGTACGTGCCTGCCTGTTGGCGCTAACGGGTAGTGTAACCGCCGTTGGCAAAGATTGTCTGGCCGGTGATCCACCAACCCTCGGTGGCCAGGAATTTGATGATGGGGGAGATGTCCTCGATTTTGGTCAGGTCCCCGTTCATGGCCTGGGACTTGTGGAAGGCCACCCGTTCCGGGGTTTCCTGGCCGTAGAAGAAGGGCGTGTCCATGGGGCCGGGGGCCACGGCGGAAACCGAGATGCCGCGACCTCCGAATTCCTTGGCGGCTGCACGGGTGAAGTGCTCTACCGGTGATTTGCCGCCGGCATAGGTGGAATAGCCATCGGTAAAGGCAGCCAGCAGAGAGGTGAGCACGGTGACGATCTTGCCGTTGTCGTTCAGGTGTTTGCCCGCTTCCTTGATGAAGAAGTAGGCGGATTTGGCGTTGATATCGAACATGGAGTCGTATTCATCTTCACTGGTCTCCATGATCGGTTTGCGCAACACCTTGCCCACGGTATTGATGGCGATATCGATGCCGCCGAATTTGTCCTTGGCTTCCTGGAAAAGCGCTTCCACATTGGCAGGCCGGGTCAGGTCGCCCTGAGTCATGTAGGCCTCGCCGCCCAGGTCTTGCACTGCCTTGACCGTGTCTTGCGCATCGGCGCGGCTGGCATCGCTGTTGTAGTGCACCACCACTTTGGCGCCTTCGCGGCCGACTTCCCGGCTCAACAGGCCGCCCAGGTTCTTGGCGCCGCCGGCAATCAGTACCACCTTGTCCTTGAATCCGTAGTCCGTCATCAGTCTTGCTCCAGGTTGTTTGTGGTGGAGCTATTGTCGGCAGGCTTGGCAGGGGCATAAACCGGTGTAAGCTGACAGCACTTGTCGAAAATAACGAACAATGAGAAGCCATGGATCGTCTTGAAAGAATGCATATCTTCGTCCGGGTGGTGGATTGCCTGAGCTTTACCAGGGCCGCTGAAAGCCTGGAGATACCCCGTTCCACGGTGTCCACAGCGATCAAGGAACTGGAGTCCGAGATGGGCGCGCGTCTGCTGAATCGCACCACCCGGGCTATCAAGGTCACCGAAGAGGGCCGCTTCCTCTACCGGAAAAGCCAGTCACTGTTGCAGGATTATGAACAGTTGGCAGGGGCGTTTGCCGTCAACGATAGCCGCCCTCAAGGCAAGCTGCGCATCAATGTGCCCGGGCGCCTGGGACGGCGTGTGCTGGCACCGGCGTTGCCGGATTTCCTGGATCGTTACCCGGATATCGATATTCAGATGGGTGTCACCGATCGGGCAGTGGATCTGGTGAGCGAAGGCGTGGATTGTGTGATTCGGGTGGGCGAGCTGGCAGACAGCAACCTGATCGCTCGGTCGCTGGGAAGCTTGCCGTTGTGTAATTGTGCCAGCCCAGGCTATCTGACCCGTTATGGTCGACCTGACACGGTAAAGGACCTGTCATCCCATCGCATCGTGGCGTTTGCGTCGTCCATGACGGGCAGGGTGGAAAGCTGGGAATACCGGCAGGGAGACAAGCTGGACAGCCTGGCGCTCCCCGCCCGTGTCACTGTGAATACGGCGGAGGGGATGATCGCCTGTGCCCTGGCGGGGCTGGGGATGATCCAGGTGCCGCACTACGATGTGCGCCACCATCTGGATTCCGGTCGGCTGGTCAGCGTGCTACCTGACACCGTGCCGCCCCCCATGCCCATCACCCTGCTGTATCCGCATCGCGAACATATGACCCGGCGTCTGGAGGCCTTTATCGACTGGGTCATCCCTGTGCTGGAAGACAAGGTGCTGGGCATGGCGCAGTGAGTCTCGGCGCCGCCTGGGATTTCTGCTGTTTGTTGTCTTGCCGGTTACGGCAGGATGCCGATACGAGTAAGCACGTCCTTGCCCGGAAATCCGTCGGCGACCAGCTCGTTGGCCTGCTGGTAGCGGGCGATGGCCTTGCGGGTGCCGGGGCCCATCAGGCCATCTTCTTCGCCGGCATCAAAGCCCTGTTCATTGAGGATCTTTTGCAGACGGGTCACCTGATCCCGGTTGAGGCGCGGTGCCTGCGGTGGCGTTTTGGAGAGGGGGCCGGCGCCGGCAATGCGGTCGGCCAGGCGGCCCACAGTAATAGCGTAGGATTCGGAGCGGTTCCAGCCCATGATCACCCGGAAGTTGTGATAGGCCAGAAAGGCGGGGCCTTCATGGCCAGACGGCACGATCACGGCCGCCTCCATGTCTGCGGATGGCAGGGGCTGGCCATTGGGCAATGTCAGCCCCAGTTCGGCCCAGTCGGCGAGCGGGCGTTTGTTGCCGAAGCCGGTGAGCTGGTAGTCGAAATCCGTTGGCAGACTGACTTCCCGGCCCCAGCGAGCTTCCCGTTCCCAGCCCAGAGCTTGCAGAAAGTGCGCGCCGGAGGCCAGAGCGTCGGCGCTGCTGCCCCACAGGTCGCGGCGACCGTCGCCGTCGTGATCCTGGGCGTGTTTGAGAAACACGGCGGGCATGAACTGGGTCTGCCCCATGGCGCCGGCCCAGGAGCCTTTCATCTGTGACGCGCTGACATCGCCGGCCTGCAGAATACGCAGGGCATTGAACAGTTCACCCTGGAAATACTCACCGCGCCGGCCTTCGCAGGTCAGCGTGGCCAGGGCGTCGAGGGTAGGGATGTTGCCCAGGTAACCGCCATAGTTTGTTTCCAGTCCCCAGAAGGCCACCAGGTAATGGCCGGGGATGCCGTATTCCCGGGTCAGGGTGTCGAGCAATTGACGATGGCTGCGGTATTTTTCGCGACCTTTTTCAATACGTTGCTCGCTGACGCGCCGGTTGAAGTAGTCGGCAAAGCTGCTGGTGAACTCCGGCTGACTGCGATCCAGTTCCACCACCTTGTCATTCAGTGTTGCATCATCCAGGTGCTGGCTGATCACCTGGGCAGGCAAGCCGGCTTCCAGGCCCGCCTGGCGCAGTTTGCTGATGCACATGGCAAAGCTTTCCTGGTCCAGAGCGAGGGCCGGGTGGCTGAAAAACAGGAACAGGGAAATCAATAAAAAGCGGGTGGCCATGGGGACTCCGAAACCGTGGCAGGGGCATCAATGACAGGGAGTTTACGACGGCCCCGCCAGGGTTTCATCGGGAGAATTGCAAAATTGCCGGCTCGTTCAGGGGGTTTCCTGTGGCGCTTCCCAGTGAATGGTGACGGTTTGCTTGCCCCACTCACGAGCCTCGGCCCTATCCGCCATCAAGATGTCGATTTTGTCGGTCCAGCGTTTGTTCATCTTGTCGAGCACTACATAGGTACCCATGCCTTCCACTTCCACTTCGGTGCGATGGGTGAGCCCTTTGGGAATCAGGTCGCGGGACACAGCGATGGCTTTCATGCCGGGTTCCAGCTGGTCGCCCCAGGCGGCAAGACCCACATTGCCTTTCTTGGTTTCCGCTTCGGACAGGGTGTATGCCGTAGCGGTGACTTCCTGGCTGATGGTGTTGCCGCTGTCGCTACAGGCAGACAAAAACAGGGCTGCCAGGGTGAGGCTGATTATGGAAAACGGTATTTTTAGTGTCATGGGATCCCCTTCTTTGAATGACACCTTACCGTGGCAATCTGACCGTGAAGGGGGCATGAACCCGGTGGGCTGCTGATTCAGCCAGGCGTTTCGTGAATTTCCCGACGAACCCTTACCGCGGAGGAGCGGGCACGGATAACCCGCCCCCGGGCTTCACTGTGAGCGCGGCTGAAGGCGGCGCCGAGTAGCAGGATCATGGAGGAGTAGTACACCCACATGAGCAGAATTACCAACGAGCCGGCGGCCCCGTAAGTGGAAGCGGTGGCCGTGTGTGACAGGTAAAAGCCAATCAGGGCACGGCCAATGGCAAACAGTATAGCGGTGATCAGAGCGGCGGGGGCCACGTCTTTCCAACTCAGCACCACGTCCGGAAGCAGGCGAAAAATCATGCCGAACAAGAGCGCGATGACAATGATGGAGACCAGCACTTCCAGTGCCAGGGCGATGCCACCATGGAAGGGGATCCAATTTTCCGCGTAGACCAGCAGGGTTTGTACTGCCACGTTCAGCAGCAGGGAGACCAGTAGCACAAAGCCCAGTGATACCACCACGGTCAGCGACAACAGGCGGCTTTTGATGAGTGCGACCACTGTATTGCGTGACGGACGTGGCACCACTTCCCAGATGGCATTCATGGAGCGCTGCATCTGGGCGAAGACCGTGGTGGCGCCGATAATCATGACCGCCAGGCTAAGCAGTCCGGCCAGAATTCCTTGACTGGGAGCGCGGGTATTCATGATGGCATTGCGAATTTCTTCGGTGGCGGCGGGCCCCACCGTCGCTTCCAGCTGGCCAAGAATTTCCGCCATGGCGGCTTCGCTGCTCATCACCAGTGAGATTACCTTCACGGCGAGGATGATGACCGGGGCAATGGAGAAAAGCGTAAAGAACGCCAACGACCCGGCGTAGCTGGCGGCATTACCTTCCAGCCACAGGCGTATGGTGTTCTTGAGAATGCCGAACCAGTAGAGAAAGGTTTCTTTCATCGTTGCCACCGTCGTCCATGGGGTAGCAGGGAGTGTATCGGTTGCGGTGGTCGCTAACTACCAGTTGTCTCTACATGGTAGCTGTAGGAGCGCCTCTTGAGGCGCGAATCCGAGCATAAGCGAAGGAGCACTTCCAGAAAGCAACAATCACTTCTGGAGCGATTGGCCGTTATGCTGACTCTTCCGCGTTGACACGCGGGTTCGCGGCTCAAGCGCCGCTCCTACAGGTGTTGCGTCGTGTTGCCTTAATGCAGTTTTAGTCTCGGCCGCACCAGCTTGTTGAAGCGGCCGGCGATCAGCAGCATGATCGTGCGCGGCCAGCCGTACAGGGCGGCCTGGTGCATGCGGTACAGGCTGATGTACATCATCCGTGCCAGCCAGCCTTCCACGAAGAAGTTGCCGCCCTTCAGGTTGCCCATCAGCATGCCCACCGAGCTGTAGTTGGACAGTGACACCAGCGAGCCGTGGTCCTTGTACTGGAACGGCCGCGGTTCACGTTGCATGATCAGCTGCTGCAGGCTGCGAGCGGTGTGCTGGGCCATCTGCTGGGCAGACTGGGCCCGCGGCGGGATGGGCCGCTCTTCGCCTTCCGGGATCAGGAAAGCGGCATCGCCGATGATGAAGATGTTTTTGTGGCCCTTGGCCTGCAGGGTCGGCTCCACTTCCACCTGGTTGATGCGGTTGGTGGTCAGGCCGTCGATCTGACCCAGCCAGTCCGGGCACTTCACCCCGGCCGCCCACACCAGCAGGTCGGCATTGATGGGATCGCCTTCCTTGGGTACCAGGGCTTGCGGGGTGGCTTCGGCCACCATGACACTGGTGCGCACCTTCACGCCCAGATCCTCCAGCCGCTTGGTGGCGGTAGCGGAAACCCGTTCGCTGAGTACCGGGAGGATGCGCGGGGCGGCTTCGATCACGTCCACCTGCAGGTGTTTGCGATCCAGCTTTTCGTGGCCGTAGAAGTTGAGCATGGATACCGCATGGTGCAGTTCCGCTGCCAGCTCCACGCCGGTGGCGCCGCCGCCGACGATGGCCACGGAGACCGGCTTGCCTTCGTAGTTGGCGTGCAGGCAGGCGTTCAGGAAGCGCTCGCGAAAGCGTTCCGCCTGGGCGCGGCTGTCCATGAACAGGCAGTTTTCACGAACCCCGGGGGTGCCGAAATCGTTGCTCTGGCTGCCGGTGGCCAGCACCAGGTAATCGTAGGGCAGTTGCCGTTCCGGCAACACTTCCGAGCCGTGGTTGTCATGGAGCGGCGCCAGCGTCAGGGTCTGGTCCTCCACGTTCACCTGGGTCATGGTGCCCGGCTCAAAGCGGTAATGGTTCAGCTGGGCGTGAGCGCGGTAGTCCACCGCATCCAGGTCCGCGTCGATGGCGCCGGTGGCCACTTCATGAAAGCGCGGTTTCCACACATGGATGCTGGAGGAATCCACCAGGGTCACGTCTGCGTGGCCGTATTTGCCGAGCTTGCGGCCCAGGCGGGTGACCAGAGGCAGACCGCCGGCGCCACCACCGACAACAACAATTCTGGGTTTGCTCATTGGGGCTCCTGTCGGGCTAACCCTCATGGGTTGCCAGTCAATCATATCCACCTTGGCGGTGAACAGGTCCGGGTTAAAGGAGCCTCTGAATAACGCCTGGCGTACTCAGTGGCTCATCAATGAGGCAGAGCCCTTGTGGGGCAGGGAGCGATGACGGCTGTCATCATTCCGGAGGTGCAGTCTAGCGTGTGTGGTAAACAAGTCCAGACCAGGTGTTTCCTTTTTGCCTTCCCGGGCGGGCGGGTCTGCCCGCCGGGCGGCAATGAAAAAGCCCGCCGGTGGCGGGCTTTTTCAGTGATCCGTGCGGATCAGGCCTTGGGGCCGGCGGCGCGGATCTCTTCAGACACGTCCGCATACTTCTCGGCAAAGTTCTTTTCGAACTGCTCTGCCAGATCGCGGGCGCGGGCTTCGTAGTTTTCCGGGTTGGCCCAGGTGTTCTTGGGCTGCAGCAGCTGGCTGTCCACACCGGGAACGGCTTTGGGCACGTCCAGGTTGATGATGTCCAGGTGCTCGGTTTCCGCGTTGTCCAGGTCGCCGGAGAGGATGGCGTTCACCACACCACGGGTGGTGGGGATGCTGAAACGCTCGCCTTCGCCGAAGGGGCCACCGGTCCAGCCGGTGTTCACCAGGAACACGGTGGAGCCGAAATCTTCCATCCGTTTGATCAGCAGCTCGGCGTATTCGCCGGCGCGACGGGGGAAGAACGGGGCGCCGAAGCAGGTGGAGAAGGTGCTCTTGATGCCGCCACCGGAACCCATTTCGGTGGAGCCGACCAGCGCGGTGTAGCCGCTCAGGAAGTGGTAGGCCGCCGCTTCCTTGGACAGCTTGGATACCGGCGGAAGAACACCGGTCAGGTCGCAGGTCAGGAAGATGATGTGCTTGGGCTCACCGGCACGGTTGGCGTCGACTTTCTTGTCGATGTTTTCCAGCGGGTAGGCGGCACGGGTGTTCTGGGTCAGGGACACGTCGGTGTAGTCGGCGGTGCGGCTTTCGTCATTGATGATGACGTTTTCCAGCACTGCGCCGAATTTGATGGCGTCCCAGATAACCGGCTCGTTCTTCTGGCTCAGGTCGATGCACTTGGCGTAGCAGCCGCCTTCGATGTTGAACACCACATCCTTGCCCCAGCCGTGCTCGTCGTCACCGATCAGGTAACGGTTCGGGTCGGCGGACAGGGTGGTTTTACCGGTGCCGGACAGGCCGAAGAACAGGGCCACGTCGCCGTCTTCGCCCACGTTGGCGGAGCAGTGCATGGGCAGCACGTCTTTTTCCGGCAGCAGGAAGTTCTGCACGGAGAACATGGCTTTCTTCATTTCACCGGCGTAACGCATGCCGGCGATCAGTACTTTGCGCTGGGCAAAGTTGAGGATCACACAGCCATCGGAATTGGTGCCGTCACGCTCCGGCTCACACTGGAAGTGCGGGGCGTGGAGGATCTGCCATTCTTCCTTGCTGCGCGGATTGTATTTTTCCGGACGGATGAACATGGTGTTGGCGAACAGGTTGTGCCACGCGGTCTGCGCGGTCACTTTTACTGCCAGGTAATGATCCGCATCGGCACCTACGTGCAGGTGGGAAACAAAGGCATCAGCGTCGGCAACGGCAACGCTGACACGATCCCACAGGGCATCGAACTTGTCGGCGGGGAAGGCACGGTTAATAGCACCCCAGTGGATGTGCTCGCTGGTGCTGGGCTCTTCAACGATGTAGCGGTCCATGGGGGAACGGCCGGTGCGGTGACCGGTTTCCACTACCAGGGCGCCGGTATCGGACAGGCGGCCTTCGTTGCGTTGAACAGCCAGTTCTACCAGCTGGGCCGGGCTGAGGTCGTTATAAACAATCGGGTCGGTCATGGTCATTCCTGGGCTTGTGGCCGTGCCGTTTCAGCGTGTATGGGCGCCGAAACTCTGGTTCGCATTGCGGATAACAGTGCCGGTCTCGTGCCCGTTACTGCCACCGGGCAAGACCAAAGGGGACCGGGGGACAAAGCCTCCAGTCAGCACAGGCGCGCGATTATGCCAGAAAAGGAAATCAGTGGCGATTCCCCCTTGGACCGGGTGGTCACGGCGCGGCAGTCAGTGAACAGTGAATAGTTAACAGTGAATAGTTGCGCGATCCGGCCCGGGGTCGCCTGAAACGCAAGAGGCCGCGTCCATGGCTCGGGCGCGGCCTCTTGCGTTTCAGCCCCTGAGGGCCTGTTTCGCGTCGCTGTTAACTGTTCACTATTAACTATTAACTATTAACTATTAACTGCTTTCCCTGATCATCGCCGCCAGATCCACCGCATCAAAGCGTTCCTGGTTGCGGCAGAAGTCGCAGGTCAGGGTCACTTCGCCGTCTTCGTCCAGCAGGGTCTGCAATTCATTGCTGCCCAGGGACAGCAGGGCATTGCGGTTGCGGTCCCGGGAGCAGGTGCAGCCGAACTGCAGGGCCTGGGCGTCGGGCAGCTGTGGCGGGGTGTCGTGGAACAAGCGGTGGAGGATGGTCTGGTCGTCCAGGTTGAGCAGCTCTTCCATTTTCAGGGTGCCGGCGAGGGCTTCCAGGTGCTCCCACATCTGTGTGTTGGCGTCGCTGCTGGCCAGCTGGTTGGGCAACCGCTGCAGCAGCAGGCCGGCGGCCCGGTTGTTGCCGCTGGCCAGCCACAGGCGGGTAGGGAGTTGTTCGGACTGGCGGAAGTAGGCTTCCAGGCACTGGGCCAGGGAGTCGCCGGCCAGGGGCACGATGCCCTGATATTGCTTGCCCTGGTCCGGGGTGATGGTGATTACCATGTTGCCGTCGCCAATGAGGGTCTGGATGTCGCCGTGGCTCCAGTCCTGGCCGTCGCTGTGGCGGGCCAGGGCACGCAACTCGCCCTCGTTGGTGCACTCGGCCAGCAGCAGGGATACCGGGCCCTTGCCCTGGGCCTGCAGTGCCAGGCGGCCCTTGAATTTCAGGGTGCTGGCCAGTAATGCCACAGCGGCCACCGCCTCGCCGATCAATCCCTGTACTGCCAGTGGGTAGTTATGCCCTTCAATAATACGGGTGACGCTGCTTTCCACCTGCACCAGTTCGCCGCGGATATCGGAGTCGGGGAACAGGAAGCGTTGTTTGTGATCTTGCATGGTTGTGTCCTGAGGGCTGTCACTGTGGTTCGCTATGTCTTTCAGCTGCCTTTAATGGGGGCACGATAGCGGTTATTCCAGGTTGTCTCTCTTGAAGCGCTGGATATCCCGGCGTTCCTTCTTGCTGGGCTTGTGGTCCGGTGCTGCGGCGGCGGCCCGTGCCAGCTTGCGTTGCTCGCTGCTCTGTTCCCGGCGGCTGCGGCTTTGTTCGGTTTCCTGGTAGAGAGTCTGGGCCACGCTGGCGGGGCCGCGCTTGCTGCTCAGGCCTTCTACTATTACCTCGAAATGTTCGGTGCCCTTGGTAATGGCAATGGTCTGCCCGGGCTGCACATTCTTGCTGGGTTTGGCCTTGCTGCCATCAATCTGCACCTTGCCGCCTTCGATGGCGGCCTTGGCCAGGCTGCGGGTCTTGAAGAAACGCGCCGCCCACAGCCAGGAGTCGATACGAACGGTCTCGCTCACGGCATTTCTCTCATGGTAAGACCTGCAGAAAATCGTCGATGGCCGGGAACGGATCGGTATGGTCCCGCTTGGGCAGGCTGGAATCCGGGTGCAGGATACTCACCGGCTGGCCGATGCCGTAAAGCTGGGCGCTGTGAAGTACCGGCAGGGAGTCATCCACCAGCAGAGCGCGGGCCGGGTCGAAGGGCAGGTGGCGTTGCAGGTGCTGCCAGAAGGACTGGGCTTCCTTGGCGTGGCCATAATCGTGGCTGGAGACGATTTCATCGAAATAGCGGTCGATGCCGGTACGCTCTACCTTCAAGTCCAGGGCATCACGATGGGCGTTGGTGACCATGATGACCTGTTTGTCGGACTCCTTCAGTGCCTGCAGAAACGTGTCCGCCCCGGGGCGCACAGCGATGCGATCGCCGGCTTCGCGTTTCAGGCGGGCGATTTCCAGGCCCAGCTCCGTGGTCCAGAAATCCAGGCAGTACCAGTTCAGGGTGCCCAGATGACTGGTGATCCAGTCGTGGATGATGCGGTCGGCCTCGGCCCGGTCCAGCCCCTGCTGGCGGGCGTAGCACTCGGGGACATGTTTCTGCCAGAACCAGTTATCGAACTCCAGGTCGAGCAGGGTGCCGTCCATATCCAGTAGCACGGTGTCGACGGATTGCCAGTCAATCATGAATTTCCTGCGTATTCGGGTTAGTCTTCGGCCTTAAATGATTGCCGCGAGATCTGACGCTGATTATGGATGAGAAACCGGAGATTCTCGACACCCGACTGGTCGCAAAAAGCCGCCTGTTCGGAATCGAAGAGCTGCACCTGCGTTTCCGTAACGGGGTGGAACGTACCTATGAGCGCCTGCGCACCCCGCCCATCGCGGCGGTAATGATGGTGCCGCTGCTGGATGACGACACCGTGGTAATGATCCGCGAGTATGGCGCCGGTACCGAAAGTTACGAGCTGACCCTGCCCAAAGGGGCCTACGAACACGGCGAGGACTGGCGCGATGCGGCCAACCGGGAATTGAAGGAAGAAGCCGGTTATGGTGCCCGCCGCCTCACCCTGATGAAGGACATGACCCTGTCGCCGGGTTATATGGGCCACCGCATCAAGGTGGTGCTGGCCGAAGACCTGTATGAAGAATCCCTGCCCGGGGACGAACCGGAAGAGCTGGAAGTACTCACCTGGAAACTGTCCGATCTGGATCGCCTGATCGAGCGGGATGACGTGACGGAAGCCCGGGTGATCGCGGCGCTGCTGATGGCCAAGCGGTTGCTGGAACAACGCTGATAATTACGCCGTAGGAGTGGCGCTCCTACAGGTGCCAAAATCTGAATCACAGGAAAACAGAAATGACCGACTTTAATACCTTGCTGGAACCGCTCGCCGAGATTGCCCGTGAAGCGGGTGATGCCATTCTGACGGTGTACGAACGTGACGACCTGGGGGTGGAAACCAAGGACGACAAATCGCCGATCACCGAAGCGGATATGGCAGCACACAAGATTATCGAAGCGCGGCTGCAGGCGCTGACGCCGGATATCCCGGTGTTTTCCGAAGAGTCCGGCGGTATTGCCTACGCGGATCGCAAGGACTGGCCCCGTTTCTGGCTGGTGGATCCGCTGGATGGCACCAAGGAGTTCATCAAGCGCAATGGCGAGTTCACCGTGAACATCGCTCTGGTGGAAGGCGATACCCCGGTGTTGGGCGTCGTGCATGTACCGGTAACGGCAGTGACCTACCTGGGTGGCCATGGTGTGGGTGCCTATAAAGAGGAAGGCGGTGAGCGCAAGCCGATCCAGTGCCGCGCCCGCACCACCCCGGTGGTGATGGTAGCCAGTCGCAGCCACGGCGGCGAAGCGGTGGAAAAGCTGGAAGCCTTTATCCGCGAGGAAGTGGGTGACGTGGAGCGGGCCTCCATGGGCTCGTCCCTGAAGTTGTGTCTGGTTGCTGAAGGCAGCGCGGACATTTATCCGCGCCTGGCGCCCACCAGCGAATGGGATACGGCTGCGGCCCACGCGGTGGTCACCGCCGCCGGCGGGGTCGTGGTGAATACCGCCTTTGAACCGCTGCAGTACAACAAGGAAGACATCCTCAATCCGCACTTCCTGGTGCTGGGGCAGAGCATCGAAGAGTGGCGCTTTATCGCTCCGGCGATTGCCGGTTAAAGGCAGGCCTCATAAATAGAAGCCGCCGCAGGAGTGACGCTCCTGCGGTGAGAGTAAGCACGTTGGCCGTACGGCATACCAACAAGGAGTTTCCATGAGCAAAATGCATGAACTGCGATTTGTCAGTGATGGCCAGTCCTGCCGGGGGGATCTGTATCTCCCCGAGGGTGACGGCTCTTTCCTGACCGTGGTCATGGGCCACGGTTTTGGTCTGACCAAGGCCTGTGGGCTGGAGCCGTTTCGTGATGCTTTTTTAAAGGCCGGCTATGCGGTATTCCTGTTCGACTACCGGCACTTCGGTGAAAGCGAAGGCATGCCCCGTCAGGTGTTGTTGCCCAACCGGGAGGTGGCAGACTGGCAGGCGGCGCTGGCTTGTGTGCGCAAGCAAGAGCAAGTGGACAACCAGCGCATTGTGCTGTGGGGAACGTCCTTTGGTGGCGGCCTGGTGACTGCAGTGGCAGCCCGTGAGCCGGATGTGGCCGGCATCATTGCCCAGTGCCCGATGATGGATGGGCTGTCGTCAGTGCTGGAAGTGGTGCGCTATGCAGGCATTGGCCAGGCCATCAAGATGACCGGGCTGGGCCTCTGGGATGTGATCAGCAGCCTGCTGGGGCTGGGGCCGCGCATGCTGCCCTCTGCAGGCAAGCCCGGGGAGCTGGCGGCCATGTCCAGCCATGATGCCTACGACGGTTATACCGCCCTGATGCCTGAAGGGGTGCCAAATGAAGTCGCCGCCCGTATTGGTCTGGTGCTGCCAATGTTCCGGCCCGTGACGCAGGCGGCCAAGGTGACTTGCCCGGCGCTGGTGCTGATCTGTGAAACCGATACCGTGGCGCCCGCGTCCGCCGCAGAAAAAGCCGCCGCGATGATGGCGAAGCCCACCGTGAAACGCTACCCCATTGGGCATTTTGATATCTATCAGGGTGAGGCCCGGGATATCAGTGTGGCGGATCAGCTGGAATTTCTTCAGGGTTTGTAGCGGGGGCAAGTTTCAAGTTGCAACGCGCCATACGTTTGCCCTTGATTTCAAACGCATGAGGCCGCGCTCCAGTCATTGGGCGCGGCCTCATGCGTAGCGGCTGACAGCAGCGCTGATCCGCGTTGAAACTTTCAACTTGTAACTTGCGACTCTCAGAACGGCAGCAAGGCCATCAGATCCAGAGTCAGTTGATCTGCAGCCACCAGTGCGCCGGTGGCGATCATGCTCAGGTTGATGCAGGGCAGGATCAGGCCAACGGCGAACAGGTTGACCATGCCGGGCTGGCGGATGCGACCGCTCCATAACAGCAGGCTGATAATGACGGCGCAGGACATCGGTATCCATAGCCAGGAGTGAGAGGCGAACGTATCCCCGAAGGCAGTCAGATCGAACATGCCGGTACCCTTATAATTATAGTGTGTTATCTATCCCCGTACGCGCCTTTCCCCTGTGGCGCGCAGGCAGTATGCAGAAGTGGGCAGGGCAGCAATGTGTATGAGGTCACAAATCGGTGATGGCACGATGATATTGGATCTCCCGTACCACTTTATTATGAAAATCAGCGAGTAATAGTCGGCCGCGGATCCTGTGGCCGCCATGCGGGTAGACAGGCGGTCAGGGAAAGTAGACCCAGTGTTTATGCCGGCTGCGCCACACCTGCCGTCCCTAGCGGCACTTTTTCCCGTCTCCAGGGCCAATTAACGGCCTGTTTTGGCCTTTTCTCATACCCGCCAGTACGGCTATTCTGTCTGCCAGTTAACGGTGCCATTGAATGATGTCAATGTTTTGCACTGCCGAGACCAGGCGGCCCAAGGGCTGGAGGTAAAAGAGAATGTCTAATAACCACGTTGATGTATTGATTATTGGTGCCGGCCTTTCCGGTATCGGGGCAGCTTGCCACCTGACCCGCAAGAGCCCGAATCGTAGCTATGCCATTATCGAGCGTCGCGAACGCATTGGCGGCACCTGGGACCTGTTCAAGTATCCGGGCATCCGCTCCGACTCCGACATGTTCACCCTGGGCTACAGCTTCCGTCCCTGGACCGAGCCCAAGGTATTGGCCGATGGCAACTCCATCCGTCAGTACGTGGAAGACACCGCAGACGAATATAACGTCAAGAAGCACATCCGCTTCGGGCGTAAGGTGATCAAGGCAAACTGGTCCAGTGAGGACAATCAGTGGGCAGTGGAAACCACCAATGAGAAGACCGGCGAGCAGGAAACCTTTACCGCCAACTTCCTGTTCTCCTGCAGTGGTTACTACAACTACGACGAAGGCTACAAACCGGATTTCCCCGGTGAAAAAGACTTCAAGGGCCAGGTGGTTCATCCCCAGCATTGGCCGGAAAACCTGCAATATGAAGGCAAGAAAGTCGTGGTGATCGGCTCCGGTGCTACCGCCGTCACTCTGGTGCCTGCCATGGCTCGCGAAGGGGCCAAGGTCACCATGCTGCAGCGTTCCCCGACCTATATTGCCACCGTGCCGGAAGTGGATCCGATCTCCGTGGGCATGCGCCGCTTCATGCCCGAGATGATGGTCTACCGTTTGGCCCGCGCCCGTAACATTGGTATCCAGCGCCTGGTGTACAAGCTGTCCAAGCAGCGCCCGAAACTGGTACGTCGTGCCCTTTTGGCGGCGGCGAAGCGTCAGCTTGGTGATGATGTGGACATGACCCATTTCCGTCCCAGCTATAACCCCTGGGATCAGCGTCTGTGTGCGGTGCCCAACGGTGACCTGTTCAAGACCGTTCGCCGGGGTGAGGCCGATATCGTTACCGACCATATCGAGCGTTTCACCGAGAACGGTATTCTGCTCAAGTCAGGTCAGGAGCTGGAGGCAGATATTATTATCACTGCCACCGGTCTCAATGTTCAGATGCTTGGCGGTGTGGAAGGCACTATCGACGGCAAGGCCGTAGAGCCCCGCGAGTCGCTGGTCTACAAAGGCATGATGCTGCGTGATGTGCCAAACATGGCGCTGGTTTTCGGCTACACCAATTCCTCCTGGACCCTGAAAGCGGATCTGGTCTGCGAGTATGTGTGTCGCCTGCTTAATCACATGGAAAAAACCGGTGCCCAGACCGTGATCCCCCGTGACAAGGAAGACTGCATTACCGATGAGAACTTCCTGGGTCTGCAGTCCGGCTATGTCATGCGTGCGGATGATCGTCTACCTCGCCAGGGTTCCAAGCAGCCATGGATGGTGGTGCAGAATTACCTGGTGGATCTGCCGAAGCTGCGTTTCGGCGCCATCGATGATGGTGTACTGGAGTTCAGCAATTACCAGCCGGTGAAGAAGAAAGGGTTGGTGGCGTCGGTGCTTGGTTCCGTGACAGGCTGAAGCGCAAGCCGCAAGCCGCAAGCGGTTTGTTCCGGTTATGAAGTGCAAGAGGCCGTGCCCGATCCCCGGGCGCGGCCTCTTGCCTTGTGACTCACTGCTGTTTCTGACGCGTTGCAGTTGGCCGCTTTATTTCCAGGGCAGTTGATCCATCCGCTGGCGCGCGCTGCTGTATTCCTGCTTGAGTCGCTCGATCAACTCGCTGGCCGGGCCGATTTTCTTGATGGCGCCGATGCCCTGGCCGCTACCCCAGATATCTTTCCAGGCTTTGGAGCTGCCATCGCCGAAATCCATCTTCGACGGGTCGCTTTCTGGCAGGTCGTTAGGATCCAGCCCGGCCGCTTCGATGGAGCTGCGCAGGTAGTTGCCGTGGACGCCGGTGAACAGGTTGGAATAGATGATGTCGCTGGCACTGCTGTCGACGATGGACTGCTTGTAGCGTTCGTCCGCGTTGGCTTCGTCGGTGGCAATAAAGGCGGAGCCGATATAGGCCAGGTCTGCACCCATGGCCTGAGCGCCGAGAATGGCATCGCCTTTGGCGATGGAGCCGGACAGCAGCACCGGGCCGTCAAACCATTCGCGAATTTCCTGGACCAACGCAAACGGCGACTGGGTGCCAGCGTGGCCACCGGCACCGGCCGCCACAGCGATCAGGCCGTCGGCGCCTTTTTCGATGGCCTTCTTGGCGAAGAAATTGTTGATGATGTCGTGAAATACCAGGCCGCCATAGCTGTGAATCGCCTCGTTCACGTCCACCCGGGCGCCCAGCGACGTGATCACGATGGGCACCTTGTACTTCACGCACATTTCCAGATCGTGTTCCAGCCGGTTGTTGGACTTGTGCACGATCTGGTTGACCGCAAAGGGCGCTGCCGGCTGGTCCGGATTGGCCTGGTTCCAGGCGTCCAGTTCTTCGGTGATCCGCTTGAGCCATACTTCCAGCTCTTCCGCCGGCCGGGCGTTCAGCGCCGGAAAAGAGCCGACGATGCCGGCCTTGCACTGGGCGATGACCAGATCCGGGTTGGAGACAATAAACATGGGGGACGCGACGGCGGGCAGGCGCAGCCGGTCTTGCAGGGACGCGGGTAACGACATGGTGACTCCTTGCGAAAACAGGGTGTGGACGCCCAGGCGGGTGTCCGCAGGAGAGAAATTACACCTTAAAAAGCCGGTAATTGCGATGGCTGAAAGCGTCGCGTGTCAGGCGGCGCTATTTATCGCCGCCGTTTTCCTTGCTGTCCCCCTTGCGCAGTGATTCGATAAAACGTCCGGGCAGGCCTGCAGAACGCAGCAGTGGACGCAGTTGCATCAGCATTTCATGCAGGTCGATAACGTGCTCGTTGAGGGCATCCACTTTGTTATCCAGGCTTTCCACGCGCTCGGGCAAGGTGCGCATGCTTTCCACGATGCTCATGGTGCGATGTGCCATCACCAGGTACTCCAGGGCGGCCCGGACGATGGCAACCATCACCAGCAAGATCAGCGGCGACAGGGTGGCGGTGGCCAAGCCAAACCACAGCGAACTGGAAAAGCTGGCAGCCACAAAAAAGCCCACCAACAATACCGCGCCAATGATCATTAGCAGGTAGAGCAACGGCAGCAACTGCATGGACAGGTAGCGATTGAACTGCCAGTCCACCAGCTGCAGGACTTTTGACTGATTCAGTTTTTCCTTGTTGAGCATGGGCTCCCCGATGGCCATTGATTTGCTTCATTGTTGCCGGGTGTCCGGGCTTTTCCTACCCATAGATTGTAATGCTCTGTTATATGCCCAGGGACCACTTGCTGCATGCGATGGGTGGAAACGCTAGGCAAATAGTGCCCTATGAGGCTGAAAAAATCCGAACGCTGTGTTCGTTTTTGGTGATTAACACTAACCGGGCTGCCCATGATGCAGAAAAGTGACTATGGCATGGAAGCAGGGTGTCAGGCCTTTCAGACAAAGCGGAAATTAATATTTCCTTTTATTTCAGTAAGTTAATGTTTTCATGGCGTTTGTTTTTGGCATACCGAGGCGCCGTTCTATCGGCATTCTGAGCTGTGGAGGCCGGGCTGAATAAGCCATGTTGAACCGAATTGAATCCGAACAAGCATTCGCTTTATTGTGTCACTCGTCAATGTAACAGTAGTGCGCGCCCAACTAACGTCCATGGCGCGCAACATTATCGGCTTTGCCCTC
Source organism: Alcanivorax sp. IL2 (assembly GCF_047495475.1). NCBI lineage: Bacteria > Pseudomonadati > Pseudomonadota > Gammaproteobacteria > Oceanospirillales > Alcanivoracaceae > Alcanivorax > Alcanivorax sp. IL2. The sequence goes on along the minus strand of NZ_CP179932.1, from coordinate 213,457 downwards.
ATTGGACAGGTGACCTAATGACGACTGCAACGATTCATCAATACGTGTCGAAAACCGCCCAGAAACGGCCTGAGATGCCGATTCGCCATATGGATTTTCAGTTCGATGCCGAGCAACTGGACGATACCTTCTTCAGAAACACGGAGCTGGCGTCGGCGTATTTCGAGGCCCTGTCCATCTTTCTGACCTTCGGCGAAGATCTGGTGATCGACACCGCCCGTTACCACCGTCAGTTTGTGAAAGATCCGGAGCTCAAGCGTCTGGTAACTGCCCTGATTGGTCAGGAAGCCATCCACTCCAAGATGCACAACGAGTTCAACGATGTGCTGGCACAGCACCGTTACCCTGTCGGTCTGTATCGTTTCCTTGCCGACAAGGTGTTCGAGCACGGCTTCAAGAAACTGTCCAACCGCATGCAGCTGTCATTGATGGCGGGCATTGAGCATTTCACCGCGGTGCTGGCGGAATACATGATGAAGAACGAAGACATCTTCTACGAGTCCCTGGACGAGAAGCAGCGAGCCCTGTGGATGTGGCACATGCTGGAAGAGTCTGAGCATAAGGATGTTGCCTACGACGTGTTCCAGGAATTGTCCGGTGACTATTACCTGCGCATGCGTGGTTTTGCTCTGGCGGCCTTCACTCTTACTTTCCTGATTCCGGTTGCGGCGTCGTTGATCCCGGTAATGCGCAAACCGCGTAACTTGCTGAGCCCCAGTTACTGGAAGGATGTGAAGCGTAGCCTGGCGGTGCTGGCCGGGCCTGAAGAGGGTGTCTTCGGCAGCACCATCAAGCATATTCTGGATTACACCCGTCGTGATTTTCACCCCAGCGACCACGATACCAGCGCCTATCTGGAGTACTACAAGGAAAAGCTGCTGCACCCGAAGACCGGGTTGTTGACGCCGTATCTGACCAAGGAATTCGTGCCGGGCAAGCGTGCCTGAACGAACACTGAATACTCAACCTGAAAAGGTAGAAGGTAATGCTGAATATTCTCAAGTTTCGTTCCAGCAAGCCGAGCTATAACGGCTACGCTGTCGTCACCGGTGCCGGCAGTGGTATTGGTCGCAGTTTTGCCCTGGAGTTGGCCAGACGAAACAGTGCGGTCGTCTGCGCGGATCTGAAGCTGGAAAGTGCCGAGGAAACCGTGGCGCTGATCAAGAAGGCCGGCGGCAAGGCTTTTGCGGTGGCTTGTGATGTGGGTAAGGCAGCTCAGGTAAAGAAGCTGTCCGAGCAGTCTGAAAAACTGTTGGGCCATCCGGTCACCATGGTCATCAACAATGCCGGTGTGGGTATTGGTGGCAAGTTCGAAGAGCTGAGCCTGGAAGACTGGAAATGGGCGATGGATGTGAACCTGTGGGGCGTAGTGCACGGTTGCCACTACTTCGTGCCCGGGTTCAAGAAGCAAGGTCGTGGTGCCATCATCAACGTGGCGTCTGCCGCGTCCTATACGGCTGCGCCGGAAATGAGTGCCTATAACGTTACCAAGGCCGGGGTGCGGGCGTTGTCCGAAACCCTGTACGCGGAACTCAAGCGCGACAATATTAACGTCAACGTGCTGTGTCCGACTCTGGTTCCCACCAACATCATCAAGGATGGCCGCATTCCTGCGCGTTATTCCAAACTGGCCGATCATGCGTTGATGAACTACGCCATGACCACCAGTGATTCCGTGGCCAAACTGACCCTGAATCGTCTTGATAAGGGAGAGCTGTACACCACGCCACAGGTGGACGCCAAGCTGTTCTGGATGATGAAGCGGGCCACTCCCAATTTGTACGCGAACCTGCTTGGGTTCTCTTACCGCTTTGTTAAGAATTGATCGAGGAATTTCATCATGGCTGCAGCAAAGAAACGCAAAACCCCTGAGGCCAGGATTTACGACACCTTTATCGTTGGCGCCGGTATTTCCGGTTTGTGCGCTGCGATCAAGATGAAGAAAGAGGGCTATCACGATTTCAAGATCATCGAGAAAGCCACCCGCGTCGGCGGCACCTGGCGGGAAAATACCTACCCTGGCTGTGGCTGTGATGTGCCTTCTTCCCTGTACTCTTTTTCCTTTGCGCTTAGCAGCAAATGGAGCCACCTGTTTGCTCGTCAGCCGGAAATTCTCAGCTACCTGGAAGAGGTTAGCGAAGACTTTGGCATTAATGAGCTGATCGAATTCGGTACAGAACTGGAGCATGCCGAGTGGGACGAAAGTCGCCACCTTTGGGTGCTGGATACCAATAAAGGCCAGACCCTGGCGCGTACGGTTGTCTTTGCCACCGGGCCGATCACCGAAGCCCAGATTCCGTCGTTGCCGGGCCTGGATAGCTTCAAGGGTGAGATGTTCCACTCCGCCAAGTGGAACCATGACTATGATCTGACTGGCAAGCGGGTGGCGGTGATCGGTACTGGCGCCTCGGCCATCCAGTTTGTGCCGCAGATTCAGCCCAAGGTGAAAGAGCTGCACGTCTTCCAGCGTACTGCCCCCTGGGTGCTGCCCAAGCCGGACATGGATCTGGGTGACACCAGCAAGCAGCTGATCAACAAGCTGCCTATCATCCAGAAAAGCTGGCGTAAGGCCGTGGCCACCTCCCTGAATGTGATCAACTTCGGGCTGCGTAACCCGGCAGCCCTGAAGCCGGTGAGCACGGCGGCCAAACAGCTGCTGCGCGTGCAGGTGAAAGACAAGACCCTGCGCAAGGCGGTGACCCCGGACTTTACCCTGGGCTGCAAGCGTATCCTGTTTGCCAACAACTATTACCCGGCCCTGCAGGCAGACAATGCTAACCTGATTCCCCATGGTCTGGTGGAAGTGGAAGGCAATACCGTGATTGCCGCCAACGGTGAACGCCACGAGGTAGACGTGATTATCTGGGGGACCGGCTTTGAAGTGTCTCACCCGCCGATTGGCAGAAAGGTGATTGATGCCAACGGTGATCGCCTCTCTGACCTGTGGAAAGACACCTCACCGGAAGCTTATCTTGGCGCCACCATGAAGGATGTGCCCAATGCCTTCCTGGTGCTGGGTCCCAACGTGCTGGTGTACGATTCCTTTATCGGTCTGGCCGAAGCCCAACTGGACTACATCATTGATGGTCTGAAGAAGGTTAAGCAGAAGGGGATTACCCGCTTTGCCATCAAGCCCCCGGTGCTGAAAGCCCACAATGACAAAGTCCAGAAGCACCTGAAAACCACGGTGTTCAACAGTGGTGGCTGCAAGAGCTACTACCTGGATCAGAACGGCCGCAACTTCGCCGCCTGGCCCTGGTCGCTGAAAGAGCTTAAGAGACGCCTGAGCGATTTCAAGGTAGGAGACTACGAAGTGGTCTACCAGAGCGCGGAGAAAAAGAAGGCCGCCTGACGATCATCAGACGCTAGGTCTGTTGACTGAGGGGGAAGCGAAAGGCTTCCCCCTCATGCGTTGTGCGCTTGGCAGACGAGCACCGAGCGGGCTGTCAGCCCGCCAATTCCACTTTCTTGTCCACATAGCTGGCGAGAATGTCCCCGAACACAGTCGCCAGCTCCTCGAAGCTTTGTATCGGGTTGTCCTCGGACAGATGCCTGACCACGGTGAAAATGCCGCCGTTGATATAGAAATAGGCCACGGTGGGAATATTCGGCAGTTTCAGAAGCTCCGGGTGATGCATCAGATACTGGGTGAATAGCTCCATGAGGGCGCTGTTGATCGGTGACTGGTAGATCACCATGTCCATGCTGAAGGCGTGGCGAGCGCAACGCAGGTAGAGCTGGTTGTTCTCTTCCAGAAAGTCGCGAAAACTGAACAACAATTTCTCAATCGCCTGGCGAATGTCCAGACGCACCAGTTCCGGGATCAGTGGTTTGATCAGATCCACGGTGTCACTGACAAAGCGTTTGCTGGCCGCATCAATGATGGCGTCCTTGTCTTCAAAATACTCATACAGTGAACCCACGCCGATACCGGCTTTTTCCGCGATCTGTCTGGCGGTAATAGCGCTTGGGCCGTAGTTGGCGATGGATATCAGGGCAGCCTGGACAATGGCGTCTACGGTGGCCCTGGAGCGTTGTTGTTTGGGTTTGCGTGCCATCAGGTTATCCGAGTTGAATCCGAACGAGCATTCGCTTTATTGTTACATCAACCAATGTGACAGTAAACGTTTTTGTCACCTGTACGGAGCGTCGGACCCTCGGGTCTTCCGCCACAACTCGCAGAATAATCCGTAAGGAGTGCATCATGGCTTCCATCGATCTGGACAAAATGCTGACCAAAATCAAAAGCACCCAGTGGGCCCTGTCGGATATCGACTGGGACGCTCCGGGTGCCGAGCTGATTACCGAAGAGCAGTGGCCCAAGCTGAAAGATTTCATGGCCGACCTGATGTGGATTGAGCACGTGGGCGCCCGCGCATTTGCTGCCATGGCCAAGAAAGCCCCCACCGATACCCTGCGCCAGATTTATACCTACTTCCATGCCGAAGAGCAGCGCCATGCCAATGCCGAAATGGCACTGATGAAGCGCTGGGGCATGCTTGAGGGAGATGAGATTCCCGAGCCCAACATCAACCTGCGGCTGGTGATTGAATGGCTGGATCGTTACAGCGATGACATGCCGGTGTATGTGCTGGGCACAGTGGTGCCGATGCTGGAAATTGCCCTGGACGGTGCCTTGTGTACCTTCCTGCTGGAGACGGTGAAAGATCCGGTTTGCCACCAGGCGTTCGAAAAGATCAACGACGATGAGTCCCGTCATCTGGGCGTCGGCTTTAGCGTAATGGAAATGCAGGGCCGCGGGAAAACCTTCATTGGTGCTACAAAAATGCTGGCACCGTTGCTGGACCCGCGCCTGATGCTGGGCATTGCCTCCTATGTGCCGCTGCTCAATAAAATGCGCGATAACATTATTACCATGGGTCTGCCGGAAGAGCGCCTGTATGCCGCCATGGCCAAATTCGAAAAAATTGGCGGCCGCACGGAAGATGGCCGTCGCAACCCCTGGTTCCAGGTGATTCGTCAGCACGCCAAGCTTGTGGTGAATCGGCGCAATCATGTCTATCACGTGCCCGTGGATGGCATGGTCAAACTGACCGGTCTGATCCCGCGCCGGGCACTGCCTGCAGTGCCTTCCTGGGTGAGAGAGCTGACCTACCAGCCCACTGCCTGAGAGACCCCATGACGGCGCGCCATGTGCCTGTTGCATGGCGCGGCCACCTGATTGCTGAAGAGATCCTGTTATGACTACATCCTCTGCCTCCCCGAAAAAGGCCCCAGGAAAGGCGGCGACCCGGAAGCGGCCCACCACGGGCAAGCGCGCGACGGTAAAGAAAACCCCCGCCGTAAAACCGGCAGCCGTGTTGATCGTGGGTGCGGGCTTTGCCGGCCTGGGGATGGCCATTCGCCTCAAGCAGGCCGGCATTAAGGATATCGTGATTCTGGAGCGAGCCAGTGCGGTGGGCGGCACCTGGCGAGACAATCAATATCCTGGTGCCGCCTGCGATATTCCCTCCAATCTGTATTCGTATTCGTTTGCTCCCAACCCGAACTGGTCACGAAGCTTCTCGGGCAGCGAGGAAATTCTCGGCTATATCCACCATCTGGTGGCCGAGTTTGAGCTGGAACCCTACATTCGTTTCGAGAAGAACGTGGAAGACCTGTCCTTCGATGAAAAGAAAGGGATCTGGACCGCCACGACCGACAAGGGGGAACAGTTTGCCGGGCGGGCTGCGGTGATGGCTCAGGGGCCGTTGTCCAACTGCAGCTTCCCGGCCATTACCGGTATCGAGGATTTCACGGGCCACAAGATCCACAGTGCCCGCTGGGATCATGAGTACGATTTCACTGGCAAGAAAGTGGCCGTGATTGGTACCGGCGCAAGCGGCATCCAGATTATTCCCGAACTGGTCAAACAGGCGGGTCACGTGAAAGTGTTCCAGCGCACGCCGGGCTGGGTGATGCCGCGCCCGGATTTTGCCACGCCGGCCTGGAACAAGAAGTTGTTTGAAAAACTGCCAGCCAGTCAGCAGGCCATGCGCAATCTGCTCTACTGGAGCCATGAGAGCATGGCGCTGGCGGTTATCTGGAAGTCGCCGCTGACGCGTATTGCCGAACGGGTGGCGCGGCTGCACCTGCGCCGTCAGGTGAAAGATCGCTGGCTGCGCCGTCAGCTGACACCGGACTTCACCATCGGCTGCAAGCGGGTGCTGGTCTCCAATGATTACTACCCGGCACTGCAGAAAGACAATGCCAAGCTGATTACCTGGCCCATTGCCCGCCTCAGCGAAAAGGGGGTTCGCACCGTGGAAGGTATCGAGCATCAGGTGGACTGTATCGTCTTTGCCACCGGTTTCGACGTCAGTCATTCCGGCACGCCATTCCCGGTGAAAGGCCGTGACGGTCGGGTGCTGGGGGAGGAATGGCAGGGCGGCGCCCAGGCCTACAAGAGCATCAATGTGTCCGGCTACCCGAACCTGTTCATGACCTTCGGGCCCAACTCCGGGCCCGGCCACAACTCGGCGCTGGTGTACATGGAATCCCAGCTCGACTATGCGGTGAAAGGGATCGAAAAGATTCTCAAGGACGATCTGAAAATGCTGGACGTGAAAGAAGACGTGCAGCGTCGGCATAACAAGGCAATACAAAAGCGCCTGGCCCGGACCAACTGGAATTCCGGCTGCAAAAGCTGGTATCTGACCGATGATGGCTTCAACGCCACCATGTACCCGGGTTTCGCCACCCAGTACGCGGCCCAGATGGCAGAGTTTGAAGAGCGCGATTACGAAACCGTTTGACCTCCTCGGTCTGGTTTCTTCCGGTGAACGCGGCTCCTGGCCGCGTTTTTTTTGCGGCAAGGCTCATGTTCTCACGCAGCTTCCTGCGTTTGCCATAAAAGCATCACGCCTTTGTCGCAGTGGCTTCATCCCGCACGGCTATAACCTCAGGATCATGAAATAACACGAACCGTTGGGGAGTTCACAATGACATCCTGGTATAGCCTGGGGGCCGGCGTACTGCTGGCCGCTGCCTTGACCGCCTGTGGCGGAGACAGCAGCGACGACAATCCTGCTGCCGGTGGCGAGCAAGTAAAAACGCCGGATAGCCTGCGTCTGTCTTTTCTGAGTCGCTACGAGTCTGGCAGTTTTGATACGTCTGCCGCTGAAATTCCTGCCTATGACGCTGCCAGTCAGCGCCTGTTTGTGGTCAACGCAGAGCAGGGCGTGCTTGATGTGCTGGATATGAGCGACCCCGCCAAGCCCTTATTGATCGGGTCGATGGGTGTTGAAGAGATCGCTGCCGGGGCCGTCGTGAACAGTGTGGCGGTGAAAAATGGGTTGGTCGCGATTGCGGTTCAAGCCGCCACGAAGACCGACAACGGCTTTGCGGCCCTCTACCGTGCTGATGACCTCAGCCTGCTGGGTAGTGTAGAAGTGGGCGCCCAGCCGGACATGATCATCTTTACCCCGGATAGCAGCAAGGTGCTCACTGCTAACGAGGGTGAGCCCAGTGACGATTATCAGATTGACCCGCCGGGCTCTATCAGCATTATCGATATCAGCAATCCGCAAGACCCTCAGGTCAGCACGGCGGGTTTCAGTGCCTTTGATGCCGATACGCTACGCAGCATGGGTGTGCGCATCTATGGGCCGGGCGCGGACGTGGCCATGGATCTGGAGCCGGAATATATCGCGCTGTCTGCCGATGGAAAAACCGCCTGGGTGACCCTGCAGGAAAATAATGCCCTGGCCAAGGTCAATATCGATACCGCCACCGTTACCGATATCCTGCCGCTGGGAGAAATCGATCGCAGCGTGGAAGGTTTCGGCATTGATGCCAGTGATGACGATGAAGAGATCAACATCCAGACCTGGGACGGGGTAGTGGGCCTGTACCTGCCTGACGCCATTCATGCTTATAGCGCTGGCGGCAGTACCTATCTGGTTACCGCCAACGAAGGCGACGCCCGTGCCTGGGGTGAGGACAACGATGCCTACTGGGGCAGCGAAGGTGAGGGTTGTGTTGGCGATGCCAGCCAGGGGTTCGTGGAAGAATTCCGCGTCAAGCATCTGGTGCATGCCAGCGGCTTCGATCGGCGCTGCGGCGACGATCTGCCCCCGCAGCTGCGTGAACTGGCTGCCGGTGCGCTGCTGGACCCCGCGGTGTTCGATTACTGCGGTGCCAGCGCCGGTGATCCCGGTGATTGCCGCGAAGACGATGTGCTGGGCCGTCTCAACATTACCTGGACCATGGGCTACAAGACCGACGCCGCCGGCGCCCCGGTAATGTACAACGATGCGGGGCAGCTGGATCCGGCTGGCACTCGCATCATGTATGACACCCTGTACAGCTATGGGGGTCGCTCCTTCTCCATCCGGGACGAAAACGGCAACCTGGTATTCGACAGCGGCGATGCCATCGAACAGTTCCTGGCCAGCGACGAATGCCGGCTGGGTACCAACCGCAGCATTGCCTGCCAGGATTACTTCAACAGTGGCCATGATGAAATAAACGCCATGGACAGCCGCAGTGATGCCAAGGGCCCGGAGCCGGAAGGCCTGACCATCGGCGCCATTGGCGACAAGACTTTCCTGTTCCTGGCCCTGGAGCGCATGGGCGGCATTCTGGTCTATGACATTACCGATCCGCAGCAGCCCCAGCGGCTGGATTACCTGAACAGCCGCAACTTCTGGGGCGGCGGCGGTGATGGCGAGGACATCGAAGACCTGATCGATGATGGCCTGCTGGCAGAAAGCGATGTGGGTGCCGTGGTGGGGGATCTGGGACCGGAAGGGCTGGTGTTCATCGCCGCCGCCGATTCACCCAATGGCATGCCGTTGCTGGTGGTGGGTAACGAAGTCAGTGGTACCACCGCTATCTACCGGGTGGAAACGCTATTCGACGAGGAGTAATTCTCGTAAGCCATATCGAGGCGGCCTGTGGGCCGCCTTTTTTATGGTGCACCGTAGACTGGCGGGAAATCAGTATCAGGGTGTTGAGCCATTGTGCTGACAGCCGGGCTTCCAGGACAAATGCAGCACCGCGTTAGAGCCTTTCTTCCAGGGCGACGCCTGTAAACGCCAGAACAAGCTATTTGTTCTGTTTCGCTTCGAACGCGGCCAGCTGTTGCGGGGTTGCCGGAGTCTGGTATTGCGCTTTCCAGTCGGCGAAGGGCATGCCGTACACCCATTCCCTGGCGGCGTCATAATCCAGTGCCACCTGGCGCTCATCCGCAGCGGCCACCAGCCATTTGGACAGACAGTTACGGCAGAAGTCCGCCAGAATCATCAGGTCAATATTTTGCACTTCCTTGTGTTCGTCAAGATGCTGCAGCAAGCGGCGAAAGGCGGCAGCTTCCAGTTCGGTGCGTGTCGCGGTATCCAGTGTGGTCATGGGCTTCTCCTGCAAATGGGTGCAATCATGATACGGGCTGTCAATGGCGGGCGTCGACGCCGGGCTCTTACCGTGCATACTATAGGGCAGATTGGGACTCCCATATTGAAACGCGCAAGGAGGAAGGGCGATGTCATTGAAACGAGGCGTAGCGGTTATCGGTCTGTTTTTGGCGGCGGCATGGCTGGTCAGCTGCGGTATGAACAGTGAAGAAAAGCGTCTGGCGGCAGCCATCAATCAGGCCTTGCAGACTCGCGATCTGGGCTATTGGCAGGTAGACGATCTGGATATCCAGGATCAGCGTCAGGACAGCACCGGCCCGGAAGAAATTACGACCTACAAGGTGGAGGCAGTGCTGGCCTTGGAGAAACCACTGCGTGAGGTACGTTATGTAGATGACATCGGCAAGCGCGTGGTGACTCGTACGGCACTGGCGCAAGGAGAGGAGCGCGATCTGAGTGCGTCGGTGCAGATCATTCGTGGCAATGATCAAGAGAACGTGGTGACCACCCTGGATGAACAGGCCTTGCCCCGCGGCATGGTGGCGGAAGACTTTGAGCAACGCTTTGAAGGCTGGCAGGTGATTGCTGAAGACAGCGATGAATTTGCTGATCTGGAAGAGGAACTGCAGGGCAAACTGGATGACAGCCTGTCCGCCATGGCCGAGGCAGATCACACCCTGCGCCAGATACAGGTGCAGTTGATGGCAGCGCGCGCTGAATTGGCAGTGCTGGAAGAAAACGCCGAAGCCGTCGGTGGGCTTGGTGAGCCCATGGAGAAGGCCAGCCAGGAGGTAGAAGCCCTGATCGAGCGGGTGCAAGAGCAGGAAGCAACCCGCGACAGTCTCGGCGAACAAGTGGAGCGACGCAAAAAGGCCCTGGCCAGTTTGCGCGGGGAATAAGAGGGCGGCTTGCCGGCCTGGATGCTGCTGAAAGATTCAGGCCGGGGGGCGTCTCGGGTATCATGTTGTCCCCGCACAGTCCCCATGAGAGCGTCTCCATGTTTGAACTCACCGTCACGCCCCGCTTTTACGAAACCGATGCCTTTGGTCATGTGAACAACACCGTGGTCACCGGCTGGTTTGAAACCGGGCGGGCGCCCCTGTTCCAGTTGTTCGGAGGCGGCAGTGATCCGTCAGCGCTGCCACTGATTCTGGCCCGGGTGGAGGTGGATTTCGTCGGCCAGATTTATTACGGCAGTGATGTGCAGCTGCGTACTGGCATCGAGAAAATCGGCAACAGCTCCTTCGTGGTAGCCCAACAGGCCTGGCAAAACGGCAAGCTGGTGGCCCGGGGCAAGGCCGTGCAGGTCTACTTCGAGCACGACAAGCAGGCCTCAGCGCCGATCCCCGATACATTCCGTCAGGTGCTCGCCGAGCATCAGGGCTCCCTGCCGGAAGACCAGTAACTCCCCTATTCGATCAGACCGATAGTCATGGTCGGCATGTCACCTTGACGTCGTGACGCTACACTATCGGCCACACTGATCGCTCAACGTAATGGCAGCGAGGAACGGATGGCTTATCAGGGGCAACAGAATTTTGATCACCGCCAGGCGCAGAAACTGGGGGTGTTGGTCACCAACCTGGGGACTCCGGATGCACCGGAGACCGGCGCCCTGCGCCGCTATCTGCGCGAATTTCTGTCCGACCCGCGAGTGGTGGAAGTGCCCCGGCTGATCTGGTTTTTCATCCTGCACATGGTGATTCTGGTGATCCGCCCGCCGCGTTCTGCCCATGCCTATAAAAGTGTCTGGACGGATGCGGGCTCACCGCTGCTGGTTCACACCGAGGCGCAGTGCGCCGGCATTCGCGAGCGTCTGCAGAATAAATTTGGTGATGATATCGATGTGCGCTTTGCCATGCGCTACGGCAATCCCTCCATCGCCAGCCAGTTGCAGGCCATGGAAGAGGCAGGCGTGCGCAAGCTGCTGGTGCTGCCCCTGTATCCGCAGTATTCCGCGTCCACCAATGCCTCTACCTTCGACGCCATTGCCAAGGACTTCATGCAACGCCGCTGGCTACCGGACCTGCGCTTTATCAGCCACTATCCGGATTACCCGCCCTACATCGAGGCCATGGCCAACCACATTGAAGCCTTTCGCGCGGAACATGGTACGGCGGACAAGCTGATCTTCAGCTACCACGGGGTGCCGAAAAAATACCTGCTCAATGGCGACCCCTACTTCTGTGAATGCCACAAGACCTCGCGCCTGCTGGCTGAGCGGCTGGGCCTGGGCGACGACGACTGGCTCACCACCTTCCAGTCCCGCTTCGGCCGTGAGGAATGGCTCAAGCCCTACACAGACCACACCCTGATGGCGCTGCCGGAGCAGGGCGTGAAATCCGTGCAGGTATTCTGTCCGGGCTTCTCCTCCGACTGCCTGGAAACCCTGGAAGAAATCGACGTGGAAAACCGCGGCTATTTCGAGGAAGCCGGCGGCCAGGCCTTCGGCTACATCCCGGCACTGAATGCCGAGCCCGGCCACCTGGACGCCCTCACCCAGCTCATCGAAGAGAACCTGCAGGGCTGGGAGTTACCGGAAAATGATGCCGTGGGCCTGAACGAACGCCACCAACGAGCCCGCCAACAAGGTGCTGATCGCTAGTTCATGATCCATAACGTAAGAGGCCGCTCCCTCACATGGGCGCGGCCTCTTGCATTTCAGGACAGGAAAGCCCGCTCCGCGAACTGTTCACTATTCACAGTTAACTGTTTTGTTCCAGCCTGCGAACCAGCTCATCGGTAAACTCACTGGTGCTGGCGCGCCCGCCCAGGTCCGGGGTGACGATCTCGCCTTCGCCCACTACCTGACGCACGGTTCGGCGCAGTTGTTTGGCCTTGTCGTGCAGTTCGATGTAATCGAGCATCAATGCCCCGGCCAGCATGATGGCGGTGGGGTTGGCGATGCCCTGGCCGGCAATATCCGGGGCGCTGCCGTGGACCGCTTCGAACAGGCCGCCGTGCTCGCCGATGTTGGCGCCGGGAGCCACGCCCAGGCCACCGATCAGGCCGGCACACAGGTCGGAGAGGATGTCGCCGAACAGGTTGGTGGTGACGATTACATCGAAGCGGTGCGGGTTCATGGCCAGCTGCATGGCGCAGGCGTCCACGATCATTTCTTCATGCTCCAGCTGCGGATAGTCTTCACGCACCTTACGGGCCACGTCGAGAAACAGCCCCGAGGTGGACTTCATGATATTGGCCTTGTGCACCACCGTGACCTTCTTGCGGCCCTGCTTCACCGCCGTTTCGTAGGCAAAGCGCAGCAGGCGCTCGGATTCCGTGCGGGTAATACGGCTGCGCAGCTCGGCGGTTTCGCCGTCCTCACTGACGGTCTGCCCCAGGCCGGAATAGATGCCTTCGATATTTTCCCGCACGGTCATGATGTCCACGTTGTCGTAGCGGGATTTGACCCCGGGAATGGACAGGGCCGGGCGCACGTTGGCGAACAGGTCGAAGGTCTTGCGCAGGGTCACGTTTACCGAGGTGAAGCCACCCCCCACTGGCGTGGTGATGGGGCCTTTAAGGGCCAGGCGATTGCGCCGGAGCACCGCCAGGGTCTCTTCCGGTACCAGATCCAGTCCTTTGTCCAGCGCTGCCTGGCCGGCAATGGCATATTCGAATTCGAGTCCGCAATCCAGAGCTTTCAGTACCCGTACCGTGGCATCCACGATGTCCGGTCCGATTCCATCGCCGGGGATAACGGTTACGGTGTTCTTGTTCATACTGCCTCCTGATTGCGGAAAGGGTGTTGCAGGAATCTCATTGTGCCCGCTGCAGATGGCAAAATGAATGCCGACCAAGGTCGGAAGGGTTGGCGGCAGCGGCTATGAAAACGCGAAAAGCCTCTAGAAATGTGGCCCCGGGCCTTCCTCGGACAGGGAGTCAAAGGGGTTGCGCAGCCGGCAGGCCTTGATGGACAGGCAGCCACAGCCGATACACTCATTGAGCTGGTCGCGCAGCACGGTCAGGTCATTGATGCGCTCGTCCAGGTGGCCGCGCCATTTGGCCGACATGCGCTTCCAGTCCCGGGCGGTGGGGGTGCGGCCATCGGGCAGTTCGCCCAGGGCTTCGGCAATTTCCGCCAGCGGAATGCCGATGCGCTGGGCGACCTTGATAACGGCGACCCGGCGCAGGACATCACGGTGATAGCGGCGCTGATTGCCAGCGCTGCGCGAGCTCTGGATCAGGCCTTTTTTTTCATAGAAGTGGAGGGCGGAAACGGCCACCCCGCTGCGTTCGGCCACCTCGCCAACGGTAAGCGCCTTGTGAATATCGTCTGTAGAGGACAGGGTCATGGTGAAATCCTTTGTTTATGCGCTTTTACCTTAACTAAGGTTTAGGTTTTATGCTGCCAAATCGTGATCAGCGTTGCCAGCGGATGGGCGTTATTTCGGGCATAATGAGGCGGCCGTAACAGGTCCAACGAAGGAGAAAGTGGTGAGTGCTGTCATTTCCGTGAAAGACCTGAACAAGATCTATCAGGGTGGCTTTCAGGCCTTGAAGAACATCAATCTGGATATTCACGCCGGAGAGATCTTTGCTCTGCTGGGCCCCAACGGTGCCGGCAAGACCACCCTGATCAGCATTATCTGCGGCATCGTCAATCCTTCCAGCGGCACCGTGCTGGCGGACGGTTACGACATTGTTCGCGATTACCGCGAAGCACGCAGCGCCATCGGGTTGGTGCCCCAGGAACTGTCCACTGATGCCTTCGAGACGGTCTGGGATACGGTGAGCTTCAGCCGTGGTCTGTTCGGCAAACCCCGCAACGATGCCCATATCGAGAAAGTGCTGAAGGTGCTGTCCCTGTGGGACAAGAAGGACAACAAAATCATGATGTTGTCCGGCGGCATGAAGCGGCGGGTGATGATTGCCAAGGCGCTCTCTCACGAGCCCAAGATCCTGTTTCTGGATGAACCCACCGCCGGCGTGGATGTGGAATTGCGCCGGGAAATGTGGGAGATGGTGCGCCAGCTCCGCGAGCAGGGGGTAACCGTTATCCTGACTACCCACTACATCGAGGAAGCCGAGGAGATGGCAGACCGGGTGGGTATTATTCGTCAAGGGGAAATTATCCTGGTGGATGACAAGGCCCGTCTGATGCAGAAGCTGGGTCGCAAGCAGCTCACGGTCCACCTGGCCGAGCCACTACAAAGCCTGCCGGCCACGCTGGATGACGACGCTCTGGCGCTGTCGGAAGATGGCTACGGGCTGGTTTATACCTACGACGCCAACCAGGAAACCACCGGGATTGCCGAGTTGCTGCGAGCGCTGAATGCTGCCGGTATCGAGTTCAAGGATCTGCATTCCCGGCAGAGCTCACTGGAGGATATTTTTGTGGATCTGGTCCACAACGGCCAGCCTGCCGCTGCAAACGCTAGCTCAGCCGGAGAGGTCTGATGAAATTGAACATGTACTCCATTCGTGCCATCTACAAATTTGAAATGGCGCGAACCTGGCGCACCTTGATGCAGAGCGTGGCGTCGCCGGTGATTTCCACCTCCCTGTATTTTGTGGTGTTCGGGTCTGCCATCGGTTCGCGCATGGTGGAAATTGGTGGCGTCAGTTACGGGGCCTTTATTATTCCCGGCCTGATCATGCTTACCCTGATGACACAGAGCATTTCCAATGCCTCGTTCGGTATCTATATGCCCACGTTTTCGGGAACCATCTATGAAGTGCTGTCGGCGCCGGTCTCCTATGTGGAGATCGTCATCGGTTATGTGGGAGCTGCTGCGACCAAGTCATCGATACTGGGCGTTTTGATATTGATCACGGCGCGCTTCTTTGTGGACTATGAGGTTCAGCATCCCTTCATGATGTTCGGCTTCCTGCTGCTTACCGCGATTACCTTCAGCCTGTTCGGGTTCATTATCGGCATCTGGGCGGATACCTTCGAGAAATTGCAGATCATTCCCCTGATGATCATTACCCCGCTGACCTTTCTGGGCGGCAGCTTCTATTCCATCGACATGCTGCCACCGTTCTGGCAAACCGTGACCCTGTTCAATCCGGTGGTTTACCTGATCAGTGGCTTCCGCTACAGCTTCTTCGGCACCGCGGACGTCCATATCGCCATCAGCATCGGCATGACCTTGTTTTTCCTGGCCATCTGCATCGCTCTGGTGTGGTGGATCTTTCGGACGGGGTACCGGTTGAAGAGTTAACAGCTAACAGTGAATAGTTGACAGCTCGCGAAAATCTCCTTTTTAGATCCAGACGACAGAGGCCGCGCCCAATTTGTGGTCGCGGCCTCTGTGCTTTCTTATTTATCCTTTTTTCTTGATAGCCACGTAATGCCATCAGTGCTTGGGCGTTACGGGGGTGCCCAGTGGCTCCGAAGCATTTGCCGGGCCGATATCAATCGATCACGGTGAAGGTCATGCCGGCTTTTTCCTGCAGGCGTTTCAGCAGTGAATCGCCGAGCAGTGACGCGGTGGTCCAGAAGCCGCCGGGGGCATCCGCAGGCAGATCCTGCGCCAGACAGGCTGCAGCCTGGCCCAGCAGTTTGGCGGTGGAGCCGTAGCCCGGGTCCGCATCGCCGGTGACTTTCACGCGGATGCTGTCGTTGTTGTCGGTAACGCCGAAAAAGCGGATGTCATAGAAGCCGGCTTTCTGGGCTTCCGGGCTGGGGCCTTCGCCTGGTTGTGGCACCACGAACTTGTTCAGCAACCAGCGGGTCGGTTTGAGGGCGGCGGCGGCGAAGAACAGGCCGGTACCGGTGCCGATACCCAGGGCCTTCATGCGCCCGCCCATGCCAGGGCCGGCCAGCATGGCTTCGTTGTAGGTGAAGTTGTTGCCGTAGGCCTTGCCGTTAAGGGCGTTGGAGCGATGCACGATGCGGCTGTTAATGGCATCCATCACGAACGGTGCTGCCCATGCATCGAAGTCCTCATCCTTGCGCGGCATGCTGATGCTGTCCTGGCGGGCGCTGAAGCCATGGTCCGGCGGACATATCAGATAGGGGTTGGCCAGTTTCTTGCGCAGGGCGGGATCTTTGCCGGCTTCTTCGGCGATGTTCATCATGCTCGCTACGGTGCCGCCGGACACGCCGCCCTTGGCCACTTTTACGCGCATTTTCACGCGGGTGGCGGGGGCCTTGAAGCGGGCCTGGGCCTGCTGCTGGAGGAAGTAGGTGCCCATGTCGGAGGGAATGGAATCGAAGCCGCAGCAATGCACGATGCGCGCGCCACTCTGTTTGGCCTGGTCTTCGTATTTTTCCAGCATGGCGGCAATCCACTGCACTTCTCCGGTCAGGTCGCAGTAATCGGTGCCGCTGGTTACACAGGCACGAATCATGGGTTCACCATAGAGCGCGTAAGGGCCCACGGTGGACACCACCACTCGGGTCTGGGCGCAGAGGGTATCCAGGCTGGCAGCGTCGTTGGCATCGGCGCTGAGCAATGGCAGCGCGCTGCCGGCCTGGCCCAGTTGCGCTTTTACCTGTTCCAGTTTGTCTTTGGAGCGGCCGGCTGCCGCCCATTTCAGGTCGCCATCCACCCCATAAGTGTCAGTGAGGTATTGGCAGAGAATCTGGCCGACAAAACTGGTGGCGCCGAACACCACCACGTCAAACTGTGCATCACTCATGGGAGCTCCTTGGAAATGAACGCAAAGCGAAATCGGAACGATTGTCCAATGATGGACCTATCCTAAGGGATTGAGAGGGGTAAGCGTAACCGGCAAAAGGCTCATCGCGGATTCGCGAGGCCTTGCTTCTGAATGCCTGACCGCGGCCAATGATTGCGTTGGGTGCACTGAGCTAGGGCGAACTGCACCATCAAACGCTGGATTGGTGCAGTTCGCCTTAGGCTCAGTGCACCCTACACTTTGTAATTGAGAGGGGGTTTGCGAATAAAAAAGCCCCACCAAGGAGGATGGGGCAAATGCCATACCTGGTGCTGACTAAGAGGCTTGTTTGATCTGGTATTTACGAATCAGTGCATCGCGCCGTGCCGGATCAAAATTGATGTTGGCGGCGTCATAACCGGCGTGTTCCAGCATCCGTCGGTCCATAACCTTGAACCACAGAGGCGGTACATAGCTGATCAGGAACATGCCGAAATAGCCGTTGGGCAGCGTCGGCAGGCCGTCGAAATGGCGCAGGCTCTGGTAGCGGCGTGCGGGATGAGCGTGATGATCAGAGTGACGCTGCAGGTGGAAGGACGCCCAGTTGGAGAACATGTGATTACTGTTCCAGCTGTGGTGCGGCTGGGTACGCTCGTAGCGACCATTGGCATCCTTGTGGCGGAGCAGACCGTAGTGTTCCACGTAGTTGGCGGACGTCAGCTGCAGATAGGACCACAGGGTAACGGCGGCAATGAAGGGCAGCATTTTCCAGCCAAACAGGGCGATGATGCTGCCCCAGATAATCACACTGAGCAGCCCCGGTTGCAGGATCTCATTGTGCAGGGACCAGACTGCTTTGCCTTCTTTCTGCAGTCGCGCTTTTTCCAGCTGCCAGGCTCGTTTCATGGTGCCGGGAATTTCCCGCAGGGCGAACTTCCAGATGGTTTCACCCAGCCGGGAGGAGGCCGGATCTTCCGGTGTGGCCACATCACGATGGTGGCCCTTGTTGTGCTCGATAGGGAAGTGGCCGTAACCCAGCGGTGCCAGTACCAGTTTGGCCAGCCAGCGCTCGGTGCGCGTTTTCTTGTGGCCCAGTTCATGGCCCAGGTTGATACCGGCTGCGCCGCAGATGGTGCCGGTGAGCAGTACCATGGCAATGATGCCGTGCAGTGGCAGTGAGTAGGTGCCAACAAACCACATGCCGAACAGATAGGCGCTCAGCAGAATCGGCACCAGGGCATAGGTCATGCGCCGATAGAACATATCTGCTTCGAGCTGTGGCACCACCTCTTCCGGCGGGTTGCTGCGATCCTGGCCAATCAGCATATCAAGCAGCGGGATGGCCAGATAATAAAATGCCAGTGGCAACCACAGCAGCAAGGGCTCGCCGGTTGCCATCACCAATAGCGGGCCGAGGAAAACGGTGCCCGGAACAAAAAGAGACACAATCCAGAGGTGCCGCTTGCGATCGCGGTACTCAACGCCGGAGGGGCCGACAAATACGCCAGCTTGACTCATGGTATGACCTCATTGGTTATTGGTGGTATCTGAGTTCCTTCATAGTGTTCTCGAAAGGCGTGGCCGAGCACCCCTTGAGGTGGCAAAAAATCGTCATAAAGTGACAGATTAAACAGGGCGTTTAGGGGTAGGCTAGGGGCTCACTCACTGACGGGAGAGGATCTGATGGCGCTTGGGGAAATGGACCGGTTGAAACCGGCCATTCATCCGACCTATAGCCGTGTGCTCTGTGCGCACCTGAAACAGGAAGGTTTCAGTGACGGGGATATCTTTTCCGGTACCCGGCTGGCCTGGCAGGAATTGTTGAGCGAGCACCGCTACCTCAGCCTGGAGCAGCTGTCACGGTTGATCCGTCGGGCCTTGCGGTTGACCCGGGAACCCTGGATCGGAGTGAAGATTGGCGGTAATACGCCGGTATCATCCCACGGCGCTCTGGGTTATGCGGTGGTGTCGGCTCCGGATATACGCACCCTGTTGTCAGTGGTGGCCCGCTATGTGGGAGTGCGCCTGCAGCTGATCCAGCTAACGTTTGAAGAGCAGGATGGCTGGGGCCGTCTACAGTTGAAGGAGCAAACGGATCTGGGGGATTGCCGGGAATTTTTGCTCGGCGCTCTACTGGGCAGTTACTTCCAGATGACGGATGCGGTGTCCGCCGGGCGCTCCCGCGACGCGCGGGTTCACCTGCCTTTTGAGCGCCCCTCCTGGGCGGAGCACTATGAGCGTTTGCTCGGTTGTCCAGTGGCGTTTGATGCGGAGTGCTTTCTGATTGAGGTGCCACCAGAGCAACTGGCATCCCCTTGCCTGACCGCAGACCCGGCCATGCACCGCAATGCCATCCGTGATTGTGAGCACCAGCTCAAACAGCTGGAAAAGGGCGGGCCGTTCAGTCAGCAGGTCAGCCTGGTGCTACTGGATTGTCAGGGAGAGTTCCCTTCTCTGGAAGTCATGGCGGAAAAGTTTGCCATGTCGCCACGCACGCTGATCCGCAAGTTGAAAGCGGAAGACACCCGTTATCAGCAATTGCTGGATGATGTGCGTAGCGAGTTGGCAGCCTGGTGGCTGACAGAAACCCAGTTGCCCATAGAACGTATCGCCGAGAAGCTTGGCTACCAGGATACATCCAACTTCAGCCGAACCTTTCGACGCTGGTTTGGAATGCCCCCTCTCGCCATGCGCAAGGAGGGGGCGCTGTAAAAGACCCCGGCGTACACGGGGGGGGATATAGGTTCGCCGGGGTTGTCCTCTCAGTGTTTCCTGAGGACAAAATCCACTTTTTCGCGCACCGCGCAATCCGGGCACGGCCAGTCGTTGGGAATCTGCAGCCAGCGGGTGCCCGGCGGGAACCCTTCTTTTTCTTCGCCGCGACTCTCGTCATACACATAGCCGCAATTGGGGCACTGGAACTGGTGCGGAGTATCGATTTCCTGTTCCGCCTGGCGGGCTTCGGCCACGGCGCCTTCGGCCACATCCGGTTCCGAGTCGGCGCTGTGATAGGTAACCGCCGGCTGTTGCCATTTTTTTAGCAGCTTTTCCCGCTTGTCCGGCTGCAGGTTGGCCAGGGTCAGGTCACCCTTGTAGTGCTGGTACACCAGCGGGTCCATCTTCTGGAACCAGACGAAGGGAAAGTAGGCCGGCATCAGCATGGAGGCGTAACCGGAGGGCAGCTGTGGGCTGTCATCGAAATGGCGCAGGGCCTGGAAACGCCGGGTAGGGTTGGCGTGGTGATCAGAGTGACGCTGCAGCTGATAGAGGAACAGGTTGGTGACGATGTGGTTGCTGTTCCAGGAGTGTTTCGGTTCGCAGCGTTCATAACGGCCGTCGGCTTTCTTCTGGCGCAGCAGACCGTAGTGTTCCATGTAGTTGATCACTTCCAGCAGAGATGCCCCGTAGAACGCCTGCAGCAGCAGGAAAGGCAGCACGATCCAGCCCAGCCACAGGGTCAGCAGCCCGAACAGCACCACTGTCATCAACCAGGCCTGCAGGTTTTCGTTTTTCAGGGACCATAGCGGGTCTTCACAACGCTCCAGCCGTTGGGCTTCGATGCTCCATGCCGATTTGACGCTGCCGATCATGGTGCGCGGCAGGAACCGCCAGAAGGATTCGCCCATGCGGGCACTGGCCGGGTCTTCCGGGGTGGCCACGTTTTTGTGGTGGCCCTTGTTGTGTTCCACAAAGAAATGGCCGTAAGCCACCGGCGCCAGGGTGATCTTGGCCAGCCAGCGCTCCGTTTTGCCCTTCTTGTGGCCGAGTTCATGGGCGGTGTTGATAGCAATGCCGTTAACTGCGCCGACACTGAAGACAAGACCCACCAATCCCCATAACGGCGTTTGCCCCTGGGCGACCAGCCAGGCCCCCATGATGGTGGCAAGATATTGCGTGGGAATATAGGCATAGACGATCAAGCGATAATACTTGTCGTCTTCCAGTTGCGGGACGGCGGATTCAGGCGGGTTGTTGGTGTCGGTGCCGATGACCCAATCGGCGAGGGGAATGAGACCGTACACCAGCAAGGGGCCACCCCAGAGCAGGCCGGGCCAGTCCCAAATAAACATGTAGATGAGTAGAAACGACACAGCCAGCACTGGAATGGCGGGGCTGAGTAACCAGAGGTAACGTTTACCATCATGCCAGTCTGTAAACGCGGTGGTTTGTTCTGCTGATTTCATGTCTCCACCCTGCATGCAAAGTTATCACTTTGAACCTGAATCGCTGATTTCAGCGTGGCGGCAAAGGCTCACGTCATGCGCCGCGATGAAATCGCGGTTTCAGTTTCAAGCTATACCCAATGTTGCGAGTGGCCAAGCGATGGTTTGTATTAACTTGGCAACCTTGCGGATCTTTTCGCGGAAAGAATTTGCAGTGCGGTGGTGTGAATAAAAAGGATTGTTAACAGCGATAAATTACGTTGGGATAGGGAGGAAGCGTAAGCGTTACTGTTGCCCCTGCAGAAGCCGCAGGGCCGGGTTTTGCGAATTTTTCGGGAGACAGCGGATGAATAAAAAAAGCAGCCAGCAGGAATTTGATGTGCTGATCATTGGTGCCGGGCTTTCCGGAATCGGAGCCGCCTGTCACCTGCAGAAAGAATGCGCCGGCAAGACGTTTGCCATTCTGGAGCGGCGTCAGGCCATGGGTGGCACCTGGGACCTGTTTCGTTATCCCGGCATACGCTCCGACTCGGACATGTTCAGCTTCGGCTACGGTTTTCGCCCCTGGAATGAACTGCAGGTGCTGGCGGATGGGCCATCTATTCGCAACTATATTCACGAGACCGCCGATGAATATCGCGTCAGCCAACATATTCATTATGGTCTCAAAGTCACCGGGGCGGCATGGTCCTCTACAGAGAAACACTGGACCGTGACGGCGGAGCGCGAAGACAGCGGAGAAACGGAAACCTTTGTGTCCCGCTTTCTGATCGGCTGCACCGGTTACTATAATTATGATCAGGGTTATCTGCCTGATTTTCCCGGCATGGAGCGGTTTCAGGGAACCTGCGTGCATCCACAGCAATGGCCGCAAGACCTGGATTACCGAGACAAGAAAGTGGTGGTGATTGGCAGCGGTGCCACTGCAGTGACACTGGTGCCGGCCATGGCGGAGGACACATCCCACATCACCATGCTGCAGCGATCACCGTCCTATATCTTTTCTGTTCCCGCCTACGACAAATTTTCTGAATTGCTGGATCGTGTGCTGCCGTCCGGCTGGGTCTACCGCATGGCCCGCTGGCGCAATATCAAGTTGCAGCGGCTGATCTATGTGATCGCGAAAAAGTACCCCGACTTTACCCGCAAGATGCTGTTATCCAACGTGAAACGTCATGTGGGGAAGGATTTCGACATGACGCATTTCCAGCCCGTTTATCAGCCCTGGGATGAACGACTCTGCGCAGTGCCGGATGCGGATCTGTTCAAGGACTTGCGCGAAGGCAAAGCCGATATTGTGACCGACCATATCGATACCTTTACGGAAAAGGGGATTCGTCTCAAATCCGGCCGGGAGCTGGATGCGGATATCATCATTGCCGCCACTGGTCTGAACCTGCAGGTGCTGGGGGGAATGAGCCTGTCCCTGGATGGCGAGCCTCTGGATGTGAGTGAGCGGATGACGTACAAGGGCGTACTGATGGAAGGTGTGCCGAACATGGCCTGGATATTCGGGTATACCAATGCATCCTGGACCCTGAAAGCGGACATCGCCTCGGCCTATATTTGCCGCTTGCTCAATTACATGGACGCGGAAGGGCTGACGGTCGTCACCCCGGAAGGGGACAGCGATCTGACCCTGGCAGACAGATCCATCATGGATGCCCTGGCCTCCGGGTACGTGAAACGTTCAAGCCATAAACTGCCGCGCCAGGGGCGACATCACCCGTGGAAGGTGGTGAACCATTACGGCAAGGACAAGCACATCCTGCTGGAAGAGCCGGTGGAAGATGGGCTGCTGTCGTTTCAGTAACTGGGGAGGTAAGTTAAAAGTTGAAAGTTCAAAGTTAAAAAGCGCGAATTGGTCGGGGCTAGCCGGAAAGGCCTTGCCCGAGCTTTGAGGATGAATCGCGGGCACGCCCTGCCCGTTTCCCGACCATTCAGTCCGCGCTTTTTAACTTTACACTTTGAACTTTCAACTACTTCCTTCACCCACAACACTTTTTGAATTTCTTGCCGCTTCCACAGGGGCAGGGATCGTTTCTGCCCAGCTTTATCGTGCTCACCGAGGGTGTGCCGTCCAGGTAATACCAGTGGCCGTTTTCGCGCACGAAGCGCGAGCGCTCTTCGAGTACGCTCAAGCCCTGGCGGTCCTTGCTGGTGGCGCGAAAGTGTACCCAGCCAGTATCTCCCTCTTCGCCACTGGCAATGATCTCCAGAGCCAGCCACTGCTGGTGGTTATCCAGGTCCAGCCCGACAGGGCGCTGGCTCAGGTGCCAACTCCGGGCGATGTAGTCGGTATTTTTCAACGCAAAGGCGCAAAACCGCGAGCGCATCAGCGCTTCCGGCGAGCCCGCCGGTTTGCCCTGGTGCAGGGGCTGGCAACAGTGTGCGTAGTCCAGTCCGGACTGGCAGGGGCAGGCGCTCATGGGGTCTCTCCACTAAAGCAATCGAACAGCGCCAGCAGATCCCGGCGCAAGCGGGGCAGATTCTCGGCCCAGGGGTCATTCAGTACCAGTGCATTCATGGCGCCGTTGAGCAACACGGCCAGTCCTTCGGCGCTGCCGGAAAAGTGCAGGGCGCCTTCTTCCATGGCTTCACGGATGCCCTCACGCAACAGCGGGAAGCTGTAACGCTCGTCCAGGGCCCGCCAACGCTCCTGACCCAGCACCGAGGGCGCCTCGACGACCAGGATGCGTCGCACATCATCCCGGGCCATGAAATCCACCCAGGCCAGGCTGCCGGCCTTCAGGGTGGCCAGGCTGCCGCGCTGCCCGGCCACGGCTTTCTCGATGGCGGCCATGGCTTCCCGGCTGAGCAGATCGCAAACCGCTTCGAACAGCTCCGCCTTGTTGCGAAAGTGGTGATACATGGCGCCCCGGGTCACCCCGGCACCGGACAGAATCGTCTCCGTGCTGGTGTCTGCGTAGCCCTGCTCGGCAAACAGGTGGCGGGCGGCATTGATCAGACAGCCGCGGGTCTGGGCGCGACGTTGGGCATTGGTGGCCATGATGTCCTCTTCTGGTTGACAAACAGACTACCAGTTTGTTTTTATTTACTCAAAACAGACTGATTGTCTGTTTTATTCACAAGGAGGTATCAGATGAAGATCAGCGACCGTTACCCCATCGTGGTCACCGAGCATAAAGTGGCCTGCCGGGATTTCTGGCAACAGCATTTCGGCCTGGATGTGCTGTTCGACAGCGACTGGTTTGTGCTGCTGGGTGACGAGCAGCAGGGCAGCGTGGTGGCGTTCATGAGCCCGGATCATCCCTCAGCCCCACCGGGCCCGGAGACCTTTGGCGGGCAGGGACTGTGCCTGGAGATCGAAGTGGAGGATGCCCGTCAGGCGCTGGCGGATTTCCAGGCCAGTGACGGCCAGGTGGATTACCCGCTCAGCGACGAGCCTTTCGGTCAGCGCCGCTTCGGCCTGCGTGACCCGTCCGGGTTATGGGTGGATGTGGTGGAGCAGATTGAGCCGCAGCATGGCTATTGGGATCGGTATATGCAGGCGGTGTGAATGCCGCTGTTGGAGCTTTGCATGCAAAGCGAATCTCAGACCCCGGACCGGCAGAAGCCTTCGCTTTGCGAGCAAAGCGCCAACGGGAGACGGCAAAGCCTACAGGCTGAGCAGGTGCCGTTCGATGGTAAAGACATGGTCGTCGTCAGCGTCCATGTCCCGCAACGCCTCGGCCAGCTGCAGCAGATAATCCCGGTTGCTGCCGCTGGGGCCCTGGCTGGTGGCGATGTGACGGGCAATCAGCAGTTCGTCGGTCTGGCCGAGAAAAGCGGCATTGTCCTCGGTGGCAATATAGACCAGACCGTCCGCCTGATCCCCGTCGGCAAAAGTCAGTGGAGTGCGAAAGCGCAGGTAACCATTTTTCTCCCGATGGTCGAGATGCTCGAACACATCCGGGGTAATCCGGTACGCCATACCGGTGCAGAGGGCGCCCGGTGTCTGAATCAGGGTGACCACCCGGACGGGGCGGTCCGGGGTGCCACGATGGTCATGGGATCCCTGCCAGAAACGACGTGCCCAGTCGTGGATGGTCGCGGGCCGTCGTTCCAGAAAGGGGAAGTCCGCCTTGTAGATCAGAGAACCATAGCCAAACAGCCACACCGGCTGATGTGGGTCCAGAGAATGGCGACGGCGGTTTTCGGCGGAGGTATCCAGCATGGTTTTCTTGATCCCGGTTCGGTGTCTTCACGGTAGCGGCGCTATACTGCTTGCTCAGTCTAAACGCCGGGGAGACCATGAAAGACGTACGCGAAGAATATCATGCCGAGGGCCTTAGCGAAGGACACCTCCACGACAATCCCGTAGAGCAGGCCCGGCGCTGGGTGGATGAAGCCATTGAAGCCGGGTTCCCGCTGCCCAACGCCATGACCCTGGCCACGGTCAGTGCTGACGGCCAACCCTCTACCCGGGTGGTATTACTGAAAGGGATCGAAGGCGGCGGCTTTACCTTTTTTACCCATTACGACAGCCGCAAGGGTGAAGAGATTGCGGCCAATGCCAAGGTATCGTTCACCATGTTCTGGCAGCCCTTTGACCGGCAGATGATTGTGATCGGTGAAGCCAGCAAGGTGGATGAAGAGGAATCGGAAAGCTACTTTGCGTCGCGACCCTACGCCAGCCAGATCAGCGCGGCCATTTCCCCGCAAAGCCAGCCGACCAGCCGGGAATGGCTGGAAGCGGAAGTGGAAGCCTTGCAACAGCAGCACCCGGAAGCGCCAGTGCCCCGACCTGCCAACTGGGGTGGCTATCGCATCACGCCCACGGAAATCCAGTTCTGGCACGGTCGGCCAAGCCGACTGCATGACCGTTTCCGTTACCGCAAACAGGCGGACGGGAGTTGGGTGAGGGAGCGGCTTGCGCCGTAAAATGCGCTCGAAAGGCCTTGTCGATCTATCGTTGTGCCGTCGCGGCGCGGTTGTGCTCGTTGAATGCAAGGACTTGCCGTGGAAATAATCTTCACTGTCTAATAAGCTTATAACCAGGATCGGGATAAGGCAGTACCGTTGAAGATTTTGATTGTGGACGATCATCAGCTGTTTGCTGATGCGTTAAGCATTACGCTCAAGCATGCCTATGCAGAGGCGAGTATTACCACTTGCGAGCAGCCAAAGTGGTTGCTGGATAATCGCCAATTATTACCAGAGTATAATCTCGTGATTCTTGATCAGGCCATGCCTGATCTGGATGGGCTTACCCTGTGGAGCTTGATTGGCCGCCTGATGGGCGAGGCTAAAGTGCTGGTGTGTTCTGGCTCTGCCACAGAAACCACCGTGCGCCGGGCCGTGCAGTTGAAGGTCAATGGCTTCGTGGACAAAAGTGAATCGGTAGAACAGATCCTGTTTGCCATTCGTGAAGTCATGACTGGCCGTAGCTATTTTTCTGAATCCTTCCGGCTGATGGCTGGCTCTGGCCCGGAAGAAGCGCTCACCCTCACTCGTCAGCAACTTGCCATTCTGGCCATGCTTCAGGAAGGCCATGGCAACAAGGAAATCGCCCGCCAGCTGTTTGTCAGCGTGAACACCATCAAGACTCACCTGCGCCTGCTTTACGAAAAAATGGATGTGGCCAACCGCACTGCCTGTATCGAAAAAGCCCGCCAGATGGGGCTGCTTTAGGCTGCGCTGCTGGGCGCCAGCATCTCTTCCAGTTTTGCGGTCAGCGCATCTGCTGCCACCGGCTTGAAAAGCACATCGATGTCATCCGGCAGAGTCTGGATAAAATCCGGATTGGTGTTGCCGGTAATGATGAGTGTTGGCACGGGCTGACGAAATAAGGCGGTGACAGCTTCGATCACCGAGCCAGCATTGGTATGCGGCCCAATCTGATCATCGGTGATCACCACTGATGGCGGTGAGCCGCGCTCTTTCAATGCCTGCATGGCCGGTTCCAGTGAATGGTGAGCAGATACCGTTGCGCCCAAACTGCCCAGCAGGCCGCTCAGGGCTTCCGTGACGCGTTTGTCATCATCTATCAACAGCACTGTCAGTGTTTCAAACAGCGGCAGCGCATTGACCACGTTGTCAGCGGGCGGCGGCAGGCAGGTGGCCGCCGCCGGTAACGTCAAGGTGAAGGTGGTGCCTTCCCCCTTCCGAGACCGCATTTGCACCGGGATCTCGCACAGGGCACCCAGCCGGCTGACAATGGCCAAGCCCAACCCCAGTCCGTTCTGGATCGAACGTTGGTCATTGTCTATCTGCATGAATTCCTCAAACACGTCAGACTGGTAAATGTCGTCAATGCCGATGCCGGTATCCTCGATGTCCAGCAACAATTGTTTGTCTTGCTGCCGGGCGACGATACGAATGTGCCCCTGTTCGGTGTACTTGAGGGCATTACTGATCAGGTTGCGAACAATACGGGCGAACATGATGCCATCGGTGAAAATGTGCTGGCCGGCCAGGTTTTCGGTGACCACCGTCAGTTGCTTGGCGCTTGCCTGGGGGCGTACCTCATCAAGGATCGGCTGCAGGGTATCGAGCAGATTGATAATACGCTTACGCGGTTTCAGTCGCTGTGACTGCAAGCGTGACAGCATGAGCAAGTGCCCCAGCAGTTCATTGCAGGAGGCAATGGCGGTATCCAGTTTGGCGACGATCTCGGGTTGTGGGGCGGCATTGTTCTTCAGCATGGCGGCATACAAGGTGGCCGCCTGCAGCGGTTGCCTCAGATCGTGGCTAGCCGCAGCGAGAAAGCGGGTCTTGCTTTCGCTGGCCTTGCTGGCCCGTTCACTGGCCTGCTCGGCTTCAATGCGCAGGGCAATGGTGCTGATTTGTGAGCGGTGGATGTAAAGGCTGAACAGCGCCATGAAAATAAGATTGATTAGCGGGATCATTTTGATGATCCCGGGTGCTTCCGGTACGTAAACCAGAATAAAGGCCAGCCAGGCCAGATAGACCGGAGTAATGAAGCCGATAAAAATATCTGGATAGACCCCCATGGACACGGACGGAATCGAGGTGGCCACCGACAGGATAACCAGACAGGTCAGCAGGGTTACCGGCGTGGCCCCTTGCAGAAAGAGATAAGGGAAACTTGACCAGAGCATCGCCCAGATCACGGCCAGGTAGAGGTTTAGTCGATGCCATTTTCGGGTTTTAGGCGCTTCGTGTTCCCGATGGGCGCTGTAAAACCGGATCAGGAAAAGCGATTGTGCTGCGACACAAAGCAGCACGGTATACCAGCCGATAAAGGGCGGTTCGGTACGCATCTCCAGAAAAAATAATGGCAGTGCCGCCGCAATAAAAAACGACAGCACCATGCGTGACCCCACCTCTTCCATGAACAGGTTGTGGCGCTCCTGAAGGATGCGTTCGCGGTTTTCCGTCACCGCACGACGAAGGGTTTCTGGCATGGCTGGCAGGTTTGTAAAATGACGACTACCAGTCTAGCCCGATTATGACGGCGTGTAAGTGTCCCCCGGTGAAATTCACCCATCAGGGTGAAGAAGCGGCGTTCCCCCCGATGCTCTAATGAGCCTCTCTCTGGGATGAGTCACTAATCGGGGTAAACGTAATGATCAACAAGCAACTCACTCAACTGGCTGCCGCCATCGGCGTGGCCACCATGATGACCGCCTGTGGTGGCGGTTCTTCCAGCTCTGGCGGCGGTGGCACCACCGTGGCAGAAGGGGGCAATGGCTTTGTGGTATTTCCTGCGGCTGAAAGCGCCGGCGCCATTGCGGTGCTCCGTGCCACGGCAAGGGCGGCGCTTCCCACGGAATACCTTTACAAAACGGACGGTACCCCTGCCGGCACCAGCAAGATTGTTGATGACAATAACAACGGTTTTGAAGTGGGTCGTTTCGGCGGTGGTTACATGGCGGAGCTAGACGGCACGTTCTACTTTGCAGGCAAGGACAGCAACGGCGATGTGGAGCTGTGGGCCACCGACGGCACCGGCGCGGGCACCGAGCGTGTGGCGGACATCTATCCCAATGGCAACGGTCAGCCGCACAATATGGTGCCGGCGGCTGGAAAATTGTTTATGAATGCTGTGGTGGATCAGTTTGGCCGCGAGCTGGTGGTTTTCGACCCCGTTACTAATGACTCAGTAGTGTTGTCGTCAAATATTAACGGCAACCCGACCAGCAATACGGCGCCTGAGTCCCTGACCCCGGTGGATGGCGGCCTGTTCTTCTTTGATCAGCCTGCCGGCGATGTCTACTTCACCGATGGTACCACGGCAGGAACCGCGAAGATCGCCACCAATAACGACACCATCATCGGCGGCTCTCTGACGAAATACCCGCAACTGATTGGCGATGATGATTGGTTGGGTTATAACGGCAAGCTGCTGTTTACCGGGCGTTTTAACGCCACCGATGCAGAAACTCGTCTGTACGAGCTGGATCAAGATGGCAATATCGAGGAAGTAGCCTTTGATGATGGTGGCAGCACGGTACGGCTCGATATTACTGAGAATGTGGTAATCAGCAACGGCAAGGTGTATTTCGTTGCGGATAAGGGAACCAACACCACAGACCTGAATATCTTCGAGTATGACGGCAGCACGGTAACCAACCTGACCGCCAGCGAAGCGAATAAGCCTTATGAAGATCGGCTGGTAGGCACCTCACTGGGTGTGTTTATGTACGTGGAGCAAGCCGGGGTAACCCCGTATCTGCTGCGCATCGATAACACCAGTGGCACTGCAGAAATTGATCCGGCAGTGCGTAGCACGGGAGATTATTCCTTCTCTGATGTTGAAGCCTGGACCATGGTGGAGGCTAACGGTACCGTGTTCTTTGCGGCGGATACCGAGGGCGCCGGTGGCAGTGATTTCGGTACCGAACTGTGGAAGACCGATGGCACCTCGCAGGGGACGGAGCTGGTCAAGGATATCAATGATACTGCGGCGGGTGCAGGTTCGGAGCCTTTCCCGCTGGCGTTTATGTATCAGGTGCCTCCCACCGTGAATGGTGAGCTGGGCAACAAGTACCTGTTCATTGCGAATGATGGCAGTTCAGGCTTGGAGCCTTGGGTGTCCGATGGTTCGGCCACGGGCACGGTTATCCTCAAGGATATCAGCGCTGGAGCGGGTAGCAGCGTGATCGACTGATTCAGGTTGTGAGCAATATCAAAGCGGGCCTCTGGTCCGCTTTTTTTATGGGCAGGGCCTTGCTCCCAAGTGATTTTGCTAATGATGTTATTCGTTGTCGCTACAAATGTTTGAACCAGAAGTATCATGTTGCCAGATTGTGGCCAGGAAGGATCCGGACAAATTGTGCCAGATACTGAATAGCGCACCGGGTAGCGCGGCCATGGCACTGAAGTGCTTCACCGCCAGAGCCACTCCCAGCCCGGAATTCTGCATGCCCACTTCAATGGCGAGGGTGCGGGCGCGCTTTTTATCCAGGCGCAACAGCCGTGCGATGCCGTAGCCGCTGGCCAGGCCGAGACCGTTGTGGGCCACCACCGCAATAAAGATGGCAATGCCTGCCTGGGCAATGCGTCCCTGGTTCAGTGCCACGATAATCCCGATCACCACCACAATGGCCGCCACGGAAACCAGCGGAAAGACATCCCGCAGCGGTGCCAGCTGGCGGGCAAAGCGGGTGTTGAGAAAGCAGCCCACGGTCACCGGCAGCAGCACGATTTGCAGCAATGAAATCAGCATGCCATCGATGGGCACCGGAATGCGCTCGCCTAGATACACCCAGGTCAGTAAAGGCGTGGCAACCACCGCCACGAGGGTAGAGGCAAAGGTAATGGCCACGGACAGGGCCACATCCGCCCGCGCCAGATAGGCGATCACATTGGACGCAGTGCCGCCGGGGCAGGCGCCCACCAGTACCAGCCCCACCAGTAATTCCTGGGGCAGCTGCAGGGCGATGCCGATGGCAAAGGCGAGCAATGGCATCAGGCTGTACTGCAGCAGCAGCCCCAGGGCGATAATTCCCGGCTGGCGCAGCACCCGCTGAAAATCCTCCCAGGTGAGCGACAGGCCCATGCCGAACATGATCAGCATGAGCAATGGCACAATAGCGTCCTTGCCGCCGACCAGCAGGGCAGGTTGCCAGTAGGCCAGCAGGGAAAACAACAGGGCCCATAGCGGGAACAATTGGGTCATCCGGTTGAGCATTGTGGTCGCCTGTCAGTGTGCAAGGCGGCCAGTGTAAGCTGACTAGGGTATCGACGCACAGGAGCAACCCGTGAAAGCGGTGATTCAGGAAGAGCTATCCGGCTGTGGTATTGCGGCGGTAGTGGCCCCTCCCCTATGAATATGGCTTCTGATTGCAGCAGTGTTCTGATTGTTAGCATGGGCTTCCTGCAGCATGTGCAGGGTAATGTTGCGGACGGCATGTCGGGAGGATTCGATGTGGCTCTGCAGATGATGCTTGGCATCTTCAGCCTGGCCATTCTCAACGGCCTTGAGGATGGCGGCGTGTTCGTCATAGGTGGCCGCAATGCGGTCTTGCTGGGTGAAATCCAGGCGCCGGATGATACGCAGTCGTTCGGTAAGATCCTGATGAATGCGTTCCATTTCCCGGTTGCCCGCGGCGGCGACAAGTTGGCCGTGGAAGTTCTCGTCCATGACGGCGACGGCAGGGCCGTCCGTCAGTCTTTCGATGGGTGAGAGGCTCCATTGTTGCATCAGTTGCTGCAGCGTTTGGTTTGCTGCAGCTCCCCTTGGGAGCTTGCAGAGGGTGTCCACTGCCGCGCATTCGAGAGCGGTGCGGACACCGTAGAGTTCTTCGAAATAGCGAAAATCAAACGGTTTCACCTGCCAGCCGCTGCGGAACAGGACATCCACATACGATTCACGCTGCAAGCGAAACAACGCTTCGCGAACGGGTGTGCGTGAGGAGCCCATTTTTTCGGCTATGTGGTTTTCGGTGAAACGGTCTCCGGGCAGCAGACGAAAATCAAAGATATCTTGCTTGAGCCGGGCATAGATCTGTTCTGACAGGCTAGGTTGTCTGTTACTGGGAGATAGAGTCATGACGTTGTTTCCATCGGTTTCACTCTGTAGCGGGCCGTCTTTATCGAGAAGCGGTCTGATGGAGTGAAGCACTGTAGTGTCTCCACCCGCCCAGTTCGGTAATGTCGGTGGCGTCATCGATGGCCCAGGGCTCGCAGATAAAGCCCTTCACCCAGCGGCCATCCACGGTTTCCAGGCTGCCGATGCCCAGCGGGGCGGGAATCAGGCCGACAAAGCTGCCGAAGTGTTCGATCGGCATTTGCCACAGTTCTATGGGAATGCTGGCGCCGCCGTCCTTTTCATTGCGGATCAGGCCGGGCTTGGGAGGTACCGTGTTGGCCAGGGCGTAGAGGCGGTAGCAGGGTGCGGTGTGAGTGGCTTCCAGCAGCACCGCGTCACGCTCGGTGAGCTGGCTGTTGAGTGGCATGCCGGTGAGGTGGGCGCCGACTACGGCCACGGTGATGGTGTTGTCATCGTCAATGGTGGTGGGTGTTTGCGGCGCGGGCAGATCCAGTCCGGTGGCGCCGGCCTGCCAGGGCTGGTGTTGTTGCCAGCGTTGTCCGAATTCGGCCAGGGCATGGTCGTTCCAGGCCGGGGCGATCAGGGTGACGCCCCCGGGCAGACCGTCATCCCGAAAGCCGCCGGGTAAGGCCAGCGCACACAGGTCCAGCAGATTGACGAAGTTGGTCCAGGTGCCCAGTTGGCTGTTCAGGGTGATGGGGTCGTCGCGCACTGCGTCGCGGGTGTAGATCCCCGGCGCCGTGGGCAGGAGTAACGCATCTACCTCCGCCAGCAGGGTGTCGGACTGGCGCTTGAGTTCGGCCAGCCGGTATTGGGCACGGAAACTGTCAACGGCGCTGAGTTGTGCGGCCGGTTCGAGGATGTCGCGAATGACCGGCAGTACTGCGTCCGGCTGCCTGTGCAGCAGGGCTTCGGTGACGGTGAAACGCTCGGCGACCCAGGGCCCCTGATAGAGCAGGGCGGCAGCATCCTGCAGCACCATGGTGTCCACGGTAACCAGTTCGGCAATGCGGCTGAGGCTTTCCAGTTGCTGTTCCCAGAGCGCTTTCGCCCGGGTATCACCGAACCAGGGCAGGTCCCTGGGGATGCCCAGTCGGGGGCGAGGCGGCAGCCTGGTGTTCTGGCGCGACGGTGCCTGGCGACAGTAGGCATCGGCGCTATCGAACTGGCCGATGATGCGGTAAACGCTCTGGGCGTCTTCTACGTTCAGCGCAAAGACGCTGACACAGTCCAGTGTTCGACAGGCTGGCACCACACCTTTGGTACTGGCGGCACCGCGGGTGGGTTTCAGGCCCACGGTATTGGTGAAGGCAGCGGGAATTCGCCCGGAGCCAGCGGTGTCGGTACCCAGGGAGAAAGGCACCAGCCCCAGGCTGACACTGACAGCGGAGCCGGAACTGGAGCCGCCGCTGAGGTAGTCGGGGTTGAAAGGGTTGGGTACCTCACCGTAAGGGGAGCGGGTGCCAACCAGGCCGGTGGCGAACTGATCCAGGTTGGTTTTGCCCACCACAATGGCGCCGGCCTCGCGCAGAAGTCTGACCACGGTGGCGTCTTCCTGCGGGATGTAGGCAAAGGCGGGGCAGGCGGCGGTGGTGGGAATGCCGGCCACATCGATATTGTCCTTCACCGCAAAAGGCACGCCGTATAAAGGCAGATCCGGGTCGGTCAGGGCATTGGCCTGGGCAAGCAGAGAGGACTCGTCCAGCAGGTGAATCCACAGGGCGCGCTCGCTGTCGTGCAGCAGTGTCGCCAGTTGTTTCATGGCCTGTACCGGGGTGAGGTCACCGCTGCGGTAGGCCGCCTGCCATTGTTGAAGAGTCCAGCCAATCATTCGTTAGCACACCTAGTTGTACACAAGTTGGTATGCGGACTTGTGCAAAGGCGGTGCCAAACGAATGGAAATAATTTAAGTGATTGTTTTTACAAAAATTAAATCTCTGAGGGCTGACGTTATCGGCGGGAGCCTTCAGGCTGGTATGCGCCACGCTGATGCAGCTGCGCTGTAAGAGTGCAAAAGGTTGCGTTGCGGTTTGGCACTGCTATTGCCGGCAACGATGGCGGGAAAAGGGCTGTGCTATTTCCGCTTTTGGCCGCGTTTTGACAGAGTTGATAAGGAAGTCGGATCCAACAGGAGGCGTGCATGTCTTCGCGAGCGCTGGTTGTGGAAGGAGGCGCCATGCGCGGTATTTTTGCCGCCGGGGTGCTGGATGCCTTTCTGGAAAATGAGTACCGGGAATTCGATTTTGCGGTGGGCGTGTCCGCCGGCTCTACCAATCTGATTGGTTACCTGGCCGGGGATCATGGGCGCAGTCGGCACATCATTACTGATCACGCCTGCCGGGCTGAGTTCATCAACTGGCAGCGTTTCATGAGCGGCGGTCATCTGTGTGACGTGCACTGGTTATGGCATCAATCCTTGCAGGATGTGCCGCTCAATCTGGGCCGGCACTGGCAGTCGCAGACGCCGTTATGGGTGGTCACCACCTCGGTGGAAGATGGAGCGCCTCGTTACCATCAGGCGACGCCGGATAACCTGAACGAGATCATGACGGCGTCCTGTTCCATTCCTTTTGCTTACCGGCAATTCCCCACGGTGAACGGGCATCCCATGACTGATGGCGGGCTGGGCGATTCCATTCCGGTGCGTTGGGCCTATGAGCAGGGCGCCAGGGATATCACCGTGGTGCTGTCGCGGCATCAGGGCTATCGCAAGAAACCCAGCGCGTTGACGCCGCTGCTGAAACCCTGGGTCAAGGATATGCCGGGTTTGTATGCGGGCATGCTCAAGCGCTCGCAAGCCTACAATGACGCGCTGGACTTTATTGATAATCCGCCGGCGGATTGTCGGGTAACCGTGATTGCGCCGGGCCGGGATTTTCCGGTGAGCCGGTTGACCACCAATGGGCAGAAGCTGGAGCAGGGCTATTGGCAAGGACATCAGGCGGCGTCGGTGGCATTGGGCCAGCAGCCATTGGAAGCGGTGGGTTAACTGGTGGGTTACGCCCTTCGGGCTAACCCACCCTACACCAGTCGGGTAAGGTCAGCGCAAGCGCGGCGCTTGCAACGCAGCCTGCGGTCTCGAACCCTGGCGGCTTTCCATTATCAATTATTCATTATCAATTTTTAATTGCCCTTCACAGCGCCAGGTCCAGGCTTCCAGCTCAATGCGTTGAATCCCGCGATGATGGTTATCCATCAGAAATACGCGCCGGTCTTTCAGGACTGCCCGGTTGCCGTCGGCTTTCCTGATGGCCTTGAACAGTTTCTTTTTGGCGTTGTTTTCGATCCAGGCGTCACTGAACAGCAGGCCCTGAAGTTTGCCGCCGGTTTCTATAGTAACGGTATCGCCGGCCCGGCAGTCGCTGGGTGCGTTTTCCAGAAGATAGACCTTGTCGGCCTGGCCGGCTGAGGCCAGTAATAACAGCGCGATACTGAGTAAGCTGCGCATAGTGTTTCCTTTTTTTGTTATTCGCCGCAGGCGCGGCGTGCTTTTTCCACGTTCTCCCGCAGGTGCTGCGGGTTGATGGTGCCGGCAATAATACTGCCGACGCCGGGGGTGCCAAGGATCTTGTTCATGCTTTCCTGCACCGGGTCCTTTCCCTGGTTGTGCAGGTGGCCGCTGGCAAAAGCTTTCTTGATCAGGATGCCCTTGTTCCGGGCGGCGGCGTGTTCGATCACCGGTAGCTCTTCATCATGGGCCAGGTTGTAGGTGACCATGGCCACGTCTGCCTGGTTGAGGGTGTCGATACCGCCGGCCACGGTCTTGCTGGACATGCCGGTGGCGCGGATCAGGCCGGCTTTTTTCAGATCGTTGAGGGCATCCAGGGTGCCCATGTTGAGGACGTCCAGATCGTTGCCGTCGGAATGCACCAGCACACAATCCAGGTAGTCGGTATTGAGTCGCTTGAGGCTGCGTTCCACCGAGGTGCGTACATGTTCCGGGGAGAAATCGAAGTGGCTGTCGCCGCTGTCGTTGTCGAACTCCTCGCCCACCTTGGTAACGATGACCCAGTGCTGGCGATCGCGGAGCAGTTGTCCCAGGCGCTCTTCGCTGCGGCCATAGGCCGGTGCGGTGTCGATCAGGTTCAGGCCCAGGTCCCGGGACCGGGCGATCAATTCCACCACCGACTTGTCATCGGGAATGGTGAAGGCGCTGGGATATTTCACGCCCTTGTCGCGGCCGATCTTTACCGTGCCAAGGCCGAGAGCGCTGACGGTTAACCCTGTGTTGCCCAGCGGGCGCATGAAGGACATGAAGTCTCCTGAAACATTCTCGCTGTAGGAGCGCCGCTTGAGGCGCGAATTGTACTTGGGAAAGCCGTCGCAAGCAGGTTCGCGCCTCAAGCGGCGCTCCTGCAGGGGGATCAAAAACAGCGGTGCCAGTACGGCACGCCCATGGGCGCCTGTTCCAGCGCTGCCGGTACCGTTAGCGGTGTCCCCGGTTCCAGCCCGCTTTCTTTGACCAACGCCATCACTCTGTCGCCCAGATCCGGGGCCAGGGTGAGTTTGGTGGGCCAGGCGACGATCAGGTTGTGATCGCGGTGGGCGTAGGCGTTGTCCGGTTTTACCAGCGCCTGTTGTTTCGGTTCGGCGCGGGTCACGTTGAGGACAGCGAATTCGGCCTGACTGAAATCGAGCCAGGGAAACAACAGCTTCATTTCGTCTCGGCCGGCGGCCAGTTGTTCCTGGTCACTGCGTTCCACGCCCCGCTCGGCCAGGTCGCCGCCCAGATACCAGACCACCTTGCCATCCGGGCAGTCATGGGTGGTCACGGTGAGCACCGGCTTGTTGCTGGTGCCGACGCAGTGGGCGTAAAGGCGGTGGCCCAGATCGTGCTTCACCAGCAACATTTTCAGCGGCCGTAACTGGCTGTGTTCCTCGGGCAACAGGCGGGCCTGATGGGCACCGTCCAGCAATGCCGGGTTGCCATTGCCGGCGGACAGGATGGTCAGGGCCGGTTCGATACGCTGGCCATTGACGGTTACCGCTTTCAGCCCTTGCTCTCCCCATTCCAGAGAATCGCGTTCCATATCGAAGGCCAGCAGGCGCTCACGCACCGGCGCGGCCAGGGTGTCGATCAATGATTCGGTGTTGATGACCAGATCATCCAGCTTGTAGACATTGCCCTTGAAGGCCTTGTCCGCCAGAGCGGAAGGGAAATGGTCCCGCTTCAGTTTTTCGATGCGCCCACGCAGCATCTTGCTGGCGAAGAAGTTGGTCATGCGCGAGGCCACGGAACCACTGGACCACATGTGCTGGGTATCGCTGAGCACTTGCAGCTGGCACAGGTCCACCGGATCGTCGCCGGCCATGGCCGCACGCCAGCGGTCCGGCATGGCGGCAATGGATTCCGATTCACTGGACAGGTTGCCGCCCAGGGCATACTTGAGGCCGCCGTGAATGATGCCCTGGCTGGCCAGGGTCTGGTCGCCGCCCAGGGTGTCGGTTTCAAGCAGCAGGCACTGGTATCCGGCCGCGTTGAGCCGGTTGATCAGCCACAGGCCGGCAATGCCGCCGCCGAAGATCAGAATGTCGGGTTTCAGAGGGGAGTGACTCATGGCTCACCATCAGAGAAAGTTGCCGCTATGCTAGCATAGGCTGCGCTGCGGGCACGCAAGCAGGCAACAGGCATTACCCTGCTTTTCCTGTAGCGTTATGCATGCAAGCAGTCCTCACACCGAGACAAGAGCGCCTATGCAAACCCTTTACTCCTTTCTTTGGTATTTACTGCTCCCGTTACTGTTTTTGCGCCTTTGGCTGCGCGGTCGGCAGGCGCCGGCCTATCGTCAGCGCTGGAAGGAACGCATGGCCTGGGGGTATCGCCCCGGCACCCTGAAAAACAGCATCTGGGTGCATGCGGTGTCGGTGGGGGAAACCCTGGCGGCAGTGCCGATGATCGAGCGGTTGCTGGCGGATTATCCGGATACGCCATTGCTGGTGACCACGACGACACCCACCGGTTCCGAGCGGGTGAAAGCCCTGTTCGGAGATCGGGTGACCCATGTCTATTGCCCCTGGGAGTTGCCCACTGCGCTGAACCGTTTTCTGCGAGCGTTTGATCCGAAAACGGTGATCGTGCTGGAAACCGAATTGTGGCCCAACCTGTGTGCGGCGGTGAAACGTCACGGCGCCAAGCTGATGCTGATGAACGGGCGTTTGTCGGAGAAAAGCTACCGGGGCTACAGCAAGCTTCCCCGCCTGGTGCGACCGATGATGGCGCGGTTCGATGCCCTGGCGGTGCAGACTCCGGTGGAACGGGAGCGTTATATCGCCCTGGGGGCCTGGCCGGAACGGGTGCATGCCATCGGCAGCGTGAAGTTCGACATGAGCCTGGACGATACGGTCCAGCAGGCGGCGGCGAGTTTGCGGGCGGAAATTGGCGAGCGCCCGGTGTGGATCGCTGCCAGTACGCACCCTGGCGAGGATGAGCCTGTACTGGTAGCCCACCATGCATTGCTGCAAGTGCTGCCCGATGCGCTGCTGGTGCTGGTGCCCCGCCATCCGGAACGGTTCGACAGCGTGGCGCAGTTGATTCGCCAGCAGGGGCTCGCGCTGGCCCGGCGCAGCAGGCAAGAGGCAATCTCGGCCGACACCGGGGTTTACCTGGCCGATACCATGGGCGAACTGCTGATGCTGTTCGGTGTGGCGGATGTGGCGTTTGTCGGTGGTTCGCTGGTGCCGGTGGGCGGGCACAATCTGCTGGAGCCGGCCGGCTGGGGCAAGCCGGTCGTTACCGGGCCGCACCTGCACAACTTTACCGCCATCGCCGGGCTGCTGGATGATGCCGATGCCCTGGCCCTGGTGGACAATGCGGATGCCCTGGCGATTGCCTTGCAGGCCCTGTTCCGATATCCGGATCAACGCCAGCGTCAGGGGCAGGCGGCCGCAGCGGTGGTGGAAGCCAATCGTGGGGCGCTGGAGAAAGGGCTTGAACTGATTAGTGAACAGTTAACAGTGAATAGTTAACAGCGACGCGAAAGGACTTTTACGGCATTAAACGCAAGAGGCCGCGCCCAGTGTATGGGCGCGGCCTCTTGGCTTTCAGAGAATGGTTGCGCTCACACGCGCAACTATTCACTGTTCACTGTTAACTATTCACTGCTCTTCAGTACCGCGCGTCAGGCACCAGCGCGTCGCTGCGGCCTTCCAGGTCCGGCTGGTAGATGTTCAGGGTGTTGGTGTCCGAGAGCCACTGGTTGATGCCTGCCAGGTCTCCCTGCTGAAGGTCACCGGTGGTGGATTTCAGGGTCAGGGAGTTGATGATGTAGTCGTAACGGGCGTTGGCGTAGTCGCGTTCGGCGGCGAACAGGGCCTGCTGGGCGTTGAGCACGTCCACCACATTACGGGTACCGACCTCGTAACCTGACTGGGTAGCTTCCAGGGCCGAGCGGGCGGAGCGGATGGCCTGCTTGCGGGCGCTCACGCGCAGGGCATCGGATTCCACTGTACGGTAGGCGCTGCGGGCTTGCTGGATGATATCGCGCAGGGCCTGCTGGTACTCATAGACGGCAGCATCTGCACGCAGGGCGGCTTCTTTGCGACGGCTGTTCAGACCACCGCCCTGAAACAGAGGCATGGTGACTTCCACGCCGATCTGTTTGGTGTCGCTGTCCGGGTTGACCCCGGTACCAAAGCCTGAGGCGCTATTATCTTCAGGGATGGAGTTGGCGTTCTGGTACTGGGCAACAAATTGAACCTGGGGAAGCTGGGCTCCC
The DNA here is from genome assembly GCF_047495475.1 of Alcanivorax sp. IL2. Taxonomy (NCBI): domain Bacteria; kingdom Pseudomonadati; phylum Pseudomonadota; class Gammaproteobacteria; order Oceanospirillales; family Alcanivoracaceae; genus Alcanivorax; species Alcanivorax sp. IL2. The sequence continues at coordinate 173,694 of NZ_CP179932.1, read as the reverse complement.
AACTGGCGTTTCGCCGTTTTTTCTGTCAGTTCGGAATTATACCGGGCGGCCAGAACCTGGGGGTTTTGGGACTGTGCCTTGTCAATCCAGTCATTCATGTCGGCCGGTTGCGGGCCTTTCATGGGCAGTTCGTCTTTGAGTTCAGAGAGTGTTTCCCAGCGTTGACCGCTCAGCGATTCCAGCTGATCGCGGGCGATGTCATATTGTTGCTGGGCGACAATCAGGTTCACCCGGGTCAGGTCATAGGTGGCCTGGGCTTCTTCCACATCGGTGGCGGGTACCAGTCCCACATCGAAACGTTCCTGGGTCTGTTCCAGTTGTCGACCGATGGCTTTTTCTTCGGCCTTGGCGGACACCAGGGTGTCCCAGGCGCGCAGTACACCGAAGTAGCCCTGGGCCACGCGCAGGACAAAATCCTGCCGGGCCTGTTGGAAATTGGCTTGGGCAATATCGGTGCTCGACTTGGCTTCTTTGTAGCCGTACCAGGCATCCATGCGGAACAACGGCTGCGTCAGTTGCACCGTGGTGGTCTCGGTGCCGAATTCCTGGGTGACGCCCAAGTCCTTCAAATCACGCTCTGTGTCATACCGGCCATAAGTGGCGGAGACAGTGGGGAACAATGCCGCGCGGCCCTGCACCAGCAGTTGCTGGTCCGCGTCCCAGCTCATGCGGGCGGCCCGCCAGGTGCCGTCATAGCTCCAGGCGGCGTTGGCGATCTCGACCAGATCGGCGGCGTGGACGGAACTGGCCAGTGAGGTCAGCATGAGAACGAGGATCTTGGTTGGGCTGCGCTTCATTCTGGTGCACTCTTTCCTGGGTGAGTTTGGTCATTATAGTACTGGGTGGTACAGAAAATTGATACGGCTTCTGTCACACCGGTGTCGCGGTTGTTTGGCCGATAGGCGCTGGCGTATAGTGTCCGCCATTCCTGTCTTTTCCCATGTTTTCCGGAGGCCGACGTGCCAGACGATCAGCGCCCCATCACCGCTAATACGATTGATGAATCCTGCCAGCCTATCGCCGGCTCGCAAAAAATTTATGTTACCGGCTCTCGCCCGGACATTCGTGTCCCCATGCGAGAAATACGCCAGAGTCCGACCCCGTTGGCGGACGGAAAGTTCGAGGATAACCCACCGGTTAGCGTCTACGATACGTCCGGCCCCTATACCGACCCGGACGTGACCATTGATGTGCGGCGGGGCTTGGCGCCAATCCGTATGAACTGGATTCAGGAAAGGGATGATACCGAGCAACTGGATGGTTTGACCAGTGAATACGGGCAAAAGCGCGCCAAGGACCTGAAAACGGCCGGGTTGCGTTTCCAGCACACCCGCGTTCCGCGCCGTGCCAAAGCCGGCAAGAACGTCAGCCAGATGCACTATGCCCGCCAGGGCATCATTACCCCGGAAATGGAATTTATTGCCATCCGCGAGAACCAGCGGTTGCGTGAGCACCGGGAAGCGGGGCTGCCCATGGATCAGCATCCGGGGCAGGATTTCGGCGCCAGCATCCCGGCGGAAATCACCCCGGAATTTGTCCGTGACGAAGTGGCCCGGGGGCGGGCGGTGATTCCGGTGAATATCAACCACCCGGAAATCGAGCCGATGATCATCGGCCGTAACTTCCTTACCAAGATCAATGCCAACATCGGTAACTCGGCGGTGACTTCTTCCATCGAGGAAGAAGTGTCCAAGATGACCTGGGCCACCCGCTGGGGCGGCGATACGGTGATGGATCTGTCCACCGGCGACAATATCCATGAAACCCGCGAGTGGATTCTGCGTAACTCGCCGGTGCCCATCGGCACGGTGCCGATCTATCAGGCACTGGAAAAGGTCAACGGCGTGGCCGAAGACCTGACCTGGGAAATCTTCCGCGACACCCTGATCGAGCAGGCCGAGCAGGGGGTGAGCTACTTCACCATTCACGCCGGCGTATTGCTGCGCTACGTGCCGATGACCGCCAACCGGGTCACCGGTATTGTCTCCCGCGGTGGCTCGATCATGGCCAAGTGGTGCCTGGCGCACCACAAAGAGAGCTTTCTCTACACCCATTTCGAAGACATCTGCGAGATCATGAAGGCCTACGACGTGACCTTCAGTCTGGGTGATGGCTTGCGCCCCGGCTCCATTGCTGATGCCAACGATGAAGCCCAGTTCAGCGAACTGCGCACCCTGGGTGAACTCACCAAGATCGCCTGGGAGCACGACGTGCAGGTGATGATCGAAGGCCCCGGCCACGTGCCCATGCACATGATCAAGGCCAACATGGACGAGCAGCTGAAGCACTGTGGTGAGGCGCCGTTCTACACCCTGGGTCCGCTGACTATCGATATCTCTCCGGGCTACGATCACATTTCCAGCGCCATTGGCGCCGCCATGATCGGTTGGTACGGCACCGCCATGCTCTGTTATGTGACGCCAAAAGAGCACCTGGGTCTGCCCAACCGGGAAGACGTGAAGGAAGGCATCATTACCTACAAGATTGCCGCCCATGCGGCGGATCTGGCCAAGGGGCATCCGGGCGCCCAGCTGCGCGACAATGCCCTGTCCAAGGCGCGCTTCGAATTCCGCTGGGAAGACCAGTTCAATCTGGGCCTGGACCCGGACCGTGCCCGGGAATTCCACGATGAAACCCTGCCCAAGCAGGCCCACAAGGTGGCGCATTTCTGCTCCATGTGCGGGCCCAAGTTCTGCTCCATGAAGATCAGCCAGGAAGTCCGTGAGATTTACGGCGATGGCAGAGAGCAGGTGGCGCAGGCGGACGCGGAAGCCGGCATGGAAGAGAAATCCAAGGAGTTCCGTGAAAAGGGCAGCGCCCTTTACCATGAAGCCAATGAGTGAACTGAAGCCGCTGTTCGGCCCCGATGACGTGGAAGTGCTGGAACGGGTTACCCCGTTTCAGGGCTTCTTTCGTGTCGACACCCTGACCCTGAGACACCGGCAGTACAACGGCGGCTGGGGCAAACCGGTACGCCGGGAGCTGTTTGTACGCCCGCAGGCGTCGGCGGTGTTGCCCTATGATCCCCGCCGGGGTGAAATCCTGCTGGTGGAGCAGTTCCGTGTGGGCGCGCTGGAATGGCGCCAGTCGCCCTGGTGTCTGGAGTTGATCGCCGGCATTGCCGACAAGGACGGCGAAAGTGCCGCTGACCTGATCCGCCGTGAAGCCATGGAGGAAGCAGGCATTACCCTGGGCGAGATGGAAACCATCGCCGCCTATATGCCCAGCCCCGGTGGCACCAATGAGCGTCTGCAGGTATTTGTCGGCCAGGCAGATCTGGCTGACGCCGGCGGTATCTTCGGGTGCCCGGACGAAGGTGAGGACATTCGTGCCCTGACCGTGCCGGTGGCAGAGATTCCCGAATTGCTGGCGTCCGGTCTGGTGGATAACGCGGCGTCCCTGATTGCTCTGCAGTGGCTGCTGCTGCACCGCGACCGGCTGGATGCAGCCTGGGACGGAGTATGAAACGCCGCGATCGCTACCGGCTGGATTTTCGGGCCCTGATGAGCCAGTGCGAGGAAAACTACGCCCGCATGCTGCCGTTGATGAACGCCATGGGCGAGCGCGACAGCATGGATGTGGAGCTGGGTCACACCCAGCATACTCATACCCTGCAATTGCGGGTGCTGGAACGCTCCCCCTATACCACCACCGTACGCCTGGAAGACCAGGAGTTGCTGGATGTGTTGCCGGCCTCACGCCTGACCGTGCGCCTGTATCACGATGCGCGCCTGGCTGAAGTCACCGAGGCGCGTCCTTTTCGGCGGGTCAATGCCCGCTATGCCTATCCCAATCGCCATATGCACCAGCGTGATGAAAAAGTGCAGTGGAACCGTTTCCTGGCCGAGTGGTTGCGCCATGTCCACGACCATGGTCGTGATGCAGGCAACGACTGGCGCCAGCAGGTGACCGGTAATTCCTCAAGGTAGCTGTAAAGAAATGCTAACCATGTCCTGATCTTGGACGTCTTTCCTAGAAAAGTGCCATCATCTTGGTTATAAGTGATTCATGAGCGTTGAGGGAATGCTCGGGAGAGCATTCGCTGCCTCCCAAACGGGAATAATAAATCGAGGACGGGAGCGGGGATCTTGACGCAGCAGTTGCAGCCCCTTCGAGTGGTGCAGTTATCAGACTGCCATCTGTTTGCCGATACACAAGGCAAGCTGTTGGGCCTGAATACCCAGTTCAGTCTGGATAAGGTATTGGAGCTGATCCGTGGTGAGCAGCCCAGTCCGGACCTGATTCTGGCCACCGGGGATCTGTCCCAGGATGCTTCCTTTGAGTCGTATCAGCGGCTGGAGCAGGCCCTTTCTGCCTTCCCGGCACCGGTATACTGGCTGGAAGGCAATCACGACAAGCCCGCCCCCATGCTCCAGGCCCTGGATTGCCATCGCGAGCGCATCAGTCCCTGTGTGCTGGAGATCGGCAACTGGACCATCATCATGCTCGACTCCACCATCCCCGGTGAAGTCCCTGGCGACCTGTTTGACGAAGATCTGAAATTTCTCGATGACGCCCTGGCCAACGCCCGTGGCGAACATCTGATGGTATGCCTGCATCACCATCCGGTGCCCATGGAGTGTGCCTGGCTGGACACCCAGGTGGTGGGTAGTGCCGAGCAGTTTTTCGCCGTCATCGACCGCCACCCCCGTGTGCGCGCCATTATCTGGGGCCATGTGCATCAGGAATATGATGACCTGCGCAACGGCGTACGCCTGCTGGCAGTGCCCAGCACCTGCGTGCAGTTCAAACCGAAAAGCGAAGACTTCGCCGTCGACGACAGCAACCCGGGCTACCGTTGGCTGGACCTGTACCCGGACGGCCGCATCGACACCGCCGTGAGTCGGGTGGAGGGGATTACCTTTGAGGTGGACTTCAGCGTCAAAGGATACTGATCAGTGAACAGTTAATAGTGAATAGTTAACAGCGAAACCGCTTGACTCCTCAACCGGGCCTGCCAGCATCATCACTGTTCACTGTTCACTGTTCACTGTTCACTGTTCACTGTTCACTGTTCACTGTTCACTGTTCACTGTTCACTGTTCACTGTTTGATCCTCCGACCTGTTGAATTCCTATGGCTCCAGAAACCTCTCTCATCTATATCCACGGCTTCAACAGTTCCCCGGCGTCCCACAAGGCGACCCGGTTGCGAGAGGTGTTTGAGCGTGCCGGTTGTCCGGAGCGGTTGCACGTGCCGGCGCTGCCGGTGGAGCCCAAGGCGGCCATGGCGGAGCTGGATGCGGTGATTGCCGGGGCCGGTCCGGTGGCGTTGCTGGGCTCATCTCTGGGTGGTTTCTATGCTACCTGGCTGGCCGAGCACCATGATTTGCAGGCGGTAATCGTAAATCCTGCCGTTCGACCCTGGCGACTACTGGACAAATACACAGGTATCCAGCATAACTATCACACTGGCGAGGCCTGGGAATTCAATCCGGCCTGGCTGGACGAGCTGAAGCGCTATGAAGTGCCGGCCATCAGCCAGCCGGAAAACCTGCTTCTGCTCACCCAGACCGGCGATGAAACCCTCGATTGGGAAGACGGCTGGGACTATTACGGGGACTGCCACCGCTATTGCGGCTTGGGTGGCAGCCACGGCTTTGATAACTTTGACGCCTTCATTCCGCTGATACTGCGGTTTTGTGGTATTGAAATACACGCCTGATGCCCGAGGCCAGACGCCAGACGCTTGATCCTGCCAAGCGTTCAGCGTCTGGCGTCATGCGTCTGGCGCTTCTGGAAAATCTATGGCCAATACGTATACGTCCGAAAATATTGAAGTGTTGTCGGGCCTCGACCCGGTGCGCAAGCGTCCGGGGATGTACACCGATACCTCCCGTCCCAACCACCTGGCCCAGGAAGTCATCGATAACTCGGTGGATGAAGCCCTGGCCGGCCATGCCAAATCCATCAAGGTCACCCTGCTGAAAGATGGCGGCGTGGAAGTGGAGGATGACGGTCGCGGCATGCCGGTGGACATGCACCCGGTTCAGAAGAAGCCCGGGGTGGAAGTGATCCTGTCCACGCTGCATTCCGGCGGCAAGTTCTCCAACAACAACTACCAGTTCAGCGGTGGTCTCCATGGTGTCGGCGTGTCCGTGGTTAACGCCCTCTCCACCAAGCTGGAAATCCTGGTGAAACGGGACGGCCAGCTGCACCGGATGGAATTCGGTGATGGCGAAAAACGCAGCGATCTGGAAGTGGTCGATACCGTCGGCAAACGCAACACCGGCACCATTCTGCGTTTCTGGCCCGACGCCAAGTATTTTGATTCACCGAAGATTTCCGTTTCCCGGCTCAAGCATCTGCTGCGCGCCAAGGCGGTGTTGTGCCCAGGGTTGCTGGTTACCCTGGACAACCAGGTCAGCGGTGAAACGGATGCCTGGCAATTCGCTGATGGCCTGATCGAATACCTGCTGGAATCCGGTCGTGGCTGGGAGCGGGTGCCGGATGAGCCCTTCAATGGTGCCATGAGCGCCGAAACCGAAGCGGCGGACTGGGCGGTGATGTGGCTGCCGGAAGGCGGCGAGCTGGTGCAGGAATCCTACGTTAACCTGATTCCCACCCCCCAGGGCGGCACCCATGTGAATGGCCTGCGCTCTGGTTTACTGGAAGCCATGCGCGAGTTCTGTGAATTCCGCAACCTGTTGCCCCGTGGCGTAAAGCTGACCCCGGAAGATATCTGGGACCGGGTTGCCTATGTGCTCAGCGTCAAGATGCAGGACCCGCAGTTCGCCGGCCAGACCAAGGAGCGGCTCAGTTCCCGGCAGACCGCCGCGTTCGTGTCCGGCGTGGTCAAGGATGCCTTTTCCCTGTGGCTGAATCAGCACACCGATGAAGCAGAGAAGCTGGCGGACCTGTGCATCAACAATGCCCAGAAGCGTCTGCGTGCCGCCAAGAAAGTCACCCGCAAGAAGATCACCAGTGGTCCGGCGCTGCCCGGCAAACTGGCCGACTGCACCAGCGATGATCCGTCCCAGAGCGAAATCTTTCTGGTGGAAGGGGACTCGGCGGGTGGCTCTGCCAAGCAGGCCCGGGACCGGGTCTACCAGGCCATCATGCCCCTGCGCGGCAAGATCATGAACACCTGGGAAGTGGACTCCGGCGAAGTGCTGGGCAGCCAGGAAATTCACGATATTGCCGTGGCACTGGGTATCGAGCCGGGCAGTGATGATCTGGGCGGTCTGCGTTACGGCAAGGTGTGCATCCTTGCCGATGCGGATTCCGACGGCCTGCATATCGCCACCCTGATCTGTGCCCTGTTCCTGCGTCACTTCCCGGCGCTAGTGAAGAACGGCCATGTGTTCGTGGCCATGCCACCGCTGTACCGCATTGATGTGGGCAAAGAGGTTTACTACGCCCTGGACAAGGAGGAGCGTGCAGGCGTGTTGGACCGTATCAAGGCCGAAAAGAAGCGCGGCAAGGTCAACGTCACCCGCTTCAAGGGCCTGGGCGAAATGAATCCGCTGCAACTGCGCGAAACGACCATGGCCCGGGACACCCGCCGGCTAGTGCGCCTGGAAGTGACCGGCGGAGACGATACCCACCAGCTCATGGACATGCTGCTGAGCAAGAAGCGCGCCTCCGATCGCAAGATCTGGCTGGAAGAGAAAGGCAATCTGGCTGAGATTTGAGTGGAAAGTTTCAAGTGGAAAGTTGCAACGCGAAGCCAGTTCTTTGTGTGTTGAAAGGCTATCGCTTCGCGCTGGCCGTTAACGGCGGCACGCGGGCAAGGCTGTTCAGGTTGGCAGGGCTTCTTCCGCGCTTTGCAACTTTGAACTTTCAACTTGCAACTCTTCGAGCATCGCAAAGACATATAGCCTCTCAGCATTTGAACATGCTGTGATCGAGAAGAAGGCATTGAAGAAATGGCTGATGAATTTGAAAGTCTTCCCTTAAGGGAATACACCGAAAAAGCGTACCTGGATTATTCCATGTACGTGATTCTGGATCGGGCCTTGCCCAATATTGGTGACGGCCTCAAGCCGGTGCAGCGGCGTATTGTGTACGCCATGAGTGAGCTGGGGCTGAAGGCCACCTCCAAGTACAAGAAATCCGCGCGTACCGTGGGTGATGTACTGGGTAAATATCACCCCCATGGTGACTCGGCCTGTTACGAGGCCATGGTGTTGATGGCGCAGCCATTCAGCTACCGTTATCCGCTGGTGGATGGTCAGGGTAACTGGGGTAGTGCAGATGACCCGAAGTCGTTTGCTGCCATGCGTTATACCGAATCCAAACTGGCGCCCTATGCGGAAGTGCTGCTTGCCGAGCTGGGCCAAGGCACGGTGGAATGGGTGCCCAACTTTGATGGCACCATGGACGAGCCCAAGCTGCTGCCGGCGCGTCTGCCCAATGTGTTGCTCAACGGCACTACCGGTATCGCGGTAGGCATGAGCACGGATATTCCGCCGCACAACCTACGTGAAGTGGCGAATGCCTGTATTCACCTGCTCAAGGATCCGGGGGCGTCACTGGATGACCTGATGCAGTACATCCAGGGCCCGGATTTCCCCACCGAGGGGGAGGTGATTACTTCCCAGAACGACATCATCCGCATGTATGCGGAAGGCAAGGGGTCGCTCAAGCAGCGTGCTGTCTATGAGCGCGAGGAAGGTGACATCGTCGTTACTGCCTTGCCCTATCAGGTATCCGGCGCCAAGGTGCTGGAACAGATTGCCGACCAGATGCAGAAGAAAAAGCTGCCCATGGTCAGTGATCTGCGCGATGAGTCGGATCATGAAAATCCCACGCGTCTGGTGATTACACCGCGTTCCAACCGGGTGGATATTCCCCAGTTGATGAGCCACCTGTTTGCCACCACGGATCTGGAAAAGAACTACCGGGTAAACCTGAACATGATCGGCATTGATGGCCGGCCACAGGTAAAAAGCCTGGATATGATCCTTAACGAGTGGCTGCAGTTCCGTATGGTCACCGTGCGTCGGCGTCTGCAGCACCGTCTCGACAAGGTGCTGGAGCGTCTGCACATCCTGGAAGGCCTGTTGGTGGCCTTCCTCAATATTGATGAAGTGATTCACATCATCCGCACCGAAGATGTGCCCAAGCCGGTGCTGATGGAGCGCTTCGGTATTTCCGAGCAGCAGGCGGAAGCCATCCTCGAGTTGAAATTGCGCCACCTGGCCAAGCTTGAGGAAATGAAGATTCGTGGCGAGCAGGATGAGCTGAACGAAGAGCGTGAGTATCTGGAAACCACCCTGGGCTCCATGGCGAAAATGAAAAAGCTGGTGGCCAAGGAACTGCAGGAAGACGCGGACAAATATGGCGACGATCGTCGCTCGCCGCTGGTAGAACGGGATGCGGCATCTGCCCTCGACGAAACGGATCTGGTCAGCGCTGACCCGGTGACCGTGGTGCTGTCCGAGAAAGGCTGGGTGCGTTCTGCCAAGGGCCATGAGGTGGATGTGGTTGGCCTGAGCTACAAGGCCGGCGACAAGTACAAGGCCTCGGCCCAGGGCAAGTCCAATCAGCCGGTATGCTTTATCGACAGCACCGGCCGCAGTTACTCCCTGCCGGCCCATACACTGCCCAGTGCCCGTGGCCAGGGCGAACCCCTGTCTGGCCGTGTCAGCCCACCGTCCGGGGCCAGCTTCATGGCCGCGGTGATGGGCAAGGAAAAGGACGCCTACCTGATGAGCACCGATGCCGGTTACGGCTTTGTGGTGCGCTACGGGGATCTGCTGGCCAACAAGAAGGCAGGCAAGACGGTGCTGTCGGTGCCCAAGGGCGCCAGGGTGCTGCCGCCGAAACCGATTGCCTCCACCGATGACGATCTGATTGCGCTGGTCTCCAACGAGGGCCGTCTGCTGGTGTTCCCGGTGAAGGAATTGCCGGAAATGGCGCGCGGCAAGGGCAACAAGATGATGTCCATCCCCGGGGCGCGGGTGGCGGACCGGATTGAGTTCGTGCAGGACATGCAGGTGCTGGGGCCGCAGGATGCGCTCACCATCCATGCCGGTAAACGTCATCTGACTCTCAAGGCCAGCGATCTGGAGCACTACTACGGGGAGCGGGGCCGCCGTGGCGCCAAGTTGCCACGTGGATTCCAGAACGTGGACCATATGGCCGTGGAGCGTAAAGGCGAGTAGCGCTTTTACCGGTGAGAAAAAACGGCACGCTCGACAGCGTGCCGTTTTTTTTGTGCGCCGGTTTTCGGCAGCTCAATCCATCACGCTGTTGCTTCCCGCGGCGGGTGGGCAGACTTGCGTGATGGCGAGAACCGGGTTTAATACCCTCTTTGACAGGGAAAAGAGTAGGAGTGTCACCATGGCTGCCACGATCACGGGCGTTATCACCGCACTGTTATTGCTGCTCAATACCCTGATACTGATTGGCCCCATGATGCTGGTGGCGCTACTCAAGGTGATCCTGCCAGGTTCGCGAGCCCGCCAGGTCTGCTCCTCTGTCGTCATGGCTATCGCTGAAACCTGGGCCGAGATCTGCAAGGCCATCTTTGCGTTGATGACACCCACCCAGTGGGAGATACGTGGCGTGGAGGATTTGCGCGGCGACACCTCCTATCTGGTGATCAGCAACCATCAGTCCTGGGTGGATATCCCCGCGCTGATTCAGGCGTTCAATCGCAAGACGCCTTACTTCAAGTTCTTCCTCAAGAAAGAACTGATCTGGGTGCCGTTTCTGGGGCTGGCATTCTGGGCGTTGGATTACCCTTTCATGAAGCGCTACAGCAAAGCGTTTCTGGAGAAGTACCCCCACCTCAAAGGCAAGGATCTGGAGATCACCCGGCAGGCCTGTGAGAAATTTCAGGGTATACCGGTGACAGTGGTGAACTTTCTCGAAGGTACCCGCTTTACTGCCGCCAAACATGATAACCAGCAGTCTCCCTACCGGCATCTTCTCAAGCCCAAGGCCGGTGGTGTGGCTTTTGTACTGGCGGCTCTGGGTGACAATCTGGATGCCATACTGGATGTGACCATCCTCTATCCGGAAGGGGCGCCGCCGGGCTTCTGGGATTTGTTGTGTGGCCAAGTGGATCGGGTCGTGGTGGATGTACAGACCCGCTCCCTGAAGCCGGCGCTATGGCGGAGCGATTACCAGGAAGACCCGGTTTTTCGGGCGGAAATGCAGCAGTGGGTCAGTGATCTGTGGGCGCAGAAGGACGCGCGACTGGTACAGATGGCCGAACAGGAAAACCAGGGCAGCGCACAGCCGGCAAAGCGCGCCGGCCGCGACTAATCAGGTTCAACAGGAAAAGGCATTGTCCCTGCCTCCGCCGAGGCCAGAGGCAATGCCTGGTCCGTGACAAGCCACTAGAAACTCAGTGACGCCGCCAGATAGGGGCCGCCCATATCCAGGTCCGCATCCAGATCGCTGACATCATCCAGCTCCAGGTCCATGTGCTTGTAGCCCAGCTCGACGCCAAGCAGGAAATCCGAGCGCCAGCCGATGCGAGCGGTCAGATCCCGCAAGGTGTTGCCGTCGTAGCTGATCGTATCGATCTCGCCGCCGACATAGACGCCAGGGACCGGCAGGTTGAGTCGGCCAGAGGCATGCAGCATGGGCAGGGTTTCATCGAAGTTCTTGGTGGTGCTGACCAGCAGGTTGTCCAGGCTGATGCTGCCCTCGATCTTGCGGACGGTCACCCCCAGGTTCACTTTCAGGGCATTATCCAGCGGCGTGTAGTAGAGCGTGCCGTCGAGGATGTCCAGATCGATATCGGTTGCGACCTCGGTGTTGGCCACAAACAGCTGGCCATTGAACACAAAGGTACGTTGCAGGCGGTTGCTGGCGTCATCAGAGAGATCCAGGCTGCGCACCCGCACATTGGGAATCAGCGGTACGGCATGTTCCACGCCCAGATAGAGTACCTGCTGATTGGCTTCATCAAAGCCCAGGTCATCCTGCATGCGGATATCTTCACCACCAGAGGCAACCGTGCCTTCAAACTCGGTGTCCCAGCTGTAGCCGCCGCCATAAACGGCAATGCCTGGTGCTGACCAGGCCAGGGGGGCGGCCAGTAAACCGGCTGCCAGCAGACTGATGCGTTTCATGGAAACTCCTGCTTGTGAGTGAACGTTCAGTATTGCAGGTCTACAAGGGTGTCACCAAGTCCACAGGGATTCTGGTACCATGCCCACAACAATCACGATTCATTTGCCGGGGTTCGGCAGGTTTGGCCCGGCTCCTGCTGACAGTTACCTATGTTTCTAGATGAAATGCCCGGACAGTTCCGCTATCCGGCACCGGAAGATGCACAAGACAAAGACTTGCTGGCAGATATCCAGCGCAAGGGCTGGCACCATTTTGCGGTGCCCGGTGGCGATGGTCAGCCTGGTTTCACCTTCAGCGTGGGGCATTTCCTCAATCTGAATCACCCGGAACTGATCGTGCTGGGGCTCAAGGATTCCCTGGCCAGCCGCCTGCTGGACAGTGCCGCCGTGCGCATTCGCGGTCTGAACAAGCCCTATCAGCCATACCGCCTGTACAACGATATTGCCGATGGCCTGGAAGTCATGTTCCTGCCGGTGGCCTTTGCGCATTACAAGGAATACCTGGGCTTCGCCAACTGGTTCTACCAGAGCCTGCCGGCGCCGTACCCGGCCCTGCAAATGGTGTGGCCCGATCCCAAGGGCGTGTTCCCCTGGCAGCCCGGTTACGATACCCGGTTCCACCGGGCCCAGCCGCTGCTGGGGGTGCCGCCTGCGTCCCCGTTAACCCAGAATCGCCGTTGAGTTCGGAGAGCAAGATGGCCAATTCCCTGCAAGAACAATTGATGAAAGCCGGCCTGGCGGACCAGAAGAAGGCCCGTCGTGCCAAACAACAAAAACGCCAGGAAGCCAACCAGGCCAAGCGTGGCGAAATCGAACTGGAAGACCCGGCCGAGCGGGCCCGTCGCCAGCGCGAGGAAAAGGCTGAAGCGGATCGTCAGCGTGAAGCTGCTCGCAAGGCGGAGCGTGAGAAGAAGGAAATCGCCGCCCAGATCAAGCAGATGATCGAACAGAGTCGTCTGGATCGCCAGCATGGCGATGTGGCCTATCAGTTCGTACAGGACAAGAAGATCAAGAAGGCCTGGGTCACCGCCAAGCAGCAGGCCCAGCTTGAGCGCGGCCAGATCGCCATTGTCGCCCTGGGCGACGGCTACGAGCTGGTGCCCACGGTCGTGGCAGAAAAGATTCGCCAGCGTGAGGAGTCTGCGGTGCTGCTGCTCAACGAGCGCGGCAGCAAGGCGGTGGACGAGGATGACCCCTACAAGGACTTCCCGATCCCAGACGATCTGATGTGGTAGCGCGCCGCGGCAACGAGCTACGAACCGCGTTTGCGCGGAAATCGCCTAACGGGTGACCAGGAATCGTAGGGTGGATTAGCCCTAGGCGTAATCCACCTTCGTTTCAGCGTAACGATAATTCGGAAGGTAAGGCTGGTGGATTACGCCTGCGGCTAATCCACCCTACGTTTCTATTCCGGTCAGGCACCAAACCCCACCCTTAAACCAACCAGGCCCGAACCATGACCGCATCCACTACACTTGGCACTCGCCATTCCCTGGAAGTCATCAAGCCGATCCATAACGGGTTGCTGCTGGACGGCGGTTCGCTGGGGGAGGTGCTGTTACCGTCCCGGGAGGTCGAAGGCCAGAATCTGGGCCCCGGTGATAGCGTGCTGGTCACTCTGTACAGCGATGGCCAGGGCCGCCCCATGGCCAGCCTGCGCACACCCCGCGCCCAGCACGGCCAGGTGGCGTCCCTGAAAGTGGTGTCCACCAGCAAGGTGGGCGCCTTTGTGGACTGGGGCATGCCCAAGGATCTGCTGTTGCCCTTCGCTGAACAGAAAGGGCCGATTCGCGAGGGCGATTGGGTGCTGGTGATGATCACTACTGACCGGGAAGGGCGCCTACTGGCCAGCGCCCAGCTGGACCGGTTTCTCGACGATACCAGCGACGATTACCAGCAGGGTGATGAAGTGTCCCTGGTTGCCGCCCACGGCACCGATCTGGGCTACAAGGTCGTAGTGGATAACCGCTGCTGGGGCATGATCGCCAGACAGGAGCTGCGCGCACCGCTGCGGCCGGGTCAGCGGGTCACCGGCTATGTGCAGCGTCTGCGCGACGACGGCAAGCTCAGCCTGTCATTGAACCCCCCGGGTGCGCTGAAGAGCGAAGGGCTCAGCGAGCAGATTCTGGCTGCCCTGGAAGCGGCAGGTGGCGAGCTGCCGTTGGGTGACAAGAGCAGCCCGGAAGATATCTTCGCCAGCTTCCGTTGCAGCAAGAATGCCTTCAAGCAGGCCATCGGTGGTCTCTATAAAGAGCGTCGTATCGTGATCGAGAAGGGCAAGATTTCGTTAGTGAGCAGTTAACAGTGAATAGTTAACAGCGACGCGAGAAAGCTCGGGGTTCATCTGCAATTAAAGAGGCCGCGCTCATGGTGAGAGTGCGGCCTCTTTGCTTTAGAAAAAGAGCGTAGGGTGGATTAGCCGCAGGCGTAATCCACCGCTTTTCACTTTCTTCCCGGCATCATGGTGGATTACGCCTGCGGCTAATCCACCCTACGTTCTGCCGGGGGATGGTGCGTTAGAAGCGGTAATTCAGCTTCAGGCTGGCTTTGCGACCGTCGCCATAATAACCGCCGTTATAGAATCCCAGGTTGTTGAAATATTTCTCGTCGGTCAGGTTGCTGACATTGGCGGTGACCGACAGTGCCGGGTTGAATTGATAACGGGCCATCAGGTCCACCAGGGTGTAGGCGTCCTGGACGAACTTGAAGTCGCCACTGTGGCCCGGGCGGGTCACGAAGGCGTAGGTCTTGTTCTGCCAGGCAATGCTGGTGCCCAGAGTCAGGCCGTCCAGGCTGCCATTGAAACGGTAACGTGTGGACAGCCGCAACATATCCTCCGGCGAGGTGGTGTTCAGCTCGTCGCCTTCCGGGTCTTCGGTGATCCGGTAGGTGTAGCCGGCCAGCAGTTGCCAGCGAGGCAGGATTTCGCCGGAGGCTTCCAGCTCGAAACCATTGGTCTGTGCGCCGTCCACGGCACGGTAGGCAACGGAATTGGCCGGGCCGCCGGGAATCGGCTGGCCGGTGGATTCCGCCAGGTTGTCCTGGTCGGTGCGGAATACCGCCACGGTGGTGTTTACCCGACCATTGCGGAACTCACTCTTCAGGCCGGCTTCATAGCTGTTGCCTTCCTCCGGATCCAGTACCCGGTTGTCCATGTCGCGGGCGGTTTGCGGCTGGAAAATGCTGGTGTAGCTGGCATAGACAGAGTGGTGCTGGTTCAGGTCATAAACCACGCCGGCAAAGGGCACCACTTCGCCGTTTTCTTCGAAATGTCTTTCATGGGTAGGGAAAGGGCCGGCCCAGTTGAAGCCGCTGCGTGAGCGTTCCCAGTCCACCACGCGACCGCCGGTAATCACCGCCAGGGAGTCGGTGGGCTTGAAGCGGGCGGTGGCATAGAAGCCGGTCTGCTCGATCAGCTCTTTCTCTTCGGCATTGTTGGCGCCCCAGGCCGGCTTGGCCCGGTTGCCGTCCCAGGTGAACAGGTTGTCCAGGGTGTTATCGAAGTTCAATGCGGGCTGGCCGGTGTAGTCCCGTTTGGCGCGGGAATGACTGGCGCCGACCACCAGCTCATGCTGACGACCAAACAACTCGAAGGGGCCGTTGGCGTACAGGTCGAAAGTGTCCTGATGCTTTTCTTCCTGGAAGCGCCCGGACCATAACGTCTTGCCGCTGCCGTCCCGGTTCAGGGTGCCGCCACCGGCGGAAGCCAGTTGGGCATCGTAGTTGTTTTCCTGGTAGGTATAAGCCAGCTTGCCGTACCAGCCGCTGTTGAACTGGTGTTCCAGGTGCATGAAA
This sequence comes from Alcanivorax sp. IL2, assembly GCF_047495475.1. Lineage (NCBI taxonomy): Bacteria > Pseudomonadati > Pseudomonadota > Gammaproteobacteria > Oceanospirillales > Alcanivoracaceae > Alcanivorax > Alcanivorax sp. IL2. The sequence goes on along the minus strand of NZ_CP179932.1, from coordinate 157,868 downwards.
GCGGTGTGGGCATCCTGGGCCCAGCTGCTCCAGTCGGTGGCCGGGTTGGTATCCCGGTCCAGGTCGGCAATGCCGCCGTCGCTGTAGAACAGCGGAATGCCACCCCAGGTGGATCCCTGCGGATCGTAATCCATATAGTCCATGCCCAGGGTGATCATGGTGCTGTCGGAAATATCCCCTTCGATCACTCCGTAGAACACCTGCTTTTCATTCTCGTAATGATCCAGGAAGGACTCACCCTGCTCATAGGCGCTGACAAAGCGGGCCCGTACCTTGTCATTGCCGTCGATGGGGCCGCCCACATCCAGCTCGCCACGATAGCCGTTCCAGCTGTTGGCCTCGACGCCAACCTGGCCGGAAAAATCACGGGTGGGTTTCTTGCGGACCAGGTTGATGGTGGCGGACGGATTGCCGATGCCGTGTAGCAGGCCACTGGCGCCGCGCAGGACTTCCACCCGGTCATAGATGAAGGTGTCCGCCTGGGCGGCCTGTTTGCCCAGGGAGCTGTTGCGCATGGAGGGCATGCCGTCGTAGAGGAAATTGGTGATTTCAAAACCGCGGGCAAAAAACTGCAAGCGTTCCGTGTCCTGGGCATTCACGGTGACCCCGGGGGTGCGCTGCATCACTTCCGCCACACTGTTGAGGCCGAAGTCTTCCATTTGCTCGCGGGTGATCACGGTGACGGACTGCGGCGTTTCCCGCGGCGATAGCACCATACGGGTGGCGGTGTTGGTGGCGTCGGTGGTGTAGCTGTCCTTGCCTTCGGTGGTCATGCCTGCGTCATAGTCACCCCCGGATGGTGCGGCAGTGACATCAATGGTTTCCAGTGAGCGCGGTGGATTGCTCTGGCTGGTTTCTGCGTAAAGTGACGGGCTGGCAGCCAGTAGCAGGCAGGCGGAAAGTCGGGAAAGACGGAACGTGGACATGATTACCCCCAGTTGGTGCGCGTTCGCAAAGGTCGAATCGCCCGGTTACAGGCGCTGTGTGATGATGGCTGGGGGAAGCCTGGCTACATCTGCTGGGCGCAGATGATAACGATTCTTGTTTGAGAGTCAAAGAAATGTGAAGACCGGGAGGAACTCACGGTGCTACTGAGCTTGTATCTGATCGGCATTACCGCCGAAGCCATGACCGGTGCGCTGGCGGCGGGGCGGTTACGCATGGACCTGTTCGGGGTGGTGATGGTGGCCTGCGTCACCGCCATGGGCGGCGGCTCCATCCGAGATGTGTTGCTGGGGCATTATCCGCTGGTGTGGGTGGCCCACCCGGAGTATCTGGCACTGACCGCCATGGCGGCCCTGGTCACCACCTGGCTGGCGCCACTGATGAGCCGGTTACGGATGCTGTTTCTGATCCTGGATGCCATGGGGCTGATGGTGTTCACGGTGATCGGTGTGAAGGTGGCGCTGGATATGGGCCTGGCGGCGCCGGTGGCGATCCTGTCCGGGCTGATTACCGGCATCTTCGGCGGGGTGATCCGTGATCTGCTCTGCAACCGGGTGCCACTGGTGTTCCAGAAAGAACTCTATGCGGTGGTCTCGCTGGGGGCGGCCTGCCTGTATCTGCTGTTACTGCACTGGCAGTCGCCGGTCTGGCTGGCCACGGCGGTGACGCTGGCGACAGGCTTTATGGTGCGCCTGCTGGCGATTCGTTATCAGTGGCATCTGCCGCGTTTCCACTACAACGTACCGGAAGACTGAGAGCGTTACTGCCAGTTCACCGTCAAGGTATCGCGGGTGGCAAACCGCACCAGGTGGCGCTCGATCACGTCGCGCAGGGTGGCGATCTGGTCGCTGTCTGCCTGGCAATGCAGTTGCAGGGTAGTGGCGTCTGCGCTCAGCTCGCAGGTGCCGAAGGGAAACTGCATCCTGCCCTGGTGGTCGTCGAACTCGGTCTCTACCTTGTGACTGAAATGGCGGCAGAGTTTTTTCAGATAGAGGCTGGCGTGTTCGGTGCTGGCGGTACCGTAGTGATGCTCCATGGTGGGAATCTCCGGGCATATAGTTGACAATGTCAATTATATTGGGATTTAACGTTGATAAAGTCAACTATGTGGAGTGGCCATGCCCGGGAATATTTCCGACCCGCTCAGTGAAGCCTTCAGTGCCACGCTGAACCGGTTACGCCAGTTGCTGCGCGAACCGCTGGCCGCGCTGCCAGTGCCGCTGGGGCCGCCGGATGTGTCGTTGCTGTTGCAGCTGTCCTCTCGGCCCGGTAGCAGCCCCCAGTGTCTGGCGCGTCATCAGGGCCGCGACAAGGCCCAACTCACTCGCAAGATCAAGGTGCTGGAAGCGCAGGGCCTGCTGCGTCGCGAGTCGGACCCGGAAGACGGCCGGCGAGTGTGCTTGTTCCTCACCGAGCAGGGCGCCAAGGTGGCCAGCGACGGGCAGCGAATCCGCGAGCAGGCGTTTGCCTCGCTGCTGCAGAACCTGGATGGGGAGGAGCGCAAACAGCTGCTGCATCTGCTGAAGAAATGTTTGCCGGACGGGTCATAGGATTGCCATAAACTGTTGGTTCTGATGTCCCTGAGGCGGTAAGGTTTGTCGCCACATGAGCAAGGAAGTGCAATCAATCATCAAGGAGCAGGTATGAATATGTTTAGAGTTGGGGTTTTGGGTGCGTCCTTCTGTCTGGTGCTGGCATCCCCGGTGCAGGCTTTCGATCTGAAGAAAATGACGGACTCCGCCAATGAGGCGGTGAACAAGGCCTCCGAGAGCGCCGATGCGGGTATCAACAAGGCGTCCGAGACCGCCAACGATGGCATCAACAAGGCCGGTGACTCTGCCAATAACACGCTGGATAGCGTCAATGGCGGCATGGCCGTTTCCGGTGAGGCCAAGGCATTGGTCGATTCCCTGTCCACGGATCTGGGTGTGACCGGCCAACAGGCCGCTGGCGGTGCCGGTGCCTTGCTGGCCATGGCACAAAGCAACCTGTCCGGTGACCAGTTCAGCGGTGTTCTCAACAAGGTGCCGGGGCTGGAGTCCCTGCTTGGCGGGGGTGAAGGGGGCGGCATGATGTCATCCATGTTGGGCAATATTTCCAGCATGCAAGGTGTCACCAAGGCGTTCAGTGCCCTGGGCATGACTCCAGAGATGGTCAGCCAGTTCGCACCGAAAATTCTCGGCTTTCTCGGGGACAAAGGCGTCACCGGCCAGGTGCTGAATAGCCTCAAGGGGTTGTGGGGCGTCTGACCGTCGTATCAATCTTGACGGCCTGCTGGCGATGTCACCGATAGTATGCGGATTTTGCCAGGGGCGTTTTGATGGATTCCTTGTCGCAGGTTGTTCTGGGGGCCTCGGTGGGCGGTGCGGTCATGGGCCGCACGCTGGGGCGCTCGGCGTTACTGGGCGGTGCCTTGCTGGGGACCTTGCCCGATCTGGATGTACTGATCGATTACGGCGATGCGGTGGCCAACTTCACCGAGCATCGTGGTTTCAGCCATTCCCTGCTGGTATTGCTGCCCGTGTCCCTGCTACTGGCCTGGGTGCTGCAACGCTGGCGCCCGGCCATCACGCTGTGGCGCTGGTGGGCCTTCACCGGTTTGTGCCTGTTCACTCATCCGCTACTGGATGCCTTTACCACCTACGGCACGCGCCTGTTCTGGCCCTTTGGCGATCCGGTGGCGATCAGCAGTATCTTCATCATTGATCCGCTTTATACCCTCCCCCTGTTGGTTGCCGTGATAGTGGCTCTGGCACGACCGCCGGCAATGACGGCACTGGCCACCGGGCTGACGCTGTCCTCCCTGTATCTGTGCTGGAGCCTGGTCGCCCAGCAGTGGATGACACAGCGGGTGATGCCGACGCTGGCGCAACGGGGCTTGAGTGAGGCGCCACGTCTGGTGCAGCCCATGCCGTTTTCCACCCTGCTGTGGCGGGTGACGGTGCTGGGCGAGCAGCGGCGCCTGGAGATTGTCACCGGGGTGCTGGATAACGGCGATGCCCTGACAGTGGAAACCTTTCCCCGTTCGCCGCAGGACTATGCCGAGGCCATGCAGGTGCCAGCGGGTCGCAAGCTGGCCTGGTTTACCCGGGGTTTCATGGAGGTGGAAGCCGGCCCTGACCAGTTACTGGCCACGGATATTCGGTTGGGGGTGCCGGGTCTGCACCCCTTCCAGTTTGTGCTGGCCGAACGGGACGATGGCGCCTGGCAGGCCTTGCCCAGCTATAAGCTGCCGCGGCCCATGGCCAACCCGCAGGCCTGGCCGGCGCTGCTGGACCGGACCCTGGCCCGCCAACCGATCCTCTGCCTGACCACCCTGGAAGCCTTGCCGGCGGGTAGCCCCTGCCCATCGGTGATGCCCTGACGCCCGACCCCGCTCGGCAACAGTGGTGATTACCCGGGATGATGGGGGAGTGGTGGGGAGTTAACTGTTGCGCGTGAAAAGAGAGGTTTGATCTGTAACGCAAGAGGCCGCGCCCATAGTTTGAGCGCGGCCTCTTGCGTTGAAAAAAAACAGCCCACATAAACCGCGCCGCTGTTAACTATTCACTGTTAACTGTTAACTACTTTCCCACCCCGCCAACACCACCTTGCCAATCGTCTGCCCACTCTCCAGTTTGCGGTGAGCGGTCTTCAGGTTGTCGGCATTGATCGGGCCCAGGCCTTCGCTGAGGGTGGTCTGGATAGTGCCAGCGTCCACCAGGGTACGCAGCTGGTCGAGGATGTCGCCCTGGCGTTGCATGGTGGCGGCGAACATGGCGCGGGTGAACATGAACTCCCAGCAGAAGCGGGCGCTTTTCGGTTTCAGGGGGTTCAGGTCCAGGGGCGCACGGGCATCGACGATGGCGCAGATGCCACCGAACGGGGCCACCGCCTGGCAGGCGCTGTGCCAGTATTGGTCCAGACTCTGGGTGACCAGGATGCCGTCCACCTGGGGGTGGCCGAGCAACTCCAGTTGCGGCAGCAGTTCCTTGCGGTAGTCCACCACCTGATGGGCGCCCATGGCCTGGCACCAGTTGGCGGAGGTGTCGCGCCCGGCGGTGGCAATCACGGTCAGTCCGAAATGGTGGGCGGCTAGCTGGATGGCGATGGAGCCCACGCCACCGGCGCCGCCGATCACCAGCAGACTTTTCCCTTCACAGTCGCCGGGCCGGAAACCGAGCTGGTCTTCCAGCGCTTCCCAGGCGGTGATGGCCGTCAGGGGCAGGGCGGCCGCTTCCTGCATGCCCAGGCTGTCCGGTTTTTTTGCCACCAACCGCTCGTCCACACACTGGTACTGGGCATTGCTGCCCTGACGCTGCAGCGCGCCGGCATACCAGACCCGGTCACCGGCGCGGAAGTTTTCCACTTCCGCGCCCACGGCTTCCACCACCCCGGCGGCATCAAACCCCAGCACCCGGTAACCGGGCTGATCCAGAGGTCGCTGGCGCAGCTTGGTGTCGATGGGATTCACCGACACCGCCTGCACTGACACCAGCAGATCCCGGGGACCGGGAGACGGCAGGTCCAGCTGGATATCCTCCAGTGCGTGCACATCATCAATGGTTCTGGGTTGGTTGAAACCGATCGCTTTCATGCTTTGCCCCTACAACGTAAACACACAAGCTTTGGCCCACTTGGCAGGGCAGACTATGCCACAGTAACCGGATTGTCGCCTTGCGACCGTCGCAAAAACGATAACGTTTTCGGGAGAGCACACGCATGAAGTTCGAGGAATATCGCCAATTTGATGCCATGGGGCTGGCGGAGCTGGTGGGTAAGGGCGAGGTCGCTGCCAGCGAGCTGCTGGAGACAGCCATCGCCAGGGCGGAGCAGGTCAACCCCTCCCTGAATGCGCTGATCATTCCTCTCTATGAGCAGGCCCGGGAACGGGCGGCAGCACCGCTGACGGGTCCGCTGGCCGGGGTGCCCATGCTGGTGAAGGACCTGTTCCAGGAAATGGCTGGCGCGCCCAGCTATCAGGGCAACAAGGCGCGTAAGAAAAACGACATTCGCGCCGACCAGGATTCCACCCTGGTGTCCCGTTGGAAGGCCGCCGGTCTGGTGCCCTTCGGGCGCACCAATACCCCGGAGTTCGGCGCCAAGGGTATCACCGAGCCGGATTCCTATGGTCCGGCCCGCAACCCCTGGAATCCGGATCATACCCCCGGTGGTTCGTCCGGTGGCTCTGCCGCCATGGTGGCGTCCGGTGTGGTGCCCGTAGCGGGCGCCAATGACGGGGGTGGCAGTATTCGCATCCCGGCGGCCTGCTGTGGCCTGTTCGGTCTCAAGCCCGGTCGCGGACGCACGCCCTGGGGGCCAACCTTTACCGAAGCCATGCATGGCATTGCGGTGAACCATGTGCTGACCCGTTCGGTGCGTGACAGCGCGCTCCTGCTGGACCTCACTCACGGGGATGAGCGCGGCAGCCTGTTCCACATCGCGCCGCCGGCGCAGCCCTATCAGTTGGCTGCGGCATCCCGTCCCGGGACACTGCGGATCGGTTTTTCCACAGCGTCGCCGCTGGGCACCCCGGTGGATCCGGAAGCCGTAAAAGCCGTGGAGAAAACCGTGGCCCTGCTACGGGACCTGGGCCACCAGGTGGTCGAGGCCGAGCCGCAGATGGATGCCAAGCAGATGTGCATGGACTGGCTCTCCGTATGGTTCGGTCAGTGTGCCGCCGAGGTGGATGAAGTGAAGGCGTTGACCGGTTGTGGTGACGACGGGTTCGAGCTGGATACGCTGGCCATTGCCGCCTTTGGGCGCGCGACGCCTGCCCATGAATACGTGAAATGTCAGACGCGCTGGCAGCAGTACATGATCGCGCTGGATACCTTCCTGGAGCAGTACGATTTCTGGCTGACACCGACGCTGGCCATGCCCCCGGCACGCATTGGGGAAATGGCTACACCGGGCTGGCAGCAGAGTGCCCTGAAAATGCTGCTCAAGGTGGGCGGTGAAAAACTGCTGATGAAGACCGGCATGATCGAGCAGATGGCCATGGAAAATTTCAAGTACATGCCCTTCACCCAGTTCGCCAATGTCACCGGGGTGCCGGCCATGTCGGTGCCGTTGCACTGGTGCGACAGCGGTTTGCCGCTGGGGTCCCAGTTTGTCGGTGGCCATGGCGATGAAGGCAAGCTGCTGGCGCTGGCCGGGCAGCTGGAAGAGGCGGCACCCTGGTTCGACAAGGTGCCGATGTAAAGGCGATCGGCAGGCGCGTCGCGCCCTGTGCTCTACGGGCAGGCGGCGCGGGAAGGCATTTTCAGCACAGAGGACACAGAGCACACTGAGAGAAGACGGTTTTCCTCAGTGTGCTCTGCAAGCGTCAGTGCACCGCCGCCGCTTTTGCCGCCGGCGATCGAGCAAGGTATGCCAGCGCCTGTTCGGTGTCACCTTCGTGGATCGGATGGAAGCGGGGAGACAACCAGCGCAGGGTGGCGTTGACCAGGAAGGTGAAGGTGGGCACGTTCTCGGTGCGTTTGCCGGTCTGTTCCAGTTGCATCAGCAATTGCGGTATCAGGGTGCGACCCATTTTGCGCACGCTAGGGTCCGGGTCCTGACGGGCCAGGCTGCGACCCCCTTCGGAAATGAAGTAGATGAACAGCGGAAAGACAATGGCCATCAGCGCCTGGCGGCTCACGTAGAAGCCCAGCTGCGACTTGCACAGGTGCTCGAACAGATCGAAGGCCACGGTGCGGTGTTCCACTTCTTCGGCCAGGTGCCACTTGAACAGGTCCACCATGGCCGGGTCGCCGTTGTCTTCCCAGCTTTCATTGTCCATGGCCCACTGACCCAGCACGCCGGTGAAGTGTTCGATGGCAGCGATCAACCCCACCCGCAGTACCAGCCACTGCTTCTGAATCGCCTTGCGCTGCAGCACTTTCAGCCCGAAGGGCGCCTCCCCCAGGAAGGTGCCAAACAGCCATTCCACCCGTTGCACATAGTCATCCACGCTTAAACCATGGCGTTCCAGATAAAGCTGGGCCTTGCTGTGGGCGCGGGAATGCACCGCTTCCTGGCGAATAAAACCTTCCACGTCGGCGCGTAACTGATCGTCACTGACCAGCGGCAGTGCCTGGTTGTAGACCCGGCAGAACCACAGTTCCCCGGCGGGCAGCAGCAGGTGGATACCGTTGATGATATGGGTGGAAAACGGATCATCCTTGAGCCAGTGCAGTGGCGTATTGTCGAAATCAAACTGCACTCGGCGGGCTTTCAGTTGATGGCGCACAGGGCTGTTCATGGCTGTTGTTCTCCCGTTGTTATGGTCAACACGTCATCAATTCAGGCGGTAATGTCCAGGCGCGCTACCTGCCGGGACAATACCGGGGCAAAGCGGCTGAGCAGTCGGGTGGTCCAGGCTTCGGCGCCCACCAGGGACAGGGCCGGGTTGCTCTGCACCGCATCGAAGATGGCGGCGGCCACCTGGTCCGGGGAAAAATTGCGGCGCTTGTACAGGGCGTCGGCCTTGGCGCGTTTTTCCGCCTGTTGCTCGTCGCTGAGCCCGGCGTACACGGTGCTGTTGGCAATGCCGGTGGCGACAAAGCCGGGGCAAATCGAGGTGACGCCGATATGGTGTTCGGCCAGCTCTGCACGCAGGCATTCGCTGAGCATGTGCACAGCGGCCTTGCTGGTGGAGTAGGCGGCCAGCTTGCGGTTGGGGGCGAAGGCGGCGGCAGAGGCCACGTTGACGATGTGGCCCTTTCGGTGGCCATCAATCATCTGCCGGGCAAACAATCGCGAGCCATGGATCACTCCCCACAGATTGACCTTGAGAAGGCGATCCCAGTCCTTGGTGGAGGTTTCCAGCACGCCGCCGGCCATGCCGATGCCGGCGTTGTTGACCACAATGTCCGCACCGCCCAATTCTTTTTCCACCCAATTAGCCAGACGCTGCATGGCCTGGGCCGAGCCCACATCCACCTTGCGTGGCCAGGCGGCCGCGCCCCGTTCACGGGCCTGATCGGCGGTGGTATTGGCACTGTCCTCATTGATATCCACGCACACCAGGTCGGCGCCTTCAGCGGCAAAGCGCAGGGCGGTGGCCCGGCCAATGCCGGACCCTGCGCCGGTGATGACGACGGTCTTGCCGTACAGCGGCAGGCCCAGTCTTTCCGGGCGAACGCGGGCGTGCTGCAGGGCACCGGGCATCTTGCCGCTTTCCACCCCGGCCACGAAATCGCCAATCCAGGTGGCGATGGTGTCCGGGTGGCTCAGCGGTACCCAGTGGTTGGCGTTGATATCCCGGCGGTACAGCTCGTCCACCCACTCGTGCAAGTCTTCAAAAAGCTGGGTACCCACGTAGTTGTCACGGGTGGGTACGATCAGTTGCACCGGGCAGGCGGCGTGTCGGGCTTGCGGGTTGATCAGCTTGTTGCGGAAATTGGCGCGATACAGCTGCACGCCGTGCTTGCCGTCCTTGCCCTGGGTGGGGTTGGCTTCCGGCTCCTGCACATTCTCGCGGTGTTTCAGATAGCGGGGCCAGAGCTTGTCCAGGCCACCCTGCCAGGCTCCAGGGGCCAGTACCGGCAAGTGAAAGAAACCGATGTACCAGGAACTGAGTGCCTGTTTGAACACCTTGGTCTTGGCAGAAGGAGACAGATTCAGGGTGCGCCGGCGCATCCAGTGGCCCATGTGATCCAGGCAGGGGCCGGAGATGGTGGTGTAGGACTTGATCCGTGTCTTGAGCGGCCCGTCGGCGGTGACCGATTCCCAGCTCTGGATGGAGCCCCAGTCGTGTCCCACCAGATGAAAATCCCGCCCGGGAATGGTGGCGTCCACCACCGCCGCCAGATCCGCCGACAGCAGGCTCATGCGGTAATCCGCCTGCCTGCGCGGTGCCTCGGAGGCACCGGCACCGCGGACATCGTAGCTGATCACGAAGTACTTCTTCGCCAGCCGGTCAGCCACGGGTTGCCAGACACTGTGATTGTCAGGGTAACCATGAACCAGTACCACCGGCACCTTGTTGCTGTCGCCAAAGGTATAGACCTGCAGATTGACCCCCTGGCTGGTCACCGTGGTTGTGGTTGTCATAAGGCTCTCCTGAAAGGTGGTGACGCGAAATCTGGACGACGTCAAGTTCATCGAATGTATCAGTGCTCAATGTAACGGTCAACGAGCAGGGTATGACCATCGGGACCGGGAATCCGGCGCCAGCGGCCAAGGCGGAGTATCACGGCATAGGCCCGGCTGCCATGGGGCTCCCCGGAAGTTCCCGCAAATGCTGGAGCCTTACAATCTTTACCATTTTGAGATTTATTATTGTTTGATATTGATTCTCAACAACAGCAGAATGCCGCCGCTTCTATACCGATTAACGGAACGAACGGGGGATGTAATGACAATGATTGGGGTAGCACTACCACGGCGTGCCTTGCTGGCAACCTTGACCCTGGCTGTCACGGCAGCACCGGCGGTGGCTGAGCAAAACGGGCAAAGTCATGAGCTGAAAGCGATCAATGTGGTGTCCGCTGCCGGTTTCGAACAGAAGATCACTGAGGCCCCGGCCAGCATTTCCGTGATTGGTGAGCAGGAGCTGCACAGTCGCCCGTTTACCTCGGTGGTGGATGCGGTGCGTGAACTGGAAGGGGTGGATGTGGGAGAAACCCGCGACAAGACCGGCCAGGCCTCCGTATCCATGCGCGGTATGGGCTCGGATTACACCCTGATCCTGATCGACGGCCGTCGCCAGAATAATCATGGTGACATCTACCCGAACAACTTCGGCGGCAACCAGTTCAACCATATTCCGCCCATGGATGCCATTGAGCGCATCGAGGTGATCCGTGGTCCGGCGTCCACTCTCTATGGTGCCGATGCCATGGGTGGGGTGATCAATATCATTACCAAGAAGAACTTCGACCAGCCGGCGGCCAGTATTACCGTGGGCGGTACCTTTCAGGAACAGAGCGAGTTCGGTAATGACGTGACCACCGACCTGTACGTTTCCGGCCCGCTGGTGCCCGGCAAGCTGGGTCTGGCCCTGCGTGGCAGTATCTATGACCAGCAGGCATCCGATCCGCAGTTTGATCCCGCCATTGCGCCGGATGGAACGGTTGTCGATCGGGAGCTGGGTTTTGGCGGTGGTGGCCGTACTGTGCGCAACAAGGATATTGCCGGTGGCTTCACCCTGCGCTGGACGCCAGTGGACAACCAGCGAATCTCGCTGGATTACGACCAGTCCGAGCAGGTGTACAACAATGACAAGAGTCAGGTCGGTACCCAGGACAGCGTGGACCGCCTGCCCATGGCCGGCTATGCCAAGAATCAGGAATTCACCCGTGACCAGGTGGCGCTGACCCATGAAGGGGACTGGGATATCGGCTACAGCACCGTTTCCCTGACGCACCTGGCGACTAACAACAAGGGCCGCACCTTGCCGCTGACGGCGGCGGAGCGTGACCAGTATGACCAGATGGTTAGCAACGGGGCCACGGATCAGGAACTGGAAGCGGCCTTCCTGCCGCGCCCGGCGCGCACCCTGGAAAGCCGGGAGTGGCGTCTGGATGGCAAGCTGGAATTACCGGTGAATGATCAGCACTTTGCGGTGCTGGGTACCCAGGTGATTCGTGGCGAGCTGGAAGATGGCGTGTTTGGTCTGGAGGAGGGGCGTAGCGGCCGGATTTCCGACCACAACCTGTGGGCCCTGTTTGCCGAGGATAACTGGACCCCGGTGGACCCCTTTACGCTTACCGCCGGTGTCCGTTACGACAACCATGAAACCTTTGGCGATCAATTCAGCCCACGCCTTTATGGTGTTTATGAACTGACGCCCGCCTGGACCGTGAAGGGGGGCGTCAGTACCGGCTACAAGACGCCCAAGACTACCGATCTGTATTCAGGGATTACCGGGTTCGGCCGCCAGGGCACGCTGCCCTGGGTGGGCAATCCGGACCTGGAGCCGGAAACCAGCGTTAACTCCGAAATCGCCCTTTACTGGGAGAGCGTCAATCGTCATAACTTCAACGTGACCTATTTCCAGAACGATTTTAAAGACAAGATTGTGCGCCAGGACAGCGCGCTGTGTTCTGCTAACGGTGGGCAGAAACCCTGTGTGGATCTGGGCGCCTATGACTCCTTGGGCGGCATCGTCACTCAGCCGGTGAACGTGGACAAGGCGGAAATAAAGGGTGTGGAAGTGGCCGGTCGTTACCAGTTCCTGCCGCGCTGGGCGCTGAAAATGAACTACACCTATATCGACAGCGAGCAGAAGAGTGGAGACCAGAAAGGCTACCCGCTGACCGGCACCGCCAAGCACATGGTCAATGCCACCCTGGACTGGCAGACCACTCAGACTTTCGGCATGTACCTGACCATGGCAGGGCGTCACGACCGTTTCCGCGGCTTTGGGCGCAGCGGTCTCAACACCGATTCCAGCGGCGGCGAGTACTGGAAAGATTATGAAATCTTCCACCTGGGTGCACGTTGGGCCATGAATGACACACTCACCTTTACCGCCCGGGTTAACAACCTGCTGGACGAGGACTTCACTACCTATGACACCGCATTTGAAGACGACGGCATGGGTGGCTTCGAGCCGGTTTACTTTGACGACTACAACAACAAGGATGCCCGCCGCAGCTACTGGTTGAGCATGCAGGCACGGTTCTAGTGCAGTTGACAGTGAACAGTTGAAAGTGGATAGCGTCGCGGATTGACGCCTAGCAAAAGGAAGGCAAAGAGGCCGCGTCCAACCGTTGAGCGCGGCCTCTTGCGTTTAGAGACGCTTCCGTAGGGTGCACTGAGCCTAAGGCGAACTGCACCATCAAACACCGGATCGGTGCAGTTCGCCTTAGGCTCAGTGCACCCTACGGTGGTCATTGAAAGGCTGCACCGGAAAACCGGTGCGGCCTTTGAGTTTTCGAGCGGTTTGCGGAGGTGCTTTCAGGCGCCCTTGCCCTGTGTCAGTGGCGGCCACCAGTCCTGGATGGCACCGTCTTGCCACACCGCCAGATCACCGAATTGCAGCAACACGAATTCGCTTTGCGTGGGGCGCAGAAACAGTTGGTCATCCACCTGCAGGGCGGTGTCCGCGCTGCCGTTGAACATCATCTGGTTGGTGCTGTGGCCATAGACGCCATTCTCGCGAATGCCTGCCGGGGATACCGGCGTGGCCTTCCAGTAACCGCCGTAGATGAAATAGGTCTGGCGACGATTCGGGTCCCAGCGTTGCCATAGCTCACCCAGCGGCAGTGGCCCTGGCAGGTTCAGCCCATCCCACTGTTTGAGCACTGGCGCAGCGATAAACACGGCCGGTTCGAAATCCGCCAGCAGGGGCAGGTCAAAGTCGCTGGCCTTGACCAGGCAGGAGCCGGCGGCCAGTTCGTTGACCACGGTGCTGTCGTCGTAGAGGCCGATGGTGGGGCTGCCGCCGCCGTTGAAACACAGGGTTTCATCCCGGTAGGCAGGCACCAGTCGGTAGAGGCGTTCGATAAAGCCCTGATAGATGGCCTCGGTTTCCCGGTGGCCTTCCTCGGCGTTCTGGATAAAACCGGGCAGCTTGCCCACATGGGCGTCGTAGCCCATGAAACCGCTGAAACGCAGATGCGCCGGGTGGGCCTGAATCAGGCCGATCATTGCATCGAGCTGGTTCGGGTCGCCGAGGCCGCCCCGGTGCAGGCCCACGTCCAGTTCGATATTGATGTTCAGACGCCGGTTCAGGGTCTTGGCCAGTTGCAGGTACTGCTCCAGCCGCTGGCGGGAGTCGATCAGCCACTGCAGTTGCCGGTCCGCATCGAAGTCACCGCTCAGTTCGTTGTAGAACTGTCGGGCGGCCTGTACCGGCATGGGCTTGCCCAGCAGCATGTCCACGCCGGGCTCTGCGTCGGCCAGCGCATTCATGAATGGCTGGTGGAATACCATCACCCGGTCGCTGCCCGTCTCGCGCATCACCGTTTGTATCATCGGCACACTGGGCAGGGATTTGGCCACGATGCGCAATGCGCAGCGCGACGGCAGCATGGCCTTCAGGGTGTGGCAGTTGCGCACCAGGCGCTGCTGATCCACCAGCATCAGCGGCCGGCCGGGGCCGGCGTTACGCAGGTGGTCATTGATGGCCTGGAAGTAGGGTGTATGCGGCGCCCCCTGATTATCCGGGCGCAGCAGCCAGCCGCCTGCGGCCAGTGCCCCCAGCCCGACCAGAAATCCACGGCGTTTCATCCGGTTTCTCCAAACAGGGTTTTCAGGTGTTGGTTCAGCATCCGTCCCTGTGGGTCCAACTCCCGGCGCACGGCCTGAAAGCGATCAAAGGCGGGATACATCTCGCGCAGTTCCCGCTGGCCCAGGGTATGCAGCTTGCCCCAGTGCGGGCGGCCGGCGTAGCGGCGCAGGATCGGCTCTACGGCAGTAAACAGCGGCTGATAATCCTGTGCGAAGTATTGATGGATAGACAGGCTGGCGCCGGGGCGGTCGTGGTACATGGACAGCAAGCGATCATCGGCGGCCACGTAGCGGAATTCGATGGGGAAGAACACATTGATGTCCTGCTTGCGAATGGTCTCGCAGACTTCCTGCAGGCAGGCGATGCCGTCTTCCGCCGGCACCGTGTATTCCATTTCGTTGAAACGCACCGTGCGGCGGTTGGCGAAAACCTTGTGGGCAGGGCCGACATAGGTGCTGTCTTCCACGAACAGGGTGACCAGTTTCTGCAGATTAGGGGTCAGCCAGCCGGCGCGCATGGCCAGTTTGCAAACCAGCTCCAACAGATCGTTGCTGTCTTCCCGTTCGCTGCTGTCGTCGGGGTCGTCAGTGATTTCCATGGTCTTGACGATGGCCTGCTCGCCCAGCGGGAAGGCAAAAAATTCGATGTGGCGGACGTTGTCTTTTTCCTGCTCCACGAAATCCATGGCTTCCTGCAGGGGCAGGGTCCAGGTGCGTTCCTTGAGCCGGTAGGCGGGCTCGTGGCGGAAACCGACCTCGCTGACTACGCCCAGGGCGCCGACGCTGCAGCAGGCGGCCAGAAAGGCGTCGCCGTCGTCCCGGGTCAGGTTCAGGGCTTCGCCGTCAGCCAGGATCAGGCGCAGGCTTTCCACCTGGCCGGACAGGCTCTGCAGAGCGGTGCCGGTGCCATGGGTGCTGGTGGCAATGGCGCCGGCCAGGGATTGCAGGTTGATATCCGGTTCGTTGGCGAAGCTGTAGCCCATGCCATTGGCCTGGGCGCTGGCCATGGCCAGTCGGGTACCACCACCGTAGGTGAAGATATCGCCGTCCTGACCTCGCAGTCCGGCCAGGGCTTCCAGAGACACCAGGGTGTCATCGCTGGGTACCACGGCACTGAACGAATGGCTGCCGCCGAAGGGGCGAATGGTGCCGCTGCTGTCGCGCAGGGTCTGGCGCAGCTGTGCTTCGCTGGTGGCAAAGACCAGGTTGGCCGGGTTGGCGCTCTGGTTGCCGGACCAGTTCTGCCAGGCTGGCGCCTTTTCAGTTTCGGCCAGCAGGGCCTGGGGCGCCAATGCGCCAGTGGCCCCGGCACTGGCCAGGGCCTTCAGGAAACGGCGGCGGTCAATGGAATTCAACAAGGCCATGGTGCATCCTTTTGTTATTTGGCACCATCGTACAAGAAAGGCAGTGAATAGTTAATAGTGGATAGTTAACAGTTGCGCGGGCGGCGTGAGACGGTTCTGCCGGATCAGTCGCCGCGCTCAGATTTTGAACGCGGCCTCGCAGGTTAAAACGCGCAACAAATCTTGACAAGGTATGCGGGCCGGGCAGCCTTCACTGTTCACTGTTCACTGTTCACTGTTCACTGTTCACTGTTCACTGTTCACTGATCCCCAGGCTTTCCCACATCTCATCCACCCGCTGCTTCACTGCCGGGCTCATGCTGATGGCGCGGCCCCATTCGCGGTCGGTTTCGCCGGGCCATTTGCTGGTGGCGTCCATGCCCATCTTGGAGCCCAGGCCGGAGACCGGGGAGGCGAAGTCCAGGTAATCGATGGGGGTGTTTTCAATCAGCAGGGTGTCGCGGGCCGGGTCCATGCGGGTGGTCATGGCCCAGATCACATCCTTCCAGTCGCGGGCGTTCACGTCGTCGTCGCAGACGATCACGAACTTGGTGTACATGAACTGGCGCAGGAACGACCACACCCCCATCATTACCCGCTTGGCGTGGCCCGGGTACTGCTTCTTCATGGTCACCACCGCCATGCGGTAGGAGCAGCCTTCCGGGGGCAGGTAGAAATCCACGATCTCCGGGAATTGCTTTTTCAGGATCGGCACGAAGATTTCGTTCATGGCCACGCCCAGCACTGCCGGCTCATCCGGTGGACGCCCGGTGTAGGTACTGTGATAGATCGGGTCGCGGCGGTGGGTGATGCGCTCCACGGTGAATACCGGGAAGTGTTCCACCTCGTTGTAATAGCCGGTGTGATCGCCGAAGGGGCCTTCCTCGGCCATTTCGTCCGGGTAGATATGACCCTCCAGTACGAACTCGGCGCTGGCGGGTACCTGCAAGTCGTTACCGATACATTCCACCAGCTCGGTTTTCGAGCCGCGCAGCAGGCCGGCAAAGGCGTATTCGCTGAGGGTGTCCGGCACCGGGGTGACCGCGCCGAGGATGGTGGCCGGGTCGGCGCCCAGGGCCACCGCTACCGGGAAGGGCTCGCCGGGATGCTGCTGTTGCCACTCCTGGAAATCCAGGGCGCCGCCGCGGTGGCTGAGCCAGCGCATGATCAGCTTGTTACGGCCGATCAGTTGCTGGCGGTAGATGCCCAGGTTCTGGCGTTCCTTGTTGGGGCCACGGGTGATCACCAGCGGCCAGGTCACCAGCGGGCCGGCATCGCCGGGCCAGCAGGTCTGGATCGGTAACTGGTACAGGTCGACGTCATCGCCTTCCAGTACCTTTTCCTGGCAGGGCCCGGAGCCGCGCAGCTTGGGGCTCATGCTCAGTACCTTGCGGAACACCGGCAGTTTTTCCCAGGCGTCACGCATACCCTTGGGCGGTTCCGGTTCCTTGAGAAAGGCCAGCAGTTCACCCAGTTCGCGCAGCTCTTCCACGGACTCGCGACCCATGCCCAGTGCCACCCGCCGTTCCGTGCCGAACAGGTTGCCCAGCACCGGCGTGCCGAAGCCCACCGGGTTTTCAAACAGCAGGGCGGGGCCGCCGGCGCGCAGGGTTCGGTCGCAGATTTCGGTCATTTCCAGATTTGGGTTTACCGGTGCAGTGATGCGCTTGAGCTCGCCGAGCTGTTCGAGTTGTTGCAGGAAGTCACGCAGGTCGCGGTATTTCATGGCGTTCCTTGTTGTTTGGATAACCAGAAAGATTGTGTCGCGAGTATAGCAGGCTGGGGGTGAGCGGCGAGTCAGAGGTAGGCGAGTTCTACGAAGTCCCGGTAGGAGCTCCTCTTGAGGTGCGAACCCGAGCCTCAGCGAAGGGAAGACAGCGGTGGGCTTGTTCCGGTAAAAAAACAAAACCCCGCGTAAGCGGGGTTTTGTGTGTTGCGGGAAGCGTCTCTTATTTGCGCTTCATGGACTCGAAGAATTCCAGGTTGGTCTTGGTATGCTTCATGCGGTCGATGAGGAATTCCATGGCGCCGATTTCGTCCATGGGATGCAGAACCTTGCGCAGGATCCACATCTTCTGCAGTTCATCTTCGCTGACCAAGCGCTCTTCGCGGCGGGTGCCGGACTTGCGAATGTTCATGGCCGGGAAGACGCGCTTCTCTGCTACCTTGCGATCCAGGTGCAGTTCCATGTTGCCGGTGCCCTTGAATTCTTCGTAGATCACTTCATCCATTTTGGAGCCGGTGTCTACCAGGGCAGTGGCCAGGATGGTCAGGCTGCCGCCTTCCTCGATATTTCGTGCGGCACCGAAGAAACGCTTGGGCTTTTCCAGGGCATGGGCGTCCACACCACCGGTGAGCACCTTGCCGGAGCTGGGCTGCACGGTGTTATAGGCCCGTGCCAGACGAGTGATGGAGTCGAGCAGGATGACTACGTCCTGCTTGTGCTCTACCAGTCGCTTGGCTTTCTCGATCACCATCTCGGCAACCTGCACATGACGTGCGGGGGGCTCGTCGAAGGTCGATGCCACCACTTCGCCGCGTACGGTGCGTGACATCTCGGTCACTTCTTCCGGACGCTCGTCAATCAGCAGCACAATCATGTGCGATTCGGGGTTGTTGCGGGCAATGGACTGGGCCACGGTTTGCAGCAGCATGGTCTTGCCGGCTTTTGGCGGTGCCACGATCAGGCCGCGCTGCCCTTTGCCGATCGGCGCCACCAGATCGATCACCCGGCTGGTGATGTCTTCGGTGGAGCCATTACCTGCTTCCATGACGAAACGTTCGGTTGGGAACAGCGGCGTCAGGTTTTCGAACAGGATCTTGTTCTTGGCGTTTTCCGGCCGGTCAAAGTTGATCTCGTTGACCTTGAGCATGGCGAAATAGCGTTCGCCATCCTTGGGAGGCCGGATCTTGCCGGAAATGGTGTCGCCGGTGCGCAGGTTGAAACGGCGGATCTGGCTGGGAGAAACGTAAATATCGTCCGGTCCGGCCAGGTAAGAGCCCTCTGCGGAACGAAGGAAGCCGAAACCATCCTGCAGAATCTCCAGCACCCCGTCTCCGTAGATATCGGAGCCGTTCTTGGCGGCGCGTTTGAGGATGGAAAAGATTACGTCCTGTTTGCGGGTTCTTGCCAGGTTCTCGAGGCCGAGTTCCTTGGCAATGTCCAGAAGTTCTCCAATCGGCTTCTGCTTCAGTTCAGAAAGATTCATTGGCGTCTAGTTTGATGTCTTTGAATGAATTGAGAGGGTGCACCACAGGTGGTGCGGCGGTTGTTTTGATAATCTGGTTGATTCGGAATCTGGCCCGGCAAGCCTATAAAGGGGGCCATCAGGAAAAGGTAACCAGAGGTTCCGAAAGACTTGCTAAGGGGATGCTTGTTGTAAGCTGGTTCTGGAATCTACCACTGGAACAACAGACTGTCTAGTCTTTGCTGGTAGTAATGAAACGTAGCACCCCCGCCGGGTAGCGGGGGTGCTAGTGGGGGTTGCTGTCTGTCTTAGAGAGTGCTGTCCAGGAATGCGGCCAGCTGGCTCTTGGACAGGGCACCCACCTTGGTGGCTTCCACATTACCGTTCTTGAACACGGTCAGGGTGGGGATGCCGCGAACGCCGTATTTCTTGGGCGTTTCCGGGTTGTCGTCAATGTTGATCTTGGCAATGGTCAGCTTGTCACCGTACTCGCCGGCCAGTTGCTCCAGGATCGGCGCGACCATTTTGCAGGGGCCGCACCAGGGTGCCCAGTAGTCTACCAGCACCGGGCCGTCCGCATTGATGACCTGGGCTTCGAAGTCCGCGTCGGTCACATTGATAATCTCGCCGCTCATTGAATTCTCCTGAGATAGGGGGTTAGCTGGCCCGACGGGCGGGCTGTTGCGATGGTGGATAATATCAGGTCGTGGGTGCCGAATTTCAAGCGAGTGAGTGAATTATCGCGGTAGAGTTTGCCTATGACACCGTAACGCCATGATATTCGGTTAGAATTCGGGGCGTTTTTCAATGCTTTGTCTACCCGTAAGTTGGTGCGGAAAGGGCAATGGCCGTTCAGGAAAGGAGTGCATATGGAACATGGCGAGCATCTGGCGGCCATTGACCTGGGGTCGAACAGCTTTCACATGGTAGTGGCCCGGCAGGTCCACGGTGAGGTTCAGATTCTGGATGGTCTGTCCGAGAAGGTGCAGCTGGGAGCCGGGCTGGACCGGGATAACCGGCTGGACGGCGAGACCCAGGAACGGGCGCTGGATTGCCTGGGCCGGTTTGCCCAGCGCATTGCCGGTATTCCCCGCGGCAGCGTGCGGGTGGTGGGGACCAACACCCTGCGCCAGGCCCGCAATGCCCGGGAATTCATCGACCGGGCGGAAGCGGTGCTGGGCCACGACATCGAGATCGTGGCCGGGCGTGAAGAGGCCCGTCTGATTTACCTGGGGGTGGCGCACAGTCTGGCTGATGATGCCGGCCAGCGGCTGGTGGTGGATATCGGTGGCGGCTCCACGGAGCTGATCATCGGCGAGCGTTTCGAATCCACCGAGACGGAATCCCTGCACATGGGTTGCGTCAGTTTTGCCCAGCGCTTCTTTGCCGACGGCAGTATTACCGAAAAGGCCTTTGACCGGGCGGTGACCGCTGCCCGCCAGGAGGTGCTGTCCATCCATGCCAACTATCGACGCCTGGGCTGGCTGCAGGCGGTGGGTGCGTCCGGCACCATCAAGGCCATCAGCCAGGTGTGCGTTGACAACGGCTGGTCAGAAACCGGCATCACCATGGAGGGCCTGAAGAAGGCCCGCAAGAAAGTGATCAAGGCTGGCAAGGTAGAGCAGCTGGACCTGAAGGGGCTGCGCGAGGATCGTCGGGCCATCTTTCCCTCCGGGTTGGCGATTCTCTACGGCATCTTCGAGCAGTTGAGCATTGATCAGATGGAAGTGTCCGGTGGCGCCCTGCGCGAAGGGCTGCTGTATGACCTGCTGGGGCGTTTTGCCCACGAGGACGTGCGCGAGCGCAGTATCCAGTCGCTGATGAGTCGTCATCATGTGGAGCGCACTCAGGCGGAGCGTGTCTGTGACACGGCCACGGGTCTGTATGGTCAGGTGGCCAAAAGCTGGCAACTGGACGATGGGGAGTTGGCTGACACCCTGCGCTGGGGCGCGCTGCTCCACGAGGTGGGGCTGGCCGTTTCCCATAGCCAGTTCCACAAGCACGGCGCCTACCTGGTGACCAATTCGGACCTGCCCGGCTTTTCCCGCCAGGAGCAGCAGGCGGTGGCGGTGCTGGTGCGTGGCCACCGCCGCAAGCTTCCGCTGTCCGCGTTGTCAGAGCTGCCGGACGATGAGCAGCAGGGCCTGTTGCGGTTGTGCCTGGTGCTGCGATTGTCTGCTCGCCTGCACCATGCCCGTTGCGATGAAGTCATTCCCGAGATGGTGCTGAAAGCCGAAGATAATACCTTGTCCCTGCAGTTTCCGGCGCACTGGCTCGAAGAGCATCCGCTGACACTGGCTGATCTGGAACAGGAACAGGATTATTTTCGTGCTGGCGGCTATGAGCTGAAGCTAATGGATAATGGATAACGGTGCGGATTGCTGTTGTCGTTAAATGAAAGAGGCCGCGCCCAGGCGATTGGGCGCGGCCTCTTGCGTTTCCGGGCTTGGTGCCCTTTCCCGCGAGTTATCAATTAAAACTAACTTCCCCCCAGGGTTTCCAATAAGGTCTGCTGGGCGATAAAAGGTGCCTCCCCGTCCTGGGGCTGGGCACGTAGGTAGATGCCATCCGGCTGTAGTACCCAGGCGCGTCTGTTGTCGCGCAGGTAGTAATGCAGGCCCTGTTCAATCACTTGCGCCTTGAGCACCGGGTCGTTGACCGGGAAGCAGGTTTCCACCCGGTTGAACAGGTTGCGGTCCATCCAGTCGGCGCTGGAGCAGTACACCAGGTCCTCGCCGCCATGATGGAAGTGGTAAATGCGGGTATGTTCCAGGAAGCGGCCGATCACCGAGCGGACCCGGATATTGTCGGATAGCCCCGGTACCCCGGGTTTCAGGCAGCAGATCCCGCGTACGATCAGATCAATCTCCACGCCCGCCTGACTGGCCCGGTACAAGGCCTGGATGATCTTCTCTTCGGTGAGTGAATTGAATTTGGCAATGATTCGCGCCGGCTTGCCGGCGGTGGCTTGCTGCGTTTCAAAGTCGATCCATTCAATCAGCGACGGGTGCAGGGTAAAGGGCGAATGTTTCAGCTGTTTTAGCCGCGCCGCCTTGCCCATGCCGGTGAGCTCCTGAAAAATCTTGTGCACGTCCTGGCAGATGCCTTTCTCGCACGTCATCAGGCCGTAGTCGGTGTACAGCTTGGTGGTCTTGGTGTGGTAGTTGCCGGTGCCCAGATGCACGTAGCGCTTGATACCATCGCCTTCGCGGCGAACCACCAGCAGCATCTTGGCGTGGGTCTTGTAGCCCACCACCCCGTACACCACGATGGCGCCGGCTTCCTGCAGGCGCCGGGCCCCTTCGATATTGGATTCCTCGTCGAAGCGCGCACGCAGTTCCACGATGGCGGTGACTTCCTTGCCATTGCGGGCGGCGGTTTCCAGATGATCGAGAATTTCCGACTTGGTGCCGGTGCGGTACAGGGTCTGCTTGATAGCCAGCACCTTGGGGTCGCGGGCCGCTTCCGCCAGCAGGCTGACCACCGGTTGGAAGGATTCATAGGGGTGATGCAGCAGAATGTCGCCCTGATCCATGGCGTCGAAAATGGTTTCGGCTTTTTTTACTGCCGGCGCCAGCTTCGGGGTGTAAGGCGGGTAGTGCAGGCGCGGGCGGTTCACGCTGGTGAACATGCGCGCCAGGTTCACCGGGCCATTCACTTCGTACAGATCGATCTCGGTGAGTTCGAACTGCTCCAGCAAATAATCGGTCAGGTGACGCGGGCAGTTGTCCGCCACTTCCAGGCGCACCTCGTCACCATAACGCCGTGACAGCAGCTGGCCTTTCAGTGCGCTGGCCAGGTCTTCCACATCCTCATCCACTTCCATGTCCGCGTTACGGGTGACCCGGAACTGGTAGCAGCCGGTGGCTTTCATACCCGGGAACAGGTCCGATACATGGGCATGGATCATGGATGACAGGAACACGAAGTTGTCGTCGCCGCTTTCGCTGATCTCGTCAGGAATACGGATCAGCCGGGGCAGAGAGCGGGGTGCGGGCACAATGGCCAGACCGGTGGAACGGCCAAAGGCATCTTTGCCGTCCAGCGATACGATAAAGTTCAGGCTCTTGTTCACAAGCCGCGGGAAGGGGTGTGACGGGTCCAGGGCAATGGGGGTAAGCACCGGATAGATCTGTTCGCGAAAATATTTTTTCACCCATTCAATCTGTGCTTCGGTCCAGTCTTCGCGACGCAGAAAGTCCACGCCTTCCTCGCGCAGGGCCGGCAGAAGAATGTTGTTGAGAATGTGATACTGACGGTCCACCGCCTCGTGGGTCGTGCGGCTGATTTCCTTCAGGATTTCCTCGGCCAGCATGCCGTCGGGGCCCGGCTGGCCGGTGTGGGTTTCCAGCTTGTTTTTCAGGCCGGCCACACGGATCTCGAAAAATTCATCCATGTTGCTGGAAAAAATCAGCAGAAAATTCAGCCTTTCCATCAAGGGGTGGCTGTCGTCCATGGCCTGTTCCAGCACTCGCAGGTTGAACTGCAACAGGCTCAGCTCCCGGTTGAAATAGTAGTCCGGGTTATTGAGGTCGATGGCGCTGTGTTCGCTGGCAATGTCATTCATTGGCGTCGTCCTGACCGGGCCGTTTGGAAGACCCCTATTGCATGACATTAATGTGACACGGTAATGACAGGTGCAAAATGGTTTTGTGTTAACAGGCTGTTCAGCAGCCTGTTAAGCAGGATAGCGCGAGGGTCGGGGAGGCGGGAAGTGGAGATGAAATAATAAAGCCGCCCGCAGGCGGCTTTATGCATTTTCAGCCCTGGAAGATCCAGGATTGCTGGATGATGTCCAGTTCCTGCATCTCCTGGTCGGTAGGGGCGCGGCCTTGCGCAGCCGCCAGGCTCGACAGGCTCAGGGTGGCGATCAGGATCAGAGTACGCATAACAACTCCTAGGGTCAGGGACCCAACACTCAGATAAGAATCAGCAGAAAACAGGGCAGAGTGTATGCCAGGGCGGGAGAA
The DNA here is from genome assembly GCF_047495475.1 of Alcanivorax sp. IL2. Classification (NCBI taxonomy): domain Bacteria; kingdom Pseudomonadati; phylum Pseudomonadota; class Gammaproteobacteria; order Oceanospirillales; family Alcanivoracaceae; genus Alcanivorax; species Alcanivorax sp. IL2. The sequence continues at coordinate 134,279 of NZ_CP179932.1, read as the reverse complement.
AGGCATTGGCCGGGCTGGCTGGTGTGCCTGCCCGGCTGGTCAGTTTGTGAGCAAAAAAGCTCAGTTCAGACCTTTCAGTTTCTGCGCTGCCGCCTTGGCAAAGTAGGTAAGGATGCCGTCGGCGCCGGCACGCTTGAAGGCGAGCAGGGATTCCATCATCACCTTGTCCTGGTCCAGCCAGCCGTTCTGGAAGGCGGCCATGTGCATGGCGTATTCGCCACTCACCTGGTAGGCGTACACCGGCACCTTGAACTCGTCTTTCACCCGGCGCACCACATCCAGGTACGGCATGCCGGGTTTTACCATTACCATGTCGGCGCCTTCGGCCAGGTCCAGGGCGATTTCGTGCAGGGCCTCGTCGCTGTTGGCCGGGTCCATCTGGTAGGTGGTCTTGTCCGCCTTGCCCAGGTTGCCGGCGGAGCCCACCGCGTCGCGGAACGGCCCGTAATAGGCGCTGGCGTACTTGGCGGAGTAGGCCATGATGCGGGTGTGGATATGGCCATTGGCTTCCAGTGCCTCGCGGATGGCGCCGATGCGGCCGTCCATCATGTCCGAGGGGGCGATCACGTCGGCGCCGGCGTCCGCCTGGGACAGGGCCTGTTTGACCAGCGCGTCCACGGTGTCATCGTTGAGCACGTAGCCATTGTCGTCGATGATGCCGTCCTGGCCGTGGGTGGTGAACGGGTCCAGGGCGCCATCGGTGATCACACCCATTTCCGGCACCGCTGCCTTGATGGCGCGTACCGCCCGCTGGGCCAGGCCGTCCGGGTTCCAGGCTTCTTTGCCGTCCAGGGTTTTCACCTCGGCGGGTGTCACCGGGAAAAGGGCCATGGCAGGGACGCCCAGCCTGGCCAGTTCCTCGGCTTCCTTGACCAGCAGGTCCACGCTCATGCGTTCCACGCCGGGCATGGAGGCGACGGTTTCGGTCTGGTTATTCCCTTCAAGCACAAACACCGGGTAAATCAGATCGTCCACGGTGAGGGTGTTTTCGCGCATCAACCGGCGGGAGAAATCGTCGCGGCGCATGCGGCGCAGACGGGTGGCGGGCCAGGGGGCGCGGGTGACAGACATGGGGCGGAGTCCTCTAGTAACATGGGGCGCCCGATGCAGGCGTGTATCGGGCGCAATGACGAGAGTTTAGCAAGAGCGGTAGACGATGGAAAAACAGCCGGCCTTTCATTTGGCCTTTATGGTGAATGACCTGGAAGAAGCGGCAGACTTTTACTGCCGGGTGTTGGGTGGCCGCCGGGGGCGGGATGCCCCTAACTGGGTGGATATTGATCTGCATGGTCATCAGCTTTCCCTGCACAAAGGTGAGGATCTGACACCGATCCAGGGCTACAGTGAGGTGGATGGTCATCCGGTGCCCATGCCGCACTTTGGTGTGGTGCTGGATTTCGCCCGCTGGGAAACCCTGGTGGAACGCATTTACGACAATGACTGGCCGTTTCTGCTCAAGCCCCGTGAACGTTTTGTGGGGCAGCCCGCCGAGCAGGGCACGTTTTTCGTGCAGGACCCCACCGGTAACACGCTGGAGTTCAAGGGACTGCGCGAGATCGATCGTATCTTCGAGGTGTAATCATCATGGGCCGCTGGCGACCAAAAGGCATTCCTGCTTCCAAGTACATCACCGCCGAAGGCTACAAGAAACTCAACGATGAGCTGCAATACCTGTGGAAGGAAAAACGCCCGGCGGTGACCCAGGCGGTGCAGGAAGCCGCCGCCCAGGGGGACCGGTCCGAGAATGCCGAATACATATACGGCAAGAAACAGTTGCGTGAGATCGACGGGCGGGTACGTTTTCTGAGCAAGCGTCTGGATGACATGACTGTCGTGGATCGGGTGCCGGAAGACCAGAGTAAGGTGTTCTTTGGTGCCTGGGTGGAGCTGGAGAATGAGGACGGTGACACCGAAACCTACCGTCTGGTGGGGCCGGACGAAACCGACGCCAAGAGGCACTACATCAGCATCGATGCGCCACTGGCACGGGCCTTGCTGAAGAAACAGGTGGATGACGAGGTGGTGGTAGAAACGCCAGCCGGCGAGCGTTGCCTGTTCATCAGCCGTATCTGGTATGAGCAAGGCGAGAGGCGTTGAACGAGCCAGCTCCAGGGAAAGAAGCGATGGCGGCAAGCGAACCCTTGCCGAACGGCGTTGTCTCTCCATCACTGCTAATAACACGATAATCGAAGGCTTATAGCCCATGAGCGCCAACCGCCGTATCTGGTTCTTTATCCGCAAGTCCCTGCTGGGTGGCCTGACCATTCTGTTGCCCATTTCCATCATCGTGTTTTTCTTCCGCTGGATTTACCAGACGGTGACGGAAATGATCGCGCCGTTTACCACGGTATTTATCCGCGCCTTTGACCTGCCCAAATTCGTGGCCGACTGGTTGTCGGTGCTGGCGGTTCTGGTGCTGTGCTTTCTGGTGGGTACCCTGGTGGCCACAAGGGTGGGCAGTTGGCTGTGGCATCAGTGGGAAGAGAACGTCATGACCCGACTGCCGGGCTACAAGACGGTCAAGGAAGTGATCGGCCAACTGATGGGCAGCAACAGCGACAGCCCGTTCAGCCGTGGCGAGGTTGCGCGGGTGTGGCTGTATGGCAGAGACACGGATGTGTCGGTCACTGCACTGGTTACCTCACGCCATGCGGACGGCCATGTCACCGTCTTCGTGCCCACTGGCCCCAATCCCACCAGCGGGTTTATCTATCACGTGGATCAGAGCCTGGTGGAGCTACACCCGGAAATCGGCGTGGAGAGCATGATGAAAACCGTGGTGTCCTGCGGTGCAGGCACGGCGGCGTTGTTCAAGACCGACAAGGCGTAATAGCTACGCGCTACGAGCTACGCTGGTTGGATTGGGAAGGTCTGGAAAGTTCCTTGAGCTTTGTCATTTCTACGAAGCCGCTGTAGGAGCCTATGCTTGCATGGCGAACCGTGCGAAGCACGGCATCGTCCGCAGGACGATCAAAGCTAGAAGCTAAATTCAGCCTCTCACCGCCATCGACTTCTCCCCCAGCGCTGCCTTCATGAAATCGCGCATGGCTTTCAGATACAGCCCCTGATCCAGATGCAGCAAATGATTGCCCGGGAACCAGTGCAGATCGCAATCGCCCCAGTGCTGGTGCAACAGATGGCTGTGTTTTGGCGGCGCGAAGCGGTCGCCGGCACCGCCGATGATCATGCGCCCGGCTTGCGGTACCTTGCACGGCCAGGTCAGTGGTGAATGCAGTGCGGTGATTTCCCGCAGGCCCTGCAGGTCGGTGCCGTAGACCTTTTTCAGCAGGCTCACCTGCAGATTGATCGGGAACCAGCTCTGCATCAGGTCCATGATGCTGACCAGCGGCACATTGGGAATGGCGAAGGCCAGATCATCTTCCAGCGCAGCCAGTAACCCGGTGGTGTAACCGCCCAGGGAAATGCCGGTGGCGCCCATGGCCGGGGTGCCCTGTTCGCGTAAATAGTCCATGAACAGACGCAGGTCATGGATGGCGTGAGCAAAGGTTTCGTTAAGCAGCGCCATACCCTGGCTGAAAAATTCCGCACCACTGAAGGGCGCGAAGCGGCCTTTGCGCCGTCCGTGGAAGGGCAGGGTATAAAGCAGCACATCAAACCCCTGCTTGTAGAACCAGGGCAAGGCCAGCCAGCGCGTGTTGAGCCAGTAAGGGTCGGCGACAAAACCGTGGATCATGATCAGCGTCGGGCGCGGTTCGCCGTGGTGACGCCAGTGCTGGGCCCAGGCGGTGCGGTTGCGGCGATGGCCCAGGTAACGGTCACGCAGCGCCGGGTTCTTGGGCTCGAAGGGCGAACGAAAACGCAGGGTATGGGCGTCGCCATCCTCCGGTTGAAAGTGATAGGGGGCCACCGGAATACGTTCAATATTTGCCGTCTGTGTAGGCCGGGAGAAGAACGTATTGGGATCCTCTTCCTGAAGAAAGGGGCGATAAAAATCCACCAGTGCCCGTTCTTCCCTCTGCCGCGAGATATTCAGTGTGGCGGGCAGGGCCGCAGCGCCGGCCATGCTGGCCAGGCCGGTACGCGCCAGGGTGTCGATGCTGGCGGTGTAGTCGATTCGCCAGCGGGTATCATTATCCGCGAGAAAATGATCCGGCAGCGCATGAAAGTTACCCGGCAGAGTCTGCCACCAGGGCTGGGCAAGCCGGGGCAGATCCTCGTCACAATAGTCGTCAGGATGGATGCGGGGCAGTTCTGTCATTACCGTCTCACTATCACTGGAAATAATTCAGTTAACGCCGCTGCTGCGCTGGCAGCAATGACCAAAACAGTCAGGCGGTGCGGATAAACTCGACCACACGTTTGAGATCCCGATTTGCCTCCGGCAGGAAGGGCACCATGATCGGCCAGACATGGAACAGGCCGGGGCGCTCGATCCATTTCACCCGCACACCGGCACTTTCCGCAGCCTTGCGAACCTGTTTGCCATCCGCATACAGCACTTCGTCGGTGCTGGCGGTAATCAGCATTGGGCAGATGCCGTTGTAGTCTCCCAGACAGGGCGAGGCGTAGGGGTGTTTGCGGTCCTCTTTGTTCGGCAGGTAGACGTCAATCACGGTACGGATGATGTCCGCCGACAGCATGGCATCGCTGGGGTCCAGGGCGTCCAATACCTTGTCGTCCGGGAAGGCATTGCTGCCGGGGGAAAACAGTACCGCACAGCGTGGCTGGGGCAGGCCCTTGTCGCGAATATGCAGCAGGGTGGCCAGGCTCAGGCCGCCGCCGGCGGAGTCGCCAGCAATCACGATATCACTGGGATTCTTGCCTTTGGCCAATAAGTATTCGTAGGCTTCCATCACCCGGTTAACGGCTGCCGGAAAAGGGTGCTCGGGCGCGAACGGATAAACAGGCAGATAGACTTCACCATGTAGCTGCTTTGCCAGTCGTCCGGCAAGGTTGTGATAGGTCTTTGTGACCCCGCCAATATAGGCGCCGCCATGCAGATACAGCACCGTGGTGGATGGGTTGGAAACACTCAGGTGATCCCCTTGGAACTGTGATTCATGGATCTGGTTGAGTGTGACTTTTCGTGGCAGCAGGGTGAGAACCGGGGTGTCATTGAACACCTTGCGCAGGTGACGAACCAGTTGCTGCTCGTTGAGGCCGTGACGTTTGATCGTGCGGCGGGTCACCGCCTTGATGATTTTTGCCTGAATGCTCATGGGACGTTCCGTATTGATTATTCTTTTGCCCACTACCTTACTGTTTGAGCCCGTCCAGTAGCAGGGATGATCGGGTCAGAAAGCACGGGCGTCAGGCCCGACGCTTATCCTGGTCCGTAAATAACGGGTTGTGCTCGCCCAGTGATGGGCTCTCACCGTCGCGGGTCTGTGCGCCCACAAAGCGGATGGGGGAGCGCAGCACCGGTCCTTTCTGGCTGTCGGTTACCAGGCCTCTTGCTTGCACCTGTTCATTGGCCAGGGCTTCTTCCAGGGTGAGGATCCCGGAGACGCAGGTATCCTTGTGGGCCAGCCGGGCGTCCCATTGATCGCGGGTGCGGGTCAGCAGGATCAATTGGATGGCCCAGCGCACCGGTATCATCAGGCGTCGCAGTTTTTTCGGGTCTGCGGCCAGGCGGGTCAATGCATCGTTGCCGCTACCGGCGGGCTTGGGTTTGTCGGCGGTTGAGCTGGAAGCGTTGCCAGTTTTTTTCTTTTTCTTCTTCCACAGAAAGGCTGGCGTAATTTCCTTCAGGAATGCCATGAAGAACTTCGGTTCCAGGGAGCCCACCGCCAGGTACTTGCCATCGCGACAGCGGTACACGTTGTAGTTGGCCAGGGCGCCGGTGAGCATGTCCTTGCCGCGGGGCTGGCTGCTACCATGCTGGTGATGGGTGGCCAGCGCCATGCTCTGCAGGGCCAGGGCGCCATCCAGCATGGCCACGTCCACCCAGCACCCTTCGCCACTCTGCCGTGCCCCCATGACGGCGGCGAGAATACCAATGGTGCAATTCTGGGCGCCGCCAGCCAGGTCAGCGATCTGCACGTTGGACATGGCCGGGCGCTTGCCGGCCAGCCCGGTCTGATCCAGCACCCCGGCATAGCCCAGGTAGTTCAAATCATGGCCCGGGCGATCCGCATAAGGGCCGGTCTGTCCATAACCTGTGAGGGAGGCATACACCAGTCTGGGGTTAATGGCCTTGAGGGTGTCGTAGCCACAGCCCAGCTTGTCCATGACCCCGGGGCGAAACGATTCCAGCACCACATCGGCGGTTTCCACCAATTGTTTGAAGCGAGCCACGTCTTCTGCCTGGCGCAAGTCCAGGGTCAGGGACTGCTTGCCCCGGTTAACGATATCGAACAGCTCTGGGGATAGTTCGCGGGCATAATCGCCGCCATCCGGTTCCTCAATCTTGATCACGTCGGCGCCCAGTTGGGCCAGAGAGAGGGAGCAGAAAGGGCCGGGTAACAGACGGGAAAGGTCAAGGACCTTCAGGCCGTCGAGCAATGGGTTCATGGGGGATCCTGTCGCAGAGGCAGAGTATCAATTCCTTTGCACTGCGATATGGCAGAACAAAGGAATGGAAACTGAAAGAAAGAAAACCGAACGCCCGGAAGGGCGTTCGGTGTCAGGGGAGTTATTCGCCGACCGCCTTGGCCAGCTCATACTCCGGGGGCTGTTCCACACCACCGTCACCGGTGGCGCTCATGGCAGGAATGCCACCGGCGCCGTAGTACTCGTCCTTGGTGAACACGTCCACCTCGATGGCCAGCATGCAGGCTGCGGTAGCCTCATTCAGAAGTGCCAGTTCCGCATCGCTGATCACACCTTGCTGGGCCGCTTCGGCGGCGATTTCATCCACCTTGCCTCGGCCCAGTTTGCGGGCTTTCTGGGCGGCGCGGATCTTGGCGCGAACCGGCTCGGCTTCGGTGGTCAGGCGGAAGGCCTTGAGCAGACGCCCCAGACCCTGGTCGCTTTCTTCCGGCATGTAGTTGCCGCCCACCAGACGCTTGTACTGCTCGCCGTAGCTTTGCAGGGTCAGCGCGGCTTTGTGAGTCAGCTGGTCATCGGGCAGTTTGGCCAGCGGGTTCAGGCCCAGCCAGATACGGCCCACGGTTTTCAGGATCACACCCACCGGGCCGCCGAAGTTTTCATAGATGCCTTCGAAGGCTTTCTGGATCTGGGTCAGGCCGTATTCGCCAGAATATTGCACCAGCGCCAGGTCTTCTGCTTTGCGGCCTTCGGCTTCAAAACGACGCAGGGCAGAGGTGGTGATGTACAACCAGGCAACCGCATCCGCATAGCGACCGGTCAGATTACCGCGGGCTTTCAGTTTGCCGCCCACGAAGAACATGGCCAGGTTGGTTAGCAAGCCAAAGCGGGTGGCTGCCCAGCCCAGACGACGGTAGATGCTCTTGGTCTTCGGCTCCACATCCGGCACCTTCACGGTGAACCAGCCACGGGTAACGCCGCGTACCAGGGTCATCACCATGCCGAGCAGGAACTGCAGCATCCAGCCGGTGAGGTTTTTGCGGAAGCTGGCCACATCCTCGTTTTCCACCGCTTGTACCACCTTGTAGGCGTAGGGGTGGCAGCGGGTAGCACCTTGACCAAAGATCATCAGGGTGCGGGTCATGATGTTGGCGCCTTCCACGGTGACACTCACCGGCGCGGAGTTGTACAGGCGACCCATGGTGTTGTTGGGGCCCTGCATAACGCCGTAGCCGGCAGTCACGTCCATGGCATCGGTGCCGATCTCACGGCCCATTTCCGTGGAGTAGGCTTTCATTACCGCGGACATTACCGGCGGCTGAATGCCGTGATCCACGGCGGAGCAGCCGAACACGCGGGCAGCGTCAAAGGCGTAGGTCATGCCGGCGGCCTTGCCGATCTTGTGCTCAACACCTTCCATGCGACCAATGGGGATGCCGAACTGCTGGCGCACCATGGAGTAGGCGCCGGAAATCATGGCGCCGTGACGCACACCGCAGATGCCGGTAGCAGGCAGCGAGACCATGCGGCCGCCGGCCAGGGCTTCCATCAGCATCTTCCAGCCCATGCCGGTGTATTCCACGCCGCCCAGTACCTTGTCGGCGCCTACGATCACATCACGACCGACGATGGGGCCATTGGGGAAGTGTTCACCAATCGGCTGGTGGTGATCGCCGATATGCAGGCCTTCGGTACCCGGGGCGCCTTTTTCGATCAGTACCACGGTGATGCCCGGCTCTTCGCCTTTGCCCAGCAGATTTTCCGGATCGTGCAGGCGCACTGCCAGGGAAATCAGGTTGGCGACTGGTGCCAGAGTGATGTAACGCTTGCGGAAGTTGAGCTTGAACTTCACTTCGCCATCGTCGTCCTTGAATACCACGCCTTCCGCTTTCAGGGAGGCAGCGTCAGAACCGGCGGTGGGCTCGGTGAGGCCGAAGCAGGGAATGAACTCGCCCTTGGCCAGCTTGGGCAGGTAGTAGTTCTTCTGCTCGTCGGTGCCGTAGTGGCCAAGCAGTTCGGCGGCGCCCAGGGAATTGGGGATCACCACCATGGCGCTGAGCAGGCCGGAATAGGAGCTCACCTTGGCCATGATGCAGGACTTGGCCTGGGTGGACATGGGCATGCCACCGTATTCCTTGGCGATCTGCATGGCGAAGAAGCCATTGTCTGCCATGAACTTGAAGACATCGTCCGGCAGCTTGCGGGTGCGCGACAGCTCGTAGCCGTCGGCCATTTTCAGCAGCTCTTCCACCGGGCCGTCCAGGAAGGCCTGTTCGTGGGCGGGCAGCTGGTCATAGTTTTCGGCGAGGATGTTTTCAAAGTCCACCTTGCCGCCGAAGAATTGACCATCAATCCACACATCGCCAGCTTCCAGCGCTTGCCGTTCTGTGTCGGAGATCTGCGGGAGAATCTTGTTGTCCCGCATCCAGTTCATCACTTGTTGAAACATGCTGTGGTTCCTTTGAGGTTGTTAGGCCCTGCGGGGCAGGGCGAACGTTTACGGGCGCTAGTAAAAAGGCGCCGGACGCTTACGGGTAAAAGCGTTGTTTCTTTTTGGCCATCTCTATCAATAACGGAGCCGGTGTGAAGCGCTCGCCAAACTGTTCGGCCAGGCGCTCCAGGGTACGCACCGAATTGGTGAGGCCCAGGCTGTCCATGTAACGGAACGGGCCGCCGCGGAAGGGCGGAAAGCCCAGACCGAAGATGGCGCCGATATCGCCGTGCATGGGGTCGCTGATGATGCCGTCCTGCAAACAGTAGGCGGCTTCGTTGATCATCAGCCAGGCACAACGGCTGACGATTTCCTCGTCGTCCGCATCTTTTTCGCTGGTGACATTCATCAGCTCATAGAGAGCAGTGTTCACCGGCTTTTCGCTCTTGGCCACGCCTTCATAGATATAGAAACCGCGGCCACTCTTGCGGCCCAGATAATCGTTTTCGATCATCAGGCCGGCGGCATCCGGTGACGCCATGCGTTCACCAAAAGCCTTTTCCAGTACCGGCCCCACCTTGGTACCCACATCCACACCCACTTCGTCGAGCAGGGTGATGGGGCCCACCGGGAAGCCAAAGCGCACCAGCGCCTTGTCCACGGCTTTCACATCCACCCCTTCGGTGAGCAGGCGGGTCGCTTCGTTCAGGTAGGGCGCAAGGATGCGGGTGGTATAGAAGCCCGGGCCATCCTTCACCACGATCACGGTCTTGCCCTGGGCCTTGCCGAAGGCTACGCAACCGGCAGTCACCTCAGGGGCGGTTTTGTCCGTGGTGATGATTTCCAGCAGCGGCATTTTTTCCACCGGGGAAAAGTAATGCAGGCCGATCACGTTTTCCGGGCGTTCGGCGGCGCTGGCGATGTCGGTAATGGGGATGGACGAGGTGTTGGAGGCAAAGACGGTGTGCTTGTTGCCGTTGGCTTCCACGTCCTTGAGCATCTTGTGCTTGAGCCCCAGGTCCTCGAACACCGCTTCCACCACCAGATCCAGCCCCTTGAAACCGCTGTAATCGGCGGTGTAGGAAATGCGGCCCTGTTCGGCACTGGCATCGGCGGCGCTCATGGCGCCTTTCTTGGTGCGCTTGTTGTAGAACTCGCTGACGTACTTCACGCCATGGGCCAGACCATTATCGTCCCGGTCCTTGAGTCGCACCGGCAACCTGGCCTTGTTGATGGTGGTCAGCGCAATGCCGGCCCCCATCAGGCCGGCACCGAGGACGCCGACTTTTTCGATATCGCGGGCTTTCACGCCGTCGGCCACAAAGGTTTCTTTTTTCAGGGTGTTGGTGGCGTGGAAAATCCCGCGCAACTGTTTCGATTGCGGCGACATGGCCAGCTCACCGAACAGGCGGGCCTCGGTGGCGTAACCCTGTTCGATGCCTTCCTCGAAGCCGGCTTCCACCGCATCAATGATGGCCGGCGGTGCCGGGTACAGACCGTGGGTTTTCTTGGCGGTCTGCTTGCGGGCCTGCTCGAAAACCACCTTGCGGCCCAGGCTGTTCTGTTCCAGCGCTGCCTTGGTGAGTCCGTCCTTACTGAAATAGCTCGCCAGATCGAGGCCGCTTTCGTCCTTGGTGTCGGCCAGTTCCAGCGCACGGGCCACGGCACGGTCGTAGACCGCCACGGCTTCCACCACTTCGTCCACCAGGCCGATTTTCTTCGCCGGTTTGGCTTTCAGCTGACGGCCGGTGAGCATCAGGTCCAGAGCGGTGGCGATACCTACCTGGCGAGGCATGCGCTGGGTGCCGCCGCCGGCAGGCAGCAGGCCGAGCATCACTTCCGGCAGACCCAGTACGGTGTCGCTGCTGCTGGCAGCGATGCGGTAGGAGCAGGCCAGTGCCAGTTCCATGCCGCCGCCCAGGCAGGCGCCCTTGATAGCGGCCACCACCGGGATATCCAGGTCTTCTAGTTTCTGGAAAGTCTGCTGGCACTGGGTGGACAGATCGCTCACTTCTTTCGCTGTCTTTGCGCTTTCAAACAGCTTGATATCGGCGCCGGCCATGAATGAGCCTGCTTTGGTGGAGTACAGCACCAGCGCTTTGGGTTTGGCTTTCTCGATGGCAGCAAAGGCGCTGTTGAAGTCGTCGGCAAACTCCGCTTTCAGGGTGTTCTGGGCATCATTGGGGACATTGATTTCCAGGACGGCTACACCGTTATCCAGCGGTTTGAGAGTAAAAGCACGTTGCGTTTTGCTCATGGGGATCTCCTTATTCCGCTGCTTATTCCGCTTCTAGCACCATGGCGGCACCGATACCGCCGGCGGCGCAGGCGGTGGTCAGGGCCAGGCCGCCACCGCGACGCTGCAGTTCATACAGTGCCTGGCTGATGACACGGGCGCCGGTGGCACCGAAGGGGTGGCCGTAGGCGATGGAGCCGCCGTTCACGTTGAGAATGCTGCGATCTACCTCGCCCAGAGCGGCGAGGCCGGTCTGGCTGCGCACGTAGTCGTCATCGGCCAGGCCTTTCAGATTGCAGGCCACCTGACCGGCGAATGCCTCGTGCATATCCACCAGGGTCAGGTCGTTCAGGGTGAGTCCGGCACGGGCCATGGCCATGGGGGCGGCCAGCACCGGGCCCATCAGCAAATCATCCTGAGGGCTGCGGGCAGCAAAGGCGTAGGAGCGGATATAGCCCAGCGGCTGGTAACCCAGCGCCTTGGCTTTTTTCTCGCTCATCATCAGCAGGGCGCCGGCACCATCGGTGAGCGGGCTGCTGTTGGCGGCGGTGACGCTACCGGACACCTTGTCGAAGACTGGCTTGAGTTTGCTGTAGCCGGAGCGCTCGGAATTCTTGCGCACCAGATTGTCGTCTTTCAGCGGGGTGGCCTTGGGTGGCAGGAAGGCGGTCATCACCTGCTTGTCCAGGCGGCCCTCGGCCCAGGCGCGGGCGGCATTGCTATGGGAGGCATGCGCCAGGTCGTCTTGCTCCTGGCGGCTGATGTCCCATTTCTTCACCATCTTCTCGGTGCTTTCGCCCATGGTTTCGCCCACCGAGTATTCGGTGATAGACGGTGCCTGGGGCAGCAGATCTTTCGCCTTCAGCTGGCTGAGCAGTTTGATGCGGTCGGTCATGCTCTTGGCGAAGCTCACATCGCGCAGCACGGCGCTCAGCTCCGAAGACAGCGGCACCCGGGCAGAACTGGTGGAATCGGTGCCGCCGGCGATGGCGATATCGCTGTAACCGGCGACGATATTGTCGGCGACGCTGGCGGCGGTCTGGAAGCTGGTGGCGCAGGCACGGGTGATGGAGTAGGCATCTACCGTGTTCATGCCCAGCGCCAGGGCAATCTCCCGGGCGATAAAGGGCGCTTCCGGGATCATCACCGTCATGCCGAACACCAGTTGCTCGATGTCGCGCTGGTCCAGGTTGTTGCGGGCCATCAGTTCTTTTACGGCCATGGCGCCCAGGTCGATGGCGTTCATGTCTTTGTAGTGGGTGGCGATACGAGCGAACGGGGTACGCAGACCATCCACCACGGCCACGCGGCCGCTACGACCAGCCAGCTTCATTTTACGAACAGGCATTCCAGACTCCTTGCAGGGGTTGCCGGTCACGGTGTAATTTTAATTACACGAAATGTGACATTGAATGGTGACAAAGTGTGTCGAGACTAGAAGCCTCTTGGCAGTGAGTCAACGTCGCAGTGAGCTCTGTCCGACAGAGGTGTAATAAGAATTACAGTGAAAGGAAATGAGCGTGTGAGAAACGGTACGGTAGTGCTCCCCGAATCCCGCCAGGACCCGGCGGTGCGTCAGCGCATCGAATGGGCTGCAGTGCAGGTGTTTGCGGACTCGGAATTCCACCAGGTGACCCTGCAGCAAATTGCCAAAGCGGCGCAGTGCAGTCTGCAGACCCTGTATCGCTACTACGGCAGTAAAGAGGCGCTGCTCAGCGCCTGTCTGCATCACGGCCTGGAACAGCTGGCCGAGCGCATGCTCGATCACCTGGCCGGCATCGACACCTTCCGCGACCGGCTCAGCAAGGTGTTCTGGGTGGTGCTGGATTTTTTCGATCGCAACCCGCAGATGGGACGGATGATGATCAACTCGGTGTATCCGGGGCGCTGGGGTAGCGATACCACGCCCGGGCAGCAGCGGCTTACCGAACTGTTTATGAGCGTGCTGGGTGAGGGGCAGGAGCAGGGCATCCTCAATAGTCAGGTGGCCACGCCGATCCTGCTGGATTTCTTTTACGGCGTACTGCTGCGCATTTCCCAGATGCACCTGTTGCGCGGTCGGCCCGGCCGCATGGCGGATCAGCATGGGGTGCTGTTCGATATGTTGTGGCGGGCCATCACCGTTTAAGGCGCCCATCGGGCCAATCGTGGCAGCTTTGCTTGTGGTTTGCCCGGGGCTTTTCTATGTTGATCAGCTCGCAGTAGAACAATAAAGGGTACGCATATGCAGTCAGGCACGGTGAGCAGTAACGGTATCGAGCTTTTTTATGAGAGTCGTGGCCCGGAAAACGGGGAGCCCATTGTCTTTGTCATGGGGCTGTCGGCGCAGATGGTGTTCTGGCCGGAACCGTTGCTGGATGCACTGGTGGAGCGTGGCTACCGGGTAATCCGTTTCGACAATCGGGATGTGGGCAAATCCACCCGCATTCGCAAACCGTTCAAACAGGGGCCGCTGGTCGCCTTGCTGCGCTATACCCTGGGGTTGTCCGTGGACAGCGCCTATACCTTGCACGATATGGTAGCCGACACCGTTGGTCTACTGGATGCCCTGAACATAGAGCGGGCCCATTTTGTCGGCGCCTCCATGGGCGGCATGATCAGCCAGTTGATCGCTGCCACCCACCCGGGCCGGGTGCTGTCGCTCTCCTCCATCATGTCCAGCAACAACAGCCCCTACCTGCCATTGCCGAAACCGGCGGCCCTCAAGACCCTGGTGGCTCCGAGGGTGAAGGTGGAAACCGAAGACCAGTTCGTGGCTTTCGGCCTGGAAATGATGAGCAAACTGGCCGGTACTCTGCCCCAGGGCCGCGATGAACTGGAAGCCATGTATCGTGAGTGCTGGGCCCGCGGCATCAACCCGCGCGGCATTCGCAACCAGTTCCTGGCCGTCCTGGCCACTGGTGCCCTCAGCAAACACCTCAAACAGATTCGCTGCCCGACCACCGTGATCCACGGCGGTGCCGACCCGCTGATCCGTCCCGCCGGTGGCAAGGCCTCTGCCCGTCACATTCGCGGCGCCAAGCTGGTCATCATTCCCGGCATGGGCCATGACTTTCCGCCATCAGCGATTGATCGTATTGGCGATCTGATTGCCGAGACGGTGGCACGGGCCAATTCGGTGGCGCAGCCGGCGATGGCTTGAAGACAGTGAATAGTTAACAGTGAATAGTTAATAGCTCGCGTGATAGGGCTTTTCTGATTAAGAGGAAAGAGGCCGCGCCCAGAAGTTGTGTGCGGCCTTTTTGCTTGAGGGCAATGCTTTTTACCGGCTCGGCATGTCCCCTTGCGTGTTCAGCTGGGTTTATCGCCCACTGCAGCCTGCTTTGACTGCAATGCATCGGCCTCTTCAGACTCAGGGTGTGGCGTCTCCGGTGCGCTGGGGTGTATTTCTTCTGCCGCCAGTCGTTCCGCTTCCCGTTCTGATTCTCGAAGTAGCAGCCGTTCAATCCGTTCATTCAGCAGTTTGTCTCTCTCTTCTCGGCGGCGTGATTCCAGGGCCAGGTCCAGATAAAGGGAATAAGCCATCAGCACCATCAGCAACATAAACGGGAATGCGGCGACAATGGAGACGGTGCGAAGGCCGAGCAGGCCGCCGCTGAGTAGCAGTGCTGACGCCATCAACAGCTGCACCACGCCCCACAGGATGCGCACAAAGCGGGTAGGGTTGAGGATGCCTTTGGAGGTAAACATGCCCAACACGAAGGTGGCGGAGTCTGCCGAGGTGACCACAAACATGGCGACCAGAAGGATTGCGCCAATCGCGGCATAGAATCCGCCTGGCAGCTGCTCCAGCAGTACATAAAGCCCTGCCGGTACTTCCTGTGCAACGGCGTCAGCGATACCTGCCTGCCCGAATAACTCGAAGTGGATGGCTGATCCGCCAAAGGTGGAGAACCAGAGCATGCTCAGGATCACTGGCACGATCATGACACCAAGGACAAACTCGCGAATTGAGCGGCCTTTGGAAATACGGGCGATAAAGCTGCCCACGAAAGGGGCCCAGCTAAGGCCCCAGGCCCAGTAGAAAATGGTCCACTGCTGCACCCAGTGTTCACTGGAATAAGGGGTGGTCACCAGGCTCATTTGCACAATGTTGCCCAGATATTCGCCGACAGTTTGCGTGAATTCGCTGAAGATGAACGCGGTGGGGCCGAGTATCAGTACAAACAGTAACAGACCCGCCGCCAGTGCCATGTTGGCACTGCTCAGATAGCGGATCCCCCACTTCAGGGGTGTCATGGCAGAGAGAATAAACAGCAGACCGAGCCCGGCCATGATCACAAGCTGCGGTGTTGCCCCGTAGGACACACTGGTGAGCTTGGCGAGCCCGCTGTTGATCTGCAGCGCACCCAGCCCGAGCGTGGTGGCGACACCAAAAAGAGTGGAGACGACAGCCAGAATGTCGATTGCTTTGCCCCAGCCGTGATCCACTCTTCCACCGAGCAAGGGCCTGAAGGTCTCACTGATCAACCCGTGGCTGTTATGCCGGAAACGCACGTAGGCAATGGCCAGCCCCACCACCGTAAAATTAGCCCACTGATGCAGCCCCCAATGGAAAAAAGCATAGCGCATACCTGTCTGTGCCGCTTCTGCGGTTCTTGGTGTGCCGATCCCCAGGGGAGGGGAGTTAAAATGCATCATGGGTTCGGCTACCCCCCAGAACACCAGGCCAACGCCCATGCCACCCGAAAAGATCATGGCCAGCCAGCTTTTGAAACTGAACTCCGGCGGCTCGTCATCCGGCCCAAGACGAATACTGCCGAAACGGGAAAAGGCCAGGCCCAGGGCGAACAGAACAAAGCCGCTGGTCGTCATCAGGTACAGCCAGCCAAAATTATTGGCCGTTGCATCGAGGATTTTCTGCGCTTGCCTCTGCACCGCCTGGGGGTCGACCATCGCTGCCGCCAGAAAGACGGCAATCAACAGCAGCGATAGATAGAAGACGGTGCCTACATCGCCGAGTAGCTGGTTTCTCCACCGTCTTAGCCTCTCCATAGCGCTCCTCATAGGATCAGTGTCTGTGTATCTGGCTTGGGGTTGGCATAAACCGCCAGGTAAGGAGCGGAGTCTGCCTCGTCGCCACAAAATTCAGCAATCCACATCTCTCTGCGCAGCGTGAGCGCGCTCGCGGTGACATACAAGCGGCAGCAAACTATACAGAAGGCGGAATGTCAGGCGTTGTGATAGATCATTTTAAATGCATTGGCTGTCGGAGAATGAGCGCTTGATGGCGCCCTTTTCCTGTGAATACAGGCGTGATTCGCCGACAAAATAGGGAAGAGCGTTGGCGTTTTTGGGGGAGTCAGGCTCTGCTATAGGGGAACATCAAGGCCTGGTTGATATTGCTGAAACGCTGACGGGCCATGAGAAGTCGCTCAACCCCGACGGCGACGCCACTGCATTCGGGTAAAGATGAGGCCATTGCTGCGAGTAGATAGGGGTCTGCCTCCATGGTATTCAGTCCCAGTTTCCGCCGCAGCGCATTATCCCTCTTGAATCGTCGCCTCTGTTCCTCCCCATCGGTCAGCTCCTGATAGCCGTTAGCTAGTTCAAGCCCCCGATAATAGATCTCAAAGCGGCGTGCGACGGTGACGCCGTCTTTGTCTTCATGGGTCTGCGCCAGGGCGGCGGCCCAGCCGGGGAAGTCGGTGACCACGGACAGTTGCTCGGCGGGCAGAGCGGCTTCTACCCGGGTGGCCATGAGGTAGTCCACGGCGGCGGTTTTGTTCAGGCCTTCCGGGGCGCCGTGGGATTCGGCGTGGGCGATCAGGTCTGCGTCATTGGCGGTGAGTGGGTCCAGGCCGGTGATGTCACTGAACAGGTCCCGGAAGCGGAAGCACTCTGACGGGGCGCCGGGGAATAGTTCGGCGAACAGGATTAGGCATTCTTGAATCAGATCATCCAGTACAAACCCGGGCCGGTACCATTCCAGCATGGTGAATTCAGGATTGTGGCGGCCGCCGGCTTCGCCATCCCGGTAGGCTTTGCAGATCTGGTAGATGGGGCCGCTGCCAGCGGCTAGCAGCCGCTTCATGTGGTATTCCGGTGAGCTCTGCAAATAGCCGTAGCCTGACACAGCGATACACTGGATGTGCGGATCGCTGACGCCGAAGTGGGCCAGTTGCGGGGTGTCCACTTCCAGTACCTGGCGGGCAGCAAAAAAAGCGCGCACCGTGCTCAGCAGCTCGGCGCGCGCCTTGATGGCCTCCAGCGAGGCGGTGGGTTGCCAGTCGGTCACGACTAGCTCTTGATGCGACCCACGTAATCGCCGGTGCGGGTGTCCACCTTGACGATTTCGCCTTCCTGCACGAACAGTGGCACACGGACAACCGCGCCGGTGCTCAGGGTGGCGGGCTTGCCGCCGGTGCCGGCGGTGTCGCCTTTCAGGCCCGGGTCGGTTTCCACGATCTGCAGTTCCACGAAGTTCGGCGGGCTGACAGACAAGGGCTCACCGTTGTAGAGAGTGACTTCGCAGATGTCTTCTTCTTTCAGCCACTTTTTGGCATCGCCCACGGCAGCTTCATCGGCTTGCTTCTGCTCGAAGCTGGTCTGGTCCATGAAGTGCCAGAATTCGCCGTCGTTGAAGATGTACTGCATGGACACATCCATCACGTCGGCACCTTCCAGGGAGTCGCCGGACTTGAAGGTGCGGTCCCAGACCTTGCCGCTGCGCAGGTTGCGCAGACGGACACGGCTGAACGCCTGGCCCTTGCCGGGCTTGACGAATTCGTTCTCGATGATGGCGCAGGGGTCGCCATCGAGCATCACTTTCAAGCCGGACTTGAATTCACTGGTAGAATAGTTGGCCATAAATGTTGTTCCAAAGGTTGATGTATGGCGTCGCGAAGGCTGGCAATGATAACGCAGGAAAGGGACGGTTGGGAGTTGCCGGGCTGGCAGCGCCAGCAGGCGGACCTGATTACCGATCCGGCGGAGCTGCTGAGCCTGCTGCAACTGGAGGCGGAATCGCTGCCCGGCAGCCTGGCCGCAGCGCAGGATTTTCCCCTGCGCGTGCCCCGTGGCTATGTGCGGCTGATGGAGCCTGGAAATCCGCATGACCCGTTGTTGCGGCAGGTGCTCAGTGTGCCGGCTGAGCTGCGCGAGGAGGACGGCTACAGCAGTGATCCGCTGGAGGAAGCCACCCACACCCCGGTGCCCGGGCTGCTGCACAAGTACCATGGCCGCGCACTGCTGGTGGTCACTGGTGCCTGTGCGGTGCACTGCCGTTACTGTTTTCGCCGCCATTTTCCCTACCAGAGTCACCTGAGTGGCAAGCGCTGGGATCAGGCGCTGGAGTGGCTGTCGTCACGCCCGGATATCCGCGAGGTGATCCTCAGCGGCGGTGACCCGCTGACCCTGAACAATCGCCGTTTGCAGGAATTACTGGCGGCGCTGGCGGAGATTCCCCATCTGCGCCGGCTGCGTATTCATAGCCGCACACCGGTGGTCATTCCCGAGCGGCTGGATGCGCCGCTGCTGGCCCTGCTCTCGGATGCACGCTGGCAGACCGCTCTGGTGCTGCACGCCAATCACCCCCGGGAAATCAGTGATGCGCTGGTGAACCGCTGCCGGCAGTGGCGACGGCAAGGTATCACTCTGCTGAATCAGAGTGTGTTGCTGGCCGGGGTGAACGATTCGGTGGATGCGCTGGAAGCGCTGTCGGACCGGCTCCATGAGGCCGGGGTGATGCCCTATTACCTGCACCAGCTGGATGCGGTGCAAGGGGCGGCGCACTTTGCGGTGTCGGATTCGGTTGCCATGCAATTGCATAAGGAGTTGCGCAGCCGCTTACCAGGTTTTCTGGTCCCCAGACTGTCCCGGGAAGAGCCCGGGGAGCCGGCAAAGACCGTATTGGCGGGCTAGGGCATCCGCTGGTCGGCGCGAACACAATATTTACAGGTCTGTAACGGTATCGTAAAGTCATGTGACGAAGGACACATAGAAAACAAGAACTACTACTTAATAACTAGAGGGCTCGCCTAACAATTTCTTGCATATTTTAGCCGTGCGAAGTCGTTGGCAGGCTTCCAGAAGAAATTGTTCAGGGTTCCCCATCTGGGTGCCACCGAGATAAGGATTATCTTCATGGAGCAACCAGCCCAAACGGTGCGCTTGAAACTGCCCGAGCAGGATTTGCCGCACCTGACACTTGGCGCTGATCAGCCAAAGAAGCTGCAACAATGGGTTGATGCTCTCCCGATTATGAACATGGGGGAAACGGCCCGTCAGCTCTATCAGTTCATTCAGGAGCTGAATCGGCTGCACATCGACTCCAAGCAGCGCTTCCAGTTGCTGGAAGTGGTGCGCCCTTCCATTCTGCATGTCAGCGATTCCCTGCAGAAACATTACCTGAATCAGTCTCTGGTTTTGCCGGACAAGGCGCGTCGCGTGGCCAGCCTGGCCCAGGCCCTGCAGGGGCACCTGGCCAATGGTTACAAACTGGTGGCCGTGAGAGGGATGCGCAAGCTCAAGGACAAAACGGTTCGGCGCGCAGTGACCACTTCGATCCATCGTGCTATCAGCGCCCTTGGCGATACGCTGTTGCGTTGCTACCAGTTGTACTTCCCCAGCCCTCGCCATCTCTGGCTGGAGTTGCATCAACTTTATCTGCTGGCGGAGCTGCACGGCATCGCGGCTTCGCCGGTGGAAGACGAGAAGGGCAATTCCAGTATCCAGTCTGCCTATGCCCGTTGTCTGTTACTGGCCACCGCCAAGCCCAATCAATTGCGCCAGCAGGAACTGGCAGCCCTGTTCAAGGCCGCGTTCACCTGGGGGGATCTGATCGAGATCAAAACCGCCAGTGATGATGAAGACCTGTTCGTGTTCGATCTGCAGGCGGATCGTCCGCCGATTTATCGCACCCACGCCTCCCAGGCCACGGATAGCTGGCGCTATATTGATTCTACCCGGTTGGTGCAGGCCATCAGTGCCTGGAAAGGCGATCCGCAGAGCAGCGAGCTGGTCGTGCCCAAAGGGCTCACTGACAGCATGATGAGCCATCTGCAGCAGGTGTGGGGCGCGCTTACTGAGCGGGCCTTCAAACGCATGGCGGAAAGCGGCGAGATCGAGCTGTGCTTCGGGCTGGTGGGCGTACATTATTTTCTGTCCGGCAAGGTGCCGTTTGAAACCCTGATCGAGCGCGGCAGCCTGACGGTGATGGGGGATGGAGAAGAGAACAATCCCTTCCTGCGCAATATCAAAGTGAGCACCCGGCAAAAGCAACAACATGAAGATCCCTGGGCCACGGCGTATCAGTCTGAATTCCCCAATGAAACGATTGATATCGGCAAACCCGACTCCTCGTTTCGCAGCGAGGCTGCGCTGCCGGAGAGCTATCATTGCCAGAAGGTCAATGCCAGCCCCGGTGGCTATTGCCTGTCCTGGCAAGGCAATACGCCAAGCCTGATGCGCACGGGGGAGTTGCTGGCCCTGCGTGATCACCCGGAAAGCCAGTGGATGCTGGCGGTGGTGCGCTGGGTCACCCAGTTACCCAATCACGGTGCTCGTTTCGGGGTGGAGTTGCTGGCTCCGGGGGGGCGACCGGTAGCGGCGCGCGCGCTGCGCAAGCAGGGAGAGGACAGTGATTTCATGCGGGCCATCCTGCTGCCGGAGTTGACCGGTGTTGGCCAGCCGGCCACCCTGTTGCTGCCTACCGTGGGTTTCAACGAAGGCGTTAAGGTGGAGCTGGTTGAGGCCGGCGAGCCCCGTCGCGTACAGTTGATGCGCCGCACTCAGGGGGCATCTGGATTCAGCCAGTACCCGTTCCGGGATATGGCGACCCCAGCGGCTCCTGTCAGGCCGGTGAGCGATGATGATGAAGGTGATCTGGATTCAATCTGGTCCAGTCTTTAATAATTCCAAGGCGCGCTGATGCGCGTCTGACCCGTTTGCTATGTTCACAGCGAGGATGCTGTGTGATGGTCTTCTGCCATTGGCCGGGTTGCTTTTCATAAACAGAAAACACGGAATCTGTGGCGATCTCTCCCGGGAAAGGTCGGTCGGTTCTCTCTTTTTCTGCTGGAAAGTTGCCAAGACAGGGTTGTCAGGCACAATGGTGGGCCGTACGAAAACAGTATGAGTCGTCACCCCATGAGCTATGCCCTGGATAATCTCCGCCTACTGATCGCCCACGATTCACAGGATGAGGCTGAGCAGCTGATGAATATGCTGCGCAATGCCGGCCGGGCGACCCGTGCGCAACTGGCGCTGGGCGAGGATGACTTGCTGCGTGCCCTCAAGGGCGGTGCCTGGGAGCTGATGCTATGCCGGCCTTCCTTTGGTGATGGCAGCTTCGAATCCGCCATGGCTCACCTCAAGCGTCTGGGTAAGGCGGTGCCGGTGATTCTGCTGGAAAACACCTTTTCTGCCGAGACCGTAAAAGCTGCATTGCTGCAAGGTGCCAGTGGCGTGGTCCCCAATGACGATCGGGACATGCTCACCCTGATGGTGGACCGGGTGGTGGAAAATCTGCGCCTGCGCAAGGAGCTGCAGCATTCCGAGATTGTTCGCCACGATGCGGAAAAACGTCTGGCGCTGTTGATGGATCAGAGCCGCGATGCCATCGCCTATGTGCTTGATGGCATGCATATTCACGCCAACGACAATTATGTGGAGCTGTTCGGCTATGAAAGCGCCGATGATCTCGCTGGCGTGCCAATCATGGACATGGTGTCGGCGGCGGATCACGACAAGCTCAAGCAGCTGCTGCGTAGCCGCGCCCAGGATGAAAGCCAGACCCAGGAGCTGGATTGCAAGGGGGTTCACACCGAGGGCAATGAATTCGATGCGTCCTTTACTTTCTCGTCCAGCACCTACGACGGCGAAGCCTGTACCCAGATCGTGATCCGCGCCGGCGGCGTGGACGAGAACGAAATGCAGGAACGGCTCCATGAGATGAGCCAGAAAGATCAGGTCACCGGCCTGTTCGCCCGCAAATGGTTTATGGATCAGCTTGATGATGCGGTGGCCGAAGCGGCCCGCGAAGGGCAGTTGGCTACCGTGCTGTATCTGCGTCTGGATGACTTCGAGCAACATCAATCCTCCCTGGGGATTGATGGCGCCGATGAAATTTTGCGGGCAGTAGCCGACTGGCTCGGAGGTCAGGTTGGCGATGCCAAGCTGGCCCGGGTGGATGGTGAGGATTTTGCCGTGCTGCTGCCGGTGGCTGACACCGACGAGGCCGAGGATTTGGCCGAGCGCCTGCGGGCCGGTATTGAAGGGCTGATGCCGGAAGTGGCGGCCAAGACCATCCAGGTAACCGCCAGTGTGGGTGTCGCCTTTGTCCGTGAGGATGCTCGCAGCGGTCAGGGCACCCTGACCACGGCCCTGAAATGTTGTAACCAGGCCCAACGGGAAAACAGTGGCAAGGGCAACAGCATCAAGGTGCACGACCCCATGGACGAGGTGGCCGCCGGTTCTTCCGAGGCCATTGTCATGCTGCTGCGTCAGGCGCTGGAGCAGGGCAGTTTCAATCTGCGCTACCAGCCGCTGATGAATCTGGAAGACGACAGTGAGCATGTTTTCGAGGTGTTTGTGAACCTGCCCCAGAAACAGGGCGAAGCCATGGAGGCCAGCGAGTTCATTCCGGTGGCGGCCGAGCAGGGGCTGGTGGGCAAGATTGATCGCTGGGTGGTACTTAACGCCATGCGCTCGGCGGCGACCATGAGCGAACCGGTGAAACTGGTGTTCAATATCAATGGTGGGTCGCTGGCCGATGCGTCCCTGGCTGACTGGCTGCTCAAGGCCATGCGAGCGGCCAAGATGGACGGCTCCCGCGTGACCTTCCAGCTTACCGAAGGCGATGCCACCACTTACCTGAAGCAGGCCGGCGTGTTTGCCGAGAAGATGAAGAGTGCCGGCTGCGGCATTTCCATCAGCCGTTTTGGCGGTGGCCTGGACCCGTTCAAACTGTTCCAGCACATTCCTGCCACCATGGTGAAATTCGAAGGCTCCTTCACCCAGGATGTGGCCAAGTCAGAAGGCCGCCAGCGTCTCACCGAGATCGTCAAACAGGTGAAGGAAGGCAACCGCAAGACGGTGGTAGGTTTCGTGGAATCCGCCGCTCAGATGCAGGCCCTGTGGACCCTCGGCGGGATCGATTACCTGCAGGGTTTCTATCTGCAGGCGCCGATGGATACGTTGCAGATTCCGGAGTCGGCGTAAAAAGGCAGTTGACAGTTGATAGTGGACAGTTGACAGCGTCGCGGGCGAGGTTGGCAGTTCATTGAAACGCAAGAGGCCGCGCCCAAACCTTTGGGCGCGGCCTCTTGCGTTTCAAGATAGAAGTGCGATTTACGCGTAGCTGTCAACTGTCAACTACTCTTAAGCAGCTCCGCCTGATCCTTGTCCCGTACCCCGATCAGATAAAGAATCCCGTCCAGCCCCAGGGTCGAGATGGCCTGTTCGGCGTTCTGTTTTACCAGGGGTTTGGCGCGGAAGGCGATGCCCAGGCCGGCTTCGCCGAGCATGGGCAGGTCGTTGGCGCCGTCGCCCACGGCGATCACCTGTTCCAGGCTGATACCTTCCTGGGTGGCGATCTGCTTGAGCAGATCGGCCTTGCGCTGGCCGTTGACGATCTGGCCCACTACCCGGCCGGTGACCTGGCCGTTCTCGATTTCCAGCTCGTTGGCGTACACATAATCGATGCCCAGCAATTGCTGCAGCCACTGGCCGAACCAGGTGAAGCCGCCGGACAGGATGGCAGTGCGGTAGCCCAGGGCGCGCAGTGTGCTGATCAGTCGTTGCGCCCCTTCGGTGAGCTGGATGCGTTCGCGCACCCGCTCCAGGGCGCCTTCATCCAGTCCCTTGAGCAGGGCCACCCGGGCCCGGAAACTTTCGTTGAAATCCAGCTCACCGCGCATGGCCCGCTCGGTGATTTCAGCCACCTCTTCGCCCACTCCGGCTTCCATGGCCAGCTCGTCGATGACTTCCGAGCGGATCAGGGTGGAATCCATATCGAACACCACCAGGCGACGGTTACGGCGGAAGGCGCTGTCGCGCTGGAAGGCGATGTCCAGATTGCGTTCGTTGGCGATGCTGAGGAACGCGGCGCGCATGGCTTCGCCGTCTTTCGGTTCACCGCGCACGGAAATCTCGATGCAGGCGCGACTGTCCTCGTTGAGCGCTTCCCCTTCCAGATGCACCCGGCCGGACAGGCGGGCGATGCTGTCAATGTTCAGGCCGTTGTCTGCCACCGTGGCGGTCACGTCGGAGAGTTGTTCAGCGGTGATCTTGCGCGCCAGCAGGGTGATGATGTGGCGGTCCTTGCCCTGGCCGGACACCCATTCCTCGTAGCGGTCTTCGTCGATGGGACGGAAGCGCACATTGATGTTCAGCTTGTGGGCCTCAAACAACAGATCCTTGAGCACCGCCGAGGATTCCGCGTCTGGCGGGGTTTCCACCAGGATACCCAGCGACAGGGTGTCGTGGATCACGGCCTGGCCGATATCCAGGATATTGAGCCGATAACGGGCCAGAATCCGGGTGAAAGCGGCGGTCAGACCGGGACGGTCACTGCCGGATACCTGAATCAGAATGATCTCGCGCACGCATGGGCTCCCGGGGGCAAGTCAGACAAGCGGAAAGCGGAAGCAGTGGCTCCCGCGAAAACCGCGTAAGGGTAGCAGAAATGGTACCGCAAGCGGCAGTGCCTTGGGGATTAGCGATGTTTTACATCGCCAACCGTCCGTTGATGCACCATCGCTGCTAAGGTGCGCCGATTCGGTCAACGCCCTGGTGGTTCGTCGCGGTATACTGCGCGCGAGCTCAATACTACGGAATGCAACTCTATGTCCCTGTGGGAACAATG
The DNA here is from genome assembly GCF_047495475.1 of Alcanivorax sp. IL2. NCBI lineage: Bacteria > Pseudomonadati > Pseudomonadota > Gammaproteobacteria > Oceanospirillales > Alcanivoracaceae > Alcanivorax > Alcanivorax sp. IL2. Next base: position 109,355 of record NZ_CP179932.1, on the reverse strand, counting down.
GCGGCCATGGATTCGGCAACAGCGCAGCCTGCTGCGGGAGCTGATCCTGATGCTGCTGGCCATGCTGGTGGTCGGTGTCTATTTTCTCGAGCACTTCTCCGCGCGTCTGGAACAGGAGCGCAAGGTGCAGCTGCAGGCGCTGGCCGAACAGACCGCCCGCCGGGCGGCCGAGGCCCTGGCCAGCGATGATTCCATCAGCATTAACCTGATCGGTCGGGAAACCGTACAGCTGGCCCCGGTGGCCGGGGTGCGGTTTCAGGATGCCGCGGATATCCAGGTGGGCCTGACCGGGGTGTCTCGTTCCGATCTGGTTATCTCGGTGCCGGTGGCGCTGCCGGACGGTGAACTGGCGGGGACCCTGACCCTGCTGGGCGATACCAGTGCCTTGCCGCGCCAGCGCCTGGAAGCCGGCTTTGTGCTGGCGGTATTGTGCCTGTTGCTGCTGCGGGTCGCGGCAGCGCTGATCCAGCAACGCTTGTTGCCAGCGCCGCCGGAACCCGTAGAAGCGGTTCCGGTAGAGCCGCCGGCACCTTCCCCGCTGGCCACCCCGGCATCGACGCAGGCGCTGACCGAGCCCCTGCCGGAAGGGGCCGAGCCGCTGGCCCAGCTGCGCCTGAGTATCGTGAATTTCGAGCACATCCGTCAGCGTTATACCCAGGCGGCCATGGTCGAGGTGTTAGCGGATTATCAGCGGATCCTCGACAAGGTGGCGGGTATCTACGGAGGCCGGGTAGGTCAGAGAGTGGGGGATCAGGCCGGGTTGTTTTTTTACCAGGAGCCGGCGTCGCGCTGTGCCTTTTCCGCGCTGTGCGCCGGCCTGTTGTTCCTGCGAGTGGTGCGTCTGCTGGCGCCGTTACGCAAGCAACAGGGCAAACCGCCTCTGGAATTCAAGGCACTGGTCACCACCGATGGGGACCAGCAGGAAGCCTGGTCCCTGTGTGTGGCCGGGGTGCCGGGACGGCTGAATGTGCCGGAAGCACAATTGGCCGCCACCGAGCTGGATGTGAAAGCCTTGTACCAGCCGGAAAAGGCCCAGGTGGTGACCGCCGGCGATCACAAGGTGAGGCTACAGCCGGTTGAGCAGCTGGCTCACCGTTACCAGAACCTGCTGCGCACTCAGGCGGACACCTTGCTGTCTGAAGAGGGCGGTGACGATGGCTCGCCCAGCAGGTAACGACTCATGGCCCCCTGTACCCGCTGATTGAGGTCGGGCATGCCGGTGTTGCCGAACAGGCGATTGAATTCCAGGATGTAGGGGTGGCCATCCACCATGGCCACATCAAAGCCGGCATGGTTGATGCCCAGATAACGGGCCAGCCCCTCTACCAGGGAAATGGCATTGTCCGGTACCGACAGATCGGTGCGCACGCGCCCGCCCTGGCTTACGTTGTTCAGAAAGCCCACCCCTTCGCGCCAGTAACTGGCTACGACTTCCTCGCCCACCACCACCACCCGCAGGTCGCGGACAATGGGTAGCAGCTTCTGGATATAGAGCACGGCTTCGCGCTCCGCATAGTCGAGAAACTGTTGGCGGTTCTCGATCAGGTAGACACCCATGCCCTGGCTGGAGCGTACTGATTTGGCCACAAACGGAAACCGCCATTGATCCAGCACCTGGCCAATACCGTACTTGTCGGAGGCGACAATCAGCGTCTCCGGCACATGCTCCGGGCAGGCGGTCTGCAGGGCGCGGGTCATCTCCACCTTGTCATGACCCAGGTGGTAGCTGCTCAGGCTGGGGAAGATCGGCCGCTTGAGCACGTAATGCAGGCTGTTGATCTGCCAGTAGCCGGGGAACAGCAACCAGTCCGCTTCTGCCAACGCATCGCGGTGCTGGTTCATGTGTTCCGGCTTGATATAACGCACGCCGGGCAGGCCCAGGGTGCGGAAAGGATCGAAAGTGATCAGTTTCACGGTGACGATCTCAGGAGAGGTGCGCTTTTTTAAGGTGCTTTGACCGGCTGGTCAATACCCTTTGTCGGTATTCGTCCTTGGCATGGGCGGGGCGGACGGCTAGCCTTGCCCGACAAATAATGATTGGGAGAGCTGTCGTGACCTTGCCGACACTGGAAAGTGATCTGATTCTGGTGACACACACCGAATCAGTGTTGGAAATTACCCTGAACCGCCCGGATAAACTGAACGCCCTTACCGGCGCCATGTACCGGGATATGATTGCCCTGCTCAACGCCGCCGAACAGAGCGAGGAGATTCGCGTGGTGCTGTTTGCCGCTGAAGGCAAATCCTTCAGCGCCGGCAACGATCTGGTGGACTTTCTCAATGCCAAGCCCGGTGAAGTGGGTGAGGCGGCGAATTTCATCAAGGCGATTTATGCCTTCCCGAAAGTGGTGGTAGCCGCTGTTCAGGGCAATGCGGTGGGCGTGGGCACCACCATGCTGCTGCACATGGACATGGTGGTCGCGTCCGACGATGCCAAGTTCATCACCCCCTTCGCCGATCTCGGCGCGGTGCCGGAAGCCGGTTCCGCCAAGCTGCTGCCTGACTGGCTGGGTTATCAGCGTGCCGCCCGCATGTTGCTGCTGGGTGAGCCCATGCTGGCACAGGAAGCCTTCGAGGCCGGCCTGATCGCCAAGGTGGTGGGGCGTGACGAACTGCAATCCACCGCCCGCGGTTGGGCCGACGCCCTGGCAAAGAAACCGCCCAAGGCCCTGCGCGAGAGCAAACGATTGATGCGCCAGGCGATCAGCAAGCCGCTGCAGGATGTGCTGGAGGAAGACCTGGCCCTGTTCGGCGAGATGCTGCAAGGCGATGAGGCCAAGGCGGTGTTGGCGGCCATGGTGAACAAGAGCAAGGGGTGAGGCAGCTGTGAGCTTCTAGCGGCTAGCTTCGAGTCGCGATGGCGCTCTTTGGGGGCTTAATGTCTGTGCCCGCGGCCAACCATGGGCGCGGGCACAGACTCGCGATTACTGACAAGCCAACCCGCGTCTAGTCGCTAGCAGCTAGACGCTTGTACCTAAAGAATTCCCGCATCCAGCCCTGCCGCCAGATACATCCCCAGCTCTTCTACCTGCTGCTCGAAGGCATCTTGCCATTCTCCGCGCAGCACCAGTGGGTCCTGTACCCAGTTCCAGCGCAACCCCGTAGCAATGCTTTCCACGGCTCGACGGGTGCCGGTGCCGTCCTGGCCGGCGCGGATGTAGAGGGCGCAGGGCAGTCCCTGTTTTTCTTCCAGCACCGGGTAATAGCTGCGGTCGAAAAAATCCTTCAGAGCGCCACTCATGTAGCCCAGGTTTTCCGTGGTGCCGAGCAGAATGGCATCGCAGGCCATCACATCGTCGGGACCGGCGTCCAGCGGTGCCTTTACGATCACGGACACGTTCTCGATATCCTCATGCCCAGCGCCACGGGCGGCGGCGTCACGGAGTTTTAGCGTGTTCGGTGAGGGGGCATGGGCGACGATCAGCAGGTGTTTCATGGTCTCGCAATTCAACGTGGTCGATGACCTCAGCATATCAGCTACGAGCTACGAGCTACGAGCTACGAGCTACAAGAAGTGAAGGTTCCGACTTTGCTCTTTCTCTCGTAGCTAGCAGCTAGAAGCTCGTAGCTTTTAACTTTCCACATAATTCAACGGCAATGCCGCCGTATCCACCACCCGCCGCATGACAAAGCTGGAATGCACCCCGCTGACCCCTTCGATGCGGGTGATCTTGTTGAGCAGGAAATGCTGGTAGCCATCAATATCCGGCACCACCACTTTCAGGAGATAGTCGGCCTCCTGGCCGGTGACCAGGTAGCACTGCTGCACTTCCGGATAACTGGCGACCTTTTCCTCAAAGTTGGCGAAACGCTCAGGGGTATGGCGGTCCATGCTGATCTGGATGATCACGGTCAGGTCCAGTCCCAGTTTGCGGGCGTCCAGCACGGTTTCCCGTTTGAGAATGATGCCGGCGGCCTCCAGCTTCTGTACCCGCCGGGAACAGGGGGAGGGCGACAGGCCCACGGTTTCCGCCAGCTGTTGGTTAGTGAGCCCGCCATTATGTTGCAGGGCTTCCAGGATGCGCAGGTCAGTGCGGTCCAGTTTTGCTAGTTCCTGCTTGCTCATGATGATTTCAGCCTTTATTCGCTTTTTTGGCGCAATATTATTGCTAATAAGGCGGTTTTTCGATGAAAAAAGCAAGCACATTGCCGGTTTGCTGCCGTAAAGTATCTCTCGTGGGGCGATGATGCGAACCGTCACAAGCGGGCCGCCACTCTTCGTTGCCATCCGTGCCTATCGGCGCGCTGATTGAGACCCGAGATCACAGACAGCGAGTTGTTGGCCCCATCCGGCTCACCCCCCTGGATTCGGCCGGGAATTCTCCTTCGGGGGGCAGACGATGCCCCTTTTTGGTTTGAGGAAACGACATGAGCTTTGATCACCGTAAATACCAGCCTTTCCCCGTTATCGACAAACCCGACCGTCGCTGGCCCAGTCAGCGTATCGAAAAAGCCCCCCTGTGGGCGGCGGTGGATCTGCGTGATGGCAATCAGGCGCTGATCAAGCCCATGTCCGTGGCTCAGAAGCGTCGCTTCTTCCAGATGCTGGTGGAGCTGGGTTTCAAGGAAATCGAAGTGGGTTTTCCGTCTGCCAGCCAGATCGATTTCGATTTCTGCCGTGCCTTGATCGAAGAAGACCTGGTGCCGGATGACGTGCACATTCAGGTGCTCACCCAGGCTCGGGAAGAGTTGATCGCCCGTACCTTTGAATCCCTCAAGGGGGCGAAGAACGCCATCGTGCATATCTACAACGCCACCTCGCCCACCTTCCGTGAGCAGGTGTTCAGCGTGGACAAGGCTGGCTGCAAGGCGATTGCCGAACGCGCGGCCGGCTGGGTAAAAGCTTGTGCCGCGACGCAGCCGGAAACGAATTGGAGCTTTCAGTATTCCCCGGAAACCTTCAGTGCCACGGAAACCGATTTCGCCATCGAGGTGATTGATGCGGTGAACGCGGTGTGGCGCCCGGACCAGGGCCAGCGGGTGATCATCAACCTGCCGGCCACCGTGGAGGTGAGCACGCCCAATGTGTTTGCCGACCAGGTGGAGCTGGTGCATGACAATATTCAGTACCGCGAGCATGTGATTATCAGTGTGCATACCCACGATGACCGTGGTTGTGGCGTGGCGGCTGCAGAAATGGCGGTGATGGCGGGAGCGGATCGTGTGGAAGGCACCTTGCTGGGCAACGGCGAGCGTACCGGCAACATGGATCTGGTCACCGCTGGCATGAATCTGTACAGCCAGGGCATCGACCCGCAAATCGACTTCTCGCGCATGAAGGAGATCATTGCCCTGGTGGAGGAAATTACCGATATCCAGACCCACCCGCGCCACCCCTATGCCGGCGATCTGGTATTCAGCGCCTTCTCCGGTAGTCATCAGGATGCTATCCGCAAGTGCCTGGCCCGCTACCAGGAAGGCGATATCTGGCAAGTGGCCTACCTGCCCATCGATCCTGCCGATGTGGGGCGTCGCTACGAGGAAGTGGTGCGTATCAACTCCCAGTCCGGCAAGGGCGGGGTCGCCCACGTGCTGGAGCGGGATTTCGGTATCGACTTGCCGCGCTGGTTGCAGCAGGAGCTGGCCGGGGTGGTGCAGCGCGATGCGGAAGAGGATGGTGGCGAGATCACCAGCGAGCGCGTGCACCGTCGCTTCAACAGCGATTATCTCAATGTGCCGCTGGGCTGGATGTTGCGCTCCTACGACCTGAACCGCAGCAATGATCAGGTGCAGGCCCAGATCAGTATCGGCGATGCCAGCCAGCCGGTCACCCTGTTGTCCGGCCGCGGCGACGGCGCCATGTCGGCACTGGTGGATGCCCTCAACCGTCGTATCGGTGGCGAGGTGAAGGTGGTGTCCTTCGATGAGTATTCATTGGGTGACAACACCGAAGCCAACGCCATGGCCTGTGTGCGGGTTCAGGTGGGGGAAACGGTGCAGAGTGCGGTGGCCACTGCGGCTGATACGACGGCGGCTGCCTTGCAGGCGATTCTGTCGGCAGTGGGCAGGGTGCAGGAAGGCAGTGAACAGTTAATAGTGAATAGTTAACAGCGGCGCGAGGTCGCGTTGAGTGAGCTGAAAACGAAGAAGCCGCGCTCCTGGTAGGGGTGCGGCTTCTTGTTTTTGTAGGGGTACGGGGTTTGGCCGGCTTAGCGAAGAAAGGCGCTCAACACTCGGCCCAGTAACTGGCGGGCATCCTCAAAGCGCTGTTCGTCCGCCAGCATGCTGGCGCGGGGTTCCACCCAGGGGCCGTCTGCCAGGTCTTGCGGGCAGGCATCGCACAGGGCGGCGGCATTGTCGGCTTGCAGCTCCAGGTGAAACTGCAGGCCCAGCACATTATCGCCGTAACGAAATGCCTGATTGGGACAGCCTTTGCTTTCCAGCAGGTGTACGGCACCGTCAGGAATGGCAAAGGTGTCGCCGTGCCAGTGCAGCACCGGCGGGGCACTGGCAAACAGTTTGCCGATGCTGTCGGACTTGCCGGCGCTGGTGGGGTAGACCGCAAACCAGCCGATTTCCTTGTCCGGGTTGGCCGTTACCGGGGCGCCCAGCACCCGGGCAATCAGTTGCGCGCCCAGACAGATCCCCAGCACTTTCTTGCCGGCGGCGATACTGTCGCGTATCAGCGCCTTTTCCGGGGTCATCCAGACATGGTGACCATCATCATCCGCCCCCATGGGGCCACCCATGACCACCAGCACATCAAACTCGGCGGTGTCAGGGAGTGGGTCGCCCTGAAACAGCAGTGACTGGCTGATGGTGGCGTCGCGCTCCCGGAACCAGGCTTCCATGGCGCCCAGTTGTTCGAACGGCACATGGGACAGGTAATGGATGCGCATGGTCTTTCCCTCCAGGACTCAGCGGGCGGTTACAGCGCGATGGCCTGGAAACCGGCCAGCGGCTGATTATTGTCATCGAACAGGGTCAGTAACTCGCCGTCGATGCGCAAACCACTGGCCGCTTTCAGTGCCTGCAAAAAGGCCTGCTCTCTCGCCATGTCCGGGCAGGCCTTGCGGGTCGTCGCGATGGTGCCGAAAGACAGGGTGTCATCCTTGAGTTGGTAGCTGCCGTTGAGACCGTTGCACCCGGCATTGCCATGCACGTTGCCTTCACCGTCCAGGGTCAGATAGGGCTGTTGTTGGCTCGCATCAAGCGTCTTGTCACCGAGCGCACTGAGCTGCCAGCGGGTGTTGGTCAGCTCTGCGCCGGGCAGGCGGCAGTCGTCATAGCCGCTTTCCAGGGAAAAGCTTTCCACAATGACGCCACTCTGGGTGCTGCCTTCCTGTTCGCCGGGGACCTTGCGGAGCAGACCGCTGACGGTGGCGACGCGGGGCTGTAGCGGGTACTCGCGAGCGGCTTCATAGGCGTCGATCAGGTCGTCGCGCTGGGGGCCGGCCAGTTGCAGGCGGCGATCGCTGTTGCAAAGGATCAGGCTGGTGGTGCCGTACTGGTATACCAGGGCGCCGCGCAGGGTTTCGCTGGCCGTCATTACCGCACTGAGGGGCAGGGTGATATCGGCAAACTGGCCGCGGGTAAAGTCCAGCGGCGTGGGCTCGGACTGGAAGAACAGGCCGCCATCGGCAAGGATCTGGCTACGCACCTGATAGTCGCTATCCGCGTTCACGGCGCTGGCCGGGTAATAAAGCCGGAAGGGCTGGCTGAGTGCATCGCTGGTCAGGGGAATCAGACGGCGGATGACCGCCTCGTCGTTGCGGGTGAGCAGGGAGACGGTCAGCACCGCCTTGTCGGGCAGTTCGCTATCCTCGGGGAGCTCCACCTTGCCGCTGAGATGGCCAACGGCGCTGTTGGCCCGTTGATAGTCGCCGGTGAACAGGGGGCTATCGGTTTGCTCTTGTTCCCCGGTAGAGGGGGTGGCGGGGCTGAGGCTGAGTGTGTCCTGCTGTTGTTCGCCACGGGCACTCTGGGTTTCTACCGCCAGCCGGCTGTTATCCAGGTAGCGGAAGGTGAAGGTGCCATCGGTGTTTTCCCAGCTCAGGCCCTGGCGCTGGTTGTCGGCGGGCAGGTAGAAATCGCCGTTTTCTTCCAGTACCAGTGTCTGTTCGCCGTTTTGCCAGGCCCCTACCAGCGGGTTGCTGGTGTCGCTGGTGGCCGGTGACGAGATCGGCGGAGTACGGCTGTCATTGTCGCTGCAGCCCAGCAGGGCCAGGCCGGTCAGGCAAAGTACTACAAACTGCTTCATTGCGTGTTTCCTTGGCGGGGGTCGGGTTCAGACGGCTGTGGCAGCGGCAGGTTCCCGGGATCGGGGATGCGCACCAGCGCCATTTGCTCCTGAATCCAGTTGGCCCGTTGTTGTACATAATCGGTCGGGCCCTTGAAATCATAGTAATTGGGGCGCGGCAGCATGGCCGCCAGTTGCGCCGCCTGGACGATGCTCAGTTCGGCGGCGCTGACCTGGAAATAGTGTCGGGCGGCCGCCTCTGCGCCGTAAATCTGGTGGCCCCACTGGGCCACATTCAGATACAGCTCCAGAATGCGGCGTTTGCTCAGGCCGATTTCCAGCATCAACGCAATCATGGCTTCCTGAACCTTGCGGGTATAACTGCGTGCGCCGGAAAGATACAGGTTCTTGGCCAGTTGCTGGGTGATGGTGGAGCCACCGGCCACCGGCTTGCCGGCTTCCAGGTTGCGGCGCAGGGCGTAACGGATGCCCTGCCAGTCAAAACCGCTGTGATTGGTGAACTGGGCGTCCTCGGAAATCAGTACCGAGCGCTTCAGGTAATCGCTGATCTGATCGTAGTCCCGCCAGTGCTGCTGCACCTGTCCCTGCGCCTTGGCCCGCTGCATATAGGCGCTGCCTTCCGGATTGTGGTGCTGCAGGCGCAGCACCTGACCCAGATACCAGAGCTGGGACAGGGCGAAGGCCACAAACAGCAGGGCGAGGCATTGTAGAGCACGGTATCGGAGCGTCATGGTCTGCACAGCCGGGTAGGCGATACTCCTTTTGCGGGAAGCGATGGGCAAGCCGCAGGCGAATGTTCGGGCAGGAGGCCCTCTGATAGTCACCCAATTGTCGGTGAAAGTTCCGGTTTTGTCAGGTGACGCTGGCAAGTAAGAGGCAGGCAGTTCAAAAAGTGAACAGGTGGTCAGGAATTACAATAATCAACAATGGACGTGAACCATGCAGGCTTTGCTAATTGGGGCAGCCGTGGGGGTAGTGGCCCTGGCGGTCATTTTTTTCCGCCGTGAACGAGCCGGGCGAGCGGCCCTGGAGGAGCGGGAAAAGCGTTTCAGGCTGACCATGGAGTGTTCGGCGATAGCCATGGCGCTGATGGGCCCCGATGGGCGCTGGCTGGCGGTCAATCGTGCCCTGTGCCGTCTGAGCGGCTACCGGGAGGAAGAGCTACTGGCGAGTTCCTTCCAGCAGATGATTTACCCGGATGACCTGCAGGAGGATCTTCAGCAGCTGGGAGCGATACTGGCAGGCCGGGTGGAGAGCCTTCGCCTGGAAAAACGCTATGTCACCAAGGCCGGCGAGCTGGTCTGGGTGCGCCTGTCCATTGCTGCCGTGAGTGAAGACGGCAGCGTTCGCTATCTTATCGTGCAGTGCGAGGATATCCAGGCCGCCAAGGAGGCCGAACATGCCCTGGCGGAAAGCCGCCACCAACTGCAACTGGCCCTGTCTGCCGGTGGCGTGGGGATCTGGCAGTACAACACCGTCACCGGCCAGCTGGACTGGGATGAGCGTATCTATGAGATGTACGGGGTCAAGCCCGGGCAGCAGGGCGATGGTACCCTGAAAATCTGGTACGACCGCATTCACCCTGACGACCTGGCCCAGCTGCAGCCCCGACTGCAACAGGTGATGGATGCCCCTGGCGAGCTGGACGGGGAATTCCGCATCCTCACCCCGGATGGCGAAGAGCGCTATATCCGCGCCCGTGCCGAGACCACGCTGGTTGGCCCGGACAAGGTGCCACTGATGGTGGGAACCAACTGGGATGTGACTGCCGAACGGACCATGCAGCACTCACTAGCCCATGAGAAAGAAAGCCTGAGGGTGACGCTTAACTCCATTGCCGACGGGGTGATCGCCACGGATCAAGGCGGGCGGATTACCTTCATGAATCCGGTGGCAGAATCATTAACGGGCTGGCGGGAACGGGATGCCGAGGGTGAGCCCGTGGATACGGTGCTGCAGCTCAGTGATGAAGAGGGTCGGCCAGCGCCCACCAATCCCATTGCGGTAGCCTTGCGCGGCGGAGACATGTGTTTTTTGCGCGAGGATTGTTTTCTGCTGAGCCGCGATGGCAGCCGCTATGAAATCCAGGATTCCGCCGCCCCGGTGAAGACCGCCGAGGGTGAAGTGAAAGGGGCGGTGATGGTGTTTCGTGATGTGAGCGCCCGTCGCGCCATGCAGAAGAAGCTGCGCTATCATGCTACCCATGATGCCCTGACCGGCCTGACCAACCGGCGCGAATTTGAAAACACCTTGCAGCAGACCCTGGATGAAGGCATCGCCGAGCATAGCGTGTTGTGCTTTATCGATCTGGATCGTTTCAAGGTAGTCAACGATACCGCCGGCCATGTGGCCGGCGATGCCCTGTTGCGCGAATGCGCCCGGGTCATAGGCCGTCAGATTCGCGACGGGGATGTGGTAGCCCGGTTGGGCGGCGACGAATTCGGCCTGTTGCTACGTAGCTGCCCGTCGGACAAGGCCGTGCAGATTGCCGAACGACTGATCGCGGCCCTGGGAGACATCCGTTTTGCCTGGAAGGATTCCCTCTACGATATCGGTGCCAGCGTCGGTCTGGTGCAGCTGGATGGCAATCTGATCAGCGTGGAAGAGGCCATGAGTCGGGCAGACGTGGCCTGCTACGCCGCCAAACATCGGGGGCGTAACCGGGTTTCGGTGTACACCCCGGATGACAGCGAAGCCTCTCGCCGGCACCTGGAGCTGCAGATGGCCGCGGGTCTGCGCGAGTCTCTGGAGTCGAATCGCTTTCTGCTCTATGCCCAGGAAATCCGCCCTATCGGCGGGGAAACGGAGGCCTCCCATTACGAAATCCTGTTGCGCCTGCGTGACCGCAACGGTGACATTCTCAACCCCGGTGCCTTTATCCCCGCGGCGGAACGCTACCAGATGATGCCGCACATCGATCGCTGGGTGCTCACTCAGGTGCTGGTTACGCTCAGCGAAGAATTGGCCGCCCTGCCCAGCCTGCATCTGGCGATCAATCTGTCAGCCACCTCCCTGGATGATCCCACCTTTATTCCGTTTCTGGAGGAACTGCTTGATCACACTACCGTAGCGCCCGAGCGGCTTACCTTCGAGATCACCGAAACCACCGTGGTCAATCAGCTGTCCAGTGCCAGCGAATTGCTGGCGCGGATTCGCCAGAAGGGCAGCAAGGTGGCGCTGGATGACTTTGGCAGTGGCTTCAGCTCGTTCAATTATCTCAAGCATTTCCAGGTGGACTTCATCAAGATCGATGGCAGCTTCGTGCGCAACCTGCTCTATTCCAGCGTGGACCGCACCATTGTCGAATCCATCAGCGGAGTGGCCCACCGGCTGGGTGTGAAAACCGTGGCGGAGTATGTGGAGGACATTGCCATGATTCCGATACTGGAGCAGGCTGGTGTGGACTTTGTGCAAGGCTATGCCATTGGTCGGCCCCAACCGTTGACCATGTTGTTCGAGCAACTGGCGGCACCCTCGGTACTCCAGGGGCGGCAACTGCGGCTGGTGAATCGGGACGCTTGAATCCGGCAGGACTTGTTGGCGCCTTGTGGACAAGGCGCCAACTGACATCTATTACTCCTTGCCCGGACAGGGTTCCTTCACCCGGCGGCCACTCCCCTGACGGCATTCTTGAGTTTTGAGATGTTGTGGGAGAGGTCGTGAAAGTCGGAATTATTCTGGGTGACCAGCTCAGCCTGTCTCTGCCCACGCTGCAGGCGCTGGACAAAAAACGCGACCGGCTGGTGATGGCGGAGGTGCCCGCCGAGGCGACCTATGTGGGCCACCACAAGCAGAAGATTGCCTTTATCTTCAGCGCCATGCGCCACTTTGCTGCAGACCTGCGCGAGGCGGGTTGGCAACTGGATTACTTTGCCTACGGCGAGCATGACCACGTCAGCCTCCCTGAGGTGCTGGGCCCGCTCTGTGAGCAGGCCGAGGAGCTGGTGGTTACCCATTGCGGCGAATACCGTCTGCAGCAGCAGATCAATGAGCAGTGGCCGGAGCAATTGTCCTGTCCCGTCACCTGTCTGGAAGACAGTCGGTTCCTCTGTTCCCCGGCCTTCTTCCAGCGCTGGGCCAGCGGCAAGAAACAGCTGCGCATGGAATTCTTCTACCGGGAAATGCGTCGCCACACCGGCCTGCTCATGGAAGGGGATGCGCCGGTGGGCGGTCAGTGGAATTTTGATGCCAGCAACCGCAAGGCCTACAAGGGTGACGTGCCCTTGCCCGTGGACCTTTCTTTCCCTCGCGATGCCATCGACGAGCAGGTGCTGGCGCTGGTGGAGCAGCACTTCCCCGATCACATCGGCAACCTGACAGATTTTCGCTGGGGCACCACCGCCGCCCAGGCACAGCAGGCACTGGCACATTTTATCGAACAGCGGTTGCCGCACTTCGGTGATTTCCAGGATGCCATGGTCACCGGGGAAGACACCCTGTTCCACAGCCTGCTGTCGCCCTATCTGAATATTGGTTTGCTGGATCCGCTGGTGGTCTGTCAGGCCGCCGAGCAGGCTTACTGGGAGGGTCAGGCGCCGCTCAATGCGGTGGAGGGCTTCATTCGCCAGATCCTGGGCTGGCGGGAATATGTGCGGGGCATCTATTGGCTGCTGATGCCGGATTACGCCGGCGAAAACCGGCTTAACAATCAGCGTCCGCTGCCCGGTTATTACTGGAGCGGCCACACCCGCATGCACTGCATGTCCGAGGCCTTGCGCAATACCCTGGACCACGCCTATGCCCATCACATCCAGCGGTTGATGGTCACCGGCAATTTTGCCCTGCTGCTGGGCGTGCTGCCGGAAGCCATCTGCCAGTGGTACCTGGAGGTCTATGCGGATGCCTACGACTGGGTGGAGCTGCCCAACACCCTGGGCATGGTGATGCATGCCGATGGCGGCTACCTGGGCAGCAAGCCCTATGCGGCGTCCGGCAGTTATATCAATCGCATGTCGGACTACTGCAAGCACTGCCAGTACAACGTCAAAACCGCCAGTGACGATGACAGCTGTCCGTTCAACAGCCTCTACTGGCATTTCATTCATCGGCATCGCGGCCAGTTCCAGAACAACCACCGCATGCGCATGATCTATCGCAACCTGGATCGCATGGACCCGGCCAAGGTCAACGCCATGCTGACTCGGGCGGAACAATTGCTGGCGGACCCGGAGGCCCTGTGAGCAGCGGCTGGAAAGGCAACAAGGCGGCGCTGCCGCAGAAGACCTGCCCGGTGTGTCAGCGGCCCTTCAGCTGGCGCCGCAAATGGGCGCGGCACTGGGAGCAGGTGGTGTACTGCAGTGAACGCTGTCGCCGCCAGGGGAGACCGCAATGATTACCGTGGTCTGGTTCCGGCAAGACCTGCGCGTGGCGGACCAGCCGCTGCTGCAGCGGGCGGCCAGTCTGTCGCAGCCGGTGCTGGGGCTGTATCTGTTGCCCGACCACTGGCTGCAAGCGGATGTGGATGGCATGGACCGGCTGGGCCCGGCCAAGTCAGCTTTTTTACTGGAAAGTCTCAGCGACTTGCAGGCGCAGTTGGCACAACGTGGTCTGACCCTGCAGTGCCTGCGGGCGGAGCCGGTAACGCTGCTGAGCCACTGGCACGCCCGGCAGCCGTTGCAGGTGATAACAGCGGCGGCCCAGGCTCCGGAAGAGGCCGCCATGATCGCCGCGTTGCGACAGGCCGGTATCCGGGTTATCGAAGAAGAGACCCAGACCCTGCTTGCCGCTGACGCCTTGCCCTGGGAGGGATCTTTCCCGGCCACTTTCAGCCGTTTTCGGCGCAAGGTGGATAGTCGCGATGGCGTGCCGGTGTCCCAGCCGGACGGTCCGCCGCCGTCCCTTACCGCCGCCCAGTCATTGCCCACGCCTCCCTTCGCCGAGCTTGCCCGTGAGCTTTTGGCGAAACGCAGCCAGCACTGGCAGCGCAATTCCCAGGACTACTTTTCTCTGCACGGTGGAGAGCAGGCGGGCCTGCAATGGCTGGAGCATTACCTGTTTGAGACCCGCAGCGCGGACCACTACAAGCAGACCCGGAACCGGCTGATCGGGGAGCATTATTCCAGCCGTTTGAGCGCCTTCCTGGCCTGGGGGAATCTCTCTGTAAGGCGGGTCTGGCAGCGCATTCTCGACTACGAAGCCGGTCATGGCGCCAACCCGGGCAGTGAATGGCTGCGGGTGGAATTGCTGTGGAGGGAGTTTTACCACTGGTCGCTGCGAGAACACGGTGCCCGGGTGTTTCACTATGCCGGGCTCAATGACCAGGCGCCGCGGCGACCGGAACCGGCAACGTCACTGGCCCGTGAATACTGGCAGCGTTGGTGTCAGGCCAACACCGGTCTGCCCTTTATCGACGCCAACCTGCGCGAGCTGATGGCCACCGGCTATGCCTCCAACCGGGGGCGGCAGAACCTGGCCAGCTTCTGGGTGCACGACATGGGGCTGGACTGGCGCCGGGGTGCCCGCTGGTTTCAGCACTACCTGGTGGACGATGATGTGGCCTCCAACTGGGGCAACTGGGCCTACATCGCCGGCGTGGGGCACGATGCCCGCGGCGGCCGTCGCTTCAGCCCTACTCGCCAGTGCCAGCAGTACGATCCCGAGGGCGAGCACCTGCACTATTGGTTGCCCGCCTTGCGCGCACTGTCTGCCCGCCAGTGTCTGTCGCTGCATTTCACCTTCGGGCAGGATGATCCGCTGCCGGATTACCCGGCGGCCATGCTGCCGCTTCCTGCTGCGGATCTGAAACTGGCATGACGCTGCAAGTGGTCTGGTTCAAGCGTGACCTGCGGGCACATGATCACGGCCCGCTGGCCCGCGCCTGCCGGGAGGGCCCGGTGCTGCCCCTGTATATCCTGGAGCCTGTTTACTGGCAGCAGCCGGACACCAGCCTGCGCCAGTGGCGTTTCGTGGCGGAAAGCCTGCGCGATCTGCGCGGCCAACTGGCCCGGCTGGGGTTGCCGCTGTGGGTGGTGGAAGGGGAGGCCGTGACCGTGCTGGCGAACCTGCAACAGCGCTTTGGTGACATGGTGCTGCACAGTCATGAGGAATACGGCGGCGCCTGGACCTATGCCCGCGACCGGGCCGTGAAGCAGTGGTGCCGGGAGCAGAGGGTGCCCTGGCATGAGGAAGCCCCCTTCGGCGTCCAGCGTCCCTGCCTGGACCGGGATCACTGGGGGACACACTGGCAGGATTTTATGACCCGGCCCCTGGCCACGCTGCCGTCCACTATTCAGGCGGCGGCCCCCGCCGATCCCTGGCCGGACCTGCGCACCGCCCGTGGTGCCGACCGGTCCGACTGCCCGGGGCGTCAGCATGGTGGTACCGATACGGCGGAGCCGGTCTGGCAGAGTTTTCTGGAGCGGCGGGCACGAGGCTATCGCGGTGGCATCAGTGCGCCGCAGAAAGCCGAACACTGCGGGGCGCGCATTAGTCCCTATCTGGCCTGGGGCTGTCTGAGCCTGCGCCGGGTGGTGCAGGAGACTTGGGAGGCGTTAGAGCAAGAGGATGACCCGGCCCTGCGGGCCGGCTTGTCCGCCTTCGAATCGCGACTCTGGTGGCACTGCCACTTTATCCAGAAACTGGAAGACCAGGTCTCTATGGAGACCTGCAGTGTGCACCCGTTGTTGCGCAACCTGCGCGACGGGCCTGATAACCCGCAGTGGTTGTCGGCCTGGCAAAGCGGTCACACCGGCTGGCCGCTGGTGGACGCGGCCATGCGTTATCTGCATCACCATGGCTGGATCAACTTCCGCATGCGCGCCATGTTGGTGTCCATGGCCTGTTACCCGCTCTGGCTGCATTGGCGCGAACCGGCGCTGCATCTGGCGCGCCTGTTTGTGGATTACGAGCCGGGCATTCATTTCCCCCAGGTGCAGATGCAGGCCGGTGTCACCGGTATCAATGCCCTGCGCATGTACAACCCCACCTTGCAGGCCCGCAAGCTGGACCCGGATGGCAGCTTTATCCGCCGCTGGGTGCCCGAGCTTAAGCGGGTATCAGCCACCTGGATCCACCAGCCCTGGCAGATGGGCCCGCGCCAGCAACGGGATGCCGGGGTGGTGATAGGGCAGGATTATCCGGCGCCGCTGGTGTGTTTCGACACAGCGGTGCGCGAGGCCCGTCAGCGCCTGGCCCAGGCACGCCAGCAAGCCGGCTTCCGGGATGAAAGCCTGGCCGTTAATCAGCGCCACGGTAGCCGTCGGCGTCGCTCCCGCCGTAGTCGCAAGCCGGACGATTCCCAGTTGTCGCTGTTCTGAACCGCGGTTGCAGTCCGTTAGAAATTTTCTATCGCCATGATAAGAAGTTTCAAATTTAACTATTAGTGTGGATTCCCCATTCTATCCCTCGCCGAAACGAATCAACGACCAATCGAGGGAGTCTTAACCACATGGCACTGATCAACAGCGAGATCCAACCGTTTAACGCCACCGCCTTCAAACAGGGCGAATTCGTCGACATCTCCGAAGCCGACGTGAAAGGCAAGTGGGCCATTTTCTTCTTCTATCCGGCCGACTTTACTTTCGTCTGCCCCACCGAGCTGGGCGACGTGGCTGACAAGTATGAAGAGCTGCAGAAGCTGGGCGTGGAAGTGTTTTCCGTATCCACCGATACCCACTTCACTCACAAGGCCTGGCACGACACCTCCGACACCATCGGCAAGATCAACTACTACATGGTTGGCGACCAGACCGGCACCATCACCAACAACTTTGGTGTGATGCGTGAAGGTCAGGGCCTGGCAGATCGCGCTACCTTCCTGATCGATCCGGATGGCGTTATCCAGGCCATGGAAATCACCGCCGAAGGCATCGGCCGCGACGCCGACGACCTGATGCGCAAGGTCAAAGCGGCCCAGTACGTCCGCAACAATCCCGGCGAAGTGTGCCCGGCCAAGTGGAAAGAAGGCGAAGAAACCCTGGCGCCTTCCCTGGACCTGGTCGGCAAGATCTAAACCGGCCTATCCCGCTCCCCGTTAACACCTGCCTTCAATGGAAGGTCCCCTCTCCCGCTTGCGGGAGAGGGGCAGGGAGAGAGTATTTTTTTAAGTCACTGATTGCTGAACTCACGTTAAGGGAAGACTCATGCTCACGAATGACATCCTGCAGGCCCTGAAAGGCTATGCAGCCAACATGCAGAAAAAGATCACCTTCGTGCTGCAGACCGGTGCGCACGAAAAGCGCGATGAACTGGTGACGTTTCTCTCCGATATCGCTGGTGTCAGTGACAATCTGGCCTTCGAGGAACGGGACCTGGGTGATGCTCTGCGCAGCCCCATTTCCTTCCTGCTGGAGGCGGACGGCGAGGACACCGGTATCCGTTTTTCCGGTATCCCGGCCGGCCACGAATTCAATTCCCTGGTGCTGGCGTTTCTGCATGCATCAGGGACCGACATCAAGCTGGATGACAGCCTGCAACGTATGGTCGCCAATGTGAAAGACGACCTGCATTTCGAGGTGTTCATCAGCCTGAGTTGTCACAACTGCCCGGACGTGGTGCAGGCGCTCAACCAGTTTGCCCTGCTCAATCCGCGCATCAAGAGTGAAATGATCGATGGCGGTCTGTTTCAGGACACGGTGAACGAGCGCGACATTCAGGGCGTGCCCAGCGTGTACCTGAACGGTGAGCTGTTCGCCAACGGCAAGGTCACCGCCGCCGAGCTGATCGACAAGTTGCTGGCTTTCGACCCGGCCATCGCCCAGGCAGGCGGCGGAGAAAAACTGCCGTTGCAGGACGTGACCGTGATCGGTGGTGGCCCCGCCGGCGTGGCGTCGGCCATCTACAGCGCCCGCAAGGGCCTGAAGGTCACCCTGATTGCCGATCGTATCGGTGGCCAGGTGAAAGACACCATGGATATCGAGAACCTGATTTCGGTGAAGAAAACCACCGGGCCGGAATTGTCCGGCGCTCTGCACGCCCACATGAATGACTACGATGTGACCGTGAAGGAGCACCTGAAAGTGGCCGAGGTACGCAACGGCGAGATCAAGACCGTGGTGCTGTCCTCCGGTGAGGAAATCGATACCAAGACCCTGATCGTGGCCACCGGTGCCAAATGGCGAGAGTTGGGTGTGCTCGGCGAGAAAGAGAACATCGGTAACGGTGTGGCCTACTGTCCGCACTGCGATGGTCCCTTCTTCAAGGGCAAGGACGTGGCGGTGATCGGTGGCGGTAACTCCGGCATCGAAGCGGCACTGGACCTGTCCGGCATCGTCAAATCTGTCACCGTGTTTGAATTCATGCCCGAGCTGAAGGCGGATAAGGTGCTGGTGGACAAGGCAGAACAGAAGGCCAACGTCACCATTCACCGCAACGCGGCCACCCGTGAGATCAAGGCCAGCAATGGCAAGGTGAGCGCCATCGAGTACCAGGACAGGGCCACCGAAGCCGTACACGAGCTGCCGCTGGAAGGGGTGTTCGTGCAGATCGGTCTGGTGCCTAACAGCGACTTTATGGATGGCGTGGTGGAGCGCTCCCGCTTCGGCGAGATCGTCATCAACGAGAAGTGCCAGACGTCACAAGAAGGTATCTATGCCTGTGGCGATGTCACCACTGTGCCCTACAAGCAGATCGTCATTGCCATGGGTGAAGGGTCCAAGGCATCGCTGGCTGCCTTCGAATACCTGATGACTCAGGGTGACCGTCTGGAAGACCTGTATGAGGGTGAGCAGAATCATGATGAGCAACAGGATGCTGCCGTGGCCTGATCCTGCTGACGCTTACCGGTAGAACGAAAAAACCACCGCACGCGGTGGTTTTTTCGTTTAAGGGCAAGGCGTGTTTAGCGCGGGTTCGCCAACAGCGTATAAGCGCCGGAGCCGCTTTGCGCTGTGACGCGCCAGCGGTAGGTGCCGCTGCCCACCGAGCCGTTCAGGGTCGCCACGCCGTTCTGCGGCTGGGCGCTGCCCACCTGGGACCAGCTACAGCCGAAAAAGAGGAAGCAGCTACGTTGCTCCAGGGCCAGTGAGAAGGCGCCACCGGCAGGGCTGTACAGGTAGGCCTCCACATTACCACCACCGTAGCTGAAGCCACCGGAAGGCAAGGTTACGGAGCTGCCATTCCCCAGATTGCCTTCATAGCGTGTGCAGCTTGGGCAAGGGTTGCTGGTGTCTTCGCTGGTCACGCTCTTGTCGATGCTGGCGGTTTGGTTGGCAGTGTCGGTGACGGTCAAGGTCACGGTAAAGCTGCCGGCGCTGCCGTAGTCATGGCTGATCTGTTCGCCGCTGGCCACATTGCCGTCGCCCAGGGTCCAGTCCCATGCAGCCACGCCAATATCATCGCTGCTGCCGCTGGCATCGAACTGGCAGACGGTGCCGCTGCACTGGGCCGTAAAGGCGGCCGTGGGCAAACGATCTATCACTGTGCCGCCATCGTCTTCACCTACCTGCAACAGGCGGTTGGGTGACTGGCTGCCGGCATTGCTGATCATGCCGGTGGCGCTGCCATCGACCAGTGCCGCGAACACCTGCTCAGGGCTGGCGCTGGGATTCGTTCCCAGATACACGGCCGCTGCACCGGCAGCATGAGGGGCTGCCATGGAGGTGCCGTTCAGGCGTGCGGTCTGGGTGTCGGATTGAAACCAGGCAGAGGTAATGTCGCTACCCGGGGCGAACAGGTCCACACAGGCGCCGAAATTGGAGAACGAAGAGCGCTGGTCTGTTCGGGTGGTTGCCCCGACAGTCAGGGCTTCTGCGACCCGGTTGGGGGAGCCGTTACAGGCATTGGAATTGTCGTTGCCGGCGGCCACCACCATGCTCACCCCTGCGGAGACCGCATTGCGCACGGCGGTATCCAGGGCGCTGGAGCTGCCGCCCCCGAGAGACATATTCGCCACGGCGGGCTTGCGGTGATTGCCGGCTACCCAGTCCACCCCGGCAATGACGCCGGAATTGCTGCCGCTACCGTTACAGTCGAGGACTCTTACGGGGGCAATCTGTGCCTGCTTGGCCACCCCATAAATGGTGCCAGTGGCCGTGCCGGCCACATGGGTGCCGTGGCCATTACAGTCGTTGGTATTGGCCGGGTCGACGCTGCCGCCGCCAAACAGGAAACCGCCGCCACTGCTGACGAAGTTACGGCCAGGACTGACCCGCCCGCTGAATTCGTTATGGCTGGCGCGCAGACCGGTGTCGATCACATAGACGGTGACATCGTTACCGGCGCTGTTGGGGTACTGGTAGCTGCCATCCAGTGGCAGTGCCGGCTGATCCACCCGGTCCAGGCCCCAGGTGGCGTTTGCCTGGGTAGCGATGGCCTGCACCCGACGGTCCTGTTCCAGACCGATCACACCGGGCAGCTGGCCTAGCAGAGTGGCCTGCAGATCCGTTAGCCGCACTGTCATGCCGGTGAGCGCATGCTGGTAGGTATAAAGCACGTCGCCGCCACCCACCGTGGCCAGCAGGGTGCGAATCGCCGTGGTCAGATCCGTAACACCAAGGCGCTGAATAATGTCCGGGGCCAGTGTCACGATGTACTGATTGTCGATGACCTCATTCTGCGTTTGCGTCGCAAAAGACGGTGAATCATCCGCCCACACCGGGCTGAGCATACTGCCACCCAGTAGCGCCGCCAGCAGGGCGCCAATACCTGTTTTTCTCTGCATGAAGATCCCTCCAAAAGTCGTGCTCTGACCCTAATTAGTACGGGTGTATCTCTCTATGCAATGGCTGTGTTTTTTTGTTGCGCTGAAGAGAATTCAGGAGGTTGGAGGCCGCGTACCTGCTGGGCAGGATGCATTTTGTGATCTGGGTGTGAAGACAGGGTGAGTGAAGGACTAAACCAGTGCTCCCAGTGCCGATACGGTTTTCCAGGCGAGCATCTGCATGCGTTGAGAGTTCACCGATGGCCGTGCCATACAGGCAAACACCATATCGCCCACGGGCCAGATACAGATGCATCCTTCCCGGCAGCGGATGAAGATTTCTTCGCTATGACCCAGCCGTAACCCGTCGAGTACCCGGTCACAGGCTTTTTTCATCTCGAAAAACAGCGCACTCTGCTCGTCATAATCCAGCCCCTCACCAATATGCACCACCGGCATACCGTCACTACTGATCAGCGATACCAGCAGGATATCATCAGAGGAATCGTGGAGAGTCTGCAGGGGCGGAGTAAGGGTGGTGAGCTTCATTATTGTTATCCCTGCATGGTGGCTTTCAGGTCAGCTTAAGGGCAGGGGTAACTGGAATCAAAGCCAATAACGGTGTGGCCCGTTATTGGCAGGTGAAAGTCGCCGTGTGTCCGATTTACGGTAGCTGGTTCGGCTCGCCATCGGCAGGCCGTATGTGGCTATTACGCTTGCCCGAATACCGTACTGAGCAAGTAAAGGGTATAGCCAACGTAAGCAGCCAGCAGCAGGGTGCCCTCAATGCGGTTGATGCGCCCTTGCCCCCGGAACCCGTAACCGATCACGAATAGCGACAGGGTCAGCGCCGCCATGACCAGCATGTCCCGATTGAACACCTCGGGTCCCACCGCCAATGGATGGATCGTGCCGGCGATACCTACTACGGCAAGGGTATTGAACAGGTTGGACCCCAGGATGTTGCCCAGAGCGATATCGTGTTCGCCCTTTCTGGCAGCAATGATTGACGATGCCAGCTCCGGTAGCGACGTGCCCACCGCGATGATGGTCAGGCCGATAATCAGGTCGCTGACGCCAAACCCCTGGGCAATCTCTACCGCGCCCCATACCAGCACGCGGGAGCTGACAATCAGCAGCAACAGCCCGGCCACCAGCCAGAAGATGGCCCGCCGCAGAGGCATGGCGCGCACGTCCAGTTCCTGCTCGATCTCGCTTGCCAGCGCATCCTCTTTCTTTCGCATGCCCTGCCAGATCGTCCAGGCCATCAGCGTGCCGAATACACCGAGCAGCACCAGCGCATCAAGCCGTGTGATTTCGCCGTCCAGCAGCTGCCACGCGGCCAGGCCGGTGACCAGTGCAAGGATGGGCAGCTCCTTGCGTAGCACCTGCGAATGCACGGCGATAGGGCTGATCAGGGCGGTAATCCCCAGGATCAGGGCAATGTTGGTGATGTTCGAGCCATAGGCGTTACCCAGTGCGATGCCCGGATTACCCTGCGATGCTGCCAGCGCCGACACCACCATCTCCGGTGCGGAGGTACCGAAACCGACGACCACCATGCCGATCAACAACGGCGGCATACCGAAATGGGAGGCGGTGGAGGCGGAGCCTTCCACAAACCGGTTGGCACTCCATACCAGCAGCAACAAACCAAATGCGATAGCAGCAGTGGCCAGAATCATAGGGATCAGGCGCTCCTTAGCGTCGATGAACCGACAGGTTGTTTGTCAGTGATAGGGTGGGCAAGCGTTCACCGCTTGATGCGCACATGGCAGAAGCCGAAGCGCTCTACAGAGCTGCCAGTCTACCCGCTAGCTTAAGGCTGAGAGGAGCCGGAATTAAAGTGATTAATGTGTTTTCGTCAGAGGCGGATGCGTTCTCTACGGTAGGCAGTCTGGTCTGCTCCAGTGCGAAGGCGGGTTCCTGATCAGGGGTTTAGTTTTCCCTTAGGAAAGCTTCAAAGCGGGCAGCGAGAAAGTCCCTGTTTGGCTGCAGTTTTTCCTGCTCGGGAATGCTGAGGCATTTTCCGTGAAGGTCTTTAATGCCGAGTTCCAGCAAAGGACCATCGCTGGAAGCCATGACCTCTTCACTAATATGAATCGTAAGGTCCCCATCAATACCGATGAGATATTTGTCGAAAGCGCTGTGGTGCAGTTTGCTCAGTGCAATCCCGTTTTGAATGCTAGCTTCACCGCGTTCATCAGCATCTGGGATTATGTGAGCGGCATCAAGAAGGTGCGTTGTTGGTAGTCCAGTCATTGCGCATTTGTTGTTATAAGCGGTCAGAACGGCTTGTCGAAATGATGACTGATGCAACCGTGTTCGGGTTTCTCTCACCGCATAGCGACGTTCAAAAGTAGTTGGTATGGAATAGTGCCCATCAACCAGGGGAGGGAGGTGGTTCTGAGGATCATTCAGGCCCACATAGATGTTGCAGTAAGAGTGTTGGCTTCCCAAGTCTTTAATTTCGGAAATAAAGCAGGGCCATAGTGCGGTATAGAATCCGGGGGAAATCCCGTGGAAATAGATGAATGGCTGCCCCAGCTCTTTTGATTGCCAGAGGTACCGATTAGGCCCTCGGTGAACATCGCCAGCTTGCAGGGCGTAGCGGTAGTAGTCATCTGAAGACTGGTAGTCGTTGTATATATTGATTCGTCCCGTTCTAGGTACCACTGTTTTGATGCTTAGTGCCCCATGCTTCATCTGTGAAGGTTTGAAGATACCGTTCGCACGGCTGGCAAAGTGGATTCTCTGGCCCTGATACATAAAGCCAGCTTCGATGGCAGCCCACGGAATGGCGTCATCATAAAGCGCTTTCAGCAGTCCGACTCTAGTAAACGCTGCATTGAGGATGTCTGGATCCGACATGTGAATCCTGGCTGAGATGGTGAGTTGCCAGGTTGGTGGATGTTGGGGGAGGAGGCAAGGTTTTGTGTTTGGAGAGGGAGGCCGCCGTAGCGCGGCACAAAAAAAGGGCCACCCCAATGGGGCGGCCCTTTCTTTTTGCTGTTTGGTGGAGCCGGCGGGAATCGAACCCGCGTCCGTCAGCAATCCATCTGCAGATCTACATGCTTAGCCAAGTTTATTGATTTAAGCCTTCACAACCCAACTGGCAGGACGTGAAAGCCGGGCCCCTAAGAGTTTTAACAGCGCCATCCGGGGCGGACTTTGCTGCGAGCCTGTGTTGCGATGCTCGCCGCTCTTCCCCACAGGCAGGGTCGATTGGCGATAAGCAGGGTTTAAGCTGCTAGTGCGTAAGAATCGTCGTTAGCGATTGCTTTAATGTGCCACAAATGATTTACGAGACTCGTGACCTTCTCGGCATGCACCACAGAATTCAATACCGGCGTCGAATCCAGGTCGGCCCCTGTGATGGGTTCATTGTAGGTGATGGGGGCAGGGAAGTCGATTCACAAGTGGGGTCCGGGATGTTCCGGATCGGCCATATTGTGGGGGTAAACGCCATGAATAATGTTCGGAATGTAATCAGATTGTGAAAAGTGTTACCCGAATACACATGTCTTGTCTGACAATCAGACCCCGAATGCTTGTTTTGTCATTTTTCAGGCGCACTATACAGGTGTCACCACGGCACTGTGTCATTGGCCGATGGTGAGGTTGAGCGAGTGATGCTCAGGTAGCCACAAGCCACCATGAAACATCCTGCTCGAAATTGTGTATCACACAATGGCTTTACAGCGAGCCTTGAAATAGACGTTATATGAAGGCCGCTGATCAAAGCATTGTCGTTCATTAAAGGAGAAAGCCGATGAACACGATCTTTCGGTCAGCAGGGCAAGTTTCCGAGAAGGCACTGTCGCCTTTGAAGGCTCAGCCGCTGCTCTACAGAGCGTTGCAACTGGTATTCGCGCTGGCTGCGTATGCAGGTGGTGTGTACCTGGTGGATATGGCGACCCCGGAGGCACGTCTTCCGGTGATTCTGTTCGCTGTTTACTTCCTGCCTGCGGTGCTACGCGCCTGGCTGCAGTTTTACTGGCAGCTGCGCGGCGACAGCCGGGCTCAGGACGTGAACACCCACCAGTCGGTGTAACGCCAACCGGTACAGTCTGAAGACAGTGTCACGCGTGCAGGGGGCGGCCCGTTAACCCGGGTCAGCTGCCCTGCCGCATCAGACGCTGCTTCTGACGGTTCCAGTCGCGCTCCTTCTCGGTGGCGCGCTTATCAAACTTCTGCTTACCTTTGGCCAGGGCGATATTGCACTTGGCAAACCCTTTCTTCCAGAACAGGCTCACCGGTACGCAGGTGTAGCCCTCTTTCTGTACGCCACCAAAAATGCGCCCCAGTTCGCTGCGATGCAGCAGCAGCTTGCGTGTGCGCACCGGATCCGGGTTGACGTGGGTACTGGCGGCGATCAGGGGCTCGAAGCGAGCACCGAACAGAAAGGCTTCCCCGTCCTTGAGCAGGACGTAGGCCTCGGTCAGGTTGCCTTTACCGGCACGCAGTGACTTCGCCTCCCAGCCTTCCAGGACCAGGCCGGCTTCGAAGTGCTCTTCCAGATGATATTCGTGGCGTGCCTTGCGGTTTTGCGCAATGGTGGCCGACGGCGCTTTGGCTTTTTTCTTGGCGTTTCCCATAGGCGGACGATTATAGAGCATGCGTTTGGCGGCTGACAGGGCTTTGTCTGTCAGGATGGAGGTGAGTTGTGACTTACCCTTACTTGAGCCGCCCAGTTAAAAAAAAGACAATAGCGCCACGCTAACGAGGGTAGTCCTGTTATGAAGCAAGAGAGCAAGCCGGTCCATGGCATGTGGGCCAGCCGTTGGGTGTTTATTCTGGCGGCGACCGGGTCGGCCGTGGGGCTGGGGAATATCTGGCGTTTCCCGTATATCACCGGCGAGAACGGTGGTGGCGCCTTTGTGTTGCTGTACCTGCTGTGTATCGCCGTGGTGGGCATTCCCATCATGGCGGCAGAGGTGATGCTGGGCCGCAAGGGCGGGCTGAGCCCGATCAATTCCATGCGCAAGGTGGCGACGGACAGCAAGGTCACCCAGCGCTGGGCGGGTATCGGTTACCTGGGCGCACTGTCGGCGTTTCTGATTTTGTCGTTCTACTCTGCGGTGGCCAGCTGGGCGTTGTATTACGCCTGGGAGGCAGTGCGCGGTGTCTTTGAGGGCATTACCGCGACCCAGTCGGAAGCCCATTTCAACGATATGCTGGCCAACCCCGGGTTGCTGCTGGGTTACCACACGCTCTTTATGGTGCTGACCATGGCGGTGGTAGCCAGGGGCGTGAAGGGTGGCCTGGAAAAGGCGGTGCAGATTCTGATGCCGCTGCTGTTCGTGCTGTTGCTGGTATTGGTGGGCTACGCGGCGACTACACCGGGTTTCAAGGAGGGGGTTGGCTTCCTGTTTGCCTTTGATTTCTCCAAGTTGACCGGCAAGGCAGTCATCGTGGCTGTGGGGCAGGCCTTCTTTACCCTGAGCCTGGGTATGGGTGCGATCATGGCCTATGGGGCGTATATGCCCAAAACGGTGAAGGACAAGAAGACCGGGCGCAGCCGGCCGGTGTCGATCATGTCCACCGTGGCCATCATTGCGCTGCTCGATACCCTGGTGGCACTGGGTGCCGGTGTGGCCATGTTCCCGCTGTTGTTCTCCAATGGGCTGGAAGTGAGCCAGGGGCCGGGGATGATGTTTGTGACCCTGCCGCTGGCCTTCGGTCAGATGCCGGGTGGCCTGTTGTTCGGTTCCTTGTTCTTTGTGCTGGTGGTGTGTGCCGCCTGGAGCTCTTCCATCAGTCTTGGCGAGCCGGTGGTGGCCTGGCTGGTAGAGCGAGGGCTCAAGCGGCCGATGGCGGCACTGGTGGTGGGCCTGGGGGCCTGGCTACTGGGTGTGGGCTCGGTGTTGTCCTTTAACGTATGGAAGGATCACACCTTCCTGGTGGGCACCTTCTTCGACAATATGGAATTCCTGTCCACCACGGTGATGTTGCCGCTGGGCGGGCTGCTGATCGCCATCTTTGCTGGCTGGGTGATGAAGGAGACCCAGGCGCGCAAGGAGCTGGCCATGCAGAACTTCAAGCTCTATCTGGTATGGCGGGCACTGGTGCGGATTTTCTCGCCGGTGGCGGTGATTGTGCTGTTTGTCTATTCCATCTGGGCCACGTTCGCGCCAGAAGAAGAGGCGCAGTCTGCTGAGGCGCCTGCTCAGGAGCAGGCGGATGCGGTTACCAATGAGGCGCCGGCGCAGCAGGATGCTGCGCCACTGCCGCAAGAGGATGCCGCTGAGGTGCCCGTGGAGCAGGAGTCGCCCTGATGGCCGATGATGCGCGTATTCATGTGGAAGTGACCTATGCGCTGCCGGACAAGCAGCGCCTGATCGGCCTGGATGTACCGGAAGGTACTACCATGCTGGAGGCGGCAAAGCTGTCCGGTATCGAAGAGCAGTTCGAAGGGCTGGTGCTGGACAAGGCGCCCATGGGGATTTTCGGCAAGGTGGTGGCCAATCCGGCCGGCCAGGTGCTCAAGCCTGGCGAGCGGGTGGAGATCTACCGCCCGCTGCAGGCGGACCCGAAGCTCAATCGCAAGAAGCGGGCGGCGGAAAAAGCCCGCTGATGGTGCGGATCAGGCTGCCGGCTGGCCCGGGTCGCTCGGTTCCTGAGGCAGTGTTTCCGGATCTGGCGCCGATTGCTCGGTAGCAGGGGCGGGCTCGGGGCTGGTTTCTTCCTGCTTGCGCTCATCCAGTTTGCGCTGCAATTCGCGGTCCTGTTGTGAGCTGGTTTTCTTGCGGAAATCCTCGATCACTTCGCCTTCATGGCGGCTATAGCTGCCGTTTTCGAAGTGCAGCACAATCTGCTGGCTGACGTTATCGCCCTTGCCGGGGCGGTAGGTCATCAGATAAAACCATTTGTCAGGCGTGAACGGGTCCACCAGGGTGGGGGCACCAAGCACATAGCGCACCTGCTCCGGGCTCATGCCGGGCTCGAGTTCGCCGAGCATCTCCTCGGTGACGAAGTTGCCCTGCGGAATATCGATCCGGTAGACGCCGGGAAAGCGCAAGGAGCTGCAGCCAGTGGTGGCCAGCAGGGCTGTCAGACTAAGGACGGCTAGAATTCGTGGCATGGTTTTTCGACTTCACTAAGTGTTCGGGCGATAATACAGACTTGCAGTAGCGGTACAAGTTTCCCGCTTTTTTCATATCGCCCTGAATCTGTGGCTTCAGCGTGGATGCATGGCGTGAGAATTTGTTGTCACAGTGGGTTTTCTGAGGGAGGGTCGTATCAGGGAATACGATCGACTGAAAAAATCCTCTGTGGCGGCAAAGACTTGCGTCAGGCGCCGCGATGAAATCACGGGTTCAGGGGCATCGCCACCTTTTGGCAAATTGGAGCATACGCATTGGATAATCAGGATCTCAGAAAAGCGGGCCTTAAAGTGACCCTGCCGCGGGTGAAAATCCTGCAGCAACTGGAGAAATCTGAAGAGCGCCACCTGAGCGCCGAAGATATCTACAAGTCGCTGATGGACGCCGGCGAGGATGTGGGGTTGGCCACCGTCTACCGTGTGCTGACCCAGTTCGAGCAGGCGGGCATGGTGCTGCGCCACAACTTCGAGGGTGGCTCTGCCGTTTTCGAGCTGGCGGACGAGGACCATCATGACCATATGGTGTGCATGGAAACCGGGCAGGTGATCGAGTTCATGGATGACGTGATCGAGAAACGCCAGCACGCCATTGCCGAGGAGCACGGCTACGAAATCATGGATCACTCGCTGGTGCTGTACGTAAAGCCGAAGAAGTGATCCAGCACCCCGGCCCAGGTGGCCTGGGTAGGGTGGATTAGCCGCAGGCGTAATCCACCTTTTACCGGTTGCGTTATGGCGAGGCAGGCATGGTGGATTACGCCTGCGGCTAATCCACCCTACGTCCTGCGTGGTGCGCCGGCGTTTGTGCGCGGGCTGGGCGCTGTCGGTTCTTTGGGGCCTGCCCGCGCCGCTGTTAACTCTTCACTATTAACTGTTCACTGCCTTTCTACGCTGCCTGAGCCTTACTCAGCATCTCCCTGGCATGGTTGCGGGTGGATTCGGTGATTTCCACGCCGCCCAGCATCCGCGCCAACTCTTCAATTCTTGCGTTGTCATCCAGCCCCTGGATACGGGTATGGGTAGTGTCGTCCCCCTGAATCTTGTGGACCTGCCAGTGCTGGTGACCCTGGCTGGCCACCTGGGGCTGGTGGGTAATGCACAGCACCTGGGCGTGGCTGCCCAGTTCACGCAGCAGCCGGCCGACGATCTCGGCCACGCCACCACCGACACCCACGTCCACTTCATCGAATACCAGGCTCGGTACTGTCAGGTTGCGGGCGCAGATCACCTGGATCGCCAGGCTTACCCGTGACAATTCGCCGCCGGAAGCCACTTTGCCAAGCGGCTTGAGGGGCTGGCCCGGGTTGGCAGAGAACAGGAATTCCACGTCTTCCAGGCCGTCGGCGCCAGGGGCGCATTCGCCCAGCTGGGCTTCCAGCTTGGCGGCTTTCATACTCAGGGCGGTGAGCTGTTTCTGTACCTGCTGGGTGAGGTTCTTGGCGGCGCTGCGGCGGGCTTTGCTGAGCTGGCGGGCGCTGTCCATGTATTGTTGCTGGGCCGCGGCTTCCTGCTCGGAGAGGGCGTGCAGATGGGCATCCACATTGCCCAGGGCGTCGGACTCCGCCAGCAGTTGCCGGTGGTGTTCAACCAGTTCTTCCGGGCGAATGCGGTGCTTGCGGGCCAGGGTGTAGCTCTGGCTGAGCCGCTCTTCCACCTGGGCCAGGCGCTCCGGGTCCAGGTCCAGCCGTTCCAGGTAATGGCGCAGGTCATCGGCGGCGGCTTCCACTTGCAGGCGGGCGGATTCCACGGTGTCGGCGATGGTTGTCAGGCCTTCATCCTGGTTGCGAGCCTCGTCCAGCCAGTGGCTGACCTGGCTGAGGTGGTCGTTGCAGGTGCCGTCATCGCCTTCGTAAAGGGCGTTGAGAGACTGCTGGCAGGTACGAATCAGGCTTTCCGCGTTGCCCAGACGCTGCTGTTCCTGCTCCAGCTGTTCCAGTTCGCCGTCCTGCAGGGCGAGGGCGTCCAGCTCTTCCAGCTGGAAGCGCAGCAACTCTTCCTTTTCGTTTTGCTCGCGGGCCTGATTCAGGGCATCGTCGTGTGCCCGGCGCGCTTTTTGCCAGTGGCGCCAGTGTTCGCGAACGGTGTTGGCTAGATCGCGGGCGTCGGCAAAGTTGTCCAGCAGCTGCCGATGGGCTTCTTTCTTCATCAGGGCCTGGTGTTCGTGCTGGCTGTGGATGCTGATCAGCCGCTCGCCCAGTTCCCGCACTTCCGCCAGCGGAGTGGGGGTGCCGTTCACATAGGCCCGGGAGCGACCATCGGCGCGTACGGTGCGGCGCAGCAGGCACTGGTCGTCATCATCCAGCTCCCGGTCGGCCAGCCACTGGCGGGCGGTCGCGTTGTCGCTGACATCAAAGGTGGCGAGTACCTCAGCCCGGTCGTGGCCGTGGCGGACGATGCTGGAGTCGGCTCGATCGCCCAGGGTCAGGCCCAGGGCATCGATGATCACGGACTTGCCCGCCCCGGTTTCCCCGCTGATTGCGGTGAGGCCGTTCTCCGGCTCCAGTTCCAACTGGTCCACGGTGGCAAAGTGACGAACGCTCAGATGGGTCAGCATGGTATCTCTCCGAAACGGGCGAGTCAGGGTGACGATTAGCGGCTGGCAGGGACCTGTATCACCTGGGTGCTGGCCAGCAGATCGTGCAGGCAGCGGCGATCACCGCGGAATATCAGCAGCGGGTCGACAAGCATGACCAGGTTGATGCCGGGCACCTGTGCCAGCACATGGAACAGTAGATAGCGCAGACCGTAGAGTTTGCCGGGGGGCACGTCCAGCTGCTCCATGCCGATAATTTTCATGCCCAGCAGCCACTTGCCGATGGTCTGCTGGCGGTTGAACAGCAGCCAGCCCTGCAGGGCCAGGAAGATTACTTCGCCGACAATGAACCAGACCAGGGTGGCGGTCAGGTCGAGAGCGCCATTGTTAGCCATCATGTCAGCCCAGGTGCCGGAAAAGAACACGATAGGGCCGATAATGGCGAGCTGGACCAGGCCGTCGATCAGGGCACCGAAAAAGCGATACCAGCGGCTGGCAAGCGCCGGGTTGTCCAGAGTCGGGCGGTTCTGTGTGTCGGCGGCGGGGCTCTGGTAGGGGTTGCTGTTGTCGGTCATGGTGACGTCCTTGTTACGATAACTGTTCTTTTGGGCAGTGGTTGTAATCTTAGGGGATTCCGGTCGCCAGTGTAAGCCCCCGATAAACTCCGAACGAGAAGGCTATATAATGTCGTACTGATTTTCTGGTACATATACCGCTATGACGAAGCTGGATCTGAACGAACGCAAACAACGATTGCTGATGGCGCTGGTGGAGCGCCATATCCGCGACGGTCAGCCGGTGGGGTCCAAGACCCTGGCTTCCGGCAGTGGGCTCACCGTGAGCCCGGCCACCATCCGCAATATCATGGCGGAGCTGGAAGATCTTGGTGTGCTGACCAGCCCTCATACGTCTGCCGGGCGCGTGCCCACGGAGCTGGGTTACCGGTTGTATGTGGACTCCCTGCTGGCATCCAGTGTCATGGATCGTCCGGGCCACCGCTCACTGAAAAAGGAGCTGGGTCAGTTACTGGCGCCGGAGCAGTCGCCCCAGGAGTTGATTGCCCAGGCATCGCGAACCCTGGCGGAGCTGACCCGCATGGCCGGGCTGGTGGCGGTGCCGCGCCGGGAGGTGACGACCCTGCGCCAGGTGGAATTCTTGCCGTTATCGGGCAAGCGGGTGTTGGTGGTACTGGTGGTCAACCGCTCCGAGGTGCAGAACCGCATTATCCATACCGACCGGGATTACGATGAGGTGGAGCTGCGCCAAGCTGCCAACTACATCAATCACACCTATGCCGGCTGTGACCTGAACAGCATCTGCGATGGGTTGCTTAACACCATGAATGCAGATCGGGCACAGATGGATGTATTGATGGAGACGGCGGTCGCTGTCGCGGGCAAGGCATTACGCACTGAGCAGGAGGATTCCGATTATGTGGTGTCCGGTGAGTCCAACCTGCTGAAGTCCGCAGAAGCCGACAATATCGGTCAGTTGCGCAACCTGTTCGATGCGTTCAGCCACAAGCGCGACATCTTGCACCTGCTGGAGCGCTCCATGAAAGCGGACGGGGTGCAGATCTTCATCGGCCGGGAATCCGGCTTCCAGCCATTCGAGGACTACTCGCTGATCTCGGCTCCTTACCGGGCAGACAATGGTCCGGTGGGCGTCCTCGCCGTGGTCGGCCCCACCCGCATGGACTACGAAAAGGTCATCCCCACCGTGGATATCACCGCCAAAATCCTCTCGGCGGCCCTGACGCAGCTTTAGGGCAGTTAACAGTTAACAGTTACGCGAGATCGCTCCGGAGGGGTGCAAATGCAGGCACCCGCGAGCAGGCTTCGGGCGCGGCCGCCGGGGTCTCTGTAATCACGAAGCTCTATCGCGAGCTGTGAACTATTCACTATTAACTGTTAACTGCCTTTCCTTCCCCCCTTGAATCCTCGCCATCCGCTCCCATATATTTGCCCGCTTTCCTGGAAAAGCCCGGATTGGGATGTGGAGTAGAGAATGAGTGATCAGGAAAAAGACCCTAAAAACGCCGAGGCGCAGGTAGAGACTGCCGAAGAGCAGCAGGCGGCAAAGGAGGCTGAAGCGGCCCAGGCAGAGCCTTCCGCGCCAGAAGAGCCCTCAGCGGAAGAAAAGCTGGCAGAGGCGGAAGTCGAGCTGGCCAAGGTCAAGAAAGCCCTGAGTGAGGCGGATATCCGCGCTCAGGCGGAAATCCAGAATGTGCGCAAGCGCGCCGAGCGGGACGTGCAGCACGCCCGCAAGTTTGCCCTGGAGAAGTTTGCCGGCGATCTGTTGAGCGTGGCGGACAACCTGGAGCGCGGCCTGGCCGCCCTGGATGCCGACGACGACGCCCTGCAAGGTGCCCGCGAAGGTATCGAGCTGACCCTCAAGTCGCTGCTCGATGCGTTTGCCAAGTACAACCTGGAGCAGATCAGTCCGTCTGATGAGCCGTTCAACCCGGAACTGCACGAGGCCATGACCATGGTGCCGGTGCCCAATGTGGAGCCCAACACCGTGATTGATGTGTTGGAAAAGGGCTACCAGCTCAATGGTCGCCTGATCCGCCCGGCCCGCGTCATCGTCAGCAAGGCGGCTGAGTAAAAAGCGGTGCTGGCCCCTTGAAACGGCGCGCGACAGCGCCATATAGATGCCAGACGAATTAACAATTCAACTGCCTGGGTCGCCGAAAGGGGCCCGGCTGGTGTGAAGGAGAACGAGAGATATGGGTAAGATTATCGGTATCGACCTGGGTACGACCAACAGCTGTGTGGCCGTGCTGGAAGGTGATAAAGCCAAGGTTATTGAAAACGCTGAAGGCGCGCGTACCACGCCGTCCATCATCGCCTACACCGACGACAAGGAAACCCTGGTCGGTCAGTCCGCCAAGCGTCAGGCGGTGACCAACCCGGAAAACACCCTGTACGCGGTGAAGCGTCTGATCGGCCGTCGTTTTGACGACAGCGTCGTTCAGAAAGACATCAAGATGGTCCCCTACAAGATCACCAAGGCCGACAATGGCGATGCCTGGGTAGAAGTGAAGGGCGAAAAAATGGCGCCGCCGCAGATCTCTGCGCAGGTGCTCAAGAAAATGAAGAAGACCGCGGAAGATTACCTGGGTGAGGCCGTTACCGAGGCCGTCATCACCGTGCCCGCGTACTTCAACGATTCCCAGCGTCAGGCCACCAAGGATGCCGGTCGCATCGCCGGTCTGGACGTGAAGCGCATCATCAACGAGCCCACCGCGGCGGCCCTGGCCTATGGCCTGGACAAGAAAGGCGGCGACCGCACCATCGCGGTCTACGATCTGGGCGGCGGTACCTTCGATATCTCCATCATCGAGATTGCCGAAGTGGACGGTGAGCACCAGTTTGAAGTGCTGGCCACCAACGGTGACACCTTCCTGGGTGGTGAAGATTTCGACCTGGCGCTGATCAACTTCCTGGCAGACCAGTTCAAGGCAGATTCCGGCATAGACCTGGGCGGCGACCCGCTGGCCATGCAGCGTCTGAAAGAAGCGGCCGAGAAAGCCAAGATCGAGCTGTCCTCCGCCGAGCAGACCGAAGTGAACCTGCCGTACATCACCGCCGACAGCACCGGTCCCAAGCACCTGGTGGTGAAAGTGACCCGTGCCAAGCTGGAATCCCTGGTGGGTGATCTGGTTAGCCGCTCCCTGGAGCCATGCAAGACTGCGCTGACTGATGCGGGCGTGAAAACTGCCGATATCACCGACGTGATTCTGGTGGGTGGTCAGACCCGTATGCCGATGGTGCAGAAGAAAGTCACCGAGTTCTTCGGCAAAGAGCCGCGCAAGGACGTGAACCCGGATGAAGCGGTTGCCATGGGCGCAGCCATTCAGGGTGCGGTACTGAGCGGTGACGTCACCGACGTGCTGCTGCTGGATGTGACGCCGCTGACCCTGGGTATCGAAACCATGGGTGGCGTGATGACGCCGCTGATCGAGAAGAACACCACCATCCCGACCAACGCGTCCCAGGTGTTCTCCACGGCGGATGACAACCAGACCGCAGTGACCGTGCATGTACTGCAGGGTGAGCGTAAGCAGGCGGCACAGAACAAGTCGCTGGGCCAGTTCAACCTGGAAGACATTCCGCCGGCACCGCGCGGTATGCCGCAGATCGAAGTGACCTTCGACATCGATGCCAACGGTATTCTGCACGTGGGCGCGAAAGACAAGGCCACCGGTAAAGAGCAGACCATCCAGATCAAGGCCTCCTCCGGTCTGTCCGACGAGGAAGTGGAAAAGATGGTGCAGGACGCCGAAGCTCACGCGGACGAAGACAAAAAGTTCGAAGAGCTGGTGCAGACCCGCAACCAGGCTGACCACTTGGTGCACGCCACCAAGAAGACTCTGGAAGAAGCCGGTGACAAGGCGACTGACGAAGAGAAAGAAGCTATCACCAAGGCGGCTGACGAGCTGGAAGAAGCCGCCAAAGGCAGCGACAAGGACGACATCGACGCCAAGATCAAGGCGCTGTCGGAAGTCTCTGCGCCGCTGGCCGAGAAGCTGTATGCCGAGCAGGCTCAGCAGGCGGAAGGCGCAGCCGCGGACGCCGCTGGCGAGCAGCAGAAAGCTTCTGGTGATGACGTAGTCGACGCCGAGTTTGAAGAAGTGGACGACGACAAGAAGAAGTAAGTCGTCGGACATCCCGGTGCCGCGCTCAGGCGCGGTAGCCGGGAGATCCGCGCAACTTCTTTATTGCCGGCGCCTTGCCGGCGTTTTTGTGTGACGGGACTGATTCAAAAAGGCCCACTATGTCCAAACGTGATTATTACGAAGTGCTGGGCGCATCAAAAGATGCCAGCCAGCAGGATCTGAAAAAGGCCTATCGACGGCTTGCCATGAAATACCATCCGGATCGCAACCCGGATGACCAGGAAGCCCTGGCCAAGTTCAAGGAAGCCAAGGAAGCCTACGAAGTGCTCTCCGATGAGCAGAAGCGCGCTGCCTACGACCAGTTCGGCCATGCCGGCGTGGATGGCCAAGCGGGCGGCGGCGGAGCCGGTGGCTTCGGCGGTGGCGGTTTTGGTGACATTTTCGGCGACATTTTCGGCGATATCTTTGGCGGCGGCGGTGGTGGTCGTCGTGGGCCGGCCCGTGGCGCCGACCTGCGTTATACCCTGGAGCTGTCTCTTGAGCAGGCCGTGCGTGGCTGCGATGAAAAAATCCGCGTGCCGACCTGGGATAGCTGTGAAGTCTGCCATGGCAGTGGTGCCAAGGAAGGCTCACAGCCAGTGGCCTGTAACACCTGTGGCGGCATGGGCCAAGTGCGCATGCAGCAGGGTTTCTTCACCGTGCAGCAGGCCTGTCCTACCTGTAAGGGCGAAGGGCGTGTCATCAAGGATCCCTGCACCAGTTGTGGTGGTCAGGGCCGGGTACAAAACACCAAGACCCTGTCGGTGAAAATTCCGGCGGGCGTTGATACCGGTGACCGTATCCGTCTGGCTGGCGAAGGCGAAGCGGGCATGCATGGCGCCCCCGCCGGCGACCTGTACGTGCAGGTGGCGGTGCGCGAGCACGACATCTTCCAGCGCGACGGTGCCAATCTGTTCTGCGAAGTGCCGATCAGTTTTGTCGATGCCACCTTGGGCGGCGAGCTCGATGTGCCGACCCTGAATGGCAAGGTCAAACTGAAGGTCCCTGCGGAAACCCAGAGCGGCAAGCTGTTCCGCTTGCGTGGCAAGGGGGTGACCCCGGTACGCGGTGGTGGCCCGGGTGACCTGCTCTGCAAGGTGGTGATCGAAACGCCGGTGAAACTGTCCAGCGAACAGAAAGATCTGCTGCGCAAATTCCAGGAATCCCTGGAAAGCGGTGGCAACCGCCACAACCCGCGCAAGAGCAGCTGGTTTGAAGGGGTGAAGCGTTTCTTCGACGCCAAATAATCCCTGAGCCCAGCGCCATCAAAAAAGCCCGGTGCATCTTGCCCGGGCTTTTTTGTGGCCGGTTTTTGCTGCGACCCACCCCGCAAAAATCCCGATGTAAGCATCCTCGCACAGCAGAATCCTCCTCAGCGCAATGACAATCCCGCGCTAACCCTCGACCATCCCTGCTTTTGAATGGGCCAGTCAGGGGATGACAGCAGCCATGAAACAGCAGCAAGCCACCAGGGCAGTCCGGGCTCCAGACAATGAGGCAATGGCGCAACTGGCCACGGTTGAGGCCGGCGCAGTAGGGGAGCTTACACTCAGATTGCAGGATTCCGGTGAACGGGTGACGCCAGTGGATGCGATACGAAATCTGCCTCCGCTACAGGCCGGCGATACCGTGCTGGTGCAGCCCACCCTCCAGGGATGGGTGATCACCGCCCAGCTGAGCGGTCTCGACGCCTCGCCGTTTCAGTTCATCGACAGTGGTGCCTTGTGTCTGCGCTGTGACAAGGGCCTGCAATTGCAGGTCGGCGACGCCTTCATCGCGATCACCCCGGAAGGCTGCATCACCGTGGACGGCAAGGAAATCCACACCCTGGCCAGCGGTTTGCAGCGCATCATGGGCGGTTTGGTGCAGATCAACTAGTGGTTATGCTGCCTCAGATCGACACCCACTATCGCGAAGCCACGGCGTTGTTTCAGCGCCGCTGTGGTTTGTTGAAGGCGACCGCCTCGCCGCTGGAAGCGTTGCGGCAGCTGGACTGGCGACTGGCGGCCAATCTGGATGCGGTGGCGATTCATCAGGAGGGGCGTCCGGAGGTGTCACTGCGCCCTCCGGCGTTGTTCGTGGAAACCTGGGTGGGGTTGCAGCGAGATAGCGTCGGCTGCCTGGAGAGCCTTGACGGGATTTTTCCGGAGCTGAAGCCGGAGCAGCAGGGCGCCGTCATTGAGGCCATGACGCTGTCGTCTTGCAGCGGCGAGGTGAGGCATCCTGAACTGCGTGCCGCGCTGATGTCAGAGCAGACGGCCATGGCCATGAGCGAGGAAGAGGCTGCCGAGCATGATGCGCTGTTGGCACGCTGGCTTTTTTTTCAGGATGCCGCCGGTGCGGATCTTTCCTGTTTCCAGTCCTGGTATCAGCGTCATGATTTTCCCCGCTCCCGTCATCATGCCTTGCAGGCCGGGCTGGTACGCAGGGATTCGCTGGCCGTTCAGGCTGCCCGGGATTACCAGGATGATCCTCTCTTTACGTTGTTGTTGGCGCAGAGTGGTCACCCGCCGGAAAACCTCCTCGGAATCGCGTTTGATGGTTCGGTATCAGCGGCGCGTCAGCTGCTGGATGCCATGGAGCAAGTGGCCTGCTGCGAAGACGCGGCGCAGGCCTGGTTCTGGCTCACTGGTGAAATGGTGCCCCGCAAGCCGCGCTTGCAAGCGGTGGGGGTGAGTGATGAGTCATCGCGAGAGTCGAAAGAGACTTTGCCCGATGCACCGGCGGCGGCCATCAGTTGGCAAGCGAAACAGTGGCCGAGCGAGGCGCGTTATTTCTTTGGTGAACCCGTGACGGTCTCGTCTCTGGAGTTACTTGACCAACAATGGGCAGGACAGATCGCCCCGTTGATTGCCGCGCAACAAAGCTGGCTGGCCGAGCGTCGCGTACTGCCCGTCTCAGGATGGCAGTTTCACTCCCTGAGTGAGGGGGGCGCCCATGCTTGAGTTAGTCAATGAGACCGACGCCGGGGCGGTGGTGGTTCCCGGCTGGGATCTGGTTGGCAATTACCGGTCTGTTCTGGTTGCCCGTTTGACGCTGCATTTTGATCTGAACGGGCAGATTGTGGTGGCGGACGAGCAGCCTTCGCCGTTGCTGGCGGATAGCCATTACGGCAAGCCCATGGAAACCAGTTTGCTGGCAGCGAATGAAATCGGCGCGTTCAAGCAGGGCGCCGAGTACTACCTGCACGGCAAGGCTTACACCCGTACCGGCGCGGAGAATCGAGCCCATGTCAGTGTGGAAATTCGTCAACGAGATAGCGCCAGCCGAAAGCGATTGATTGCACTGGGGGAGCATGGCTGGGAAAAAAGCCTGGTCGGTGCCCGTCGTGGAGAGCCGGCAGCTTTTACCTCGTTGCCGTTGTGCTATGAAAACGCCTATGGCGGCAGCCATGAGAAAAGCGGCCAGCGGGAGAAGCGCAACCCGGTGGGGCGTGGCTTCAATCCGTCGGGGTGGAAGATTCTCGATCCCCGCGCGCCACAGATTGAATATGAGGGGCGCTCAGCCCTGTCTCCTTCGCGGCCCTGTGCGGTGGCCAGCTTTGCACCCTTGCCAGTGTTCTGGGCTCCCCGCCAGGCGCGTTTCGGTTCACCCTCGCAGATGCCGCTGGATGAGCAAGGTTGCCCCTGGGGTCAGGATGCCGAACCGTCACTCCATCATTGCGCTCCGCAGGATCAATGGCTGTCCCACCCCTTTGCGGGAGGCGAGCAGTTGACGTTGCAGGGCTTCTTCCCGGAGCACCCGGAGCCGGTATCACTGACGCTGCCACGCTGGCAGCCCCCCGCGCTGCTGGTTCGTCGTGGCCATCCGTCGCAACGTCTGACCACTGTGTGCGACACGCTGGTAATCGACACGGAGCAACGTCGCCTGTCTCTGATTGCCAGAACGCTTGTCGATCCGTCCGTCCTTGGCGGTCATCCCGCCTGGTTGCGACTGCTGGCATCTTCGTCGTTGGCACAGGAGGTGGAGGCATGACGTCAGCGGCCCGTGCTCGGCATTCTTGCCTCAGTAGTTGATGGTGCTGCCGGAAAGTTTGATTAGACGCTGGAGGCATTGTTTGGCATTGAGAAGTGGTGACGCGATCAACTTGATGAGCTGTCATTGTACGGCGTCTGCAATCGCCCTTTCGCACGCGTAAGCCAATAGTCTGAAATTTGACCACTGTCGTTGCCGCTTTAACCCCGCCTGCGATATTGTGCATAAAAACAACAATAACAGAGGTAATCATGGCTGCGCGGCGACTGGCAGGGATGCTGGGGGGTATGTTGTGTTGTCTTCCCCTTTCTTTATATGCGGCGCCTGTGGATCAGGCTCACGAGCGGGCACGTGCCACCTTTGCCCAGAAGGCGCCGCTGACGCTGGATGCGCAGGTGCTGGACACGCCCTGGGTGCCGGCGCCGTTTGAGGCGTCTTCCTTTACCTACACCTATGATGAAATTCGCCAGTCTTGGCCCGACTTTATGCGGGGCCTGCGGATACCGTTTCCGTCGCCGGACTATCTGAAGGCGCGCTATCAGCGTTTCCCTGCGCTGTATCGGGATCTGCATTACCAGGATGACAACTGGGAGCAGCATAGCCGCAATGTGCTGGAGGTCTGGCAGGCGTTTTTCCGTGGGGATTTCCGCCATGCCCGTGAACTTGGCAAGCGCTATGGAGGCTATGCCCGGGTGCCGGGGCTGGTAGCGCAGATTATTTATGCCACTTATCTGGCGCCGAGCCACACTCAAAAGCAGCAGCTGCTGCAGGAGGCCATTAACGAGATGGCCTGGTTTGGTGAACAGGTGGCAATTCTGCCGAGCGAGCAGGGCCTGACGGCGGATTACTGCATGTTGCGGCTCGGTTTTGGTTATGCGGTGGCGCGCCTGGCGGAGGATGAGTCGGTGCCGGCCACGTTGCAGCGCAACTATGCGGCCATGGTGATCAATGCGGCCACCGAGATTCTGGCGGTGGAGCCGGAACATCCGTTGGCGTTGTCGCTCAGTGCGGCCTTTGAGGCCAATGTACTGCGCCGGGTGGGCAAGGCAGCGGGCAGGCTGACCCTGGCGGCAGACAGTGAGGATGCCACGCAACCTTTTGAGACATCGCTGGTGGCGGTGCCGGATCTGGCGATTGTTCGCTATGAGTATGCCAACAGTCTGCTTTATACCTATCAGGAGGCATCGGCGGAGCAGGCGCTGGCGCAATTGCAGGCGGCGGCCGACATGCCGGCGCGCTTTGCCATGGAGTGGCTGGATCGGGCCTATGCCCGCAAGCGGCTGCAGGAAGTGCAGGCCTGGCGTGACAGTGGCATGAGCTTCAAGCGGTTTGACCGCAAGCGGCGCAAGTTCATGCGCAAGGAGAACATCAATCTCTACGCGGTGACCCGGCCGCCCTTTCTGGTAGACTAGCGGCCTTCAATCGTTTTGCTGTGGTGGGGCTCAAAGGGCGCCTGCCACGGTGCCATTTCCAAGGAAGTAGCATGAAAGTAGGCATTATCGGTGCGGCCGGTCGCATGGGCCGGATTCTGATCGAGGCCACTCTGGCCAACCCGGATACCACTCTGGCAGCGGCGGTGGACGTGCCCGGTTCCAGCCTGATCGGTGCCGATGCCGGTGAGCTGGTGGGGCAGGGTGCCAGTGGTGTGATGCTGGCGGATGACCTGGGCAAGGTGGTCAACGATGCCGATGTGTTTATCGATTTCACCGTGCCGGAGGCCACTGCCCGCAATGTGGAAGTGTGCCGTGCTGCGGGTACCAAGCTGGTGATCGGTACCACCGGGCTGGATGACGACCAGAAGGCCGCCCTGCGCACCGCCAGTGAAGACATCGCGATCTGTTTTGCGCCCAACTACTCCATCGGCGTGAATCTGTGCTTCAAGCTGCTGGAAACCGCCGCTCGGGTGATGGCGGAAGAGGCCGAT
Organism: Alcanivorax sp. IL2; assembly: GCF_047495475.1. Taxonomy (NCBI): domain Bacteria; kingdom Pseudomonadati; phylum Pseudomonadota; class Gammaproteobacteria; order Oceanospirillales; family Alcanivoracaceae; genus Alcanivorax; species Alcanivorax sp. IL2. The sequence continues at coordinate 68,381 of NZ_CP179932.1, read as the reverse complement.
ATCGAGGTGATTGAGGCCCATCACCGTCACAAGATCGATGCACCCTCCGGCACCGCCCTGCGTATGGGGGAGGTGGTGGCGCAGACCCTGGGGCGCGACCTGAACGAATGCGCCGTCTATGGGCGTGAGGGCCGTACCGGTGAGCGCGATCGCCAGACCATCGGTTTCGAGACCATTCGTGCCGGGGATATTGTCGGCGATCACACCGTCATGTTCGCCGCAGACGGCGAGCGGGTGGAAATCACCCACAAGGCTTCCAGCCGTATGGCCTTTGGCCGCGGGGCGGTAAGGGCTGCGGCCTGGCTGGCAACCCACGATAAGGGATTGTTCGACATGCAGGATGTGCTTGGCCTGGCGGGTGAAAGCGCCGGCTGGGGCAAGGCCTGAAAAAGCCGGCGGGCTGCCAGCGGTCGGTTGCACCGAGCAAAGGGTGACATTTGCCCGCTGAGGCCCTAAAATAGCGCGCAGCCCGTGATGGGCGTGCGGGGCACTGATGACGAATTTCATGAAAAAGCGAGGTGGAGCAATCCATCTCGCTTTTTTGCGAATGTGCCCTGCCGCATATCTCCCTATATTCTTACCAGCCTGGAGGTTGCGTTGACGGTTCCCGCCATTCTCGCTCTTGAAGACGGAAGCATCTTTCGGGGTGTTGCTATCGGTGCCACGGGTCAGACCGTGGGTGAAGTGGTGTTCAACACTGCTATGACCGGCTACCAGGAGATCCTGACGGATCCCTCCTACGCCAAACAGATTGTGACCCTGACCTATCCGCATATCGGTAACACCGGTGTGACGCCCGAGGACGAAGAGTCCGCCCAGATCTGGGCGTCCGGCCTGGTGATTCGCGATCTGGCCATGACGGTCAGCAACTGGCGTAGCCAGCAGTCCCTGCCGGACTACCTGCGCGATAACAATATCGTGGCCATTGCGGAGATCGATACCCGCCGCCTGACCCGCATCCTGCGCGACAAGGGTGCCCAGAACGGCTGCATCATTGCCGGCGATAACCTGGATGAGGCCAAGGCACTGGAAGCGGCCAAGGGCTTCCCGGGTCTGAAGGGCATGGATCTGGCGAAGGAAGTCACCGTCAGTGAAGCCTATAGCTGGACCGAGTCCACCTGGGATCTGGAGAAGGGTCACACTGAGGGCGTCGACAGCCGCTTCCATGTGGTGGCCTACGATTACGGCGTCAAGCGCAACATTCTGCGCATGCTGGTCGAGCGTGGCTGCAAGCTCACGGTGGTGCCGGCGCAAACCCCGGCCGCTGACGTGCTGGCCATAAATCCCGATGGCATCTTCCTGTCCAACGGCCCGGGTGACCCGGAGCCCTGTGACTACGCCATCGAGGCCATCAAGGAGATCGTTGCCACCGGCAAGCCGGTGTTCGGTATCTGCCTGGGCCATCAGTTGCTGGCGCTGGCCAGCGGGGCGAAAACCATGAAGATGGGCACCGGCCACCACGGTGCCAACCACCCGGTGAAAACCCTGGCCGACGACACGGTGATGATTACCAGTCAGAACCATGGTTTTGCCGTGGATATGGACTCCCTGCCGGAGACTCTTAAGGTCACCCATGTGTCCCTCTTCGATGGCACTTTGCAGGGCATTCATCGCACCGATGTGCCGGCGTTCAGCTTCCAGGGTCACCCGGAAGCCAGCCCGGGCCCGCGAGATTGCGCGCCGCTGTTCGATCATTTCATCGAACTGATGGAAGCGAAGAGCCAAAAGTAAGCCAGAGCCAGACCCGGCATCGCCGGGTCCCTGATGCAGCCATTTACGTCTGACGGTTAGTGAACTATGCCGAAAAGAACTGACATACAAAGCATTCTCATCATTGGCGCTGGCCCGATTGTCATCGGCCAGGCCTGTGAGTTTGACTACTCCGGTGCCCAGGCCTGCAAGGCCCTGCGTGAAGAGGGTTTCCGGGTCATCCTGGTGAACTCTAATCCGGCCACCATCATGACCGACCCGGCCATGGCCGATGCGACCTACATCGAGCCGATTACCTGGCAAACCGTGGCCAAGATCATCGAGAAGGAGCGTCCGGACGCCCTGCTGCCCACCATGGGCGGACAGACCGCCCTGAATTGCGCGCTGGATCTGGACAAGCACGGCGTGCTGGCCGAGTTCGGTGTGGAAATGATCGGCGCCACCCAGGATGCCATCGACAAGGCGGAAGATCGGCACCGTTTCGACCAGGCCATGAAGGCCATTGGTCTGGAGTGCCCGCGCTCTGCCATCGCCCACAACATGGAAGAGGCCAATGCGGCCCTGGAAGATCTGGGCTTTCCCTGCATTATCCGGCCCAGTTTCACCATGGGCGGTTCCGGTGGCGGTGTTGCCTATAATCGGGAAGAGTTTGAAGAGATCTGCCAGCGCGGTCTGGACCTGTCGCCCACCAACGAGCTGTTGATCGACGAGTCCCTGCTGGGCTGGAAAGAGTACGAGATGGAAGTGGTCCGCGACAAAAAGGACAACTGCATCATCGTCTGCTCCATCGAGAACTTCGATCCCATGGGTGTGCACACCGGTGACTCCATTACCGTGGCCCCGGCGCAGACGCTCACCGATAAAGAGTTCCAGATCATGCGTGACGCCTCTCTGGCGGTACTGCGCGAGATCGGTGTGGAAACCGGCGGGTCCAACGTGCAGTTCGGGGTCAACCCGGACAACGGCCGCATGGTGGTGATCGAAATGAACCCGCGGGTAAGCCGCTCCTCGGCGCTGGCCTCCAAGGCCACCGGTTTCCCGATTGCCAAGGTGGCCGCCAAGCTGGCGGTGGGTTACACCCTGGACGAGCTGCAGAACGAGATTACCGGTGGCAAGACCCCGGCCTCTTTCGAGCCGTCCATCGATTACGTGGTTACCAAGATTCCGCGCTTCAACTTCGAGAAATTTGCCGAAGCGGACGCGGTGTTGACCACCCAGATGAAGTCCGTGGGCGAAGTGATGGCCATTGGCCGTAACTTCCAGGAATCCGTGCAGAAAGCCCTGCGTGGTTTGGAAACCGATTCCGTCGGCTTTGATCCCAGTGTGGATCCGGCTTCACCGGATGCCCGCGAGCAGGTGGCCCAGTTGCTGGCCACTCCGGGTCCGGAGCGGATCTGGATTGTCGGTGATGCTTTCCGTGTCGGCATGACCGTGGACGATATCTTCAACATCACCAAGATCGACCGCTGGTACCTGGTACAGATCGAGGACCTGGTGCGCACCGAGCAGCAGCTGGCGGCCACCACGTTCAGTGACCTGAACCGCGACAGCCTGTATGCACTCAAGCGCAAGGGCTTTTCCGATGCCCGCTTGGCACAGCTGCTGGGTGTGAAGGAATCCGACGTGCGCGGCAAGCGTGACGAGTTCGGCGTACAACCGATCTACAAGCGGGTGGACACCTGTGCGGCGGAATTTTCCACCGACACCGCTTACATGTACTCCAGCTATGACGAAGAGTGCGAGTCCAACCCGTCCGACCGTGACAAGATCATGGTTATCGGTGGTGGGCCCAACCGTATCGGTCAAGGCATCGAGTTCGATTACTGCTGTGTACACGCCGCCTTCGCCATGAAGGACGACGGTTACGAGACCATCATGGTCAACTGTAACCCGGAAACCGTGTCCACCGATTACGATACCTCCGATCGCCTGTATTTCGAGCCGGTGACCCTGGAAGACGTGCTGGCCATCGTTGCCAAGGAAAAACCCAAGGGTGTGATCGTGCAGTACGGTGGCCAGACGCCGCTGAAACTGGCTCGTGCCCTGCAGGCCGCCGGCGTACCGATTATCGGTACCCCGCCGGACGCCATCGACGAGGCGGAAGATCGCGAGCGCTTCCAGTTGATGGTCAACAAGCTTGGCCTCAAGCAGCCGCCCAACCGGACTGCCCGCTCCATGGAAGATGGTGTGCGTCTGGCGGAAGAAATCGGTTACCCGCTGGTGGTGCGCCCCTCCTATGTACTGGGTGGTCGCGCCATGGAAATCGTTTACAGCGAGGCCGAGCTGCGTAACTACATGATGAACGCGGTGTCCGTGTCCAACGACTCGCCAGTATTGCTGGACCGCTTCCTGGATGACGCCATCGAAGTGGATGTGGATGCGGTCTGTGACGGCACCGATGTGGTTATCGGCGGCATCATGCAGCATATCGAACAGGCCGGCGTGCACTCCGGTGACTCCGCTTGTTCCCTGCCGCCGTATTCCCTTGGGGAAGAGGTGCAGAATGTGATGCGCCAGCAGGCGGCAGACATGGCGCTGGAGCTGGGCGTGATCGGCCTGATGAATGTGCAGTTCGCGGTCAAGAGCGGCGAGGTGTATGTTCTGGAAGTGAATCCCCGTGCATCACGGACCGTGCCTTACGTGTCCAAGTGCATCGGTGTGTCCCTGGCCAAGGTGGCGGCTCGCTGCATGGCGGGCACCAGCCTCAAGGAACAGGGCTTCACTCAGGAAATCAAACCGCAGCATTACTTCGTGAAGGAAGCGGTGTTCCCGTTCGCCAAATTCCCGAAGGTAGATCCGATTCTCGGTCCGGAAATGAAGTCCACCGGTGAAGTGATGGGTATCGGCGCCACCTTTGCCGAAGCGTTTGGCAAGGCGTCTCTGGGTGCGGGTGAAGCCCTGCCCGAGAAGGGGACGGCCTTTATTTCCGTGCGGGAAGTGGACAAGCCGGCAGCCATCGAAGTGGCGCGCATGCTGATCGAGCGTGGTTTCAATCTGGTTGCCACCCGCGGTACCGCCAAGGTAATTGCTGACGCCGGTCTGGATGTGAAGGTGGTCAACAAGGTGCTGGAAGGGCGTCCGCACATTGTGGACATGATCAAGAATGACGAAGTTGCCCTGATCGTGAACACCACCGAGGGCAAGCAGGCGATCCGCGATTCCTTTGCGATTCGTCGCTCTGCTCTGCAGCACCGGGTGTTTTATACCACCACGATCACCGCCGCCCATGCGGTGTGTCAGGCGCTGGGAATCAGCGGCGAGCCCACGGTTCGGCGCCTGCAGGATTTGCACGCACAAATGCAGTAAATCGTCCCATGGGGCGCTCGGAGCCGAGTGCTCCGGGCGGTTTTCATGGATTAGACGAGGATGACTATGCAACGCATACCGATGACCGCCAAGGGTGCAAAGGCCCTGCGCGAAGAGCTGGAAAAGCTGAAAAGAGAAGATCGTCCGCGCATTACCGCAGCCATTGCCGAGGCCCGCGAGCACGGTGATCTGAAGGAAAATGCGGAATACCACGCGGCTCGTGAACAGCAGGGGTTCTGCGAGGGGCGCATCAACGAGATCGAGTCCAAGCTCGGCGCGGCCCAGATCATTGATATCACTGAGCTGACAAATACCGGCAAGGTGATTTTTGGCGTTACCGTGACCATCATCGATGTGGATACCGATGAAGAGAAGGTGTACCAGATCGTGGGTGACGATGAAGCCAATATCAAGCAGGGCAAGCTGAGCGTCAATTCTCCTATCGCCCGTGGTCTGATCGGCCGTGAAGAAGGGGATGTGGTGCAGATCGATACTCCGGGTGGTACTCGGGAGTATGAGGTCGACAAGGTCGAGCACATCTGAGTTGCAAGGCAAAAGAAAAGGCGACGTTAAACGTCGCCTTTTTTATGTGTTCTGCGCGAAATCAGCCGGACAGCACTCACGCGTCCTGATAGCGCAGGATGTTGGATAATTTCGGGTTCGGCTTCTGTGCGGGCCGGTAAAGCAGTGCGATATTGCCGATGCGCTGAATCAGCTCGGCGCTGCCTTTTTCGCTCAGGGCCTGAACGATAGCGGCCCGGTCATCGCGGGTTTCCGCATTGACCTTCACCTTGATCAGTTCGTGATCTTCCAGGCGCAGGTTGAGCTCCTCGACGAAGGTCTCGGTGAGGCCCTTGCCGCCGAAGATCAGTACGGGTTTGAGGTGGTGGCCAATACGGCGCAGCCGTTTGATGTCCTGTTGAGATAGCGGCACGGTGTGGCTCCAGAGCTGCAGGGTGTCGCCAGCAGGGCAACACAAAATGAGGGAATGTCCGGGCTGTCCCGGCGATGGGCGTATTCTACGGGTTAGCAGGGTGAAAAGCAGCCGTTAAGCAAGGCAGCGGCAAAGCGGATTGACGAGGTGATCTCTGATGGCGAAATCGAGCCGTTCCAAAACCAGCAAGGCCTGGCTCAAGGAGCATTTCAGCGACCAGTGGGTGGCAAAGGCCCAGGCAGAGGGCTATCGCTCCCGTGCCAGTTTTAAACTGCTGGAAATGAACGAAAAGGATCGCTTGTTCCGGCCCGGCATGACGGTGCTGGATCTGGGGGCCGCGCCGGGAGGGTGGTCCCAAGTGGCAGGCCGGCTGATGGGTTCACACGGCACTGTCATTGCCAGCGATATCTTGGCGATGGATGCACTGCCGGATGTGACCTTCATTGAGGGAGATTTCCGCGAAGACGCCATTTATGAGCAAATCCTTGCGGCGCTCGGGGATCGCAAGGCAGACCTTGTAATGTCCGACATGGCCCCCAATATGAGTGGTAACAAAGGGGTGGATCAGCCGCGGGCCATGTATCTTGCCGAACTGGCGCTGGATATGGCCGAGCGGGTGCTGGAACCGGATGGCCAGTTTCTGGTCAAGGTATTCCAGGGTGAGGGGTTTGATGAGTACCGGCAGCTGCTGTTGCAGCGTTTTCACCGGGTCGTCAGCCGCAAGCCGGCCGCCAGCCGTGCCCGTTCCACCGAGGTGTATCAACTGGCCAGTGGTCTGAAATGAGCTGTAAAAAAGCCGTGAAATGGCGCTTTTGCTGTCCGAACCGGCATTACGCAGGGTTCGGCAAATGGTGTAAGGTGTAAGTTCGTTAGTGTGCGCGTGAAGCGCCCGGAATTGATCGAGGTCTCCTTTGAACGACATGACCAAGAATATTGTGCTGTGGCTGGTTATTGCCGGCGTACTTTACGTGGTGGCATCCAGCATCAGCACTCAGCCTGCTTCAACCAGTATCCCCTACTCGGATTTTATTTCTCGGGTAGAGAGTGGTGACGTGCAGGAAGCCAAGATCGGCGAAAGCGCGATCACGGGCACCTACAAGGATGGCAGCCAGTTCAAGACGGTGAAACCGCCGACACTGGATACCAACCTGATGCCTACGCTGATCCAGAACAAGGTGAATGTGGTAGGTGTGGAGCCCGAGCGTCAGGGCTTCCTGATGCAGTTGTTCCTGTCGGTACTGCCGATCCTGATTATTCTGGCCATCTTTATCTTCTTCATGCGCCAGATGCAGGGTGGTGGTAAAGGCGGCGGCGGGCCGATGACCTTCGGCAAGTCCAAGGCCAAGCTGCTCGGCGAAGACCAGATCAAGACCACCTTTGCCGATGTGGCAGGGGTGGAAGAAGCCAAGGAAGAAGTGCAGGAGCTGGTCGAGTTCCTGCGTGACCCGGCAAAATTTCAGCGCCTGGGCGGCAAGATTCCCCGTGGCGTGCTGATGGTTGGTTCACCGGGTACCGGTAAGACCCTGCTGGCCAAGGCCATTGCGGGGGAGGCCAAGGTGCCTTTCTTCAGCATTTCCGGCTCAGACTTTGTGGAAATGTTTGTGGGTGTCGGCGCCAGCCGTGTCCGTGACATGTTCGAGCAGGCCAAGAAGCATTCTCCCTGCATCATCTTTATCGATGAGATTGATGCGGTGGGCCGTTCCCGTGGTGCCGGTGTCGGTGGCGGGCACGATGAGCGTGAACAAACCTTGAACCAGCTGCTGGTGGAAATGGACGGGTTTGATGGCAATGAAGGCATCATCGTCATCGCTGCCACCAACCGCCCCGACGTGCTGGATCCGGCGCTGCTGCGCCCGGGCCGTTTCGATCGCCAGGTAACGGTGCCATTGCCGGATATCCGTGGTCGCGAGCACGTACTCAAGGTTCACATGCGCCAGGTGCCAATCTCTGAAGACGTGGATCCCAGCGTGATTGCCCGCGGCACCCCCGGTTTCTCCGGTGCCGATCTTGCCAATCTGGTCAACGAAGCGGCGCTGTTTGCTGCCCGTGCCAACAAGCGCATGGTGTCCATGGAAGAGTTCGAGAAAGCCAAGGACAAGATCCTCATGGGTGCCGAACGTCGCTCCATGGTGATGAGCGAGAAAGAGAAGCTGAACACGGCTTATCACGAGGCCGGTCACGCCATTGTTGGCCGTCTGGTGCCTGAGCATGACCCGGTCTACAAGGTGAGCATTATTCCGCGCGGTCGTGCGCTGGGTGTGACCATGTATTTGCCGGAAGAAGATCGATATTCCCAGTCCAAGCGCGGCCTGGAATCCTCCATTTGTTCGCTCTATGGCGGGCGTTTGGCGGAGGAAATGACGTTGGGCTTTGATGGTGTCACTACCGGTGCCTCCAATGATATCGAGCGTGCCACCAAGCTGGCTCGTGCCATGGTGACCAAGTGGGGCCTGAGCGAGAAGCTGGGGCCGCTGGCCTACGAGGAAGAAGAGGGTGAGGTCTTCCTCGGCAAGCAGATGTCCCAGCGCAAGAGCATGTCCGAGCAGACTGCAGAAGAGATTGACCGTGAAGTGCGGGCGATCATCGACAGCTGTTATGGCCGCGCCAAGCAAATTCTCGAAGATAACCGCGACAAGCTGGATCTGATGGCTGAAGCATTAATGCAGTACGAAACCATTGATGCTAACCAGATCGAGGACATTATGACCGGCCACAAGCCGCGTCCGCCGAAAGACTGGCGTGACCAGGGGCCGGGTAATGGTGCTGCAGCCGGCGGTGACAAGGAGCCGGGCGACGATGCCATCGGCGGGCCTGCCAATACCCATTGATCCCTCTGATCCATGATTGAAACGCTGACCTGTGGGGCGCGGACACTAAACCTGTCCGCGCCTGTCGTTATGGGGATACTCAACGTAACCCCGGACTCCTTCTCCGATGGTGGCCGCTTTACCGAGCGGGATGCCGCCCTGCGCCAGGCTGAACAGATGCTGGTGGACGGCGCGGCGATCATTGATGTGGGTGGCGAGTCCACGCGCCCCGGTGCAGCACCGGTCTCCGAGCAGCAGGAGTTGGACCGGGTGGTGCCGGTGGTGGAGGCCCTGACTGGTGAGCTTGGCGCCCTGGTGTCGGTGGATACCAGCACAGCGGCAGTGATTCGTGATGCTGCTGTTGCCGGTGCCGGCATGATCAATGATGTGCGCGCCCTGCGGCGCCCCGGTGCGCTGGGGGCCGCCGCCGCCAGTGAATTGCCGGTGTGTCTGATGCATATGCTGGGTGAGCCCGGCAACATGCAGGACGATCCCCGTTACGCGGATGTGACCGCTGAAGTGATCGATTTTCTGCGTCAGCGTATCGCTGCCTGCGAGCAGGAGGGCATTCCCCGTGAGCGACTGCTGGTAGACCCGGGCTTTGGCTTTGCCAAGACCGTGGCGCACAATCTTACCTTGATGAATGAAATGGCCGCGTTGCAGGAACTCGCGCTGCCAGTCCTGATTGGTATTTCGCGCAAGTCCCTGTTCGGCAAGCTGCTGGGCCGGGAAGTGAACGAACGATTGCCGGCCAGCCTGGCGGCGGCGGTCATGTGTATTGAGCGCGGAGCGAAGATTGTCCGTGCCCATGATGTAAAGGAAACCGTGGATGTGGTGCGTTTCGCCCACGCCGTGAGGCAGTCAGGCGATAGTCATCGCATAAAATAACCGCACAAGGAGTAGTCATGGCGCGTAAGTATTTCGGGACGGATGGCGTGCGAGGCACGGTGGGGGAATTCCCCATTACCCCGGATTTCGTGCTCAAGCTGGGCTGGGCCGCCGGCAAGGTACTTGCCGCCCATGGTGGCAGCAAGATTCTGATCGGCAAAGATACCCGTATCTCCGGGTACATGTTTGAATCGGCACTTGAGGCCGGTATTTCTGCCGCCGGTGTCGATGTTCGTCTGCTCGGCCCGCTGCCAACACCGGGCATCGCCTACCTGACTCGCACCCTGTCGGCCCAGGCGGGGATCGTTATTTCCGCTTCCCATAATGCCTATACCGATAATGGCATCAAATTCTTCGGGGCCGATGGCCGCAAGCTCAATGATGAGATTGAGCTGGAAATCGAGCGTCTGCTCGACGAAGAGATGTCGGTGGTTGCCACTGACCAGATCGGCAAGGTGCGCCGGATCGATGATGCCCGTGGCCGTTATATCGAATTCTGCAAGAGCACCGTTCCCGGCCTGAACCTGAGTGGCATGAAGATCGTGGTCGATACCGCCAATGGTGCGGCGTATCACATTGCCCCGGATGTGTTCGAGGAGCTGGGTGCCGAGGTGGTGGCCATGGCCAATACCCCGGACGGTTTCAATATCAACCGCGATTGCGGTTCGACTCACCCGGAAAAGCTGCAGCAGCGCGTGCTGGATGAAAAGGCGGATCTGGGGGTTGCGCTGGACGGTGATGCGGACCGGCTGATCATGGTCGATCATACCGGCAAGCTGGTGGATGGGGATCAGCTGCTGTTCGTGGTGGCCCGGGATCGCAAGGAAAGTGGGGCAGACATGCCCGGGGTTGTCGGCACCTTGATGTCCAACTTCGGTCTTGAGCTGGCACTGCAGGCGCAGGGTATCGAGTTCGTCCGTGCCAAGGTGGGCGACCGCTACGTGATGGAGCAGCTCGATCAACGAGGCTGGCTGATCGGCGGCGAATCCTCCGGTCATCTGGTTTGTCTCGATTGCACCTCCACCGGCGATGGCACAGTGTCTGCCCTGCAGGTACTGGCGGCGCTATCCCGCCGTGACCAGAGTCTGGCGGATGCAGTGGCGGATGTGGCGTTGTTGCCGCAGACCATGATCAATGTGCGCGGCTCCAGCCGTGATGGTTTCATGGACAAGGCAGAAGTGAAGGCCGCCATGGCGGACGTGGAAGAGAAGCTGGGCGGCAATGGCCGGATTCTGCTGCGCCCCTCCGGAACCGAGCCACTGGTGCGGGTGATGATCGAGGGCAAGGATGCGGATCAGGTAGCCAGCTTGTGTCGGGAACTGGCCGACGTGGTGGAAAAGGCGATTGCCTAGTAACGCTGGCTGCCTGGCAACGGACGCGGCAATGGCAGGCGTCACGCTTTGTCAGGCGGCAGGCTTTTTATATCCAAGGAATAACAGATGAAATCAAGAACACCTCTGGTTGCCGGTAACTGGAAAATGAACGGGCGGCAGGATCTGCTGGCCGAGATGGCGCAGGCTCTGGCTGGCTATGAAGGTGCGGCGGAGGTGGTGATCTGTCCGCCTTATCCTTACCTGGCTGCGGCCAGATCCGTGCTACCGTCGACCATTGGTGTAGGCGGGCAGAATCTGAGCGATCAGGATGATGGCGCTTTCACCGGAGAAGTCTCCGCGCCGATGCTGGCCGAGGTGGGCTGTGGTCACGTGATTATTGGTCATTCCGAGCGCCGCGCATTGTACGCAGAAACTGATGCGTTGATCGCCGCCAAGTTTTCCCGGGCTCAGGCTGCCGGCCTTGTGCCGATCCTCTGTGTGGGTGAAACCCTTGAAGAGCGTGAGGCCGGTGACACGCAAGCCGTGGTGTGCGGGCAGCTGCAGGCAGTGGTGGATGCGGTAGGTATTGCCGCTTTCGCCAGGGCTGTAGTGGCCTATGAACCGGTATGGGCTATCGGTACCGGCCGAACCGCGAGCCCGGAGCAGGCCCAAGAAGTGCATGCCTCTCTGCGGGAGTCGCTGGCTCAAAACGATAAGGATATCGCTGAATCGCTGTGCTTGCTTTACGGCGGCAGTGTAAAGGCGGATAATGCCGCCCTTCTGTTTGCCCAGTCAGACATCGATGGGGGTCTGATAGGTGGGGCATCGTTAACAGCCGACAGTTTTATTGCTATCTGTCAGGCGGCGGAATAATAGAGTCATTATGGATATTGTTGTTCATGTAGTGCATGTGCTGGCGGCCCTTGGCCTGATTGGGCTGGTGCTGATTCAGCACGGGAAAGGTGCTGATGCCGGTGCCTCTTTCGGTGGCGGCGGCTCCCAGACTGTATTTGGCAGTGCCGGGTCGGCCAACTTTCTGACTCGCGCCACGGCGATGCTGGCGGTGGTGTTCTTCATCACCAGCATGGGGTTGGCCTGGATGGCTCGCCAGGAAGCTGAAGGTGTGCGCAGCTACCTGCCGGAACTGGAAACCCTCGAGCAGCAGGAAGATGATGTGCCGGCTGCTCCAGCGGATTCCGACGTGCCGGCGACCATGTCTGAAGTGCCGGTGGCATCTGATGATGCTCAGGCACAAAAAGAGGTTTCAGATGTGCCTCAAGCTGGGGTAGAATCCCCGGCCCCGGCTGAAGTGCCTCAGTCGGAGCAGTAACGAAAGCGTTCTTTGCCGAAGTGGTGGAATTGGTAGACACGCTATCTTGAGGGGGTAGTGAGCTTCGCTCGTGCCGGTTCAAGTCCGGCCTTCGGCACCAATTTGGAAATGAGATCCGCTGGCGGATCTCGCTGTAACCCGGTCTGGTGGTGCTAGCTTTCCGACCGGGCGCGATGAAGGTGGTTTGTCATCGCTCCATGGCATGGCGCAACGTGTTTTTTTGTGCCGGCCCCGGTTGATTTCTGCTGCGACCAGCCCGTAGAAATCAGTCCCGGCAGTGCAGATGCCATGGCGTTTGCGGGCACAGTCTGGAGTTTGCTCCCGGTGGTGCTAAGGCAGCGAAAAGTAAATGTTTTTTTCGTGATTGCCTTGACAGAGTGAGCGCCTCTAAGTACTATTTGCGCTCGATATTTGAGGCGGGTTGAACGCTTGAATCAGTAAGATTCAACCAGCTGGAACCGAAAAGATTTACACTCACCAGAATGTAAATCGAGTGCCGAGGGGCGCTAATGGTTCAACGGTTTATTGCGGGGTGGAGCAGTCTGGTAGCTCGTCGGGCTCATAACCCGAAGGTCGTAGGTTCAAATCCTGCCCCCGCTACCACTTAGAGGAATCAGCCAAGGCTGGTTCAAAGCGGACAAAAGGCCCCTCTAGCAGGGGCCTTTTGTTATCCGCAGCAGTGGAATGGGCGGTGGATGTGCGGTCGATTGCATGGCTTCCTTGCAGTCACTGTAATGTCCCCAGGCCCATTTTTTGTTTGTACTGTCGGAAAGGACATGTCGAAACGCGTAGAACAATTAACGGAGCTACTGGCTCCGGTCGTTGAAGACTTGGGCTTCGTGCTTTGGGGTATTGAACATATCCAGGGGCGCGGGGCTGTTTTGCGTGTGTATATCGACCATGAAGACGGTATTTCGGTAGATAATTGCGCGGCGGTGAGTCATGAAGTCAGCGGCGTGCTGGATGTGGAAGATCCAATTCCCGGCGAATACAACCTTGAAGTGTCCTCGCCGGGCATGGATCGACCCATGTTTTATATTGCGCAATATGCCGACTACATCGGTGAAGACGTTCAGCTGAAGTTGCTGGCGCCGGTGTCTGGCAAGCGTAAAATGACGGCGGCCATTGTGGCCGTGGATGGCGAAACGCTGGTGGTGGAGCTTGATGGCGACACCCTGCGTATTCCTTACAGTCAGGTAGATCGTGCCCGGTTGCAGCCTCGCTTCGACTGAGCACGCCCTGAAGAACTTTGTCTTTGTAAAGGCCTGGCCATGAACAAAGAGATCCTGCTGGTAGCGGAAACCGTATCAAACGAAAAAGGCGTCAGCCGTGACGTGATTTTCGAGGCCATCGAGCTTGCTCTGGCGGCCGCTACCAAAAAACGCTTTAAGGAAGAAGACGTGGAAATCCGCGTGGATATCGACCGGGTGTCCGGCGATTCTCGCACTTTCCGCGTTTGGCACGTGGTGCCCGATGAAGAGCTCTACGAATTCGGTAAGCAACTTACCCTCGATGAAGCCCATGAGCAGGATACGTCGCTGCAGATCGGCGACACCTGGGAAGAGGAAATCGAATCCGAAGCCTTTGGTCGTATCGGTGCCCAGACAGCCAAGCAGGTCATCGTGCAGAAAGTGCGCGAAGCCGAGCGTCGCCAGATCATCGAAGAGTATCGTGATCGCATTGGTGAGCTGATCAGCGGCATCGTCAAGAAAGCCAGCCGGGATTCCATCGTGCTGGATCTGGGCGGTAACGCGGAAGCGCTGATCACCCGTGAGCACATGATTCCCCGCGAAGCGGTACGTCAGAATGACCGGATTCGGGCTTACTTGCTGGGCGTGAACGAAGAAAATCGTGGCCCGCAGCTGTTTGCCAGCCGTGCCTGCCCGGACATGCTGGTTGAGCTGTTCAAGATTGAAGTGCCGGAAATCGGTGAAGAGCTGATCGAAATCAAGGGTGCCGCCCGTGATCCCGGCTCACGCGCCAAGATTGCCGTGAAAAGCAACGATCAGCGTATTGATCCGGTGGGCGCTTGTGTCGGTATGCGCGGTGCTCGCGTTCAGGCCGTCTCCAACGAGCTGGCCGGTGAACGTATTGATATCGTCCTGTGGGACGACAACCCGGCGCAACTGGTGATCAATGCCATGCAGCCGGCGGAAGTGGCCTCCATCGTAATGGATGAAGAAAGTCACTCCATGGATATTGCGGTGGAAGACGAATCCGCCCTGGCCCAGGCCATTGGCCGCAGTGGTCAGAATATCCGTCTGGCCTCTGAGCTGACTGGCTGGGAACTCAACGTCATGACCCTTGACGATGCCCAGAACAAGCAGGAAGAGGAAGCCGCCCAGGCCCTGGAAACGTTCATGAAAGAGCTGGACGTGGATGAGGATGTGGCCGGCATTCTGGTGGACGAAGGCTTTACCACCCTGGAAGAAGTGGCCTATGTGCCGGAAGAAGAGATGCTCGCTATCGACGGTTTCGATGAAGATATTGTCGATGCCCTGCGTCAGCGCGCCAAGGATGTCCTGCTGACCAAAGCACTGGTATCCGAAGAAAGGTTTGAACTGGCCGAGCCTGCGGAAGATCTTCTCAACATGGACGGCATGGATCGTGACCTGGCGGTTGAGCTGGCGTCCCGTGGTATCGCCACCATGGAAGACCTGGCCGAACAGGCGGTGGATGATCTGATGGAAATCAGTGGCATGAGCGAAGAGCGTGCCGCCGAGTTGATTATGACAGCCCGGGCTCCCTGGTTCGCCGATGAAGGTGAAGCCGGGGCCTGACAGCCTTTAGTTCTGGCGGATTAGACGCGGGCACCAACAGCAGGGTGTTGAAAAGGCCACAAGGTGCTTTTCAAGCTATCTTCGCGGTACGGTCCGCAAAGATAAGCACACAATGCGCTGACCGGAATGTGCCGGGCAGTGCGGTCATTCGCCCCAAGGGGAATGGCCCAGGCTATTTTCAATAGCCTGCTAGAGACGGACAGGAGAGTGTTGCTGACATGGCAGAAACGACCGTAAAGAAACTGGCCGACATCGTAGGGACCCCCGTCGAGAAACTGCTTACGCAGATGAAAGACGCCGGGCTACCCCATGGCGATGCCAGCGAAGTGGTCTCCGATGAGCAGAAGCAGCAGCTGCTGGCTCATCTGCGCAAGTCCCATGGTGCCGCGGATACCGAAGCCAAGAAGATTACCCTCAAGCGTAAGTCCACCAGCACTATCAAGACGACCGGTGCGGCTGGCAAATCAAAGACCGTGAACGTGGAAGTGCGCAAGAAGCGTACCTACGTGAAGCGCGAGACGCTTGAAGAGCAGGAACGCGAAGAAGCCGAACGTAAGGCGGCCGAAGAGGCTGCGCGTCTGGCGGAAGAAGAGAAGCGCCAGGCCGAAGAAGTTGCCAAGCGTCAGGCGGAAGAAGCGGCCAGCAAGAAAGAAGAAGACGCCAAGGCTCGTGCGGAAGCCGAGCGCAAGGCTGCCGGCGAAAAGGCGGCAGAAGAGAAGACCAAGCGTGTCTCCGTGCCGAAGACCGCGGCCGCCAAGAAGCCTGCCAAGGCAGAAACGGCGGAAGAAAAAGCCAAGCGCGAAGAAGCCGAACGCAAGCAGCGTGAAGCCGATGAAGCCAAGCGCAAACAGGAAGCCGAAACCCGCAAGAAAGCGGAAGAGGAAGCTGCTCGCCGTACCGCTGAAGAAGCGGCTCGTATCGCGGCGGAGCTGGAAAAGCGTGGCGATCAGGAAGAGAAAAAGCCTGAGGAAGAGGAAGACAAAGGGTCTTCCATTGTTGTTGCCGCTCAGGAAGCCAGCTATCAGCGTGAAGAGCGTCAATCTCGCCGTCGTCGTCGCAAGCCGAAATCAGCCGGCGTTGCTCACGGCCAGATGAAGAGCTCCATGAACAAGCAGCACGGCTTTAAAACCCCGACGGAGAAGAAAATCTACGAAGTCGAAGTACCGGAAACCATTACCGTGGGCGATCTGGCCCAGCGCATGAACATCAAGGCCAAGCAATTGATCAAGGCCATGATGAAGATGGGTGAAATGGCGACGGTCAATCAGTTTATTGATCAAGAGACCGCATTCCTTCTGGTAGAAGAAATGGGCCACAAGCCCGTTGCCAGCAAAGGGCAGGAAGAAGTGCTTGAAGATCACCTGGCGGGCATGGTTGTTAACCGTGATGAGGGGGATCTCAATGATCGCGCTCCAGTGGTGACCATCATGGGCCACGTGGATCACGGCAAGACCTCCCTGCTGGATTACATCCGCAAGGCCAAGGTTGCCGACGGCGAAGCCGGTGGTATCACCCAGCATATCGGTGCCTACCATGTAGAGCACGAGAAGGGCATGATCACCTTCCTGGATACTCCGGGCCACGCCGCCTTTACGGCCATGCGTGCCCGTGGTGCCAAGGCTACCGATATCGTGGTGATCGTGGTTGCTGCTGACGATGGTGTGATGCCGCAAACCGCCGAGGCGATCGACCACGCCAAGGCGTCCGGCGCACCGATCATTATCGCCGTGAACAAAATTGATAAAGAGCAGGCGGACCCGGATCGGGTGCGCAACGAGCTGGCCACCAAAGATGTGATCCCGGAAGAGTGGGGCGGTGAATACCAGTTCATCAACGTCTCTGCGCACTCTGGTCAGGGTGTGGACGACCTGCTTGATGCCATCCTGCTGCAGTCCGAACTGCTGGAATTGAAAGCACCGTCCACGGGCTCTGCCACCGGTGTGGTGATTGAATCGCGCATTGAAAAAGGTCGCGGTACCGTTGCGTCCATTCTGATCCAGGCAGGTGAGCTGAATATCGGTGACATGCTGCTGGCTGGCGCTCACTTCGGCCGCGTACGAGCGATGGTCGACGAGAACGGCAAGCCCATCAAAACCGCCGGTCCTTCCATCCCGGTGGAAGTGCTGGGTCTGGATGGTGCGCCGGAAGCCGGTGAACAGGTGCAGGTGGTGCCCGACGAGAAGAAAGCCCGTGAAGTGGCTGAATTCCGTCAGGAACGTGATCGCGATCTGAAGCTCAAGCGTCAGCAGGCCTCCAAACTGGAGAACCTGTTTGAGAACATGGGCAGCGCAGAAACCAAGACCGTCAACATCGTCCTCAAGACCGATGTACGCGGTTCCCTGGAAGCGCTCACTGGCGCCCTGCATGATCTGGGCACCGACGAAGTGAAGGTCAACCTGGTGTCTGCCGGCGTGGGTGCGATCAACGAATCCGACGTCAACCTGGCCATGACCAGTGAAGGCGTGCTTCTGGGCTTCAACGTCCGTGCCGATTCCAAGGCCAAGAAACTGTGCGAGCAGGAAGGCCTGGATCTGCGCTACTACAGCGTGATCTACGAACTGATTGACGACGTCAAGTCGGCCATGAGTGGTCTGCTGGCGCCGGAGAAGCGCGAAGAGATTCTTGGTACCGCACAGGTTCGCGACGTGTTCCGTTCTTCCAAGTTCGGTGCCGTGGCCGGTTGTATGGTTATCGAGGGTACCCTGTACCGCAATCGTCCGATCCGCGTGTTGCGCGACGATGTGGTGGTCTTCGAAGGCGAGCTCGAATCGCTGCGTCGCTTCAAGGACGATGTCCAGGAAGTGCGTAACGGCATGGAGTGTGGTATCGCCGTGAAGAGCTACAACGACGTGAAAGCCGGCGACAAGATCGAAGTCTTTGAAGTGAAGGAGGTGGCGCGCTTCCTGTAAGGAGCGTGCCCCGTTAGCCATGAGCCGTCATCGTCGCCCGCAGGGCTTTAACCGTACCGACCGGATTGCCGATCAGATACAGCGCGAGCTGTCGCGGTTACTGCAGTTTGAAATGAAAGACCCGCGGGTGAACCTGGCCACCATTCAGGATGTAACGGTGTCCCGGGATCTGTCCTTTGCCGATGTGTACTTCACACTGCTGGGCAAGGGCGAGGAAGAAGGCGCCGAGGCGGAGGAAGTGCTGGTAAAAGCCAGTGGCTTCCTGCGCAGCAGCCTGGCTCAGAGCCTCAACACCCGCACCACCCCCAAATTGCGTTTCCATTACGACATGACCCCGGAACGGGCGGCGCATCTGTCACAGCTGATTGATGACGCCCGCGCGGAAGACCGGGAATTGCGTCCGGACAACGACGAAACCGAAAACGATTAGTGTAGCGGAGCTGTCAGGTGGCAAAACGTCGTCCCCGTGGCCGTAACGTCAACGGCATCCTGCTGTTGGATAAAGTCGGTGGTGTCAGTAGTAATGGCGCCCTGCAAATGGTCAAGAAAATGTTTGCGGCGGCCAAGGCCGGCCACACCGGTAGTCTGGATCCGTTGGCTACCGGCATGTTGCCGATCTGCTTTGGCGAAGCCACCAAGTTCAGCCAGTTCCTGCTGGAATCGGACAAGAGCTACCGGGTTACTGCCAAGCTGGGCGTGATCACCGAAACCGGCGATGCGGACGGTGATGTGGTCAGTACCACTGAAGTGACCGCCAGTGCAGCCCAAATCGAAGATGCCCTGATGTCCTTTATGGGCGATATCGAGCAGGTGCCGAGCATGTATTCGGCGATCAAGCACCAGGGTGTGCCGCTCTACAAGCTGGCTCGTGAAGGCAAGACCGTGGAGCGTAAACCGCGCCCGGTAACGATTTATGATCTTCGCATTCTGCGCATCGAAGGCGATGAGCTGGAATTCGAAGTGGATTGTTCCAAAGGCACCTATGTGCGCTCGCTGGTAGAAGATACTGGTGAGAAGCTGGGTTGTGGCGGCCATGTAACCGCCCTGCGCCGCCTGTCTGCCGGGCCCTATCCGGCAGAGCGCATGCTGACTCTGGAGCAACTGGGCAAGATCAAGGAAACCGGCGGCTTCGAGGCAATCGACGAGCTGCTCTTGCCTTTATCCACCAGCGTGGCAGACTGGCCGCGCATTGAGCTGGGTGACAACGCTGCCTACTACCTGCAGCAGGGTCAGCCAGTGATGAGCTCAGACCGTCCCGCGGACGGTTGGGTAAGTATTTACCAGGCATCCAGTGAGGAATTTCTGGGTGTCGGTGAAGTGCTGGAAGACGGGCGGATAGCCCCCCGTCGGCTGGTATCGGGTTAAGACCCGAATAAACGACGGCAGCTATAAATATGCATGGCTGACCGTGACACTCACTGAGCATATTGGAGAAGCACCATGGCGTTAACCACTGAACAGAAAGCGGAAATCCTGAAAGAGCACGGCCAGAAAGAAGGCGATACCGGGTCCCCGGAAGTACAGGTTGCTCTGCTGAGTGCCAATATCAATGGCCTGCAGGACCACTTCAAGGGTCACAAGAAGGATCACCATAGCCGTCGCGGCCTGATCCGCATGGTAAACCAGCGTCGTAAGCTGCTGGACTACCTGGCCAAGAAAGACCGCACCCGTTACCTGCAGCTGATCGAAAAGCTGGGTCTGCGTCGTTAATAGACCGCAGATTGGGTAACCACACCAGAAGCTCGGCAGCCGCCGGGCTTCTGTTGTTTCTGGCCTGTGGAAAGTGGCTGCAGATCACGTTCGGCGTGCCGCTGACTTAAGGGCTCCAGGCGTGCTCCTCGGCCAATTTACGGTTGGGCCAGGCGCCCTGGCGGGCTATGATGCCCGGGCAAAAGATGAATTGTTATCAGAGGCATGGGCCTCGAAGATTGTCGTGAAGAGAGAAGAGACGAGATATGTTCAATAAAATCACTAAACAGATTCAGTTCGGCCGTGACACGGTAACCCTGGAAACCGGGCAGATCGCCCGCCAGGCCACCGCTGCTGTCATGGTGCGTATCGGTAACACCGAAGTGCTGGTTACCGTGGTAGGCAAGAAAGAAGCGGACCCCAACAAACCCTTTTTCCCCCTGACCGTTAACTATCAGGAAAAGACCTACGCAGCCGGCCGTATCCCCGGTGGCTTTTTCAAGCGTGAAGGTCGCCCCAGCGAGAAAGAAACCCTTACCTGTCGTCTGATTGATCGCCCGATCCGCCCGCTGTTTCCCAAAGGCTTCATGAATGAAGTGCAGGTGGTTGCCACGGTCATGTCCGCCGACAAGAACCAGGATCCGGATATCGCTGCCCTGATCGGCACCTCCGCCGCCCTGTCTATCTCCGGTATTCCTTTCGGTGGCCCCATCGGTGCTGCCCGGGTTGGTTTCAAGGATGGCATGTACATCCTCAACCCCAGCCGCAGCGAACTGGAAGAATCCGCCCTGGATCTGGTGGTTGCCGGTACCGAGCCTGCGGTACTGATGGTGGAGTCTGAAGCCAAAGAGCTGTCCGAAGACCAGATGCTGGGCGCTGTCCTGTTCGGTCACATGGAAATGCAGCCGGTTATTCAGGGCATCAAGGAATTTGCTGCCGAAGTGGGCACCCCCACCTGGGACTGGCAGGCACCTGCCGAGAACACCGAACTGAAAAACGCCATCAAGGAAAAATTTGAAGGCGCCCTCGGTGAGGCCTACACCATTACCGAAAAAATGGCGCGTTACGCCAAAGTCGGTGAGCTGCGTGATGCCTGTGTGGAAGCGTTTGCCACCGGCGAAGAAGGCGCTCCGGAAGCCGGCGAAGTGAAAGAGCTGTTCGGCAAGGTCGAGAAATCCGTGGTCCGTGAAGCGGTAGTGTCCGGCAAGCCGCGTATCGACGGCCGTGCTCTTGATGCGGTACGTGCCATCGAGTGTGAAGTCGGCGTGCTGGCCAAGACCCATGGTTCTTCCCTGTTCACCCGTGGTGAAACCCAGGCCATCGTTACCGCCACCCTGGGCGGCATGCGCGATGCCCAGTTCATCGATGCACTGGAAGGGTCCCGCCAGGATCACTTCATGCTGCAGTACAACTTCCCTCCCTACTGTGTGGGCGAAACCGGCATGATCGGCTCTCCCAAGCGTCGCGAGATCGGTCACGGCCGCCTTGCCCGTCGTGGTGTGGAAGCGGTAGTGCCTGACGAGAAAGCCTTCCCGTACTCCATTCGTGTGGTGTCCGAGATTACCGAATCCAACGGTTCCTCCTCCATGGCGTCCGTATGTGGTACCTCCATGGCGCTGATGGATGCCGGTGTTCCGCTGACCGCGCCGGTGGCGGGTATTGCCATGGGTCTTGTGAAGGAAGAAGACGGCCGCTTCGCGGTACTGTCCGATATCCTCGGTGATGAAGATCACCTGGGCGACATGGACTTCAAGGTGGCCGGTACTGCCCGTGGCGTAACCGCCCTGCAGATGGACATCAAGATCGAAGGCATTACCGAAGAGATCATGGAGAAGGCGCTGGAACAGGCGAATGCCGGCCGAATCCATATTCTCGGTGAAATGGCCAAGGCGATTGCTGAATCCCGCACCCAGGTATCTGACAATGCGCCCACCCTGCTGACCCTGAAGATCAACCCGGACAAGATCCGTGACGTGATTGGTAAAGGCGGCGCCACCATCCGTGCGCTGACCGACGAAACCGGCTGCACCATCGATCTGGAAGACGATGGCAGCGTGAAGATCTACGGTGAAACCCGCGAGAAAGCAGAAGAAGCCGTGCGTCGTGTGGAAGAAATCACTGCCGAAGCGGAAGTGGGTGCCATCTACGAAGGCAAGGTCACCAAGGTGGTGGATTTCGGTGCTTTCGTGGCGATCATGCCCGGTACCGAAGGCCTGCTGCACATCTCCCAGATCGCTGAAGAGCGAGTGGAGAAGGTGTCTGACTACGTCAATGAGGGCGACCTGATCAAGGTGAAGGTGCTCGACGTGGATCAGCGTGGCCGTATCAAGCTGTCCATGAAGGAAGCCAAGGAAGACTGATTGGCTTTCAATCTGTAACAATATAGTTACAATTCAGGCCCGCCTTTTAGGCGGGCTTTTTTTTGGACGAAGTTTGATAATAAGGGACGACAAATGAAAAAAATTCTGGGGGCGATGGTCCTTGCCAGTGGCGTGGGCGTATCTGGTTGTGCATCGATTGTGTCTGACTCTTCCTATCCGGTGACGTTGACGACAACGCCATCAGGGGTCAGTTATACGATCACCAATACCAAAAAAGGCTATGACATGATGTCTGGCGAGACGCCGGCAACTGTCACGCTACCGGCATCCAATGGGTTCTTTTCTAAAGCGCATTACGCGGTGACTTTCGAAAAAACGGGTTATGACCCGGTAAGTGTCCCGCTCAGAGCAGGAATGGACGGCTGGTATGTGGGCAATATTTTGTTTGGAGGATTGCTGGGGATATTGATTATTGACCCTGCAACAGGCTCTATGTGGAAACTGGACGAAAGCGTCCGGGTAGCACTCAAGCAACAACCCAAAGAAGACATTGCCGAGCCCGTTGCGGATGAGGTTGGGGGTGAGAAATCCCAGGAACAGGTAGAAAAAACAGAGAATCTGGCAGATCAGCTAACATTGCTGACCATTGATCAGATTCCCGCTCATTACCGTAATAGTTTGGTGCAGATTCATTAACTGCAGCAGGCACAAAAAAGGCCGGCAAATGCCGGCCTTTTTTGTGCCTGAATACCGGGCTGGCCGGTAATCTCAGACTCAGTCACCACATACGGTGGTGGTGGTTTCGCCGTACAGGCCGAGGATGTTGGTGAAATGCACATCCACAGTGCCGACACGAGCAATACCGGCATTCTGCTTGGCCTTGGCGGTGGAGGCATCGCCGGTGGCCAGGAAGCCCAGATAGTTCTTCATGGTGGCTGTGCCTTCCTTGGTGCAGGCAACGGCGTTGTCGCGTACGTCCACAGGGGCGGCCATGTCGCTGTAGATCAGGCCGGGGGAGTAGGGGGTCTGACAGCCGGTCAGGAACAGGCTGCCGGAAACGGCGGCAAGCGCAATCATCTTCTTCATATTTTCTCCTTGGTTTTCAACATGTTGTTTCCGTGCGCAAGGATGCCTTATGACAGAAATATGTCTGTCGGTCAGGTGAGTTGATGTATGTAAGAAATTGACTATTGCGACTGTGAGAGAAATGCGGAGGGTAGCTGTGACAGGGACAGGTAGCGTGCCTGCCGATCAGCAACAAAAAGGCAGCCATGTGGCTGCCTTTTTGTTTCTGCTTACGATGGCGCTGGGTTGTGCTTACTGATTCAGCCGGGTGTCGATCAGCTGATCCACCACCGCCGGGTCGGCCAGGGTGGAGGTGTCGCCCAGGCTGTCCAGCTCGTTGGCGGCGATCTTGCGCAGGATGCGTCGCATGATCTTGCCGGAGCGGGTCTTGGGCAGGCCGGGGGCGAAATGGATCAGGTCCGGTTTGGCGATGGGGCCGATTTCCTGTGTCACCATGTCGCGCAGTTCCTGCACCAGCTCGTCACTGCCCTCCTTGCCAGCCATGAGGGACACATAGGCATAGATACCCTGGCCCTTCACGTCGTGCTGGTAGCCGACCACGGCCGCTTCGGAAATGCTGGTGTGCAGCACCAGGGCGGACTCGATCTCGGCGGTACCCAGGCGGTGGCCGGACACGTTGAGCACGTCGTCCACCCGGCCGGTGATCCAGTAATAGCCGTCTTCATCACGACGGGCGCCGTCACCGGTGAAGTAGTAGCCCTTGTAGGCGCTGAAATAGGTATCGATCAGCCGTTGGTGGTCGCCATAGACGGTACGGATCTGGCTGGGCCAGCTGGCCTTGATAGCCAGATTGCCGGAGGTGGCGCCCTCCAGTTCGTTGCCGTCCGGGTCCATCAGTACCGGCTGTACACCGAACATGGGCAGGGTGGCAGAGCCGGCTTTCAAATCCACAGCACCCGGCAGCGGCGCGATCATGATGGCGCCGGTTTCGGTCTGCCACCAGGTATCGACGATAGGGCAGCGGGAGTCGCCCACCACCTTGTAGTACCACTCCCAGGCTTCCGGGTTGATCGGCTCGCCCACGGTGCCCAGCAGCTTCAGGCTGGCCCGTGAGGTCCGGGTTACCGGCTCGTCGCCCAGGCCCATCAGGGCACGGATGGCGGTGGGGGCGGTGTAGAAGATGTTGACCTTGTGCTTGTCGACCACCTGCCAGCAGCGAGAGGCATCCGGGTAGGTGGGCACGCCCTCGAACATCAGGGTGGTGGCGCCGTTGGCCAGTGGCCCATAGACAATGTAGCTGTGCCCGGTGATCCAGCCCACGTCGGCGGTGCACCAGTAGATGTCACCTTCGTGGTAATCGAATACATATTTATGGGTCAGCGCGGTGTTGAGCAGATAGCCGGCGGTGGTGTGTACCACGCCCTTGGGCTTGCCGGTGGAGCCGGAGGTGTAAAGGGTGAATAGCGGGTCTTCCGCGTCGACCCATTCCGGTTCACAGTCGCTGGACGCTTGCGCCATGGCCTCGTGGTACCAGACATCCCGATCGGCCTGCCAGTCCACATTACCGCCGGTGCGTTTGACCGTCAGGCAGGTATGCACGCTCTCGATATCGGCCATGGCCTTGTCGGCGTTCACTTTCAGCGGCACGGTCTTGCCGCCGCGTACCCCCTCGTCGGCGGTGATCACGGCACAGGCGCCGGCATCTTGAATACGGTCTTTCAGGGCTTCCGGGGAGAAACCGCCGAACACCACGGAGTGAATGGCGCCGATGCGAGCACAGGCCAGCATGGCGTAGGCGGCTTCCGGGATCATCGGCATGTAGATAACCACGCGATCCCCTTTCTTGACACCGCGGCCTTTCAGTACGTTACCGAACTTGCTCACTTCTTCGAACAGTTGCTGGTAGGAAATGTGCTTGTCCTGATCCGGTTCGTCGCCTTCCCAGATGATCGCAGTCTGGTTGGCACGCTCGGGGAGGTGCCGATCCACGCAGTTGTAGCAGACATTGAGGGTGGCCCCCTGAAACCAGGTGGCGCGACCTTCGTTGAAGTCCCAGTCGCTGACGGTGTCCCAGGGGGTTTTCCAGTCCAGAAATTCCCGGGCCCGGTCGGCCCAGAAGGTATCCGGGTCATTGATGGACTGCGCGTACCAGGTTTCGTAGGTGTCGCGGTTCATCAGGGTCTGGGCTTTGAAGTCTGCGGGAACAGGATGAATGTGGGTCTTGGACATCGGGGCCTCCTTGGGATACTGCCAGTAGGGAGCGCCCGTGGGGCTCCCGGCTTTCCCTAGATTATTGTGTGACGCTCCCTGGCTGGCTATTCAACCATGGTCGAAGGGGGAGCGGTTTTGTTGGCATCAAGAGTAAACAATGTGTTGGTGAATGGCCAAGGAGAGAAGGCAGTTAACAGTGAATAGTTAACAGTTAATAGTGGCGCGGGAGGGCTTGGGTGGGCGGTGAGGTGAAGGTGGGCGCGAATGGGCGCGGGTGGTGCCGCTGTGGTGGCTTACCTGAGCGGCAAAAAAAACGCCGGCAAAAGCCGGCGTTTCAGGAATTCCTTTTCGGATTTCGGTATCAGGCAACCTGTACCGGAATCGCGTTGCTGGTGCCCTTTACTTCGTTGCCTTCTGCCATATAAATCAGGCTGGGCTTGAAGTTGACCAGTTCGGCGCTGGAATAGCTGGCGTAGGCGCAGATAATCACCCGGTGGCCGGGCTGGGCTTTATGCGCAGCGGCACCGTTGACGGAGATGATCTTGGAACCGGCTTCGCCACGAATGGCGTAGGTTTCAAAGCGCTCACCGTTATCGATGTTATAGATCTGGATCTGTTCGTATTCCAGGATACCCGCCATGTCCATCAGGTCACCATCAATGGCACAGGAGCCTTCGTACTCAAGCTCTGCGTGGGTTACCCGAGCCTGATGGAGTTTTGCTTTCAGCATGGTGCACTGCATCTTGGTTACCTCTTGCGCTACCCGAAGCCTGCGGATACACGGTGTTACGACCAAGCAGGCGCTTCAAGGGGCCGGAAGTATGCATGAATCACCGGTCACGCACAACGGCCAGACTGACATTGTCTATCAATCGTGTATTGCCCAGTTTGGCGGCCACAGCGACCACCAGATCGGTGTCGTCGGCGCTGGCGGGGGCCAGGCTGCGGGCGTTGGCCACGGTCAGGTAGTCCACTTGAAAACCGGCCTGTTCGAGGCTGTCACGGTAGCGGCTTTGCAGGCCCTGATAGTCCTGCTCACCGGCTTCGATATCCGCTTTCAGCTGTTGCAGTGCCTGATAGAGTTGCGGCGCAAGTGTGCGCTCACTTTCGTCGAGAAAACCATTGCGCGAACTGCGTGCCAGACCGTCACTCTCCCGGCTGGTGGAGGCGCCGACGATCTTGATCGGGGACAGCAGTTCTTCGCTCATGCGACGAAGAATGGCCAGTTGCTGGAAGTCCTTTTCGCCGAACACGGCCACATCCGGTTGCACGATATTGAACAGCTTTGATACCACCGTGGTCACGCCACGGAAGTGACCTTCCCGGCTGGCGCCGCACAGATGGTCGCCAAGGCCATCAACATCCACCCAGGTCTGGTTCTGGCCCAACGGATACATCTCGTCCACGGAGGGGGCGAATAACAGATCGGTGCCCGCATCCACCAGGGCGGCGGCATCCGCGTCCAGGGTGCGCGGGTAGCGATCAAAATCCTCGTTGGGGCCAAACTGGGTCGGGTTGACGAAAATGGACACCACCACCACGTCGCAGCGGGCACGCGCCTCCTTGATCAGGCTGATATGACCGTCATGAAGATTGCCCATGGTGGGCACGAAACCGACGGACTGACCTTTCTGGTGCCAGCCGCGCACATATTCACGAACCTGGGAGACGGTATGGACGGTTTGCATCGGGAATCCTCGGGTAAAGAAAGCGACGAGCTGCTAGGCGCGGGCGAAATCGTTGCCACCGAATAAACATTGTTGCTCGCGATTATTGATCAAGCGCGGCCTCAATGCTTTCTGTCTCGCCATGTTTTGGATCGTGTCTCGCAGCTAGTCACTAGCAGCTCGAAGCTGTTTTAGAAGCAGTGTTCGTCAGCAGGAAAACTGCCGTCTTTCACCGCCTGGTCATAGGCCTTGAAGGCAGCACGGATGTCGCCGGTTTCTGCCATGAAGTCCTTTACGAAGCGGGCCGGCTTGCCGGGGCTGATGCCGAGCATGTCATGCATCACCAGTACCTGAGCGTCGCATTCCGGGGCCGCGCCGATGCCGATGACCGGCACGCTCACTTGCCGGGTTATGCGAGCGCTGAGTTCCCGGGGTACGCACTCCAGCAGCAGCATGGCGGCGCCGGCCTGATCCAGGGTTTTGGCCGCTTCCAGCAACTCGCTGGCGCCGGCATCATCTTTGCCCTGCACGCGGTAGCCGCCGAGGGCATTGACTGCCTGGGGGGTGAGGCCCAGATGGGCGCAGACCGGGATGCCATTGCGGTTGAGAATCTCGATGCTGTCTGCCAGCCAGGCGCTGCCTTCCAGTTTGACCATGTTTGCCCCTGCCTGCATCAACGCGGTGGCGGTCTCCAGTGCACGCTCAACGGTGGCGGCGCCCATGAAGGGGACGTCGGCAATAATCAGACTGCCCTGATTGCCCCTGGCCACGCATTCGGTGTGGTAGGCCATCTGCTCCAGGGTCACCGGCACGGTGCTGGTCTGCCCCTGGATTACGTTCCCCAGGGAGTCGCCCACCAGGATGGCGTCCACGCCGGCATCGGAGATCAGCCGGGAAAAACAGGCATCGTAGGCAGTGAGCACGGAAAACTTCTCACCGTCCTGTTTGCGTTTATGCAGGGTGCGGATGGTGACTGACATGGGAAACCTCCCGGGGACATTCAGGGGCGAGCTTGAAGCGTACAGCTAGAAGCCCATAGCGAGTTTTCAGCCGACCAGCGGCCGGGGGTTAAAATAGTGGCGCCCGGAACGGATGTCCAGCAACTCGCTGACCAGTTGCTGGTAGTCCTGGTCGTGATTGACCAGATCGATTTCTGCGGCATTGACGATCAGCAGTGGTGCGCGGTCGTAGAAATGGAAGAATTCCGTGTAGGCATTGCTGAGCCGGTCCAGGTAATCGCTCTGGATGCCTTGCTCGAAATCGTTGCCGCGGCGGCTGATACGCTGACGTAGCACCTGGGCAGGAGCCTGTAGGTAGATCACCAGATCAGGCTGTGGGGCGTCCAGCGTCAGGTGGTCATCCACATTGCGGTATAACTCGAATTCATCTTCGTCCAGGGTGACCTGGGCAAACAGGCGGTTCTTGTCGATCAGAAAGTCGGCAATGCGCGGCCCGGCGAACAGGTCCTGCTGCTGAATCTGGCGTAGCTGGTCGGCGCGCTGAAACAGGAAAAACAGCTCGGTCTGCAGGGCATAACGGGCCGGGTCCTGGTAGAAGCGGGTGAGGAAAGGATTGTCATCAGCCTTCTCCAGCAGCAGATCGTAGCCGAAGGTCATGGCGAGACGTTTCGCCAGGCTGGTCTTGCCAGCACCAATGGGGCCCTCAACAGCAATAAAGCGCGGCAGGGTGCGCGCCTGTCGGCGTTGCTCAATGCGTTCGGTTATTGTCTTGTCATTCGATGAGTGCATTTCGATCCAGCTCTACCAGCGGTGAAATCGGTTGATCAGCTACCTGCCCCAGAAAGCTACCCAGTGCGGTGCCATCCGGCAAGAGGGCGTGGGGGCAAATTTCCAGTAGTGGCAGCAGCACAAAGGCCCGCCGGGTCATTTGCGGGTGAGGAACCTGCAAGTCATCGCTATCGATGGCGCGGTTACCAACCAGCAGGATATCCAGATCGAGGGTGCGTTCGCCCCAATGGCGCAGGCGCAGGCGGCCTGCTGCCAGTTCCAGGGCCTGCAGGGTGTGGAGCAGGGAGTGGGGCGCGAGGGCGGTGTCGATTTCGGCAACCGCATTAACATAGTCAGGCTGATCCTGAGGGCCCACCGGAGCACTGGTGTAGAGCCGGGAGTGTTGGCGCAGGGTGATGCCAGGCAGATGTTGCAGCGCCCGCAACGCGGAGATAAGCCGTTGCGAGGGGTGGTCCAGATTGCTGCCAAGGCCGATCAATGCCTGCATGGGGCTCTCTGTTCTGATCAGGGGAATGACACGTTACAAGTTTCGAGAAGCGAAAATCAAAAACCGGGTTTGCCCTTCGAGACTCGCTCCTTGTCACTCGGCGCTTCTTGTCAGCCTTCCGCTGCCGGTTTCTTGCGCCGGCGCCGGCGTCGCTTGTTGCCGCCACCGCCGGGCTGGTTGCCCAGCTCGCTGATCATCTGGCGGCGGCCCTGCTCATCCTGTTCCTGATAGCGAGTCCACCAGTCGCCGAGCCCGGGTTTGATCTCTTCTGCCTGTTCACGCAGTAACAGGAAATCGTAGGCGGCGCGGAAGCGAGGGTGCTCCATCATGGCGTCAGCACGCTTGCCGGCACGCTTGTCCAGGCGAAGCTGCAGCTCCCACATTTCACGCATCACGGTGGAGAAGCGGCGGGGAATCGCGGTGTGTTTGATCTGGGTGTTGAGGGCGCGAGTGGCGCTCTTGTGCAGGGCCTGGGCCGGCGGCAGGCCGCTGGACAGGTAATGGCCCATGCGTTCCTGAATGATCGGCCACAGCAGTACCGCGTAGATAAAGGCGGGAGTGACCGGTTTGCCATCGGCCAGTCGCTTGTCGGTGTTGTCCATGGCGGCCAGCAGCATGGCTTCCCATATCTGGCCTTTTTCTCCCTCCAGGGCCTGCTGGGTTTCCGGGAACAGGAAGCGGAACAGGCCAAGGCTCTGCAACTGTTCATAGGAATCCCGAGCATGGCCACTGAGGAACAGCTTGAGTACTTCATCAAACAGGCGGGCGGAGGGGACCTGCAACAGCAGCTCCGCCAGGTCGGGAATCGGGTCGCCGGTGGCGGGATCGATATGGAACCCCAACTTGGCGGCGAAGCGGGCAGCGCGCAGCATGCGCACCGGGTCTTCGCGGAAGCGGGTTTCCGGGTCGCCGATCAGGTGAATGACCTGCTCGTCGATGTCATCCAGACTGCCGACGAAATCATGCAGGGTGAAATCGGCAATGTTGTAGTACAGCGCGTTAATGGTGAAATCCCGGCGCAGGGCATCTTCCTCGATACTGCCCCAGGTGTTGTCGCGCAGTACCAGGCCGGTTTCTTCGTGGGCGTGGTGCTGGTCGCGGTCCGGGTTGTCCTCCCGATTCATGGCGCGGAAGGTAGAGACTTCAATGACTTCGCGGCCAAAGCGCACATGCACGATCTGGAAGCGGCGACCAATGATGCGGCTACGCTTGAACAGGCGATTGACCTGTTCCGGCGTGGCATTGGTGCTCACATCGAAATCCTTGGGCTCGCGACCACAGAGAATATCCCGCAGGCAGCCGCCAACCAGGTAGGCTTCAAAGCCCGCCTTGTGCAGGCCATAAAGGACATCCAGCGCAGCGCGGGACACCTGTTTGCGGGAAATGGGATGTTGGTCGCGGGGAATGACTCGCGGTTCGAACGTTCTGCGGTTTTTTAGGGAACCCTTCTTAAACCAGCCAGTCATACGTTCCAGGAACTTGCAGGGCATGCGTCAGTATTAGCCTCAAAGGTGTGCAATAAAGCGGCGATAGTAGCACTTTTTCTGGTTCATTGAGATACTGGCCGACGTTGGCCTGGCCCAGAAAGTAAAAAGGAGCCACAACCGAAGTTGTGACTCCCATATTTTGCGCTGATTCTGTTGTTATTATTGTTTGTGTTGTTTTCTGCCTTGTCGCTGCAATCATCAGTTGCAGCAGCATTGCATCGGCTCGTGAAATTATTCTTCTTCTTTCTTGTTGTTATTGTTGAGCCTGTTACGCCGCTGTTTTTATTGTTTGCTGGCGTGGGATTCATAGTGCCCGTCCCACCGGGGCAATGCAACAAAGAGTGAATTTCTTTTAAAACAATGAGTTAAGAGAGAAACCTAAAACGAACGTAAATAGTTTCCAGGAATGTGTAACCCTGGTGTTACCTGTCTGTGTAGCGCGGTAACACTTGTTGCTGCCTGCGGTCTTTTGCAGGGGAATAGGGGGTGTTTCTCTCCTGCCAAGGTCAGAAGTTTTTTACATAGTCTGGAGCAAAAACCCGTCTCGCCGGTCGTGCAGCAATGACAGGCGGGGTGTTAGCGGCGACTACCGGCTTTTTTGCGGGGAATTCCCAGTCGCTGGCGGCGCTCCCACAGGCTCTTGCGGCTGATGCCCAGTTTCTGGGCCAGTTCGGTCTCGGTCATGCTGTCCTGGTTTTCCATCACGAAGCGGGTGAAGTAATCCTCCAGGGACAGATCTTCGCTGGGATCCAGGCTGGCGCGGCTTACCCGCTGGGGCGTTCGGTTGGGATTCAGGCCCAGCTGTGACGGGCCGATGCCATATTCCTCGGTGAGAATAATGGCCCGCTCAATCACGTTTTCCAGTTCGCGCACATTGCCGGGCCAGCTATAGCCGACCATGGCCTGCCAGGCGGCGTCGGTGAAATAGAGGTCGTGTCGGTTGAGCTTCTCGCAGCCGCGGGCAAGCAGGGCGTTGGCCAGACTTTGCAGATCGTCCTGACGGTCGCGCAGGGGGGGCAGGGTCAGCTCCATGACATTGAGCCGGTAGTACAGATCCTGACGGAAATGACCTTCTGCCACTCGCCCGGGTAAATCCAGCTGGCTGCTGGCAAGAATACGCACGTCAACCTTGCGCGGCGACAGGGAACCCTGGCGGTGGATTTCGTGGTGGGTGAGCAGGGTCAGCAGGCGGCTCTGCACGTCGCTATTCAGCTCGCCCACTTCGTCGAGAAACAGGGTGCCACCATCGGCTTCCTCGATACGCCCGGCGCTGTCTTCATCGCCGAACAGTTCTGTCAGCTGCAGGTTTTTCGGCAGGGCGGCGCACTGCACCGAGATCAGCGGGCCGCCGGCACGCTCACTTTGTTCGTGCAGGGCGCGGGCGGTGAGTTCCTTGCCGGTACCGGATTCGCCCATGATCAAGACCGGTGTATTAGTGGGGCCCACCCGGTGGATGCGATGCTTGAGCTCCTGCATGGCATCACTGTCGCCGATCATGTTGTGTACCGGGTAGCTGCGCTCCATATCCCGTCGCAGGGCGCGATTGCCTCTGTTCAGTCGACCTTCCTTGAGCACACGCTCAACGGCCAGCAGCATTTCATCGTGATCGAACGGTTTGGGGATATAGTCCACCGCACCCTGGCGCATGGCGTCCACCGCAGAACGCAGGCTGGCATAGCTGGTCATGATCAGTACCGGGGTGGTGCCGGCGCTGTCTATCAGGGCGGTGCCGGGCTCGCCGGGCAGACGCAGGTCGCTGATGATGAGATCAAACTGATTGAGGTGCTGTTCCCGGGCCTGCTCCACGGAGTCGGCTTCTGCCACGGAGTGTTCGTGGCGTACCAGCAGTTTGCGCAGGGCGCCGCGAATCACCGGTTCATCTTCAACAATCAGGATGTGGCTCATGTATCGCTGGGTCCTTACTTATCTGGTTGAGCAGGATACTACGTTTACGGCTGCCCGGGGGCAGCGGCTTGTTGCCTGTGCACCGGCAGACTGACCACAAAGCGGGTGCCACCGTTTTCGCTGAGCGGGCTTTCTACCCGGATGGTGCCCTGATGTTCTTCGATAATACTGTACACCAGCGCCAGGCCCAGGCCGGTACCGCGGCCCGGTGGCTTGCTGGTGACGAAGGGTTCGAACAGGGCATCGCGCAATGTATCCGGAATGCCGTGGCCCTGATCCTCCAGCAGAATATCGAGGAAGTCACCGCGTGGCTCACAGTGCACGGTGACTGGCTGCTGGTCTTCGCTGGCATCGGCGGCATTGCCAAGCAGGTTGATGAACACTTGCAGCAAGCGTTGCGGGTCGCCCTTGACCCAGTAGCTTGCCGGGCAGTGATTCTCGAACGGTTGCTGGCGGTGATCCGGGTCCAGCAGCAGCAATGAGATGGCTTCGTCCACGGTATCGCACAGGTTTACCGGTACCTGCTCACTGAGCTTGATACCACCGGAATGACTGAAGGTTACCAGGGATTCCACGATACGCGTGATACGCCGGGTCTGTTCGAGAATCTGGTCGCAGGCCTCCTGCTGTTCCTCCAGGTCGCTGTCTTCATCCAGATTCTGGGTCAGACAGGCAATGGCGGTGACCGGGTTGCCGATTTCGTGGGCCACCCCGGCGGCCAGGCGGCCGATGGAGGCCAGGCGTTCGTTATGAGCCAGGTGCGCTTCCATGTGGCGCAGTTCAGTAATGTCCTCGATTACCAGTACCTGGCCGCCGGCCTGCTCGGCGGTGCCAGCGCCCATCACCTCGGACTTGTGCAGACTCAGCCAGCGTGTCTGGTTTTCCACTTCCAGTGACTGCTGGGGCTGATGGGCATTGTCGTCGTGGCTGAAGCGAGTAAAGAAGTCGCCCCAGGGCGGGTCCAGGTCTGCCAGCCGCGAGCCGATGGTGTCTTCGGCGGTAATGCCGGTGAGGCTTTCCATGGCCCGGTTCCAGCCGATGATTTCCCGGTCGGCGCCCAGGGAAATGACTCCCATGGGCAGCTCCAGCAGGGTCTGACGATGGAAGCGGCGCAGGCCATCCAGTTCCGCCGCCAGCCCGGACAGGCGATCCCGGTACTGTTCGAGACGCGATTCAATGAACTGGATGTCTTCGCTGGAGTGTTGTTCCTCCTCCGGCAGGTAGGGCAGGTGATCGTCGATCAGTTGGTGGGACACCGAGGGGCCGAGCAGGCCGGACAGATTGGTTTCCAGCTGGTCGCGCAGTCGCCGCAGGGCATAGGGGCGGGTTTCCGTGCGTGGCAGGTGCAGATCGCGCAGCGACATTTCCACTTCCCGGGTGGCGGTGATCGGCCCCAGCGGCTGGCTCATGGCATCAATGAAATCGTCCACGCTTTTTGCTTCCAGCTCCCAGCGATAGGGGCGGCGCAGGCTGTCCACGGCACAGGCTTCGGCGGCGTTCTTTTCCGACCGGGACATGGGCGTGACGATGGATACGATGGCGTAGATCAGGGCATTGGCGGTTACCGAGGCGATGGCCACGTGGTGCCACTGGCTGGCGCCGGTCTGGAAACGCATGCCCAGCAGTTCCATCAGTGGCTGGAATTGCCAGTTCGGGTAGGCGATGGGTACCAGTAGCAGCATGACCCATAAGATAAAGCCGACCAGTAGCCCGGCGAAGAGGCCGTTGCGATTGCCGGAGGGCCAGAACAGGGCGCCGATCAGCCCGGGAACGAACTGCAGGGTCGCCACAAAGGTGAGCACGCCCAGTTCCACCAGGGTGTGATCCGTGCCGGTGAAGCGGTAGAACAGATAAGCCAGAGCGAGAATTGCGGCGATCAGAATGCGCCGGGTCCAGAGCAGATTGCGATACAGGTTCTGGCCCTGCAGCGGGCTGGCGGGCAGTACCAGATGATTCAGACACATGCCGGACAGGGCCAGGGTGGCCACGATGAGCATGCCACTGGCGCCGGCAAGCCCGGCGATATAGCCGAGCACCGCGCCGTGACCACCGGTAATCATGCCGATGCCGAGGGCGTAATAATCGGGCGGGGTGGGGGCATTGCCGGCCGCCGCGGCCCACAGGATGACCGGCACGCACAGTGCCATCAGCAGGAACATCAACGGCAGCGCCCAGCTGGCAGTGACCAGCGCGCGCGGGTTCATGTTCTCGGTAAAGGCCATATAGAACATGTGCGGCAGCACCACGGCGGAGACAAAGAACGCCATGATCATGGAATGCCAGGTGCCGTCCTGCAGGGGATAGTAGAGTCGCGCCAGCATTTCCGGGTGGTCATCCAGCCAGGCATTCAGGCTGGAAGGCCCATCGAACACACCGTAAAGGCCGAGCAACGCCACCGCACCGAAGGCCAGCAACTTGATCAGTGATTCCATGGCGATGGCCATCACCAGCCCTTCGTGTTTTTCCCGGGCAGTGGTATGGCGGGCGCCGAACAGGATGGCAAAAATCACCATCATCAGGCAGAACCCGGCGGCCAGATCGCGGGGGTCGGCGGTGCCACTGAGTATCTGGATCGACTCGGCTACGGCCTTGAGTTGCAGGGCCAGCAGGGGCAGTACCCCGATCAGCATGATGATGGTGGTCATGGCCCCGGCCAGCCGGCTGCGGTAGCGGAAGGCGAACAGGTCAGCCAGGGAGCTGAGCTGATAGGTGGTGGTCAGTCTGAGGATCGGTGCCAGCAGAATGGGGGCGAGCAGAAACACCCCGGAGATACCCAGAAAATAGGACAGGAAGTTGTAGCCGTACTGGTAGGCGTAGCCCACTGACCCGTATACCGCCCAGGCACTGGCATAGACCCCCAGTGACAGCACGTAGACCGCCGGGTGACGTACCCAGTGAGCGGGCAACCAGCCACGCTCGGTGATCCAGGCCACCGCAAACAGAAACAGCAGGTAGCAACCGGCAATCAGGATCAGATCGCTGACACTATAGACCATCGACATCCTTGCTCTTGGCAATCCAGTAGCTCAGGGCGATCAGGCCCAGCCAGATCAGATAGGGGCGATACCAGGCGCGCCCACCTTCACTCCACCAGTCGATGATGGCGGGGGAAAGCAGATAAGTGCCGAGAATAAAGATGATCAGCAGTCGGTCGGTATACATAGGTGGTTTAACCCCTCCGGGCCGATGAGCATACGCCAGGGGGTGGGGCGTGTAAAAGCGAGGACAGCGGCAAGTTACAAGCTACAAGTTTCAAGCTGCAAGGCGCGGGATGTGTATTTGTGTTCTGGTCGGCTGTCTCCGCGCTTATACCGTTAAAGGCGGGCACAGCATTTGCTGTGGGTTTTCCCCGGTTCGAGTTAGAACCTTCAGCTTGTAGCTTGCAACTCCTCTGGCAATGGTTGCTGGCGGCCGGCTGGCCACTGGTGATCGGGGTAGTGTGCTGTGCCCCATGCCAGAAGTGCTGCCGGGCTTGCGCCTTGCAAGTCTGAGGGTGGCTGAAGGCCCAGGCAGTGAAGGGCGGCGGTAAGTAACCGGCTGGCCCGAGCGGGGTCCAGGGCTTCACTACCCGCGGACTTGGACAACTTCAGGTTCCGGCCATCGGTGACTACCGGTAAATGCGCATACTCAGGTGCCGGCCTGCCCAGGCATTCCAGTAGCCAGCGCTGGCGCAGGGTGGAATCGAGCAGGTCGGCGCCCCGCAACACATGGGTAATGCCCTCATCCGCATCGTCCAGGGCGCAGGCCAGTTGATAACCGAACAGGCCGTCGCGACGACGAATGACGAAGGCGCCACCATCGTGTTGCAGATTGTTGATGATGGCTCCCTGAATACCATCCTGGTAGATCAGCTCTCGATCGGGAACCTGGAGGCGGATGGCGGTATCGGTGGCCGGTGGCACAGCGGCGCTGATGCCGGGATGGTTGTGATTCAGAGTGGCCAGTTGTTTGCGGGTCAGGCGACAGTGGAAGGCATGGCCGCTGTCGAGTAGGGTCTCCACTGCCTGCTGATAGCCGCTGTGCCGCTGGCTCTGGTAACGCACCGGGCCATCCCAAAACAGCCCGAAGCTTTCCAGCTGACGCAGGATGGCATCGGCGGCCCCAGGCATTTCCCGGGGCGGATCCAGATCATCCACCCGCACCAGCCATTCCCCACCCGCATGGCGCGCTTCCAGCCAACTGGCCAGCGCAGCCACCAGCGACCCGAAATGCAGGGGCCCGGAGGGGGTGGGGGCGAAACGTCCGCGATAGGTCATAAAGGCAGTTAATAGTGAATAGTTAACAGTTAATAGTTGCGCGAAATACGGTTAACAGTAGTTTAAAAACGAGGAAGCCGCGTCCAAACTTGTTCGCGGCTTCCAGCATTTCAAGAACAAAAGCCCGCTACCGCGAGCTATTAACTGTTCACTGTTAACTATTCACTGGTCTTACCCTGCCAGCTGCTTTTCCTTGATCTCCGCCAGTTCCTTGCAGTCGATGCACAGGTCGGCGGTGGGACGGGCTTCCAGGCGGCGGATGCCGATTTCGATGCCACAGGCTTCGCAGAAGCCGTAATCGTCCTTGTCGACCAGATCCAGAGTCTTCTCGATCTTCTTCAGCAGCTTGCGCTCGCGATCGCGGGTACGCAGTTCCAGGGCAAATTCTTCTTCCTGGGTGGCGCGGTCTGCCGGGTCGGGCAGGTTGGCCTGCTCGTCCTGCAGATGGTGCATGGTGCGATCGGCTTCTTCCATCAACTCCTGGCGCCAGGCCAGCAGAATCTGGCGGAAGTGTTCGCGTTGCTTCTCGTTCATGTACTCCTCGTTTTTGGCTGGCATGTAGGGCTTGAAGCCGTGCATTTGAGCCTGCGAGGCGGATGAGGCGGTTTTCTTTTTCACGTTTGCTTTTACCTGAGCAGAAGAGATGGATCGGCTCGGCGAAGTCCCTTTGCCGGCAGTCGCGCTCCGTGCGTTACCGGTATTCGATGCGTCTCTGGCAGCGGCCCGGGCCGCTGCCGATGCCTTCCCGGAGGTAGGCAATTTTGTTCTAGGTGCAGCGGGTGCTGCTTTTTTGGCTGCCGTTCTTTTGGCAGCGGGCTTGCTGGCCTTCGCTGACTTGGCGTTGGCAGCAGTGGATTGAGGCTTGCTGGTGGCCGGCTTCGCCGCAGGTTTGCTGGCCGCTTTTTTGGCGACGGGCTTACTGGCTGGCGCTTTCACTGCGGTTTTTTTGACCGGTGCTTTCTTCGCGACGGCTTTCTTTGCAGCGGGTTTCGCTGCAGGCTTTGCGGTGACGGCTTTCTTCGCCGGTGCCGTTTTTTTGGCGACCGCTTTTTTGGGAGTGGTTTTTTTCACAGAGGCCTTCTTGGCCGGCGCCTTTTTAGCGGCAGGCTTGGTGGCGGGTTTCTTTACGGCAGCTTTTTTGGCTGCGGTTTTGGCTGGGGCCTTTTTGGCCGCAGGCTTTGCTGTCACCTTTTTCGCCGCTGCTTTCTTGGCCGGAGCCTTCTTCACGGCAGCCTTCTTGGCTGGCGCCTTGCGGGCAGCGGTCGATGTAGTGGCTTTCTTGCTGCTGGAAGCAGACCCGGTAGTTTGTTTTTTAGCCGCCTTTTTCGGGGCTTTCTTTTTGCCGGTGGCCATTTTGAGTAACTCCCTTAGCATCTTCTCGACTCTCTATCCTGTCCCACTATCCCTGGGGCCCGCTTGATATAACCAGGCACGGGCGTAATGTAATCTTTTGACCTTACCCCGTCCGGGTAAGTCTTGTCACCAGTTGGTGAAAATCTGGCCGATTATAGCCATGCCACCCTTATAGGAAAGAGGAATCTTGTGATAACGCTGTCGCACTTTGCCGAGCAGATCCCGCCCTTCCATGTTATGGCGCTGCTGGAGCGAGCCCAGCAACTGGCTGCTCAGGGGCACGATGTGATTCATCTGGAAGTGGGGGAGCCGGATTTTGAAACGCCGGCACCGGTGTTGGAAGCCATAGCTGCCGCCACCCGTGATCGCGGGACTGGCTACACGCCGGCGGCAGGTCTCCCTGCTTTGCGCCAGGCTATTGCGGATGACTACCGGGAGCGGTTTTCCGCTACCGTCTCACCGGCGCAGATCGTGGTGACGCCAGGCGCTTCGGGGGCGTTGCAATTGGCACTGGCGGCCCTGATCAATCCCGGTGACGGCGTATTGCTGAGCGATCCGGGCTACCCCTGCAATCGCCAGTTCGTGAATCTGGTGGGAGGGAAACCCCAGCCGCTGGTATTAAAGGCAGAGGATGACTTCACCCTGACGGCCAGTGAGTTGCTGGCGGCCTGGCAACCGGATACCCGTTTGGCCATGGTGGCCAGCCCGGATAATCCCACCGGCAATATGCTGTCACTGGATACGCTGCAGGCCATGGCTGAGGGGGCGGTGCAGCAAGGTGGTCTGCTGCTGGTGGACGAAATCTATCAGGGCCTCTGTTATCGCGGGCCGGCGCAATCGGTGTTGTCGCGAACCGATCAGGTGCTGGTGATCAACAGCTTCAGTAAATATTTCTGCATGACCGGTTGGCGGCTGGGCTGGCTGGTGGCGCCGGAGCCGTTGGTGCCGGCCATTGAGCGGCTGGCACAGAATCTGTTTCTGGCGCCCTCCACCCCGGCGCAATACGGAGCGCTTGCCGCTCTGCAGGAGCCTTCCCTGACGATCCTGGAGCAGCGCCATCAGCTGTTTGCCCGCCGCCGCCAGTGTCTGCTCAATGGGCTTGCCCATCTGAAGTTGCCGGTGGTGTCCAAGGCTGACGGCGCTTTCTATGTCTATGTGGATGTGAGCGACTGGACCAACGACAGCTTTGCTTTCTGTGCAGACCTGCTGGAAAAGGAAAAGGTGGCCATGACGCCGGGTCTGGATTTCGGTGATGGCCATGATCACCATCGCTATGTTCGCCTGGCCTATACCTGTGCCGAGTCCCGTCTTGTTGATGCCCTGCACCGGTTGGGCCACTACCTGGAGTCCCTGTGAAGTTTTCTCCTCACCTGGAAACGGTCACGCTACTGCGACGCTACAAGCGGTTTATGGCTGATG
Organism: Alcanivorax sp. IL2; assembly: GCF_047495475.1. NCBI lineage: Bacteria > Pseudomonadati > Pseudomonadota > Gammaproteobacteria > Oceanospirillales > Alcanivoracaceae > Alcanivorax > Alcanivorax sp. IL2. Next base: position 28,835 of record NZ_CP179932.1, on the reverse strand, counting down.
TAGTGCGCGCCGATGGCACTGAAATGACCGTGCACTGCGCCAACACAGGCTCCATGAAAAACTGCGTACTCGGTGAGCCCCAGCAGGCGCTGATTTCCGACAGTGGTAATCCCAAGCGCAAATATCGACACACCCTGGAGGCGCTGCAGGTGGGCCATGGCCACTGGGCCGGGGTCAATACCAGCCGACCCAATGCGCTGGTGGAAGAGGCGGTCCGCGCCGGCCATGTTGACGCACTGAGCCCTGGCACCGGCGTGGAACGGGAAGTGAAATACGGTGACAGCCGCTTTGATCTGGCATTGGGGGAGCGCAGCGACCCCCACACCTTTATCGAGGTGAAAAACGTCACCCTGGGGCCGGGGCCCGATGACACCGATGATGGCATGATTGCCTTTCCGGATTCCGTCACCGTGCGCGGCCAGAAACATCTGCTGACGCTGATGGACGTGGTGGCATCCGGAAAGCGGGCGGTACTGTTTTTCTGTGTGCAGCACAGTGGCGCGACCGCTGCCCGGCCAGCGGATGAGATTGATGCCCGTTACGGGGAACTGCTGCGTGAAGCCGTGCAGAAGGGGGTAGAAGTGCTGGCATGGAAGGTGGCGATATCCGCCGATGGTTTCGAACTGGAAAAACCCTTGCCGATTCGGATGTAGGAGTTCCTCTCGAGGGACGAACCACGCGTTAGCGTGGGAAACGCCTCAGAGGCTCCCAAGCCATTAACGCCGTTGCTGTCGTGATCGGGTAGCCCCTGCCTCGCCTTTTCCCTCGCCTGGGCTCGGGTTCGTCCCTCGAGAGGAATTATTCGCTTCGCTCACCCTTCGGGCCGCACGGAACTACGTGCGTTACTCCGCTGCGCTACGTTCCTACAGCGGCGTTGTAGAAAACACGGTGCCAGCCCTATCGCGCCGCGAGCGACGCGCCTACAGAAAGTCGCTGTTCCTCTACAGCGGGGCCTGCAAGCTGCGCAGTTGCTGCTGCAATAACTCCACCTGTATCCGCCAGTAGTTCATCGATTCAAACCAGGGAAAGGCGGGCGGAAAGGCAGGGTCATCCCAGCGTTTGGCCAGCCAGGCGTCGTAGCAGATGATGCGGCGTGTGCGTAATGGCTCGATCAGGGAAACCTGCTGCCAGGGGAAGGGCAGAAAGGTGTCATAACCGCTGGCGAGGACGCGTAGCTGATGTTGTTGTTCGTCCTGTTCGCCGGACAGCAGCATCCAGAGATCCTGCATGGCTGGCGCGCGCAGGCTGTCGTCCAGATCCACAAAATGCGGTTTGTCATCGCGCCACAGGATGTTGCCGGTATGGCAGTCGCCATGCACATTGAGCAGCGGGAAATCCACATCGCGCAGGCGTTGTTCGATGGCTTCCAGCAGTTGGCCCGAGACATCCCGATACTGGCTGCGGTAATTCAGATCTACCACGTCATTGATCAGAAAGGTGCTGGCGGCACGAATATCGGCGACCGGGTCCATGGTGTGGCGGAGCTGATAGGGGCGGTCGCTGCCGCAGGCATGCCAGCGTGCCAGGGTGCGGCCGAGTTGTTCCAGATGGTTGTCGTTGTCCAGCTCTGGCGCGTGGCCGCCCGCTCTGCGGAACACCGCAAAGGCAAAGCCGTCGCAGTGGAACAGGGTGGTGCCATTCTTTTCGATGGGGGCAACCACGGGCAGGTCCCGCTCCACCAGGAACAGGCTGAAGGCGTGCTCTTCGAGAATCTGTTCGTCGCTCCAGCGCTGCGGGCGGTAGAACTTGACGATTACCGGCGGGCCCTCTTCCTGGCCCACCTGGTATACCCGGTTTTCGAAGCTGTTCAGTTGCAGCAGGCGTCCGTCGCTGAGGAAGCCGGCGGCGTCTACCGCATCCAGCATGTAATCCGGGGTAAGGTCATCAAAGGGGTGGCTCATGCCGGTTGTGTTACCTCGCCTAGCCAGACTTCATCGCCGCGAACTTCCAGGGGAACCGGGATCAGCTTGTCGCCGCTGCAGGGGCCGGACAGGCAATCACCTGTATCAATGTCGAACAGGGCGCCGTGGTTGGCGCACATGAGAAACTGGTTGTCGCCATCCATGAACTGGTCAGGCATGAAGTTCAGTTCGATGCCCAGGTGCGGGCACCAGTTGATGTAAGCGTGAATCTGTCCATCAAATTTGACCACGATGACGGGCTGGCCGTCTTTCTGAAATTCCCGCGCGCTCTCGTGTTCGATGTCGTTCACGTTGCAGATGTGTTCCATGGCGTACCTGTGTGCTGTTCATCGGGCGGGGTGCAGCACATCCCCGCCGTTGTTGGGTCAGGCAGAGATGGCTTGAGGCCATGTCTGCCCTTCGCTAAGTGGCGATTAGTCGCCAAGGACGGTCTGACGCATTTCCTGATGCACGTCCGCAGAAAGGCGTGGGCCGAATTCGGTCACCAGCCGGGCGGCGGCGGCAGAGGCCAGCTTGCCGGCAGCGGCAAAATCGTGGCCGTGGGTGATGGCGTACAGGAAGGCACCGGCAAACATGTCGCCGGCACCGTTACTGTCGATGGCCTTCACCGGCACCGGATCGATGTGATGCGTCTGTTCGCCATCCCACACCAGCGCGCCTTTGGCGCCCAGGGTGATGACGGCGGAACGGCATACGGTCTTGAGCTTTTCCAGCGCCGCTTCCGGGCTGTCGGTATCGGTATAGCTGGTGGCTTCGGCATCGTTGCAGAACAGCAGGTCCACGCCGTCGCCCAGCATGTCGGACAGGCCGTCCTTGAAGAACTGCACCATGGCCGGGTCAGAGAAAGTCAGTGAGGTTTTCACGCCATGCTTCTCGGCCAGCTGGCGCAGTTTGATGGCCGCCGCCCGGGAGCTGTCACCGCTGACCAGATAACCCTCCAGGTACACATAGTGGCTGGCGGCGATGGCGGCTTCGTCCAGCTCCGCCTCGGAAACCTGACTGGAAATACCCAGATAGGTATTCATGGTGCGTTCCGCATCCGGCGTCAGCATGACCAGACATTTGCCGGAAATGCCGCTGTCGCGGCTGCCGTTCATGTTGGTATCGACGCCGGCGGCGGTCAGATCGTTGACAAAGATGTCGCCGGTGGCGTCGTCCGCTACCTTGCAGGCGTAGTAGCTGTTGCCACCGAAGTAGCGGGTGGCGACCACGGTGTTGCAGGCAGAACCGCCGCTGGTTTGTTTATGAGGCTCGGCTTCGTCGGCCAGAGCAGCGATCAGCTCCGCCTGACGGGCTTCGTCCACCAGGGTCATCAGGCCCTTGCCTACCTCCATGCGCTCAAGGAAGGCGTCGCTGACCTCGATTTCTGTATCCACCAGGGCGTTGCCGAGGGCATAAACGTCGTATTTTTTCGTCATGGAGGCTCCGTCTTTCGGTTCGGATAAGCAAGGGCGGCTATTATGGGCGCCCCGGGTCAGGTTGCAAAATTTACTCAAATCACTGTGAAGGGAACGGATAAGGCAAGAGAGACTCATAAAACACTCACACTTTTCTCTATACTCCCTGCCATGGCGAAAAAAGCGAAAAAGTCCCCCGCGCGATCGCGGCGGCAACCGAATCGAAAAAAACGCAGCAGCGGACAACCACGTCGCTGGTTCAGCTGGTCCTTTGTGGGCAAGGCCGCGTTGGTGTGCCTGGTGCTGGGGGCTGCGGGACTGGCCTACCTGGATGCGCTGGTACGCGAGCGTTTTGATGCCCATGTCTGGCAGTTGCCGGCACGGGTGTATGCGCGCCCGGTAGAGCTTTATGAAGGCCGCGTACTGTCCCGCGAGGACATGCTCAAGTTGCTGGATCTGATGCGCTATCGGCGCGACTCCCGGGCGGCTACCCCTGGCAGCTATGCGGTGCAGGGCAACAGCTTGCTGCTGCATACCCGTGGTTTCAACGACAGTGATGGCGGCGAAAAGGCGGAGCGGATCCGGTTAAGTCTGTCTGGTGGTCAGGTTCGGTCCCTGGAGGCCGGCGGTGATCGGCTGGCACGCCTGGAGCCGTTGCAGATCGGCAGTATTCATCCCCAGCATGCGGAAGACCGGGTGCTGGTGCCGTTGGACAAGGTACCGCCGCTACTGGTGGAGATGCTGATTGCCACCGAGGACCAGGCCTTCTACGACCACCATGGCATTTCCCTGCGCGGTCTGGCCCGGGCCATGCTGGCGAATGTCAAAGCCGGGCGGCTGGTTCAGGGTGGCAGCACCCTGACACAGCAACTGGTGAAAAATTTCTGGCTTACCTCAGAGCGCACCCTGTCACGCAAGCTCCTGGAAATGCCCATGGCCATGCTGCTGGAGCTGCATTACAGCAAGGAGCAGATTCTCGAGGCATACCTCAACGAAGTGTACCTGGGGCAGGACGGAGCCCGGGCCATTCATGGCATGGGGCTGGGCGCCCAGTTCCTGTTCGGTCGACCTCTGGAAGAACTGGAACCCCATCATCTGGCCACTCTGGTGGCGCTGCTCAAGGGGCCCAGCTGGTATGACCCGCGCCGCCACCCGGAGCGCTCCCTGGAGCGTCGCAACACGGTATTGAAGGTGGCACTGAATGAGGGGGCGCTGTCGAAAGCGGATTACGACAAATACAGTAACCGCTCCCTGGAAGTGGTGCCGCGTGGTGCCTCCGCGCTTTATGCATTCCCCGCCTTCATTGATCTGGTAAGGCGGCAGCTGGCTCGGGATTACCCGCCGGAGGTGCTCAGTGATGAGGGGCTACGTATTCACTCCACCCTGGATGTGCTGGCCCAGCTCGCTGCCGAAGGGGCGCTGAGCGATCATCTCGACCGCCGCGATCCTGACGAAAGCAAAAAACTTAATGGTGCGGTGGTAGTGGTGGCGCCCGCCCAGGGCGATGTGCTGGCGCTGGTCAGCAATCGCAGCTCCCGGGAGGCCGGTTTCAACCGGGCCCTGGATGCCCAGCGCCCGATCGGCTCCCTGGCCAAGCCGGCGGTGGTGCTGTCGGCGGTGAGCCAGCCCAAGCAATGGTCCCTGGCTACCCTGGTGGAAGACGGGCCCGTGGAAGTCACGCTGCCCAATGGCACGACCTGGTCGCCGCAGAACTTCGACAATCAGTCCCGTGGCGCCATGCCGGTGGTGGATGTGCTGACCTATTCGCGCAATCAGGGCACCGCTCGCCTGGGGCTGGATGTGGGCCTGGACAAGGTGGCTGGCACCATGAATACCCTGGGGGTGACCCGCAATATTCCCCTTTACCCGAGTATTCTGCTGGGAAGCCTGGAATTGACCCCGTTCGAGGTGGCGATGATGTATCAGCCTCTTTCAACGGGTGGGTTCAGCACTCGCCTGCGCTCCATTACCGATGTGCTCGACAAGGAAGCCAAGCCGCTGGCCCGTTACCCGGTCAATACCGACGAGGTGGTGGATGCCGGCCCGGCCTTCCTGACCCAGTGGGCCATGCAGCAGGTAGTCGAGAAAGGGACCGGCCGTGCCGCCCGGGCGTCATTGCCGCAGGACCTCAAGGTGGCAGGCAAGACCGGCACCAGTAATGATTTCCGTGACGCCTGGTTTGCCGGTTTCTCTGCCAACCATCTGGCGGTAGTCTGGGTGGGCCGGGATGATAACCGCAATGCGGGTATTACCGGCTCCAGCGGTGCCTTGCCGGTATGGGCGCAGCTGATGGGTAAACTCCCCCAGCGCAGCCTGTCGCAGACGCCGCCTGCCGGCGTGGACTGGGTATGGATGAACCCGGATGGCAAGCGCGTTAGTGCTGAGGGGTGCGGCGATGCCCGTCGCTACCCGATGCTGGAAGCCTCGATTCCCCAGGACAGCGACGGCTGTGGCTCGGTAAAAGAAGCCGGGAAAGGCATCAAGGGCTGGTTCAAGGGGCTGTTTGACTAGCGTTGCAGCAAACTTTTACCACTGAGAACACAGCGTTCGATAAGGCCGGTCCCGGTTACAGCTGCAGATCGTCTGCATTCCCAGCCGGGTCTTGCCGTGGCGCTGTTCAAGGATAGTCAGGATGTTGAGTGTGCAAAGGCTTGTTCAGCTGATGCTGATCAGTATGGTGCTGGCGGGCTGTGCGGTCCGTGCTCCGGTGGAGGAACCCGCAGAGCCGATGACCGCCAGTCAGGAACTGGAAGGCTCGCCGGCACTGGGCCTGTTGAGTCGGGCGGAACAGGCCCGTCAGCAGGGGCAGACATCGGCTGCAGAGCGTTATCTGGAGCGAGCCCTGAATATCGCCCCGGATTCCTCCTGGCTGTACAAGGAGCTGGCGGGGTTGCGGCTTTCCGAGGGCGATCCCCGCGGCGCAGAAGGCTTCGCATTGAAGGCGTTACGACTGGCTCCTGAGCATGACGATTACCGGGCTGGCTTGTGGGATCTGGTGGCCACTGCCCGTGATCGCCAGGGTGACAAATCCGGCGCCCGTCAGGCCCGCAGCAAAGCGACGGCGTTGCGCAATCCCAAGGCCAGGCCGGTATGACACCGGCGGTGCAGGCTGCGAAAAAGGCCGGCGTTTCCTTTCAATTGCACAGTTATGACCATGATCCCAAGGCGCAAAGCTACGGGCTGGAAGCGGCGGACGCCTTGCAGCTGCCCCCGCAAACCGTCTTCAAGACGCTGCTGGCACTGGTGGATGAACAGCCGGTGGTGGCCATGGTGCCGGTGGCTCATCAACTGGATCTGAAATGTCTGGCCCGCGCCCACGGCGGCAAGAAAGCGGCCATGTGTCCGGGGGACAAGGCGCAGCGCCTGACAGGCTATGTACTCGGTGGTATCAGTCCGCTGGGGCAGAAAAAACAGTTGCCGCTGTATCTGGATTTTAGTGCCCAATCACACAATCCCATCTACATGAGCGCCGGTCGGCGCGGGCTGGAAATCGCCATGGCGCCGCAGGATCTGCTGGGGCTGACTGGTGGAAAGATGGTGGCGCTGGTTCGCGACTGACCTTGCTTATGAGGGCGCTGTAGGAGCGCCTCTTGAGGCGCGAACCCGAGCCTTGGCGAGGGAAAACGATACTGCTTTCACGCAAGCGTCGCTCACAAACCTCTGCTTGCGCGGCACGGTTCGCACCTCAAGAGGTGCTCCTACAGGTGAGATTCTTGTCAGGCCTTTACACCTTCGCAAACGCCTTGCGCGCTGCCGCAATGGTGGCCTCGATATCCTCATCGCTGTGCGCTGCTGACACGAAACCGGCTTCAAAAGCACTGGGGGCCAGGTACACGCCCTGGTCCAGCATGGCGTGGAAGAAGCGGTTGAAGCGCTCGCTGTCGCAGGCCATCACGTCGGCAAAGCTGCTGATGCGGCTCTGGTCGGTGAAGAACAAGCCGAACATGGCGCCCGCTTGCGCGGTGGTGAAGGCGACGCCTTCGGCGTGGGCGGCTGCCGTCATGCCATCCAGCAGGCGGGTGGTTTTTTCTGTCAGCGCCTCATGGAAGCCGGGTTCGCTGAGCAGGTTGAGGGTGGTCAGCCCTGCCGCCATGGCCACCGGGTTACCGGACAGGGTGCCTGCCTGATAGACCGGGCCCAGCGGTGCCAGGTGTTCCATGATGGATTTCTTGCCGCCAAAGGCGCCCACCGGCATACCGCCACCGATGATCTTGCCCAGGGTGGTCATGTCCGGGGTCACATCGTAGAGCGCCTGGGCGCCGCCCAGTGCCACCCGGAAGCCGGTCATGACTTCGTCGAAGATCAGCACGCTGCCGTGGTCATCACAGTATTGGCGCAGGGCCTGCAGGAACGCCTTGGTGGGCGGCACGCAGTTCATGTTGCCGGCCACCGGCTCGACGATGACGGCGGCAATCTGGTCGCCGTACTCCTTGAAGGCAGCTTCCACGCTGGCAGCGTCGTTGTAATCCAGCACCAGGGTATCGCCGGTCACGGCGGCGGGGACGCCCGGTGAGCCGGGGATGCCCATGGCGCCGGAGCCGGCCTTCACCAGCAGGCTGTCCACATGGCCGTGGTAGCACCCTTCGAATTTGATGATCTTGTCGCGGCCGGTATAGCCCCGGGCCAGGCGGATGGCACTCATGGTGGCTTCGGTGCCGGAGTTGACCATGCGCACCATGTCCATGGAGGGCACCAGTTCGCAGACCTTGTCCGCCATGGCCACTTCGGTGGCGGTGGGGGCGCCGAAGCTGAGGCCGTTCTGCACGGCTGCCTGCACGGCGGCAATTACCTGGGGATGGTTGTGGCCGAGGATCATCGGGCCCCAGGATCCCACATAGTCGATGTAGCGGTTGTCATCTTCATCGTGCAGATAGGCGCCGCTGGCGGAGTGGAAAAACACCGGGGTGCCGCCTACGCTTTTGAAGGCTCGCACGGGGGAATTCACCCCCCCGGGAATGTGTTTCTGGGCCTGACGGAAAAGCTGTTCGGAGTGCTTGCGGCTCATGGGGAGTCCTCTTTGTCTGGCTGTTGGCGATGCCTGGCATCGCAGGCCGCGCGGGCGGCGGGTGTGCGCCTGAGCACACACGGGAAATTACGGTTGATGGTGTCGTCGGGGCATGAAGACCCCGTGACACGGGCGAGCCTGTGATCCATGCGGAAAGTTATGTGACAACGGAGCAAAGCCAAAACATCCAGATCAAGGCGAGAAAGCGCAGGACTAGTGGGTCTAATTCAAGTTTTCTCAACACAGAGCTGGGTGTTTTGGCGCAGCGAACTGTTACAGAACTTTCCGCATAGATCACCAGGGCCCGCCACGGAAAGTGGCGGCATTATGAGGGGTGAGTGACGGCTTGGCCAGTAGGGCGTCCGGGGGTTAGGGGGTGGCCGCTGTCGGCGCCAGATCCTTGATCCAGTATTGCTGCTCGTCATCCGCCATGCGTGGATCGAAATCCAGGCGGATATGGCGGGGATAACCCTGCTCTGGGTGGTAGTCCACCTCTACCTGGTGCCACCCTTTGCGTTGTTTTTCCTCAATCAGGGCAAACCAGGCTTCCACGGTGCGGGCCAGGGGGCGCAGCTCCTGGTTAGCCGGGTCTTCAAGCCGGGCCTGTTGGTCGCTGACAAGGATGCTGGCAGGCTGCAGCGCTCCTGCGCCGCAGTAGCATTGCTGGCGGGCCTGGTAGCGGTAGTGCTCCAGGCCCTGGTCGGCCCAGCGCTGCCGGGCCTCGGCCAGGGGATCGTTTTCGCTGGCGTTGCTGCCCGCCTGACAGGCGGACAGCAGGGTGGCAAGCAGCAGTGTTATCAGCGGGTGCGAGTTCAGCATGGGGTATTGCCTCTACGACGCAGCAACACCAGCAGTGCCAGCAGGCCGGTCAGGAAGCCTGCGCTACCGCCGTCATCGCCGAAATCTTGTGGCACAGTGCCGTCGTTGAGGGTGTTGTCATCGCCGGTTGGAGTGATGTCGTTGTTCAGGGCGATGGTCGCCGCCGCCGAGGGCGTGGAGCTGCCTGCACTGTTGAGGCTGGCTACCCGGTAGCGATAACGGTTGCCGATGGTGACTCGGGTATCGTTGTAGCGGGTGCTGTCGGCATTCAGCTCAGCGATGGCCTGCCAAGCCAGCCAAGTATCGCCGTCCCGGCGCTGGCGTTCGATGCGGAAGCCGAATTCATTGTCGGCATTATCCTGCCATTGCAATACCACGGCGGTGTTTTGGCGCTGTGCCTGCAGGTTGTCAGGGGCAGCCGGTGCGCGCTCGAAGAGCCGCTCCGCGCTGTTACTGAGCGGTGAGGGGCCCACGGCATTGAAGGCCTGCACCTGATAGCGGTATAGCGTGCCTGCGAGGACTGAGCTGTCATCGTGGCGGGTCTGGTTGCTGCCCAGCTCGGCGATACTTTGCCACTCGCTCCAGGTCTGCCCGTTGAATTGCTGGCGCAGAATCCGCAAGCCGGTTTCGTTGTCCGCATTGTCCTGCCAGGTCAGGCGGACGGCGTCTTCCAGCAGGCGGCTGGTCAGGTTGGAGGGCGCTTCGGGCCGTGAACCAAACTGAATCTCGGCCAAATTGGATGGAGCGGAAGCCAGCGTGGCGTTATGGGCAATGACGCGGTACTGGTAGCGCTCGCCGAGCACAGCGGTGCTGTCCAGATATTGCTCACTGTTCGTGGCCAGGTCTTCGACAAGACGGGTCCAGGCTGTCCAGCTGCCATTGTCGTCCCGGCGGCGCTGGATTTCGTAGCGTTGTTCATTGTCCGCCTGGTCGCCCCAGGTCAACTGGATGCCGCCTTGCGCCAAGGCTGTGGCCAGGTTGACCGGGGCTGCCGGTGTGCCTTCGACCATGATGCTGACGATGTTTGAGCTGTCGCCGGTGATGTCGCTGCCTTCGGCAATGACGCGGTATTGATAGTTGAGATCAGTGTCGATGCCGGTGTCGATGTGGGTTTCGCTGTCAGCCGGAAGGCTGATCAGCGGCGCCCAGCTATTGTTGTTACTGGAGCGCTCGACCCGGTAGCCGGTTTCGGTAAACGCCCGGTCGGTCCAGGTCAGAGTCACCTGTGGTGGCTCCTGCTGGACCTGGGCCTGCAGGTCGTTCGGCTGGCTGGACACAATGTTATAGGCCAGAGGGGTGCTCAGTTGGTTGTTACCGGAAAGGATGTCTTTCACTTCGCTGCCACTGATCGTGGCTGTCTGTGTCAGGAGAGCGTCAGCCGGGGTACTGCTGATGATGCGTAGTGTCAGGCTGGCAGGGGCGAAGGGCGGTGTCAGAGAGCAGCTATAGCTGCGCTGATCCGGGGCAATGCTGCAGTCACCATCAGGCAGGGTCAGTTGGTCGATCCGGGCATTGCTGAGAGTCCCCTGCAGCTGGATTTGGTCCGGTGCTCGCGAGGCTTGCTGGTAGTCCACGGTAAAGGCCAGGGCCAGGGTGGTGCCGGTGCTGTTGTCGAAGCTCTCCGGGTTGGCGCTGTCGGCGCTGAATCCTGCATCCACCGGGTAGTTGAAGCAGGCATCGTGGTTGCCCAGGCTGTCGACCTTGGCTGTCATCTGGGTTACCGAGCAACTGGAAAAGCCGGTGGCGCTGGGGTCGGCATAGCTGGACATGATATAGCCGTTGCCGCAGTAACGCTCCGGGTTGTCGACCTGGTCGGCTTCCACATTGTCGTGGTTGGCGCCGAAGTTATGGCCGATCTCATGGGCCATGACGATGGCCGTCAGGGGAATGTTGACGTACTCCTGGGTGACGCCGGTGGCGTAGCCATTGGTATTACAGAGGGTGCCGACATAGGCAAGGCCCACCGTGGAGCCATCGAATTCACGGCCTGAGAGCAGTTCGATCAATGGGCTGGAACTGGAGGTGTCGGCAAACGGGAAGGTGTGGTACTTGTCGCGCAAATCCACAAGCAGTTCATTGGAACTGGTGGACTCCAGTAGCAGCTCCTCACTGGGAAATTCCACATGCAGGTTGTCGAACACCATGTTCAGATCGTTGCGGTAGAAACCGTCGATGATGTTGAGCAGTTCCACCACCTTGTCCTGATAGGTATCCGGGTGCTTCTGTTGAAACAGGTGGTCGACGATCAGGTACTTCTCCGGCAGCAGGCAGACACCGTCCACCTGCTCGGTGCACATCTCTTCCAGGGTGGCCGCGGCAATGTGGTACTCGCCTGAACGAGCGCTGGCCCCTTCCCGGGTCGGCAGTTCCAGGGAACTGTGGGTGCCATTGCCTACGCCGCAAGTCCCGGGTGCCTGCAGGCTTTGCAGGGAACGGGCAACGGGGAGGTTGTTGTGCTGGCTGAACGCGGCGCTGTCGATAATGTGCATTTCGCCATTCAGTGACACCACCCCGGACCAGTCATCTTCGAGCTGGGACAGGCGCACCCAGCTTCCCGGAACCTGTTCCAGAGAGCCGCTGTAGTGATTGCCCTGAAGGAGTTTGCGGTCCGCGTCGGACATGCCGATCCGGGCGCTGCTGGGTTCCAGTACCGCCCGGTAAAGGCTGCCATCAATAAACAGTTCGGTGCTGGTTTGAGGGTCTGCAGCGGCTGCATGGCTGCCCGGGAAAAGCAGGGTAGCCAACAGCAGGCCGAGCCAGGATGCCAGTGGCCGACGGAAGCGCATTGCCATGGGTGGTTCTCCCCCTTACTGGGTTTTTCGTATTTTCGGTGTGGTTATTTCGGTGTAGACGTTGTGGGGGATTTTGCTTACCTGCGGTCCGGTATGTTGTGCGGCGTATCCCATTCTTCGCTATCTGAACGGGCGTGCAGGGTTGTTTGGGGTTCAGACAGCGCTAAAACAGGGCACTTAGCTGCTGCGCTGCCTGCTCTACCTGATCGGGTGCTGGGTCGGAGAAAAGGGCGTGGATTACGGCCAGGGCGTCTGCGCCTAGCTTCAGTAGCTGGTCGCCGTTGCTAGGGTCAATGCCGCCGATGGCGACCAGCGGAATCGTCAGCCGCTGACGGGCCCGGTCGAGGATGGCCGGATCAGCGGGTGGTGCCTGCGGTTTGGTGCGAGAGGGGAAGAAGCGCCCGAAGGCCACGTAGTCAGCGCCTGCCGCGGCGGCCTGTTCTGCCAGGGCCAGATCGCTATGACAGGTAACGCCAATGATCTTGCCCGGACCCAGCAAGCGCCGGGCGCGGGCGATGCCGCCGTCGCTCTGACCGATGTGGACGCCGTCGGCATCAATGTCGGCGGCCAGGGCTGGGTCATCGTTGACCAGAAAGAGGGCGCCATGCTGTCGGCACAGGGCTTGCAGCTGGGCGGCGCGCTGGCGCCGTTGCTCCGGGGTGGCGGTCTTGTCCCGGTATTGCAGCAGGCGGGCGCCACCGCGCAGAGCCGCCTCTGCGGCTGGCAGTAATTGCCGATCGGGGATCAGGGCCGGGTCGGTGATGGCGTACAGACCGTGGATGGCGGGGTGCTTCATCGCCGGTCGGGGACGTGCTGGCCCTGGCCCGGGCGGAAGGCGTTGCGCAGGAAACGGTCCACATGGGCCTGGCCGTCTGCCACTGCGTTGGCCAGGGATTCCCCGTGGCCGCGCAGGCAGGCAATGGACGACGCCAGGGTGCAGCCGGAGCCATGATAGCTGTGTGGCAGACGCTCCCAGTTCCACTGTTGTTCACCGTCGGCGCTGAACAGATGGTTGGTGACCTGGTCGGTGTCGTCGTGGGTGCCGGTGATCAGGGCGGCGCTGCCGGTGCGTTTAACCAGTTCGTCGCCGCAGTCAGCCACGTATTGCCTGCCGGTGAGTGCCTGGGCTTCGGGCAGGTTCGGGGTCATCACGTCGCAGTGGGGGGCCAGCTTTTCCAGCATGGCGTCGGCCAGGGATTCGCTGGCCAGGCTGCCGCCGGCTTCGGCGGCCAGCACCGGGTCGAGCACCACGGGCACGCCGGGCAGTTGCGGCAACAGCTCGGCGATAAAATCGATAATGGCCACGGAACCGGTCATGCCGATTTTCACTGCCTGGAAGTCGTAGTCTTCCAGCAGGGCGGTGGCCTGCTGGCGCAGCAGCTCCACGTCGGTAAGGCGAAAACCGCGAACGTTCTGGCTGTTCTGCACGGTGAGCCCGGTGATCAGGGTGGAAGCAAAGCCGCCCAGGGCCCGAATGGCTTCAATGTCTGCATGGATACCGGCTCCCCCGGAAGGGTCATGGCCAGCGATGACGAGAATATTGGGTTTCATAAAAGCATGCCTGACGCTGGACGCCTGACGTGCGGGCGATCTTCTCGTCCGGTGTCAGGCGTTAAGCGTTTTTCAGAATGGTCGCACTACCGCCAATATAACAATGGCCACCAGGAGAAACACGGGGATCTCATTGAAGATTCGGTAAAACTTGTCGCTTTTGGTATTGGCGTCGGCGGCGAATTTTTTCAGGTAGGCCAGGCAGACGTGGTGATAGCCGATCAGCAGGAACACCAGGGTCAGTTTGGCGTGCATCCAGCCGAAGCCTTTGTAGGCGTCCCAGTTGGCCACCAGCATCCACAGGCCTAGCAGCACGGTGACGATCATGCTGGGGTTCATGATGCCCCGGTACAGTTTGCGTTCCATCACCTTGAAGCGTTCCCGGCTGACGGTGTCTTCCGCCATGGCGTGATAGACGAACAGTCGCGGCAGGTAAAAGATGGCGGCAAACCAGCAGATCACGGCGATCAGGTGGAACGCTTTGATCCAGAGCAGGTGGTCCAGGGCGAACTGCATCATGATGTGGCAAATCTCCGCAGTGTAGTGAGTGGAGGGATCGGAAGTCAGAGCGTAGACTATACCGACTTCCTGCCATTGTTTCGTCAACCTGCATTGATTGCCAAGGAGTCCCGTGAATAAGCGGCCACGCCATCGTCGTCTGATGCGTTACTACCTGTTTCGCACTCGCCGCGTGAGTCGTCGTCAGTTGGGGTCCTGGGAAGACTGGAAGCTGCGCGCGGTGTTCTGGATCGGTGCCGTGCTGGTGGGGTTGCTGGTGGTGGCGTTCGCCTGGGTGGCAGAACTGGCGTCACACACTTTTATCCAGATACACGAGCAATCGCCGCTGTTGCCGGTGCTGATTACGCCGCTGGGCATGCTGTTGATTGTCTGGTTGATGCGTCAGCTGGGCACCGAATCCCAGGGCAGTGGTATTCCCCAGGTGCTGGTGGTGCTCAAGCAGCGCTACCATTGGCTGCGCCCCACCTTTCTTTCTCTGCGTGTGATCTTCGGCAAGTTCATTCTGACCTGCCTGGGGTTGCTGTGCGGCGCCAGTATCGGTCGCGAGGGCCCCAGTGTGCATATGGGCGCCGCAATGATGTATTCGGTGGGTCGGCTGGGACGCCTGAATCAGAAATATGTGGATAATTCCCTGATCGTGGCCGGTGGGGCCGCCGGGGTGTCGGCGGCGTTCAATGCGCCGCTGGCCGGCATTGTATTCGCCATTGAGGAGCTGTCCGGCTCCTTCGAGCAGCGCACCAGCGGTACCCTGATTCTGGCCATTATCCTGTCCGGTGTGGTGGTGCTGATGATCATGGGGCACTACAGCTTTTTCGGGCATCCGCAGGGCGCCCTGGATATTACCCGGGACTGGGCGGCGATTGGCGTCACCGGACTGGTATGTGGTCTGTTCGGCGGCCTGTTCAGCCGGTTGCTGATCAAGGGCAGTCAGTTTCTTTCTCCCCATGCCAGGGCGCACCCCTATCGAGTGGTGCTGATGTGCGCGCTGGTGTTGGTGTTGCTGGGGCTGCTCACCGGTGGTGCCACCTATGGCAGTGGCTACGAGCAGGCCAGTACCCTGCTGGACGGGGAGCACCCGGGGAACTGGAGTTTTGCCCTGGCCAAAATGTCCGCCACTCTGGTGTCCTACTTCACCGGCATTCCCGGCGGACTGTTCTCGCCGAGCCTGGCTGCGGGGGCCGGGTTCGGCAATGTCATTGGCGGGTTCTTCCCGGAGTCTTCCCTGGTGGGGATTACCCTGGTAGCCATGGCCGCCTTTCTGGCTGGCGTGATCCAGCGTCCCATTACCTCTTTTGTGATCGTCATGGAGCTGACCGGTAACCGCCATGACATCCTGTTGCCGCTGATGGCCGGGGCGTTTCTGGCAACGGCGGTGGCCAAGATCGTCTGGGCCCGCCCGCTTTATGATTCCCTGGCAGAGCGGCTGTCGGATGGGCGCGGCATGGCGCTGGAAAAACCCCGGGAAAAAGGTGAGGACGGGGGCGCGGAACGGGCCGCGGGGAAGGAACCCGAACGGCAATTACCCGGATAAGTTGCCGGTCTCGGGTGGCGCCCCTATCATGCGGGGTCATTTGTTAAATGCAGTTCCCTGGTTAGCAGGGTGGAGAATGATATGGCAGAGCCCCTCAAGGTCGGCGTAGTTGGTGGTACCGGATACACTGGGGTGGAATTGTTGCGCCTGCTGGTCAACCACCCCCATGTGGCTCTGGATGTGATTACCTCCCGGGGGGAGGCAGGTACCGCGGTGGCGGATCTGTTCCCCTCCCTGCGCGGACGCACCGACCTGGTCTTTAGCGAGCCGGACGTGAAGCGGCTGGCCGCCTGTGACGTGGTGTTTTTCGCGACCCCCCACAATGTGGCCATGCGCATGATGCCCGAGCTGATGGATGCCGGCGTGCGGGTGGTGGATCTGTCCGCGGATTTCCGGCTGCGTGACCATGAATTGTGGAGCGACTGGTACGGTGAACCGCATGCGTGCCCTGAATTGCTGGCGGACGCGGTGTACGGCTTGCCGGAAGTGAACCGGGAAAAGTTGCGTGATGCGCGACTGGTGGCCTGTGCCGGTTGTTATCCCACCGCCATCCAGCTTGGCTACCTGCCATTGCTGGAAAACGGCTGGATCAAGCCGGACCAACTGATTGCCAATGCGGCCAGTGGTGCCAGTGGTGGCGGCAAGGGGGCCAAGGTGCCCATGCTGCTGGCGGAAGCTGGTGAGAGCTACAAGGCCTATGGCGCCAGTGGTCACCGTCACCTGCCGGAAATCGAACAAGGCCTGACGGATATCGCCGGTGGGCCGGTCAGGGCCACCTTCGTGCCGCACCTGATTCCCATGATCCGCGGTATTCATGCCACTCTCTATGGGCTGCTCACCGACCAATCGCCGTCGCTGGAAGAGATCCAGGCGGCCTATGAGGCCCGTTATGCCAATGAGCCCTTTGTGGATGTGATGCCCTTGGGTAGCCACCCGGAGACCCGTTTCGTGAAAGGCGCCAACACCTGCCGGATTGCCTTGCACCAGCCCCGGGGCGAGAACGTGATTGTGGTACTGTCGGTGATCGACAACCTGGTCAAGGGAGCCTCCGGGCAGGCGGTGCAAGCGATGAATATCATGTTCGGGCTGGATGAAGGGGCGGGACTGGCAGTCGTTCCGCTGATGCCCTGATATGGCACGCAAACCGAAAAGTCGGGCAGGCATTGATGATGTGATGCTGATGCCGGTGAGTCCGTCCCGGCAGAAAAAACGCCGCCGGTTGTGGACCGTAGCCCTGTTGATCCTCGCCGTAGTGCTGTTTGCCGGCGGTTTCTGGACCGGTAGCAGTGGCGCCCTGGATACTTCTGCGGCCAACCAGCGCCTGCGCAGCGATCTGAAGACCGCCAAGCGTGAGCTGGAAGCGGCTCGTAATGAGCTGGCTCTTTACCGCACCGATACCGAAGTCACCCGGGAGGCCCGGGAAACCCTGCGCCAGGAGATAAAATCCCTGCGCGATCAGGCCGCCGAGCTGGAAGAGGCGGTGGTGTTTTACAAGAGCGTCATGGCGCCGGGTGCCAGTGAAGGGCTGCAGATTGAAAAAATGGTGCTGCAGCCGGATGATGAAAACGGCTTTTACCGCTACCGCTTGGTGCTGGTGCAGGCAGGGGATAACCGCAATTATCTGTCTGGCGACATCAGTCTGACCCTGCGTGGCAGCCGTGATGGTGAGGCTTTTTCCCGAAAGGGAACCGACTGGCTGGAAGATGGCAGTGAGACGCGCTTCCGGTTTCGTTACTTTCAGGAGCTGAGTGGCCGCTTTCAGGTACCGGAAGGGGTGGAGCTGGACGCTGTGGACGTAGAAGCTGAGAGCGGTGGCAGAAACCGTTATCAGATACAAAAAACCGTAAAATGGCAGTAGGAGAGACCCGTGCTTGGCCGAGACAAGAAATCCGCAACAGGTAGTACATCCGGTTCGTCCCAGGACTATCGTAACCACACCCTGGTCGCGCCCAGCGCCACGGTTCGGGGTGATATCGAATTCACTGGTGGCCTGCACGTGCAAGGCACCGTGGAAGGCAATATCAGTGTGGGCAAGGACGGTGGCCGTCTGATTATTGGTGAGACAGGTGTGGTCAAAGGTGAGATTCAGGTGCCCAATGTCATCATTAACGGTCGTGTGGAAGGGGATGTGCACGCTACCGAGAATCTGGAGCTGGCAGAGAAAGCCGCTGTGGAAGGGAATGTCTATTACCTGATGATCGAAATGGTCATGGGGGCCCGGGTAAACGGCAAGCTGGTGCGGCTGGATGATGAGCGTCGCAACCTGCCGGCACCGGATGCCACGGGCAAGAATGCCGGCAAGACCGCGACCAAGTCTGCGGTAGCTGAATAATTCTTGACTGTTTTAGTCGGGTACTGGAACATAATCAGCCCGTTGGCCTTATCGGCCACGGGCCAATCCGCCATCCGTTGCTAGCGAGAGTATGACCGAAACCGCCCCGATCTCATTCACCGATGCCGCCGCCGCCAAGGTCAAGGAACTGCGTGACGACGAAGGCAATCCGCAACTCAAGCTGCGCGTGTATATCACGGGGGGAGGCTGTGCCGGTTTTTCCTATGGCTTCACTTTCGATGAGGCGGTCAACGACGACGACACCATCGTTGAAAAGGAAGGCGTTACCCTGCTGGTCGATGCCATGAGCATCCAGTATCTTGATGGTTCCCAGGTGGACTACGAGAAGGGGCTGATGGGCTCGCGCTTTGTGGTCAGCAACCCCAATGCGGCCACTACCTGCGGCTGCGGGTCTTCTTTCTCCGTCTAGGCTTTCCTGTCCCTCTGTGGGAGCGGTCGTTCGACCGCGATTCTCCCCGGTTTTTGAAATAACCGCCCTGCCAGCCACTTTCGCGGTCGAACGACCGCTCCCACAGGCGTGTGTTGCATGAAGCGTGCAGCTTTTCCTGCTGTCACAAAACCTTCACCGTTTGATCAACTTTCCGTCGTTTTCGTGGGAGACACTGTCCCCATGATGACTACTAAACCCACATTTCAAAGAATGACCGCCGCGGACACCCGCGCCATGTGCTGGTTGCTTCAGCAGCCCCAGGCTGCCCGTCGCGCTCGTATGGCCCGTCTGGTGTCGAGGCTCGGCGATGGGCCCTTCTATGTGGCCCTGACACTGCTGATCTGGTGGATGGATCGGCAGGGGGGCAGTGTATTTGCCCTTACCGCCATGGCCGCCTACGCCCTGGAGGTGCCGCTGTTCGTGTTGTTGAAGCGCCTGATCAAACGACCGCGTCCTGCGGATGCACTGGAAAGCCTGTCTGCGTTTATCCAGCCGGCAGATCGCTTCAGTTTCCCTTCCGGCCATACTGCGGCCGCCTTTGTGATGGCATCCCTGCTCTGCGTGTTCTACCCGCCGGTGATGCTGTTGGCGCTGGGTCTGGCGGTGATGGTAGGGCTGTCACGGGTGCTGCTGGGCGTGCATTACCCCAGCGATATCCTCGCTGGCGCCACCCTGGGCGTCAGCTGTGCCATGCTGGCGCTCTGGCTGGTTTAGTCCTTCCCCTCGACGATCCTCTCCCACTCTGGCCATACGGCCGCACAGTTTTCTAATCCTCCGTAGGAGCGGCGCTCGAGCCGCGAATTTGCTTGCGATAAAGGCCGGATGGCTCGCGGCTCATACCCGTGGGGCACAGAGAGCGCCGCTCCTAAGGGGGATGGCGAGGTTATGAGAGGCGGCTCTTCGCCTTTCAGGGCAAGGTGACCTGGCCCAGAATGGCTTCTCTGGACGCCCCGGTGACCACCGGCGCATTCCCGTTCCTTCTCTCCAAGCGTGCCCATGCCAGCCAGGCAAAGGCGGCGGCTTCTACCCAATCCGGGTGCAGGCCCTCGCTCTCGGTGCTGGTCACAGGAATACCCAGATGATGCTGTAGCCGTGCCAGCAGGTGGTGGTTGTGGGCGCCGCCGCCGCACACCAGCAGTTGCTGCGGGGAGAAATCCCTCAGTGCGTCACTGATGCTGCAGGCAGTCAGCTCGGCCAGGGTGGCCTGAACCTGTTGTGGTTCACTGTGGCCAGGAAGGTGCTGTGCCAGCCAGTCCCCATGGAAAAGCTCGCGACCGGTGCTCTTGGGGGGAGGCAGACGGAAGTAGGGATCATCCAGCAGCTGTGCCAGCAGCGTCGTGTCTGGCTCGCCGCCAGCGGCCCAGTCACCGTTGCGATCGAACGGTTGCTGGCGGTGCTGCTGGATCCAGTGATCCATCAGTACATTGCCCGGGCCGCTATCGAAGCCGCCCAGCAGGGTGTTGCCGTCCAGAAGGGTCACGTTGGCCATGCCACCGATGTTGGCAATGGCGCGGCGCTGGCCGGGGCGGGCAAACAGTTGCTGGTGGAAAGGCGGGACCAGGGGTGCCCCCTGGCCGCCCAGCGCCATGTCCTTATTGCGGAAGTTGCTCACCACGCTGATGCCGGTTTCCACCGCCAGGGTATCCGGGCAGCCCAGCTGCAGGCTGAAGCCACTTTCGCCGGGCCGGTGGCGTACGGTCTGGCCGTGGCAGCCAATGGCGCGTATCTGCTCGGGCTTCAGGCCGGTTTGTTCCAGCAGGGTCTGGCAGGCCTTTGCATAGCACAGGGAGAGTTGGCGGCTGACGGTGCCGGCCCGGTCAATTTCGTTGTCGCCAGGCTGGCAGAGGGCCAGTACCGCGTCTTGCAGGGCGTCGGGCAGAGGCTGGTTAAGGGTTCCCTGCAGGGAGAAATGTCCGTCACCGATCCGGGTCAGCACCGCGTCGATGCCATCCACGCTGGTGCCGGTCATCAGGCCAATCAGGTAATCGCCAGGGGTGTCAGAGGACATCGCTGCTTGCCAGGGTTGAGGCCTCGGCGAACAGGGTCATCTGGGCCTTGAGGCGATTGGCGGCAATCAGGAATTCCGAACGCTCATTGTCGTTGATGCCTCGCGCCTTGGGCAGGGGCACGGTGAGCGGATTGCGGTGAGAGCCGTTAATGCGGAATTCGTAGTGGAGGTGCGGACCGGTGGCGAGGCCGGAGGCGCCCACATAGCCAATGGTCTGGCTCTGTTTGACCCGTTTGCCGACGCGGATGCCCTTGGCAAAACTGCGCATGTGCGCGTAAAGGGTGGTATAGATCTGGCCGTGTTTGAGAATGATCACGTTGCCGTAGCCTCCCTTTACCCCGGCAAAGATCACCTTGCCATCGCCGGCGGCCTTGATCGGAGTGCCGGACGGGGCGGCATAGTCGATGCCTTTGTGGGCGCGAATCCGATTAAGTACCGGGTGTTTGCGGCTCAGGTTGAAGCGCGAACTGATTCGGGAGAAGGCCACCGGGGTGCGGATGAACTCCTTGCGCATGGAGTCCCCCTTGATATCCAGGTATTCCACATCGCCGGACCGGGTTTCGTAGCGGAAGGCGGTCAGATGGCGGTCCTGATTCCAGAACTCGGCCATCAGGATGTCGCCCTCGCCCACTTTCTCGCCGTCCAGGTACAGCTCTTCATAAATAATGCGGAACCGGTCGCCCCGGCGAATATCGAGGACGAAATCCACGTCCCAGGCAAACAGATTGGCCAGCTGCATGGTGAGCTTGTCACTGATGCCGGCAGCGGCGCCGGCCAGAAACAGGGAGTCGGTGATGTCCGCCTCGGCAAAGCGGGTCTGTTTCTGGTATTCGCGCTGGCTCAGACGGGTTTCCCAGCCGCCGCCCCTGAGGCGGGCAGTGAGGGTTTCCACTTTGGAGGGGTGGTACTGCACCTGAGTCAGTCGGTTGTCGTTATCCACGGTGACCTGAAGGGTTTCGCCTGGGCGGATCTTGGTCAGCCGCTGCAGCTTGTCGTCGCTGTTGATCA
>NZ_CP179932.1:0-2500 GCF_047495475.1 Alcanivorax sp. IL2 | reverse complement strand
GACACACGGCGGGTGCTAACGTCCGTCGTGAAGAGGGAAACAACCCAGACCGCCAGCTAAGGTCCCCAAATTCCAGTTAAGTGGGAAACGATGTGGGAAGGCTCAGACAGCTAGGAGGTTGGCTTAGAAGCAGCCACCCTTTAAAGAAAGCGTAATAGCTCACTAGTCGAGTCGGCCTGCGCGGAAGATGTAACGGGGCTCAAACTGGATACCGAAGCTGCGGATGTGCACTTAGTGCACGTGGTAGGGGAGCGTTGTGTAAGTCTGTGAAGGTGTGTTGAGAAGCATGCTGGAGATATCACAAGTGCGAATGCTGACGTGAGTAACGATAATGGGAGTGAAAAACTCCCACGCCGAAAGACCAAGGTTTCCTGCGCAACGCTAATCGGCGCAGGGTGAGTCGGCCCCTAAGGCGAGGCAGAAATGCGTAGCTGATGGGAAACGGGTTAATATTCCCGTACTTCTTATAACTGCGATGGAGAGACGGAGAAGGCTATACCTACCGGGCGTTGGTTGTCCCGGGGAAAGGTCGTAGGCTGAGGTGTTAGGCAAATCCGGCACCTTAAGGCTGAGAACCGAGACCACTGGTCCTTTGTGACCGGGAAGTGGTTGATGCCATGCTTCCAGGAAAATCTTCTAAGCTTCAGGTTATAAGGAACCGTACCCCAAACCGACACAGGTGGTTGGGATGAGTATTCTAAGGCGCTTGAGAGAACTCGGGTGAAGGAACTAGGCAAAATTGTACCGTAACTTCGGGAGAAGGTACGCCGCTGACGGTGATGAGACTTGCTCTCTGAGCTATTGGCGGTCGCAGTGAAAAGGCCCCTGCAACTGTTTATTAAAAACACAGCACTCTGCAAACGCGTAAGCGGACGTATAGGGTGTGACGCCTGCCCGGTGCCGGAAGGTTAATTGATGGGGTTAGCTTCGGCGAAGCTCTTGATCGAAGCCCCGGTAAACGGCGGCCGTAACTATAACGGTCCTAAGGTAGCGAAATTCCTTGTCGGGTAAGTTCCGACCTGCACGAATGGCGTAATGATGGGGGCGCTGTCTCCACCCGAGACTCAGTGAAATCGAAATCGCAGTGAAGATGCTGTGTACCCGCGGCTAGACGGAAAGACCCCGTGAACCTTTACTATAGCTTCACAGTGGACTTTGAACCTGCTTGTGTAGGATAGCTGGGAGACTTTGAAGCGGTGACGCTAGTCATCGTGGAGTCGTCCTTGAAATACCAGCCTGGCATGTTTGAGGTTCTAACCTAGGTCCATTATCTGGATCGGGGACATTGTGTGGTGGGTAGTTTGACTGGGGCGGTCTCCTCCCAAAGAGTAACGGAGGAGCACAAAGGTACCCTCAGCACGGTCGGACATCGTGCAACGAGCGTAAAGGTAGAAGGGTGCTTGACTGCGAGACCTACAAGTCGAGCAGGTGCGAAAGCAGGTCTTAGTGATCCGGTGGTTCTGTATGGAAGGGCCATCGCTCAACGGATAAAAGGTACTCCGGGGATAACAGGCTGATACCGCCCAAGAGTTCATATCGACGGCGGTGTTTGGCACCTCGATGTCGGCTCATCTCATCCTGGGGCTGAAGCCGGTCCCAAGGGTATGGCTGTTCGCCATTTAAAGAGGTACGCGAGCTGGGTTTAGAACGTCGTGAGACAGTTCGGTCCCTATCTGCCGTGGGCGTTGGAGATTTGAGAGGAGCTGCTCCTAGTACGAGAGGACCGGAGTGGACGAACCTCTGGTGTTCCGGTTGTCACGCCAGTGGCATTGCCGGGTAGCTACGTTCGGACGGGATAACCGCTGAAAGCATCTAAGCGGGAAGCCTCCCTCAAGATGAGATCTCCCTGGGGGCTTGACCCCCCTGAAGGGCCGTTGAAGACCACAACGTTGATAGGCTGGGTGTGGAAGCGTTGTAAGGCGTGAAGCTAACCAGTACTAATTGCCCGTGAGGCTTGACTATATAACACCAAAGCAGTCTCGGCTCCGAGAGCCAGGACCGCAAAGATACGGTGTCAGAGATTGGACGCTTGCGTCATTGAATAGCACACTTCTCATTCCCAATTGGCTTTGCCGGTGAGCAATGTTGTACACCGGCGAGGCAACCTAATTTAGCGAAAGCTAAACCAGTTTGCCTGACGACCATAGAGTGTTGGAACCACCTGATCCCATGCCGAACTCAGAAGTGAAACGACATATCGCCGATGGTAGTGTGGGGTTTCCCCATGTGAGAGTAGGTCATCGTCAGGCTCTTAAATAAAACAAAAGACCCCCGCCACGAAAGTGTCGGGGGTTTTTTGTTTTATTTAGGATCACGGTGAGCTCCTCTCCCTACTCTTGGGCCCATGTGACACCCGATGCACCGCAGGTGCCAGGGTGAGGCGCCGCAGGCGTCCCGCAGGGACAGCGAGCATGCTCGCTGCCTAAGTAGGTCTCTTCTACCCCCAAGCCCCAAGCCCCAAGCCCCAAGCCCCAAGCTAGAAGCTAGAAGCTAGAAGCTA